>NZ_CP080033.1:2323123-2338609 GCF_019382635.1 Citrobacter sp. Colony219 | reverse complement strand
CTCGGTCGGCGTTTTATGGCCATTCAGGCCGACCTCAGCCAACAAGAGGCGCTGTCTGGCATAGTGACCCAAACTGTGGCCGCGTTTGGCCGGGTCGATATTCTGGTCAACAATGCGGGAACCATACGTCGTCAGGATGCGCTGGATTTTAGTGAAAAAGACTGGGATGACGTGATGAATCTGAATCTCAAATCCGTTTTTTTCCTGTCACAGGCAGTGGCGCGCCAGTTTCTGGTTCAGGGCAACGGCGGAAAAATCATTAACATTGCCTCAATGCTCTCTTTTCAGGGCGGGATCCGCGTTCCTTCCTACACCGCATCAAAAAGTGGCGTGCTTGGAATCACCCGCTTACTGGCTAATGAGTGGGCGGCTCAGGGAATTAATGTCAATGCCATCGCACCCGGTTATATGGCGACAAACAATACGCAGCAGTTGCGTGAAGACAGTACGCGTAATCAGCAAATTGTCGATCGCATTCCCGCAGGGCGCTGGGGAACACCGGATGACTTGCAAGGCCCGGTCGTTTTTCTCGCCAGCCAGGCTTCTGACTATATCAATGGTTACACGCTTGCCGTGGACGGCGGTTGGTTGGCGCGTTAATCGTGCATTTGTGACAAAGGGTTACAACGTCACCTCTTCCGCCTACTGTATAAAACCCCTATACTGTATGAATTGACAGTTCATTGGGTTTTATCATGACGGCGGAAGGCCATCTCCTTTTTTCTATTGCCTGTGCGGTATTTGCCAAAAATGCCGAGCTGACGCCCGTTCTTGCTCAGGGTGATTGGTGGCATATTGTACCTTCGGCCATTTTAACCTGCCTGCTACCCGATATCGATCACCCGAAATCCCTGCTCGGGCAGCGGCTGAAGTGGATATCAAAGCCTATTGCCCGGGCATTTGGCCATCGCGGGTTTACTCACAGCCTGCTGGCCGTCTTTGCCCTGCTGGCCACGTTTTACCTGAAAGTTCCGGATAGCTGGATAATCCCGGCCGATGCCTTACAAGGTATGGTTCTCGGTTATCTCAGTCACATTCTGGCTGACATGCTGACTCCGGCAGGCGTTCCCCTGCTTTGGCCCTGCCGCTGGCGTTTTCGTCTGCCCATCCTCGTGCCGCAAAAAGGCAACCAACTGGAACGGTTCCTGTGCATGGCGCTGTTTGCCTGGGCTATCTGGATGCCGCAGACCGTACAAGAGAACAGCGCGGTACGCTGGTCATCACAGATGATTAATACGCTGCAAATGCAGTTTAATCGTTTTATAACGCACCAGGTTGACTAATAAATCGGCCAAAATGTCATTTTAGGTATAAACAATTCCATTTGAATATAAGAGGCAAGTCACAGTTCTGCTAATCTTGCGCCAACAGAATCACCATTGCATGGTGATACGCATAATAAGATCAGGAGAACGGGGATGAACTTTCCATTAATCGCGAACATTATCGTGTTCGTAGTACTGCTGTTCGTGCTGGCGCAAGCCCGCCACAAACAGTGGAGTCTGGCCAAAAAAGTACTGGTCGGTCTGGTCATGGGCGTGGTGTTTGGTCTCGCCCTGCATACCATTTATGGCTCCGACAGCCAGGTTCTTAAAGATTCCGTACAGTGGTTCAACATTGTCGGCAACGGTTATGTCCAGTTGCTGCAGATGATTGTCATGCCGCTGGTATTTGCGTCTATTCTCAGCGCCGTTGCGCGTCTGCACAACGCCTCTCAGTTAGGTAAAATCAGCTTCCTGACCATCGGCACGCTGCTGTTTACAACGCTGATTGCCGCACTGGTCGGGGTTCTGGTAACCAACCTGTTCGGCCTGACCGCCGAAGGCCTGGTGCAAGGTGGTGCCGAGACTGCACGTCTGAACGCTATTGAAACCAACTATGTTGGCAAAGTGGCTGACCTCAGCGTTCCGCAACTGGTACTGTCGTTTATCCCGAAAAACCCGTTTGCCGATCTGACCGGCGCTAACCCGACGTCGATTATCAGCGTGGTCATCTTTGCTGCATTCCTCGGTGTTGCCGCACTGAAGCTGTTGAAAGATGATGCGCCAAAAGGCGAGCGCGTATTAACGGCTATCGATACCCTGCAAAGCTGGGTGATGAAGCTGGTTCGTCTGGTGATGCAGTTGACGCCGTATGGTGTTCTGGCGCTGATGACCAAAGTGGTTGCCGGTTCCAATCTGCAGGACATCATCAAGCTGGGTAGCTTCGTCGTTGCTTCGTATCTCGGCCTGGGCATTATGTTCGTCGTACACGGCATCCTGCTGGGTATTAACGGCGTTAGCCCACTGAAATACTTCCGCAAAGTCTGGCCAGTACTGACTTTCGCCTTCACCAGCCGTTCCAGTGCCGCTTCTATTCCACTGAACGTTGAAGCGCAAACCCGCCGTCTGGGCGTCCCTGAGTCCATCGCCAGCTTTGCCGCCTCTTTTGGTGCAACGATTGGTCAAAACGGTTGTGCGGGTCTGTATCCGGCGATGCTGGCCGTGATGGTGGCACCAACTGTCGGCATTAACCCGCTGGACCCAATGTGGATTGCCACGCTGGTGGGTATCGTGACCGTCAGTTCAGCAGGAGTTGCGGGTGTGGGCGGCGGCGCGACCTTCGCGGCACTGATCGTACTGCCTGCCATGGGTCTGCCGGTCACACTGGTTGCTCTGTTGATCTCAGTTGAACCGCTGATCGATATGGGGCGTACTGCATTGAACGTTAGCGGTTCCATGACCGCTGGTACGCTGACCAGCCAATGGCTGAAACAGACCGATAAATCGATTCTGGACAGCGACGATCACGCCGAACTGGCGCATCGCTAAAAGCCTGTCTGCGCAAAACAAAAAACCGCCAGTGAGTTATGCTCCGGCGGTTTTTTTATATCCGATTAATCGCTCAGTTCGTTTTCCTGGCGAATCTGGTTAGCCCAGCGCTGGGCCGACTCCGGAACCGTAAATGCAGGCGAACGCTGAAACGCCTCCCCCATTAAGACAAAAGCGACATATTTTCCGCGCAGTATCCATACGTCACGAAACGCATCCATTTTCACCGCATGCTCTGGCGGAGCGGGCTCCACGCGAGGAACATAGCTGATGACCGGACGATTTTGTTGGCGAAGAGGTTTCATAATCAGTTGCTTCACTAAAGACAAATTCTAAAAATCTGAAAAACGCTATCTTAGCTGATTTTACCCCTGGACGGTGCAAAAACAGTGAATTCGTGAAGTGGGTGGCGATAATGGGGGGAACAGATAAGTTGCAGCAAACATCAATGACGCAGACAAAAAAATGCGGCGCACCGACGCGCCGCCAACTCAGGAATTAAACGTTCAGAAAACTGCCAAGACGATAACCGCGCTCCGCAATAGCGTATTTCAATGACGAAGACGTCAGTACGTCAAGCTCAGTTAAGCGGGGGTAACAGTAGGCACTTTGTCGAATGATGTCATCGATAAACGCCGGATGACACATCACTTCCAGCGAGGACTCTCCCCGGTCTGCGGACGCGTCCAGCGTCTGCAAAAACAGGGCCTCAGAAATCGCGTCGCCATAAAACTCACTGCTAAATCCCTGGGAGGTACGCAACGTTTCCGGTAAATCGGACGCCTGGAACACTGTCTGCCGATCGATCCGCAACGCAACCCCTCTCTCCGCGGCAAAACTGGCGACAATCGGGAAAATCTGCGGGAACATATGCACGTGGTGATGACTATCCAGATGCGTCGGCTCCCGCCCGAACAGGTCAATAAAACGCTGATACTGTGCAGCCAGCTCCCGAGAAATCTCTTCCAGCGGCAACGTTTCTTCCTCTGCCATCTGCCAGATCCATTTCCCTAACACACCGTCACGCGTCAGACCCGGCATAGCCGTTAACGGTTTGCCGAGCGTCAGGACAAAGTGCATCCCAACGGCAAGCTCCGGTATATCGCGACTAAGCTGTACCGCATGCTCTATCGCCTCGCCATTCACCAGGGCCGTGGTTGAGGTGACAATGCCATTGCGACAGGCTTCAACAATGCCGTAGTTTTGTCCTTTGCTCAGGCCAAAATCATCCGCATTCACAATCAGTACGCGTTCCATAGCCAACCTCAGTTAGTGTTGTTCGCTTTTAAGTTTCTCGATGCATCCGGCGAAATTTGGCAGCCATTTTTCATGCGCCAGAATCAGCTCACGGGCAAGAATTTCAGCATCAGTGTCGGAATGCACCAGCGGGCTCAGGTTCAACGCCAGCAGCACATCATTCAACTCGCCGCTCAGTGCTGCGTTGCTCGCCGCCACTTCAAAACCTTTAATGGTATAGATAAGCCCCAGAACCTTTTCATCGAAATGGGTGATACGTGGGTGCGGAGTTGCACCATTGCGCCCCAGCGTGCAGGTCATCTCAACGGCCCAGTCCGCAGGAATATTATCAACGTGGCCATGATGAGGAATGTTGACGTAATGTTCGGTCTGTTTGTCGTTGTAGATAGCATTGATGACTTCACACGCGGCATCAGAGTAATAAGCCCCGCCACGCTGTTCCAGCTCTTTCGGCTTAACATTCAACTCAGGATTTTTATACAGATCAAACAGTTGCTTTTCTACTTTCTGTACCACCTGTGCGCGTGCACCACCTTTGTAATATTCGCCCATTTCAATCGCCAGCATCTCTTTTGGCTTGAAGTAGTACAGCAAATACGAGCACGGCAGCAGCCTCAGTGAACGAATCAGCCCTTCACTGAACGGCAGATCGAAGATGTTCTTCACGCCAGAGGCTTTCAACTGACCCGACGCAACGCCGTCCAGCAGTTCATCAAAGCGTGACACACCGTTGACCAGAACATCCTTAATGAAGACCATATGGTTCAGACCAAACAGATCGATGGATAAGTCATCGCTCTCTTTCAGCGCCAGCACGTCGCTGATGAACATTTTCATGCCGATCGGAATATTACATACCCCGATGAATTTCTTGAAATTCGTATGGCGATAAACCGCCTCAGTCACCATCCCGGCTGGGTTAGTGAAGTTGATCACCCACGCATTCGGGCACAGTTCTTCCACATCTTTCACAATATCAAAGATAACCGGAATGGTACGCAGGCCTTTGAACAGCCCGCCAGCGCCGTTGGTTTCCTGCCCCAGATACCCGTGGCTCAGCGGAATGCGTTCATCCTTTTCACGGGCTTGCAGTTGCCCAACCCGCAACTGGGTAGTAACGAAATCAGCATCTTTCAGCGCTTCGCGGCGATCCAGCGTTTTATACACTTTCATCGGGACGCCAGCTTTATCAATCATGCGCTGGCAGAGGTCAAAAATAATGTCCAGCTTCTCTTTACCACCGTCGACATCCACCAGCCACAATTCAGAGACCGGTAATTCATGATAACGCTTAATAAAGCCTTCAAGTAATTCAGGGGTGTAGCTGCTCCCGCCACCGATAGTGACGACTTTTAATTTCTGGCTCATAATTTCTCCCTTCAGTGTAAAAACACTGACACGTATTATGCTCAACCCATTCGTCAGGTATAGCGTGGCAGTCCCGGCGCTATTTTGGGCAAGCTATAAAAATTGGTTATTGGTAAATAAAATTTACTGATTAAATTCCGTTAATTTCTTACGATAGCTATTTGGTGTAAACGACGTCAGCTTTTTAAACGTTTTAATAAACAAGCTCGGACTACTGTAACCAGACTCATAGGCAATATCAGTTACAGAATAGTTAGTCATTTCCAGCTGTTTTTTAGCAAAATTAATGCGGATTTCATTAATAATCTGCATTGGCGTTTTACTGTAATAACGCTGGGTTGCACGGGTCAGATACTCCTGGGATTTTGCGGACAGGTGTACCATATTTTCCAGCGCATTTTCGCTGAACTGCCTTTTGTCATGCATGCTTTCCACGGTAGTTTTAAGCCATTGTGGAATATCATCCAGCACCTGCTCTTCCCGATGATGGCGTAACCGATTAATAATATAGAAGGTGACCACTTCTACAAATTCATCCAGTCCACTTTCACGAAAGTTCAGTGATGCTATAACCGTTTCGATGTAGGTAAGAAACGAGCTGTTCGCCCGATACACCTGCGATGCGACAAAACAAAATGGCAGCAACGGGTGGTAGTGCTGTTCAAAAAAACGTTTACTGATACCAACGTTAAGAATTCGCGTCGCGCCGAAATCATAGAAACTTTGGTGATGCGATCCCAACGGGATAAAGACAAAGTCTCCGCGCTCAAGCAGTACACGCTTACCGTTGATTTCCTGATAGTAACGTCCAGTTAATACAAGGGTAAATTCGTAGTAATCATGCTGATGCAGCCCACTGATACTCTCAGTTTTATTATAGATGAACACATGAAAATTTTTGCCATTAAAAAGCTGCTGCTCATAGACGGTTTTGATTTCCGGTGCGTTAATCTGTAGCTGCATTCTGCACTCCTCGCTATTTCAGCTTCTCGTGAAGCTCAATCAGTTCTGTCACCAGTTCACGTGCCAGCATCGACGTCATCAGGTGGTCCTGTGCATGGACCAGCACCAGGCTGACTTTCATTTTACCTTCACCCTGATCGCCTTCAATCAGTTTAGTCTGGACAAGGTGTGCTTCGTTCAGCGCCATGCGAGACTGTTCCATCATGGTCTTCGCTGACTCAAAATCACCCTGTTTGGCCATTTTGAGCGCGCCATACGCCAGGCTACGCGCCTGACCCGAGTTGATGATGAGCCCCATCACCACTTCTTCAAGCTCTTCTGCTTCTGACTGCGTGTCGACGATGTTCTCGATATCCAACATACTTTTTTCCTCTGGTTCAGTCCGGCATGGCCGCATAGCCATGCCGGATTAAATTTAGAATTTCAATGCGTTAGCGATATCTTCTTCGCTTTCTTCTTTATCAATGACGTTCTGAGCTTTGTTGGCGACGACCACAAATGGCAGGTACACCAGCGTTGCGATGCCAAGGTTAAACAACGCGACCAGCAGAGCAGCGACGCTACCGTTGGTGTTAAAGAATGCGCCCAAGCCGGTTGGCATAGTCCACGGTGCAATGTTGGTAATTGGTGGAATAATGCCTGTGTAATAAGCGGCCAGGGTAATCGCTGCCAGAATCGGCTGAACCAGGATGAATGGAATAAACATAACCGGGTTCATGATAATCGGCAGACCGAACAGAATGGGTTCGTTAATCTGGAACAGACCTGATGGCAGTGCCAGTTTTGCTACCTGACGATAATCAGCGCGACGAGATGCCAGGAAGATAGCAATAATCAGACCCAGCGTTGCCCCACTCCCTCCCAGGAAAATATAGGAGTCCAGCATCGGCTTCGCCCAGACGTGGAACGTCTTACCCGCTTCCAGTGCCGCGTCTACGGAACCAAACTGTTGGTAGATAGAGATGTTTTCCAGCGCCCAAGGGGTCATGATACCGCTGTCCAGTGCAGTCAGTGCCAAAGAACCGTGAATACCAAAGAACCACAACAGCGGAACAAAAATCACGTACGCCCAACCCACCACACTACCCAGTGACGCCAGCGGAGTTGAAATGGAATCCATGATGATCTGGTGGAAGTTCGTTCCCCAGGTGTTCAACGCCCAGGCGATGATCCCCATAATAGAGAGGATAATGAAGCCAGGAATCAGTGCAGAGAAGGAGCGAGAAACAGAAGCCGGAACGCTATCAGGTAATTTAATAACCCAATTACGATGCACGACGAAGGTGAACATTTCCGCGACCACCAGGCCGATAATAATACCGGAAATAATGTTCGCACCGCCCAGCCAGTTAGCACCCACGGCATAGGCTTCACCCACACTGTAAGGTGTGACTGTCATAAATGCGGCGACAGATAATAAACCAGCAGCCAGCGCATCGACCTTGCGTTCTTCCGCCAACGCCATACCGATAAAGAATGGCGCCATCAATGACATAATACCCAGCGTACCGTTATAGACGTTCCCACCGATGCCTTTTAAACTATTTAGTGTTTCAATAGTTGAAGCATCAAGTCGAATGCCCATGGAATAAAAAAACGACCCCTCCCCAAAGCTCAGGAAAACGTTATTGATTAATACAAACATAGCCCCTGCGAGGGTTAACGGCATTAAACGAATAAAACCGTTTTTGATTGCATTAACGTGTGGCTGCTTTCCAATTTTTACAGCAAAAGGAAGGAGTACCTTTTCAAGTGAAGCAATAGCGTTACTCATAGAAAAATACCCTTAAATACCGCAATTAACAATTGCGGTGAATGTTAATGAAATAACTCTTTGACGGGAAAATTTAAAATAATTAATTTGCTGCGGCTTTTTTAATTGCTGCAACTGCAGCCTTAAGCACGCCTAAACCATCGACTTTGCCATACAACAGCGAGTCAATCACTTCTACAGGTTTGTTGGGTAACAAACGCTGAATTTCGGGCAACATATAAGCAATCTGTGGACCTAATAACACAACATCGGCTACTGGGCCTTTTTCTCCGGCCAGCGTTTCGGGAAACGCTTCAATGATAACCGGCACTTCGTATTTTTCAGCCTGAGCACGCATCTTCGAGACCAACAAAGAAGTCGACATGCCCGCAGAACAAAACAGATAAATGTGTTTCTTTTCCATTAAAACGATCCTCATGTGCGATTATCTGTGTACCAGACACTCCGCAAGCCATAACCTGCATCCATGCTCTGGGTAACTTGCGTCAGCTAAATTACTTTTTTAGGTGGCTGAAATGAGTATACGGGATTGCACCCGCGGATGGTATTTCATTGACCAACTAAATTGTCTCTCCTTGACCTGTGGTTATGACACCCCTCACACTTCGGGCAAATAATTCGCGACAATAAATAAGATCGCGTGACACAAAAAAACCGGCACAGCGGCCGGTTCGTCAGAGTGCTCAGGCAATAAACAGTTGTTACTTCTTCGCTGCCTGCGGGTCGGTGTCGTACTCCGCACAGGTCTGGTAGCCGGAATTAATCACGTGCCCAGTATCATCTAATGCAACAAAATAGGTCTCTGCTTTACCATCTCGTTGACCCAGGATGTAGGTCTGACATGTACCACGCGCATGGATCATGCTGACTTCAGAAGAAGGTTTACCGGCAATCTGCGCCACTTGCGCCCGGCTCATCCCTTTCTTCACATCTTTCACCACGGGCTGCACAAATTGGTCTTTAGTACGATCGTAAGCCGTACAGCCTGCCAGCATAGTCAATACCGCCGCTGCACTCAGAATTCCTGTTAGATTCTTGTTCATATTCCGTCCTCTTGTTTTTCAGCGTGTTATATAAGCCTGGAGCACAACAACGCATTTTTCAAGCTGTCAGTTGATACTCGGGTCATTTCAGAAAATTCTATCAAAACAAAATGATGTTATATCCGGCTGCATCCCTTGTCGTTTGGACGTCAACGCGTTAGCTTTAACACATCGTTATTTTTGATCATTTTATTTTCCATAGGGGGTTAAATGACTCTGCAGCAAGAGATAATCCGGGCACTTGGCGCCAAACCACATATTAATGCAGAAGAGGAAATTCGCCGCAGCGTGGATTTTCTGAAATCGTACCTCAAAACCTACCCTTTTCTTAAATCGCTGGTGTTAGGGATTAGCGGCGGACAGGACTCAACCCTGGCCGGAAAGTTATGCCAAATGGCGATTTCCGAGTTACGTGAGGAAACGGGTAACGATGCTTTGCAGTTTATTGCCGTGCGACTGCCTTATGGTGTGCAGGCCGATGAACAGGACTGTCAGGACGCGATAGCGTTTATACAACCTGACCGTGTACTCACCGTCAACATCAAAGGCGCGGTATTGGCCAGCGAGCAGGCATTGCGCGAAGCAGGTATTGAACTGAGTGATTTTGTGCGCGGCAATGAAAAAGCCCGCGAGCGTATGAAGGCACAATACAGTATCGCCGGAATGACCAGCGGTGTTGTCGTGGGTACCGATCACGCCGCAGAGGCCATTACCGGATTCTTTACCAAATATGGCGATGGCGGCACTGACATTAACCCAATATTCCGCCTCAACAAGCGTCAGGGTAAGCAGCTTCTTGCGACATTGGGTTGCCCTGAGCATTTATACAAGAAAGCGCCAACCGCCGACCTCGAAGACGATCGTCCCTCTCTGCCAGATGAAGCCGCATTAGGCGTTACCTACGACAACATTGACGATTATCTGGAAGGAAAAACGTTGAATGCCGACGTTGCGAAGAAAATTGAAGGCTGGTACGTGAAAACAGAACACAAACGTCGCCCACCGATTACGGTGTTTGACGACTTCTGGAAAAAATGGTAATTCGCTGATTTACCCGTGCCGGATAACCACAAAATGGTTTATCCGGCCCAAACGACGTCATTGCACCGAATCAGGCGAAAAACCTGGCTTCCAGTTAATCTCACTAAACAACAACTTCCCCTCGCGTTCCAACAGTCGCAACGTATGCTTACCGTCATGCCAGCACGCCCCCTGGTCAGCCGTCAGCAACTTATCCCCCAGTTGCCAGGCTCCGCTAATAACAAATACCACGCCGCCACGCGAACCAAAGGTCGTAAACGTCCGGTCAGCCACACGAACTTTAGCCTGGCAAACATCCCGACGGGTCATGATATTAAAATCCATCGACATCTGTCCTTCCGTCAGCTTCGCTTTTACCACGCGGTCACCGGCGAACGTAAAAGGCTGATGCTGTTTTAGCGTATGCGGTAGCGTGTTAGCACCTTCCAACGTGACTTCTCCCCCTTCGAGCAGTGTAATAACGCGCTCAACTCCGGGAAAGAGTGAAAATTCGCCGTTCGCAGCAATGGAGGCAATACTCGCCCGCCAGTGAAAGTCGCGCGTTGCTGGCGGAAAACAACATATTTCACGCGTTTCTCCCGCACCATTACGCCAGAGATTAACCGGCATTTTGCGGATATCAAAGTACTCCATCATCCCTCCAGAAAGGCACTGTGCGCCGACATGCCGTCATCAGGCAGCCAAATCATCATTGTTATCATTCACCCTGCTCGTTGTTATCGGCAGCAGAGTTGATTTGCCTTAGCGATGACCATGGCGTTTTGCAAAAAAGTTTAACGCGCTGATCCAGGTAGCATTTTCGCGGGCCTCAGGAGCATAACCTGTCCCAAGCGCTGTGCAATAGGTAGGAAAGAAAAAACCGCCGATCCTGCCCACATCGTTAAACGTGTTGTGGACAAGGCCGGCGGTCTTGAGTTTTTTTTCACGCTGTCCGGGGCAATCTGCTCCGACACAGCATGAATGATTGAGTATAGACGCCTACCGATTATTCGGCAGCTTGTGGCATTTTACCTTTCTGCGCTGCTCGTTCTGTCAGACGCTTCTCAAAATTAGCATTAAACTGTTTTTTCTGTTCCGGGGTCAGAATGTTGTAAATTTTGTTCTGCGTTTCCATATGCGCCAGCATGTTAGCTTTGCGCTGCTCTTCCATCTTCGCAATCTGCGCTTCAGCTTTCGCTTTATCGAAGCTATCGCTGGCGATGATATCGTGCATTGCACGGCGTTCTTCCAGCGGAGGACGTTTCATCTGATCGCGCTGACCTTTCATGATGTCGCGGATCTGCTGTTTCTGTGCATCGGTCAGGTTCAGGTCTTTAAACATCATGTCGTGATGCGGGGCGAATTTACCGTTGTGGTGCATCATCGGTTTGGCATCTGCCGGAGCTGCTGTGGTAGCGTCAGCGGCATGAGCCAGGTTTGCAGCGCCCAGCGCCAGGGTAGAGGCAACAAACAGAGCAGTCAATTTACGCATAATTTCTATCCTTCCTTTCAGTTATTCTTACGACATTCATACGAAGCTTATGCAATGTGATGTCGTGTTGACGGGATTAACTTTACCGACTTAAGCGTCAATTAATCAGAGCAACGGTAAAACAATGAAAGTGTAAAAAACAAACTTTCATCAATTATGAAGAAAAAAAGAATAAATTGCGGAGAGTTGAAATAAAAAATTACAACACGATGATTTTGAAAGAATTATGAAGAACTATACCTGAAACCTGGTTATTAAGAAAGCAGCTTACCAGGAATAATCCGTAATAAATACAAACAGCACGCAATAATAAGCCCTCAGAGATTAACCCGAGGGCGGATATATCTTTTACAACCTTTCCAGCATCAGTCCCGCGCGTAAACCACAGACCACATTTGGATTAGGAAAGAGAACATATTCAACGTTATGGGTGACGATAAAACGTTCATCACCATCCTGCGCCAGCAAGGTCCCCTCTTTAAAGGGGGTAAAGTTGAGCGTCTGGTTATCCATATGGAGAATAAAATCGTCGCTGCGCCGCGTGATTTGCGACACTACGCGGTAGCGCAGCGGAGATGTTTCTCCCGTAGGGATTCGCTCGCCTTGCAGCAGTTTCTCCAGCGCATCCGCCGTCTGCGCAAACTGGGACAGATCGTTTTGTCCAAACGGCAGCGCTTTACCCAGTTCCAGCGTACAGGCCAGCGCGCCAAAATGTTCAGCGCTAAAATGGGTGAACGTACCGCCAGGCGTCTGATGGAACACCAGCGCCTCAAGTCCTGCATCTCCCAGCCATCCCAGAAAATCTTCGTCCCAGGCAACATTACGTTGTGGCAGCACGCCAAAACGCAGATGCTGTGAGCCGCGAATCGCGGTATGCAGATCCAGATGCCAGCGTACTGACTCTTGCGCCCGCGCGTAAAAATCGTCCAGACACAGCTCAAGTTCATGGGCTCGGCGCGTTTCTTCACTCGCGGTAAAAATCTGCCAGCGGCCGCCAAACATACGGTTCAGATCGCTATGACAGTAGCGTTTGCCCGCAGCTAACGCCTGCGGATTGCCCAGGATCAGCAATAGCCGCCATGTCAGCGGCAGCTTGCCGCTAAACAACCCGGCCAACAATGTATCCAGCATTTCTACTGGTGCGGTTTCATTACCATGAATGCCCGCAGACAAAACCAGCGAACGCTCAACCGGAACAACCGGCGTCAGCTCCAGCATGCCATGCCCGATCCATTGCCAGTCAAAACCGTGAGCTTTCCCCCGGTTGGCATCTGGCGAATCCCCCGCAAGCGTCAGCGCAAGGAAATTATCCATGGCGTGTACACTCCTGCTGGAAGGGATACACCGAACCGAGGTTGAGTAATTGCGTCAACGTATCCAAGGCTTCACGCCCTTCGCGCAGCAACTGCGGGTCAGCAAGGTCTGCGGCGGTAAGACGATCGCGATAGTAACGATCAACCCAGTTATTCAGCGTGTTAAACAGCACATCATTCATAAGAACCGCCGGGTTCACCGCCTGTTGCTCCTGTGGGGTTAACACGACCCGAAGGCGCAGACATGCCGGGCCACCACCGTTGGACATGCTTTCGCGCAGATCGAATACCCGTAGATCGTCAATCGGGTTGTCATCTTCAAGCAGACGGTTTAAATAATGCCATACCCCTGCATGCTCCCGGCATTCCTGCGGCAAGACCAACATCATTGAACCGTCATCACGACTGAGTAGCTGGCTGTTAAACAAATATGTTGCCACGGCATCCTGCACTGACACTTCAGCCAGGGGAACTTCCAGCGCCGTAAATCCCGCCACCTGGCTATGCAACTGCTGTAACAAAGCCTGCTGGTTGGCAAACGCCAATTCATGGCAAAACAGCACCTGACGATTTGATACCGCAATAACATCGTTATGAAACACACCAAGATCGATAACATCCGGGTTTTGCTGAGCAATGATAATCTGATTAGGGTTCACCTGATTCAGGCGCGCAACAGCCTCGCTGGCTTCTCTGGATTGCCTCGCCGGATAACGCTTCGGATGCGCGCCGTTGCCCTCTTCACGACCATAGACAAACACCTGTATGCCGGGGTCGCCGTAATCACCACCGAGACGGTTATGGTTTGCCGCGCCTTCATCACCCAGTAACGCAACCTGTGGCAATGCACTATGGACCGTAAAGCGGCTCTCATCGCGGAAGATCGCGCTTAGCAACGCTTCTGTGGTTGGCGCTTCCAGTGAACGGTGGAACTTGTTATTCAGATTCGCGACCGTCAGATGCACTTTTCCGTCCAGCGAATCTGCCGAAGGACAGACCGTTGCCGCATTCGCCACCCACATCGGCGAAGCGGAACTGGCACTGGAGAGCCAGTGAGGTGCCTGCCGTGCCACCTTTTCCAGTACCTGCTCATCACTGCCGCTGAATCCCAACTGCCGTAGCACCGGAATATAAGGCCGCTCATGGGGCGGGATCACCGCCTGGGGAAATCCCGCATCCGCCAGCGCTTTCATCTTTAGCAAACCCTGTTTCGCCGCCAGACGAGGGTTCGACACCTGAAAACGGTGTTTGGTTGAGGCCTCATTACCAAATGACAATCCAGCATAGTGGTGGGTCAGTCCCACCAGACCATCAAAATTAATCTCACGGGCTTTCATCGCTTATCCTCACGAGAAAAATCGAGTCCTGGGCTAAGCGCCGTTGGCAGCGTTAAGGCTGGTGATTCCAGACTTGCCATCGGCCAGGCACAATAATCTGCGGCATACCACGCGCTGGCGCGATGGTTGCCTGAGGCACCAATCCCACCAAACGGTGCAGTGCTTGCCGCGCCGGTTAGCGGCTTATTCCAGTTGACGATCCCTGCCCGCGCCTCCAGCAGCAATTGATCAAATTGGCTGCGATCGGGTGAAACTAACCCACACGACAGTCCAAAGCGAGTGTTGTTCGCCATGCGAATCGCGTCATCAAAGCTGTCATAGCGCCAGACGCCAAGCAGAGGGCCAAAAACCTCTTCATCAGGTACGTTCGCCGCTCCGGTCAGTTCAATGATTCCAGGGGTCAGCAGTGACGTTCCGGCTTTCACCAGACGCGGTGCTAACAGGGTACGGCCACCTAACGATGCGAGACGCTGCCAGGCATCATAGACATGCTGCGCGGCCTGTTCGGAAATCAGTCCGCCCATAAACGGCTGCGGTTCCGCATCCCAGTTGCCGGGCATTAAACGCTGACTAACCTCCACCAGACGCGTCAGGAACGCATCACCCTGCGCGCCTTTTTTAACTAACAGGCGGCGGGCACAGGTACAGCGCTGTCCGGCGGTAACAAACGCAGATTGAATGGTCAGATGCACGGCGGCATCTATATTTTCCGGGTTTTCAATAATCAGCGGGTTATTACCCCCCATCTCCAGCGCGAGGATTTTTTCTGGCTGGCCAGATAACTGTCGATGCAGGTGATAACCGGTATTGGCGCTGCCGGTAAACAGCAGACCATCGAGGTCTTCCAGCGCGCTCAGCGCCTGCCCTGTTTCACGTCCGCCCTGCACCAGGTTCAGCACGCCCGGCGGCAATCCCGCCTGCGCCCACAGCTTTGCCACGGCTTCACCGGTCCACGGCGTCAGCTCGCTGGGTTTGAAAATCAACGTATTGCCAGCCAACAACGCCGGAACGATATGACCATTAGGCAAATGACCGGGGAAGTTATACGGGCCAAACACGGCCAGAACACCGTGTGGGCGATGACGTAACGTCGCAGCGCCATCTGGCAG
>NZ_CP080033.1:2323010-2323116 GCF_019382635.1 Citrobacter sp. Colony219 | reverse complement strand
TGCTGTTCCCCGGTACGGGCGTGATACGCCTTCACTGAGATGGCAATTTTATTGATCATCGCCGTCAGCTCGGTTGCAGCTTCCCAGCGCGGCTTGCCGGTTTCCT
>NZ_CP080033.1:2318481-2322912 GCF_019382635.1 Citrobacter sp. Colony219 | reverse complement strand
CCGGCAAAAGCCGTACGCGCTGCGTGGCACGCCTGCGCCACCTGAGTTGCATCGGCATCATTGCCGTGCCACAGCACATCACCACCTACTGGGTTGGTTTTCACCCGACGCTCGCCCAGCCCCGTCACCCAGTCACCGTTTATCCATAGTGTCATGCTGTTTTCTCCTCTGCACAAAGACGCACAAAACGTACATGGTCGCCCGCGTGGCATTTCAGGGCATCCAGTTGTGCCGCCGTCAGTACCAGACGTTGGGTATCCGGGTCTGCGCGAACCAGCATGACGCGGAAGTTTTGATAGTTTTCATTGGCAACCAGACAGGCCGGATAATCGCCGGTTGCTGGCTGACCTTCCGCCACTTCCACCAGCCTGCTTTTACGTATTGCCCGCACCCGGTCGATATCGCATTCCAGTGTCGGCCCGCCGTCGAAAATATCGACATAGTTACGGTAGCGAAACCCCTCTTTCTCCAGCACCGCACGGGCTGGCGCCGTTTGCGGATGCACTTCGCCAATCACGCTTTGTGCTTCTTCCGACAGGAAGTGGGTGTAAATAGGGTGTTTAGGCATCAGCTCAGCAATAAAGGCTTTTTGTCCGGTGCCACAGAGAAAATCTGCGCGGCTGAATTCCATTGAAAAAAAACGTTTGCCGAGGCTTTGCCAGAACGGTGAATAACCGTGTTCATCAATGACACCCCGCATCTCTGCAACGACTTTTTCGTTAAAACGGTCACGAAACGCGGCCATGAACATAAAGCGCGACTTCGACAACAAATAGCCGTTACCTTCTTTACGCCAGTCCGGATCGAGAAACAGCGTGCAAAGCTCACTGCTTCCGGTGTGATCGTTACTGAGAAACAGCGTCGGCAATGCGTTATAGACATTCAACTCTTTCGAGGCATGCACCAGAGTACCGACCCGATAGTTGTACCAGGGATCGTTAAGTCCTACCGCCACCTCAATGGCGCAAATCCCCGCCACAGTTCCGCTGGCGCTGTCTTCCAGCACAAACACATATCCCTGCTCACTTTTGGGCAACTCACCGCGCCAGGTTTGTAGCGAACGTTCGATACGCGCCATTAGCGTCGCTTCATTCGCCGGTAGCGAGGTCAATCCGCCGCCGGTCTTACCGGCAAGCTGCATCAACGCGGTAATATCAGCACGTTCAATGGGGCGAATCACCATCATGATGAACCTCCTGCTTTAATGCGTTCGCATGCCAGCGCAAAACGATCCAGCCCGGTTGCCACCTCTTCCTGGCTGACGTTTAACGCTGGCGCGAAACGCACCACGTTAGCGCCGGCAATCAGTACCATCACCCCTGCATTGGCCGCTTCTTGCGAGATGAGTTTTGCTTTCCCGGCATATTCCGCATTCAGTACGCAGCCGATCAGCAGTCCAAGCCCACGAATTTCGCTAAACAGTCCAAAACGTTCGTTAATGGCGTTAATACGCTCCACAAACCAGTCATGACGCTGTTTCACACCATTGAGGACTTCCGGCGTGTTAACAATTTCCAGCAGCTTACCCGCTACGGCAGTGGCTAATGGGTTTCCGCCGTAAGTTGTACCGTGCGTGCCCACGGTCATCACGCTGCTGCAACGTTCTGTGGTCAATAACGCCCCAATAGGAAAACCACCGCCAAGGGCTTTGGCCGTCGTCAGCAGGTCTGGCGTCACACCATAGTGCATATAGGCATACAGTTCGCCGGTACGGCCAACCCCGGTCTGAACCTCATCAAAAATCAGCAGCGCATTATGGCGATCGCATAATTCACGCAGCCCCTGCAAAAACGCGTTTGTTGCCGGCACCACGCCGCCTTCGCCCTGGACAGGCTCGACGATAACCGCACAGGTAGTGTCATCAATCAACTGGCTGGCAGAATCGAGATCGTTATACACGGCATGGCGGATATCCGGCGGCAGCGGCGCGAAATCCTGTGAATAGGCGGGCTGACCACCGGCGCTGACGGTAAACAGCGTGCGGCCATGGAATGCATTTTTAAACGCCACAATCCCGCTCTTCTGGCTACCAAAACGATCGTGGGCATATTTACGCGCCAGTTTTAGTGCCGCTTCGTTGGCTTCTGCGCCGGAGTTACAGAAGAAAATGCGCTCGGCGAAGGTGGCGTCAATGAGCTTTTTCGCCAGACGCAATACCGGCTCGTTGGTGTAGCCATTTCCCGTATGCCAGAATTTGCTCGCCTGGTCGTTTAATGCCTCGCGCAATGCCGGATGGGCGTGACCCAGCGCGTTAACCGCAATGCCTCCCGCGAAATCGATATACTCTTTACCCTGCTGATCCCACAGACGTGAACCTTCACCCCGCACCGGAATAAAAGGGGCCGGAGCGTATACAGGCATCATCCATTCATCAAAATTTTCACGCGTAATTGACAGAGACATAGCGACCTCAACGGTAAATAAAAGGTTATTTATATGTTAATAAATATAGTGTTTGCGGTGTAAATGTAGATTGCAGGGTTCGTGCCAGCCAGCGAAAAAAGTGCATAAACGGAGGTCGAGGACGGAATATCAACAGGTTACAACGTGACGATATTCACTATATGTGCATATAAAGTGAATATGTTTGCGCATCAGGCGACTAAACAGAGGAAAAAACGCAGTTTTATTCAGTTGCCAAATATAATTCTGGAATTGTGATCGTATACGAAATTTTTCGGAAATTATTGCTCCATTCCAGCGCGCTTCGCGCCAAAACGGTGCAGTTTTTGCTCCATCGTTAACACCATTAGCAATCATTGTTGGAATCAGGTGACAAGAAGCAGTCAGTCTGCAGAAATTCTGCTACCATCCTTGCACTATTCATCTTGCAAAGTGGCAGTGACTATGAAATTTGTCTCTTTTAATATCAACGGCCTGCGTGCCCGTCCCCATCAACTGGCAGCCATTGTCGAAAAACACCAACCGGATGTTATTGGCTTACAGGAGACAAAAGTCCACGACGATATGTTCCCTCTCGAAGAGGTAGCAAAGCTCGGTTACAACGTCTTTTATCACGGCCAGAAAGGTCATTACGGCGTGGCGCTGTTAACGAAAGAAACGCCAATTGCGGTACGTCGTGGCTTCCCGGGCGATGACGAAGAAGCGCAGCGTCGTATCATCATGGCAGAAATTCCGTCCCCTCTGGGCAGCATCACTGTGATCAACGGCTATTTCCCGCAGGGCGAAAGCCGTGACCATGAAACTAAATTCCCGGCCAAAGCCGCGTTTTATCAGAACCTGCAAAACTATCTTGAGACAGAGTTGAAGCGCGACAATCCGGTATTGATCATGGGCGATATGAATATTAGCCCAACCGATCTCGATATCGGCATTGGCGAAGAGAACCGTAAACGCTGGCTGCGTACCGGAAAATGTTCCTTCCTGCCGGAGGAGCGTGAGTGGATGGAACGCCTGTTGGGCTGGGGTCTGGTGGATACCTATCGTCACGCAAATCCTGAAAAGAATGACCAGTTCTCGTGGTTTGATTACCGCTCAAAAGGCTTTGACGATAACCGTGGTCTGCGTATCGATCTGCTGCTGGCGAGCAACCCATTGGCGGAACGCTGCGAAGAAACCGGCATCGACTATGAAATTCGCAGCATGGAAAAACCGTCCGACCATGCGCCGGTATGGGCTAAATTCCGCGTCTGACCTCCTATGTTTTTTACTCTCCGGGCCCGGCCTGGAGAGTCTGTTTATTCTGTGCAAAATCAATAAAGCGACGGTAATACATTGTTGCGGCCGGGAATTTATTATATCTTCGCGCGCACTTTTCGCTGACGAAAATGCTCCATTGCACTCGGTTTTACAGGAGAACCCCCATGAAAAAGAAGTTCGCATAAAGCAGAATACCGGCTGCTGATTGTCGCGGTCCTGTTCTGCGTTCTGGCGGGAGTTTTCCATCATTATGGTCTGACCGACCTGATAACCAATCTCCATCATTTGCAAGATGTCATCCACCAAAGCGGGCTGTTCGGCTACGCGCTTTATATTCTGCTATTTATCGTTGCGGCGCTGTGCCTGATCCCCGGCAGCATACTGGTGATTGTCGGCGGTGTGCTGTTTGGCCCCGTGGCAGGGACGCTTATCTCGTTAGTGGCAGCAACCGTGGCCTCGGCGCTGTCATTTTTACTGGCACGCTGGCTTGGGCGGGAACTATTACTGAAACATGTCGGGCATACGGCGACGTTTCAGGCGATCGAAAAAGGAATTGCCCAAAGCGGAATAGACTTTCTGATCCTGACCCGGCTCGTGCCGCTGTTCCCCTATAATATTCAAAATTACGCCTATGGGCTGACGGCCATTCCGTTCTGGTCATTTACCGTAATATCGGCACTTACCACCTTACCCGGTATCTTTATCTATACGCTGATGTCGCATGAACTCGCCAGCGAAGGCATTACCCTGGTATTTATCGGTAAGCTCAGT
>NZ_CP080033.1:2228243-2318260 GCF_019382635.1 Citrobacter sp. Colony219 | reverse complement strand
CTGACTGCATTTACCACGCTCGATCAGCATGCTCTTGAGAATTTTATTCGTTCTTACGGAACTCAGGCGGCGGTCGTTTCATTCTTCCTGATGATCTTGCAGGCCATCGTCGCCCCGCTTCCCGCTTTTGTGATCACCTTTGCCAACGCCTCGCTGTTTGGCGCATTTTGGGGCGGCATACTGTCCTGGAGCAGTGCGATGGCAGGTGCGGCGCTGTGCTTTTTTATTGCCCGTATTTTAGGTCGCGGTGCGGTAGAAAAGCTGACCGGAAAAACGGTGCTGAACAATATGGACGCTTTTTTCGAGCGCTATGGCAAGCACACCATTCTGGTCTGTCGCCTGTTACCTTTTGTACCGTTCGATCCAGTAAGCTACGCGGCAGGCCTGACCTCGATTCGGTTTCGCCATTTTTTCATCGCCACCGGCATCGGACAGTTACCCGCCACTATCGTCTATTCATGGGCGGGTAGCCTGTTAACCGGCGGTACATTTTGGTTTGTAACCGGCCTGTTCATCCTGTTCGCTCTGAGCGTAATAATTTCAGTGGCGAGAAGCCTTTATCTTGAACATCAACGAAAAAAAACCTGAGACTTCCCCCATTTTTAGCCATGGAGATACTATGCGTTACTGCTTATTGTGCCTGAGTTTAATGCTCTGTCCGCTGGCGACGTTTGCCCAGAACGACGGCTGGCAGCAAATCAAAAATGATGCCCGCGGTCAGACGGTGTGGTTCAACGCCTGGGGTGGCGACAATGCAGTTAACCAGTATCTCGACTGGGTTAGCGGTGAGATGAAAACGCACTACGCCATTAACCTGAAAATCGTACGCCTGGCAGATGCCGCCGACGCAGTAAAACGCATCCAGACGGAAGCGGCATCCGGGCGAAAAACCGGAGGCTCTGTCGATTTACTGTGGGTAAACGGCGAAAATTTCCGCACCCTGAAAGAAGCCGGGCTGCTGCAAACCCAATGGGCGCAAACGTTGCCTAACTGGCGCTATGTTGATACCCAAAAACCGGTGAGCGAGGATTTCTCCGTGCCAACGGAGGGGGCTGAATCCCCGTGGGGCGGTGCCCAACTCACCTTTATTGCCCGGCGCGATCTCACCGCGCAGGCGCCGCAATCTCCGCAAGCACTGCTTGAATTTGCGCAGGCGCACCCCGGCACGGTGACCTATCCGCGCCCGCCTGACTTTACCGGTACGGCGTTTCTGGAGCAGTTGTTAATTTCGCTCACCACGCAACCACAAGCGCTAAAACTCGCGCCAGATACAGCCACATTCGCCGACGTTACCGCGCCGTTGTGGCATTATCTTGATACACTGCACCCTGTACTGTGGCGCGAAGGCAAAGACTTTCCGCCCACACCTGCGCGAATGGATGCGCTGCTCAATTCTGGAACCCTGCGTTTATCCTTGACCTTTAACCCTGCCCACGCGCAGCAAAAAGTGACCAGCGGCGAATTACCCAAAAGCAGCTACAGTTTTGGTTTTTCACAGGGCATGCTCGGCAACGTGCATTTTGTCGCTATTCCGGCGAATGCGCGCGCCAGCGCCGGAGCGAAAGTGGTGGCAAACTTTCTGCTCTCACCTGAAGCGCAGCTGCGCAAAGCTGACCCGAGCGTCTGGGGAGATCCTTCGGTGCTTGATCCACAAAAATTACCTGTCGAACAGCGTGATGCGCTGCTGGCACGGATCCCACAAGGACTCCCTGCCGTTCTGCCGGAACCGCATGCTGCCTGGGTAAACGCTCTGGAACAAGAATGGCTACGCCGCTACGGTACGCATTAATTTTGCTACTCTGGGCCATCATGGCGGCAGTTTATCTGCCGCTGGCGCCAGCGGCTTTCTCTCTGATAGCGCCAGCCCTTAGCCTAACCCATTGGCTGGCTCTCTTTGCCGACCCTCAACTTCCGCAGGCATTACTGGCGACGCTGGTTTCCACAGGGCTGGCTGCCAGCGGCGCGCTAATCATCGCGCTGCTGGCGATCCTCGCTTTATGGCCCGGCGCAGGCTGGGCGCGACTAAGCACCCGTCTTCCGTGGCTGCTGGCGATCCCGCATGTTGCCTTCGCCACCAGCGTGCTGTTGGTTTTTGCCGAAGGCGGTAAAATCTGGCAATGGCTTCCGTTCCTCAGCCCACAACCAGACCGTTACGGCATTGGGCTTGGCGTGACGCTGGCGGTGAAAGAGAGCGCTTTTTTGTTATGGATCCTCTTGGCTCTACTGAGTGAAAAACAACTTTCGCAGCAGGTTATCGTGCTGGATTCGCTGGGTTACAGCCGACTGCAATGCCTGAACTGGCTGGTACTGCCCGCTATCGGCCCGGCATTAGGCAAAGTTATGCTGGCGATTGTTGCCTGGTCACTCTCCGTTGTGGATGTGGCAATCGTTCTTGGCCCCGGAAATCCGCCAACGCTTGCCGTGTTGAGCTGGCAATGGCTCAGTCAGGGCGATGCCGGGCAGCAGGCTAAAGGCGCGCTCGCCAGCCTGTTGCTGGTGCTGTTGCTCTTCATCATCGCGCTGGCAGGGTATCTGTTATGGCGCGCCTGGCGCCACACCATTCCTGCGGCAACCGGTGAACGCCTGCGTTTTCCATCCTGTACAATCGAACGTTCATTAGTACAACTTTTGCCCCTTAACGGTGTGCTATGCGCACTGGTTCTGGCGCTGCTCGCCAACTATTCATCGCTAAATAGCGAGGCGCTCGGCAATAGTCTGCAACTGGGACTCGTCTCCAGCCTGCTGGCGCTGCTGATACTTTTTGCCTGGCTGGAATGGGGACCGCAAACCGGACACCGTTGGGTCTGGCTACCGCTGATTTTGCCTGCACTGCCGCTGGTAACCGGCCAGTATTTGCTGGCGTTATATGCCGGGCAAGATGGACTGATGAGGACCATTGTCTGGGGACACCTGCTATGGGTGATGCCCTGGATGCTATTTGTGCTTAAACCGGCCTGGCAGCGCATTGACCCGCGATTGATTTTGATTGCGCAAACGCTGGGCTGGACGCGGGGCCGCATATTCTGGCAGGTAAAATGCCCGCTACTGGCTCGCTCGGCTCTGATTGCCTTCGCGGTCGGATTCTCTGTCAGTATCGCCCAGTATATGCCGACGCTGTGGTTAGGCGCTGGACGCTTTCCCACGTTGACCACCGAAGCGGTGGCATTAAGCAGCGGCGGTAGCACTGCGATTCTGGCAACTCAGGCGCTATGGCAGCTTCTGTTACCGCTGTTAGTTTTCGCACTCACGGCGTTTCTCGCTGCGTGGATTGGCCGCTTTCGACAAGGACTCCGCTAATGCTCATTGTGCAAAACCTTTCGTTGTACCAGGGTGCGACTGCGCTGCTGAAGAACGTTACCTTTCAGGTTAATAAAAGTGACATTGTCACGATTATGGGTTCCTCCGGCAGTGGAAAGTCTTCGCTGTTTTCGTGGATGGTCGGGGCGTTGTCACCTCAATTTCAGGCATCAGGCGAGCTGTGGCTCAACGCACGACGCGTTGACGCGCTGCCTACGGCGCAGCGCCAGATTGGCATTCTGTTCCAGGATGCGTTGTTGTTTGACCATTTCAGCGTTGGGCAGAATTTACTGCTGGCCCTACCTGCCAGCCTGCAAGGTCCCGCCAGAAGCCATGCGGTGGAAAGTGCTCTCGCACGCGCTGACCTGGCCGGTTTTTATTCGCGCGATCCGGCATCGCTCTCCGGCGGACAACGCTCGCGTGTCGCCCTGCTCCGCGCACTGCTGGCGCAGCCCCAGGCACTGTTACTTGATGAACCCTTTAGTCGGCTGGATGCGTCGCTACGCGACACCTTTCGCCAATGGGTCTTCACCGAGGTGCGTAAGCTGGGTATCCCAGTGGTACAGGTTACCCATGACGCGCAGGATGTCCCGCCAGCAGGCCGTGTATTTCAGATGGAAAACTGGGCGTGAATGTGGCGATATGCTGCGTTAACGCAAGGTTTTTACGTAACCGGCGGCACAGAATGTCGTCCTCTTTTTTTCAACGTCGGGCTATTCGATGAAACGTGTTTCTCAAATGACCGCGCTGGCACTGGCTTTAGGGCTCGCTTGCGCTTCTTCCTGGGCTGCTGAAACAGCACAGACGCTCACCCTCGACCAGTTACAGCAAAAGCAAGGCGCGGCGATCGATACCCGTCAGAGCGCTTTTTACAACGGCTGGCCGCAGTCGCTTAATGGTCCTTCAGGACACGAACCTTCCGCACTGAACCTGTCTGCCGCCTGGCTCGACAAGATGAATGATGAACAACTCAGCGCCTGGGTTAAGTCACATCAACTCAACACCGACGCGCCGGTGGCGCTGTATGGCAACGATAACGACATACAGGCTGTCAAAACCCGCCTGCAAAAAGTGGGCTTTAACCATATCTCCACCCTCAGCGATGCGCTTACGGACCCTGCCCGCCTGCAACGTCTGCCGCACTTCGAACAGCTGGTGTACCCGCAGTGGCTGCACGACCTGCAGCAGGGTAAAAACGTAACCGCTAAACCGGCGGGTGACTGGAAAGTGATTGAGGCCGCCTGGGGCGCGCCGAAGTTGTATCTGCTGAGCCACATCCCTGGTGCGGGCTACATTGATACCAACGAAGTTGAAAGCGAACCGCTGTGGAATAAAGTTTCCGACGCGCAGCTCAAAGCGATGCTGGCGAAGCACGGTATCCGCCATGACACCACGGTGATTTTATACGGTCGCGATGTCTATGCCGCCGCTCGCGTGGCGCAAATTATGCTGTACGCAGGCGTGAAAGATGTTCGTCTGCTCGACGGCGGTTGGCAAACCTGGTCCGACTCAGGTTTACCGGTCGAACGCGGCACTCCGCCAACGGTGAAACCAGAACCAGATTTCGGCGTGACCATTCCTGCCCAGCCGCAGCTGATGCTCGATATGGAACAGGCTCGCGGTCTGCTGCATCGCCAGGATGCGTCTTTGGTGAGCATTCGTTCATGGCCAGAATTTGTCGGTACCACCAGTGGCTACAGCTACATTAAGCCAAAAGGTGAGATTGCAGGCGCACGTTGGGGCCACGCAGGCAGCGACTCCACGCATATGGAAGATTTTCATAACCCGGATGGCACCATGCGCAGCGCGGATGACATCGCCGCCATGTGGAAGCAATGGAATATCCTGCCGAATCAACAGGTCTCTTTCTATTGCGGTACCGGCTGGCGCGCTTCAGAAACGTTTATGTATTCCCGTGCGATGGGCTGGAAAAACGTCTCCGTCTACGACGGCGGCTGGTATGAGTGGAGCAGCAATCCAAAAAATCCGGTTGCCAGCGGTGAACGGGGTCCGGACAGCAGCAAGTAATCTCTGATTATTCCTGGCGCTGAACTGTTTTCAGCGTCAGGTATCCGCTCCAGATCCGGGTAAACGTCGTCATCCAGCACAGCGCGCCAAAGACCCACGCCATCACGGCAAAATAGTCCGGGAACAGACACCCCAACACAAACAGCAAAATCGTCTCGGTACCTTCGGTCAGTCCCCCCAGATAATAAAACGATTTATGCGCGTAGCCCGGGTTATCAATTTGATGTTTCGCTGCCAGCGCGGCAAAGGCCAGAAAGCTGCTGCCGGTTCCCATAAAGGCGAACAGCAGCCAGCCACCAGCCAGCGAGTTAGCCACCGGATCGGCGAGCATAAAACCAAACGGCACTAAGGCGTAAAACAGAAAATCGAGCGAGATATCAATAAATCCGCCTGCGTCGGTTAGCCCTCTGCGCCGCGCCAGCGCCCCATCCAACCCATCAAAAAGCCGATTGAGCACAATGGCCGCCAGCGCTGCCAGATACCAGCCTAACGCCAGAAATGGCAAGGCCAACACGCCAATGGCAAAACCGACCAGCGTAAGCCCGTCCGGGGTAATCGCCGGTTTATCAATAATGCTTACGCAGCGATGCAAAAGCGGTTTTAATCGCGGATGAATATGACGATCAAGCATGCGGGCGTCCTATAAAGCTGTCGCACAGCCCCTGGGAAGGAATATCGAGAGCAGCATTAAAACGCGCCGAGAGATTTTGAAACGCAATCAACGCGGTCATTTCCGTAATGGCGTCCTCGGTAAAATGCTGCTTCATCTGCGCTTTCAGCGCAGCATCAACCTGTGGAGGCGTGGCAGTGACCGCATCGGCATAGGCCAGCGCTACTCGCTCTTCTGCGCTAAATAGCGCCGATTCTTGCCAGTTGGCAACCTGTAAGACTTTATCCAGCGCGCCACAGCGTTCAGCCAACCGTAAACTGTTGGCATCAACGCAGAAAGCGCAGTGGCACACCTGAGAAACGCGGGTCATCAACAGCGCGCGCATCACCGGCGTTAAGCGCGCCTTTTTACGCTCCAGAAACCCGACAAACAGCGCCACCAGCCAGAACAGAAACGGCATCCGCCCCCACCAGCGCGTGGGATGCAGCACATCACCATAATGTTTTTTCTGCGTAGCAACGAGCGGTTTTAGACTGGAAGGGGTACGCGTTAACGGCTTTACCCACGACTGAGGTTCGTTCAACGGTGGCTCCTGAATACTTTAGATAAAACAAAGATAACGATAGTATGTCATTTTCTGTCGTTAGATCTTGATGAATATAATGAAAACCCTCGACGTGGTCGCCGCTATTATTGAACGTGATGGCAAAATTTTACTGGCTCAGCGTCCGCAGCATGCGGATCAGTCAGGCATGTGGGAGTTTGCCGGCGGTAAGGTTGAGCTGGGCGAAAGTCAGCCAGATGCGCTGGCCCGAGAACTGCGTGAAGAGTTGGGCATTGAGGCAGTCGTGGGGCGCTACATTGCCAGCCATCAACGCGAGGTTTCGGGCCGACTGATTCACTTACATGCCTGGCATGTACCGTCATATCAGGGAGAACTGAAGGCGTATGAGCATCAGGATATCGTCTGGTGTTCACCCGAAGAGGCGCTGCGTTATCCGCTGGCGCCTGCCGATATCCCGCTACTGGAAGCGTTTATTCTTTTACGCGACGCCAGACCAGCGGATTCGTGCTGATGGTTTTTTCATCGCGCTGGCACTGTAGCAGCACGCCATCGGCTTTAATCACCGCCCCTTCTGAATAGTTTTGATCCTGATAAATGCAGCACTGATTACATGGCTGCGCGCGCTGGCCGCTGGAACTAAACACTTCCGGCGGCACATTCACCTGCACGTCCGGGCGATAAAGCTGATTTGCCAGCGTCGCGCTGGACATCAGTGCCAACGCACCTGCCATGATTAAACGGCGCATATTCTTTCCTTTTTAACTGACATCTATGCTCAGTATAACGGTATAAACCGGCAGAAACTTTAGCCTCTTCGATCATCGTTTTTGGTTATGACCCACGACGCAATATTAATTTACTTAGCGGGATTAATTTTTTCTTGCGTCTCGTCACAGTGCTGGTGGTATAGTCAAAAACTGCAAAACACTTAACACAAATATCAAAAATATAACCATATCAATACATAAGAGGTTCTTATATCTATGGATCAGACATGTTCTCTGGAGTCATTTCTTAACCATGTGCAAAAGCGCGACCCGAATCAGACCGAGTTCGCGCAAGCCGTTCGTGAGGTAATGACCACGCTGTGGCCCTTCCTCGAGCAAAACCCACGTTATCGTCAGATGTCATTGCTGGAACGTCTGGTTGAACCGGAGCGCGTGATCCAGTTCCGCGTAGTCTGGCTGGACGACCGCAATCAGGTGCAAGTCAACCGCGCATGGCGCGTGCAGTTTAGCTCTGCCATTGGCCCATACAAAGGCGGTATGCGTTTCCATCCGTCCGTGAACCTGTCGATCCTGAAATTCCTCGGCTTCGAGCAGACGTTTAAAAATGCCCTCACCACCCTGCCAATGGGCGGGGGTAAAGGCGGGAGCGATTTCGATCCGAAAGGGAAAAGCGAAGGCGAAATCATGCGTTTCTGCCAGGCGCTGATGACCGAACTGTTCCGCCATTTAGGTCCCGATACCGACGTTCCGGCGGGCGATATCGGCGTGGGTGGCCGTGAAGTCGGCTTTATGGCCGGGATGATGAAAAAACTCTCCAACAACAGCGCCTGCGTCTTTACCGGTAAAGGTCTCTCTTTCGGCGGCAGTCTGATCCGCCCGGAAGCGACCGGCTACGGTTTGGTGTATTTCACCGAAGCGATGCTCAAACGCCATGGTCTGGGCTTTGAAGGCATGCGCGTGGCGGTTTCTGGCTCCGGTAACGTGGCGCAATTCGCCATTGAGAAAGCCATGGAGTTTGGCGCGCGGGTGGTTACCGCCTCCGATTCCAGCGGAACCGTAGTCGACGAAAGCGGATTTACCAAAGAAAAATTGGCGCGTCTGTGTGCAATCAAAGACAGCCGTGACGGTCGCGTAGCGGATTATGCCCGTGAGTTTGGCCTGACCTACCTGGAAGGCAAACAACCGTGGTCAGTTCCGGTCGATATCGCCCTGCCGTGTGCCACGCAGAACGAACTCGATGTGGAAGCCGCGCAAATGCTGATCGCCAACGGCGTCAAGGCCGTGGCTGAAGGCGCGAACATGCCGACCACCATCGAAGCCACCGACCTGTTCCTCGAAGCTGGCGTACTGTTTGCACCAGGTAAAGCCGCCAACGCCGGTGGCGTCGCCACATCCGGTCTGGAAATGGCGCAGAACGCCGCACGTCTGGGCTGGAAAGCGGAGAAAGTGGATGCGCGTCTGCACCACATCATGCTGGATATTCACCATGCCTGTGTTGAATACGGCGGCGAAAGCAAGCAGACCAACTACGTACGTGGTGCCAACATCGCGGGCTTCGTGAAAGTTGCCGACGCGATGCTGGGCCAGGGTGTGATTTAATATCGTCTCTATAGACCCGTAGGCCGGATAAAGCACGGTTGCCGCATCCGGCAAAGCCTGATGCGCTACGCTTATCAGGCCTACAGACTTACACGCCCGCCTCTTCAGATGGCGGGCTTTTTTTCGCCGGACGTTTACGCGGCGCACTCTTTTTCTTATCACCACTACCGCCAGGTGCAGCAATTCCACGAAAGCGTCGTACCGGTGTGCTGCGCGCCTGATCGATAAGCTGATACAGCGTTCCCACCAGCGGCTGCATGAAATCCTGATAGCGACATTGCTTTTCACTGATTTGGGTCAGGACAGATTCCCAGTGCGCGGTCATATCCGGACGCGTCGCCATTTCTGGCAGCGAGTGAAAGAGCGCTTTTCCGGCATCGGTGGAATGGATATAACGCCCTTTTTTCACCAGAAATCCGCGTTTAAATAGCAGCTCGATAATCCCGGCGCGCGTCGCTTCCGTTCCCAGGCCATCCGTTGCGCGCAGGATCTTTTTCAGATCTTTATCCTGCACGAAACGCGCAATTCCGGTCATCGCTGACAGCAGCGTGGCATCGGTAAAGTGTCGTGGCGGCTGGGTCTGGCGTTCGACGACCTCTCCTTTTTCGCACAGCAGCTCGTCATCTTTTGCCACCACCGGCAACGGCGTTCCGTCGTTATCTTCGTCGCGCTCTTTATTGCCGAGCAGCGTGCGCCATCCGGCTTCCGCCAGAAAACGCGCTTTGGCAACAAACTTACCTTTGGCAATATCCAGCTCAATAACGCACTTCCTGAATACCGCATCTGCGCAAAATTGCATCAGATACTGACGGGCAATCAGGTTGTAAATTTTCGCTTCGTTGTCGTTCAGGTTAATGGATGAACTGCGCGCGGTAGGAATGATGGCGTGGTGCGCATCCACTTTTTTATCGTCCCAACAGCGGTTGCGCGTATCGGGATTGACCGCCGGTTGCGGGAGCAGATCCGGGGCATGGACGCTAATCGCGTTCAACACCGCGTGACGTCCGGCAAAGTGCTCTTCCGGCAGATAACGGCTATCCGAACGCGGATAGGTAATCAGTTTGTGGGTTTCATACAGCTTCTGGCAGATATCCAGAACGTTTTGCGCACTTAAACCGAAGCGCTTCGCCGCCTCAATCTGCAACGCCGACAGCGAGAACGGCAACGGCGCGGATTCTGATTCCCGTTTATCGTTATAGCTGGTGACTATCGCTGGTTGACCGTTAATGCGGTTCACCACGTGTTCAGCCAGCGTGCGATTCAGCAAGCGCCCTTCTTCATCCTGATACGGCTCACACGCTTCGCTCGGCTGCCAGATAGCGGTAAACCGCTCATCGGCGGGCGTTACGATATGCGCTTTCACTTCGAAGAAGTCTTTGGCGACGAAGTTCTCAATCTCTTCATCGCGACGCACAACCAGCCCAAGCACCGGCGTTTGTACGCGCCCGACCGAAAGTACGCCCTGATAGCCCGCGTTACGTCCGAGAATGGTGTAAGCGCGCGTCATATTGATACCGTACAACCAGTCCGCACGCGCTCGCGCCAGTGCCGACACGCACAGCGGAATAAACTCACTGTTGGCGCGCAGCCGCTCAATAGCCCGCTCAACGGCCTGCGGGTTGAGGTCGTTAATCAGGCAACGTTGCACCTGTTGGCGCTTTTCAGGCGCCAGTTGCAGGTAATCCAGCACTTCATCCACCAGCAGTTGCCCTTCACGATCGGGGTCACCGGCGTGAATAACTTCGCTGGCCTCATGCAAAAAGCGCTTAATGACGTTAAGTTGTTTGGTCACCGAGGGGCGCGGTTGCAGTTGCCACTTTTCCGGGACAATCGGCAGATCGACCAAACTCCAGCGAGCATAACGACTGTCGTAGGCGTCCGGCTGCGCCTGTTCAAGCAGGTGACCAATACACCAGGTCACCACTTGTCCATTTCCGCATTCAATAAAGCCGTCACCTTTGCGATGCGGCTTGGGTAGCACATCGGCGATGGCGCGCGCCAGACTTGGTTTTTCGGCAATAAACAACCGCATCGGGTTAACGGATCTCAACCATGGCGCGACCGCCACGAGCTTCCACTAACTCACCAATGGCGGTGAGATCGATACCGAACTGCGCCGCTGCCGCTTTCACTTCGGCTTCAGCTTCCGGCGTTACCGCCAGCAGTAGGCCACCGGAAGTTTGCGGATCGCAGAGCAGATCGCGTACCGACTGCGGCATTTCACCCATCAGGTGGCCGTAGCTGGCAAAGTTACGCTGGGTACCGCCGGGTACCGCACCCTGCGCGATGTACTCTTCAACGCCAGGCAGCTTAGGAATAGCCTGGTAGACAATCTGCGCCTGAACGCCTGCGCCCTGACACATCTCACTCAGGTGTCCGAGCAGACCAAAACCGGTGACGTCGGTCATGGCTTTCACGCCATCGATTTCGGCGAATGCCGCGCCGGCAATGTTCATCTGGCACATCACTTCCGTCGCCAGTCCTTTGTGTTCGTCCTTCAGCAGCGATTTTTTCTCTGCTGTCGTCAGAACGCCAATCCCCAGAGGCTTGGTCAGGAATAACTTACACCCTGCCTCTGCGGTGCTGTTTTTCTTCACGCGTTCGGTCGGCACAACGCCGGTTACCGCAAGGCCAAAGATAGGCTCAGGGGCATCAATAGAGTGACCACCCGCCAGCGCGATACCCGCCTGACGGCAGGCAAAACGTCCACCTTCGGTGACTTCGCGGGCGATTTCCGGCGCCAGCTTATCCAGCGGCCAGCCCAGAATAGCAATTGCCATAATCGGTTTGCCGCCCATAGCGAATATATCGCTGATGGCGTTAGTCGCGGCGATGCGGCCAAAATCAAACGGATTATCGACAATCGGCATAAAGAAATCGGTGGTGCTGATAACGCTGGTGCCGTTCCCCAGATCGTATACCGCCGCGTCGTCGCGAGTTTCATTACCCACCAGTAAGTTCGGATCAACAAACTTCGCCTGCTCACTGTGCAGGATGGTTTCCAGTACTTTGGGGGAAATCTTACAACCGCAACCGGCTCCGTGGCTGTATTGCGTTAAACGAATAGCGTGCTCGCTCATGGACATCTCCTGTCATTGCAATCCGGATATGGTAGCGCTCATTCCATGATGTGGTAAGAGTGACTGTCTGAATTCGGGTGTCTTTGCTCATAATCCAGACAGTTTTGCCGTTGATATCAGAAATAACGGACGAATGCGCTCGGATCGGCAAGGTTGATCGTCGTGGATGCTTTTAGCTGCGGTGTGCCCAAATAGAGGAAACCGACGATTTTATCTTGCGGGCGACAGTCGAATGCTTCACGAACGACCGCACTTTCGGTTAATGCACCACTGCGCCAGATACCGCCAAAGCCCTGGGCAATTGCGGCCATCTGCATAGCCATCACAGCACAACCGGCAGACATTTCCTGTTCCCACTGCGGAACCTTGTCGCTTTCTTCACATTTCGCCACCACGGTAATAATCAGCGGCGCGCGAAACGGTGCGCTGCGCGCTTTTTCCTGAGCTTTCTCATCGCTACCTGCGGCGATTGCGCCTTTTTCAAGCACGGCACTAAAGCGTTCGCGTCCTTCACCTTCAATCACAAAAAATTGCCACGGTTGTAGCGACTTGTGGTCTGGCGCACGCATACCAGCGCGCAGAATATTTTGCAGCTGTTCTCCCACCGGGGCCGGTTCGACAAGACGAGAAGCGCTACGACGGGTGATAAGTAATTCGAGTGCATCCATTTGCTTAACTCCAACAATGATATTTGTTCACAAAATTAACACGTGGGCGGATTTTGTTACAGCACAGGCGGCGATTCCTGCTGACAAGTGCCTGCCGGGTCATTACGATAGCCTCATCTTAACGCCTTTCTCCGGAATTTCGGGTGGCGTGTTGTTAATCGGTAGGGAGAATACATGCGAACCCTGTGGCGATTTATTGCCGGATTTTTTAAATGGACATGGCGATTACTCAATTTCGTCCGTGAATTTGTGCTTAACCTGTTCTTCATCTTGTTGGTGCTGGTGGGCGTGGGCATCTGGATGCAGGTCAGTAGCAGCAATACCAGTGAACACGCTGAGCGAGGCGCACTGCTGCTGGATATCTCGGGGGTGATTGTCGATAAGCCGTCGAGCACCAGTCGCTTAAGCGTTATTGGTCGTCAACTGTTTGGCGCCAGTTCCGATCGCCTGCAGGAAAACTCCCTGTTCGATATCGTGAATACTATTCGCCAGGCAAAAGATGATCGCAACATCACCGGCATCGTGATGGATCTGAAAAATTTTGCCGGGGCCGACCAGCCTTCCATGCAGTATATCGGTAAAGCGCTGCGGGAATTCCGCGACAGCGGTAAACCGGTCTTTGCCGTAGGCGATAACTTCAGCCAGGGGCAGTATTATCTCGCCAGTTTTGCCAACAAAATTTACCTCTCTCCACAGGGTTCCGTTGATCTGCACGGCTTTGCCACCAACGGTTTGTACTACAAGTCCCTGCTCGACAAGCTGAAAGTTTCCACGCACGTGTTCCGTGTCGGGACTTATAAGTCTGCCGTAGAACCGTTTATCCGTGATGATATGTCTCCTGCCGCGCGTGAAGCCGACAGCCGCTGGATAGGCGAGCTGTGGCAGAACTATCTCGACACGGTCGCTGCCAATCGCCAGATCCCTGCGCAGCAGGTGTTCCCGGGCGCACAGGCCATGCTGGACGGTTTGACGAAAGTCGATGGTGATACCGCGAAATATGCGCTCGACAACAAACTGGTGGATGCACTGGCCTCCAGCGCCGAAGTCGAAAAAATGCTGACCAAACAGTTTGGCTGGAGTAAAGCGGATAAAAACTACCGCTCTGTCAGCTACTACGATTACACGCTGAAAACCCCGGCAGATACCGGCGACAGCATTGGCGTTATCTTCGCCAATGGCGCGATTATGGACGGCGAAGAAACCCCTGGGAATGTGGGCGGCGACACCACTGCCGCACAGATCCGCGAAGCGCGTCTTGATCCGAAAGTGAAAGCCATTGTTCTGCGCGTTAACAGCCCTGGCGGCAGCGTCAGCGCCTCGGAAGTAATCCGTTCTGAGCTGGCAGCGGCAAAAGCGGCGGGCAAACCGGTTGTCGTTTCCATGGGTGGCATGGCGGCCTCTGGTGGGTACTGGATCTCTACGCCTGCCAGCTACATCGTGGCAAACCCCAGCACCCTGACCGGCTCCATCGGCATCTTTGGTGTTATCAACACGGTAGAAAACAGCCTGGATTCAATTGGCGTGCATACTGACGGTGTTGCAACGTCCCCACTGGCGGATATCTCCATCACCAAAGCGTTACCGCCGGAAGTGCAGCAGATGATGCAACTGAGCATTGAGAACGGCTACAAACGCTTTATCACGCTGGTTGCGGATGCGCGTAAGACAACGCCTGAGCAGATTGACAAAATCGCGCAGGGCCACGTCTGGACCGGTCAGGATGCGAAAGCCAACGGTCTGGTAGACAGCCTCGGTGATTTTGACGACGCCGTCGCGAAAGCGGCTGAGCTTGGCAAACTGAAACAGTGGCACATTGAGTATTATCAGGACGAACCAACATTCGTTGATATGGTGATGGACAGCATGTCTGGCTCCGTTCGTGCCATGCTGCCTGACGCCATTCAGGCTATGCTCCCGCCACCGCTGGCCTCTGCGGCCAGTGCAGTAAAAGCCGAAAGCGATAAGCTGGCCGCATTCAACGATCCGCAAAACCGCTATGCGTTTTGCCTGACCTGCGCCAACGTTCGCTAACTATTGACCCCTCTTCGGGATGAAGAGGGGTTTTCTTTGAGACAGAAGAAAAGTCATGCAGAAAAAATCAATTTACGTTGCCTATACCGGCGGTACCATTGGTATGCAGCGCTCAGAACAGGGTTATATTCCCGTTTCCGGTCACCTGCAGCGCCAGCTGGCATTGATGCCAGAATTCCACCGTCCGGAGATGCCAGACTTCACCATCCACGAATACGCCCCGCTGATGGATTCCTCCGATATGACGCCGGAAGACTGGCAGCATATTGCGGAAGACATTAAAGCGCACTACGACGATTACGATGGTTTTGTCATTCTGCACGGCACCGATACCATGGCGTTTACGGCTTCGGCGCTCTCTTTTATGCTGGAGAATCTGGGCAAGCCGGTCATTGTGACAGGGTCACAAATCCCATTAGCCGAGCTACGCTCAGACGGGCAAATCAACCTGCTCAATGCGCTGTACGTTGCCGCAAATTACCCGATTAATGAAGTGACTCTGTTTTTCAACAATCGATTGTTTCGCGGCAACCGGACCACTAAAGCGCACGCCGATGGTTTTGACGCCTTTGCCTCACCTAACCTTGCGCCGCTGCTGGAAGCGGGGATCCACATTCGTCGGCTGGGGACACCGCCTGCGCCACATGGCGCTGGCGAACTGGTTGTGCATCCTATTACGCCACAACCGATCGGTGTGGTCACCATTTACCCCGGCATCTCCGCTGACGTGGTGCGCAACTTCCTGCGCCAACCTGTAAAAGCATTAATTTTGCGCTCCTACGGCGTGGGGAATGCACCGCAGAATAAAGAGTTCCTGAAAGAACTTGAAGATGCGAGTTCGCGTGGCATTGTGGTGGTGAACCTTACGCAGTGTATGTCCGGCAAGGTAAATATGGGGGGCTATGCGACGGGGAATGCACTGGCGCATGCTGGCGTGATTGGCGGCGCGGATATGACCGTCGAAGCCACACTCACCAAACTACACTATTTGCTGAGTCAGGGACTGGATACGCAGACGATCCGTGAAGCAATGACGCAAAATCTGCGCGGCGAGCTTACCCCGGACGAATAAAGGAGTCTATGCCCATGGCCCGAGCCTTACTGTTGGTCGATTTACAAAATGACTTTTGTGCCGGTGGTGCCCTCGCGGTCCCACAAGGTGACAGCACAATCGATATTGCCAACCGTCTGATTGACTGGTGTGCCGTACGCGGTGACACCGTCGTTGCCAGCCTGGACTGGCACCCGGCTAATCACGGCAGCTTTGCCAGCCAGCATCAGGTTGCCCCCTACAGCCAGGGACAACTCGATGGCCTGGCGCAAACCTTCTGGCCCGATCATTGCGTACAGCACAGTGAAGGAGCAAGCCTACATCCACTGCTGAAACAGCGGGCGATATCTCAAACCTTTACCAAGGGCGAGAACCCGCTGGTCGACAGTTACAGTGCGTTTTTTGATAACGGTCGTCGCCAGGCTACTGCACTGAATGCGTGGCTTCAGCAACATCATGTTACCGACCTCATCATTATGGGACTGGCAACTGATTATTGCGTCAAATTTACCGTTCTGGATGCGCTCGATTTGGGTTATACCGTCAGCGTTATTACCGATGGCTGCCGTGGCGTCAATATTCACCCCCAGGACAGTGCAAACGCCTTTATGGACATGGCGGCGGCGGGCGCAACGCTGTATACGTTGGACGACTGGCTGGAAACCCAGCGCTAATTGATGCCGACAGGATCTCCCCTGTCGGCACGTTATCTCAGGCCAGCGTTGAAATCTCTTCCAGCGAAACTTTGCGTGTTTCGATGCCAAAGCAAAAAAGAATCAGGGCGCACAGCACCAGCATTATGCCTAGCACGATAAAGACCGTAATCGAGCCGTAGCGGGTCAACAAGATAGCGACGCCATAGGGCGTAAATACTGCGACAATTCTTCCCACGGCATTCACAAAGCCCGATCCCCGCAATCTAAGGTGTGTGGGCCACAGTTCGGGGACATATACCGCAGAGGCAAAGCACACATACATATACAAAAAAAAGATCATCACCAACCCGTAGCTCAAAATAGCCCACTCTTCGGTTTGAATCGAATAGAAATAGCCGAGCAGCGCGATAATAATCAACAAGAATGAACCAAACAATCGTCGTGGAAAACGGTCGATAATCAGTGTGGCAATAAATATCCCAACGGGTGCGCCAATCATAATTATCGCGGTCATAAAAATAGATTTCGTCACATCGATTCCCGAATTAACAAAAATCGTCGGGATCCATACCGTAATGGTATAGAGCGAAATATTCATCGCAATAAGCACAGTGATTGCCACCAGCGTACAACGCAGCATCGGTCCTTTGAACAAGAGCCAAAATGAATCACTTTCCGTGCTTATATCCGCCGTCAGGCAATCGCTATGACAGGAAGGTAAAGTAATGTTTTTTTCTTTCTCAATTTGCAGTTCCACCTGTAGAAGATGTTTTTCAGCTTCGTTTCTCTGTCCTTTGCCAGCCAACCAACGAGGAGATTCAATATAGTACTTTCCCGACAGATACCATGCTAAGAGCATTGCCATGCCACCGAGTAAAAACATCATCCGCCAGCTTAGAAAGGCGATAATTACAACGCCAATTGCCGCCGACAGCATCGGCGACCAATTGCCGACAAACGACAGGCGAGCAGACCACTTCCCACGCACCCCGGGCGGAATAAATTCAGTAAATGAGGCATAGCCCACCATAATTAGCGCTCCCATTCCGCTCCCCATCAGGAAGCGGAAAAAGATAAGCCAGTACATGTTAGGCACAAACGTTGCCGCACAGGCAGAGACCCCGACGATCAGCAAATTGAAGCGAAACGCCTTGCGTCGGCCAAGATAATCACCAATAAAGCCACCGGTTAGTGAGCCAATAAAATAGCCAAACATCAGAGCCGAGGTAAACACGGCGTTGAGGTAATTATTTGACCAACCGGTACTGACTAATTTTGCCAATACCACATTCCCGGAATAGCTGAGAAAACCGGTGACTAATAAACTAAAACTGATAATGCCGAAAATACGAAAATGAAATCGAGATAAAGGTAAGCGATCTAATCTTGCACCGATAGGGTCACATTGTTCCATCTGGATGCCTCAAATTAAGCTAAATAGAAAGTATGGCGATCGCGGCAGAATAAATTTCGCCGCGCCATCCATCATCATTAGGTTCTTATGGCATTGTCCAGGTGCAAACTAAAATAATATCGACACGCCCTACGTTAAAATTAATATACGAGTTGAATATTATTCTCTTTGCAAAATGCAATCCACTCTGCACCCGGTGCCTTATTGGTTATAAGGTAATTAATATGGCTAAAGTCCACGAGCTGGACGAACGCTTTACGATCGAACTTCGAATGATCAACTAACAGAGCTACTTCGGTCGCCTGGCGGATCATCGTCTTTTTGATTTCAGCTTCCGCTTCGTTAGAATCAAGCGCCCCGCTCTGCATATCCAGACCTTTGCAGCTCATCACCAGGATATCAACATGATAGCGGCTGATAATCTCCTTGGTGATCCTTCCCTGAAGCGACAGCGTATTTTTATTTAATTCACCGCCAGTAGAAACAACGTTAATCTCTGACTGTGCCAGCTCATGAAAAGCTTCGGCCGAGTTGGTCAGGAGCGTCAGATCGTTTCTTTCCTTCAACAGTTTTAATAATTCCATCGCGGTACTGCTGGAGTCGGCAGCCATGGTGGTCTTATTTTTAATAAACGGTAATGCATTACGGGCAATGATCTGCTTTTCTTCAAAAAAAGATTTTGCACGCTTATAAAAATGGATATTGTCGGACAACGCGGTGGTATTGAGCACTGCACCGCCATATGTTCGGGTCAAAAAACCTTCATCTTCCAGTTTTTCCAGATCGCGGCGAATCGTTTCTTCAGTCACCTGAAAGATCGAACTTAAATTAGATACCGCTACTTTCTTATCATTCGCCACCATTTGCTTAATGGCCTGAATCCTGTCTTTTGCCGCCACGATGACACCTCTGTTTCCTGCAAAGTAATAATAAGACCCAAGTATCTCACAGGCTATGTTTATTTTCAAAAGAACATGTCTGAATCACAGATTTTAATACTATTTTACACAGAAACAGAGGTAACTCCCATTTGGCTTATTTTGTATCCAACGCCTCAGCCATTCGCCTCATCAATGAAGAATCATCATCGGTTAGGGAAATCGTTAACGCCTGAACATTATCACGAACCTGTTCAGGCGCGGTTGCGCCGCTCAGCAAGGTGATTAAATTGCTTTGCTTCAAAATCCACGCCAGTGCCAACGCGGGGATTGTGCAGCGGTATTTTTCGCACAACGGCCGCCATTGCTCAAGCATGTCAATCACCCGTAGCATATTGTCCCGTTGGAACCAGACTTTGTTGGCCCGCGCCCCGCCCGGGACATAATCTCTGGCGATAGTACCGGTCAACAACCCCTGCTCGAGCGGTGAATAGACCTGCACCACGATGCCATGCTGCTGGCATAACGGCAGCAGTTCAGCCTCCAGTGCCCGGTCAAGGATGCTGTACTTGGCCTGGATGATATCCAGCTCACCGTGTTTGAGATACTCCCTGATATGTTCCGCATCGACGTTCGCCGCACCGATAGAACGAATTTTCCCCTCTTTCTTGAGTGCGTTTAGTGTATCGACGGTTTCTGCAATCGGCGTAAAACAGGGTTCGACCGACTGCCAGTGGGTCATGTAGATATCAATGCTCTCAATACCCAGTCTTTGCAGGCTGGCATCCACCTCTTCGCGAATCGACTCGGGCGTGAGGTTTTTATACAACTGCCGGTCGCCCACTTTGTTAAACAGGCTGCCTGTTCGTTCCCAGACGATGCCGCATTTGGTTTCAACAACGATATCGTTACGCGGTAGCTTTTTCAGTGCCTGTCCGACAATCACTTCACTGTTGCCAAAGTTGTAGCCTGGCGCGGTATCAATCAGATTAATACCGCAGCGATGCGCCTCAACAATGGTATCAATACATACCTGCAGATCGAGATCGCCGTTCCACGCCGGACCGCCACCAATCGCCCAGGTGCCTAATCCCATGCGGGAAAGCGTAATATCCGTACTGCCTAAAGGAATCATTTTCATCTGCCGCTATTATCCTTCATATTCATCGAGAAGTTGTTCAACCAGCTTTCTGTTCTTCACACCCGTCGTGGCCCCTACGCTCAAAACCGATATGGCTGCCGTTGCATTAGCAAACAGCGCGCACTCACGCAGGGTTTTGCCTTCAAGCAGCGCTGAAATAAATCCCGAGGCAAAATTGTCTCCCGCGCCGATAGTGTCGATGGCGGTAATTCCCGAAACGGCTGGAACCTCGATTTTCATATCGACACGCTTGATAAAGCAGCCTCTCTTGCCGGTCTTAATCACGACGGTTTTCACGCCACAGTTCAGGAAACTGTCGGCAATGTCATCCAGCGTCTCTTTCCCGGTGAGCAGTTTTGCCTCCTCAAAATTAGGAAACAGATAATCCACGTAGCTCAATGCCTGGCGAATATCTTCCAGTGTTTCATTAAGCCGCGGTTTGATCATATCCGCGCAGATAATTAACCGATGCGCTTTCGCCTGAGTGAAAATTGCCGTCAGTGCATCGCCGTCCAGTAACGGGCTATTAAAAATACTCGCCAGCGACAGCAGCTTTGCTTGAGAGAAACGGTCAAAATCAACATCGCTGATATTCAGCTTCCACAGGCTGCCGTTACGGTTAGTCACAAAAGTACGCTCGCCATCGGCGGTGACTAATCCCACGTTAATAGATGTATCAATTGCGGCATCCTGCTTCAGGCTCTGAATATCTATATTCTCTCGACGACAGTGGTCGAGAATAAAATGACCTGCTGCATCAGCCCCAACCCGGCTCATTAACGCTGTACGATGACCGAGACGAGAAATAATTGTCGCTTCGTTAATTGCGTCACCGCCGGTTGTCATCGCTATTCGTTCTAACGGATAAGAGTCAACATCAAAGATATTTTTACTCACAGGCTGTAAAGGAATATCAACAATAGCAGCCCCTATACAAATAACCTCGATATTATCCATGTTGTCATTCCGCTTTACCGTCTGAACCAAACAATTTGATTTTCTCCAGCGCGCGCGCTTTTACGGCTTTACGTACTTCACGTTCAACGTGCAGGAACGGCTGGTCCTGGTTCTCCTGCACCGCCACCATCGCAGCCTGGCACAGTTCGGTGTGAATGTTGATTTTAGAGATACCTAATGAAATGGCTTTTTTGATATCCGCATCGCTGATACCTGACGCACCATGCAACACCAGTGGAACGGATACGGCTTCGCGCACGCGTTTAACCACGTCGAAATTCAGTTTCGGCTCTGAGGTATAGACGCCGTGCTGGTTACCAATCGCCACCGCCAGCGAATCGCAGCCGGTACGCTCGACAAATTCCGCCGCCTGGTTCGGATCGGTATAGTGATAACCCGCCAGTGCTTCTTCGTACACCGTTTCATTGCCCACATGGCCCAGTTCAGCTTCGACCGGCACACCCAGTGGATGGAAAAAATCCACGGCCTCTTTTGTCAGACGAATATTCTCTTCGAAATCAAAGGCAGAGGCATCACGCATCAGCGAATTCATGCCATGAGTCCAGGCGTTATGGATAATCTCCATGCTGCGGCCGTGATCCCAGTGGGTAATAACTGGAACCGAGGCCTTTTTAGCCATTGAAACCATCATGTACGAAAAATCTTCGAACGAGGTATTCCCCACAAAACCAGTACCGAAGGAGATAATCACCGGCGATTTCGACTCTTCCGCCGCATCAATCACCCCCATTAGCATTTCTGCATTCCACACGTTAAAGTGAGCAATCGCATAATGTTTATTTTGGGCATCATTTTCCCAATATTTAATATCTGCCAGCATAGTTATTTCTCCCTTTGCGATAAATTAATGATTTACTTTAATTACGCCTTTAATAATTTCGTTTTTGTTATTAACGGATTCATCAAACGCGCGCTGAACATCTGCATAATCGTAAATATGCGTCACCATCGACTTCACATCAAAACGCCCTGAGGATATGGCTTCAATAGTAACCGGATAGCGGTTGGCGTAACGGAAAACGGTCTGAATAGACACTTCACGGTTAATTTTGAGGAAATTAATTGCGGAATCACCAGGTACTGTACCGACGATCATTATTTTCCCGCCGCGCATCACCAGATACGGCGCCTGCTTAACGGTGATGGCTGAACCGGCGGTTTCGAAAACAATGTCCGCGCCCATATCGCCAGAGAACTGTTGGCAGCGGACAATGGTGTCCTCTTTTGCAGCGTTGATCACGGTTGTCGCCCCGAGTTGTTCGGCCATAGCCAGACGTTTGTCCAGCACATCAACCACCGCGATCTCGGTTGCTCCCAAACATTTACACGCTTGCAGAGTCATTAAACCAATACACCCCGCCCCGAGAATGACGATTTTCTTACCCGGTTTAACGTCTGCCAGCATTGCAGCATGCATACCCACCGCCGCAGGTTCCACCAACGCACCTTCCAGGGTGTCCATATTATCGGGCAACTTGTAAGTGAAGCTCTCCGGATGGCACAGATAGTGGGTTAGCGCACCGCGGTAGTTGGGCTGCGTAGCCATAAAATCGACGTCCGGGCAGATGTTGTATTTCCCTTCCAGGCAGTAGCGGCAGTGACCACACGGTACACCGGGTTCAATATTCACCCGATCACCCGGTTTAAATTTGGTTACACGGTTCCCTACCGCCACCACCGTACCGGCGCATTCATGCCCCAGACCAATTTCCTGATTGGGATCTTTTGGCGGAATAAAAGGACCTGATTCAAATCCATGAACATCTGAACCGCAAATACCAACGTATTCAACTTTGATCAGCACTTCGTGCTCTTTTGGCACCGGGATATCGGCGGCAATAATTTTCATCGTGCCCGGCGTTTTTAATATCGCTTTTGAATTTTTCATTTTATTTCCCATCAATATTATTTGCTGGTAACTGCATCAATACCGAGACTTTCGACAGAGACGCCTTTGGTTTCAATTCCGATGGTAGCAATGGCGACAGCGACAATAATGGAGACCGCCCCCAGCAGTACAAATACACCCGTCACTCCATAACCGTTAAGCAATACCGCGACCGCATAAGGCGCGGCGATACCACTAATACGCCCTACCGCATTCGCCAGACCAGAACCGCGAAGTTTCGCTTCGGTTGGCCATATTTCCGGAACATACACAGCGGAGGCATAACAAACATACATATAAACAAAGGTAATCAGGAAAAAACCGATTAATGTAATTAACAGCATACTGGTTTGCAGCGAATAGATATAACCCAGTACAGCAATTAACACTAATAACCCCACTCCCATTGTCTTTCTCGGAATTTTATCCATGACCAGCATGGCGATAAAAATCCCAAACGGCGCACCGAACATGCTCATGGTATTTAAGACAATGGAGTCTTTCAGATTAATACCCTGAGTCATAAATATTGTCGGTAGCCAGTTAATTAAGGTGTACTGAACGACGTTCATGGCAATCAGAACAAAAGAACCCAAAATAACCCGCTTCAGCAATACACCTGTTAATAAGGCGGAGTACGGTACAGAACGCGGTTGTTTGCCATCATCCTTTATCACGACTGGCGGCAGTGGCTTACCGGTCTGTCGAATGACACCTTCTTCAATTGCCCGCATCACCTTTTCGGCTTCCTGGTAGCGCCCGCGAGACTCCAGCCAGCGAGGCGACTCAGGGAAACTGCGCCAGGCAATAACAGTAGCTATGAGCGACAGCACCGCAGGAATCAACAGCTGTACGCGCCAGTTCCATTCCGCGCTGATAAGTGGCGTCAGCCCCATCGCAATCAGCGAACAGAGTGGATAAGACCAGTTGCCGATAAACGAGACCCGACTCGACCATGTACCACGATTTCTGCCAGGCATATATTCGGTAAACCCGGCAAATAAGGTGACCAGCAGCGCGCCTAATCCAACTCCCATTACAAAACGGCAGGCGATCAGAAAGGTCATATTGGGTGAAAACGCACCCACGATCATAGAAATAATATGAATCGCTTCATACAGAATAAATGCGTTTTTACGCCCGATTTTATCGCCAATAATTCCCCCGCCGAGCGCACCGAGAAACATTCCAGCCGTCGTAATGGCAGAGAACGTGGCGGTGGTGGAATTATCAGTCCAGCCAAGTTCTTTTAACTGCGCGAGAATTAATCCGCCGACGGCATTACTCCAGCAAACCAGTAATCCGAAGGCAACCATGGCAAACATTGACGTATGCCAGCGACAGTCAGGCAGCCTGTCCAACCTCGCGCCGCAGTGCGGTTTTGCTATTTGTTCCATCCGGGAACCTTCCTTTAATAAATGGAGTTATTCATCAAAGTCGTAGGTCATGATGACCTTAATCGCAGTCTTATCGACCATCGCGTCAAAACCTTCTCGCCATTGCGATAAGCCGATACGGTGAGTGATCATCGGTTTGACTTTTATCGCACCGCTAGCGAGCAGGCGAATAGCATTGCGCCAGGAAGTGGAATCGTAGGCCATATGACCAATGATGCTTTTATTCCACGCAGTGATGTCGTTAATAGAAAAATCGAGAGGTTTGAAGCCCATCCCCACGCGGACGACTTCACCGTTAGGACGCAGCATTTCGATAGATTGTTTCAGGGCAATATTGGCACCGGAACATTCGATGACCAGTCCCAGATTATCTTTCCCGCAGATCTCCTGACAACGTGCAACCACATCTTCGGTCGAACCGTTGACGACAGCCGTGGCCCCCATTTCTTTGGCTATCGGGAAACGCACTGCGACATCGTCTTCCAGCCCGACCATCACGATATTAACGGCCCCCATAATGCGCGCCATTTGTACCGAAAAAAGTCCCAGCGGGCCGGTACCAAAAACCACCACATCCTGACCCGGAAGAAATTTGGATTGCTGAGCGATAGATTTGTAGGCATTGCAGATGGGGTCGAGTACAGCCGCCTCTTCATAATCAACGCCTGTTGGGATTTCCCACAGCGCATGACGGTGAATTTTGAGGATCTCCCCAGGAACCAGACAATATTTCGAAAACCCACCTCCCCAGGTATTGTTATCCAGACCTAAATTCACTTTTTCTGTACAACAAAGAAAATCACCTTGTTCGCAAGCCGGACAAACACCGCAGACATGCCCGCTGTTGTCAGAAACCACTCGCTGACCGATTTTCCAGTCCTTAACCTTATCGCCAACCTGCACAATTTGGCCGGCAAATTCGTGACCACGAATCGAATTGAACTGGTCGGATCCACTGTCGACATTGTAGTGTTTCATGTCCGCGCCGCAGATAGCTGCAGCTTTGATTTCAATCACTACGTCATCCGGGCCGCATACCGGTTCCGGGACATCAATCATTTTGTAGCCGCCAAAGGCCTTGCCAAATCTTGCCAGTGCTTTCATTGAATTTTCCTTTGTGTTTAGTTTTGCATCACCTGGCATCATACTTATCCATATAATTTTTGAGGTCAACACAAAATCTTTAAAACACAGATTGTGATCTGCATTTCACAACTTAGATCACAAATAAGTGCCAGATTGAGTCGAAAGCCAACGGCACATTGCAGCCGCTTGGCTAAAATGCCGTGAACCCCTTCGCATTTTTTCTGTTATGAAACTGTTAACCTGCAAGTGCTGTTTTTTTCGCCACGCCATTTCCGTGGCGTGTTTGCTTGTTTAAATGTCAAAGAGGAACACCGATGAAACTTTTGCCTTTGTTGGCAGCATTACCCCTGCTCTGCGCGAGCGTTGTTTCCGCCAGTTCGCTGATGTCTGTTGGCTACTTCAATGGCGGTGGTGACGTCACCGCGGGTCCTGGTGGCGATATCAATAAACTGGATGTTCGCCAGATAACCCATCTCAACTATTCGTTTGGCCTTGTCTATAACAATGAAAAAGACGAGACCAATGACGCCTTAAAAGATGCCAGCAAGCTCCACCAAATTTGGCTTTCACAGAAAGTGCAGGATGATTTGCTGAAAATTCCACAGCTGCGTAAACAGAATCCGAACCTGAAAGTTCTGCTTTCCGTCGGCGGCTGGGGCGCACGCGGATTCTCTGGGGCTGCAGCAACGAAAGAATCGCGCGCGGTGTTTATTCAGTCTGCGCAGGAGATAATTGCGAAATATGGACTGGATGGCATCGACCTTGACTGGGAATATCCGGTCAACGGCGCCTGGGGACTGGTTGAAAGCCAGCCAGCCGACCGCGCGAACTTTACCGTGCTGTTAACAGAGCTGCGTGCCGCGTTGGGTCATAAAAAACTGCTAACCATCGCCGTGGGTGCGAATGCGGAAAGTCCGAAAAGCTGGGTGGATGTGAAAGCCATTGCGCCATCGCTCGATTACATCAACCTGATGACCTATGACATGGCCTACGGTACTCAGTATTTCAACTCGAATCTGTACGATTCGACACAATGGCCAACGGTCGCCGCAGCGGATAGGTACAGCGCCAATTTTGTCGTCGACAACTACCTTGCTGCCGGTCTAAAAGCGAGTCAAATGAACCTGGGCATCGGTTTTTATGGACGCGTACCAAAACGCGCCGTTGAGCCAGGTATTGACTGGAGCAAACCTGACGCGCAGAAAAATCCTGTTACCCAGCCCTATTTCGAGCCTGCGCAAATTGAGTTGTTCAAATCACTGGGCGTCGATCTGAGTAAAGATACCTATGTGAAGTACAACGATATTGTGGCGAAGTTGATCAACGATCCGCAGAAGCGCTTTAGCCAGCATTGGGATGATGAAGCAAAAGTGCCGTGGCTATCGGTGCAGTCTGCAGATGGAAAAGCACTTTTTGCCCTCTCTTATGAAAACCCGCGCTCGGTAGCGATCAAGGCTGACTACATCAAGAGCAAGGGACTGGGAGGCGCCATGTTCTGGGAATACGGTGCAGATGACCAAAACCAGTTGGCGAAGCAGTTAGCCGATTCGTTAGGCATCAAACACTGATCCCAACGCCTGACACAATAGGTTATGATTAGCCCATTCTGCTGCGCCAGCCTTTGGCGCAGCTCTTCATTTTCTACTGGAGGCATGCGCTTTTATGGCTTTTATCCCTAAAAATTACGCCCGTCTGGAAGTCGGATACCGGGAAAAGGCGCTAAAGCTCTTCCCCTGGGTTTGTGGACGTTGTTCCCGTGAGTTCGTGTATTCAAATTTGCGCGAGCTGACGGTACATCACATCGATCACGATCACTCCAATAACCCGGAAGACGGTAGCAACTGGGAGATGTTATGCCTGTACTGTCACGATCATGAGCATTCGAAATACACTGAGGTGGATCAGTATGGTTCCACTGTAGTGGCGGGGGAAGATGCGCAGAAAGACGTCGGCGAGGCGAAATACAATCCGTTTGCCGATCTGAAGGCGATGATGAACAAGAAATAACATCAACTGCAGGCCCGACACCGATGTTTGCCGGGCCAGGTTAATCAGGATTTAAACGTCGCAATCGGTTCGGGCGTAATCCCAAATTCCATTTTAAGCTGCTGCTTACTCTTCATCACCATCTCACCGTTGGTATCGATCGTCATATGCTGTGCGTCAATATTGTTTCGCGCTTGCCATAACATCACCAGCTGTAAGCTGTTCTCTTTTTGTTCTGCCGTTAGCGCCACGCCATCCGGCCATTTTCCGAGTTCAACGGCAGTCGATAAGCGCTGATAAACTTCCGGCGTCATGCTGTTGATCATCTCATCAAGATTCATGTTAAATCCACTCTCCGTAGAATAATTTGCTGAATCGTTTCTTTAGCCCTTGGTTTGCTCGCCGTTTTCACCATCGGTGAAGTTCAAAGACGCTGAGTTAACGCAGTAACGTTCACCGGTAGGTTTCGGACCATCCGGAAAAACGTGTCCGAGGTGCGCATCACAGTTACCACAGCGAATTTCAATGCGCTGCATGCCATGTGAAGTATCTTTTATGTAACGGATAGCCTCTTCACTGACGGGCTCGTAAAAGCTGGGCCAGCCGCAGCCAGAGTCATATTTTGTCTCGGAACGAAATAGCGGTTTGTCGCAGATCAGACAGTGGTAGATGCCGTCACGCTTGTTATGCAGCAAACGCCCGGTAAATGGCGGTTCTGTCCCGTGATTCTGCGTCACGTAGAACTGCATTTCGGTTAAATTTTTTTTCAGTTCTTCTGGAGAAGGTTGATTAGCCATTTGCTCACATCTCACTTTATCTAAACTCACATTGCGAGACAGATTCTAACAAAACATTAACACCGGAGTGCGAACTTTTGTTCTAAACTTGATCCTTGCGAAATGGCAGCCTGCAATTCGTGATAAGAATCACGTTTTTATCTTAATTGCCCTTTAAAATTCGGGCCGCCGACCCCATGTGGTTTCAAGCCCAAAGGAAGAGTGAGGCGAGTCAGTTGCGCAAAGCTTAGGCAGCAGATTGATTTGTCGCAATGATTGACACGATTCCGCTTGACGCTGCGTAAGGTTTTTGTAATTTTACAGGCAACCTTTTATTCACTAACAAATAGCTGGTGGAATATATGACTATCAAAGTAGGTATCAACGGTTTTGGCCGTATCGGTCGCATTGTTTTCCGTGCTGCTCAAGAACGCTCTGACATCGAGATCGTTGCAATCAACGACCTGTTAGACGCTGACTACATGGCTTACATGCTGAAATATGACTCCACTCACGGCCGTTTCAACGGTACCGTTGAAGTGAAAGACGGTCATCTGATCGTAAACGGTAAAAAAATCCGTGTTACCGCTGAACGTGATCCGGCTAACCTGAAATGGGACGAAGTTGGTGTTGACGTAGTTGCTGAAGCTACTGGCCTGTTCCTGACAGACGAAACTGCTCGTAAGCACATCACTGCTGGCGCGAAAAAAGTGGTTCTGACTGGTCCGTCCAAAGATAACACTCCGATGTTTGTTAAAGGCGCAAACTTTGACAAATACGAAGGTCAGGACATCGTTTCTAACGCTTCCTGCACCACTAACTGCCTGGCTCCGCTGGCTAAAGTTATCAACGACAACTTCGGCATCATCGAAGGTCTGATGACCACTGTTCACGCGACCACCGCTACTCAGAAAACCGTTGATGGCCCGTCTCACAAAGACTGGCGCGGCGGCCGCGGCGCATCCCAGAACATCATCCCGTCCTCTACCGGTGCTGCTAAAGCTGTAGGTAAAGTACTGCCAGAACTGAACGGCAAACTGACCGGTATGGCGTTCCGCGTTCCTACCCCGAACGTATCCGTTGTTGACCTGACCGTTCGTCTGGAAAAAGCTGCTTCTTATGAAGAAATTAAGAAAGCAATCAAAGCTGCTTCCGAAGGCCCGATGAAAGGCGTTCTGGGTTACACCGAAGACGACGTAGTATCTACCGATTTCAACGGTGAAGTTTGCACTTCCGTGTTCGATGCTAAAGCTGGTATCGCACTGAACGACAACTTCGTGAAACTGGTATCCTGGTACGACAACGAAACCGGCTACTCCAACAAAGTTCTGGACCTGATTGCTCACATCTCCAAATAAGTTGAGATGAGTATCTGATCCAAAAAGGCGACTTCGGTCGCCTTTTTTTATGACCAAAATATTTACATACCAAGGATTGCATCATGATTAACAAAATTTTCGCTCTCCCGGTCATTGAACAGCTTACCCCTGTCCTCTCCCGCCGTCAGCTTGATGAACTTGAGGTTCTTGTTGTCGATCACCCACAGGTTAAAGCTTCTTTCGCGCTGCAGGGCGCACATCTTCTTTCCTGGAAACCAAACGGCGAAGAGGAAGTCCTGTGGCTAAGTAACAATACCCCGTTCAAAACAGGCGTAGCGCTGCGTGGCGGCGTCCCCATTTGCTGGCCGTGGTTTGGCCCGGCGGCTCAACAGGGTTTGCCTTCTCATGGTTTTGCTCGTAACTTGTCCTGGACGCTGAAAGCGCATAACGAAGACGACAATGGCGTGGTGTTGACGTTTGAACTGCAGAGCAACGCTGAAACGCGTCAGCTATGGCCACACGACTTTACCCTGCTTGCCCGCTTTAAGGTCGGTGCTACCTGTGAAATCGAACTGGAAGCCCACGGTGAGTTTGAAACCACCTCCGCACTGCATACCTACTTCAACGTGGGTGATATTGCCGCAGTGAAAGTCAGTGGTCTTGGCGATCGCCTGATCGATAAAGTGAACGATGCGAAAGAAGATGTGCTGGCTGACGGCATTCAGACCTTCCCGGACCGCACCGATCGTGTCTATCTGAATCCGGAAGCGTGCAGCGTGATTCATGATGATGCGTTGAATCGCAATATCGATGTCGTGCACCACCACCATCTGAACGTTGTCGGCTGGAACCCGGGTCCGGCGCTGTCCATTAGCATGGGCGACATGCCGGATGACGGTTACAAAACGTTTGTTTGTGTAGAAACGGCTTACGCGACCGCTTCGCAGAAAACCACCGAAGAAAAACCATCTCGCCTCGCGCAGACTATTCGTGTGGCTAAACGCTAAGACAACTCTGCGCATCATGCCGGATGCGGCTAACGCCTTATCCGGCCTACAAACCGCTCGTAGCCGTAGGCCTGATAAGCGCAGCGCCATCAGGCAAATCAGGCCATATCCAGCGCCGTTTTACCTTTTGGCGCCGGATATGCCTCATCTAACAACTTCAGTTCATCAACCGAGAGCGTGATATTCAGCGCGGCGGCATTTTGTTCGACATGCGCTACGCTTGCCGCTTTTGGAATCGCGATCACGCCCGGTTGACGAATAACCCACGCCAGTAAGATCTGGGCGGTACTGGCATCGTGTGCACGTGCAATGTCGCTAATCACCGAATGAGTGAGCAGACCACGGCGCAACCGTCCCGCCTGGGCCAGCGGACTGTAAGCCATGACCGGCATCTGCTGTTGCTGACACCATGGCAGCAAGTCATATTCAATGCCGCGCGACGCTAAATGATATAGCACCTGGTTAGTGGCGCATTGTCGTCCACCTGCAACCTGCCATAGCGCCTGCATCTCGTCATAATCGAGATTCGAAACACCCCACCGACGAATTTTCCCCTGAGCGATGAGTTTTTCCATGGCGCTGACGGTTTCTTCATAAGTAAAGTCCCCCGTCCAGTGCAGCAAATAGAGATCCAGATAGTCGGTTTTCAGCCGGCGCAGACTGCCTTCACAGGCAGCAATCGCTTTCTGGCCTCCGGCATTCCACGGATAAACTTTTGAAACCAAAAATGCACCATCGCGCCGTCCCGCTAAGGCTTCGCCAACAATCTCTTCTGCTGCACCATCAGCATACATTTCTGCCGTATCAATCAGACGCAGCCCCAGATCCAGGCCAGCCTGCAACGCCGAGACTTCATCACGACGACGGCAGGGGTTCTCCCCCATGTTCCATGTTCCCTGCCCAATAGCAGGAAGTGATACCTGTTTTGTAAACATCACTTGTTTTACTGTCATAGTTCCCCCTGAGCACATGCACCACAGTAAAGCAAAACATGGGTGATGTGTCCTGTGATGGTGCACAAATTGCACCATCCTCGTTTGGAGGGCTCGTCGTTAATCAGACACAATAAAAAACCCAGGAACAGTATTTATTTCCGGGCTCAGACAGATAACTTGTTAGCTGTACAGAGATTATTTTAAACGGCCTAAATATTTACCTTCTTTCATGGCGTTTATTTTTCCGTTCTTATACACAATAACCGAAATCAGGCCTGCACTGTAAGTTTGCGCATCTGCATTATTTTCATCATTGGCTGCCGGGCTACCATTAATGTAGGCAATGCCATCGGTACCACGTTTAAAATCAACCCCCAGTTTATTCACATGTATAGATTTTACCATACTGGCGTTAACCGGAACATTCGCTTCACTAACCATGGTTTTATGATCATGTTGCAACTGACGACGGTAAGCCTCGCTAATAGCATGAGCAGGGACAACAGTTGATGCCACCAGCGCAGCGGTAATAATTAATTTATTCATAAGTAAAACCTTAATATTTATTGTGATTATGATGATAGCTGGAATTACCGTCATTTGTGATGTACAGGTTCTGTGCATTTTCCATAGCCTGTTTTTCCGCTGCAGCATTGATTGTAGCCTGACGATTCTGCTCAGCAACGTAGCATGCATCCCGACTGACGCCCTTGTTCCCACAGTCATTCATGCGAGAGGCCTCGGTAGAACAACCCGCCAGAACCCCACCCATCACAGCTATCATGATTAATTTTTTCATTATCTATACCAGGTTTATTCTCAAAAACCTTCATCGCAGATTATATTTCTGCAAGAAAGAATTACGCTCACTACTTTCAAAGTTTGAGTAATATCTGCAATAGAATATTTAATGTCAATTTTAATTTTTTCAGACAATTACCTAAAGAATGTAAAATAAAAATTAAACGTTTTGTTTTTTAGTTTTCACATGAAAGATGACTTTCATGGTTAAATTAAACGATGAAAATAGTTATCAGATATTTTCAACACGTTTTGCAAGGTTAATTGAGATCCAGGAGTAATAACAAAACAGTGCATTTTCAGTATATTGCCGTAGTAGATTTTGTTAGTCGCTAACGATGATTGGTTCTGCGACACCTGTATTTCTTACGCTGTAAGAAAATCGATATCAGACTAATTAAATAATACGTTCCTTTTTGGTAACTACACCAGGTAAAACACGTTAATTATTCGTTGCAGCATCGCATAAGGCAGAATCAGCAGAAATCGTGAATTCTCATGCTTGAGATCAACATTCATTCCCGTCAGGCATAAAAAAGCCCGCATAACGCGGGCTCATGTTCAGCATTGGAAATGCATCAGAACTTATAGGTGATACCCGTTGAGATCAGACCCGTCCAGGATTTGTCTACCATCGGGCTGTCTGTCACTTCATCAGACAAACGGGTGTAACGCGCAGTACCGTACACGCTCCAGTCGCCTAAGAAATTATAGTTGGCGCTAAGTTCAAGGTACGGATTCCAGCTGCTTTCAGGATCGTAGCTGCGTAAACCACTGCGGGACGATTCGTGGCGCGATACACCGTAGTAGTACTGGTTCTGGTTTTCACTGTTCCACTCAACACCAATCCCCGGTGTCAGCGTCAGGCCCCCGTTGGTATAACGGTACAGCCATGCCAGATCCCATACGATACCATTACTGTTATCCAGTGCGTCTCCCGCGAGGCTGGTACGCAGGAAACCATATTGTGTGTTATGCACGTAAGAAAGCCCGGCCATCATGGTGCTCTTGCGCTTATCGAGATTGCGCAGACGACTATCGTCGCTGTCGCCCGGCTTGAAGTACAGTGGCGACCAGTACGCCATCACAGATAATTTGTCTGTATTGTCATTCCACAGGTAGTAACCGCCGCCCAGACCACGGAACCAGAAGTTGTCGCTTTCATAGGTCACAACAGGGACCGGGTAAACGTCACTATCGTAGTTTTTGTAAGGGTGTTCAACCACACCAACGCCTGCGCCCAGCGTCAGGTTGCTTTCTGCTTGCGCGACGCTCGCGGACGTGGCAATAAGCACGCCAAGTGCCAGAAGTTTGAGTTTGGTCACAATCCATAATTCCTTATTCAAATGTTTAGCGACGAAAGTGTAACCGCCAATACGCTTCAGCCCAACTATTTTACGTATTACCTGCCCAATGTAACCCCCTAATTTCTCAACGAGTGATGACATTTTGCTTGCAGTACGGTGAACACCACATGAATTCAGCCCCATTTCTTTACATAACATGTGCTTTTTTTGCTGATGAGTTATTGATATGCCATTGAAATTCATTTGCGCGTACAGGCAAGTTTTGCAAATGCCATCTACGCTTAAATTTAGAAGGTGTATCACCGAATGCGTTGATCTCCTGACCATCGAAATGGCATGAGAGTTGCTTATTTCTTCAGCAGCGACGTCGTTCAGTTTACCTCTTCAGGGGCCTCTACTATTCATATGAACGGCTCTTAACATGTGCTAAAAAACGAAAGGACGGCATACCATGAATATATTCGATCACTATCGCCAGCGTTATGAAGCTGCCAAGGACGAAGAGTTCACGCTGCAGGAGTTTCTTACCACTTGTCGGCAAGATCGCAGTGCTTATGCCAACGCGGCAGAGCGGCTATTAATGGCTATTGGTGAGCCTGTCATGGTTGACACTGCCCACGAACCTCGACTTTCTCGACTCTTTTCGAATCGGGTGATTGCACGTTATCCCGCTTTTGAAGAGTTTTACGGCATGGAAGACGCGATTGAACAGATTGTTTCTTATCTGAAACATGCGGCTCAGGGGCTGGAAGAGAAGAAGCAGATCCTCTATCTGCTGGGGCCGGTGGGAGGCGGAAAATCATCGCTTGCAGAGCGACTGAAATCGCTGATGCAAAGAGTGCCCATTTATGTCCTCAGCGCCAATGGTGAACGTAGCCCGGTTAACGATCATCCGTTATGCCTGTTTAATCCGCAGGAAGATGCACAGATCCTGGAAAAAGAGTATGGGGTTCCGCGTCGCTATCTCGGTACAATCATGTCGCCGTGGGCTGCGAAGCGTTTGCATGATTTCGGCGGGGACATCACTAAATTCCGAGTCGTCAAAGTCTGGCCGTCTATTCTCGAGCAAATCGCCATCGCTAAAACGGAGCCTGGTGATGAAAACAACCAGGACATTTCCGCTCTGGTCGGGAAAGTGGATATTCGTAAACTCGAACACCACGCCCAGAACGATCCTGACGCCTATGGCTACTCGGGTGCGCTGTGCCGCTCCAACCAGGGGATTATGGAATTCGTAGAGATGTTTAAAGCACCGATTAAAGTGCTGCATCCTCTGCTGACTGCCACCCAGGAAGGAAACTACAACGGGACAGAAGGTATCTCCGCCCTGCCGTTTAACGGGATTATTCTTGCCCACTCGAACGAATCTGAATGGGTGACGTTCCGTAATAACAAAAACAATGAGGCGTTCCTTGACCGTGTTTACATTGTCAAAGTGCCTTATTGCCTGCGGATCTCTGAAGAGATCAAAATTTACGAAAAACTGCTTAACCATAGTGAGTTGACCCATGCGCCTTGCGCACCGGGCACGCTGGAAACCCTCTCTCGCTTTACCATTCTTTCTCGCCTGAAAGAACCTGAGAACTCGAGCATTTACTCGAAGATGCGCGTTTACGATGGCGAAAGCCTGAAAGATACCGATCCAAAAGCGAAATCCTATCAGGAGTATCGGGATTACGCCGGGGTTGATGAGGGAATGAACGGTCTGTCCACGCGTTTCGCGTTTAAGATCCTCTCTCGCGTCTTTAACTTTGACCATGCCGAAGTGGCAGCTAACCCGGTTCATCTGTTCTACGTACTGGAGCAGCAAATCGAACGCGAGCAATTCCCGCAGGAGCAGGCTGAGCGTTATCTTGAGTTCCTGAAAGGCTATCTGATCCCGAAATATGCTGAATTCATCGGCAAAGAGATCCAGACGGCTTATCTCGAATCTTATTCCGAATACGGACAGAACATTTTTGACCGTTATGTGACCTATGCGGATTTCTGGATTCAGGATCAGGAGTATCGCGATCCAGATACCGGTCAGCTGTTCGATCGCGAGTCACTGAACTCAGAACTGGAGAAAATTGAAAAGCCGGCGGGTATCAGCAACCCGAAAGATTTCCGTAACGAGATCGTCAACTTTGTTCTGCGTGCCAGAGCGAATAACAGCGGTCGCAATCCAAACTGGACCAGTTACGAAAAACTACGCACGGTTATTGAGAAGAAAATGTTCTCGAATACCGAGGAGCTGCTGCCGGTCATTTCGTTCAATGCTAAAACCTCGACTGACGAGCAGAAAAAACACGACGATTTTGTCGACCGTATGATGGAAAAAGGCTATACGCGTAAACAGGTACGTTTACTGTGCGAATGGTATTTGCGCGTACGTAAATCGTCTTAACATAAGTGCCCGGTGGTGCATGCGCTTACCGGGCTTGCAAAATAATGTTCCGTAGGCCGGATAGCGCCAGCGCCATCCGGCACTTACAGACATGGCGAACAGTTGGCAGTACGGGGGGCATATGACCTGGTTTATTGACCGGCGTCTTAACGGCAAGAACAAGAGCACGGTAAATCGCCAACGCTTCTTGCGCCGTTATAAATCGCAAATTAAACAGTCGATCTCCGAGGCCATTAACAAGCGTTCGGTGACCGATGTAGATAGCGGCGAATCTGTCTCTATTCCGACCGATGATATTAGCGAACCGATGTTTCATCAGGGGCGCGGTGGCCTGCGTCATCGCGTGCATCCAGGTAATGATCATTTTGTACAGAATGACCGTATCGAACGTCCGCAGGGGGGCGGCGGCGGTTCAGGTAGCGGACAAGGCCAGGCCAGTCAGGATGGCGAGGGTCAGGATGAGTTCGTCTTTCAGATATCTAAAGATGAATATCTTGATCTGCTGTTCGAAGATTTAGCGCTGCCTAACCTGAAGCAGAATCAGCAACGTCAGTTAACGGAGTTTAAAACGCACCGTGCAGGATTTACCTCCAACGGTGTGCCCGCCAATATCAGCGTGGTGCGCTCCTTGCAAAACTCACTGGCGCGTCGCACAGCAATGACGGCGGGTAAACGTCGTGAACTGCATGCGCTTGAGGCCGATCTGGAAACCGTCGCCAAAAGTGAACCCGCGCAGTTGCTGGAAGAGGAAAGGTTACGCAAAGAGATTGCCGAACTACGGGCAAAAATCGAACGCGTGCCGTTTATAGATACTTTTGATTTGCGCTACAAGAATTATGAGAAACGACCCGATCCTTCCAGCCAGGCGGTGATGTTCTGTCTGATGGACGTCTCCGGCTCAATGGATCAGTCGACTAAAGATATGGCAAAACGTTTTTATATCCTGCTGTATCTGTTCCTGAGCCGCACTTACAAAAACGTGGAGGTTGTCTATATTCGCCATCATACTCAGGCGAAAGAGGTTGATGAACACGAGTTCTTCTACTCTCAGGAAACGGGGGGAACCATAGTTTCCAGCGCCCTGAAGTTAATGGATGAAGTGGTAAAAGATCGCTACAACCCTGCCCAGTGGAATATCTATGCCGCTCAGGCATCGGATGGCGATAACTGGGCAGATGATTCACCACTGTGTCATGAAATCCTGGCGAAAAAACTGCTGCCGGTGGTGAGATATTACAGCTATATCGAAATCACTCGCCGTGCGCACCAGACCTTGTGGCGTGAATACGAACATCTGCAATCAACCTTTGATAACTTTGCGATGCAGCATATTCGCGATCAGGATGATATTTACCCGGTATTCCGCGAACTGTTCCATAAGCAAAGTACGACCAGCAATAATTAGCCTAAACAAATCAGTCAGCGCGTATATGTGCTGACTGATTTTATAAATAGTGCCCCATCCTGTTTTTATTTTCCCTTAACAGAGCAGCAGGCAATGTAGTTTAGCTGATGACGTTGCGAACGGAAGAAGCGAAACATTTTCAGGAACCGACGGCGATTTTCGTAAGTGCGTAAACCGTTAAACATAATTTTAATCGCCCCAGTAACTCCCTCATCACGAATTAATCCTCCTGGCGACATCAGCGACATAGCGCCATTCTGCTGCATGACCTGTTCAAAACCGCAGTTGAGAAATAACTCACGCCAGCCTTGTCTGGTCATCGGACTCACGTTTGATTTCACCACCTCCACAAGCTTGCCCTGCTCGCTCGCGTCCAGTCTTTGAGTGGTGAACATAATGTCGTGGGTTAACAGACGACCGCCGGGTTTCAACACGCGATAATATTCGGCAATTAATTTCGCCTTCGCTTTATCGGCATACATTGTTAGCATGGCCTCGTTAATCACCACATCGAAGCTGTTATCCGCAAAAGGAAGGGTACTGGCATTCGCAGCCATCACATGAATGTGATTTTCCAGCCCATTTGCTGCCACATTATTTCTGGCATTTGATAGCGCGGTTTTATCCATATCGATAGCGTAGACCGTACAACCAAAGCGTTGTGCTATCTCTATCGCCGTGGTGGCCATATTACAGGCCACTTCCAGCACCTGGCTGTCGGGCGCCAGCTGTGACTGGCTGAACAACCACTCTGTTGCTTCAATGCCCCCCGGACGCAGACGGGTTTTGCCCAGGCTGGCTAAAAACGTATGGCCCGCTTTTTCAGTCGTGCTCATCTGCCTGTCTCCTTTTCTATAAGTTGCATTATAAATACAACATTAAGAGTTAAAGGTGAAGAGTACGAATGTTTTTTATTACAAAATGTCCTTCCGCGTAGCGTTAGAGAGGAGCTATACCGTGTGATAGACTGAAGTATCAGACTTACAGGGCTGTAAATCATTATGAAATTGCATCATAAAGCGCTCAGGCTCTTTATCTCCGTTAGCGTAATTGTTTTGACGTCTTCTTTTTTGGTTTATGAGCTCATTGCCAGCGATAAAGCGATGAATGCGTACATGCGCTATATCAATGAGAAAGCCGACTCATCGTTTCTTTATGATAAGTATACTAATCAAAGTATTGCCGCCCATCTGATGCGCACATTTTCATCCCCTCAGGAACCCGCGTCTGTCGAACAACAAAAAGCACTTTGCAACGCTTTCGACAGCGTTAACGGCACTCATGGACTCAATCTCACAGAGCATAACTACCCGCCATTGCACGGGACGCTGCAAACCACCTCAACGAAATGTAGCGAACAACTTGAAGACATATTCCTGCTGCCCTCTTTTGATAAGGCGGTAAACGCTAATCGTGAGCAGAAAGATTACGGTCAGGGATTAGGTACGCTGGAGTATAAATTCCGATATTACGTCGACCTCAAAAATAACTACGTCTATTTCTATGACCGAATCGACTCGCGCCAATTTGCGATACATAACTGGACTTTTTTGCAAAAAGGCACCCTGGGCATCGACCAGAATGATATTGACGGTATTTTCACGGGGCGTACGGTGATCTCCAGTATTTATCTGGATAACCTGACCGGGAAAAAGGTGATGAGCTTTTTAACGCCGGTCTACTCTACCGGTAAGTTAAAAGGTGTAGTAATGGTGGATATCAACAAAGAGAATTTAAAGAATATCTTTTATACCAGCGACCGGCCTCTGGTATGGCGCTATCTTAACGTTACGCTCTCGGATACCAGCTCCGGTAAAGAGATTCTCGTTCACCAAAGTGAGACTAACCTGTTTCACTATGTTCACTACGAGAAGGACATTCCAGGCGGCATACGCATCACTTTAACGCTTGATTTAATGTACTTTATTGTCTCATCCTGGAAAATCTTCGCTTTCTATCTGCTGGCAACAATTTTGCTGTTGAATTTGGTCAGAACGCATTTTCGCTTGTATCACAACGTCACGCGCGAAAATATCAGTGACGCCATGACCGGACTCTACAATCGGAAAGTTTTAACCCCGACGCTCGAACAACGTTTGCAGCAGTTGGTCAATACGGGCACTCTCGTCACCTTTATCGCCATCGACTGCGATAAGCTGAAAGTCATCAATGATACGTTAGGGCATAAAGAAGGTGATCGGATTATCACTCATCTGGCCAAAGCCATTCAAAGTTCCATTCGCAAAAGCGACTACGCCATCCGCCTCGGCGGCGATGAGTTTTGTATCATCCTCATCGACCATCCCAGTGATTTAACGCCCCGCCTGCTAGAGAGAATTCGCTATAACTTACAAATTATTGCGCATGATATTTCCATCAGCTTCTCCGCCGGGGTTTATAATATGCAGCCGAACGACACTATTGATGATGCTTACAAAGCATCTGATGCACAGCTCTATCTGAACAAACAGAAAAAACGCGCCGGTGCGTGATTATTTTTCTGCAGGATTTTCATTGTTGTACCAGGAGTAAGTCATGACGGAAGTGAACAAAGGTAACGCAACGCATCAGCGTTTAATTTCGCTGTTGTCAGAGCAAGGCGCAACGTACCGCGTGGTAAGCCATGAAGCCGTCGGCAAATGTGAGGCAGTTTCTGAAATTCGTGGTACCGCGCTCGGCCAGGGAGCAAAAGCCCTGGTCTGTAAGGTCAAAGGCAACGGCGTTAATCAGCATGTGTTGGCAATTTTGCCCGCTGACCAGCAGGCCGATCTCAGTTTGTTAGCAGGTCATATTGGTGGGTTAAGAGCATCGCTTGCCAGCCCGGCGGAAGTCGATGAACTTACCGGCTGTGTATTTGGCGCGATCCCGCCGTTTAGCTTCCACCCGAATCTCAAGCTGGTCGCCGATCCGCTATTGTTTGAGCGTTTTCATGAAATCGCATTTAATGCCGGGTTGCTGGAAAAATCAGTGATCATGGATACCGCAGATTACCTGCGTATCGCGCAACCTGAATTAATCCCTTTCCGCCGTGAACAATAACGGTCTGCGTTAGCAGTAAAAAACGTCGCATCGTGCATTAGCCCAAAAAAAATCATAATCATTAAAAAAAGCCTGTTCCGTCACGCGTTTACGCGTACAGTAAGCAGGCTTATTTTTTCTTTTGGCAAGGAAACTACGATGTTTGATGTCACTCTGCTGATCCTGCTTGGACTGGCAGCTCTGGGCTTTGTCAGCCACAACACCACTGTCGCCGTTTCAATTCTGGTGCTGATAATCGTCCGTGTTACTCCGCTGAATACATTCTTCCCGTGGATTGAAAAGCAGGGGCTTACCGTTGGGATTATTATTCTGACCATTGGCGTCATGGCGCCGATCGCCAGCGGAACGCTGCCCCCCTCTACGCTTATTCACTCCTTTGTAAACTGGAAGTCGCTGGTCGCTATCGCCGTCGGCGTTGTTGTCTCCTGGCTTGGCGGGCGCGGCGTCACGCTGATGGGTAGCCAACCTCAACTCGTCGCCGGTTTACTGGTGGGCACGGTTCTGGGCGTGGCGCTGTTTCGCGGGGTGCCAGTGGGACCGCTCATTGCGGCAGGTCTGGTCTCGTTGATTGTTGGGAAGCAGTAGTCAATCCTGCCAGATAACGGCCTGGCGTTTGTCCCAGGCCTTTTTTGAACATGGTGATAAACGCGGTCGTTGAATCGTAACCGAGCATTTGAGCAACCTGCTGTACATTGTGCCCGTCGATTAGAGCTTGCAGCGCCAGGATCAGCTGTAGCTGGTGACGCCAGCGGCGAAAGCTTAATCCTGTTTCTTTGACAACCAGACGAGCAAGGTTACGCTCACTCATGGCAAACACGTTGGCCCACTGCCCCAGTGTTTGCCATTGTGCAGGTTCCTGCGCCATCGTCGCCACCATCTTGCGAATTTTCGGGTGATCGGATACTGGTAACTGCATTTGCTCCTGTGGCTGCTGCGGGAGTTCGTCAAACAACACCTGCGTTAACCGCTGGGTAGCTGGTTCACAGAGCTGGGCATCCGTTTTGTTCGCCAGCGCAAGAATAAGTTCCCGACATAACGGAGCGATTTTCAGCGTACAGCAACGTTCAGGCATCACGACAGCCTGCGGCTCAATAAACAGAAAACACAATTGCGCGCCCACGGTAACGTGGTTGCTGTGTGGAATTTCGCCAGGGATCCACACCGCATATTGCGGCGGCACCATCCACATGGCGTTCTCCACTTCGCAGGTAATTGCACCATGTAACGCCAGGATTAACTGACCTTTGCGGTGTTGATGCAGTGGGCTGAAAAGTTCATCTTCCTGAGCCTGAATACAAAAAGCCACGGCGGCATCGTGGTAAAGATCGGGTTGATACCCATCCAGTCTCAGCCCCAACATCAGAATGTCCTATTTTAGCGATAAACTGTCATTTTAGCTTGATTCATCCATAGTGTAAAAACGCTAAAGTATCGCCTCGCCTGACGATATGAGAAAAAAATGATTATTACACCTTCCTCCCGCGGCAAAAGCGCAGTGCTGCTGATCGCGGGGATCCTGATGATTGCCACCACACTACGCGTCACCTTTACCGGTGCAGCCCCATTGCTGGATGCCATTCGCGCCGACTACGGCCTGAGTACCGCCCAGACGGGACTTCTGACTACCCTGCCGCTGCTGGCCTTCGCGCTGGTATCCCCCCTCGCTGCCGCCGTTGCGCGCCGTTGGGGCATTGAGCGCAGCCTGTTAGCAGCCATGCTGCTGATCTGTGTGGGTATTGCTATACGTTCGCTCCCTTCATCCGGAGCCTTGTTTGGTGGGACGGCAGTCATTGGCTGTGGCATCGCACTGGGAAATGTCCTTTTGCCGGGACTCATTAAGCGTGATTTTTCACAGCATGTGGCAAAGCTTACCGGGGCGTATTCGTTAACGATGGGCGCTGCAGCAGCGCTGGGGTCGGCAATGGTCGTGCCGCTGGCGTTAAATGGATTTGGCTGGCGCGGCGCACTGATGATGTTAATGATCTTTCCGCTGCTGGCGTTATTGATCTGGTTACCTCAATGGCGCCAGACGGCCAATGCCAGCCTCAGTAATTCGCGAGCGTTGCACTCCCGCGCGATCTGGCGCTCCAGTCTCGCCTGGCAGGTCACGCTGTTTTTGGGCATCAACTCACTCATCTATTATGTCATTATCGGCTGGTTACCCGCCATTATGATCAGCCACGGCTACAGTGAGGCACAGGCGGGATCGCTGCATGGTTTGCTGCAACTGGCGACCGCAGCTCCCGGGCTACTGATCCCCCTCGTTCTGTATCGGTTTAAAGATCAGCGTACTATCGCCGCACTGGTCTCGTTAATGTGCGCTGTCGGCGCTGCAGGGTTTGCTGTTATGCCCGGGCAGGCGGCCCTGTGGACCGTGCTGTTTGGCTTTGGCTCCGGTGCCACGATGATCCTCGGTCTCACCTTTATCGGGCTACGTGCAAGCTCAGCGCACCAGGCTGCCGCGCTATCAGGCATGGCGCAATCTGTCGGATATTTGCTGGCCGCATGTGGGCCACCGGTGATGGGGAAAATTCACGATCTTAACGATAGCTGGCAGATCCCGCTGGTTGGCGTCGCACTGCTCGCTCTCATCATGGCCGTGTTTGGCGTCTGTTCAGGACGCGACAAAGAGATCGCCAGCACGTAATACACCGGGCAGGCGAATAAGCAACCTGCCCAGTTGTTATCCTCTGGCCGCGCGCAGCAGTGCCTGGACGAGCGGTACAGGCTTTCCTGCCAGTGCCCCTCGTTCATGCTGAAAAAGCGTCCCGACATAAAACGGATGTGTCACCAGTTCAATAGCGCGAACATCACCAGCGTCATCCCAGCCCGTCACTCGCAGATCGCCGCTTTCAAGCTCAGCAGCAAAAGTTTCCGACACGCCATAGTTACAGTGATACCCCTCTGTAATGACATCCCGTCCGTAGGCTCTGGCGATCAACGTATTCGCGCGCAGTTCAATATCATCCGTCTTTTCGACCAACGAGCAGGTCAGCGGTGCAATCACCATACGGCCCGAGGTCTCTGTTTCCGCATGCGCAGCATCACGCCAGCCCAGCACATTGCGAGCATACTCGAGAATGGCATGCTGAAAACCGCCACAAGTGCCCAAAAATGGAATGCTGTTTTCGCGGGCGTAACGTATTGCCGTCAGCGCGCCTTCCTGGTGCTGGTAAGGACTGCCAGGGACCACCCAGATGGCATCATAGCCGACTAAATCTTCGCCACTACTAATATCAGATGTGGTGAGCCAGTCATAATCAGCCACTAATTCCAGAACGGCAGCAGCATCATCGATGGCAAGGGGAATAGCCTGGTGAGCCACAATATCGGGGCTGTAATCGCCCACCAGCGCAATGCGAAGCGTATCTTTAACAGGGGAAATTTCCATTAACTTTCCTTATGTCCAGACAATGAGGGACAACATAAGGAGCCTCAGCCTACCGATTTTTTGTTGTTACCACAATCCCTTAAATTGAGAGTCTATGTGGCCAAAATGCTATAATGGTCACGTTTTACGATCTTATTTAGCCGTAGTGAAGACGAGTTCAGTAGCTTAACGGAGCGGATTAAGAGATGAATATTCAGTGTAAACGCGTGTATGACCCGGCAGAAAAAAGTGATGGCTATCGTGTTCTGGTCGACAGGCTGTGGCCGCGCGGGGTGAAAAAAACCGATCTTGTTTTCAATGAATGGGATAAAGCGCTGACGCCCTCATCTGATTTACGTAAGGCATTCCACGCAGATATCATCGATTTTGCTCATTTCTCCGAGCAATACCGCGTAGAACTTGCCCAGCAACAGCAGGAAGGCAAGCGACTCGCGGACATTGCCCGGCAACAGCCGTTAACGCTGCTGTATGCAGCGAAGGATACACAGCAAAACCATGCGCTGGTTCTGGCTGAGTGGTTACGTCAATTGTGACAGCGGGTTATTTGCCCGTTGCCGGATGATCTCTGCGCCAAAGCGCCCATTCATCAATAACTTCGCCACCGGGTAGTTTGCAATCCGACCTTACACCTTGCGGTGTCTGCACCGCAACCAGCACGCCGCCCTTTTGCTCACAATATACGGATGCCGGGTTCGCCATGCCAATTTTCGGTGGTACTGGTGCTTCAGGTGATGTGGAACACCCCGCCAGCACCAAAATGCCGGGCACAACAATAGAGGCAAGTTTCATATTCACTCCTGTTAAAAACGTTACACTGGAAGAGTACCCCGACTCCCCACCTATCTCCATGTTTTACTGACGAGTTTCAATCCCATGTCTACATTTTGACCCGGATAGCGTGTTTCATCTTTCCCTCCGATGTTCTATTATGCGGGCAATACAGGACTTATCAGCATTCTGGAGTATTTGCCTCTCATGTCAGACATGATCCTTGCCCGAGTCTCACAATCATTAGCCACAGAGCAGTCTGTTGAGAGTCTGGTTCGGCAACTTCTGGAGATGCTGGAGGTAGTGACTGAGATGGAGTCGACCTATCTTACTAAGGTCGATTTAGATGCGCGTCTGCAGCATATTCTGTATGCGCGTAATAGTAAGCAAATGCAGATCCCCGAAGGGCTGTCGGTGCCGTGGGATGAGACACTCTGCAAGCGCGCAATAGACGCAAACTGTCTGTATAGCGATAACGTTCCCGCGCGCTGGCCAGAATGTACCGCCGCACGCGCGCTGGAGATCACAACCTTTCTGAGTACTCCTGTCCACCTGCCCGATGGCACGTTCTATGGCACCCTCTGCGCCACCAGTCGTCAGCAACAACCGCTTAGTGAACGAGGTGAACAGGTACTGCATCTGTTCGCGGGCCTGATAGCGCAGTCTATTCAGAAAGAATCGCTGGTTGCTCAATTACGTGAAGCGAATGCTGCGCTGATCGCCCACTCCTACACTGACGTTCTGACCGGGCTACCTAACCGTCGGGCAATCTTTGAAAATATCGAAACCCTCTTCTCGCTGGCACGCCACCTGAGGCACAAAATTATTGTCGCCTATATTGATTTAGATGATTTCAAACTGATCAACGATCGTTTTGGGCACGAAGTCGGTGACCAGTTTTTGATCCAAATTGGCCAGCGTTTACGCCGTGGATGCAGTGAGAATGATATTCTTGGTCGTCTGGGCGGTGACGAATTTTTAGTCGCCAGCCTGTCATTGGGAATCGAAATGTCGCCGTGTGTTCGTTTGCAAAGCGTGAAAAACCACTTACAGCAGCTAATTTGCGGTGACTATGACCTTGGTGATATCTGTCTGTATTATCCGGGAGCCAGTCTGGGAGTTGTAGAAATTGACCCGCTGGAGACAGACGTCAACTGTGCACTTCATCTTGCAGACAGTGCGATGTATCAGGATAAGAAACGCCAGGATAAAACCGCTTTTGTCGTACATTAAGCCCTGTTATGCTTAATCGTCTTTAAATTATTCTGGCAGATAAGCGTATGCGACTCGGTATTATTTTCCCCGTTATTATTTTCATTTCCGCTGTCGTTTTCCTGTCCTGGTTCTTTATTGGCGGCTACGCCTCACCAGGAGCATAACGATGAAAAAAACAACGCTTATTATGATTGGCGTGGCCATTATTGTCGTGCTGGGAACGGAACTGGGCTGGTGGTAATCTGAGAATAAAGGCCACTTATCAGTGGCCTTTATTGTCAGTATGTTTGCTTAGCTTTTGATTTTTCTGTAGATAAACAACACCACAATCGCACCAATAACGGCTACGACGAAACTGCCAAAGTTGAACCCATCGACTTTACCAAAACCAAAGAAGGTACTGATCCAACCGCCCACTACCGCACCAACAACCCCTAAGATAATGGTCATAAAGAATCCGCCGCCATCTTTACCCGGCATAATCCATTTTGCCAAAATCCCCGCGATAAGACCGAAAATCACCCATGAAATAATGCCCATAATATCCCTCGCTTATGTTTTTAAGTTAACGATTCACTCGTTGTATAAAAGCATAGCATAGCGCTGAAAAATTAAAATTTGTGACCAATATCACCTGTTATTTTCATCTTTTTCTGATCTTTCATAAGGTTAAACCATTCGATGGCGGCATTTGCCCTGACGTAGCTCGTCATTAATGTCGAATCGTCAGTCATTCAGGTCTACTGACTCCCCCTCAGCCCCTGCCATTGCTGGGTTTCCACTTCTGGCACACTTTATGCTTAAACAGCCTGTCACTATGACAAATCGTAGTCCGCGATGCGTATCGCGTGGCTCCGTTTACAATTCGCGCTATTTCAGCATTTAACAGGTCTGTTATTGATGAAAAAAATCACCAGTGTATGCCCTTACTGTGGGGCCGGGTGCAAGCTCAAGCTTGTTGTTGAAAATAACAAAATCATCCGCGCCGAAGCCGCAGAGGGTGTAACGAACCAAAACCAGTTATGCCTGAAAGGCTACTATGGCTGGGACTTTCTTAACGACACTCGCCTTCTTACTCCCCGTCTGACTCGTCCGATGATCCGTTATGAAAAAGGTGGGAAATTCACTCCCGTTAGCTGGGATGAAGCCATTCGTTACACCGCAAAACGCTTATCCGATATCAAAAATACCTATGGTCCTCGCGCCATCATGACCACCGGATCTTCACGTGGAACAGGGAATGAGACCAACTACGTGATGCAAAAATTCGCGCGTGGTGTTCTCCATACCAATAATGTCGATTGCTGCGCCCGTGTCTGCCATGGCCCTTCCGTTGCCGGGTTACAGGAAACGTTAGGCAATGGCGCCATGAGCAATTCCATCAGCGACATTGAAAACTCAAAATGCCTGCTGATCTTTGGTTACAACTGTGCCGACTCGCACCCGATTGTGGCTCGCCGGGTGATCAAAGCTCGCCAGAACGGGGCAAAAATCATTGTCTGCGATCCCCGCCGCATTGAAACTGCCCGAATTGCAGACCAGCATCTGCAGTTGAAAAACGGTTGTAACATGGCGCTGGTCAACGCGTTTGGCCATGTGCTTATCGAAGAGCAACTTTACGATCGCGAATATGTGCAAAAACATGCCGAAGGCCTGGAAACATACTGGGAAACCGTCAAGGATTACGCGCCTGAAGCCGTTGAACATTTAACGGGTGTTCCCGCACAGCAGGTTCGTCAGGCGATGCGTACTTTTGCCGCAGCGCCCTCGGCAACTGTGATGTGGGGAATGGGCGTCACCCAGTTTGGTCAGGCCGTTGACGTGGTTCGTGGTTTGTCGAGCCTGGCGTTGTTGACCGGCAATCTGGGACGCCCTAACGTCGGCGTTGGGCCGGTGCGTGGGCAAAATAACGTGCAGGGCGCGTGCGATATGGGGGTGCTGCCTAACCAGTTCCCAGGGTATCAGGACGTGACCGATTTCACCGTCAGGGAGAAATTCGCCAACGCCTGGGGGATTGACGTTAATCAGATGGATGACAAGGTTGGGACGCGCATCACCGAAGTTCCGCATCTGGCTATCGAAGGCAAAATTAAAGCCTACTACATCATGGGGGAAGATCCGTTGCAAACCGAGGCCGATTTAGGTCTGGTCCGCGAAGGGTTTAACGCGCTCGATTTTATTGTCGTGCAGGATATCTTCATGACCAAGACAGCGGAAATGGCCGACGTCCTCCTGCCGGCCACCTCCTGGGGCGAACACGGCGGCGTCTTTACCTGCGCCGACCGCGGATTCCAGCGGTTTGAACAGGCGATTGAACCTACGGGGGATGTCAAACGCGACTGGGAAATCATCAGTCTGCTGGCCACCGCAATGGGCTATCCGATGCAGTATCAAAGTAACCAGCAAATCTGGGATGAGATGCGCGAGCTATGCCCGCTCTTCTACGGCGTGACTTACGAAAAAATGGGTGATATGGGTCATGTACAGTGGCCATGCCCGGAACTCGATCACCCAGGTACGCCGTATCTGTATGCACACAGCCAGTTTGATACCGCCAATGGCAAAGGTAAATTGTTTGCCGCACAGTGGCGTGCTCCTGCAGAAGTACCTGATGAAAAGTACCCAATGGTATTATGCACTGTGCGCGAAGTCGGCCACTATTCGTGCCGCTCGATGACCGGCAACTGCGCAGCATTGCAGGCCCTGGCCGATGAGCCTGGGTATGTGCAAATCAATACCCATGATGCAGAAAAATTAGGTATTCGTCATCGTGACCTGGTATGGGTCAGTTCGCGTCGTGGCAAGGTTATCAGTCGGGCTGATGTCTCTGAACGCATCAACACCGGAACGGTGTATATGACCTATCAATGGTGGATTGGCGCGTGTAATGAGTTGACCCAGGATAATCTGGACCCCATCTCGAAGACCCCGGAAACCAAATATTGTGCCGTCAATATTGAGCACATTAGCGATCAAGGATGGGCAGAGAAGTATGCCGCACAAACGTATAGCGACATGAAATCACGCCTGTGCGAGGCCATTGAGTAAGTCACCGCCCAGGCCGCCTGAGTCTGACTTCCCAGACTCAGGCTTTTTCTCGTTATTTCGCCAGCTGTGGTTCACTAAAGCGAATGGCAGCTGATTCCACCTGCTTATCCCGCTGCATAAAACCGAGGTTCATCAGAAACAATCCCGCCATAAACGGGAGTTCATACAGCTCTTCAATGAGATCGCCGTACTGCGCATTGTGCAAAAAGATAGGGGCCAGCAGACGATGATGCTCTACCGTATCGGAGATCAAAAATGCACAGGTGGTGATCGCTAACAGCCATAGCGGCAGCGGTTCATTGCGTAAGCGACGGGCAATATCCTGGCGTAAGTGTTTTGATATCAGGACAGGCAAAATAATCATCGCAATCAATACCACTGAGATAGCTCTGAACAGAAGTTTAGGATACTCCGGAAAATAATCACGGCCCCAACTGGTACTGCGACCCAGCAATACCAACCACCACACAGCCGCCCAAAGCCAAAATTGTTTCTCGCCTTCAGGACGTGATAAAGGCCGAATGTAGCTGAGAGTAAAAAGCGCACCAAACAGCAGCCATAACGCCTGGCCATTCTCAATCCATCTGACGACAGTACCGTTGAGCAAAGGTAGATTCCAGTTCGCAGTGAACGGGATCGCTACGATGACCAGCCCAAGAATGAAAATGGGTAATGTTAGTCGGGTATTCAGTTTCATAAGCGAGGTTCTGTATTGTGACTGTTTCACGATCATAACCCCTGTGAATGATCCAACATTAGCAATCAATGCGGATTTCTTAAGGTATTCTTAAGAAATCTTTTTCCGGATATTTCCAGGTTTAACACGGACAAAAAAACCGCACTGCGCCATCAAAACGCAGTGCGGTTTATAAATCAAAAACGAAAATATTCAATCAGAGGCAGAGGCTAACATCTACCAGCCGCAGACTTCGTGCTCATTCTCGGTATCGTATGAACGAACCGTATTGACCAGGTCTTTAACCACTTCAGCGGCGACATCCGGAATCAACAGCGACATCGGCGTTTCAGTTTCATAATCGACAGACACGCCATTGCTGTTATTGGTGACTGTAACGGTGTAGGTTGCTTTACCCATGATTTACTCCTTGCCGGTACGCACAACTTTTCGTTGATTTGCGCTCTCCATCAACACTTCGGGCGCCACGAAAAAGTCGATATTAAAGTAGGTATCGTCGGTCATTACTTCGATGTTATGCCATTTCTCCGGTGGAAAAACGCCGAACTGACCGGCTTCGATAATCATCACCTCTTCTGGCTCCGGGCTGTGTTCATCTGCAAATCCGAGATATTTGACCGCCCCCTGCATCACAGAAAGTCGAGGATAAACCCCGGCACGGGTACCCTTATCAAGGTGGCGTTCGAAAATTCCGGCAGGTGCAGTTTCTTTGTTCCAGAACGGCGTTGAGCGTGTATGAATATGATTCTGTGGAATTTGAAGCATTTTTCTTCCCTTTTCCAGTCGACAACCAGCGAGTCTTATTGAATCGCTGCTGTGAACAGGGTACGCTTCAAAATATATATTTAAAATACCATTTATTGGTTATAACAATCCCATTTTTCAATGAAGGGAACAGCTTAATACTGAAAGCCCGCCGTCAACAGCGGGCCAATAGCGTTACGACTGAAGCGTCGCCAGACGTGCGGCAAAACCGACAAAGATCAAGCCAATGAGGGAATTCCCAACTTTAGCCAGTTTTTTCTTCGTACGAATATACTGTGTCACAAACGCACCGGAGAAAATAAGGAAGCTCAGATAGAAAAAGCTCACTATTTCAAGCGTCATCGCCAAAATAAAGAACGACAACCCTGAGTGAGTCGCGTTGACATCAATAAACTGTACGAAGAACGATACATAAAACAGAATGGCTTTAGGATTCGTCAGACTCAAAATTAATGCACGTTTGAAAATCGCACCAAACGGAACTTCTTCTGGCGCAGCGTCGCTGGCTTTCGATTTCAGTGTGGCATACAGGATCTTCGCACCGAGATACAGCAGATAAAACGCGCCGAGATAACGAACAATATTGAACAATACGGGTGTTGTTTTGATAAGCGCTGCTACGCCAGCATAGGCCAGAAACATCAATACGGCATCACCGATAAACACACCGCTTGCTGCCAAATAACCGCCCTTCACTCCACGACCGACGCTGTTCTTCAGCACAAATATCGTATTTGGCCCCGGTACCAGCACGATAAAAATAGCACCCACCAGATACGTCCAGTAATTCAGAACTCCATACTCTGCGAACACGTTAACCTCTTCCTGAAAAAACACATGCACTTGCTGCGAGACAATATGCTAACGAATGCGCCAGGGGATGGAAAGAGAAGCTTTAGAATATAGCATTCTGTTTCAGTCCGATTGCAACATCATTATTCGTTCCAGATTTGCAACGATGAAACCCACTTTTGCGCCTACCCAATGCCCCGTTTAGCCACTAATGTTTATCAGTAGATTCAGCCCGCAAGGCCCCCTCTCATCACATGGAGAAAGAAAAATGACTATTGCTTATAAACGCCTTGATAAAGATCAGGCTGCCGTACTACTGGTCGATCACCAAACGGGTTTACTTTCGCTGGTCCGTGACATCGATCCAGACAAGTTTAAAAACAACGTTCTGGCATTAGGCGATCTGGCGAAATATTTCAAACTCCCGACGATTCTGACCACCAGCTTTGAAACGGGTCCTAACGGTCCATTGGTTCCTGAGCTGAAAGAACTGTTCCCGGATGCCCCTTACATCGCACGTCCTGGCCAGATTAATGCCTGGGATAACGAAGATTTTGTTAACGCGATCAAAGCGACAGGCAAAAAGCAGCTAATTATTGCCGGGGTGGTGACCGAAGTCTGCGTCGCATTCCCTGCGCTTTCTGCCATTGAAGCCGGTTTCGACGTGTTTGTGGTCACTGATGCATCCGGTACGTTTAATCCGCTGACCCGTGATTCCGCATGGAATCGTATGTCGTCTGCCGGCGTACAATTAATGACGTGGTTCGGTCTGGCCTGCGAATTACACCGTGACTGGCGCAACGATATTGAAGGGCTGGGAACGTTGTTCTCCAACCATATTCCTGACTATCGCAACCTGATGACCAGCTACAACACGCTGACATCCGGGAAATAATGTTCCTGTCAGTGTAATACACAAAAACCCGCCAACATCGGCGGGTTTTTGTGAACAGTTTCAGTCGGGATTAATGGTGCAGCATTTCATCCACCACCTCTTCTCCCTTGAGCTGATAAGGGTAATAGGTTGGCCAGTTATCCATCTCTTCAAGCAAGGCAGCCTGCGAGGTATTACCCATAAAGATATGGAAGTGGCTCGATTTACGTGGCGCAATAATGTGATCGCTGAATTGCACGTATTTCGGCGCGTCGCTGCCAGCGTCTTTACACTCGAACAGATAACGCACACCTTTCTTGCCTGACGTATAGTTCAAAATTTTATATCCGGCATAATCATACTTACACGATGCCACCTTTTTACCGGTATGAAACTCCATTACGCCGTTTTCAATACCAATAGTGTCAACATCGGTCGCGTAGCCCTTACGGTAATAGGCTTTAACCTGCTCTGCCGTTTTGCTCTTGTCTTTCTCCGCTTTCTGTTTGAATACCGGATCCAGTTCGCCACTCACCAGATACGGATAGACAGACTGCCACATGCCATCCCAGTCGGCTAGCGTACGGTTCTGCACATTTTTGTCATCAAAAACGCCTTCTGCCGCCTTTTGTTCTATTTCGGTCATTGGTGCACCATGGGAATGGTGACCATGCGCCAGTACCTGGCTACTAACAAAAAGCATCCCCAGAACGACTGCCAATTTTTCCAAATGCATAGCCAAAATTTCACCCTCAAATCATTTGCGAGTGGAATGTTATAATATAACATATCAATTAAATCAATAGGCCAGCTGCAAGCCCTTGTTTCATTTCACGCTACAATGAGCTTGCTGGAACAAAGCTGATCAAGCAATGCCTGTTGATGGCTGATAATCAGCATAGCCAATGGCCGACGCTGACATTCTTCAAGCAGCAGCGCCCAGATATCCCTTTGAATGGAAGGATCGAGCTGGGCGGTAATTTCATCGGCAATCAGAAAACGCGTACGCGGGTCGAGCGCCCGCAGTATGGCAATTCGCGCCAGCTCACCGCCCGAAAGTTGTCCGGGACGACGCGTTAGCCACTCCGGCTTAATATGCAGTCGGGCAAGCGTTTCTGCATCTGGCCGCCATGCATCATGAACCGCATCACCGGTACTCCGTCTGGGGTTAAAGGTTAATTCCGGATGCTGCGGTACAAGCTGCACCGGGCAATATTGATGGCGCGGCAACGGTTGGTCATCAACCAGAACGTCGCCGGACGTCGGCTTTTGCCACCCCGCAAGCACACGTCCCAGCGTTGTTTTTCCGGTTCCACTGGGTGCGCAAATCCCAATGCGCTCCCCTGGTGACAACGAGAACGAGAGATTTTGCCACAGTATTTTACCTCCCTGACGAATGAACACATCACGACAGCACAGCATACCGCTCTCCAAAAAGTTGATTTCTTTCGGGCAGCGCTCGCCATTGCCGTTTTAGATGTTCACTAATTTCACCGCGTAAAAGCTGTTCCCGGCTGACATTATCCGACACCGTTCCTTGATGCAGCGCGACAATGCGATCTGCGTGACGTGCAGCCAGAGTGAGATCATGTGTCACCCATAAAACGCCCGCGCCCCGCTCACACAGGCCGCGTAGCTGTTCCAGCAGTTGATTTGCCAGAGGCGCATCAAGCCAGGCGGTAATCTCATCAGCAAGAATATAACGAGCCTGGCTGAGTGCGGCATGACACGCCAGAATGCGTTTGGCCATTCCTCCCGAAAGCTGACGCGGGAAAGCCTCTAACACGGTGGTTTCCAGATGATGACGTTCGAGCAAGTGTTCAATTTGCCCTGCATTCCACGCCTGACCGGAAAGCTGGCTGGCTCTTCGTAAATGCTTTTCAATAGACAGCAGCGGATTCAGCGCCTGCACACCTTGCGGAACATAACTAAACGTACTGCCACGGCATGCCCTGATGTCATTGTTATCCAGCATTTTCCCATTAAGGGTGATATTGCCATGAAAGCGCAAATTTTCCGGCAACAGATCGAGTAAGCATTGCAGCAGCAAGCTCTTACCCTCACCACTGCCCCCCACTAACGCCACCATCTGGCCCGGCGCAACATCAAAAGAGACATCCTGCAGCAACGAGGACCATTTTTTTGCGCCGTACCAGCGATAACGCGCCACTTCCAGCGAAATCTGCCGCAAACTCAACATGCATCACCTCTCAACCATAAACGATGTACCGCCCGGGCAAATTGATCAAATAGCATCACAAGGAGAAATAGCATCAGCCCTGGAAACAGCACCAGCCACCAGTCGCCATGACTGATAAACCGCAGCGCATCTGCCAGCAACAGTCCCAGCGAAGGTTCGTGGGGTGCCAGCCCGAAGCCAAGGAAACTTAACGCTGCACTGTGCAATACCGCATGAGGGAACATCAGCAACGTTCCCGTTAACCACTGGGGCAATAGCGTAGGTAAATAGTGATGCCGCCAGCAGTAAAAGTGGCCATGCCCCAGTCGCCAGGTGAGTGTCAGGTAATCACTGTGGGCAACGCGTTCCGCTTCAGCACGTAAAATCAATGCCAGCCGCGGCCAGTGTGTGAGCGCAACCGCCATAATCACCCCGCTTTTCCCGCCGCCCAAGGTAAAACAGATCAAAATCAGCAGCAGAAGGTGCGGCATGGACAACATCGCATCGGTGATCAGACGCATGACGACATCCAGGCGTGGGTGCAGACGGGAAATCGCCGCCATCAGTAACGCAATGAATCCGCTGCACAGCGCCGCGCCAATACCGATTTGCAGGCTGGTTAGCGCCCCCTGAAAGCAACGAACCCACAGGTCGCGCCCCAGATTGTCGGTACCAAACCAGTACAGCGCATCAGGCGGAAGATGACGCACAAGAAGATTCACGTTCAACGGATTATCCAGCATAGCTGCGCCATATACTGCAATAAATAACAGGCCGCTCACGGATAGCAGAAAACGAACAAGCGTCGGCGTCGGGTTATAGAGCATCAGGTCGCTCCAGCGCGCGATTCAGAACATGGACAAACCAGGCAGAGAGAGAGTTACCAATAAACACCAGCACGGTACTGAACAAGACAATCCCCATCAGTAACGGCAGGTCACCGCGTAATCCGGCATCGATGGTAGCCTGCCCCAGCCCCGGATAGGCAAAAACTTTCTCAGCCAGCAACGCACCGCCCAACAGTTCGCCCAACGAGGCAAACTGTAGACATAGCGCTGGCGTGATGGCGTGTCGCAGAACCTGGTGACGCAACAGCGACCACCCCTTGTCACCCTGCGAACGCGCAAAACGAACAAATTCGCTTTTCATCACGCTGGCGATACTTTCCCGCGTGTGCAACGTAATTTGCCCCAGCCCCAGCAGGCTAAGTGCGCAAACAGGGAGAACCAAATGGCGCAGACGTTCAGTCAGCGTTGCCATATCGCTGTTATTTCCCGGTTCCCACGCACAACAGACCGGGAACAGCGGCCAGCGTACCGCAAATACTGCCAACAGCAGCATGCCAATCCAAAAGGTCGGTAAGGAAGAAAGCAGATAGCTAAGTCGGCAGATGGCTTTATCCGGCCAACGGTTCAGGTAGCGGCCGGCAACAAACCCCATTGTCGTTCCCAATAAACCGGAAACCAGCCACGCACCGCTCAGCAGCGCAAACGAGGTCGCAAACCGCTCCTTAATCACGCTGGCAACAGGGGCATTAAACAACATCGAGTAACCAAGGTCGCCCTGTAGCACGCGTAAGAACCAGTGGAAAAAACGCTCCCACAGGGGTTGATCCAGGCCCCAACGAGCAGCAATACGTGCATATTGCTCCGGCGGAACATGCAGCAAATCGTTGCCAATATAGGCCCGGATTGGATCGACCGGCGAAAAGCTGAGCAAGATGAAAGTGCCAGCCGCGACCAGCACTAACAACACTATCAGCCGTAATACATGGCCTAAAACAGACTTCATCAACGGCAGGTCCAGGTCCATTCGTCCAGATTATTGAGCAGTGACCAGCTACCGTGAATTTCCGGTGCACCTTTGCCCAGATCGATGCACGGATTCGCCAGATAGGTGTGCTGAATATTCAGCAGCCATGCCCATGCGGCATCCCCTTGTACGCCTGCGCCTTGTTTACCATCCCACTCAACCTGTTGCCAGAAAGGCAACGCTTTTTGCCAGTCTGGTGCATCAATGGCCTGCTTGAGATGTTGCTCGACCACCGGATTGCTGTAGTAGCCCGGGTTGTAATACTCCACACCCGCCGCCTGCCCGCTGTAGTGATGGAAAAGCTCCATCGGATCCAGGCTCCCCCAGCCGAACAACGTAGGATTAGCATGCATATGACGTTCAACGGTTTCCCAGCTACCCGACTGCAGCGAAATCTGAATACCCACTGGCTCCAGCATCGCACGTACGGCCTCGGCTAAATCCCGGCGCGTACTGTCGCCGCTGGCGTACCACAACGTCAGACGCGCCTCTTTACCGTCTTTCACCCGTACGCCGTCTTTGCCCACTTTCCAGCCGGCCTGATCCAGAATCGTCCGGGCTTTTTCAGCGTCGCCATCTTTGAATGCCACCGAAGTCCCCTGCCATGGCAACCCCTGAACCGCGCTATACGCGGGGATCGCATGCCCCTCCATAACCTGCCCGGCAAGCTGCTTACGGTCAATGGCGTAATTGATCGCACGCCTGATAGCAATATCGGCTGTAATATCGTTCCCAACCGGATAACCATTAGCATCTTTCTTCCCAGCCGGAACCATTGGGAAAACAATACCGCGGTTTTCTACACTGTCGCGAACCCACAGTTTTAAATTCTGCTGTGCGGGCGCCACCGCCATCGACGGCGCAATACGTACCAGTCCCAGTTGGCCACTACGCGCTGCGGCGTATGCGTTATCCTCATCGAGGAATACAAACACAAGCCGGTTGAAATCATTCTTCTTACCGGCATACCACGGGTTTGCTTCCACGATCAGTTGCTGCCCAGGTTGAAAGCTCACCAGGCGGTAAGGACCTGCGCCAATCGGATTTTTGGCAAATGTTTTTTCGTCATACTGTTTTGCCGGAACAATGCCTAACGAACCGAGCACGTTCACAAAAGTGCTCTGCGGATGGCTAAGCGTAATTTCTGCCGTGCGGTTGTCTATCACGCGGGCATGGGTGAAATTCCCCATGTCAATTTTCCCACCACTTTTTGCGGCTTTGTTATAGGTGAAGACCACATCTTCAGCCGTTAGCGGCGAACCATCAGAGAATTTGAGATCGGGCTTAAGCGTCAGCGTCCAGGTTTTGCCGTCGGCACTGGTCACCACTTTTTCCGTCAGCAGGTTTCCCCAGCTCATATCCGCATTTTGCTTTAACACAGGTGCATGCAACAACAGATAGCTGCCATGACTCCAGCCCAACATTGGGTCAAATCCCTCCGTCGGCTCGGGCCCAATGGCCAGTTTTAACGTCTGGCCTTCGTCTGCATTTTGCGCAGCGAGGAGTGGTGAGGTTAATGCGAGAGTCAGTGCGCACGTCAGCAGTGCCAGCTTGCCTTTAATCATTCTCTTATCCAGATTTACGTTATTTTTATCGCGTTTAACGAACAATTTACGTTAGACGGTCTCCTGGGGAAGGGATTATGGCGGACAGTAATGTCGAAAAAAATGATGCAGCGCAGAAAAGTATGACGATTTTTAAAAAACATCATACGACTTTCTAATACCCGGTACTTTCACCTCTCACTTCGCTGAAGTGCCTAAGCAAAATCACCGTATTTACTCGCCTTTATATTAAATAAGAAGCAATAGTTGCAGGAAAAACTATTCACCAGCTTCGGTTTTTACCCACCTCAAATTCATGACAGTTTATGTATATTTATTAAAGAAAGACACAGTAAGTGACAAGTTATGTAAATATATAATGATAATTATTTGTATTATCATTTTCATCAATTATCTTACTGCCTTTGAATTTTTAACAAAGGAAGTTTGACTATGCGTTTAAAACCTGTTGCCTCTGTCGTTCTGTCCTGTATAGGGTTTACCAGCCCCTTTGTCTTCGCTGAAGACGTGATGGTAGTAACCGCTTCTGGTTACGAAAAAAAGATCACCAATGCGGCTGCCAGCGTTTCCGTTATTTCACTGCAAGAGTTACAAACCAATAAATATAACGATTTAGGCGAAGCTCTGCGTTCTGTGGAAGGTGTGGATGTCGAAAGTAGCACGGGTAAAACCGGCGGTCTGGAAATTAGCATCCGTGGTATGCCCGCCAGCTATACCCTGCTCTTGATTGACGGTATCCGTCAAAATGGTAGCAGCGACGTGACACCGAACGGCTTTTCAGCCATGAACACCAGCTTTATGCCTCCACTGGCGGCAATCGACCATATTGAAGTGATCCGCGGTCCGATGTCGACGTTATACGGTTCCGATGCCATTGGCGGCGTCGTCAATATCATCACCAAAAAGAGCACCGATAAATGGAGCACGTCCATTAATACCGGCGTTAACCTGCAAGAAAGTAATAAATGGGGTAACAGCACTGTCGCCAATTTCTGGTCAAGCGGCCCATTGATCGCCGGTGTACTGGATATGCAAGTTCGCGGCAGCACCACGCAGCGTCAAGGCTCCAGTGTCACTTCGCTGAGCGATACCTCTTCCACCCGCGTGCCGTATCCTACGGAATCTGAGAATTACAATATCGGCACTCGCCTGGACTGGAAAACCAGTGACAGCAATACGTTGTGGCTGGATCTCGATTCCGCCAGACAACGCTACGATAACGATGATGGACAGCTTGGCAATCTGACCGGCGGATATGATAAGACGCTGCGTTATGAGCGTAACAAAGTGACGCTCGGCCACGATACCGCATTAACATTTGGTACCTGGAAATCCTCTGTAGGCTGGAATGAAACCGAGAACAAAGGCCGCCAGTTGGTCTCCTCGGCACTGACACCAGAGAACGCGAGCCGGGCCGGCGACGCACGTGAACTGAAGAACACCAACGTTATTTTGGATTCCATGCTGCTGACGCCGTTAGGTGACTCGCACCTGTTGACTCTCGGGGGAGAATACTGGGATGCCCGCATGAAGGATGGTGTCGTGCTGGCCAATACCGGCGAGACATTCCACCAGAAAACATGGTCGGCCTATGCTGAAGATGAATGGCATATCCTCGATTCTCTGGCCTTAACCGTGGGGACTCGCTATGAACATAATGACGTCTTTGGTGGGCACCTCAGCCCACGTGCCTATATGGTCTGGGACGTATCCGATGAGTGGACCCTCAAAGGCGGCGTCACAACGGGTTATAAAGCGCCATCACTCAGCCAACTTCATAATGGCATCAGTGGCGTAACGGCACAGGGGACGGTCAATACCGTCGGGAACCCGAACCTTAAACCTGAAGAAAGTACCAGTTACGAAACCGGGCTTTACTATGAGAATGACGCTGGGCTGAACGCCAACGTCACGGGTTTCTATACTGAATACAAAAATAAAATCGTTTCGTATTCTATCGATGATAATACCAACAGCTACACCAACAGCGGTAAAGCAAGAACCGATGGTATCGAGTTTGCCAGTACATTCCCGCTATGGTCGGACTCGCTGAGTTTATCTCTCAACTACACCTATACCCAGAGCAAGCAAAAAGATGGCGAGAATAAAGGCGCGCCACTGAGTTATACCCCGAAACACATGGCGAACGCCCGTCTGAACTGGCAGGCAACGGAAGATATGAACGCCTGGCTGAGCGCTCGCTACCGCGGTAAGGCTCCACGCTATACGGAGAATTACGACAACCTCAGCGCCGTCCAAAAGGCGGTGTATGACGACAAAGGTGCAAATTTAAAAGCCTGGACCGTTCTGGACATGGGGATGTCTTATAAACTGACCAAAGAACTGACGCTGAATACGGCGGTGAACAACGTGCTGGATAAAGACTTTAGTGACGTCACGCTGTATCAGGTTGGCCGCAATAGTACTTATGCAGGCGACTACTATCAGACGGCACAATCCACGACCGGATACGTCAACCCGGGCCGTAACTACTGGGTATCCTTAAACTACCAGTTCTAGTTTTGCTTACCTCTGTTGGCCAGGCTATAACTGATAGCCTGGCCGCTATCAGCATGTATTCGTAAGCGGATTGTCAGTATTGCGCATACGTAAGGAGAGACAATGCCCTTTTCAACCACTGAGCGTCAGGCACTTCTGTCATTAAAAGGCGTTGGCCCCAAAGTCATCGAGCGGCTTGAGCAACTTGGTTTCCACTCGCTTGCCGATCTTAAAAACTCTACTGTCGACGATATTACCCAGCAAGCGGCGTCAATGGTCGGCTCGACATGCTGGAAAAACAGTCCGCAAGCGAAAGCGGCAATTGCCAACGTCTTAGCGCTGGCAAGTACGTTGTCGTTACGCTGATTTAGCATATCGCCAGGGCACGAGGAACGGGCGTTATTTAACCGTTTCTGATTTTCCCATTGATACCCGGCTGCGGTTTACCAAACAGATACCCTTGCGCGAAATCGCAGCCCAAAGCCTGAAGGCTCGCCAGCTGTTCCTCTGTTTCGACACCTTCTGCAACAGCTTTCATATTCAGCGATTTCGCCATACCAGTAATAAGCCTGATGATATTAAGGGCGTCTTCCTGCGTAGATATCGAATGCACAAAGGACTTGTCTATTTTGATTTTATCGAAAGCAAGCCGACTCAGTCGCGAAAGAGAAGAGTATCCGGTACCAAAATCATCGATGGAGATTTTTACCCCCAGAGCTCTGAGCTTGTTAAGCGTATTCATCGGCGTATTGCTCTCCGTAAAGAGAGAGGATTCCGTCACTTCCAGCTCGAGACGGTCTGCCGGAAGTCCGGTTTCTTTCAGAATGGACAGCACGATTCCGGCAAAGGCCTTGCTGCTTAGCTGGACAGGTGAAACATTGACTGAAATTTTAACCGGTACGGTCCAGGACGCTGCTTCCCTGCATGCAATTTCAAGCACAGATTTTCCCATCTCGTTAATCATTCCTGTTTTTTCTGCAACAGGAATAAAACTATCCGGCGACAGAAGCCCTTTTAGAGGATGTATCCAACGAATAAGGGCTTCATAGCTGTAAATTTCCTGGCTGAAAGAATCGACAATAGGCTGATAATAAACCACGAATTCTTTATTCACTATGGCCATTGCCATATCATGCTCAAGAGTTCTGCTTTCTTGCAGCTTTTCTAACATCCGCTGTCGGAAGACTTTTATTTTACCCGAGCCTTCATTTTTCGCTTCATAAAGCGCCAGATCGGCAAATTTATAAAGATAGTCGGAACGGCGTTCAGTTTCAGAGATAACAATACCAACACAAGTGGTTATATTTATAATTGCGTTATAAATAGTGTAGGGTTGGTTGATAAAATCACATATTTTTTGGGCTCGGGAAACAGCATGACTCTCTGTCAGACCGCTCGAAAGAAAAGCAAACTCATCGCCGCCTAAACGATATAGCGTGTCGGAACCCTGGCTCATAGAAATCAAACGATGGGATATCTGACGTAATAACATATCACCGGCATCATGGCCATACGTATCATTTACCTCTTTGAATCGATCTAAATCGAACAACATCACCGTCACAGAGTCATTGTTTTTTTCTGCCATCTCGATGGTTTTATTTAAATCCCCCCAGAACAACTGGCGATTGTTCATCTCGGTGAGAGAGTCGTGATAGACGTCATACTCCAGTTTTGCATTCTGGATCTGCAGTTTTTCTTTAGATTCCTGAAGTTCCTCAGCAAGGCACTTAACCTGGAGATGTGCTCTCAAAATGTTTCTGTTCTGAAAAAAAATCAGAACCCCCAGTATCGCACTCAATATTATAAGCAATACTGAAATAGCTGAATAAATATAATACAGGGTTTGAATATTAATATTTGTATTATTAATCGAGCTAACATCTTTATCTAACGCACCGGATGAAAGACGGGCTAGCGGTGCATCAAGCGCATGCATTTCTTTCAGGTATGCCTTGAGTTCTGAACGATTCATTTTCTCAAGATGAACATCCAGATAATTAAGCATTTTTTCAAGCTGTATAGCCAGTTCATAATGCGCTTGATTGCTCTCTATATAATGCCCTAAATCACCTTCCTTTATTAAATCGCTCTGGCTGAGCATAATATCGAGACGCAGGCGCACAGCATCGAGCGTCATCGTATCATCACTAATGTAGAGACCAAGCCACGATTCAAATCGGTAATATTCTGATACCATTTGAACAGCAGACCATGAGTCGGTGTAGTGAGTCAGTTTCTGTAGTTCTTGTTGTCTTTCGTGCACAAGAAAAGATATATATCCGGTAGATATAAAAAGGAAGAATATAATGCCAGCCAGTATTCTGTTCATGATGGTCCTCTGAACCCCTACTCAATTTTCATTGAGCTGACCTGCCATGCTGACCTTGAATAAAAAATCTGATTATTCAGTTCAGGAATGCTGTCATAGGGATACACGATGAATAGTGGGCCTTTATCACGGATGCGCATATATTCTCCGTTGATTTTTAGAGCAAGAATAACATTATATTTTTTGAAATCACTGAGTGGGATAACGGTGGTGTAGTCATTGAGCGCAGTGACTTTAACAACAGAACCTTTTGCCCCGACATAATCCATGAGCTTTTGCAGTGAGATACCCGTAAAGGTAGTGCGTCCATTATACCAGGGTGAGGAGGTCTGGAAACTTACCGTGCCCAGATTCTCGAGACTGGCGATATCAAAAATGGCTTTCCCGTCTTCATTGGTATTTTCTATATTACCGGACACTGTTAAAAGGACTTTACCGACAGGTTTGGAAAGTTCACCGGCCCAGGCCTGGGTAGTGACGACAAAGCTTAACAACATGACAATTAACCGCATTCTAACCTCACCAATCTATCGAATGTAAGAGAATTATAATTTAGTTATTATGCTATTTACACATGCTGCCCAGCGATTATTGATACTGTAAGCCTCCCCATCTTTTAGCCCATTAAAATCAAAGAGTTAATCTAAATTTATTTTTTGACATTGCTTAAAAAAGGCCATTGCTGTTATTTGCGACACAGTAAATTTCGCTACCACCGTACAAAAAATAAGCTGCCTGTTTAAGTGGTAAAAATAAACACACATAAATATAAAGGTCTATTTTTTCAGGCAACAGCAGGATATTGTTTTTCCGGCAGAGGGTTTCACGCCTCTCATCGAATGAGTGCTGTGCAATGAATCACCAGAACCTGGTTTTGCAGCTCATCTATAAAAAATATGATTGCTTGTCGGGTCGAGATATCCTGGCAAGAACCGCGTCATTGAGCTTACAGACCAGACGTAAATATCAATTTGTGTTCGCCAACACTAATCACAAATACCATGAGGGTAAAAAATACAAATCTGGCGTAGAGCCCCGGCAGGTTTAAAGCGGTTTTAATCGCCACCGAATTCCATTGAAAAAAAACGGGAACCWCYCGGYTCCCGTTCTCAYACAACCCASAATSTGGATTACATGTTTTCGATGATCGCGTCACCAAACTCTGAACATTTCAGCAGCTTAGCGCCGTCCATCAGACGTTCGAARTCRTARGTKACGGTTTTCGCGTTAATCGCGCCTTCCATACCTTTAACAATCAGGTCAGCCGCTTCGACCCAACCCATGTGGCGCAGCATCATTTCTGCAGACAGGATGATGGAACCTGGGTTCACTTTATCCTGGCCTGCGTACTTCGGTGCAGTACCGTGGGTTGCTTCAAACAGCGCACATTCGTCACCAATGTTGGCACCCGGTGCGATACCAATACCACCAACCTGTGCTGCCAGCGCATCGGAGATGTAGTCACCGTTCAGGTTCATACACGCGATAACATCGTACTCAGCGGGACGCAGCAGGATCTGTTGCAGGAACGCATCGGCGATAACGTCCTTAACCACGATCTCTTTACCAGTTTTCGGGTTCTTGATTTTAACCCACGGACCGCCATCAATCAGTTCACCACCGAACTCTTCACGCGCCAACTGGTAACCCCAGTCTTTGAACGCGCCTTCGGTGAATTTCATAATGTTACCTTTATGAACCAGGGTAACAGAATCACGATCGTTAGCGATGGCGTACTCAATCGCTGCACGAACCAGACGCTTGGTCCCTTCTTCGGAACACGGCTTGATACCGATACCGCAATGTTCCGGGAAGCGGATTTTCTTCACGCCCATCTCTTCGCGCAGGAATTTAATCACTTTCTCAGCATCAGCGGAGTCAGCTTTCCACTCAATCCCCGCATAGATATCTTCTGAGTTTTCACGGAAGATGACCATGTCGGTCAGTTCTGGGTGTTTAACCGGGCTAGGTGTACCCTGGTAATAACGCACCGGACGCAGGCAGACATACAGGTCAAGTTCCTGACGCAGGGCAACGTTCAGAGAGCGAATACCGCCGCCAACTGGAGTGGTCAGTGGGCCTTTGATGGCAACACGATATTCACGAATAAGATCAAGGGTTTCAGCAGGCAGCCAGACGTCCTGGCCATAAACCTGAGTGGATTTCTCACCGGTGTAGATTTCCATCCAGGAGATTTTACGCTCGCCTTTATAGGCTTTCTCGACAGCAGCATCGACAACTTTGATCATCGGTGGGGTTACATCAACGCCGATACCGTCGCCTTCAATGAACGGGATAATCGGATTTTCAGGAACGTTGAGTTTGCCGTTTTGCAGGGTGATCTTCTTACCTTCCGCCGGAACAACTACTTTGCTTTCCATTCACCTCTCCTTCGAGCGCTTCTGGTTCTGCTCGTCTGTCATCGCGCTGCATGTGCGTTTGCGTCCTGCTGCACGAATGCGTTAGAGCAATTTTTTGTTAATGTTTTGTAATGAGCATGTCAATACTACCCTAATGTTTGCCGCCATGAAAGACACTCGTTCTTAGGCTATAATGCGGCAATTGATATAATCTGAAAATACCATGCGAAAAACTTCTTTTAGAAATCACCGGGTTGAGCGATTCAGCTCACGACAAGTCACCAGGCAGCGTAAAGAAAACCAGCCAAAACGCGTGGTTTTGTTCAATAAACCCTACGATGTTTTGCCGCAATTTACGGACGAGGCAGGCAGAAGCACGTTAAAAGATTTTATTCCCGTGCCGGGAATCTATGCTGCGGGCCGACTCGACCGGGACAGTGAAGGGCTTTTGGTGCTGACCAATGACGGTGCACTGCAGGCCCGTTTAACACAACCCGGAAAGCGCACCGGGAAAATTTATTACGTCCAGGTTGAAGGTGAGCCGACGACAGAAGCGCTGAATGCGCTGCGTACCGGGGTAACGCTCAATGACGGTCCCACGCTGCCAGCAGGTATTGAAGTGGTAGAAGAGCCTGCATGGCTGTGGCCGAGAAACCCGCCCATTCGGGAGCGGAAAAATATCCCCACCACCTGGCTGAAAGTGATCTTATATGAAGGCCGCAACCGCCAGGTTCGCCGCATGACAGCCCACGTTGGATTCCCGACGCTGCGTCTCATTCGCTACGCCATGGGGGATTACACACTGGATAATCTCGCCAATGGTCAATGGCGGGATGTAACTAACTGAATAAGGAACAGGTATGTTCAAACCGCACGTCACGGTCGCCTGCATTGTGCATGCAGAAGATAAGTTTTTGGTCGTTGAGGAAACAATCAATGGCAAAGCCTTGTGGAATCAACCAGCAGGACATCTGGAAGCGGATGAGACGTTAGTGCAGGCCGCCGCGCGCGAGCTCTGGGAAGAGACAGGTATCCACGCACAGCCACAGCATTTCATTCGAATGCATCAATGGATTGCGCCGGATAAAACGCCCTTTTTACGTTTTCTGTTTTCTATCGAGCTTGCCAATATGTGCGCTACCGAACCTCATGACAGCGATATAGATTGCTGTCACTGGGTCAGCGCAGAAGAGGTTCTCTGCGCGTCAAACCTGCGCTCACCGCTGGTTGCGGAGAGCATTCGCTGCTACCAGAGCGGACAACGCTACCCGCTGGCGATGATCGGTGAATTTAACTGGCCGTTTACAGAGGGTGTCAAGTAAGGGGCTGCGTGCTAGAATATGCCGCCTTGAAGTTCAATGTCGTGAGTATTCCTATGTCTGAAAGCCCAAAAAAAGTGATCGTCGGCATGTCCGGCGGTGTCGATTCCTCCGTTTCTGCCTGGCTGTTGCAACAACAGGGTTATCAGGTAGAAGGCCTGTTCATGAAGAACTGGGAAGAGGACGATGGCGAGGAATATTGCACAGCAGCCGCCGACCTTGCGGATGCTCAGGCTGTCTGTGACAAACTCGGCATTGAGCTGCATACCGTCAACTTTGCCGCAGAATATTGGGACAACGTCTTTGAACTGTTCCTTGAAGAGTACAAAGCGGGCCGTACGCCGAACCCGGATATTCTGTGCAACAAAGAAATTAAATTTAAAGCCTTCCTCGAATTTGCCGCTGAAGATTTAGGTGCCGATTACATCGCCACCGGTCACTACGTGCGTCGCGCGGATGTCGACGGTAAAAGTCGACTGCTGCGTGGGCTTGATGGCAATAAAGACCAAAGCTATTTCCTCTATACCCTCGGCCATGAGCAAATTGCGCAAAGCCTGTTCCCGGTTGGCGAACTGGAAAAACCGCAGGTACGTAAAATTGCCGAAGATCTGGGTCTGGTTACTGCGAAGAAAAAAGACTCCACCGGCATCTGCTTCATCGGTGAACGTAAGTTCCGTGAGTTCCTCGGTCGTTACCTGCCGGCACAACCCGGCAAGATCATTACCGTTGACGGTGAAGAAATTGGCCAGCATCAGGGGCTGATGTATCACACCCTGGGGCAGCGTAAAGGTCTGGGTATTGGCGGAACAAAAGAAGGTACCGAAGATCCATGGTATGTGGTGGATAAAGACGTTGAGAACAACATTCTGGTTGTCGCTCAGGGTCATGAACACCCGCGCCTGATGTCCGTTGGCCTGATTGCACAGCAATTACATTGGGTCGACCGTCAACCGTTCACCGGCACCATGCGCTGCACGGTGAAAACCCGCTATCGTCAGACCGACATTCCGTGCACCGTTAAGGCACTGGATGCCGAGCGTATTGAAGTCATTTTCGATGAACCCGTCGCGGCGGTAACGCCGGGTCAGTCGGCGGTCTTTTACAATGGCGAAGTGTGCCTCGGCGGCGGCATTATCGAACAACGATTGCCTCTGCCGGTATAATTATTTACACATTTGATACAAGGAAGCAGTGAACGTGGCAAAGAATTATTATGACATCACCCTCGCCCTGGCAGGTATTTGCCAGTCGGCACGCCTGGTGCAAGAACTGGCGCACCAGGGGCATTGTGATGCCGATGCATTACACGTTTCACTGAACAGCGTCATTGACATGAATCCCAGCTCTACGCTGGGCGTGTTTGGCGGCAGCGAGGCCAACCTGCGTCTCGGTCTGGAAACGATGCTCGGCGTGCTCAACGCCAGCAGCCGTCAGGGGCTGAACGCGGAACTTACCCGCTATACATTAAGCCTGATGGTACTGGAGCGTAAGCTTTCAGCCGCCAAAGGCGCCATGGACACGCTGGGAGACCGTATCAACGGCTTGCAGCGCCAACTGGACCATTTTGATTTGCAGTCAGAAACACTGATGAGTGCGATGGCCGGCATTTATGTTGACGTCATCAGCCCACTCGGCCCGCGTATTCAGGTCACCGGCTCCCCGGCTATCCTGCAGAGCCCACAGGTTCAGGCCAAAGTACGCGCTTCATTGCTGGCTGGCATTCGCGCTGCCGTGCTCTGGCATCAGGTAGGTGGCGGCCGTCTGCAACTCATGTTTTCTCGTAATCGCCTGACGACTCAGGCAAAACAAATTCTTGCTCATTTAACCCCGGAGTTGTGATCTATGGAATTATCCTCACTGACCGCCGTTTCCCCTGTCGATGGACGCTACGGCGATAAAGTCAGCGCGCTGCGCGGGATTTTCAGCGAATACGGTTTGCTGAAATTCCGTGTACAGGTTGAAGTACGCTGGCTGCAAAAACTGGCCGCGCACGCAGCGATCAAGGAAGTTCCTGCTTTTGCTGCCGACGCAATCGGTTACCTTGATGCGATCGTCGCTAACTTCAATGAAGAAGATGCTGCGCGTATCAAAACCATCGAGCGTACGACCAACCATGACGTGAAGGCAGTTGAGTATTTCCTGAAAGAAAAAGTGGCGGATATCCCGGAACTGCACGCTGTTTCCGAGTTTATCCACTTCGCATGCACCTCAGAAGACATCAACAACCTGTCTCACGCGCTGATGCTGAAAACGGCGCGCGACGAAGTAGTCCTGCCGTACTGGCGCCAACTGATTGATGGCATCACCGCACTTTCTGTTGAATATCGCGATATTCCCCTGCTCTCCCGTACTCACGGTCAACCTGCCACCCCGTCAACGATGGGCAAAGAGATGGCAAACGTGGCGTACCGCATGGAACGTCAGTATCGCCAGCTCAACCAGGTTGAAATCCTCGGTAAAATCAACGGTGCTGTAGGTAACTATAACGCCCACATCGCCGCTTACCCGGAAGTTGACTGGCATCAGTTTAGCGAAGAGTTCGTCACCTCGCTGGGCATCCAGTGGAATCCCTACACCACGCAGATTGAGCCGCACGACTACATTGCTGAGCTGTTTGATTGCATCGCCCGTTTTAATACCATTCTGATCGATTTCGATCGCGACGTCTGGGGTTACATTGCGTTGGGTCACTTCAAGCAGAAAACTGTTGCCGGTGAAATTGGTTCTTCCACCATGCCGCACAAAGTGAACCCTATCGATTTCGAAAACTCTGAGGGTAACCTGGGCCTGTCTAACGCGGTTCTGCAACACCTGGCGAGCAAACTGCCGGTTTCCCGCTGGCAGCGCGACCTGACCGATTCAACCGTTCTGCGTAACCTGGGCGTGGGCATTGGCTATGCGCTGATCGCCTATCAGTCCACGCTGAAGGGTGTGAGCAAACTGGAAGTGAACCGCGATCATCTGCTGGATGAACTGGATCATAACTGGGAAGTTCTGGCAGAGCCGATCCAGACCGTGATGCGTCGCTATGGCATTGAAAAACCGTACGAGAAGCTGAAAGAACTGACTCGCGGCAAACGCGTTGACGCTGAAGGCATGAAGCAGTTTATCGATGGTCTGGCGCTGCCGGAAGACGAGAAAACCCGCCTGAAAGCCATGACGCCGGCCAATTACATTGGTCGCGCCATCACCATGGTTGATGAACTGAAGTAATCTGCACTCCGCCAGATGCTGAACAGAAGCCGGATAAGCGTAAGCGATTCCGGCTTTTTATCGCCGCATTAACATCCCTTCCCCCGGTTTATTAAATGTTTATCCCCAATGCCACATAATCAGCGTTAAACTATTCGTACCATGAATTTAGGGAGAAACAATGATGCGCGTGCTGGTTGTTGAGGATAATGCATTATTACGCCACCACCTTAAGGTTCAGCTACAGGATTTAGGCCACCAGGTGGATGATGCAGAAGATGCAAAGGAAGCAGACTATTTTCTTAATGAACACTTGCCGGATATTGCGATCGTCGATTTAGGACTCCCCGATGAAGACGGACTGTCACTGATCCGCCGCTGGCGCAGTAATGACGTTTCATTGCCCATTCTGGTATTAACCGCCCGTGAAGGCTGGCAGGACAAAGTGGAAGTGCTCAGTGCCGGTGCAGATGATTACGTCACAAAACCGTTTCACATTGAAGAAGTGGTTGCAAGAATGCAGGCATTGATGCGCCGCAATAGTGGTCTGGCCTCGCAGATAATCTCGCTTCCGCCATTTCAGGTGGACCTTTCTCGCCGCGAACTGTCCGTGAACGATGAAGTGATCAAACTCACGGCGTTCGAATACACCATTATGGAGACGCTGATTCGTAATAGCGGCAAAGTCGTTAGTAAAGATTCGCTTATGTTACAGCTCTACCCGGATGCTGAACTGCGTGAAAGTCACACCATTGATGTCTTAATGGGACGTCTGCGCAAGAAAATTCAGGCGCAATATCCGGACGATGTGATCACCACGGTACGTGGGCAAGGTTATCTTTTTGAACTGGGCTGATGAATAAATTACTGCGTCATTTTTTCCCGTTATCACTGCGGCTGCGCTTTTTGCTGGCAACCGCAGGCGTTGTACTGGTCCTCTCGCTGGCTTACGGCATGGTGGCTTTGGTTGGCTATAGCGTCAGCTTTGATAAAACAACATTTCGTCTGCTACGTGGCGAAAGTAATCTGTTCTATACCCTGGCGAAATGGGAAAACGGCAAAATCAATGTCGAGCTACCTGAAAATCTCGATATGCAAAGCCCTACAATGTCGCTGATTTATAATGAAAACGGTAAGCTGCTCTGGGCCCAACGCGACGTACCCTGGCTGGTACAACGTATTCAACCAGACTGGCTAAAGACAAATGGTTTTCATGAGATTGAAGCCAATGTCGACGCCACCAGCACATTGCTACGCGAGGATCATTCGGCGCAACAGAAGCTAAGAGAAGTCAGAGAAGATGACGATAATGCAGAAATGACCCACTCCGTGGCAGTGAACATCTACCCTGCCACCGCCAGAATGCCACAACTGACCATTGTGGTTGTTGATACCATTCCTATTGAGCTCAAACGCTCATATATGGTCTGGAGCTGGTTTATTTATGTGCTGGTTGCCAATTTACTGTTGGTTATCCCGTTGCTGTGGGTTGCAGCCTGGTGGAGCCTGCGACCTATCGAATCACTGGCGCGCGAAGTCCGTGAGCTTGAAGAGCATCATCGCGAGATGCTTAATCCTGCCACCACGCGTGAACTCACCAGTCTGGTGCGTAACCTCAACCGCTTATTAAAGAGCGAACGTGAGCGCTACGATAAATACCGTACCACGTTAACCGACCTCACCCACAGCCTGAAAACACCGTTGGCCGTATTGCAAAGCACGCTACGCTCGATGCGTAATGAGAAAATGAGCGTGAGCGATGCTGAACCCGTCATGCTGGAGCAAATTAGCCGTATTTCACAGCAAATTGGCTATTATCTGCATCGTGCCAGCATGCGCGGCAGTAGCGCCCTTCTCAGCCGGGAATTGCATCCGGTTGCACCGTTGCTGGATAAACTGACCTCTGCATTAAACAAGGTGTACCAGCGTAAAGGGGTTAACATTAATCTCGACATTTCGCCTGAGACAAGCTTTGTGGGTGAACAGAACGATTTCGTCGAAGTGCTGGGCAACGTCCTGGATAACGCCTGTAAATATTGCCTGGAATTTGTCGAGATCTCAGCGCAATTAACGGAAGACCATCTGCACATTGTGGTAGAAGATGACGGCCCCGGTATTCCACACAGTAAACGTGAAGTGGTGTTCGACCGTGGTCAGCGCGTGGATACCTTACGCCCCGGGCAAGGCGTGGGTTTGGCTGTCGCACGTGAGATCACCGAGCAATATGACGGGCAGATTATCGCTGGCGACAGTCTGCTGGGCGGAGCGCGCATGGAAGTTATTTTCGGCCGCCAACATCCGGGACAAAAAGACGAGTAATCTTTACATGTAATAAATATGTACTGACTTCACGCTTGAGGTTAAGTATCCGTTATAATCGGTTGCAGATACCAGCCTGCGGGATGCTCATTATGGAATACCAACTCACTCTTAACTGGCCCGATTTTCTTGAACGTCACTGGCAAAAACGCCCGGTGGTCTTAAAACGCGGCTTTAACAACTTTATTGATCCACTCTCCCCTGACGAACTGGCTGGGCTGGCAATGGAAAGCGAAGTCGACAGCCGGTTGGTCAGCCACCAGGATGGCAAATGGCAGGTTAGCCACGGTCCTTTCGAAAGCTATGACCATCTTGGTGAAAGCAACTGGTCACTGCTGGTCCAGGCCGTAAACCACTGGCACGAACCAACTGCCGCGCTGATGCGGCCATTCCGTGAATTGCCGGACTGGCGCATTGACGATTTGATGATCTCATTTTCTGTACCCGGCGGTGGTGTTGGCCCGCATCTGGATCAATATGATGTGTTCATCATCCAGGGAACCGGTCGCCGTCGCTGGCGTGTGGGTGAAAAACTGCAGTTGAAGCAGCACTGTCCGCACCCTGACCTGCTCCAGGTTGATCCGTTTGAAGCCATCATTGATGAAGAGCTGGAGCCAGGCGATATTCTGTATATTCCACCTGGATTCCCGCACGAAGGTTACGCGTTAGAAAACGCGATGAATTACTCGGTAGGTTTCCGCGCACCGAATACCCGGGAGCTGATCAGCGGATTTGCTGATTACGTTCTGCAACGCGAACTGGGTAGCACGTACTACAGCGATCCAGATCTACCGCCGCGCGACCATCCAGCAGACGTGCTGCCACAGGAAATGGACAAGCTGCGCGAAATGATGCTGGGGCTCATTAACCAGCCGGAGCATTTTAAACAGTGGTTTGGCGAGTTTATCTCTCAGTCGCGTCATGAACTGGACGTTGCGCCGCCTGAGCCGCCTTATCAGCCTGACGAAATCTATGATGCCCTGAAGCAAGGCGATGTCCTGGTTCGTCTGGGTGGATTGCGTGTACTGCGCATTGGCGATGACGTTTATGTAAATGGTGAGAAAATTGACTCCCCTCACCGTCCGGCGCTGGATGCGCTCGCCAGCCATATTGTTCTGACAGCGGAAAACTTTGAGGATGCACTGGAAGATCCGTCTTTCCTCGCCATGCTTGCCGCACTGGTGAATAGCGGATACTGGTTCTTCGAAGGATAACCTATTGAAAGTGCGCCGGAWGGCGCTTCGCTTATCCGGCCTACGGGATASSSTATTTGTAGGCCGGATAAGCGAAGCGCCWTCCGGCATCTACCGGCAAAAGCGGCTACTGTTTCGCCGTCAATTCCGCAATTCGCACAATCACCTGCACGGCTTTTTCCATGCCTTCCAGTGTCACAAACTCATGCTTACCATGATAGTTATAGCCACCGGTGAACAGATTCGGGCAAGGTAATCCCATGAACGACAGTTGCGCGCCGTCGGTACCACCACGAATGGGTTTAAGATCCGGCTCAATGTCACAATCGCGCATTGCCTGCTGGGCGATATCCAGCACATGCGGATGCTCGATCACTTTTTCACGCATATTGTAGTAGCTGTCTTCAATCACCAGCTCGATATAGCAGTCCGGATGTAACCCTTTACCGACCTTTTTGGCAATATCCATGATTTTGCGTTTACGCGCTTCAAACTGCTTACGGTCAAAATCGCGGATAATGTAGTGCATATCAGCCCGATCAACCGTCCCTTTCATGCTTGCCAGATGGTAAAAACCTTCATAGCCTTCCGTCGCTTCCGGGCTTTCATCGGCGGGAACTTCGGCATGGATGCGAGCCGCCAGCGACAGCGCGTTCACCATCACCCCTTTTGCCGTACCCGGATGCACATTGTTACCGACGATCTTGATATTGACCGACGCGGCGTTGAAGTTTTCAAACTCCAGTTCGCCCACGCCGCCACCGTCGACGGTATAGGCCCACTGCGCATCAAATGCTGCAACGTCGAAATGCTTCGCGCCTTTACCGACCTCTTCATCTGGCGTAAAGGCCACGCGGATATCGCCATGCGGAATATCTTTTTGTATCAACACAGCCAGTGCGGTCATGATTTCGGCGATACCGGCTTTATCATCCGCACCCAGCAGCGTTTTGCCATCTGTGGTGATCAACGTCTGACCCAGAAGTTGATGCAGCACCGGGAACATCACCGGCGACAAAACCTCATCGCCAATACCGAGCGCAATATCGCCGCCGCGATAGTTTTCGACAATTTGCGGATTAACGTTTTTACCGCTGAAATCCGGTGAGGTATCCACATGGGAAATAAAACCGATCGCGGGAATATTGCCTGCAAAGTTAGCGGGCAACGTTGCCATCAACGTCCCCTTGTCGCTCAAGGTAATATTGACCAGCCCCATCTCTTCGAGTTGCTGCTTAAGCAACTGCAATAACTTCCACTGTCCTTCAGTGCTGGGTACCTGCCGCACGCCCGATTTTGATTGGGTGTCCAGCGACACGTAGTGTAAAAAACGCTCAAGTAGTTTATCCATGCAGTCACCCTCACTTTTTGTGACAACATTATCAATAAGCAACAAAAGACAAATATTGCGTCAGGTCACTTTTATCCCCGCAAGTGAGAATATTTCTCCCTGACATCCCCTCTGACTATAGGGTTAAGTCAGTAATTCGCAACAAGGATTGGCGATTACAATGGTTTGCCGTAGAATAACCGCCCTCATTAAGAGTCATCAAGGTGGTTAACCACAAACCCCGCATCGGTCAGCCATCCGTTGCGTTTACATGGGACAGAGTAAAAAATTGAATAAACAACCGCGTTCGCTTTCTCCACTGGTGCAATTAGCGGGAATTCGCAAAAGTTTCGATGGCAAAGAGGTGATTTCCAGCCTGGATTTGACCATCAACAATGGCGAATTTCTCACGCTGCTCGGCCCCTCTGGCTGCGGTAAAACAACCGTTCTTCGCCTGATTGCCGGTCTGGAAACGGTTGATTCCGGTCATATTATGTTGGACAACCAGGACATCACTCACGTTCCTGCGGAAAACCGCTACGTGAACACCGTCTTCCAAAGCTATGCGTTATTCCCCCACATGACCGTGTATGAGAATGTGGCCTTTGGTTTACGCATGCAGAAAACCCCCGCAGCCGATATTCCTCCTCGCGTTACTGAAGCCCTGCGCATGGTGCAACTGGAAGAGTTCGCTCAGCGAAAACCGCATCAACTCTCCGGTGGCCAACAGCAGCGCGTGGCGATTGCCCGTGCGGTGGTCAATAAACCGCGTTTACTCCTGTTAGATGAATCTCTCTCTGCGCTGGACTACAAACTGCGCAAGCAGATGCAGAACGAACTGAAAGCGTTACAGCGTAAGCTGGGTATCACTTTCGTCTTTGTCACTCACGATCAGGAAGAAGCGCTGACGATGTCAGACCGTATCGTGGTGATGCGTGACGGCAAGATTGAGCAGGACGGTACACCGCGCGAGATCTACGAAGAGCCGAAAAATTTGTTCGTTGCCGGATTTATCGGCGAGATCAATATGTTTAACGCCACGGTGATAGAACGTCTGGACGAGCAGCGTGTTCGTGCTAACGTTGAAGGCCGCGAGTGCAATATTTACGTCAACTTCGCGGTGGTTCCCGGACAGAAACTGCACGTTCTGTTACGCCCGGAAGATCTGCGCGTGGATGAAATCAACGACGATAATCATATCGAAGGCCTGATCGGCTACGTGCGCGAACGCAACTACAAAGGCATGACGCTGGAGTCGGTTGTGGAACTGGAAAATGGCAAGATGGTGATGGTCAGTGAATTCTTCAACGAAGACGATCCTGACTTTGACCACTCGCTCGACCAGAAAATGGCGATTAACTGGGTAGAAAGCTGGGAGGTCGTACTGGCTGATGAAGAACACAAGTAAATTCCAGAGTGTGGTGATCGTCACCATTGTCGGTTGGCTTGTGTTGTTTGTCTTTCTGCCCAACCTGATGATCATCGGTACCAGCTTTTTGACCCGCGACGACGCCAATTTCGTCAAAATGGTCTTTACGCTGGAAAACTATACACGCCTGCTCGATCCGCTCTATTTTGAGGTGCTGGTTCATTCCCTCAATATGGCGCTGATTGCCACGCTCGCCTGCCTGGTACTCGGCTACCCGTTTGCCTGGTTTTTGGTGAAACTGCCGGAAAAAGTGCGCCCGCTGCTGCTGTTCCTGCTGATTGTTCCGTTCTGGACCAACTCACTTATCCGCATCTACGGACTCAAAATTTTCCTCAGTACCAAAGGCTATCTCAACGAGTTTCTGTTGTGGCTCGGCGTTATCGATACTCCTATTCGTATCATGTTTACACCCAGCGCGGTGATTATCGGCCTGGTGTACATCCTGCTGCCGTTTATGGTGATGCCGCTCTATTCCAGCATTGAAAAACTCGATAAACCGCTACTGGAAGCCGCGCGTGATTTGGGTGCCAGTAAACTTCAGACCTTCACCCGCATCATTATTCCGTTGACGATGCCGGGAATTATCGCCGGATGTCTGTTGGTTATGCTGCCAGCCATGGGGCTGTTTTACGTATCCGACTTAATGGGCGGGGCGAAAAACCTGCTGATTGGTAATGTGATTAAAGTGCAGTTCCTGAACATCCGCGACTGGCCGTTTGGTGCCGCCACCAGCATTACGCTGACCATTGTGATGGGGCTGATGCTGCTGATCTACTGGCGCGCCTCGCGCTTGCTGAACAAGAAGGTGGAACTCGAATGATCGGTCGGCTGCTCAGAGGCGGTTTCATGACCGCTATCTACGCGTATCTGTATATTCCAATCATCATTTTGATTGTGAACTCCTTTAACAGCTCGCGCTTCGGCATTAACTGGCAGGGTTTTACCACCAAATGGTACGGGCTGCTGATGAACAACGACAGTTTGCTGCAGGCGGCACAGCACTCACTGACGATGGCCGTGCTCTCCGCGACCTTTGCCACCCTGATCGGTTCACTGACTGCGGTCGCTTTATATCGCTACCGTTTTCGTGGCAAACCATTTGTCAGCGGCATGTTGTTTGTGGTGATGATGTCGCCGGATATCGTGATGGCAATTTCGCTGCTGGTGCTGTTTATGCTGATTGGCATTCAACTGGGCTTCTGGTCGCTGCTGTTTTCACATATCACGTTCTGCCTGCCTTTTGTGGTCGTAACGGTCTACTCACGTTTGAAAGGCTTTGACGTACGTATGCTTGAAGCAGCTAAAGACCTGGGTGCCAGTGAAGTGACCATTCTGCGCAAGATCATTCTGCCACTGGCCATGCCGGCGGTAGCTGCAGGTTGGTTGCTAAGTTTTACGCTGTCGATGGATGATGTCGTGGTTTCGTCCTTCGTCACCGGACCCGGCTATGAGATTTTGCCATTAAAAATCTACTCAATGGTTAAAGTCGGTGTATCACCAGAGGTGAATGCACTGGCAACCATTTTGTTGGTTCTGTCGCTGGTTATGGTGATCGCCAGCCAGCTTATTGCACGTGATAAAACCAAGGGCCGTTAAGGCCCTTAATTCAGGGGACGTTAAATGATGAAAAAATGGTCACGCCACCTGCTCGCGGCGGGTGCTCTGGCACTGGGCATGAGCGCCGCTCACGCGAATGACAACAACACGCTTTATTTCTACAACTGGACCGAATACGTTCCGCCAGGATTACTGGAACAGTTCACCAAAGAGACCGGCATTAAGGTAATCTATTCGACCTACGAGTCGAACGAAACCATGTACGCCAAGCTCAAAACCTATAAAGACGGTGCGTACGATCTGGTGGTGCCTTCCACCTATTACGTCGACAAAATGCGTAAAGAAGGCATGATCCAGAAGATCGACAAGTCGACGTTAACCAACTTCCACAACCTCGATCCGGAAATGCTCAATAAGCCGTTTGACCCGAATAACGACTACTCAATCCCGTACATCTGGGGTGCAACGGCCATTGGTATTAACAGTGATGCCATTGATCCCAAAACCGTGACCAGCTGGGCTGACCTGTGGAAACCGGAATACAAGGGCAGCCTGCTGTTAACGGATGATGCCCGCGAAGTGTTCCAGATGGCGCTGCGCAAGCTGGGATACTCCGGGAATACCACCGACCCGAAAGAGATTGAAGCTGCGTATAACGAGCTGAAGAAGCTAATGCCTAACGTTGCGGCGTTTAACTCTGACAACCCGGCCAACCCGTATATGGAAGGTGAAGTCAATCTGGGGATGGTGTGGAACGGCTCCGCATATGTTGCGCGTCAGGCAGGTACACCGCTGGAAGTCGTCTGGCCGAAAGAAGGGGGTATTTTCTGGATGGACAGCCTGTCTATTCCGGCAAATGCTAAAAACAAAGAAGGTGCGCTAAAGCTGATTAACTTCCTGCTACGCCCGGACGTGGCGAAAGAAGTGGCGGAAACTATTGGTTATCCAACGCCAAACCTGGCGGCACGCAAGCTGCTAAGTCCGGAAGTCGCGAATGATAAAACCCTGTACCCGGATGCAGAAACCATCAACAAAGGGGAATGGCAGAACGATGTTGGTTCCGCCAGCGCCATCTATGAAGAGTATTATCAGAAGCTGAAAGCAGGACGCTAATTGCCCTCCTCGTAGGCCGGATAAGACGCGCCAGCGTCGCATCCGGCGCATCATCACTGCCCGATGGCGCTGCGCTTATCGGGCCTACGCCATCCGTGATCACAATCCCTTCAATAACTTCTCTACAAACTCGGGCACCACCTGGCTTGCCGGGCCGTAATGCTTCTCTTCGAACTCGCTACCCACCTGGCTTGGCTCCAGATTTAACTCCACCGTATGCGCCCCATGCAGACGCGCTTCGTGGACAAAACCCGCAGCCGGATAAACATGCCCTGACGTGCCAATGGCAATGAAAACATCTGCCATCGCCAGCGCCATATAAATTTCATCCATCCCCAGCGGCATTTCGCCAAACCAGACAACGTGCGGTCGCAGGGGCGCAGGGAACTGGCAGCAATGGCATTTGTCTTCTGGCGTGACGTCCCCTGTCCAGTCTAAAATCTGCCCGCTTTGCGAACAGCGAACCTTAAGAAGCTCGCCGTGCATATGGATAACGTTCTGACTTCCCGCACGTTCGTGCAGATTATCGATATTTTGCGTTACCAGTAGAAAGCGATCACCCAGCTCGGCTTCGAGTTTTGCCAACGCAATATGCGCCGCGTTTGGCTGAATTTCGGGCTGTTGCAACTGGTGACGACGGGCGTTATAAAACGACTGAACCAGTCCAGGATTACGACTAAATCCTTCCGGCGTTGCCACATCCTCAACCCGATGTTCTTCCCAAAGACCATCCGCAGCACGGAAGGTACGAATCCCTGATTCAGCGGAAATTCCCGCGCCAGTCAGGACTAACACCCTTGGTTTTTCCACCAGTTCAGGCACCACTCTGTCTCTGAAAAAGATCCGTTGACGCAGGCGATCGCGCAAATGGCGTTTATTTTTACGAAAACGGCTTAATCGATGACCCCGACGCGACAGCATAACAACCTCTTTGTATTAATCGGTAAGATGTAGGAAAGCGGCTCCGCGCATCCCACCCGCATCACCGTGTCGTGCCTGCTCAATACGCGGCACACGGGCAACGGGCAGCAAATGACGTGGCAGCCTGCCCGCCAGTTGCGTCGTAATAGCGGTAAAGTTCGACAAGCCACCGCCAATCACCACTAAATCTGGATCGACGATAGTCAGGATATTCCCCAGGCAAACGGCCAGCAAATCCAGATAACGCTCTACATGCGCATGCGCGTGCTCATCGCCTTGCTCCCAGAGGGTGATAATTTCACGGGCATCCAGAGGTTGATGGTAGTAATGCTGGTACAACCACGCAAATCCGCCACCGGAAAGATAACTTTCGATGCACCCCAGTTGACCACATCCGCAACGACGCAGCGGGAAATCAAATCCCATCAACGTCAACGCATCAACAGGCAAACGGATATGACCGAACTCGCCGGTAATATAGCTACGTCCAGTGATAGACTTTCCGTTAAGCACCAGGCCACCACCGACACCGGTGCCGAGGATTAAGCCCATCACTAACGGATACTGGGTGAACTCATCGTCCCAGGCTTCGGAGAGTGCAAAACAGTTGGCGTCATTATCCAGACGCACATCACGATCCAGTCGTGCGCTGAGATCGGCCCGCAGCGGTTTGCCACTGGCAGCAGGAACGTTGGCTGCATACAGCGTACCGTCCTCCGTTTCCGGCATACCAGGAATGCCGATGCCAACCGAACCTTTAATGCCAAACCGCTGGTCTGCTTCCTGCACCAAATTGCACACCGCATCAAGGAAAGCGTCATAACTGTCACGCGGCGTAGGGACGCGCGTTTCCCATTGCAAACGACGTTGATTATCGAATACGCCTAACGCAATTTTAGTCCCACCGATGTCAAATCCGTAATACATCACCGCTCCTTGATGCAGCATGAATGCTTTAGTGTATATATTGTTATTGGCCGCTAAGTACTCTCGCAGGATCAATATTGCTGGCGCGACGCGCCGGATACCAACTCGCCAAAAGACTCAGCACTAATGCTGTCACCAGCACGTAAATCACATCCAGCCAGTGTAATTCCGATGGCAGGAAGTCAATGAAATAGATATCGCCGGAGAGGAACTGATGGCCGATAAGCGCCTCAATACCATTGATAATCGGTGTGAGCTGTAGAGAAACAACAACACCAATAACCACACCTATCAGGCTACCGAACAGACCCGCCAGCAGTCCATACCAGACGAAGATGGCGCGGATCAGTCCGTCTTTCGCTCCCAGCGTTCTTAATACCGCAATATCGCCGCTTTTGTCTTTTACCGCCATCACTAACGTTGAAACGATATTAAAGCAGGCTACGCCAATCACCAGCACCATCGCCAGATACATAATGGCGCGGATCATCTGGATATCGCGATACATATAGCCGTAAGTACCGATCCAACTCTTAATATAAACATAGTTATTGGTCACTTCGCCCGCATCTCGCACCAACTTATTGGCGTTAAAGACATCGTTGACCTTCAGGGCAATCCCGGAAACGCTGGAACCCATATCCAGGTACTGCTGCGCGTCTTCCATTGGGATCATGGCGAAGCTGTGATCGAGCTGACCGCTCAGTTGCAGAATACCGGTAACGTGCAAACGCACGCGTTTAGGCTGCTGTAACTTATGATCCGCGCTGGCATTGGGGATCATAATCGACACCCAATCCCCCTGCTTCACCTTCAGCGCGTCCGCAATCCCCTTGCCAATAATGACCTGCTGCTCACCGGCTTTGAAATTATCCCAGGCGTGGTTTTGCACGAAGGATGGCAGTGCGCTTAAACGCTGTTCCTGTTTCGGGTCAACGCCCTTCACCTGCACCGCGCGCAAGTTCGCCCCACTCTCCACCAGCCCGGTGAAATTGATATAAGGCGCAGCAGCGACAATGCCAGGCACTTTCTGAACTTTGTCGAGTGCTTCCTGCCAGTTGTTCCACGGCTGATTTACCGCCTCTATCTCACCATGTGGCACAACCGCCAGAATACGGTTGTTCAACTCTCGCTCAAATCCGTTCATGGCGCTTAGACCGACGATCAACACCGCCACACCCAACGCAATACCGACGGTAGAAATCACGGAAATCAGCGACACCATGCCACCGCGTCGCCGACCGCGGCTAAAGCGCAGACCAATCAATAATGATAAAGGCGATGCCATTACTCAGCCCCCATCAGGCTCAGTTCAGCCGTCAGGCGACCATCGCGCATTTCAAGCTGGCGGCTCATGCGCTTCGCCAGTTGCAGATCGTGCGTCACCACCAGAAATGCCGTGCCCTGAGAGCGGTTCAGCTCACCCAGCAGTTCGAAAATGCTGTCCGCGTTTCGCGCATCAAGGTTACCCGTTGGCTCGTCTGCCAGTACCAGGCGCGGGTTATTCACCAGCGCACGGGCAATCGCCACACGTTGACGCTCGCCGCCTGAAAGTTCGGACGGACGGTGGCTGGCACGGTGATCCAGCCCAACCGCTTTCAGCATGTCACGTGCGCGCTCGGTAATTTCAGCCGGCTTCCTCTTGCCAATCAGTAGCGGCATCGCCACGTTTTCCAGCGCGGTAAAGTCTGGCAACAAATGGTGGAACTGGTAAATAAATCCTAGCTTCTGATTACGCAGTTCCGCTTTCGCCGCTGACGAGAGTTTGCTCATCGGCTGACCGCTAAAAATGACGTCGCCGGAAGTCGGTGTATCCAGCCCGCCGAGCAGATGAAGCAGTGTACTTTTGCCGGAGCCTGAGCTGCCGACAATCGCCATCATCTCACCCTCGCCGACGCTAAAACTGACATCGTGCAGAACATCAGTCTGCACCGTGCCTTCCTGATAGCGTTTGCACAGGTCGTCGCATTGCAACAGGATCTTATTCATAACGTAAAGCCTCAGCGGGTTGAGTGGCGGCAGCGCGCCAGGAAGGATAAAGCGTAGACAGCAGCGCGATGGCCATCGCCACCAGCGCAATGACGATCACCTGCAGCGGCTCAATAGCAACCGGCAACGCGGCACCGTCCAGCAGCACGCCGATAATCGGCATCAGGTTGTTCAGTTGGCTGGCAAGCAATGCGCCCAGCACCGCGCCCAGCAGCGCGCCGATAATTCCGGCACTGGCCCCCTGAACCATAAACACCATCATGATTTGCCGCGGCGTTAGCCCCTGCGTTTGTAGAATCGCCACTTCCCCTTGCTTCTCCATTACCATCAGACCCAACGAGGTAATAATATTAAAAGCCGCAACTGCCACGATCAGGCTAAGCAGCAGCCCCATCATGTTTTTCTCCATGCGCACGGCCTGGAACAGTTCCCCTTTGCGCTCGCGCCAGTCCTGCCATTTGGTGCCCTGCGGCAGCGTTTGCTGGCTCAGCGTGTCAACTTTTAACGGTTCGTTCAGCCACAGACGCCAGCCGGTAATATTGCCCACCGGATAGCGCATCAGGCGGGAAGCATCCTGAATGTTGGTCAGCATCTGGTAGCCGTCTACTTCGCTGTTGGCGGCGAAGGTGCCAATCACCGTAAACAGACGCTGGCTCGGCAAACGCCCCATCGGCGTAAACTGGCTGGCCGAAGGCACCATCACGCGAATTTGATCGCCGCGATTGACGCCCAACTGCCCGGCAAGCTGCTCACCGAGGATGACATTATACTTACCCGGCTGCAGATCTGTTTGCTTCACATTGACCAGATACGGCGTGAGAGGATCTTTTTGCGCCGGGTCGATGCCCAGCATCACGCCGACCGCCACGCTACGCGCACTTTGCAGCACCACATCCCCCGTAGTTATCGGTGCGACGCGGTTGACGCCGTTCAACACCACCGCTTTTTCCGGCAGTTGCTGCGGGTTCAGAGAACCCTGTTCAGACGAGAGAACGGCCTGAGGCATCAGGCCAAGGATATTGTTTTGCAGCTCGCGCTCGAAACCGTTCATCACCGACAACACCGTGACCAGCGCCATTACCCCGAGGGTAATGCCAATGGTGGAGAGCCAGGAAACGAAGCGACCGAAGCGATCTGCTGCACGCCCACGCATATAACGCAGGCCAATGAATAGAGCGACAGGTTGGTACATGAAATCCGTCTGGTTGCTGTTAGCAAAGTCACGAGTATATAAGCGAAAGCGGAATGGGTAAATGACTGAACCGTAAGTGTTCGTCAGCACTTGTCCTAAAAGTATAAAGAAATCAATCCGCTAAAGTTGTCCCTCTTTTCTTAAGTCCAGATCCCTGATCTTTATCTTAAAAAAACAAAATGCAGACAGTTACGCATTACAGCCCACCGCGAGTTGCGCAGGATGGCAGGCTATAGCAATCAATATGGATACGCAGTCTCGATGATTAAAAAAGAACTATGGATTAACCAGATCAAAGGGTTATGTATTTGTCTGGTGGTAATTTATCACTCGGTAATCACGTTTTACCCGCACCTCACTACTTTTCAGCATCCGCTTTCAGAGATACTGAGCAAATGCTGGATTTACCTGAACTTGTACCTTGCGCCGTTTCGCATGCCGGTGTTTTTCTTTATTTCGGGGTATCTGATCCGTCGCTATATCGATAGCGTCACGTGGACCACCTGCCTGGATAAACGAATCTGGAGCATCGCCTGGGTGTTGGTGCTTTGGGGGGTGGTACAATGGCTGGCGTTAGTCGCGCTCAATAACTGGCTGGCCCCGCAGCGCGATCTGAACCATACCGCCAACGCCGCCTATGCCGATTCGATCAGTGATTTTACCCACGGGATGCTCACCGCCAGCACCAGCTTGTGGTATCTGTACGCACTGATTGTTTATTTTGTTTTGTGTAAGCTTTTCAGCCGCTGGGCGGCGCCATTGTTGGCGTTATTTGTCGTGTTGAGCGTGGCGATCAATTATGTCCCGACACCGTGGTGGGGAATGAACAGCGTCATTCGTAACCTGCCATACTACAGCCTCGGCGCGTGGTTTGGTGCAACGCTGATGGCATGGATCAAAGAGGTTCCCCTGCGCCGCCATTCTGTGCTTTTTCTGGTTAGTACAATCGTCGCCGCCGTTGCATGGCTGGCAAATGTTTCACTATTACTTTCTCTTCTTTCCATTGTGCTGATCATGAAGCTGTTTTATCAATTTGAGCTGCGCTTTGGTATGCGTGAGTCCGGCCCGTTAAGCGTGATTGGCGCCAATACCATCGCCATCTACACCACCCACCGTATTCTGGTTGAGCTGTTCAGCTTAACGCTAATCCCCAAAATCAATCATGCCGCCTGGCCTGCATATGCAGAGCTGGCCCTGCTGCTGGTGTATCCGTTCGCCTGCCTGCTGCTGTGCACCTTGTTTGGCCTGTTGGTGCGTAAAATTTCACAAAAAACAGTGGCCGACCTGCTATTTTCCCCGCCTTCTTTATCGACCGCCTCGCGCTAACTTCAACGCGTTTTTGCCCCCCTTCGGGGGCGAATCAATTTGCTTATGAGAAACGATCACGGATAATAAAGAAACATTGCTTATCAGACGTATATCCAAACGAGATCCTGACAACCGAATGCCTGAACAACATCGTTACACGCTTCCAGCAAAAGCTGGCGATCAGCGCCAGTTGGGTGAACTTACCGGTGCCGCCTGCGCGACGCTGGTCGCCGAAATCGCTGAACATCACGCGGGGCCAGTGGTGCTGATCGCGCCGGACATGCAAAATGCACTGCGTTTGCATGATGAAATTCGTCAGTTTACCGACCAGATGGTGATGAATCTGGCTGACTGGGAAACACTGCCCTATGACAGTTTTTCCCCACATCAGGAAATTATCTCCTCGCGACTATCCACGTTGTATCAACTGCCTGCGATGCAACGCGGTGTGCTGATCGTACCGGTCAACACGTTGATGCAGCGCGTCTGCCCGCACAGCTATCTACACGGTCATGCACTGGTGATGAAAAAGGGTCAGCGCCTGTCGCGTGATGCCCTGCGTGAGCAGCTGGACAGCGCCGGCTATCGCCATGTTGATCAGGTCATGGAACACGGCGAATACGCCACGCGCGGCGCGTTGTTGGATCTGTTCCCGATGGGCAGCGAGCTGCCTTATCGCCTTGATTTCTTTGATGACGAAATCGACAGCCTGCGTCTGTTTGATACCGACACCCAGCGCACGCTGGAAGAAGTCGATGCCATTAATTTGCTTCCCGCGCACGAATTCCCGACTGACAAAACGGCCATCGAGCTGTTCCGCAGTCAGTGGCGCGACACCTTTGAGGTGAAACGCGACGCCGAACATATTTATCAGCAGGTCAGCAAAGGCACGTTACCTGCGGGTATTGAATACTGGCAGCCGCTATTTTTCAACGAGCCGTTGCCGCCGTTGTTCAGCTACTTCCCGGCCAATACGCTGCTGGTGAATACCGGCGATATCGAGACCAGCGCTGAGCGCTTCCAGGCCGATACCCTGTCACGTTTTGAGAATCGCGGCGTTGATCCGATGCGCCCGCTTCTGCCACCTGAATCACTGTGGCTGCGGGTGGATGAGCTGTTTTCTGAACTGAAACGCTGGCCGCGCGTTCAGCTAAAAACCGAGAGTCTGGCGAACAAAGCTGCGAATACTAACCTCGGGTTCCAGAAACTGCCGGATATCGCCGTGCAGGCGCAGCAAAAATCACCGTTAGATGCGTTACGTAAATTCCTTGAGAGCTTTACCGGTCCGGTAATTTTCTCAGTGGAAAGTGAAGGTCGCCGGGAAGCGCTTGGCGAACTTCTGGCTCGCATCAAAGTTGCGCCGAAGCGGATATTGCGTCTTGATGAAGCCGCAGACAATGGTCGTTATTTGATGATTGGTGCAGCCGAGCATGGCTTCATCGATAGCAAACGCAATCTGGCGCTGATTTGTGAAAGCGATCTGCTGGGTGAACGCGTGGCGCGCCGCCGCCAGGATTCTCGTCGTACCATCAACCCGGATACGTTAATTCGTAACCTTGCAGAGCTGCATCCAGGTCAGCCGGTGGTGCATCTGGAGCACGGCGTGGGTCGCTATGCCGGTATGACCACGCTGGAAGCGGGCGGCATTACCGGCGAATACCTGATGCTCACCTACGCCAACGACGCCAAATTGTATGTACCGGTGTCATCGTTGCATTTGATAAGCCGCTATGCCGGAGGCGCGGAAGAGAATGCCCCGCTGCATAAACTTGGCGGAGATGCCTGGTCGCGCGCCCGGCAGAAAGCCGCCGAGAAGGTACGTGACGTCGCGGCGGAGTTGCTGGATATTTACGCCCAGCGTGCGGCAAAAGAAGGTTTTGCCTTTAAACACGACCGCGAGCAGTATCAGCTGTTTTGTGACAGCTTCCCATTTGAAACCACACCCGATCAGGCGCAGGCCATCAACGCGGTACTCAGCGATATGTGTCAGCCGCTGGCCATGGACCGCCTGGTGTGTGGCGATGTCGGCTTCGGTAAAACCGAAGTCGCGATGCGCGCCGCCTTCCTCGCCGTAGAGAATCACAAGCAGGTTGCCGTGCTGGTGCCGACCACCCTGCTCGCCCAGCAGCACTTCGACAACTTCCGCGATCGTTTTGCCAACTGGCCCGTGCGCATTGAGATGCTGTCCCGTTTTCGTAGCGCCAAAGAGCAAGCGCAGATTCTGGAGCAGGTTGCCGAAGGTAAAATCGATATTCTCATCGGCACGCACAAACTGCTGCAAAGCGATGTGAAACTCAAAGATTTGGGTCTGCTGATTGTCGATGAAGAGCACCGCTTCGGTGTCCGTCACAAAGAGCGTATTAAAGCAATGCGCGCCGATGTCGATATTCTGACGCTGACCGCAACCCCGATCCCGCGTACGCTCAATATGGCGATGAGCGGCATGCGCGATCTGTCAATTATCGCCACACCGCCAGCGCGTCGTCTGGCGGTCAAAACCTTCGTACGCGAATACGATAGCCTGGTGGTACGCGAAGCTATCCTGCGTGAAGTGCTGCGCGGCGGGCAGGTCTACTATCTGTTCAACGATGTTGAAAACATCCAGAAAACCGCTGACAGGCTGGCAGAGCTGGTACCGGAAGCGCGAATCGGGATTGGACACGGACAAATGCGCGAACGCGAGCTGGAACGCGTGATGAACGATTTCCACCATCAGCGCTTCAACGTGCTGGTGTGTACCACCATCATCGAAACCGGGATCGACATTCCAACCGCTAACACCATTATTATCGAGCGCGCTGACCATTTCGGGTTGGCACAATTGCACCAGCTACGCGGCCGCGTGGGACGTTCACACCATCAGGCCTATGCCTGGCTGTTGACGCCGCATCCAAAAGCGATGACCACCGATGCACAAAAACGCCTTGAGGCAATTGCATCACTGGAAGATTTGGGTGCAGGTTTTGCGCTAGCCACTCACGACCTCGAAATTCGCGGCGCGGGGGAACTGCTGGGCGAAGATCAGAGCGGTTCGATGGAAACCATCGGCTTCTCACTATACATGGAACTGCTGGAGAACGCGGTTGACGCGCTAAAAGAGGGACGCGAACCGTCACTCGAAGATCTCACCAACCAGCAAACTGAAGTCGAGTTGCGGATGCCGTCACTATTGCCAGATGACTACATCCCCGATGTGAATACGCGACTGTCGTTCTACAAGCGCATTGCCAGTGCGAAAGGCGAAAACGAGCTGGAAGAAATTAAGGTCGAGCTGATAGACCGTTTTGGTTTGTTGCCTGACCCGGCCCGTACGTTGCTGGATATTGCCCGTTTGCGCCAGCAAGCGCAAAAACTGGGTATCAGAAAGCTAGAAGGCAATGAAAAAGGCGGGACGATTGAGTTTGCCGAGAAGAACCACGTCAACCCGGTGTGGCTGATTGGCTTACTGCAAAAGCAACCCCAACACTTCCGTCTGGATGGCCCAACCCGACTTAAATTCATGCAGGAATTGGGCGAGCGTAAAACCCGTATCGACTGGGTCCGCCAGTTTATGCGTCAGCTTGAAGAAAACGCCGTAGCATAGTGAACAGGCCGGGTGAGCACACCACTCACCCGGCCGATGAATTTACAAACTCTTTGCACTTCCCTGCACTTCCCGACACAGCAAACCGCCATAATTCCTGTTTACTTTTACATAATAAAAACCACGTAAAAACAATGGATTTAGGTGATGTTAAACAATAAACGACTCTCTCGCTGGCTAACGCTTTTTACGCTCGCGGCGACCGTCGCATTAGCGCTCCCGGCTCAAGCGAATACCTGGCCGCTCCCGCCGCCAGGCAGCAAACTGGTGGGCGAAAATGCCACTCACGTTGTCGAAAACAACGGCGGATCGCTGGAAGCCATTGCGAAAAAATACAACGTCGGCTTTTTAGCGCTGCTGCAGGCTAACCCCGGCGTCGATCCATACGTACCTCGCCCGGGCAGTGTTTTAACCATCCCATTGCAAACTCTGCTACCGGATGCCCCACGCGAAGGGATTGTCATTAACCTCGCCGAACTGCGTCTTTACTATTACCAGCCAGGGACAAAATCGGTGACCGTGTATCCCATTGGCATTGGCCAGTTAGGCGGTGACACGCTAACCCCGACAATGGTAACCACCATTTCGGATAAACGCGCCAACCCCACCTGGACACCAACAGCGAATATCCGCGCACGGTATAAAGCCAATGGTATCGACCTCCCTGCCGTAGTACCTGCCGGGCCGGATAACCCGATGGGCCATCATGCAATCCGCTTAGCGGCTTACGGCGGTGTGTATTTGCTGCATGGAACCAACGCGGATTTTGGCATCGGTATGCGTGTTAGTTCCGGGTGTATTCGCCTGCGTGACGGTGATATTGAAACCTTATTCCGTCAGGTTACGCCGGGAACCAAAGTGAACATCATCAACACGCCGATTAAAGCCTCCGTTGAACCTAACGGTATGCGCCTGGTTGAAGTACACCAACCGCTGTCAGAAAAGATTAATGACGACCCGCAGTTACTGCCAATCGTGTTGAATTCATCAATGCAGAACTTTAAAAATGCGGCACAAACAGACGCAGCTGTGATGGAGCATGCAATGGAGCTACGTTCAGGCATGCCTGTAGACGTGACGCGCCATCACGATGCTCCTGCACAAACGCTGTAAATTCAGGCCATAAAAAAACCCCGCCGGTTTGTTCCCGCGGGGTTTTTTATTGAATTCGCAGTGGCATTGCGAGGGCTTACAACTTATTTATAGATAACTGCAGTCCCGTGAAGGGTGTTAGGACCGGTAACAGAAGTAATACGGAATGACTTCGCCCCCATTTCATCTGCTTTCTGTGCCAGTTGATCTTCCAGAGAACCTAAATTAGTCCCGGCGTCGGCGGAGATAATACCGACTTTCTGTTGGCCTGCAGGTGTAGCCTGAACTTCAACAGCGGCAAAGCTTGCAAATGAAAGTGAGCTCAGGACAGCAGCGACAAAAAGAGTTTTTACGTTTTTCATGATAGTGACCTTTAGCAGATGAATGTGTGCCGTAAGCGATTAACTTAACGATCGATAGATAAATCATAGATGCGATCCAGGTCACACGTCAACATTTTTTTATAACGATTGTTATTTAAAGTACAAAGGTCTTATTTTTCATATCAATAGCATTGAATTATTTTTATCTTGAATGCACTAGAGTGTCTGCGCGATTATTTTTATAATGGTTATTCAATAAACCCAACCAGGTACAACGGCACCATGACAACTGAAACGACAGGTTGTGCAAAAAAAAGCCGTGGCCGACCAAAAGTGTTCGACAGGGAAGCCGCGCTTGATAAGGCCATGACACTCTTCTGGCAGCACGGATATGAAGCGACATCGCTCGCCGATCTCGTAGAAGCAACCGGGGCAAAAGCGCCTACGCTGTATGCAGAATTTACCAATAAGGAAGGACTGTTTCGTGCCGTGCTGGACCGCTATATCAGTCGCTTCGCGGCAAAACACGAAGCCCAACTGTTTTGTGAAGAAAAAAGCCTCGAATCTGCACTTGAGGACTATTTCACCGCCATAGCGACCTGCTTCACCAGTAAAGACACGCCTGCGGGATGTTTCATGATTAACACATCCGCTACGCTGGCCGCCTCCTCCCGGGACATTGCGCACACGGTTAAATCCCGTCACGCCATGCAGGAACAGACGCTGGCTCAGTTTCTGCATCAACGACAGGAAAAGGGTGAAATACCGGCACACTGCGATGTACAAAAGTTGGCTGAATATCTGAACTGTATTTTGCAGGGTATGTCGATCAGCGCCCGCGAAGGAGCCTCGTTTGAAAAACTGATGCAGATCGCGC
>NZ_CP080033.1:2192399-2228072 GCF_019382635.1 Citrobacter sp. Colony219 | reverse complement strand
ATTGATAACGACAATTGTTATCAGCAATATTCGCATTTGTTTTAATGCCTGTTTCACAATGTAACCATCGGTTTCTCTACCGCTATAACAAAAACAGATCGACTCTTTTTAAAAGGAATACAAATGAATAAGCGTCTCTGGGTGCTCAATCCTCTCCTGTTGTCTTTAACCCTACCGGCCATTGCGGCTGAGGAAGAGAACCTCATCGTCAGCGCCAACCGGAGCCAACGCACCGTGGCAGAAATGGCGCAAACGACATGGGTTATCGAAGGCAGAGAGATTGAACAGCAGGTTCAGGGGGGGAAAGAGTTTAAAGATGTTCTGGCTCAGTTGATCCCCGGAATCGACGTTAGCAGCCAGGGACGGACCAACTACGGGATGAACATGCGTGGTCGCGCCATCGTTGTGCTTATTGACGGTGTTCGTCTCAACTCTTCCCGCACCGACAGCCGCCAGCTCGACTCCATTGATCCGTTTAATATTGCACACATTGAAGTTATCTCTGGGGCAACATCACTGTATGGCGGCGGAAGTACCGGTGGTTTGATCAACATCGTCACCAAAAAAGGTCAGCCTGAGCGTGAAGTTGAACTCGAGCTGGGCAGCAAAAGCGGTTTCAACAACAGTAACGATCATGACGAGCGTGTTGCCGCCGCAGTGAGCGGAGGAACCGACCGCGCATCCGGACGCATGTCTGTCGCTTATCAACGGTTTGGGGGGTGGTATGATGCCAACCACGACGCCTTAATGCTCGATAATACCCAAACCGGTCTGCAGCATTCCGATCGCCTGGATCTGATGGGTACCGGGACGATTGAGCTTGATGACAACCGCCAGCTGCAGCTGGTTACGCAGTACTACAAAAGCCAGGGAGATGACGACTACGGACTGGATCTCGGCAAGAACATGTCTGCCGTGACGGGAACCGGCAACGCTCATACCAGCAGCGGTCTCAATTCCGACCGTATCCCCGGCACGGAACGGCATCTGATCAGTCTGCAATATTCCGATGCCAATTTCTTCGGCCAGAATCTGGTCAGCCAGATCTATTACCGTGACGAATCACTTAAATTCTATCCCTTCCCTACGCTGAGCAAAGGTAAGGTCACCAGTTTCTCCGCATCACAGCAGGATACTGACCAGTTTGGTGCCAAAATCACCCTCAACAGCCAGCTGATGGAAAACTGGGAACTGACATGGGGTATCGACGCCGATCACGAAACATTCGATTCCAATCAAGAATTCTTCGATCTGGCTTATTCCCTCCCCTCTGGCGGTATGGATAACCGAACGGCCTACACCACCGGGCGCTATCCCGGTTACAGCATCACCAACTTCGCGCCTTTCCTGCAAAACAGCTACGACATTAATGACATCTTTACGCTCAGCGGCGGTATCCGCTACCAGTGGACTGAAAACCGCGTTGATGATTTTGTCGGCTATACGCAACAACAAGGCATCGCAACGGGTCTGGCGAACTCTGCTGATAGTATCCCGGGTGGCAAAGCAGACTATGATAACTTCCTGTTTAACGCGGGCATCCTCGCACACCTGACCGATCGCCAGCAGACCTGGTTCAACTTCTCTCAAGGTGTGGAACTTCCCGACCCCGGAAAATACTACGGCAACGGTACCTACTCGCTGGTTGGCGATCATTATCAGCTCCAGCGCAGTGTTAACGTAGCGGATTCACGTCTGGAAGGCATTAAAGTTAACTCTTACGAACTGGGGTGGCGCTACACCGGTGATAGTCTGCGCACGCAACTGGCCGCTTACTACTCGACTTCGGATAAATCGATCGTTATCAACCGCAGCGATATGACCATTAACGTTCAACCCGACGATCGCCGCATTTATGGCCTTGAAGGCGCGGTAGATTATTTCATTGCGGATACGGACTGGAGCCTGGGAAGTAACTTCAACATCATTAAATCGGAAGTGAAGCAAAACGGTAAATGGCAAAAATGGGATGTCACTCTGGCTTCGCCATCTAAAGCAACCGCATGGGTTGGCTGGGCGCCGGAACCGTGGACCTTGCGCGTACAGAGCCAGCAAACATTTGATCTGACCGACGCCAGTGGCAACAAGCTGGATGGGTACAATACGATGGACTTTATCGGCAGCTATCAGCTCCCGCTGGGTAAACTGACCTTTAGCGTTGAGAACCTGCTGAATGAAGAGTACACCACCCTCTGGGGACAGCGTGCACCGTTACTCTACAGCCCGACTTATGGCAGTCCATCCTTGTATGAATACAAAGGTCGGGGTCGCACCTTTGGTTTGAACTATGCCTTAACCTTCTGATAAAAAAAGCCCCCCAGCCTGAGCGATGGGGGGCTAATATTCATGATAACGCTATTTTACGCCTTGTTATTCAGAACCAACTGACCGTTGTTATCCAGCGGAATTTGCGTACCGGGATCTTTATCCATGCGGATTTTGCCCTGCTGATCGCCAATTTTATACGTTACGTCGTAGCCCAGCATTTTTTCTGATTTGTCATACACTGTTTTACAACGTTGTTGTGTGGTTGTGTACGTATCGTTTTCCTGCATTGACCCCTGAATCTGGTTACCTGCATAACCGCCACCTAGCGCACCAGCAACGGTCGCAATGTCTTTGCCGCGGCCACCACCAAACTGATGACCAATTATGCCCCCGGCAACCGCGCCCAGCACGGAACCGGCAATACGGTTTTCATCCTGTACAGGTTTACGGTGAGTAACCGTTACGTTACGACATTCCTGGCGCGGTGTTTTTACCGTTTCTTTAATCGGTGTTGCAGAGACGACTTGTGCAAACTGTGGGCCACGCTCAAAAACGTTTAGACTGGCCACCGCTGCCACACCCAGCGCAGCAGCTACGCCAATCCCTATACCCGCCAACATTGATTTATTCACGGGACTTCCTCCTTTTTTGCTATTAGCAACAACTTTGCAACAGAAGGTAAATAATGCCAATCAGATTACGGATGAAAATCGCGGAGAAAGGGGGTAAAGCAGCATGATTCAGAGAACTCTGAAAGAAAGTGCCGGATGAAGCATTCCATCCGGCATTATAAGCCAGTATTAGTGCAGTTTAAGACGCGGACGAATCACCCGGTTAATGCTGCCAACCAACATCATCAGGCCGGTTTTGAAGTAACCATGCAGCGCAATCTGGTGCATACGGTACAGTGAAATGTAGACAAAGCGTGCAATACGCCCTTCCACCATCATTGAGCCACGCGTCAGGTTGCCCATCAGACTGCCCACGGTAGAGAAGTTGGAGAGAGAAACCAGAGAACCGTGATCTTTATACTGATACGCTTTTAGCGGTTTACCGTTCATCTGCGCCAGAATGTTGTTCATCGCGCAGGATGCCATCTGGTGCGCAGCCTGGGCACGCGGCGGCACAAACCCCCCTTCCGGACGCGCGCAGGAAGCACAGTCACCAATCGCATAGATGTCCGGATCACGCGACGTCTGCAGGGTTGGTTCAACCACCAGCTGGTTGATACGGTTGGTTTCCAGACCACCAATCTCTTTCATAAAGTCTGGCGCTTTGATACCTGCTGCCCACACCATCAGATCAGCTTTGATGTACTCGCCATCTTTGGTATGCAACCCACCTTCGTCAGCGCTGGTGACCATCGTCTGAGTCAGTACGCGTACGCCCAGCTTGGTTAACTCGTTATGCGCGGCGCTGGAAATACGCGGCGGCAACGCTGGCAAAATACGTTCACCGGCTTCCACCAGTGTGACGTTCAGCGCTTCATTGGTCAGCCCTTTATAACCATAGCTGTGCAACTGTTTTACCGCATTGTGCAGCTCAGCGGAGAGTTCTACCCCCGTTGCACCACCGCCGACGATAGCGATATTCACTTTGCCGTTCGCGCCCAGGTTTGCAGAATATTTCAGGAACAGATTCAGCATTTCCTGGTGGAAGCGACGCGCCTGGTGCGGGTTATCGAGGAAAATACAGTTCTCTTTGACGCCCGGCGTGTTGAAATCGTTGGACGTACTGCCCAGTGCCATCACCAGCGTGTCATATGGCACTTTACGCTCAGGAACCAGCAGATCGCCTTTCTCGTCTCGCAGCTCAGCAATCGTGATGGTTTTCGCTTCACGATCGATATCCATCACCGAACCCAGCTGGAACTGGAACCCATGGTTACGGGCATGCGCCAGATAGCTCAGCGCATCAACACCTTCATCCAGCGATCCTGTTGCCACTTCGTGCAGCAACGGTTTCCACAGGTGGCTGTGGTTTCTGTCTACCAGCGTGATTTTTGCCTTTTTCTTACGACCCAGTTTTTTACCCAACTGCGTCGCCATTTCCAGTCCGCCAGCACCGCCGCCGACAATCACGATCCTTTTCAATGGTGTAGTCAACGTGACCCCCTCAAATTTATCAACCAATTGTTAATTAAAAGTTATGTATATAGCCTTTAATTAACAACAAGTTACGATATTGAAAATGTTCCTCGAGACTGAGAATAACACGAACGGTGCATTGGTCATACCAAAATTGATGTGCATCAAGTTTTGATGCTGAAAAGATAGACAACCCAGACTTTTAGGACAAAAAAACCAGCCCGAAGGCTGGTTTTTTAAACGCTCAGTAAAGATTAACCTAACGTCTTGAACGCTTTGATTCGCTGCAAATGCGGGGAGATGTTTTTGAATTTATGGGTTTGTTCTTCATCCCATACAATTTCATAGTAATGATGCAGCTCCTCCGATGAACGCTGGCTGTTCAAGGCTTCATCATGGCGTGACAGAATAACCAGGCAGCGATCGCGATTTTTCTCGCGGAAGTTGGTCACACATTTTGTGGCGATATCAGCATACTCTTCCGGCCTGTCGATTTTCCCTTCCATATTCTCATACGGGAACAGGTTAGGGTTAAACACCACCTGACGAATATCACACAGGAAACCAATTCGTTCTGCCCAATATCCCCCGAGCCCGACGCCACAAATCAGCGGTCGGTCGTCGACATTAAGCTGCAGCATTTTGTCCACTTCTTTCAGCAGATGCTGCATATCATGTTTAGGATGCCGCGTACTGTAGCTAATCAGCCTGACATCCGGGTCAATAAATTGCAGTTGCAATACTTTCTCGTGGTTGCCCGGACTGTTAGAGTCAAAACCGTGTAAATAGATAATCATCGCATCCTCGCCAAACGTGCGTTAATGACCTGCTTTCTCTTCCTGCCAGCGCTCATGAAGCTGGTTGAGCTGGGCGCTTACCGTCTTCCAGCGTGCCGAGTCCATCAGTTCCTGACGTGAAAATGAACCTTTATGATACAAACGTGTAACACGTTCTGCATTGATCGGCGACAGATTATCTAACACACTGACCGCTCCCTTACGATTATTGCAGACCAGGATCATATCGCAACCTGCATCCAGCGATGCCTGCCCGCGCTCTGCGTAGCTCCCCATAATCGCCGCACCTTCCATCGACAAATCGTCGGAGAAAATCACGCCGTCAAAACCCAGCTCCTGACGCAGTACCGTTTTTAACCAGTGTGGCGAGCCGCTCGCCGGGCGCGGGTCCACATCACTGTAGATGACGTGCGCAGGCATAATGGCATCCAGTTTGTTTTCAGTGATTAACGTCTGGAATACCGACATATCTTTCGCGCGGATCTCGGCTTCCGAACGCGGATCGGTTGGCGTTTCTTTATGCGAATCCGCCGTCACTGCACCATGTCCGGGGAAGTGTTTACCGGTCGTTTTCATTCCGGCCGCATGCATGCCATCAATAAAGCGGGTTGCCATCGCTAACGCTTTTTGCGGATCGGCATGGTAAGAGCGCTCGCCGATTGCTGCGCTGATATGCCCCACATCCAGAACGGGCGCGAAGCTAATATCAATATCCATCGCGATCATTTCACTGGCCATCAGCCATCCAGCTTCCTGAGCCAGTTTGCCCCCCTCTTCCAGCCCATGCAGTGCAGCAAAAGATTGCGCCGCGGGCAGACGGGTAAAACCTTCACGAAAGCGCTGGACGCGCCCCCCTTCCTGATCCACTGCCACCACCAGATGATTACGCGATGCCGCGCGGATCTGGCGCACTAATTCACGCAACTGTTCCGGGTCATGATAATTTCGGGTAAAGAGGATCAACCCACCTACCAGTGGATGCGCCAGAATCTCACGCTCTTCAGCGTCCAGCTCATACCCTTCGACATCCAACATTACTGGGCCCACACTGCTCTCCTTATCCTTTCATTGTTAGCTGCCGCCAGGTTTCATCGGCCAGCCTGATAAATTGTCGATCGCCGGTTTGTTGCCAGCGATACTCAAACCACCCCGCCTTCAGCATCATTATCCAGATTTGCCATCGCCTGACCTGTCGCCAGAGCGCATCTTGCTCAATATGCGCTCGTTGGGCGTAGGCGCTAACCAGCCTTTGGTGCTGGGACTCATCGCTGACCCATACCGCCGCCAGTTCCAGCGCGATATCACCGTCGCCGGCATATTCCCAGTCAATCAGCCGCAGCCCTGAGTCTGTACGTACGATGTTGTCGCCGTGGACATCCATATGCAGCGGCCCCAGGCGCAAAGGTCGAGGCTCACCGCTTTTTCTTAGCCGCTTCAGGGCGCGCAACCAGCATGGCGTACGACGTGCTGGATCGCTACACTGCCAGTACTGCTCGAGTAGCGGCAGCAGGCTGATTCGCCAGCCGAATCGGGGCTGCTGGTGCAGATGATACAATAAGCCAGCGAGTTCGTCGGCGTCCGGTAATCTGGATTCTACCTTACCGTGAAAAAAGTCGACGACCATCCATCCGCGCGTATAAAAGCGAGGACGCGGCGCAAGACTTTCTGGCAAATGCTTTAACGCATGATAGTGGCGTAAGAAATGCGATTCTGGCGCGTAAGGATCGTGATGACAGCGCAGCACTAAACGGTGGGCTTGATATTCGATGATGCAGCTCCCGCCGCTTAGGCCGCTCTGGCTGGCTGCGACGGGATGATACTGCGGGAAATAGCGCGACAGAACTTCATCGCGCGTCAGTTTGTTATTGTTGCTGAACGGCACCTTTACCTGACCAGATTATCTCGCCAGTTTGTACCAGCATTAATTGCATTTGCAGCGCAGGTGAATTGACGTTACCGGAAGCGCTGGAATAGAGCACATACTGCGCGCCAACGTTACGGGCAATACCAATCGCTTTGCTGCGTGTTCCCAGGCTGTCGTTCGGCGACAGACCTAACTGCTGCTTGGCTACTGCCAAGTGCTGCGCAGAAACCAGGGTAAATTTACCATTATTCGCCAGCGCATTTCGCAAAGTCTCGGTGGCTTCACCCGCGTTTAACGAGCCGTTGGTACGGTTATTTACGCTATCAACCAGCAGTACGCCCCCAGCTTTCACACCCTCAGCTTGCAGCATTTTGCCGACCATCGGCTGCATTGCCCCGTTCCAGTCATAATGACGCTGACGTGGGGTTGGCTGCGCCGTTTGGTCCTCGTGTTCAATCGGACCCGGCTGCTGCGGTATGGTTGGCACCGTTGGTACAACCGGAACTGGCTGTTGCGGCTGCACGGGTTGTTCCGGTACTGGCTTCACTTCCTCTACCGGCGCGGGCTCACGTTGAGCCACACAACCAGAGAGAAACATCGCCAGCGCGGCAATCAATGCGTAGCGATTCATTTTGATCTTCAAGATTCACCCCTTACAAATAAAGATAAAGCCTAACCTTGTGCGCCCCCAGATAATTGGCGCTGCCGTACAGCGTTACCGACGAACGAGCCGGGATAGTCATGCTGCGTGGCGCTTCCAGAGGGTGCATCTCCAGCCCTCTGGCGTCATACCAGTAAAACCGATAATGAACGGTAACGGGTTCTTGTCTTTCGTTATAGAGTCGTGAGGATGCTGAGGCCTGAATATCAGACGTTGTTAATTCAGGCGGCTCTGCGGTGATACCCGCCGCCAGTACTGTTGATTCCATCACCAGAGACTGTTCATCACTGACCGGAATTTCCGGGTGTGAACGGCAGCCAGCCAGCAACAGCAGACCCAACGTAAGCGCAATGCATCCTCTGGTCATTTTTAAAGACCTTTATGCGCGAGCATTGGACCAAGCGCACGTCCACCCAGCAGATGCATATGAATGTGATACACCTCCTGACCGCCGTGACGGTTGGTATTCATAATCAAACGGTATCCATCTTCGGCAATGCCTTCCTGCTCAGCGATTTTCGCCGCCACTGTGATCATTCGTCCCAGCGCCTGCTCATGCTCTGCCGTCACATCGTTGACGGTTGGGATTAAAACGTTCGGGATGATCAGAATATGCGTTGGTGCCTGAGGTGAAATATCACGAAACGCAGTGACCAGTTCATCCTGGTATACGATGTCCGACGGAATTTCACGACGAATAATTTTGCTGAATATAGTTTCTTCTGCCACGACGTTTTCCTTTTTCATTAAGAGCCCATGCGTTGTGCCATGCTACGCCGGGTGACTCTGCGAGTATAGAGTATGAGCGAGTTACTCACGCTCTTTCAACTTTAACCCTCGATTTTTTAAGCAAAAAGCCCTGCCAGCGCTGTTCTTATAACCATTTCCCGGCGCTATCGCTCAGACATAGTACTGAAACAATATTTCATTTATGCGTAGCATTTGTTTACACATTGAATATGAATGCGTATATTTCGCATTTGCATTCTCATGAAAGAAAAATAATTAACAGCCAAAGGGTTCATTACGCAGTCACGTGATTCGAACTTAATATTAATAATTATCAAGGACTTTCCGATGTCTTTCACAACACACTACAGGGACGAACAGCATCGTTCTGCCATTGTCCCATCCCTCCTGGCAGCCTGTATTACGGCTGCGTTATTGCCTTGTACCAGCCTCGCCGCCTCCGCAGAAGAGACCGTGATCGTTGATGGTTCAGCCTCCGCCACATCCAGTGATGAGCAGGATTACAGCGTTAAATCGACATCCGCAGGCACAAAAATGCAGATGACACAGCGAGATATCCCGCAATCTGTCAGCATCGTCAGCCAACAGCGTATGGAAGATCAGCAACTCCAGACACTGGGCGATGTGATGGATAACACCCTGGGGATCAGTAAAAGCCAGGCGGACTCTGATCGCAGCAGCTATTTCTCTCGCGGATTCCAGATCGATAACTACATGGTCGATGGGATCCCGACCTATTTTGAATCCCGCTGGAACCTCGGCGATGCCCTTTCTGACACGGCCTTGTTTGAACGTATAGAGGTGGTTCGTGGCGCAAACGGGTTAATGACCGGCACGGGTAACCCTTCAGCCTCCATTAACATGATCCGTAAGCATGCCACCAGCCGTGAGTTCACGGGGAATGTCTCCGCGGAATACGGCAGCTGGAATAAACAACGCTATGTGACCGATCTGCAAAGCCCATTGACGACAGACGGCAACGTGCGTGCCCGCATCGTGGCGGGTTATCAAAATAACGATTCCTGGCTTGACCGTTACAACAATGAAAAAATGTTTTTCTCGGGGATTGTCGATGCCGATCTGGGCGACACCACCAGCCTGTCAGCAGGTTACGAATACCAGCGTATTGATATCAACAGTCCGACCTGGGGCGGCTTGCCGCGCTGGAATACCGATGGCAGCAAAAACAGCTACGACCGCTCGCGCAGCACCGCGCCGGACTGGACTTACAATGACAAAGACATCAACAAAGTCTTCGTGTCACTCAAACAGCGTTTCGCGGATACCTGGCAAACAACCCTGAATGCCACACATTCCGAGGTCAAGTTCGACAGCAAGATGATGTACGTCGACGCTTACGTTAATAAAGCTGACGGCACACTGATCGGTCCCTATGGCAACTATGGACCGGGCTATGATTACGTGGGTGGAACAGGCTGGAACAGCGGCAAGCGTAAAGTCGATGCCGTCGATCTCTTTGCCGATGGTGGCTACGACCTGTTTGGTCGTCAGCATAACCTGATGCTGGGCGGCAGTTACAGCAAGCAAAATAACCGTTATGAGAGCTCGTGGGCGAATGTTTTCCCCAACGAAATCGGCAGCTTCTATACCTACAATGGTAACTTCCCGGAAACCAACTGGAACCCGCAGTCATTGGCTCAGGACGATACCACGCACATGAAATCGCTGTACGCCGCGACACGCATTTCTCTGGCCGACCCATTGCATTTGATCGTCGGCGCGCGCTATACCAACTGGCGTATCGACACCTTGACCTACAGCATGGAACAAAACCACACCACGCCCTATGCGGGTCTGGTTTATGACATCGATGATAACTGGTCCACTTACGCCAGCTATACCTCTATCTTCCAGCCGCAGAACAAACGCGACAGTTCCGGTAAATATCTCTCCCCGATTACCGGCAACAACTACGAGGTTGGTCTGAAATCAGACTGGATGAACAGCCGTTTAACCACCACCCTCGCCGTATTCCGCATTGAGCAGGATAACGTGGCGCAATCAACCGGCGTACCAATCGCCGGTAGCAATGGGGATACGGCCTTTAAAGCGATGGATGGAACGGTCAGCAAAGGCGTTGAATTCGAAGTGAACGGTGCGATCACGGATAACTGGCAGATGACTTTCGGCGCAACGCGGTACGTTGCGGATGACAACGACGGCAATGCCGTCAATCCGAACCTGCCGCGTACTACGGTAAAACTGTTCACCCGTTATAACCTGCCTGCCCTGCCGGCACTGACCGTGGGGGGCGGAGTTAACTGGCAGAATCGAGTGTATAGCGATACCGTGACGCCATACGGCACGTTCCGTGCAGAACAGGGAAGCTACGCGTTGGTGGATTTATTCACTCGCTACCAGGTAACGAAGAATTTCGCCCTCCAGGGCAATATCAATAACCTGTTCGATAAAACCTACGATACCAATGTCGAAGGCTCTATCGTCTATGGTGAGCCGCGTAACGTCAGCCTCACTGCCAGCTACCAGTTCTGATAATACCCAGTCTGTAAAGTATCCACCTGCATGTCGGGTGGATTTACTGAAAAGCTAAAAAGCAAAAAGCCCGCTCAAGTTTCCTTAAGCGAGCTTCTTAAATATGGCTCCTCTGACTGGACTCGAACCAGTGACATACGGATTAACAGTCCGCCGTTCTACCGACTGAACTACAGAGGAATCGTGTGAACGGGGCGAATATTAGCGATGCCTGTCTGCGTTGTCAAAGCCTGAATGGATATTCGTGATCGTTTGCTGAAATATTCTTCATTTCGTCGTTTATTCAGACGTAGACGGTTGTTTTATACACTTTTCACGTTCAGAACGTGGGTATTTCCACAGCCAACGGCCTGTGACCATTCGCCAGTAAAATAACGCGGCCCGTACTGCCCAGTCGAAGAACATCCCCATCCAGACGCCAACGACACCCCATCCTAATACGATCCCGAGGGTGTAGCCGGCGACAACACGACAGCCCCACATCCCCAACATGGAGACCCACATAGCGAAACGGGCGTCACGTGCACCTTTAAATCCAGCAGGAAGAACCCATGATGCTGCCCATATCGGCATAAATGCCGCGTTCAGCCAAATCAGGATGACAATGACCTCTTTTACATCCTGATCGTGGGTGTAAAACGAAGCCATCACGCCAGCAAACGGGGCGGTTAGCCAGGCGATGGCGGTTAATCCGATTGTGGAGAGCCAGAATACATGCCGCAACTGGATTTCCGCCTGAGCAATCTGTCCATTTCCCAGACGTCTGCCGGTAATGATAGTAGACGCGGAACCTAAAGCGTTTCCCGGCAGGTTGATCAGCGCCGCTATCGAAAAGGCAATGAAGTTACCGGCAATTACGCTGGTACCCATACCCGAAACAAACATCTGCGTAAGTAACTTGCCACCGTTAAACAGGACTGACTCTATACTGGCAGGAATACCAATCCCCATGACTTCCCAGATGATGGCAAGATTCAGCGGTTTAAAATAGCTCTTCAGGGGAATGCGCAGCGCTGGGTTAAATCCAATCATCAGCACCCATATAATGGCGATGGCACCAATGTAACGTGAAATCGTCAACCCCAGACCTGCGCCGACGAATCCCAGCCCTTGCCAGGAAAAAATGCCGTAGATCAGGATGCTACTGATAATAATGTTCAGGATATTCATACCACCGTTAATCAATAACGGTATTTTGGTATTTCCGGCACCGCGCAGTGCGCCGCTGCCAATTAACGCAATTGCCGCCGCAGGGTAGCTGAGCACTGTTAATTCCAGATAGGTAAGTGCCAGTGCTTTTACATCAGGGGTGGCTTCTCCTGCAACGACATCAATAATCTGCTCACCGAAATAGTGAATCACCGCCGCCAGTACGACAGCAAATATCGTCATAATAACCAGTGATTGTCTGGCTGCGGCTCTGGCGCGTCGGCGATCGCGCTTTCCGAGACTAAAAGCAACCACCACCGTCGTGCCAAGGTCGATGGCGGCGAAAAATGCCATGATGACCATGTTGAAGCTGTCGGCGAGTCCGACGCCTGCCATAGCTTCTTTACCCAACCAGCTCACCAGGAAGGTGCTCAGTACTCCCATCAAGAGTACACAGGTGTTTTCCAGAAAAATGGGGACAGCAAGCGGGGTAATTTCGCGCCAAAAGAGAACTTTATAACGCTTGCGTTTGGCATACCAGGACGTGCGGGATGCGACCTGGCGTAAGGCTGCGGAGACGTTCAAAGTGGACCTTAATGAAGAAAGTTGAAACCTCATTTCAAATGATGAGGGAGAATCAAAAAAGCTGCAAAGTTTTTTCCATTTAAAATGTCTGTAAATGCAACAAACTGTCGAGAGAAGCACCAATTGATCCTCAATGTAGGAATTGGGGTTTGACAAAAGTTTTTTCGCCGCTAAGATAAGCCTCCACAACGATTCCTCTGTAGTTCAGTCGGTAGAACGGCGGACTGTTAATCCGTATGTCACTGGTTCGAGTCCAGTCAGAGGAGCCATATTTAAGAAGCCCGCTTAAGGAAACTTAAGCGGGCTTTTTGTTATTATGGCATTGCGACTAAAACATCAGGCCAGAATGGCTTCCAGTCGGGCTGTAAGTAGCCAGCCAGAAACGTCAGGGTAATGAGACGCAGAGAATGCGAGATAACAATCTTTTGTGGCGGAGTCTTAATATGGGAGGCTAGCGCCAGCACCGCCGCCATCGCTCCGGGCACCGCACCCAAAAGCGCCTCTTCTTTACTCCAGCCCAACCGCCGCACACACCAGAAGTAGCTCAAGGTAAATTGCAAAGATAAGCAAAGTAATAACAGAGCAAAAAAAAGACTGAACTGGCGATGTTCACCATATGAAAAATCCCTAAACATCATCCCGATTGAGATACCGAGAGAAAGCTGGATGACCGTTATACTCCCCGGCATTGAGGTTACGGAGATCCCAACCCGCTTAAGTATAATCACGGTAAAGAGGGCACCAAACATCATACCCAGTGGAACATTACAGAACGTGAATCCCTGCCCAACGAGAAAACAGAGGATAATACCTGCCAACACTCTCATCGACGCCCTCTCCAGGTCAATTGTTCTATCACAAACTGATATCAGGCGAGGAGCCCCCCCCCGCCATCAGATTCACTCTTTGCTGGCTTTTTCACGCAATTCGGTCACCGGTACGCCACCAATTCCCCAGTTATCAGTATCGACTTCGTCAATAACCACAATAGTGGTGTCAGGATTTTTGTTAAGCACATCCACCAGTAGCTGAGTAACACCTTCCATCAGCTGTTTCTTTTGTTTATCGGTAACACCTTCATTGGTGATCTTAATATTTACATAGGGCATAAAAACTCCTGTAAACCAGATAATTATGGGAAATGCGCACAGAGAGAAGAGCGCAAACCCGTTAAACAGCAGAACAGAGTCATACTGCTTTTGAAAACTAGTTCTGCCGCAAGAACTATTAAGGTTATTAGCTGAAATATAACTATTATCATTATTTTCCAGAATATTTAACTTTGTTGTATTGCCAATAACTAATTGCTGCTGCGATAAATAAAGAGGCTGCCCCCAGCAATATGGAGTAGGTCATCCCATTTTTATTACTCTGAAAGACACTGACAACTAATGGGCCTAGAATTTGCCCTATCCCATATGTCAGCGTAACAAGACCGAGGAGATTAATCTTCTGGGGTGCGCTTATTTTTCTAGCCAACGGCATGACCAAAGAGCTTGTACCCATAAATGTGCCGCCAAATCCAATACAACTAATGGTTAACAGCAGTGGCGAGTTAATAAATATGGCCATGACTACGCAACTCGCTTGCACAATTAAGTTAACGCTCAGGCAGGATAATATATTCCATTTGCGAGCAGCCCAGAGCCAGCCATAGCAGCCAGGAATAACAGCAAGGCCGACAATAGACCAGATATGGTCGGCTAAAAAAGTGTTGCCACCCCCCCTGGCCATTAACGGCAAATACGTGGCGACAATGATATAACCGAACCCCGCCAGGCCATACAGTAAGGCTAAATTCCACCACTGGATATCCGACTCCGCGCCTGCGGCAGCTTTTACTGAGGAGATCATATACTTATCTTTCGGCAATAGCATCGTCAGTATGACGAAAAGTATCGCTGAAATTATGGCTGCGCCAATCCACAACACATGTGAATTTAAGGCGTAGGATACGCCAGCAATGACATATTCATTGCCGATAAAAATGCCCATTCCTACGCCCGAAAACAAAGAGGCGATAACAAAAGGGTTATGAGTATGCTGAAGGACCAGCATTGAACCAAATATCATCATTCCCGCGCTTGCCACACCTGCGAGGAACCTGATTAACAAAATAATTTCTGGCTGGGTCACTTTTGCCATCAAAAAAATCAGCACGACGGTAAGTAGTGCTGAGACCAGTAACAACACTCTTAACTTATTGACAGCGCTAAAAATACCAAAAGAGAAAAGGAGGCTGCCAACAAGGTAACCTGCGTAGTTGGCGCTGGCAATTATGGATAATTGTGAAAAGGTAAACAGTCCTTCATGAAGCATAAGCGGGAGCATAGGCGTATATAAAAAGCGCCCAATGCCCATTCCTAAGGTCAAGACGATCATACCAAATACAGCAGTACTCAACTGACGGAGGCCAACAGCACTGTGATCGAGATCCATATTTTGGCCTCAAAAGACGAATTAAGTTTGATTGTTATCTTACACAAGGAAATGATAATAAAAAGTTAATAAAAATAACGAAAACATTCACTTTGAGTGATGCTTCTATGAACAGTACCTCTCTGAACTTGTTTAAAACGGTGGCGGAAACGGGCTCCATATCCGCTGCTGCACGTAGTCTGAACTGCGTTTCTTCGAATGTCACAACCCGCCTTAAACAGCTGGAAGCCAGCCTTGATGTCTCTCTGTTTGTGCGCGAGAAAAATCGACTCTACATTACCCCTGAGGGCGAACTGCTTCTGCGTTACGCCAACAAAATTTTGGCGTTGTTAGAGGAAGCAGAATTGTCGATGCTGGGAACAAAAGTGGCGGGGCCATTGCGAATTGGTGCAATGGAAACGACCGCAGCGGTACGTCTCCCTTCGATACTGGCGAATTTCCACCGCGAAATGCCTTCCATTGAGTTAAACCTGAAAACCTCCCCTACTGAGGCGCTGGTGCAACACATTCTGAACAATGAACTGGAAATCGCATTCGTTGCCGATCATCAGGGACTGCATATGGAAAATTCGCCCCTGCAATCACACGTGTTATGTCAGGAAACGCTGGTACTGGTAACGGCGGCAGAGCACCAGAATGTCATTACTGGCGCTGACCTCCAGGTGACAAGGCCGCTGGTTTTTGTTAAAGGGTGCAACTATCGCTCCCGCCTGGGAGAATGGCTGAGCCTACAGGGGGTCGATTACGCCGATCCTCTGGAATTTGGCTCTTTTCAGGCGATCCTTGGCTGTGTGAGTGCCGGGATGGGGATTGCGCTGTTGCCAGAAAATGTTGTCAGACAGTATGAGAATAACTTCCCTGTCCGCAGTCATATGATTACGCCACAGATAGGTAAAGTGAACACCATGATGATATGGCTAAAAAGCCGCGAAGTCAGCCGGGTACTTAATCACTTTGTCTCGTTTATTACGCGGGCTTAAGTGATTACGTCTGGTAACGCCAGGCAGCCGGCAACCCAGTGTATTCATGGATGCTAAATATCTTATCCATAACAGGGACAGGCCACTTCACACCGTTGATTAAAGTTATGTAAATGTAAATTATTTACACTTTGCAATGATTGTAATTGCTAGTGATTATCATTTATTGTACGCAGGCAAAAAATGAGCCCCTGCCCGGGTCACTGTACGTTCCAATTACGCTGGGATATAAACGATGAATGCTCTGCCTCGCACTGGACTGCGCCGTATCACGCTTGCTTCTGCTCTCGTCCTCTCTGTCAGCCTGCCGGCTTTCGCCCAGGATGCGTTAACGCTGTATACCACCCGTGAACCGGGCCTGATTCAGCCCCTGCTTGATAGCTGGACGAAAACCAGCGGTATAAAAGTCAGCACGGTCTATATCAAGGACGGCATGCTTGAGCGTGTTAAAGCGGAAGGTAAAAACTCCCCTGCCGACCTGCTGATGACCGTTGACGCCGGGAACCTTATCGATTTAGTCGAAGCGGGTGTGACACAACCCGTGGAGTCAGAAGCACTGAAAGCGGCTATTCCGGCCAATCTCCGCGGCGCAGATAACCAGTGGTTTGCGCTGTCAATGCGTGCGCGAGTGTTGTACGCCGAGAAGTCAATGCCAATCGATAACTGGCATTACGAACAGCTCGCCAGCCCCGAGTACAAAGGTAAGGTTTGTATTCGTTCCGGTCAGCATCCGTACAATACGGCGCTGATCGCCGCGATGATTGCCCATCACGGCGAAGCAAAAACGGAAGAATGGCTGCGTGGCGTGAAAGCGAATCTGGCACGTAAAGCGACTGGCGGCGACCGTGACGTTGCCCGCGATATCCTCGGGGGTATTTGCGATATTGGCCTGGCGAACTCCTATTACGTCGGCCATATGAAAAACGCCAAAGAAGGCAGCGATGCACGTCAGTGGGGCGATGCAATTAAAGTCGTTAAGCCAACCTTTGAAAATGGCGGCACGCACGTCAATATCAGCGGCGCGGCAGTAGCACGCTATGCCCCCAATAAAGCCGATGCCGTTAAGTTGATGGAATATCTGGTTTCCGCACCTGCCCAGCAGCAGTACGCAAAAGCGAACTTCGAATACCCGGTACTGAAAGGTGTCACTCTCGATCCGGTGATCAACGCCACAATTGGTGAGATCGATGTCGATAAAATTCCGTTAACCGAAATCGTGAAATACCGTAAACAAGCAAGTCTGCTGGTAGATAAAGTTGGATTCGATCAATAAACTTCTACAGTTTCCGACGTTACGCGGCCTGGTTTCCGGGCCGCAGTCATTATTAACGCCGTTGCACCTTGGGGCGCTTTGCATTGCGCTTGGCGTCCTGACTCCCATCATTGCGCTTATCTGGCAAGCTACCCAGTCGGATTTATCGCACTGGGACAATCTCATTACGTTTGTGCTGCCTGCAGCATTAAAAAATACCGTACTGCTGTTAGCCGGTGTGGCCGTGCTGGTTGGCGTGATTGGCGTAGGCAGCGCCTGGGCCATCACAGCATGGGACTTTCCTGGACGTAAGATCCTCAGTTGGGCGTTGCTGCTGCCGCTGGCGATGCCAACCTACATCGTCGCCTTTGCCTGGCTCGATCTACTGCATCCGATTGGCCCTCTGCAAACCTTTATCCGCTTCCTGCTGGGCTTTGACAGTCCACGACAGTTCCGGCTACCGGATTTGCGTTCGCTTTCCGGCGCGATTATTTTGCTCGGTTTAGTGCTCTATCCTTACGTCTACCTGACGACCCGCGCCACCTTTATCAGTCAACCGGCCCATTTACTTGAGGCTGCCCGCACGCTGGGATGCAGCGCTGCCGGGACGTTCTTCCGGGTCGCCCTTCCAATGGCGCGCCCGGCACTGGCTGTCGGCATCAGCCTGGCACTTCTGGAAACGCTCAACGATATTGGTGCATCGGAGTTCCTCGGCGTACAAACGTTAACCGTTACCGTCTACACCACGTGGATCTCTCGCTCTGATTTATCCGCCGCCGCACAAATCGCCTGCATGATGCTGATGTTTATCTTCTTCATTCTGACGCTGGAATTTTACGGGCGCAGAAAGCAAGGATTCAGCAGCCGCAGCCTGCGGGAAATCCAACCCACTCGCGTGCCCGGCTGGCGTGGCTGGCTACTCGGCGCGGTCATTTCGCTACCGGTTATATTGGGCTTTGTGGCCCCGGTTCTCTTTTTGATGTGGGAAAGTGCCAAACGCTTAGGGGACACGAGCCCCCTTTCCGCCTCGTTGCTTTCAGCATTACAAAATACGCTCTTGCTGGCAGCAGGCACCACGCTGGTGGTGATTTGCGTCAGCTTGCTGGTGGCCTGGAGCGCACGCCATAGCGCAGCAGACAACGCGATGCCTGGCTTTCGTCGTGGCGTGATGCGTCTGGCCTCCCTCGGTTATGCGGTGCCCGGAACGATTCTGGCGATTGGTTTTTTGCCCCCAGCTATGGCTGTCGATCGTTGGCTGGCCGACTTACTGGATATTCGCGGGTTACCGCTGATGTCTGGCGGTATTTTGTTGGTCATTTGCTGCGCGATGCGTTTCCAGGCAATTGCCATCGGCGCGCTGGACTCCGGTCTGGGCCGCATCCCGCCGTCACTCGAACAGGCTTCACGATTACTCGGCGAAAACGGTGCCGGAACATTTGCCCGCGTTCATTTTCCGTTACTGCGTCCGGCATTAGTGAGCAGCGCATTGCTGGTTTTTGCCGATGCGATGAAAGAACTGCCAACAACGCTGCTGTTGCGCCCGGTAAATTTCGAAACGCTGGCCACTCTGCTGTATGCAGAAGCGGCCCGCGGGACCTATGAAGAAGGTGCTATCGCCGCGCTAATGATTGTTTTAGCAGGTACACTGCCCGTTATATTGTTGGTGCGTCACCAGATGACTCGCCGTGGTTAAGAGAGCAACAATGTCAGAAATCGCATTACGACTCCAGGACGTGCACGTTGCCTACGGCAACAGCCAGCAACCGGTCCTGAGCGGATTCTCAATGTCGGTACGCAAAGGAGAAATTGCCTGTCTGCTTGGCGCTTCAGGCTGTGGGAAAACAACGGTGTTGCGTGCAGTTGCCGGTTTTGAACGACTGCAGTGTGGAGAGATCTATGTCTCAGAGCGGCGTATCGCTGGCCCCGGCGTTCATTTGCCCCCGGAAAAACGTCATGTCGGCATGGTCTTTCAGGAATACGCCTTATTTCCCCATCTGACCGCACAACAAAACGTCGCCTTCGGTTTACGGCGTATGCCACGTGAAGCGCAACAGGCCAGAGTGACGGAGCTGTTGAAAATGGTGGAATTGCACAGTCATGCTAACCATTACCCTCATGAACTTTCTGGCGGGCAGCAGCAGCGCATCGCGTTAGCCCGCGCGCTGGCGCCACACCCAGAAATTTTACTGCTGGATGAGCCCTTCTCCAGCCTGGATAAGCGCACACGCGAGCGCCTTGGTAATGAGGTTCGGGATATTTTACGCGCTGCTGGCCAGACCGCGCTGCTGGTTACCCACAGCGAGCACGAAGCTCAGTTGATGGCGGACCATATCGGTTTTGTGAAAATGGGTCAGTATCAGCTTAAAAAAGCGGCCCACCATAGTCAGGGCTAAGAAAGAGCCGCGTAGTGGCATCGCTAATGTGTCTGCACCAGACTGATATTCACCGGCATCCCGGAACGGCGTTCCAGCGCCTGATTCCCACGATTCACATCCACGTCATTCCCGCTGATAAAAGTACGCAAAACGGGGGTGATGGGCAGCGGAACCTTTCTGTCAGATTCATATTCGGAGCGATTGCGGGACAGCGGTTCATGAACCTCAACCCAATGGCTACCGTCTGGCTCGGTGCTGAATTTTACCGGTCGGTCAATAATCTGAACACGCGTGCCAACTGGCACAGTATCAAACAGGTATTTGATGTCGTCATTACGCAGACGGATGCAGCCCTGGCTCACGCGTAGCCCAATACCGAAGTTGGCATTAGTACCATGGATGGCGTACAACCTGCCGATATAGATAGCGTACAGTCCCATCGGATTGTCAGGCCCGGCAGGCACAAACGCCGGTAAGCTTTCCCCACGAGCAGCATACTCCCGCCGGGTATTTGCCGTGGGCGTCCAGCTTGGTGCTTCCTGTTTACGTTCGACCGCTGTGACCCAGTTGCGCGGAGTTTCCCTCCCGGCCTGCCCAATACCAATAGGTAATACCTCTACCGTATTAGCACCCTCAGGGTAATAGTAGAGCCGCATTTCTGCGACGTTGATGACGATGCCTTCACGTACGGTATCAGGCAATATCAACTGTTGTGGCACCACCAGTGTGGAACCCGACTTTGGCAGAAATACGTCCACACCAGGATTGGCTTCGAGCATATTACTCAATCCCTGTCCATACTGTGCGGCAAAAGCCTCCAGGGGCTGAGTATTACCAGCGGGAATCGTTATCGTCAAAGGGCTTCCCACCAGACGGCTGCCCTCAGGAGGCAATGGGTAGCTCACCGCCTGCGATCCCTGACTCGCGAGCAGCATAACAAGAGCACACAGCAGTTTTACACGACGCATCTTTTTCCTTTCCTTCGTCGCAGCAGATATCCATTAAGTATAGCTTTTTTATCTGTTTTAGGGGGTTACGACGAGAATGCACATAAAAACCCCCGCCATAAAGCGGGGTCGTGAGCGGCTACGCTTCTTTGCCATCCGGTAATACAATATTACTGGCAGCTAACTGCCCCATATTGCTATACATCGCGCAGGCCGCTTCAACAATGGGCATCGCCAGCGCGGCACCACTGCCTTCGCCTAAACGCATTCCCATGTTGAGATACGGCTCCAGTTCCAGGTGCGCCAGTGCAGTACGAGCGCCCTTCTCGGCGGAGAAATGCGACGGGATCAGATAAGGTTTAATCTCCGGCGCTATCTGACAGGCAGCCAGTGCCGCCGAATAAGACAGGAAACCATCCAGGATGACCGGCAGACCGCAAGACGCCGCACCTAACATCACCCCCGCCATACCGACAAGATCAAAACCACCCACTTTTGCCAGCACATCAATACCGTCATTGCGATCCGGCTGATTGACGGCAATGGCTCGCCGTACAACATCAACCTTATTGCCTACCCTCGAGAGCGGCAGGTTAGCGCCGATACCGACCACATCCTCGGCATCGCTGCCGGTCAATACGCTGACGATTGCCGCCGCGGGGGTCGTATTGGCCATACCAAGTTCACCGACGCCAAACAGCGTTACGCCATCCCTGGCCAGCTCATGGGTATAACGGATAACTTCCAGCAGCAGTTCCTCGGCCTGAGAACGGCGCATTGCCGGGCCTTGAGCAATATTACCGCAGCCGCGCGCCACGCGCATATTCACCACGCCGGGAATGAGTTCAGCATCGATGCCGACATCAATCACATGTACCTTTGCCCCCGCCTGAGCAGCCAGCACGCAAACGCCGGTCGTCCCACGCGTCATATTAGCAGCCTGAATAGCCGTGACGATTTTAGGCGAAACGGCAACCCCTTCATCCCACACGCCATGATCGGCACACATCACCAGCATCGCTTTGCCATTCACATGCGGCACACCCTTCAGGCCTGGCATACCGGCCAGTTGCACAGCGAGAGATTCGAGTCGCCCAAGACTTCCCGGCGGCTTAAGCAGGCCATCAATATGTTGCTGCGCGCGCAACATTGCAGCGCTATCGGGAGAAGGGATCGCGTGAAGTAAAGAGGATAAAGTCTGCATAAGGGTTCCAGTATGTTGACTGACTCAAAGCAGAGCCAGCAGGAAAACCAACTCGCCAAGTTCAATGGCCGCACCCAGCGTATCGCCGGTTTGCCCACCTAACGTGCGTTTTAATAACTGCCCAAGAATGAAGATCGCCACCAACGTAACGACCAGTGCTGCCACACCACGCATACCGGGAAGTAGTACGGCTGCAAGGATCGCCGCAAATCCCAACGTGACGCAGGTTTGACGCCCGGAGACTTTGCCGATAAAGACATTGCCCAGCCCTTCTTCGCGCGCGTAACGATGTCGATACATCAGCAAAACAGCACAGCCCCGCCCGGCGACACAAGCCGCAGCAAGCGCCGCCAACATCGGTGTGCCACGCAAAGCCAGTTCGCTCACTACCAGCACTTTTGCCAGCAACACGAAAATTAGCGCCAGTCCGCCGTGGGTTCCCAGCCGGCTGTCGCGCATGATCTCCAGCATCCGTTCGCGTCGACGGGCAGAGAAAATACCGTCACAGGTATCCGCCAGGCCATCAAGATGAAAACCGCCGGTCAGCAGCGCCAGGGTCAACACTGCAAACAGCGCCGCCAGTGGGATACCGCACCAGGCCTGTAGCGCCATAAAGACCAGCCCCGTAAGCCCGCCCAGCACCACGCCAATCAGCGGGAACATCACAATGCCACGTGAATAGTGCTCGAAATCCAGTCCTTGCGACCAGCGAGCAGGAACGGGCAAGCGACTGATAAAAGAGAGCATTGCCCAGAACAACTTACTCATTTAATTTTGACTCCAATTCCTGATACCACCAGCCAGACCTCATCGGCTGCTGCCGCCAGTCGCTGATTCACGCGTCCTGCAATATCGCGAAAATGCCGTGCCAGACGGTTCTCCGGAACAATCCCCATTCCCACTTCGTTGGTCACCAGCACAACCTTTGCCGGGCAGCGCTGACAGGCAGCAATCAGCGAACGGATCTCATCCTCGATCGACTGCTCCATCGCCGCGTAATCCCAGCTATCCGGGTCACTGTCACCGCCCAGTGCAAACAGCAGGTTGGTCACCATCGTGGTAATGCACTCCAGCAAAATGGCTTCTTGCGGATCGTTTTCTGCCGTTATCAGTTCATCGAGATGTTGCCAGCGTTCAGCTGTACGCCAGTGCGCAGGGCGTCCATCGCGATGATGCTGAATTCGCGCCGCCATCTCCTTATCAAAGATCTGCGAAGTCGCGATATACAAAACGTTTGGAGAATCCGCGATCAGCGCTTCCGCATGTCGACTCTTGCCGCTACGCGCACCGCCGGTAACCAGAATCATCATACGGGCTCCCGGTGTTGCTGCATGATGGTATAAATTTTCTCAATATCGATGTGTTGCCGCATCGCATCCGCCAGCAGATCAAACTGCTGCGATTTATATTGCGCGTAATGGAAGGTGGAATCCAGCGGTGCTAACCCTTTACGTACGCGCAGGCCATTAACCAGCGCCCGGGTAAATTCATCGCTGTCGAACAGACCGTGAAGATAAGTACCAAACGCCAGGCCATCCGGCGTAACCGCGCCGTCAGCCACGTTGCCGCCGTCTTTGCGCAGTGTCATCACCGACCGGCATTCTTCGGTTAACGTCGTTTCGCCCATATGGATTTCGTAACCACGAACGGATAACCCCGCCGCGCCCGCCAGCCAGTCAGGCAGCGAGGAGGACATTTTCCCCTCAACCAGAGTGGTGGTTTTGTGCTGGGCAAAATGGGTGACGGTATTGAGCAAGCCCAGACCCGGCAGCGTGCCAAGCCCTGACTCCACTTCATCGATGATCGTATCGCCGAGCATTTGATAGCCGCCGCAAATCCCCACCACCGGCACGTTATTACGATGCAATTGCACGACGCCGTGCGCCATTCCGCTCTCACGCAGCCACACAAGATCGCCCAGCGTATTTTTGCTGCCGGGCAGAATCACCAGATCGGCCCCCGCCAGTTCTTCAGGCTGGCGCACATAGCGCACGCGCACATCCGGCTGTGCGGCAAGCGCATTGAAATCAGTAAAGTTAGAAATGTGCGGGATTTGCACAACGGCGATGTCGATGTCGCGTTTATCAGTGCGCAAATATTTGCCCTTTTGCAGCGCAACGCCATCTTCATCTTCCAGATCCACATCCAGCCATGGCATGACGCCCAGTACCGGCACCCCGGTCAGCGCTTCAATTTGCTCAATACCGGAATACAGCAGCGCCACATCGCCGCGAAATTTATTGATGATCACCCCTTTGACCCTGGCGCGTTCATGATCGTGCAATAGCGCTAGCGTGCCGTAAATGGAGGCAAACACCCCGCCACGGTCGATATCCGCCACCAAAATGACAGGACATTGCGCCATTTCAGCCATGCCCATATTGACGATATCGCGATCGCGCAGGTTAATCTCGGCCGGGCTTCCCGCCCCCTCCAGCACCAGCACATCGAACTCTTGCGCCAGACTGTTATAAACTGACAGGATTTGATCCCGCAGACGCGGTTTGTACTCGTGGTAACTGACCGCATCCATATCGGTTGCCACTTTGCCCATCAGCACAACCTGCGCTTTACGGTCGCTGGTCGGTTTAAGCAGCACCGGATTCATACGCACATCTGGCGTAATGCCGGCGGCCTCAGCCTGAAAAATTTGCGCGCGGCCCATCTCTTTGCCCTCTGGCGTAATACCAGAGTTCAGCGCCATGTTTTGCGATTTGAACGGCGCGGTACGCAGCCCATCCTGATAAAAAATTCGACACAGCCCGGCGACCAACACGCTTTTACCCACATCAGATGCCGTTCCCTGCAACATTATCGCCTGCGTCATGACGCCTCCTTCAGTGCGTTCTCTCGCATACAACTAAAAAATTCAGCCTCTGTTTTACACAGCGGGAAGCCCAGCTCGGTGTGCAATTTCACCAGCCATGGCTGAGTTAACCCGGCTTGTTCAATAAGATCGGTACGGGCGAACACGTCACCCGGCGTACCGTGCGTCAGCACTTCTCCGCGACGTAAAACATACACCGCATCGCTGACTTCATAGATGAGATCAATATCATGGCTGGAAATAACCACATGATTTCCTTGCGCCACAATGCGTTTGATAATCTCGATCATCTGCGTACGCCCTGATGGGTCGAGACCGGCGGTGGGTTCATCCAGTAACAGATACTGCGCCTGCAGCACCAGCGCCCCGGCAATCGCCACGCGTTTTTTTTGCCCGTGGCTTAAGCACTGAATGGGCTGATGGCGAAAATGCTGGGCGTCGACCAGCGTCAAGGCATCGTCCACCCGACGGGCAATTTCAGCCTCGTCCACGCCAAGATTACGCAGGCTAAACGCGATGTCACTGTCGATGTCGGTATAAAAGATTTGCTGATCGGGGTCCTGAAATACCGTTGCCACCTGCTGACGTAGCGCCAGCAGGCCGCGCTTGCTGTAATCCAGTGGTTTTCCTTGCCACATCACCGCCCCCTGTTGTGGGCGCAGTAAACCGCTCAGGTTCATAAACAGCGTGGACTTCCCACAGCCATTGGCCCCCACCAGTCCGGTGACGGCATGTTGAGAAAAGTCCAGCGTTAGCCCTTTGAGAATCGGGTCATCCTGGTAGCGAAACCAAAGCGCTGAGGTGGCAAGCATACTTTTCCTTACAGGTGAAAATCACCCTGATACAGTTTGATATCCAGTGTGGTGGTCATTTGCTGATAACGGATCAACACGCGGGTAAACAATAATCCCACCAGCATCGCCAGCGAGCGATAGCCTAATGGCAAGCTACGATAACCAAAACGCAGCGTTTGTGCGCGATGAATGGCGAGTGCCTCGTCTAACAGGATAAAAATAAAGCGCCAGGTCAGCAGAATCAGCTCGGTCATCAGTCGTGGGACATGTGCACGTTTGAGCAGGATAATTAACTGCGGAAACGGTAAATTCAGCACCAGCCAGAACGTTGCCGCCAGCGCAGCCAGGCTGCGCCAGAAGGTTTCATTGGCGGTGACAAGTCCTGGGGCGCTAACGCCCAACCAGTAGCTGCCCACGGGTACGCTGGCCAGTAAGGTATGCGGGTCGCGACTGACGCTAAACAAAATCGTCACGACGCCCACCAGCAGAAAGCCAAACGGTAACGCCATCCAGCGACACCAGCGCCAGAAAGAAACCCGCAGCAGCCAGCAACTGAGCGCCGCTATCAGCAACATCTCGATACCCTGCCCCAGCGGGGGCAGAGTAAAGGCCAGAATCATCATCATTAGCCAGAGCAGAAATTTCCGCACCGGTGAGACATGAAACCAGCGGCTTTGATAGCTAAGCCTGTCAAGCCCGGTCATCACGACGTTGCCTGCCCTTGGTGTAACCCAATATGTAGAAAATTACGGCTGCGCCCAGCGATCCCTGGAGCGTAAACAGCAGGCTTTCAATCTCACCGCTTGCCGGTTCATATAACGGCTGGAACCACGGCTCATAATGCGGGGCAATAGCCTGAATCTGACTCTCCGCCTCACCGTCCGAGCCGCCGTATTCACCACCGTGGTTGATAAAGAACGGCAGGATCACCAGCGCCACTACCATGCCCAATATAATCAGCGTCTTTTTCATCGTTAATGTCCTTGTGCGGTTATTAACTGGCGTTTGGTTAGCTGATCGTAAATCAGCACGGTGAGTAACCCTTCCGCAATCGCGATGGGGATCTGCGTCAGACAGAAAATTCCCATGAACTTAATGATTGAACCGGTAGCGCCAGCAGACGGATCCGGGAACGCCACGCCCAGTTGCACTGAGGTGACGAAATAGGTAACAAGATCCGCCAGCATCGCGCACAAGAAGACGCAAACATCACGGCGGAACCCCGCGCGACAGGCCAACTTCCACACCATATACCCAACAACCGGGCCGATTACCGCCATCGACATACCGTTAGCGCCAAGCGTCGTCAAACCACCGTGCGCCAGCAGCAGAGCCTGGAACAGCAAAACGATTGCCCCGAGGATGGCCACTACGCCTGGTCCAAACAGGATAACCGCCAGGCCTACGCCGGTAGGGTGTGAACAACTTCCGGTAACGGAAGGAATTTTCAGCGCCGACAGCACAAAAATAAAGGCGCCGCACAGTGCCAATAAAACTTTCTGGTGGTTATCTTCCTGCACGATTTGGCGCAGGCGCACCAGCCCGTACCACAGGCAGGGCAAAAACAGCAGCCACCATGCCAGCGCCCACATCGGTGGCAAAAAGCCTTCCATAATGTGCATCGCGAACGCTTGCTCAGGAACAATCATCAGTAATAGCGCCGCTGCCAACCCGCTGAAAGACAGCTGTTTTAGCTGTTGTTCAAGCTTCATTGTGCATACTCCCACTGTTTGTTGACCAGAATGGTCGAGAAATAAGGCAGCGGCTGATCGTCGCTCACCTCGTCGAGATGGCGCCAGCACTGCTCGCCCGGCAGCGTGGCTTCAGACATCATCAGTGCACAGTCCAACAAGCCTTCTTGTTGCAGCAGCGCTTTGATGCGCGCAAAACGACCGTACACTTTCATCAGCACCAGGCTGTCATGCTGCTTTAACGCCTGCTGAATTTCAGCTTCCGGCGCGGTACAGGAGACCACTGCCAGCGATTGTTGCTCCATGGCGAGCGGAGTTTTCGAACGCGCGGCAATCGCAGCGAAAGAGGTCACGCCCGGGACGATTTCTAACCAGTCAGGCGAACCAATACGCTGCAGTAAAAAGACCCAGGTGCTGAACAGCATGGCGTCGCCGAGGGTAATAAAACCTACCTGTTTACCCGCTTCCACTTCCTGTACCAACGCAGCAGCGACCTCATCCCAGACGGCCTCTTTTTCAGCACTGTCGGCACTCATCGGGAAATGGCAGCAGCGAACCTCGGTCTGCTCACCGATATACTCCCGCACAATCGACAACGCCAGACTATCGCCACCTTTACGCCCGGCTGGCGCATAAAGAATATCCAGCGCCCCAAGCGTGCGTGCTGCGCGCACGGTTATCAGATCGGCAGCACCAGGCCCGGTGCTCAGTGCATACAATTTGCCACTCATGCTGCTTCCTCCAACGCTACGTTCAGCGCTTGCTGTAAATGGGCGACGAACATGGCACGAACCGCCGGATTCTCACCCAGACCGCTGAGCCATGGCGTAGCTGGAATGCCTGCTGCGTTAAACAACGTTTTCCACGAATCCTCTTCATCGGAGGCCATATCATTGATAGCGTGGTCGCCTGCAACCAGCATTAGCGGCATTAGATGAACCGCCGTCACGCCTTCCTGACCTAAGCTTTCGATCAGCACCTCAACTCCCGGGTAGCTTTCCACTGCACCTACGCGAGCCGGGAAGCGCTGCGCCGTCATCATGTGGTCAAGACAGGCATAGGCAGCAAAGGCGTGATGGCTGGCCCCGTGCCCCATAAAGACCACTTTTTCATTTTCGCCAAGCGCCGGCATCTGCTGTTGCAGCGCCAGCATCAGCTGTGCGTAATCTTCAACGCTGCTCAGTAGTGGTACACCCAGCGTCAGGCGAGAAAACAGCGGGCGCATACTTTGTACTTCGCGGACAATTTTTTCGTATTCGTCGCCGTTGATGATGTGCAGCGACTGAATCGCGACATCCTGATACCCCTGCTCCGCCAGCTTTTGCAGCGCCTGCAGCGGCGTGTCGATTTCAATGCCGTCACGCTGCTTGAGCTTGCGGATAATCATCCCTGAGGTAAACGCCCGGAACAGGTCGCGGTCAGGGCAACTGGCTGCAAGATCGCGCTCACAGGCCACAATATTCTTCTCGCAGGTGTCGTGATAGCTGGTGCCAAAGCTGACCACCAGAAGCGCCTTTTTCATCTCTAACTCCTTAAGCCGCGGCCAGCCAGCGCGTTAAACGCGCCGCAAAGGCAGCCTGACTTTCCAGTAATTCTTCTCCCGTCACCAACGGTGCCGGGCGTGTAATCACGATGCAGGGGATACCGGCATCCAGACAGGGTTGCACTTTTTCCTGATAACCCCCTTCCGCGCCTGATGCCTTAGTGATCACCACATCAGCCTGACACTGGCGATAAAACGCAGCGTTGAACTCGGCGCTAAACGGTCCGCACAGCGCAAAGATCTCACCGACGCCAAATCCCAGGTCCGCGCATTGCTGAATGACTTCGGGTACAGGCAGGACACGCGCCAGCAACGTTTTTTCAGGCAACTCTTTGCGCCAGATGGCCAGATCTTTACTGCCGGTCGTCAGCAGCACGCGGTCACCGAAGCGCCGCGCAACCTCGCTGGCTTGCTGAATGCTCTGTACGGTATACAGGTGCGGGTGGGTTAAACCACTTAACTGTTCAGGGCGCTGATAGCGACTCAGCAGTACGCCCGCCGCTTCGCAGGCATTCATGATGTTGCGGCTCACTACCTCGGCGTAAGGATGCGAGGCATCGATCACCCAGCGCGTCCGATTTTCCTGAAGCCAGGCAATCATTTGCTCACGTTCCAGACGCCCGCAGCGCACCTGACCTTTGATGTCTCCCGCCAGCTGCTTTCCCGTCGGGGTCGCAACTGACAGGGTGTAAGCCACGTTTGCCGCATCCAGTTGCTGGCACAGCATGCGCGCGTCGCTGGTGCCGCCCATGACCAGCACATCACCATAATTCACAGCACATAACCTCGTGGCGTGATCATCAGGCCGTCCTGAACATAGGTTGTTTTATTGCCCACGATCACCAGACTGGTCATATCCACCGGTTCAAAATCCATATCACCGAGCGTGGTCAGCCATTTTTCCTGCTTTTTACGTCCGGCTGACTTCACAATACCAACCGGCGTTTGTGCGCTCTTGCTGGCGGAAAGCAGTTCAAATGCACGCGCCAGATGTCCTTCGCGACCCCGGCTGCGTGGGTTGTAGAAACAGATAACGAAGTCAGCTTCACCAGCGGCAATAATGCGTTTTTCGATAACCGGCCATGGCGTTAACAGATCGCTTAAGCTGATGTGGCAGAAGTCATGCATTAGCGGCGCACCCAGCAAAGAAGCGGCGGCAATACTTGCGGTCATGCCAGGTATCAACCGGACCTCAACGTCCAGCTTTTGCTTGCTGACCAGTTCGAGCACCAGCCCGGCCATACCGTAAATCCCAGCGTCACCGCTGCTGATCAACGCCACGTTGTGACCCGCCTGCGCCAGTTCGATCGCCGCCTGACAGCGTTCAATCTCTTTGCACATCCCGGTTTTGATCACCTGCTTGTCGCCTGTGAACGCTTTTACCAGATGGGTATAGGTTTTATAACCCACGATGATTTCCGCTGCCTGCAATGCTTCAACGGCTTCCATGGTCATCATTGCCTGCGAGCCAGGGCCAATTCCAATTACGCTTAACATCAGTGTGAAACTCCCAAAGTGATCGTGACGCCCTGTTCTCGCAGGGTCTCGCCTAACAGTTGTCCGTGGCTCAGCAGCCAGGCTGCAGGACCGGAAACGCTTCCTGTACCCACCGTTTTGCGAACAAACGATGAGGCCGGAAAACGGTGTTCATGCTCACGCAGCGCGTCAGCGGTAAAGGTTTCGAAAGGCACGCGGCAACAGGAGGCCAACTGGATAAGCCCTTGTTCGTCTTTTTTCAGTGTGATGCTGCCAATGGCTTTTAACGCCAGCGGGTCGAAGCGCTGTGCTTCGAGTTGACGTGCCAGCAGCGCTGCTAACAGTGGAAACGGCGTATCCCGACGACAGCCAATTCCGGCAACCACTCGCTGCGGTACCAGCTTCCAGTGCACAACTGGCAGCTCAGGCAGATTGTTGCGCAAGGTAATACAAATCAGCGCATCCAGTTCAGGAAGCTGATTGAGGTCGGTCACCGTGATAAATCCACGGCGGTCGCAATGGCTGACGTCCTGTGCCAGTTCGTCGTCCCACCACAGACCAACCCGTTTGTTGCTGACCAGCATCTGGTTAACAATTTTGACCGCCGAGCGGAAATCATTCATACGGGCATTTAACTGAAACGCCAGCGTGTCCAGCGCCGCCATATCGTTAACATCCGTCGCGGTGGTAATGACCGGGTCGGCCCCCAGCATCCCCGCCAGATAACGCGCCAGAGCATTAGCTCCTCCCGCATGACCGGAGAGCAGGCTAATGACATGCTGGGCACGTTCATCAATGACCACCACTGCCGGATCGCAAAATTTGTCGTTGACCAGCGGGGCCAGCACGCGCACCGCAATGCCGGTCGCCCCGATAAAAATCAGCGCCGAGTAATTCGCAAACGCTTCGCGGGCGGTATTAGCAAAGCCGTTTTCGAAGGGAATAAACCCCTCCTCCAGCAGCTTTTCACTGGTAAAACAGGTTACCGGCAGCATCGCCGCCAGACGTTTAGCAAGCACAACGCCGCCGGGGGTCAGGCAAAATAGCGCAAGTGATTCAGGCTTTACGGTATTCATGGCTAAAATCCGCCGCATAGAGTTTGGAGTAGTGATACTCCGAGCCCAGGAAATTACCGACCAGAATGAGCGCCGTTTTACGGATCCCTGCGTCGCGAACTTTGTCGCCAATATCTGCCAGGGTACCACGCACGGTCTGACTTTCCGGCCAGGTTGCCTTGTAGATCACCGCCACTGGCGTGGCCGCCGGGTAACCGCCTTCAATCAGACGCTCAGCAACCCGGTGGATACGTTGGACGGAAAGATAAATCGCCATCGATGTCTGGTGACTGGCAAACGACTCCAGTTGTTCACGTTCCGGTACCGGCGTGCGACCTTCCAGACGGGTAATGATCAAACTCTGCGAAACTTCCGGTACGGTATACTCGACGCCCAACTCCGCAGCCGCGCCCAGGAATGCGCTAACGCCAGGCACCACCTGCCAGTCGATCCCGCGTTTAGTCAACTCTTCGCCTTGCTCACGCACGGAGCCATATAAGGAAACATCACCGGTTTGCAAACGCACGACGGTTTTACCGGCTTTCACACCCGCTTCCATCAGATCAAGGATCTGCTCCAGATGCAGTTCGGCGCTGTCATGACATTCCGCTCCGGCCGGGCAATATTCCAGTAATTCAGTGTTAATCAGCGATCCGGCATAGATAACTACCTGTGCCTGCTGGAGCAACCGGTACCCTTTGAGGGTAATCAGCTCGCGATCGCCAGGACCTGCGCCAACAAACCACACACTACGGGGATCAAAAATCTCAGACATGGGTTCCTTCCTTCTGACAGGCGATAACAAATACGGGGTTATTCGGTTTGAAATAGTGACCACTACCCAGCGTGGTAAGTGAGGAAACCTGCAGTTGCAGGCAATCCACACCCTGTACGCCAGGACGGTCCAGATGAGCCAGCGCGGTGTTGAGGTTTTCCTGAAGGATAAATGTCATCACCAACCGCCCTGCGGGATGCAATTGACGCATTGACCAGTCAATCAGTTCGGTCAGATGGCCGCCGCTGCCGCCCATAAAAATGGCATCGGCTTTTTCCGCGATAGTCATCGGCGCGATACCTGGAAAAATGTCGATATTTGCGCAGGCAAAATGCTGACGGTTTTCGTCCAGCAGCCTGAGCGCATCCGGATTACGCTCAATTGCCGTCACGCGTAATCCTGGGTATTGCAGCGCGGCTTCTATCGACACGCTGCCTGTTCCGGCACCAATATCAATCAGGTGACTGGCGCGGTGTAATTCAAGTTTTGAGAGGGCAAGTGCGCGTACCGCTTCTTTGGTCATCGGCACTTTCTCTCCACGTAGAAAAAGCTCATCTTTCATCGAGTATCACCACTGCATTCATGTCATAGTCGGCTGTAATTTTGCTCACAGGCAGGCAGTGGATACGCTCATTGTCCATCGCCAGGTTTTCGCCAATCACCATCCAGCGATGTCCTTTGCCTCTGGCAACCAACTGCTGTGCAATTTCACGCGGACCACACAGCGCGTCGGTCACCATCGCAACCTTGTTATGTCGCGCCAGTTCATCAAAACAGACACTGCGACCATGGCTACTGGTGAGCCACATGTCGTTCATATCAATACCAGCTTGCGCACACAGATACTGCACCGCGCTAATGCCGGGAATAATGCGCACATTTTCAATACCAAAATGCGCCACCATCCGCGTGCCAATGCCGTAGAACAGCGGGTCGCCGGATGCCAGCACCACCACGTTTTGCGCCTGATGTTCGCCTATCCAGTTCAATAGCTCCGGAATATTGGCGCCAAGAGCAAACCGCTCACCGGCAAAATCCGGGAACTGCTGCAGATGTCGCTTGCCACCGATCAGCACATCGGCCATTGCAACCGCATCGCGCGCCACCGGCGTCATCAAATGCAACCCTGCGGGCCCCATCCCTACAACGGTTAACATTGCATCTCCTCAGCGATCTCGGCGATCGGGCGATTGCTCCCCAGCACCTGGTTATCAAAAGAGAACATGATGGCGTCGCAGGTCGGGGGATTTTTGGTAAAACGCAACGTTTGCAGGACGCGCATACAGATGCGCCTGGCCAGATGGTCATAAATGTGCTGGAAACCATACGCTTCGATGTGTTCCATCGCCGCCTCGGTGGTATCGCAGTCGCTGACCAGCGTCAGTAGTTCCAACGGCGCGCCAAGTAATGCGAGGTGAGCCACCAGCGTTTCCATGCGGGCATCAGCGATATGACTGTGGGTATGGAAGATCCCTGCCGCGATTTTGATAAGTTTGCCGGGGTGGCCGACCAGCACGATCTGGCGGAATCCCAGGCGTACCGCTTCTTCAATCATGTAACCGACAAAGTTGCTCATAGTGACCACAACCTGTGTGTCGATCCCCATTTGCTCACGCACAAAACGTTCGCCGTGATTACCCGGTACCAGTACTACGCGATCCAGCCCTGCCGCGCGTTTGATCTCCAGCTCCAGCGATAGCGAACGTTTCCAGCTCTCTTCTGACATCGGCGTAACAATGCCCGTGGTACCAATGATCGAAATACCGCCCAGAATCCCCAGTCGCGAGTTGTAGGTTTTTTGCGCCCGTTCTTCACCTTCAGGCGCAAAAATCTCAATTTTTGCCCCGCGATTTGGTCCAATCGCTTCACGTACTGCGGACTCAATGGTCTGACGAGGTGTCCGGTTAATCGCCGAACTGCCCACCGGCAAACCAATCCCTTTACGGGTCACCGTACCGACACCTTCACCGCCCTGTAAGACGATCTCTTTGCTATCGTCTAACGTCACGCGGGCAAAGATCAGCATCCCATGCGTGGCGTCCACATCATCGCCACCATCTTTGCGGATGGCGGCAATCGCCTGCTGCCCTTCGATATGCGGTGACTCCACGTTCAGGCATAACGTCACCCCGGAAGGCGTCACAATGGAAACCTGATGGATCAGATGCTGGCGCAGCACCATCAACGCAGCGACTTTTGCCGCCGCCGTCGCACACGATCCCGTGGTGTATCCTTTACGCAGCGCTTTACCGTTGTGCCACACTGGCGTGTCGAAGGACTGGTCGCTCATCGCACCCCCTGCATGTGATAAAGCATGGCGTTGACGATAGCGGCGGCGACGTTACTGCCACCTTTGCGACCTAATGCGACAATGGCGGGCAGATGACTTTGTGTCAGTGCGTCCTTCGACTCCGCCGCGCCAACAAATCCTACCGGTACGCCAACCACACCGCTGACAGGTGCATCATGTTCCAGCAGTCGGAACAACGCGGTTGGCGCGTTGCCAAAGACAAACAGTTTTTCGCCCTCTTCCTTCACGGCAATGTCGACTGCAGCCATTGAACGAGTGATCCCCTGTTCTTTTGCTGCCCACACCACACGTGGGTCGCTGATGTAACAGCGGCATTCGCCACCGAATTTTGCCAGCAGGTTTTTGTTGATCCCGGAAAGCGCCATCGTGGTATCGGTATAAATCACGCTCGGGCGACTCAATGCAGCGCAAAACTGTTCCAGCACATCGCTGGAAAACCACAGAATGTCCAGCCAGTCGAAATCCGCGGTGGTGTGGATCACCCGCTTGATGATGGCTTCATGCAACGGACTGGCAAACTGATAGTCCGGGCGGGTTTCACTGATAATCTCACCAATGATGTCGAAACTTTTGGCCTCAATTGCTTGAGGCTGCTGGATATAGTGCATTTTGTTGTCCTCAGGCGACACCGAGCCACAGCCAGCGCAGCGCAATAAAAAGCGCCAGTGCCAGGGTCGATGCTACCCACATCAATCGAATCGTTTGGGAAATGTCGTCTACAGAAATGTCTCGTTGTTGATCGCCAATCCACGGTTTTTCAACGCGCTCGCCGAAGTAGTCATTGGGTCCCCCCAGGCGAATACCTAATGCGCCGGCCACAGCAGCTTCCGACCATGCGCAGTTTGGACTGCTATGGTTGTAGCGATCACGCCAGCCAATCTGCAAAGCGCGTACGCCGTCCTGGCGGCATAAAAACGCCGCCACACCCAGCAACAGCCAGCTCAGTCTTGCCGGAATAAAGTTAGCGACATCGTCCAGACGGGCGCTGACCATGCCGATAGCACGGTACTTTTCATGTTTGTACCCCACCATTGAATCGAGGGTATTCACCGCTTTGTAGGCCATCGCCAGTGGCGCACCGCCCAGTAAGAGGAAGAACAACGGCGCGATGATGCCGTCAACGGTGTTTTCCGCCACGGTTTCCACCACGGCGCGGTTGATCTGTTTTGGTTGCAGCTGTGAGGTATCACGTCCCACAATCCAGGAGAGTTTTTCCCGACTTTCGGCAAGATTATTGGCACGCAATGGACGCTCTACATCCAGCGCAGCATTTGCCAGACAACGCCCCGCCAGCACAGTGAAAATCATCCACACCTCAACGACCCAACC
>NZ_CP080033.1:2146490-2192244 GCF_019382635.1 Citrobacter sp. Colony219 | reverse complement strand
GGTTGCCAATCCAGCGCACCGGATGCGGCCAGTTCTGCGGATCACCAATGATAAAATCCAGCAGCCAGGCAACGCACCATGCGAGTATCGTCATAGCGCATTCCTCGCAGCGGCCAGCCAGTGATTGAGCATTTCGGGGCGCTGGGCAAAATGAACGTGCAGATAACTGGCGAAGGTATTTCCGACCTGCCATCCACCTGACCAGGCCTGCAGCGTTTTGCCATCACGCACCTTGCGGCAATTCATCACCGCCGGGGTTTCAGGGGTAAAGTCGGAATAGTGGAATTCATGCCCGCGCAGGACTTCACCGGCCGTTGCCAGTAATGTTTGCTGTGTGGCTTGTGCCTCGCAGTAGCCAAACCGGGTCAGCCGTTTGCCCATTTTGCTGTGCCCAGGAATGATATCCGCCATTAGCCAGCAATCGCCGTTGCTGTCCTCCAGCGAGCTACCGAGATACATCAACCCTCCGCACTCTGCATAAATAGCGACGCCACGCTGATGCGCCGCTCGCAGTTGCTCCAGCATGGTGACATTACGGGCCAGGGCCGCAGCATGCAGTTCCGGATACCCGCCGCCTAACCAAATCATCTGACAGTCTGGTAAACAGGTATCATGCAGCGGGCTAAAACGAACAATATTGAGGCCCGTACGCGCCAGTAATGTAATGTTATCCGGATAATAAAAGTTGAACGCCTCGTCATCAGCAATGGCCAGCGTTAGCCCTACCCCTGCGTCTGCTGCCGGTAGCGCGGGCCATTCGCCAAGAGGAAGGGTGTTTAACTGGCTTAATGCCAACAACGCGTCGATATCCAGCGTCTGTTCCAGCGTCGCGGCAAAATCCTGCCACGGCTGCTGGTTGATAACTGACTCACGAGCGGTAACTAAACCCAGATGACGTTCAGGAAGCGCGACGCCCTCCATGCGGGGAACGTAGCCTAATACAGGCACGGAGCAGTAACGCTCAATGGCAACTTTGAGTAGCTGGTAATGTGTTTCGCTGTTGACCCGATTAACAATCACGCCTGCAATGTTCAGACTGGGATCAAAATGCTGGAATCCCATCACCGTGGCGGCTATCGAAGTGGAAACCGCCTTACCATCAACCAGCAAGATGACCGGGCAACCTAACTGTTTCGCCATCGCCGCAGTACTGCAGTAATCAGGGTCTGTACCATAGCCGTCATATAACCCCATAACGCCTTCGATAACGGCAATATCCGCGTGCTGCATCTGCTCGCAAAATAAGGCATTCAGTGTAGAGGTGGGTAGCATGAAGCTATCAAGATTGCGGGAAGCCGTGCCGCACACCGCGGTGTGCCAGCCAGTATCAAGGTAATCAGGACCGACTTTGCATGGCTGGACGCGTAAACCGCGCTTTTTCATCAGGCTCAACAGGCCCAGCGTCACCGTGGTTTTGCCACAGCCGCTACCGGTACCTGCAAGAACAAATGCGTGAAAACTGGCCGCCATACCCTGATCCTGTTCAGGGTGGTAGGGGTGTATAGATACCCAGTCTCTCGACTGTATGCATCTGCGCAACCCACTTCCCACCGAAGTTGTTGGTAGTCACCGACAGGCAGGTCTTCTGGCTTAGCGTCGTCCTCGCCCGTCCTTCCCAATCTTGCGATCAGTGGTCTATACGGGGTCGTCAGCATCACAGCAGCGGGGGCTGCGGGGGATTCTCACCCCCTTCCCTACCACAAATGTGGCAAACCTGTCAGTTCAAGAGCCGATTTAATTTGGCTCTGTGTCTTGAGGCAAATTCACGACCTCATGACAATAATTCAATTTAATATCTTGCCGGGTACATTCAACCAATGTTATGGCCTCAACCCGTTTATTCATATGTTCATTTTTTGAATGAAAGCGTCATTAAAGAATAAAGAAAGTCTTTCACACAGACACTGTATCTCATCACAAAAATAAAAACTGGTGCAGTTTATCCCTCAAATACTATTATTTTGTTGCGCTATGACAATTTATTGACTGCTGTAGTTATTTTTCATTTTATAATGACTGACATAGCGTACGATATCAAAAATCGGCAATAGCAAATTATTGCTATTTAAGCTGTCTCTTCAGATGAGGTGACATTTATTTGCTGACGGAAAGCCTGCGGCGTAACCTGGTACGTTTGACGGAATACTTTGCAAAAATAACTGGTTTGTGAAAAGCCTAAATTTCGCGCAATACTGGCGATGCTCCAGTCGCTATGACAAAGCAACTCTTTGGCACTCGCCATTCGCTGTTGATTTACCCATGCGTTAAACCCTATCCCCTGATATTTTTTGAACAATTTGCTGAAATAGTAAGGACTGAGATAAACGTGAGAGGCAACATCTTCCAGACGCAGCTCGTCTGATAAATGCGCATCAATATAGCGCAAGGCTTTCTTCATTTTACTGTCATGAGGGTTCGGGCTACGATTAGCCCGCACCGGCTCTGACTGTTGCGGATTGTCTTTGATTACGACGAAATTCAGTTGTTTTTTAAGACAATTTTCTACAATGAGCTTTAGCAAATCCGCGGAAGCAATAACCCGCGAATAGTCCATTTCCGGTACATTACGAAATTCACTCACCAGTTCGGGATCGGCTTGCCAACGGTCGTCCACGTTCAGAATATCCACCAGCCCCACGTCATTGCTTAGGCGCACCTGACCGCATAAGACAAACCCGACCAGATGTCCCGCAATGACCAGCGGAATGGAGAAGTCGGTAAGTCCGGCATGGCAGCGATAAATGCAGGGTTGATCGGATTTTGAAGCTTCCAGTCCCCCACAGCGATCGCTCATACGACATCGTGTACTATGCTGAGGATGCTGGCGCATCAACTGGCAAAAAGGAGTGAAATTAAAAAGCTCAGAAATTTCATCACCGTGAATATTGACAACCACAACAGCCAGACTGGTGGCCTGCGCAAAATCCTGTGCGATTTTATTAATGAGTTCTGAGTTCAGGGCACTCGCAGAAATCATGATAAAACCTCTCAGTTAATTTATTGTTATAAATAAAACACATTATTTACATCTGCTTTTCATCTCGCTATCCAGAGCAATGATAAAAGGCGTATTCGAACATAACAAAAGTCTCCCATTCTTGGGAGACTTTTTAAGCGGTTCAGGAAACCTGATCACGAAAACAGTTATTACATTTCAAAAATAAACATTTTCCGTGAAGCTAACGCTCATTTTCCTCCAGCTTACAGCTATTACACGGTAAGTTTTTGCCAATAAAGTAACGATAAATTGCTGCCCCCGCACAAGCGCCAATGATAGGTGCCACGATCGGGACAATAAAGTAAGGAATATCACGCCCCCCAGTCATCGCGACATCCCCCCAACCCGCCATCCATGCGAACAATTTTGGCCCAAAATCACGAGCCGGATTCATGGCGAATCCGGTAAGCGGTCCGGTCGATGCCCCAAGAACGGCAACCAGAATACCGATCAGTAGTGGTGCCAACGGCCCCCGGGGAATCCCATTGCCATCATCGGTGAGCGCCATGATCATCCCCATCAGAATGGAGGTAATCACAACTTCCACCAGTGCAGCCTGCCAGACGCTGAGTGCAGCGGCAGGATAAGTGCTAAATATGCTGGCAAGCTGCAAACTTTCGAAGCTACCCCGCACCATGTGGTGGGCGGTTTCGTACTCGATAAACAAACTGCCATACAACAAATAGGCGAGCAGAGCGCCACCAAAAGCACCAGCCACCTGAGCAATGGAGTACGGCAACACTTTACGACCTGGAAAACAGGCAAACAACCACAGTGCGATGGTGATAGCGGGATTGAGATGTGCACCTGAGATCCCTGCTGTCAGATAAACTGCCAGAGAGATCCCCAGTCCCCATATAATGCAGATCTCCCATAACCCTAAACTGGCACCGGCTACTTTCAGGGCGCTCAGGCATCCAATGCCAAAAAACAAAAACAACCCGGTACCCAAAAACTCGGCAATGCATTGCGCTTTTAGTGAATCGTTCATTGTGACACCTTCTAAGCAGAGTTCGTGTCTTTACCAGCGGACTCCTTGCTGGCAAGTAGAATACTTCGAGGCTTACTATAAAAAGCCATGTCGGCAAATTGTTGGCAATCTGCGGGCGGTATGACTTTAAAAATCGTGTTGCGATAGCAAATTCTTGCCATCACTTTTATTAAACAAAGCCAAATGACGGGGAATTTCTCTATTATTTGTACATTTTAGAAATAATAAAATATTGCCAATAGCATAATCTTGTTTTCAGATAACCGTCACAAATTCATTTTCCCCGCATAGCAAATGATATTTTGCCTGTCACGTTCAAAAGTGTAAATATGGAATTAACATAACCAAATAATCACATCAACAAATCTAAAAATAATCAATAAAAACAACACAATAAAATAATTAACAGCAATTTTATATCACCAGTTCCTCACTATTTTTTCTCTCATACATTCAAGTCAGCCATTCTTTTTCCTCGCTTCTTTTTATAGTCATGAAAATCGGGACAACCCAGGCGAGGTCTTTATGCAACAAGAAGCGTTAGGAATGGTAGAAACCAAAGGCTTAACTGCAGCCATAGAGGCCGCAGATGCAATGGTGAAGTCAGCCAATGTAATGCTGGTCGGCTACGAAAAAATTGGTTCGGGACTGGTAACAGTCATTGTCCGCGGTGATGTCGGCGCTGTTAAAGCAGCAACAGATGCCGGTGCCGCCGCGGCCCGTAACGTGGGAGAAGTGAAAGCCGTACACGTCATTCCACGTCCTCATACCGATGTCGAAAAAATCTTACCGAAGGGAATTAGCTAATGAGCAGCAATGAGCTGGTTGAACAGATCATGGCGCAGGTGATTGCTCGCGTGGCGACGCCGGAACAGCAGGCTATCCCTGAAAATAATCCTCCAACACGAGAAACGGCTATGGCAGAGAAGAGCTGCAGTTTAACGGAATTTGTCGGTACTGCGATTGGCGACACCGTCGGTCTGGTGATCGCCAACGTAGATAGCGCCTTACTGGACGCGATGAAACTTGAAAAGCGTTATCGCTCCATTGGCATCCTTGGCGCACGTACTGGTGCGGGTCCACACATCATGGCTGCTGATGAAGCGGTGAAAGCCACAAATACTGAAGTCGTCAGCATCGAGTTGCCGCGTGATACCAAAGGCGGCGCTGGTCATGGTTCGCTAATAATTCTCGGCGGTAACGACGTTTCTGACGTGAAGCGCGGGATTGAAGTTGCGCTGAAAGAGCTGGATCGCACCTTTGGCGACGTTTATGCCAACGAAGCCGGTCACATCGAGATGCAATACACCGCACGCGCCAGCTACGCGCTGGAAAAAGCCTTTGGCGCACCGATTGGTCGTGCCTGTGGCGTCATCGTCGGCGCACCCGCATCCGTAGGTGTCCTGATGGCCGATACGGCGCTGAAATCCGCCAATGTTGAAGTGGTGGCCTACAGCTCCCCCGCCCATGGCACCAGTTTCAGCAACGAAGCCATTTTGGTCATTTCCGGTGACTCAGGGGCCGTGCGTCAGGCTGTTATCTCAGCCCGTGAAATCGGTAAAACCGTGCTGGCGACCCTCGGCTCAGAACCCAAAAACGACCGTCCGTCCTATATCTGATATCAGTGAGGCTGATTCATGAGATCGAAAAGATTTGAAGCACTGGCGAAACGCCCTGTGAATCAGGACGGCTTCGTTAAGGAGTGGATCGAAGAAGGCTTCATTGCGATGGAAAGCCCGAACGACCCTAAGCCGTCGATTAAAATCGTCAACGGGATGGTCACTGAACTGGACGGCAAATCCGCCAGTGAATTTGATCTGATTGACCACTTCATCGCGCGCTACGGCATTAACCTGGCTCGCGCTGAAGAGGTGATGGCGATGGACTCGGTTAAACTCGCCAATATGCTTTGCGACCCCAACGTCAAGCGTATGGACATTGTTCCTCTGACCACGGCAATGACGCCAGCGAAAATTGTGGAAGTGGTTTCGCACATGAACGTCGTTGAGATGATGATGGCCATGCAGAAAATGCGTGCCCGCCGTACCCCATCTCAACAAGCGCACGTGACTAACGTCAAAGATAACCCGGTACAGATTGCCGCCGATGCTGCAGAGGGTGCCTGGCGTGGCTTTGATGAGCAGGAAACGACCGTTGCTGTTGCACGTTACGCGCCGTTTAACGCGATTGCACTGCTGGTAGGTTCGCAGGTTGGACGCCCAGGTGTGTTAACTCAGTGTTCTCTGGAAGAAGCCACCGAGCTGAAACTCGGTATGTTAGGTCATACCTGTTATGCGGAAACGATCTCCGTCTACGGTACTGAACCCGTCTTTACCGACGGTGACGACACGCCATGGTCAAAAGGTTTTCTGGCCTCTTCTTACGCTTCACGCGGCCTGAAAATGCGCTTCACGTCTGGCTCCGGTTCAGAAGTTCAGATGGGCTACGCCGAAGGCAAATCGATGCTTTATCTGGAAGCGCGCTGCATTTACATCACCAAGGCAGCTGGCGTTCAGGGTTTGCAAAACGGTTCAGTAAGTTGCATTGGCGTACCTTCAGCCGTGCCATCGGGTATTCGCGCGGTGCTGGCAGAAAACCTGATCTGCTCGTCACTGGATCTGGAGTGTGCCTCCAGTAATGACCAGACCTTTACCCACTCCGATATGCGTCGTACTGCTCGTCTGCTGATGCAATTCTTGCCGGGTACAGATTTCATTTCATCTGGTTATTCCGCTGTTCCGAACTACGACAACATGTTCGCCGGTTCCAACGAGGATGCCGAAGATTTTGACGATTACAACGTCATCCAGCGCGATCTGAAAGTCGACGGTGGTCTGCGTCCGGTGCGAGAAGAAGACGTTATCGCCATTCGCAATAAAGCAGCTCGCGCACTGCAGGCCGTATTCGCCGGGATGGGATTACCGCCAATCACCGACGAAGAAGTCGAGGCCGCGACCTACGCCCACGGTTCAAAAGATATGCCAGAGCGTAACATCGTTGAAGACATCAAATTTGCGCAAGAGATCATCAATAAAAACCGTAACGGTCTGGAAGTGGTGAAAGCTCTTGCTCAGGGCGGGTTTACCGATGTCGCTCAGGACATGCTCAACATCCAGAAAGCCAAGTTAACCGGGGATTATCTGCATACCTCCGCCATTATCGTTGGCGACGGACAGGTGCTGTCCGCAGTAAATGACGTCAATGACTATGCCGGTCCGGCAACAGGTTATCGCCTGCAAGGCGAACGCTGGGAAGAGATCAAAAACATCCCTGGCGCACTTGATCCCAACGAACTTGGCTAAGGGGTGAAAAATGGAAATCAATGAAAAGCTGCTGCGCCAGATAATTGAAGACGTACTGTCTGAAATGCAAACCAGCGACAAACCTGTCTCATTCAGCTCAACGACAGCGGCTAGCGCACCACAGGCTGCAGCGGTACAAGGCGACAGTTTTCTGACTGAGATTGGCGAAGCCAAACAGGGCCAGCAGCAGGATGAAGTGATTATTGCCGTAGGGCCAGCGTTTGGTCTGTCGCAAACCGTCAATATCGTCGGTATACCGCACAAAAATATCTTACGCGAAGTGATTGCCGGTATTGAAGAAGAAGGCATTAAAGCGCGCGTTATCCGCTGCTTTAAATCCTCTGATGTGGCGTTTGTTGCCGTGGAAGGTAACCGCCTGAGTGGCTCCGGGATCTCTATCGGCATCCAGTCAAAAGGCACCACGGTTATTCATCAGCAGGGATTACCGCCGCTTTCTAACCTGGAGCTGTTCCCTCAGGCACCGCTTCTGACGCTGGAAACCTACCGTCAGATCGGTAAAAACGCCGCGCGTTATGCCAAGCGTGAATCTCCGCAACCGGTCCCTACGCTGAATGACCAGATGGCTCGTCCTAAGTACCAGGCGAAATCAGCCATTCTGCACATTAAAGAGACCAAATACGTCGTGACGGGCAAAAACCCGCAGGAACTGCGCGTGGCGCTTTGATAAAGGATAACTCCATGAATACCGACGCAATTGAATCGATGGTTCGGGATGTGCTGAGCCGGATGAACAGCCTGCAGGGAGAGTCCGCAACTCCGACCACGGCGAGTTCATCAGCTCATACCGCGAAAGTCTCGGACTACCCTCTCGCGAATAAACATCCTGAGTGGGTAAAAACCGCAACCAACAAAACCCTGGATGACTTCACGCTCGAAAATGTTCTGAGCAACAAAGTGACGGCGCAAGACATGCGCATCACCCCTGAAACGCTGCGCCTCCAGGCGGAAATCGCCAAGGATGCCGGACGTGACAGGCTGGCGATGAACTTCGAGCGCGCCGCTGAGCTAACCGCCGTACCTGACGACCGTATTCTTGAGATCTACAACGCGCTGCGCCCGTACCGCTCAACGAAAGACGAGCTGATGGCCATCGCCGACGATCTCGAAAATCGTTATCAGGCAAAGATCTGCGCAGCTTTCGTTCGTGAAGCGGCAGCGCTGTACGTTGAGCGTAAAAAACTCAAAGGCGACGACTAACTCAGGGACAGGATCATGCGATATATAGCTGGCATTGACATAGGCAACTCATCCACGGAAGTCGCTCTGGCTACCCTGGATGAGTCTGGCGCACTGAGCATCACCAGCAGTGCGCTGGCGGAAACCACCGGGATTAAGGGCACATTGCGTAATGTGTTTGGCATTCAGGAGGCGCTTACGCTGGCGGCTAAAAACGCCGGAATCAATGTCAGCGATATTGCGCTCATCCGTATTAACGAAGCCACTCCGGTCATTGGCGACGTGGCGATGGAAACGATCACCGAAACCATCATCACTGAGTCCACTATGATCGGTCATAACCCTAAAACGCCAGGCGGCGTCGGGTTAGGCGTCGGCATCACGATTACGCCGGAAGACCTGCTCAGTCGTCCGGCAGATACGCCCTATATTCTGGTAGTGTCATCAGCATTTGATTTCGCCGATGTCGCCACGATGATAAATGCTTCCGTCCGCGCCGGGTACCAGTTAACTGGCGTTATTTTGCAGCAGGACGATGGCGTGTTGGTCAGCAATCGTCTGACTCATCCCCTGCCCATCGTCGATGAAGTGCTTCATATCGACCGCATCCCATTGGGTATGCTGGCCGCTATTGAGGTCGCGGTTCCAGGCAAGGTTATCGAAACCCTTTCCAACCCGTACGGAATCGCGACTGTCTTTAGCCTTAGCGCAGAGGAGACCAAGAACATTGTCCCCATGGCCCGCGCACTGATTGGCAACCGCTCTGCGGTAGTGGTGAAAACGCCGTCAGGTGATGTGAAAGCTCGTGCAATACCTGCCGGAAACCTGGAACTGCAATCGCAAGGACGAACCGTACGCGTCGACGTCGCGGCAGGTGCCGACGCGATTATGAAAGCGGTTGGCGAATGCCCGAAACTGGATAACGTCACCGGAGAGGCGGGAACCAATATTGGCGGCATGCTGGAGCACGTACGCCAGACAATGGCTGAATTAACCAACAAACCCAGTCATGAAATCTTTATTCAGGATCTGTTGGCAGTTGATACTTCAGTCCCAGTCAGCGTGACCGGGGGACTTGCCGGCGAGTTTTCGTTGGAACAGGCCGTTGGTATTGCTTCTATGGTGAAATCAGATCGCCTGCAAATGGCGATGATTGCCCAGGAAATAACGCAAAAACTCAACATTGATGTGCAGGTTGGTGGTGCTGAAGCCGAAGCCGCTATTCTGGGTGCCTTAACCACACCGGGTACTACACGTCCACTGGCTATTCTGGATCTTGGGGCCGGATCTACTGACGCCTCTATCATCAACCCGAAAGGCGAAATTATTGCCACGCATCTGGCAGGGGCCGGCGATATGGTCACAATGATCATTGCCCGAGAACTGGGGCTGGATGATCGTTATCTCGCTGAAGAAATTAAAAAATACCCGCTGGCGAAAGTTGAAAGCTTGTTCCATCTTCGCCACGAAGACGGCAGCGTCCAGTTCTTCCCCACCCCGCTCCCGCCAACGGTGTTTGCCCGCGTGTGCGTGGTGAAACCCGATGAACTGGTGCCACTGCCGGGCGAACTGGCGCTGGAGAAAGTTCGCGCCATTCGCCGCAGCGCCAAGGAGCGCGTTTTCGTCACCAACGCGCTCAGAGCGCTGCGTCAGGTAAGTCCGACCGGGAATATTCGGGACATTCCTTTTGTCGTGCTGGTTGGCGGTTCCTCGCTGGACTTCGAAGTTCCGCAACTGGTCACCGATGCACTGGCTCATTATCGCCTCGTTGCCGGGCGCGGCAACATTCGTGGCACCGAAGGTCCGCGCAATGCGGTTGCCACAGGGTTGATTCTCTCCTGGTACAAGGCATTCGCTCATGGAAAGTAATCTCACCACGCCAGCCATTGTTATCTTCACTACTACCGGCTGCGCTGAAGTCTGGAATGACGTGCTGCTGGGTATTGAGGAAGAAGGGATCCCCTTTGTGATTCAGGAGAGCCATTCAACTGACGTTATCCACAATGCATGGCTGGCTGCCTGCCAATCACCATTGCTGGTTGGCATTGGCTGCAGTCATGAAAAACTGGTCGTGCACTACAAAAACTTACCTACATCAGCGCCACTTTTTACGCTGACGTATCAACAAAATAGCCATGATCGCCGCAGCATTGGCAATAACGCTGCGCGGCTGGTTAAAGGCATTCCGTTCCGCGAATGCCACTCATAATCCACAGGAGAAAAGCAGTATGAATAACGCACTGGGACTGGTTGAAACAAAAGGGCTTGTCGGCGCTATTGAAGCCGCTGATGCCATGGTGAAATCCGCAAACGTGCAGTTGGTTGGTTACGAAAAAATTGGTTCAGGCCTGATCACCGTGATGGTCCGCGGGGATGTCGGCGCCGTAAAAGCAGCGGTAGATGCAGGAAGCGCAGCAGCAAGCGCCGTTGGCGAGGTGAAATCCTGCCACGTTATCCCGCGTCCGCATAGCGACGTTGAAGCCATTTTACCTAAATCTGCATAAGTCGTTGCAAACAAGGAGCACAGCGTGAAGCAATCACTGGGATTACTTGAAGTTAGTGGTCTGGCATTAGCCATCAGTTGCGCGGACGTCATGGCGAAAGCCGCCTCCATCACGCTGGTGGGCCTCGAAAAAACCAACGGCTCAGGCTGGACGGTGATCAAGATAATCGGGGATGTGGCCTCCGTTCAGGCGGCTATATCCACCGGTGCTAATTTAGCAGAATTGCGAAATGGACTGGTCGCGCACAGGGTCATTTCCAGGCCCGGAGAAGGCATTCTTTCCCACAGTGTGCCCGTGCAGCCAGAGCCAGCACCAGCGCCAGAACCGATACCTTATCTATCGCAAGAGCAAGAAGAGATGGCTACAGAAATTGCATTACCTGAAGCCGCGCAACAGGCAGAGTTGATTAGCTGCAATCTGTGTCTTGACCCTGCCTGTCCCCGTCAAAAGGGCGAGCCGCGCACTCTTTGTCTGCACTCTGGTAAACGAGGTGAAGCGTAATGGATAAACAGCAACTGGAAACAACGGTCAGTAAAATACTGGATGAAATGCGTGAACGCCCTATCCCTCTCGGGATTTCGAATCGCCACATCCACCTTTGCGCCGAGGACTACACTCGCCTGTTTCCTAATCAGCCGATTAGCGAGAAAAAGGGTCTGTTGCAGCCCGGACAATATGCCGCAGATCAGACCGTCACGCTGGTCGGACCGAAAGGTCAGTTAAAGAATGTGCGTCTGCTTGGTCCACTGCGTAGTACTAGCCAGGTGGAGATATCTCGTACCGACGCCCGCACATTAGGTATCGCTGCGCCGCTGCGCATGTCCGGCAATATTCAGGGTACACCTGGCATTCGTCTTATCAGCCCCTTTGCTGAACTGGAGTTACCCTCCGGGGTTATTGTTGCCCAGCGACATATCCATATGTCGCCGCTGGATGCGCTGATACTGCGTGTCTCTCATGGAGATAAAGTCTCCGTGGCAATCAATGGCGATGAACGCCGACTGATTTTCGATAACGTCGCCGTACGTGTTTCGCCGGATATGCGCCTTGAGATGCATATCGATACAGACGAAGCCAATGCAGCAGGCGCTGATAATCCGCAGGCATTTGCCACACTGGTGACCTCACGATGAACAACGAACTGCTGCAACGCATTATCGAGGAGGTTGTTTCCCGATTAAAAAAACGCGCGGAAAGTACCATCACGCTGAGCGTCGCACAGTTACGGGAAATCGATTCCCTGACATTATGTTGTCAGTACTCGTCACTGCACCTCCTTCAGGCAGACCTGCCTTTACTGGAAAAAATTGCAGATTGCAGTCCGTCCAGTGTCGCAGTGGTAACAATCCACGAGGCGCTGGCATGCGGGCTTCGCGTAAAAATCTCTCTACAGCATCGGCTGCTACCGGCACTCCCCGTGAAAAAGCTCGCGCGTCTGCCGCTGGAGTTCAGTGACGAGTTGGGACGAATCATCGTGCTGCATCCTGAAACGCTTCTCAGCTACGCCGACGTCGCCCAATTGAAGGGTGGTGTACTGGTACTACGCCGTCGATGTGTCGTGACGGCTCTGGCTCAGGAAGCTGTCGGTACGCGAAATGTCCAATTAATTAAGCAGGAGTGAGCTATGCATTTGGCCCGGGTTACAGGCGTTGTGGTTTCCACGCAAAAATCCCCATCACTGGTGGGAAAAAAACTCTTGCTGGTACGTCGGGTGAGTGCTGACGGAGAGCTCCCCGCCTCCCCCGCTACCGGAGATGAAGTCGCGGTTGACTCAGTCGGTGCAGGAACGGGCGAACTGGTGTTACTCAGCAGCGGATCCTGCGCCAGACACGTTTTTTCCGGCCCGAATGAGGCCATCGACCTGGCTATCGTCGGCATTGTCGACACGCTTTCTCGTTAGGAGGAACTATGGCGATTTATACCCGAACGGGCGATGCCGGTACAACAGCTCTCTTTACCGGACAACGCGTGAGTAAAACGCATCCGCGCGTCGAGGCTTATGGTACGCTGGATGAGCTTAATGCAGCGCTTAGCCTGTGCGTTTGCGCGGCGAAAAACCCGCAGCACCGCCAGTTGCTTGAAAATATTCAGCTGCAGCTTTTTTGGTTCAGCGCCGAACTGGCAAGCGAAAGCGAACAGCCAACGCCAGAACAGCGCTACATCAGCTCAGAAGAAATTGCTGCACTGGAAGCCGCCATCGATACCGCGATGGGGAGAGTACCGCCCCTACACAGCTTTATTTTACCAGGCCGCAGCGAAGCCGCCAGCCGACTACACTTCGCCCGCACACTGGCTCGCCGCGCAGAGCGGCGACTGGTCGAACTCTCCACAGAGATCTCCGTCAGACATGTATTGATGCGTTACATCAATCGCCTGTCCGATTGCTTATATGCGCTTGCACGCGCAGAAGATCATGATGCTCATCAAAACCACATTATTCAGAAAGTGACGGAGCGCTATCTCGCAGCCATCCGCACATCAGCCACCCAGGAGCCGACTATGTCACTGTCTTTTCAGGAGCTCCACCAACTGACTCGCGCGGCGGTGGCGAGAGCAGAAGAAATTCAGGTTCCGGTCGTCATTTGCATTGTTGATGCGAACGGAACTCAAACGGTGACCTGGCGCATGCCTGACGCATTGCTCGTCAGTAGCGAACTGGCACCGAAAAAAGCCTGGACCGCCGTGGCGATGAAAACCGCCACGCACGAGCTGACATCAGCGGTGCAACCAGGGGCCGCGCTTTACGGTCTGGAAAGCCATATGCAGGGAAAAGTCGTCACCTTCGGTGGCGGGTACGCATTATGGCGAGAGGGTTTACTCCTTGGGGGTCTTGGCATCAGCGGGGGAAGCGTTGAGCAGGATATGGACATTGCAGAAACGGCCATTGCGGCGATTAACGTGAGAACACATCAATGAATACTTCAGAACTTGAAACGCTTATTCGTAACATTTTGAGTGAACAACTCGCCCCGGCAAAAGCAGAAGTTAAGGGTAATGGAATGTTTCCTTCCGTTAACGAAGCAATTGATGCCGCGTATCAGGCTTTTCTGCGTTATCAGCAATGTCCATTGAAAACCCGCAGCGCCATCATCAATGCCCTGCGAGAAGAACTGACGCCTCACCTGGCTTCACTGGCCGCCGAGAGCGCTGCCGAAACCGGAATGGGCAACAAAGAGGATAAATTCCTCAAAAACAAAGCCGCGCTGGACAACACCCCGGGAATCGAAGACCTCACTACCACGGCGCTAACCGGTGACGGTGGCATGGTGTTATTTGAGTACTCTCCATTTGGGGTGATTGGCTCCGTTGCGCCAAGTACCAACCCGACGGAAACCATCATCAATAACAGCATCAGTATGCTGGCCGCGGGAAACAGCGTTTATTTTAGCCCGCACCCTGGCGCAAAAGCAGTATCACTGAAACTGATTGCCATGATTGAAGATATTGCCTTCCGCTGCTGCGGGATCCGGAATCTTGTCGTCACGGTCACAGAACCCACTTTTGAGGCTACCCAGCAGATGATGGCACACCCTAAAATCGCAGTTCTGGCGATTACCGGCGGCCCTGGCATTGTTGCTATGGGTATGAAAAGCGGGAAAAAAGTCATTGGCGCAGGTGCAGGAAATCCGCCCTGTATTGTTGATGAAACTGCCGACCTGGTTAAGGCGGCGGAAGATATCATCAACGGTGCATCGTTTGATTACAACCTGCCCTGTATTGCTGAGAAAAGCCTGATTGTTGTCGATGCTGTTGCTGAACGACTGGTCCAACAAATGCAGTCTTTTGGCGCGTTACTTCTGCACAACGAAGACATCAACAAACTGCGCGCCGCCTGTCTGCCTGAAGGCATAGCCAATAAAAAACTGGTTGGAAAGAGTCCAGCAGCCCTGCTTGAAGCTGCGGACATACCGGTTCCGGCAAAAACACCTCGCCTGTTGATTGGCATCGTCAATGCTGACGATCCATGGGTCACCAGCGAACAGTTGATGCCAATGCTGCCCATCGTGAGCGTAAAGGATTTTGACAGTGCACTGGCGTTGGCACTGAAAGTTGAAGAGGGACTGCATCACACTGCCATCATGCATTCACAAAACGTGTCACGTCTGAATCTTGCCGCCCGCACCCTTCAGACCTCAATTTTTGTGAAAAATGGCCCCTCTTACGCCGGTATTGGTGTCGGCGGTGAAGGCTTTACCACCTTTACTATTGCTACTCCAACCGGTGAAGGCACAACGTCAGCGCGAACTTTCGCACGCTCTCGTCGTTGTGTGCTCACCAACGGTTTTTCTATTCGCTAATGGGGCCGTTATGAAAAGCTTTTCACTGCAAACTCGATTGTACAGCGGCCAGGGAAGTCTGGATGTGCTCAAGCGCTTCAAAAATAAGCACATCTGGGTTATCTGCGATGGTTTTCTCGCGCGTTCTCCCTTGATTGAAGAGCTGCGAAATACGCTGCCCGCGGATAATCGCATCAGCATTTTCAGTGATATCACACCCGATCCAACCATTGGTACGGTAGTTCAAGGGATTGCACAAATGCAATCCCTGCAACCGGATGTGGTGATTGGTTTCGGCGGTGGCTCCGCACTTGACGCCGCAAAAGCCATCGTCTGGTTTAGCCGACAGTTCGGTATCGAAATTGAAACCTGTGTCGCGATCCCTACCACCAGCGGTACGGGATCGGAGGTGACCAGCGCCTGCGTGATTAGCGATCCGGACAAAGGCATTAAGTATCCATTATTCAATAATGCGCTTTACCCGGACATGGCCATCCTCGATCCGACGCTGGTCGTCAGCGTACCGCCAGCCATCACTGCGAATACCGGCATGGATGTGTTAACGCACGCGCTGGAAGCTTACGTGTCTACGAAGGCCAGCGACTTTACCGACGCACTGGCTGAGAAAGCGGCACAAATCGTCTTCCAGTACCTGCCTGTCGCCGTCAGTAAAGGCGACTGCCTGGCAACCAGAGGAAAAATGCACAACGCGTCAACGCTCGCCGGAATGGCATTTAGTCAGGCTGGACTGGGTATCAATCATGCGATTGCCCATCAGTTGGGCGGCCAGTTTCATCTGCCCCACGGACTCGCCAATGCGCTGCTGCTGACCCATGTCATTCATTTTAATGCCCGCGATCCGCGGGCCGCAAAGCGCTATGCCCGTTTCGCTAAAGCCTGCCACTTATGCCCGGATAACGCGAACGATACGACGGCTCTGAATGCGCTCATTCATCATATCGAGCTACTCAAAAAACAGTGTGCGTTGCCTTCTTTAGTTGACGCGCTTAAAGACGGAAAGCAAGCCTGCTCGCAACGTATCCCGGTGATGGTTCAGGCCGCGCTGGCTGATGTCACGTTGCAAACCAATCCCCGCGTAGCCGATGCCAGTGCCATTCAGGAACTGCTTGAGGAATTATTATGAAGACAGCCATGACGGCAGAACATGTTCTTTATGACGCACAAACGATACGCGATCGCGTGCGTGCAGCAGGCGTGGTTGGGGCCGGTGGTGCGGGATTTCCTGCACACGTTAAACTCCAGGCGCAGGTTGATACGTTTCTGGTAAACGCCGCAGAATGCGAGCCAATGCTGAAAGTTGACCAGCAATTGATGGCCGTCCAGGCTGAGCGACTTATCCGCGGCGTTCAATATGCCATGACGGCTACCGGCGCCAGTGACGGTATTATTGCGCTCAAAGAGAAATACCAGAAGGCTATCAATGCGTTAACGCCTCTTCTGCCTGCCGGCATCCGCTTACATATTTTACCCGATGTTTATCCGGCTGGTGATGAGGTGCTGACCATCTGGATGGCAACAGGCCGGAGAGTTCCACCTGCTGCGCTGCCAGTCAGCGTCGGCGTGGTGGTCAATAACGTCCAGACCGTGCTCAACATCGCCAGAGCGGTTGAGCAGCAATACCCCGTTACCCGTCGTACTCTGACCGTCAACGGTGCGGTCGCCAGACCAATCACCCTCACCGTCCCTGTCGGCATGTCTTTACGCGACGTTTTGGCACTGGCCGGAGGCGCAACCGTTGATGACCCCGGCTTTATTAACGGTGGTCCGATGATGGGCGGCCTGATTACCTCTCTGGATACCCCTGTGAGCAAGACCACCGGAGGCCTGCTGGTTTTGCCTAAGTCTCATGCGTTGATTCAGCGGCGGATGCAGGATGAACGTACTGTGCTTTCCGTCGCGAAAACCGTTTGCGAACAGTGCCGTTTGTGTACGGACTTATGCCCAAGGCACTTGATTGGCCACGAGTTATCACCGCACCTGCTGGTTCGCGCGGTTAATTATCAGCAGGCAGCCACGCCGCAGTTGCTGCTCACGGCCCTGACCTGTTCAGAATGCAATGTCTGTGAAAGTGTGGCTTGTCCGGTAGGGATTTCACCGATGCGCATCAACCGCATGCTTAAACGCGAGCTGCGGGCGCTCAACCATCGATATGAAGGGCCGCTAAATCCTGAGGATGAAATGGCCAAGTACCGGCTGATCCCGGTTAAGCGCCTTATCACCAAACTGGGTCTTAACGACTGGTATCACGACGCGCCACTGGCTGAGACTGATTATCCCACAGATAAAACGACGCTGTTGCTACGCCAGCATATTGGTGCCAGCGCCATTCCATGCGTGCAGCAAGGCGAACGCGTTGTTCGCGGTCAATGCGTCGCCGATGTGCCGTCCGGAGCATTAGGCGCACCTGTCCACGCCAGTATTGACGGTATTGTCAGCGAAATTACTGAACAATCCATCACGGTAATAAGAGGTTAATCATGTCTCAGGCTATAGGGATTTTAGAACTCACCAGCATTGCCAAAGGAATGGAAGCTGGTGATGCCATGTTAAAAAGCGCGAATGTGAATTTGCTGGTAAGCAAAACCATCTGCCCGGGAAAATTTCTGCTCATGCTCGGCGGTGACGTAGGTGCAGTTCAGCAGGCGATTACCACCGGCACCTCTCTTGCTGGCGATATGCTCGTTGACAGTCTGGTACTCCCCAACATTCATGCCAGCGTACTCCCCGCAATCAGCGGACTAAACAGCGTAGATAAGCGTCAGGCAGTTGGTATTGTCGAAACATGGAGCGTTGCTGCCTGCATCTGCGCCGCCGACCGGGCGGTTAAAGCCTCCAACGTCACGCTGGTACGCGTCCATATGGCATTTGGTATTGGCGGCAAGTGCTACATGGTCGTTGCCGGCGATGTATCCGATGTGAATAACGCGGTGACGGTTGCCAGTGAAAGTGCGGGTGAAAAAGGCCTGCTGGTTTACCGCTCGGTCATACCTCGTCCGCATGAAAGCATGTGGCGACAGATGGTGGAGGGATAATGGAAAGGCAACCCACCACGGATCGAATGATTCAGGAATACGTACCCGGCAAGCAGGTCACGCTGGCGCACCTTATTGCTAATCCAGGTAAGGGTTTATTCAAAAAACTGGGGTTGCAGGATTCAGTCTCGGCCATTGGTATTTTAACCATTACGCCCAGTGAAGCCTCAATTATCGCCTGTGATATCGCCACAAAGTCCGGGGCGGTAGAGATTGGTTTTCTCGATCGTTTTACCGGTGCAGTGGTACTGACGGGCGATGTTTCCGCCGTTGAGTACGCGCTGAAACAGGTAACCAGAACGCTTGGCGAAATGATGCGTTTTACTGCGTGTCCCATCACCCGGACGTAATCTCATGAAACGTATCATGCTAATTGGCCCCAGCCAGTGCGGTAAAACATCACTCACACAATGTTTGCGTGGAGAAGCACTTCATTACCAGAAAACTCAGGCGATTGTCTGGTCGCCAACGACAATAGACACACCGGGTGAATATCTTGAGAACCGCTGCCTGTACAGTGCGTTACTGGCCAGCGCTTGTGAAGCCGACATTATCGCTCTGGTACTGAATGCCGACGCCCCATGGTCACCTTTTTCTCCAGGTTTTACGGGTCCAATGAACAGACCTGTTATCGGCCTCGTCACCAAAGCCGATTTAGCTAACCCTCAGAAGATTTCACTCATAGAAAGCTGGTTGGTGCAGGCTGGGGCGCAGAACGTGTTTGTCACCAGCGCGCTGGAGAATACCGGGGTCGATGAGATGTTCATTTTTCTGAATGCAAAGGAACCGTCATGTCTCACAAAATAATGGCCATTAACGCGGGGAGCTCCTCGCTTAAGTTTCAGTTACTGGCGATGCCGCAGGGTGAAATGATCTGCCAGGGGCTGATTGAACGCATCGGGATGTCTGACGCGCAGGTCACGCTTAAAACACCCGTACAGAAATGGCGGCAGACGTTACCCGTTGCCGATCACCGTGAAGCAGTAACTCTGTTACTGGAAAAACTGCTTAGCCTGAACATCATCAAAAGTCTGGAAGAGATCGATGGCGTCGGTCATCGCGTCGCGCATGGTGGTGAGTCCTTTAAAGACTCAGCCCTCGTCAACGATGAAACACTGGCCGAAATCGAGCGTCTTGCAGAACTGGCACCACTACATAACCCGGTTAATGCGCTGGGGATCGCAGTTTTTCGTCAGTTATTACCCGAAGCACCTGCCGTCGCAGTTTTTGACACTGCTTTTCATCAGACGCTGGCTGAGCCTTCTTTTATTTATCCTCTACCCTGGCGCTATTACTCAGAGCTGGGAATTCGGCGTTACGGTTTTCATGGTACCAGCCACAAATACGTCAGTACCTCGTTGGCTGAAAAGCTGGGCGTCCCGCTCAGCGCACTGCGCGTCGTATGTTGTCATCTTGGTAATGGCAGCAGCATCTGTGCTATCAAGGGCGGAAAATCGGTGAATACCTCGATGGGCTTTACACCACAGTCTGGCGTGATGATGGGTACGCGCAGCGGAGATATTGACCCGTCAATTTTGCCGTGGATTGCCCTGCGCGAAGGCAAAACACCGCAGCAACTTAACCAGCTCCTCAACAATGAATCAGGATTACTTGGGGTTTCCGGTATCTCATCAGACTATCGTGACGTTGAACGCGCCGCAGACGAAGGCGACTCACAGGCTGCTCTCGCACTTACGCTGTTTGCAGAGCGAATTCGTGCCACAATAGGCAGTTATATTATGCAGATGGGCGGTCTGGATGCTTTGGTATTTACGGGTGGAATTGGTGAAAACTCAGCCCGAGCACGCGCTGCGATTTGCCACAATCTGAATTTCTTAGGTCTGGCTGTTGATGATGAAAAAAATCAGCGCAACGCAACCTTCATTCAAACTGAAACTGCGCTGGTCAAAGTGGCCGTTATAAATACCAATGAAGAGTTGATGATCGCGCAGGATGTTATGCGTATAGCGATATCAGAAACTGTGACATTGGGCATTCCAGCTTAATCCTGCCGCACCGCAAATTGCGGCAAATCATGGTAATAGCGCGATCGCCATGACACTATGCGCCGAGGATTGCTGATCACAAAGGTGAAGACGTGGCTATTGCGCAATGTCCTGCATCGTGCGGGGAACTTATCCAGGGCTGGATTCTGGGCAGTGAGAAGCTGGTCTCCTGCCCGGTTGAATGGTATAGCACCGTTGAGGTCAGTTCGGGTTCACCACAAGTGGATGAACGCCCACTCTCGCGAGCGATGGTTGACCGGTTATTGCAGCACTGGCACTACCCGGCGCATATCAGTCAGGATATTCGTATAGATATCCAGTCAACGATTCCCATTGCGAAAGGAATGGCCAGTAGCACCGCAGATATTGCCGCCACCGCGCTTGCCACCGCTCATTTTCTGGGTCATCAGCTTGATGAACCTACACTGGCACAGCTTTGCGTTTCTCTTGAACCTACCGACAGCACCGTTTTCCACCAGTTAACCCTTTTCGATCATAACGACGCCTCTACGCAAATTCCCTGTGAAGCGCAGCCCCAGCTTGACCTGTTGGTTCTGGAAAGCCCGGAAACATTACGTACCGCAGATTATCACCGCATTCCGCGCCAGCCCGGGTTACAGGCCGGTGCTCCCGCGCTTAAACGCGCATGGGAAAAAGTACAGGAAGCCTGTATTAGCCAAAATCCCTATCGGATGGGGGAGGCCGCCACGCTTAGCGCAATCGCCAGCCAAATGTTGTTGCCAAAACCGGATTTCGATTCGCTATTGGCGCTGGTAGAAGAGTGCGATTTATACGGGGTGAATGTTGCGCACAGCGGCAGCGTGGTGGGTCTGATGCTGGACAGAAAACGTCATGATGTTGATTACATCAAATGGATGCTGGCACAGAAAAAACTGACAACTCACTGGCCTGAGCAGCATTTATTGCGGATGGTAACTGGCGGGGTAAAACTACAGTAGGGGTCGCCGCTTAGCAGCGCCCCCTACTGCCATAAAACGTTACTCTGCTTTAGCTTCGCCGTTTTTCACTTCACCCATGGCTTTCAGCTTTTTAGAGATATCACGACGCTCTTTAGAGATCTCTGCATTCTTGATGATGTAATCATCTACACGATCTTCATAGTCGCTTTTCATGCTGGCGATGATACCCTGGATAGCATCAACGCTCATGCCCGGCTTGATGTAGTCGCTCAGGTTGTCCAGCAGCAGGACGCGTTTCTGGTTGTCACGGATCTTTTTCTCAACGTCCTGGATTTCACGTTGCAGTTTGTTTTTACGACGGAACAGACGAACAAATTCCAGCACGTCCTGGAAAGAAGGCTTGGTAGTTTCCATTTTTACACCCCTGATAATGTGAGATTCGGATTCGTTAAAACAACGGCTAAAGTGGGTCAACATTACTTTCATGCCCGCCATACTTCAAGTTGCATCTGCATTGATAATGCATGGCTGAAACCTGAATTATCGAGGGTAAAGCCATTGTAGTTACCAATGGTTTTAGCCTTTTTCAGTATCATACCCTTAATCTTTGCTGAATCGAAGCAGCAGTAGAACCAATCCCCTTATCTGCTCTTTATTTGCGCAGCGCGCGACAAATCAAATGTGAGAGCAATTCCAGTTGCCGTGCCATCTCCATATTCAACCAGACATAGCCATGAATAGGTGTTTCAGCAACATTATCGCCTTTATGCTCAGCGATGAGTTGGCGCAACTCCGCCACGGTGTCATTGAGCTTTTCCGTATTGACAAGTATCGGCTGCGGATTACCTTCATATAGCGCATGAGTGATCGTCAGTAGCGCTTGTTGCGTTCTGAGCTGAGTTTCACGCAAGGTATGCGCGTTCAGCATCACAAAGTGACTGGTACGTGTCGCCCACAGCGCGTTGATTTGCAGCTCAAGCATGCACACCAGGTTGCGGTTAACCGTCTGAATAGCTTCAAAGATGGATTTTTGGATGTGGGTCTCTTTACTGGCAGGAACGATGAGTCCACGCATTTTGACAACGTCACTCAGTAGTTGTTGTAAATGCTTCTCCAGTCGGGGCTGCTCGAGCAGATTGGGGGAGAGCGCGGCCTGATACACCCGATTGTACCCCGTTACACAATGCGCCAGTTGAATACGCCAGTGAATAAATGCCCGCTGCGGCCAGATGCCGGTAAACAGCATCGCCAGTAACGATCCCAGAATCACGTCGCCACCGCGCCACAACGCTGTATTCATGTCACCCGCGGGAGCCCCGACGACGACGGCAAGCGTTATACCAATCAGCAACGCCTGATAGGGTTTTTTACCTAAGGCCAGCCAGCCGCAGAGAAACATCGCTACTGCGCACCATATCAGCATAAGCGGAAGTGACAGGAGTTCGAGACGCAGAGCAACCAGCCCAAGTACTGAGCCCAGAATCGTCCCGCCAATGCGTTCAAGCGCTCTTGGGACGACATTACCCCAGAATGAAATAGGCCCCATAATCACCACCAGCGTGATCAGAGGCCACGTACCTTCAGGAATATCCAGCAGGCGAACCAACAGAAAAGTAAGAAGAAACGCCAGCGCAATGCGAATACCGTGCACTACGCGATAATGACGATACAAACGAATTTCAAAAGGACTCAGCGACTTATCGGCACGCACTCATCCACTCCGTCAGGGAATAGCAAAGAACAGAATTGTACCTGCTTTTTTAGTGAAAACATCATCGTTATCACCAGGACTTTCATCCTGATTTACACAAAAAACAGCTACTTCGGCTGTACCGGCACATACATTTCGATGTCCCAGTAACCGTCTTCCATGCCATTATTCATATAAATCTCAAAACAGGGTTTGGCGGCTATCTGGTATGTTGCGTCCTGCAGCAGAAGATTAAAAAATTGATACCATGGCGTCGCAAAGTCATGATTTTCAACACGAGCAACAGCAATAGCATACTCACCACCGGCCAGTTCAGTCAGTATCACACCTTCGCTGTTCTCTGGGATCTCGAAATTCTCTGCGACGGAAACCACAGTATCGCAGCGCAGTTTGTCAGCAGGCACAACATCCGGGTTGTCGTAATAAACGGCGATCCATTCCAGCGGCACTATCTGCTTGTCATCCACCCACATGACTAACTGCTCAAAACCCTGCTTTACCGTTTGCTCCCACGGTCCAACCATATGAAAACCAGCAATCCTGCGTTTATCGACCTGCTTTATCTCGTACTCCATATAACCTCCGTCATTACACTGTATTTATATACAGTGTAATTATTGTATATTACGGCCACAAGGAAATAGTGATTATTATGTGAGCAGTTTCGCACTCTTGCCAGTCAGTAGCATGGGTGAAAAATTACACCTTATGGTGGAAGTAATCGCTCAGACGCGAAAATACGCCGCCTTTACTGACCGATTCCAGGGTGACCAGTGGCCAATGCGCCACCAGCTTATCCCTGTCATAGAGTTCAATTTCCCCCACGCGTTGATGCGCGGCAATAGGCGCTACCAATTCTTTCTTATCAAGAACATATTTTGCTTTGATATTCTGGACTTCAGCCTTAGGAAGCGCCATCCAGAAATCCTGCTCGGTACCGAGGCTAATTTTTTCTTTATCGCCATACCAGATTCGTTCGACGCCGACTTGCTTACCGCTACGCAAAACCTGCACCGTATCAAAATTTTGTTGCCCCCACTGCAGCAGTTTGCGTGCCTGATCCTCGCGCCCTTTCGCGCTCTCGGCTCCCATGACCACGGCAATCAAGCGACGTTGTCCATCAACTGCGGAGGCGATCAGGTTAAATCCTGCCCCGGATGTGTGCCCGGTCTTCAGGCCATCGATGTTCATCGTTTTATCCCACAGCAGCCCGTTACGGTTTTGCTGCGTGATACCATTCCAGGTAAGACTCTTCTCACTGTACATGTGGTAGAACTCAGGTTCCCCGTGAATAATCGCCCGGGACAACACGGCCAGATCGTAGGCCGAGCTATGCTGGCCTGGCGCGTCCAGCCCATGCACCGTTTCGAAATGTGTATCTTTAAGCTTCAGTTTCTCAACGTAACTGTTCATCATCGCGACAAACTGTGGCTGTCCACCCGCGATGTAATCAGCCAGCGCGACGCATGCGTCATTGCCGGAATCAACAATTAAGCCGCGACTTAAATCGCGTACTGACACGCGATCGCCTTCTTTCAGGAACATTAATGATGAGCCTACAAACACCGGATTATCTTTCGCCCATGCGTCACGTCCGACAGTGACGATATCCGTTGGGCTAATGCGATGGCTATCAATCGCGCGATCGACAACATAGCCGGTCATTAACTTGGTCAGGCTGGCGGGGTTGCGTTGCTGGTGTTCATTACCGGCGGTCAGGGTTTGGCCCGTGGTGTAATCCATAAGCACCCACGCGCCAGCATTGATGGCGGGAGGCCGGGGTGCAAAACTGGCGACATCAGTCGCATAAGCGGACGAAAAACTTATCGCGAATAGCGAAGCGGCAATAAACAAACGGCGTTTCAACAGCATGTCCTCATAACCAGGAGAAATAGCCGTTCTTTTTACGGAAGTTCTGCCGAACAAACATGGATAAATTGCAAGAAAATGTGACATAAGGCACATTTTCTTGCTGTTAAAGAAAAAAGTCAGACGGACTCCCCCTGCAAAATACGCGCAGGATTAGCCTTTATGTGATGCTGTTTCTGCATGATGGCTGCGATGACGGTGATAGCCGTCAATCATGCTGCGAAAGATTTGCCCCGGTGTGTCACCCAATGTGCACAGGTAAATATGTGCACAAATGAACAGAATGCCAACAATCGCCAACACCATATGCAGCACCAGCACCACCGGCCCGGCGCCTATAATCTGCGGGTAAAGACAGAGCAACCCGGTAATGATTAACAGCGGAACCAACGCATACATGATGGCCAGATAGGCTAACTGTTGCAGGGGGTTAAATTTATTCTCCGCTGTTGCCGCAAACGGATGTGCCTCACCTTTCATTATCCCATACAGATAAAAACGCGTTTGCAGCAGGCAACGCGTTATCAACCCGCTGAATTGCACACGATAGTGACTACCGTTGCCGCTGGTGGCATTGATCATGACGAAGCCAATCCAGAAAGCCAGTAATGCGAATCCACACCAGGTGTGCACCTGCACCATCAGCGCTACCGGTCCGATAGAAAAATGGCCGAACAAACCGCTGAGCAGAAGCAGGATAAAAAGCAGCGCATTTCCCCAGTGCCAACGGCGGACAGCCAATGAGTAGAGATAGTCACGGTGCTCTTCTCCGGCTGCCATTTTGGGTGCCAGCATTCGACGCAGCAGTGCATGCATCACCAGACCGGCAATCATCAACAGAATGACTACGCCGGCATAAATGAGCCACAGCGGCCAGTAGTCTGGCGCATAGTTAAGCTCTGCTCCCCAGATAGAATTCATACTTTTCCCTCCTGATGAATCTCTTTACGCCGAAAAATACTCACCGCACCGCTACGCGTATCCTGCTGACGGTAAACCTCTTTTTGAAGAATCCAGTGCTGAATTTCAGGGTCATCACGGCGACCAAACTTCAGCGCATCCGTAGGGCATACGGAAACACAGGCAGGCGATTGTCCAGCGTCCAGACGGGTGTCTGCGCAAAAGTTACATTTATCTGCAATTCCTGTTTGTGGGTTCAGGTAGCGCACATGGAACGGACAGGCAGCTACGCAATAATCACAGCCAATACAGCGGGACTTGTCCACCTGCACAATGCCGTTTTCGTCCCGAAACGAAGCGCCAGTCGGACAGACGCTGACACAAGGCGCATCTTCGCAGTGCTGGCAGGAGACGCGGACAAACTGAAAGTGAGACAGCACCTCAGGTTCGTTTTCCGGTGAGCGGATCTGCACCTGCAGCCGGCTAAAACCTTCTGGCACATCATTCAGAACTTTGCAGGCAACTGTGCACGCCTGACAACCAATACAGCGTTTCTCGTCATGCAGCATGACATACGGATTTGTTGACTGATTCATGATGTTCTCCTTTCTCATGCCCGACGAAGCGTAACGCCAGCGGTATGGACCACTGTGCCGGATACCGGACTGGTTACATGCGGAAGCAGGTTGCCACAGTGGATCCCATGCGTTGTCGCTGCGGTTTTCGCGCCAGCCTTGGCGCCGAATCCCATATAGACGAACAGCGTGTCGGGTCGAATACCGGCAGTGACCAGCGCTTTGCCTTTCTCCTTACCCGTCGCATTTTCAAGCCAGATGTCATCGCCGCTTTTAATCCCTTTTTCTCCAGCCGTTTTCGGGTGGATCCACACCGCGTTATCCCACATCAGTTCGCTGAGTAATGGGACATATTGCGTCGCGCCATTGGTGTGAACTGCGACTTTGCCTTGAATGAAATAGAGTTCATTGTCGGCCTTGAGCGCAAAATTGCGTGCACGCGGAATACCATAGCCCGGCAGGAGAGTTTCCAGTTCTTCGGAATAAAGTTCGATCTTTCCGGATGGGGATTTGAAGCGCAGTTGTTCGCCATACGTACCGTCATTGTCAACGGCCACTGCTCCCGGATACTGCGCAGTAAACTGGCGTACCGATTCAGGCTCACGGAGTAACAGTGGAACGCCCCACTCCCGATACCCTTTCTGGCGCAGTTCAGCAGATAACGCATGGTCACCATTGAGCTGATACAACTGGCGTACTTGCATATCTTGCCACGGATAGTACTGCCCAAGACCCAATTGCTCACCCAGCTCTTTCCAGATTTGCCAGCTTGGGCGCGCATCACCGATAGGCTCAACGACCTGCTGGCGCAGCGCATAGGCCGGATTCAGCCCCGACATATCAGAGACTTCTTCATCGCGTTCGAGATAGGTGCATTCAGGTAACAGGTAATCGGCATAGGCCGCGCTTTCGCTTAAATAGACATCGCAGCTCACCACCAGATCCAACTGCTCAACGGTTTTGACCAGATCCGGCCGACAGGTCACGGTTTGAAAAGGGTTATGCCGGGACATAATCCATCCTTTCACCGGATAAGGCGTCTGGTTTAACACAGCATCGATAATGCTCTGCACCACCCCACCGCCCGCAGCGATGTATTTGAATTGCGGCGCGACCAGGTCAATACGCTGCGCCGTTGGCTTAGGGAGTTTGGCATCCGGTTTCGCCAGCACCGGAGCCACCTTCTCTCCTGCCAGCTTATTGTAGGTTGCAGCGGCTTTTTTCTGGTACATGCCACCTTCGCGCTCAATATTTCCCAGCAGCACGTTGAGGGTGAAAATCATGCGCCGCATGTCGATCTCTTCCTGCGAAAAAGTCGCACGGTGACCAGGGCTGACAATCGCATGGGGGGCGCAGGCCGCCATTTCTCGAGTCACCCGGGTAATGACATCCGCAGGCACGTCGGCCAACTTTTGTGCCCATTCCGGCGTGGCCTCTTGTACTGCCTCTGCCAGTTGGTCAAAACCTGTTGTGTAGCGTTCAACGAATCCCGCGTCATACAATTTTTCAGTAATCATGACGTTGCACATCGCCATCAGCACCGGTAAGTCGCCCCCCGGTTTAATCGCATGCCATTCATCCGCCTTACTGGAAAATACCGACAGCCGGGGGTCGAAGCTGACCATCTTCGCGCCCTTCTCTTGTGCGGTCATCAGTTCATGAGTATCAGCAACCTCAATCCCTTCATAGAGGTTATGTCCAAAAGAGACCATATAGCGGGTATTGGCGATATCCATTGCTAAATCCCCACCCATCATCACTTTGGCGGCAATGGCTTTACCTGCTGGACAAGTTGAAGCGTGCGTAAAGGTATTTGGTGAGCCAAAAGCCGTCGCCAAATGAAATAAATGGCCGGAAAGCGAACCAGATTTAGAGGAGAATACAACGCCCTGCGGCCCATATTGATTTTTTATTGCCGCCATCTTTTCGGCAATTTCTTTATACGCCTGTTGCCAGCTAATGACCTGCCATTCGCCACTGCCACGCGGCCCGGTGCGTTTCATTGGTTTAACAATCCGGTGCGGGTCGTTTATCAGGCTAACACCGCTGCCCCCACGAGCACAAACGCGCGTGCCTTGCTGAGGGGCATTAGGGTTTCCCTGGATAAAAACTGTTTTATTATTAATCACCTGAGCCTGAATTGGACAGCGAAAGGAACACATTTCACACAGACTCGGCGTCAGGGATGTTTTCCCTTTAATACTCTCTGGTGAATTTCGCGCCAGTGCGCCAGGGGGGAAACTGCCTATTGCACAGGCCGAGCAGCCAATACCCACACCCCGCAAAAAATTACGCCGACTAATGCTCATATAACCTCCTGTTATTAGATATATCCAATGATTATATGGCCTTTAAATTATTAATTTTTAACCTTACTCACATTTCATTACAATGAAATTCCGTTAACTGGCAAGAATAAAACTCATTGTTTATAAAAGAGTTTTAAAGTTTCCAGAACACACTACCAAACGTAAAAATAACAATAATAGTTCTCAATTAGCTTATTTATGCACTCACAAAATAACGTTATCTTATTTCATGAAATATCCTTAAAACCCCAAATATATTAATTCATTTTATTTTAATCACGTTTACCGCAATTTTATTGCGGCCACCGCCGGGCATTGATAATCCCGTTGCTGATTACCGCGCTATTTTTTGGTATTCTTAGATAAGCGCTAAATTGATCCCGGACATAACTGAACAATGAATGACGGCAAGCAGCAACCTGGTTTTCTCTTCCACGATTACGAGACCTTTGGTACCCATCCGGCACTGGACAGACCCGCACAGTTTGCGGCCATCCGCACAGATAGCGATTTCAATATCATTGGCGATCCCGAAGTCTTTTACTGCAAGCCCGCCGACGACTATCTGCCACAACCCGAAGCGGTACTGATAACCGGTATTACGCCGCAAGAAGCACGTGAAAAGGGTGAGAACGAAGCCACTTTTGCTGCCCGTATCCATGCGCTGTTTACCGTGCCGAAAACGTGTATCCTCGGCTATAACAATGTGCGCTTCGATGATGAAGTGACACGTAATATCCTGTATCGCAATTTTTATGATCCCTACGCCTGGAGCTGGCAGAACGACAATTCTCGCTGGGATTTGCTGGATGTAATGCGCGCCTGCTATGCACTACGACCGGAAGGGATCAACTGGCCAGAAAACGACGATGGTCTACCCAGTTTCCGCCTTGAGCACCTGACCCGCGCCAACGGTATTGAGCATGCTAATGCCCACGATGCGATGGCAGACGTGTATGCCACCATTGCAATGGCGCAACTCGTAAAGTCACGTCAGCCGCGTCTGTTTGACTATCTCTACAGTCACCGCAATAAACACAAGCTGGCTGCGTTGATTGATGTCCCGCAAATGAAGCCCTTAGTGCATGTATCTGGAATGTTCGGTGCATGGCGAGGTAACACCAGTTGGGTTGCCCCGCTTGCCTGGCATCCGGATAATCGTAATGCGGTTATTATGGTCGACTTAGCGGGTGATATTTCTCCCTTGCTTGAACTGGATAGCGACACCCTGCGCGCACGTCTTTACACCGCCAAAGCCGATCTGGGGGATAACGCAGCGGTGCCGGTTAAACTGGTGCATATCAACAAATGCCCGGTTCTGGCACAGGCTAATACGTTACGTCCGGAAGATGCCGATCGTCTCGGAATTAACCGCCAACATTGCCTGGATAATCTTAAAGTCCTGCGTGAAAACCCGCAGGTGCGCGATAAAGTGGTGGCTATTTTTGCCGAAGCAGAACCCTTTGCGCCATCGGATAACGTAGATGCGCAGTTATACAACGGTTTTTTCAGCGATGCCGACCGCGCCGCAATGAAGATCGTTCTGGAAACCGAACCTCGAAATTTACCCGCACTGGACATCACTTTTGTCGACAAGCGCATTGAAAAACTGCTGTTTAATTATCGCGCACGCAATTTCCCCGGGACTTTGGATGAGGGAGAGCAGCAACGCTGGCTGGATCATCGTCGTCAGGTATTCACACCGGAGTTTTTGCAAAATTACGCGAATGAATTGCAGATGTTGAGTCAGCAATATGCTGACAATAAAGAGAAGCTGGTGCTACTGAAATCACTCTGGCAGTATGCGCAAGAGATAGTCTGAAGATGAAATGCCCTCCGCCAGACGGCGGAGGGATCCTGGTTACGCTTTCTGCACCGTAATGCTCCAGGCGGCGTCACCCACCTGTTGATAATCAGTAATCACGTGCCCCTCTTCGGCGGCCCATTGCGGGATTGCCTCAGTTGCCTGGGTACAGTCAAATTCGATCACCAGTTCATCACCACTTGCCATTTCAGCCAGTGCCGCTTTTGCTTCAATCAGTGGAAACGGACAAACCTGTGTGACCACATCCAGTCTTTTAATTGCCATCATCAAATCCTTACGCTTAATTTGCCGCAGCAGCGACTAGTTTTGCCTTACGCTGCGGTCTGATATACACAATCCATGACGCGGTCCAGACACCGAAAATCATAAAGACCAGGCCAACCCATCCCTGCCAGGTCATCATCGCCGTCATAACCAGACCGTTGCCAATCGAACAGCCACCCGCGATGCTGGCACCAAAGCCCATTAACAGACCACCAAAACCGCTACGCAGCGTGGTGGGTGCGTCGGCTGCGCGAACGCGAAATTCGCGACTGGCTTTCGCTGCAATAAATGAGCCGATAAAAATGCCCAGCACCAGGAACACTCCCCAGTTAATAAACTTACTGTCGCCTGCGACAAGAAATTGCATAATATTGGCGGTTGGTGACGTGATACCCAGGCCAAACATTCGTCCGGTTGCTTCGCTCAGCGGCCATGCCAACAGCGCAATCAGCGCAATCAGAACCGCAGTAACAAATGGATGCCAGCGCTTCTCAAACAAAATATGCGCAAGGCCGGTACGACGAGGCGGTAGCGTAGCGACTTTCAATTTTGGTTTTCTCAGCTCTTTCGCTACCACCCACACTGTAACCGCCAGCAGAATAGCGATCAGTGGCCATACGGACAGGCTCAACGTATCGGCAATGGAGTTATGCTCAGTACTGTAGGTTTTCAGCGCCTGATTCAGCCCACTCGCATGCGTAGAGCGCATCACCGCACTCATCACCATATAGGTAAACAGCGCAATCCAGCTACCGATAAGCCCTTCTCCTGCACGATACCAGGTTCCGGTAGCACACCCGCCCGCATAAACAATTCCGATACCAAAGACATAACCACCAACAACGGTTCCCAGCCATGGGAAGGGGCCGGCATCATAGCTGAGTACACCCGCCTGAATCAGCGCAAAGACACCCACGCTTTGCACAGAGATGGCTATCAGTAGCGCATAGAACATACGATTGTTTTTCGCAATATACATATCGCGAAAGCCGCCCGTCAGACAGAATCGTCCACGTTGCATGACAAAGCCAAGCAGCGCGCCACAGATAAGCCCGCTTAAGATCATTGAAAACATAAATTAATTAGCCAGAAGTATATTAGTCAGGAAATTATTAATGACTAACGGGTTCAGAACCAATAACCAAATTCTCTAATTTAGAACTAACGGTTATTAATATTGGCTGGAAATAAAGCAGAGGAATAAAAAAACCGGAGAACATGTCTCCGGTTTTTCGATGTCAGATTAGGTTATTACGCGATATCTTCATCGTACTGCGGTACCGGGTTGCGGAAACTCTTGGTCACACAAGCCAGGTAGATCAGACCAATACCAGCCCAGATCAGCCCCAGAACCATAGAGCTCTCTTCCAGGTTCACCCACAGCGCCCCCACGGTCAGCGCACCGCACATCGGCAGGAACAGATACTGGAAGTGGTCTTTCAGCGTCTTGTTACGCTTCTCACGGATCCAGAACTGGGAGATTACCGACAGGTTAACGAAGGTAAACGCCACCAGCGCACCAAAGTTAATCAGCGCCGTCGCCATCACCAGGTCGAAGTTGATTGCCAGCAGGGCAATCGCGCCAACCAGGATGATGTTCATGGACGGAGTACGCCATTTCGGGTGTACATAACCGAAGAAACTTTTCGGGAATACACCGTCACGCCCCATCACGTACATCAGACGCGCTACGCCAGCATGCGCCGCCATCCCGGATGCCAATACGGTAATGGTGGAGAAAATCAGCGCACCGACCTGGAAGAACTTACCGGCTACGTACAGCATGATTTCAGGCTGTGAAGCATCCGGGTCCTTGAAGCGAGAGATATCCGGGAAATACAGCTGCAACAGATAAGTGGAGACAATAAAGATCAGGCCACCAATCAGTGCGGTCAGGAAAATTGCACGCGGGATCACGCGCTCAGCATCCTTGGTCTCTTCAGAGAGGTTGCTGATACCGTCGAAACCAGTGAACGAGAAGCACAGGATAGTAGCCCCTGTGATCATTGGAATCACGTGTGCGTCACCTGACCAGAACGGACGGCTGCTCACCAGCGTACCCGCCCCTTCCCCTTCGAACACGCCATAAACGACCATGCCGAGGATCACCGCAATCAACACGACCTGCAACAGCACGATCACGGTGTTGAAGTTCGCGACAGATTTGAGGCTGCGCAGGTTAAAAGCGGTCATAAAGGCCACCAGTGCTACCACGAAAATCCATGACGGTATCGACGGCACCAGAGCTTCAAAATAGATTTTCGCCAACAGAATGTTGATCATCGGTGCGAACAGGTAGTCCAGCAGTGATGACCAACCCACCATAAAGCCAACGGTCGGGCTAATGGATTTCTGGGCGTAAGTGTAGGCAGAGCCTGCAGACGGATAGCGACGCACCAGTTTACCGTAGCTCAGTGCGGTAAAAAGGATGGCGATCAGTGCAAAGGCGTAAGCTGTCGGGACGTGACCATCGGTCATTCCTGATACGATACCGAATGTATCGAACAGCGTCATCGGCTGCATATAGGCAAGGCCCATCATGACAACCGGAACCAGCGTAAGCGTTTTACGTAATTCCACGCGAGAGGTGTTTGGAGTAGCGTTATGCGACATGGTTATCCTCCATTACGGCGGAAACCGTCGCGTAAGCAAAAAATTGCCCCATTTTTTGTTAATCCTCAGCGACAACAACTGTCGATTTTTAAGTAAGTATCTATCCGGTACGAAGCCCGGCCTCTTTTATGAATGATTGGTTTGATGCAAAAAAATAACCGACGCGTATTAAAACGTCGGTTAATCTCATTTTTTGCAAGCGGCGCATTGTGCACTAAATTAGGGCGAAATGACAAGAGAATGAGAGCCTTGTCAAAAAATATTTTTTTCTAACCGATTGATTTATCGACAACCGTTTTTACATAGACACCCGCGATAGCACTATTTGCTAAAATTTCATCCCGCCACCATGCACTGGCTAATCCCGCGGTCTGCTCGTTCCAGCCAATCCACACGGGTTCAAACAGAATCTGCGCGACAACTTTCTTCTCAATCAGGGCCCCGCTGTCCAGAAATCGTTGTGCCAGATAGCGCGGAATATAACCACACCCCAAACCACTTATCTGCAGTTCCAGTTTGGTTTTGAAGTCAAAAACGGTGATGGCTTCCTGATCGTCAAGTAGCTGAGAAGCCGATACGTTCGCGGGATGCACATTATCGCCGACCACAATGGCGCGAAAACGTTTGATCGTTCTACGACTCAACGGTTCCGGTTCCTGCGCCAGTGGATGATGGGGGGCAACAACAAAAACCTGTTCAAGCACACCCAGACGCGCAAAACCAAAGTCACTCGCTGTGGGTGGATCACGCATGGCACCCACAATGATATCGGCCCGGCCCTGAATCAGGGCATCCCACGAGCCGCCCAATACGCCATTGATAAATTTAAGACGCGTCACGCTGTGGTGTTGATAGAAAGATTCGATAAGCGGGGCAAGAAGCGAAAAGGGAAAGGTATCGTCTACGCCGATAACCAGTTCATTCTCCCATCCTTCATGCAGTTTGATGGCCTGCTTTTCGAGTTCGCGCACGGTATGTAATACCTCGCGTCCCTTTTCCAGCAGCATCTGTCCGGTACGGGTAAATTTGGCCCGGTGTCCACTGCGATCCAACAACTGAATATTGAGATCGCTTTCCAGTTTGTGGACGGTATAACTCAGCGCTGACGGCGTCTTAAACAATTTTGCGGACGCCGCCGCGAAACTCCCCTCTTTCTCTAACGCATCAAGAATGATCAGAACATCCAGCAGTGGTTTCATACTCGCCCCCTGGCGGTATACAGCGACACTCTGCTGATCTGTCACTCCATCGGCATCACCAGCGGATCGGGATACTGGTACTCAAACCCAAGCTCATTGCAAATTCGGTTGCCATCAATGACTTTACCTTTACCGTTATCCACTCCGTCCCGGAAATCCGGTGGTTCCATCCCCAACAGGCGAGCCATCTGGGGGTAGAACACATTGCGTGCCGGATGCATAGGCGCACATATATTATAGATGTGTCCCCCTTTAGGCGCTTGTAGCAGCAACGTGATAGCAGAAACCACGTCATCCAGATGCACCAGATTGACGCCATGCTGTCCATCAGGTGCTGTTTTACCCGCAAAAAAGCGACCGGGATGTCTGCCCGGTCCCACAAGGCCCGCCAGGCGCAGAATATCCACCGACGTTCCCGGCAGATTGTGCAGCCAGTCTTCGAGTTCTTTCAGGGCACGACCGCTCGCCGTGACCGGATTGCGTGGTGTGCCCTCTTTTACTGTCCCCTGCACATCACCATAAACTGAGGTAGAGCTGGTAAAAATAATCCGTGGAATACGATACGCCAGCGCACTGTCGACCAGTTCCTGCATTGCCTGCAAGTAAAACGACTCACCCGGGCCACTACGGCGTGCAGGCAGGGTGATGACCAACGCATCCGCATCCATCAGCGCATCGAGATCGTCAGGTTCACAGACCAGTTCAGGCTCCAGGCGCAACGAGTAGCTTTCAATACCGCTCATTCGGGCCGCTTCCACCCCATCCAATGTGGTTTTGCTGCCGGTAACCTGCCAGCCCCTGGCCGCCAGAGACATGGCTAATGGCATGCCTAACCAACCTAATCCGACAATTGCGACCTTTTTCATGCCTTTTCTCCTGACTTTTGGCCTATAACCCAAGGCTACGCCAGCCCACGGTGGCTGACAATTCATAGTATCAATATGAAATGAATTAATGATCAAAAAAAGCCCTTGCTTTCCGTGGCTAAAGTGGTTTAGGTTAAAAGACATCAAATGAATAAGCATTCATCGAGAAAATTTATGACACGCGCTCAATTTAATCACCATCATCACCATCATCCTGACTAGTCTTTCAGGCGATGTGTGCTGGGAGACATTTAAATCTTCCAGTGGTGCATGAGCGTATGAGAAAGCCCCCGGAAGATTTCTTCCGGGGGCTTTTTTTTGTGCGTGACCCAAACCGATTCAGACAGGATAACGAGGAATAGAGAATGTTAGACAACACCCGCTTACGCATAGCTATGCAGAAATCAGGCCGTTTAAGCGATGACTCACGCGAATTGCTGGCCCGCTGTGGTATTAAAATTAATCTTCACACCCAGCGCCTGATTGCGATGGCAGAAAATATGCCAATCGATATTCTGCGCGTACGCGATGACGATATCCCGGGTCTGGTCATGGATGGCGTCGTTGATCTCGGCATCATCGGTGAAAACGTGCTGGAAGAAGAACTGCTCAACCGCCGCGCACAGGGTGAAGATCCTCGTTACTTTACGTTACGTCGTCTGGACTTCGGCGGCTGTCGTCTTTCGCTGGCGACCCCAGTAGACGAAGCCTGGGACGGTCCGTCGGCACTGAACGGCAAACGCATCGCCACCTCTTATCCGCACCTGCTCAAACGCTATCTCGACCAGAAAGGAGTGTCGTTCAAATCCTGTTTGTTAAACGGCTCTGTCGAAGTTGCTCCCCGTGCAGGACTTGCTGATGCAATCTGCGATCTGGTCTCTACCGGTGCAACGCTTGAAGCCAACGGCCTGCGTGAAGTGGAAGTCATTTACCGCTCCAAAGCCTGTCTGATTCAGCGTGACGGAGAAATGGCCGATGCTAAGCAACAACTGATCGATAAGCTGCTGACCCGTATTCAGGGGGTTATTCAGGCGCGCGAATCTAAATACATCATGATGCACGCGCCAAGTGAACGTCTGGACGACGTTATCGCCTTGCTGCCAGGCGCTGAACGCCCAACGATTTTGCCACTGGCCGGCGATCAGCAGCGCGTGGCAATGCACATGGTTAGCAGCGAAACCCTGTTCTGGGAAACGATGGAAAAACTGAAAGCGCTTGGCGCCAGCTCCATCCTGGTGCTGCCTATTGAGAAGATGATGGAGTAATTCCACTTATGCTGCCCGGTAGCGCTTCGCTAGCCGGGCCTACAAGACCCGTAGGCCGGATAAACAACGTGCCATCCGGCAAAAAAAGGAAGACGATTATGAGCTTTAATACCATCATCGACTGGAATAGCTGTACTGAAGAGCAGCAAAGTGAATTACTGATGCGCCCGGCAATCTCGGCGTCAGATAGCATCACCCGTACCGTGAGCGAAATTCTGCATAACGTAAAGTCGCGCGGTGACGCAGCGCTACGTGAATACAGCGCAAAGTTTGATAAAACTAACGTGAGTGCGCTGAAAGTCAGCGCTGAAGAGATTGCCGCCGCCGGCGCACGTCTTGGCAATGACCTGAAACAGGCCATGGCAGTCGCCGTGAAAAACATCGAAACGTTTCATAACGCGCAACAACTGCCGGTAGTCGATATTGAAACGCAGCCCGGTGTACGCTGCCAGCAGGTTACCCGCCCGGTAAATTCTGTTGGACTGTACATTCCCGGGGGCTCCGCGCCACTCTTCTCAACAGTGTTAATGCTCGCCACCCCGGCCCGCATTGCAGGCTGTAAAAAAGTGGTGTTGTGCTCTCCCCCACCCATCGCCGATGAAATTCTGTATGCCGCACAACTCTGCGGCGTACAGGAGGTGTTTAACGTTGGGGGCGCACAAGCTATTGCCGCGCTGGCATTTGGCAGTGAATCCGTGCCGAAAGTGGACAAAATTTTTGGCCCCGGTAATGCCTTTGTGACCGAAGCCAAACGTCAGGTGAGTCAGCGTCTGGACGGTGCCGCCATCGATATGCCAGCAGGTCCGTCTGAAGTGCTGGTGATTGCCGACAGCGGCGCCACGCCGGATTTCGTTGCCTCTGACTTACTCTCGCAGGCCGAACACGGCCCCGATTCCCAAGTGATCCTGCTGACGCCGGATGCCGGTATGGCCAGCCGGGTTGCTGAAGCAGTAGAACGCCAGCTTGCAGCGCTGCCACGCGCTGAAACCGCGCGGCAGGCGTTAAGCGCCAGTCGTCTGATTGTCACCCGCTCCCTTGCGCAATGCGTAGCAATTTCTAATGCGTACGGCCCGGAGCACCTGATCATTCAGACCCGCAATGCTCGCGAACTTGTCGATGACATCACCAGTGCGGGCTCTGTCTTTCTCGGTGACTGGTCACCGGAATCTGCCGGTGACTATGCCTCCGGGACTAACCACGTGCTGCCTACCTACGGCTATACCGCAACCAGCTCAAGTCTTGGACTGGCCGATTTCCAGAAGCGGATGACCGTACAGGAATTATCGCCGCAAGGTTTCTCTGCCCTGGCCGCAACCATCGAAACGCTGGCCGCAGCAGAACGACTGACAGCCCACAAAAATGCCGTTACCCTGCGCGTTAACGCCCTGAAGGAGCAAGCATGAGCACTGACAACATTCTCAGCGTTACTGATTTAGCCCGTAAAAATGTCCGTGAGCTAACACCGTATCAGTCTGCCCGCCGTCTGGGCGGAAATGGCGACGTCTGGCTCAATGCCAATGAGTTCCCCACCGCCGTTGAATTCCAGCTAACTCAGCAAACACTGAACCGTTATCCGGAGTGCCAGCCGAAGGCGGTGATCGAGAACTACGCACAGTATGCGGGCGTTAAGCCAGAGCAGGTACTGGTCAGCCGCGGTGCTGATGAAGGTATCGAGTTGCTGGTACGTGCTTTTTGCGAGCCGGGTAAAGATGCGATTCTCTACTGCCCGCCGACCTATGGTATGTATAGCGTCAGTGCGGAAACCATTGGCGTTGAATGTCGCACCGTGCCGACTCTTGCCGACTGGCAACTGGATTTACAGGGCATCGCTGACAAGCTTGATGGCGTGAAAGTGGTTTACGTTTGCAGCCCCAATAACCCGACGGGCCAGTTAATTAACCCGCAGGATCTGCGTTCACTGCTCGACATGACGCAGGGCAAAGCCATCGTGGTCGCCGATGAAGCGTATATCGAGTTTTGCCCGCAGGCCACACTGGCGGGTTGGCTGTCGGAATACCCAAACCTGGTGGTACTGCGCACCCTGTCTAAGGCGTTTGCCCTTGCCGGTTTGCGCTGCGGATTTACGCTAGCTAATGAAGATGTCATCAACCTGTTGTTGAAAGTGATCGCGCCTTACCCGCTCTCTACACCTGTGGCAGATATCGCCGCTCAGGCACTAACGCCGCAAGGCATTTCCGCCATGCGTGAGCGCGTGGCACAGATTCTGCAAGAGCGTCAGTACCTGGTTGATAGCCTGAAAACCATCCGCTGCGTAGAACAGGTTTTCGATTCTGAAACCAACTATGTTCTGGCGCGCTTCACAGCATCAAGCAGCGTATTTAAATCTTTGTGGGATCAGGGCATTATCTTACGAGACCAGAACAAACAACCTTCATTGAGCGGCTGCCTGCGTATTACTGTCGGAACCCGCGAAGAGAGCCAGCGCGTCATTGACGCCTTACGTGCGGAGCAAGTATGAGCCAGAAGTATCTTTTTATTGACCGTGATGGAACCCTGATTTCCGAGCCGCCCAGTGACTTTCAGGTTGATCGCTTCGACAAACTTGCCTTTGAGCCGGAGGTTGTCCCGGTCTTGCTAAAACTACAAAAAGCTGGTTTTAAGCTGGTGATGATCACCAACCAGGATGGACTGGGAACACAGAGCTTTCCGCAGGCGGATTTTGACGGTCCACACAACCTGATGATGCAAGTTTTCACCTCGCAGGGCGTTATATTTGATGAAGTACTGATCTGTCCGCACCTGCCGGCAGACGCGTGTGATTGTCGTAAACCCAAAGTGAAGCTGGTCGAGCAATACCTGATTGAACAGGCGCTGGATACCGAGAACAGCTATGTGATCGGCGATCGCGCAACCGATATTCAACTGGCGGAAAACATGGGCATCACCGGGTTACGCTATCACCGCGACACACTGAACTGGGCAATGATCGGTGAGCAGCTAACCAAACGGGATCGTTACGCCCACGTTGAGCGTAATACCAAAGAAACGCAGATTGACGTTAAAGTCTGGCTGGACCGCGAAGGCCGCAGCAAAATTAATACCGGCGTCGGCTTCTTTGACCACATGCTGGATCAAATCTCGACCCACGGTGGTTTTCGTATGGAAATAGCCGTCAAAGGCGATCTGTATATTGACGATCACCACACCGTTGAGGATACAGGGCTGGCTCTGGGCGAAGCCTTAAAACTGGCGTTGGGCGATAAACGCGGCATCAACCGTTTTGGTTTTGTGCTGCCGATGGACGAGTGCCTGGCACGCTGCGCCCTGGATATCTCCGGGCGTCCACACCTGGAGTACCGGGCTGAGTTTACCTACCAGCGCGTCGGCGATCTGAGTACGGAGATGATCGAACACTTCTTCCGTTCGCTCTCTTACACCATGGGCGTCACGTTACACCTTAAAACCAAAGGTAAAAATGACCACCACCGCGTGGAAAGTCTGTTCAAAGCCTTTGGCCGCACGCTGCGCCAGGCTATTCGCGTAGAAGGCGACACGCTTCCTTCTTCAAAAGGGGTGCTGTGATGAACGTGGTGATCCTCGACACCGGCTGTGCCAACCTGAACTCGGTGAAATCCGCCGTCGCACGCCACGGCTACGATCCGGTAGTTAGCCGCGATGCGGATGTTGTGCTGCGCGCCGATAAACTGTTTTTGCCGGGTGTCGGTACCGCCCAGGCGGCAATGGATCAGCTACACGAGCGTGAGCTGATTGAACTGATCAAAGCCTGCACACAGCCTGTACTGGGGATTTGCTTAGGTATGCAGCTGCTTGGTCGACGCAGTGAAGAAAGTAACGGTGTCTCCCTGCTGGGGATTGTTGATCAAGACGTACCCAAAATGACCGATTTTGGTCTGCCGTTGCCGCATATGGGCTGGAACCGTGTCTATCCACAGGCCGGAAACCGCCTTTTCCAGGGCATTGAGGATGGGGCGTATTTCTATTTTGTACACAGCTACGCCATGCCGGTGAACCCATGGACTATTGCGCAATGCAACTACGGTGAGCCCTTCACCGCAGCGGTACAAAAAGATAATTTCTTTGGCGTGCAGTTCCACCCGGAGCGTTCAGGTGCCGCTGGCGCGAAGTTGCTGAAAAACTTTCTGGAGATGTAATGATTATTCCGGCATTAGATTTAATCGACGGCACGGTTGTGCGTCTTCATCAGGGCGATTACGCAACGCAGCGTGATTACGGTAACGATCCCCTGACCCGTTTACAAAGCTATGCCGCACAAGGCGCAAAGGTGTTGCACCTGGTGGATCTGACCGGGGCAAAAGATCCGCAGAAACGGCAAATACCGCTGATTAAAACACTGGTGGCTGGCGTAAACGTGCCAGTGCAGGTAGGGGGTGGCGTACGTACCGAAGCAGATGTTGAAGCGCTGCTTAACGCTGGCGTCGCCCGCGTAGTGGTGGGTTCGACTGCGGTAAAATATCCCGAAGTCGTCAAGAACTGGTTTGCCCGTTTTGGTGCCGACGCGCTGGTTCTGGCTCTGGATGTGCGGATTGACGAGCACGGGAATAAACAGGTTGCAGTTAGCGGCTGGCAGGAAGATTCCGGGGTTTCACTGGAAGAACTGGTTGAGACCTATTTACCCGTCGGCCTGAAGCACGTGCTGTGCACCGATATCTCCCGCGACGGCACGCTGGCGGGCTCAAACGTCGCGCTTTATGAAGAAGTGTGCGCCAAATATCCGCAGGTGGCATTTCAGTCATCCGGCGGGATTGGTGGGATTGAAGATGTCGCCGCCCTGCGCGGAACCGGCGTTGGCGGCGTCATTGTGGGTCGTGCTTTGCTGGAAGGTAAATTCACCGTTGAGGAGGCCATCCAATGCTGGCAAAACGCATAATCCCTTGCCTTGATGTTCGTGACGGACAGGTTGTCAAAGGTGTTCAATTCCGCAATCACGAGATTATTGGCGATATCGTTCCGCTGGCGAAACGCTATGCCGATGAAGGCGCAGATGAGCTGGTTTTTTACGATATCACCGCATCGAGCGATGGTCGCGTGGTGGACAAAAGCTGGGTATCACGCGTGGCAGAAGTGATCGACATTCCGTTCTGTGTCGCCGGTGGGATTAAATCACCAGAGGATGCCGCAAAGATACTGTCTTTCGGCGCAGATAAAATTTCTATCAACTCCCCGGCTCTGGCTGACCCAACGTTGATCACCCGCCTGGCAGATCGCTTTGGCGTGCAGTGTATCGTGGTGGGCATTGATACGTGGTATGACGCAGAAACCGGCAAATATCACGTTAACCAATATACCGGGGATGAAAGCCGTACCCGCGTCACGCAGTGGGAAACGATCGACTGGGTAACGGAGGTGCAAAAACTGGGCGCCGGTGAAATCGTTCTTAATATGATGAACCAGGACGGCGTGCGTAACGGCTACGATCTCGAGCAGTTGAAAAAAGTGCGCGAAGTTTGTCACGTTCCGCTGATCGCCTCAGGCGGTGCCGGAACGATGGAGCACTTTCTCGAAGCCTTCAGGGATGCGGATGTCGATGGCGCGCTTGCCGCCTCGGTCTTCCACAAGCAAATTATCAATATTGGCGAATTAAAAGCGTACCTGGCAACACAGGGCGTGGAGATCAGGATATGTTAACCAAGCAACAATGCCGCGAGCTGGACTGGGAAAAAACCGATGGGATGATGCCGGTCGTCGTGCAGCATGCAGTTTCCGGTGAGGTGCTGATGCTCGGGTATATGAACCCGGAAGCGCTGGATAAAACGATCGAAAGCGGCAAAGTGACCTTTTTCTCGCGTACTAAACAACGCCTGTGGACCAAAGGTGAAACCTCTGGCAACTTTCTTAATGTCGTCAGCATTTCCGCTGATTGCGACAACGACACCCTGCTGGCGCTGGTTAACCCTATTGGGCCAACCTGTCACAAAGGCACCAGCAGTTGTTTTGGTGAGTCCAGCCACCAATGGTTGTTCCTGTATCAACTGGAGCAACTCCTGGCTGAGCGTAAAACGGCAGATCCCGCCAGCTCCTATACCGCAAAATTGTACGCCAGCGGTACGAAGCGAATTGCCCAGAAAGTTGGAGAGGAAGGTGTTGAGACAGCACTGGCCGCGACCGTGCATGACCGTTTCGAGTTGACCAATGAGGCATCGGATCTGATGTATCACCTGCTGGTTCTGCTGCAGGACCAGGATCTCGATCTGACGACAGTGATTGAGAATTTACGCAAGCGCCATCAGTAATAGACTGATACCGGCATGATGCCGGTATCAATTATTTCGCCGAGCGTTTAATCGTTACCGAATAAATCGCGGGTATACACCTTATCAGCGACATCCTGCAGTTCTTCTGCCATGCGGTTAGAGATAATCACATCGGCCTCACGTTTAAATTTAGCCAGATCACGCTCAACCCGTGAATGGAAGAAACTCTCTTCTGCTATTACCGGTTCATAAATTATGACCGGGATACCTTTCGCTTTAATGCGTTTCATGATGCCCTGAATAGACGATGCCCTGAAATTATCCGAGCCGCTTTTCATAATCAGGCGATAGATACCGACAACTTTGGGTTTACGCGAAAGAATGGCATCAGCAATAAAATCTTTTCGTGTGCGGTTAGCATCAACGATGGCTGAAATAATATTATTAGGTACAGATTGATAGTTGGCAAGTAATTGCTTCGTGTCTTTTGGCAGACAATATCCACCATAACCGAATGAAGGATTGTTGTAATGGTTACCAATACGCGGGTCCAGACAAACCCCTTCGATGATCTGTCGTGCATTAAGCCCCAGGCTTTCTGCATAGCTATCAAGTTCGTTAAAATAAGCAACACGCATTGCCAGATAGGTATTTGCAAAAAGCTTAATGGCTTCAGCTTCAGTAGAATCAGTGAACAGCACCGGGATATCCTGCTTTATCGCCCCTTCCTGTAATAAGGCAGCAAAACGCTCAGCACGAGCAGATCGTTCGCCGATGACAATTCGTGAAGGGTATAAGTTATCATACAGTGCCTTCCCTTCGCGCAGGAACTCAGGAGAAAAGATAATATTATCCGAGTTAAATTTCTGTCGCATAGTCTGCGTAAAACCAACAGGTACTGTTGATTTAATCACCATGAGTGCATCAGGATTTATTGCAATCACATCTCTGATAACTGATTCAACGCTGGAGGTATCAAAATAGTTTGTTTTCGGGTCGTAATCTGTAGGCGTTGCAATAATAACAAAATCTGCATTCTGGTAGGCGTCGTACTTGTCCAGCGTGGCTTTAAAATTTATATCGCTTGATTGTAGATACTGTTCAATTTCTTTATCGACTATCGGAGACATCCGATTATTTAGCATCTCGACACGTGAAGGGACAATGTCCAGAGCAATGACCTGATGATGTTGAGCGATAAGAAGACCATTTGACAGGCCAACATATCCGGTACCAGAAATGGTAATTTTCATTTCATGCTCTCAGTATTAACTTAATATTTAATCATGATGTTGGACATCCTGATAAGAGAATAATGTTTTAACGTTTTGTTGAATATTGTGTCAACGAAGGTTAAAACAATTCAGATTTTCTTTATCAGGGTACGCCAGAAATATTAAGTAAAGATTAAGCAATCAACGCAAATCAATCAGATTTAAGATAAAAAAAGCCCGGTTAGAGAACCGGGCCAGTGACTATCAGAAGACTTATTCCATCCATTCGGTATGGAAAACACCTTCTTTATCAGTACGTTTGTAGGTATGCGCACCGAAGTAATCACGCTGGGCCTGAATCAGGTTAGCGGGCAATACTTCTGCACGATAGCTGTCGTAATAAGCGACAGCAGCAGAGAATGTCGGTACAGGGATACCATTCTGCACGGCATACGCTACAACATCACGCAGTGCCTGTTGATATTCATCGGCAATGTTCTTGAAGTACGGGTCGAGCAACAGGTTCGCGATACCCGGATTTTTAGCGTAGGCATCGGTGATTTTCTGCAGGAACTGCGCGCGAATAATACAGCCCGCACGGAAGATTTTTGCAATCTCGCCGTAATTCAGATCCCAGTTATGCTCGTCCGATGCGGCACGCAGCTGTGAGAAGCCCTGAGCATAAGAAACGATCTTACCGAGGTACAGTGCACGACGTACTTTCTCAATAAATTCTGCCTTATCACCCGCAAGCTGAGCTTTAGGTCCAGACAGGACTTTAGAGGCAGCGACACGCTGATCTTTCAGCGAAGAGATGTAACGTGCAAACACAGATTCAGTGATCAGAGACAGCGGTTCACCAAGATCCAGAGAGCTTTGACTGGTCCATTTACCGGTACCTTTGTTCGCCGCTTCATCCAGAATGAAATCCACCAGATATTTACCATCTTCATCTTTTTTGGTGAAGATATCTTTGGTGATGTCGATCAGATAGCTGCTCAGCTCACCGTTATTCCACTCGGTAAAGGTGCTGGCCAGTTCTTCGTTGCTCAGGTTCAGACCACCTTTCAACAATGAATAGGCTTCGGCAATCAGCTGCATGTCACCATATTCAATGCCGTTGTGCACCATCTTCACGTAGTGGCCTGCACCGTCGGCACCAATATACGTCACACACGGCTCACCATCTTCAGCAACCGCTGCGATTTTAGTCAGGATTGGCGCTACCAGTTCATAAGCTTCTTTCTGGCCACCCGGCATGATGGATGGGCCTTTCAGCGCACCTTCTTCACCACCAGAGACGCCGGTTCCGATGAAGTTAAAACCTTCAGCGGAGAGCTCACGGTTACGACGGATAGTGTCCTGGAAGAACGTATTACCGCCATCAATGATGATGTCACCTTTATCCAGATAAGGTTTCAGGGAGTCGATAGCAGCATCAGTGCCAGCACCCGCTTTCACCATTAACAGGATACGACGAGGTGTTTCAAGGGATTCAACAAACTCTTTTACCGTATAGTAAGGAACCAGTTTTTTCCCCGGATTCTCGGCGATAACCTCTTCCGTTTTTTCACGTGAGCGGTTGAAAACGGACACGGTGTAACCACGGCTTTCGATGTTGAGCGCCAGGTTGCGCCCCATCACAGCCATACCAACGACGCCGATTTGTTGCTTAGACATTATGTACTCCTGTCAGGTGATG
>NZ_CP080033.1:2138721-2142083 GCF_019382635.1 Citrobacter sp. Colony219 | reverse complement strand
GCATAGTTTGGCGAAGCAGCAACAATACAATCAACTGATTTGAGAAAATGGTTCATTAGTGGCGAATATAGCCGAGAAAAAAACTTCTGTTTGACAATATCAGAATGATAACTGACAATTGTTGGTTTATTGATTCGACATAAAAAATGCAGCATATCCATAAAGGGAAATGGATAATGGTAATGGATGATGTCTGCTTGCTTTGCTAATTCTTTAAATTTTTTAATGCAAGATAGAGAGAATGGTGTTGAGGCTATTTCAAAATTAGTTTTTGCGTAGAAGACACGCTGCTTACCAATTTTTTGATTATCAATATCCCCGCGTTTACTTAGAGAAAGTACGGTTGATTCAACATCATATTCAGCCCCAGACTCACTTAGCTGGTAGATAACTTGCTCGATGCCACCAAAAGTATCTGGATAGTATGTCTTATAAAAATGCAGTACTTTCAACATTAATCTTACTTCACCTGTTTATATGCAGCAACCGTTTCAGTTGCACATCGTTTCCATGAAAATTGGTTAACATGTGATAATCCACTTTTAGTGGCATTATCCTGCCATTCCGTATCAGTAAGACTCTTCATAATTAAAGACGTAAGTGTCTCAACATCCATAGCATCACACATTAAAGCGCTGCTACCTGCAACCTCAGGAAGTGAAGAGCTGTTTGAACAAACAACCGGAGTCCCAGATGCCATTGCCTCCAATACTGGTAGCCCAAATCCCTCATAGACTGATGGAAATAAAAAACTAACAGCGCCTGCATAGAGTGCAGGTAAATCGCTTGACGGTGTAAATCCCAGGTAGCGCAGCCACCCTTCTCGTTTACCTTGTTCAAATCGACGATGTAAAGTATCACTGTTCCAGCCTTTGAATCCGCTAATAACGAGAGGAGTCTGCTTTCTCAGTGACAGTGGCAGGCGTTCGTAGGCATCAAGCAAAGTCGCAATATTCTTTCTCGGCTCAATCGAGCCAGTAAATAGGGAATATTTTTTAAAGGTAAGTTCGTATTTTCCGAGAACAGGAGTTATATCTTCTTCACGGCGGGGCTTAAATTCACCACTACATGCTAACTTTGCAGTAAACACCCTACTTTCAGAAATATTAAAATAATTAATCAGTTCCAATCTGGTAAAATCAGAGTCTGTAATAAATACTGATGCTCGCTTTACCGTTTGTAAAAGCTCTTTACGCATATACCTAACTCTCTCAGGAGGATGGCATTGCGGTAAAGTAAAAACAGAAAGATCATGAAACGTGACAACACAGCGCTCTACCTTCGGTGGCAGATAAAAATTCGGTCCATGATAAATCGCATCCTTATGATTTCTCAAGACATTAGTCTTCAACCACGGAGCTGTGAGCCTATATACTTCCGAAGCCAGTCGACTCTTTTTTATTAAACTTTTAAGCCCCTCTGTTGAAGAGCTATTTTCTTTAGCCACGGGCATTTGCTGAGTAAGTCGATGCCCATTTAAAAAAAGTAATTCGGATATTTCTGGATCATCAGATAAACATTTAGCCAACTCAAATGCATAGCGACCGATACCTGTTAATGGGTATTTTATTGCATCAGTTCCAAATATGACTTTCATTACTCGTTTTCCAACATCCAGCGCAGAGTATCTTCGAGTGGTGGGACATTCCAATCTGGAATAAATGATTGTAATTTAGATGGATCCCCACTAAGTGTCTTAACTTCATTTGCCCGGACAAATTCTGGATTAATCTGGATGGTCAGATGGTGTCCGGTTATTTTTTCACAAAGTTCAATAACTTTTCTCAGTGAATATGTGCGGCCAGAGCAGATGTTAATAACTTCACCAACTGGTTTCGCCTGTAATAACTTGACATAAGCATGGCTTAATGCACGAACATCTGTAAAATCACGCCAAACATCAATGTTTCCTAACTCGATCGTCGGTGATTTTGATTTAAAGTGTTTAACTATCTTTGGCAGAAGGAAGTTTTCCGCCTGACCAACACCTGTATAGTTAAATGGTCTCGTAATGAATACGGGTAGTTTATCCATCCACAATCGAGACATATATTCCATGGCCAACTTGCTGACGGCATAATCGTTCGCTGGATTTGCTGTCGCAGATTCATTCAGTTGCCCTGCGGTACCATTTCCATAAATGTTTGCACTACTGGCGAGAAGCACACCATCCAGGATGGTGCTGCAGGTACTCAAAGCCTGCAATAAATTGCGCGTTCCAAGTAAATTGACGTTGTAGAAAGCATCTGCATCACCATGCCCAACATAAGCGATAGCGGCCAAATGTATAACAACGTTTGGTTGTATGAGCTGAATAACCTCCCGCAATCTCGCAGTATCCATTAGATCAACCTGGTAATAATCAGGCCCATCAAAAGGCATTGCGCCAATACCAAATACCCGATATCCGGCAGCGGATAATTCCGCTGCCACATAGCGGCCGGTAAAACCATTAATCCCTGTCACCAGAGCATGTTTGCCGGCGCCGAACATCAGAATGAAAACCCTTGCTGGTTACGACGTAAATCAGCCTCAACCATCAACTGGCACAACTGCTCCAGCGAGGTTTTTGGTTCCCACCCCAGAATTTCTTTGGCACGAGCTGGATTACCGATTAGTAGATCGACTTCAGCAGGACGGAAGAATTTTGGATTTACACGAACCAACGTCTTCCCAGTTGCTGTGTCAATACCCACTTCTTCCTCGTCCTTACCCTCAAAACGCAGTGTAAATCCAGCAGCTTTGAAAGCCATGCTGACGAAGTCGCGCACAGTCTCTGTACGGTTAGTTGCCAGTACGAAGGTATCTGGTTTTTCTGCCTGCAGAATACGCCACATCCCTTCTACATACTCTTTGGCATAACCCCAGTCACGCTTGGCGTCCATGTTACCGAGTTCAAGAACGTCAAGTTTTCCAAGCTTAATTTTTGCAACAGAATCAGTGATTTTACGCGTTACAAATTCCTGACCACGTAATGGTGATTCGTGGTTAAACAGAATTCCACTTGATGCAAAAATATTATAGCTCTCACGGTAGTTCACGGTCATCCAGTGAGCATACAGTTTAGCTACGCCATATGGGCTGCGCGGATAGAACGGAGTATCTTCTTTCTGCGGAACGGCCTGGACCAGACCAAACATTTCTGACGTTGATGCCTGGTAAAAGCGAATTTTAGGATTAACAATACGAATAGCTTCCAGAAGATTTACAGGGCCGAGACCGGTGATTTCTGCTGTAGTAATCGGTTGTTCGAAAGATACACCGACGAAGCTCTGCGCAGCTAAGTTATAAACCTCAGTAGCTTCAGTTTGCTGCAGCAAGCGGATACTAGCAGACAGGTCAGTCAGATCGTATTCAACCAA
>NZ_CP080033.1:2044990-2131699 GCF_019382635.1 Citrobacter sp. Colony219 | reverse complement strand
AACAACTCTGCCACCAGAAGCCACGGAATCATCCCACTATCGCAATATGCAAAATCACGGAAGTAGTGATGAGCACTCATCTCTCCGCCGTAGATCGCATCTTCCTTACGCATACGCTCTTTGATGAAGGCGTGCCCCGTTTTAGACATCACAGGAATGCCGCCAGCTTTAGTCACAATATCGATGGTATTCCAGGTCAGTCGCGGGTCATGGATGATCTTCGCGCCTGGTTCTTTTTGTAAGAATGCTTCGGCTAACAGACCTACAATGTAATAACCTTCGATAAACTGCCCTTCCCCATCAAACAGGAAGCAACGGTCAAAATCGCCGTCAAATGCGATCCCTAAATCTGCGCCATGTTCTTTAACAGCATCGGCAGTATCTTTGCGACATTCTGGTAACAGAGGATTAGGGATCCCATTAGGGAAAGTGCCATCCGGCTGGTGATGAACTTTAATAAATGAAACGGGGACACTAGCAGCAACGAAACGTTTTTCAATCGCATCAATGACGTGGCCAGCGGCACCATTACCAGAGTTAACCACAAGCTTCATTGGACGAGTGAAGTTCGCGAAATCAATGTAGCCCATTAAGTGATCGACATAAGCATCAAGGATAGAAATCTTCTTGTAGCTTCCGCGCAGTTGGGCATCAACAGGCGCGAAATTATTTTCTTCGGCTAAACGCTGCACATCGCGTAGTCCTGTGTCACCACTGATAGGTTTCGCATTTTCGCGAACCAGTTTCATTCCGTTATAATCCATCGGATTATGACTGGCGGTAACTTCGATGCCGCCATCTACACCAAGATGGAAGGTTGCAAAATAGATCTCTTCTGTCCCGCTTAAACCAATATCTAGGATATCGGTACCCGCATCCATTAGGCCATTCGCTAATGCCAGTTTCAGGCTCTCGCTGGTTAAGCGTACGTCACCGCCCACCACGATTGTTTTAGGCTTGAGGAATTCACCGTATGCGCGACCAATGCGATACGCAATATCTTCATTTAATTCTTCGCCTAATTTTCCACGAATATCATAGGCTTTAAAACAAGTCAGCTTAGACATAGATCTTTATACCTTCAAAATTAGCAACGACCATACTGGTCTTTAATACGAATAATGTCATCATCCCCTAAATAGGAGCCGGATTGGATCTCAAGCAGTTCCAATGGAATCTTGCCTGGGTTTTCCAGTCGATGTTGTGCTCCGATGGGAATAAAGGTTGATTGGTTTTCAGTCAGCAGGAATTTTTGATCTTTAATCGTTACTTCACCCGTGCCTGAAAGCACAACCCAGTGTTCGGTCCGGTGATGATGCATCTGCATCGAAAATGCTGCCCCCGGTTTAACGGTGATCCGATTTACATTAAAACGCTCGGTCTGTACCACCACATCGCATCGCCCCCACGGACGGTATATTTCCCGGTGACGCTTATATTCACTGCGATGATTAGCTTTAAGATACTCAACAACTTTCTTAACATCCTGCACCTGATCTTTATCAACGACCAGTACGGCATCTTTTGTATTAATGATCACCAGATTATCGACACCGATAGCGGCAACCAATTTTTCATCAGTGTTGATATAGCAGTTATTTGCGTTGTGCATGAAGGTATCACCCGTCAGGACATTACCTTTTTTATCTTTAGGGCTCACTTCCCATAGTGCCGACCAGGAACCCACGTCACTCCAGTCTGCATCAAGCCCAACGACGACAGCGTCTGTCGTTTTCTCCATGACCGCGTAGTCAACAGACTCATCCGGACAAGCGATAAACAGATCGCGATCAATCTTGATAAACTCATCGCTATCTTTGCAACCGCGGATTGCCGCCTTGCAGGACTCAAGAATATCGGGTCTGAATTTTTCCAGTTCTTCAAGATATTTCTTGGCCCGGAACATGAACATTCCGCTGTTCCAGTAATATTCACCAGACGCTAAATAACTTTCCGCGGTTTCTTTGTTCGGTTTCTCCACGAAACGGCTAACCTGGTAAGCGATATTCTCACCAAGAACTTCTTCCTTACCGCGGTGAATATAGCCATAACCTGTTTCTGCACCGGTTGGTACAATCCCAAATGTGACAAGGCGCCCCTGCATGGCAAATTTAAATGCTGACTTTACCGCCTGGTGAAATGCCGGTTTATTGTTAATGATGTGATCTGCGGCTAATACCAGAAGAATTGGGTCATCGCCATTCTCTATTGCGCTTAATGCTGCCAGCGCTATTGCTGGCGCAGTATTGCGGCCAACGGGTTCAAGAATGATATTATGCGAGAGCTTGTTAATTTGTCTTAGTTGCTCAGCAACAAGAAATCTGTGTTCCTGATTGCAAATGACTACCGGTTCCCGTGCATCGACATCATCCAGACGGAGCACTGTTTCTTGCAGCATTGAACGCTGTCCATACAAACGAAGAAACTGTTTTGGGTAGAGCTCGCGCGACATCGGCCATAAACGACTACCGGTACCACCGGCCATTATCACAGGAAGTAACATCTTGGGTCCTTAAATATCAATGCGTTATACTAAACCAACGAAAAAGTTTCATCGTCGCTCAATGACAAATGGGCACGCTACCGCACTGGCTCTACAGCTACCAGGGCACTGCTCATTTTATGTTGGGCAAACAAATTGCTGATAACCCTCAACGAATAAGGGATATCTCAACCGAATATTCTCTTATTTATTCACTGTGTAGACAAGAAAAATGTCCTACGGCGGACCGGTAATTTCTTACCGATCTACCTTTTTTAGTATTTGAAATTTATAAAAAAACATTTATAGCAGCATTCTGCGGGTATCAGACAAATCATGACTCTTTACATATACTGCTACGATACTCGGTTCAAATCACAGGCAACGAGGGTAGCAATGGCACTAGCTCAGCAGTTTTAAAATTTGATCCCTGAACTTCGGCCCTTCTTTCAGGTTGCGCAGTCCGTACTTCACAAATGCCTGCATGTAGCCCATTTTCTTACCACAATCGTAGCTATCGCCGGTCATCAACATGGCATCAACAGACTGTTTTTTCGCCAGTTCAGCGATAGCATCCGTAAGCTGAATACGCCCCCACGCACCAGGCTGCGTACGCTCAATTTCCGCCCAAATATCAGCAGAAAGCACATAGCGCCCTACGGCCATCAGGTCCGAATCAAGGGTTTGCGGCTGGTCGGGTTTTTCAATGAATTCAACGATGCGGCTGACCTTACCTTCGTTGTCCAAAGGCTCTTTGGTCTGAATAACGGAATACTCGGAAAGATCGCCAGCCATACGTTTTGCCAGCACCTGACTACGCCCGGTCTCATTAAAGCGGGCCACCATTGCGGCCAGGTTGTAGCGCAGCGGATCCGCACTCGCCGTATCCAGAACGACGTCAGGTAACACCACCACAAAAGGGTTGTCCCCTATTATCGGGCGTGCACAAAGAATAGAGTGGCCCAGGCCGAGTAATTGTGCCTGACGGACGTTCATGATAGTCACACCGGGAGGGCAGATGGACTGCACTTCGGCCAGTAACTGGCGTTTAACACGCTGTTCAAGCAGCGATTCAAGTTCATAAGAGGTGTCGAAGTGGTTCTCAACCGCGTTCTTAGACGCATGTGTTACCAGAACGATTTCTTTGATACCTGCAGCTACAATCTCGTCGACAATGTATTGAATCATCGGCTTATCAACGATCGGTAGCATTTCTTTTGGGATGGCCTTTGTGGCAGGCAACATGTGCATCCCGAGGCCCGCTACCGGAATAACTGCTTTCAAATTAATCATTAAGTCATTCACCTATTCAATAGTTGCTGAATTATAGCTTTTTAGCTTGTTTTAGCCAGTATGAATTACATTGCTCAGTTAGGACGCATGTTACGCCGCTTATCGGCAGAATGCAGTAATCATAATCTTAGCCGGGTAGGTTTTTAGCCAGGAATGGTCGTAAAATTACCGGCCCGGTAGTCGAAAATTCACTGCCGTGACATTCACAACCTGGTGGTTTACGTTGTCAATATCAACCGAGCTTTGCCCAGCTTCATTAACTGCATGAATGTTGTTCAGCGAGAGCAAGGTCTCCTGTTTGGCCATAAACTTACCGCGTACATCTTTGCGCAGATCAAAGTGCATTTTCAGCGCTGGCCCGATGGTAGATTGCTGCATCACCTTGATATTTCGCAAGAAAAGATGCTGAGGTTTGTTGTGCAGCTCCAGCGTCGCGCGCTTCATCTCCACGTTGGTGATGGCCACAAATGAAGTTGCATTACCTGAGGAAATCTGAATACCACGTAATTTATAATCGAGATGTGTGTTATCCAGTTGAATATTATTTAACTTAAAGTTTTGTGGGATGGACAAATATCGTCCTTTGATCACACCGTACCCAATCAACATCCCTGCGCTATTTTTCATATTGATATTATCGATAACGAAATTATCACATCCATAAATAGCGACTGTAGCATTGTCGATACCCGCTTTCTTGCTGAAATTCGGGGTGATATTTCGCGCGGTAATATTACGAATGATAAAATGTTTGCCGTTCTCGACATGGACTAACTGCCGACAATCCGAGCCCGTTATATTGGCTACCACAAATCTTTTCACCGCCAGTTCGTCTGGATAGGTGTTGTCGTACGTACTACCTGCCAGCCCAATACCGATACCCCAGTTAACATTTCCGTTCGTACAATTGATGCGTTCTATAACATGGTCTGAAATCACGATGTCACTGTCGTTTATCGCGACATTCCACTCGATGGCGTCACCCTGTAAATCACTAAAGCGGCTGTTGGTTATCCGTACCCCATCCATCTGGTTATGAAACCCCTGTCGCAGGATCCCGTAATTCGCATCAGTGACGGTAATGTCGTCAATGGTGAGGTTACGCATCGCTCGCGGCGTTTTCCCCCCGATATAAATTTGTGCCACAGGGGCGAAACCGCTCATGGCTATGCCTTTTATCACACAGTCGGATCCCCGAACATCAAGGGTAATATTTCGCAAGCGCCCCCCCTGCTCCCCTGTCACGCGACAGCCATCCTGCAGAATAAAGCGCCCACGACTGCTGCTACTGACCCCGCCTTGCAGATGCAACGTTTTACCAGGCGGGATCCCGATCGCGGTATTGATATTCCTGCACTCCAGACCAGCAGGCACGACAACGGTTTGCGCCTCTGAAAACGCCTGCCTGAAGGAAGCCACCCAATCCTGTGGATTGTAATCCTGAATGTTGACGCTGCCCGGTGATTCAAGCGCCCGGGCAACGGGAGAATGCAGTACGACAAGCGCAGAGCCTGCCGTCAGAAAAGTACGTCGGGAGAGTTTTTTCTCTGGCATACAACCTCGATTTACATCGTTTGCAGCAGACTGGCTAGCTGTTTGTTGATCGCAAGCTGGTTAAATTCAGCGGCTATTTTTTCGCGGGCGCACGCCACTACCGGCTTCACTTGCTCACTGTCTAGCACGCTGACCGTCGCTAATCGCTCCGCCAGGGCCTGAGCATCATTCTCTGGTGCCAGCCAACCGGACCTTCCAGATTCCACCAGCTCAGGGATCCCACTGTGCACAGTAGAGACGACCGGTATCCCTACGGCCATGGCCTCCATCAACGCCACCGGGATCCCTTCCATGTCACCATCAATTCCCGTGACGGAGGGCAACAGGAAGACATCCGCCTGCTCAAGCATCTCTTTGACCTGATGGCTGGGTTTAAATCCTGACATTTCAATCACGTCATCCAGTTGATATTGCTCGATAAGCGTACGTAATCGACGCTCCCAAGGGCCAATTCCCAGAATGCGATAACGAAATGAGATACCCCGCTCTTTCAACTGGCGGCACGCTTCGATAGCGACATGCAGCCCTTTTTTCTCAGTTAACCGTGCAACGGAGAGAATTTCTAGCGGCATGCCCGGCGCTTTCACCTCACGGGGTGTAAAACGCGTCATATCAATCCCCATACGCGATACCGCTATTTTATGCGGTGGGCATCCCATATTCCGCAAACGTCCGGCCCAGAGATTGCTGATGGGCAACATCAAATCACCGCGCTGAAACAGCTTCTGATATTCGGGGGTATAGCGAGAAAGGATGTCCCGATGTGAAACATCAATACCATGGAAGACAGTGGCTATTTTGCCGCGGAGCACGCCGAGTTCACGTAGTTTGGCCGCCGTTACGCCAGCGGGTCCAAAGTGCGCAATAAAGACATCGGCCTGGAATGCTCGTGGGGTTAGCGCACAGATGGACGCTAAAATCAGATTACGCGCCTCATCGCCATAGCGTGGAACATTGAGCGCTTTCCAGGTCGCTGTCCGGGTGATGCCTTGTAAAATCGTCGTGGTGCGATATTTCAGCTTTGCCAACCTGTCAGCCGGTTCTTTCAATAACCATCGTGTTTTTTCGCCCAGGCGGTAGTCCATATAGGATGCATGGGTGTTATCAAGATCGCCCTGATATAACGCGATAATTTCAACATCATGCCCCATATCGATAAACGCGGTGATCTGATTAAGCACAAAGGTTTCAGAGGACAGCGGAAATTTAAGCAGGAAAAAGCTGACTTTCATTTCCCCTCCTGAATACGCGTTAATACCGATTGCACCATACGCCTACCGTGTTCACGTTCACGCTTAACCGCCTCCGCCACCCTGACGTTAAGTTCAGCGAGCCGTCCCAGGTTATCGGCAACCTTGCCTTCAAGACTACCATCCAGCAGATGGCGGATATCAACCGCCATTTCCGCTAACCCCAGTTGCTGCATAATTCCCGCCGATTTGTGCTCATAATTAATGGCTATCGCCGGCGTCATAAAGTTCATCGAGATAATGGCAGAGTGCAGGCGTGTGCCCACCGTCAGGTCACATGCGCCTAATATTTTTCCCATTTCGAGATCGTTTAGTTCATCCATGACCACGTGATAACGGGCCGGATCATTAACGTACTGACGCAGGTTCAGTGCAACCATGCGATCATCTTTGTTGTAACTATCAATACCGGTACAGGTTGAGAGCGCCATCACCTGGTAACCTTCATCAAGGATCCGATTAACCACGCCGGCAAAGGCTTGCTCATAGGCCTGTTGTGTGGTTCCAAGACGCTTATCAAACGGCGCCAGTTCACGTAATGTAATGGCGACAGTCTTCTGCTTTGCAGCCGTTTGTAGCCAGTGCTGTACGGCATAACCCGGGTCAAAGTCATCGTGATGGTTGTCTACCAGCCAGGCGGTATCCACACCCGACTCGACTTTCTCTGTCGTTATTTCACTGCGTTTCATCAGTTCCAGGCTGACCGATTCGCGTAAAATTAACGCATTGCAGTGCCCAAAAACGTAGTTCGCCAACTGATTGAACTGTGCATCCTGAAATGGCCCTACGCTGTGACCAATCATGTACAGCGGTTTTTTAGCCATAAACGAACACAAGGCATGTTCAAACTGCGTCACGCCATACAGATCGACAAAAAACGATCCGCCGACCTGGATAATGGCGTCATAACGCGACAACAAGCGGACAAAGTCAGTAAACCCCTGAGCGATAGCGATATTGCGCAGATTCCCGGAATCGGTGACGCGCGAGAGCAGCACCTGATGCTGATAGCGACGACGCAGCACTTTCTTTACGCGGCCCATAACGCCTGCAGCATTGTTATGCTGCTTCATCTGTGAATACAGTGGATCGCCCATCACCGGTCGGTTTAGTAACCAGGAGGAACTCACCGGGTAGCGGCTCATCACATCCACTTCAGTCTCTGGCTGGAGCGTATGAATGGCATCCAGCAAACCGCGCAAAATGGCGCTGTCCCCGCGATTACCGCAGGTGTGGTTGCCCAGAATCAGTAATTTCATCATGACCTCTTAAAATCAGTGCGGATGACGGTTTTCCCGTCTCCGGACGACAACAAACGCAATTCACCCTGCGCGGAACAAGGCTTTCATTTTTTCACCACGGCAGAACTGGCGTTTGATTTCCACCACCAGCGGATGACGCGACAGTACAATCATCACGACAAACGCCAGCGCGCCAGCGGTTATCTGTAGGCTCAGCAACGCACTTAACGGCAATTTATTTTGCAATGTCATTCCCAGCGCGTAGCTCACCACCAGCGTGGGTAAAGAGAGATAGAACGGTAGCCACAGGCTGAGCATGTACTGCCGATAGCTCGGTCCCAGTACCGGTTTGATCATCACGAAATAGCTCAGGATGGTGTTTATGACCTGTACCAGTAAAAAGCCCAGCGTGACGCCAATCACACCCGCCATATTTCCGCCAACCAGGATGGCGGGGATAAACAAAAAGGTTTTGAAAATATTGAATTTGAAGCTGATATCAACCCGTGCTTTGGCCATCAGCAGTGAGCCTATCGGATTACCGACTGAGCGCAGCAGACCCACAATGCACAGCAGTTGCAGCACCGGAACAATACTGTTCCACTTTTCGCCAAACACCAGCGGTACGACGTTATTTGATACCACCATCAGTCCCAGTAGGGCCGGGAAATTGATAATGCCGACAACAGATAACAGCTTGTAAAAATTGACCCGTAGTTTTTCGGTATCGTCCTGAATTTTGGCAAACGCAGGAAACAGTACTCGGGTAATTATCGGATTCAGTTTGATTGGCGGTACAACTGCCACGTTCCAGGCAAGATTGAAGCCTCCTGCCACGCCAGCACCCAGGGTTCTGGCCAGCACCAGCGTCGAAAGGTTGGTATTCACATAATTGATAATGCTGTCCGCCGTCAGCCACGCCCCAAAGCGCAGATTTTGCGACACGGATGAAAGTGAAAAACATAGCCCTGGTCGATATATTTTGCGACCAAAATAGCCAAATAGCAGTGTACGTAGCGTACTATTCACCAGATACCCAACAATGGCAGTCATAGCGATCGGCCAAAAATGCGCGCTAACCACGGTAAAAGTAAAACCGGCCAGTACTGAACTGGTTTCAATCATGCCAATTTTGTTGAAGGCCAGTTCTTTTTGCATCAGCGCACGGAACTGCTGCCCATGCGGGATCACCACAAACGCCAGCGCTAAGGTTTTAATCAGTGGCACCAGCTCAGGGTTATTAAGTGCATTGGCAATGGTTTCGCTGAGCGCAAACATAGCAATACATACGACTATCCCCAGTCCAACGTTTAACCAGTACAAGGTGGTTAGTTCAAGATAACCTATCTCTTTGCGCTGAATAATCGAGTTGGCGATGCCAAAATCAGACAGCGTATCGGCCAGCGCTATAATCACCAGCGACACGGTTAATAACCCGAACTGATGATTATCAATAATCCGTGCCATCACCGTCATCTGAATGAGCCCCAGACCGATGATGATTACCGTAGCAATGGCTGACCATTTGGCACCGTTGAGAGTTTTTTCTCGTAAACTCATATTAATATGCCGCTTTATTGACGAAGCCTTTAAACACCGTCAGAAAAACGATTTTAATATCGAACCACACGCTCCATTCGCGAATGTATTCGAGGTCAAACTCTACGCGTTTTTCCATTTTTTCCAGCGTATCGGTTTCACCACGCCAGCCGTTGATTTGCGCCCAGCCGGTAATGCCTGGCTTCACCTTATGGCGCAACATGTACCCTTCTATCAGCTGACGATACTGTTCGTTATGCGCCACCGCATGTGGACGCGGCCCGACAATAGACATCCCGCCTGTCAGCACATTTATAAACTGTGGTAATTCATCCAGAGACGTCCGCCGCAGGAAGTTACCCACGCGGGTCACTCGCGGATCGTTCTGCGTGGCCTGGGTAACCACCGTATCGTTTTCCATTACCTTCATGGAACGAAACTTCCAGACTTTGATCGGTTTCCCGTCCATCCCATAACGGGTCTGACGAAAAATTACCGGCCCCTTTGAGGTCAGCTTCACCATCAGCGCAATGGCGCATAGCACAGGAGAAATAAGCAGCAGGATTAGCGATGCCAGCACAATATCCTCCGTGCGCTTCAGCAGACGATTAATGCCTGAAAGCGGTGTGTCATACAGCGGTACCACAGGAACACCGTTCATTTCTTCAATCCGCGAGTGCAGAATATTGAAGGTAAAGACATCAGGAATCAGGAGCACTGAACAGGTAGTATCAGCCAGTTCGCGTACCAGTTTTTTTACCCGCGCTCCATCGCTCATCGACATAGCGATATAGACGTTATGAATGCGTGAAGCTTTGGCATCATCCACAAGTTGCTGCAGATTTCCCGCCCAATCCCGGGCGTTTTTCCCCGGTATGGGGTCGTGATAAACACCCGCGACCTCAAACCCCAACCACGGCTCATGGCGAAAGCTGTCCAGCAGCACCTGTCCGGCAGGAAGGTCCCCTGCTACCGCTACCCGACGCGTGTTATAACCACGATTTCGCAACCATCCCGCCCCGTAGCGAATAAACGCACGGCACAGCACCAGGCCAATACTTGAAAGCAGATACCATGCCAGCCATAGAGCGAACCGGTTATCAAAATCGTTATTAAAGGTAATCAGACCCGCGCAAAAAATCAGACTCAGCGTCCAGTTTTGCAGCAGCAGCACCAACTCAGTTGAAATTTTTACCCCGCGCCAGGAGCGGTAAAAATCCGTTATCCCGCCCAGCATCTGAAAAACGACCAGCGTGATTAACGCGACCAGCAGGTGCATATACAGGAAAGGCAAACCGCTCAGTTCGCAGACTATCCATAATCCACCAAACATGATGGTGATATCTGAAAAGCGTTGCACCATCGATATTAACGACGCATTGGTTTTGGCTCGTTCGCGCTTTTTTAGATGTGTCATCGTGGTTCCTGTTAGTCACCACTTGCCCTTATCGGGCAAGGGAAATACCAGCATTACTGATTTAGCAATACCAGGAGAGTGCGCGTTCGCACGTTCAGGCGTACATCACCAACTGACCCGTAACAAATATCACAAGTGGTAACGCGGATTATTTGGCTCATGTTATCTCCTTCTTCAGGCAACAGTTAGCCCGGGCCTGATTGCCTAAATAAATAAGTAACAAAGTCCAGATTCTGTTATTTTTATTTCATAAAAGATCGCAGAGAGTCAGTTAACAGAAATGAATAATAGATTTCTATATATGTTCATGATGTGTGCCAAATCTTACAATATCATCTTCTTCAAGGTAGACTCCGGAACGAACTTCAATCATCTCCAGCGGAACCTTTCCTGGGTTTTCAAGACAATGAATAGTACCCTGAGGAATATACACTGATTGATTTTCACTTAATAATTGGACCTCATCACAGATCGTGACCTTTGCCGTTCCCGCAACAATAATCCAGTGTTCAGCGCGATGATGGTGCATACGTAATGCAAAGCCCTGCCCGGGTTTTACGGTTATCCTTTTAACCTGATAACGATCACCTTCATCAATAGAATCATATTTTCCCCAGGGTCTAAAAACCTCACGGTGAATATGATGTTCCGAGCGACCATCCGCCTGAATTTGCGCAACGATTTTTTTTACATCTTGTACATCCGTTTTATTTGCGATTAATACTGCATCTTTAGTTTGGACGACAATCAGATCTTTTACGCCGACGGTTGCTACCAATCCCGACTCGGCGTAGACATAACTGTTCTCTGTATTATGGTCAATGACATCGCCATGATAAACATTGCCCTCGTCGTTACGATCGCTGATTTCCCAAAGTGATGACCATGACCCCACATCGCTCCAGCCAACGTTCATCGGCAGGACTACGGCATCCGTGGTTTTCTCCATCACGGCATAGTCGATCGATTCCTCTGGGCAAGCCTGGAAATCGTCCCGACTGACACGGATAAAATCATTGTCCAGTTCAGCGTTATCCATCGCTAACAAGCAGGCCTGTAGAATATCCGGGCGATATTTTTCAAGCTCTTCAAGATAGCGTCGGGCCTGGAATAAAAACATACCGCTATTCCAGTAATATTCACCAGCAGAAATATATTTTTCGGCTGTTTCAAGGTCAGGTTTTTCCACAAAAGCATCAACATTGAAAGCAACAGAATCAACTTGAATCTGGGTACTACTGACTTCACCGCGTCGAATATAACCGTACCCTGTTTCCGGTGCATCCGGGACGATACCAAATGTTACCAGCTTGCCATTTTCGGCTAACGGAATGGCTGAGGTCACTGCATCGTGGAAGAATTTATTTTCTTCGATAATATGATCAGCTGCCAGGACCAGCAACAACGGGTTATGATCGGAATTATTGTTACATGCTGCGATTGCTGCCAGCGCGATTGCTGGTGCGGTATTCCTGGCTTGTGGCTCAAGAATAATATTCCCCGTTAGCTTATCGATTTCTTGCAATTGTTCAGCAACAATAAATCGATGCTTTTCATTACATATTACCAGCGGTGGTGAACAATCCAATCCATCAAGGCGACAAATTGTCGATTGCAACATTGTATTTTTCCCATCCAGACACAAGAACTGCTTTGGATATAATGTTCTGGATAATGGCCACAAACGGCTACCGGACCCACCTGCAATAATTACCGGATGAATGTTATTCTGACTCATAAGTCAACCCTTCAAATGATTAATAAATTGATTTAAGACATTATCTTTTTCAAGTGCAGACTCTGCATAGGAACGTGCAATCATATTGTATTCAGGCATAGTGATTGCATCTGTAATTCCGGCCACAAGCATCTCAACTGATTCTGGCTCAATACAGATAGCAATACCGGGATGTTTCTGGCAAAGCTGCCCCAGTTCGGTATGGATCTCTGCTGTAATCACGGCATTTCCCCCGACCGCCAATATGTTCGTTAACTTAGAAGGAAGGACCGCATCTGCAGCGCCACGTCTTTGGATGACTAAATGGCAATCTGCCAACCTTAATAACGCTGGCAACATTTCGTATGGTTGCAAGGGATAGAACTTAACATTCGTTAGGGCTAGTTCCTTGACCATTTGCTCCATCCTGGATTTCCCCCCTCCCTGACCCACAATAACGTATATCCATGGTTTATCCTGAGTCTGGCTTGCAGCCTCAACGATATTTTCAACGCCTTGTTTCTCACCAATATTGCCGGAATACAGAATAATTTTTTTATCGGTTGGCAAATCAAACTGCTGACGAATTTGCTCTATATCAGCACTATCCACCTTGCTAAATCTTTCCACTTCGGACCAGTTCGGGAAAAAGATAAGCTTTTCTGCAGAAACGCCTTTCTCCTGCGCTTTTTGCATCATAGAGCGGGAGATCGTGGAAACATTATCCACATTCAACAAACTGCTACGCTCAAATGCTTTGGCTGCTCGCGCAATCATTGTGGAATTTCCGGTTGCCGCCAATCCCAGCCCCAACATCGCATCAACTTCATAATCCTGAATATGCAGCACGGTGCGAGAGCCAGACAGTTTTGCCAGCAAACGCATCCCTGGTGTACAGAATAGCGTGGGTACCACGCCGATAATGTATTCAGGCTTCCACCGATACTGAGCCAATAGGGGAAAAAGACTGCTCAGGGCAAAACTGCCCAAATGTAACAACCGCTTTAACGTTGAAGGTTGAGTTGGTACATATAATGGACAGCGCCAGACAGTGGTGACACCAACTTCCCGACGATAGCGCCAGGAAGAATAAGGTTCGCCGACTTGCCACTGCGGATAATAAGGAGGTGCCGTGACCACCCGAACCTCATGCCCCTGGCTCGCCATCCACTCCACCATCTCTCCCGTGTATTTACCAATTCCGGTCAATTCGGGAGAGTAATTGATGCCATAAACCAGAATTCTCATATCCCGGGCACCCGATCTTTCATCGCTGGGTAGAAATATGCCTGCGTATTCTTATGCACACTCCCATCGGCAATCAGTTCATCCGTTTTAGCCCAACGCCAGGTATCATGCTGTTTTGACGGCAACATTGATGTACTGGTATTAATCTTCAGTCGAAAACCCAGCACCACATAATGCGTTGAAAATGAAGAACCAGAAAAATTATCCTCATAAAAGTGCTGCCAGACACCAAAAAACTGACCGTGTGTTATGGGAAACTGCTGACCTAATTCTTCTTCCGTCAAACGCATAAATGCTTGTTCCAGCGATTCATCTTTTAATACTCTGCCGCCGGGCACAAACCAATATCCTTGAGCAGGCCTGTTAGTTCTTTTCCCAACTAAAAACTCCCCAAACTCATTCTCAATGATAAAATCCAGAGAGATCAACGGCGTCGTGCGCACCGCATTAGCGAAGTCTTCATTATTGAGAAACATTACTCACCCCGATACCGCTGCTGATTATCAAGGAACCAGCGATAAGTATTAACCAACCCCTGTTCAAGTCCTATTTCATGATGCCAACCGAGTCTTCTCAGGCGACTGACATCAAGCAGTTTTCGTGGTGTCCCATCAGGTTTAGAAGCATCAAAAATAATATCACCGCGAAAACCAACAACTTTTGCAATGGCGTCGGATAGTTCACGAATAGTGCAATCTTCACCCGTGCCTACATTGACATGAGAAAGCATTGGCTCTGTATTTTCCTGCCAAACCTCATTGTCTAACTCCATCACATGGATGCTTGCTGCCGCCATATCATCGACATGCAAAAATTCACGCATGGGTTTTCCACTACCCCAAACCTCAACATACTTGTCATCCCGTTGGGTGGCTTCATGAAAACGACGCAATAGCGCAGGGATCACATGGGAATTATCTTTATGGAAATTGTCGTTAGGTCCATACAGGTTCGTCGGCATCACTGAACGGTAATCCCGGCGATGCTGCCGGTTATAGGACTCACACAGTTTTATTCCTGCAATTTTAGCGATGGCATAGGGCTCATTTGTCGGCTCCAGTGATCCCTGCAACAACTCGCTCTCTTTGATTGGTTGCTGCGCAAACTTAGGATAAATACATGATGAGCCTAAAAATAATAACTTCCCGACATTTGAATTATGAGCCGCATGAAGGATATTACTTTCCATCATCATGTTTTCATAAATGAAATCAGATGGATAATTATTATTAGCCATAATCCCGCCAACTTTTGCCGCGGCAAGATAAACCTGGTCAATATTTTCACTGGTAAAAAAATCATTAACCGCCGTTGTGTCCAATAAATTGAGCTGTTCACGGTTACGGATGATTAACTCGACATCTTCACGTTGTGCAAGTTGTCGGTAAATAGCAGAGCCCACCATTCCCCGATGTCCCGCAATATAAACACGTTTCTTCTTCATCATCATTAGCTCTCCAGTGCAATAACAACATCGTAACCATGGGACTTCAGCAGCGAATGTTTCTTCGCTGCTTCCAGATCGTGAGCAACCATTTCAGAAACCATCTGGCGCAATGTGATCTCCGGTTTCCAGCCCAGTTTTTCGTGTGCCTTTGTCGGATCGCCCAACAGCGTTTCAACCTCTGCAGGACGAAAATAGCGCGGGTCGACGGCGATCATCACATCCCCCGGTTTCACCCCTGGCGCATCATGCCCAGTCACCGAAACCACAATGCCTTTTTCATTCACGCCCTCACCTTCAAAGCGCAGCTTAATACCGAGTTGGGCAGCAGCCATTTCCACAAACTGACGGACGGAATACTGCACGCCAGTGGCGATCACGAAGTCTTCCGGCTGTTCCTGCTGCAGCATCATCCACTGCATCCTGACGTAGTCTTTGGCATGTCCCCAGTCACGCAACGAATCCATATTGCCGAGGTACAGACAGGACTCCAGCCCCTGGGCGATGTTGGCAATTGCACGGGTAATTTTGCGTGTGACGAAGGTTTCGCCACGACGCGGAGATTCATGGTTAAACAGAATGCCGTTACAGGCATATATGCCATAAGATTCACGGTAATTGACGGTGATCCAGTAGGCATACAGTTTGGCGACAGCATAGGGCGATCGCGGATAGAACGGCGTCGTTTCTTTCTGTGGGATCTCCTGAACCAGACCGTACAGTTCAGAGGTGGAGGCCTGATAGAAACGGGTTTTCTTTTCCAGACCCAGGAAGCGAATCGCTTCCAGCAAACGCAGCGTGCCGATCCCATCAACATCAGCAGTATATTCTGGCGAATCAAACGACACCGCCACGTGACTCATTGCGCCCAGGTTATAGACTTCATCCGGTTGAACCTCTTGCAAAATGCGGGTCAGATTAGAGGAGTCCGTCAAATCACCATAATGCAGATGGAATTTGGGATTACCCGCATGTGGATCCTGGTAAATATGGTCTACCCGTTCGGTATTAAATGACGAGGCCCGGCGCTTAATACCATGAACTTCATAACCTTTTTCCAGCAGAAACTCTGCCAGGTAAGAACCATCCTGCCCGGTTACGCCAGTAATGAGAGCGACTTTTGACATGTTATTACCTCTTAAAATTTCCCTTCAGGGAGTAACGTTCTCGACGCGTTTACGCGTAACTACTGCGGGGTTACCCCGACATATGGCATTGGCCGGCAACGATTTAAAAACGCTGCTACGTGCACCCACGACGGTGCCGTCGCCTATCGTCACGCCAGGCGCGACAAAAACATCTGTCGCCAACCAGCATTTCTCGCCAATCACAATTGGCGTGGCACTAATATCAAAGTGTTGGCTGGCATAATCATGACTTCCGGTGCATAAATAGCTTTTCTGCGAAATAACCGTATGAGCCCCAATCGTAATATTACCCAGCGTATATAAAACCGCGTCATCCCCTACCCAGGCGTAATCACCCAGTGTTAATTTCCACGGATAAGTAATTTTTACTGAAGGCCGAATAACTACGTTTTTTCCTATTTTCGCGCCAAATATCCTTAATAAAAAAACACGCCAGCGGTACATCACCTGTGGTGACCAGTGAAATAATGTTGCTTGTACCGCCCACCATAATTGCACTTTAATTGCACCACCGCCGCGAAAACCTTTCGGCACCGCGAAGCCGTTTAAATCCTGCATAGTGTGACCTTACGTTTTACCATATAAGTGTTTTGTCTTACCGGTTGTACGCAGACGTATGTATTCAGAAAATTCAGCCCAAAAACCGGGCATGCGCAATATTTGACGTTGGACTCTTTTGGCATCCCGACACAATTCCAGATTATTCGTAGTCGATACGCCGCCCATGGAAAACTCCGACACTAAACCAGTCAGTTTTTTAAACGCGAACCCGGACTTGTATAATTTTGCTGCCAGCGCATAATCCGATGATATTTTATATTGCAAATCATAATGCCAGGTTTGCAGCCCCGTCAGCGGAAAAAATATTGCCTGATGACTGGCTGGCAAACTGTGGTAGATATACCAACCCGGTTTAGCCCGGCGCGTCATTTTTTTACCATTACCAAAATCCAGCAAAGCATCGCCAATCACCATCGCTTTATCACTCTGCGTTTTTAACTGGCGGATAAAATGTGCAGAATCGGCATGCAGAATATCTCCAGAGTTGAGAAAGAGTGCAAAGCGCCCACGCGCCATAGCGATACCTTTGTTCATTGCATCGTAGAGACCGTTATCAGGCTCGCTGACAAAACGTAACTGGTGCTCTCCATTGAGATTTTCCAGGAACGCCGGAGTACCGTCTGTAGACCCCCCATCGATAACAATCCACTCAAAGCGGATATCGCTCGCCTGCGCAAGATGCGCCAGTGACGCATGGGTTTTGACGATCCCATCCAGATTGCGAAAAGCGACGGTGATAATACTCAGCAGCATGTAAATTACCTCGCGATATTCAGCGCCTTGCGCAAAATAAACGGACATACAATTAAAAATGCATATTCCGGACTAAATACTGAACCGGTGAAAAACAGCGACAACGGTGTAAAAAGATAAAGCTGCACCCGATAATGCTGATTATCACCAAACGCATTCATCATCATTTTCGTTACTTTTCCCATGTACCACAGGGATAATATTACGGCGAACCACGAAAAATAGATAATTAACAAATACAAACCATTGTCTATCGTTTTACCTACATCTGCACCGTTAAAGATTCCGAATGATGCAACATATTCATAAAGTGAGCCAAATCTCACTACACCATCGACATTCAGTAATGAATAGCCAACCATGACCAACGGTCCTACTATGCGATAATAAGATGAAGAGCCTTCAGTACCTAAATCACCAAGACGCGTCGTGATGTAGGGGAAGGCAAATATCACGCCCACCATAAACACACTCAGCGAGATAATTGCCAAGGGTAACTTCTTTTTTATCGCATCCTTATTCAGATACTGAAACGCCCACTCCAGCAGGTAAAACAAAATAAATGTCATCACCCCTGAAAACGATCCTGACAATATCACCCCTGCCAGAATCATAGCATCGGTCTTGGGCGTTTTGATACCAAACTGTTTGATGCTGAGCCAAATTGAGATTAACGCCAGAGCGAAAAATGCAGGCTCAAAATAGAGTGCGGTGGTACGCTTCCCACCAAATTTAATAAAGTTCAGCACATAGCTATTGCTGTAAATAAGATATTTCGAAATAGCTTCCATTATACTGCTGCCACCGCTGAGAATGATCTGTGCCATTTCAATGGCAGCCAGACCGACCACTAACCCCACCACCAGCCAGAATAAACGCAAAATTTTAGGATAGTTATGTGGCGAAATGGTTTTAAAGCGAATGCTCCACACCATGCCAATAATGATCACGGTATAGATAAACAACATGGCAGATGTTACATACTTGCTGGCATCCAGCGATTGGCCAAACAGGTAGTTAAACACCGCCAGCCCCCCACCCACTCCCAACGCAATCAACAGCTTTTTAATATTGATACGGTCAACAAACAGCAGTAGCAACAGTGGTAAGAAAGTGACAACGGTGACAGGGAAACTTTCACCCAGTTGCGCAAGCTTGACGTTAACCAGCAGATAAAGCAGCGGCAACACCAGATAGCTACAGACCCTGATAGTACGAGACATATTCCTCCAGCATCTGTTGTCCGCTGTATGCTGTCCGGCTCTGCTGGCTAAAGGTAGCCAGCGAGGTGTCAAATACCGCCTGTGCAATTTCTGATTTTTTCAGTTGTACCAGATGCAGAACATCCGCTTCACTGAATGTTTTGCCGCCTGATTTTGCCAGCACTTCCTGTGCCGCCTCACTGTGCGTGGCGATAACCGGTACACCGATAGAAAGCGCTTCGCACAAGATTAGCGGATAGTTATCAACCCGCGAACTGAACACCAGCCCATCCATCTGATTTAGCGCCCCCATCAAGGTTCGTTTGTCACTTTCAAACCCATGGTTGATGACGTTTGCTCCGGCAAACGGGGAAAACTTACCGAAGGTATGCAGCTCTATTTTGTCACCGAGCGCGATAAGCGCCTGGACCAGTTGCTGGCTGGTTTTGCCGTCATAGCGCAAATCATGGGCCACCACGGCAATTTTCGGTCTGCCCAGCGGCTCATGCTGAACCGGCAAGTCAGCAAGAATCGCTTCCGTCGCCACATCGATACCGTTATTGATGATGTGACAACACCCGGCACCGTACAGGCTGTTAAATGCTTCCGCCACATGTTGACTGGGCGAGATAAACTGGCAGCCAAGCGCCAGCATCGTACGAAACATTTGACGTTTCCCGGGCAGTTGCTGATGCGCTTTATCAACGTTAACCGGGGGATAGTTGCTTAACGTTGGACATTTCTGGCAGCCCGTTTTCCAGCCTTCGCAGCCATCGGTAAAGGCGCAGCGTCCGGTAACACTCCAGTGATCGTGCAGCGTCCACACAAAGGTGATATCGGGCTTATGTGCCTTCACCTTTTGGCAAAACGCCACTACCTCTTCGAGGTTCAGCCAGTAACTGTGCAGCACATGGAAATGCAGAACCAGCGGGCCCGCGGTGCGGATGATTGTGCGATACATACTGTCGAGGTTGCCAAACAGATCGCGGTTTGCGAGGCGAAACAGGGCAATATTCGCCGCCGACGTCAAACGCGGCGCATGTTTAATCACGTGCGGATAATTTCCGTGACTGGCGCTTCTCTTGCCTCCTTTGCCATAACCGTATACAAACCGCGACACCCACCCTTTTTCCAGCGCGCGCAGGTGTAAATCCAGCGCGACCCCGGCCGCCCCGCCTTCGGCAAGCCGAACATTAAATTGCAGAATATTCATTGCATTACCTTTGCTCTCACATGTTGACTCAGCATACTTAACGTCCTCGCAGACCGTCAGCCAGGCGTTTGCCGTTACGGATGGAAAGCAACGTCAGCAATGTGCGCCAGTTCATCCGCTTGTTACGGATCTGATAAAGAGTAAACAGCTGATATTTTTTACTCGCCCGGTCAAATTTACCTTTGTGTTTGCGATAGAACTGGAAGTAACCGGAGAACTTATGTGGGGATGAGGTAATACGCATCTCGCCGTGATTCACATGCAGGATCTGCGTCGCCTCTTTTACCTTCCAGGGTTTACCGTAGGCCACGACCATGCGCAGAAAAATGTCGTAATCCTGCGCGGCTTTTAACGTCGTATCAAACAGGCATGCTTTGAAACGCCAGGCCCAGCTAAAGACCTGATTACCAATGATATTGCGTTTATAAAATCGGCGACGTGAGTACATCGATTTTGGATACAGCGGCAGACTGGCTGGCTGTGAATAAACCTCACCTTCACAGACATAATCATCAGCGTATAGAAAAGCATGCGTTACCAGTTGATGACGAGACTGAAGGAATGAGCTCAGGCGATTCGGCGTCCACTCATCGTCATCATCAATCCCCGTAATGTACTGCCCACTGGCCTGCATGATGGCCTGATTGCGTACTGCGCACGCGCCGGAGTTCATCTCGTTATGCGTATAGCTCACGCGTGGATCGTTTAACGCCTCAACAAACTGTTGCAGCTGCTCATACTCGGCAGAGCAATCATCGACAATGATCATTTCCCAGTGACTATAGTCCTGGCGCAGCACCGATTTAATCGCCCGGATAGCCAACTGCTGGCGGTTCCAGGTGGGCATATAAATAGAAATTAGCGGGTTGTCTGTCGTCATTTTTTTGTCCCAGATAAAGTTGCCAGATGGCGCTACGCTTATCAGGCCTACATTCGATATGCGTTGCTGTTAGTTATCTATTTCGAATCCGACGTGTATTCGTATTCGTAGTAACCGTAATCCTGATACCCGCTGGCGCGCCGGAAAATGGAGTTGAGGATCACCCCTTTCACCTGAATTCCGTTTTGCCCGAAACGACTCAGACTGGTTTCCACCTCTTTCAGCGTATTGACCGCGTAACGCGCCACCATCAGCGTGGTTCCGACGTGGCGACCAACGATAGCCGCATCGGTCACGGCCAGTATTGGCGGCGTATCGATCAGCACCAGGTCATAGTTCGCACTGGCCCAGGTCATCAACTCGCCAAAGCGCTCGCTCATCAGCAGTTCTGAAGGATTAGGGGGAACCTGCCCGCGAGGGACCAGGTCAAAATGTGCAATTGAAGTTGGTTTTGCGCAGGAGGGAATGTCACCCTTGCCGCTAAGGATCTCAGACAGACCGTTGACGTTATTGGTCCCGAGCAGCTCATGGGTATAGCCTTTACGCATATCACAGTCGATCAGCAGTACGCGCTTGTCGGTCTGACTGATAACCGCAGCCAGGTTGGCACAGACAAATGTTTTGCCGATCGACGGGCTGACCCCGGTAAGCATCAGCACATTATTACGTGATTGCATCATGGCGAAGTGCAGGCTGGTACGCAGGCTGCGCACCGCTTCTATCGCGAGATCGGTCGGATTCCCCACAGCCAGTAACTGACTTTGCTTGTAGCGTTTCACACCTTTGATGGTCTGAACGTTATCACGCGCTTTTTGCCATTCTGACAGGGGAATGCTGGCATACACGCTGATGCCCTGCTCTTCAAGCGCCTGCGGGCTTTCAATACCGCGATTGAACAGCGACCGTAGCAGCACGCCAACCACTGAAAGCATCAAACCAAGTAGGATACTGCCGAGAATAATCAGCGCCGTTTTCGGTTTCAGGACACCAGGCTGGGCAATGGCAGGATCGACAATGCGCACATCGCCAACCGTACTGGCTTCCGTGATCTTCAGCTCCTGCTGTTTATTCAGCAGTTGCATATAGACCTGCTGGCCGGACTCCACATCACGCGTCAGGCGGACAATTTCCTGCTGCGTTTTCGGCATCGCCGTCACGCGCCCGTTAAGCTTGTTTTTTTCATCTTCCAGCGCCTGGCGTTTTTCCAGCAACGTGCGATACGCCGGGTGCGCTTTGGTGAACAGTTTGGAGATTTCAGCTTCTTTAAAGGTCAGTTCATTTAACTGAGCATCAATATTTACCATCGAGTCCAGCACCGCTTTGGCCTCCAGCGGTAAATCGACGGAGTCTTTATCCTGACGAAATGCATTCAGTTTGTTTTCGGCAACGTCCAGACGGTTGCGCACCTCCGGTAATTGTTTTGCCAGAAATGCCAGGCTTTTAGCGGCCTCTTCAGATTTACGCTCCACGTTCTGTTGCAGATAGTTGCGGGTAATACTGTCAAGGATCTGGCGGATTTGTTCACGATCTTCCCCCGTGAAGGTCAGACTCAACACCCCGGTATCTTTACCTGTTTCCGTCACCATCAGGTTATTTTGCAGATTGTTGATCGTGCCAAGCGTGGAGAACTTACTGACGGTAAATTCGCTACCCGGACTGGCATGAATCGCCTCAACCAGCATCGTTACACCGTCATGGTTCAGTAACTGCCCAACCTGGCCACGAGCGCTAAAGCCGCCGTCACTCACCAGTTGATAACTTTTGTAGTTCAGTACGTTCAACGTGAAGGTCTGTTCATTCATTGACGTTGGCAAGGCGAAAGTCGTTACATTGACCGTTTCATTCTGGCGGCCCATCAGACGGTCCCAGCCGGCACCAAAAAGAGGAAATGAATCTTTAGTGACGGAAATATCCAGATTAAGATCGTCTACCGTTTTGCCCAATACCCGCCGTGACTGAATAAGCTGAATTTCCGCTTCAGAAGCAGGTGGCTTGTTGGATAACGCCGAGCCAATATCCTGAACTAACGAGCTGCCGGTGTTTTGCTCTATTTGTACCAGCGCATCGGCACTGTAGATCGGCGTGGCAAACAGGGTGTAGAGCGCCGCACATAGCGCAAATGCGGCGGTTATGCCCAGTACCCACCAGCGTGCTTCGACTACGGTCCCCACCAGACGTCCGATATCGATTTCATCGTTGCCTGTTGCCGACGTGGCAGACTGTTTTTCTTTTTCTGTCATTGTTTTCCCTGCTCCGCATTCAGTGCCTGGGCCCATTGCTGGGCAGACCGCTCAAGTAGTGCATACACCGCATCAAACGCATCACGGCTTTTACGATACGGGTCAGGTATTTCGCGTTCGCTGTCCCAATGGCCAAACAGCATTACTTTGCCGCGCATCTCCGGCACCATTTCACACAACGCCGTAATATGGCGTTTTTCCATGGTCAGGATCAGGTCATACTCCCGACACATCCGTCCCGAGATTTGCCGTGCACAATGATTTTCCAGCGACAAGTTATGTGTCTGCGCTACACTGATGGCGCACGGATCGGCGCCCTTGCCTACCAGCGCGCCGAGACCAGCGGAAGACACCGTCAACGCCGGATGAAATTGCCTTAACAAGCGCTCTGCCGTCGGAGAACGGCAAATGTTCCCCACACAGACAACTAAGATTTTGTTAAACATGGCGATTACCAGTTGTGAAGGTCGCTGGCCGTATCCGTCATATAACGAACACCGCTAATGGTCGGCAGCAACTGATTGATCAAACGGTTCCAGCGAGCAACCGGCGCGGTCGTGACATACACCACATCGTAAGGCTGGAGTCGGAAAGAGGTCGCCATCACCAACGATGTCGCGTCAGACATATCAAGCTGGTAGATATTAGCTATCTTGCCGTTATGTCCACCCTCGCCTTTTAATGGACGAATAACAAAGATGCCACTGGCATTGGAGGTGGTCAGGTCGATGCCCTCCGCATTACCCAGCGCTTCGGTGAGTGTCATACCGCTGAAGTCCATCTTGAGGGTGCTCTGTTTTTTCACCTCACCCATCACGAACACTTTCAGGTCGTCATTTCGTGGGACAAACAGAATATCGCCAGGATAGAGCAGACGGTTCTGGCTCAGATCGCCATTTTGCATTAGCGCTTGCAGTGAAATGCGTTGCTCCTGCCCTTTGTGAGTCAGCACAACGTTGCGCCAGTCGGCCGCTTCTGTGAGGCCGCCTGCGGCATTAATAGCATCAAGGATAGTAAGAGGTACGTTGGTGATGGCCTGCTGACCGGATTTATTCACCTGCCCGGAGACATATGCCTTTTGCGAGCGGAATGCGGCGATATTAACGTCCACCTGCGGGTCTGCGATGTACTTCGCTAAGCGCCCGGTAATATCACTACGAATTTCTGCCAACGTTTTTCCCACCACGCTAACTTTGCCAATGTAGGGATAAAACATGGTGCCATCAGGTTGCACCCAGTTGCCGGTGTCGCTGGAGCTACGATACTGTCCCGCAGGCGTGGTGAGTTCGGGATGATCCCAGACGGTGACATTCAGGACATCGCCGGGTCCGACCCGGTACTGATACCCGGAGATCTCCTGATCCAGCGACATATTAGGTTGAGCAACATTCGGTCGCGGACGCAATTGTTCAACCAGTCGAGGGGTAAGCGGATAAACATTCACCATCCGGTTGATATCAAAATCGGCATCCTGCTGCTTAATCACATCTTTGCCCATGGTAGACATATTGCTGCCCGGAAACACGGTACAACCGTTGATCAATATTACCGACACCAATACTGGCATCAATTTAAGTTTGGATTTCATCATTGATTATTTATCACTTTGGCAGAGTCATTATCACGTGCGTTTTAAATAGCGATTACGCCTGTTTGCATTCACCTTGCCGTTAATTGAATAGAAATTTAACTGGCATCAGTCCTAAAAAAAATGAATCCATCTGCAGTCTCTTGACAGAATAATTTAGGTTTATCATCAGGCGACCAGGCACGCTACCGCCCCTGGCTTTATTGGCTACCAATGCACTGATTAATTTATATTTTTACCATCCTCGCTGTTGTCATCATATTCATAGCGCCTGCCCATCAGTAATAGCATGGTGCGATACTGGCAACATATTTCTCTTTTGATTATTACGGGAAGAATTGTTGCAGCTAACCGAATAGCAGGCAAGATAACAAGCCCTGAAACGTAGCCTTTTAAGATTAATATTAAGCATAAGGTATGTATATTTTTAGGATTTTATTGATGTTGACAATGTTAATATATAAATATCCAGCCTGCGATATTTCCTAAATATAACTGCATAAATAAAGCCATTTCTTGCAGTTACCTTCCGACTATTCTCTCGCCTCTGTCCTGATATAAAGGGCAGAGAAATCCCTTCTCGCCATTGCATTTTTCGTCGGTTTTACCCATGATCGAATTGTGACAATTGTCATATAACTATGGGTATAGCATTTACTATGGAATGGATTGCCGATCCGTCAATCTGGGCCGGACTCGTCACGCTAATCGTGATAGAACTCGTTCTTGGCATTGATAATCTTGTTTTTATTGCCATCCTCGCGGAGAAACTCCCGCCATCCCAGCGGGATAAGGCGCGTATTACCGGGCTACTGCTGGCGATGGTTATGCGCCTGCTGCTGCTGGCATCAATATCATGGCTGGTGACGCTGACCACACCTCTGTTCAGCATTCGGGACTTCAGCTTCAGCGCCCGCGACCTGATCATGCTGTTCGGCGGTTTCTTCCTGCTGTTTAAAGCGACGATGGAGCTCAACGAACGGCTGGAAGGGAAAGACAGCGACAATCCCACCCAACGTCGGGGTGCGAAATTTTGGGGCGTGGTCGCGCAAATTGTGGTACTTGATGCCATTTTCTCACTGGACTCGGTGATCACCGCTGTTGGTATGGTTGATCATCTGGCGGTCATGATGGCGGCGGTGATCATTGCCATCAGCCTGATGATGCTGGCCAGTAAATCGTTGACCCGCTTTGTTAACAGCCACCCAACTATTGTTATTCTGTGCCTGAGCTTCCTGTTGATGATTGGTTTCAGCCTGGTCGCGGAAGGCTTTGGTTTTCGCATACCGAAAGGCTATCTGTACGCGGCTATCGGCTTCTCGGTCATGATAGAAGCCCTGAACCAGTTGGCTATTTTTAACCGTCGTCGCTTCCTGTCGGCTAACCACACGTTACGCCAGCGTACCGCCGAGGCGGTGATGCGTCTGATAAGCGGTCAAAAAGAAGATGCCGAGCTGGATGCCGAAACTGCCGCTATGTTGGCGGATCATCATGAAGGCCAGATTTTTGCACCACAAGAACGGCGGATGATTGAGCGCGTACTGAACCTTAATCAGCGAACCGTCAGCAGTATCATGACGTCACGCCATGATATCGAGCATATTGATCTCAATGCTCCGGAAGCAGAAATTCGCACACTACTGGAGAAAAACCAGCATACGCGCCTGGTCGTAACCGGAGAAGATGAACAGGAAGAACTGCTCGGTGTGGTGCATGTAATTGACCTTCTGCAACAGTCGCTGCGTGGCGAACCGCTCGATTTGCGCGTCTTACTTCGCCAGCCGTTGGTATTCCCGGAAACCCTGCCGCTTCTTCCTGCGCTGGAGCAGTTCCGTAATGCCCGTACACACTTCGCTTTTGTGGCCGATGAGTTTGGTTCGGTGGAAGGAATTGTGACGCTCAGCGACGTGATGGAAACCATCGCGGGTAACTTGCCAAATGAAGTCGAAGAGATCGACGCTCGTCATGATATTCAGAAAAATGCCGATGGGTCGTGGACGGCAAACGGCCATATGCCGCTGGAAGACCTGGTGCAGTATGTCCCGATCCCATTAGATGAGAAACGTGAGTACCACACCATTGCCGGGCTGTTAATGGAGTATCTGCAGCGCATCCCGAAAACCGGAGAGGAAGTACAGGTTGGCGACTATTTGCTGAAAACCTTGCAAGTAGAAAACCATCGAGTGCAGAAAGTCCAGTTGATACCACTGCGCAGTGAAGAAGAGATGGATTACGAGGTATAAGCGACATGCCGGATGGGGCTGAAGCCGCCATCCGGCACCAGGGTTCAAAGTTTATCCAGCAGCTTTTTAACGTCTTTGCCGTTGCGAGAGTCTTTGTTGCGATCGGCCCAGTCGTTCAATCGGCGTTTCGCTTCATCCTGCATATGCTTACGCAAGAGTTGGTCCACCTGCAGGTTATAGTTCAACGACTGCCACTTACCATAGACCCTGAGCGGAACTGGGGTCGCTTTGAGGAAATCGATCAATTTACTTTCCCCATTCCATCCGCCCAGCACGCGCACGTTAAACTGAGTATCACAATTTTGCTCAACCAGATCTAACGTGCCCTTACCCGAAAGCGCCAACATGGCAGACTGCCCTTCCATGTTATCCAGCGTAACCTTGCCGTTATCCAGTGTCAGATCGGTCACAAAGCGATCCAGCCGCGTCGCATTATCCAAATCCTGTTGTGAGCCTGCATTACCGCCGCTACGTTCAACCGCCTGTTGCACTAGTTGCTGGAAGTTCATGCCTTCCATACGCGTGCCGCTCATCTCAACATTGGCCTGTCCTTGCCAGCTGTGGCGAAATGCCTGCGCATCAATGTCAGAGCCCGAAAAATCGCCAGCCAGTGACAGCTTGCCAGTAAGGGCTATCGGATAGTCAAAAGCTTTCAGGATAGTGCCGATTTCTACGCCTTCCAGCCGTGGGTGAAAGACTGCCCGTGGTGAGCCTTTTCTGGCATCCAGCGAACCTGGAAGTGAGATCAATCCACCGTCACTTTTCCCCTGCAACTCATTGATATTCAACAAGCCAGCCTGGTTGACGATTTTTGCAGAAACATGATCAAATGCCATTTTCCGCCAGAGAACTTTATCCGCCTGTAGTGCAATGTTGGCGGAAAATCCTTGCAGCCCCTGATAAGAGACGGCATCAACCTGCGAGGAAATGACTGGTCGCGCCAGCGTCGACTGGCTCTGACTCTGCTGTGCCCTGGTATCTGTCGCCGCCAGAGCATCATGCTGTACAATCAGATTATCCAGATTGAGCTGGCCGAATTTCAGATTGACGTCCCATGCGGGTTTCTCCGCCAGCGTCACCTGAGCTTGCCCGGCGAGTGAACTGTCATTAGCAGTTAAGTTAATCTGCGTAAAGTTGAGCTGTTTTTTCTCTTCCTGCCACCGAGCCTGAAGCTGACCCTGGCCGCGGATCCCCTGCGGCGGCAAGTCAGCGCCCTGTAACTGCCAGCTCAGCTGCTCAATATTGGCGACTAAATCATGCGGATAGTCAGACGCATCGACAGCGCCACTGATGGACAACGTCAGGTCGCGCTGGTCACGGTTAACGCGGCCGGTGAAATCGAACGTTCCACGATGCTGGGCATCCTGTTCCATATTCAGGTGAATATCACGAACCGTTATCTGTTCATCGTCTTCATGCTGGAATACCAGAACGCTGTCAGCCACGCGCAGGCGAGCGATATCAAACGACCATCCACGATCCTCTGCCAGATCCGGCAGTGTATTATCTTTTGGCGCAACAGGGGCATCGACTCCGCGCACAGCCTCGGTTTCAGGTATGAGTTGAATCACCGCGCCTTTGAGCATGACTTGCTTTACGCTGAGTTGGTGACTCAACAACGGCCACAAGGCGACGTCCAGACGCATATTGTCGGCACGAACCAGCGGTTCGCTGGCACCTTCGGCCGTTAGCACCATGCGCCCGGAGAGAATGCTCAACTGGGGCCATACGTGCCAGCGCAGAGGACCATCCAACTGCAGTTGATATCCGCTACGCGCCGCAACTTGCTTCACCATGTATGCGCGGAAATCATTCGGATTAACCAACAATACTAACGCAGAGAAACCGGCCACCAGCACGACCAGAAGAATCATCAGCGTCGTCAGAAATCGTCTCATGCTATCCCCAATGGACTGAAAACACTCAGTCTTTATCGATCCGGCTGGCTACCGCGCCCTGCTGATCGCGATACTTCGCATCCTGGCGACGGTTGTAAGGTCGCGCTGCCGGGCCGGAAAGCGGTTCGAAGCTCAGTGCCCCTATCGGCATACCGGGGCGCAGAGCCAACGGTAATTTTCCTGAGTTGTAAAATTCCAGGACGATGCACCCCGACCAGCCCGGATCAATACGGTGTGCCGTAACGTGTACCATCAGGCCCAGACGTGCCAGCGAAGAACGGCCGTCTAACCAGCCAACAAGGTCGGAAGGCAGCGTAACGGATTCGAAAGTTACCGCCAGCGCTAATTCACCCGGATGCAGGAAAAACGCCTCACCGTCTTTGAGGACAATTTCATCACTCATTACGCGGTCAAGCGCAGCACTGACCTCATCCTTCGGTCCGCTCAAATCGATATACGCCGCCGTATGACCGCGGAACGTACGAAATTTGTTACCAAGGCGCACATCTACCGTTGCGCCATTGATACGCTCGACAGGAGGACGTGGATTGATCGACAGACGACCTTCATCCAACCAGGCTTCAATATCTCGGTCACATAAACGCATGGCACTTTCTCCTTTCGTGCTTCAAACCCTTAATGCCAGGCGCGTTAAGGGTGAACCAGGTTATCACTGAACGGTACACAATTCGCTGAACTTATTCAAAGAACTGACTGATTTTCGCCTTCAGAATATCGATAGCAATGCGGTTTTTACCCCCGCGAGGCACGATGATATCGGCGTATTGTTTTGAAGGCTCAATAAATTGCAGGAACATCGGACGTACGGTTTTTTGGTATTGCGCCATCACCGAATCCATTGAACGACCACGTTCATTCACATCCCGCTTGATACGGCGCATCAGGCAAATATCCAACGGCGTATCAACAAAAATAGAGAAGTTCATTTCATCACGCAAACGCGCATCCGTCAGCAACAAAATGCCTTCCAGAATAATGACTTTCTTGGGTTCAATATGAATAGTTTCTTGTGTGCGCGTGTGTTCAACATAGCTATAAACGGGCAATTCAATGGCGGAACCACGTTTAAGTGTTTGCAGATGCTGAAACAGCAAACTGTGATCCATCGCGTTCGGATGGTCGTAGTTCGTTTTTACGCGTTCTTCCATCGACAGATGGCTTTGATCCTTGTAATAGCTGTCTTCGGGAATAACGCCAATATGTTCGTCACCGACTTGTTCACGCAATTCGCGATAAAGGGTACTGGCAATAAGACTCTTGCCGGAAGCCGATGCGCCGGCAATGCCGATAATGACGCACTGATGGGACTGATCAGTCATAAATTTAGCGACCTGATTAACCTGGATGTAAGGAAGGGCGGCGTCGAAACGCCAAACGCGGCAATTATAGGGATTTCAGCCGCGCGATGCCAGCCCAGGCTGCACCAATGCTTTCCCTGTCGCAAATTAAAACGGTTAATTTTAAAGCAGGCTCAAATTTTATTCACCCGCCTTAGGAATTAATGGCTTGGGCGTGTTAATTTATGAGCAACTGGCGTATAAATTGTAAATTATTTGTACTAGCATAAACGAAGATTAAACGTGATGCGGCCGGTAACTCTGCTGGCCGACATCGGCTATTTGGGTAAAGTGGTAATGAGTAAACAATTCCAACATGTTTTAGTTACCCTACCCCATCCTCTGCTGCGCCTGGCCAGTTTAGGTCTGGTAGCATTTATCTTTACGCTATTTTCGCTGGAGCTGTCGCGCTTCGGTACCCAACTGGCACCGCTTTGGTTTCCAACCTCAATCATGATGGTGGCGTTTTACCGCCATGCAGGAAAAATGTGGCCCGGGATAGCGCTGGCTTGCTCATTCGGCAGCATCGGCGCGTCTTTGCTGTTTTTTCCTGGAGGCTCGCTTAACTATACTTATACGACCATCAATATTATTGAAGCGGTCGCCGGCGCGATGTTATTACGCAAACTGCTCCCCTGGTATAACCCTTTACAGAATCTGAATGACTGGGCGCGTTTGGCCTTGGGTAGCGCCGTCATCCCTCCGCTGTTAGGTGGTGTGCTGATGTGGCTACTGCTCCCGGAGGGAACCTCGTTAAATACATTTCTCATTTGGGTGCTTTCCGAATCCATCGGCGCGTTGGCGCTGGTGCCATTAGGTCTGTTATTCAAGCCTCATTATCTGCTGCGCCACCGCGATCCACGTTTACTGCTTGAGACCCTCATCACGCTGCTCGTCACCTTAACGTTCAGCTGGCTTTCCATGATGTACGTGCCGTGGCCGTTTACCTGCGTCATTGTGTTGCTGATGTGGAGCGCCGTCCGTTTGCCGCGTATGGAAGCATTTTTAATTTTCCTCAGCACCGTCCTGATGGTCTCTCTGATGCTGGCGGCCAACCCATCGCTGCTCTACACCCCGAAAGCGAATGTGATGTCAAGTATTCCGTGGCTGCCGTTTTTGATGATTCTGTTGCCAGCCAACATGATGACTATGGTGATGTACGCATTTCGGGCCGAGCGAAAACACATCTCGGAAAGCGAATCGCGTTTTCGCAATGCTATGGAATATTCCGCGATTGGCATGGCGCTGGTCGGTACCGAAGGGCAGTGGTTACAGGCAAACAAGGCGTTGTGCCAGTTTCTGGGCTACAGCCAGGAAGAGCTGAGAGCGCTGACCTTCCAGCAGCTCACCTGGCCGGAAGATCTGAATAACGACCTCGAACAACTCGGCATGTTGGTCCGTGGTGAAATCAACAGTTACTCCATGGAAAAGCGCTATTACACGCGCGCGGGCGACGTTGTCTGGGCATTGCTGGCCGTTTCGCTGGTACGCCACAGCGACAACACCCCGCTCTACTTTATTGCACAGGTTGAAGACATAAACGACCTGAAGCACACCGAGTGGATGAATAAGCGGCTGATGGAACGCATTACCCTCGCCAACGAAGCGGGCGGTATCGGTATCTGGGAGTGGGAACTGCAACCCGACGTGATCAGTTGGGATAAGCGCATGTTCGATCTCTATGAAGTCCCGCTACATATCAAACCCAGTTGGCAAGTCTGGTACGAGTGCGTCGTACCGGAAGATCGCGAGCATGCTGAAAATGTGATTCGCGACTCTCTGGCCGCACGAATTCCCTTTAAGCTCGAATTTCGTATTGCAGTACGTGACGGCGTACGCCATATCCGCTCGTTGGCTAACCGGGTACTGAATAAAGACGGAGAAGTTGAACGCTTACTCGGTATCAATTTGGATATGACCGAAGTGAAGCAGCTTAACGAAGCGCTGTACCAGGAAAAAGAGCGCCTGCACATCACGCTGGACTCAATCGGCGAAGCGGTGATTTGCATTGATGTCGACATGAACGTGACCTTCATGAACCCGGTTGCCGAGAAGATGAGCGGCTGGCAGCAGGACGACGCGATAGGTATTCCGTTACTGACAGTGCTGCGAATTACCTTTGGCGATAACGGCCCATTGATGGAAAACATCTACAGTGCCGATATGTCGCGCACTGCCATAGAGCAGGAGGTGGTTCTGCATTGCCGTAACGGCAACAGTTACGACATTCAGTACAGCATTACGCCACTCAGTACCCTTGACGGTGGTAGCATTGGCTCCGTACTGGTCATTCAGGATGTCACCGAGTCGCGTAAGATGTTACGCCAACTGAGCTACAGCGCGTCGCATGATGACCTCACCCATCTTGCTAACCGGGTCAGCTTCGAGAACCATCTGAAACAATTGCTACAAGCCGTACACAATACGCATCAGCGCCATGTTCTGGTCTTTATCGATCTGGATAGGTTTAAAGCCGTGAACGATAGCGCGGGCCATGCTGCAGGCGATGCCCTGCTGCGCGAACTGGCTTCTCTGATGCTCAGCATGCTGCGTACCAGCGATGTACTGGCTCGTCTCGGTGGCGATGAATTCGGCCTGTTGCTGCCGGATTGCAACATCGAAAGCGCTCGCTTTATCTCAGGCCGTATTATCAGCGCCATCAACGAGTATCAGTTCAGGTGGGAAGGCCGTCTGCACCGCATAGGCGCCAGTGCGGGTATTACGCTGATCGATGAGAAAAATCATGTCGCGACTGAGGTCATGTCTCAGGCAGATATCGCCTGTTATGCCGCCAAAAATAGTGGGCGTGGCCGGGTCTGCGTGTATGAACCCCAGCAAAGTCAGACGCACGCCTCACGGGAACTGCTGTCGTTTGATGAACAGAAGCACATTATTGCGCACAACCCGATGCTCATGATCGCCCGGGGAGTGGCCTCTCCACGCATTCCTGAGACATTCAGCTTCTGGCTACTCTCACTGCGCCTGGGAACAGAGGACGGTGATGTTATCGAAGAGCATATTTTCCGTACCGGACTCGTTGACCCCACGCTTAATCATGCGCTTGACCGCCGGGTTTTTAACGAATTTTTCCAGCATGCAGCGACGGCGATTGCCAGTAAGGGGCTCAGTATTGCCCTGCCCCTTTCTGCCGCCGGACTGTTGAGTACCGAACTTGTGGATGAACTTCTGGCGCAGTTGCAGCATAGTCCGCTACCACCACGCTTATTACACCTGACCATTCCAGCCGGAGTGATGAAATCGCATCCAGCTCAGAGCCTATCGGCCATTCAGCGACTTCGTCACGCGGGTTGTCGGATTATTTTAAGCCAGGTCGGACGCGACTTAGAGATTGTTGAAAACCTGAAGTTTCACACCGTCGATTACCTGTTACTCGACAGCGAGATCAGCGCCAGTGTTCACGGCAACCTGATGGATGAAATGTGGGTTTCTATTATCCAGGGTCATGCACAGCGACTGGATATCAAAACGATCGCCGGCCCCGTGCAAATGCCGCTAACTATGGACGCACTTTCTGGTATCGGTATTGATATGATCTACGGCGACATCATTGCTGATGCTCAGCCGTTGGATCTGCTACTCAATACCAGCAACTTCGCTATCAACTGACGGCTGCCACCCTTCCGTATACCAGATATGTAATAACGCATAGGAGCGCCACGGCTTCCAGCGCTCGGCATAGCGCCGGATCTGGGCTGGTGTCATGCCCGGAAAGCGTTGTTTGATCAAATAATCGTCAGGAAGAAAAACATCTTTCGCCTGCCAACCGCGTAGCGCGAAATAATTGGCAGTCCAGCGCCCTATACCGGGAAACGTTTGTAAGTGCTTTACGCCTTGCTCAATATCAACTGGTGCAACCGATGCAAGCCTTCCGGTAAGCATTGCTCGTGCCAGATGAATGAGCGCTTCGGCGCGTTTGAGCGGCATCCCTAAGGCTTTCAGATGCAAAGGCTCAGCTGCAGCCAGCGCTTGTGGTGTGGGAAAACAAACATACTCAGGCGCGTCATCAAGCCTGTCACCGTAGGCGCGTACAACTTTCGCGGTCAGTTTTGCCGCCATTGCAACGCTAACTAACTGGCCTAATATCGCCCTCACACCTTGTTCAAAGGCATCGACAGAGCCAGGCAGCCGCAGTCCAGGACGCGCTGCGCCCAGGCTGCCCAGCGCGTTAGCAATATGCTGTGGGCAACAGCGAAGATCGAACAACCGCTCAATTTTGGCGAGGCATTCTGGCGCAACGGGCTGTAACCCCGGACTTAGCCTGACCTGCAGCTGGTGTGTCTTCAGGTCAGGCACTACGCTCACCAGTCCACGATATTCACCGATAACCAGGCTTCTGGTGTAATACAGCTCCCCGACGGTTTCGACGCCATCCACCGCACGGGCGGCAAGAAACCCTAGCATCCAGGGCCAGTCATAGGGCGGCTGCCAGCTCAGTGTTAACATTCAGGTGTCCTTTTTAGTTAAACCTACAGCATAAACAGTATTCAATCGATACGCCTTGCTTTCATATTCCAGTTGTCGGGGCGGCGACATTTCGCTAAAGTCACGCCCCTTCTTCACTGGCATGGGGATTTCTACGGTGTTTATTGGTTTTGACTACGGTACGGCAAACTGTTCAGTAGCCGTAATGCGTGACGGGCAGCCACACTTGCTCAAAATGGAAAACAACAGCACGTTACTGCCCTCAATGCTTTGTGCGCCTACGCGCGAAGCGGTGAGCGAATGGTTGTATCGCCATCATGATGTCCCCACGACGGATGCCGAAACACAGGCGCTACTGAGTCGTGCAATGCGCTATAACCGCGATGAAGACATCGATGTTAGCGCCAATAGCGTGCAGTTTGGTCTGGCGTCACTGGCGCAATACATTGACGACCCGGAAGAGGTGTACTTTGTTAAATCGCCAAAATCATTCCTGGGTGCCAGCGGCCTGAAGCCGCAGCAGGTTGCGCTATTTGAGGATTTGGTTTGCGCGATGATGCTGCATATTCGCAATCAGGCGCAAAACCAGCTGCCTGAAGCGATCACCCAGGCCGTTATCGGTCGCCCGATCAACTTCCAGGGGTTAGTCGGTGATGACGCCAACGCCCAGGCGCAGGGTATTCTTGAACGTGCGGCCAAACGCGCCGGTTTTCAGGATGTCGTCTTCCAGTACGAGCCGGTAGCCGCGGGTCTGGATTTTGAAGCAACCTTGCAGGAAGAAAAACGCGTACTGGTGGTGGACATCGGCGGTGGCACCACTGACTGTTCGCTACTGCTGATGGGGCCGCAATGGCATCAGCGCGCCGATCGCGAAAACAGCCTGCTGGGACACAGCGGCTGCCGCGTGGGCGGTAACGATCTGGATATTGCGTTAGCCTTTAAACATCTGATGCCACTGCTGGGCATGGGCGGCGAAACGGAAAAAGGCATCGCATTGCCGATTTTACCCTGGTGGAACGCGGTCGCGATCAACGATGTTCCCGCGCAAAGTGATTTCTACAGTACCGCCAATGGACGTTTACTCAACGATCTTGTCCGCGACGCGCGTGAAGCAGACAAAGTGGCGCTGCTGCTTAAAGTCTGGCGTGAACGCCTGAGTTATCGCCTGGTACGCAGCGCAGAAGAGAGCAAAATTGCGCTTTCTGATCAGACAAACGTTACCGCGGCACTGCCGTTTATCAGCGAAGCGCTGGCCACCGCTATCAGCCAGCAAGGACTGGAAATGGCGTTAAATCAACCGCTGGCACGTATTCTTGAGCAGGTTCACTTAGCGCTGGATAACGCGCAGGAAAAACCGGATGTCATTTATCTGACCGGCGGTAGCGCCCGTTCACCGCTGATTAAAAAAGCCCTTGCTGAACAGCTTCCGGGGATCCCTATCGCCGGTGGCGATGATTTCGGCTCTGTCACCGCCGGACTGGCCCGCTGGGCTGACGTTGTTTTCCGCTAAGCGGCTCGCAGGCTCAAAGGTGCGCGTATTGACATCATCGTTACTGTGGCTTATTTTCAGGAGTGAGGGTTAGGGAAGGTTTCCCCTCCCCCTGGTGTCTTAGTAAGCCGGTAAGCTAATGACTAAGAGTACCACCAGTATGATGACGTACTTCATCATAACCCTTTCCTTATTTTGGCCCCTTCCTCGGGAGGGGCTTTCCCGTTCCAGCATCCCGCTGAAATCTTTGGCTTACCTCCTTTTGCCTTGACCGCACTCTAACGCACAATGACGCATTCGCTATTTTCGCCGCAAATTGTTGCGTAATGCCTCGCAAAGCCGCGCCGTCATTCAGACGAATCCCGACAGTGTTTCATAATTCCTCCATTTTTCTCCCTTGTTCACTGGCTAAACTAGTATCATTCCGCGAAACGTTTCAGGATGAGAAACTCATAACAATGAAAGGCCGTAACAAATCCCGCTGGGTGATAGTAATCGTGATCGTCGTGGCCGCCATCGCCGCCTTCTGGTTCTGGCAAAGTCGCAGCGAGCCCCAGGGAACAGCCCCCGGCGCAACCCGTCAGACGCAACCCGCTCCGACAGCGGGACGGCGAGGAATGCGTTCCGGTCCGTTGGCTCCGGTTCAGGCGGCCACGGCAGTCGAACAAGCGGTTCCACGCTATCTGACCGGGCTGGGTACCATTACTGCCGCGAACACCGCGACGGTACACAGTCGCGTGGACGGCCAACTCATCGCCATACACTTTCAGGAAGGGCAACAGGTGAAAGCCGGCGATCTGCTGGCTGAGATAGACCCCAGTCAGTTCAAAGTCGCACTGGCGCAGGCGCAGGGGCAACTGGCAAAAGATAAAGCCACGCTGGCCAATGCTCGTCGCGACCTCGCCCGCTATCAGCAGTTGGTTAAAACCAATCTGGTCTCTCGTCAGGAACTGGATGCGCAACAGGCGCTGGTCAACGAAACACAAGGGACGATAAAAGCCGATGAAGCCAGCGTCGCCAGCGCGCAATTGCAGCTCGACTGGAGCCGGGTAACGGCACCTGTTGATGGTCGGGTGGGCCTGAAGCTTGTGGATGTGGGTAACCAGATATCCAGCAGCGATACCACCGGGATTGTCGTCATTACACAAACCCATCCTATTGATCTGGTTTTCACTTTGCCAGAGAACGATATCGCGACCGTAGTACAGGCACAGAAATCGGGGACGCCACTGAAAGTTGAGGCCTGGGACCGTACCAACTCACAAAAACTGAGCGAAGGCGTGCTGCTGAGCCTCGACAACCAGATTGACGCCACCACCGGCACCATCAAAGCAAAGGCCCGCTTTAACAACCAGGACGATGCCTTGTTCCCGAATCAGTTTGTTAACGCTCGCATGCTGGTCGACACGCAGCAAAATGCCGTTGTGATCCCAACAGCCGCCCTGCAGATGGGCAACGAAGGCCACTTTGTCTGGGTGCTGAACAGCGACAACAAAGTCAGCAAACATCTGGTTAAACCGGGTATTCAGGACAGCCAAAAAGTGGTGATCGCCGCAGGGTTGTCCGCGGGCGATCGCGTCGTCACCGACGGGATTGATCGTCTGACGGAAGGCGCAAAAGTCGAGGTCGTTGAGGCGCACGACGCCTCTGTTTCCGATGAGAAAACAGCGCCACGCGGATACGGCAAAAAAGGAGCCAACTCCTGATGCAGGTGTTACCTCCCGGCAATACAGGCGGCCCGTCCCGCCTGTTTATTCTGCGCCCCGTCGCCACCACGTTGCTGATGGTCGCGATTCTGCTTGCGGGTATCATCGGCTATCGTTTCCTGCCCATTGCGGCATTGCCGGAAGTGGATTACCCCACCATTCAGGTCATAACGCTCTATCCCGGAGCCAGCCCGGATGTCATGACGTCTGCGGTTACCGCGCCGCTTGAACGTCAGTTCGGTCAGATGTCTGGCTTAAAACAGATGTCCTCGCAAAGCTCCGGTGGCGCATCGGTCGTCACGTTGCAGTTTCAACTGACCCTGCCACTGGATGTTGCCGAGCAGGAAGTTCAGGCCGCGATTAACGCCGCCACCAATTTATTACCCAGCGATCTACCTAACCCTCCGGTCTACAGCAAGGTAAACCCGGCAGATCCGCCGATCATGACGCTGGCCGTCACCTCGACCGCCATGCCGATGACGCAGGTGGAAGATATGGTCGAAACCCGCGTCGCGCAGAAAATCTCTCAGGTATCCGGCGTGGGTCTGGTAACACTTTCCGGTGGGCAACGTCCGGCGGTCCGCGTGAAGCTTAACGCACAGGCCATTGCCGCCCTCGGTTTAACCAGCGAAACCATCCGTACGGCCATCACCGGTGCCAACGTCAATTCAGCAAAAGGGAGTCTTGATGGGCCTACGCGTGCCGTTACCCTTTCAGCTAACGACCAGATGCAGTCCGCAGATGAATATCGTCAGCTCATTATTGCCTATAAAAACGGTGCGCCGGTTCGTCTGGGCGATGTCGCTACCGTCGAACAAGGGGCAGAAAACAGCTGGCTGGGTGCATGGGCAAATAAGCAACCAGCCATTGTGATGAATGTGCAGCGCCAGCCTGGGGCGAACATTATCTCCACGGCAGACAGTATCCGCCAGATGCTGCCGCAGCTCACCGAAAGCCTGCCCAAATCGGTTAAGGTCAGCGTACTTTCCGATCGTACCACCAATATTCGTGCCTCTGTGGCAGACACCCAGTTCGAGTTGATGCTGGCGATAGCGCTGGTGGTGATGATTATCTACCTGTTTCTGCGCAATGTTCCGGCGACGATTATTCCTGCAGTCGCCGTACCGTTGTCGTTAATCGGCACCTTCGCGGTGATGGTATTTCTTGATTTCTCCATCAACAACCTGACCTTAATGGCGCTCACCATCGCAACGGGCTTTGTGGTGGATGACGCTATCGTGGTTATCGAGAATATTTCGCGCTATATCGAAAAAGGGGAAAAACCGCTGACTGCCGCCCTGAAAGGCGCAGGCGAGATTGGTTTTACCATCATCTCCCTGACGTTTTCATTGATTGCGGTATTGATCCCACTGCTATTCATGGGCGATATCGTCGGGCGCTTGTTCCGTGAATTCGCCGTTACGCTGGCCGTGGCGATTCTGATTTCCGCCGTCGTTTCACTTACCCTCACGCCGATGATGTGCGCGCGTATGCTTAGTCAGGCCTCGTTGCGTAAGCAAAACCGCTTCTCCCGCGCCTCGGAGCGCATGTTCGATCGTGTGATTGCCGGGTACGGCCACTGGCTGGCAAAAGTGCTTAACCATCCGTGGCTGACGCTGAGCGTGGCGCTCGGCACGCTGGCATTGAGCGTCATGCTGTGGGTTTTCATCCCCAAAGGTTTCTTCCCAATTCAGGACAACGGCATTATTCAGGGCACGCTGCAGGCTCCACAATCCAGTTCATTTGCCAGCATGTCCGAGCGCCAGCGTCAGGTTTCAGATGTCATCCTTAAAGATCCTGCGGTAGAGAGCCTGACCGCGTTTGTTGGCGTAGATGGTACGAATCCGGCATTAAACAGCGCGCGTTTGCAAATCAACCTTAAACCGCTGGATGAACGTGACGATCGCGTGCAGAAAGTGATCGCCCGGTTACAGGACGCGGTTGACAGAGTCCCCGGCGTTGACCTCTACCTTCAGCCGACCCAGGACCTGACAATTGATACCCAGGTCAGCCGGACGCAATATCAGTTCACGCTGCAAGCAACTTCCCTGGATGCCCTCAGCACCTGGGTTCCGCAGCTGTTAGCAAAACTACAGCAGCTACCGCAACTATCCGATGTCAGCAGCGACTGGCAGGATCAAGGTCTGGTGGCGTATGTGAACGTCAATCGCGACAGCGCCAGCCGTTTAGGCATCAGCATGGCGGATGTCGATAACGCCCTGTACAACGCCTTCGGTCAGCGGCTGATTTCAACCATTTACACCCAGGCCAACCAGTATCGCGTGGTGTTAGAACATGACACCAACAATACGCCGGGGCTTGCGGCACTGGATACAATACGTCTGACCAGTAGCGACGGTGGCATAGTACCGCTCAGCGCGATCGCCAGTATTGAACAGCGTTTTGCCCCGCTGTCGATTAACCACCTCGATCAGTTCCCGGTCACCACCATCTCGTTCAACGTGCCAGACGAACATTCGCTGGGTGATGCGGTACAGGCGATTCTGGATGCCGAAAAAACGCTTAACCTGCCCGCAAATATTACTACCCAGTTCCAGGGCAGCACGCTCGCCTTCCAGGCTGCGCTGGGCAATACCATCTGGCTGATTGTGGCGGCAGTGGTCGCGATGTATATCGTGCTCGGCGTATTGTACGAAAGCTTTATTCATCCGATTACGATTCTCTCTACACTTCCCACCGCGGGTGTCGGAGCGCTGCTGGCGCTCATGATTGCCGGCAGCGAACTGGACGTCATCGCGATTATCGGCATTATTTTGCTCATCGGTATCGTCAAGAAAAACGCCATCATGATGATCGACTTTGCCCTTGCCGCTGAACGCGAACAGGGTATGGCGCCACGTGACGCCATTTTCCAGGCGTGTTTACTGCGTTTTCGCCCGATCCTGATGACTACGCTGGCAGCGCTGCTCGGCGCGTTGCCGCTGATGTTAAGTACCGGTGTGGGCGCGGAGTTACGCCGTCCGTTAGGGATTGGCATGGTTGGCGGTCTGTTGGTAAGTCAGGTATTAACTCTGTTTACCACGCCGGTGATTTATCTGCTGTTTGATCGACTGTCGCTGTACGTGAAAAGCCGCTTCCCACGTCAGGAAGAGGAAGCGTAAATGAACTTTTTCGCGCTTTTCATTCATCGTCCGGTAGCGACCATTCTCATCTCGGTGGCGATTACGCTGTGCGGCATTCTGGGCTTTCGTCTGCTGCCGGTCGCTCCACTGCCGCAGGTTGATTTCCCGGTGATTATGGTCAGCGCATCATTACCCGGTGCCTCCCCTGAAACGATGGCATCTTCGGTCGCAACTCCGCTGGAGCGCTCACTTGGGCGGATCGCGGGCGTAAATGAGATGACATCAAGCAGTTCGCTTGGCAGTACGCGCATTATTCTCGAATTTAAATTTGACCGCGACATCAACGGTGCAGCACGGGACGTACAGGCCGCCATTAACGCAGCGCAAAGCCTGCTGCCCAGCGGGATGCCCAGCCGCCCGACATATCGGAAGGCCAACCCTTCTGATGCGCCAATCATGATCCTGACGCTCACGTCTGACACATACTCACAGGGTGAACTGTACGATTTCGCATCGACGCAACTGGCGCAGACCATCGCACAAATCAATGGCGTCGGTGATGTGGATGTCGGAGGAAGCTCTCTTCCCGCCGTGCGTGTGGGGCTTAATCCGCAGGCGCTGTTTAACCAGGGTGTATCACTGGACGCAGTGCGTAGCGCGATCGACAACGCTAACGTGCGTAAGCCACAGGGCGCTATCGAAGATGAAACCCATCGCTGGCAGGTACAAACTAACGATGAGCTGAAAACCGCCGCCGAATATCAACCTATTATCATCCACTATAACAACGGCGCTGCGGTGCGGCTGGGTGACGTTGCGTCTGTAACCGACTCGGTACAGGACGTTCGTAACGCGGGGATGACCAACGCCAAACCGGCCATTCTGCTGATGATCCGCAAACTGCCGGAAGCCAATATTATTCAGACAGTAGACAGCATTCGCGCCAAATTGCCGGAATTACAAACGCTGGTCCCGGCCGCCATCGATCTGCAAATCGCCCAGGACCGTTCGCCGACTATTCGCGCCTCGCTGGAGGAAGTCGAACAAACGCTGATTATCTCCGTCGCGTTGGTTATCCTGGTGGTGTTTGTTTTCCTGCGCTCCGGGCGCGCGACCTTAATCCCCGCAGTAGCGGTTCCGGTCTCGCTGATTGGTACCTTTGCCGCCATGTATCTGTGCGGATTCAGCCTGAATAACCTGTCGTTGATGGCGTTAACCATTGCGACGGGATTTGTCGTCGATGATGCCATTGTGGTACTGGAAAATATTGCCCGCCACCTGGAAGCGGGAATGAAGCCACTCCAGGCGGCATTACAGGGTACGCGCGAAGTGGGATTCACGGTGCTCTCCATGAGCCTGTCGCTGGTGGCGGTTTTCCTGCCTCTGCTGTTAATGGGAGGATTACCTGGGCGCCTGTTGCGCGAGTTTGCCGTCACGCTGTCGGTTGCCATCGGCATTTCACTGCTGGTATCGCTGACGTTGACGCCGATGATGTGCGGCTGGATGCTTAAATCCAGCACGCCACGCGAACAATCGCGTAAGCGGGGATTTGGCCGTGTATTGGTGGCATTACAACAAAGCTACGCCACCTCGCTGAAGTGGGTGCTACGCCACACGCGCATGGTGGGCGTGGTGCTACTCGCAACCATTGCCCTGAACGTCTGGCTCTATATTTCAATCCCCAAAACCTTCTTCCCGGAGCAGGATACCGGCGTACTCATGGGCGGGATCCAGGCCGACCAGAGCATCTCTTTCCAGGCGATGCGCGGCAAACTGCAGGACTTTATGAAGATCATCCGCGACGATCCTGCGGTGAATAACGTTACCGGGTTTACCGGCGGATCACGCGTCAACAGCGGAATGATGTTTATCACCCTGAAGCCACGTGGCGAACGTCACGAAACGGCGCAACAGGTGATCGACCGCCTGCGTGTCGCGCTTGCCAAAGAACCCGGCGCAAACCTGTTTCTGATGGCGGTGCAGGATATTCGCGTCGGTGGTCGTCAGGCTAATGCCAGCTACCAATACACTCTGTTATCAGATGACCTCGCAGCACTACGCGAGTGGGAACCGAAAATCCGTAAGGCGCTTGCCGCCCTGCCCCAACTGGCTGACGTCAACTCCGATCAGCAGGACAATGGCGCGGAGATGAATCTTATCTACGATCGCGACACCATGTCTCGTCTGGGGATCGACGTCGCAGCCGCCAACAGCCTGCTGAATAACGCCTTTGGTCAGCGACAAATTTCAACCATCTATCAGCCGATGAACCAGTACAAAGTGGTGATGGAGGTCGACAGGCGTTACACCCAGGACATTAGCGCGCTGGACAAAATGTTCGTCATCAACAATGACGGTAAGGCGATCCCGTTATCGTACTTTGCCAAATGGCAACCGGCGAATGCGCCGCTATCGGTAAACCATCAGGGATTATCTGCCGCCTCAACCGTGTCGTTTAACCTGCCGACGGGTTCTTCTTTATCTGAGGCGACAGAGGCCATCAACCGAACCATGACCCAGCTCGGCGTTCCCTCCACGGTTCGCGGCAGCTTTGCCGGTACGGCGCAGGTATTTCAGGACACCATGAACTCACAGGTGATCCTGATCATCGCCGCTATTGCCACGGTCTACATCGTGCTGGGCATGCTGTATGAAAGCTATGTTCACCCGCTGACCATTCTCTCCACGCTACCTTCAGCGGGCGTTGGGGCTTTGCTGGCGCTGGAGCTGTTCAATGCCCCGTTCAGCCTAATCGCCCTGATAGGGATCATGCTATTAATTGGCATTGTGAAGAAAAACGCCATCATGATGGTCGATTTTGCGCTGGAAGCGCAGAGAAATGGCAATTTGCAGCCGGAAGAAGCGATTTTCCAGGCCTGCCTGCTGCGTTTTCGCCCAATAATGATGACCACGCTGGCGGCCCTGTTTGGTGCGCTGCCGCTGGTATTATCCGCAGGTGACGGCTCTGAACTGCGTCAACCACTGGGGATAACCATTGTTGGCGGGCTGGTTGTCAGTCAGCTCCTGACGCTGTACACCACGCCTGTGGTCTATCTCTTTTTCGACCGTCTGCGTCTGCGTTTTTCGCGTAAAAACAGCAAACCGGTAGCAGAGTTATGACAGAACTTCCCGACAGCACCCGCTGGCAACTTTGGATTGTGGCATTTGGCTTTTTTATGCAGTCGCTGGATACCACCATCGTCAACACCGCGCTTCCCTCGATGGCCAAAAGCCTCGGGGAAAGCCCACTGCATATGCACATGGTCATTGTGTCGTATGTGCTTACCGTTGCCGTAATGCTCCCCGCCAGCGGCTGGCTGGCTGATAAAATCGGTGTGCGCAATATATTCTTCACCGCTATCATTCTGTTTACGCTGGGATCGCTTTTTTGCGCCTGGTCCGGAACGCTGAATGAACTGGTGATGGCTCGCGTGTTACAAGGTGTAGGCGGCGCGATGATGGTGCCGGTCGGCAGATTGACGGTGATGAAAATCGTCCCACGCGAGCAATACATGGCGGCAATGACATTCGTCACCTTGCCCGGTCAGATTGGTCCACTTCTGGGCCCGGCATTAGGCGGTATTCTGGTTGAGTACGCCTCCTGGCACTGGATCTTTTTGATTAACATTCCGGTAGGCATTGTCGGGGCAATAGCGACGTTAATGCTGATGCCCAACTACACCATGCAAACTCGCCGTTTCGACCTTTCTGGATTCATGATGCTGGCTGTCGGCATGGCGGTACTCACCTTAGCGCTTGATGGTAGTAAGGGAACCGGCATTTCCCACATCACGCTGGCAGCACTGGTTATCTGTGGCGTACTGGCGATCCTGCTGTATCTGAAACACGCCCACAACAACCCTCGTGCACTGTTTAGCCTGCACCTGTTTCGTACACACACCTTCTCGTTAGGCCTGTTTGGCAGCTTTGCCGGGCGGATTGGTAGCGGGATGTTACCGTTCATGACCCCGGTATTCCTGCAGATTGGATTGGGCTTTTCGCCATTTCATGCTGGCTTGATGATGATCCCGATGGTGCTGGGCAGTATGGGAATGAAACGCATCGTGGTGCAGGTCGTCAACCGGTTTGGTTACCGTCGCGTACTGGTCACCACCACGCTTGGCCTGTCGATGGTCAGCTTGTTGCTGATGAGCACCGCGTTACTCGGTTGGTATTACGCCCTGCCGTTCATACTGTTCTTACAGGGAATGGTCAATTCTACCCGCTTCTCCTCAATGAACACGCTGACGCTAAAAGACCTGCCGGATGACCTCGCGAGCAGCGGCAACAGCCTGCTGTCGATGATCATGCAACTGTCGATGAGTATCGGGGTAACCATCGCCGGTCTGTTGTTAGGCATGTTCGGGCAGCAACATATCGCCATCGACAGCGCGTCTACGCATACCGTCTTTATGTATACCTGGCTGTGCATTGCGTTCCTTATCGCACTGCCCGCCATCATTTTTGCCCGCGTGCCGGACGACACGCAGACCAACGCGGTGATTTCACGGCGCAAAAGGAGTACCTGATGAAGTTCTGGCGGCCCGGTATCACCGGCAAACTGTTTCTGGCGATTTTCGCCACCTGCATTGTGTTGCTGATCAGCATGCACTGGGCCGTACGCATAAGCTTCGAACGCGGTTTTATCGACTATATTAAGCACGGTAACGAACAGCGGCTGCAAATGTTGAGTGATGCGCTCGGCGAACAGTATGAACAACATGGCAACTGGCGATTTTTGCGCAATAACGATCGGTTTGTTTTTCAGATCCTACGTTCTTTTGAACACGACAACGACGATGATAAACCGGGTCCAGGTATGCCGCCGCACGGCTGGCGTACACAGTTTTGGGTTGTCGATCAAAATGCCCACGTACTGGTCGGCCCGCGGGCTCCGGTCCCCCGCGACGGTATGCGCCATCTCATCCGCGTCAACGGTAGCGAAGTGGGTGCTGTGATTGCCTCTCCGGTGGAGCGCTTAACGCGTAATACCGATATCAATTTCGACATGCAGCAAAGACGTTCCAGCTGGCTTATCGTTGCGCTCTCCACGATCCTGGCGGCGCTGGCAACGTTTACGCTGGCGCGTAGCCTGCTGGCCCCGGTCAAACGGCTGGTGGAAGGCACGCACAAACTTGCGGCTGGTGATTTCACCACTCGCGTTGCGCCGACCAGTACGGATGAGCTGGGTAAACTGGCGCTGGACTTTAACCAGCTCGCCAGTACGCTGGAAAAAAACCAGCAGATGCGCCGTGACTTTATGGCCGATATTTCTCATGAACTGCGCACGCCGCTGGCAGTTTTGCGCGGCGAACTCGAAGCCATCCAGGATGGTGTACGTCAGTTCACGCCGGATTCGGTAGCCTCACTGCAGGCCGAAGTCGGTACGCTCACCAAACTGGTAGACGATCTCCATCAGCTTTCTATGTCTGATGAAGGTGCGCTGGCCTATCAGAAAACCTCGCTGGACCTGATCCCTCTGCTGGAAGTGGCCAGCGGCGCGTTTCGTGAACGTTTTGCCAGCCGTGGACTGACGATCCAACTTTCACTCCCGGACAGCATGACAGTCTTTGGCGACAGGGATCGCCTGATGCAACTGTTTAACAACCTACTGGAAAACAGCCTGCGCTACACCGACAGCGGTGGCGGTCTGCATATCAGCGCCGAACAGCGCGAGCGGATGGTGTTATTAACCTTCGCCGATTCCGCCCCCGGCGTTAGCGACGAACAGCTACAGAAGCTGTTTGAACGATTTTATCGCACCGAAGGCTCGCGTAACCGCGCCAGCGGAGGTTCCGGACTGGGGCTGGCGATTTGCGTCAATATCGTACAAGCGCATAATGGTCTGATCCGCGCCGCCCATTCGCCTTTTGGCGGGGTTAGCATTACAGTAGAATTACCGCTGGAACGCGATTTACAGAGAGATGTATGACTGAGTTACCCATTGATGAAAACACGCCGCGTATTCTGATCGTGGAAGACGAACCCAAGCTGGGGCAACTGCTAATTGACTACCTGCGTGCGGCAAGCTATGCCCCTACGCTCATCAATCACGGTGATCTGGTGTTGCCTTACGTACGCCAGACGCCGCCCGATCTGATCTTGTTAGATCTGATGTTGCCAGGTACCGACGGTCTGACTCTGTGTCGGGAGATTCGTCGCTTCTCGGAAGTCCCCATCATGATGGTGACCGCCAAAATCGAAGAGATTGACCGCCTGCTGGGGCTGGAGATCGGCGCCGATGACTACATTTGTAAACCGTACAGCCCGCGGGAAGTCGTCGCGCGAGTGAAAACGATCCTGCGCCGTTGCAAGCCGCAGCGCGAACTGCAACAAATGGATGCAGACAGCCCGCTGATTGTCGATGAAGGTCGTTTTCAGGCGTCCTGGCGTGGGAAAATGCTCGACTTAACACCCGCCGAATTCCGCTTACTCAAAACGCTGTCGCATGAACCGGGAAAAGTGTTCTCCCGCGAACAGTTGCTTAATCATCTCTACGACGATTACCGCGTGGTTACCGACCGCACTATCGACAGCCATATCAAGAACCTGCGCCGTAAACTGGAATCGCTTGATACAGAGCAGTCGTTTATCCGCGCGGTCTATGGCGTAGGATATCGCTGGGAAGCCGATGCCTGCCGGATTGCTTAATCTGCCAGAAGTCAAAAAGGCCGGGTAAGGCGAAACGCCCACCCGGCACAATAACTTTACCTACCCGTCACGCAGCGATACAATGCCCGCCCTTAATATGGGGGCACTCCCCCAACCGCTTCATTCAGTGAAGCGAGTCTGACCTGTCATCAGAACGAGAAAACTATGTTTAAACCGGAACTCCTTTCCCCGGCGGGAACGCTGAAAAATATGCGTTACGCTTTCGCCTATGGCGCAGATGCTGTGTATGCGGGCCAACCGCGTTATTCTCTGCGTGTACGCAACAACGAATTCAACCACGAAAACCTGCAGCTCGGCATTAATGAAGCCCATGAACTGGGTAAAAAATTCTATGTGGTGGTTAACATTGCCCCGCATAACGCCAAGCTGAAAACCTTCATTCGTGACCTGAAACCCGTTGTGGAAATGGGGCCGGATGCGCTGATCATGTCCGATCCAGGGCTTATCATGCTGGTGCGCGAAAACTTTCCGGAGATGGACATTCACCTTTCAGTACAGGCTAACGCCGTAAACTGGGCAACGGTGAAATTCTGGAAACAAATGGGGCTGACCCGCGTGATCCTGTCTCGCGAACTGTCGCTGGAAGAAATTGAAGAGATCCGCACCCAGGTTCCGGATATGGAGCTTGAAATCTTCGTGCACGGTGCGCTGTGCATGGCCTACTCCGGCCGTTGCCTGCTCTCCGGCTACATCAACAAACGCGACCCTAACCAGGGTACCTGTACCAATGCCTGCCGCTGGGAATACAACGTGCAGGAAGGGAAAGAAGATGTAGTGGGTAATATCGTACACAAATATGAACCCATACCGGTACAAAACGTGGAACCGACGCTTGGGATCGGCGCGCCTACGGACAAAGTGTTTATGATTGAAGAAGCCCAGCGTCCGGGTGAATACATGACCGCGTTCGAAGACGAACACGGTACTTACATCATGAACTCAAAAGATTTACGCGCAATTGCCCACGTTGAACGCCTGACCCAGATGGGCGTGCATTCGCTGAAAATCGAAGGCCGTACCAAGTCTTACTATTACTGCGCCCGTACCGCACAGGTCTATCGTAAAGCCATTGACGATGCTGCAGCCGGTAAACCGTTCGATCCGCAACTGCTGGAAACACTGGAAGGCCTGGCGCACCGTGGTTATACCGAAGGATTCCTGCGCCGCCATACGCATGACGACTATCAGAACTACGAATACGGTTTTTCTGTTTCCGAACGTCAGCAGTTTGTCGGCGAATTCACCGGCGAACGCAAAGGCGATCTGGCCGCTGTACTGGTGAAAAACAAATTCACCGTCGGTGACAGTCTGGAGCTGATGACGCCTCAGGGTAACGTCAATTTCACCCTTGAGCAGATGGAAAACGCGAAAGGCGAAGCTATGCCAGTTGCGCCTGGTGATGGTTATACCGTATGGATGCCCGTACCGCAGGATATCGATCTGAATTATGCATTGTTGATGCGTAATTTTGCCGGTGAGTCCACGCGCAACCCGCATGCTAAGTAGTTAATTACGGTTATTTTTCAGCGTTCGGAAGATTCTTAGAAATCGATCACATACCGTTTCGTTCATTAAGGGTATTATCCCACCCGCTGAAAAACATAACCCATAAATGCTAGCTGTACCAGGAACCACCTCCTTAGCCTGCGTAATCTCCCTTACGCAGGCTTATTTTTTGCCTGCCGTTTATACTCTCCGAGTCCCCCCAATTCAAATCACTACTTTCAGGCGAAAAAAAACCGGGCATTACACCCGGTTTATCATGTAATTAGAAATTAATGGGCAGCTTCTGGCTTGTGCTTTTGCGCACTCTGGAAACCATAGGTCAGCTCATTTTTTTCTTTGTCCAGTGCGACGGTAACCTGACCGCCATCCACCAGCGAACCAAACAGCAATTCGTTGGCCAATGGTTTTTTCAGGTTGTCCTGAACCACTCGCGTCATCGGACGTGCGCCCATTGCGCGGTCGTAGCCTTTTTCCGCCAGCCAGTTACGTGCTTCCTGACTCACTTCCAGAGAGACACCTTTCTGATCCAGTTGAACCTGCAGCTCGACAATAAATTTATCCACCACCTGATGAATCACCTCAGTAGAGAGATGATCGAACCAGATAATGTTGTCGAGGCGGTTACGGAATTCCGGCGTAAACACTTTTTTGATTTCGCCCATCGCATCAGTACTGTTGTCCTGATGAATAAGCCCAATCGATTTACGCTCAGTTTCACGTACCCCGGCGTTGGTCGTCATCACCAGCACCACGTTGCGGAAATCCGCTTTACGCCCGTTATTGTCGGTCAGCGTACCGTTATCCATCACCTGCAGCAGCAGGTTGAAGACGTCCGGGTGCGCTTTTTCGATTTCATCCAGCAACAGTACCGCATGAGGATGTTTAATCACCGCATCGGTCAGTAAACCACCCTGGTCAAAACCGACATAACCCGGAGGCGCACCAATCAGGCGGCTGACGGTGTGGCGCTCCATATATTCGGACATATCGAAACGCAGCAGCTCAATGCCGAGCGCTTTGGACAGTTGTACCGTGACCTCGGTCTTACCAACGCCAGTCGGCCCGGCAAACAGGAACGACCCGACCGGTTTATGCTCGTGTCCCAGACCAGCACGGCTCATTTTGATCGCTTCGGTCAGTGCTTCAATGGCTTTATCCTGCCCGAATACCAGCATTTTCAGACGGTTGCCCAGATTTTTCAGCGTATCACGATCGCTCTGCGAAACGCTCTTCTCCGGGATCCGCGCAATGCGGGCCACGACGGACTCGATATCTGCCACGTTGACGGTTTTCTTGCGCTTGCTGACCGGCATCAGACGCGCACGTGCGCCCGCTTCATCAATCACGTCAATCGCTTTATCCGGCAGATGACGATCGTTAATGTATTTCACCGCCAGTTCGACCGCTGCACGTACCGCTTTGGCGGTGTAGCGAACATCATGGTGCGCTTCGTACTTCGGTTTCAGACCGTTGATGATCTGCACGGTCTCTTCCACTGACGGCTCAGTGATATCGATTTTCTGGAAGCGACGTGCTAACGCACGGTCTTTCTCAAAGATATTGCTGAACTCCTGATAAGTGGTTGAACCTATCACACGGATTTTCCCGCTGGAGAGCAGCGGCTTGATCAGATTAGCCGCATCCACCTGGCCGCCCGATGCCGCACCCGCACCGATAATGGTGTGGATCTCATCGATAAACAGAATGCTGTTGGTATCCTGTTCCAGTTGTTTCAGCAGCGCCTTAAAGCGTTTTTCAAAATCGCCGCGGTACTTGGTACCAGCCAGCAGCGAACCGATATCCAGAGAGTAAAGGGTGCAATCAGCCATCACTTCCGGCACGTCGCCCTGGACGATACGCCAGGCGAGACCTTCGGCAATGGCGGTTTTACCGACACCAGACTCTCCCACCAGCAGCGGGTTGTTTTTTCTGCGACGGCACAGGACCTGAATGGCGCGCTCCAGCTCTTTGTCCCGGCCAATGAGCGGATCAATTCCGCCCACACGGGCAAGCTGGTTAAGGTTAGTCGTGAAGTTCTCCATACGGTCCTCCCCGCCAGCTTGCTCTTCGTTATTTGGCTGATTCCCAGAGTCAGAAGATTGACTCGGTTCGTCTTTACGCGTGCCATGAGAAATGAAATTCACCACGTCCAGGCGACTGACTTCATGCTTACGCAGCAGATAGGCCGCCTGTGACTCCTGCTCGCTGAAAATAGCGACCAGCACATTCGCGCCGGTCACTTCATTGCGCCCGGAGGACTGAACATGAAAGACAGCGCGTTGCAAAACACGCTGAAAACTCAACGTCGGCTGCGTGTCGCGCTCTTCTTCGCTGGCAGGCAATACGGGTGTGGTTTGTTCAATGAAGGCTTCGAGTTCCTGACGGAGCGCCACCAGATCCACAGAACACGCTTCCAGCGCTTCACGGGCCGATGGGTTACTGAGCAACGCCAGTAACAAGTGCTCGACGGTCATAAACTCATGTCGGTGCTCGCGCGCTCTGGCGAAAGCCATGTTTAAACTGAGTTCCAGTTCTTGATTGAGCATAGGCACCTCCCCCAATATTTATGCCTGCATTCAGGCTTTTTCCAGCGTACACAGCAACGGATGCTCGTTTTCCCTCGCATATTTGTTCACCATCGCCACTTTGGTTTCAGCAACCTCGGCGGTAAATACGCCGCAGATGGCTTTACCTTGATAGTGAACAGCAAGCATCAGTTGCGTTGCACGTTCTACATCATAAGAAAAGAATTTTTGTAACACGTCAATAACAAACTCCATCGGAGTGTAATCATCATTGACTAATATCACTTTATACATAGATGGCGGTTTTAGCGCGTCGCGCAATTTGTCTTCCGCCAGCTGTTCGAAATCCAGCCAGTCGTTCGTCTTACCCATTGTCAGTCGTCATCTTCAGTTACGGTTACCGGCAGAATAACTTGCCGCTGACAAGAGCCTATGCGCACAATCAATCTACCTCAAGTATTAGATAACTATCATCTATCAGTGCCATCCGCGACATCTGTCACATATCCGACAATAGCGTTAACTGCTTCAAATTTTGATGCATTTTTACCCTATTCCACCTGCCTGGCGCTTGACGCCTCGCCTGATTTCTCTAAATTGTAGTTTCGAGAGTTGGCGAGGTTTTGAACAGCCCCCACTCCGCCACCGGTTCATTCCATCTTACTTATATAAGATTTACGAAGGATGTCGAAGTATGGAAACGGGTACTGTTAAGTGGTTCAACAATGCCAAAGGGTTTGGTTTCATCTGCCCCGAAGGCGGTGGTGAAGATATCTTCGCCCATTACTCCACCATTCAGATGGATGGTTACAGAACGCTAAAAGCCGGACAGTCTGTCCAGTTTGATGTCCACCAGGGGCCAAAAGGCAATCATGCCAGTCTTATCGTGCCCGTCATTGAAGCAGAAGCTGTCGCATAGCTCTTCTGTCTCATTGTGTACATCCCGCAGACAAAATGCCAGCCCCTAAGGCTGGCATTTTTATTTCTTATGCAATACAACGCGTTATTCTCGTGCCAGAGCATCAACGGGATCCAGACGCGCTGCATTACGGGCCGGAAGCCAGCCAAACAAAATTCCGGTGGCGGTTGAACACAGGAAAGCCGTTAGCAGCGCGACAGGAGAGAAACCAATTTCCCACCCAGGCAGGAACAGCTGTAACGTAAAGGCAATTAACATCGACAAACTGATGCCGAGCGCGCCGCCCACCAGACACACCAGCACAGCCTCAATTAAGAACTGTTGTAACACATCGCTGGCCCGCGCACCCACGGCCATCCGAATACCGATTTCACGCGTACGCTCTGTCACCGATACCAGCATAATGTTCATCACACCGATCCCGCCCACCACCAGCGAAATCACCGCCACCAGCGTCAGAAAGAGCTGTAATGTACGTGTGGTTTTTTCGGCGGTTTTCAAGATGCCATCCATGTTCCAGGTGAAGAAATCTTTTTTGCCATGACGCAGCGATAACAGACGGGTGAGTTGCTGCTCGGCCTGGGCGCTATCAAAACCCTCTTTTACCCGCACGGTAATAGAGTTTAACCACGATTGCCCCATGATCCGCCCTGACATGGTGCTGTATGGCAGCCAGACGCGCAGGATCTTGCTGCTGCCAAACATCGATTGTTTTTCTTCCGCGACGCCAATAACGGTGGCTGGCATATTTCCCACCAGAATAACCTCACCCACCACTTTTGCTTTGCTGGGGAACAACTGACGTCGGGTATTGCTGTCGAGCACCACCACCTGCGCCCTCCCCGCCAGCTGTTCTGCATTAAAGGTGGCGCCTTCACTGAACGTCATGCCATAGACGTTGAAGTAATCACCGCTAACGCCGTTTGCGCTGGCGGCGACATCAATATTGCCATAGCGCAGGCGTAGGTTCTTCGATACCGCAGGCGTAACGGAACTGACCCAGGGTTGCTTCTGAATCGCGACTAAATCGTCATACTTCAGCGCCTGCTGATATTGTGGGTCGTCATCACCGAAATCTTTGCCCGGATAGATATCGATAGTATTCGTACCAATCGCCCGGATGTCTGCCAGCACCAGCTGTTTTGCCGCATCGCCCACCACCACAATCGACACCACCGAAGCGATGCCGATGATAATACCCAGCATTGTGAGCAGTGTACGCATCTTGTTGGCGGCCATGGCCAGCCATGCCATGGTCAATGCTTCACGAAAACCGCTGACAAACTGGCTCCAGCCAGAAGCCGTCGTCACCGTTGGTTCATCAATATCACGTCCGGCAGTGGGCTTTTGTGGTGGTGGATTACGCACAATCTCGCCATCACGAATTTCAATGACACGTTCTGCCTGGGCGGCAACCTGGCTGTCGTGCGTGACGATAATTACCGTATGCCCGCGATCGCGTAGCTGATGCAGAATAGCCATCACCTCCTCGCCGGAGTGGCTGTCCAACGCGCCAGTGGGTTCATCGGCCAGAATAACCTGACCACCATTCATCAACGCACGCGCAATACTGACACGTTGCTGCTGACCACCGGAAAGATGGGAAGGCTGATAATCAACCCGGTCGCCCAATCCCAGGCGCTGAAGTAATTCCTGAGCACGCGCCAGACGCTGCTTACGTTCAGTCCCGGCATACACCGCCGGGACCTCTACGTTTTGTGCCGCCGTTAAATGTGACAGCAAATGATAACGCTGGAAGATAAAGCCGAAATGCTCACGCCGCAGTTGCGCTAACGCATCGCTATCCAGTGTAGAAACATCCCGCCCCGCAACCCGATAGGTTCCACTGGTCGGCTTGTCCAGGCATCCCAGAATGTTCATCAGCGTCGATTTACCCGAGCCTGACGCCCCGACAATCGCCACCATTTCACCGGCCTGAATGCGTAAGGAAACGTCCTTTAATACCTCAACCTGTCCCTCGCCTGACGGGTAACTACGGCGGATATTGCTCAACTCAAGCAATGCCGTCATTGTGCTACTCCCGCTTTACCCTCACCGGTGATAACTTCATCACCCTCTTCCAACCCTTTCACAATCTCTACGTCGGTATCATTACGGGCACCGATGACCACCTCGCGCTCGCGGGTTTCACCATTGCGCAGCAGCCTGACGTTATAGCGGTTGTTGCCAATAGGATCGCCCAACGCCGACAGCGGGATCGTCAGTACATTTTTAACGTCTGTGAGCTGGATGTGCACCTGCGCGGTCATATCAAGGCGCAGGATCCCTTTCGGGTTAGGCACTTCGAAGCGGGCGTAGTAGAAAATGGCGTCATTCACCTTCTCAGGCGTCGGCAGGACATCTTTGAGCACGCCTTCATACCGTGTCTGCGGATCGCCCAGCACAGTGAACCAGGCTTTTTGGCCTGGCTGCAGGTGAATAACATCTGCCTCGGAGACCTGCGCTTTTACCAGCATGGTGCCCATATCTGCCAACGTCAAAATGTTGGGTGCCTGCTGGGCGGCAATCACGGTTTGCCCCTGGAGGGTGGTGATTTGCGTCACTTCACCCGCCATTGGCGCGACGATTCGCGTGTAATCGAGGTTCGTTTTTGCCGTATCAAGGGAAGCCTGATTACGCTTAATTTGTGCATCAATAGTGCCAATCTGTGCCTGCTTGACCGCCATTTCGGTCGCTGCCGTGTCGAGATCCTGCTGCGAAACCGCCTGCGTTTTCGCCAGTTGTTGCTGACGAGAAAGCGTTACGCGCGCCAGTTTCCACTCAGCTTCGGCCTGTAAACGCTGAGCCCGCAGCTCCATGAGCGTCGCTTCTACTTCTTTGATTTGGTTTTGCGCCTGCTCAGGATCGATAACGCCGAGCAACTGATCTTTTTTAACTTTATCGCCGATGGCTACTGACAGCGTTTTTAACTGCCCACTCACTTGTGCACCAACATCAACTTTGCGTAACGCATCCAGTTTCCCGGTAGCCAGCACACTTTGCTGGAGATCGCCTGGACGTACAATTAACGTTTGATACTGTGGTAGTGGCGCATTAAGCGTTCGCCAAAGTGAAATCATCGCCACAATAATGATGATGGCGAGCAGAAAATAACGTTTTTTAATTTTTCCCTTGAGCTTCATAAATGTCCCAGTGTCCCCCAATACGCCTACCAGAGTGGAGTGATAACCATCAACGATAAATTAACAGACGTTGAAAAGTGCAAAGAATAACAGAGTTATTGATGAACCGTTAAGGTCCACTGTGCTGAAATTGGTATCAGAGTATCTATTGGATTGTTATTATGAGCCAGCTAACAGAAAGCACTTTTCATTCTTCCAGACCCGCCACAAGTTTTAGTCTTTTTTGTCGTCTGACAACCGGACAATGGCGGCCAGGTAAATTTTGGCATCAACGAAGCTTTCGCCGTAAGTTTGTATGGCGCTCATTGCTGATGCCACGATTAACACGTGAATGGATGGCTGAGCTGGCGCAATGGCCGGATCTCGAAAAAATTCTCGCGATCCAACCCCGTATACCGGTTCGCCTGCATCGCGCGTATCTCGCAGTAAACCTTGACCGTAAAGCAAAACTCGATGCTGTGCGTTTTCATTACAATGTTATTCGCAACGCTTTTTCATCGACAGAATTTAATGATTATTTAAGTGCCGATGGGTTACAACTGGCACAAATTGAAGGCAAAGACAGCGCAATATACACCATTATAATGTCATCATTTATTGCCCTGGATAAAGAAGGTGAAAGTACCATTCTTGTCCGTAATAGTGAGGGCGAGACATTAGCAGAAATGACCTTCACCCTGTGCAACTATGAAGGGCGCAGCGCGCTTTTTATTGGTGGCTTGCAGGGGGGTAACCGATTAATGCCGCACGAAGAAATTCAAAAAGCGACAAAATCATGCCATGGTTTGTTTCCTAAACGTATTGTAATGGAAGCTATTTGTCGTTTTGCAGAACAATTGAATATTGAACAAGTACTGGCCGTCAGCAATGACCAGCATATTTTTCGCAGCCAGCGTTACCATGATAAAAACAAGGTTATTCTTTCTGACTACAATTCATTTTGGGAGTCAGTTGGCGGCGAATGTGACAGCAATGGCTACTATCATATTCCGCGTACGCTGGCGCGTAAAAGCGAAACAGATATTGCCAGTAAGAAGCGCGCGGAATATCGCCGCCGCTATCAGTTACTCGACAGTATCCACTCGCAGTTATCAGTCATGTTCCGCCGCTAATCCGCTCGCCCGCGTGCTAACCACAGCACGCGGGAGAACATTTTCCGCAGCAACGTTGGCACCGCTTCAACACCGCGTCGCCCCGCTTCCATCGCCACTTCAATCGCCAGATCCGGTTTTGACGAGCGATGGATCGCCTTCGCTATAATTTTCCGCATATTCATCGGCACATTTTCCGGTATTTGCGCCACCCGATGAAAAACGTCCGAGAACCCCTGGCGGTACATAAAGTGTTCCATATCCAGCGCAGGTAACATGGTCAAATGCTCGCGCTCTTCCTCTTTGTCATCGTTCAGCAGGCTGCGTACCGTGGCCGCATACTTTTTCCCCGCCTCATCGCCATCGACCAACACATGCCACTCAATTCCCATCCGGCGGGCAAACTTCACCAGGGGTTTAAGCCCTGACTGGGCAAATTCAATGACTTTAATCCCTTCGGCATCAAAGTGATGCCCACACTGACGAGCCAGTTCGTTAATGACCCATGTTTCTGTTTCTCCCTCCACCAACAGCCAGCAACGGGCAAACAGTGAAGACGCCCGATTAAAACGGATATGGAAGGCAATGCGCCGCCCATCTTCCGCATTGAGTCCTCCCGGTCCCAGTCGCCAGGCCGCGACGCGGGAAGATTCTCGAACCAAACGGACCACATGTTCAACGGGCGTAAGCGATAACAGTTCACCAGAGTTGGTCGTCGTCACCCGCTGTAGGGGAAGCAGATTCAACAGTTGCCAGGCAACAGACAACATAATGGGGTGTAAGCGCGTTTCAGGATCTTCTACCAGTAGCAACGGACGAGCATCTTTATCCAGTCTTAGCGACCCTTTGGCCTGTAACAGCGTAGAAAACAGTCCCAGCAGAATCACACGGTGCGTGCGCCCTCCGGGTTTATCAATCATACGGTTGATAATATCCAGATAACGCCAGCTGCGTTGCTCGTTGTTGGAGCGTCGGCGCATCAGACGATAGCGGGATTGACCGGAACCTTGTTCTGAAAAGTAGTGCTCCAGCAGTTGAACCATCGCCGAAAGCCCCTGGCGAATCTGCCCATCTGTCAGATTCTGCGGTCGGGTGGCCAACTCACGTGCCATAAAATCCAGTTGGCGTGCAGTCACTTCAACATCCGCGGAATCCGGCACCGTTCCATTACGGATGCGCCGCATAAAACGCGCATCACGTAAACGTAATACTGGCATCAAACGCACCAGATGACGCGCCTGATCGTTAATATTGTCGATGGGTAATGGGTGGCCTTCGCCATCAAGAAAACTGCGTAATGTCAGGACGCTGCCGTCATCAGCGCACTCGCCTTCCAGCCGATAAAATATACGGTGATAGTTATCATGGCACGGCGACCAGCACGCTTCTAACGGGCGATATCGACGCACACGATGGCGACCCGGTTGAGATTCACGAAATGTCAGGACAATATGCAGATGATGTTCCCGGCCCTGGATGTCACCCGGCGGGAACCAGAAATCTTCGCGGTTAAAGTGGTACAAATCCGACTCTGGCGACAACAGCAGGGTTAACGCATCCAGCAGGCTGGACTTACCCCACGCGTTTTCCCCAATCAGCACGTTGTTTTGCTCCAGCATCAACGACAGCCGATTAATACCACGAAACCCAACAATCTCAACGCGTTCGAGAATCATATAGCCTCCGGAAATGCTCACTTTTTCCTTCAAGTTATCAGGAGTATAACGGTAAGCGGGCGCTCAGAACACCCGATATCATCCGCAGATAAATCGAAAGAGTTAAGAATATTCTCTTTAAAAATTACTTTTGAATATAATTTCAGACGTCAATCATCAGACTTCTGATAACTGAACTATGCTTTATTCACCTGAACTCCAAAAAGGATTCGCATCACATTGCCTTAAATCAAATTTTTTTATTAATTTAAGTGGCGAAGGGATGAGATTTTTTTCTAGAATAAGCGCGTTTTAATCATCGTCCCTTTTAGCGATGAAATACCGGGATAGAAAAACTAACCCGGAACTTTTAATTGAGGTGGTTATGTTCAGGAAATTAGCAGCCGAATTCTTCGGCACGTTTTGGCTTGTTTTTGGCGGGTGTGGTAGTGCCGTTCTGGCCGCGGCTTTCCCGGAGTTAGGTATTGGGTTTGCCGGTGTCGCCCTGGCCTTTGGTCTGACAGTATTAACCATGGCATTCGCTGTGGGTCATATTTCAGGTGGCCATTTTAACCCAGCAGTGACATTCGGTTTATGGGCTGGTGGTCGCTTCCCGGCGAAAGACGTTATTGGTTATGTTATTGCTCAGGTTGTGGGCGGCATTGTAGCAGCAGCAGTACTTTATCTTATTGCCAGCGGCAAAGCCGGTTTTGATGCAGCAGCCAGTGGCTTCGCCTCAAACGGTTACGGTGAGCATTCACCTGGCGGGTATTCCATGCTTTCTGCCATCGTAATTGAAATCGTCCTGACCGCAGGTTTCTTATTAGTGATCCACGGTGCGACCGATAAACATGCTCCGGCAGGTTTTGCGCCAATTGCCATCGGTCTTGCATTAACGTTGATTCACCTGATCAGTATCCCGGTCACCAATACATCCGTAAACCCGGCTCGTAGTACTGCGGTTGCTATCTTCCAGGGTGGCTGGGCATTACAACAGCTTTGGTTATTCTGGGTTATGCCGATTATCGGCGGGATCGTCGGCGGTCTTATTTACCGCACCCTGCTGGAAAAACGCGATTAATCGCTAACAACAAGGCCTGATGAATTGTCAGGCCTTTTTTTCCTCGCTATATTTCCTTTTATTTGCAACTTTACTCCCCTCTTTGCTTTCAGTAGTGTGTATATCCGTCATACTTCAAGTTGCAGATGTGTTGACTGCGCTCGCTCCCCCCAGTTACGTACTTATGTACGCTCCCGGGGATTCACTCCCTTGCCGCCTTCCTGCAACTTGAATTATTTAGGTTATAGTTGTGCATTTCGTCTTACTTCTCAGCAAGGATCGGAGTTTCATGTTCTCAGGGCTGTTAATCATTCTGGTCCCCCTTATTGTGGGTTACCTCATTCCGCTTCGACACAGAGCCGCATTAAAACTTATCAATCGGCTGTTGAGTTGGATCGTCTACCTTATTCTCTTTTTTATGGGGATCAGTCTGGCGTTTCTGGATAATCTCGCCAGTAATCTGTTATCCATTCTTTATTATTCTGCCGTTAGTGTGACGGTCATTCTGCTGTGTAATATCGCAGCGCTGCTGTGGCTGGAGCGCTCACTTCCCTGGCGACACAGCCACCAGCAAGAGAAGCTCCCCTCCCGGATCGCGATGGCGCTTGAGTCGCTACAGCTTTGCGGCGTCGTGGTGCTGGGTTTTCTGTTGGGTCTTAGCGGATTGTCGATGCTGCAGCACGCGACCGAAGCCAGCGAATATACGCTGATCTTTTTATTATTCCTGGTCGGGATCCAACTGCGAAACAGCGGTATGACATTAAAGCAGATTGTACTGAACCGTCGGGGCATGATTGTTGCCGTGGTCGTGGTGGCCAGTTCTCTGCTGGGCGGCGTCATCAATGCGCTGATCCTCGGCCTGCCGTTGAAAACAGCACTGGCGATGGCATCGGGTTTTGGCTGGTATTCCCTGTCAGGCATTCTGTTGACCGAATCATTCGGTCCAGTAATTGGCAGCGCCGCCTTCTTTAACGACCTGGCGCGTGAGTTGATTGCCATTATGCTGATCCCTGGACTGGTGGTCCGCAGCCGTTCAACCGCATTGGGTCTTTGCGGGGCGACGTCAATGGATTTCACGCTGCCCGTGTTACAACGCAGTGGCGGTCTGGAGATGGTTCCCGCAGCCATTGTGCACGGCTTTATTCTGAGTCTGTTAGTGCCACTGTTAATGGCCTTTTTCTCCGCCTGATACACAGACAAATACCTCTCTGGCGGTAGTCAGCTACCGCCAAAATTGCGCTAAATCAATCTCCCTGCAAGTTGTAGCAGAAATCCCTTTAATCCCTTCGCGCGCAGGCATAACCTTAAACATGTATATCAAATATAACTTTAAAAGGTGTGACCATGTTTTGTGTGCAATGTGAACAAACCATCCGTACTCCGGCAGGAAACGGCTGCTCTTACGCGCAGGGTATGTGCGGTAAAACGGCTGAAACCTCCGATCTGCAGGATCTGCTGATTGCTGCCCTACAAGGTCTGTCTGCATGGGCTGTTAAAGCACGTGAATACGGCATCATCGACCATGAGGTTGATAACTTTGCGCCGCGTGCATTCTTCTCCACGCTGACCAACGTGAACTTCGATTCCCCGCGTATTGTTGGCTATGCTCGTGAAGCTATCGCCATGCGCGATGCACTGAAAGCGCAATGCCTGAACATTGATGCTAACGCAACTGTTGAAAACCCGATGGCCGACCTGCAACTGGTCAGCGACGATCTGGGCGACCTGCAACGTCAGGCCGCTGAATTCACCCCGAACAAAGACAAAGCGACCATCGGTGAGAATATCCTCGGCCTGCGTCTGCTGTGTCTGTACGGTCTGAAAGGTGCGGCAGCTTACATGGAGCACGCACACGTTCTCGGCCAGTACGACAACGATATCTACGCTCAGTACCACAAAATCATGGCGTGGCTGGGTACCTGGCCTTCCGATATGAATGCTCTGCTGGAGTGTTCAATGGAAATCGGCCAGATGAACTTTAAAGTGATGAGCATTCTGGATGCCGGTGAAACCACGAAATACGGTCACCCGACCCCAACTCAGGTCAACGTAAAAGCAACCGAAGGGAAGTGCATTCTGATCTCCGGTCACGACCTGAAAGATTTGTACAACCTGCTTGAGCAGACTGAAGGCACCGGTGTTAACGTCTATACCCACGGTGAAATGCTGCCGGCGCACGGCTACCCGGAGCTGCGTAAGTTCAAACACCTGATCGGTAACTACGGCAGCGGCTGGCAGAACCAGCAGGTTGAATTTGCTCGCTTCCCTGGCCCAATCGTCATGACCTCTAACTGCATCATCGACCCAACCGTTGGCGCATATGATGACCGCATCTGGACCCGTAGCATCGTCGGTTGGCCGGGTGTGAGCCACCTCGAAGGTGATGACTTTGGTCCGGTTATTGCTCAGGCGCAGCAGATGGCTGGCTTCCCGTACAGCGAAATTCCGCATCTGATCACCGTTGGTTTCGGTCGTCAGACGCTGCTGGGTGCAGCTGATACCCTGATTGACCTGGTGAGCCGTGAAAAACTGCGTCACATCTTCCTGGTTGGCGGCTGCGACGGCGCACGTGGTGAACGTAACTACTTCACCGATTTCGCCACCAGCGTACCAGACGACTGCCTGATCCTGACTCTGGCCTGTGGTAAATACCGTTTCAACAAACTGGAATTCGGCGATATCGAAGGTCTGCCGCGTCTGGTCGATGCCGGTCAGTGTAACGATGCCTACTCTGCCATTATCCTGGCGGTCACGCTGGCGGAGAAACTGGGTTGTGGCGTGAACGATCTGCCGCTGTCTCTCGTGCTCTCATGGTTCGAACAGAAAGCGATTGTTATTCTGCTGACCCTGCTGTCGCTGGGCGTGAAAAACATCGTGACTGGCCCGACTGCGCCTGGCTTCTTCACGCCAGATCTGCTGGCAGTTCTCAACGAGAAATTTGGTCTGCGTTCCGTGACCACCGTTGAAGAAGACATGAAGCAACTGCTGAGCGCGTAAGGAGTAAAGAATGACAATGCCAACTCATCAGTGCCCATGGCGGATGCAGGTTCATCACATCCATCAGGAAACGCCGGATGTATGGACAATTTCGTTGCTGTGCCACGACTATTATCCGTACCGCGCCGGGCAGTATGCACTGGTCAGCGTACGTAATTCAGCGGACACGCTGCGTGCTTACACCATTTCTTCAACGCCGGGCGTTAGCGAATACATTACGCTGACCATCCGCCGCATTGACGAGGGTGCAGGTTCGCAGTGGCTGACCCGTGACGTGAAGCGCGGCGACTACATCTGGCTGTCCGATGCCATGGGTGAATTTACCTGTGAAGATAAAGCAGAAGACAAGTTCCTGATGCTGGCTGCCGGCTGTGGCGTAACGCCAATCATGTCGATGCGTCGCTGGTTGGCGAAGTACCGTCCACAAGCCGACGTGCAGGTGATTTTCAACGTTCGCTCGCCAGAAGATGTCATCTTTGCCGATGAATGGCGTGAATATCCGGTGACATTAGTCGCTGAAAACAATGCCACTCAGGGTTTTGTTTCCGGCCGACTGACCACCGAACTGCTGAAGAACGTCCCGGATCTGACCTCGCGTACCGTGATGACCTGTGGCCCGGCACCGTATATGGATCTGGTCGAAAAAGAAGTGAAAGCGCTTGGCGTAACACGCTTCTTTAAAGAGCAGTTCTTCACACCTGTTGCCGAAGCCGCCACCAGTGGTCTGAAATTCACCAAGCTGCAACCCGCACAAGAGTTCTATGCGCCGGTGGGCACGACGCTACTGGAAGCACTGGAAAGCAACAAGGTTCCGGTCGTTGCCGCATGCCGTGCAGGCGTTTGCGGCTGCTGCAAAACCAAAGTGGTTGACGGTAACTACACGGTCAGCAGCACCATGACGCTGACCGATGCGGAAATTGCGGAAGGTTACGTTCTGGCTTGTTCCTGTCATCCGCAGGGTGATCTGGTACTTGCGTAAAGAGTCATTGCCGGATGGCATACTTATCCGGCCTACAAGAACCGTTGTAGGCCGGACGGAGTATTAATACCGTCATCCGGTCATTTATCACCGCCAGGCTGAATTGCCGCCCAGGGCATATTTTCCCGCGCCCAAGAACGCCACCGCCATCGCGCCAACAAAAAAGTACACCAGACTTTCAATCGCCCATGCACCGGTTTTATCCAGTGTCCAGGTTTCGCCCATCCCGACCATCAGCCATGCCACAACCATCGTAAACGCCAGCCCTAATGCCGCCGGGCGTGTCAGGATCCCAAGAATAATCAGACACGGCGCTACAACCTCTCCCAGCAGAACGCCGTACGCAATAAAGCCCGGGAAACCTTTCGCTATCAGCATGCCGCTGATGCCATCAATACCCGCGAACAGTTTATGCAGCCCATGAAACAGCATCAGTCCACCGACAGCAAGGCGTAACAAAAACTTGCCAAAATCTTCGTGAGCCAGTACCCGGTTAACTGTATTTAATAGTTTTATAACCATTTGAATTTATTCCTTGTTTCACCATGTGCAATTAACAAACTACGCTTAATACAGATTAAATGAAACCTGCCGGAAATAAGGGGTAATGAGAAGCATAACGATTATCTTCATCTAAACTTGTAACCGGTATCACATTAGAGGAGAAGGAAAACCATGAAACAAACGGTTGCCGCTTTTATTGCTAAAACACTCGAACAAGCTGGCGTTAAACGTATTTGGGGTGTGACGGGAGACTCGCTCAATGGCCTTAGTGACAGTCTGAATCGTATGGGCACGATTGACTGGATGCCAACCCGCCATGAAGAGGTTGCCGCTTTTGCCGCAGGCGCAGAAGCCCAACTGACCGGTGAGCTGGCCGTCTGTGCCGGCTCATGCGGACCGGGAAACCTGCACCTGATTAACGGCCTGTTTGATTGCCACCGCAACCATGTCCCGGTGCTGGCGATTGCCGCGCATATTCCCTCCAGTGAGATAGGCAGTGGTTATTTTCAGGAGACCCACCCGCAGGAGTTGTTCCGCGAATGTAGCCACTATTGCGAGCTGGTTTCCAGCCCTGAGCAGATCCCCCAGGTGCTGGCTATAGCTATGCGTAAAGCGGTGCTCAACCGTGGCGTCTCCGTGGTGGTATTACCCGGCGACGTGGCGCTGAAGCCCGCCCCTGAAAGCGCCACCACGCACTGGTATCATGCGCCACTCCCGGTAGTTACCCCGGAAGAAGAAGAGCTGAGAAAACTGGCGCAACTGCTGCGCTACTCCAGCAATATCGCCCTGATGTGCGGCAGCGGCTGCGCCGGTGCGCATAAAGAGCTGGTTGAGTTTGCGGCTAAAATCAAAGCCCCGATTGTTCACGCTCTGCGTGGGAAAGAGCATGTTGAGTACGACAACCCGTACGACGTGGGTATGACCGGGTTAATTGGCTTTTCATCCGGCTTCCATACCATGATGAATGCCGACACGCTGGTTTTGCTCGGCACCCAGTTCCCCTATCGCCCGTTCTACCCCTCTGATGCCAAAATTATTCAGATTGATATCAATCCCGCAAGCATTGGCGCACACAGCAAAGTGGATATGGCGCTGGTAGGCGATATTAAATCCACCCTCCGCGCCCTGCTGCCGTTGGTGGAAGAAAAAACCGAGCGACAGTTCCTGGATAAAGCGCTGGAACACTATCGCGAGGCGCGTAAAGGGCTGGATGATTTAGCCAAACCCAGTGATAAAGCCATTCACCCGCAGTATCTGGCACAGCAAATCAGCCACTTTGCCGCTGACGACGCCATCTTCACCTGCGACGTGGGCACGCCAACGGTTTGGGCGGCACGCTATCTGAAAATGAACGGCAAACGCCGCCTGATTGGATCCTTTAACCATGGGTCGATGGCCAATGCCATGCCGCAGGCGCTCGGCGCACAAGCGACCGAACCGGGACGCCAGGTCGTCGCCATGTGCGGTGACGGCGGCTTTAGCATGCTGATGGGCGATTTTCTGTCGGTGGTGCAAATGAAGTTACCGGTGAAGATTATTGTCTTCAACAACAGCGTGCTGGGATTTGTGGCGATGGAGATGAAGGCTGGCGGTTATCTGACCGACGGCACCGAACTGCACGACACGAATTTCGCGCGGATTGCCGAGGCCTGTGGCATCACGGGCATTCGAGTGGAGAAATCCTCAGAGGTTGATGAGGCGCTGCAACGCGCCATGTCAATCGATGGTCCGGTTCTGGTCGATGTCGTTGTGGCGAAAGAAGAGCTGGCAATCCCGCCGCAGATCAAGCTCGAACAAGCCAAAGGTTTTAGCCTGTATATGCTGCGCGCAATCATCAGCGGACGCGGTGATGAAGTGATCGAACTGGCGAAAACTAACTGGCTCAGGTAAAACATCCTTATTAAACCACACACAAAATCATTCATGATGCATCAAGGCGGCAAGCCCGAAAATCCCCAGGAGCATAGGAATACTATGTGACTGGGGTTTGAGGGTGAGGCCAACGCCGAGGCAGCTTGAAGGATGAAGTGTAATAAGGAGATACCATGATTGATTTACGCAGTGATACCGTCACCCGACCCAGTCGCGCCATGCTCGAAGAGATGATGGCCGCCCCGGTCGGGGACGACGTCTACGGTGATGACCCTACCGTTAATGCCCTCCAGCAATACGCAGCCGAGCTTTCTGGCAAAGAAGCCGCCATTTTCTTACCTACCGGTACTCAGGCGAACCTGGTGGCCCTGCTCAGCCATTGTCAGCGCGGCGAAGAGTACATTGCCGGTCAGGGCGCGCATAACTATCTCTACGAAGCGGGTGGCGCAGCGGTGCTTGGTAGCATTCAACCGCAACCCATTGATGCCGCGCCGGATGGCTCCCTGCCGCTGGACAAAGTTGCAGCAAAAATCAAAGCAGACGATATCCATTTTGCCCGCACCCGTCTGCTCAGCCTGGAAAACACGCATAACGGCAAAGAGCTGCCGCGCGAGTATCTGAAAGAGGCCTGGGAATTCACCCGGGAGCGCAATCTTGCCCTGCACGTCGACGGCGCGCGTATTTTTAACGCCATCGTCGCCTATGGCTGTGAGCTTAAAGATGTCACGCAATACTGCGACTCGTTCACCATTTGTCTTTCCAAAGGTCTGGGAACGCCGGTAGGCTCGCTGCTGGTCGGCAGCCACGAGTACATCAAGCGTGCCATTCGCTGGCGCAAAATGACCGGCGGCGGAATGCGCCAGGCGGGTATTTTGGCGGCGGCCGGACTGTATGCGCTGAAAAATAACGTGGCGCGTTTGCAGGAAGACCATGACAACGCCACCTGGATGGCGGAGCAACTGCGCGAAGCAGGGGCGGACGTCATGCGCCACGACACCAACATGCTGTTTGTTCGTGTTGGCGAAGAGCACGCTGCCGCGCTGGGCGAATACATGAAAGCACAAGGCGTGCTGATTAACGCCTCGCCGATTGTGCGCCTGGTAATGCATCTGGACGTATCACGTGAACAACTTGCTGAAGTCGTCGCCCACTGGCGCGCTTTTTTAACCCAATAAGGAGATGGGCGTGCCGCAACGGATTTTGGTTCTTGGCGCCAGTGGCTACATTGGTCAGCATTTGGTACAGGCGCTCAGTCAGCAAGGGCATCAGGTGTTGGCTGCGGCACGTCGCATTGAACGACTGGAAAAGCAGCAACTGGCCAACGTCAGTTGCCATAAGGTCGATTTGAATTGGCCAGATAACCTTACGCCGTTGCTGACCGGCGTTGATACGGTTTATTACCTGGTCCATGGCATGGGTGAAGGCGGTGATTTTATCGCCCACGAACGTCAGGTGGCGATGAACGTGCGCGATGCGCTGCGTAATACACCGGTCAATCAGCTTATTTTCCTGAGCTCATTACAGGCTCCCCGGCATGAACAATCCGATCATCTGCGTGCGCGGCAAATAACCGCTGACACCTTGCGTGAATCAGGCGTGCCGATGACGGAATTGCGTGCGGGCATTATCGTGGGGGCAGGTTCTGCTGCCTTTGAAGTAATGCGCGATATGGTTTACAACCTGCCGGTTCTCACCCCGCCACGCTGGGTACGCTCGCGTACCACGCCTATCGCGCTGGAGAATTTGATGTATTACCTGGTGGCACTGTTGGACCATCCCACACAACATCACCGCATCCTCGAAGCCGCCGGGCCGCAGGTGTTGAGCTATCAGGAACAGTTCGAGCATTTTATGGCGGTCAGCGGTAAACATCGCCTGCTCATCCCCATTCCCTTTCCTACCCGCTGGATTTCGGTCTGGTTTTTAAACGTCATTACGTCGGTGCCGCCGACCACGGCCAAAGCGCTGATCCAGGGCCTGAAACACGACCTGTTAGCCGATGATACCGAATTACGTGCGCTGATCCCGCAAAAGCTGATTGCCTTTGATGACGCAGTGCGCAGCACGTTGAAGGAAGAAGAAAAACTGGTTAATTCCAGCGACTGGGGTTACGACGCGCAGGCGTTTGCCCGCTGGCGTCCTGAATATGGCTATTTTGCCAAACAGGCTGGCTTTAGCGTAGAAACCTCCGCCAGCAAAAAAGCGTTGTGGCAGGTCGTGAACCGGCTCGGCGGCAAAGAAGGCTACTTCTTTGGCAACATTTTGTGGAAAACGCGTGCGGCGTTAGATCTGCTGGTCGGCCATAAGCTGGCAAAAGGCCGACCACAACACCCGCTATTACAGGTTGGCGATACTGTCGATAGCTGGAAAGTTATCATTGTTGAACCCGAGAAACAGCTGACGCTGCTGTTTGGAATGAAAGCGCCTGGTTTGGGTCGCCTGAGCTTCACACTGGAAGATAAAGGCGATCACCGACGCATTGATGTACGCGCCTGGTGGCATCCGCACGGCATGCCTGGCCTCTTCTACTGGCTGTTGATGATCCCCGCCCACCTGTTCATTTTCAGAGGGATGGCGAAGCGTATTGCCAAACTTGCAGAACAAATCACAGACTAATGCGAAAAAGAGACTGTATTCTTTCATGTTTCCCATTGCATACAGACGTAATTCACGGAAGAATGCGCACGACGTTTTTTAAACACAGTGGATTGATATGAAGGTACTGGTTACCGGAGCCACCAGCGGCTTGGGCCGAAACGCGGTTGAGTTTTTATGCAGCAAAGGCGTCAGCGTCAGAGCCACCGGTCGCAACGAAGCGATGGGCAAACTGCTGGAAAAAATGGGCGCAGAATTTGTGCATGCGGATTTGACCGAGCTGGTTTCTTCGCAGGCAAAAGTGATGCTTGCCGGCATCGACACGCTGTGGCACTGCTCCAGTTTTACCTCACCGTGGGGAACTCAGGAAGCCTTCGATCTGGCTAACGTTCGCGCTACTCGCCGCCTGGGCGAGTGGGCCGTGGCCTGGGGCGTGCGTAACTTCATTCATATCTCCTCGCCGTCGCTCTATTTTGATTATCATCACCATCGCGATATCAAAGAGGACTTTCGTCCGCACCGCTTCGCCAATGAATTTGCCCGCAGCAAAGCAGCTGGCGAAGACGTGATCGCGTTGCTGGCGCAGGCCAACCCGCAGACGCGTTTTACGGTATTGCGTCCGCAAAGCCTGTTCGGGCCACACGATAAGGTCTTTATCCCGCGCCTGGCCCATATGATGTACCACTATGGCAGCATCCTGTTGCCGCACGGCGGAAGTGCGCTGGTAGATATGACCTACTACGAAAATGCAGTGCACGCGATGTGGCTGGCAAGTCAGCAAGCCTGCGATAAGCTGCCTTCGGGTCGCGCGTACAACATTACCAACGGCGAGCATCGTACTCTGCGCAGCATTGTGCAGAAGCTCATCGACGAGCTGAATATTGATTGTCGGATCCGCTCAGTTCCCTACCCGATGCTGGACATGATTGCCCGCAGCATGGAGCGTTTAGGCAATAAATCGGCAAAAGAGCCAAAGCTGACGCATTACGGCGTCTCGAAGCTAAATTTTGATTTTACGCTGGATACTACCCGCGCTCAGGAAGAGTTGGGTTATCAGCCCATTGTGACGCTGGATGCAGGGATTGAACGTACCGCGGCCTGGCTGCGCGACCACGGTAAGCTGCCGCGTTAACCATTGCCGGATGGCGGCGCAAGCGCCTTATCTGGCCTACAAAAAACCAGCCCAAATTAGCCGTAGGCCTGATAAGCGAAGCGCCATCAGGCATTGGTGTTCTGCGTTAACCCTGCCCGTATTTTTCCAGTAACGCTTCGGCAATCGCCTGAGTTTCTGCGTCCGCCACGCCGTTCCACAACGTGGGGCGGAAGTGCATCTGGAACGCCATAATCACCCGCTGCTGTTCGCGCGGCGTCATTTCAGATTTTACCTCATAGCCGTAACGCGACAGCAGATCGAGTAAAGATGCGGTTTCTACCGGCGTATGAGGCGCTCGCCCGGCAAGATAAAACGCCACACGCTGAGCATCCGGCCACGCGCCAATGCCCTGTTCGGCCAACACTTTCCATGGGAAAAGCGGTCCGGGATCGTCCTTTCGTTGCGGGGCGATGTCCGCATGGGCTACCACGTTCTGCGGTTTGATGTCGTAGCGGGCGATAATATCTTTCGCCAATGGGATCAGCGCCTGAATCTGCGCGGGCTCAAACGGCGCAAAATATTTTATCCCTGCCGATTTTTGCCAGCCGCGGTTTTCCAGCTCAATGCCAATTGAGGTATCGTTAATACGCGTAGCGCCACGCCAGAAGCTAATCCCCGCATGCCAGGCCAGATCTTTTTCCGGCACCAGTTGCCAGATACGCGGTTTGCCGTGGTAGAGCGGCGGCACAGCCGGGATCAAATAGTGCGAGCTGACGTTTTTATCGGTCAGCGTAGCCAGAGAAGAGTCAAAATCATCGGCCGTGTAATGGATAACCAGCACTTTAATGCGTGGATAAGCAGCCTGTGCCTGACGGCGGGTATCTAACTGATACCCGTCTTTGTCGACAATCCCTTTTTCGCCAGCACATCCCACCAGCAACAGCGTAAATGCCAGCAGACACAACAGACGCTTCATCGGCGAGTTTTCACCGCCGTGCCGCTGACGCTCACCATCAGCATACTGCCGTCTTTGCCCACGGTTTCGTAATCAATATCAATACCGACCACCGCATCAGCACCCAGCGCTTTGGCCTGTTCACCCAGCTCCTGGAAAGCAATTTCACGCGCTTTACGCAGCTCTTTTTCATACGCGCCGGAGCGACCGCCGACAATATCGCGAATGCCGGCGAAAAAATCGCGGAAAATGTTCGCGCCTAAAATGGCTTCGCCAGTCACAACACCGCAGTATTCCACGATGCTCTGCCCTTCCAGCGTAGGGGTAGTCGAAAACTGCATGGTTAATCTCCTTTTTGCGCTAAGAGCACGATCTCAAAAGCATTATCGAACCGATCCACTATCATTGAAAGGATATATTCTATCAACGTAGAACACTAATAGTAGAAAGCTAATAAGGAAATCATTATGCGCTACTCGAAACTCTCTCTGCTGGTTCCCTGTGCACTCCTTCTCAGCGCCTGTACTACCGTGACGCCGGTCTATAAAGATAACGGCACGCGTAGCGGTTCATGCGTAGAAGGCGAGCCAGACAGCGTGGCTCAACAATTCTATGATTACCGTATTCAGCATCGAAACAACGATCTTACCGCCCTGCGCCCATACCTCAGCGACAACCTGGCTAAACTGCTGAACGATGCCAGCCGTGATAACGCGCATCGCGCTCTGTTTAACAGCGATCCGTTCTCCAGCCGCGCCACACTTCCGGACAGTGCCAGCGTCGCCAGCGCATCAACCATTCCGAATAGCGATGCACGCAATATTCCGCTGCGCGTCGAACTCAAACAAGGCGATCAGAGCTGGCGCGATGAAGTGCTAATGATCCGCGAAGGCCAGTGCTGGGTGATCGATGATGTGCGTTATCTGGGCGGCAGCGTACACGCGCCAGCCGGGACGCTGCGCCAGTCTGTCGAAAACCGCTAACTGCCCCATTCACCGTCAAAATCATAAACCCCTTAAATTGTCTGGCATTCTGCATAGAATGCCGACAATTATTCTTGCCCGCTGGTAGCCCCGCTATTTTGTGCTATGTTTAGATAAGAATGCGGTTTGCATTTAACTTTTAACGCATAAATATTGCATAACTATTCTGTCAAAGGTAGTATCTGCGGCTTCAATAGCTATCAGACTGCCAGTATCGAGTGTCAATGAGTATTCAATTAAACGGCATTAACTGCTTCTACGGCGCACATCAGGCGCTGTTCGATATCACGCTGGATTGCCCTCAGGGTGAAACACTGGTGTTACTTGGCCCAAGTGGAGCCGGGAAAAGCTCGCTACTGCGCGTACTCAACCTGCTTGAGATGCCGCGCTCGGGCACGCTCTCTATTGCGGGTAACCGTTTCGACTTCACGAAAACCCCGTCAGATAAAGCCATTCGGGATCTGCGTCAAAACGTGGGCATGGTCTTCCAGCAATATAATCTTTGGCCGCATCTCACGGTGGTGCAGAACCTGATTGAAGCGCCCTGCCGCGTACTGGGTCTGACAAAAGAGCAAGCGATGGCGCGTGCCGAGAAACTGCTGGAACGTCTGCGTCTGAAGCCGTACAGCGATCGCTATCCACTGCATCTGTCCGGCGGCCAGCAGCAGCGTGTGGCCATCGCCCGCGCGTTGATGATGGAACCACAGGTGCTGCTGTTTGATGAGCCTACCGCAGCGCTTGATCCGGAAATTACCGCCCAAATCGTCAGCATCATTCGTGAGCTGGCAGAAACCAATATTACTCAGGTGATCGTCACCCACGAAGTGGAAGTTGCTCGTAAAACGGCCAGTCGCGTGGTGTACATGGAAAACGGTCATATCGTCGAGTTTGGGGATGCGAGCTGCTTTGCCAACCCGCAAACCGAAGCGTTTAAAAACTATCTTTCTCACTAAGATTCGGGACAATACAATGAAAAAAGTTCTGATTGCCGCGCTAATCGCAGGTTTTAGCCTTTCCGCTACCGCAGCCCAAACCATTCGTTTCGCCACCGAAGCGTCTTATCCTCCGTTTGAATCGATCGATGCTAACAACAAGATCGTAGGGTTTGACGTTGATCTGGCGAATGCGCTGTGTAAAGAGATTGACGCCACATGTACCTTCACCAATCAGGCCTTCGACAGCCTGATCCCGAGCCTGAAATTCCGTCGTTTTGACGCGGTGATGGCCGGTATGGACATCACGCCTGAACGTGAAAAACAGGTTCTGTTCACCACCCCGTATTACGACAACTCTGCGCTGTTTGTTGGCCAACAGGGTAAATACACCAGCATTGATCAGCTGAAAGGCAAAAAAGTCGGTGTTCAAAACGGTACTACGCACCAGAAATTCATCATGGATAAACATCCGGAAGTGACTACCGTGCCGTATGACAGTTATCAGAATGCCAAACTCGATCTGCAAAACGGTCGTATTGACGGCGTCTTTGGTGATACCGCAGTAGTAACGGAATGGCTGAAAGACAATCCGAAACTGGCCGCGGTTGGCGACAAAGTCACGGATAAAGATTACTTCGGTACCGGTCTGGGCATTGCTGTGCGCCAGGGTAATACCGAGCTGCAGCAGAAATTTAACGCTGCGCTGGAAAAAGTGAAGAAAGATGGGACTTACGAGACCATCTACAACAAATGGTTCCAGAAGTAATATTTGATGAATGAATTTTTTCCTTTAGCAAGCGCCGCCGGGATGACCGTCGGCCTTGCCGTTTGTGCGCTGATCATCGGCCTCGCGCTCGCCATGTTTTTTGCCGTCTGGGAGTCCGTAAAATGGCGTCCAGTGGCATGGGCAGGTTCAGCGCTGGTCACCATTCTGCGCGGGTTACCAGAAATTCTGGTGGTTCTGTTTATCTATTTCGGCTCCTCACAGTTGCTACTGACGCTGGCCGATGGCTTTACGATCAATCTCGGATTTGTACAAATTCCGGTGCAGATGCAGATCGAAAACTTCGACGTCAGCCCGTTCCTGTGCGGTGTGATTGCGCTGTCATTGCTGTACGCCGCTTACGCGTCGCAAACGCTGCGTGGCGCGCTGAAGGCCGTACCACTCGGGCAATGGGAATCAGGCCAGGCGCTGGGTTTATCTAAAACCGCGATTTTCTTTCGCCTGGTGATGCCGCAAATGTGGCGTCACGCGCTGCCGGGGCTCGGTAACCAGTGGCTGGTATTGCTGAAAGATACCGCGCTGGTCAGCCTTATCAGCGTGAACGATCTGATGCTGCAAACCAAGAGCATCGCTACCCGTACCCAGGAACCCTTTACCTGGTACATTGTGGCGGCCGCTATTTACCTGGTGATTACACTGGTGAGTCAGTACATTCTCAAACGCATTGACCTGCGCGCGACACGTTTTGAGCGGAGACCGGGCTGATGCTTGAGTATTTACCTGAATTGTTGAAAGGGCTACATACCAGCCTGACGCTGACGGTCGCCTCCATCGTAGTTGCTCTGGTGCTGGCGCTGATTTTCACTGTCATCCTGACGCTTAAGACGCCGATTGTGGTCTGGCTGGTTCGCGCCTATATCACGTTGTTTACCGGTACACCGCTGCTGGTGCAAATTTTCCTGATCTACTACGGACCAGGGCAGTTCCCTGCGCTGCAGGAATATCCGGTGCTCTGGCATTTGCTGTCAGAACCGTGGCTGTGCGCGTTAATCGCGCTGTCCTTAAACAGTGCGGCCTATACCACGCAACTGTTTTACGGTGCGATTCGAGCAATCCCGGAAGGCCAGTGGCAGTCCTGTGGTGCGCTGGGGATGAGCAAAAAGGATACGCTGGCAATTCTGTTGCCGTACGCCTTTAAACGCGCCCTCTCCTCGTATTCCAACGAAGTGGTGCTGGTCTTTAAAAGTACCTCATTGGCATACACCATCACGCTGATGGAAGTTATGGGCTATAGCCAGTTGCTGTACGGTCGTACTTATGACGTGATGGTATTCGGTGCTGCGGGTGTGATTTACCTGATCGTCAACGGCTTGCTGACGCTGATGATGCGCTTAATCGAACGTAAAGCGCTGGCGTTTGAACACCGTAATTAAGCCAAATAACTGCATAAACCTAAAAACACAAGACGGGCAAGTCTCACAATAGCCCGTCTTTTTTTACATCAAAAAAATACTTAATCATTTTTATTGCATATAAATTCATTAAATGGCATTGTTAATCCACGCCGCAGACACGGTAAATAATCATAAGATTGACAGACGGGAGTTCCACCATGAAAAAGTTAGTACTGGCCGCATTACTTGCTACTTTCGCCGCTGGCGCCTCAGCTGCAGATAAAATTAATTTCGGTGTATCAGCGACTTACCCGCCATTTGAGTCGCTGGACGCCAGCAATAAAATTGTCGGTTTTGACATCGATCTGGCGACGGCGCTGTGCAAACAAATGCAGGCTGACTGTACTTTCACCAATCACGCTTTTGACAGCCTGATCCCCGCGCTGAAATTCAAAAAATATGATGCGGTGATTTCCGGCATGGACATCACGCCTGAACGTAGCAAGCAGGTTTCCTTCACCCAGCCGTACTATGCCAACTCAGCGCTGGTAATTGCGAAGAAAGACACCTATAAAAGCTTTGATGATCTGAAAGGCAAACGTATTGGGATGGAAAACGGCACCACGCACCAGAAATACCTGCAGGACAAACATCCTGAAGTAAAAACCGTGGCCTACGACAGCTATCAGAATGCGATTATCGACCTGAAAAATGGCCGTATTGATGGCGTATTTGGCGACACTGCCGTCGTCAATGAGTGGCTGAAAACTAATCCACAGTTAGGTACTGCAACGGCAAAAGTCACCGATCCGCAATACTTTGGTACGGGTCTTGGCATTGCTGTTCGCCCGGATAACAAAGCCCTGCTGGAAAAACTGAACAGTGCGCTGGCGGCTATCAAAGCGGACGGCACGTACCAGAAAATCAGTGACCAGTGGTTCCCACAGTAACCTCAGTTTTATTTAAAAAGCCGCGACCAGCGGCTTTTTTATAGCTATTTTCCCATGCGGGATACAACGTGAACACCTGACCTCACCAACAATGTTGGCCACGCCATCAGTCCGTTGTGCTCATAGGGGTACAAAAAACAAAGCCCGGTTTCCCGGGCCTTGAAGACGCAAAACAGATCAGTTGTAAGCATTGAGCGTCCGCTGACACAGTGCCGAGCGAACGCAATCATCTTTGTTGAATCGAACGATCCCAATCATGTCATCTTCTTCGAAACGGGCCAGCGCATCGCTTAGCCCTGAACGAACATGAGCGGGGAGATCGCACTGGGTAATATCCCCATTCACAATCACCGTCACATTCTCTCCGAGTCGGGTCAAAAACATCTTCATTTGCGCAGCAGTCACATTCTGAGCCTCATCCAGAATAACAACAGCATTTTCAAATGTACGTCCCCGCATATACGCGAACGGCGCGATTTCTACCTTACCAATCTCAGGTCGCAGGCAATATTGCATAAAGGAGGCTCCCAGACGTTTTACCAGCACGTCATAAACCGGACGAAAATAGGGAGCGAACTTCTCGGAGACATCCCCAGGTAAGAAGCCGAGGTCTTCATCAGCTTGCAGAACTGGACGGGTTACAATGATCCTGTCCACATCTTTGTGGATCAGGGCTTCTGCTGCTTTCGCCGCGCTGATCCAGGTTTTACCACACCCGGCTTCACCGGTGGCGAAGATCAGCTGCTTGCTCTCGATAGCATTCAGGTAGTGCGCCTGAGCTTCATTTCGCGCCGTGATCGGTGTGGCGTCGCGGCTATCACGCGCCATACCAATCGCTTCTACGCCGCCCATCTGCACAAGCGAGGTGACCGATTCATCTTCGCGCTGTTTATGGCTACGCGAATCCCGCCTCAGCACACGTTTTGCTTCGCGACGAGCTTTGATCACTGCTTTTTGTCTTCCCATGGATAGCACCTTGAGTTGTAGGTATACATCACACGCGCCGTTGGCGGCACGATTATGCGCACGAACATCTGAGGGTTGGCTTCCTTGTAAGCCATTGCCTGCCTTCGGATAAGACGCCATACACGGCTACGCGCACCGTACAGGGTGTCAGTTACAAGGATAAGAAGTGAAAGGGAGAGAGATTTAACGGTGACGAGATGGCTACCGGAAGAGAAACGTCCGCGTAAGGGACTGCAATAACGTTGAAAAACATGTCCAGTACAGGACTTTTCCATTCGCGATCTCCATAGTGAACGACTATCACCGCCGGGAACTACCGCTATTACTTATAATTACATCATAACCCTTCGTTAATGCAACAATATTTTTACTTATCGTTAACTTAATTTCATCTTATCGCCAGCAACAGTCTCTTGCAGAGAGATGACAGAATTATTTCAGTCGCCGCCGATCATGAAAAATAATTTTTTCATTCATCAGAGTGTCAGGAAATGCCCCGCCGCACTGCGGGGCACAATCATCATGCTTCGAGCAGGGCCTGTCCCAGATAATGGTCTGCAGTTTTGACGCCCGGCAAGGCAAAGAAGTATCCCCCACCAATAGGTTTGACATACTCCTCAAGCGCTTCACCGTTCAGGCGTTTTTGCACCGTCAAAAACCCTTTTTCCAGGTCGTGCTGATAGCAAACAAACAACAGTCCCATATCCAGTTGACCAGAATTGGTCACGCCGAGCGAATAGCTGTAGCCACGGCGCATCATCAAACTGGAGTCAGTCTCTTTGGTGCGCGGATTTGCCAGACGGATATGGCTGTCGAGTGCAATTACCTCGCCTTCGGGATCGTTGGCGTAATCCGGCACATCATGCTCGTGCTGCATACCCAGCGGTGCGCCGGTATGTTTATCGCGGCCGAAAATCGTTTGCTGCTCTTTAAGCGGCGTACGGTCCCAGAATTCCACACGGAACTGGATGAGCCTGACGGCCTGATAGCTACCATCTTGTGCCCATGCCGGTTCCCCCTGCTCCGCAGTGACCCACACCACGTTTTGCATCAGCGTTGCATTGGCTGCGTCGGGATTCGCGGTTCCATCCTTAAATCCCAGCAAATTGACAGGTGTCTCTTTACCTTTACTGCGTGCGGCATGGTCGGAAATAAACCCTTCCCGCTTCCAGCGCACGCTGAGCAGATCGGGCGTATGCTTAATGATATCGCGCAGCGCATGGATAACGGTGTCCTGCGTGTTGGCGCAAATCTGCAACAGCAAATCGCCATGACATAACGCTGCATCCAGTGAGTCATTCGGAAAACGCGTCATTTTTTGCAGTTTTTTCGGCATCTGTGCTTTCAGACCATAGCGCTCATCAAACAGTGAAGATCCAACCGACAGCGTCATCGTCAGATTATCCGGCGCTATGTATGCCCCAAGAATACCGGAATCCATTGGCGGTAAACGTGGATTCGGCGTTTCTGGTGCCGGCCCACCGGTGGTTAGAAACGCAAACCGGCTGGTTAGTAAACGAAACAGACGCTCAAGATCAGCTTTATCACTGGCGAGCACATCGAACGCCACCAGCATCATTGAGGCTTGCTGCGGCGTCAGGATCCCGGCCTGGTGCTGGCCATAAAACGGTTGTTGTTCACTGCGTGCATCAGGTGACAGTGTTCCCGGCGCGCTTTGCGTTTTTTGCGCGTGAGCGACCGGGCATCCACCCGCCAGCGCCAGCGCCCCACCCAGGGCGCCCATCCCTTTCAGTAAACGTCGGCGTGACGGTTCGCTCACGCCGTTTTCATTATCTTGCTGCATAGTGCTTAATCCAGACCCAGAACACCGCGTAATTGCGACAAGTCTTCCGCCAGCGTCGTGATTGGCCCTTTCAGCGCATTGCGATCGGCATCGGTCAGTTTGTCATAGGTTTCAAAACCGTCTTTGGTACGGTACTTGCTCAGAATGGTATCGACTTTTTTGAAGTTCGCATCCACCTTCGCCAGCAGTTCAGCATTGGATTTTTGTAATTGAGGACGCAGGAGATCGACAATTTTCTGCGCGCCATCGACGTTAGCCTGGAAATCCCACAGATCGGTATGGCTGTAGCGATCTTCTTCCCCACTGATTTTGCTGGCAGCAACTTCTTCAATCAACCCTGCTGCTCCGCCAACCACTTTAGACGGTGGGAAAGCCAGCTCGCTAATACGCGTTTGCAGGTCAAGAACATCACTGTTTAATTGGTCGGCGTACTTGTCCATACCTTTAGTGGTATTGTCGCCAAACAGCGCTTTCTCCAGGCGGTGGAAGCCGGTGAATTTCGGATCGGCGGCTTTTTGCTCATAATCATCTTCACGCGCATCAATGCTGCCGTCGAGATCGGAGAACAGTTCAGCAATCGGTTCAATACGCTCATAATGCTGACGGGTTGGCGCATACAGCGATTTCGCTTTTTCCAGATCACCTGCTTTAATCGCATCGGTGAAGGCTTTCGTGCCTGTCACCAGTTGTGCGGTTTCTGCCGTTACATAGGCTTTGTATTCAGTAATCGCGCCGCTCAGACTCAGCAGAGCGTCGCTGTGCGCGGCATCTGCCGTTGCAGTCCCCTTCACGATCAGCTTGCCTTTCGGGTTGGTCAGCAGACCGCAGGTCATATCATATTCACCCGGCTGCAGGTTAGCCGTCATTTTCTGGCTAAAACCGGGCGCAATGTTTTCGCGCTCTTCAACCACCATAACGCCTTTAAGAATTTCCCACTCCAGCGCTTTCTGGCTGTGGTTCTGGATGATGAACTGCGTTTTCCCGGCGTTAACCGTGATCGTCATCGGTTCACACTGTTTGTCGTTAACCGTGACTTTCACCTGCGGAATATCGGCGGCTTGTGCAGAAAAAGCGGATGCAAACAGCGCGGCAATACCCAACTGCAGCGCACTACGGCGAAAATTAAACGTCATAACCTATCCCTATAAATAAGTATGTTGTAACTAAAAAGTATTCTGCATCGCGTTTTTATCAAGGTGCGGTACGCGATGCCGTAGTGCCTGAACGCGGCGGTAGTGCAAACATAATCAACGCCGGAATCAGGTAGATAAACCAGACAGCGACTTCACTAACGCTTGGCGCTTCCTGATAACCGAAGATCCCTTCCATTAATGTGCCAAACAGCGAATGCGTTGACAGAACGCTGCTCATATCAAACGCCACATCCTGAAAATGATTCCACAACCCAGCTTCGTGGAATGCACGAATGGCCCCAGCGGCAAGACCGGCAGCTACCAGCAAAATGAACAGGCTGGTCCATTTAAAGAATGCCCCGAGGTTGAGGCGAATGCCGCCGAGGTAAATCAGGTATCCCAGTACCACCGCGGTAGCCAGTCCCAGCATCGCACCTAGCGGTGGCCAAATACCCACATCCTGCTGGAATGCCGCCAGCAGGAAGAACACCGATTCCAGCCCTTCTCGCGCAACAGCAAAAAAGACCATCATCACCAGCGCCCAGCCGTGATGATTACCGCGTTGCAACGCGTTATCGACAGCCTGTTCAAGCTGGACTTTGACGTTGCGGGAAACTTTACGCATCCAGAACACCATCCAGGTGAGGATCACCACGGCAATGACCGCCACGATACCTTCAAACAGCTCCTGTTCTTTTTGCGGAAATTCACCGGTGGTTTCGTTGATGAAAATCCCTAACGCCAGGCATAACGCCGCCGCCAGCAGAACACCAATCCACATCACACCAATCCATCGACCGCGCTGAGTCCGTTTCAGGTAGCTGGCAATCAGGCTGACAATCAGCGCGGCCTCTAACCCTTCGCGCAACATAATTAGAAATGGAACAAACATGCGAAGAACCCTTAAACGTTATTCTCGGTCAATTGATGAAAAGAAAAGTAAATTACAGTGATAGTGATTATCATTACAGCAAAGAAAAACTCAAGCAGAATGTTTTGAGAATGATGACTGAATGTAAAAGGTTAGGTAGGTAACGGTTATGACGGTTTTACGACCGGGTCAATATAAAAGCCCGCACACGGCGGGCTTGAGGACAGAGGCTGATTATTCTTCCTGCAAACGCGACGGCGGTGCTGAATGATAATGCGCATCAGCCTCGGCAAAACGTTTCTGCATTGCTGCTGATGGCGCTTTCCCCCACAGACTGAAGACCACAATCCCGATGCTGCCGAACACGAAGCCCGGGATGATTTCATACAGGCCCAACCAGGCAAACTGCTTCCAGACGATAACCGTCACTGCACCAATGACCATCCCTGCCAGTGCGCCGTTACGGGTCATACGCGACCACATTACGGAGAACAGAACAACCGGACCAAAGGCAGCACCAAAGCCAGCCCAGGCGTAGCTCACCAGGCCGAGCACACGGTTCTCTGGGTTTGCCGCCAGCGCGATGGACACCAGCGCCACGACCAGCACCATGATACGCCCAATCCATACCAGCTCTTTCTGGCTGGCATTTTTACGCAGGAACGCTTTGTACAAATCTTCGGTAATCGCACTGGAGCATACCAGCAGCTGGCAGCTCAGCGTCGACATCACCGCTGCAAGGATCGCAGACAACAGAATACCGGCAATCCATGGATTGAACAGGATCTGCGCCAGTTCAATAAACACACGCTCAGCATTCTGGTTCACGGCACCCGCCAACGACGGGTTGTTATTGAAGTAAGCAATGCCGAAGAACCCAACGGCAACCGCGCCAGCCAGACACAGAATCATCCAGGTCATACTAATGCGACGTGCGTGGACAATGCTATGGTGAGAATCTGCCGCCATAAAGCGCGCCAGAATATGCGGCTGACCGAAATAGCCCAGTCCCCATCCCATCAGGGAAATGATGGCAACAAAGTTAAGCCCTTTGAACATATCCACGTTCTCAATGCTCTTTTGTTTAATCACTTCCAGCGAATCATCAAACCCACCCACACCAATAATAACCATCACCGGCGTCAGGATCAGGGCGAAGATCATCAGGCTGGCCTGGACGGTATCGGTCCAGCTTACTGCCAGGAAACCACCGATAAAGGTGTAAATGATCGTCGCGGCCGCGCCCGCCCACAGCGCTGTTTCGTAGCTCATGCCAAAGGTGCTTTCAAACAGACGCGCCCCTGCCACAATCCCTGAAGCACAATAGATGGTGAAAAACAGCAGAATAACCAGCGCGGAGATAATACGTAGAATTCGGCTTTTATCTTCAAAGCGACCGGTAAAGTAATCCGGTAACGTCAGCGCATTGTTATTGTATTCGGTGTGTACACGTAAACGCCCGGCCACCAGTTTCCAGTTGATCCATGCCCCTAATACCAGACCGATAGCGATCCAACTTTCTGAAATCCCCGACAGGAAAATCGCGCCAGGCAGCCCCATCAGCAGCCAGCCGCTCATGTCAGATGCCCCGGCGGACAACGCCGTTACGAACGGACCCAGACTGCGTCCACCCAGAATATAATCGTCAAAGTTTTTGGTCGAACGCCAAGCAATAAACCCTATCAATATCATGCCGAAAATATAGACACAGAATGTCACTAACATCGGTGTGCTAATAGCCATCAAAACTCTCCAAAATTATGTATCAGCAATGCCGTGGCTTGCCGTTTTATTACCCTGCCGGAACGTGGCAAAGATATCTATGTTGACCAGGGCGACCGTATCCTGCCGGAAGCGATGGTTATTCACAATCGATTTAACACACCATTTACATCAAATTTGATCCAGAGTAGATAGCATTTTTCTGTAGGTTGCACTCTCTCACATTTTTTTCGGTTGCACCTTTTAAAAGTGTTAACTACCGCAGAGAAAAAGATTTTGTAATTTTTACAGCCCACATCATAAAACTCACATTTATTAACATTTCATTCATTTCCAAGCTTGCAAACCAAGTCACATTTAACACGGTTGCACAAAGTTGCAACATAGTGGATATTTCTCGGTAACTATCAGACCCGTATTTCAGTACAACAGGAGTAAACGGCATGGGAACCACCACGATGGGGGTTAAGCTGGATGACGCCACTCGCGAGCGTATTAAAACAGCAGCATCACGAATCGATCGCACGCCACATTGGCTGATCAAACAAGCCATCTTTAATTATCTCGAAAGACTGGAAAATGACGACGCGCTTCCTGAACTACCGGCCCTGCTGGCGGGTGCCGCGAATGAGGGTGAGGAGCCAACCACGCCGCAGAATGAAGCGCACCAGCCTTTCCTTGAATTTGCCGAGCAGATCCTGCCGCAGTCAGTTTCCCGCGCAGCAATCACCGCCGCGTACCGCCGCGCCGAAACCGACGCAGTGCCGATGCTGATGGAGCAGGCTCGTCTGCCGCAACCCATCGCTGAGCAAGCGCACAAGCTGGCATACAGCCTGGCCGACAAACTGCGTAACCAGAAGACCGCCAGCGGCCGCGCAGGGATGGTTCAGGGTTTATTGCAGGAATTTTCTCTTTCTTCGCAGGAAGGCGTTGCGCTGATGTGTCTGGCGGAAGCCTTGCTGCGTATTCCTGATAAGGCAACCCGCGATGCGTTAATCCGCGACAAAATCAGCAACGGCAACTGGCAGTCGCACATTGGACGCAGCCCGTCACTTTTCGTCAACGCGGCGACCTGGGGGCTGTTGTTTACCGGTCGTCTGGTTTCTACGCATAACGAAGCCAGTCTCTCACGCTCGCTGAACCGCATCATCGGCAAGAGCGGTGAACCGCTGGTGCGTAAAGGCGTCGACATGGCGATGCGTTTGATGGGGGAGCAGTTTGTCACCGGAGAGACTATCGCCGAAGCGCTGGCTAACGCGCGTAAGCTGGAAGAAAAAGGTTTCCGCTACTCTTATGACATGCTGGGTGAAGCCGCACTGACCGCCGCTGATGCCCAGGCTTATATGGTGTCGTACCAACAGGCAATCCACGCCATTGGTAAAGCCTCAAACGGGCGCGGTATCTATGAAGGGCCGGGCATTTCTATCAAGCTGTCGGCATTGCATCCGCGTTATAGCCGCGCGCAGTATGACCGCGTGATGGATGAGCTTTATCCGCGCCTGAAGTCGCTGACCCAGCTGGCACGCCAGTACGACATCGGTATCAATATTGATGCTGAAGAGGCAGACCGACTGGAGATCTCCCTCGATCTGCTGGAAAAACTGTGCTTTGAACCTGAGCTGGCGGGCTGGAACGGTATCGGTTTTGTTATCCAGGCCTACCAGAAGCGCTGCCCGTATGTTATCGACTACCTGATTGACCTCGCCACGCGCAGCCGCCGTCGCCTGATGATCCGCCTGGTTAAGGGCGCCTACTGGGATAGCGAAATCAAACGTGCGCAAATGGACGGTCTGGAAGGTTATCCGGTCTATACCCGTAAGGTGTACACCGACGTTTCCTATCTGGCCTGTGCGAAAAAACTGCTTGCTGTACCGAATCTGATCTACCCACAGTTCGCCACCCACAACGCCCATACGCTGGCGGCCATTTATCAGTTAGCGGGTCAAAACTACTATCCAGGTCAGTATGAGTTCCAGTGTCTGCATGGTATGGGTGAACCGCTGTATGAACAGGTCACCGGCAAAGTCGCTGATGGCAAACTGAACCGTCCATGCCGCATTTATGCGCCGGTCGGCACGCACGAAACGCTGCTGGCGTACCTGGTGCGTCGTCTGCTGGAAAACGGCGCCAACACCTCATTCGTCAACCGTATTGCAGACACCACCCTGCCGCTGGACGAACTGGTTGCCGATCCAGTCGAAGCTGTTGAAAAACTGGCACAGCAGGAAGGTCAGGCCGGGCTGCCGCATCCGAAGATTGCCCTGCCGCGTGACCTGTACGGTAAAGGCCGGGAAAACTCAGGCGGACTGGATTTAGCTAACGAACATCGTCTGGCCTCGCTGTCCTCTGCCCTGCTCAATAGCGCGCTGCAAAAATGGCACGCAAAACCAATGCTTGAACAACCGGTCGCTGACGGTGAAATGACGCCCGTCGTCAACCCGGCCGAACCGAAAGACATTGTCGGTTACGTGCGTGAAGCGACTCACAGCGAAGTGGAGCAGGCGTTGCAGAACGCCGTCAATAATGCCCCAATCTGGTTTGCTACACCGCCCCAAGAGCGCGCCGCTATTTTGCATCGTGCCGCCGTGCTAATGGAAGGTCAGATGCAGCAGTTGATTGGCATCCTGGTGCGAGAAGCGGGTAAAACCTTCAGCAACGCCATTGCGGAAGTACGCGAAGCGGTCGACTTCCTGCACTATTATGCCGGCCAGGTGCGCGATGACTTCGATAATGAAACCCATCGTCCGTTAGGCCCGGTGGTCTGTATCAGCCCATGGAACTTCCCGCTGGCTATTTTCACCGGACAGATTGCTGCCGCACTGGCGGCGGGCAATAGCGTGCTGGCGAAACCTGCGGAGCAAACCCCACTGATTGCCGCCCAGGGCATCGCAATCTTGCTTGAAGCGGGAGTTCCGCCGGGCGTGGTGCAACTGTTGCCTGGTCAGGGTGAAACGGTCGGGGCGCAGCTCACTTCCGATGAGCGCGTACGCGGCGTGATGTTTACCGGCTCCACGGAAGTCGCCACGCTGTTACAACGCAATATCGCGACCCGCCTGGATGCTCAGGGACGTCCAATCCCGCTTATCGCCGAAACCGGCGGGATGAACGCCATGATCGTCGACTCCTCCGCATTGACGGAACAAGTCGTGGTCGACGTCCTGGCCTCTGCCTTTGACAGCGCCGGGCAGCGCTGCTCCGCGCTTCGCGTCCTGTGTCTGCAGGACGATGTAGCCGACCATACGCTGAAAATGCTGCGCGGCGCGATGGCGGAATGCCGCATGGGTAACCCGGGCCGCCTGACCACCGATATTGGACCGGTTATCGATGAAGAAGCCAAAGCCAATATTGAGCGCCATATTCAGGCCATGCGCGCCAAAGGGCGTCCGGTGTTCCAGGCCGTGCGCGAAAATAGCGACGATGCGCGGGAATGGCAAACCGGTACCTTTATCGCCCCGACGCTTATTGAGCTGGAAAGCTTCGATGAATTACAAAAAGAGGTGTTTGGTCCGGTACTGCACGTCGTGCGTTACACCCGTAATAATCTGGGCAGCCTGATTGAACAAATTAATGCCTCCGGCTACGGTCTGACGCTGGGCGTACACACCCGTATCGATGAAACCATCGCCCAGGTCACGGGCTCAGCACATGTGGGGAACCTGTATGTTAACCGCAATATGGTCGGCGCCGTCGTCGGCGTGCAGCCATTCGGTGGCGAAGGCTTGTCAGGAACCGGGCCAAAAGCGGGTGGGCCGCTGTATCTGTACCGCCTGCTGGCAAACCGACCGGAAAATGCGTTAGGCATTACCCTTGCCCGCCAGGATGCAGACTACCCGGTCGATGCGCAGCTTAAAGCCGCACTCGTTCAACCGCTGGAAGCGCTCAGCGAATGGGCAACCGACCGTCCAGCACTGCGTGCGCTCTGCCAGCAGTTTGGCGAACTGGCGCAGGCCGGAACCCAGCGTCTGCTGCCAGGACCCACCGGCGAGCGCAATACCTGGACGCTGTTGCCGCGCGAACGCGTTCTATGTATCGCCGATGACGAACAGGATGCACTGGTACAGGTTGCCGCTGTAACTTCCGTTGGTAGCTTAATCCTGTGGCCTGATGATGCATTCCATCGCGACCTGGCAAAACGCCTGCCAACCGCGGTCTCCGGGCGCATTCAATTTGCCAAAGCGGACAACATCGCCACGCAGCCGTTTGATGCCGTTATTTTCCATGGCGATTCCGATCAGCTTCGCGCACTGTGTGAAGCAGTGGCGGCCCGCGAAGGGGCGATTGTGTCGGTCCAGGGCTTTGCCCGTGGCGAGAGCAATATTCTGCTGGAGAGGCTGTACATTGAACGTTCCCTGAGCGTCAATACTGCCGCTGCCGGGGGGAACGCCAGCCTGATGACAATCGGCTAAGGTTGTGGTTAATTAAGGCTCCGGCAACGGAGCCTTTTTTTATGAAGCCAGAGGGAAGCATGAAACGAATTGTACTGACCTGTGCCGCACTGCTGCTGAGCGGCCAGGTGCTGGCGGATGACTGCGCCAACGCGAACAACCAAATTGAAATGAATACCTGCGCCGCTGAGCAGTATAAGACGGCCGACGCAAAGCTAAATGATACTTATCAGAATGCACTGAAGCGCGCCGCCCCCACCCAACGTGATTTACTGAAAAAAGCACA
>NZ_CP080033.1:2020617-2044974 GCF_019382635.1 Citrobacter sp. Colony219 | reverse complement strand
TTGCGCGATGCGGACTGCGCATTGATCAGTTCAGGCACGGAAGGCGGCAGCATACAGTCGATGATCACCAGCCAGTGTTTAACGGACAAAACCAACGAGCGCGAAGCGTTTCTCGCCTCGCTCTTACAGTGCGAAGAAGGTGATTTAAGCTGTCCATTACCGCCGGCAGGTTAACGCACGCGGATCCCTTCAATAATCATCCGCTGTACGCTCTCAACGGTTTGGTTAAAAAAGGCTTCATCACGCAGCGTTGCGCCCGTCACTGCCTCTACCTGTGGGGCAAAATCGGCGTAATGCTGGGTTGAAGCCCAAATCATAAAAATCAGATGATGCGGATCGACCGGCGCCAGCTTCCCGCTTTTAATCCACCCAGCAATCAGCGCAGATTTCTCATCAATCAGCGTTTTGAGATCGCCAGTTAATTCAGCCATCAACAACGGCGCGCCTGCCAGCATTTCCATACAAAATAGTCGCGATGCCTGGGGATAATCGCGGGACACTTCCAGTTTGAGTCGGATGTACTCTTTAATCGCCGACAGTGGCGCAAAGTCCTCGCGAAAGGCCTTCAGCGGTGCCAGCCAGATATCGAGGATCTGGCGTAATACGGCAATATAGAGCACTTCTTTAGAAGGGTAGTAATAAAGCAGATTCGTTTTAGACACCCCCGCCAGTTCCGCAATCTGCTCCAGACGCGTGCCATGAATGCCATACTGGGAAAAGACATTTAATGCCGCGGTTAAGATAGCCTGGCGTTTTGCACTCACGGCCTGCGAGCGTTTACCTGTTTTTTTCTCTGCGCCTTGAGCCATGCACCCTCTCCTTGTTCTGAGGGCGCCAGCATAACAAATCGCACACTGAAACGTTAAATTAAAGCGACTCGGGCGGAGCCTCCTGCTGGACGGCTTTCTTCTTTTTGAACTTGAGTTCGCTGACCAGTACACCAATGATAATGAATGCCGCCCCCAACAGAGCAAGCAGCGGCAGACGTTCCCCTGCGAGTCGACCAAAAATCCCCGCCCATACAGGCTCACCGGTATAGATTACCGTTGCGCGTGTCGGCGAAACGCTGCGCTGCGCCCAGTTCATGGTGACCTGAATAATCGCGCTGAAAATCCCCAGCCCCAGCGCCACCACCAGCAATCCGGTAGACATTGGCGGTACGGACTCTCCGGCTGGGGCCATTGCAATAAACGCCACGATTGAAGCTGTTGCCAGTTGCACTACCGTTACCCGCCGTACATCCACTTTTCCCGCCCACGCGCTAATCAGGATAATTTCTGCCGCAATCGCCACCGCACCGGCGAGCGTGATCCACTCGCCTTCGCCCAAAGCCAGCAAATTGCCTCCTGGCCCGGCGAGAAAAATCAACCCGATAAAAGCCAGCACAATGCCGACACACGGCATCAGCCCGGGCATACGTCCCAGACACAGCCATTGTAAAAGCGGTACCAGTGGCACGTACATCGCAGTAATAAACGCCGATTTACTGCTGGGAATAAACTGTAGTCCCCAGGTTTGCAGACTATAGCCCAGCGCAATGGCGATACCGATTGCCACGCCTGCTTTGAATTCCAGCCACGTTAGCTTATGCAATGTGCGTAACGACAAAAGCGCGACCGCTAGCGCGGCGGTGGCAAAACGCACGCCGACAAAGAAAAAGGGACCGCTCAGCGTGACAGCATATTGCACAGCCAAAAACGTTCCGCCCCAGAACATGGTGATCACAATGAGGATCGCCTCCTGGGGTTTAACAGAGAAGGAATAACGAGAAAGTAATGACATGAGACACCCGATTATCTGAATGTCATTAGTCTGCGTTGCGTTTTGTTACAGTTCAACCTTGCAGACAAAAAAAACCGCCGGAACGACCCGGCGGCGGTGGCGACGTAACGTCTGTCTCTGAACACTCAGCCGTCACGATATCTCTAACAGACAGCCCGACAATTACGATTTGTTATTGCCGTGACTATTCTTGCCCCCTTTTTTTCCTGCTTCTGAAGCGCGTTGCGGGTCATTCTTGAAGTTGCCCCCGCTGTGCTGGCCACCTTTTCGACCTGCTTCTGATGCTCTTTCGCGGTCTTCCGCAAAGTTGCCGGAACCGCCCCGATGGTTTGCCATTACTGACCTCCGTCATTGATTAGCCATCATATTGCATAGGTACTGAGGAGTGATACCTCACGCAGCGCAAGGGCCGTGCCCTGATTTTTACTGCGTGGGATTAAGCATAGTGAAGAGTAACCGGATAACCGGCGAACTGTAATATTCTGCAACAGGAATGGCCGCCAGATGTTAATAATCGCGGCATGAAATCAATAAGTCTTTCTTATGGCTACCAAATTCCGCTCGGTTAAAAATGTATCATTTTGCAACAAAAACAGTTGTTATAAAAATTGTTATAAATCAAAGAAGTGATTGTGAAATTTGCACTCCTGGCCGTACGTCATATCTTTAAAGGGAGGTAGCGAATCGCTACGGACACAGTTAACTCGAGGAGTAGTGTAAAATGGCAAAAGTTCTGGTGCTTTATTATTCCATGTACGGACACATTGAAACTATGGCCCATGCAGTCGCAGAAGGCGCAAATAAGGTAGATGGCGCGGAAGTGATTATTAAGCGCGTACCAGAGACCATGCAGCCTGAGATTTTCCTCAAGGCTGGCGGCAAAACCCAAAACGCACCAGTCGCCACCCCGCAAGAACTGGCTGATTACGACGCCATTATTTTTGGTACCCCGACACGCTTTGGCAATATGTCCGGCCAGATGCGCACCTTCCTCGACCAGACTGGCGGACTGTGGGCTTCTGGCGGCCTTTACGGCAAACTCGCCAGCGTATTCAGCTCAACAGGCACTGGCGGCGGTCAGGAACAAACCATTACATCAACCTGGACAACACTTGCCCACCATGGGATGGTGATTGTACCCATCGGTTATGCGGCGCAAGAACTGTTTGATGTCTCACAAGTTCGTGGAGGCACACCTTACGGCGCAACGACCATCGCCGGAGGCGACGGCTCTCGTCAGCCAAGTCAGGAAGAGTTATCTATCGCCCGCTATCAGGGTGAATATGTCGCGGGTCTGGCAGTAAAACTCAACGGCTAATCTTCAACAGGAGGATTCGAATGCCAACTCAAGAAGCGAAAGCTCATCACGTTGGTGAATGGGCAAGTCTGCGCAATACATCGCCGGAAATAGCCGAAGCCATTTTTGAAGTCGCGAATTATGACGAAAAACTGGCGGAAAAAATTTGGGAAGAAGGTAGCGACGAGGTACTCATCAAAGCCTTTGAAAAAACAGACAAAGATTCGCTCTTTTGGGGTGAACAGACTATCGAACGTAAAAACGTCTAGCGCTCAGACTCCCCCGCGAACACGGGGGAGTTTTTCTTTTACTTCGCCGCCTCATTCAGCACGCTGTCGAACTTATCTATCGGGCAAAAACCATCCGCATCTATCGGACATCCTTTCAGCTCAAGCGTTACGCGCTGCGCCGGGGATTTCAGCGTCAGAACGTCTGCATTACGCAACTGCTGCGAGCTCTGATACACATACTCGATTTTCATCAGATCACGATTTGCGTTGCTGTCATGCCAGCGCTGGAAGACAATCTTCCCGCCAATCGGCGTACGCTCGTTCTGATCGTGAAGCTGGTAGGGTTTGAAATCCAGCGCGGTGAGCAGCGATGCGATGTTTGAGTCATGTCCCACCAGCACAGTTATTTTCGGTGCTTTCGCGCGTTCAGTAACCAGCGCATTATCAATATATTTCACCAGCGGTTTGGCGACGTTCTGCGCCACTTCCGGGGAGGTGAACAGACTGTCCTGATAGCCGTTTTTCAGCTTCGACAGCACCTTCCATTGTTCATCGGATTTAATCTCGCCCCAGGCAACCTTGTCCATCGGGAAGCCTTCGTAATATTGCAAGGTGAAGGCATCAACCAGCGAATTCCCCACCTTCAGCGGCCCCGACACGCCTGGCTCCTGCTGATACTTAGCACTGAATGTGTCTTTCGCATCGGTCAGAGAACACTGCTGTTTTTCTTTACAGGATGGAGAGTCTTTGTAGTCGGTCATTTGCTCAAGCAGTTGGTAACTGTCGTCGAGCTGCATTTTACTACGCTCTTTCTCCATGGCCTGTACGGCCTGCTGGCTGAAGGCGGCGGAATCATCGGTGATCACCGGATTAAAGGTGGGATCCATGGTGCCCATTTTTTCCTGATGATGGACCGGAACATCGCAACCAGGGAAAGCACCGGTGACAAAGAACTGCGCCGTAGCAACAGTGCGCTGCAGGCTGTTAGCATAGGTATAAACCGTATCCGGTGCCGGACATTCGCCCGATTTCACCATCCCCTGCTCTGCCAGCCACTCTCGCATGTAGTGGCCCATATAGATTTCCAGCACACCGCCTTTGGTGGTGAGTTGTCCGCCGGGGACATCCCATTCTGGCCATTGCTTGGGGGTGGACTGTTCAAGAACGCTGCCGTTATTGGCTAAAGGTGCGCGTAAGTTATGCCGACTCATCATCAATACTTGTTGAAGCTGATAGCCTTCCGGCGCGGTCTGCGCCTGCGCGGCGGTGGACAGTAATACAGCCCCTGCCACAGCGGCGGCGATTAACGATTTATTCATCCCTACGACCTCTTGTTGTTATCAATCACCACAGAGTGTGACAGATATATGACATTTTTCCGGGAACGCTTTCGCAAAAATGGGGCATCTACCGTGTCGTTTGGATGCCAAACTCCGTCTGAAGTTTGCGCACACCAAGTGGGGTAAAGGTAACGTGGCGGCTGCCTGTCTGCGTTTTTATCCATTGCTTTTCAATCAACCAGCGCAGCAGCGATGCGCCAAGCACGCCGCCGGGATGATAACGTCGTTCGCTCCAGTCCAGACAACCACAGGTTAATTTCCGCCGGGATGAGCCAGCAGTGAGGACAATCCCCATCAGCGCCAGCTTTTCCTGTCCAAGTAACGTTAGCGTTTCGCCATCCGGCGTTAACCACTGGCGGGAAACCAGCGTATCGAACAGCCTTACCGCCACCTCTCCAGCCAGATGATCGTAGCAAGTTCGGGCATGCCGCAAGCTTAGCGGCGTAGTAATTTTTCGTGGTACGGATGTGCTCCACGCCACGCCCATCAGGCGCTCCAGCAGTTCGGCGATATCGTGACTCGCAAGGCGAAAATAACGATGCCTGCCCTGCGCAAGCGCCACAACAAAGCGTTGTTCGCACAGACGCGCCAGATGCGCGCTGGCGGTCGACGCAGACACATCCGCCACAGCGCTAAGTTCGGTTGCAGTCCAGGCGCGCCCATCCATCAGGGCGCACAGCATACGCGAGCGCGACTTATCGGCCATTGCCGCCGCAGTAAGCGCCATTCTCGACTCCAGATCGTCCTCTTCTTCATTTAACACCACTGATGCCATAACGCCCCCTTTGACCCTAAATAGCTGAATGAACGATGCCATGAGAGCGCCCTAAAGTCACTGCACAGGTCACGCCGCTCGCAGCATCATCTCTACGCCAAGCCCGATCAGACAAAACAGAAAACAGCGTTTAAACACGAGCGGAGAAATAACTCTTCGCACACGGGTTCCTATCCACTGGCCAATAAGTGCAGGAACAATGGCCAAAGCCGACAAACTTAGGGATTGTACGGGCAGCGCGTTGTGCCACCACAAGCCCAGTGCTAACGCCAGTGTCGAAAACGTAAAAGAGATCCCAAGCGCCTGTACCAGTTCATCCTTTTCAAAGCCCAAAGACTGGATCCATGGCACGGCGGGCATGACAAATACCCCCGTTCCCCCCGTCAATAAACCGGTCACGAATCCAATGACAAGGGAAAAGGGTTTTTCACGCTGCGGATCCACGGTAATTTTCTTTCCCGCCAGCGTCCAGATAGCATAAGCAACCAGTGCCATACCCAGCGCAAACTGGGTCCGGGTTGTGTCGCCCCCGGTGATCCAGACACTGGCAAGCAAAGTGGCAATCACCACCGCCAGCAGCATAGGCCACAATCGTTGCAGCAATCGGCCAGTGTTACCACCACCGCCAAACTGAAACAGATTGCTAATTAGAGAGGGTAACAGCAACATCGCCGCCGCCGCGACCGGAGAAATAAGCGATCCGAGGATCCCCATCGCCACCGTGGGCAAACCCATACCGGTGACACCTTTCACCATCCCGGCGAGGACAAACGTGACGGTAATCATCATCACCAGGGAGGGTTCAAATGCGTATACATTGGCCATTCTTTATTTTCCCACAAAAAAAGATAAGCCAGGTTAAACGCAACTATGAATACTTGCTTCGTCGGGTGACGAAATATGCCATCCAATTATTCGCAGATAATCACTTCGCTGCGGATATTACGTGCACAATATAAGGTTCCGTCTGTCAGATACAATTGATGAAAGCACGTGTTATCTGGGATGTTGTGTAAAAGGGAACGCTCAGTATCAATGAACTCTCGTTGTATCCGATAATGAACCGCATCATCAGTTTCAAAGGAAACATATTCCCGTTTGGTATATGGTTTACTTTTTAATTTCACATATACAATGTATTGCACCGTACTGAATGTCAGTCCAGTTTTTGCAGCAATCTCTTTCAGATTTAGTGGTTCAGAAGACGTATAGAGAGTTTGTACCTGCTCAATACGTTTTTGATTGTAGGCTGATACCCGCAGGCTCAGTTTCAGTCGGTACGCCATATTGCGCACAACCGTAATATTAGTGCGAAGCATCCCCGCAATCTGCTCCGTCGTGAGAACGCCTGCGTTTTCACGCAGGACGGCCAGACTCTCTTTATTCCACCTGAATGCCATATAGTGTTTCTCTTTGTATCGCGTTCATCGGGCGGCCAGTCGCGCAAACGTTGCATCTAACTCAGGCGGTTTCCGCATCCCCTGGTGTAATTCCAGTACACGACCGTCCCTGTCAATTAACACAGAGGTTGGCGTACCGATGACCTGATAGCGCTCCTGGGAAATCTTAAGCTGATCGCGGAGTACCGGGTAAGAAACCTGATGTTTCGCCAGTAAGTTATCTATGTTAACCGTCGCCGGATCGGTATTCACGGCCACGACCACAACGTTATCGCCCCACTTTTTACTTAGCGCTTCCAGCGCGTCCATTTCGGCAAGACAGCCACCGCATCCCGCCGACCAAAAGTTTAGATAAACAGCCTTTCCACGCCAGCGTTCAAGCCCTGCTTCTCCCCCCTGCAGGTCGAATGTTGCCAGCGCCGGGGCTTGCTGCCCAACCACCAACTTCTCTTCTTTACATCCACTAATCAGAACCAAAATGGAGAAAGTTAATATGTTAATCCAGCGCATGTTGATTCGCCTCCTCACCCTGATATTTGCCATGCTGCAAACGGATAATACGATCGGCAAATAACCCAAGCGCCGGATTATGCGTCACCATCACAATCGTGCGCCCCTGCCGATGCAGGTCAGTGAGTAGATCCAACACCCGCTGTTCATTCTCTTCGTCAAGGTTACCCGTAGGTTCATCGGCAAAAATCACCGGCGGCTCATTGACCAGCGCCCGGGCAATGCACACCCGTTGCTGCTCTCCCCCAGAAAGTTGACTCGGCAGGTGTGTTACTCGATGCCCAAGACCGACTTGTTCCAGAACCTTTCTGGCCGCCGCTTCATCTACCACGCTATGGTAGTGTTGCGCCAGCATGATATTCTCCAGCGCGGTTAAAAACGGGATCAGATGAAACTGCTGGAATACCAACCCTATTTTCTCAGCACGAAAACGGCGACGCCCCTCTTCATCCAGTGCGGCAGCATCAATCCCATCTAAAAACACCTGACCTTCTGTCGCGGTGTCCAGGCAGGTCAGAATATTCATCAGTGTCGTTTTACCCGAACCAGAAGCGCCCATAATCGCGACAAACTCCCCCTGCACTATTTGCAGGTTAATGTCATCTAAGGCGGTAACATCGCCGAACCGTTTATATAAATGGCGGGTTTCAATCGCCATTGACGGGGTCTGCACAACGGACATTGCGTTACTCTCCTTTCAACACTTTTGCGGGTTCGACGCTAACCGCGCGACGGACCGGAACAATCGCCGCCAGAATGGCGACCAGTAAAGATAATGTCAGGGTGATGGGCAGCACTGGCCAGCGTAGCGCTATTGCGGCATTGAATACGGTCAGTCCCAGTAGTTGGGCCAACATGTACCCTAAGATCCACCCACAAACCACTGCAGCCAGCGCGATAATGCAGGTTTCAAGGAGAATTTGCCGGACAATATCACCGTTGCTGGCCCCCAACGCTTTTTGCAGCGCAAATTCCCTGGCCCGCTCACCCACAATGGCCATCAACGTGGTATTCACGCACAAAGATGACAGCGCAAGGATCACAACCGATACCAGCCCCATTAACCCTTTTATTTTATCCAGTACCTGTCCTTCTGATGCGGAGACTTTCCGTATAGGACGGATCTCCAGATCCGGGTATTGAGCCTGCAATCGGCTGGCATAGTTTTCCACCTGACCGACATCGTTACTGACACTCAGCAGCCCATGGCTGATTTTATCGGGCTGATGCAACCACGCCTGCGCCACATCAAGACTCACAATTAGCATGTTATCTGTCGCATCACCGGCTTCAACAATGCCTTTTATCTGTAAGTTTTTGCGCTGATTGTGATCCACCAGGATGATGTTATCACCCGGTTGGACGTTAAGACGCTCAGCCAATTTGACGCCAATCATCGCATTGCGATCGTCAAAGCTAACACCAATCCAACTCCCCTGAACCTGCCAGTACGGCACCAGCTTTTGCAAGGATTCAAACCACACGCCGACAATCACCACCTTCTCCAGCTCGGTACGCGCCATACCGTAAAGCCAAGGACTGGCTCCGTGAACCAGGCCTTGCGGTGCCTGATCTAAAATAGTCTGCAACGCTTGCTGCGGCATGCTGGAGCCATGGCCTGGCCCGATGTAGAAATTTGCGCCAAAGGTCCGCAATTCTTCACTCATTTTGGTATTGATGTCGAACCACACCGCAGATAGCGCGGTCACAATGGTCGCCCCGACCATCAATGCGGCAAATACTACGCTAACTCGCTGAAAACGCAGACGCAGCGCCCGCCATACCAGCAACCAGAGCATGGTACGTTTAGCGGCCATACAGCACCTCCACAGGATACAGGCGGGCAATACGGCGGGCCGGGAACCAGGTGCCAATCAGGGCAATCAGGACCGCAATAACCAATACACATGGCACCACAATCCAGGCAAAATTCAATGGCGCATCAAATAGCATCAGGCCAATCGCTTTCGCCATTCCCCATCCAGCAACACATCCCAATGCCCCACCGGCCAGTCCACTGGACGCGGCTTCAAGATAGAACAACAGCATGATTTGCCACTGATGCGCGCCAAGCGCCTTCATCAGGCCGATCTCTTTAGCGCGCTCCATAATGGTGCTGGTCATCAGTGACGCGATTCCCATAGCCGAAGCTGCCAGTGCTGCGACGGTCACGACGGCCATCAGCAACTGAATTTTATCGATTACAACCCCCTCAGATGCAGCAACCTGCCACACAGGGCGAACTTCTGCACCGGAAATAGCCTCCTCCAGTTGATGAGCAATGGACGAGACATAGGCCGTGCAGTACCAAAGGTCGTACTCTTCAGCATTCAGTGCATCGAGATTTTCACGCGCCCGACGCGACAACTCATTTTCCGGCACCGTCAGCGCCGAGACACGAATGGCCTGCACTTTGCCGGGTAAACCCAGCAACGTTTGCGCCGTGCTCAACGGCATAACCAGTTGGTTATCCTCATCCCCGCCGCTGGAGAGGATGCCGCTGACGGTCACATTCACCGTTGTATTGCTGGTACGGATCACCAGTTGATCGCCTGGCTTCCAGCCCGTTTGTCGCGCCAACGCATGCCCTACCAGTGTTTGAGGAGCATCACCAGCAGGCTCTTGCGGCCAGTGGCCTGTCACTTGCCAGAACGGGCTTACCGTTTTTTGCCCCGTCTCAAACCCTTCTTCATCTGGAATATCTACCGGTTGGCTGAAGAAGGTGCCGAGAATACGTACTTCTTTGCCGTTAACGTCGACATCACCGCCAAGCATAGGGGCAAAGCCGACAATGTTGTTGCGCCAGAAAATATCCTTAATGTTGGGGAGTTCCGCTTCATCAAGGAAATCCTGTCCTGATAGTGGATTACTGTTTTCACTGAAAAGTGCAGGCAGCGCCGCCTGTCCGGCAGGTTCAATCAAAATATTGGCACCATAGGACTTCAATTCTCTGGACATTTTATCGCCAATATCAATCGACACCGCCAGCAGGGCGGAGATCAGGCTGGACGCAAGAAAGACGGTCATAATAGCCAGCCCCTTGCGTCGGAGATTACGCCCCCAGGATTGTCGTAACATTCTCCACAGCATTTTGTTACTCCTCCCTCAATTCAGCAGGGACGAACTGTTCCGGAGTTTTACGGAAGCGATCGTAATTGTCCTCGGACGAGAAAAACCAGGTTTTGCCACCATAGCTGTATTTGTAGTCAGCAGAAGTATTGGTCAATGTGGAACCATCAACCGGGTCGGTCACCTTGATGGTCATGACCGTCGAGAAGTAATTCACGCCAGCAGCCAGCTCTTTACCTGGGATCACCAGCTCTTTCTCATCATTACGCCAGTTTTCAATTGGCACCGGATTGCAACCACCAGGTTTACCAATCGAAGGAATGAAAATGTGTACCCCGCATGCCACGCAGATAACCTGATTACCTTCCATCACGTAACCCTGATCGCCACACAGTAGACAGGCATCAAAAACCACCCCCAAACGCAACTTGTCGGGATAGCGGTTAATCACGAAAAAACGTACCGCTTTACCATCATCGGCCACCCAAACAAAGCGGTGCAGCTTGCCATCACGGAGTCGTTCTATTGGCAGATGAACCATGCCATCACTGGCAAGTTGTACCGGAATGGCTTCTGACAACTGCGGCGGTTGAGAGGCGACTTTTTCCCACCACAGTTGCCCGGCGATCACCACCACCGCACAACCTAGCGTGACCAGCCAAAGACGAAACGCATTTCGACGATGCGCCAGCGCCAGTCGATAAGCAATCGGCTCATCGGCTTTACGCGTCTGGCGGATCGCGCGTAACAACGCCGGTACCCAGCACAGTGCCAGAGCAAGTAATAGGGCGGCCCCCAACCAGTTATACATCGCCGCGTTGTTTGTCACTTTGGCCACAAAACTCAATAGCGATTTCGCCAGCGGTAGCACCTGCAGTTTCATTAACAGCAGCAACAAATTACCGCTTAATGGCAGCCAAATCATGACCATCAGAATCAGCGTCAACGGCCAGTAGAGTCCACGAATACGACGCAACAGCATAGCGCTCAGTACCCCAACCAGGCAGAGGATCGCAAATGCCAATAGCATTGCCGTCAGATTCAACAGCAGATCGGTATTTAGCACATGGGTGCTGGTTAATCCGCCGAGATTGGGATCCAAAGCCCAATGTCGGGCTGCGCCAAACACCAAAATCCCTTGCCACAGGTAGCGAATGCGCTTTGATACCCACCAGAAGCTCAATACAAACAGCAGCGTAATCATCACTTCTGTGCCAACCAGCAACAATTGCACTGGCTGCGAGCCGCGGAGGGTAAGTCCCACCAGCACGCCAAGGATTAAGCCTGTGAGTAAGGTCCAGACGAGTGGGCGCAATGAAGGGGGATCGATGCGACTCCAGAGAACCCCGGAGAGCAGCGCAATGCAGAAAAAAACCTGTAGCGTCGTGACAAAAAAATAACTCATAACATCGACTCTGTACGGCGGATTGAATGATGTAACTATCCAGGTACATCGATAATTTAGAGCCTGCCCATCAGGGGGATAAGTTCGCGGTCAGTTAAGACATGAGCAGCGCAAAACAAATCGTGGGTACACTTCGTACGTAAGATTGTGAGCACTGCCCGGTCCAAAATGGCAAATCAAGCAGCCTGATGGAAAAGCGCTTAGTTCAGGCCGACGTATTTAAATTCATAACTCACATCAAATGGTTTCCACCAGCGACCAACGCCGGTCTCACTGTCTGTATGACGGTGCATACCTGCTTTTGACGGCGGTTCGATGTGATAGGTCACTTTATAGTTACCCACCCCCATCATTTTGATGTTCGCACCGTAATGAGGGCCATCGCTGGCAACCATCGGCATGAACGTACCTTCTTGTTTTTCACCCGTATCACTGTTAATCAAGGTGTAACTGATAGTCAGATAAGGGATCCATTCGCCTGCGCCAAAACCATTTTTACTGCCTTCCACGGCATGAATATCCGCCTCAAGGTGAATATCGGCTTTTGCTGCCGGTAATCCCATGCCACGCGGTTCCATATCGATTGGCTGCAGGTACACAGCGGCCAGTTCCATCTCATTCATGGTGACAGGCTCGCCTGCCGGATACTCCTTAAAGGCAAACGCTGCCGGAGCAGTGAAAATACCGGCCATCACTGCACTGGCAATCAGGGTTTTCTTCATGGTCATCAGACATATCCTCTCGTCTCAAATAACAGCTATAGATTAGTTTTTATCGTTTCCCCAGGAACAGTGCTTTTCCGCCGCATCACCCACAGCGCCACCAGCGCCGCAAGTAGCAATATGGCCTGCGGTAATAACGTTTCCACGTAGGGATAAATTCCCAACCAACTGATTTCAGGGAAGCCGTTAATCAACGTTGGCTGGAACAGCTTACCTTCCACCAGTTCCAGAACCCCTTTGCCCGCAAATACAAAGGCCATCAGGTACATAAAACTGCCGGTAAACATAAAGAACGGCTTCAAAGGCAGGCGTACAACCGAGTAGCGCATGATGAGCCAGGCGACCAGCAGAACAACACAGCCGATAACAAAACCTGCCGCAATCGCCATATGCCCAGAAATATCATTCGCATCCCCGATAAGGGCGTAGTAAAACAGCACGGTCTCCGCCCCTTCGCGGTAAACCGCCAGGAAGCTGGTAAGCCACAGTCCAACCAGTGAACCACGGGAAAGTGAGTGGGACAGTTTCCCTTCCAGCCATGCTTTCCAGTGGCGAGCCTCGACTTTAGACAGTAACCAGTAGCTCATGAAGAACAGCATGACGACGGCAATCAGCATCGTTACGCCTTCCAGCAGTTCTCGGCTGGCGCCGGAATTCGTGAACAGGAGTTGGAATATCACAGCGGTAATAACGCTTGCGATTAACGCGACAATCACCGACTGGCGAATTAACGGAAGCTTATCCTGGTGATTGTTTTTCACCATATAAGCCACGATGGCCGCCACAATAAGCAGGGCCTCCAGTCCTTCGCGCACGATAATCATCAGGCTGTAGAGAAGCAGGCTCCACTGGGTTTCTTCTCCTTCCCCCAACATCACCACTGCTTTTTGTAAATCCTGCTCCAGTGCGCTGGCTTCAGCGTTGAGTCTTTCCACTGGCTGACCCGCTTTCATCAAACTAACCAGACGCGTGAAGTAAGCCTCCAGCGAGGTTTTAAATGCCGAATCGCGAGAACCGATTTTGTTTTCCATACCGCTAGCTTCAAAGCGGTCAAAATAACTGTCTTGCACATCCAGAATGGCATTCTTCGCATCGCCCTCCTGGTAACGGGCAATCGCTTTCTGAATACTTTGATGGATACCCAACGAGACGGCAGCCCAGTCTGCGCGGGCTATATCATCCTGTGCCGTGGGCGTATTCCCCGTGTTTTGCACCGCCGTGACCTGCTGTTCGTCACGGGTAGTAGGCAGACCAGGCAGAAGATCCTCAATATCCTGTAACAACGTCGTGACCTGATAAGAGACATCATTAAGGCGATCCGGCTCTGCGGTGAGCGCAATCAACGCAGAAAATTGCTGGTTAATCGCAGCAGCGTCTTTTGCCGATCGATTCTGTCTGACCGACATTTCCATCTCTGAGTTTTTAAAACCCTGATAGTGCGCTTGTTGAACGTTCTGGCTGGCTACGCTTAAATTCCCGGCCTGATAGTTATTTACTGCCTGAGCCAACAAATCGTCGATAACGCGAAAACTTTCTTGCCAGTGTACGGCGATATCTGTCCTGGAAAACGCATTGTGCTGCTCTTCGGCAACCAGGCGATGTCCGCCATCTAACACAGGTTCAACTTCGCGCAGCGAGGCTTTGAGCCAGTCGATTTTAGACTGCACGTCAGAGAGCGATTTTTTTTCGCCAATCATGCGACGAATCTCACCAAAAGCGCTTTCCATCTCATAACTTTTGCTGGCGGAAATGTTGATTCGAATAGGACCTTCAAGGTTTTCAAATACCTCAAAGTACGCCATTTGCACCGTTCGCCGCGCTTCATCAGTTTGTTGCTGAGAGTAAAGTTCTGCTGTTTTATCAAGACGTTGTTCAATATCCTCAATTAACGGAGCATAGTTTGTTGCGGCCCATACATGAAGGCTTACAAGCAAGCTACACAAAGTGGTCAGCAGGAAAACACAGAACTTACGCACGGTACGCATCCTGTAAAATACAAATGATAATTATTATCATTATCGATTTTAGCTTGCGTTGTACATGACCTGGATCATAAAAATGTCAATAGGTAACAAGTTATGTAAATTTATCTCATGAAAATGTGATGAATACGAAATTGAGACATTCGGGATTTATTAATGATGCCGTCAATACAGGAGAATTTATCGGTGATATGGAATTGAGTTGCCCCATACTCACTGACGCAAATGAGGCCGGCAATGAGTATGAAGATAAACGTTATTTAAAACAAAAGCGATCAGGGAACTATTATATCAGGGCCACGAGTAATTCGTTGCAAAAAACGGCCATAACCCTGTTCGCCTATCCAGTAGTTGATGCTTCTCTCAACCCCATTCGATGTCAGGGTCGCACCAGAAATACCATCTACTGTATATTCATCGATATTCTGTGGTTTCTCCTGAGTTATTCTTAGTGCTGGCATCCAGTTATTATCAACCACTTTTTTACCCGGCCATTGCTTGCGCCAACTCTCATCTTCCACTCTGGCTCCCAAAAAAGGAGTTTCCCGCTGCTGATAGTAATACAGGTTTTTAACCGTACGTCCGTCTGGGTCAAGAGCCAGAAAGGCATACATCATTGACTTCGCGCCCTTACCGAAAACAGGGAGTATAATTTGTTGAATTTTATTGCTTTTATCTTTTACAAGATATACATCTGCAATCGTACAGCGCTGATGGATCTTCGCGGGATCATGTTCCGGAGCGAGTTTTTTACATCCCTGCGTCTGGACGTCATCAGCGACCCATTCACCGGAATCCAGATTAACCTTACGCGCTAAAATATAACGTTGATACAAATTGTTAATTGTTTTTTTATCCTGCGCATCTGATTTCAACAGGCCTGAAGCATGCAGAATAGCGGCATGTTTCTCTTCACCGGTAGGTGAAGCGAGTTCCCCCTGATACATCATAAACCAGACAATAGCAGCAATAAAAATAAGGATACAAAAAAACATCATTGATATAACAATAACTTTACCCTTGCGCATTATTCTTTAATCCCTGCGAGAAATAAGATATTTAAAACACCATCAGATATGCCATTACCTTTGTGGATTTGCAACTACAGAAAAAATCAAAAATATATAACTATTAGTATATAATTTCAGGATCCAATATCAGAACAACATGTTTTTCTTACCTTTTTATCGTAAAAAAATGCCGGGTTTCCCCGGCATCAGAATCAGACGTTTTTTGCCCACCAGAGGCGTAGCTTCATTCCCCAGTAACTGGTCCAGCCGCTGGTTGTCGACACCACGCGACCGTGCGACATCACGACCAGCGTTGGCGTGACGCTGATGTCCCAGCTGCGGGAGATGGTCCCGTCGGCATCGTTGATGACGGGAAAGTCTACGCCTTTACGCGCCAGCCAGCGCGTCACCTCCGCCTCATTACCAGAACGCAGCGCAATGGTTATCACGTTCTCGCCTTCTGAGTACAGTCTGGCGACTTCCGGTGTCGTGAACCGACACACGCCGCACCAGCTCGCCCAGAAATAGATCAGCACTGGCTCCTCTTTGCTGAGCGAGGCCAGCGTAACGTTTTCACCATCCAGCGTCTGCAAAGGCGTACTGTCAAACGCTACGGGAAGCTGGGGCGCTCGCCAGGCATCCATCAACAACATCGCCCCGGCGAATAACACCAGTAAGATCAGTCCTTCGCGCAGCCAGCGGCGCAGTTTACTGACCATTTGCGGCCGCCAGCTTTTCTTTGACCACCTCTTCCAGTGTTTCCCACGGTACTGCACCCGGGATCAGCTCATCGCCAATAATCGTTGCAGGCGTGCCTCGCACACCGACCAGACGTGCCAGTTGCAGGTTGGTGCTCAGCGTCTCCTCACTTTGTGCATCCAGCGTCACAGGGCTGGCAGCGGCTTTCTCCTGTGCCTGTTTAATACTCACTGCCGTGTGGTAGCCCTTCTTCTGCATCAGTTTCTCATGTAACGCCAGAAACTGCTGCGGATGCTCACGCCAGGTCGTCAGCGCGGTTCGCGCCGACAGAACCGAACTTTCCCCTTTAAACGGCAGCGGTTTAATCACCACCGCCACATCAGGATATTTCTGTACAATTTTTTCCAGCATCGGATCCAATTGCTTGCAGTATGGGCAGTTGTAATCGGTGAAGTTTATCAGGGTCAGTTTTGCCTGCTTTGCGCCAATCCGCGGGCTGTTGGGATCGTTAAACAGGGCTTCCTGAATTAATGCTTCAATTTGCTTCTCCTGTTCCAGGGTAAACGGTGCAGGCTCTTTCGCGATACTGACGGCAGAAAACAGGGTTAGCAGCAGGACAATCATCATTTTCATGGGTTCACTCCTTTGGCATCGGCCAGTGTATTCAGCAGCGCATCGCGGGTTAACAACGTCGGCAATGCCTGACCTTGCGGCAAACCGGGACCATAAATTTGGTTGAACGGCACAGCAACCTGGCCGCGTTTTTTCAGGAATTCGGTGATCGCTTCAGAGGGCAGCGTCCAGTCACCCCGCAGAGCCACCACATCGGGTTGTTGCAGTGCAGTCTGGACATCTTCTTTTTGTAGGACATTGAATTTATTGACTTTACAGGTAATGCACCAGTCAGCCGTCACATCTACAACTACGCGCTTATGCTGAGCCAGTGCATCTTCAATGGCCTGCTCGCTCAGCGGTTGCCAGTTCACACTCTCTTTGGCTGTACTTTGGCTTGCGAACCCCAGGTGCGGGAGCAGCAATGTTGCCAGCCAAATAGCCGAGCCAAGCATCATCACGCCAAGAAGACGCCGCAAGATATTCATCCAACGTCCTGGCCGCGGCAAACGCAGCGCCAGACCCGGACGCAGTGCCACCAGCAACCATGGCAAACTCATCCCCAGCCCGAGCGCGAGGAGCAGCCCCCATAGCGTCGGCAGCGAGGCGGTCAACGCCACCGCCACTGCCGTCCCCAGGAACGGCGCACTGCACGGCGTGGCAAGCAACGTCGCAAACGCGCCCTGCCAGAAATGCCCTGACAAACCGTTGCCGCCGTGAGTCGCCAGCGTGGTAGTCATCGCAGAAGGGAGTCGGAATTCAAACCACCCGAACAGGCTGGCGCTGAACGTCAGCATCACCAGTACCATCACGCCAATGAACCATGGATTCTGAAACTGGATCCCCCAGCCAAGCGCCTGATTGGTCAGGCGCAGCACCGTCATCAGCAGCGCGAGAGCCATAAAAGAGACCAGGATCCCAGCCACAGATGCCAGAAACTGGCGGCGAACCTGAAGACGGCTTTTCTCCTCAACCAGTAAAATCGAGCCCAGCTTCATGCCCAGAACCGGTAAAACGCAGGGCATCAGGTTGAGAATCAAACCGCCCAATAACGCCATAAGCGCCACTTGCCACAGCGGGAGTGAAGCGTTTTCAATAACCGGGGCTTCGCCAATCGTAAGACGACTTTCCTGGGCAACGCCGTTATCAGCCAGAACCAGTGTAAGTTGTTTACCACGAAGATTCGGCGCCCCTTCCCCCCAGCTGTCATGAACCGGAACAGTTGCCCGTAGTATTTCGCCCTCTACGCGGATTTGCGGCATACCAAAATCCGCATCATCAACGGTGTCCAGGTACAGGCCTGGCGCAGACCAGCCCCCCGCACGACGAGCCTCAACCACCAGCTCTCCGGCTCGCGCCCCGGCACTAAGCGCATCGGTCAGCCCGCTGGCCAGCGGTATCTGCCCCATCGCTTGCGCATAGTCATGAGCAAAAGACGGGTCCTGGACGCTCGGCGTCACGGAAAAGGGAAAATCCGTTAACAGGCAGACATTGCTGCAGGTTGATAGGGTCAATACACCGTTAAGGGCGGCTGGCGTGGTGCCACGTACTACCATCGGGAAGGTGACATTATCGTGATATCCCTGGGTGGTGATATTGGCGACCTCAAAACGCGCGGGAGTCGGCCAGTACCAATCAACAGCAGGCATTTTATCTTTCCAGACGATGGACGGTGCTACACCGCCCTCACCCGGCGATCGCCAGTAGGTTTTCCAGCCATCCTCCAGTTTAACATCGAGCAGCAGACGGGTTTCACCGTCAGCTGCTGTATCGGCACGTAACCGCACACTGGCGTGATTGTTATCGGGTGAACGCAGCCAGCCGATATCAGCCGCCCAGGATACGGGCAGCCATAGCAATAACAGGCAGAGCAGCGCCTGCCTGGAAACAGTCTTCATATTTTTTCTCCGTGAATAATTATCTAACAGTCAGCAACGGCTGTTCTGTCATTCACGGAAGACGCAAAATCGGAGATGAACCCTAAGTGTGGGCGGCGAGATAGCGCGCGGAGGGAAAAAAGGTAGGCGAAATGCCCGCACGGGTGCCAACAGCGACAGCAGCAAACATAGCACCAGAATCGCGCCTTCAAACAATACTGGCGGTGCAGCCAGCAATGATTTTGCGCTCAGCTCACAAGGCGTAACGGGCGAAGCTTCATCGGTATCGGCCTGGGCGCTCGCGACAACAGCAGTGGTCGTGGTGTTCATCTGCAACGCGTGCAGACCCGCCATGCGCTGCGCGGTGCATACCATCACCACAACACATGCCAGGCAGAGGAACCACCATCCCATCCGTTGACGTTTCGCCATTATACCCTCACTGATTGACGCGAGTTATCTTAGTCACTGGCGAGGTTTTGGCAACCTTTACCCTGTAAAGTTATGTCGGCAGAGGCCGGTCAATTCTCATTCCGCTCCAGCGCGCTGCCCAGAAATGATAATTAATATTGTTAATTAATTTCATTATTGCAAAATAATGACGCTAATAAAACAAAGCTAAAAATATCACGGGGTTTATTATTTACTATTCACAAAGCGTCCCTACAAGTATTTCACCACTGCCATGAAATTGAATGACAAGTATGCCAGTAGATATGCCTGCGTAAATGAAAGTAAGGGCCAGCACATTTTCGGATAAATATTGTATTATAACTTACCGCCATGAACATTATGTTCATCATCAAAACAATTGTTTGTTAAATGTTATTTAGAGTATATGGAAATGAAAAAAATCTTACTTCCTCTTCTAGGCCTGATTTTTACTGTGAGCGTTCAGGCAGCAACATTTACCGATGGCAAGGAATATATTTCACTTGAAAAGCCAGTTGCGTCAGCGCCCGCTGCGCTTAAGTTCTTTTCATTTTATTGCCCTTCATGCTACCAATACGATGAAGTTCTGGAAGTCACTGATAATGTGAAAAAAGCATTACCTACTGATGTCAAACTTACTGACTATCACGTTGATTTCTTAGGTCCGTTGGGGCCGGAGATGACGCACGCGTGGTCTGTCGCTATGCTGTTAAACGTGGAAGATAAAGTAAAACCTTTACTGTTTGATGCCGTGCAGAAAAAACAAACTGTTAAAACAGCAGATGATATTCGCAATGTATTTATCCGCGCTGGTGTCAGTGCAAATGACTATGATGCTGCATGGAATAGCTTTGCCGTAAAATCATTAACGGCGAAGCAACAGGAGTTGGCTAAAGCGGTAGACCTGAAAGGTGTACCGGCTATCTTTATCAAGGGTAAATATATGATTAACCCGAAAGGATTAAAATCAGATAACGTTAACGCTTTTGTCCAGAACTACGCTGATACCGTTCGTTTTCTTTTTTCCAGACCTTGATAAGCCGTTAATATTACTGACGCACCACCAACAGGAGCCAGAGCCTGTTCTGGCTCCTGTTGCTACAGGCAGACATTATTGACTGTCAGCTGTCATATACGCTGGCAGAACCTTATTCAGAGGCGTAATCCTTCAAAACAGTGGCAACACGTATTCTGTAGTATGAAAAAATCAACTGTTTACCCTCCTGTTGTGCGGCCTGATGCCTGACGTTGCATTTCCACCTGAGCACTGCATCCTCATTCTCCCACCATGAAAGTGACAGCATTTTCCCGGGCGTATTAATGCTCTGAAATCGTTCGATAGAAATAAACCCAGGGATCTCTGCCAACAACAGCTTCAGCTCTGAGGCCAGTTGAAGATATCGCTCTCCAGCCTGAGGATGCACATCTGCTTCAAAAATAACGGCGATCATTCAGTATCTCTCCCTTGTTAATTTCAGCCACTCTATTACTGGATAAAATGCGATGCTTCGCTCAACAACGAACAGTCTGGTGAAAAGGGAAAATGTGAGTATGACAGGTAAATAAACAAGCAGGCTCACCGCATTAGCCGGTGACCCTTTTATGACCTGCGCCCCCTTTTTCATGGTTGGCATTCGCGCCTATCGGGATTACCCTAAACTTAACGGTGATACCTTTTGAGAGGGATTGCCTTCTTCATGTGTTGATTTACACGAGAGAACGCTATGGAATTAAAGGATTATTACGCCATTATGGGCGTGAAGCCGACAGACGATCTCAAGACAATCAAGACCGCCTACCGTCGTCTCGCGCGAAAATACCATCCCGATGTCAGCAAAGAACCCGACGCTGAAGCTCGTTTTAAAGAAGTTGCCGAAGCCTGGGAAGTACTGAGCGATGAACAGCGCCGCGCCGAATACGACCAGCTGTGGCAGCATCGCAACGACCCGCAGTTTAATCGTCAGTTCCAGCAAGGAGAAGGTCAAAGCTACAGCGCTGAAGATTTCGACGATATCTTCTCTTCAATTTTTGGCCAGCACGCACATCAGTCACGGCAGCGCCACGCCAGTCGCGGGCATGATATTGAAATCGAGGTCGCCGTTTTCCTCGAAGAAACCCTTGCTGAGCATAGCCGCACCATCAGTTACAACCTGCCGGTATACAATGCGTTTGGCATGATCGAGCGGGAAATCCCCAAAACCCTCAACGTTAAGATCCCGGCCGGTGTCGGCAATGGGCAGCGCATTCGCCTGAAAGGTCAGGGAACCCCTGGTGAAAACGGTGGCCCGAACGGTGATTTGTGGCTGGTGATTCATATCGCGCCGCATCCGCTGTTTGATATTGTTAATCAGGATCTGGAAGTTGTCGTTCCGCTTGCCCCATGGGAAGCCGCATTGGGCGCAAAAGTAACTGTACCAACACTCAAAGAGAGTATTTTGCTGACCATCCCCGCAGGAAGCCAGGCTGGACAGCGATTACGTATCAAAGGCAAAGGTCTGGTCGGTAAAAAACAGACTGGCGACCTGTACGCGGTCATCAAAATCGTGATGCCGCCGAAACCTGACGACAACAGCGCCGCCTTGTGGCAACAGCTGGCGGATGCGCAGAAGTCCTTTGATCCGCGCAAAGAGTGGGGGAAAGCATAATGGCTAACGTGACCGTTACCTTTACCATTACCGAGTTTTGTCTGCATACCGGTGTTTCTGCAGAAGAACTGAATGAAATTGTCGGTTTAGGGGTAATCGAACCCCGTGAAGATGAGACCTTTGATGACCATGCACTGACCGTGGTGCAACGCGCACTGCGTCTGCGCCATGAACTGGCGCTTGACTGGCCAGGAATTGCCGTCGCACTGACGTTGCTCGAGGAGAACGCGCAACTGCGGCAGGAAAACCGCTTTTTGCGCCAACGCCTGTCCCGATTTATTAGCCATCCGTGAATATGTTAAGAGTGCGGCGATGAGCCGCACCTACAGGTAAGCAGGGCGTATTTTTTATAAAAAACCAAACTCATCAGATTCGATTTCTCGGCTACGGATTGCCCAGCTCGGTACCTGCCCGGCAGATATTCAGAAAAACTGTGGATGAATGACTCTATCCGCGTCAGCTTTTTAGCCAGAAATAACGTTTATGGGTAACCGTCTCACTAGTACCGACAATGTCCTTCTGCGCAACGCATCAATTTGCTGATGATCTGAACTTGCCCCCCAGGCAAACACTACTGGACTGGCCTGGGTTCAGTTAAGGCTTTTACAGGTCATGAATACATCATGGCCATGCCTTCAGCCACGCCAATATGGAAAGACTTTCAATGTGCAGTTAAATTGCAGCGTATAGCACTAAAAAGAAAAGCCTGGGATTGGGGTAGGCAAGTGTTTGAATGTTACATAAGGGGATTGGTCAAGATTGCAAGTCTATTCTAATGCTTCAAAAGCAAAAAGGGGTTACCTTTCGGTAACCCCTTTTCATGTTTGGCGGAAGCGTAGAGATTCGAACTCTAGAACCCTTTCGGGTCGCCGGTTTTCAAGACCGGTGCCTTCAACCGCTCGGCCACGCTTCCAATGAGGCGCACTATAAACATCCCGAACGAACCTGTAAAGCACCAATGTGTTCGTTTGCCTGAAAAACAGCCAAAATGTTGTTAATCGACTTAAATAACAACAAATTGACCGTTTATTCAGCACAAATCCGGGCTGCTGCTGTTTACTGTTTTTTGATGTACATATCTTTGGTGTAGTAGTTTCCCCGGTTATCCGGTGCAAATCCCCCCACCCATGGCTTCACCAGATGGGTACGAACATAGTGGTAAACCGGAATCGCTGGCACATCTTCCCCTAAAAAGTCTTCAGCCTGCTGGTAATATTTGCCTCGCTCCTGGAGCGAAGTTGCTTTCGCCGCATTGTGCATCGCTTCGTCAAAGGCTGGATTACTGTATCGGGTGGTGTTTTCACTATCACCTGTGCGGAAAATATTGAGGAAACTCGACGCATCGTCGTAATCCGCTATCCATGCATAGCGTACGACGTCAAAACTGCCGGTGTGCATGGTATCCAGCATCGTTTTCCATTCCTGGTTCTGCAGTTTTGCCTCAACGCTAAGATTTTTCTTCCACATTGACGAGGCGGCAATCGCGATTCGCTGATGCGTTTCGAAAGTGTTGTAGAGCAGATTTAAGTTAAGCGGATGCTCAGGACCGTAGCCCGCTTCCGCCAGCAGTTTTTTTGCCTCGGCAATGCGTTTGTCGAGTGGCCATGATGCGTAGTCCGGCGCGTGTAATTTTACCCCGCCAATTTCAGGCTGGCTGATAACCCACGCCGCACGCTGTCCCTGTCCCATCACCTTTTGTGCGATGATGTCCTTATCCAGCGCCATATTCAACGCCCGACGCACGCGTGGGTCGTTAAACGGCGCACGCGTGGTATTAAACTGATAATAATAAGTTGAAAGCTGAGGTGAGACATGGAGTTCATCACCCATCGTCTTTTTCAATTGAGCGAACTGATTGACCGGAACACTAAAAACAATATCGATTTCCCCGGCTTTGTAACGGTTAACGTCTGCAGCCTCTGAACTGATGGGCAAATACGTCACTTTATTAATGACCGTGTGCTGATCGTCCCAGTAATGCGGGTTGCGCACGGCAACAATCCGCTCGTTGACGACCCACTGCGACAACTTATACGCACCACTGCTGACAAAGTGCTCCGGACGAGTCCACTTATCGCCAAAGCGGCCAATCAGCACTTTATCCAGCGGCACCAGCGATGGATGCGCCAGCATCGCTAAAAATGCCGCAGTCGGCTGCGTCAGGGTAATTTCCAGCGTGGTGTCATTCAGCGCCTTGACTCCAAGCGTCGCGGGATCTTTTTTCCCCTGAGCAATATCAACCGCATTTGCGACATGCATATTGCCCAGATAAGAGGCATAGGGTGAGGTAGTTTGCGGTGAAACCAGGCGCTGCCAGCTCCAGACGACATCCTGTGCAGTAATAGCCGATCCATCTGACCAGGTTATGCCTGGGCGTAAATGGAAGGTCCAGACAGTGTTATCTTTATTCTCCCAGGAGGCAGCAAGACGGGGCGCAATAGTGCCATCCAGGTTTACGGCCACCAGCCCATCGAACATATCGCTGATTAAATTAAACTCAACGTTGCTTTCGACTTTATGCGGATCCAGTGAGGCTGGCTCACTGCCGTTGTTTCTGACCAGCTCCTGTT
>NZ_CP080033.1:2014178-2020571 GCF_019382635.1 Citrobacter sp. Colony219 | reverse complement strand
GCCGTTAATAGACATCAAACAGACAGCCAACAGCGTAAACGTCAATATCTTCGATTTATGTTGAGTCATTCCCTTTACCTTATTGCTCTGTTTTATGTAAACACCGCTGTCACTGTCAGAGAGATTCGGGAATAACGCAATATTTTTCAGTTACCTGGGAGAGGTGGATCTGACATTTTTGCACTTATAGTGCTAACATCTGATTCGGGAGCTTTTGTTGAAATAATATGCTTAAGCCTGGCGGGTTAAAATGCGTAAAGATGGGTAAAACCGCTGTGTCATTCCCCTTGATTTCATTATCCTCCATCATTAATTACATCTGTCATAAGAGAGTGACTCATGGATCGTATTATTAGTTCTTCGCGCGATCGTACATCGCTACTCAGCACACATAAGGTGCTGCGTAATACCTATTTCCTGCTCAGCCTGACGCTGGCGTTTTCAGCGATCACCGCAACTGCCAGTACAGTACTGATGCTGCCATCTCCGGGTCTGATTCTGACGCTGGTTGGTATGTATGGTCTGATGTTCCTGACCTACAAAACGGCAGATAAACCAGTAGGTATTCTGTCTGCTTTCGCTTTCACCGGTTTCCTGGGTTACATCCTGGGACCGATTCTGAACACTTACCTGTCGGCAGGTATGGGTGACGTGATCGGTATGGCACTGGGTGGTACGGCGCTGGTCTTCTTCAGCTGCTCTGCGTATGTTCTGACCACGCGTAAAGACATGTCCTTCCTCGGCGGTATGCTGATGGCAGGTATCGTGGTGGTGCTGATTGGTATGGTTGCGAATATCTTCCTGCAACTGCCAGCGCTGCATCTGGCGATTAGCGCGGTGTTTATCCTGATTTCTTCAGGTGCCATCCTGTTTGAAACCAGCAACATCATCCGTGGTGGTGAAACCAACTACATCCGTGCAACCGTCAGCCTGTATGTATCACTGTACAACATCTTCGTCAGCCTGCTGAGCATTCTGGGCTTCGCCAGCCGCGATTAAAATGACCACGTACATTATCCAGCCCCGCTTATGCGGGGCTTTCTTTTTTGGTAAACTGCCGCCAGTTTGACTAACGCAGTGAAGAATTATGTTGATCTTTGAAGGTAAAGAAATCAGTACTGATAGCGAAGGCTATTTAAAAGACACAACCGAATGGAGCGAACCGCTGGCAGTTGCCATTGCTGAAAACGAAGGAATTACGCTGTCAGTTGAACACTGGGAAGTAGTGCGCTTTGTGCGCGAGTTTTATCTGGAGTTTAATACCTCCCCCGCTATTCGTATGCTGGTCAAAGCGATGGCCAATAAGTTTGGCGAAGAGAAAGGCAACAGCCGTTATCTCTACCGCCTGTTCCCGAAAGGTCCGGCCAAGCAGGCAACCAAAATTGCCGGTCTGCCAAAACCGGTCAAATGTATTTAATAGCGGATACTAAATCCCGTTAACTCTTCGCCAGGCCGATGCGGTTCGCTGAGGACTCTGTCTACCCTGGCGCTACGCGGGCCCCCGGCTTTTAACCACTTCATCAGTTGTTCCACCCGGTCGCTTTCACCGCAGGCGACAACCTCTACGCTGCCGTCATCCATATTCTTCGAGTAGCCAGTCAATCCGAGCCGTTGCGCTTCATGCTGAGTGGTATAGCGAAATCCCACCCCCTGTACCCGGCCATAGACCCAGGCAATTATGCAGACTTTCGACATTATGGTTCTCCTTATCATCGCGGTGCGCGTTGCAAATACACGTAAAACTCAGGACAATGGCGCCCATTTCTTTGAATTGACAGAATAGTAAATTATGAGTGTACGTTTAGTGTTAGCCAAAGGGCGCGAAAAATCATTACTTCGTCGCCATCCGTGGGTATTTTCCGGTGCCGTCGCACGTATGGAAGGTAAAGCCAACCTCGGTGAAACCATCGATATTGTTGACCATCAGGGTAAATGGTTAGCACGCGGCGCGTACTCACCCGCGTCGCAGATCCGTGCACGCGTCTGGACATTCGACAAGTCTGAATCCATCGATATTGATTTCTTTACCCGCCGTCTGCAACAGGCACAGAAATGGCGAGACTGGCTGGCGAACAAAGATGGTTTGGATAGCTACCGTCTGATCGCCGGCGAATCCGATGGTCTGCCGGGCGTCACCATTGACCGCTTCGGCAACTTCCTGGTATTGCAGTTGCTCAGCGCCGGTGCTGAATATCAACGCGCCGCATTGATTAGCGCCCTGCAGGTTGTCTTCCCGGAGTGCGCAATTTATGACCGCAGCGATGTTGCCGTGCGTAAAAAAGAAGGCATGGAACTGACTCAGGGTCCCGTCACGGGTGAACTGCCGCCAGCTCTACTGCCGATTGAAGAGCACGGGATGAAACTGCTGGTTGATATTCAGCACGGACATAAAACCGGTTATTACCTCGATCAGCGTGACAGCCGCCTGGCCACGCGTCGTTATGTGGAAAACAAACGTGTCCTGAACTGTTTCTCTTATACCGGCGGCTTTGCTGTCTCAGCATTAATGGGCGGATGCCGTCAGGTGGTCAGCGTCGACACCTCCCAGGAAGCGCTCGATATTGCCCGCCAGAACGTAGAGCTGAACAAGCTGGATCTGAGCAAAGCTGAGTTTGTGCGTGATGACGTGTTCAAGTTGCTGCGCGCCTATCGCGATCGTGGTGAGAAATTTGATGTTATCGTGATGGACCCGCCGAAGTTTGTCGAAAACAAGAGCCAGTTGATGGGCGCCTGCCGTGGCTATAAAGACATCAATATGCTGGCAATTCAGTTGCTGAATCCGGGTGGCGTACTGCTGACATTCTCCTGCTCCGGATTGATGACCACCGATTTATTTCAGAAAATCATCGCCGATGCCGCAATAGATGCCGGGCGTGATGTACAATTTATAGAGCAGTTCCGTCAGGCCGCCGATCATCCTGTGATCGCTACCTACCCGGAAGGGCTGTATCTGAAAGGGTTTGCCTGTCGCATCATGTAACTTGAAAAGTGGAATATTACCCTTACATAGAGGGTATCTATTTCCCGGGAGGTGACTATGATTGCCAGCAAATTCGGTATCGGCCAGCAGGTCCGCCATTCCCTGTTAGGTTACCTCGGAGTGGTCGTGGATATCGACCCGGAATATTCGCTTGATGACCCGTCACCTGATGAGTTGGCGGTTAACGACGAACTTCGCGCCGCTCCCTGGTATCACGTGGTGATGGAAGACGATAATGGCCTGCCAGTACATACGTATCTGGCTGAAGCACAGTTGAGTAGCGAGCTACAGGAAGAACATCCAGAGCAACCATCGATGGATGAACTGGCACGGACAATCCGTAAACAGCTCCAGGCTCCACGCCTGCGCAACTGACAACATTTATCCGGCCTACGACAAACACCGTTGTAGGCCGGATATACAATGCGCCATCCGGCAACAGTACAACCTTACTTCGCCAGTCCCAGTCTGGGGATTTCAATCGCCGGGCAACGATCCATCACTACCGCCATGCCCGCATCGCGCGCCAGCACGGCAGCCTGCTCATTAATCACGCCAAGCTGCATCCACAAAGTCTTCGCACCAATAGCAATAGCCTCCTGTGCGACTCCCCATGCTGCTTCTGAGTTTCTAAAGACATCCACCATATCCACTTTCTCTGGTACGTCTGCCAGTGTCGCATAGCCCTGCTGCCCCAGCAGCGTTTTTCCGGCAACTTTAGGAGACACGGGGATAACGTGATAACCCTGATCGAGTAAATACTTCATCACCCGATAGCTCGGGCGATCGGGTTTATCGCTTGCTCCTACCAGCGCAATCGTACGGGTAGATGTCAAAATGCCAGCAATATCGGTCTCTTTCATCGTCTTCCTCCAGGCTGTTTTGCAAAGTGTACGACAAAGCTGACGTCGCAACCATTCATCCCATACTGGCGCATGAGAGCTAAACTGGAAAATATGTCTATATGTTAGTAAACATGATTGTCGAAAAATTTAGATACATCTTATACAGAAATTTTCTGGACAGGAGAACCTTATGAAAACCGGCATTGTGACAGCCCTGATTGCTCTGTTTTTGCCGGTAACCGTTTGTGCGACCTCTTTGCGCCTGTCTAATGATATTGACCTGCTGGTGCTGGACGGAAAAAAGGTGTCCAGCTCTTTACTGCGCGGTGCCGACAGTATTGAGCTGGAGAATGGTCGGCATCAGCTTGTCTTTCGCGTTGAGAAAACGATTCGTCTCTCCAGCCATGAAGAACGTCTGTATATTTCTCCTCCGCTGGTCATCAGTTTTGATACTCAGTTGGTTAGTCAGGTCAATTTTCATCTCCCCCGTCTGAACAACGAACGTGACGCAACGCATTTCGATGAAGCTCCCCGTGTGGAACTATTAGATGGCGATTCCATGCCCATTCCGGTCAAGCTGGATATTTTGTCGATTACCTCATCGGCAAAAATCGTGGATTATGAACTCGAGACTGAACGCTATAACAAATCGTCTAAGCATGCTTCACTCCCACAATTTGCCACTATGATGGCAGATGACAGCGCATTGCTCTCAGGGGTCTCTGAACTGGATCGGGTGCCGCCGCAGTCACAAACACTCACCGAACAGCGTTTGAAATATTGGTTTGGCCAGGCCGATGCGCAAACACGAAGTAATTTTCTGCAATGGGCAGAGAAACAGCCACCCTCATGACGTTTATGTTCACCTACGCATTTTTTTTGTCTTTCTCTTGCAGCGTCAAACGCTTCCAGTACTCTGTAATAAGGTTAACTTGGGAGCTGTACTATGGAACTGACGACTCGCACTTTACCGGCGCGTAAGCATATTGCGCTGGTTGCACATGATCACTGTAAACAGATGCTGATGAGCTGGGTGGAACGCCACCAGCCATTGTTAGAAAAGCATGTCCTCTATGCGACAGGCACGACAGGAAATCTCATTCAACGCGCGACCGGCATGGATGTCAACGCCATGCTTAGCGGTCCAATGGGCGGCGATCAGCAGGTCGGCGCACTGATCTCTGAAGGGAAAATTGATGTGCTGATCTTCTTCTGGGATCCACTCAACGCCGTGCCTCATGATCCGGATGTTAAAGCCCTTCTGCGCCTGGCCACAGTTTGGAATATTCCGGTTGCCACCAACGTATCTACCGCCGATTTTATTATCCAGTCGCCAAACTTCAACGATGCAACGGACATCCTGATCCCGGATTACGCCCGTTATCTGGCAGAGCGCCTCAAATAATCGCCAGACAGGCGGCCGCCGTCGCCGCCTGTTCTTCAGGGTTTTCTCACTACCGGGACATCCAGTTGTTTTAGTTCATCAACAAAACAGGATGGCGCGTCTTTATTAAACAGCAACCACACCCGATGCCGGGCACGGGTAAGTGCCACGTAGAGCAACCTTCTCTCTTCTGCATCCGGAAAATCCTCGACCATTGGCAGTAATGCTTCTTCCATAATCGACTCACGGGCCGGGGCCGGAAAACCATCGTTGCCATCATGAAGCCCAACGACAATGACATAATCCGCCTGCTGTCCTTTACTGGCATGAATAGTCATAAAGTCCAGCTGTAGTTTGGGCCAGCGGGTCGCTGCTTTCTCAAGACTGGCAGGTTTGAGGTGGTGATATCGCGCCAGCACCAGTATGCGTTCTTCTGCTTTCGCAAAGCCGGATAGCTTATCCAACAGCGCATCCAGCTGACTTTCATCGAGCAGAGTGACGGCTTTCCTGTCGCCTGCTGTCAGGCTATTGAGCGGTTTTTTAAGCTGATGCGGGTTTTGCTGGATAAACCGATTGGCTATTTCGCCAATACGACTATTAAAACGGTATGTCGTATCCAGATCGCAGCGATCGCCCTCACCAAAGTGTTGCCGGAAGGCGGTAGTTAACGAAAGTTGTGCACCACTGAAACGGTAAATGGCCTGCCAGTCATCCCCTACGGCAAATAGCATGGTCTGTGAGTTTTGCTTGCGCAATGCGGCTAACAGGGCGGCGCGCTGTGGGGAGATATCCTGAAATTCATCAACCAGGATATGCTTCCAGGGGCTGATAAAGCGTCCCTTCTCCAGAATGACAATCGCCTGATGGATCAATCCAGAAAAATCGACGGCATTCTCTTCTTTCAGAGCACTCTTCCAGGCCTTGAGTAACGGCGCCATCAGCTTTATACGTTTGCTGAACAGGTCGCGGATCGCCTCAGGCGTATTGGCGATCATCTCCGCCTGTGCTCCACCATGCATACGCATCAGGCTAACCCAGCGATCCAGACGTGAGGCCAGACGACGTTGTAATTTTTCATCGTCCCAAAAATTGCCTTCTGGCACGGACCACTGCATCTCTTCTTCCAGCCACTGTCGCCAGCCTTTAGCCTGGGCTTTTTTCTCGCTGCACTGCTGACGCCAGGT
>NZ_CP080033.1:1989268-2013880 GCF_019382635.1 Citrobacter sp. Colony219 | reverse complement strand
TGCTCGCCATTCACCACCGCACGAGCCTGGGCTGGATTCAGCGGTGAAGACTCAATCTTCTGGAAAAACTCGGTATGCTCCGCCAGCATCGCATCGGTGTATGCCTGATTGTGCTGTAAGCGACAGGCTTCAATGTCCTTCAACCATGCCTGGCATTGGTGCAACGCCTCACGGCAATTATCAAATTCTTCCAGTCGGTTGATCGGGAGCGGGAGCGCGGCAAAGGCACGGCGGATCTGCTGCTGCAGCCCTGACGTTTGTTCGCGCGTCAGCCATTTGTTATCACTGGTACGCGCCGCAATCGCATCCAGCTGTTGCTGTAAAACTCCCGCAGCGACGTCGCTCATCTCCTGGCTCCACTGCTGCCAGAGGATGTTCAGATGATGGTGGAAACGTTGGGTTTCCGCCCATTCAGTGCCGTGAAGGCGTACAACTTTATCATCAGAAAGCACAAATTCCAGCTCACCCCATACCAGGCCCCTTTTACAATGGATAGCCAGTAACTGATTGAATGGAATAAGATACTCATGACGGTCGCCAGAGACTTTAATGCCGGCATTGAGAATAACGGCCCGATCGTAAGGGTGTTGCGCCAGACGTTTTCCCAGAGAAGTTGCTTTCAGTTCCATAAGACTTACGCGGATCCACACGAAGAGGTTTGCTTATCAGTGTAACCGCCAGAGAAAACGTGCTCCAGCCCAAAAAAACGTTACAATTGCCAAACTCACAGAAAACCAGAGTTAACCGAGGGTTTATGCGTACTGTTCTGAATATTTTAAATTTTGTGCTTGGGGGATTCGCCACCACCTTAGCCTGGTTACTGGCGACGTTAGTCAGTATCGTGCTTATCTTCACACTACCCTTGACCCGCTCCTGCTGGGAAATCACACGCTTGTCGCTGTTCCCCTACGGTAATGAGGCGATTCACGTTGATGAACTCAACCCGGCGGGTAAAAACGTGCTTCTGAATACCGGCGGTACGCTGCTCAACATTTTCTGGCTGATTTTCTTCGGCTGGTGGCTGTGCCTGATGCATATTGTTTCCGGTATTGCCCAGTGCATTACGATTATTGGTATTCCGGTTGGTATTGCGAACTTTAAAATCGCCGCAATTGCACTCTGGCCCGTTGGTCGTCGCGTGGTTTCAGTCGAAGTTGCCCGTGCCGCACGCGAAGCCAACGCGCGTCGTCGCTTTGAATAATCGGAACTGATGGCCTTTATGTTAAGTCCACTGCTTAAACGCTATACCTGGAACAGCACCTGGCTGTACTACGTGCGGATTTTTATCGCGCTCTGCGGCACTACGGCGCTGCCGTGGTGGCTGGGTGACGTCAAACTGACCATCCCGCTCACGCTGGGCATGGTTGCTGCCGCGCTGACCGATCTGGACGATCGGCTCGCGGGTCGTCTGCGTAATTTGATCATTACGCTGATCTGCTTTTTCATTGCTTCGGCTTCCGTCGAATTGCTCTTCCCTTGGCCGTGGCTTTTCGCAATTGGATTAACGCTTTCCACCAGCGGCTTTATTTTGCTGGGGGGCTTAGGTCAGCGTTATGCGACCATCGCCTTTGGTGCATTACTGATCGCCATTTACACCATGCTGGGAACATCACTGTACGACCAGTGGTATCAGCAACCGATCCTGCTGCTTGCAGGCGCCATCTGGTATAACCTTCTGACGCTCATCGGTCACCTTCTGTTCCCGATTCGTCCACTGCAGGACAATCTGGCACGCAGCTACGAACAGTTGGCACACTACCTGGAGCTGAAATCCCGCCTTTTTGATCCCGACATTGAAGATGAAAGTCAGGCCCCCTTGTATGAGTTAGCGCTGGCCAATGGGCAACTGATGGCGACGCTGAACCAAACAAAAGTATCATTACTGACCCGTCTGCGCGGTGACCGCGGACAGCGAGGAACCCGCCGCACACTGCATTACTATTTTGTCGCGCAGGATATTCACGAACGCGCAAGTTCCTCACATATTCAGTACCAGACGCTACGCGACCATTTCCGTCACAGCGATGTGATGTTTCGTTTCCAGCGACTAATGTCGATGCAGGGACAAGCCTGTACGCAACTGTCTCGCTGCATTTTGCTACGCACCCCTTACCAGCACGATCCACACTTTGAGCGAGTCTTTACACATATAGATGCTGCCCTTGAGCGCATGCGTGCAAGCGGTGCCCCTGCAGATCTGCTCAATACGCTGGGATTCTTACTATCGAACCTGCGGGCTATTGATGCGCAACTGGCCACCATTGAGTCTGAACAGGCTCAGGTACTCTCGCGCAATGAGTCAGAAAATCAGCTTGCCGATGACAGTCCGCACGGATTCAGTGATATCTGGCTGCGTCTGAGTCGCAATTTTACGCCAGAGTCGGCGCTGTTTCGCCACGCGGTTCGCATGTCTCTGGTGCTCTGCGTCGGGTACGCCATTATCCAGATAACGGGCATGAACCATGGCTACTGGATCCTGCTGACCAGCCTGTTTGTCTGCCAGCCCAACTACAACGCCACACGACATCGTCTGGCGTTAAGGATTATCGGCACATTAGTCGGGATAGCGATTGGACTGCCCATCCTGTGGTTCGTCCCATCGCTGGAAGGGCAATTAATACTGCTGGTGATCACCGGCGTGCTCTTTTTTGCTTTCCGCAATGTTCAGTACGCACATGCCACAATGTTTATCACGCTGCTGGTATTGCTGTGCTTTAACCTGCTTGGTGAAGGGTTTGAAGTCGCACTGCCGCGCGTCATCGATACGCTGATTGGTTGTGCCATCGCATGGGCAGCCGTCAGTTTCATCTGGCCAGACTGGCGCTTTCGCAACCTGCCACGGGTGATTGAACGGGCGACCGATGCAAACTGTCGTTACCTTGATGCCATTCTCGAACAGTATCATCAGGGGCGAGACAATCGTCTGGCATACCGTATTGCGCGCCGCGATGCGCATAATCGTGATGCGGAGCTGGCATCCGTGGTGTCGAATATGTCGAGTGAACCGGATGTCACTGCCCAAACGCGCGAAACGGCATTCCGCTTGCTGTGCCTCAACCATACCTTTACCAGTTATATCTCGGCACTGGGCGCACACCGTGAACAGTTAACCAACCCGGACGTTCTGGCATTACTGGACGATGCCGTTTGCTATGTTGATGATGCACTTCATCATCAACCCGCTGACGAGCAGCGCGTATACCAGGCGCTTGAAGGACTGAAGCAACGGATTCAGCATCTTGAACCACGCCCGGACAGTAAAGAACCACTGGTCGTACAGCAAGTTGGCCTATTGATAGCGCTACTACCAGAAATCAGACGATTACAGCAGCAAATTGCCGCATTGCCGTCTAGTACACCGGTTCAGGCGTAAGAGAACTCACCCACTCCACAAGCTCCTGGCGACGAATCGCCGGGAGCGCCGCCTCATGAATTCCCCCAATTGCGCCTTCAAGGGCATAGAGTATTTTCACCGTCAGGGCGGGATTAACCTGTCGCAGTTTCAACCAGCACATTTTTGCCCCCAACATGCGTAATGTGCTTTCATCTTTTATACCTGCTTCATTCAGCAGGGTTTCCAGATGGAATGTCATGTTCGGCAGTCCACGCAGGCGATGCTGTGCAAAACGACTTTGCTTTTCTTTTAACGCCGCATCCAGTGAATACCGTGATAGCGACACCAGTTGTTGCTGGTTTTGCCACAGCGTATCGTTCACCTGATAATAATTGAGCACCACCGGACGTCCACGTTTTATAAATGTCAGCCAGACAGGGGAATGTTTTACACAGTACTGCGCACTCTGTTCACAGGCCCGAAGATATAACTCGCCACTGGCGACCATGGCGAATACCGTGTCCTCAACCGTCAGGCTATAACCCCCAAACAGCGATCGATAACGAATAGTCCCCAATGACGCCAGATATTCTTGTGATTTATAGATCCTTGCATAAGAAAGTTTTTTCATAAAAATCCTTTTAAATCATAACGTAATAAAATGATTTGCAGTAGCGGATCCGTTAATGACGAAAATAGGCAACTTATTCGCAAGGGGCAAGATGAATTTTGTTTTTCCCGTAACAACAACCAAAAACTGCGAACCTGTTTCAGAAAATAAGGTTGATCTTTGGTGATAGCAGGGTTACTGTATATTCATACAGTGACTCACAGGGCTGGATTGATTATGTACACTTCAGGCTATGCAAATCGTTCTTCGTCGTTCTCTTCCACAGCAAGCAAAATTGCGCGCGTGTCGTCAGAGCACACTACCGCTGGGCTTATCAGTGAAGTGGTCTATCGCGAGGACCAGCCCATGATGACGCAGCTCCTGCTGCTTCCCCTGCTTCAGCAATTAGGTCAGCAGTCGCGCTGGCAGCTGTGGCTGACGCCTCAGCAAAAACTAAGCCGGGAGTGGGTGCAGTCGGCCGGGCTTCCATTGACGAAAGTCATGCAAATTAGCCAACTCTCTCCCTGCAATACGCTAGAATCTATGGTTCGTGCGCTACGCACGGGTAACTACAGCGTCGTAATTGGCTGGCTGACGGAAGAATTAACCGAAGATGAACATGCCGAGCTGGTAAAAGCAGCAGATGAAGGCAATGCGATGGGATTTATCATGCGTCCTGTTCGCGCTCAGACACTTGCGGGGAGACAGCATTCCGGGCTAAAAATTCACTCGAATTTGTATCATTAAGTAAAATTAGGATTTATCCTGGAATTTTTTTTCACCCTCAAATTCGGCTTTGAGCTTTAACACCTTTTTTGTGAGAACGCCTGTGTGAAGCGGTTTCCGCGATAGTAGCTGTACAATTAATCATCCACAAATGTTAAATATTGTGTATACAAGCCTTTTTTTTTCATATGCCTGACGGACTTCACACTTGTAAGTTTTCAACTACGTTGTAGACTTTACATCGCCAGGGGTGCTCGGCGTAAGCCGCAGATATCGGTAGAGTAACTATTGAACTGGTCCCCGGGTGAAGGATTTAACCGTGTTATCTCTCTGGAGATATTCATGGCGAATTTTGGATGATAACGAGGCGCATAAAATGAAAAAGACAGCTATCGCAATTGCAGTGGCACTGGCTGGTTTCGCTACCGTGGCGCAGGCCGCTCCGAAAGATAACACCTGGTATACTGGTGCTAAACTGGGTTGGTCCCAGTTCCATGACATCGGCAACAATCAGATCAACAACAACGGACCGACCCACGAAAGCCAACTGGGTGCTGGTGCGTTCGGTGGTTACCAGGTTAACCCGTACGTTGGTTTTGAAATGGGTTACGACTGGTTAGGTCGTATGCCGTACAAAGGCAACACTGAAAATGGCGCATTCAAAGCTCAGGGCGTTCAGCTGACCGCTAAACTGGGTTACCCAATCACTGACGATCTGGACGTTTATACCCGTCTGGGTGGTATGGTTTGGCGTGCAGATGCTAAAAACAACGACGGCTTCAAAGACCACGACACTGGTGTATCCCCAGTATTCGCTGGCGGCGTAGAGTATGCAATTACTCCTGAAATCGCTACCCGTCTGGAATACCAGTGGACCAACAACATCGGTGACGCGAACACCGTTGGTGGTCGTCCAGACAACGGTCTGTTGAGCGTTGGTGTTTCTTACCGTTTCGGCCAGCAGGAAGAAGCAGCTCCGGTAGTTGCTCCGGCTCCGGCTCCGGCTCCAGAAGTACAGACCAAACACTTCACTCTGAAGTCTGACGTTCTGTTCAACTTCAACAAAGCGACTCTGAAACCAGAAGGCCAGCAGGCTCTGGATCAGATGTACAGCCAGCTGAGCAACCTGGATCCGAAAGACGGTTCCGTCGTTGTTCTGGGCTTCACTGACCGCATCGGTTCTGACGCTTACAACCAGGGTCTGTCTGAGAAACGTGCTCAGTCTGTTGTTGATTACCTGATCTCTAAAGGTATTCCTTCTGACAAAATCTCCGCACGTGGTATGGGCGAATCCAACCCGGTTACCGGCAACACCTGTGACAACGTGAAAGCTCGCGCTGCGCTGATCGACTGCCTGGCTCCGGATCGTCGTGTTGAGATCGAAGTTAAAGGCATCAAAGACGTTGTAACTCAGCCTCAGGCTTAAGTTATCGTCTTATAAAAAAACCCCGCCTGGCGGGGTTTTTTTTCACCTACATATCATGTAAAAGCACAGACACATTCCATATTGACGTTACCCGTACCCTACTCTTTACCCAGTAACGCCTGTAGATCCTGTTTCAATGTCGACATCTTGTTCGCATACTTTTCTTTATGTTCCGCATCTTCAATCAACTGCACAATCGTTTCTGAGAGCGTTTTACCACGTCGCTGCGCAAGCCCGGCTAAACGCTGCCAGACCATAAACTCCAGATCGATCGATTTCTTACGCGTATGCTGATGTTCTGCATTAAAGTGCCGCTTACGCCTCGCCCGGATCGTTTGCTTCATACGATTGAGCAGTGCTGGGTTCATGTATTCTTCAATCCAGGCGTTGACCCGAACCGGTTCATTTTCGAGGGTTAGCAACAAATCAACGGCTTCTTTGGCAGCGCTGGCTTCCACATAGCGGGTAATCAACTCCCCCTCGCGATGCTTCTTCACCAGGTACTTCCATTTCCATCCGCTTTCAAGATTTTCAAGTTGTTGATATTTCATTGCGATCTCAATGTTACCGTGTAACTCTTATCAGAATATCAGCTTTTTCGGCATCTGAAGAAAAGAATATCCAGCCTGTGAACTGTCGCTCGTCATCACATTCGTTTAGCGGCGCTTTCCACGTGTGCAGTGCTGATGGTTACGGTATAATCTCGTTTTTTACAACAGACTAAAAAACATCAACTTTGACCATTACGAAACTTGCATGGCGTGATCTGGTTCCTGATACCGATAGCTATCAGGAAATATTTGCACAGCCGCACGTCACTGACGACACCGACACCTTACTCAGTGATACTCAGCCACGTTTACAATTCGCGCTAGAGCAACTTCTTCAGCACTGGGCTACGTCCTCGTTTATGCTGGTGAAAGCGCCCGAAGAGCTGGAGTATCTCAATCTTATTGCAACGGCTGCACGTACCTTGCATGCGGATGCCGATAAGTTAACCGGGGGGCATTACGATGTATCCGGCCACACTATTCGTTACCGCGCAGCAGAGAAAGCAGACGACAACTTTGCGACGTTAACTCAGGTGGTTAATGCTGACTGGGTTGAGGCCGAACAACTGTTTGGCTGTCTGCGCCAGTTCAATGGCGAAATTACGCTGCAACCGGGACTGGTCCATCAGGCCAACGGCGGTGTGCTGGTTATCTCATTGCGCACACTTCTGGCTCAGCCGTTGTTGTGGATGCGCCTGAAAGCCATTGTCAGCCACGAACGTTTTGACTGGGTGGCCTTTGATGAGTCTCGCCCCCTGCCAGTCTCCGTCCCTTCTATGCCGCTTAAACTGAAAGTGGTGTTGGTCGGCGAACGTGAATCGCTGGCAGACTTCCAGGAAATGGAACCAGAACTGGCAGAACAGGCTATCTACAGCGAATTTGAAGATAACTTGCAGATAGTGGATGCCGAAACCATGACACAGTGGTGTCAGTGGGTAACGCATACTGCCCGCCGCAACAATCTGCCCTATCCCGCTGCCGATGCCTGGCAGGTTCTCATCCGCGAAGCCGTTCGCTATACCGGCGAACAGGATACGCTGCCGCTTAATCCGCTATGGATCACCCGCCAGCTCAAAGAAGTGGCCCCTCTTTGCGACAGTGATACCTGCACTGCTGAGCAATTGAGCCTGATGCTTGCTCAGCGTGAATGGCGAGAAGGATTCCTCTCTGAACGGATGCAGGATGAGATCCTGCAAGAGCAGATCCTCATTGAAACGGAAGGCGAGCGTATTGGGCAAATAAACGCCCTGTCGGTGATCGAATTTCCAGGTCATCCCCGCGCATTTGGTGAACCTTCACGTATCAGTTGCGTCGTGCATATTGGCGATGGCGAATTTACCGATATTGAACGTAAAGCCGAGCTGGGCGGAAATATTCATGCCAAGGGTATGATGATTATGCAGGCGTTCCTGATGTCGGAACTCCAGCTTGAACAGCAAATACCGTTCTCTGCCTCTCTGACATTTGAGCAATCATACAGTGAAGTAGACGGTGACAGCGCCTCTATGGCAGAACTGTGTGCGCTAATAAGCGCTCTCGCTGACGTTCCCGTCAATCAAAGCATCGCGATAACCGGTTCTGTCGATCAGTTTGGTCGTGCTCAACCTGTCGGCGGTCTGAATGAGAAAATTGAAGGCTTCTTTGCCATCTGCCAGCAGCGTGAATTAACGGGGACTCAGGGTGTGATTATCCCTGCAGCCAACGTCAGACATCTGAGCCTGCCACCCGCACTGTTGCAGGCTGTTGAAGAAGAAAAATTCACTATCTGGGCAGTAGACGACGTGACCGATGCGCTGCCACTGCTATTAAATTTGGTGTGGGATGGAGAAGGTCAGACGACGCTGATGCAAACTATCCAGGAGCGTATTGCTGCGGCAACGCAACAGGAAGGCCGTCACCGTTTTCCATGGCCGCTACGTTGGCTGAATTGGATTATTCCGAACTGATCGGACTTGTTCAGCGTACACGTGTTAGCTATCCTGCGTGCTTCAATAAAATAAGGCTTACAGAGAACATGGTAGATAAACGCGAATCCTATACAAAAGAAGACCTTCTTGCCTCTGGTCGCGGTGAGCTGTTTGGTGCTAAAGGCCCACAACTGCCTGCACCAAGCATGCTGATGATGGATCGTGTCATCAAGATGACCGAAACCGGCGGCAACTTTGACAAAGGTTATGTGGAAGCTGAACTGGACATCAGCCCGGACCTGTGGTTCTTCGGATGCCATTTTATCGGCGATCCGGTAATGCCAGGTTGCCTGGGTCTGGATGCCATGTGGCAGTTGGTTGGATTCTATCTCGGCTGGTTGGGCGGCGAAGGTAAAGGCCGTGCACTGGGCGTGGGCGAAGTGAAATTCACGGGTCAGGTTCTGCCGACCGCGAAGAAAGTCACTTACCGCATTCACTTCAAACGCATCGTTAACCGCCGCCTGATCATGGGTCTGGCTGATGGTGAAGTGCTGGTTGATGGTCGCCTGATCTACACCGCAAATGATCTGAAAGTGGGTCTGTTCCAGGACACCTCGGCGTTCTAATCGCAGACATCTGTAGGTCTGGCAGTGCGACATGGCCGAATGGCAGCGCTCGTTATTTTGCCGGTCTACAAAAGGCGAAACCTCCGCTAAGCGGAGGTTTCTTTTATCTAAAGAGACAGAATCAGGCCATTAAAACCCTATCCCCCATGGCTTCTCGCCAGCCTCCCAGCCAGTATGACCTCTGATTCAGCGTCTGATAGGGACACATTTCTTTTGAGCGTCCGGCAATGCCGGCCTGATATCCACGTTGATGTGCCCGTTCCAGGCGATCTCGTTTTTGTCTCTTCATGCCTCGTTTCCCTCATTTTTAGGTCTGGTGGAAAAGAAAACAGTGATTACTAAGTGTGCAATCACACTAAACGAATACCCCTAAACATTAAGCTCGTCAATGCGCAAAATTCACGCCAGTGTCATATTTGTGAGCTAGCCTCTAAATCATTTGTACAAAAATAGTCAGTCAGAACAGCTATCTCCACGGCTAAAAAAATAAAAAAAACCGCCCCGGGCGGTGAGCCAGGGGCGGCATAATTTACAATTATTTAAGCTTATGGGATGCGTTTCAGCTCCTGGGCGATTGCCGTCGCTTCCTGACTCCAGGCGCTGGCCAGAACTTTCACCATTTCATCGTAGCCATCCTGCGTCTGTACAACTTCGATATGGAACGGACGCTTGATTAATTGCCCCTGGTGATTCAGCAACCATTCACCGCTGACAATCACTTTGCCGTCGTAACGTCCGTGAAAGCCTGTCACCGTCACGTTAAGCGTATCCTGAGTGCTTCCCAGCGGCTGCGAAGCAACAACCCAGCCAGGCAACTGCATACTGAGGTTAGCAACCAGCGTATTGCGCAATTGCTGATCTAATGGGCTGGCCCAGAGATTATTATTGGCTATCACATATTGCACATCGCTGGTCTGGTAAACCACCCCATTACCGGCCAGATAATCAGGTACCGCAATCTGTTCAACCCACAGCAGACGGTTTCCCTGATTGGCGGAGCTCTGCACACCGCCTTGTGCGATAGGGAGCTGGTAATAGCTTTTATTCTCTCCGCTGGAGCTACATGACGTCAGCCAGACCGCCATCATCACCACTAGCCACTTTTTCATTGTTTCGCCCTCTTCGGCTCTGGATCTTTTTTGTCCTTCGCTTCAAACACCAGCGCGTTGCTCTTGTCGTTCAGCGTTTTCAGAACCGGCTGCAGTTCACGCAGTACCTGATCAAGACGCTGCATATCTGCCACCATCTTGTTATAGGCCGCAGAACCCGGCTGGAAGCCCTGCATGCTGCGATTCAGTTCACGTAACGTATTCTGCATATCCGCAGGAAGCTGCTGCATCGACTGGCTGGACGTGATCTTATTCATGTTATCCAGCGTGGTTTGCAGATGCTTCATCGTGCGCTGGCTTTCCGACAGCGTATTGGTTGCCTGCTCAATCATCGGGTTCAGCGGCAGGCCATTAATCTTATCCAACGCTTCCATCAGACGTTGCTGAATCTGCGCCAGACCGCCACTCACTGTTGGGATAATTTGATAACCATTAAACTCGCGTACCCCTGTAATTGGCGGCTCTTTCGGGTAAAAGTCGAGATCGACATACAGCGCGCCGGTCACCAGGTTCCCCGTCTTCAATGAGCCTCTCAGCCCACGTTTGAGCAACTCAGCAAGATGAGCCCCCACATCGGTGTCTTCACCCAACTGCGCTTTCAGCCGTTCAGGTTCAATGCGCACCAGAACAGGAATGCGGTAATCATTGTTAAATACCTGGCGCATATTTGGCGCAAAGAAAGGCACTTTACTTACTGTACCCAGGCGTATACCACGGAATTCCAACGGCGCACCCGGCTGCAGACCACGAATTGAATCCTTGAAGAACATCAGGTAATCAATGTGATCGGTATACAAGGAATCCTGAATACTTTTTTGATCGTCATACAGATTAAAAGAGGAATGCTGTTCAACCGGTTGGCCTTGCTCCAGCCCTTCCGGTACGTCAAAGCTTACCCCACCGCCAAACAGCGTCGTGAGCGAGCCCATTTCTACTCGCATACCTGCCGAAGTGAGATCGACGGCAATACCGCTGTCTTTCCAGAAACGGACATTACTGGTTACCAGTCGATCGTTTGGCGCATTGATGAAAAGCTGGTAGCTGATCGTGCGTTTTTGAGCATCAAACGTGCTGGTCTCAACCGAGCCCACGCGATATCCACGGAACAGCACCGGGTCACCCGGACTCAATTGACCGGCTTTTTTACTGTCCAGGATCACGCGGATCCCTTTCGCATCAGGCGGCGCCAGCGGTGGAGAATCGAGCAATTGGTAATTTTCCAGCTTGCTGCCTTTATTACCGGGTTGCAGCTCAATATATGCCCCGGACAACAGCGTTCCCAGGCCACTGATACCTTCACGCCCCACCTGCGGCTTCACAACCCAAAAAACAGAATCTTTATGCAGCAGCTTTTCCATACCGGAATTAAGACGCGCTTTAATCTCCACATGGGTCAGATCATCCGTCAGGGTTGCGCTCTCAACGATGCCGACGTCCACACTGCGGCTCTTAATCGTCGTTTTGCCCCCTTCAATACCTTCGGCATTGGTCGTAATCAACGTGACTTCCGGCCCCTGATGGCTGTAGTGGTAAAACAGAACCCATGCGCCAATGAGTGCAGTGACGATCGGGAATATCCACACGGGCGACCAGTTTTTTACCTTCTGCACTTTGGCTTCCCCACTTTTAGATTCCATGCTGTCAGGACTCCTCATGGCCTGGTTCTGGTTCACGGTCCCACGACAGACGCGGATCAAATGTCATCGCAGAAAACATTGTCATAATGACGACTAAAGCAAACATCAAAGCACCCATTGCAGGATAAATGTTCATTAACCCTCCCATGCGCACCAGCGCAGAGAGTACCGCAATAACAAAAACGTCGATCATTGACCAGCGACCGACAAATTCCACCACCTCATAAATCAGGTGCATACGTTCGCTGTCGCGTTTGCCATGCCCTTTGGCATCCCAACATAGCCAGGCAATGGCGATCATTTTTAAGGTCGGCACCATAATACTGGCGATAAAGATAACTGCAGCCACGGGATAAGAACCTTCGCTCCAGATTAAAACCACGCCCTCAAGAATGGTTGATGGCAGTTTTGACCCCAGCAAATCGGTGATCATAATCGGCAGAATATTGGCAGGAAGATAAAGCATGATCGACGTGAACAGTAATGCCAGTGTCCATTGCAAACTGTTTTTACGACGCACATAGCCTTTCGTTTGACAGCGCGGACACACCAGCTCATCAGCCGGAAGAATAGCCGTGCAACAGGAGCAGGAACGCAATCCTTGTCGGATACCAGGCACGCCAGGTTTTAAGACCTGTTTGATAGCCGGCATCGGCGCAATATCATCCCACAGCCAGCGACGATCGACACACTGGAATGCTCGTAACTGGAGAAGACAAAAGAAGCACCACGGGATGAAACTACTGCCCACACCGATATCGCCATAGGCCATTAGTTTAACAAAGCTCACCAGCACGCCCGCGAGGAAGATTTCGGCCATTCCCCAGCTTTTTAGCTGAAACAAAATGCGCGCCAGCCATGCTTTAAGCCGCTCGGGCATCTGAACCCGGTTTACCAGTAGCAGGATCGTCAGCAGACAAAAGGCCGGAACCAACTGAACGAATAAGATAAAGAAGGTGCCGAGACTGGCGTAATCTTCAGAAAAGAGCACGCTGGGAATTTGCAGCAACGTCACTTCACTACTCACCCCTGCGACGTTCATATTCACAAAGGGAAACAGGTTTGATAAAAGCAGCATGAACAATGCTGCTAACACATAGGCGGTAGGACGCTGCCGTGGCGCGTCCCACTCAACCGTTAACGTAGTGCCACATCGTGGACATGCCGCTTTCTGACCATGCTCAAGGCGAGGAAGCGCCACCAGCATGTCACACTGCGAGCACAAAATATGCTTCGCGGCATGGTGATGTTCGCACATATGTGCTCCTTTAATTATGCGCCATTCTTCAAAGACTCAAGATACTCCCAGCGCTCAAAGGCTTGCTCAAGTTCTTGTTCTGCTTCGTTCAGATTAGCTAACACCTGTTGCGTTTGCTCGTGCGGCTGACTAAAAAACGCGGCGTCAGCAACCTGAGTCTGTAAGGCTTCCAGCTTAGCTTCCAGTTCTTCAAGCAACGCAGGAAGCTGCTCCAGTTCGCGCTGTAGTTTATAGCTTAGTTTGCTGGTGCCGCGTTTTACAATTTCTGCTTTAGGCGCAACAGTTTCCTCCGTTTTTTTCTCAACGGGTTGTTTAAACGCCACATACTGTGTTTGTTGGCCACGCGCGTCATGATAGCCGCCCACATAACGACCAATTTTGCCGCCACCTTCAAAAATCCAGCACTCGGTAACAGTATTGTCAACAAACTGACGGTCGTGGCTCACCAGCAATACGGTCCCCTGATAACCGTCAATCAACTCTTCGAGCAGTTCCAGCGTTTCGACGTCGAGATCGTTGGTGGGTTCATCGAGAATTAACAGATTGCTGGGTTTCAGGAACAAACGCGCCAACAGCAGGCGATTGCGTTCCCCGCCAGAGAGAGCACGTACTGGCGTCATCGCACGTTTCGGATGGAACAGGAAGTCCTGAAGATAGCCCAGCACATGGCGCGGCTTACCGTTCACCATCACCTCTTGCTTACCTTCAGCAAGGTTATCCATCACGGTTTTATCCGGATCCAGTTCAGCACGGTGCTGGTCGAAATAGGCAACTTCCAGTTTCGTCCCGACGTGGATGCGACCACTGTCGGCCTGTAATTGTCCCAGCATCAGCTTCAGCAGCGTTGTTTTGCCGCAGCCGTTAGGCCCAATTAAGGCAATTTTGTCGCTGCGCTGCACCTGCGCGGAGAAATATTTCACCAGCTGCTTCCCGTCAACCTGGTAATCAACATTCTCCATTTCGAAAACAATCTTGCCTGAGCGGCTCGCTTCTTCGACCTGCATCTTCGCTGTGCCCATCACTTCACGCCGCTCGCCACGCTCGCGACGCATGGCTTTCAGCGCACGCACGCGACCTTCATTGCGGGTTCGACGCGCCTTAATACCTTGACGGATCCAGACTTCTTCCTGCGCCAGTTTGCGGTCAAATTCCGCGTTTTGTAACTCTTCTACGCGCAATGCTTCTTCTTTATCCAGCAGATACTGATCGTAGTTCCCGGGATAGGTCACCAGCTTGCCGCGGTCGAGATCGACAATGCGCGTCGCCATATTGCGAATAAATGAACGGTCGTGGGAGATGAAAATGATTGTCCCATTGAAGGTTTTCAGGAACCCTTCCAGCCAGTCGATGGTTTCAATATCCAGGTGGTTCGTCGGTTCATCCAGCAGCAGTACGCGAGGGTTACTTACTAACGCACGGCCCAGCGCCGCCTTACGTAACCAGCCGCCGGAAAGCGATGCCAGCTCCATGTCTGCTTCCAGGCCAAGCTGTTCCAGTACTTCATTAATACGGTTTTCCAGCTGCCACAGATTATGGTGATCCAGCTGTTCCTGAACCTTCGCCAGTTCCTGGAGGTTTTTATCACTCGGGTCGGTGATCACCAGATGCGAGATATCATGATAACGCTTGAGGTAAACCGCCTGTTCTGCAATCCCTTCGGCGACGAAATCGTAGACGCTACCCTGCACGTTGCGCGGCGGATCCTGCTGCAGACGCGCCACAACCAGATCCTGCTCATAAATAATACGCCCATCGTCAAGACCCTGCTCACGGTTCAGGATCTTCATCAGCGTCGATTTGCCCGCGCCGTTACGGCCTACCAGACAGACGCGTTCGTTATCCTCGATATGCAATTCTGCATTATCAAGAAGTGGCGAATCGCTGAACGACAGCCATGCGCCATGCATACTGATCAATGACATTTATTTTTCCTTTCAGGCTGCGGTAATCAGCCAGCAGTTGTGGATCTGGCGGTTACGGGCAAAGTCCTGGGAAAGCGTTTTTTGGGTAATTTCTTGTGCTTTCAATCCCAGTTCAGCCAGACCGTCGAGGTCCATACGGAATCCACGTTTGTTGTTGGAGAACATAATCGTGCCGTCTTTACGCAGCAGGCGTTTCAGATCTTTCATCAGCGCCAGATGATCGCGCTGCACATCGAACGAGTCTTCCATACGCTTAGAGTTAGAGAACGTCGGCGGATCAATGAAGATCAGATCAAACTGTTCATTGGCATCACGCAGCCAGCCCAGGCAGTCGGCCTGAATCAAGCGGTGCGCACGTCCGCTTAACCCGTTCAGTCGCAGGTTACGCTCTGCCCATTCCAGATAGGTACGCGACATATCTACCGTTGTGGTGCTGCGCGCACCGCCCAATCCCGCATGTACGCTGGCGCTGCCGGTATAGGAGAACAGGTTAAGGAAGTCTTTCCCTTTGCTCATCTGCCCCAACATGCGGCGTGCAATTCGGTGATCGAGGAACAGGCCGGTATCCAGATAATCGGTCAGGTTTACCCACAGGCGCGCGTTATACTCGCTCACCTCAATGAACTCGCCCTTCTCGTTCATTTTCTGGTATTGGTTCTTCCCTTTCTGGCGCTCACGGGTTTTCAGCACCAGTTTATTGGGCGCGATTTCCAGTACCGACAGCGTTGCGGCGATAATGTCGAACAGGCGTTGACGTGCTTTCTGCGCATCAACCGTCTTCGGCGGCGCATATTCCTGAACCACGACCCAGTCACCATAGCGGTCCACTGCAACGTTGTATTCCGGCAGGTCAGCGTCATACAGGCGATAGCATTCAATCCCTTCCTGACGTGCCCATTTTTCCAATTTCTTAATATTCTTGCGCAGGCGGTTGGCATAATCTTCCGCCACCGTTGCAGGTTTGCTGTCAGCGGTCGTTTCTGCAACGTGATAGTTCTTCTGTACGCAATCCAGCGGACCATTTTTCGCTTTAAACTGTTTATCCGCACGCAATTGCAGGCTGCTGAGCAGATCCGGCGAGGCGCTGAACAGCGACAAATTCCAGCCGCCAAACTGGTTTTTCATCGTGCGTCCCAGCAGGCTGTGCAGAGCTATCAACGCCGGTTCGCTATCCAGACGTTCGCCGTATGGCGGGTTGCTGATAACCGTCCCATACGGTCCTTTCGGCAGCGGGTTGCTCAGTTTAGCGACATCTTTAACTTCAAACGTCATCAGATCGGCAATACCGGCGCGGCGGGCATTACTGCGCGCTTTTTCAATTACCCGCGCATCGCTGTCAGATCCATAGAAGTGCGAGGTATAGTCCGCCAATCCTTTGCGTGCACGAACCTGTGCTTCGGCTTTGACTTCTTGCCAGACGACTTCATCGTGCTGCGCCCAACCGTTGAAGCCCCAGTAGCCACGGTGCAGGCCCGGCGCGCGATCGGTTGCCCACATCGCCGCTTCAATCAGCAGTGTGCCGGAACCACACATCGGATCGAGTAACGGGGTTCCCGGCTGCCAGCCAGAACGCATAACAATAGCGGCGGCCAGCGTTTCTTTAATCGGCGCCTGACCCGCGCGATCGCGATAACCACGCTGATGCAGGCCGTCACCGCTCAGATCGAGGGCGATGCTGGCGGTATCTTTGTTCAACCAGACGTTAATGCGCAGATCGGGTGATTCACGATCTACGTTCGGACGCGGCAGGTTTTTACGGGTAAAGGCATCGACAATCGCATCCTTTACTTTCAGTGCACCGTACTGACTATTACGAATCGTCTCGTTCAGGCCGCTAAAATGCACGGCAAAGGTGGCACCAGGATTAAATATCTCTGTCCAGTCGATTGCCTGAACGCCGAGGTACAGATCAAGATCGCTGTAGACCTTGCATTCTCCCATCGGCAGGATAATGCGCGAGGCCAGGCGGCTCCACATCAGGCTCTGGTAAACAAGCCGCGTGTCGCCCTTAAAATGGACCCCACCCTGAACGACCTGGCACTCCAGCGCGCCGAGGTTTTCCAGTTCAGTTTTTAACAGCTCTTCCAGCCCGCGGGCCGTACTGGCAAACAGAGAATTCATAATGTCACTTTTACTCCAAGAAAATTGCTGCGCATTATAGCTAATATGGGCTGTATGTCATAAAGTTGAAGGCTTATTTTCATTCGAGGGGCTGTACAGTGGTCACGTTAACCCGACTTTTTATCCATCCGGTTAAATCAATGCGCGGCATTGGGCTAACGCACGCCCTGGCAGATATCAGCGGCCTTGCCTTTGATCGCATATTTATGATCACTGAACCTGACGGAACGTTCATCACTGCCCGACAGTTCCCGCAAATGGTCCGCTTTACCCCTTCTCCTTTCCACGATGGACTGCATCTTACGGCGCCAGACGGCAGCAGCGCGTTAGTGCGCTTTGCCGACTTTGCCACCCAGGATGCACCAACAGAAGTGTGGGGAAACCATTTTACCGCGCGAGTAGCACCAGCGGATATCAATCGCTGGATCAGCGGTTTCTTTTCCCGTGATGTGCAGTTGCGTTGGGTTGGCCCGCAACTGACGCGCCGGGTAAAGCGCCACGATGACGTTCCCTTATCCTTCGCCGACGGTTATCCCTACCTGCTGACCAATGAAGCGTCGCTACGCGATCTGCAACAGCGCTGTCCGGCAAGCGTCAAAATGGAACAGTTTCGCCCTAATCTGGTGATTTCAGGCGCTGGCGCCTGGGAAGAAGATACCTGGAAAGTGATTCGCATCGGCGACGTCATTTTTGATGTGGCAAAACCCTGTAGCCGCTGTATTTTCACTACCGTTAGCCCGGAAAAAGGCCAGAAACATCCGTCTGGCGAGCCACTGGCAACGCTGCAAACCTTCCGCACGGCGGCGGACAACGGTGATGTCGATTTCGGCCAGAATCTCATCGCCCGTAATAGCGGCGTAATTCGTGTAGGTGATGAAGTCGAAATACTGGCGACCCGACCCGCCCGGCTGTACAGCGCGACGGAATCTGATGATACGGCTTTGCAACAACAACCTGATGCAACAGTGATGATTGACTGGCAGGGTCAAACGTTTCGCGGAAATAATCAGCAGGTATTGTTGGAACAGCTGGAAAACCAGGGGATCCGTGTTCCCTACTCGTGTCGTGCGGGAATTTGCGGATGCTGCCGGATTCGGCTGGTAGAAGGCGAAGTCAACCCACTGAAAAAATCAGCGATTGGCGATGACGGAACGATTCTTTGCTGCAGTTGTGTACCCAAGACAGCAATCAGGCTGGAAAGTTAGACCGCCTGCTCAAGGTTGAAACTGTCGACAATTGCCTGTGGTTTCAGTCTGTCATTCATGATTTTAATCGCATCGCCAAGTTGCATGGTGCGACCAGCGATGACCACTCCGGGCTGCGCAAGCAAACACAGTGCGGCATTTTCACCCGGCTCGACCACTAACAGATTTACCTGTTCTTCGGTATCGCTTAAATCCACACAGGCGGCGTCACCCACGGTTGGCGACCAGTTAATACCGTGCGCAACAAAGTGCCAGCTTTTTGGCATTTGCGGTTTAAGATACCGAATAGCCACCAGCGCATTTAGCACCAGTTCCGCTTTTTGTTCTTTAGCTAAATCCAGATAACGGCATTTTTCTTCGAAGGAGAAATAAAGCGCGGCGTCATCAACACAAAAACCAGATGGAGAAAAAGCATCAGGCGTGAGCATTTTACGCGCAAAACGCGAGCGGAATAACATGCCATTGGCTAAATCGAGCATCATACGATCGTGCTCTTCATCATAATACCAGCGCCAGTTATCGTCGGGTTTAATTCGCATCAGTTTCTCTCCTTTCCTTAATCATCGCCATTACGACAGTATCCTTTTGCCGCTTCGTTTATTGCCTTAATAATAAAAGCTCAGAATGTTTAAATAAGCAACAGTAAAGGAATATAAAACAACCAGGGCCAGAAATAAAGCCCTGGTTGTCGGATTAAGGCATAGATCAGATATTGCTGACGATTTCTTTAATCAACGGCGGACCTTTAAAAATAAAGCCCGAATAAATCTGTACGAGGCTTGCGCCGGCAGCCATTTTTTCCCGCGCGGCAATCACCGAGTCGATCCCGCCAACACCAATAATTGGCAACTGCCCTTTTAATTCCTGAGACAACTGGCGAATAATTTCTGTACTTTTTAATTGCAATGGTCGCCCGCTCAGACCACCCATTTGATCGCAATTTTTCATTCCCTGAACGAGCGAACGATCGAGCGTGGTGTTAGTCGCAATTACGCCATCAATATTATGCCGAACTAAACTGTCAGCAACCTGGATCAGTTCTTCCACAGAAAGATCCGGCGCGATCTTTACCGCCACCGGCACATATTTATGGTGGATCGCTTGCAGATCGTTTTGCTTATTTTTAATAGCCGTCAGCAGATCGTCCAGAGCCTCGCCGTATTGCAGCGTACGTAATCCCGGCGTATTCGGTGAAGAGATATTAATCGCAATATAACCTGCATAAGCATAGACTTTTTCCATACAAATCAGATAGTCATCTTTGCCATTCTCTACTGGGGTATCTTTATTCTTACCAATATTAATCCCCAGAATACCGTCAAAATGCGATTTTTTAACGTTCTCAACCAGGTTATCAACTCCGTGGTTATTAAACCCCATACGGTTGATCAAACCTTCTGCATCGACCAGACGGAACAGACGCGGTTTATCGTTACCCGGCTGAGGACGCGGCGTCACGGTACCTATTTCAATTGAGCCGAATCCCATCGCGCCAAGTGCATCAATGCACTCCCCGTCTTTATCCAGTCCGGCAGCAAGACCGAGCGGGTTTTTAAACGTCAGCCCCATACAGGTAACCGGTTTTGCCGGTACTTTCTGGCGGACAAGCGCTTCAAGCGGCGTGCCGGTAATGCGACGTAACTGCTGGAATGTCAATTCATGAGCGCGCTCTGGATCGAGCTGAAAAAGGGCTTTACGAACGAAGGGGTAGTACATGAACTCTCCTGGATTCCCGGTGTGCAAACCGGGGGCGTATTATGTGCGATCGCGAGCAAAAAGGGAATTGACCTGCGGCAATAAATAGCAATCGTTTTCCTGGCCCCTGCCTTTTTATTCAATTTCCAACTTTTCTATCCCGTATAAATCATTTCGATAAACAAAATCTCTCTGCCAGACTGCATAAATTGTTATCAATGTTAATTAAAAGCAAACAATTGGTTATAAGCGGAGAATGAAATTATGCGCGTCATCACTCTGGCGGGGAGCCCTCGCTTTCCTTCTCGCTCCAGTGCGTTACTGGAATATGCCCGAGAAAAACTGCACGGTCAGGATATCGAAATCTTTCACTGGAACCTGCATAACTTTGCCCCGGAAGACCTAATCTATGCCCGTTTTGACAGTCCGGCGTTGAAGACATTTATTGAACAACTGCAAGATGCTGACGGGCTGATTGTCGCCACGCCGGTCTACAAAGCCGCTTACTCTGGCGCACTGAAAACGCTGCTCGATCTGCTCCCCGAGCGGGCGCTGGAAGGAAAAGTGGTGTTGCCGCTGGCGACCGGCGGCAGCGTGGCGCATTTACTCGCCGTCGATTACGCGCTGAAACCGGTACTGAGTGCGTTAAAAGCCCAGGAGATCCTGCACGGCGTATTTGCCGATGATTCGCAGGTCATCGATTATCAGCATAAACCGCAGTTTACGCCCAACCTGCAGCAGCGCCTGGATAGTGCGCTCGACACCTTCTGGCTGGCATTGCATCGTCGCGATATCCAACTCCCTCAACTGAATGCCCTGCGAGGTGCCGCCCATGCTTAATCTGCTCAAACGTCACACGTCGTGGTTCACACTGGCTGGGCTGCTGTCACTGTCAACGCTGGCGCACGCCGCAGAACCTGCGCCCGATGCTCTACGCATTGGTTATCAGAAAGGGAGCGTCAGCATGGTGTTGGCAAAAAGCCATCAATTGTTGGAGAAACGCTACCCGCAAACCAAAATCTCGTGGGTTGAGTTCCCTGCCGGGCCACAAATGCTGGAAGCGCTCAATATCGGCAGTATCGATCTCGGCAGTACGGGTGACATTCCACCCATTTTCGCCCAGGCCGCGGGGGCAGATCTGGTTTACGTGGGCGTTGAGCCCCCCAAACCGAAAGCTGAAGTGATTCTGGTGCCGAAAAATAGCCCGATCCAGAACGTCGCGCAGCTTAAAGGACATAAAGTCGCTTTCCAGAAAGGTTCCAGCGCCCACAATTTACTGCTCCGTGCACTGCAACAGGCTGGGCTGAAATTTACCGATATTCAACCGACCTATCTGACGCCAGCCGATGCGCGAGCGGCCTTCCAGCAAGGAAACGTTGATGCGTGGGCTATCTGGGATCCCTACTATTCCGCCGCGTTATTGCAAGGTGATGTACGCGTGCTAAAAGACGGCTCAGACCTCAAGCAAACCGGTTCGTTTTATCTCGCCGCACGTCCTTATGCCGAAAAAAATGGCGCTTTTATTCTTGGCGTACTGAATACCTTTAGCCAGGCCGATGCGTTAACCCTCAGCCAGCGCCAGCAAAGCATTGCCCTGCTGGCTAAAACCATGGGCCTGCCTGAGCCGGTAATTGCCTCTTATCTGGATCACCGCCCGCCAACCACCATTACGCCCGTCAGCGACTCTGTTGCTGCGCTACAGCAACAAACCGCGGATCTGTTTTATGACAACCGTCTGGTGCCGAAAAAAATCGATATTCGCCAGCGTATCTGGCAACCCACTCAGCAGGCAGGAGAAAAATTATGAGTCTGAACATATTCTGGTTTTTACCCACCCACGGTGACGGTCATTATCTTGGAACGGAAGAAGGTTCGCGCCCGGTCGATCACGGATATCTGCAACAAATTGCGCAAACGGCCGACCGTCTGGGGTTTACCGGCGTGCTGATCCCCACCGGTCGCTCCTGCGAAGATGCCTGGCTGGTCGCCGCCTCGATGATCCCGGTCACCCAGCGGTTAAAATTTTTGGTCGCGCTACGCCCAAGCGTCACCTCGCCGACGGTTGCCGCGCGTCAGGCAGCAACGCTCGACAGGCTTTCTAATGGTCGGGCGCTATTTAACCTGGTGACCGGCAGCGATCCGCAGGAGTTGGCTGGCGACGGCGTGTTCCTCGATCACACCGAGCGCTATGAAGCCTCTGGCGAATTTACTCAGGTCTGGCGGCGCTTGCTGCAAGGTGAAACGGTGGATTTCAACGGCAAACATATTCATGTTCGCGGGGCAAAACTGTTCTTCCCGCCGATCCAGCGGCCACATCCTCCACTCTATTTCGGCGGCTCGTCTGACGTCGCACAAGATCTGGCCGCCGAACAGGTTGATCTCTACCTGACCTGGGGCGAACCGCCTGAACAGGTGAAAGCGAAGATTGAACAGGTGCGGGCCAAAGCAGCGGCGCTCGGGCGCAAGATCCGCTTCGGTATTCGTCTGCATGTGATCGTACGGGAGACAACGCAAGAGGCGTGGCAGGCAGCGGATCGTCTGATATCCCATCTGGATGACGACACCATCGCCAAAGCCCAGGCCGCCTTCTCAAAAACGGATTCGGTTGGTCAGCAGCGAATGGCTGCACTGCACAACGGTAAACGCGACAAACTGGAAATTAGCCCGAACCTGTGGGCAGGGGTAGGACTGGTGCGCGGTGGCGCAGGGACCGCACTGGTTGGGGATGGTCCTACGGTCGCAGCGCGTATTAACGAGTATGCCGCGCTGGGAATCGACAGCTTTGTGCTGTCCGGGTATCCGCATCTGGAAGAGGCATACAGAGTTGGTGAGCTGCTGTTCCCGCATCTGGATGTCGCGATACCAGAAATTCCGCAACCGCGGCGCCTGCAACAGCAAGGCGAAGCGGTTGCGAACGAATTCATCCCGCGTAAAGTCGCACAAAGCTAAGGAGCGACTAATGGCAACGACGAAAAACAGATGGTTATTGCGCCTCGCGCCCTGGTTTTTACCGGTCGGTCTGGTGGCGCTCTGGCAGCTCGCATCATCAATGGGCTGGCTGTCCAACCGCATACTGCCCTCTCCGGAGGGTGTTATCGAAGCCTTCTGGACACTTTCCGCCAGCGGCGAGCTTTGGCAGCATCTGGCCATCAGTTCCTGGCGCGCGCTGATCGGATTCTCTATCGGTGGATCGATTGGCCTGACGCTGGGACTGATCAGCGGTCTTTCGCGTTGGGGAGAACGCCTGCTGGATACCTCGGTGCAGATGCTGCGTAACGTACCGCATCTGGCGCTGATCCCGCTGGTGATTTTGTGGTTCGGTATTGATGAATCCGCCAGGATCTTTCTCGTCGCCCTGGGCACGCTGTTCCCGATTTACATCAACACCTGGCACGGGATACGCAATATCGACCGCGGGCTGGTTGAAATGGCGCGCAGCTATGGGTTGTCTGGTTTTTCACTGTTTATTCATGTGATCCTCCCCGGCGCCCTGCCCTCGATTATGGTTGGGGTGCGTTTTGCTCTCGGACTGATGTGGCTGACGCTCATTGTAGCGGAAACCATTTCAGCCAATGCCGGTATTGGCTACCTGGCGATGAATGCTCGCGAATTTCTGCAAACCGATGTGGTCGTGGTGGCCATTATTCTCTACGCCCTGCTCGGCAAGCTAGCCGATGTCAGTGCCCAACTGCTGGAGCGAATCTGGCTGCGCTGGAACCCGGCTTACCATGTGAAGGAGGCTACCGTATGAACACCGCTCGCCTGAACCAGGGCACGCCGCTTTTGCTGAGCGCCGTGACAAAACAATACGCCGCCAATACGGTGCTCAATCAGTTAGATTTGCATATTCCGGCCGGACAGTTCGTTGCCGTGGTAGGCCGCAGTGGCGGAGGTAAAAGTACGTTGCTGCGCCTGCTGGCTGGGCTGGAGTCGCCCACCTCTGGCGCATTACTCGCCGGAACCACCCCGCTGGCAGAGATTCAGGATGATACGCGAATGATGTTTCAGGATGCGCGTCTGCTGCCATGGAAGACGGTTATCGATAACGTGGGTCTGGGTCTGAAAGGTCAGTGGCGCAATGCAGCCCGAGATGCGCTGGCCGCAGTTGGGCTGGAGAATCGTGCTCAGGAGTGGCCCGCAGCGCTTTCTGGCGGACAAAAACAGCGCGTGGCTCTGGCGCGGGCATTAATTCATCGCCCCGGTCTGCTTCTGCTGGATGAACCCCTCGGCGCGCTGGATGCCTTAACCCGCCTTGAAATGCAGGAGCTGATTGTCTCTTTGTGGCAAGAGCACGGCTTTACCGTACTGCTGGTCACCCATGACGTGAGTGAAGCTGTGGCAATGGCCGATCGCGTTTTGCTGATTGAGGATGGAAAAATCGGACTGGATTTAACGGTGGATATTGCGCGACCACGCCGGATTGGCTCTCTTCGTCTGGCAGAACTGGAAGCCGAGGTGTTGAATCGGGTGATGCAGCGTGGCGAG
>NZ_CP080033.1:1845424-1989136 GCF_019382635.1 Citrobacter sp. Colony219 | reverse complement strand
TCTCAGGCTAACGCTTTAGAGATCTTTTCGAACAGATCGCCTGACAGATTCTCCAGTCCTTTCAGCTGTTCCAGCGCCGCACGCATCTTCGCCTGACGTTTTGCATCATAGCGTTTTAAACGAATCAGCGGCTCAATCAATCGAGATGCCACCTGCGGGTTACGGCTGTTGAGCTCAGTCAGCATGTCCACCAGGAACTGATAACCGCTACCATCTTCCGCATGGAATGCCGCCGGGTTGCTGCCCGCGAAGGCACCAATCAGCGAACGGATGCGGTTCGGGTTACTCATACTAAAGGAACGATGCTTCAGCAGGCCGCGTACCGTTTCCAGCACATTTCTCGCCGGGCTGGTGGACTGCAGGATAAACCATTTATCCATCACCAGACCGTCGTGATGCCATTTGTCGTCGTATTCCTGCATCAGCGCGTCACGACACGGCAACTGTGCTGCGACCGCCGCAGACAGCGCCGCCAGCGCATCGGTCATATTGTTCGCTTCACGGTACTGCTTGCTTACCAGCGTGTCAGCCAGATGGGTTTCGCCAAAGGCCAGGAATCGCAGGCAGGCGTTGCGCAGCGTACGTTTGCCAATATCGCCATGCTCAACGCGATACTTATCAAGATGATTAGCGTTATAAATGGCGAGGAATTCATCCGCCAGCTCGGCCGCCAGCGTGCGGGTTAACGCTTCGCGTACCTCGGCGATCGCCACCGGATCAATGATGTCGAACAGTTCGGCAATTTCATTTACTGAAGGCAGCGTCAGGATCTCTGCCGCCAGTGCCGGATCGATTTTCTCATCGAGCAGAATCGCGCGGAATGCATCGGCCACGTGGACCGGCAGCGACAGCGGTTGTCCCTGCTGATGACGGGCAACGTTGAGCTTAATATAGGTCGCCAGCAGGCTTTGCGCCGCATCCCAACGAGAGAAATCGTTACGCGCATGGCGCATCAGGAAGGTCAGTTGCTGATCGCTCCATTTATATTCCAGTTTCACCGGCGCGGAGAATTCGCACAGCAGCGCCGGAACCGGCTGGAAGTAGACGTTATCAAAGACAAACGTCTGCTCTGCCTGGGTCACGTTGAGTACGGAATTCACCGGGTGCCCACCTTTTTGTAGCGGGATCACTTTCCCTTCGTTGTCATACAACTCAAGGGCAAAAGGAATATGCAACGGCTGCTTTTCAGCCTGATCCGGCGTGGCTGGCGTACGCTGGCTGATAGTCAGCGTGTACTGTTCCGTTGCTGGATTGTAGTCATCTCGCACGGTCAGAATCGGCGTACCGGACTGGCTGTACCAGCGGCGGAAATGGGAGAGATCGACGTTCGACGCATCTTCCATCGCCTGCACGAAATCATCACAGGTTGCAGCGCTACCATCGTGACGCTCAAAGTACAGCTGCATCCCTTTCTGGAAGTTAGCCTCACCCAGCAGGGTGTGGATCATACGAATCACTTCCGCACCCTTCTCATACACGGTCAGGGTATAGAAGTTGTTCATTTCGATGACCATATCCGGACGGATAGGATGCGCCATCGGGCTGGCGTCCTCAGCAAACTGCAGGCCGCGCATGGTACGCACATTGCTGATACGGTTTACCGCACGTGAGCCAAGATCGGAACTGAATTCCTGATCGCGGAACACGGTTAACCCCTCTTTCAGGCTCAACTGGAACCAGTCGCGACAGGTGACGCGGTTGCCGGTCCAGTTATGGAAGTATTCGTGACCGATGACGCGCTCAATATCGAGATAGTCTTTATCGGTGGCGGTATCGGTACGCGCCAGCACGTATTTGGAGTTAAAGATGTTCAGACCTTTATTCTCCATCGCGCCCATGTTGAAGAAATCCACGGCGACAATCATATAGATGTCGAGATCATATTCGAGGCCAAAGCGCTCTTCATCCCATTTCATGGAGTTTTTCAGCGAGGTCATCGCCCATGGCGCACGGTCAAGGTTACCGCGATCGACGTACAGTTCCAGCGCCACTTCACGCCCTGAGCGGGTAGTAAAAGTGTCGCGCAGGACGTCAAAATCACCGGCCACCAGCGCAAACAAATAGCACGGTTTCGGGAATGGATCCTGCCACTGCACCCAGTGGCGACCGTTTTCCAGTTCGCCCTGCGCAACACGGTTACCGTTGGAAAGCAGGAATGGATATCTGGTTTTATCGGCAATAATTTTGGTCGTAAAACGCGCCAGCACGTCCGGCCTGTCGAGATACCAGGTAATATGGCGAAAGCCTTCCGCTTCGCACTGGGTACACAGCGCGTCACCTGACTTGTAAAGCCCTTCCAGCGCGGTATTCGCCGCTGGGCTAATTTCATTCACGATACGCAGCGTAAAACGTTCCGGCAGTTGATTGATGACCAGAGCGCCCTCTTCTTCTTTATATGCTGTCCACGGTTCATCATTCACGTGGATTGACACCAGGGTCAGATCTTCGCCATTCAGGCGCAGGGGCGCATCGGATGCACCATGACGGACAGCCTGGCTCACTGCGGTGACCACGGTTTTTTCAGCATCCAGGTCAAAGGTCAAGTCAATATCAGTAATCTGGTAATCCGGCGCACGGTAGTCGTGGCGGTATTTGGCTTGTGGCTGTTGTGTCATAAAAAAACCTTTAGCATCTTTGGTAGAGTCTCGGCTTCAGTCTATTCCTGTTGCGTAAATCACGCTACGCAGAATGTTCATCTTTTCAGGCACAAACGCCCTTTTTGCTACATTTTTATAACACGCGGCACGAATTGCCCTCGACCAGAAAGACAGCTTATGGTGTGATCGGGGTTCAATAAATCGCTAAACAGGGTATACTCCAGCGGTTTTCTTAGTTGTTTATTGTACTAAACGCTCCCGTGAGAGGATGCTACTGCGCACCTATGACACAATTCGCTTCTCCTGTTCTGCACTCGCTGCTGGATACAGACGCTTATAAGTTGCATATGCAGCAAGCCGTTTTTCACCACTACTATGATGTACAAGTAGCGGCTGAATTTCGTTGCCGTGGCGATGACCTGCTCGGTATTTATGCCGATTCTATTCGCGAACAGGTGAATGCTATGCAGCACCTGCGACTGCAGGAGGACGAGTACCAGTGGCTCTCCGGCCTGCCTTTCTTCAAAGCTGATTACCTCACCTGGTTACGTGATTTCCGCTATAACCCGGAACAGGTTTGCGTCACCAATGACAACGGTAAGTTGAACATTCGCTTAACCGGGCCATGGCGCGAAGTGATCATGTGGGAAGTTCCGCTGTTAGCGGTGATAAGCGAGCTGGTACACCGTTATCGCTCGCCCGAATCAGGCGTCCCACAGGCGCTGGCTGAGCTGGAAAACAAATTAGCAGAATTCTCTGCTTTAACGAAAGATGTCGATATGTCCCGCTTCCATCTGATGGATTTCGGTACGCGTCGTCGTTTTTCACGTGAAGTCCAGCAGGCTATCGTTAAACGCCTGCAGCAAGAGCCGTGGTTTGTTGGCACCAGCAACTACGATCTTGCCCGTCGTTTGTCATTAACGCCGATGGGAACCCAGGCGCATGAATGGTTCCAGGCACACCAGCAAATCAGCCCTGAGCTTGCCACCAGCCAGCGCGTTGCCCTGGCCGCCTGGCTGAACGAATATCCCGACCAGCTCGGCATCGCCCTGACCGATTGCATCACCATGGACGCGTTTTTGCGCGACTTTGGCGTTGAGTTTGCGACCCGCTACCAGGGTTTGCGCCACGACTCTGGCGATCCGGTGGAATGGGGTGAGAAAGCCATCGCCCATTATGAAAAACTGGGCATTGACCCGCAAAGCAAAACGCTGGTGTTCTCCGATAACCTCGATCTGAATAAAGCGATTGAACTCTACCGCCACTTCTCTTCTCGCGTGCAGTTGAGCTTTGGTATCGGGACACGCCTGACGTGTAACATCCCCCAGGTTAAGCCGCTGAATATCGTTATCAAGCTGGTCGAATGTAACGGCAAACCGGTGGCGAAGTTATCTGACAGCCCGGGTAAAACCATCTGCCATGATAAAGCGTTTGTGCGCGCGCTGCGCAAAGCCTTCGATCTCCCGCATATTAAAAAAGCCAGCTAGTCCTTCCAGGGAGCCACTTTGGCTCCCTTTTCACGTTTATTTCCGAAATCTTTCACTCCAGCTACGAATTCTGCTTGTCTGATTGCAGATGCCAGGTAACATAGGTATCCCCCCATTACGGGTGGACATGTGTTTATATATCCGACTATTAACAGAGAGAATATTATGAGCGTTGTGCCTGTAGCCGACGTACTCCAGGGCCGCGTAGCCGTTGACAGCGAAGTCACCGTGCGCGGATGGGTGCGTACCCGCCGAGATTCAAAAGCTGGCATCTCCTTCCTCGCCGTTTATGACGGTTCCTGCTTTGATCCTGTACAGGCCGTCATCAATAATTCTCTGCCCAATTACAATCAGGACGTACTGCGCCTGACGACGGGTTGTTCAGTTATCGTAACGGGTAAAGTCGTTGCATCACCTGGACAAGGACAGAGCTTTGAAATTCAGGCCACTGAAGTTGAAGTCGCGGGCTGGGTTGAAGATCCTGATACCTACCCAATGGCGGCTAAGCGTCACAGCATTGAGTATCTGCGTGAAGTGGCGCATATGCGTCCGCGCACCAATATGATTGGTGCGGTAGCGCGCGTACGTCATACGCTGGCGCAAGCGCTGCATCGCTTCTTCCACGAGCAGGGTTTCTTTTGGGTATCTACTCCGCTGATCACCGCTTCCGATACGGAAGGTGCGGGTGAAATGTTCCGTGTTTCTACGCTGGATCTGGAAAACCTGCCGCGTAACGATCAGGGTAAAGTCGATTTCGATAAAGACTTCTTTGGTAAGGAAGCGTTCCTGACCGTTTCCGGTCAGTTGAACGGTGAAACTTACGCCTGCGCCCTGTCCAAAATTTATACTTTTGGCCCGACGTTCCGTGCAGAAAACTCTAACACCAGTCGTCACCTGGCAGAGTTTTGGATGCTCGAGCCGGAAGTCGCTTTTGCCGATCTGAACGATGTTGCAGGTCTGGCTGAAGCAATGCTGAAATACGCGTTCAAAGCCGTACTGGAAGAACGTGCGGATGATATGAAGTTCTTCGCCGAACGTGTCGACAAAGACGCGGTATCACGCCTGGAACGTTTTATTGATGCTGACTTCGCGCAGGTGGATTACACCGATGCGGTAAGCATCCTGGAAAAATGCGGTAAACAGTTTGAAAACCCGGTTTACTGGGGTGTTGATCTGTCTTCTGAGCATGAACGCTATCTTGCCGAAGAACACTTTAAAGCGCCGGTGGTTGTTAAAAACTATCCGAAAGATATTAAGGCGTTTTATATGCGCCTTAACGACGACGGTAAAACCGTGGCGGCAATGGACGTGCTGGCACCGGGAATCGGTGAAATCATCGGTGGTTCTCAGCGTGAAGAGCGTCTGGACGTGCTGGATGCCCGTATGCTGGAGATGGGTCTGAACAAAGAAGATTACTGGTGGTATCGCGATCTGCGTCGCTACGGTACCGTTCCGCATTCCGGTTTTGGTTTGGGCTTTGAGCGTCTGATCGCTTATGTCACCGGCGTACAGAACGTCCGCGATGTTATTCCGTTCCCGCGTACACCGCGTAACGCCAGCTTCTAACGTTGTCGCTTTAATCATAAAGGCCAGCACTGCTGGCCTTTTTTCGCTCAGCGCATTGCTGTATTTGTCGCCTTAGATGGACTCTCATCCCGCACTAAACTCAACCCGTAAATTCCCCCTTCCTGTTACGCAATGTTTCACTGCAACATTTGAGAACAAAAAATAATCACTATTTTTATTGTGGATTAGCACTTCATGATCAAATAGAGCATTTATTACCCATTCGCACGGCATTCTGGACGGCCAAAATATGCATTTGTAAAAATGGTTCTTTTTTGCGGGGCTAGATAAAAATGTCGTTAGCAAAATTAAGTATAAGAAAATCATATAAATAGATAAAACTGAGCAAAATTCAATCGCAGGGACACCTGAAATTTGAAGTCGTTCACAAAGTTGCATAAAAATAACATTTTGTTACACATTTTTTCTTTTTGAAACCAAATCTTTATATTTGTAGCACTTTGAGAGTAGCGAAACGGTAGTTTGAATGGAAAGATGCCTGCAGACACATAAAGACACCAAACTCTCATCAATAGTTCCGTAAATTTTTATTGACGGAATTTATTGGCGGCAGTGGCAGGTGTCATATAAAAACCGATGAGGGTAATAAATAATGATGAAGCGCAATATTCTTGCAGTGGTTATCCCTGCTCTGCTGGTAGCCGGGGCAGCTAACGCTGCAGAAGTTTATAACAAAGATGGCAATAAAGTAGACATCTACGGTAAAGCGGTAGGTCTGCACTATTTTTCCAAGCACAACGGTGACAACGCCTACGCACCTAATGGCGATCAGACTTACGCCCGTCTTGGTTTCAAAGGGGAAACTCAGATTAACGACCAGCTGACCGGTTACGGCCAGTGGGAATACCAGTTCAGCGGCAATAACTCCGAAGGCGGTGACGACTCTCAGAATGGGAACAAAACCCGTCTGGCGTTTGCTGGTCTGAAATTCGGTGACGCAGGTTCCTTCGATTACGGTCGTAACTACGGCGTCGTATACGATGCACTGGGTTACACCGATATGCTGCCAGAATTCGGTGGCGATACTGCGGCTTCCGACCAGTTCTTCTCTCAGCGTAACGGTGGCCTCGCGACTTACCGTAACTCCAACTTCTTCGGTCTGGTTGAAGGCCTGAACTTCGCTGTTCAGTACCTGGGTAAAAACGAGCGTGATGACGTTCGTCGCTCTAATGGTGACGGCGTTGGCGGTTCTGTAAGCTACGAATTCGAAGGCTTCGGTATCGTCGGTGCATACGGCGCGGCTGACCGTACCGATGCCCAGCAAAACCCGCTTCTGCGCGGCCATGGCGACAAAGCTGAGCAGTGGGCTACCGGCGTGAAATACGATGCTAACAACATCTACCTGGCAGCGAACTACAGCGAAACCCGCAACGCAACCCGCATTTCTAACGGTTATGCGAACAAAACTGAAGACGTACTGTTAGTTGCTCAGTACCAGTTCGACTTCGGCCTGCGTCCGTCCCTCGCCTATACCAAATCTAAAGGTAAGGATATCGAAGGTATCGGTGACGTAGATCTGGTGAACTACTTCGAAGTGGGCGCGACTTACTACTTCAACAAAAACATGTCCACCTATGTTGATTACATCATCAACCAGATCGATTCTGACAACAAACTGGGCGTAGGCTCTGACGACACCGTTGCAGTGGGTATCGTTTACCAGTTCTAATAGCAGACCTCTTTGCTAAATGCCTAAAAAACAGGACTTCGGTCCTGTTTTTTTATATCCGCCAGCGGATTCTTGCGTCTTCAAAAAACACCCCTGCTTTTCGTCACTAACGGTTGGCATTTTGTAAATCTACCGTTAACCTGATAGCGGACTTCCCTTCTGTAACCACAATGGAACCTCGTCATGTTTGAGAACATTACCGCCGCTCCTGCCGACCCCATTTTGGGCCTGGCTGATTTGTTTCGTGCCGATGACCGCCCGGGGAAAATAAACCTCGGAATCGGTGTATATAAAGATGAGACAGGCAAAACGCCGGTACTGACCAGCGTTAAAAAAGCCGAGCAATATATCCTGGAAAATGAAACCACCAAAAACTATCTTGGCATTGACGGTATTCCAGAGTTTGGTCGCTGCACTCAGGAATTACTGTTTGGTAAAGAAAGTGCTCTGATTAATGAAAAACGCGCGCGTACCGCACAGACCCCTGGTGGTACGGGTGCCCTGCGTGTGGCCGCTGATTTCCTGGCAAAAAACACCAGCGCAAAACGCGTGTGGGTCAGCAACCCAAGCTGGCCGAACCATAAGAGCGTATTTAATTCTGCTGGTCTGGAAGTGCGTGAATATAACTATTACGATGCTGCAAACCATTCACTGGACTTTGATGCATTGCTGGCAAGCCTGGCTGAAGCACAAGCTGGCGACGTCGTATTATTCCACGGATGCTGCCACAATCCGACCGGTATCGATCCGACGCTGGAGCAGTGGCAAACGCTGGCTCAGCTGTCAGTCGAAAAAGGTTGGTTACCACTGTTCGACTTCGCCTACCAGGGCTTTGCGCGTGGTCTGGAAGAAGATGCAGAGGGTCTGCGTGCATTCGCCGCGCTGCATAAAGAGCTGATTGTCGCCAGCTCCTATTCCAAAAACTTTGGTCTGTACAATGAGCGCGTAGGTGCCTGTACACTGGTTGCAGCTGATGCTGAAACCGTTGACCGTGCCTTTAGCCAGATGAAATCGGTAATTCGTGCGAACTACTCAAACCCGCCAGCCCACGGTGCATCCGTAGTCGCCACAATTCTGAGCAACGATGCGCTGCGTGCCATCTGGGAACAGGAACTGACTGACATGCGCCAACGTATTCAGCGCATGCGTTTACTGTTTGTCAATACGCTGCAGGAGAAAGGTGCAAACCGCGACTTCAGCTTTATCATCAAACAGAACGGTATGTTCTCTTTCAGCGGCCTGACAAAAGAACAGGTTCTGCGTCTGCGTGAAGAGTTTGGTGTCTATGCCGTCGCTTCCGGACGTGTAAACGTCGCAGGAATGACGCCAGATAACATGGCACCGCTGTGCGAAGCGATTGTCGCAGTGCTGTAATTTATTGCGCATAAAAAGGCCGCAATCGCGGCCTTTTTATTTATCTGCGGTGTTACCAGACTGGCATTTCATCCTGCAGGAACGGGTTATGTAGCCGTTCGTTACCCAGTGTAGAAAGTGGGCCGTGACCCGGGATAAACGTCACGTCATCACCCAATGGCAAGAGTTTACGTTTAATCGAATCAATCAATTGGCTGTGATCCCCACGCGGGAAATCACTGCGCCCTACGCCACCTTTGAAAATCACGTCGCCTGAAATCAGTAACTTTGATTGTTCATCAAAGAAGACAACATGCCCTGGCGTGTGACCCGGGCAATGCAGCACCTGTAAGGTTACGTTGCCGACGCTAATCCGATCGCCTTCGTTTAGCCAGCGATCGGGCGTCAGCGGCTCACAATCGCCCAAGCCAAACATGCGGCTCTGAGCAGGGAGCCCCTGTAACCAGAACTCATCTTCTTTTTCCGGACCAATAACCGGAACACCATAATGCTGTGCCAGTTCAGCCGCTGCCCCTACATGGTCAAGATGTCCATGGGTAAGCAGGATCTGCATGAGCGTCAAACCGCTGGCATCGACTTCCTGTTTGATTTTCTCGGCATCACCGCCGGGATCGACCAGTGCGGCCAGACGCGTCTGCTCACACCAGATTAGCGAGCAGTTCTGGGCGAATGCAGTGACCGGAATAATACGATAGTTCATACAGCTCCTGTTTCATTAAGCTTACGGATCACCAGTGCCGTGCAGGCCCGGTGTCGATATGCACAAAGTTACTGCTGGGGTAGTATCCTACACCACCTGCGCGCATAGATAACGCAGCTTTGCGAATATTGCTTAATGCGATGCCTTCAATGTGGAAATCCATGGCCTGGCCTTTCGTGTGGTAGCTTTTCTTTGCCACACCACGACTACGTGCACGGAGTTCGTTATTGGTATCGATGGAACGATAGCCGGAGATCAGTTGTACGGGTTTACGCGTACCCAGCAATCCCTGCAGACGGAAGAGTTGATCAAACAATCCCGGGTCGATGGATTTCACTTTATTCGCCCGAAAGTCACGGAAAAAGTGATTAAGTTTTGCTAATTCGTCCTGAATATAGCCCCTGCCATCAAAAAACTCTGCTTTTATTGACTCACCGGTATGCAGGTTATTCAGAGTCAATATACGCGGACGTGGGGTGGAGAGTGTAGCAAACGCAGGCGTAGGCAGGATGGCAGCGCCGAGGGCAATGCCACCAAGCGCCAGCAGTTTGCGGCGATTAGCGTCAAATTTGTCCATGGTATTAAGGTCTACAGGTCAATGTTATCGTATGTATGCTCTAGCGCACGCGGGAAACCTTATCTGGCTAAGTAGTCCACGTCAAGGCTCCCAAACCCAGGAAATACGGGGCTTGCAGCCATCCTGCCCCGTTTTCGTCATAACTTACGACAATCATTTTCCTCGAACTGCTTCATTTATCTGATTAATTGCTCAGCTTTCGACATGATTTGTGCGCTGGATCGCGCTGTCTGATCGTAATTGTAAATATCTGTTCGATACTGCGTACGTCCATCGCTTCCCACAAAGGCAGTCAGATAGTACAGGTTGACCGGAATATTCTGGCGGATATTTACATACCGCGTATCCCCTTGCTTCAGGGCATCCGAGATGCGCGTATCATTCCAGCCAGCATCCTGCAGCAGCATATTCGCCAGTTCCGAGGCCTTATTCACGCGCACACAGCCAGAACTTAGCGCCCGAGTATCCTTCTGGAACAAATTATGGTTTGGCGTATCGTGCAGATAAATGGCGTCCGAACTCGGCATATTGAATTTATAGCGACCCAGCGAATTACGCGCGCCCGGTGCCTGCTGGAAGCGGAACGGCAGATTTGAGGCGGTGATTGTAGCCCAGTCAACCTGCCACGGATCTATCGTCTCTTTGCTGTTCCAGCCGCGCATTACAGTATACCCGTGACGCTCAAGGTACCCCGGATCGTTCCACAATTTAGGCAGAATATCTTTTCGGGCCAGCGTCGGCGGCACGTTCCACGGTGGATTTACAACCACATTATTCAACGCGCTGCTCATCATCGGCGTTTTACGATCGGGACGTCCGACAATAACACGGGAAGCCAGCACCTGATTTCCGTTCTGATAATAAACCAGCGAGTAGGCTGGGATGTTTACCATGATGCCGGTAGACAGATCGCTCGGCAGCAGGCGCAAACGCTGAATATTTAACGCCAGTACGCCCGCGCGTTGAGCAGGCGTCACGTTCAGCCAGTCACGCGTCGCAGGGCCAATCGTGCCATCGGCCCCCAGCCCCTGCCATGTCTGAAAACGTTTCACCGCGTCAACAAGTTCGCGATCGTAGGCGCTACGCCCTTCTTTGGCAGAAGTGCTGACACCGGCGTTCAGCATTCCGGTACGACGCAGAATTTCGCGCAGCGCCGGGATATCATTACTCCATTCACCGGGACGCAACGTCGTGGTGCTGGTTAACCGTGGCCAGGGTCGCGAATCCCCCACCAGCTTCAGCAACGACTCATGCATCGCAGCATACTGTGGATGCTGAGGTGTAAGGCTGGTGATAAATGAAGTTAGCTGACCGTTGTCCAGCGCTACCTGCCATTGGTTAACAACGGAGAGCGGTGGCGTTGCCAGTGCATAAGGCTTATCGCTGTAGAGCCAGCGGCTACCTTTGACGGGGATATTGGCAATAAAGTGCAGATAGCCCATCATCGCATCAGAAAGTACAGTATCACGTGCCAGGCCTGTGACTGCCGGGTCAGTCAGTAACGCAACCCAGGCGTTAAACTGCGGCTGAAACCCGGCAATCGCCACCTCGGCTAACTGTTGTTGAAAGGCTTTTACCGCATCACGATTTTCCCACATCGGTTTCATTTCGCGTGCGGCATACAGTAATTCCAGCTGGCTCATATAAACCGGCGTATAGCCTGCTGGTAGCTGAGATTGCAATTCAGCGCGGGCTTTGTCCACAGATGTGCCATTGGGCAGAGACTGAATTCCCGCCATCACACCTGTCGCGTAAGATTGTACCTGCGGTTGCGATAACGCTGTAGGCTGTTCGCTGACGGCAGCAGAGCTGTCGCCAGGAATCATTTCAGGCTCATCAGCCTGCGCGTTGAACAGTGGAGCGAATGTTACGGCCAGGCACAAACTGATTGCCGACAGCCGACGACCACACATTTTATTAAGCAACATCCCTTGCCCCCTGTTTTCTTTATCATACTTTGAGTAGCCAGACCGCCTGTATTCCCCGTTACTCTCAAGGGAGCGGGCCTGTAAAACGCCAATACATTCTGAAGTATGACGAGCAAGCCCGGTGACGCGTTAGGCTTACCTTCAGTATATAAACATCAAATCATTTTTGCCTAACCTAATGTAAAGAAGTCTAAAGAAATTACACCAGGTATCATGTGCATATCGGAAAAGAAAAAGGCGGCTTTAGCGCCGCCTTTTTACTTAGCTTGCCTGCGAAGAGGCATCTTCTATCCCAGGTAAGGGCTCAGGTAACTGAGGGGCAAAACCACGCAGACCCACCACATGAACGTGTTCGGTGTTCTGGAAGACTTTACGCACCAGTTTGTAGGTTGTGCCTTTCTCCGGGCTGATATTTTCCGGCGCAGCAATAATCAGCTGCATCTGCAAACGCTCGCACAGTTCAAACAGGGTTGCGATGGAGCGGGCATCAAGTCGTGCGGCTTCATCAAGGAACAACAGGCGGCATGGCGAGATATCTTTCCCACGCAGTCTACGCCCTTCATCTTCCCAGCTTTGAACAACCATCACGAGGATTGACATCCCGGTACCGATCGCTTCCCCTGTGGACAGGGCGCCCGATTCGGCACGCAGCCAACCGTCAGAACCACGGTTAACCTCAACTTCCATTTCCAGGTAGTTGCGGTAGTCGAGCAGTTCTTCACCAATGGTTTGCGGCGTACGCTGTCCCATGTCAATCTGCGGATTCAGACGCTGATACAGCTTCGCCAGCGCTTCAGAGAAGGTCAGACGATTGCTGTTAAACAGATCCTGGTGCTGCTCATGCTGCTCGGAGAGTACGTCCAGCAAGGTGGCATGCGTCTCGCGTACGTTGACGTTCAGACGAACGCTGTTTACCTGGCCAAACGACACGCTTTGCAGACCCTGGTTCAACATACGAATACGGTTCTGTTCGCGCTGAATTGTCTTACGAATAATATTTGCCACGCTGCGAGAGCTGATGGCCAGCTTCTGTTCACGGGAGGTTAACTCTTCCGTCAGACGGCTCAATTCAATCTCCATCTGCTCGATGGCTTCAACCGGATCGTCGGTACGGATAATATCCTGGCGAATACGTTCACGCAGATGCTGGTAAACCGCAACAAAGAACTGAATTTTACGTTCTGGACGTTTTGGATCTTCAGACATGCGCAACACATCGCGCAGATGTTCGTTATCCGCAACCGCCAGACGTAGCGCACCGAGCGCCTTATCCGACATCGAACGCAGTTCGTCACCGGAAAGATAGGCCAACTCGCGACGGTGCAGACGACGTTCCACACCGTTATCTTTCACCATCCGCATCACCGCACACCAGCCGGCTTTGGCGGTGACTACCTGCTCGCGCATTTCATGGTAATCGCGCTCAAGCTTGCGCAGCTTGCGGGTCAGGTTTTCCATCTCCGCTTCGCAGAAGGTCAGTGCTTTCTCAAGTTGGTTGCGGCGAGCGCGGTTATTACTGAGCTGCGCATGCAGTTCGTCACGACGGATACGCGCGCGCTCTTCGGCACCGCTGTCCGCACGAACGCCAATATCCTGCAGTTCACGTTGTAAATCGTTAAGCAGCTCTTTCTTGGTGTCATAAGAGCTTTTCAGCGAGGCCATAACCTGATTGTACTGGCTCAACTGCGCGGCATGGCTGCGCAACGCTTCACGGGCGCGGGTACGTTCAGCTTCCGCCTGTTCCAGACGCTCACGCAGTTTCTCATTCAGATCGCTGTTACCGCTGAGCATTTCGGCGGAGTCGGAATAGCTAAAGTGCGCCCGGCGCTGTACCACTTCGGTCAGGGCAAAAGCTTGCTGACGCGCATCACGCTGCATCTGCTGAGAATACGCGTAGTCTTCTTTCAGCTGTTCAAACTGCTCAGGGTCATTTTGCAGAACTGAAACGATAGGTTCCAGTTTCGCCAACTGATTGCCGTGCTGCTGCACAAAACGCGCGGCTTCCTGAGCTTCATCCAGACGCTCGCGAATTTCGTCCACGCGATCGGCCAGCGTGTCATCTGCCAGCAGATTCAAGCGAGGCAGCAGGCGGTTCAGCGCGGAGACGCCCTCTTTCGCCTGTTCAAACTGCATACGGCTTTGCTGGTTATCATTTTCATGATTAGTCAGCGCACGTTCCAGTTCAACGCGACGGCCATTCAGTTGGCGAATTTCCGCTTCCGGATCGGCTTCAAACGCCACCGACAGATGACTGCCGATAAAGCGGCTGAACGCCTGATGCAGACGCTGGGTTTTCTGGACATCAAAGGAGAGCGTGGCGAAACGTTCAGACAGCCCTTCACGCTCGGCATGCAGGGTTTCGATACGGCTTTCACGCGCTGCACGACCAAAAATAGGCACCTTCGGGAAGCGGGAATAACGCCACTGACGCTCGGCGGTTTTCACCACCACCGCTTTTTCAAGTTCATCGACGCTGAAAACGCTGTCATCAAACGACTGCGGATCCCCTTCGATGAAATAGAGGTCTTCCGGGCAATCCGTCAGCCCATCAAGTTGCTCAGTAATCAGTGACAGATCCGGCACCACGATGGCATGGCGCGAAGGACCGTACAGCGCAGAGAAGTACGGCGCATCTTCAAGGCTAACATCGTCATAGATTTCAGACAGCAGCACGCCGCCGAAGCGTTCCGCCAGCGCATTGAGGCGCTGATCTTCCGCCCCGCCCGGCTGACTTAAACGTTCAATCTCTTCATCAACCGCATTTTTACGTGCACCGACTTCATCACGCTCAACAATGGCCTCACGCTCGCGCTCCAGCAATTGTTGCAGATACTCGGTCACATCCTGGCTGGAGGTAAACTCTTCGCCACACTGCTCGCTAAGCTGATTCAGGCTATTTTGCGCAGCCAGCCAGACAGGCGCGCGTTTCATCAGATGCTGGATACGCGATTGCAGTTGCTCCTGCTCCTGGCGCAACGTCATACGCTGTTCACTGGCAGAAGAGACGCTGTCCGACAAGGCGGCGATGCGCGCTTCCAGTTCCTGGTGCAGCGCTTCCAGCTCATCGATATCGAACTGTTTACCCTGACGCTTGCAGAATTCAGCCAGCAGACGCTCGGCTTCCTGCTGTTCGCGCAGACGCTGCTCCAGTTCGCTCAGTCGCATACGCAATGGCTGAACCTGTTCCGCCAGGTGGCGCTGTTCAACGCCTTCGCGCAGCAGCTCACGCGCCACGCTCCAGGCTTCACCACGCGCCAGCGGGCCGTTGATAGCCGCCACCAGCTGATAAGCCTGTTCGAACTGGCTGTGCGCAGTTTGCGCCACGCTCATTTTTTGTTCCAGCGTCAGCAACTTCTCGGTCGCTTCCTGCTCTTTGGCCTGGAAGGTTTCCAGCCATTCAGCGGCGCTATCGGCGGTCAGATCCGGTAAGTGGCAAAGCTCTTTGGCTCGGCTCAGTGCCTGAATCGCCTGAGTATACTGGATGGCGCGCGTTTGCTGGACGTCCAGCGCCTGCTGGTAATCGGCAAGCTGGCTTTTCAGCTCATCCACTTCCAGCTCGGCGGCTTCCGCACGGGCTTCATTCTCATCCTGACGATCGACAGCTTCTGCCACGACTTCATTTTGTTCTTCGAGACGGATCTGCAACTCTTCGAGATCCGCTTCGTAGCGTTCAATTTTTTCCTGCTGACGCAGTGCGGTTTGCACCAGATTCAGGTGATCGCTCGCGGCCTGATAATCGGCTTCCAGATCGCCTTCCGCGCCGTTATGCTCGCCCAGTTCACGCGCCATATCCACATGCTTATACTGCTCTGCGGCCAGCTGCTGGCGCGAGGTATACAGTTCACGACGATATTCCAGCGCTTTGTCGAGGTGAATACGACGTTCATTAGCGTGGCGCATATAATCTGCCGCCACATAGTTAGTCGCTTCGCTGATCAAATGCTTAAACAGGTCACGATCTGACTGGGTGACGCGAATCGCTTCCAGCGTCATGCGGTTTTCACGCAGCGCGGCTTCCATATCCTGGAACGCTTTACGCACGCCGCTGTTTTCTGGCAGCAGGTAATCGCGCAGTGAGCGAGTAATGGCGCTGGAGATACCGCCGTACAGTGAGGCTTCAATCAGGCGATAGAATTTACTACGGTCGGAGGCAGAGCGCAGACGACGGGCAATGATGCCCAAATCGAACATCAACGAGTGATAATCGGTTATCGAGTTGAACTGCTTAAACTGCACGCCTTCCATCTCATCAAGCTTCTCTTTTAGCTCAGCAAGAGACAGAACGCGAGCCTGCCGTTCGTTCAACGTTTCCGTGACCAGTTGGGTTGGCTGTACCGACATCGGCAGCCCCTGAATGGCAAACGGTTTGATATCCACTTTGCGATCACGACCCGCAACCTGTTGCAGACGCACACCCACGACCACGCGCTGATGACGCGAGTTGAGGACGTCGAGCATTGAGTAACAGACCCCTGCTTTCAGCTTACCGTGCAGGCCTTTATCACGTGAACCGCTGGTTGCACCGGCTTCGGTGGTATTACGAAAATGCAGCAAGGTTAAGTCCGGGATAAGCGCTGTAACGAATGCCGCCATGGTGGTGGATTTACCCGCCCCGTTCCCGCCCGACAGCGTGGTAACCAGCTCATCAAGGTCAAACGTACGGGCAAAAAAACCATTCCAGTTAATCAGCGTAAGTGAGCGAAATTTACCGCGTTCAATCATTATTCTTCTTCTCCACTGTCCGGCTGATTTTCTTCGGGCTCATCGTTGAGCTGCAGGCGGTTCTCGACCGGCATCGCTTCGCCATCACGAATTAAGCGACGCTGCGCTTCGCGCGGATCGTCACCGCTGCGCACGTCCGCGCCAAAGCGGAAGACTGATTCCGTAATACGGAATTTGCTGCTGTCGTGACCCATAAACCACACCATGCCTAAACGACGCAGGCGGTTAAGTGAAGAACGCACTTTTTCCTGGAGTTTCTGGCGATCAACGTCCGAACCGGTCGAACGGTTGTTCACCAGCTTCAGCAGTTTGGCTTCATCCGCCAGCGTTAGCAGCTCGTCGTACAGCTCTTGCTGAGTAAAAATCCCTTCGTTCGCCAGACGTTCCGGGCTGAGATAGAGATAGCAAAGAATTTTACCGACCATCATGTCCAGTTCAGACAGGACCGAACGGGGAATGAGCGTCGTTGAACGCGGACGAAGGTAGAAGAACCCTTCCGGCGCACGGATCAATTCCACGTTATAGCGGCTGTAAAACTCTTCAAAATATTCCTGAAAATCCATCAGGAAGGCATGATTATCCAGTTCATCCAGGCCGATATGGCGACCCGAACGTAACGCGCTATCCAGCGCCGGAAATAACGGATTCGCCAGCGCCTGCGCCAGCTTGACCGGCATCACTTGTTCAATATTTGTCAATGACATGCGCCTGTACCTTGGCTCCGTAATCATTAATCGGCTGCCATTTGGCTGGCAGTCCGGTGAAGTCTGCTTGCGCTACGCCAAGACGTACCGCCTGATCGATAACAATACGCGCAACGTCGAAGTGACGCGCACGTGGATATTGCGCCAGATACTCGCGCACGACCAATCCGAGATCCAGTGGCGTTTGTCTGGATTTATAGATAGCCAACTGCTCTTCGATAATTGCCGCCAGCTGTTCGCGGATCTCATTAAATTCTTCATATTCCAGATCGGCCGGGAGCTCACCGGTGACCTCTTCATCACGCAGCACCATCTCTTCGTCACGCATATCCAGCAGACGATCGGCATTGGCATAGGTCAACGCCCACGGATCGTCAAAATAGCTCTGGACAGACTGACGTAAACGCTGGGCAAAGACGCGATTTTTGTCCATATCAATAGCGGTACGGATAAACTTGTGCACGTGACGATCGTAGCCGATCCACAAATCGATGGATTGCTGACCCCAGCTGATAATACGGTCGAGCTTGCTTTGCAGGTCGAACACCAGCCGGTCGACGAAATGCAAATCGTCATGAGCCATCGTCGCGTCCTGAATGCGTAACAAGTTCGCCTGCAGCTTATCGCCTGCGGCTTCCAGCGTATCCTGTAGTTCACGCAGCGTACCAGACGTTTCAGACAGCAGCATTTCACAGCTGGAAATTGCCGCCCGCCAGTCTTTGTTTAGCAACTGTGCGATGTCGTCTTTTACCTGCTGCTGCTGTTCATCCATGATGCGCTGGGTCAGATCGATACTGTCGAAAATTTCCGCTACCGAATACTTCAATGGTGCATAGACGTTGCGGTGCCAGTGGAATTCATCACCACCTTCTGCGGCGGCATCTGCCGCGCGCTTCAGCTCACCAGCAACAATCGACAACTGCATCGACAAACGCAATGTAGAGAATTCGCGCTGACGAATATAGTAATCCGTGATGCCAATCCCCAGCGGCGTTAAACGATAAATAGCGTTACCTTCCGCCTGCTCGCTGGTAAAGCGGTTCAGCAGACGTTGACGTACCATGTCGTTAATCGCGTTATTGGCGCGAACACCGATGGTTTCGCTGGTTTGCTCAAACGCATCACTCACATGGCGGAACGCATCCACCAGCTCGCCTTCGCTCATCTCACCGTCAAGTCGCTCACCGTTCAGCGTGGCTACCGCCAGCAGGAACGAAAGTCTGTCTACCGGCAGAGAGATGGAGAAGTCATTTTTTCTGGCCCAGGCAACCAGTTCGGGGACTGTCTGGGAAAATTCACTCATAGGTTATCCTTGCATCTGCGGTTTGCGCGCGGTGACATGAATATAGCGGCCAAGGCTGATATACGGTTCCTGGCGGCAATAGCGCGTTTCTAACTCAAGTAACATTTCATAACCGTCACGCTGTTGATGCTTATCTCGCAGATAATCATGAAACACGCGCACGCCTGTCTTACCGGTTATCTGCCAACCGATCTCTTCCAGCCACTGGTAAACCTGTCCTGGTTCACGCGGATAGTCTGGTGAAAGCGTACGTTTTTTACGTTTTGGCATCCCAACCTGCACATAGTCGAAATTCCCTGCGACCATGTTGTGCATCAGCAGACCGTTAGCATTGTAGAACATTAACGATAACGCGCCGCCGGGACGTAATACCGACCACAGGGTTTGCAGCACGCAAACCGGTTCGGCCACCCATTCCAGCACAGCATGAAACAATATCAGATCAACCGGGCTTTCCAAATGCGCAGCAACATCCTGAGCGGCGCATTGTATGAAATGCATGTTTCCGCTCACACCTTTTGCCTCTGCTGCCTGTTGCGCACGGGCGATCATCTCACCGGACAGGTCACATAATGTCACGAAGTGACCGCGCTCCGCCATTTTGATGGCCGTTTGCCCTTCGCCCCCACCCGCATCCAGAATATGTAATTTCTGTTCACCGAGCGTGGGCAGTAAGCGATCCAAATCCTGCCAGAGAATAGCCTGTCTTAATTGACCTTTGGTGGTGCCGTAAATGTTACGGGAAAACTTCTCTGCAATGTCATCAAAATTGCGATCCCGCATCGGGCTCTCCACAGGCTGGCTTTAGGGCGACTAAGTAAAACCGCTATTTTGTCACACCCACGCCGAGAATGAACCTTCCTGGTGTAATATCGCTGCAGATCCCCTGCTATATGGTTAAAAAAGGAACCAAAAAGGATGCTTTTTACGCTGAAGAAAGTGATTGGCGGTATGATGCTGCCGCTTCCGTTGATGCTGCTTGTGATGGGCATCGGCCTGGGGTTAATCTGGTTTAGCCGCTTTCAGAAAACGGGGAAAGTGTGTATCAGCCTGAGTTGGCTCGCACTTTTACTGCTTAGCCTGCAACCTGTCGCCGATCGTCTGCTGAAACCGCTTGAGGATAGTTATCCAACCTGGCAGGGTACGCAAAAAGTGGAGTACATTGTGGTGTTGGGTGGCGGATATACGTGGAATCCGCAGTGGGCGCCAAGTTCAAACCTGATCAACAACAGCCTTCCACGTCTGAATGAAGGTATTCGTTTATGGCGCGCAAACCCGGGCTCGAAGCTTATCTTTACCGGCGCTGCCGCAAAGACCAATAATGTCAGCACGGCTGAAGCTGGCGCTCGCGTGGCGCAGTCGCTGGGCGTGCCCCGCAGCGAGATCATTACGCTGGACAAACCTAAAGATACCGAAGAAGAAGCGATAGCAGTAAAACAGGCCATTGGCGATACGCCGTTCCTGCTGGTGACATCCGCATCGCACTTACCGCGTGCGATGATTTTCTTCCAGCAGGCCGGACTGCATCCGTTGCCTGCACCCGCTAATCAACTGGCCATCGATTCACCACTCAATCCGTGGGAGCGAGCAATTCCTTCGCCTGTCTGGCTGATGCATAGCGATCGTGTTGGTTACGAAACGTTGGGGCGCATCTGGCAGTGGCTAAAAGGTTCAGGCGAGCCACGGCAGCAGTGATTTCGTTGCCAGGTCAAAGTTGGAACGATTAAAACGTCCGGTATTGACCAGTTGCGCAACCTCATCCCATAACACATACAACCAGCGCCGCCAGATGAACGACTCCGCCACTGGCGCGCGCTGCAGGTATTGCCATAGCAGGCTTTCCGCCAGCGCATTATCCATTAAGCGGAACAGTTCATATTCCCTGGGCGCCCACAGCATCAACCCCGGCCCCACCATTGCCAGAAGCTGATCGCTACGGGCGTCTTTAAGCATGCTGCGTAAGCTGAAATTACCGTGGATCAGCACGCAGTTATCATTGAATCCTTCAAATAAAGCGGGCAAACACTCACGGGTACGAAACAGGATCCGTTTGTCCTGCATCGTCAGCCCGGTATTGTTGAACTGACTTAACGTAGTCCACAACACCTCAACTCGCTGACGATACCAGGATGGCCAGATATTCTCTTGCGTGTTATCCACCATTCCCACACAGCCGCGGCTATCCTGTCGATGCCATGAAAGCAGACCTTCTACAATCTGATCCTTTAGATGTTCCCAGCGTTCGGGCGTTCTGGCTGGCGCTTCTACCGGCACACCGCGTAAACGCTCAAGCAACAGGACATCAGGGCCGGGATGTTCTTCGTGCGTTAAGACCCCATAAATGACTGGCATACGCACAGTCCCGCTGCGTGCCAGCATGGTGGTTTTCCATGCTAACTGCTGCGCCATCCCCGGTGTGGTGAAACTTCTCGCCATCAGTGGCATCGGATTTCCCTGGCTGTCATACAGTGACCACAGGGCCGTATCCACTTTTTCATTTACGCATTCAATACGACTGAGTTTTTCACCCAGCAGATGGCTGAGTTCGGCACGCAACTGTTCCATTTCAGATTGCCCTCATTAATGCTACTGCTTTCATAATGAGCGTCGTGCAGACAGATGTCACCCGGATGAGATCAATTGATGAAAAGAAAAGTGGAGGGAAAGCGTAACGATACGACACTCCTCCCAAAAATCGCATCACCGGGGGGGAGTGTCATGAGAAAAACTAACGCATTTCAGCGCGAACGCGCTCAAGGTCTTCGGCAGTGTCTACGCCGGTTCCTGGGACTTCTTTTGCGACGGCAACGTGAATTTTCTCGCCGTACCACAGCACACGCAGTTGCTCCAGCATTTCAATATGCTCAAGCGGACTCGGCTGCCAGTTTACATAACGGCGAATAAATCCGGCGCGATAACCGTAAATGCCCAGGTGACGCAGGAAGGTATCGCCCACCGTTTCGAGGCTTTTGGAAAAACGGTCGCGATCCCATGGGATCGTCGCACGGGAAAAATAGAGAGCATAACCTTCGGCATCCAGCACAACTTTTACCGCATTTGGATTAAACGCCTCTTCTGCGCTGTGAATCGGGGCTGCAAGGGTCGCCATACCAACCTGGCGCTGCGCCAGATTCTCAGCGACCTGACGAATAATGACCGCCGGGATCATCGGCTCATCACCCTGGACGTTCACAATAACGGTATCATCGCTAAAGCCACATTTCTCGACAACTTCCGCCAGTCGCTCCGTGCCAGACTGGTGATCGGCACGGGTCATGCACACTTCGCCACCCACCGCTTCTACCGCACGAGCGACATCTTCATGATCGGTGGCAACAATAATACGCTCGGCGCCAGATTCACGCGCACGTTCCAGGACATGCACAATCATGGGCTTGCCGTTGATATCCAGCAGCGGCTTACCCGGCAAACGTGTGGACGCATAACGCGCAGGAATAATGACCACAAAACTCATGATTTACTCTCATCAGCAGTCAGAACACGGGCTTCGGTTTCCAGCAAAACTGGAATGCCGTCGCGCAGTGGGAAAGCAAGGTTATCCAGTTTACAAATCAGTTCCTGTTTTTCCTGGTTAAACCAGAGTTTGCCATTGCATACCGGGCAGGCAATGATTTCAAGCAGACGATGATCCATAGTTCCTCCAGATGGACCGGATTGTGAATCCGTAAATATTAACATAATCAATTAAGAGGCTGGGTCTATTTCCCAACCGTGCCGAGATTCAGCAAATAAACCGTCCGGGCAATTCCCCAATGTCACTCGCGTCGCCTGCTGCCAGCGGGCAAAATCATCAATCGCCTGAAACAATCCTTTTTGCAGAGTAACCCCTGGTTTGATGCCATCCTGCAACCACAGCGAAATAACCTCCAGCACGCCGGTTTTACGGTGCATTTTGGCGTCCATGCGCCCAACTAACTGCCCGCGATGCAGCAACGGCAAGACGAAATAACCATACTGACGTTTCGGCGCTGGCGTATAGCATTCCAGTCGGTAGCTAAAATCAAACAGCTGTTCTGCCCGTTTACGATCCCAGACCACCGGATCAAACGGGGATAAAACCGCGTTGTGGGTGGCAGTCAACTTTCCCGCCAGAGCAAGTTCCAGTTGCGGCTGAAGGTGGCTGTGCAACCACAAGGTGCCCAGCCCTTCTACATCAACAGGAATTATATGTCGCTGTTCCCTTCGCATATCGCACCAGTTTTTTAACGCCGGACGCTTCAGGCGATAGTAGTCCGCCAACCACTGCTCACGGAAAATACCCAAACTACGGGCGCTATTATCCAGCATCACAATTTCGGCTTCATCCTGCGACAGCCGGTCACGCTCGTCATCCCAATGAGGCATGACGCGATGCGTTAAATCATACACTCGCTGAAAATTACGCCGCTCCACCACCATCACTTTCCCGGATGTAAAAAGCCCTTCCAGATGCCGCTTTTGTGGTTTCCATTCCCACCAGCCGCTGGCACCCTTACGCGGATGCTCGAAATCGGCTGAACGTACCGGCCCGTTATGCTGGATATGCTGTAACAGTTGCTCAATTTCATGGGCATGTTCTTTCATCCACGCCGCTTTGTATTTCCAGCCCATTTTTTCCGGAGCCAACATACGATGGCGTATCAGCGTAAAGTCGCTGCGCGGTAAAAAACAGGCTTCATGCGCCCAATACTCCATCAATTCGCCCTGCAGTAAGGACTCATCCAGCCATTGGGGGGAATAGTCACCCAAACGACTAAACAGCACCAGATAGGGACTGCGCGCCACAATATTGATGGTATCGATTTGCAGTAACGACATGCGTGAAATGGTGGGAAGAATATCTGCAGGCGTTGCCCGGCGGCGTGTTTTTTTCAGTAGCCCCTGGGCAGCAAGATGAAGATGACGGGCATCCGTCAGAGTAAGACGCGGCAACGACATTTATGACCTCATAAATGATTCGCTGCCGCAGCGTGAATCAGTCAGCGAGTCAGCGAGATTAAGCTATCCAGCAACGCATCAGGCCGTTCGCCTGACAGATGTGCGTCAACGGGTAAATACCACCAGTTATCATCGGCAAACGCACGACATTTAACCGCATCTTTTTCCGTCATCACCAGCGTTTGTCCTTCTGCTAACAACGCACTGACGTCACTGTAGGTCAGAGACTGATGGTCTGCCAGTGCGACACATTTTTGTAACCTGGCGCCACATGCCTCAAGCGTGGCAAAAAAACGGGGTGGATGACCGATACCCGCCATGGCGACAATATCAGGCAGTTGCGCCACATCGCGACGTTCACCGGTACGTAAATTAACGGCCGGTCCCGGCTCAAGATGCATGGGAATTTCACCCGGTCGCGCAACGCCGCCATTAACGATCGTGGCATCTACCGATTTAAGGCGACCTGCGCGTTCACGCATTGGCCCAGCAGGGAGCCACCAGCCGTTACCAAACCGACGCACACCGTCAATCACCACGATTTCCACATCACGAGCCAGACGATAGTGCTGTAACCCATCGTCTGTCACAATAATCTGCACGTCATGGTGAGCAAGGATCGCTTTTACCGCATCCGATCTTACCGGAGATACCGCTACGGGTACGCCGGTACGTTGAAAGATAAGCACAGGCTCATCACCCGCTTCTGCGGTAGTGGTGTCTGCCGTTAGCAATAGCGGATAAGTCACTGCTTTCCCGCCATAACCACGAGACACTACGCCCACACGAATACCGCGTTGCTGCAGCTGCTCAACCAGCCAAATCACTACCGGCGTTTTACCATTGCCGCCCGCGGTAAGATTGCCAACCACCACCACCGGTACTGGCGCACGCCATGCACGTTTAAGCCCAAGCTTGTAGCATAGGCGGATCCCGCCACTCACCAGGCCATACAGCCAGGAGAGTGGAAGTAGCAATCGCCACAGCGGCGATTCACCAGACCAGATACGTGCGATCATTGACCGAATTGCATCTTATGTAATTGTGCATAAACCCCACGCTGCTCAAGCAGTTCGCTATGGGTTCCGCGTTCGACAATCAGACCATCCTCCACCACGATGATCTCGTCTGCCTGTTCAATGGTAGAAAGGCGGTGAGCAATAACCAGAGAGGTACGGTTTTTCTGTAGCTCATCCAGCGCAGACTGAATCGCGCGTTCGGATTCGGTATCCAGCGCCGACGTAGCTTCATCGAGGATCAGGATCGGACTGTCGCGCAGCAAGGCGCGAGCGATGGCGATACGCTGGCGCTGACCACCTGAAAGCAGCACGCCGTTTTCGCCAATCACCGTATCCAGACCATCATCCATCTTGTTGATGAAATCCATGGCGTAGGCCATCTGTGCCGCTTTTTCGATCTGCTCGCGGCTGTACATATCGGTACGCGCGTAGGCGATGTTGTTGGCAACCGTATCATTGAACAGGTGAACGTTCTGCGATACCAGCGCCACCTGATCGCGCAGCGATGACAGGGTGTATTCACGCAGGTCGTGCCCATCCATCAGAATCTGCCCTTCATCGATATCGTAGAAGCGCGTGATCAGGCTGGCGATAGTGGATTTACCAGAACCCGAACGACCAACCAGGGCAACGGTTTTGCCCGCCGGAATATTCAGGTTGATGTTACGTAGCGCAGGAATGTCACGGCCCGGGTAGGTAAAGGTCACGTTACGGAACTCCAGATCGCCAGAAGCGCGCTCAATGACGCGTTTACCTTCATCTTTCTCTTGTTCGCTATCCAGTATCGTAAATAAGGTCTGGCATGCCGCCATACCGCGCTGGAACTGCGCATTGACGTTAGTCAGTGACTTCAGTGGACGCATCAGGGCGATCATTGAAGAGAAGACAACGGTGATTGTCCCTGCCGTCAGGTTTTCCATCACGCTTGGGAAACTGGCCGCATATAACACGAAGGCCAGAGCCAGAGACGCAATCAGCTGGATGATAGGATCGGAGATAGAAGAGGCAGAAACCATCTTCATACCCTGCAGACGCATCTTGTTGCTGACTTTGTCAAAACGCTTGGTTTCAACTTCCTGACCACCAAAAATCAAAACTTCTTTGTGGCCTTTCAGCATCTGCTCCGCACTTGTCGTAACCTGCCCCATGGTGTTTTGCATGTTTTTACTGATGCTACGAAAGCGCTTGGAAACCACTCGGATTGCCACTGACACAATTGGCGCCAGCACAATCAGGATCAATGACAGCTGCCAACTGTAATAGAACATCATGATAAACAGGCCAATAATCGAGGCACCTTCACGTACTACGGTGATTAGCGCACCAGAAGATGATGACGCTACCTGCTCTGAATCATAGGTAATACGAGACAGCAGCGTACCGGTAGACTGTTTATCAAAAAAGGCGACAGGCATGCCCATCATATGACCAAACAGGCGGCGGCGCATGGTCATGACCACTTTGCCTGACACCCATGAAATACAGTAGCTGGAGACGTAGCTCGTAATACCGCGAACTATCATTAGCCCAATGACCACCAGAGGCATCCACAGCAGCACAGAGCGATCAGTTTTACCAAAACCATCATCCAGTAATGGCTTGAGGAGCGATAACATGAAGGTATCGCTGGCCGCGTTAAGGACTAACGCTATACCCGCCACGATCAGACCCGATTTAAAAGGCGCTATGGTTGGCCATAGTCGGCGAAACGTCTGCCACGTAGAGAGATCTTTATCGTTATGCATTCAAAAAACCAGCATTTGTTAGAATAGCCGCATATTCTACCCGTTATCCTCCAACACGCCAAACCACTGATGATACCAACGGGGTAAAATCTGATCCCGTAAGCTGCGTATGCGCCAACTTTTTTGATAAATATCTAGCGTGATTTGCCCCTGGTGGGGTGTGTCCAGCCACTGATAATTTTGTTTCCGGTAACGCTGTCGGACTTTCCATGACGGTAGACGCCAGGCATTGTAGCGGGATGCTGAGGCTATTGCGGCCTGTCCGCCAACGCGTTGAATCAGCGCCAATGAGGATGACGTGTTACTCCCGTGGTGTGGAACCTGCACAAACGTAGCCTGCAGATGCTGCCAGTAGTGACTTAGCATTTTTTGTTCAGCAGGGGATTCAATATCACCAGTCAGGAGAATACTCTGATGTCCGTCATCCACCTTTACCACACAGGAATGGTTATTCCCCTGCTCTTTATTTCCACTGACTGGCCAATGTGCACTAAATGTTAATCCCTGCCATTGCCAATGCTCCCCGCGAAAACAAGGGAGATGCCCTTTCCAGCCCAACGGACTTCTGATCCACAGTGACGGCCAAGCTTGCTGTAGCGATTGCAACCCTCCACGGTGATCCAAATGCTCGTGACTTAGAATTACCCCTTGCGGTTCCAGGTTGTGCCAACGTAGCCAGGGAATAATCAGCTGTTGCGCGCTATCACCTTCAGGCCATGCCAGACCAGTATCATAAAGCAGTGCTTTACCATTACGCGCAATCACCATCGCCAGCCCCTGCCCGACGTCCAGCATATGTACCTGCCACAAATCAGCGCGGGGTGTCCTCCAGAACGGTCCACTCAATAACAAAAGCCCGGTAAAACAGGCAACCGGTAGCGTTTCCCAGGCATTTAATCGCCATGCAATAAGCATCAGCCATGGGGACAGTGCAAGCCATTGCCAACGCGCATCAATGTTGAGCCATCCATCCGGTAAGCTATTGAGACCCCAAAATAACAGCTCCAGAGAACGGTCAGCGAGATACCACAGCCCTGCCTCGATCATCACCTGACCGGTTAAATGCACGACCATACCCGCTAATATCAGAGGAACTGAAACAAATGTGACCAGCGGTACCGCAAATAAATTGGCCAGCAATGAGCTCAGGCTAACACCGTGAAATAATGCGATTTGGACAGGCAGAAGCAGTACCGTAATTCCCAGTTGAAGATGAGCAAGCGCCAGCACTGCACGTCCGATACGCGAGAGCGGCCAGCACGGCATCGGCATCCACTGAAACCAGAATATCAGCGCCGCTACGGCGAAAGCAGACAACCACAGACTTTGTGAAATCACCGCGACCGGATCTACTACCACAATTGCTGCCAGACAGGTAATCCAGACAGCCCAGCCACTCCACTGCCTGCCGCTTAGTTTTAGTGCCCCCCATACCATTAGCGCGATGACCGTGCGTAATGCCGGAGGTTGCAGCCCCGTCAGCCAGGCATAAAATGCAGCGCAGAGCACACCTCCGACTAGCGGAGCCTGCCAGCAGATCCAGCGTGCTGGCATAAAAAATTGTCCGCCTCGTATCAATCCGCCAGCGAGGAGTGCGGCAAAAGCAATATGCAGCCCGGAAATGGCCATCAAATGTGCTGTTCCGGTATCACGCATTATATTTTTTACCGCCTGCGATACAGACAAACGTTCCCCCATCCCCAGCCCCAGTATGACTTGCTGCCAGGGATAGGCGGCAAGCGTGGTTTTTAGCGAGGAGAGATAACGTGCACGCAGACTGCATTGCGGTGTAATCACTGAGGCCTGCAGAAATCGCCCCGTTAGCGGCTGATGCTGTGCCAATGCATAGCGCTGGCTATCAAATCCACCTTCATTCAGTTGCCCATGCACAGCGCGAACTTTCAGCATCATCGCCCATGTCTGACCTGCGCAAACATCGCCAGGTAAGTACTGTCCATACAGTACGACGCCAACGGCAGGAAAGATTCGTTTCCCCTGAAGGTGAGTGATTTGGCCGTAGTGCGTTGTCATATTGTCAGTTCCGGTTATCCTCACAATGGCTTGCTGGGTTTTCGCAGGCAGCGTATTACCGGCCCAGATAACCTCTTTCGCAGCCAGTATTCCCCACAGGAAAAACAGCAGGACTAATCCAGCGTAATGCATATATCGATGAGGAATGAGACAAAGCAGACACGCCAGACCAAATACCAAGCTGACACACAGCATGTCAGGTAATACGGGTAATACCGTCAGCGGGAGAATGCCGCATAACGCACACGTACTGATTGTTGTTAGTTTCATATGACACCTCCCTGTGACAGGGAGTGTGCAGGACAACTCAGCAGATGTCTGGCAACTATTTACCGGTAAACGAGGTGCGTTCCGATGTTATTTAACTGCAGATGTAACATACAAATATGTTGGGAGAGAGATTCCAGAACAGGGAGGTGAAAATGAAAAAAGCACCCATACAGGTGCTTTTCTCGGGGCTAAGTCTTGCTGAGGACTTAACCGTAAATATTGGCGCGATCGCGCAGTTCTTTACCCGGCTTAAAGTGCGGAACATATTTTCCTTCCAGATCCACTTTATCGCCAGTCTTCGGATTACGTCCGGTGCGTGGTGCGCGGTAATGCAAAGAAAAACTGCCGAAACCGCGGATTTCAATACGCTCGCCCTGCGCAAGAGTCGAGGCCATATGTTCCAGCATCTCTTTTACTGCATCTTCAACCGCTTTCGCGGGAATATGAGGTTGCTGGGTTGCAAGTCTTTCAATCAATTCTGACTTGGTCATGATTCCTCCGGTTCCTTAAAGGCAAAATTAGCTGCTGCATTGATTAAGGGCGGCCGTAGCCGCCCTTTGTCATTGATTACAGGACGAATCCTGTAATCTGTCAAGCTACTCGTTACCCTTTGTGCTGTTAACAGCACAAAGGATTTATACCCGTCATACTTCAAGTTGCATGTGCGGATATAGAGTACTCGATATTACTCGCCTTTAGCTGCTTTGAAAGCTTCAGCCATTGCGTTGTTAGAGAAGTTTGCATCTTCCTGTTTGTTAACAGTTGCGATTGCATCTTTCTCATCAGCTTCGTCTTTAGCACGAACAGACAGGCTGATTGCACGGTTCTTACGATCAACGCCGGTGAATTTAGCTTCAACGTCGTCGCCTACGCTCAGAACCAGAGTTGCATCTTCAACGCGGTCGCGGGAAGCTTCAGAAGCGCGCAGGTAACCTTCAACGCCGTCAGCCAGTTCTACGGTTGCGCCTTTAGCGTCAACTGCAGTGACTTTACCGTTTACGATTGCGCCTTTCTTGTTCAGTGCAACCCAGTTGTTGAACGGATCTTCTGCGAGCTGTTTAACGCCCAGAGAGATACGCTCACGCTCTGCGTCAACCTGCAGAACAACTGCTGCGATTTCGTCGCCTTTTTTGTATTCACGAACTGCTTCTTCGCCTGCAACGTTCCAGGAGATGTCAGACAGGTGAACCAGGCCGTCGATGCCGCCGTCCAGGCCGATGAAGATACCGAAGTCAGTAATAGACTTGATTTTACCTTCAACACGGTCGCCCTTGTTGTGGGTTTCCGCGAACTGCTGCCATGGGTTGTTTTTGCACTGCTTCAGACCCAGGGAGATACGACGACGTTCTTCGTCGATATCCAGAACCATAACTTCCACTACGTCGCCAACGTTAACAACTTTGGACGGGTGGATGTTTTTGTTGGTCCAATCCATTTCGGAAACGTGAACCAGGCCTTCAACGCCTTCTTCGATTTCAACGAAGCAGCCGTAGTCGGTCAGGTTGGTCACGCGACCAGTCAGTTTGGTACCTTCCGGATAACGCTTAGCGATAGCTACCCATGGATCTTCGCCCAGCTGTTTCAGGCCCAGAGATACACGAGTACGCTCGCGGTCGAACTTCAGCACTTTAACAGTGATTTCGTCGCCAACGTTTACGATTTCGCTCGGATGCTTAACGCGTTTCCATGCCATGTCGGTGATGTGCAGCAGGCCGTCAACGCCACCCAGATCAACGAATGCACCGTAGTCAGTGAGGTTCTTAACGATACCTTTAACTTCCATGCCTTCCTGCAGGTTTTCCAGCAGCTGATCGCGTTCTGCGCTGTTTTCGGATTCGATAACGGCACGACGGGAAACAACAACGTTGTTACGCTTCTGATCCAGCTTGATTACTTTGAATTCAAGCTCTTTGCCTTCCAGGTGCAGCGTGTCGCGGACCGGACGAACGTCTACCAGGGAACCCGGCAGGAACGCGCGAATACCATTCAGCTCAACAGTGAAGCCACCCTTGACTTTGCCATTGATAACACCAGTAACGGTTGCAGCTTCTTCGTAAGCTTTTTCCAGCGTGATCCAAGCTTCGTGACGTTTAGCTTTTTCACGGGACAGCAGGGTTTCACCGAAGCCGTCTTCTACTGCATCCAGAGCAACGTCAACTTCGTCACCAACCTGGATTTCCAGCTCGCCCTGGGCGTTTTTGAACTGCTCTGCCGGAATGGCGGACTCAGATTTCAGACCGGCGTCAACCAGTACTACGTCTTTGTCGATAGCAACAACAACACCACGAACGATGGAACCCGGGCGGGTTTCGATTTCTTTTAAGGATTCTTCAAACAGTTGAGCAAAAGATTCAGTCATGTTTAATCTTCAGGTTTCATATTTAACGTCCACCTGGCTCCATGCCGGATGGGGTTGTTTAACATACCCGCTGTCAATCCATTGCAACGGGGGTACTGCAAATTCGGTCGCACTTATGCGAGAGCCAGTTTTTGGCGCGCGTATTGTAACGCTTTTTCAATCACTTGCTCAATGCTTAATCGGGTTGAATCTAAAACTAAAGCATCAGCAGCGGGAACCAGCGGCGCTACAGCACGGTTACGATCGCGGTAATCACGTTCTTCGATCTCGGCCAAAAGGCGTTCAAAGTTAACACTAAAGCCTTTCTCCTGCAACTGTAGCATACGTCGATGCGCACGTTCTTGCGAGGAGGCGTCCAGAAAAATTTTTACTGGCGCATCAGGGAACACCACCGTGCCCATATCACGTCCGTCGGCAATCAGGCCGGGCGCTTCACGAAACGCGCGTTGGCGACGTAACAGCGCTTCGCGTACGCGAGGAAACGCAGCGACCTGAGAGGCGGCATTCGCCACTTCCTGGGTGCGGATTTCGCCGCTGACATCTTCGCCTTCCAGAATGACTTCCAGGTTGCCGTCCGTTGAGATAAAACGCACATCCAGGTGTGAGGCAAGCGGTACCAGAGCATCTTCAGAAGTGACATCAACATGGTGATGTAACGCTGCGAGCGCCAGTACGCGGTAGATCGCGCCTGAATCTAACAGATGCCACTGCAATGCTTCCGCCATTGCCTTGCACAAGGTGCCTTTTCCTGCACCACTTGGGCCATCAATGGTAATAACCGGGGCAATTGCCGTCATCTTTTTCTCCTTAAACGGGCATACGTTAACGTGAACGCCGCGCATTATACGCGCCAACGCTAATAATCGTTAACACAGAGTGTAAAAACCCGATTAGTCTGTAACGATATGAGGAAGAATTGCGCAATTATAGCGGGCTGGCGAGAAACCAGCCCGGAAGATGACACTGTTTTACTTTTTATCTGCAGCGATACGTTCACGCATATGCTGAGCACGATCGTCAGATGCCGGATGAGAATCCATCAGTGATTTTGCATGGCCTGCGTCCATCGTGGCAAACTTATCAAACGCAGTCACTAACCCCTGACGGTCAATACCGCGTTTTTTCAGCAAATCATAGGAAAAGTCATCCGCATCCGATTCCTGGCTACGGGAAAACGCTGAGTTAATCACACCTTCCGCCAGATCGCCCAACTGAGACTGGGAAAGCTGAGAAGCGACGCCGCTGGTCGCAGAAATAGCATCGCGCGCAGCGAGTGTGGCATACGCAGTCTGCATTGCTTTACGTGAGTGTCCTAAAGAAACATGGCCCAACTCATGACCCAGCACACCTTCAACCTCATTGTCGGTCATCTGGTCCATCAAACCCGAATAAACACGTACGCATCCATTCGCCATTGCCCAGGCATTGATATCACTGGTCATATAAACCTTATAGTTGACCGGCGTTCCATCAATGTTATTACCCAACGCTTTCGCAATTTTATTCAGACGCTTAGTGTATTTGCTTTTTGCGCCCGCTAGCTGGTTTTCGCTATCCATCTGCTTACATGAACTGTTAGAGAGAGATTTGACATCAGCGTCGGAAAGCGTCGCAGCTTTATAAGCCGCCATACCGGAACTGGCAACAAGGTCGCCATTTACGCCATTTTTACAACCTGCCAACAACGTAGCGGAAACCGTCAACGCCAAAAAGAGTGATTTATTTTTCATGCTAATCTTCCGATGATATTTATAATAAAAACAAATAAATAAGTTAAATCATCAACAAATTAGCATTAGTTGTAAGCGTAAAAACAGTGCGGTTACGGACATCGAAACGCCAGTCCAGGGACCGGCGTTTCGTGAGGATCAGGCAGGAGTACTAATACGGGCCAACTGTTCGAAATAATCCGGGAAGGTTTTGGCGGTGCATTTAGGGTCCAGAATGGTTACCGGCGTGTCAGACAACGCCACCAGCGAGAAACACATCGCCATACGGTGATCGTTATAGGTCGCAATATCCGCAAACTGCAGCTTAACCGGCGGAGTGATACGGATAAAATCATGCCCCTCTTCAACTTCCGCGCCCACTTTCCGCAACTCTGTTGCCATCGCAAACAGACGGTCGGTCTCTTTGACGCGCCAGTTGTAAATGTTCCGTAAAGTCGTTGTGCCCTTTGCAAACAACGCGGCGGTCGCAATGGTCATTGCCGCATCAGGAATATGGTTCATGTCCATATCGACAGCGTTCAACTCACCGCGAGTACAGGCAATAAAATCATCACCCCATGTCACGGTCGCGCCCATTTTTTCCAGCACATCAGCAAAGCGAATATCACCCTGCATGCTATGACGCCCAATCCCGGTAACCTTCACCGTACCGCCTTTGATCGCGCCAGCCGCAAGAAAATACGAGGCCGATGAAGCGTCGCCTTCTACCAGATAGGCGCCCGGAGACTGGTACTGTTGGTTGCCCTGCACGACAAAGCGCTGGTAGTTCTGATTCTCAATTTCAACACCAAACGTTTTCATCAGGTTCAGTGTGATATCAATGTAAGGTTTGGATACCAGCTCACCTTTAATGGCGATCGTCGTGTCCTGCGGCGCCAGCGGCGCAGTCATCAGCAATGCAGTGAGGAACTGGCTGGATACGCTGCCGTCTACCTCAACTTGCCCTCCGGTGAAACCACCGCGCAGACGTAGAGGCGGATAATTTTCCTGCTCCAGGTATTCAATGTTGGCTCCGCCCTGGCGTAACGCATCAACCAGATGACCAATCGGGCGCTCTTTCATGCGCGGTTCGCCCGTCAGCACGATGTCATTGCTGCCCAGGCACAGCGCTGCGGCCAGCGGGCGCATTGCGGTTCCGGCATTGCCAAGGAACAGCTCTACAGCGCCTTCTGCATGCAGCGCGCCGCCGTTACCGATTATCTCGCAACGCGTGCGATCGGCAGAAAGGGTATAGCTAATCCCTAACGCATTCAGAGCATTAAGCATATGGCGGACATCATCGCTGTCCAGTAGGTTGGTCAGGACAGTGGTGCCATTTGCTAATGCAGCCAGCAGCAAAGCGCGGTTAGAAACACTTTTGGATCCAGGCAGATTGATGGTGCCATCCACCCGCGCAATGGGTTGTAACGTCAGGGATTCCATGAAACTCAACTCTCAAAAACAGACATAAAAACCCCACAGACTGACTGTGGGGATGAAAATACAGCAGATTAGCCGCGGCGGCGCTCGAAATCGACCATGAAATCGGTCAGTGCTTTTACGCCTTCCAGCGGCATAGCGTTATAGATTGAAGCCCGCATTCCGCCAACTACACGATGTCCCTTCAGTGCATGCAGACCGGCAGCAAACGACTCTTCCAGGAAAAGTTTATCCAGCGCGTTGTCAGCCAACTGGAACGGGACGTTCATGCGTGAACGGTTCGATTTCGCCACATCGTTGCGGTAGAAATCGCTGTTATCAATCACGCCGTACAACAGTTCCGCTTTTTGCTGGTTAATTTTATCCATCGCGTTAACACCGCCCTGCTCTTTCAGCCATTTAAAAACCAGGCCAGACAGATACCAGGCAAAGGTCGGTGGCGTATTGAACATGGAGTCGTTGTCATTCAGCACGGTATAGTCGAGGATTGACGGGCAGGACACATGGGCCTTACCCAGCAAATCTTCACGTACGATGACAATGGTCAGCCCGGCCGGGCCGATGTTTTTCTGCGCCCCGGCGTAAATTACGCCATAACGACTAACGTCAAGCGGTGCGGAAAGAATGGTCGAGGACAGATCCGCCGTAACCACCACGTTGCTGGCAAAATTCGGCGTTTCATCAATCGCGATACCGTCGATGGTTTCGTTCGGACAATAGTGCAGATACGCCGCATTGTCAGAAAGCTGCCACTCACTCATCGGTTTAACAGCACGCAGTCCGTCAACGGTGACTTTGGCATCGATAACATTTGGCGTGCAGTACTTTTTCGCTTCTTTAATTGCACTGGCGGCCCAGTAACCGGCATCGACGTAATCCGCCGTGGTTTTGTCACCCAGAATATTTAATGGGATACCCGCAAACTGCCCACGGCCACCGCCATGACAGAACAACACTTTATAGTTGGAGGGGATACTGAGAAGATCGCGAAAATCCTGCTCCGCTTCCTCTGCGACCTGGATGAACTCTTTGCCACGGTGGCTAATTTCCATCACCGACGTACCAAGACCGTTCCAGTCGCGAAGATCCTGTTGAGCCAGTTTAAGTACTTCTGCCGGTAGCATTGCCGGACCTGAACTAAAATTGAAGACCTGAGCCATTTCCCCTCACCACGTTGTGTTGTTATCCGATCAACATCCTGTCGTTTACGATAATTCCTGTGACAGACATTGGGTATAAGTTATTCCTGTGGATATCGGTTTTATCATTCAGTGACACGCGCCGCAATGGGTAAAACTGGCCAGGGCAAAAATGAGCGGTGCATCACACAAAAGAATCTATCGGATTGACGGATAAAAACCGAGATTTTCGCTATCAGGAGGCGCATTTGGCCCAGCCAACCTTCGACCATTCTGGTTTTGCATAGCGCAGAGATATATAAAGAAAGAAGCCCCCTTCCCTTCAGCAGATAGTCCGCAGACATTCGACTGAACACGCTACGGTGTGAATCAAATGCTTTATTTACGCCGAGGCTCGGGCGGCGATAGCGCCATTCATTGAAAACCCGTATCATTGCGCGCTTTCCGTACGACAAAAGTGATTTTCATGACGCAAACATTTATCCCCGGCAAAGATGCCGCACTGGAAGATTCCATCGCTCGCTTCCAGCAAAAATTACTCGACCTCGGTTTTCAAATTGAAGAAGCCTCGTGGTTGAATCCCGTTCCTAACGTCTGGTCTGTGCATATTCGCGACAAAGAATGCGCGCTGTGCTTTACCAACGGTAAAGGTGCGACGAAAAAAGCGGCGCTGGCCTCCGCACTGGGCGAATATTTTGAGCGTCTGTCCACGAATTACTTCTTTGCGGATTTCTGGCTGGGCGACACCATCGCTAACGGCCCGTTCGTACATTACCCGAACGAAAAATGGTTCCCACTGACAGAAGATGATGACGTACCTGAAGGTTTGCTGGATGCGCGTCTGCGTGCATTCTACGATCCAGACAATGAACTGACCGGTAGCATGCTTATCGATCTGCAATCCGGCAATGAAGAACGCGGCGTTTGCGGCCTGCCGTTTACCCGTCAGTCAGATAATCAGACCGTTTACATTCCGATGAACATTATCGGTAATCTGTACGTATCTAACGGTATGTCTGCGGGTAACACACCGAATGAAGCCCGCGTTCAGGGGCTGTCTGAAGTTTTTGAGCGCTATGTGAAAAACCGCATTATCGCGGAAAGCATCAGCCTGCCGGAAATTCCGGCCGAAGTGATGGCGCGTTACCCGGCAGTCGTTGAATCCATTGCAAAGCTGGAAGCCGAAGGATTCCCAATCTTCGCATACGACGGCTCGCTGGGCGGCAAATACCCGGTTATCTGCGTTGTACTGTTCAACCCGGCTAACGGTACCTGTTTTGCCTCTTTCGGCGCGCACCCGGATTTCGGTGTTGCACTGGAGCGTACCGTCACCGAACTGTTGCAGGGCCGTGGCCTGAAAGATCTTGATGTCTTCACTCCCCCAACCTTCGACGATGAAGAAGTGGCTGAGCACACTAACCTCGAAACGCACTTCATCGATTCCAGCGGTCTGATCTCCTGGGATCTGTTCAAGCAAGATGCCGATTACCCGTTCGTTGACTGGAATTTCTCCGGCACCACGGAAGAAGAGTTCGCAACCCTGATGGCCATCTTCAAAGCGGAAGATAAGGAAGTCTACATCGCCGACTACGAGCATCTGAGCGTTTACGCTTGCCGCATTATCGTCCCGGGCATGTCTGACATCTACCCTGCAGAAGATTTGTGGTTAGCCAACAACAGCATGGGAGCGCACCTGCGTGAGACCATTCTCTCTCTGCCAGGCAGCGAATGGGAAAAAGATGACTACCTCAACCTGCTCGCACAGCTGGATGAAGAAGGATTTGACGACTTCACTCGCGTACGTGAGCTGCTGGGTTTGGCGACCGGTGCAGATAATGGCTGGTATACCCTGCGCATTGGCGAGCTCAAAGTAATGCTGGCTCTGGCGGGCGGTGACCTTGAGCAGGCACTGATCTGGACGGAATGGACAATGGAATTTAATGCATCCGTCTTTAGTGCTGAACGCGCAAACTATTACCGTTGCCTGCAAACTCTGCTGCTGCTCTCTCAGGAAGAAGATCGTCAGCCGCTGCAGTATCTTAACGCATTTGTTCGTATGTACGGTGCAGAGGCAGTTGAAGCAGCAAGTGCAGCAATGAGCGGAGAAGCGCCATTCTACGGATTACAAACGGTTGATAGCGATCTGCGGGCTTTCCCGGCACATCAGTCTCTGCTGAAAGCCTATGAGAAGCTGCAACGCGCGAAAGCAGCACACTGGTCAAAATAGTGGCAAACAGCCCGCGTTGAGTAGGCTAAACGTATTGTCTGGGCTATATTACGGGGCGCTCTAAGCGCCCTGTTTTTTTATTTTTGTGTACTCAAAAATAAATGTAAAAACAAGGTTAAATATTAGTAGTTGATATTAAAATTTTTGGTTTATTAATATCGCTATTTATCTCAATTACTCCATTTTAATTAACCGTCCGACTGGAGGCATAAAGAAAAATTTCAACTCACTTTATAATTTTTAAAATTTATTTTTACATGGATAATCAACAAGTTACACCGTAATTGCATAAAAACCATGCGTCTTACGGGCCTATAAGCCAGGCGAGATATGATCTATATCAAATTCTCATCTATAATGCTTTGTTAGTATCTCGTCGCCGACTTAATAAAGAGAGAGTTAGTGTGAAAGCTGACAACCCTTTTGATCTTATACTTCCTGCTGCTATGGCCAAAGTTGCCGAAGAAGCAGGCGTCTATAAAGCAACGAAACATCCGCTTAAGACGTTCTATCTGGCAATTACTGCCGGTGTGTTCATTTCAATTGCCTTTGTTTTCTATATCACTGCCACAACCGGTACCGGCACAATGCCTTTCGGCATGGCAAAGCTGGTGGGTGGTATCTGCTTTTCCCTGGGGCTGATCCTTTGCGTTGTCTGCGGCGCTGACCTCTTCACTTCAACCGTACTGATTGTCGTCGCTAAAGCCAGTGGTCGTATTACCTGGGGTCAGTTAGCGAAGAACTGGCTTAACGTTTATGTCGGTAACCTGATTGGTGCGCTGATTTTTGTGTTACTCATGTGGCTTTCTGGCGAGTATATGACCGCCAACGGCGCGTGGGGACTCAACGTCCTGCAAACTGCCGACCACAAAGTGCACCATACTTTTGTTGAAGCTGTAAGCCTTGGTATTCTGGCTAACCTAATGGTGTGCCTGGCGGTATGGATGAGCTACTCTGGCCGCAGCCTGATGGACAAAGCGTTTATCATGGTATTACCGGTCGCAATGTTTGTTGCCAGCGGTTTTGAGCACAGTATCGCAAACATGTTTATGATCCCTATGGGTATCGTAATACGCGATTTCGCCACCCCGGAATTCTGGACCGCTGTCGGTTCTTCTCCGGAGAATTTTTCTCACCTGACCGTGATGAATTTCATCACCGATAACCTGATTCCGGTTACGATCGGTAACATTATCGGCGGCGGTTTGTTGGTCGGGTTGACATACTGGGTCATTTATCTGCGTGGTAACGATCATCATTAATCTGTTGATGCTCATTACACGCAGTAAATAAAAAATCCACTTAAGAAGGTAGGTGTTACATGTCCGAGCTTAATGAAAAGTTAGCCACAGCCTGGGAAGGTTTTACCAAAGGTGATTGGCAGAATGAAGTAAACGTCCGTGACTTCATTCAGAAAAACTACACTCCGTATGAGGGTGACGAGTCCTTCCTGGCTGGCGCAACTGAAGCGACCACTGCACTGTGGGACAGCGTAATGGAAGGCGTTAAACAGGAAAACCGCACTCACGCGCCTGTTGACTTTGACACCTCCGTTGCTTCTACCATCACTTCTCACGACGCTGGCTACATCAACAAAGCACTTGAGAAAATTGTTGGTCTGCAAACTGAAGCTCCGCTGAAACGTGCGATTATCCCGTTTGGCGGTATCAAAATGGTTGAAGGTTCCTGCAAAGCGTACAATCGCGAACTGGACCCGATGCTGAAAAAAATCTTCACCGAATACCGTAAAACCCACAACCAGGGTGTATTCGATGTTTATACCAAAGACATTCTGAACTGCCGTAAATCCGGTGTTCTGACTGGTCTGCCAGATGCGTATGGCCGTGGCCGTATCATCGGTGACTACCGTCGCGTTGCGCTGTACGGTATCGACTACCTGATGAAAGACAAATACGCTCAGTTCGTCTCTCTGCAGTCCGATCTGGAAAATGGCGTAAACCTGGAAGCAACTATCCGTCTGCGTGAAGAAATTGCTGAACAGCACCGCGCTCTGGGTCAGATCAAAGAAATGGCTGCTAAATATGGCTGCGATATCTCTGGTCCGGCTACCAACGCTCAGGAAGCTATCCAGTGGACTTACTTCGGCTACCTGGCCGCGGTTAAATCTCAGAACGGCGCAGCAATGTCCTTCGGTCGCGTATCCACCTTCCTGGATGCTTACATCGAACGTGATATCAAAGCAGGCAAAATCACCGAGCAAGACGCACAGGAAATGATCGACCACCTGGTCATGAAACTGCGTATGGTTCGCTTCCTGCGTACTCCTGAATATGATGAACTGTTCTCCGGTGACCCGATTTGGGCAACTGAATCAATCGGCGGTATGGGCGTTGATGGCCGTACTCTGGTTACCAAAAACAGCTTCCGCTTCCTGAACACCCTGTACACCATGGGTCCTTCTCCGGAGCCGAACATCACTGTTCTGTGGTCTGAAAAACTGCCTCTGAACTTCAAGAAATTCGCCGCTAAAGTGTCCATCGACACCTCTTCTCTGCAGTACGAGAACGATGACCTGATGCGTCCGGACTTCAACAACGACGACTACGCTATCGCTTGCTGCGTAAGCCCGATGGTTGTTGGTAAACAAATGCAGTTCTTCGGTGCGCGTGCAAACCTGGCGAAAACCATGCTGTACGCAATCAACGGTGGCGTTGATGAAAAACTGAAAATGCAGGTTGGTCCTAAATCTGAACCGATCAAAGGCGACGTTCTGAACTTCGACGAAGTTATGGACCGCATGGATCACTTCATGGACTGGCTGGCTAAACAGTACGTCACTGCACTGAACGTTATTCACTACATGCACGACAAGTACAGCTACGAAGCCTCTCTGATGGCGCTGCACGACCGTGACGTTATCCGCACCATGGCGTGTGGTATCGCTGGTCTGTCCGTTGCTGCTGACTCCCTGTCTGCAATCAAATATGCGAAAGTTAAACCGATTCGTGACGAAGACGGTCTGGCTATCGACTTCGAAATCGAAGGCGAATACCCGCAGTTTGGTAACAACGACTCTCGCGTTGATGACATGGCGGTTGACCTGGTAGAACGTTTCATGAAGAAAATTCAGAAACTGACTACTTATCGTAACGCTATCCCGACTCAGTCTGTTCTGACCATCACCTCTAACGTGGTTTATGGTAAGAAAACTGGTAACACCCCAGATGGTCGCCGTGCTGGCGCGCCGTTCGGACCGGGTGCTAACCCAATGCACGGTCGTGACCAGAAAGGTGCTGTTGCCTCTCTGACCTCCGTTGCTAAACTGCCGTTTGCTTACGCTAAAGATGGTATCTCTTACACCTTCTCTATCGTTCCGAACGCGCTGGGTAAAGACGACGAAGTTCGTAAGACCAACCTGGCTGGTCTGATGGATGGTTACTTCCACCACGAAGCGTCCATCGAAGGTGGTCAGCACCTGAACGTGAACGTCATGAACCGTGAAATGCTGCTGGACGCGATGGAACATCCGGAAAAATATCCGCAGCTGACCATCCGTGTTTCTGGCTACGCAGTACGTTTTAACTCCCTGACTAAAGAACAGCAGCAGGACGTTATTACTCGTACCTTCACTCAGACCATGTAATTGGTTTTGACTGAAATCGTACTTTAAAAAGCGTACAATAAAGGCTCCACGTAAGTGGGGCCTTTTTAATAGCCTGCTTTGTCAGCTATCTATACTTATATACTCGATGGATTTCGAGTTGCATTGAGGCAGCAACGGAGTGAATCCCCTGGAACGTACAGAAGTACGTGACTGGGGTGAGCGAAGGAAGCTAACAAAGATGCAGCTTGAAAGACAAAAAGTATGGATAACAGCCAAAACAGACTCGACACAGTTAATAACTGTGCACTAACACTGGCCCCGGATGGGCCACACCTGGAGAAACACCGCAATGTCAGTTATTGGTCGCATTCACTCCTTTGAATCCTGTGGCACTGTAGATGGCCCGGGCATCCGTTTTATTACCTTCTTCCAGGGCTGCCTGATGCGCTGCCTGTACTGCCACAACCGTGACACATGGGATACGCACGGCGGTAAAGAAGTCACCGTCGATGAATTAATGAAAGAAGTCGTGACCTATCGTCACTTTATGAACGCATCCGGTGGTGGCGTAACGGCATCCGGCGGAGAGGCCATTCTCCAGGCTGAATTCGTCCGTGACTGGTTCCGTGCCTGTAAAAAAGAAGGGATTCATACCTGTCTTGATACTAACGGTTTTGTTCGCCGTTACGATCCAGTGATTGATGAACTGCTGGAAGTCACCGACCTGGTGATGCTCGATCTGAAACAGATGAACGACGAGATCCACCAGAACCTGGTCGGCGTATCTAACCATCGTACGCTGGAGTTCGCTCGTTACCTGTCTAACAAAGACATCAAAGTGTGGATCCGCTACGTTGTCGTGCCTGGCTGGTCCGATGATGATGATTCAGCACACCGTTTGGGCGAGTTTACCCGTGATATGGGCAATGTCGAAAAAATTGAACTGCTGCCATACCACGAACTTGGCAAACACAAATGGGTGGCAATGGGTGAAGAGTACAAACTCGACGGCGTGAAGCCGCCGAAAAAAGAGACCATGGAGCGCGTGAAAGGTATCCTTGAGCAGTATGGTCACAAAGTGATGTACTAAGCTTTGTGGTGGGTAACGAGCCTGTTACCCACCCCATTTCCCCTTAACGCCCTCTTCTTGCCAGCAGCGGGAAAATCAATCCCAGCCCAACCAGCACAAACGGCGTCACAATGTTCAACGTGAGCTGGAATGTCCACTCTGGAGTAAAGGCTTCCATTTTCGGAAAGATCCCCGTGAGGCAAGCAAACGCAGTAAACGCAAAACACCAAATTCCCACCGTCATCGCCAGAGAGCGGTTACGAATGAAGACATATTCCGGTTTATATTTCTGCGCCAAACGAATAACGGCAATAAATGCCACAAACACCCACAGATAGCGCAGAGGCATCACCACTGAATTCAAATTCAGTAGCCATTTATACAAATTGTTCATGTCTCCGATACCCAGCGTTGGCAACATAATCAAAATGGCCACCAGCACCAGTGTCAGAATATAGCCATTCACCGGTGTACCAGAGGCATTGGTTTTACACAGGCTTTCAGGGATATATTTGCGATCAGCATCGCCCAGTAAAACTTTAAGCGGAGCATCAATAGAAAACACCAAAGCCGCAATTTGACCTAACGTGTTGGCAACTGCATAAATAACCATCAATGTGTTACCCATGCCGTAATACTCCCCGAGTTTCTGGAAAGCGTAATACTGGCCATTAGTCATTAAGTCATCAGGAATATGCTGAGAGTCAAACATCATCCCCATTACCAGAGAACCCAGGATCGCGCACACCGCCACCATAACCGCCAGAACTAACATCCCTTTCGGGAACTCTTTGCCAGGGTTACGCGTCTGGTTAACGTATGGAGAGATTTTCTCCGCGCCACCGACCGCAAAGACCAGCATCGAGATCGTTGTGATATAGGTAAAATCGATGTGCGGGATAAAAGATTCCCAGGTGATATTGGTTGTGGCGATTTGCACATCAGTAATCGCCGGGGCGGTGACGGCCATTACGACATACAGAATGGACATCACAAACATCGCGATCCCCGCAACCGATCCAACGATTTTAAGCGATTTCATGCCACGGGATGCAACCCACATGAAAAAGACAAACAGCGCTAACGTCAGCCCCTGCAACGCCACCACGGTATACTCTTTAATCAGCGAACCATCGCCTTTCAGAGCCCATCCCAGCGCAATCAGAATAGCCTGTGGCTTTTGCGCCAGATAAGGGATATGCACCACCCAATAGGTCCACGCTGCGAGATAAGCCAGTCCCGGTCCCATTGTGTGTTTAATCCATGTACTAACCCCACCCTTACCGTCTTTAAACGTGGAGCCAAGTTGTCCGACAATCAGTGCATAAGGGATAAAATAGAGGGCGAAAATAAATATCCATGAAGAAACAACCACCAATCCCTGATTAGCATAGTTGTTTACAACGTTGCCGAATCCCCATACGGTAATAAAAGACATCAATGCGATGTTGTACCACCGCAATTGTTTTTCCTGCACACTTGCCATTGGCGATCCTTCGTAGACGCTATTTTTGATAATCAATAAATGAAGCGAGGGATTATGCGCGGTAAAATGGCCAAGCGGAAATGGCAGAATGTAAAACTATAATCTTCTGCACATTTTATTTTCAGGAAAGAATAGCGATGATTAAATAAAACAGGCTCCCATAAAGTATACATAAACAACATGTATGGGAACCTGTTTTTATCCTGTTAAATCAAATCAGATATGCGCCACAGAATTCGGTGTATGCCCTGTCTTACGCAGCAGCATCAGTAAATAAATAAACGATACGCCGGCAATCATGATAAACAGTAAACTGTCAGAATAATTTTGCATCAGCATGGCGGTAAATGACGGCCCAAGCAGGCTACCCACGGTATAGCTTAATAACAATGCCTGGTTCATAGCGACCAACTGATGATGTTCTACTTTCTCGCAGGCCCAGGCCATCGCAACCGGATAAAGGGTGAAACCTGCCGCGCCCAGCATAAACAATGCAGGTGCCATTGCCGCCTGATTCAGCATAGCGATACTCCCGACGATCACCACAAAGACCTGAACGCGCAAAACCAGCAAGCGACCTAACTTATCGGCCAGACGACCAATTGGCCATTGTCCCAGAATACCTGCACTGACCAGTACCGCCATCCAGAAACCAATGCTGGCATTGCTGACACCCTGATGGTTGAGGTACAGCGGCATCAGGCCATACAGCGACCCCAGCACAATCCCGGAAATAATGCAGCCATTCACGCCCAGACGCGCCTGGCGAAGCTTCAGCATAGAGACAATGGGGGTTGACTGTTGTTCATCACCCTGCTGATTCACAATGCGGGTAAAGAGCAACGGTAATACTCCGGCAAGGATAGTGCCGGTCACCCACGGCAGAACATTCATTAATTCTGTCGAGACTTTACTGACCAATAATTGTCCTAAAAACGTCCCTACGTAATAGACCATCATATAGGCGGCAAGTAAGCGTCCACGGTTACGCGACGTCCCGCTGCACATCAACGCACTTTCCACCACCACCCAGATCATGGCACAACCGATACCCGCAATAAAACGCCAGGTCATCCAGCTCCAAAAACCTACCATGACGCCCAGTCCGACACAGCCCGCAGCAAAAATAAGCGAGGCTATGTAATAGCTGCGGTTAAAACCGAGGTGTTTAATTAAGTACCCGGTCAGTAACGTCCCAACCAGATTTCCGGTGAAATAGGACGAACTGACCACTCCTACCTGCCAGGTTGGCAGATTTTCATGGGCGAGCCAAAGCGGGACGAGCGTGTTTAACACGGCGATCGCCAGGGTCAACAGAAGCAGCCCGCACAGCAATAGCATAACGGGACGGGTATAGGTGGACATGAATAAAAACCGTGAGGAAGTTCAAATTTCATGCGCATCATGCCACTGCAAAAAACATTGTCAATCGGCGCAATCAGGGGCCTGAGGCGCTTTCAGGGGGATCGATTCGTATTACTGATTCTTAATGCGGATTGATAAAAAATGGGAAAATACATCTATTTGTTTTAATTGATCTAAAACAAAATTGCCCCGCTACGTTCAGTCGAAAAAATTCATGGATAATAGGCATCTTTTATTTGTGGGATGACCATATTAACGCCTTATCCGACCTACACGTTCAGTACTGTAATGTGTAGGCCGGACAAGCGCGATGCCATTCGGCATTTTCAGGTTAGCTGGCGACCGCCATGCCGACCGTCATATGCAGACCATAGAACACGCCGCGGCCAATCAGCTCACCGACTAACAGCAGAATAAACGCGACGGAAAGCAGTGGTATTGCCGGCTGGTAACCTTTCACCTGCGGAACAATCCAGCAGCACAACGCTAAAGCCAGTGCCACAATCCGCCATGCCATCAGCGAACCGTAATCGGGCACCAGCGCAGATGCCTGCTGAATTGAGCTGTGGATTGTCGCCAGCTCGGCACCCTGCATCACGGACATGATGCCGCTCACAACCAGAGCAAGCACTGAAATAGCAGGCAGCAGTCGCATAGCCCAGCCGTCAATTCCGGCAACGCGTAATAGCAGATATCCCAGCAGCGGACCTCCCATGAACAACGTCAGGAAGAACCCAACCGGCGTCCAGACACTATACCAGGTAGGCACCGTATCAATAGTGTTATATACGCGCACCATCATCCAGACAAAAACTACGCCCAGCACCATGGTGAGAACTAACCACAGATTGCGTAATGCTGGTGACATTTTTTTCAACACCGCCAGTAACCAGCCAATACCACCAACGGCAAAGAAGATCGAGCCGCTGGCGATTTCGTTACTTAGCGCGGAAGAACCGACACGGTTGAGGGAGTTAAACGCCCGCATCGGTGAGCCCAGATGAAGCATGGAAGCAATAAAACCGATGCCCATCAATACCCACAGGCCAAACATGCAGGCAATCACACGCTGTTGTGAATCAGGGCGTAAGTCCCCTTTCATCAGCGCCAGCGCCAGAACGATAAAGCCACCCACAACACACTGCCCGAAAACAGTGAAGATCATCAGCGGCCATTCATGCCATCCACTTCCCATCTTACACCTCCTTCGGATTAGCCAGATAACCCGTGGTATCCCCGGTCGGGCGGCTATTGGCATTTGGTTTGATGACGATGCTCGGTTTGGTAAAGTGCGCGCCAGGGAGCGGCGCAACCGCGGCCAGGGTGCCGTGTTTTTTACGCAGTTCCTCTATCGGGCCGAAGTCCAGCGCACGCAACGGGCAGGATTCGACACAGATGGGTTTCTTACCCTCAGCAACGCGTTCATGACAGCCATCGCACTTGGTCATGTGTCCTTTGGCGGCATTGTATTGCGGCGCGCCATACGGGCAGGCCATGTGGCAATAGCGACAGCCAATGCACACATCTTCATCCACGACCACAAAACCATCTTCACGTTTGTGCATCGCGCCGCTTGGACACACCTTGGTACAGGCCGGGTCTTCACAGTGGTTGCACGCAATGGAGAGGTAGTAGGCGAAAACGTTCTGGTGCCAGACACCGTTATCTTCCTGCCAGTCACCACCGGCGTATTCGTAAATACGGCGGAAACTGACGTCAGGCGTTAAATTTTTGAAGTCTTTGCAGGCCAGTTCGCAAGTTTTGCAACCGGTGCAACGGCTGGAATCAATAAAAAATCCATACTGGGTTGTCATCGGTTACTCCTTACACCTTTTCAACCTGAACAAGGTTCGTATGTGATGGGTTCCCCTTAGCGAGAGGAGAAGGTCGCTGGGTCGTCAGCACGTTAATACAACCGCCCTGATCCACACGTTTCACATCCGGGTCATACCAGGCGCCCTCACCCAGCGCTACAACGCCAGGCATCATACGTGGGGTAACTTTAGCCTCAATATGCACTTCGCCACGGTCGTTAAAGATACGTACCTTGTCACCGTTGTTAATACCACGTCGTTGTGCATCCATCGGGTTAATCCACATTTCCTGGCGACAGGACGCTTTCAGAACGTCAACGTTGCCATAGGTCGAGTGGACGCGAGATTTATAATGGAAGCCCGTTAATTGCAGAGGGAATTTTTCCACCAGTGGATCGTTTAAGCTTTCAAAGCCCGGTGTATAAATCGGTAATGGATCGATCACATCGCCTTCCGGCAGTTCCCAGGTTGCAGCGATTTCTGCCAGCGCTTGAGAATAAATTTCAATCTTACCTGACGGCGTGGTAAGCGGATTGGCTTTGGGGTCCTCACGAAATGCTTTATACGCCACGTGATGTCCTTCAGGATCACGCTGCTTAAAGATGCCCTGCTTACGGAACTCTTCAAATGTCGGCAGTTCCGGTATAGCCTTGCGCGACTGTTCATACAGATGACGCATCCACTCTTCCTGAGTACGGCCTTCCGTGAACTGTTGCTCGACGCCAAGGCGTTTCGCCAGCTCGCTGGTCATTTGGTAGATAGTCTTGCATTCAAAGCGTGGTTTGATCGCCTGATCGGTGAAAATCACGTAGGACATATTCCCGCAAGATGCATCCAGCGCGAAGTCCATCTGCTCAGAGGCCGTGCAGTCCGGCAGCAGAATATCGGCATATTTCGCCGAGGAGGTCATATGACAATCAATAACGACGATCATTTCACACTTCTTATCATCCTGCAGGATTTCATGCGTGCGGTTGATATCAGAGTGCTGGTTAATCAAGCAGTTACCGGCATAGTTCCAGATCATCTTAATCGGAACATCGAGCTTATCCTTACCACGAACACCGTCGCGCAGCGCCGTCATTTCCGGACCACGCTCAATCGCATCCGTCCACATAAACATTGAGATACTGGTTTCGACGGGGTTTTCCAGCGTTGGCATACGCTCAAACGGTAAATCGTATGATCCCTCACGTGCACCGCTGTTGCCGCCGTTAATACCAACGTTGCCGGTGAGAATGGCCAACATCGAAATGGCACGGGTCGCAATCTCACCGTTGGCGTGACGCTGCGGCCCCCAACCCTGGCTAATGTAGGCGGGTTTCGCGCTACCAATTTCACGCGCCAACTTAACAATTCGTTCAGCAGGAATACCGGTTATCTGCGCAGCCCATTCCGGGGTCTTCGCGATACCGTCTTTACCCTGACCGAGAATATACGCCTTATAATGACCGTTCTTCGGCGCGCCCGCCGGGAGAGTTTTTTCGTCATAGCCCACGCAGTACTTATCGAGGAACGGTTGATCAACCATATTCTCGCTGATCAGTACATAGGCAATACCGTTAACCAGCGCTGCATCTGTACCCGGTCGAATGGGAATCCATTCATCTTCACGACCCGCACCGGTATCCGTGTAGCGGGGATCGATTATGATCATGCGGGCATTAGATTTCTGCCGCGCCTGTTCAAGGTAGTAGGTCACCCCACCACCGCTCATACGAGTTTCGCCTGGGTTATTACCAAACAGGACAACGAGCTTACTGTTTTCAATGTCAGACGGGCTGTTACCGTCAGCCCATCCGCCATAGGTATAGTTCAGTCCTGCCGCGATTTGCGCAGAAGAATAATCCCCATAGTGGTTCAGGTAACCGCCGCAACAGTTCATTAAACGTGCCACCAGCGTTTTACCCGGCGGCCATGAGCGCGTCATCGTGCCGCCCAGCGTGCCGGTACCGTAGTTCAGATAGATAGACTCGTTACCGTAGTCTTTAATCAGACGCTGCATATTGCTGGCGATGATATCGTAGGCTTCATCCCAACTGATGCGCTCAAATTTACCTTCGCCGCGTTTGCCGACACGCTTCATTGGGTATTTCAGACGATCGGGATTATAGACGCGACGGCGCATAGAGCGCCCACGCAGACAGGCGCGTACCTGGTGCAGACCGTCATAGTTGTCATCACCGGTGTTGTCGGTTTCGACATACTTTATTTCACCGTCTACCACATGCATACGCAGCGGACAGCGGCTACCACAGTTCACCGTACACGCGCTCCAGATCACTTTCTCATTAATCTGTGTTGGATTGAGGGCTTCTGCGGCATTTGCGATACGGGTAAATGGCAGGGTAAACGCGCTACTGGCCACCGCCAGTCCGCCTATCGCCGTCGTTTTCACCAGACCGCGGCGACTAACCTCAGCTGCCAGTACGGCATCGGGGATCTTAGTTTTCATAGTGGCTCACTCTGCTGCTCACAATAAACAAAAAGGGAATGTTCGTTGTATAGTCGTTTATATATCGATACTATCGTTATACAGACCGTTATATATCGAATTTATGCAAAGACAGAGATAAATACTGACTTTCATTCGAAGGCAGTATTACCACTAATGGAGTAAGGGTTATTGTCCGGCATCAAACGGGCGTAAAAAAAGCGCCCTGAGGCGCTTTTTTAGCAAGGAAAAATGACTTAACCGATGAATTCCAGACCATTCATGTACGGACGTAATACTTCCGGTACCTGAATACGGCCATCAGCTTGCTGGTAGTTTTCCATAACGGCAACCAGCGTACGTCCCACTGCCAGACCAGAGCCGTTCAGTGTATGCACTAAACGTGTTTTCTTGTCAGATTTGCTACGACAACGCGCCTGCATGCGACGAGCCTGGAAATCCCACACATTGGAGCAGGAGGAAATTTCACGATAGGTATTCTGTGCAGGGATCCACACTTCCAGATCGTAGGTTTTGCATGCGCCGAAGCCCATGTCGCCTGTGCACAGGATGATCTTGCGATACGGCAGCCCCAGCAGTTGCAGGACCTTCTCAGCATGGCCGGTCATCTCTTCCAGCGCGTCCATCGAATCTTCCGGACGAACAATCTGCACCATCTCGACTTTATCGAACTGGTGCATACGGATCAGACCACGAGTGTCACGACCGTAAGAACCCGCTTCGGAACGGAAGCACGGCGTATGCGCAGTCATTTTGATCGGCAGCGCATCTTCGTCGATGATTTCGTCGCGTACCAGGTTGGTCAGCGGCACTTCCGCCGTTGGGATCAGCGCATAGTTGCTGCTGTCAGCTTCTTCATCCAGCGGACGCGTATGGAACAAGTCACCAGCAAATTTCGGCAGTTGGCCAGTGCCGTACAGCGTGTCATGGTTAACCAGATACGGGACGTAGTTTTCGCTGTAACCATGCTGCTCAGTGTGCAGATCCAGCATAAACTGAGACAGCGCACGGTGCATACGCGCGATCTGCCCTTTCATGACAACAAAACGAGAGCCGGTCAGTTTAACCGCAGCGGCGAAATCAAGACCCGTGTGCATTTCACCCAAGGTAACGTGATCGCGCACTTCGAAATCGAACTCGCGCGGTGTACCCCAGCGGCTGACTTCAACGTTGTCATTTTCATCTTTACCCACCGGAACTTCGTCCGCTGGCAGGTTAGGAATGGTCAGCGCAATATCGCGGATCTCGGCCTGTAAGGTATCAAGTTCAGCTTTCGCGGCATCCAGCTCTTCGCCCAGTTTGTTCACTTCCAGACGTAAAGACTCGATATCTTCCCCGCGCGCTTTTGCCTGGCCGATGGATTTCGATCGAGAGTTACGCTCTGCCTGCAGGTTTTCAGTTTGTACCTGCAGAACTTTACGACGCTCTTCAAGAGCGCGCAGCTTATCTACATCCAGCTTAAAGCCCCGGCTTGCCAGTTTTTCTGCGACTGCGTCTGGCTCATTACGCAGCAGATTGGGATCGAGCATGCTTATCCTGTGCTTATCGAATTAAAATAGGAGAAAGTGACCACAGCCTGCGGTCACAGGGATACATCGACAACATTACCGCAACGATAACACTAACGGTAGCGTTTTATAGGGCTATTTTGATCCTGTCCGGCGAGCCAGGCGAGCTTTTCGCCAATCTTGCCTTCAAGACCTCTGTTTGTCGGGTGATAATAGCGCGTTTGCGCCATTTCCTGCGGGAAGTACTCTTCTCCGGCAGCATAGGCATTTGGCTCATCATGAGCGTAACGATATTCCTGACCGTAGCCCATCTCTTTCATCAGCTTCGTCGGCGCATTACGCAGGTGGACAGGCACGTCGTAATCCGGACGTTCCCGGGCATCAGCCAGCGCGGCTTTAAAGGCGGTGTAAACCGCATTACTCTTCGGCGCACAGGCCAGATAAACAATCGCCTGAGCAATCGCGCGTTCACCTTCCGCTGGCCCCACGCGGGTAAAGCAATCCCATGCGGAAATCGCCACCTGCATGGCGCGAGGATCGGCATTGCCTACATCTTCAGAGGCAATCGCCAGACAACGACGGGCAACGTACAGCGGATCGCCGCCAGCGGTGATGATACGCGCATACCAATAAAGCGCCGCATCCGGAGCGCTTCCGCGAACTGACTTGTGTAATGCGGAGATGAGATCGTAAAAACGATCGCCTTTATTATCGAAACGCGCGCTGCGTTCACCAGCAATTTCAGTGAGCAACTCTGCTTTCAATACGCGCTTGCCGGAATCATCAACTTCGGCCATATCGGCCATCATTTCCAGCGTATTCAGCGCCCGGCGCGCATCACCATTAACCAGTTCGGCAATCGCCCGACGCGTCTCCGGCGGCAGTACGATATCCTGGCCGCCGTAACCCCGCGCTTTGTCTGACATCGCCTGGTCCAGCACCTGTTCAATATCGTCGGTGGTTAATGATTTCAGTAAGTAAACGCGTGCGCGTGACAGCAGCGCCGAGTTCAGCTCAAACGAGGGGTTTTCAGTGGTCGCGCCAATAAACGTGATGGTACCGTCTTCAATATGCGGTAAAAACGCATCCTGTTGGCTTTTATTAAAACGGTGAACTTCGTCCACAAACAGGATCGTACGCCGGCCAGCGTTACGGTTCTGACGCGCACGCTCAATCGCTTCACGAATTTCTTTTACACCAGACGTAACCGCCGAAATACGTTCAACATCGGCGTTGGCGTAACGGGCAATCACTTCGGCAAGCGTGGTTTTGCCCGTCCCCGGCGGCCCCCATAAAATCATGGAGTGCAGGTGCCCGGCCTCAATAGCACGTGGCAAAGGTTTGCCCGCAGCCAGCAGATGCTGCTGGCCGATATACTGCGCTAAATTTTCTGGCCGCATACGCGCGGCCAGTGGCTGAAAAGTATTATCAGAAAAGTCGAGCGACAGATTGCTCACTCACACGCCTCTACTTACGTTGATCGTCAACCGTTACACCTTGCGGCGGGGTAAAGGTGAATTTGGAAGGTTCGATCGCACCATTCTGCTGAGATTTCAGCTGATAGCTGCTGCGCTGATCGTCTTGTTCAACGGCGCTAAACTGGTGGATCGTCCCGTCACGCCCAACATTGATCGTAAACTGCTTCAGGTTACCGCTGCTGGTTTTAGGTGTCAGCACGAAATCATCGCCGTTTTGCTTAATGTTGTACTGCTGCCAGTCGCTGGCCTGGTTACGCGCGATCAGCATGAACGGCGTATTGCCCGTGGCGTCTTTCAGCCAGGTCGCCGTCGCCTGTTCAACAAACGGGTTAAAGAACCACAGCGTTTTCCCATCGGAAACCAGGATGCTTTCGTCAGGCTGTGTCATATGCCAGTTAAACAGATTCGGACGTTTAACCCATAAATCACCCTGGCCTTCCTGCACCGCTGCGCCGCTACCATCCGTTACCTTCTGGGTAAAACTGGCGTGGAAGCTGCTGACTTTATCCAGACGGCTTTTCAGGTCGCTGGCGGCGTCAGCCCAAACGCTGCTCACCACAAAGCTCGACAGTAATGCACAGGTGATTGCGATTCTTTTCATCGTTATTCCTCAAAATACGTCACTCCCAACGGGGAGCTCCTTCTGCTATCCATTTCAGGCCAAAAATCAGCATGAGGAAAGTAGAAAATACTGAATTACTTAACTTTGCAATCAATCAAAGGGCGGTGGAGCCAGCACTTCACGATTGCCATTATGTCCCTGCTCACTGACAATTCCCTGCGCTTCCATCTGTTCAATGATGCGCGCCGCACGGTTATAGCCAATGCGGAACTGGCGCTGGACGCCTGAGATGGAGGCTTTGCGCTTCTGGGTAACAAAATTCACCGCCTGATCGAACAGCGGATCCAGCTCTTCCCCACCGTCAAAACCACCACCACCACCTTCACTCTCGGTGTCTGAGGTGATGCCTTCCACGTACTGTGGACGACCACGCGCTTTCCAGTCCTGCACGACCGCGTGAACTTCCTCATCGCGCACAAAAGCACCATGTACACGCACTGGAATCGTTGAGTTTGGCGCAGAATAGAGCATATCACCCATGCCTAGCAGGGATTCAGCCCCCCCCTGATCAAGAATGGTACGAGAGTCAATCTTACTCGACACAGTAAACGCTATACGCGTCGGGATATTTGCTTTGATAAGCCCAGTGATAACGTCAACCGAAGGACGCTGGGTTGCCAGCACCAGGTGGATACCTGCCGCACGCGCTTTTTGCGCCAGACGGGCAATCAGTTCTTCCACTTTTTTACCGACAGTCATCATCAGGTCAGCAAATTCATCGACCAGAACCACAATATACGGCTCTTTTTTCAGCACCGGATGGGTGACATCCATGCTATCGCCTGGTTTCCAGTACGGATCCGGGATTGGACGTCCCATACGATCTGCTTCCGCAATCTTCTCGTTGTAGCCCGCAAGGTTACGCACTCCCAGCGCTGACATCAGCTTATAGCGGCGTTCCATTTCATTAACGCTCCAGCGCAAGGCATTGGCTGCGTCTTTCATATCCGTAACGACTTCAGTCAGCAGATGCGGGATACCTTCATAAACCGACAGCTCGAGCATTTTCGGGTCGATCATGATAAAGCGAACATCTTCCGGCTGCGCCTTGTAGAGCATGCTGAGGATCATGGCGTTGACCCCAACAGATTTACCCGACCCCGTGGTACCTGCCACCAACAGATGCGGCATCTTGGCCAAATCGGCAGTCACAGGTTCACCAGCAATGTCCTTGCCGAGAACGACAGTAAGCGGTGACGGATTATCACGGAATTTCGCGTTATCCAGTACTTCACGCAGATAGACGGTCTGGCGTTTTTTGTTCGGTAACTCCAGTCCGACATACGGTTTACCTGGAATAACCTCCACTACACGAACTGCTGCGGTTGATAGCGAGCGCGCCAGATCTCGGGAAAGGTTAGAAATACGCGCAGCTTTAACACCCGGTGCCAGATTTAGCTCAAAACGGGTAATCACCGGTCCGGGCGAGTAGTTCACCACATCGGCTTTAATACGGAAATCAGCCAGGCGCGCTTCCACCAGACGCGCCATTTGCTCCAGCGCGAATGTATCTATTGGCTCAACTTCCGCCGGTGGTGGGGTGAGCAGATCCAGCGATGGCAGCAGTGTCGTCGGACGCTGTACAGGGCGACTGTCGCCATTACGCATCAATAACGGATGGATCAGGCTTTCCTGCGGCGGCGGTGTGACAGGCTGTGGCGGCTGCTGATAGTGCTGCTGCGGTGCRACAGGCTGCGGYGGCTGCTGATARTGCTGCTGCGGTGCRACAGGCTGCGGCGGCTGCTGATARTGCTGCTGCGGTGCRACAGGCTGCGGCGGCTGCTGATAATGCTGCTGCGGTGCAACAGGCTGTTGATACTGTGGCGCAGGTTCCGGCATCACGCTGGGGGTAAACAGCGGCTCATGCGGCCCCTCATCCACTAACGCTTTCATTGGTGAGAATTCAAAATCATCAAGCGAGAATGGATTCGCCCCGGCAGGCTGTGCGCCGGAATAACGTTGCTGTTGGGAAGAAGCGAACTGACGCGCCAGTTCCGCTTCTGCGGCTGAATCTTCGTCATCAGTGTGATTGGTATCATCCTGATACTCTTCGCCATAGCGGTGCTGCTGCGACTGGGCAAACTGACGCGCCAGCTCATCCTGCTGCATTGCATCAATTTCATCGTCACTGTATTGCGCGTCCGAATCAAGCTGCTCTTCGCGCGCTTTCTCTTCCGCCATACGTTGTGACGGCAACTTAATGCCATATGAAGCCAACTCACGGCGTGTCGGGACACGCACACGATTAGGGCGCGGCAGTTGAGGGCCAATTCCCTCTTTCACCTGCGGACGCGGCGCACCACCACCCGCAAGGCTAAAGACAGGCGCTGCGGCAGCGGCTCCCGCTCCCAAAGCGGCACTTTTTACGCCTGCGGCCAGCGGCGCAACGGCAGCAACAGACTCAACGGGAGGTATGGATGCTGTTGGCATAGACGGTGCAGCGGGTTTCACCCGCTCAGGCTCTTGCACGGGTTCTGGAATCGGCTGATACCAGGCAGCTAGCTGCTCACGCTCACGCGCGCGTTTTTCTTCCACTTCTTCAAAATAGTAGAGCGGTGGACGTGCTGGCTTCACCTCTTCAACGACAGGCTCAGGCTCGGCAACCGACGGCTGTTCCACCACGGGCTGCTGATGAACCACGGGTTGTTGCTGCACGGTGTCTTGCTGATAGACAGGCTGCGGTTCAAGCGGCGCACTCTGCTGGTAAACCGGTTCTGGTTGCCAGGCGGGCTCCACCACTGGCTCAGGTGCTTGCCACGGCATTGCCGGTTGCGGCATCGTCGGCTGTTCATAGCCAGCTTCGGCAACTGGCGGTACAGAATATGGCATCTGCGGTTCAACCGGGGCAGGTTGCTGCCAGGGTTCATAAGGCTGAACCGGCGGCTGCGCGTACTGAACGGGCTGTGGGTAACCTTCCGGCGCTGGCGCGATAACCGCTTCACCGGTTTGCGGAGCCGGTGCGGATTGCCATGCCACTGCAGGAGTGGGTTGCTCTAAAACGGTTCCCGGTACTGACGCAGGTTGCAACAGCGGGTCGACTGGCGCACTCCAGGCCTGAGTTGTCGCAGTGGCAGTGGCGGCCGCCGCCACGGTGACCGGCTCAGTCACTGAATGGCCGTTTAATAGCGGGTCGAATTCATCGTATTCAGGCAATGTGGCACGATTGCCAGAGAACAACACATCATCAGGATCGGCTACAACGCCACGCGCGCTGTATTCAATTTCGTCTTCATCATCCATGCGCTTGCCGGAGAACAGCGCGGCATCAGTGTGACGCCCAAGTGGATTGGTAAACTTCTCTGCCAGCCGTTTACGGCGCGCTAACGCTCCGCGCAGAATACGTGTCCGTCGGGATTCATGTGGGGTGCCATCAACGGCGTCGACCGACTCTTCATCATCTTCATATTCTTCGTCATCGACCCAGGTATCATCGCGACGAGTACGATTGCTGGCAAAAGTCAGAATATTCAGTAACCAGCCACCCAGTTTTTCGGCAATGCTCACCCATGACCAGCCAGTAAACAGCGTTAAACCCGCGGCCCAGATACATAACAGCGCAAGCGTACCGCCACTGCTGTGCAGCAGGGGTTGCAGCGTAGTACTGAGCAGGCTGCCAATAACGCCGCCAGAGGCAAAATACCAGATGTCATCGGCATTGATTGCGGCAAGCCCGCAAGAGGTGAGGATCAGCGCCAGAACGCCAATAATACGCAGCGATACGGCGAAGTAATCGACGTATTCGTCGCTGGCCTGATGTCGCCAGGCAAACCAGCAGCCACCGACGATTATCACGGGGATAGTGTAAGCCATGACACCAAAAATGAAGAACAGCGTATCCGCCAGCCATGCTCCGGGTATTCCGCCCAGATTATGGATAGGCTCGTGCCATGCGGTTTGCGACCAACTGGGGTCCGAAGGGTTAAAGCTGAGTAATGCTGCCATCAACCAGACGGCAAAAAGGGCAATAAGAATCAGCAACGCTTCCAGAAGTCGGCGCCCGCTGCTTAACTTCGTCAATGTGACGTCTTTGTCTTCAGTGTATTCCTGGCTCAAAAACGGCTCTCCAGGTTTCAGGCTTTTCCTGCCCGATGCTAAAACGGACAACAGCACCGGGTTACCCCGGCACTGTTGCTGTATGGATTAACAGGAGTGTAATCAAACTGCGTCGATTTTGCACCTGTTCCGTGTTAGCGCGTCTTAATTACCAGACGATTGCTCTGTTTGACTTCTTCCATTACCACGTAAGTACGTGTGTCATTCACGCCAGGCAGACGCAGCAGGGTTTCCCCCAGCAGCTTACGGTATGCCGACATATCCGGTACGCGTGTTTTCAGCAGATAGTCGAAATCACCGGAAACCAAATGACACTCTTGAATTTCTTCAAGTTTTTGTACTGCAGAGTTAAATTGCTCAAACACATCCGGGGCGCCACGATTCAGAGTAATCTCAACAAAAACCAGAAGTGATGCATCCAGATAATGCGGGTTCAACAGCGCTGTATAGCCCTGAATAAAACCCTGTCTTTCCAACCGACGCACACGCTCAAGGCAGGGCGTTGGAGAAAGTCCCACTCGTTTTGAAAGCTCGACGTTAGAAATACGCCCATCCTTTTGCAGCTCATTAAGAATGTTACGATCGATACGGTCGAGATCTTTGCCAGGGCGCTTCTTACTATCTACCATTATTATTGTCTCTCTGTATTCCTTCCCTACTCCTGCCTGACTCTATTAACATCACTGTTCAGAGTCGCTACCCATCACAATAAACCGCAACCCAGAGGGATTTACGGTGCGCAATGCCTGGGTTTATGGTGAGAAGACCGTTGCCTGTCGGCGGCTATCGACATCACGAATGGCATCTGTCCACACCATGCGTAGATTTCACTAACCCGGTAAACATGGTATCTACATGCATGATTATGCAGCATATACATGACACAGTTTTTTTCTTCCTTGAATGTTTTCGCAAAACAGCAGGTGATTGTCAAAGCAAAACATCGATTTTTAGTACAACATGCCAGTTATTCATTGGGAGTGATGGAAAATCGTCATTTTATCACCTTATAACTGACCGATTTTAAGTAGAAATCATTATATCTCCGTCATAGTTCACGTCACCTGTGCGTTGGCTTCACGCGGGCCCCCCAACTCGAATAAATTAGAGAGGCGCATTACCCTCAATTTTGCCCATCATCGGTTTCCGCTATTACACATATTGTTAACAAAATCGCCATACTCTTTTTTTACGACTGCAAATTCCCTACAATCCTGCCCATTGCCTACCAACAACTATGGGGATCTCATGGGCACGACCAAACACAGTAAACTTCTTATTCTGGGTTCAGGCCCTGCGGGCTATACCGCCGCCGTCTACGCTGCGCGTGCAAACCTGCAGCCGGTGCTGATTACCGGTATGGAAAAAGGTGGTCAGTTGACCACGACAACAGAAGTGGAGAACTGGCCTGGCGATCCAAACGATCTCACTGGCCCGCTGCTGATGGAGCGCATGCACGAGCACGCAACGAAATTTGAAACGGAGATCATCTTCGATCACATCAGCAAGGTAGATCTGCAACACCGCCCTTTCCGTCTCACCGGAGACAGTGGCGAGTACACCTGTGACGCACTGATCATCGCCACTGGTGCTTCAGCACGCTATCTGGGCTTACCTTCAGAAGAAGCCTTTAAAGGCCGCGGCGTCTCCGCCTGCGCAACCTGCGACGGTTTCTTCTATCGTAACCAAAAAGTTGCGGTGATCGGCGGCGGCAACACCGCTGTGGAAGAAGCGTTGTACCTGGCGAATATCGCCTCCGAAGTTCACTTGATTCACCGCCGCGACAGTTTCCGTGCTGAGAAAATCCTCATCAAACGTTTGATGGATAAAGTTGAAAACGGCAACATCGTGCTGCACACGCATCGCACACTGGAAGAAGTGACTGGCGATCAAATGGGTGTAACCGGATTGCGTCTGCGCGATACGCAAAATACTGACAACGTTGAATCTCTCGACGTCGCCGGATTGTTTGTCGCCATCGGCCACAGCCCGAACACGGCTATTTTCGATGGTCAACTTGAACTGGAAAACGGCTATATCAAAGTTCAGTCCGGTATTCACGGCAATGCGACACAAACCAGTATTCCTGGTGTGTTCGCTGCCGGTGACGTGATGGACCATATTTATCGTCAGGCGATTACCTCAGCTGGCACAGGTTGTATGGCCGCCCTTGACGCTGAACGTTATCTCGACGGTTTGGCGGACGCCTGCAAATAGTTTTACAAATCAGTAACAAAAGTAAAAAAGGCGACTATAAGTCGCCTTTATTTTTGCCCCGTTGTAACATTGTCCTGCCCAAAAATTCCAATAACTCACCTGCTAAGCGTGCAATGAATAAAACCCGTCAAAAAGAGCTTACCCGCTGGTTAAAACAGCAAAGTGTCATTTCTCAACGCTGGCTGAATATTTCACGCCTGTTGGGGTTCGTGAGTGGCCTGTTAATTGTCGCTCAGGCCTGGCTCATGGCTCGGATTCTGCAGCACATGATCATGGAAAATATTCCCCGTGAAGCGCTGCTGTTCCCTTTCGTCGTGCTGGTCTTGATTTTTATCCTGCGGGCGTGGGTTGTCTGGTTACGTGAGCGAATAGGGTTTCACGCGGGTCAACATATTCGTTTTGAGATTCGTCGCCAGGTTCTGGACCGTCTGCAACAGGCGGGGCCAGCATGGATACAGGGGAAGCCTGCCGGAAGCTGGGCCACGCTGATTCTGGAACAGATTGACGATATGCATGACTACTATGCGCGTTATTTGCCGCAAATGGCGCTTGCGGTATGCGTCCCGCTATTGATTGTGGCTGCCGTTTTCCCGTCAAACTGGGTTGCAGCCCTTATCCTGCTGGGAACCGCACCACTGATCCCTCTGTTTATGGCAATGGTCGGTATGGGCGCTGCCGATGCCAACCGGCGTAACTTTCAGGCACTTGCCCGACTCAGCGGTCATTTCCTCGATCGCTTGCGCGGCATGGAAACACTGAGAATTTTTGGTCGCGGCGAAGCGGAGACGGAAAGCATCCGGGCTGCATCGCAGGATTTCCGTCAGCGCACGATGGAAGTGCTTCGCCTTGCATTCCTGTCTTCGGGCGTGCTGGAGTTTTTCACTTCGCTCTCTATTGCACTGGTAGCCGTGTACTTCGGTTTTTCTTATCTCGGCGAGCTTGATTTCGGCCACTACGGAACCGGCGTCACGCTGGCGGCAGGTTTCCTGGCGCTGATTCTGGCACCGGAATTTTTCCAGCCGCTGCGCGATCTGGGGACGTTTTACCATGCCAAGGCGCAAGCGGTAGGCGCTGCCGACAGCCTGAAAACATTCATGGAAACCCCGCTCGCGCATCCTGAGCGTGGCGATATTGAGCTGGCAACCAAAGACGCGGTTTCAATTGAAGCCGAAGATCTGATCATCACCTCACCCGAAGGCAAAGTCCTGGCTGGTCCGCTTAACTTCTCCCTACCCGCAGGCCAGCGCGCGGTGCTGGTTGGGCGTAGTGGTTCCGGTAAGAGCTCGTTGCTGAATGTCCTGTCCGGTTTTCTCTCGTATCAGGGCTCATTGCGTATTAATGGCTTTGAACTTCGTGACTTGTCGCCTGATGCCTGGCGTAAACAACTCTCATGGGTCGGGCAAAACCCGCAGCTTCCGGCTGCTACATTGCGCGAAAATGTGCTGCTGGCATGCCCTGATGCCAGCGAAGAACAGCTACAGGCCGCGCTTGATAGCGCCTGGGTCAGTGAGTTTTTACCGCTGCTTCCTCAGGGTGTGGATACCCCTGTGGGCGACCAGGCAGGCCGACTTTCTGTCGGGCAAGCGCAGCGTGTTGCCGTTGCCCGTGCCTTACTCAACCCGTGTCAGTTACTGCTGCTCGACGAACCCGCAGCCAGTCTTGATGCTCACAGCGAACAACGTGTGATGCAGGCGTTGAATGCGGCATCGCGCCGCCAGACCACGCTGATGGTTACTCACCAGTTGGAAGATCTTGCCGACTGGGACGCTATCTGGGTCATGCAAGACGGTCAGATTGTCGAACAAGGTACCTACGCGCAACTTAGCGCAGCCAGCGGGGCTTTTGCGACATTACTGGCTCACCGTCAGGAGGACATCTAAATGCGCGCTTTGCTACCCTATCTGACGCTGTATAAACGTCATAAATGGATGTTAACACTGGGGATCGTTCTGGCGATCGTTACATTATTGGCAAGCATTGGTTTACTGACACTTTCAGGCTGGTTCCTGTCTGCTTCGGCCGTTGTCGGTGTCACCGGGATTTACAGTTTTAACTACATGCTTCCGGCGGCTGGCGTTCGCGGGGCGGCAATTACCCGAACCGCAGGTCGTTATTTCGAACGACTGGTCAGTCACGACGCGACGTTTCGTGTATTGCAGCATCTGCGTATTTACACCTTCAGCAAATTGCTGCCGCTCTCCCCTGCCGGGCTCGCCCGATACGGCCAGGGCGAACTGCTCAACCGCGTTGTGGCGGATGTCGACACGCTCGATCATCTCTATTTACGCGTGCTCTCCCCGCTGGTTGGCGCGTTTGTCGTTATTGTAGTAGTCACGCTAGGGTTGAGCGTTCTCGATCTCACGCTCGCCATCACCCTTGGCGGTATTATGCTGCTGACTCTGTTTATCTTGCCTCCGTTGTTTTACCAGGCGGGTAAAAGCACCGGGCAGAACCTGACGCATCTGCGCGGGCAATATCGCCAGCAGTTGACCTCCTGGTTACAGGGTCAGGCTGAGCTGACCATTTTTGGCGCCAGTGAACGCTACCGCGCTCAAATGGAAGCCACCGAGCTACAATGGCATGAAGCCCAGCGTCGTCAGTCCGAATTAACGGCCTTATCTCAGGCTGTCATGCTGCTGATTGGCGCTCTGGCTGTGGTGATGATGTTATGGATGGCTTCAGGTGGCGTAGGCGGAAACACTCAACCAGGCGCACTGATAGCGTTGTTTGTGTTCTGCGCGCTGGCTGCTTTCGAAGCGCTGGCCCCTGTTACCGGCGCATTTCAGCATCTCGGCCAGGTGATTGCTTCAGCACTACGTATTACCGAACTGACAGAACAACAACCAGAAGTCACCTTCCCGGATACGGAAGCTACCGTTTCGCAACAGATTACTCTGACATTGCGTGAGGTGTCTTTCAGCTATCCAGGGCAAACACAAAAAGCTCTGGACACCCTTTCTTTGCTCGCTAAACCTGGTGAACACATTGCGATTCTGGGTCGGACAGGCTGTGGGAAATCAACGTTACTGCAATTATTGACCCGTGCATGGGATCCACAACACGGCGAAATCCTGATTAACGATCGTCCGATTTCAACGCTGAACGAAGCCGCATTGCGCCAATGCATCAGCGTCGTACCACAGCGAGTGCATCTGTTCAGTGCGACATTGCGCGATAACCTGCTGCTGGCTGCGCCACACGCCAGCGATGAAGCGTTATCCGGGATGCTGTGTCGTGTCGGTCTGGAAAAACTGCTTGAAGGTGATGGTCTCAATGCCTGGCTGGGTGAAGGCGGTCGTCAGCTTTCAGGCGGAGAGCTACGCCGTTTGGCTATCGCACGAGCTTTGCTGCACGATGCGCCGCTGATGCTTCTGGATGAACCTACTGAAGGTCTGGATGCGACAACGGAAAGCCAAATGCTTGAATTGATTAACGATGTGATGCGCAATAAAACCGTACTCATGGTCACACATCGCCTGCGCGGACTGTCGCGATTTAATCAAATAATAGTGATGGACAACGGACGCATAATTGAGCAAGGTAATCACGCAGATCTGTTAGCCAGGCATGGGCGTTATTACCAGTTTAAGCAACGTCTGTAAGCTATTATTGAACGATCCAACTCGCGTAGTGGAGTTTTGCTGTCATGCGCCTGGTGCAACTGTCCCGCCATTCTATCGCCTTCCCCTCACCGGAAGGCGCTTTACGCGAGCCTAACGGTTTGTTGGCGCTGGGGGGCGATCTCAGCCCTGCCCGCCTGCTAATGGCCTACCAGCGCGGTATTTTCCCGTGGTTTTCTCCTGGCGACCCTATCCTCTGGTGGTCGCCCGACCCACGCGCCATTCTCTGGCCTGATAAATTTCACATAAGTCGCAGCATGAAGCGCTTTCATAAAAATTCGCCTTATCGCGTGACGCTCAATTACGCGTTTGGTCAGGTCATTGAAGGATGTGCAAACGACCGGGAAGAAGGCACCTGGATAACGCATGATGTCGTGGATGCCTATCATCGGCTGCATGAACTTGGACATGCGCACTCTATTGAAGTATGGCGGCAAAATGAATTAGTCGGCGGGATGTACGGCGTTGCGCAAGGTACTCTTTTCTGCGGTGAATCGATGTTCAGTCGCCGGGAAAATGCCTCCAAAACCGCACTGCTTGTTTTTTGCGCTGAATTTATCCGTCAGGGCGGAAAATTAATTGATTGTCAGGTGTTAAATACCCATACCGCGTCGCTGGGAGCCATTGAGACTCCGCGCAGGGACTACCTTGAACATTTAAGCAGGCTACGCCAGCAGCGCCTACCGAGCCACTTCTGGGTGCCCAGGACGTTATTTTCGCCTCAGGAGTGAATGTTTTCGGCACATTTTTTGTCGGGGTGTTATAATTGGTGCCGCAGAGTCGGTTTAGCCCATTACCCCGCCGCCGTTAAGGAACAGTTCGCGTCAGGCAACGCCTATCGTTTATCTCATCGTTCCCTTACACGTTGCGCTTTTAGTGCGGCTTTGTTGTGTGCGGTTAGAGTAATGCGCCAAACCCGATTTGCTGCGTTTTAAACGCACAAATCTTTACTTATTAAAAGAACTTCGGCATTATCTTGCCGGTTCAAATTACGGTAGTGATACCCCAGAGGATTAGATGGCCAAAGAAGACAATATTGAAATGCAGGGTACCGTTCTCGATACGTTACCTAATACCATGTTCCGCGTAGAGTTAGAAAACGGTCACGTGGTTACTGCACACATCTCCGGTAAAATGCGTAAAAACTATATCCGCATCCTGACGGGCGACAAAGTGACTGTTGAACTAACCCCGTACGACCTGAGCAAAGGCCGCATTGTCTTCCGTAGTCGCTGATTGTTTTAACGCCCGAATGGCGTCCAGATAATAAAAGGTCGGTTTAACCGGCCTTTTTTGTGGACTGATATTACGTATTTAATCCTCGATCATTCGTGCATATTCTTCCGTGAGGAAATCCACCAATGCACGAACCGACGGCAATAACCCCCTGCGCGATGGAAAAACCGCGTGAATGATCTCTCGCTTTGGTTCCCAACCGTCGAGTAATGCCACCAGCTCGCCTGCGGCTAATTGATCTTTTACCATCAACTGCGGAAGTTGCACAACTCCCACACCGGCAACGGCAGCTTCACGTAGCGCCAGCATATCGGTGGTGATCATTCGTGGCGTGAAATGTACCTCCGCACGAGCTTCCTGCGGGCCAAATAGCTCCCAACGATGCACATGTTTACCCGAGGCCAGGCTCAGCCCCGGCCAGCGAGTCAATTCAGCCGGAGAATGTAGCGCGCCCATTTTCTCGATTAGCTGCGGACTGGCATACAAACGATGCCCCCTGTCCGCCAGCACCCGCATCACCAGGTCGCTATCTTCAAATGGTCGAGGCCTGACACGAATCGCCACGTCCAGACCTTCTCCAACGACGTCAACACGGCGGTTCGTGGCCTCGAGTTGCACAGATACATCAGGGTAACGCGCCATAAAACGGGCAAGCATGGGTCCGATATGCACGTGCAGCAACGTAACCGGGCACGTCAGCTTCACAATTCCACGCGGTTCAACCTGTAGCGCAGCAATGGCATCCTGCGCTGCCTGCGCTTCCACCAGCATTGCCTTACAGTGTTCGTAGAACGTTTGCCCAACTTCAGTAACATTAAACTGCCGGGTGGTTCGCTGAATCAATCGCACCCCCAGCCTCTCCTCCAGTTGTGCAATTCGGCGGCTCAGCTTTGATTTCGGTTCATCGAGCGCCCGACCGGCCGCAGCGAATCCTCCTTCTTCAACTACGTGAACAAACCACGCGAAATCATTGAGATCCGGCTTAGTCATCTTATTGTCCTATTTATGAGACTGTGAAGGCTATTTTAGCTACTACTCAGTTCTCTGTCATGAATATAAGCTTATTCACATCAAGATAACGCCACTGAGGAGACACATATGAAACAAGTAACAGGCGTCTACACCGCACCTCGCCCACACTGGGTTGGCGATGGATTCCCGGTTCGCTCGATGTTCTCTTACCAGTCTCACGCTGAACAATTAAGTCCGTTCCTGCTGCTGGATTACGCCGGGCCACATACTTTCACCCCAGGTAATGAAAAACGTGGCGTGGGCGAACACCCTCACCGTGGTTTCGAAACGGTGACCATCGTTTACAGCGGTGAAGTTGAACATCGTGACTCAACCGGTCGCGGTGGGATTATCGGCCCAGGCGACGTGCAATGGATGACTGCAGGTGCAGGCATTTTACACGAAGAATTCCATTCTCCGGAATTTACCCGGAAGGGTGGCGAGCTGGAAATGGTGCAACTTTGGGTCAACCTACCAGCGAAAGACAAAATGGCCGTACCCGGATATCAGGGCATTAGTAGTGATGTTATCCCTACTGTCGCGCTGCCAGATGACGCCGGCACTCTCCGTGTCATTGCGGGCAGCTATCAGGAGACAAAAGGTCCGGCACATACCTTCTCGCCGCTGAATGTCTGGGATATGCGTCTGCAGCGTAATCATCAGTTCACGCTGTCTCAGCCGGAAGGATGGAGCACCGCGCTGGTCGTACTGAAAGGCAACATCACCGTAAACGGCACCACGCCCGTCAGCGAGGCACAGCTGGTGGTGTTAAGCCAGCAGGGTAAAACATTGCATATTGAAGCCAGTAGCGATGCCAGCGTATTGCTGTTGTCAGGCGAACCGTTGAATGAGCCGATTGTGGGTTACGGTCCGTTTGTCATGAACACGAAACAAGAGATCGCAGAAGCCGTACGCGATTTTAACTCCGGCCGCTTTGGCCAAATCTGAATCAAAGGAGAATACTATGTCCAGCCCTGCAAACTTTAATGGTTCACGCCCGGTCATTGATGTAAATGATTCCGTTATGCTGCTTATCGATCACCAGAGCGGACTTTTCCAAACCGTAGGCGATATGCCAATGCCAGAACTGCGAGCACGTGCTGCCGCGCTGGCTAAAATGGCCTCCCTGGCGAAGATGCCGGTGATTACCACCGCATCAGTACCGCAGGGACCGAACGGCCCGTTGATCCCTGAGATCCACGCCAATGCGCCTCATGCTCAATACGTGGCGCGTAAAGGCGAAATCAACGCCTGGGATAACGAAGACTTCGTGAAAGCGGTCAAAGCAACAGGTCGTAAGACGCTGATTATCGCCGGTACCATCACCAGTGTTTGCATGGCTTTCCCAGCCATCAGCGCGGTTGCGGAAGGCTACAAAGTTTTCGCAGTGATCGACGCTTCCGGTACTTACAGCAAAATGGCGCAGGAAATTACCCTGGCACGTGTCGTTCAGGCTGGCGTAGTTCCGATGGATACCGCCGCCGTTGCTTCTGAACTGCAGGGAACATGGAACCGTGAAGATGCAGCAGAGTGGGCAGAAGTGTACACGAAAGTATTCCCGGCATATCAGTTGCTGATTGAGAGCTACAGCAAAGCCCAGGAAGTCGTCACCAACGGTGAAAAACTGGACTCTCAGCGCTAATCCTCTCCCCCACGCCTGTCCGGGTGGGGGAATATGTACATTGCGTGACCAAACGAATATGAACATGTAAATTCTGCTTGACCGTTTTAGCGCAACTCCCTATAGTAGCGCCCCGTTGCCCCCCATGTGGTCAGGCAGCAATACAATATGGTGAGGTGTCCGAGTGGCTGAAGGAGCACGCCTGGAAAGTGTGTATACGGCAACGTATCCGGGGTTCGAATCCCCGCCTCACCGCCATATTCGAGAAAGAGCTCGTACGCAAGTACGGGCTTTTTTTTCGCATATTGCATTTGCCGGATGCGGTGCAAGCACCTTATCCGGCCTACGAATGACGAACAACTTGTAGGCCTGATAAGCTGCGCGCCATCAGGCATAGCAGTTATTGTCGGCTGAGTAGCGTTAACACTTCATAATGCGAGGTGTGCGGGAACATATCGAAAAGCTGAACGCGTTCAATGCGATAGCCAGGCAACTCACGAATATCCTTCGCCATGGTTTGCGCATTACAGCTGGAATAAACAATAAAACGCGGTGCCATGCGGGAAAGAAAATCGCATAGCGGTTTCCCAATCCCGCGACGCGGCGGATTCACCAGCACCAGATCCGGAACTTCGCCCTGAGCGGTAGCAAACTGAGTTGAATCCAACGCCTGAAAATGCAGATTCTGCAACCCAAGCTCCTGCGCAGACTGTTTCGCGCAGGTAATCGCCTCTGGCGCGATTTCAATCCCCGTCAGTTTCATTTGCGGTGTAGCACAGTGCAGACCAAACCCCCCAACGCCGCAAAACAGATCCCACATGTGATTAACCGGAAGCTGACGCACCCAGTCGCGCGCCGTGGCATACAACTGCCCTGCCACCACCGGGTTAGTCTGGAAGAAACTCTGCGGGCGGATCCACAACGGTACATCGTTAAAGCGTTCCGCCAGCGCCTGATGTTCCGTCAGGAAGATTTCTGTCTCCCCTTCCATAATCGCCATATGCACCGGCTGAATATTGGCAGTGATTACTTTTAACTGTGGGAGTTGTGCCTGCAGCCAGGGCAGCGCCGCGCGCAGCTGTGCCAGTTTCGCGTCGGAACGCAGGACAAAACGCAGCATTATACTGCCATCAAACTGGCTTTCCGTTAACAGCAGATACTTCAGCTCCCCGCGTTTACGCGCCACGTTATAGGGCGTCAGCCCCGCGCGGGCGATAAACGGTTTGAGTGTGGCAAACACGGGCGCAAAAGACTCAGGATAAAGCGGGCAGTCGCACAAATCCTCCGGCGTACCGTCACGATGCAGCATGCCCAACAGCGGTTTCTCCACGCTGCCGCTAACCACCATTTTAGCTTTATTACGAAAAGCGCTTTCCGGGCCGCTGACCGGCGCGCACCATTCTACGACCGGATAATCGGCCAGCAGATTTTGCAAATCGGCTGTTTTGGCGAAGAGTTGATCGGCGACAGGCTGTGCTATCCACTGACAGGAGCGACAGCGTTCGGCGTCATAAAGTGCGCACTGCATACAAAAACCTACAAATTAACCGGGGGCCAAAATTATACACGTTATTGCAAGCGGAAGAACCGCCTGCTGGACGCAGGAACAAAAAGCAGTAGCAACACCAGCATATCCGGCAATTTTTGCATCACCAGCGTATGCAGGATTTCGCGTCTGGACTCCCCCGCAATACTGAACAGTTCCGGATATCCGTAGCCCAGCGAAGCTGCCCACAGATAGACGCTGGCGATAATCTGGGTCAGCAGATAGATCCAGCGGGCCCAGCTCCGTCCTTTGACCAGCGAAAATGCGCAGAAAATTTCGATAAACAGCAGCACCAGACTGCCCAGAAATACCAGCGTCAAATTCCAGGTCTGCACACTGCGATGAATAAACTCACTGGTTCCACGAAACCCAAGCGTATTAAAAATCATCAACAGATCGAGACAGCGGATCATAATGATAGCCAGCGCCGCCACCTGCACCAAAGCAGGGACGTTTAAGCGGGCATGTGATGTGGATGATTTCTTAAAAAATCCCAACGCGTCGTCTTCCATGAAAACGGCGCAACCACCACAGCTGCGCCGTATAGACAGATTGGCAGATTTTAGTTTTTTCAGCCGCGTCTTGCACGTTGGATATCGCGTATCCGTTGTTTTTCTGTTCGCGCCATCAGATACCACGCGATAAATCCGATAATTCCTACCACGCCAAGGATCAGCGTCGCCAGTGCGTTGATCTCCGGGTTAACCCCCATACGTACGCTGGAGAACACCAACATCGGTAACGTTGTGGCCCCAGGACCAGAGACAAAGCTAGCGATAACCAAATCATCCAGCGATAGCGTAAAGGCCAGTAACCAACCGGAAATGACCGCCGGCATAATCATCGGCAGCGTAATGACGAAAAAGACCTTCAGCGGCGTCGCGCCAAGATCCATCGCCGCTTCCTCAATGGAGTGATCCAGTTCGCGCAAACGCGAGGAAATCACCACCGCTACATACGCCGTACAGAAGGTGACGTGCGCCAGCCAGATGGTCAACATACCGCGATCCGCTGGCCAGCCAATGGCGTGCGCCAGCGCCACAAACAGGAGCAGCAGCGACAAACCGGTAATGACATCCGGCATAACCAGCGGCGCGGTGATCATAAAGGCGAAACCATTCGAACCACGAAAACGGCCAAAACGCACCATCACCACGGCAGCTATGGTGCCGAGGATCGCCGCCATCGTCGCAGCACAGGCAGCAATCGTTAAACTCATGCCGACGGCACTCATCATTGCAGTATCGTGGAAAAGTTCACCGTACCAGCGTGTTGACCACCCCGCCCACACCGTCACCAGCTTGGAGCTGTTAAACGAATAGATAACTAACATCAGCATGGGGGCGTACAGAAACGTAAACCCCACGACCAGGATAAAGATCCGCCACGGCGAGCGGACAACCGGTAAGTTATTCATCCGTGTTCCCCCACGCTTTTCTGCTGATACTTATGGAACCACATGATTGGCACAATCAGTAACAGCAACATGATGATGGCAACCGCAGACGCCACCGGCCAGTCACGGTTATTGAAAAACTCCTGCCATAGTACGCGGCCGATCATAATGCTGTCCGGCCCCCCAAGCAGTTCCGGAATAACAAATTCCCCTACCGCCGGGATAAACACCAGCATTGAGCCAGCGATAATCCCGCCTTTGGTCAACGGCACGATCACGCTAAAGAAGGTTTTTAATGGTCGGGCACCTAAATCCAGCGCAGCTTCCACCAGCGAATAGTCAATGCGCGTCAGTGCGGTATAAATCGGCAGCACCATAAAGGGCAAATAGGCATAAACAATGCCAATATAAACCGCCAGGTTGGTATGCAGGATCGTCAATGGCTGATCGATAACGCCCAGCCACATCAGAAAGTTGTTCAGCACCCCGTTATTTTTCAGGATCCCCATCCAGGCGTACACGCGAATCAAGAAAGAGGTCCAGGAAGGCAGAATCACCAGCAACAGCAAAATATTGCGCGTCGAGGGTTTGCTGTGCGCCACCGCCCACGCTAGTGGATACCCCAACAACAGACAGCAGATCGTCGAAATCCCCGCTACCTGCAAAGACTGCAGGTAAGCATCGAAATAGAGCGGGTCATCCGTCAACTGCAGGAAGTTACCTAAATTGAGCGTAATAGATAGCTGACCATCGGCCCATGCCACAAGGTCAGTGTACGGCGGTATCGCCCGTGCCATTTCTGACAGGCTAATCTTGAAGACAATCAGAAACGGCAATAAAAACAAGAGAACCAGCCACACATACGGCAACGCGATCACCAGCTTGCGACCATGTTTCATTTGCAACTGCGACATATACAGCGTGAAACGGCTCGCTTTTTCGGCACGTGCCGGAGGTTCAAGTGTACTCATCTTTACTCCTTAAACCGTCAACACCACACAGCTGTCCGCATCCCAACACAAACGTACCTCGTCACCCCAGGTCGGTAGCCCCTTGCGATAGCGATGTTCGTTTTGCAGCTGGGCACTCAACATCTGGCCGCTTTTTAAACGCACGTGATACACAGACAAATCACCCAGGTAGGCAATGTGCACCACTTCACCCACCGCAAAGTTATAGCCATCCGGCGGAGGGGCATCACAGAGCATGATTTTTTCCGGACGAAGCGCGACATACACCGGTACGTTATCGACGATGGAAGTATCAGCATCCACTTTTAGCGGATGTACCAGCCCCGGAGAATCAATCACCAAACCGTCCTCCTGACGCTCCTTTAGCAGCCCCTCAAAAACGTTTACCGAACCGATAAATTCAGCGCTGTAGCGGGTGGTCGGGTGCTCGTAGATCTCTTCCGGCTCGCCAATCTGCACAAATTTCCCGCGGTTCATGATGGCTATACGACCCGCCATGGTCATGGCTTCTTCCTGGTCGTGCGTCACCATCACGCAGGTCACCCCTACACGCTCAAGAATATCAACCACTTCCAGCTGCATGCGGTCGCGCAGTTTTTTATCCAAAGCGCCCATCGGTTCATCCAGTAACAGCAGCTTAGGGCGTTTGGCCAGGCTCCGGGCCAGTGCCACGCGTTGACGTTGACCGCCTGAAAGCTGATGCGGCTTACGTTTGGCGAACTCCTGCATGTGCACCAGTCCGAGCATCTCATTCACCCGGCTGGCGATTTCCGCTTTCGGCAGCTTGTCCTGCTTGAGTCCAAAGGCAATATTCTGTTCCACCGTCATATGTGGAAACAGAGCGTAGGACTGAAACATCATATTAATTGGGCGCAGATAAGGTGGAACGTGCGCCAGATCGACACCGTCCAGCATGATTTGCCCGGTAGTCGGCAGTTCAAACCCCGCCAGCATGCGCAACAGGGTTGATTTACCACAACCGGACGCACCCAGCAGGGCAAATATTTCGCCTTTGTAGATAGTGAGATTGACGTCATCGACGGCGTGCTGACCGTCAAATGACTTCGTCAGGTTGCGAATTTCAAGCAGCGGGGTCAGCGCCTTGCGGATTTTCGCTTGTGGGCGTGGGGTTGCATCATTCACTCAAGTGCTCTCCGGCATAAATAAAGAAACAGTGCAAATAACGCACCTTATTGGTGCGTATTGCCGGGTTTTATGTGTTCGGGATCGCGACATCCCCGGCAGGCACAAGCACCGCCGGGTCATGTCCCGAACATCGGGTTATTTCCCGCTTTTCACCTTCGTCCAGGCACGGGTGCGTACACGATCGATCTTCGGATCCTGTACTTTCAGTGTGAACAGTTTGGCGCGTACGTCCGCTGGCGGATAGATACCCGGGTTATCACGAACTTCCGGGCTAACCAGAGCCGTCGCTTCTTTGTTCGCATTGGCGTAGAACACGTGGTCGGAAATATGCGCAATCACATCAGGGCGCAGCAGGTAATTAAGGAACTGGTAGGCTTCGTCTTTGTTTTTCGCATCTGCAGGCATCGCGAACACATCAAAGAACGCCATCGCCCCCTCTTTGGGAATCGAGAAGGAGATATTGACGCCATTTTTCGCTTCTTTCGCACGGTTTGCCGCCTGCCATACATCCCCTGCCCAGCCAATCGCTACACAGGTATCTCCATTTGCCAGATCGTTAATGTATTGCGAGGAGTGGAAATAACGGATATTCGGACGCAGTTTCAACAACAAATCGGTTGCCGGCCCGGTGTAATCATCCGCTTTGGTACTGTTTGGATCTTTACCCAAATAGTTCAGCACAGTAGCAAACACTTCTTCAGGCGCATCGAGGAAAGAGACACCGCAGCTTTTGAGTTTTTCCAGATTCTCCGGTTTGAGGATCAAATCCCAGCTGTTAACCGGCGCATCCGCACCCAGCACCGCTTTAACTTTATCTACGTTGTAGCCAATACCGGTGGTTGCCCACATATACGGCATAGCAAACTTATTGTCTGGATCGTGTTTACCCACCAGTTTCAGCAGTTCAGGATCAAGGTTTTTCCAGCCTGGCAGTTTGCTCTTGTCCAGGGGCTGGAAAACGCCCGCGGTCAGTTGCCGTTCGAGGAAACTGGCTGACGGGACAACGAGGTCAAAACCGGTGCTGCCAGCCATGAGCTTACCTTCCAACACCTCATTGGAGTCAAATACATCATAAATGACTTTAATACCGGTCTCTTTCTCAAAATTAGCCACCGTGTCCGGAGCAATATAGTCAGACCAGTTATAAATATGCAGTGTTTTTTGTTCAGCAGCGAGCGTGCCAGCAGAGATGGCCATCAGAGCACCTGCAACCAGGCCTGATAACCATTTTTTATTTAAGGCGGTCATAATCTCTTTCCTTCTGAAAGTTCGTTAACAAACGAACAAAAAAGTCACACTCTAATGATATGCAAGAAACGTGCATATTATTTCATGCGGCATCAATGAAAGAGAGGTCTCTCTCCCCGCCGCTATTGCTCGCTGATATCCGCTGACTTATTCAACATGCATACAGCTACAGATAGCTCATAATAGGCAAATTGAACGGTGGCGTTTACAAGCCTTGCAAGAATAACTTTAGCCAGGATTCGAGGATATAGCCCAGATAAAAAAACGTCTTTTATCAATTTTTTATGCAGTTTTTGTCTATGACGTAAAGCGGAAGGGGCGGAACCGAAGTGAATAATTCTTTAAGAAAAGGTTAAATGCAGAATAAAAACGTGAAATACGCAACCGCTCTGGCAGCGGCTGCGCTATAAATACCCAAAATCAGGAACGATTAATGGAGGAAATGAACCTCTGCATTGCCGTTTTGCCCGTCTTCTTCGGCATTAAACAACAATTGATGTGCCCCGGCTTCAAGGATCACCATCGATATCTGTTCTTCGCTCTGACGCACAAAACATTCAAACTGTTCAAACGTCACACCCGGCATCACGGATAAAGACTGGCAAACCACCAGTTTTGGCAGATTATCATCCTGCATATCCAGAAAGGCTTTTACCGTCAGTGAGCTGGCATTGATAGCGGATAGATCGGCGGCCAGCGGCAGCAGCGCTGAAGGTCTGACTTCCGCCATCGCGGAAAATAGAATGACGTTATCCACCAGATCAATTTTTGCATCAAAAATGCCATCGAAGTTCTGCATGTGCGGTAGATGCAACGCCTGACAGGTATCACATTCAAAAAAACTCATGCCCAGGTCGTCGAGCCATTGACGCAACGTATCCAGAGTGGGAACGACCAGTGATGTCATAATAATGTGCGACCTCTATTGATGAAAAAATTACCGGCACAGCTTACGCAAAAAGACCGTGTCATACCACGATCGCTATCGATATTGCGTTTAGCCGCCGATTTTAAGACAAAATTCAGGAGTAGCATGACGCTCGATCCACTGGATCATTCGCGCAGCAATATCTATCCCTGTGGTTTTCTCCACGCCTTCCAGCCCTGGAGAGGCGTTGACCTCCATAACCAGCGGTCCGCGTTCTGCACGCAGAATATCGACACCAGCAACATCAAGCCCCATCGTACGGGCGGCTTTAAGCGCAATGTCCCTTTCCTGCAGCGTGATATTGGCAATCGTGGCAACTCCGCCGCGATGCAAATTAGAACGAAAATCGCCCTCTTTGGCCCGCCGCTCAATAGCCGCGACCACCTCATCACCCACAACGAAACAGCGAATATCTCGCCCCTTCGCCTCTTCGATATATTCCTGGACCAGAATATGGGCATTCAGACCACGAAATGCATCCACTACGCTCTCTGCGGCCTGGCGCGTTTCGGCCAATACCACACCGATCCCTTGAGTCCCCTCCACCAGCTTCACCACCAGCGGCGCACCGCCGACCATATCAATCATATCGCTGGTATCATCCGGCGAGTGGGCTATTCCGGTAATGGGCAGGTCAATTCCCTGTCGCGCCAACAGTTGTAACGAGCGCAGCTTATCGCGTGCGCGGGTAATCGCTACTGACTCATTCAGCGGATAGCTACCCAGCATCTCAAACTGACGTAATGCCGCCGTACCGTAGAAGGTAATGGCTGAGCCAATTCTTGGAATGACCGCGTCAAAATGGGGAAGCTGGCGGCCTTTATAATGGATAGAAGACGCTGCCGGGCTAATGTTCATATAGCAAGAAAGGGGATCGATAATTTCTACCAGGTGACCGCGTTGCATCGCTGCTTCACGCAGGCGTTTGCAAGAATAGAGCGTTCCATCCCGGGACAAAATGGCAATTTTCACCCTGCACCTCTCTAAAAGACCTGGTAAAAGCTGGCGTATCATACACCGGGTTAAACGCTTTAGCGCGTCGCCCACCCCTGTTTATGTAAATATTCCAGGATAAAGGGACGGCTTTCTTTAATGATGGTGCGGCGAATGTGATCGCTCCAGGTATCGCGACGCGTGTTGCTGCCACGGGTCAGATAGTATTGCGCAAGCTGTTCATCATATTGCGACAAAATATCCTGATCGAGCGGCTGGTAATGGTTTTCATGCACCACCAGTGTTGCTGGCAGCCGGGGCTTGATGTCCGGGTTATCCGCAGGCCAGCCGAGACACAGACCAAACAGTGGCAAAACATGCTTCGGCAGCGTCAGTAATTCCGTTACCGGCTCAATATTGTTGCGCAGACCGCCAATGAACACACCGCCAAGTCCCAGCGATTCAGCCGCTGTCAGCGCATTTTGCGCCATCATCGCCGTATCAACCACGCCAAGCAACAGTTGCTCAGCCAGCCCCAGTTGCGCATCGGGGCAAATCTGCAAATGGCGATTAAAATCGGCGCAAAAAACCCAGAACTCGGCGGCCTGTGCGACATGTTTTTGTCCGCCGGATAAGGTCACCAGGGACTCCCGCAGACTTTGATCGGTAATACGAATTATCGTCGTGCACTGCAAAAAACTTGAACTTGATGTCCCTTGAGCGGCAGCAATGATCGCCTCACGCTGTGCGTCCGAAATACTTTCATCGGTGAAATGGCGAATGGAACGGTGGCTGCGAAGTAAATCAATGGTTGGCGTCATCTTTTTTTTCTCTGGCTGAATGGGAAGAAGCGTCGGGAGCACGCGACATCAGCTGCGGTGCCAACAGTTGCGCAATGCGCAACATCAACACCACCGCGGCGGGAAGCATTAACAGTACACCCAGAAATATCATTACCACACAGGCCAATGGCCCGTTCAGCGGTGCGGGTAAGGTGAGATAATCGTCAAGCGACAGCAGCGCCAGCGATAACAAAACCATCCCGATGATTTCCAGAATCAATACGCTTTTGGGTAACACGCCCACTGTGCGCATAGGTGCCTCCCGATAAATGGCGCTTAGTGTAAAACGTTCCGACAGCCCATGTTTAACAAAAATGCGGATTGAAAAACGAAGGCATAGACTAAGGATATCAAAGCAACAGGCTGAACCTGCTTTCCATCCGTCACAAATCGCGGCATCATAACAACATTCGCCATCCGGCCTGATAAGTTCGAGGAGATAGAGATGTTTGCCGTTATTTTTGGTCGCCCAGGGTGCCCGTATTGCGTGCGCGCAAAAGAATTAGCAGAAAAATTAAGCAATGAGCATGACGATTTTAACTTCCGCTACATTGATATCCATGCCGAAGGTATTACTAAAGCAGATCTGGAAAAAACGGTAGGAAAGCCAGTTGAGACCGTTCCGCAGATTTTCGTTGATCAACAACACATCGGCGGCTGCACGGATTTTGAAGCGTGGGCAAAAGAGAATATGAATCTGTTCGCCTGATAGCTGTTTCTACGCCCTCCGCTGGAGGGCGTAATCAGTTTTTTTTCCGCCGCTGACGCTGGTTGAATAAGCTACTGATAAATAAAAAACACAATGCCCCAAGCGCACACCAAAACACTGCACTGAACAGCCATGCCAGCTCTTGCCACAGCGAACGCGTCGGCATAAAAACGAACCGCATCAGTAACAAGCAGCACGGCGCTGCCAGTATTGCACCAAGAAGGGGTTTGAGCACCTCGCGACGGTGGGAGAAAAAGCTTGCCACAGCGCCAGGCAGTATAAAAAACAATAACCCGACCTCAGGATGCCCAGCCGCTCTAAATGCGCCTTTCATATTCAGCGTTAATGAAAGACACACTACAATAAAGAGCACAAAGCAGCAGATCGCACCCGCCCAACTTTGCTTATGTTTCAATCGTTCCTCCTGACATCTTCTCTATCGAACACTCTTTTCGCCCGCAGGCGTCCAGTCAGATAAAGTTACTCGGCATTCCATGCCAAAAACACACCCACACGATTCTTATAGCCGTTGATACGTAATGAGATTAAACTAGCCGCATATATTGTCGTGCTGCATTATTTGGGGCTGTGTACGATGCTGTCGCCCCTTAATTTCTGGCAAAAACATTAGCGTAAATTGCCATTTCTTTCAATAGCTTACTAGTAAACAAGAAGTTAGCCTCCGTGAATATAAACGTCGCAGATTTGTTAAATGGGAATTACATCCTGTTATTATTTGTGGTCCTGGCTCTGGGCCTGTGTCTGGGTAAATTACGCCTGGGTTCAGTCCAACTCGGTAATTCCATTGGCGTTTTAGTGGTCTCCCTATTATTAGGTCAGCAGCACTTTAGTATTAACACTGACGCATTAAATCTTGGCTTTATGCTGTTTATTTTTTGTGTCGGGGTGGAAGCCGGTCCCAACTTTTTTTCGATTTTTTTTCGGGATGGGAAAAATTACCTGATGCTTGCACTGGTGATGGTCGGTAGCGCGCTGCTGATCGCCCTGGGACTGGGTAAGCTATTTGGCTGGGATATTGGCCTGACGGCAGGCATGTTGGCTGGTTCAATGACGTCTACGCCCGTTCTGGTCGGCGCGGGCGATACGTTGCGCCATTCAGGGATGGAAGGTACACAGCTATCCACCGCCCTTGATAACCTGAGTCTGGGTTACGCCCTCACCTATTTAATTGGGTTGGTCAGTCTGATTGTGGGTGCGCGCTATCTGCCAAAACTGCAGCATCAGGATCTGCAAACCAGCGCCCAACAAATTGCGCGTGAGCGCGGGCTGGACACTGACGCCAACCGTAAGGTTTATCTACCGGTGATCCGCGCCTACCGTGTCGGCCCAGAGCTGGTTGCATGGGCTGACGGGAAAAATCTGCGCGAGCTGGGCATCTACCGCCAGACCGGTTGTTATATTGAACGTATCCGCCGCAACGGTATTCTGGCCAACCCGGACGGTGATGCAGTGCTGCAAATGGGCGATGAAATTGCCTTAGTGGGCTATCCGGATGCACATGCTCGCCTCGACCCCAGCTTCCGTAACGGTAAAGAGGTGTTCGATCGCGATCTGCTCGATATGCGTATCGTCACCGAAGAGATTGTGGTGAAAAACCACAATGCCGTAGGTCGTCGTCTGGCCCAGTTGAAGCTGACTGACCATGGCTGCTTCCTGAACCGCGTGATCCGCAGCCAGATCGAAATGCCCATTGACGACAACGTCGTACTTAATAAAGGCGATGTATTACAGGTCAGTGGCGATGCGCGCCGTGTGAAAACCATTGCCGATCGTATCGGCTTTATTTCCATTCACAGCCAGGTCACCGATCTGCTTGCTTTCTGCGCATTCTTTATCATCGGCCTGATGATCGGGATGATCACTTTCCAGTTCAGTAATTTCAGCTTTGGCATTGGAAATGCGGCTGGACTGTTGTTCGCCGGGATCATGCTGGGCTTTCTGCGTGCTAACCATCCAACGTTTGGCTACATTCCTCAAGGTGCGCTGAACATGGTCAAAGAGTTTGGCCTGATGGTCTTTATGGCTGGTGTCGGTTTAAGCGCAGGTAGCGGCATTGGTAATGGCCTCGGCGCAGTGGGTGGCCAGATGCTGATTTCGGGCCTGATTGTCAGCCTGGTTCCAGTGATCATCTGTTTCTTGTTTGGAGCTTATGTATTGCGCATGAACCGGGCCCTGCTGTTCGGGGCGATGATGGGGGCGCGTACCTGTGCGCCAGCAATGGAAATCATCAGCGATACCGCGCGCAGCAACATTCCTGCTTTAGGCTATGCGGGCACATATGCGATTGCTAACGTTCTGTTGACGCTGGCGGGGACACTCATCGTCATCATCTGGCCTGGCATCGGTTAGAGCTGTTTTTTGCTTTTAATGAAAATTTTTTGCAGGTAAGCAGAACTTTTCTTAAAGGCGTCAGTCATAACTATTGCCACTGCTTTTCTTTGATGTCCCCAATTTGTGGAGCCCATCAACCCCGCCGTTTTGGTTCAAGGTTGATGGGTTTTTTGTTGCCTGGATTTTAACTCCCGCCCTCCTCCCCCGAAATTCCGCCCAAAATTTGCAGCATGCTGGTTATGGAACATACTTTTACTCAGTGCTTAAAGGTAACGGGAGTTGCTATGTTACTTACTGACAAAGTCGCGGTGATCTTCGGCGGCAGCGGGGCTATTGGTAGTGCGGTTGCGCAGACCATGGCGCGCGAAGGTGCCCATGTGTACCTGGGCGCACGCCGTCAGGAAAAGCTTGATTGGGCAGCCAGTCGCCTGCGAATGGCGGGTGGCACTGTCGATACGTTTATCACCGATGTGCTCGACGAGCACGACACCTCAACACAAGTTACCCGCCTGGTACAGCGAATCGGTGGAATTGATGTGGTGGTTAACGCGACCGGCTTTATGCATGAACAGGGCAAGCGCATCGAGGCATTAGCCCTCTCTGAGTTTATGAGCGGTATCACTCCTTTCCTCTCGGCACAGTTCAATATCGCAAAATCCGTAACGCCACACATGGGCGGCAATCGAGCGGGCGTCATTCTCACCGTTGTCGCGCCCGCGGCCCCGATGGCAATGCCTGGGCATTTGGGGCACATCGTCGGCTGTGCGGGAACAGAGGCTTTTATTAAAGCGCTAGCCAGCGAACTGGGGCCGGCAAATGTTCGAGTCGTCGGCGTGCGCTCACATGCGATTGTGGACGCGGTAGCGGCCGGTTCCTATACCGGGGAGATTTTCACCGCTAAAGCGCAATCAATGGGTTTAACCGTCGATCAATGGTTAGCGGGCGCGGCGCAAGGCACCATGCTCGGACGCCTGCCTACGCTTGCACAAATCGCTGAGGTTACAGCCTTTCTGGCTTCAGACCATGCCGGAGCAATGACCGCTACGGTGGTAAATATTACCGGGGGCGCAACCGTAAGCTAATTTACCCGCTCTTTCACGCCGTGCGCTGCTGCGAGCTTTTTTTTGCACTCGTGCGGGAACACAATGCTATGCCACACATAATAACCAACGCGCTCACCAGATGATATGAATGCAGAGTGACGTGCATAAACATCACGCTAAATAATCCGCCACTCAGTGGAATCAAGTGTGAATAGATCTCTCCGCGCGTTGCGCCAATGGCGCTAATCCCTTTGTTCCATAACAGATATGACAGCCAGGAAGGAAAAATAACAAGGTATGCCAGCCCAGTAATAACACCTGTATTTGCATAGCTATTCCAGCCCGGCATACCATTGCGTATCAACGCCAGAGCCAGTACCGGAATAAGTACAATCGCACCTAACAACGCGCTCACGGCAACAAATGCGTTTCCCTTCACCTCACACGGTTTAACGCGTAGAAAGGCACAATAAACAGCCCAACTCAGCGCTGACCCCATGGTCCAGACATCGCCCCGATTGAGATGTTCCAATACCTGTGCGTGCATCAACCCGCCTTGCGACACCAGCCAGATAACACCAACGGTACTCAGGAGCACACCTGCTATATTTCGCGCAGAGATCCGCTCTTTAAAAAAGAACTTATTGATTAACAAAACGAGTGCCGGTGTGGTGGACATATAAATCGCGGCATTGAGCGAGGTTGTATATTGCAGGCCGATATATAACGTTAAGGGGAAAAGAACCTGACCACAAAGCGCGAGGAAGACGATAGTACCAAAGGATTTTCTCATCGCTGGCCACTGCATGGCGATCTGTCGGAAATAAAGCGCCATCAATAGCAATGCGGTAAATACCCAGCGTGCTGCTGATAAAACGATGGGATTAACTTCGGCAACCAATATATGGCCGACCACATAGTTGCCGCCCCAAAAACAGGCAGCCAGACTGAGTAAAAGATAGGGCATATTTGCGCCTTATTGTCAGTTGTACGGTATGACCACAAGGCTACGGCGGCGTGAGAATGAATGCTAATATAACGTTTTCATCCATGTGCATAGATTAAAACTATGAAATTCACGCTAAGGCAACTTGAGTTTTACATCGCACTTGCAGAAACATTACAAATTTCCAAAGCTGCTGCGCGCTGCCATATTTCTCAGTCATCAATGACCATTGCCATGCGGAATCTGGAAGAATCATTAGACGTGCAGCTATTTGTACGTTACCCCAAAGGCGTGAAGCTCACCGCCGAGGGCGAGCGCTTTCTGGCACATGCCTGCAACATCATCAACAGTAGCCACTCGGCTGTTGACGCCCTGCATGACAGGAGTGAAATTCTCACCGGCACGGTGCGCATAGGCATTGCCGAAACGCTCTCAGCCTATCTCATCCCGGATATACTCAACGATCTTGAACGACGTTTCCCTTTGCTGGAGATCGTATTTTATGAAGCTACTGCACCGGAACTGGTACAGGCGCTACGGGAACAAAAGGTCGATTTTTGCCTGCTTCTGACCTCAAATATCAGCCATGATAACGACCTTGAGATCGAAACATTCATTCGTTCACAGCGCCGCCTGTGGACGTCTATTGGGCATCCGCTACAGAGCCGGGCATCGATCCGTTTAATAGACGTCGAAAAGCTACCATTTTTACTGCTGGAAACCGATAAGTACCCTGACGTAATCATCGATTACTGGCAGCAGCGTGGCTATACGCCCAATATCAGTTTTCGTAGCAACTCTTTTGAAGCAATAAGAAGCCTGGTTGCAAAAGGCAGAGGAATAACCATTTTATCCGACCTGGTGTATCGCCCGTGGTCACTGGATGGTCTGCGCGTCATGCACAGAACGATTGATGATTTTATTACTTATATGGATGTCGGGACGGTAAAAAAAGCCGCCCGGCCGTTGACGCCAGAGGCGATGAAAGTCATTGATTTTTTACGTCAGGCCGTTACCCGCCTCGACAAACCATTTTGATGATTTCATCTCTGAGGTAATCCGGCAATACGCTCCACCATCACCAGAATACCTTCCCGCGAGAGCGGTTTTTTATCTGTGACAAAATGCAGCGTCATCCCTTCAATAAATGCATCCAGCGCCCGCGCCGTAACCGGCTCGAACCACTGCTCAAGCGTTTGTTGGCTGCGTAGCATCCAATTTTGCATCACTGTTTTTAGCGCCGGTTTACGGCTGGCGAAGGCATATAACTGATACATAAGCTCCATGTTGTCAGGCGTTGTGACCTGAGAGCTATAGATCATATCGGTAATCGCATGGCAGGCCTGTGGCGCATTTTCAACACCGGCAAAAAATGCCTGATATTGCACAGACATGGTGTCAGTAAAACGCTCGAATGCCTCCATTAAAAGCTCATCTATTCCCGAAAAGTAATAGGTCATTGAGCCCAGCGGCACCTCGGCAATCATGGCGATTTTCCGGTGTGTAACCCCATGAATACCATGGATTATAACCGCATCCAGCGTGGCCTGGACTATTTTATCCCGTCGTTGTGGGTCGTTCGCGCGTCGCACTGCTTTACCTCTTCTTGCATTTGTGTACAAATGTACACAACCTTGCTAATGTTGTCTTCTTCCCTCTTTTCTTTGGCTCGAATTCATGACTGGCATCTCATCACGCAAAGCCTTAAGACGTCGCACCTGGGCGCTGTTCACGTTCTTCTTTTTACCAGGATTATTAATGGCCTCCTGGGCAACGCGTACCCCTGCCATCAGAGATATTCTCTCCATCTCTACCGCCGAAATGGGTGCGGTGCTGTTTGGACTCTCAATTGGTTCGATGAGTGGCATTCTTTGTTCGGCCTGGCTGGTGAAACGATTTGGCACACGCAACGTCATCCGCGCCACCATGTCATGCGCGGTTCTGGGAATGACAATTCTCAGCCTCGCATTATGGTTGCATTCCGCCTGGCTGTTTGCGTTTGGTCTGTGCGTGTTTGGCGCCAGTTTTGGCGCGGCAGAAGTGGCTATCAACGTCGAAGGTGCAGCGGTTGAGCGTGAAATGAAAAAAACTGTTCTGCCGATGATGCATGGTTTCTACAGCCTTGGAACGCTGGCTGGCGCAGGTGTTGGCATGGTACTTACCGCCGTCAGCGTCCCCGCGACAGCACATATTCTGCTGGCGGCGATGGTGGCTATTACCCCTATTTTTATCGCTATTAAGGCTATCCCCGACGGCACAGGTAAGAATGCTACTGACGGTTCGCACGCCGTTGAAAAAGGGTTGCCATTCTATCGCGATATGCAGTTGCTGCTGATTGGCGTCGTGGTGCTCGCAATGGCATTTGCCGAAGGTTCCGCCAACGACTGGCTTCCATTACTGATGGTTGATGGACATGGATTTAGCCCGACATCCGGATCGCTGATTTATGCCGGCTTTACGCTCGGTATGACCGTCGGGCGCTTCACCGGTGGCTGGTTCATCGACCGCTACAGCCGTGTGGCAGTAGTACGCGCCAGTGCACTGATGGGCGCGCTCGGTATCAGCCTGATCATTTTTGTCGACAGCTCATGGGTGGCAGGTGTCTCGGTGATCCTTTGGGGGCTAGGGGCTTCTCTCGGCTTCCCGCTGACCATTTCAGCCGCCAGCGATACCGGCCCTGATGCGCCAACCCGCGTGAGCGTTGTTGCGACTACTGGCTATCTGGCATTCCTGGTCGGTCCGCCGCTGCTGGGCTATTTGGGTGAACACTATGGCCTGCGCAGCGCCATGTTGGTTGTGCTGGCGCTGGTGCTTGTCGCAGCCATCGTAGCGAAGGCTGTGGCTAAACCGGATGTCAAAAATACCACTGTGATGGAGAACGGCTAATGGGTATCAAGTTAATTGCAGTAGACATGGACGGTACGTTTTTAAGTGACCAAAAGACCTATAACCGCGAGCGGTTTATGGCGCAGTACCGTCAAATGAAAGCACAAGGGATCCGCTTTGTAGTCGCCAGCGGCAATCAGTATTACCAGTTGATCTCTTTTTTTCCCGAACTGGCCAATGAAATCTCATTTGTGGCGGAAAACGGTGGCTGGGTGGTCAGCGAAGGGGAAGATATTTTTAACGGTGAACTGGCAAAAGACGATTTCCAGACCATCGTAGAATATCTGCTGACCCGCGCAGACGTTGATATTATCGCCTGTGGTAAAAACAGTGCCTACACCCTGAAGCAGTACAGCGATGAGCATAAATCCATCTCTGCCATGTATTATCACCGTCTTGAATTTGTCGATAACTTCGACAATATCAACGATGTATTCTTCAAATTTGGCCTGAATATCTCCGACGATCGCATTCCCCAGGTGCAGGCCGATCTTCATGAGGCGATTGGCGACATTATGGTACCAGTGCATACTGGATACGGCAGTATCGATTTAATTATTCCGGGTGTTCATAAAGCCAACGGCCTACACCTGCTGCAACAACGCTGGAATATTACCAACGATGAGGTTGTCGTGTTTGGCGATGGCGGAAATGATATCGAGATGCTGCGCCAGGCAGGATTTAGTTTTGCAATGGCCAACGCCCATGAGCCGGTTATCCAGGCGGCGAAATATCGCGCGGGTTCGAATAACGAAGAGGGCGTGCTGGATATTATCGACCGCGTGTTAAACAATGAAGCACCGTTTACACATTAACGCCTCAGCACAGACGGCAACAAAATGATGGCATGATCTATTCATAATCCGCCTCAAATTAACCCACTGGATTATTACTTCCAGTGAATATTTCAGGTGAGCAGATTATGAAGAAAAGTGTACTGATGGCAACAGTGTTGCTGGGATTTGCAGGAACAGCATTTGCACAGAATGTTACCGTTGATGTACCAAGCGGATACAAAGTAGTGGTTGTTCCTTCTTCCGTCAATGTTCCGCAGGCGGTCAGTGTCGCTACTGCCCCGCAAACGGTTTATGTTGCTCCGGCAGCCACTCCAGCCCCTGTTTACCGCGCACATCCGTATGCGCGTCATGTTGCCAGCGTAGGTGAAGGGATGGTCATTGAGCATCAGATTGATGACCATCACTAATGATTGCAAAGCCCGGAAACCGGGCTTTAACCTTCCCGGGAATTCCCTACCCGCTTATCTTTCAGAAAGATAACCATCAGAATCAGCCACAGCACACCGCTGGCCAGATTAAACAGACTGAACAAGCCGTTTCCACCCAGCAGATAAGCATGTTTACTCAGCTCAATACCAACGGTAAATATCAGCATTTGCAGCATACCCATTGCTGCTGAAACTGTCCCTTTGCTCATTTCACTGGCAAACAGCGTCAGGCGCACCAACCCGGCATTCGCCACACCAATGCCAAATGCATAAAAACTTAAACCTGCCGTCATCCACAGATACGCATGAGAAGAAACAACCGTGGCCGCGGCGGCAATGATCAATCCCACGGAGATTGGCCAGCCCCCCATGATGATCAGCGAGCGCACCGTGCGGCGGGATGTCAGACGCGCCAGCACCAGGTTACCTGCAATCAGTGCACCAAAAATCGGCACCTGCAGCAGGCCATATTCGTAGCTGCTGAGATGTTCGCCACTGATAATAATGATCGGGGACTGCGCAATCCACGCCAGCAATGGCAGACTGACAAAGCCCAATGCCAGTGCGCCTGCGACAAAACGCACATTTTTTAGCACCAGCTTATAATCTTTGCCCAACTCTTTGATAGAAAGCTTCTCGCCCAGACGGGTAGCCGTTTCCGGCATCGCGCGCTGCAGGCCAAAAAAGGCAATTGCAGCCAGCGCGGCAAACAGGACAAACATGCCTTCCCACGGAAGGACATGTACCCAGGCGGCCCCAACCAACGGTCCCAAAAGCGGTGCAATCAATGCTACGTTTGCCATTAGCGCAGTGATTTTAATGCACACCGCTTCTTCAAAGGACTCCTGAATTGCGGCGTAACCTACCGCGCCAATAAAGCACAGGCTAATCCCCTGTAAAAAACGCAGGAAAGTAAATTGCTCAATATTTTGTGCAAACAGCGTTGCGAGGCAGGTCACAATGAACCAAACCACCCCGGTTAACATCACCGGACGACGACCAACACGGTCCGACAGCGGCCCTAACAACCACTGTAAAAACATGCCGCCTGCCAGATAAGCGGTCATGGACGTTGGAACCCAATCTAAACCGGCCTGATATTGCTCCACCACCGCCAACATTCCGGGTTGGATCATATCGTTACCGATATATGTAGAGAATTCGTAAAGCACCAGACAGAGAGGGAAAAGTAATGCCTGACGCCCCAAGCGGGCGCCTGAAGATAAACGGTTCTGCATGCAATCTCTTAACAAATGAAAAAACGCGCAAAGTGTAATAAATGCGCCTTACTGGTGATAGTGAATTATGTGATTTGAAAGCAAAATGCGCACATTTTTACACTCAATTGCACGATAGCTTTTTGTTTTAAGGTTAATTTAAGTTGAGACCGCTATCATGCTCAATAAGCCTCATTAATTGTCTTAAAAAGAGTCAGTTAACAGACAAATAGGACAAGACCGCTTTTTATCGCCTGAAAGCAATTTTATGATCCCCAATATGGGCCTTTTTAACGATTACATTGAGTCTGGATGTTATGCTGGAAAATCTGAACAACTCGCTTTTTTACCTGATCAACGCCACGCCGGACTCTGCGCAATGGACGATCTCGCTCGCCATTTTTATTGCCAAAGATCTGATTAGCATCGTACCGCTACTGGCGATCATTCTCTGGCTTTGGGGGCCGCAAAACCGCGTGACCATCCAGCGCCAGTTGGTCATAAAAATGGCGATTGCGCTGGCAGTCGGCTTGACCATTTCATGGCTCATGGGACATTTATTCCCTCACGACCGGCCATTCGTCAATCATATCGGCTACAACTTCCTGCACCATGCTGCAGATGACTCTTTCCCGAGCGACCACGGTACGGTTATCTTTACCTTCGCGTTGGCCTTCCTGTTCTGGCACCGCCTGTGGTCCGGAGCACTGTTGATGGTCGTCGCCGTGGCGATTGCCTGGTCGCGTGTTTACCTCGGCGTACACTGGCCGCTGGATATGCTGGGGGGGTTACTGGCAGGTCTGATCGGCTGCCTGAGCGCCCAGATGATCTGGCAACGATTCGGCACAACCCTGTACCACGGTTTGCAGACCTGCTATCGCACCTGTTTTGCCCTGCCTATTCGTAAAGGCTGGGTACGTGACTAACCCACGGTAAAGAGAGTAGTATTAAGCGCGAAACTGAGCACGTATTCTACTCTCCAGGGGAACTATGGAAACTCGACGCGACGAGCGTATTGGTCAATTACTGCAGGCGCTAAAACGCAGCGATAAATTACACCTTAAAGAAGCCGCGACACTGCTGGGTGTATCAGAAATGACCATTCGTCGCGATCTGAATAATAACACGGCCCCGGTCGTACTGCTTGGGGGCTATATTGTTCTGGAACCCCGTAGCGCCAGCCACTATTTAATCAGCGATCAAAAATCCCGCCTGGTTGATGAAAAACGCCGGGCTGCGCAACAGGCAGCCAGCCTCGTCCAGGCGCATCAGACCGTTTTCTTCGACTGCGGAACAACAACGCCGTGGATCATTGAAGCGATCGATAATGAATTACCGTTCACCGCAATCTGCTATTCACTGAATACGTTTCTGGTGTTACAGGAGAAACCACAGTGCCGCGTCATTTTATGTGGCGGCGAATTCCATGCCAGTAATGCTATTTTCAAGCCACTCGATTTCCAGGAAACCCTGAATAACGTCTGCCCGGATATCGCTTTTTATTCCGCAGCCGGCGTGCATATCGATAAAGGCGCAACCTGTTTTAACCTTGAGGAATTACCGGTTAAACACTGGGCGATGTCGATGGCGCAGTACCATGTTCTGGTGGTCGATCACAGCAAGTTTGGGAAAGTGCGTCCCGCGAGGATGGGCGAATTAAAACGCTTTGATACCATCATCAGCGATAACCGCCCGGATGATGCGTTTGTCGAGTATGCCAAAGCGCAGCATATCAAATTGATGTACTAAATTTGTGCCGGATGACGGTGCTTTCATATCGTCATCCGGCATCAGCGATTAAGAGAACCAGCCACCAAACCACTGGTGGAATTTCATCATAACGAAGTCCCACATCCGGCTAAAGAATCCCCCCTCGTCCACCGCTTCCATCACCATCAACGGACGCTGTTCAATAGATTTTCCGTTCAACTGGAAGTCGATTGTCCCCACAACCTGGCCCTTCTTCAGTGGCGCGGTCAGTTGTGGCTCTGTCAGGGTAAAGCTCGCCTTCAGGTTTTTCAGCTGACCGCGCGGAATGGTCACAGACCCACCTTCTCCAGCGCCCAGATTGACTTCACTCTTATCGCCAAACCAGACTCGTTGGGTAACAAAGGTGGCGTCCGGTTTAATCGGCGTAACGGTTTCAAAGAAGCGGAAACCCCATGTCAGCAACTTTTCGGATTCATTAAAGCGAATACGATCGGTTTTTGCCCCCAGCACCACGGAGATCAAACGCATATCGCCCTGTGTCGCGGATGCAACCAGGTTATAACCGGCTCCCGCCGTGGTGCCCGTTTTCATACCATCCACATTCAGGTTGGTACTCCACAGCAGGCGGTTACGGTTAGGCTGGCGAATTTTATTAAAGGTAAACTCTTTCTCTTTATGGATGGCGTACTCTTCCGGCACATCGTGGATTAACGCTTTACCCAACAATGCCATATCACGCGCGGTACTGAACTGCCCTGCTGCATCCAGACCATGTACTGTCTGGAAAGTCGTGTTGGTCAATCCCAGTTTTTGCGCATAGCCGTTCATCAAACCGATAAACGATTCCTGGCTGCCGGCAACATAATCAGCGAGCGCAATACAGGCGTCATTACCAGACTGAATGATCACGCCTTTGTTCAGATCGGACACCGCAACCTGATCGCCAGGCTTGAGGAACATCACCGAAGAGCCGCGCAGGGCCGGATTCCCGGTCGCCCAGGCATCTTTCCCGACGGTAACCATGTCATTCAGATTAATTTTCCCGGCTTTTAGCGCCTGACCGACCACATAGCTGGTCATAATCTTGGTCAGACTGGCGGGATCCAGTTTCTCATCGGCATTACCTTCCGCCAGCACTTTGCCGCTGGCGTAATCCATTAAGATCCACGCACGTGCGTCAACGCTCGGCGGGGCCGTTGGTTGTTCCGCCGCCTGTACGGTCGGCGCCAAAAGGATTAAGAGTGCTGAACCTGCAGCAAGGCTGCGTAGGGAAGAGAAGTATTGCGTCATAAATGCCACCCGAGTATCCATTCCAAAAAACCACGTCATACCACACCGTGTTTACACAAAACCGGCCAAGTTGCCTCAGCCAACCATACAGAAAAGTTCTGATGGATGACGTGTAAAATAAGTGCGGTGAGTAATAACGCACTAACGAGCTTAAAGAAACCGTAAGTTGGTAAAGTTTTTAAAGTTTATGCAATAACGCCGCGCTGCGCTGCTCTCATCACGATTTTTTTGCGCCTTGTTGCGTAAATATTAGGTTTACCCCACCATGTGAGCGAGTCAGATAGAGAATGCAGCCATAAAGCTGCTCAATTAATTTGCGGGGTTACTATGATTACACTGTGGGGTCGCAATAATTCGACCAACGTAAAAAAAGTATTGTGGACACTCGAAGAACTGGAACTGCCGTATAGCCAAATTCTGGCTGGGGGACAGCATGGCGTAAATCATGACGCAGACTATCTGGCGATGAACCCTAACGGACTGGTTCCACTGCTACGCGATGACGAAACAGACGTATTGCTGTGGGAATCCAATACCATTGTCCGCTACCTGGCGGCCCAGTACGGGCAAAAACGACTGTGGGTTGACGCTCCGGCGAAACGTGCCGAGGGTGAAAAATGGATGGACTGGGCTAACCAGACGCTGAGCCCTGCACATCGGGTTATCTTATTTGGTCTGGTCAGAACCCCTGCCGATCAACGCGATCAGGCAGCCATCGAGGCCGGTGCGAAGGTCTGCGATAACCTGTTTGCCATTCTCGACAACGCGCTGGCCGACCGGGCGTGGTTTTCTGGCGCTGAATTTGGCACTGCGGACATCGCCGTCGCACCGTTCATCTATAACCTGTTTAATGTCGGCCTGAGCTGGACGCCACGCCCTCACCTGGAACGTTGGTATCAACAGCTCACCGAGCGCCCGGCATTCCAGAAAGTCGTGATGATCCCGGTCAGCTAATCCTGTCAGGGACTCACTTTCAGCAATTCCCCGTCGGACTCGTCGGTTAATACATACAAATAACCGTCTGGTCCGACGCGCACATCGCGGATTCGCTGCCCTCTGTCATGCAAAATACGTCCGTCTTCCGTCACTGTATTACCTTTCACGCTTAACACAATCACCCCCTGTTCTTTCAGCGCACCAATAAACAGTTTGTGTCTCCACTGTGGGAACGTATCGTGATTATAAAAGGCCATCCCACTGACAGCAGGTGATTTTTCCCAGTAAAAGATAGGCTGCTCGGTGCCCGCCACAATTGAGCCTTTTGCTTCGGGGATGTTGAAACCACTGTAGTTAACACCCCATGTCGCGATTGGCCATCCATAGTTTTTACCTTTCCCGGGGATATTGATCTCATCTCCGCCACGCGGGCCATGCTCATTAAGCCACAACGCATCGCTCCAGGGATTCATCGCCATCCCCTGCGGATTGCGGATGCCATACGACCATATTTCAGCCCGCGCGCCAGTCTGGTTCACAAACGGGTTATCCGGTGGAATTTTGCCCTCGTCTGTTAGTCGAACCACTTTGCCCTGTAATTTGTCCAGTTCCTGAGCGGTTATGCGCTGGTTATTCTCGCCAAGGCCTATAAATAAATAACCTTTGCCATCAAATACCATACGCCCGCCAAAATGATTCCCGGTTGATAACTTAGGCATTTGGCGGAACACCGTCCGGAAGCCCTGCAGGTGTTTACGATCGTCACTTAACCGCCCGTAGCCTACTGCTGTTCCGGCTTTCCCTTCACTGTCAGCTTCCGCGAAGCTTAGCCACACCCGCCGGGATTGGGCAAAATCCGGTGCCAACGCCACATCAAGCAGTCCCCCCTGACCATTCGCCCAGACTTTGGGTACGCCGGTCAGCGGGTCGGAAAGCCCCTTATCGGGTTGCCAGAGCCTAAGTTGCCCTCCTCTGAGCGTAATCAGCATACTGCGATTATCGGGTAAAAAGGCCAGCGACCACGGGTGGTCGAGTTTGGTTTGCAGGATCTCCACCTTGACGGCAGCGGCATAGGGGGAAAGCAACGCCAGTGAGGCAACACAGAGAAAGAGTCGACGCATAGCACCTCCTTAATGGCTCTGCTTAAAGCGTAGCCAGCAAGGGGAATTATCCCGCCACTTTTACATAATCTTAACGAAAAGGGGGAGCGCCCTCCCCCTGGTTCAGATGTGTTCCAGCGTTGAATAAGCTTGCAAACTCTGGATACTCAGCGTCAGCGTTGTCAGGCAGTTTTCCAGTTTCTCTGCATTAACGGCAATAAAGTTCGGACAATCATGATGTCCACTCATCAGACAAACAGCGGTGGCGGCTAACGCCCCTTCAGCACGACGAAGGGCATTCCACTCTTCCTGATCAAGATGCATACCGTGGAGCTGTGATTGATCGTGCAATTCGCGATTCAGTTCAAAAAAGTTATCACGCAGACGATCGCTCTCGCTGACTGACATATAGCCTTTCGCTTTTCTCAACTGCAGATAAGCGGCAAGTTCGATACGGGCGTTTATCAATTTGTTGAGAAGATCGGTTCTCAGTCTGTCAACAACCATACCTTGTTCCTCCTCTTTCCAACTATGGTGCAACTTAATAGTATGGTTATTTTTTGAACAAAGTCGTGTCCAGGATCAATCCATCACTTAAAATTAACATAATTTACAAATAATCTTTAATTCCGCGCCCGGCAGGCCGCTGATGATTTGAGATTGCGATACAATTTTTGTTCAGAACTCTGTAGAATCCCTGCCCTGAATATTCCAATAACTGAACACTTTTTACGCTATGAGCAATGTAACCCACCAGCCGAAAATCGGCTTTGTCTCCCTCGGCTGCCCGAAAAACCTTGTCGATTCTGAGCGCATCCTGACCGAACTTCGTACCGAAGGCTATGATGTCGTACCAAGCTACGACGACGCGGATATGGTCATCGTTAACACCTGCGGCTTTATCGACAGCGCAGTTCAGGAGTCACTGGAAGCCATTGGTGAAGCGCTGAACGAAAACGGCAAGGTGATCGTCACTGGCTGTCTGGGCGCGAAAGTCGATCAGATCCGTGAGGTCCACCCGAAGGTACTGGAAATTACCGGACCGCACAGCTACGAACAGGTTCTGGAGCACGTTCACCACTATGTTCCCAAACCAAAGCATAATCCTTTCCTGAGCCTGGTTCCTGAACAGGGCGTCAAGCTAACGCCGCGCCATTATGCTTATCTGAAGATTTCTGAAGGCTGTAACCACCGCTGTACGTTCTGCATTATTCCGTCGATGCGTGGCGATCTGGTGAGCCGTCCGATTGGCGATGTTCTCAGCGAGGCTAAACGTCTGGTCGATGCGGGCGTGAAAGAGATTCTGGTGATCTCCCAGGATACTTCTGCTTACGGTGTGGATGTGAAGCATCGTACCGGTTTCCATAACGGCGAGCCCGTTAAAACCAGCATGGTTGACCTGTGCGAACAGTTGTCAAAACTGGGGATCTGGACCCGTCTGCATTACGTCTACCCGTACCCGCACGTTGATGATGTGATCCCGCTGATGGCGGAAGGGAAAATCCTGCCGTATCTGGACATCCCACTGCAGCATGCAAGCCCGCGAATTCTTAAACTGATGAAACGCCCAGGCTCTGTGGACCGACAGCTGGCACGTATTAAACAGTGGCGTGAAATCTGCCCTGAACTGACCCTGCGTTCAACGTTTATTGTTGGCTTCCCGGGCGAAACCGAAGAAGACTTCCAGATGCTGCTCGATTTCCTGAAAGAAGCGCGTCTGGACCGCGTCGGCTGCTTTAAATACAGCCCGGTAGAAGGTGCAGGAGCCAACGATCTGCCAGATCAAATCCCGGAAGAGGTAAAAGAAGAACGCTGGAACCGCTTTATGCAGCTGCAGCAGCAGATCTCTGCTGAACGTTTGCAGGAGAAAGTGGGCCGCGAAATTCTGGTCATCGTGGACGAAGTTGACGAAGAAGGCGCGATTGGTCGAAGTATGGCTGATGCCCCTGAAATCGACGGTGCGGTGTACCTGAATGGCGAAACCAACGTGCAGCCTGGCGATATCCTCCGCGTGAAAGTCGAAAACGCAGATGAATACGATCTGTGGGGCACTCGCGTTTAATAAGCGTAACTCAACCGTAGGCCGGATAAGGCGTTACGCCGCATCCGGCAACGCCTGATGACGACGCCAGCGCGTCTTATCAGGCCTTGTATTATCCTTTGATCTTCGGATCCAGCGCGTCGCGCAACCCATCCCCCAGCAGGTTAAACGCCAGCACGGTCAGGAATATCGCCACCGCCGGGAAAATCGCCACGTGCGGCGCGATCACCATATCAGCCCGCGCTTCATTGAGCATGGCCCCCCATTCTGGCGTCGGCGGCTGTGCCCCTAAACCGAGGAAGGACAGGCTCGCGGCAGAGATAATCGACGTGCCGATTCGCATAGTAAAAAAGACCACGATCGATGAAACCGTCCCCGGCAGGATATGGTTAAAAATGATGGTCGCGTCACTGGCACCAATGCTGCGTGCTGACTCAATAAATGTTTGTTGCTTGAGAACCAACGTATTGCCACGAACCAGTCGCGCAAAAGCCGGAATGGAAAACACCGCAACCGCAATAATCACGTTCGCAATGCCGCTGCCCAGCACGGCGACCACTGCTATTGCCAGCAAAATCCCTGGAAAGGCAAACAGCACATCACAGATACGCATAATCAGCCGATCCCACCAGCCTTCGTAATATCCAGCCAGCAGACCCAGTACCGTGCCAATCGCCGCGCCAATAAAGACGGCAAAGACCCCGGCCGCCAGAGAAATTTGTGCGCCAACCAGTACGCGGCTAAAAATATCCCGCCCAAGCGAGTCAACGCCAAACCAGTGCAGCATCGAGGGACCATCATTCAGTCGGTCATAATCGAAGTAGTTCTCGGCATCAAATGGCGTCAACCAGCGAGCAAAAATCGCCACCGCGATCAGGACCAGGACAAATACACCCGCAATCATCGCCATGCGCTGGCGGCGAAAACGACGCCAGAACTCATGCCACGGCGTGCGTATCTGCTCTGGCTTAACAAGGGGCATTGCATTCAAAATCGCCTGTCGGCGCCAGTTAAAAAATCGCATCCTTACTTGTACCTGATAGCCGGGTTAATGGCGGCGTAAAGCACATCCACCACTAAGTTGATAAGAATAAACTCCAGAGAAAACAACAGCACCTCGGCCTGGATCACCGGGTAGTCGCGCATTTCAACTGAGTCGACCAACAATCGCCCAAGACCAGGCCAGTTGAACACCTTCTCAACCACAATAGAACCGCCCAACAAAAAGCCAAACTGCAACCCCATCATGGTGACCACCGGGATCATCGCATTACGCAAGCCATGTTTTAATACCACCCAGGTTTCACTCACCCCTTTGGCCCGCGCGGTACGCATATAGTCTTCACTGAGCACATCGACGAACGATGCGCGAGTAAACCGGGCTAACACCGCGGCCACCGCCGCACCCAGCGTAATTGACGGAAGGATATAGTGCAGCCAGGTGTCAGCGCCAACGGTGGGCAACCAGCCAAGCTCAACGGAGAATATCTGCATGAGCAGCATGCCAAGCGCAAAGGCCGGGAAAGAGATCCCGGTTACTGCCAGCGTCATACTCAACCTGTCAGGCCAGCGGTTGCGCCAAACGGCGGCAATGATCCCCGCCGTCATACCAAACAAAACCGCCCACGCCATACTGGCGATCGTCAGCCATAGCGACGGCATAAAACGACTGGCTATCTCTTCTGAAACCGGACGACGAGAAACCATCGAGGTCCCGAAGTCACCTTGCAACACGTTGGTCATGTAGTGCCAGAACTGAATATGCAGCGGCTGGTCCAGACCCAACTGCGTACGCACCAGTTCAATCACCTCGGCGTCGGCTTCCGGTCCGGCAATCAGCCGCGCCGGATCGCCGGGTAGCAGGTGAACAAATAAAAATACCAGCACCGCCACAATTAACAGCGTCGGAATCAACCCCAGCAGGCGCTTGAAAACATAGTTGAGCATCAGACTCCCTTCGCCGGCCCCGTCCATGCAGGGCCGAATGAATAGCTTATTTCAAATCCGCGTCATCAAAACTAAACCCGGTGTCGGGCATGATCCAGAATCCGGTCAAATTCGTACTGTGCGCCGAGATCAGTTTCTCCACCACCAGCGGGATCCACGGCGACTCTTTCCAGATGATATCCTGCGCGTCCTTGTACAGCTTCGCTTTCTGCGCCGGATCGTTGGTTTGCAAGGCCGCCGCTAAATCACTGTCCACCTGCTTATTGCTGTAGAACGCGGTATTAAACAAGGTTGGTGGCCAGTTCTGTGACGCAAACAGCGGCGACAACGCCCAGTCCGCTTCGCCTGTAGACGCCGACCAGCCGGTGTAGAACATCCGTACCCCGCTTTCTTTCTGCGCCTTACCCTCGACTTCCGCCGCCCGCTGCCCGGCATCCATCGCCGTCACCTGAGCCTTCACGCCCACCTGCGCCAGTTGCTGCTGGGTAAATTGCAGCACTTTCTGCGCGGTGCTGTGGTTATGGGATGACCACAGCGTGGTGGTAAAGCCGTTGGGATAACCCGCTTCTTTCAGCAATTGGCGTGCTTTTGCCGGATCGTAAGGCCACGGCGTGTAGCTTTGCGCATAGGCTATTGATGGCGGAAGAACGCCCGTTGCCGGCGTGGCGTAACCGGCAAAAGCCACTTTCACCAGCGCCTGACGGTTGATGGCATAATTCAACGCCTCGCGCACCTTCGGATTATCGAACGGTTTTTGCGTGACGTTCATGCTGATATAACGCTGCATAATAGACGGGCTGGCGACCAGTTCCAGGTTTTTATTCTTCGCCAGTAACGCCGCCTGCTCGTACGGAATAGGGAAAGCAAACTGCGCTTCCCCGGTTTGCAGCATTGCCGCACGCGTGTTGTTGTCCGTTACCGGACGCCAGGTAATCGTATCCAGCTTTGGCAACCCTTGCTGCCAGTAACCCGCGAACTTCTTAACCTTCACAAAATCCGTCTGATTCCAGGTATCAAGCTGATATGGCCCGGTGCCGACAGGATGGAAACCAATCTCCTTGCCATATTTCTCCAGCGCGGCGGGAGAAATCATCGCCGTAGCCGGATGCGCCAGAATATTGATAAAGGCAGAGAATGGCTGCTTCAGCGTAATCTTCACTGTAGCAGGATCAACCACCTCGGTTTTATCGATATTCTTATACAGGTTATAGCGTTTAAGGTGATTTTCCGGATTGCTGGCGCGATCAAGGTTGGCTTTTACCGCAGCCGCATTGAAGTCAGTCCCATCCTGAAACTTCACGCCCTGTCGCAGTTTAACGGTGTACGTCAGGCCATCATCAGAAACGGTATAGCTTTCCGCCAACACATTTTTCAGCTTCATCTCTTTATCAAGGCCGAACAGCCCCTGATAAAACGACTTCGCTACCGCCTGCGACAACGTGTCGTTCGCGTCATAGGGGTCGAGCGTGGTGAAATTAGACCCTACAGCAACCACCACATCTTTGGCGGCCCAGCCAGGCGATGCGGCCAGCGCAGAGGCCACTCCCACAGCAACCAGCCATTTCCGAGCAACAATTTTTGTCATGTTATTCTCCTTAAACCCTGCCTGCCTGTCATAAACGCGAAAGCGCACTTTCCGCTGGCACGCGCGCAACGTAATGCCCCGGTTCCACTAACTGTAGTGAAACCGGGGGGATCTCTTCACCGCGTTTGCGGATATTACTGGGGATATCATCCGACAACAGCACGCGCTGTGGTCTTTGATGCGATGGATCGGCAACCGGGACTGCCGCCATAAGTTTTCGCGTGTAGGGATGCTGTGGATTTTCAAACACCGCCCGTCGGGTGCCGATCTCAACAATCTGCCCCAGGTACATCACCGCCACGCGGTGACTAATACGCTCCACCACCGCCATATCGTGGGAAATAAACAGGTACGCAATACCCATTTCCCGCTGTAGGTCGAGCAACAGATTAATAATTTGCCCGCGAATCGAGACATCCAGTGCCGAGACGGACTCATCGGCAATAATCACTTTAGGATTGAGCGCCAACGCCCGGGCTATACAGATACGCTGACGCTGACCACCGGAAAATTCGTGCGGATAGCGCCAGGCGTGCTCAGGTAGCAACCCGACACGCTCGAGCAACCATGCGACCCGTTTTGTCGCCGCATCGCCTTGCAACAAACCGTGCACCCTCAGTGGCTCTAAGATGGAATATCCCACCGTCTGTCGGGGGTCGAGCGACGCATAAGGGTCCTGGAAGATAAACTGGATATCCCGACGCAGCGGCTGCAACTTGCTGGCGGCCAGGGTATCAATGCGTTGTCCCTTGAAGAAAATCTCCCCGCGCTGGGACTCCACCAGACGCAACAATGCCCGCCCGGTCGTTGATTTACCACACCCCGACTCGCCTACCAGTGAAAGCGTTTCGCCGGGCCAGAGATCAAAACTGACGTTTTCCACCGCATGCACCTCGCGGGTCACGCGATTAAGGATGCCGCTACGCAGGGGAAAACGTGTCACCAGGTTGCGAACCCGCAGAATCGGCTCTCCCTCAACTACCGTGTCCTGCTCGGTTTGAGGTTCAACATGATGAGGATCGTGCAGAGAAATAAGCGGGAAGCGTCGCGGAAGGTCATGCCCGCGCATCTCCCCAAGTTGCGGCACTGCTGCCAACAGCGCTTGAGTGTAAGGATGCTGCGGAGCATGAAAAATTTGCTCAACGCTGCCCGTTTCGACCGCTTCACCCTGGTACATCACCAGCACCCGGTCAGCGATATCTGCCACCACGCCCATATCGTGGGTGATAAAAATAACGCCCATCGACATCTCTTGCTGCAGCACTTTTATCAGTTGCAGGATCTGTGCCTGAATCGTGACGTCCAGCGCGGTGGTCGGCTCATCGGCAATCAACACCGCAGGGCGACACGACAGCGCCATGGCGATCATCACCCGCTGGCGCATACCGCCGGAAAGCTGGTGTGGATAACGCGATAAAATCGCCTTCGCCTCGGGGATACGCACCTGATCGAGCATTCGCTTCGCTTCTACCATCGCCTCTTCGTGACTGGCACCCTGGTGCAAGCGGATAGACTCGGCAATTTGCTCGCCGACGGTAAACACCGGGTTAAGCGATGTCATAGGCTCCTGGAAGATCATCGCGATATCCGCGCCACGCACATGGCGCATCCGGGCTGCGCTCTGCTCGCCGAGTTCAATCACCTGCCGATTACGCCGCCGTAGCAGCATCGCATCACAGCTTACCTCGCCGCCCGCCTGTTCAATCAGACGCATCAGCGACAAGGCCGTTACCGATTTTCCGGAACCGGACTCGCCAACAATCGCCAGCGTTTCGCCACGCTTCAGGCGAAATGACAGATTGCGCACAGCGCTAACGCGTTGCTGCTCCTGTTCAAAGGCAATATTCAGGTTGCTGACGGACAGCACATCACGGGCATCAAGCTCATCACTGTGTGGCAACGGTATCTCCTTTTTCCCGATAAATACCAGTGGTGGGCGTGTCGCCTGCGTATCCCCAGGCGCGGTACATGCCTTCGCTGTTAAACGGCAAAGCCACATTCCCTTCATGATCGATAGCAATTAATCCACCGCTGCCGCCCAGCGCCGGTAATTTTTCCATCACCACGCGTTCACACGCCTCTGATAAACTCAGGCCGCCATAATCCATCAATGCCGCAATGTCATAGGCCGCCAGCGCACGAATAAAAACTTCGCCTGTTCCGGTGCAGGAGACGGCCACACTTGCGTTATTGGCATAACAGCCTGCGCCGACCAGCGGACTATCCCCCACCCGACCCGGTAATTTGTTGGTCATCCCGCCAGTCGATGTTGCTGCCGCCAGATTGCCAAACATATCCAGCGCAACCGCACCCACGGTACCCATTTTATTGTTTTCATCCAGCGGGGTCGCACTGTGATCCAGCACCGTTTCACCCGCTGCTTGCGCCGCCAGCAGCTGTGCATAGCGTTCTGGCGTCGAGAAAATATCCGCCGAAACGCGCTCCATACCCTGGGCAATGGCAAAATTTTCTGCCCCTTCACCAATCATCATGACGTGGGGGCTGTGTTCCATCACCAGGCGCGCCGCGAGGATCGGGTTGCGCAGATGACTGACTCCGGCGACAGCACCCGCTTGCAGGGTATTACCATCCATGACGCAGGCATCCAGTTCATGGGTTTCATCACGGGTATACACAGCACCAATTCCGGCGTTAAACAGAGGGCACTCTTCCAGTAGGCGCACAGCCTCAGTGACAACATCCAGTGCGTTTCGGCCCGCTTCTAGCATACGTTGTCCGGTTTCAACGATATCTGACAGCGCCTGTATATAACGCAACTCCTGCTCCTGGCTTAGCTCTGCGCGGGTTATTGCCCCAGCGCCGCCGTGAATTGCAATGACTGCTTTGCCCATTTTTTTCATCCATTAAGGTGGCAGGTAACGGGGTTATAAATATCAGAATTTCTGTGAGTTATTGATTCGATTTTTGAATATAGAAAGATGCAGACGTCATGTAAAGGTAAAGGCCCGCCCCTCACACTTCTTCGCATCAGGTCATGCAGCAGTGTTCAACAAACAGGAGATTCCCCGACGTTATTGAATAAATTAATTCAACCGATCGGTAATCTGTTTTTTTGCATAAAACACAAAGCGTTCAACAGACGGCATGCATGCGGCCCAGTTCTCTTTGGTTAACCCCAGATATTCCGCACGCGCAGCCTGCAACGTGGCGGCATGTTCAGTGGGCAATTGCGGTATCAGCCAGGACGCAGCCTCATCTTTAGCGACAATATTGCCCGTAACCACGCTATACCAGATGCGTGCCAGAGCAAGGATAATATTCCGCTCGTCCCCTTCTAAATCGGCCGGTTTCTGCCACATATCAAGGATATGTCGAAATGTTTGTACGATATCGCTAAAAGGGATGACATTGAATAATCTCTCAGCGGGTTCACCGAACAACGGTACGCTGGCACGCCGGGCCTGGGTCAGCAGAATGGAAAGGTCGGGATCCACCTGCGCCGGTTCATACACACCAGCGCAGATATCTTCACGCAACCATTCACCAAACTGCATCTCTCGCGCCGGTGGAAATCGCCACGGTACAATCTGCGAGAACAGTACAACGGTCACTTCCAGCGCACGATACCGCACGCAGACGCCGGGAGGCGCAGAAATAGCCAGCAAATCCTGCATCAATTTTTTTCTTTGCTGCATATCCAGCGGTTGCCTGATGGTAACCAGTAAATCGATGTCGCTTTGGGGTTTTAATCCCCCTTCAACAGCAGATCCATACAAATGAATGGCAACGAGATTCCCCTCAAAAATCTGGCGGATGAGCGCACTGGCGGCATCCACCTGGCGTCGAATGGCGTCCGGGATATTATGAGTCATTTAGCCCCCAGGGAAAAAAGCGGAAATAGTGAGTTTATACGGCATTTTTCCTGTCGCGCTATCCTCTGGAAGAAAACCGTTATCAGATCCGATCCTAAGCCTGAGGTGGCATACTGTCCGCGTCCATTTTCTGACATAATAACCGGATTCGATTTTGCCCCGCAGGAGTCTTCACATGGAATTTACCGCCGGACTGATGCCGCTTGAAACGGCTCTCTCTCAGATGCTTTCGCGTATTACCCCACTCACCGCCGTCGAAACGCTGCCCCTGGTTCAATGCTTTGGTCGTATTCTGGCGACCGACATCGTCTCCCCGATTGATGTCCCTGGATTCGATAACTCGGCAATGGATGGTTATGCGGTGCGTTTGGCCGATCTGCAATCCGGCCAGCCGCTCTCCGTTGCAGGTAAAGCCTTTGCCGGTCAGCCTTTCCATGGCGAGTGGCCTGCGGGAACCTGCATCCGTATTATGACCGGTGCCCCGGTTCCTGTCGGTTGCGAAGCGGTAGTGATGCAGGAGCAAACGGAACAAACTGACGACGGTGTGCGTTTTACCGCCGACGTCCGCAGCGGACAAAATATTCGTCTGCGCGGTGAAGATATTGCCAACGGCGCGGTGGTATTTCCCGCCGGGACTCGCCTGACCACCGCCGAGCTTCCCGTGCTGGCTTCGCTCGGTATTGCCGATGTCCCCGTCGTGCGCAAAGTCCGCGTGGCGTTGTTCTCCACCGGTGATGAACTGCAACTGCCGGGTCAGCCGCTGGGCGACGGACAGATTTATGATACTAACCGTCTGACCGTACATCTGATGCTGCAGCAGTTGGGCTGCGAGGTGATCAACTTAGGGATTATTCGTGACGATCCCAACGCGCTGCGCGCCGCGTTTATCGAAGCCGACAGCCAGGCCGATGTCGTTATCAGTTCCGGTGGTGTTTCTGTTGGCGAAGCGGATTACACCAAAACCATTCTGGAAGAACTGGGAGAAATTGCCTTCTGGAAATTGGCCATCAAACCCGGTAAACCGTTCGCCTTTGGCAAACTGAGCAACAGCTGGTTTTGCGGCCTGCCGGGTAACCCGGTGTCAGCGGCCCTCACCTTTTATCAACTGGTCCAACCGCTACTGGCGAAACTCAGCGGTAACACCGCCTGCGGACTGCCGCCACGCCAGCGCGTGCGCAGCGCATCACGTCTGAAGAAAACGCCTGGCCGTCTGGATTTTCAGCGCGGTGTATTACAGCGTACCGCAGAAGGCGAACTGGAAGTCACCACTACCGGACATCAGGGCTCGCATATTTTTAGCTCCTTTAGCCTGGGCAACTGTTTTATCGTGCTGGAACGCGACCGTGGTAACGTCGAAGCCGGAGAATGGGTTGAGGTCGAGCCGTTTAACGCACTGTTTGGAGGCCTGTAATGGCAGAACTCAGCGACCAGGAGATGATGCGCTATAACCGGCAAATCATTCTGCGCGGCTTCGATTTCGAAGGTCAGGAAGCGCTCAAGGAGGCGCGGGTACTGGTCGTTGGTCTGGGAGGGCTGGGATGCGCGGCAACTCAGTATCTGGCGGGCGCGGGCATCGGACATTTAACCCTGCTCGACTTTGACACGGTCTCCGTGTCGAATCTCCAGCGCCAGACGCTGCACAGCGATGCGACCGTTGGACAGCCGAAAGTGCTCTCCGCCCGCGACGCCCTGGCGCGAATCAACCCCTATATCGCCATTACGCCAGTGAATGCGCTGCTGGACGAGAGCGAGATTCACTCGCTTATCGCCGAACACGATTTGGTGCTGGACTGTACGGATAACGTCAGCATCCGCAATCAGCTGAATGCAGGATGCTTTGCCGCCGGGGTTCCGCTGGTTTCCGGTGCGGCAATTCGCATGGAAGGGCAAATTACCGTCTTTACGTATCAGGAAGGCGAGCCCTGCTACCGTTGCCTGAGCCGTCTGTTCGGTGAAAACGCCCTGACCTGCGTCGAGGCAGGCGTGATGGCCCCGCTAATCGGCGTGATCGGATCGTTACAGGCGATGGAAGCCATTAAGCTGCTGGCAAGCTATGGTAAACCGGCGTCTGGAAAAATCGTCATGTACGACGCCATGACCTGCCAGTTTCGCGAAATGAAGCTGATGCGTAATCCGGGGTGCGAGGTTTGTAGTCGGTAAAAAAGTCGGGTGGCGGCTTCGCCTTACCCGACCTACAACGGCTCGAACGTAGGCCGGGTAAGCGTTAGCGCCCCCCGGCAACAGCATCAGATCGACGTGCGACCAAATGCGCTCTGCCAGTCGTGCTCAAACTTCGCCACGGCAGCATCAACGGCTGGAGAGCTAATCATCTGCTGAGCGACATCCAGCGGCAGCGTGATGGACTCACAGCCGACCAGCAGGCAATCCAGCGCCTGACGCGGCGTTTTGAAACTGGCTGCCAGCACTTTGGCGTGCGGGGCATGCATTTTCAATAAGGCCTGCAGATCGGTCACCGTCTGAATGCCGTCGCCCCCCTGAGCGTCCACGCGGTTAACGTATGGCGCAACATATTCGGCGCCAGCCAGCGCAGCTAAAAGCCCCTGAGCAGCACCGTAAACCGCGGTCCCCAGCGTCGGGATGCCCTCTTCTTTCAGCAATTTAATTGCTGCCAGACCCTCTGCCGTGACCGGCACTTTCACGACGATATCCGCGATGATTGCCCGCAGTTTACGCGCATCGCTGACCATCCCTTCGGCGGTGGTCGCCATTACCTGTGCAAACAGGCGGCCTTGCCCACCCATCGCGTCCTGCAGTTGCGGCAGTAACACGTCCAGCGTCTGCTTACCTGCCGCCACAATGCTTGGGTTAGTGGTCACCCCTGCCAACGGAAAAACACGCGCCAGCGCTTTTACCGCGGCAACATCAGACGTATCTAAATAGAGTTCCATCACCTTTCCTCAAACGAATAATTAGCATGAATAAAAGGTAGCACGGCGAAACCTCGCGGTTAGTTGACGCACGTCAATATAACTTTCATTCGAAAGTAATTTAATCTTTATACGAAAGAAAAGAGGCCGCTTATGATTTTCAATATCCAGCGCTATTCCACGCATGATGGTCCAGGTATCCGCACCGTGGTGTTCCTTAAGGGATGCTCACTGGGCTGTCGGTGGTGCCAGAATCCGGAAAGCCGCGCCCGGACGCGGGATCTGCTCTATGACGCACGTCTGTGCCTTGATGGTTGCGATCTTTGTGCTCAGGCGGCACCGGAGGTGATTGAGCGGGCACTGAGCGGGTTGCTGATTCATCGCGAAAAACTGACCGATGATGCTCTGACGGCGCTGACCCACTGCTGCCCTACCCAGGCGCTGACCGTCTGTGGAGAGGTAAAAAGCGTGGACGAAATCATGGCGACCGTATTGCGGGATAAACCGTTTTACGACCGCTGCGGAGGGGGACTCACGCTTTCCGGCGGCGAACCGTTTATGCAGCCAGAGCTGGCGGCTGAATTGTTCCAGGCCAGCCACGAAGCAGGCATTCATACGGCAGTAGAAACCTGTTTGCATGTTCCCTGGAAGTATATTGAGCCGTCATTACCCTACGTTGATCTGTTCCTGGCCGATTTAAAGCATGTCGCCGACGCGCCGTTTAAACAGTGGACCGATGGCAGCGCCTCTCGCGTGCTGGAAAACCTGAAAAAACTGGCCGCCGCCGGTAAAAAAATAATTATCCGCGTCCCGCTGATTCAGGGATTCAACGCTGACGAAGCAGCTATTCAGGCCATTACCGATTTTGCCGCCGACGAACTCCACGTCGGAGAGATCCATTTTTTGCCCTACCACACGCTGGGCATCAACAAGTACAACTTACTCAATCAACCCTACAACGCCCCGGATAAACCGCTTGATGCGCCTGCGCTGCTCGAATTTGCCCAGCAGTACGCCAGCCTTAAAGGTTTAACCGCGACCCTACGAGGATAATCGCCATGACTACTCTGAAACTGGACACACTCAGCGATCGTATCAAAGCGCATAAAACGGCCCTGATCCACATCGTGAAACCGCCGGTTTGTACCGAGCGCGCGCAGCACTATACCGAGATGTACCAACAGCATCTGGATAAACCCATCCCGGTACGCCGTGCGCTGGCACTGGCTCATCACCTGGCGGAACGCACTATCTGGATCAAGCATGACGAGTTGATCATCGGTAACCAGGCAAGCGAAGTACGCGCCGCGCCAATCTTCCCGGAATACACCGTCTCCTGGATTGAAAAAGAGATCGATGATCTCGCCGACAGGCCCGGCGCAGGCTTCGCGGTTAGCGAAGAGAACAAGCGCGTATTGCATGAGGTGTGCCCATGGTGGCGCGGTCAGACCGTACAGGACCGCTGCTACGGCATGTTTACCGACGAACAAAAAGGGCTGCTGGAAACCGGCATTATCAAAGCTGAAGGTAATATGACCTCCGGCGACGCACACCTGGCGGTGAACTTCCCGCTGCTGCTGGAAAAAGGTCTCGACGGTCTGCGCCACAAAGTCGATGAACGTCGTTCCCGCATTAATCTGACTTGTCTGGAAGACCTCCATGGCGATCAGTTCCTGAAAGCGATTGATATCGTGCTGGAGGCCGTCGGCCTGCACATTGAGCGCTTTGCCGCGCTGGCGCGTAAAATGGCGTCCACAGAAACGCGCGCCAGCCGCCGTGATGAACTGCTGACCATGGCGGAAAACTGCGATGTCATCGCCCATGAGCCGCCAAAAACGTTCTGGCAGGCGCTGCAGTTGTGCTACTTCATCCAGTTGATCCTGCAAATTGAATCGAACGGTCACTCCGTATCGTTTGGCCGTATGGATCAGTACCTCTATCCGTTCTACCGTCGTGACGTAGAACTAAACCAGAGTCTCGATCGTGAGCACGCCATTGAGCTGTTGCACAGCTGCTGGCTGAAATTGCTGGAAGTAAACAAAATTCGCTCTGGCTCCCACTCGAAAGCCTCAGCAGGCAGCCCGCTGTATCAGAACGTGACCATCGGTGGCCAGAACCTGGTCAACGGTCAGGCGATAGATGCCGTCAACCCGCTCTCCTATGCCATTCTGGAATCCTGTGGCCGACTGCGCTCTACTCAACCGAACCTCAGCGTGCGTTATCATGCGGGGATGAGTAATGACTTCCTGGATGCCTGCGTGCAGGTGATCCGCTGCGGCTTCGGGATGCCAGCCTTTAACAACGATGAAATCGTCATTCCGGAATTCATTAAGCTGGGCATTGAACCGCAGGACGCCTATGACTATGCAGCTATTGGTTGCATCGAAACCGCCGTTGGCGGGAAATGGGGCTACCGTTGCACCGGCATGAGCTTTATTAACTTTGCCCGCGTGATGCTGGCGGCGCTGGAAGGTGGACGCGATGCCACCAGCGGCAAAGTATTCCTGCCGCAGGAAAAAGCGCTTTCAGTCGGCAACTTTAATAATTTCGATGAAGTGATGGAGGCCTGGGATACGCAGATCCGCTACTACACGCGCAAATCCATCGAAATAGAGTATGTTGTCGACACCATGCTGGAAGAAAACGTACACGATATTCTGTGCTCTGCGCTGGTAGATGATTGTATTGAGCGCGCGAAGAGCATTAAGCAAGGCGGCGCGAAGTATGACTGGGTATCCGGTCTGCAGGTGGGTATCGCCAACCTCGGCAACAGCCTGGCAGCAGTGAAGAAACTGGTCTTTGAACAGGGCGCTATCGGTCAACAACAACTGGCCGCCGCGCTGGCTGATGATTTTGATGGTCTGACCCACGAGCAGTTGCGTCAACGCCTGATCAACGGCGCGCCAAAGTACGGCAACGATGACGATAGCGTTGATGCGCTGCTGGCTCGCGCTTATCAGACCTACATTGACGAACTTAAGCAGTATCACAACCCGCGTTACGGCCGTGGTCCGGTTGGCGGCAACTACTATGCCGGGACCTCGTCTATCTCCGCAAACGTACCATTTGGCGCGGCAACCATGGCAACGCCGGATGGCCGTAAAGCGCATACTCCGCTGGCAGAAGGCGCCAGCCCGGCCTCCGGTACGGACCATCTCGGTCCAACGGCGGTAATTGGCTCTGTAGGTAAACTGCCTACCGGCTCAATCCTCGGCGGCGTACTGTTAAACCAGAAGCTGAACCCGGCTACGCTGGAAAATGAGTCTGATAAACAGAAGCTGATGATTCTGCTGCGTACCTTCTTTGAAGAGCACAAAGGCTGGCATATTCAGTACAACATCGTTTCTCGTGAAACGCTGCTGGAAGCCAAAAAACACCCGGATCAGTACCGTGACCTGGTGGTGCGTGTCGCGGGTTATTCCGCCTTCTTCACCGCGCTGTCTCCGGATGCGCAGGACGATATCATCGCGCGCACTGAACATATGCTGTAACCCCCTCCCGCCCGGTGGCACTGTGCTTACCGGGCCTACATACTCTCCCTTTAGCCGGGTAAGGCGAAGCTGCCACCCGGCCTTTTACTTTCATTCGAAATTAAATTTGTGCTACAGGTCACATTGTTATTAGAATGTTTCTGGTTGCAGTTATAAGCCAGGAGCATATATGACCATCAACGTTATCGTCACCGATATGGACGGAACGTTTCTCGACGACGCCAAGCAATATGATCGCGAACGCTTTATGGCGCAGTACCAGGAACTGAAAAAAAGAGACATTGAATTTGTCGTGGCCAGCGGCAATCAGTACTACCAGCTTATCTCCTTCTTCCCCGAGCTGAAAAATGAGATCTCCTTTGTTGCCGAAAATGGAGCATTGGTATTCGAACATGGTAAGCAACTGTTTCACGGCGAGCTGACCCGCCACGAATCCCGCATTGTCATTGGCGAACTGCTCAAAGATAAGCAGCTCAACTTTGTGGCCTGTGGACTGCAAAGCGCCTACGTGAGCGAAAATGCCCCAGAGTCCTTTGTCGCGTTGATGGCAAAACACTACCATCGCCTGAAACCCGTAAAGGATTACCAGGATATCGACGATGTGCTGTTCAAGTTCTCGCTGAATTTACCTGACCAACAGATCCCATTAGTTATCGATCATCTTCATTCTGCTCTCGACGGCATTATGAAGCCCGTCACCAGCGGCTTTGGGTTTATCGACCTGATCATTCCCGGCTTACATAAAGCCAACGGGATCAGCCGTCTGTTAAAACGCTGGAACCTGTCACCACAAAACGTGGTCGCCATTGGCGACAGCGGCAACGACGCGGAAATGTTGAAAATGGCGCACTACTCTTTCGCCATGGCTAATGCAGCCGAGAACATCAAATTTATTGCCCGCTATCAGACCGACGATAATAACCATCAAGGCGCGCTGAACGTGATTCAGGCGGTGCTGGATAACACTTCGCCTTTTAACGCCTGATCCTGCCAACCGGAGTACTTGCTCCGGTTCTCACCGTTTTTGCATTCCGTGCACACCATCAAGTTTTTAAACTTGCATTAACTTATTTTTAACTTATATTGCACTTGTAAGTTATATAAGTTTCAAATGAAAGTTATGCGAGGTGGTTATGGCTTTTACTTTTACCAGCGACACATTGCCCGCCGATCACAAAGCGGCAATCCGTCAGATGAAACAGCAACTGCGGGTACAGCTTGGGGATGTTCAGTTGATCTTCAATCAACTGAGCGATGCCATTGCCACCCGCGTGGCGGAAATCAACGCCCTCAAAGCGCAAGGCTCCCCGGTATGGCCGGTGTTGTCCTATACGGATATCAAAGCGGGTCGCGTGAGTGCAGAGCAGCGTGAAGAAATTAAGCGTCGCGGATGCGCGGTCATTAAGGGGCATTTCCCCCGCGAACAGGCGCTGGCATGGGATCAGTCGATGCTCGATTACCTGGATCGCAACCATTTTGATGACGTCTACAAAGGACCGGGCGATAACTTCTTCGGCACCCTGAGCGCATCGCGACCTGAAATCTACCCCATTTACTGGTCCCAGGCGCAGATGCAGGCCCGCCAGAGTGAAGAAATGGCCAATGCCCAGTCGTTCCTCAATCGTCTTTGGACATTTTCAAGCGAAGGTAAACAATGGTTTAACCCGGATGTCAGCGTTATCTACCCTGACCGTATACGCCGCCGTCCGCCGGGAACCACGTCCAAAGGGCTGGGCGCGCATACGGATTCCGGCGCGCTGGAACGCTGGCTGCTGCCTGCGTATCAGCGGGTATTTGCTCATGTTTTCAATGGTAAACTGGACGATTACGATCCGTGGCAGGCAGCGCATCGCACCGAAGTAGAAGAGTACACGGTGGATAACACCACCAAATGTTCAGTGTTCCGTACCTTCCAGGGTTGGACAGCACTGTCCGATATGCTGCCAGGTCAGGGATTGTTGCACGTGGTCCCTATTCCAGAAGCGATGGCATATGTGCTGTTACGCCCATTGCTTGACGATGTGCCGGAAGATGAACTGTGCGGCGTCGCGCCCGGCAGAGTCCTGCCGATTTCCGCGCAATGGCATCCGCTGCTGATTGAAGCGCTAACCAGCATTCCACAGCTGGAAGCCGGAGACTCAGTGTGGTGGCATTGTGATGTCATTCACGCCGTCGCGCCGGTAGAAAATCAACAGGGTTGGGGCAACGTGATGTACATCCCTGCCGCACCGATGTGCGAAAAGAATCTGGCCTACGCTCACAAAGTGAAAGCCGCGCTGGAAAAAGGCGCGTCGCCGGGTGATTTCCCGCGCGAGGATTATGAAACGAACTGGGAAGGACGCTTCACGCTGGAGGATTTGAATATCCACGGTAAACGCGCGCTGGGGATGGAATAATCCTTCCCCTTTCATCGCTTTTAAAATAGTCCGGTTTTCTTCATTATATGATAAAAACCGGGTATTTTTTTATTCTACTGAAATTGCTGCCAGTTTCCATTTATCCTTTTCTTTGAGCATAGTAACGTTAATCTCGCCAGACTCTCCGTTTTTAAACTCTACGCTTCCAGACAAAGAACCAACATCATTTACTACATTGAAACTATCGAAACTGTATTCACTAATATCATCAAAATGAACAGACTCGGTTACAAGCTTAAAATCCTCGCTGTTCATTTTTCTTTGCAAAGAAGAAGAGCTTGCCTGATAAGCCTGAATATATTTTCCATCACGGAGCAAATCTATCTCTGTTCGCGCAGCATCCTTCAAATCACCCATCGTGGAAAAAAGGAAAGTGCCAAGGCCGATAAAAATAATCAGTGCGGCAATCACTGCTCCCGCAATAACAAATTTCCTTTTCTTCTTGTCTGCTAACAGACCACGAACCTGCCATCCCGCATCACGAACAATATCAAAAATAGGATCGGTAATTTCCGTTGATACAAATTTATAGCCATCAATTTTACCGAAGCTACCATCTTCTTTTTTACCCCAGGATCCCCCAGCAGAAAACTCAAGGCATTTCCCGATCTGGACAGATTTGCTTAATCTGAACCCACCCAAATCTGCATCCCACTCCACATCGGTCGTTTTTTCACGATAAGTAATTTGCTTTTTGCTTTCATTGAAAAACAGTCTTAACTCATATTGTTTTTGCAATCCGTATTGACTGAAATAATCTATCCACTCAGCATCTTCGATATTCCAGGATGCAACAATATCATCACCATCTTCACGTAAAATGAAAGGATGCTCGTTGCTGTTGTTTAAATTTAGTAATTTTAATTTAAGATTGGCTAAAGAGAGTGGTTCCATCTGACTCATTTTCTTTCCTTGCATAGGTCGTTATGGAAAGTATCTTAGCCACAATTGTGGCTAAGATTAATCAGTAGAACTTTTTTTCAGAAAAGTGCGGGGAGAGAGACTTATTCGACGCCTTTACTTCGCAGGTAATCTTCGTAGTTGCCGGTGAAGTCGATCACGCGTTCCGGCGTAATTTCAATCACGCGGGTTGCCAGCGAACTGACGAACTCACGGTCGTGAGAAACAAAGATCAGCGTGCCCTGGTACATTTCCAGCGCCATGTTCAGCGACTCGATAGATTCCATATCCAGGTGGTTGGTTGGTTCATCCATCACCAGAATATTCGGTTTCTGCATCATCAGCTTACCGAACAGCATGCGTCCTTTTTCACCACCGGAGAGCACTTTTGCAGGCTTCTTGATATCGTCCTGGCTGAACAGCAGACGACCGAGGAAGCTGCGCACAACCTGCTCATCATCGCCTTCTTGTTTCCACTGGCTCATCCATTCGAAAACGGTCAGATCGTTTTCAAACTCGTATTCGTGATCCTGCGCGTAGTAACCAACCTGGGCGTTTTCAGACCACTTAACGGTACCGTTGTCCGGCTGCAAATCGCCAACCAACGTTTTCAGCATGGTGGATTTACCCACGCCGTTGGCACCAATGATGGCAACCTTCTCCCCCACTTCCAGCAGCAGGTTGAAGTTTTTAAACAGCGGGCCTTCATCAAAACCTTTCGCCAGCGCTTCCACTTCCAGCGCGTTACGGAACAGTTTCTTATCCTGCTCGAAACGGATGAACGGGTTCTGACGGCTGGAGGCTTTCACTTCGTCGAGCTTGATCTTATCAATCTGGCGCGCACGAGAGGTCGCCTGACGAGATTTAGATGCGTTGGCGCTAAAGCGGCTGACGAAGGATTGCAGATCGGCAATCTGTGCTTTCTTCTTGGCGTTATCGGCCAGCAGACGTTCACGCGCCTGGGTTGCCGCCGTCATGTATTCGTCGTAGTTACCCGGATAAACACGCAGTTCGCCGTAGTCCAGATCCGCCATGTGCGTGCAGACCATGTTCAGGAAGTGACGATCGTGCGAAATGATGATCATGGTGCTGTCACGCTCGTTCAGCGTCTGCTCCAGCCAGCGGATGGTGTCGATATCCAGGTTGTTGGTTGGTTCGTCGAGCAGCAGAATGTCCGGGTTAGAGAACAGCGCCTGTGCCAGAAGCACACGCAGTTTCCAGCCGGGCGCGACTTCGCTCATCGGGCCGTAATGCTGCTCTACCGGAATACCGACGCCCAGCAGCAGTTCACCCGCACGCGCTTCCGCAGAGTAGCCGTCCATTTCGCCGTACTGAACTTCAAGGTCAGCCACTTTATAGCCGTCTTCTTCGCTCATCTCGGCCAGAGCGTAGATACGGTCGCGCTCCTGCTTCACTTCCCACAGTTCAGCGTGCCCCATAATAACGGTGTCGAGAACAGTGAACTCTTCAAAGGCGAATTGATCCTGACGCAGCTTACCGATGCGCTCATTCGGATCGAGGGAAACGTTGCCCAGCGTCGGTTCGAGGTCGCCGCCGAGAATTTTCATAAAGGTGGATTTACCGCTACCGTTCGCGCCAATCAGGCCGTAACGATTGCCGCCGCCAAATTTGACGGAAATATTTTCAAACAGCGGCTTACTGCCGAACTGCATAGTGACGTTGCTGGAAACTAACACTGGCGTATCCTGAAAGAGAAAGAAATATGTGACAAACCGCTTATTATGCCATAACTCTGCAATAAGATCGCGCCGTTCATGCAGCACAGATAAAGTGAAAGCAAAAGGAAAAAAATGTGATTTAGTACACATCCGAATTCCTTGTTGCTCAGAATGCACATATAATGCCTGCCCAACACTACATAAATCTCAACCCACTAGCCTGCCTGGCACTGAATCTCGCATACATGAACATGAATATGAAATTAACAACGCTTTTCGCGGCGGCACTCGCAATAGTTGGTTTTTGTAACACCGCTTCTGCCGTCACGTACCCGCTGCCTACCGATGGCAGCCGTTTGATTGGCCAGAACCAGGTCATCACGATTCCTGAAGGCAACACCCAACCGCTGGAATATTTTGCGGCGGAGTATCAGATGGGTCTGTCTAACATGCTGGAAGCTAACCCGGGCGTGGATACCTTCCTGCCGAAAGGCGGCACCGTGCTGAACATTCCTCAGCAGTTGATCCTGCCGGATACCGTGCATGACGGTATTGTGATTAACAGCGCCGAAATGCGTCTGTACTACTACCCGAAAGGTACTAACACCGTCATCGTTCTGCCTATCGGTATCGGCCAGTTAGGTAAAGACACCCCTATCAACTGGACCACCAAAGTTGAACGTAAGAAAGCGGGTCCAACCTGGACGCCAACCGCGAAAATGCATGCGGAATACCGCGCTGCGGGCGAACCGCTGCCAGCCGTTGTTCCGGCAGGTCCGGATAACCCGATGGGTCTGTACGCGCTGTATATCGGTCGCCTGTACGCCATCCACGGCACCAATGCTAACTTCGGCGTCGGCTTACGCGTCAGCCACGGCTGCGTGCGTCTGCGTAACGATGACATCAAGTTCCTGTTTGAAAATGTGCCGGTCGGTACTCGCGTCCAGTTTATCGATGAGCCGGTAAAAGCCACTACCGAACCAGACGGCAGCCGTTACATCGAGGTACATAACCCGCTGTCTACGACTGAAGCACAGTTTGAAGGCGGGGAAATCGTACCAATTACGCTGAATAAGAGCATTACCAGCATCACCGGTCAGTCTGACGTCGATCAGGCCGTCGTTGAGCAGGCGGTACAGAACCGTTCTGGTATGCCGGTTCGTCTGAACTAATCGGCTATACATGCCCGATGGCGCTACGCTTATCGGGCCTACCAGCACTGTAGGCCGGATTAGGCGCCAGCCGCCATCCGGCACACCACATCAATTACATCATCAACAGCAAGCCATATCCCACCAGCGCCGCCCATATCAGCATCGGCACCGAATACAGATGAAAACGCCACCAGATGCGTCGGTCATTTGCCATGCGTAAAGCAATCAGATTCGCCAGCGACCCCGGCAACAGGCCAAACCCTCCGATATTAACTGCCCAGGCCAACAATAGCGTCGGCGGAACATAGTTGAGCAACAAAATCGTGCTGGGAACGTTACTGATAAACTGCGACAAGCCGATTGCCGTCAACCACAGCCCCGGTGCTGAAAGCGTGCCAATCTGACTGGTTATTCCGTGTAACACCGGCAACTGCGTCAGCAAATGCACATCAATAAACATCGCCATAAACACTAACAGCAACGTCCAGTCAACGCTGAGGATCACACGGCGAGCCAGTACCATGAACCCCGCGGCGACGATCGCCAGGCCCCACAGCTCTTGTTTTAACTCCAGTGCCGTCAGGAAGATGATATACAACGCCAGACAGCTCCACACCAGACGCGGTTGCCAGTCAGGCGCGGACGTACCGGTGTGATAATGCAATGCTTTATTCGGGAAACTGAACCAGCACAGCACCACCAGCGTCAGCATCATGGTCCCGGCAAGCGGCGCCATTTGCGAGGTAAACGCGGCAAATGACAAGCCAGAACGCCCCCACATCAGAATGTTTTGCGGGTTACCTATTGGCGTGAGCAACGATCCGGCGTTAACCGCCAGCGCCTCAAAGATAATCAGGCGATTCACCGGAATAGCGCACAATTTTTTCAGGGTGATCGTCAGCGGAACAACAATAAACAGCGCCACATCATTGGTCAGAAACGTCGACAGCAGCGCCGCCGCCAGCACCATAAATATCGCCAGTTGGCGTTCTGTGTTGAAGCGGCGAGTCATCTTGCGCCCTAACACATCAAAATAGCCGCTGAGCTCGACGCCTTTGGTCAGTAACATCAGACCGCTAAGCGTAATAATCGTGTGCCAGTCAATGGCTCCCGGCCACAGCCGGGGCGCAAATGACGTGAAAAGGCTCAGTGCAACCCCAACAATGATTAACAGTTGGAAAAAGCGATCGCGCTGTAAGGCGCGTAGCAAAGGGAAACTCATTCAGAGCCTGTTCCTTGCTGTTGCGTAAACCGGCTAAAAGCCTCCAGCGTTTCCTTACTGACGTGATGCTCCATCCCCTCCGCGTCGCGACGGGCAATTTCCGGACTGATACCTAACATCAACAGGAAATTCTCCACAATCTGATGACGCTCCCGACTCTCCTGAGCTAATCGCTCACCTTCTGCGGTTAAAAACACGCCCCGCCAGGGGATCATTTCAATCAACCCAACGGAGGCAAGGCGTTTAAGCATTTTGGCAACCGTCGGCTGGGAAACCCCAAGCCGCGCGGCCATATCTACCTGGCGTGCTTCACCCACCTCGATAATGAGATCGGAAATCAGCTCTACGTAGTCATCAATCAGCTCACGGCGATGCGCCTCCCGGACCTGACGAAATCCTTCAACGTGTTCTTCGACATTCACCAATTGCGTCACTTTTTTTGTTGTTGGCATACCTGCGCGACGACTCATTCTGCTTCCTCGTTACTGTGACGCGTTAACGGCATCTGATTAGAGAACGCTCATTGTAAACCAGAGTTGCGTGGGCACAAAAAATTAACGTTTTAGCAATAGCTATATAATATAGCCTGTGCTATATCTGTATATAATAAAGACATCCCTCAAGGACTGATGGGATCGTGAAGTCAGGAGGTTTATATGAATGAATTTAAGAGGTGTATACGCGTGTTTAGCCACTCTCCCTTTAAAGTACGGTTGATGCTGATCTCTATGCTGTGTGACATGATTAACGGCAAACCAGAGCAGGATAAATCCTCAGCAAAATAATGCGGCGTCGCGGTACGCCGCTTCATTTCTTTGCCGTAACCTGATTACGGTGATAGGTTTCGTCCGAATAACCCTTCTTTTTGTCTGTTTTGCAGTTGCCCTCTCAAAACAATTTCTTTGTAGTAGTTGACCTTCTCTTGCACACACTCTATCTTTTCGCAGCCCTGCATATATTGCGGCTCGCGGATGCGGACCCATTCCCTCTTCTCGCTCTCTCAGGCAGGCATGACCCTTTGCGCCAGGGGTAGCACATGGCGTTTTTGTAACAGTGGCATATGAATTTAACCCTCAAAGATTCAATCATTGCTCGCAGCCGGGCGATTAGTCCGTGGACTGGCTTTTACTTTTTACAGTCTTTGCTGATCAACCTCGCGCTGGGCTACCCACTAAGCCTTCTTTATAGCGTTGCCTTTACCTGTGTATTGATGCTGTTGTGGCGTACTGCGCCGCGCGCGCAAAAAGCACTGATTGGCGTCTGTTCGTTGATTGCGGCAATGTATTTTCCGTTTGGCCAGGCTTACGGCTCGCCAAACTTTAATACGTTGTTAGCGCTGCACTCGACCAACATGGAAGAGTCAACCGAAATCCTGACCATCTTCCCCTGGTACAACTACCTGGTTGGCGTGTTTATTTTTGCGCTCGGCGTTATCGCCGTACGGCGTAAAAAAGACGAGCAGAAACGTCGCTGGAACAAGTACGACAGCCTGTGCTTGCTGTTCAGCATCGTTGCATTCTTTGTTACTCCGGTACAAAACCTGGCATGGGGCGGCGTTTTCAAGTTAAAAGATACCGGTTACCCGGTTTTCCGCTTTGCCAAGGACGTTATCGTCAATAACAACGAAGTGCTTGATGAGCAAGAGCGTATGGCGAAGCTGTCGAGCGTCAAAGACAGCTGGACAGTCACCGCCGTGAAGCCGAAGTATCACACCTATGTTGTGGTGATCGGTGAAAGCGCCCGTCGTGATGCGTTAGGCGCGTTTGGCGGTCACTGGGATAACACGCCGTTTTCCAGCACCGTTAATGGCTACATTTTTGCTGATTACATTGCCGCCAGTGGTTCTACGCAAAAATCGCTCGGCTTAACGCTAAATCGGGTCGTCGATAATAAGCCTCAGTTCCAGGATAACTTTGTCACGCTGGCCAACCGCGCTGGGTTCCAGACGTGGTGGTTTTCCAATCAGGGGCAGATCGGTGAATACGATACGGCAATCGCCAGCATTGCGAAGCGAGCAGATGAAGTTCAGTTCCTGAAAAACGGTGATTTCGAAGCGGACAAAAACACCCGTGACGAAGCGCTGTTGAAAATGACCGCCCAGGTGCTGGCCACCGAACGCACCCAGCCGCAACTGATTGTGCTGCATTTAATGGGTTCTCACCCGCAGGCCTGCGACCGTACACAAGGAAAATATGAGACTTTCGTCCAGTCCAAGGAGACCTCCTGTTACCTGTACACCATGACGCAGACGGATGACCTACTGCGCCAGCTTTACGAGCAGTTGCGTAACAGCGGCAGTAGCTTCTCGATGGTCTATTTCTCCGATCATGGCCTCGCCTTTAAAGAGCGCGGAAAAGAGGTGCAGTACCTGGCGCATGACGACCAGTTCCAACAGAACTTCCAGGTGCCCTTTATGGTACTGTCCAGCGATGATAAAGCGCATCGGGTGATTAAAGCCCGCCGCTCCGCCAATGATTTCCTGAGTTTTTTCTCACAGTGGACGGGGATCAGCGCGAAGGAAATTATCAACAGCTACCGCTTTATCTCTGAGAAAAAAGCCGGGCCAGTGTATATCACCAACTTTAAATTGCAGAAGGTGGACTACAACCATTTGGGCACTGATATCTTCGAGACCAAATCTCGTTAACAGCTCATAATTGCAGGCAAAAAAAATCCGCCCCTGGAGGCGGATTTTTTATATCACCGAAGTGATTAGAAGCGGTAACCAACACCCGCGATCCAGGTACCTACGTCAACGCTACGAATACGGCTCTGCTCGTAAGAGAAGTCCAGAGCAACGTTTTCGATCGGGTTGAACTGCACACCGGCACCGTAAGAGAAACCGTAGTCGCTGGTGTCGTGTTTGTCAGCAGGCGTTGCTGCATCCTGGAATTTACCGTAGCCAACACCTACAACACCGTAGACGCTTGCCCAGTCATTCAGACGGTAAGCCGGACCTGCAGTGATGCCGTAGTATTGGGTTTTGTTGTAATCGCCAAACGAGTCGGTACGATCTTTTTCAGTGTAAGTGAAGGAACCGATCACGCCCAGCGGGCTGTTGTCCTGCTCGTAACGATACTTCAGGTTGAAACCGTTCATTTTGTTCGCTGCGCCCTGAGCATCGCTCTGAGCGTAACCACCAGTAACGGTAGAAGTAGCAGCTACAGCGGTACCTGCGGAGAAAGCCAGAACAGCGACCAGTGCTGAAAGACATGCAATTTTTTTCATAACCACCTCAAATGTGCTTCAAGTAAATCTTAAGTTTTAAATATACCAAAAACTGATGGGAAACTCTTTGCGATTCGCGATGTCTAACGAAGCTTTTCATGTAACAGAACGTTTCATAAACCCGCTATCTCTTTCAATTAACATCACTTTTCTAATGATTTATGCCATTATTGCGCGCACAACACGGCACATTCATCCAGATGATTCCTAATCGCGCAGATTATTAATCCATCGTTTTCATGCCATTGTACGGATCTCAGTAATTTTTTTTTCAACGAATACTCAACCAGCCGAGCGTATTTCCATTACACTCGCTGTTTTACTTTTCTATACACATACTCACGCGCATCGCAGCAAATCTGCGGCGTCCCGCGGGGCAAGGTGTGTAACCATCATTTGACAGGAGAAAGGATGCCGGGGTCGTCACGTAAAGCGCCAGTCTGGTTGCCTATTTTGGTTTTGCTGATAGCTATGTCCTCGATTCAAAGCGGCGCATCGCTGGCGAAATCGCTGTTCCCTCTCGTCGGTGCGCCAGGCGTTACCGCCCTGCGCCTCGCACTGGGAACGCTCATCCTTATCGCATTCTTTAAACCCTGGCGTTTACGTTTTGCCAAAGAGCAACGTCTTCCCCTGCTGTTTTATGGTTTGTCTCTGGGTGGGATGAACTATCTCTTTTACCTGTCAATTCAGACTGTACCGCTGGGTATTGCCGTAGCGCTGGAATTTACCGGGCCGCTCGCGGTAGCGTTGTTTTCCTCCCGCCGCCCGGTGGATTTTATCTGGGTTGCGCTGGCCGTGCTCGGACTGTGGTTCCTGCTACCGTTAGGTCAGGATGTTTCTCACGTTGATTTAACCGGTGCCGCGCTGGCATTAGGTGCTGGCGCCTGTTGGGCTATCTATATTCTTACTGGGCAACGCGCAGGCGAAGAGCATGGCCCGGCAACGGTCGCAGTTGGTTCATTAATCGCAGCGCTGGTTTTCGTGCCGATTGGCGTCATTCAGGCAGGCGATGCGCTGTGGCACTGGTCTATTCTCCCGTTGGGCTTAGCGGTAGCAGTCCTCTCTACTGCGCTCCCCTATTCGCTGGAAATGATCGCATTAACGCGACTGCCTACACGTACCTTTGGGACACTGATGAGCATGGAGCCTGCACTGGCTGCAGTGTCTGGAATGATTTTCCTCGGGGAAACGCTGACGTTTATCCAGACGCTGGCTCTGGGAGCGATTATTGCTGCGTCTATGGGCTCTACGCTCACCATCCGTAAGGACCCGCAAATTAAGCAAATTGACGTGAATTAACCTGCCAATATTCTGCATGGTTTGCATAATCATGCAGAATATCTTGTTATCTATCCCCACTATTATTATCGCCCTCTACCTCCCTGTTGAAGCACGCTATTTATGCTGAGGCATAGCATTAACACAATAATAACAACACGCTGTGCTAAAATAATTTATTACATTGATTTATATCGATATTTTATATTTTCATTCGCCTCGCTATTAAAGCAATAGGCAACACCAGAAAAATAAAACTGAAATTAGCGCTATACTTATCCTCGTTGAAGATTTGGGACGTAAACATCAAGAGGATATGAGATTATGAGTACTGCAAAACTGGTAAAAACAAAAGCATCAGCCCTCCTTTATACCCGTAACGATGTAACCGACAGCGATAAAAAAGCGACCGTTGAACTGCTGAATCAGCAGGTGATCCAATTCATCGACCTGTCATTGATCACCAAACAGGCACACTGGAATATGCGCGGCGCAAACTTCATTGCCGTACATGAAATGCTGGATGGTTTCCGGACAGCACTGACCGATCACCTCGATACCATGGCTGAGCGTGCCGTACAGTTAGGCGGTGTGGCACTGGGGACAACGCAGGTTATTAACAGCAAAACGCCACTGAAAAGCTACCCGCTGGATATCCATAACGTACAGGACCACTTAAAAGAGCTGGCCGAACGTTATGCCGTGGTTGCTAACAGCGTACGTAAAGCGATAAGTGAAGCAAAAGATGAGGATACAGCAGATATCTTCACTGCGGCCTCCCGTGACCTCGACAAATTCTTGTGGTTTATCGAAGCGAACATCGAATAACAGACATATAAGAAATACCTATATTACCCTCGCATTTGCGGGGGTTTTGCACTTCTATGGTGCACAACATTGATCATTCGTCACTCCAAAGTAAATTATTTGTAATAATCACCTCACACAATCGTTAACGAAAGATTGTTTTATCAACAATTTTTACGCTAAATAGTCATACCGTTTGCACCGCGCCCGTCATGCACCAAATGAGTGCCCTGAAACGGTGCAAACAGCCCGCTTTGCCCTACTTATTGTGCAACAAAATGAGACGCCCTCTTGTTAAAACAATGAGTTGCAAAATTGGCACGATTCTTTCATTAAGCCATATGTTCTCGCAGGGGATCGCCCCGTGGATATAAAAGGAAATCCTATGAAGTCTGTATTAAAAGTTTCACTGGCTGCACTTACCCTGGCTTTTGCGGTGTCCTCCCATGCCGCAGATAAGAAACTGGTTGTCGCAACCGACACCGCCTTTGTTCCCTTTGAATTCAAACAGGGTGACAAATACGTTGGTTTTGATGTGGATCTGTGGGCTGCCGTCGCCAAAGAACTAAAGCTGGATTATGAACTGAAACCAATGGATTTCAGCGGCATCATCCCGGCTCTGCAAACCAAAAACGTCGATTTGGCGCTGGCAGGTATCACTATTACCGAAGAGCGTAAAAAAGCCATCGACTTCTCTGACGGCTACTACAAAAGCGGCCTGTTAGTGATGGTCAAAGCGAACAATAACGATGTGAAAAGCGTAAAAGATCTGGACGGTAAAGTCGTCGCAGTGAAGGGCGGCACCGGTTCCGTTGATTACGCAAAAGCGAACATCAAAACTAAAGACCTGCGTCAGTTCCCGAACATCGATAACGCGTATATGGAACTGGGTACCAACCGCGCAGACGCCGTACTGCACGATACACCAAACATTCTGTATTTCATCAAGACTGCGGGCAACGGTCAGTTCAAAGCTGTAGGTGATTCCCTGGAAGCCCAGCAGTACGGTATCGCCTTCCCGAAAGGCAGCGATGAACTGCGTGAGAAAGTGAACGGCGCGCTGAAAACGCTGAAAGAGAACGGTACTTACAACGAAATCTACAAAAAATGGTTCGGTACTGAACCTAAATAATAATCTACAGCACAGGCCCGGTAGCGTGATGCTTGCCGGGTCTACGCCAGCATTTTTGAGACCTGTAGGCCGGATAAGTACATCCGGTAAAACGGGCAATTGACTCTTTTCACCACGGTAACAGGAACGACATATGCAGTTTGACTGGAGTGCCATCTGGCCCGCCATCCCGCTTTTGATAGAAGGCGCCAAAATGACCCTGTGGATTTCAATCCTCGGTCTGGCTGGCGGTCTGATTATCGGGCTTGCAGCAGGTTTTGCGCGTACTTTCGGCGGTTGGATAGCCAACCACGTAGCGCTGGTGTTTATCGAAGTCATCCGCGGTACGCCAATCGTTGTACAGGTGATGTTTATCTACTTCGCCCTGCCAATGGCGTTTAACGATTTGCGTATTGACCCCTTCAGCGCCGCTGTTGTCACCATCATGATTAACTCCGGTGCCTATATCGCGGAAATCACGCGTGGCGCGGTACTCTCAATCCACAAAGGATTCAGCGAGGCTGGCCTGGCGCTTGGACTTTCACGCACGGAGACCATCCGCCACGTAATTTTACCTCTCGCGCTGCGTCGTATGCTGCCACCGCTGGGCAACCAGTGGATCATCAGCATCAAAGATACCTCGCTGTTTATCGTCATTGGCGTCGCTGAACTGACGCGTCAGGGTCAGGAAATCATTGCTGGTAACTTCCGCGCCCTGGAAATCTGGAGCGCCGTTGCAGTGTTCTATCTGATCATTACGCTGGTGCTGAGCTTCATTCTGCGTCGTCTGGAAAGAAGGATGAAAATCCTGTGATTGAATTTAAAAACGTTTCTAAGCACTTTGGTCCAACCCAGGTGCTACATAACATCGATCTGAATATTAAACAAGGTGAAGTCGTGGTGATTATCGGGCCATCTGGCTCCGGTAAATCTACCCTGCTGCGCTGCATTAACAAGCTGGAAGAAATTACCTCCGGTGACCTGATTGTTGACGGCCTGAAAGTGAACGATCCGAAGGTAGACGAGCGGTTAATCCGCCAGGAAGCCGGGATGGTGTTTCAGCAGTTCTACCTGTTCCCGCATCTGACGGCGCTGGAAAACGTCATGTTTGGGCCGCAGCGCGTACGCGGGGCAAATAAAGAACAGGCCGAGAAACTGGCGAAAGAACTGCTGGCGAAAGTAGGTCTGGCCGAACGTGCGCATCACTACCCTTCTGAACTGTCCGGCGGTCAACAACAGCGTGTGGCTATCGCCCGTGCGCTGGCGGTGAAGCCGAAAATGATGCTGTTTGATGAGCCAACCTCAGCGCTGGATCCAGAACTGCGCCACGAAGTTCTGAAAGTTATGCAGGATCTGGCGGAAGAAGGAATGACCATGGTGATTGTGACCCATGAAATCGGTTTTGCCGAAAAAGTGGCTTCACGCCTGATTTTTATCGATAAGGGACGTATTGCCGAGGACGGTAATCCGCAGGCCCTGATTGAAAATCCGCCCAGCCAACGCTTACAGGAATTCTTGCAGCACGTTTCCTGATAGCCCTGCCTCCCTTCGCCCGAAGGGAGGTTTTTCACCAGAATCCTCTCATTTCAATTCTCTCCCGCCCTGACATCTATACTTATCCTTTTGAATTTATTTTCTCATGGGAGGAGTGATGCGCGGGATCCTGTTCATCATTGTTTGTCTGTTGAGTCTTCCGACCCAGGCGGTGACGATCCCTGGCGTCACCACGCCAACGTCAACCAACGCGCAAACCACACCGGCGAAAGAGCCGGATATTGAACAGAAAAAGGCGGCTTACGGCGCCCTGGCCGATGTGCTGGAAAATGACGCCTCGCGTCAGGAGCTGATCGGCCAGTTACGCAAAGTGGCCACTGCCCCTCCTGCCGAGCCGGTGCCGACCATTGTCCCGCCCACGTTAACGGAAGAAAAAACGGTACTGGAAAACGTCACGGATGTCACCCGCCACTACGGTGAAGCCCTCTCCAGCCGCTTTGCCCAGCTTTATCGCAATATTACCGATGCCCCGCATAAGATCTTTAACCCGCAAACATTCACCAATGCCCTGACGCATTTTTTAATGCTGGCGGTGTCAGTGTTCGGTTTTTTCTGGCTGGTTCGCCTGTGCGCGCTGCCGCTGTATCGCAAAATGGGACAATGGGCACGACGCAAAAACCGTGAGCGCAGCAACTGGCTCCAGCTTCCGGCGATGATCGTTGGCGCATTCGTTATCGATTTGCTTCTACTGGCGCTCACCTTGTTTGTCGGGCAGATACTGAGCGACAAAATGAACGCCGGCAGTCGCACGATCGCCTTTCAGCAAAGTTTGTTTCTCAATGCCTTCGCCCTGATTGAATTCTTCAAGGCCATTTTGCGCCTGATATTTTGCCCGGCGGTGACCGAGCTGCGCCCGTTTAACATTCAGGATGCAGGCGCACGCTACTGGAATCGCCGTTTGAGTTCATTGAGCAGCCTGATTGGCTACGGGCTTATCGTTGCCGTACCCATTATTTCGAATCAGGTTAATGTGCAGGTCGGCGCGATGGCAAACGTCATCATCATGCTGTGCATCACGCTGTGGGCGCTGTACCTGATTTTCAGAAACAAGAATGAGATTACCCAGCACTTACAGAATCTTGCCGCACGCTCTTTAGCTTTCTTTAGCCTGTTTATCCGTGCTTTTGCGCTGATATGGCATTGGCTGGCCAGCGCCTACTTCATTGTGCTGTTTTTCTTCTCGCTGTTTGATCCAGGCAACAGCCTGAAATTCATGATGGGCGCCACGCTGCGCAGCCTGGTGATCATCGGGATAGCCGCCTTTGTATCCGGCATGTTATCCCGCTGGATTGCCAAAACCATTACCCTGTCGCCGCACACGCAGCGCAGCTATCCGGAATTACAAAAGCGGCTAAATGGCTGGCTGTCAACGGCGTTAAGCGTGGCCAGGATCCTGACAGTGTGCGTCGCGGTCATGCTGCTACTCAACGCCTGGGGACTGTTCGACTTCTGGAACTGGCTGCATTACGGCGCCGGCGAAAAAACGGTGGATATCCTGATCCGTATCGCGCTGATTTTATTCTTCTCCGCCATCGGCTGGACGATCCTCGCCAGCCTGATTGAAAATCGTCTGGCTTCCGATATTCATGGTCGCCCGTTACCCAGCGCGCGTACTCGCACCCTGTTGACGCTGTTTCGCAACGCACTGGCGGTGATCATCAGCACGATCACTATCATGATTGTGCTGTCCGAAATTGGCGTCAATATCGCCCCTTTACTGGCCGGGGCCGGAGCGTTGGGGCTGGCTATCTCTTTCGGCTCACAAACACTGGTAAAAGATATTATTACCGGGATTTTTATTCAGTTCGAAAATGGCATGAACACCGGCGATCTGGTGACCATCGGTCCACTCACCGGTACGGTAGAACGGATGTCCATCCGCTCAGTGGGCGTGCGTCAGGACACCGGGGCGTACCATATCATCCCGTGGTCATCGATAACGACCTTCGCCAATTTTGTGCGTGGAATTGGATCGGTCGTCGCCAATTACGATGTAGACCGCCATGAGGATGCGGATAAAGCGAATCAGGCATTGAAAGACGCGGTTGCTGCGGTGATGGAAAAAGAAGATATCCGCGGGCTTATCATTGGCGAGCCGTCGTTTGCCGGGATTGTGGGGTTAACCAATACGGCCTTCACGCTGCGGGTTTCGTTTACCACCCTGCCGCTGAAGCAGTGGACGGTACGTTTTGCGCTCGACAGCCAGGTAAAGAAACACTTCGATCTGGCCAACGTACGCGCGCCGGTACAGACCTATCAGGTGCTGTCTGCACCGGGGTCAGGCCCACAATCAACGGCAGCAGAACCGCTGCCGCCGGGCGAGCCCACGATTTAGCGTTGACGCGCCATAAAACGACGACGCTGATCGTTATCCATAAAGGTCCAGGCAATAAAGCGACTCTGCTTTTGCCCCTGGGCCATCTCTTTTTTAACCACTTTCACCGCGCCCGCATCGGTTAACGCATGGTACAACGGAGGCAGATTCTCCCCCCGTGATACCAGCGTGGTGAACCACATCACCTGACGACCAAAGGCCTGGCTTTCGGCGATCATTTTCTTGATGAACGCCACTTCCCCCCCTTCACACCACAGCTCCTGCTGCTGTCCGCCAAAGTTCAGCGCATCATCTTTGTCCTGGCCCAGATTGCGGCGTTTGCGCTCGCTTCCTGCGCGGGCTGAGGCTGCAGAATCATGGAATGGCGGGTTACACAATGTGGCTTCATACTGCTCATTTTTGTGAATGATACCGTTGAAGATTGCCGAAGCATCTTTCTGACGACGCAGACGAATAGCACGGGTTAACCCCGGATTGCCGTTTATGATCGCCTGAGCACTGGTAAACGCTTCGCTACTGCTCTCACTGCCCGTGAATCGCCAGCCGTATTCATGCACGCCGATCAGCGGATAAATACAGTTTGCCCCTACGCCTATATCCAGGATGCTCGCATTTGCAGGGATGGTTCCGGTGGTTTCACCCAACAGGTCGGCCAGATGGTGAATGTAGTCCGCACGACCCGGAACCGGTGGGCAAAGAAAACCTTCCGGGATATCCCAGTTTGCCACCGCATAATAATGCGCCAGCAGTGCTTTATTGAGCGCCTTAACTGCCTGCGGATTGGCGAAATCAACACTCTGCTCGCCGCCGGGCGTGAGGGTGAGAAATTGCGTCAGCTCGGGGGTAACCTGGCATAACGTCGCAAGATCATAACGGCCATTGTGGCGGTTGCGTGGATGTAATCCCGGTTTCTGGGGGGGCATAGCATTCTCCTTTTAACAGCGGCGTAAGATACCCGCATAACGCCACGGGGTAAACATACACAGCAGGGAAATTTCATTTTTTATACGAATTGCATCGTTCAAAAAATAGCCTGTTGTTGGTCGATTTTTTGCGGCAAATGCCCTGCAATGACGACCTAAACTTATCAGGCACGATCTGTTGTTTCTCAGAGGATATCATCATGAAGAAATGCCTCACATTCCTTGCCGCTACCATACTTACCGGCATGACATTTGCGACTTTTGCTGCCCAGCCCAATACCAGTCCTGCCAACGGTCCACTACAAGCCTCCGGTACGATTTCCGTGAGCGGAGCATCAAGCCTGGATGACCTCGAAGGTAAGCTGGCAGAAAAAGCCAAAGAGCAAGGCGCGAAAGGTTTTGTGGTTAATTCCGCTGGCGGTAAAAATCAGATGTACGGTACAGCAACTATTTATAAGTAACTCTCACTCAGCTCAACTGCATTCGCCCTGAATGCAGTTTGCTGTCCTTTCTTTCTGAAATCCCCTGCATGAACTGTAACCGCCATGTTGGAATTTTGAATTCAATGTAAATAAATGTATTTATTTTTGAAGTAATGAATGCTAAAACGTCACACTTATTGATAATGCTTATCAAAATTATTATCAATTACGCATTTCATTCAGGCGAGGCCTGCAGGGTATAACGTCCACAGAGATGTCCCTTCGTTTGAGTGAAACCTTCTACTCAAAAATAATAAGTCATTCATTAACATGGATAAAAATCGCAACTTGCCGTCCAGTAGTTTTCATTCACTGACTTTTTTTGCCGGTCTGTGCATTGGCCTGTCTCCGGCAGCCCAGGCTGTAGCCGCAGGCGATCAGGATAAAAAACAAGAAGATACGTTGGTCGTTGAAGCGGCCAAACCTTCGCTGTACGCCCCAACACAGTCTGCCGACCCTAAATTCTCCCGCCCGGTGGCGGATACCACTCGCACCATGACGGTCATTTCTGAGCAGGTTATTAAGGATCAGGGAGCAACCAATCTTACTGATGCGTTGAAAAACGTGCCGGGTGTTGGCGCATTTTTTGCGGGTGAAAATGGTAACTCCACCACCGGCGATGCGGTGTATATGCGAGGTGCTGACACCTCAAACAGCATTTATATCGACGGTATTCGTGATATTGGTAGCGTCACGCGTGACACCTTCAATACGGAACAGGTTGAAGTGATTAAAGGCCCTTCCGGTACCGACTATGGTCGCAGTGCCCCCACTGGCTCCATCAATATGATCAGCAAGCAGCCGCGCACCGATTCAGGTATTGATGCCTCAGCCAGCGTCGGTAGCGCCTGGTTTCGCCGGGGAACGCTGGATATCAATCAGGTCATCGGTGACACCACCGCAGTACGCTTAAACCTGATGGGTGAAAAAACACATGATGCCGGTCGCGACAACGTGCAGAATGAACGTTACGGCGTGGCCCCCTCTCTCGCTTTTGGCTTAGGTACCGAGAACCGACTGTATCTGAACTATCTACACGTTACTCAACACAACACACCGGATGGCGGTGTCCCCACCATCGGCCTGCCGGGTTACTCCGCGCCTTCCGCAGGTACTTCTGCACTGAATCATTCAGGAAAAGTGGATACGCATAATTTCTACGGTACAAACTCGGATTACGACGATTCGACGACCGATACCGCGACGATGCGTTTTGAACATGACCTGAACGACAGCACCACGATTCGCAACACCACCCGCTGGTCGCGCATTAAACAGGATTATCTGATGACAGCGGTAATGGGCGGCGCATCTAACATCACCCAACCCACCAGCAGCGTCGACACCTGGACCTGGTCACGCCTGGCAAATACCAAAGATGTCAGCAATAAAATCCTGACCAACCAGACCAACCTGACCTCAAAGTTTTACACGGGATCCATCGGTCATGACATCAGCACCGGTGTGGAGCTGACGCGCGAAACGCAAACCAACTATGGCGTAGTCCCGATCACCCCGCCGCCGGTCAATATTTACTCACCGAACAGCAACGTGAACATTGGTGGATTATCCCGTAATGGCGCCAACGCCAACGGCCAGACCGATACCTTCGGTATTTACGCCTTCGATACTCTGCAAATTACGCGTGATATTGAACTGAACGGTGGTATTCGTCTGGATAATTATCGTACCGAGTATGACAGCGCCACCGCGTGCGGTGCTTCTGGCCGTGGTGCAGTTGCATGTCCGACAGGCGTCGCCAAAGGTTCTCCGGTTACGACCGTGGATACTGCCAAATCAGGCAATCTGGTGAACTGGAAAGCGGGCGCGCTGTATCACCTGACCGATAACGGCAATGTCTACATTAACTATGCCGTTTCTCAGCAACCGCCGGGCGGCAGTAACTTTGCCCTTGCACAGGGCGGAAGCGGTAACAGCGCCAACCGGACCGATTTTAAACCGCAGAAAGCGAAAACCAGCGAGCTCGGCACCAAATGGGAGGTGCTGGATAAGCGCCTGCTGTTAACCGCCGCGATTTTCCGTACGGATATTGAAAATGAAGTAGAGCAGAACGACGACGGAACATATTCCCAGTACGGGGAGAAACGCGTTGAAGGCTACGAACTCTCTGTAGCTGGCAACATCACTCCCGCATGGCAGGTTATTGGGGGATACACCCAGCAACGCGCCACGATCCACAGCGGCAAAAACGTTGCTCAGGATGGTTCTTCTTCCCTGCCCTATACGCCGGAACATGCCTTCACGCTGTGGAGCCAGTATCAGGCTACCGATGATATTTCCGTTGGCGCGGGCGCACGTTACGTGGGCAGTATGCATCGCGGCTCGGACGGCGCCGTGGGTACGCCATCTTATACTGAAGGCTACTGGGTTGCGGATGCCAAGTTAGGCTATCGCGTAAACCGCAATCTCGATTTCCAGCTGAACGTCTATAACCTGTTCGACACCGATTATGTATCCTCCATTAACAAGAGTGGATACCGTTACCATCCGGGCGAGCCAAGAACTTTCCTGCTCACCGCCAATATGCATTTCTGATCCATCTCGTGGGGCGTAAGCCCCACTTTCAGGAGAAACACTGATGATGTACCACATTCCCGGCGTTCTGTCGGCGCAGGATGTCGCCTGGTTTCGCGAACAACTGGACGCTGCCGACTGGGTTGATGGCCGCGCAACCACCGGCACTCAGGGCGCGCAGGTAAAAAACAACCAGCAGGTGGATACGCAAAGTGAGCGTTACGGCATTTTGCAACAGGCGGTACAAACCGCGGTGAATAACAGCCCGCTTTTCTTCGCCGCAGCATTACCGAAAACGCTCTCCACACCGCTGTTTAATCGCTACCAGAACAACGAAACCTACGGTTTTCACGTTGATGGCGCGGTGCGTAGTCACCCGGAAAACGGCTGGATGCGCACAGACCTTTCCGCCACCTTATTCCTCAGTAATCCCGACGATTATGCGGGAGGAGAGCTGCTGGTCAATGACACCTACGGCCAGCATGCGGTGAAACTTCCGGCAGGCGATCTGGTGCTTTACCCTTCCAGCAGCTTGCACTGCGTTACGCCGGTAACCCGTGGGGTTCGTGTGGCATCGTTTATGTGGATCCAGTCGATGATCCGTGATGACAAAAATCGCGCCATGCTTTTTGAACTGGATAAAAACATTCAGTCCCTGAAGGCTCGTCATGGGGAGAGCAACGAGATCCTGTCATTACTCAATCTCTACCATAACCTGCTGCGCGAATGGTCTGAAATCTGATACTGCTGGCGCATGGTCGTTTTTCAGCCATCACCTTCGCTATACTTAGTCTGTAGACATCAGCAGGAGGTTCATATGGCATCCGGATGGGCAAATGACGACGCTGTTAACGAACAGATCAACAATACGATTGAAGATGCTGTTGCCCGCGCCCGCGGTGAGTTACCGACGGGGGAAAGTCTGCATGAATGTGAAGAATGTGGCAATCCTATCCCGCAGGCGCGCCGTGAAGCGGTGCCTGGTGTACGCTTGTGCATCACTTGCCAACAGGATAAAGATTCACATAGCGCGGCATTTTCAGGATATAATCGCAGAGGTTCGAAAGACAGCCAGCTACGTTGACTCATCTTTACCAAAAGTTTCAGCGCATACGATTTCCTTTACGAGCACGCTTTTTCACTCGCGGTGTAGCAAAATGTGCCGTTGTCACTTTCTCTGTAAAGCGCTATGACAAGAACTGTAAATCCCTCTTCTGAATTTATTAATATTCAATAAGTTATTTGTCATTCAATTTTTTTGATTGATGTCGTCAATTCTATTCGATTTTCTCTCACCGAAAAAAACGTGATACTTCTCACATCGACAGAACAACGTCTGCTGAACAGAACATCGACTAACCGAATAAACCTGCGAGAGAAAAATCATGAAAAACATTAAATTTGCTGTTGCTGCTATTGCCCTGTCTACCCTGTCATTTGGTGTTTTCGCTGCTGAGCCGGTTACCTCCACTCAGGCGCAAAGCATGAATAAAATGGGTGTGGTATCTGCTGATGGCGCCACCACGCTGGACGGCCTGGAAGCAAAACTGGCTGAAAAAGCAGCTGCTGCTGGTGCAAGTGGTTACAGCATCACCTCCGCTGTCGGCAACGACAAAATGAGCGGCACCGCGGTTATCTACAAATAACCAACAGAATTCCTGTACGACCCAATGCTCCAACCCTCATTGACCCTGTTTGTTACCCTTTGTTTGCCCGTCCGCCACTGGACGGGCTTTTTTTATCTAACGTTCAAGCCGTTGGCGAAACGCCTGCAATACCGCATCCGGCATACCGATTTGCTGTGCTGCCTCACATATCGCTTGCCAACTTCCGGCATCAAGCGGGATACCCTGCGCCAGGCGCTCTTCACGGGTATTCACTTCCCACTCACCCGGTAACAGGATAGGCGTATCCTCAGCATGCGGCGACGCTTTGACCCATTCAGCAAATGCCGAAACCTGATTGTCACAGTCCGGGGCACCGAATAGTGTTGGGTTAATGATGATCGTGGTCATGCAGTTAATAATGGCGTCTGCGCTGTTCTGCAAACTGGCTTCGTGGGTCGTTTTACCGCCAGAAAGCGCACCGCCCATGATTTCACACATTGCCGCCAGCGCGTAGCCTTTATGCTGGGCAAAGGTGAGCAGCGAGCCCAATGGCGATTCCTGCATAACGGCAGGATCGGTAGTAGGAGCCCCCTGAGCATCAATCAGACAGCCCGGCGCAACCGGCTCACCTTTGTGCCACGCCACGCGCGTTTTGCCAAAAGCGATGGCGCTGGTCGCATAGTCCAGCAGCAACGGGAAATCATTTTTACGTGGAAACACAACGCAGAAAGGGTTGGTGCCAAAACGGCTATCACGACCATGGAACGGGGCAACCATCGGGATCCCCACCACATTCACAAAGTGTATAGAGACAAAGCCCGCCGCCGCACACTGCTCCGCCCAGTAGCCAATGCGCCCAATGTGGTGAGAATTATGCAGTGCTACCGCAGCAATTCCATACTGCTGTGCTTTCTCAATCCCCAGCGCGATAGCTTCATGCGCGGCTACCTGACCAAATGCGCAATCCCCATCCAGCGTAACCACTGCGCCCGCATCTTTGACCACTTTGGCATGACGATTGATCTGCAGATGTCCCTGCGAGAATGAGCGAATGTAGCTTGGGATCATACCGATACCGTGTGAATCATGCCCGGCGAGATTTGAGGCTATCAGATGATCGGCCACCAACTGCGCCTCCTGCTCGTCACTCCCCATCTGTCGGAAAACGGCCTGAATAAACGCATGTAGCGTTGGCGCGTGAAAGCGATGTCCACTGTCCATTGTTATCTCCTGTTGTGTTGCGTGTTTGTTGTGTTTCTTATTTTTCAACAAACTATGCTGCGCTACGGTCGCCAGGAGGTCAATAATCGTGCAGAAATTTCACGTTGTAGAGGGTGCAGGACAGGAACGACTGACGGGCCAGATGACAGGCCCGTCGGGATGAAGAAAGGGTCAGAAGCTTTGATCGACGCGAGCAAGCCCGTCTGCCAGCGTGGCGGATTCTCCGGTGGCCACCAGACAGCAGGCCATCTGAATTTTCAATGAGGCCGGTATCGGCTCGCTTCCGGCCAGACAGCGTTCTATCCAGCGGGCAGTGGTTTCCGGATCTTTTGCTACCGGCAGTGGGACTGGCTCGTCAGGCATCTCACTCTGGCGGTCCTGTAGCACTCGCACGCCGGACGAATCTATCAGGCTTATCTGCGGACAGCGCTGCGGGTTGGCGTACACCTCGCCTTCGGTACCGTGCATCAGCAGACCACGGCCGCCGATGTCGCCAAAAAATTTCGCCACTCGCGAGACATATTCAGGATGAGAAACACTGGCAAGACGCAGCGCGGCATCTTCTGCAAACGGCGTAGCCAACTTCGCCAGCGTATGTGCACTGTTGCGCACCCCCATTCTCCAGCGCATCGCCAGTTGCTTATCCAGAGGCGGACACAGCGCGCGCACCGGAATAAATACCGGTTCATGACCATCCAGTTTTGCCTGTGCCTGGCCGGCATGCAGCGTGGGCATGATCCCCATCAGCTCAAAAATGGTTTCTGTCAGCACGCGGGTAGGATCCTCGCTGACGCCGTGCACCACCACCGGGAAGCCCAGCTTATGCAATAAGATAGCCAGCAGCGGCGTCAGATTGGCCTGCTTGCGCGCGCCATTGTAGCTGGGAATGACAATGGGCATGGGTTTGGCAACCGGCGGCGTCAGGCGAATGGTGTGGTTTTGCATCGCTTCGTAAAAGCCCAGCATTTCCGCTTCTCCCTCGCCTTTAATGCGCAACGCAATCAGCACGCCGCCCATTTCAAGATCCGGTACATCGCCATTCAGCATATGGGTATACAGTCCGCGAGCAGTATCCTGGTCCAGGTCACGCGCGTGATTTTTACCTCGCCCAATCTCTTTGATGATTTTGCGGTAATCCATCGATAACTCCTTTCCTGTTGCTCGCATCGTTAACGCCGACGGCGGCGCGTGGGTTTCGTTTTTTCTTTTGGTTTTACTATAACGTCTGGCACAGCAGGTTGCTCTATCGGAAATATGGGTAACGCGTTCAGTAAACGCTTGCCATAGTTTTTGGTCAATAAACGTTTGTCATAAATAACCACTTCTCCCCAGCAGCCATGGCTACGGATGAGTCGCCCAACCTGCTGGATCAAATTGAACGACGCCGCGGGCAGGCTCTGCACCTCGAAGGGGTAGCGGTTCAGGCTTTTCAACCACTCGCCCTCGGTGATCACCACCGGGCTGTCGATCGGTGGAAAAGCAATTTTGTGAATATGCACCTGAGTCAGCAGGTCGCCTTTCAAGTCCAGACCTTCCGCAAAAGATTGCAACCCAACCAGCACACTGCGCTCGCCGTTGGTCACCCGTTTGCGGTGCAACTCCACCAGACGATAGCGCGGCTGATCGCCCTGCACCAACAACAGCAGGCGCAGATCGGTAACATGCTCAAGAAAACGCTGCATCGCCCGACCGCTGGCAAAGAGTACCAGCATCCCCTGATGCTTTTTACTTTCCAGCTGTTCGCGAAAATAGGCGGCCATTTCCGCGATATGCTGCTCTTCGTTATCAATTAACGGTTCGTAGCGCATCTGCGGAATGACGATTTTGCCCTGTTCAACGTGATTAAACGGTGAATCCAGCGCGACAAACCGGTCTCCGGCTTTTTCCTTCAGACCACTCATCTCTTGCAAACGCGAGAAGCTGTTGAGCGAGCGCAGCGTTGCGGAAGTGACAATAATATGCGGGACGCTACGCCACAGCAGTCGTTCGAGCTGATCGCTCACGCGGATCCCCACGCAGTGGAACCAGACGTGGATCTGCCCGTCACGCACCTCGCGCGTCGCCCATTTACTCACTGGCGCGCCTGACGACTGCGCAAGCGATGCCAGCCGCCACAGTTTGCTTTGCGCCTCAAACATGCCCAGCGCCCGGTTCATCTGCAAAATAACCCGATGCAGACGCACAATATCGTGAGTGCCGGTTTTTTCGCTGAGATCGTTGAGGAACAGTTCCGCCAGACCGCGCAGCATTTCCGTAAGTTTTGCCAGACGCTGACAAATCTCCATCACTTCTGCAGGCAGTTCGCCCATCGCAAAGCGGTGTTCCGCCTCCTGAGTAGCAGGCATATACAGATTAAGAATGTTATTGAGCGATGAAATCAGTTCATACAGCTCTTCACAGTGACCGTTCAGACGCTCGGCATTCGCCAGCGGCGGCGTGGTTTTCGGGCGAAACTGTTCCAGGCAAGTTGCCACTAATTTGCAAAACAGATCCAGCTGGAGCCGATACCAGGGGGCGCTGATTTCCGCGCTCATCTCCAGCGCATCGCGCGCGACATCCGGCAAATGGTGGCCTTCATCAAGGACTAACAGCAGGTTTTTCGGCTCCGGCAAAACGGCTTCGCTTTCCATTGCCGCCATCACCAGCGCGTGGTTGGCTACCACCACTTCGGCTTCCTGAATCTCGCGGCGGGCGACAAAAAAAGGGCATTCACGATAGTAGTGACAGTTGCGATTCAGACAGCTGGCTTTATCGGTGCTCAGACGCTGCCAGAGTCCGTCATCAATGGCGATATCGGTGTGATCGCGCAGTCCGTCCCATTTATAGCTGTCGAGATCGCCTTTCAACCTGGCGCAGCGCTTTTGTTCTTCCTGATTATTTGGCGTCAGGTCATCGTCGAGAAAGGCAAGCAGATCCTGTTGATTGGGTTCGGTACTGGCCAGCGCGGCCAAATTGCGCGGGCAGACATAACGACCACGACCAAAAGCAGCGGTAAAACGCAGATCGGGGATGATTTTACGCAGCAACGGCAGGTCTTTGCTGTAGATCTGATCCTGCAACGCAACGTTAGCGGTACTGACCACCAGCGTTTTCTGTTCTTCACGCGCGATGGCAATACCGGGAATCAGATACGACAGGGTTTTCCCCACTCCGGTCGGCGCTTCAATCGCCAGATGCCGCCCTTCTTCACCTGCCAGCGTTTTCGCGACGTCAGCAATCATCTGCCGCTGCGGCGCACGGGGGATAAAATCGGGGATCTGTTCCTGAAGCGCCTTATACCAGGCGGCGATTTGCGCTTTTAACGCAGCCGTAAGTGCCATGAGAAAACCTGAAATACTGTATAAACAGCCACTATTGTGGCACTTTCTGGGACGTGTCGCAAAAAGAAAAGCCCGACCTTTCGGCCGGGCTCGCAATTACTGCGCTGAGGACGGTTTGCGCGGACGGCGCGGCGGACGAGGCTTATCGCCTGCCGGTTTGCCTTCGCCATTACGCGGCTTCGCTTTTGGCGCACCGCCATCCTGACGACGCGGCTGCTGGCCACGCCCTGCTCCGCCCTGCCCGCGACCACCACCGCCGCCACGCTGCTGGCGACCGTTCTGGATCGGCTCAGCTTTAATGGAGGGATCCGGCTCGTAGCCTGGCGTTGCAATACGCGGGATCTCTTTTTTCAGCAGCTTCTCGATGTCACGCAACAACTTGTGTTCATCGACGCACACCAGAGACAACGCTTCGCCAGTAGCAGCGGCACGCCCGGTACGACCAATACGGTGCACATAATCTTCCGGGACGTTTGGCAGCTCGTAGTTCACCACGTGCGGTAACTCTTCAATGTCCAGCCCGCGCGCGGCAATATCGGTCGCTACCAGCACGCGTATATCACCGGATTTAAAATCAGCCAGCGCACGGGTACGCGCTCCCTGAGATTTGTTACCGTGGATTGCCGCGCTGCGGATGCCGTCTTTATTCAACTGTTCAGCCAGATGGTTCGCACCGTGTTTGGTACGGGTAAACACCAGCACCTGCTGCCAGTTGCCCTGACCAATCATCTGCGACAGCAGCTCACGTTTACGTTTTTTATCGACGAAATGAACGTGCTGAGTCACCTGCTCTGAGGCGGTATTACGGCGCGCCACTTCGATTTCCAGCGGGTTGTGCAGCAGCTTTTCGGCCAGCGACTTAATATCGTCAGAGAACGTTGCTGAGAACAGCAGGTTCTGGCGTTTTGCCGGCAGCTTCGCCAGAACGCGACGAATGTCGTGAATAAAGCCCATATCCAGCATGCGGTCAGCTTCATCCAGTACCAGGATCTCCACCTGATCCAGTTTCACCGCATTCTGGTGTTCCAGATCGAGCAAACGACCAGGTGTGGCAATCAACACATCCACACCACCGCGCAGCTTCATCATCTGCGGGTTGATACTGACGCCGCCGAAGACCACCAGCGAGCGGATGTTCAGATACTTACTGTAATCACGTACGTTTTCGCCAATTTGAGCAGCCAGTTCGCGGGTTGGCGTGAGGATCAGCGCACGCACCGGGCGACGGCTTTTACCATGCGGCTGATGGGTAATCAGGTGCTGCAACAGCGGCAGGGTAAAACCTGCCGTTTTCCCCGTACCGGTCTGGGCGCTGGCCATCAGATCGCGGCCTTCCAGCACGGCAGGGATCGCCTGTTGCTGAATAGGGGTAGGTTCACGGTAACCCTGTTCGGCAACGGCACGTAAAATTTCAGGGTTTAAACCAAGGGAATCAAAAGACATAACAACTCCGAACCGCCCTGACCGTTACCGGTGTCGTTTTCAGGGAGATACATACAATAGAGATGACAAAAACCACAATGTCATGAAGGGGCGGAGTGTAGCAGTTTTTGTGATGTGCCGCATAAATTATCCCTGCGAGGAAAATAACGATCCGGACTGGACAAGGTTGCACATCAGTCATAATCTTAATCAATCGATTGATTAAGATCAGGTCGTGCCATGAATACACCCACCATGACAACCAAAGGTGAACAGGCGAAGAACCAGCTCATTGCCGCAGCATTGGCGCAATTCGGCGAGTATGGTCTGCACGCCACGACGCGCGATATCGCTGCACAGGCCGGGCAAAACATTGCGGCTATCACCTACTATTTTGGCTCAAAAGAGGATTTATATCTCGCCTGCGCCCAGTGGATTGCAGATTTTATCGGCTCACAGTTTCGTCCGCACGCTGAAGAGGCTGAGCGTTTATTCGCTCAGCCAGAACCGGATCGTGGCGCGATGCGCGAACTGATCCTGCGCGCCTGCAAAAATATGATCATGCTGTTAACCCAGGACGACACCGTTAACCTGAGCAAATTTATCTCGCGGGAACAGCTTTCCCCCACCGCGGCTTATCAACTGGTGCACGACCAGGTTATCAATCCGCTGCATACACACCTGACGCGCCTGATTGCCGCCTATACCGGCGGCGATGCCAACGATACCCAAATGATTCTGCATACCCACGCCATCCTCGGCGAGGTGCTGGCCTTTCGTCTGGGGAAAGAAACCATTCTGTTGCGTACGGGTTGGTCACAATTTGATGAGGATAAAACCGCGCTGATTGACCAAACGATCACCTGTCACATCGATCTTATTCTGCAAGGTTTAACGCAAAGGAGTCTGGAGTCATGAAAAAACCTGTCGTTCTCGGGCTGGTTATCGCGGCCCTCGTTGCCGTGATTGCCGGTGGAACGTGGTGGTATCAGAGTCGGCAAGATAACAGCCTGACGCTGTACGGCAATGTCGATATCCGTAGCGTCAACCTAAGTTTTCGCGTCGGCGGCAGACTGGCCTCGCTGGCGGTTGATGAAGGCGATGCGATTACCGCCGGTCAGGTGCTGGGCGAACTGGACCGCGCACCGTATGAAAACGCATTGATGCAGGCCAAAGCCAATGTTGCCGCCGCGCAGGCGCAATACGATCTGATGCTGGCCGGGTATCGCGCTGAAGAGATCGCCCAGGCGGCAGCGGCCGTCAAACAGGCACAGGCCGCCTATGATTACGCACAGAACTTTTATAATCGACAGGTTGGATTGTGGAAAAGCCGCACCATCTCCGCTAACGACCTGGAAAACGCCCGTTCATCACGTGACCAGGCACAAGCCTCGTTGAAATCCGCACAGGATAAACTCAGCCAATATCGCAGCGGTAATCGTGTGCAGGACATCGAGCAGGCAAAAGCCACGCTCGAACAGGCTCAGGCCGAGCTGGCACAGGCAGAGCTTAATTTGCATGACACCACGCTGACCTCGCCGTCTGACGGTACGCTGCTTACCCGTGCAGTCGAACCCGGCAGTATGCTAAGCGCAGGCGGTACGGTACTGACGCTGTCGCTCACGCGTCCGGTATGGGTCCGCGCCTACGTTGACGAACGCAATCTGAGCCAGGCACAGCCGGGACGTGAGATCCTGCTCTACACCGATGGCCGTCCGGACAAACCGTATCACGGTAAAATCGGCTTCGTGTCGCCTACTGCCGAGTTTACGCCGAAAACAGTTGAAACCCCTGACCTGCGCACCGACCTGGTTTATCGCCTGCGTATTGTGGTGACCGACGCGGACGATGCGCTGCGCCAGGGAATGCCGGTAACGATCAAATTCAGTGACGAGGCACGGCATGAATGATGCCGTTATTACGCTCAAAGGGCTGACAAAAAACTTTGCCGGAATGGAAAAACCGGCCGTTGCCCCGCTCGACTGCACCGTGCATGCAGGCTACGTGACCGGACTTGTCGGGCCGGACGGCGCGGGGAAAACCACGTTGATGCGCATGCTGGCGGGATTGTTAAAACCCGATGCCGGAAGTGTTGCGGTGATTGGCTTTGACCCTATCAAGGACGACAGCGCGCTGCATGCGGTACTGGGCTATATGCCGCAGAAATTTGGCCTGTATGAAGATTTAACCGTCATGGAGAACCTCAATCTCTATGCTGATTTACGTAGCGTCACCGGTGAGGCGCGAGAAAAAACCTTTGCCCGCCTGCTGGAATTTACCTCGCTGGGGCCATTTACCGGACGACTGTCCGGCAAACTTTCCGGTGGGATGAAACAGAAGCTCGGGCTGGCCTGTACGCTGGTCGGCGAACCCAAAGTATTGTTGCTGGATGAGCCGGGTGTCGGTGTCGACCCCATCTCCCGTCGTGAACTGTGGCAAATGGTGCACGAACTGGCGGGGGATGGCATGTTGATCCTCTGGAGCACCTCGTATCTGGATGAAGCAGAGCAGTGCCGCGATGTACTGCTGATGAACGAAGGCGAACTGTTGTATCAGGGTGAACCGACGCGACTGACGCAAACCATGGCGGGTCGCAGCTTCCTGATGAGCAGTCCGCAGGAAAATAACCGCCGACTGCTGCAACGCGCGTTAAAACTACCGCTGGTCAGCGATGGGATGATTCAGGGGAAATCGGTACGCTTAATCCTGAAAAAAGCAGCCACTGCGGACGATATTCGTCGGGCAGACGGCATGCCGGAGATTAACATCAGCGAAACGACTCCCCGCTTCGAGGATGCCTTTATCGATTTACTCGGCGGAGCCGGAACATCGGAATCCCCGCTGGGCGCTATCCTGCATACGGTTGAAGGCACGCCTGGCGAAACGGTGATCGAAGCCAAAGCGCTGACCAAGAAGTTTGGCGATTTTGCCGCGACCGACCACGTAGACTTTTCCGTACAGCGCGGCGAGATTTTTGGTCTATTAGGACCCAACGGTGCCGGCAAATCCACCACCTTTAAAATGATGTGCGGCCTGCTGGTCCCCACCTCCGGCAAAGCGCTGGTGCTGGATATGGACCTGAAAGTCAGCTCCGGCAAAGCACGCCAGCATCTGGGCTATATGGCGCAAAAATTCTCCCTGTACGGCAACCTGACCGTTGAGCAGAACCTGCGCTTTTTCTCCGGCGTCTACGGTCTGCGCGGTCGGGCGCAGAAAGAGAAAATCGATCGTATGAGCGAGGCATTTGGCCTGAAGAGTATCGCTTCCCACGCCACCGACGAACTGCCGCTGGGGTTCAAGCAGCGTCTGGCGCTGGCCTGCTCGCTGATGCATGAACCCGACATTCTGTTCCTTGATGAACCCACTTCCGGGGTCGATCCCCTCACCCGTCGTGAGTTCTGGTTGCATATCAACAGCATGGTGGAAAAAGGCGTCACGGTGATGGTGACCACCCACTTTATGGACGAGGCGGAATACTGCGATCGCATCGGGTTGGTGTATCGCGGCAAACTGATTGCCAGCGGTACGCCGGACGATCTGAAAGCTCAGGCTGCCGACAGCGACACGCCGGACCCGACCATGGAGCAGGCGTTCATTACGCTAATCAATGACTGGGATAAGGAGCACGCGCATGAGTAACTCCGCTCTCTCCTGGCGTCGCGTACGCGCGCTGTGCGTGAAAGAAACCCGCCAGATCGTCCGCGATCCCAGCAGTTGGCTGATTGCGGTGGTGATCCCGCTGCTGCTGCTGTTTATCTTCGGCTACGGGATCAACCTCGACTCCAGCAAGCTGCGGGTCGGGATTTTGCTCGAGCAGCAAAGCGAAGAGGCGCTGGATTTTACCCATACCATGACCGGCTCGCCGTATATTGACGCCACCATCAGCGATAACCGTCAGGAATTGATTGAGAAAATGCAGGCTGGGCGCATTCGCGGGCTGGTGGTGATCCCGGTGAATTTTGCCCAGCAGATGGCGCGACCCAACGACGTGGCGCCGCTCCAGGTGATCACCGACGGCAGCGAACCGAATACCGCCAACTTTGTACAGGGTTATGTCGAAGGTATCTGGCAGATCTGGCAACAACAGCGGGCGGAAGACCGGGGAGAATCATTCAAGCCCTTGATCGACGTGCAGACCCGCTACTGGTTTAACCCGGCAGCCATCAGCCAGCACTTTATTATTCCCGGAGCGGTGACCATCATAATGACGGTCATTGGCGCAATCCTCACCTCATTAGTGGTAGCGCGCGAATGGGAACGCGGAACCATGGAGGCCCTGCTGTCTACCGAAGTCACCCGCGTCGAGCTGCTGCTGTGCAAACTGATCCCGTATTACTTTCTGGGCATGCTGGCGATGCTGCTGTGTATGCTGGTGTCGGTATTTATTCTTGGCGTGCCCTATCGCGGCTCGTTGCTGATCCTGTTTTTCATTACCAGCCTGTTTCTGCTGAGTACGCTCGGCATGGGCCTGTTGATTTCGACTATTACCCGCAACCAGTTTAACGCCGCGCAGGTCGCGCTGAACGCCGCTTTCCTGCCCTCGATTATGCTGTCAGGTTTTATCTTCCAGATAGACAGCATGCCCGCGATTATCCGGGCGGTAACCTACATTATTCCGGCGCGTTATTTCGTCAGCACCCTGCAAAGCCTGTTTCTGGCGGGAAATATTCCAGTGGTGCTAATTATCAACGTGCTGTTTTTAATCGCTTCGGCGGTAATGTTTATTGGCCTGACGTGGCTGAAAACCAAACGTCGGCTGGATTAAGGGGACGGGCATGTTTCATCGCTTATGGACGTTAATTCGTAAAGAGCTGCAATCGCTGCTACGCGAACCGCAAACGCGAGCCATTCTGATTTTACCGGTACTGATTCAGGTGATCCTGTTCCCGTTTGCGGCAACGCTGGAAGTGACCAACGCCACTATCGCTATCTATAACGAAGACAACGGTAAACATTCGGTGGAGTTAACCCAACGCTTCGCCCGCGCCAGCGCCTTTACCCATATTCTGCTGCTAAAAAGTCCCCAGGAAATCCAACCCACCATCGACACGCAAAAAGCACTGCTACTGGTGCGCTTCCCGGCAGACTTCTCGCGTAATCTGGATACTTTCCAGCAGGCACCCATGCAGCTAATTCTCGATGGGCGCAACTCCAACAGCGCGCAGATTGCCGCAAATTATCTGCAGCAGATCGTTAAGACGTATCAGCAGGAGTTGATGGACGGCAAGCCGAAACCAAACAACAGCGAGCTGGTCGTGCGTAACTGGTACAACCCGAATCTGGATTACAAATGGTTCGTGGTTCCGTCGCTGATCGCCATGATCACCACTATCGGCGTAATGATCGTCACCTCGCTCTCGGTTGCTCGCGAGCGCGAGCAAGGCACGCTGGATCAACTGCTGGTTTCCCCGCTTACCACCTGGCAGATTTTCATCGGTAAAGCGGTGCCGGCACTGATTGTTGCCACCTTTCAGGCCACCATCGTACTGGCAATCGGCATCTGGGCCTATCACATCCCGTTTGCCGGTTCACTGGGGCTGTTCTACTTCACGATGGTGATTTACGGACTGTCGCTGGTGGGATTTGGCTTGCTGATTTCGTCACTGTGCGCGACACAGCAGCAGGCATTTATCGGCGTCTTTGTCTTTATGATGCCGGCGATTTTGCTGTCCGGATATGTCTCTCCGGTCGAAAATATGCCTGTGTGGTTGCAGAATCTGACATGGATAAACCCGATCCGTCACTTTACGGACATCACAAAACAGATTTACCTGAAGGATGCGAGTCTGCAGATTGTCTGGGGAAGTTTGTGGCCGCTATTGGTGATAGCGGCCACAACAGGCTCAGCGGCGTATGCGATGTTTAGACGCAAAGTGATGTAACTTTTTGTCTTTCGCCAACAGCGAGACCACTGCGGGTCCGGCAAGGATCGCCAGCCCCGCCAGCGCCAGTAACACGTTGTTTTGCAGCACGCGCGACAGTAACCACAGTACGATCATTGCCGCACCGAAATACCACGTGGTCGTCAGCTCTTCCAGCACGTCAGCCACATCACGCCAGCGCTGTTCATGGTGACGTTGCAATGCCAGCATTAAGATAACCGTTACGCCATACACGACGCATAATCCCAGGCCGACGTGCACCAGCTTGCCGCTCATCCAGCCCATTACCAGCAACGCCACTACCAGTAAATGCAACACAATCTGCCAGCAACTTAGACCCGTTGCGACACGAACACGTTGTTGCCACCTCATGGCTTTTCTCCTGAAGGATTTTTAACTAATTATTCAGAGTACCGGACTTTACGGAAAATTCCGCAACACCGCATCTTTTTGTGACGGCGACTACACTATTTATTTCGCCACAGAATTCGCGATACGGTCAAAACCCTCATCCCGAAGGATGATGGAGAGAGTCAGGAAAGTGACGCCAACGGGAGAATCATGAGCGAATCAGCAGACCGATTTTCATTCAATGTGCTCACCATTAATACTCACAAGGGTTTCACCGCCTTTAACAGACGCTTTATTTTGCCCGAGCTGCGGGATGCCGTCAGGGCAGTTGGCGCAGATATTGTGTGCCTGCAGGAAGTGCTGGGCGCTCACGACGTACACTCACTGCAGATAGAAAACTGGCCGGATACCAGCCATTACGAGTTTCTGGCCGACACCATGTGGCGCGATTTCGCCTACGGGCGCAATGCCGTGTATTCACAGGGGCATCACGGCAACGCCGTGCTATCGCGCTACCCCATTGAGCATTATGAAAACCGTGATGTATCCGTTGGCACGAGTGAAAAACGCGGTGTGCTTTACTGTCGCATTGTGCCGCCGATGCTTTCCCGCCCGATTCATGTGATGTGCGTCCACCTCGGTTTGCGTGAAGCCCATCGCCAGGCACAGCTCAGCATGCTGGCAAATTGGGTCAATGCCCTGCCCAACGCGGATCCCGTGGTGGTTGCTGGCGATTTTAACGACTGGCGGCAAACGGCCAATCGCCCGTTGAAAAGCCAAGCAGGCCTTGACGAGATTTTTACCCGCGCTCACGGTCGCCCGGCGCGAACATTTCCGGTGCAGTTTCCCCTGCTGCGTCTGGACAGGATCTATGTGAAAAACGCGAATGCCAGTACCCCAACGACGCTGGCGCTGCGTCACTGGCGACATTTGTCCGATCATGCCCCTCTGAGTGCGGAGATTCGTGTATGAAAACTGGCTGGCGTGAAGGCAATCAAATTCAGCTACTGGAAAATGGCGATCAGTACTATCCCGCCGTATTTCACGCGATTGAGCACGCGGAGCAAAAAATCATTCTGGAGACCTTTATCTGGTTTGAAGATGCGGTCGGGAAACAGCTACATGCCGCACTGCTCGCTGCCGCACACCGCGGGATCGCCGCAGAGGTGTTGCTGGACGGCTACGGCTCACCGGATCTTAGTGACAGTTTTGTCGAAGAGCTCACCGCGGCGGGTATTGTTTTCCGCTACTACGATCCGCGTCCGCGTCTGTTCGGGATGCGCACTAATCTCTTTCGCCGTATGCATCGCAAAATTGTGGTCATTGATGATCGTGTTGCCTTTGTTGGCGGCATCAATTACTCCGCTGAACACATGTCTGATTACGGTCCGGAGGCCAAGCAGGATTACGCCGTGCGCGTTGAAGGTCCG
>NZ_CP080033.1:1844730-1845418 GCF_019382635.1 Citrobacter sp. Colony219 | reverse complement strand
GTTGACATTCTGAGATTCGTGCTGGAAAACTTGCCCGGACAGAGCGCGGTACGACGCTGGTGGCGACGTCATCACCGGGCAATCGACAATCATCGACCCGGCGAAGCGCAGGCGCTGTTCGTCTGGCGTGATAACGAGGAACATCGTGATGATATTGAACGCCACTATCTGAAAATGCTGACCCAGGCACGGCGGGAAGTGATCATCGCCAATGCCTACTTCTTTCCCGGCTATCGCTTTCTGCATGCCCTGCGTAAAGCGGCCCGACGGGGCGTTCGGGTAAAACTCATCGTGCAGGGTGAACCGGATATGCCGATTGTGAAAGTGGGCGCCCGCCTGCTGTACAACTATCTGGTAAAAGGCGGCGTCCATGTCTATGAATACCGCCGTAAACCTCTGCATGGCAAAGTGGCGCTGATGGACGATCACTGGGCGACGGTGGGCTCCAGCAATCTTGATCCACTGAGTCTGTCGCTCAATCTGGAGGCAAATCTGATTATTCATGACCGCACGTTTAATCAGACCCTGCGTGACAACCTGAACCCTATTATTGCGCAGGACTGCAAGCGGGTTGATGAATCCATGCTGCCAAAACGCACCTGGTGGAACCTGACCAAGAGCGTACTGGCCTTCCACTTTTTACGCCACTTCCCGGCGCTGGTCGGCTGGCTGCCGGCRCATACCCCGC
>NZ_CP080033.1:1820342-1844507 GCF_019382635.1 Citrobacter sp. Colony219 | reverse complement strand
CCATCCGGCAACAGAGAATTAACGACGATTACCGAAAATACGCAGCAGCATCAGGAACAGGTTGATGAAGTCCAGATACAGCGTTAACGCCCCAAGAATGGCGTATTTACGCAAGTTGGAACTGTCGCGCAGGTCAATTTGCTCACCGATATTTTTCAGCTTTTGCGTGTCATAGGCGGTCAGGCCGACAAACACAATCACCCCAATGTAGGTCACCGCCCACATCAGCGCTTCGCTCTTCAGCCAGAAGTTAACCAACGAGGCCAGAACGATACCAATTAACGCCATAAACAGCATGTTGCCAAAGCCGCTGAGATCGCGTTTGGTGGTGTAGCCGTACAAACTCATGATACCGAACATCCCGCCGGTGACCACAAAGGTACTGGCGATAGACGAATAGGTATAGACAATGAAAATGCTTGATAGCGTCAGACCGGTTAACGCCGAGTAGAGCCATTCCAGCGCTGAGCTTTTGCACCATGCCGGACAGGACAAATACCAGCGCCAGCTGTGCAATGATCAGCCCAAAGAAGGTAATTTTGCTGGAAAAGACAAACATCATCACCGCAGGCGTATTCGCCGCGTACCATGCAATAAACGCCGTCAGTAACAACCCACAGGTCATCCAGCCGTACACCTGCGCCATGTAGGTTTGCAGGCCGGAACGGGCCTGCACAATAGAATCGGATCGTGGGAATCGGTCCATGACAATCTCCTGAGTCAGTATGTGCCTAAACCAATTGTACTCTACCAGCGTTTTGCTGCTTGCTTATCGCTGTCGCGGGCGTCGACCCAACGTTCACCTTCTGGCGTGGCTTCGCGTTTCCAGAACGGCGCACGCGTTTTCAGGTAATCCATAATGAATTGCCCGGCATCAAACGCGCTACTACGATGTGCACTGGTCACACCGACAAAAACAATTTCATCGCCCGGCCACAGTTCGCCAATACGATGGATCACCGTTACCCGGCCCAGCGGCCAGCGCGAACGCGCTTCGTCGACGATTTCCGCCAGCGCTTTTTCAGTCATCCCTGGATAGTGTTCCAGCGTTAACGCCTTAACGCTGTCACCGAGATTGTGATTGCGCACTTTACCGGTGAAGGTGACCACCGCGCCGTCTTCATCGCGCTCTGCCAGCCAGGGATACTCATCCCCGACGCGAAACGGCGCATGGCCAACAACAATTCGCGTTTCAGCCATTTTAGCCTCCGGTTACCGGCGGGAAGAAAGCGACTTCATCACCCGCGTTAAGAGGATGATCAAAACTGACCAGCGTCTGATTTACCGCCGCCAGCAACTTACCGTCTTCCAGTGCCAGCGCCCAGCGATCGCYTTTGCCYGCCAGATGCTTGCGCAGCGCTTCTACCGTTGCAAACTCGGCGGCAACTTCTAACGCATCGGTGTTGACCAGTTCGCGTACCTGAGCAAAGAAGAGAACCTTAATCATGTGCATCCACCTTAAAATCCCCCGACTTGCCGCCGCTTTTTGCCAGCAAACGCACCGGACCAATCACCATATCCTTTTGCACCGCTTTGCACATATCGTAAATGGTCAACGCCGCTACGGAGGCAGCTGTTAACGCTTCCATTTCAACGCCGGTTTTACCGGTCAGGCGACACAGCGTTTCAATGCGTACGCGATTGTGCTCCGGCTCGGCGTGAAGATTGACTTCGACCTTGCTCAGCATCAGCGGATGGCACAGCGGGATAAGATCCCAGGTACGTTTGGCGGCCTGAATACCCGCAATACGCGCCGTGGCGAATACATCACCCTTATGGTGGCTGCCATCGATAATCATCGCCAGCGTTTCGCTACGCATGGTCACGAATGCTTCAGCACGCGCCTCGCGTACGGTTTCCGCTTTGGCGGAGACATCCACCATATGCGCTTCGCCAGCGGCATTAATATGGGTTAATTGCGACATACTTATTTCTTCAAATGTGGGTGGAAATTACACGGACGCGTACGGGCATCAAGCTGCGGCGCAATGATATTTTCCCAGGCGGTACGACACGCTTTGGTCGACCCCGGCATGGCGAAAATCAGCGTTTTATTGGCCACCCCGGCAACCGCTCGAGACTGCAGCGTCGCGGTGCCAATCTCCTCGAAGGAGAGCATACGGAACACTTCGCCGAAGCCTTCGACTTCTCTGTCAAACAGCGGCAGCAGCGCTTCCGGTGCCTGGTCCCCTTCGGTTAACCCAGTGCCGCCGGTAATGAGCACCACCTGCACATCGTCACTGGCAATCCAGGCTGAAACCTGAGCGCGAATCGCATAGCGGTTCTCTTTGACAATCGCCTTATCAACAATCTGATGACCCGCTTCCAGCGCCGAGTCGCGCAGATAATGGCCGGAGGTGTCATCTTCTTCGCCACGACGGTTGGAAACAGTAAGAATAGCAATGCGTGTCGGGATAAATTCAGCGCTTACCTGACTCATGAGAAACTCCTTTTAGCGATCAGCCGCCAATGTAAGATAAGTTTTGCGTAATACCGGTATTGTTCTGATGCAGGAAATGGGTCTGCTTTTTCTCCAGCAACGCGGCAGAGATACGTTCTTCAAGCGCAGCCTGCTGGGCGTCGTCGGTCAGCAAATCACGCAAGTTCACCCCGCCTTCACCAAATAAACACAGATGAAGTTTGCCGACGGATGAAACACGCAGGCGATTGCAGGTGGCGCAGAAGTCTTTCTCATAAGGCATGATCAGACCAATTTCACCGGCATAGTCAGGATGACAGAAAACCTGAGCCGGACCGTCGCTGCGCTGGCGTAACTGGTGGATCCAGCCGCGAAGCAGTAGCTCATCGCGCAGTACCTGCCCGGAGATATGGTGTTTGCGGAAGAGAGAGCTGCCCTCGCCCGTTTCCATCAGTTCAATAAAACGTAGCTGAATCGGCCGTGGTTGAACCCAGGCGAGGAAGGTGTCCAGTTGATGATGGTTTACGTCGCGCATCAGCACGGTGTTGACTTTCACTTTTTCAAAACCGGCATCGAAGGCGGCGTCAATCCCCGCCATCACCTGCTGAAACTTATCCTGCCCGGTAATGGCGTGAAACTGACGGGCATCCAGGCTGTCGACGCTGACGTTGAGCGCGGTCAGTCCGGCATCGCGCCAGGCAGCAGCATCGCGCGCCAGACGATAACCATTGGTGGTTACCGCAATCTGACGGATGGCGTCGTTTTCACGTACGGCAGCAATAATGTCGGTAAAATCGCGACGCAGTGACGGTTCGCCACCTGTCAGACGCACTTTTTCCGTTCCCAGGCTGGCGAACGCACGCGTGACGCGGCGAATTTCATCAACGGTCAGAAAGCCGTTATTAGTCACACCACCTGGCTTATAGCCATCTGGCAGACAGTAAGTGCAACGAAAGTTACACACATCGGTAATCGACAAACGCAAGTAGTAAAACTTACGCGCGAATGCATCGGTAAGTTGAGAGCCCATGTACACCTTTCCAAATACGGGAGGCGAAGTCATTTCTTCCTGCGCCCTGGTGACAATCGTATTCACGTATCGTCACGGCCAAAGCACCGTATCATTTGACCCAGGTGCAGAGGCTAGAGTGTTTATACTCGTCATGCTTCGAGTACATTGTGGTTATGCCGATACTAGCGTGTAAATGACACTTTTGCCATGTACACTTTCGCTGTATAAATATGTATATAGCGGCATGATCGTGCAATTTCGCTACAGAATAAGCAAAAACCATCGTTTTGCATTGATATACATCATCTTGCTATCAGGTGGATGTCGTCAGAAAGGGGTAGATCGCAGAAAATTATTTTCTGCAGATGGCGACTGGATAATTGCTGAAAACACGCTATTTACGTTACTGTAACGCCGATCAATTGATATCAGGAATAACTATGCGCACTCGTACGCTGGCAGATCTGGACCGCGTTGTCGCTCTCGGCGGAGGGCATGGATTAGGACGCGTTCTGTCGTCACTTTCTTCTTTAGGTTCACGCCTGACGGGCATCGTCACGACCACCGATAACGGCGGTTCCACGGGGCGAATTCGCCGTTCAGAAGGCGGCATTGCATGGGGAGACATGCGGAACTGCCTCAACCAGTTAATTACCCAACCAAGCGTCGCATCGGCGATGTTTGAGTATCGTTTTGGCGGTAATGGCGAACTTTCCGGCCATAACCTCGGAAATCTGATGTTAAAGGCGCTCGATCACCTCAGCGTGCGGCCTCTGGAAGCCATCAATTTAATTCGTAGCCTGCTAAAAGTTGATGCACATTTAATTCCCATGTCAGAACTACCGGTGGACCTGATGGCGCTCGACGATCAGGGACATGAAGTGTATGGCGAAGTAAATATCGACCAGCTCACTACCCTGCCGCAAGAATTAATGCTCTCACCTAAAGTTCCCGCCACGCGAGAAGCGATTGAAACCATCGCCGAAGCGGATTTGATTCTGATAGGACCAGGCAGTTTTTACACCAGCCTGATGCCGATCCTGCTACTCGACGAACTGGCACAGGCGTTACGTCGCACGCCGGCCCCGATGGTCTACATCGGTAACCTGGGTCGCGAATTAAGCCTGCCAGCGGCCAGCCTGACGCTTAACGATAAACTGGCCATCATTGAGCAATATGTTGGTAAGAAGGTGATTGATGCGGTGATTGTCGGACCAAAAGTCGATGTTTCGGCCATGACCGACCGCATTGTGATTCAGGATGAACTGGAGGCCAGCGATATTCCCTACCGTCATGACCGTCAATTGCTGCATAGCGCGCTGGAGAAAGCGGTGCAGGCGTTAGGTTGAACGTATTTGCCTGATGCGCTGCGCTTATCAGGCCTACAAACACGATCTACCCTGTAGGCCGGATAAAGGGTTTACCCCGCCATCCGGCTACGCGTTAAGACGCCGCGATAAACAGCTCGCGCAGTTGATGCAACTGGTCGCGGATCGTCGCGGCCTCTTCGAACTCAAGGTTCTGGGCATGCTGCATCATCTGACCTTCTAACTCGTGAATCTTCTGCTGCAGCGCTTTCGGCGTCATGTCCAGCTCAACAACCTCGGATTTCGCCCCGGCACGCGACTTCCCTTTACCTTTCGCTTTGGTCTTCGCAATATTCTGCCCCAGCGCCAGAATATCGACCACTTTCTTGTTCAGCCCCTGTGGCGTAATACCGTGCTCTTCGTTATACAGTTGCTGTTTCTCGCGACGACGTTCGGTTTCACCAATGGCCTTCGCCATCGATGCGGTAATTTTATCGCCGTAGAGAATCGCTTTACCGTTGATGTTACGCGCCGCACGACCGATGGTCTGGATAAGCGAACGTTCAGAACGCAGGAACCCTTCTTTGTCCGCATCCAGAATCGCCACCAGAGAGACCTCAGGCATGTCCAGGCCTTCTCGCAACAGGTTGATACCAACCAGCACGTCAAACTCGCCCAGGCGCAAATCACGAATGATTTCCATACGTTCCACGGTATCGATGTCGGAGTGCAGATAGCGCACCCGCTCGCCATGTTCTTCGAGGTATTCGGTGAGATCCTCCGCCATGCGTTTGGTAAGCGTTGTGACCAACACACGTTCGTTAATCGCCGCACGGGTGCGGATCTCCGACAGCAGGTCATCAACCTGTGTCGCCACCGGACGCACTTCAATGACCGGATCCAGCAGGCCGGTCGGTCGAACCACCTGATCGACAACTTCATCACCGGATTTCTCCAGCTCATAGTTGCCCGGCGTCGCTGAGACGTAGATGGTTTGTGGGGCCAACGCCTCAAATTCTTCAAATTTGAGCGGGCGGTTATCCAGCGCCGACGGCAGACGGAATCCGTATTCGACCAGGGTCTCTTTACGTGCCCGGTCGCCACGGTACATGCCGCCAATTTGCGGAATCGTAACGTGAGATTCATCCACCACCAACAGGCCATCGGCAGGCAGGTAATCAAACAGCGTCGGCGGCGGCTCGCCCGGACCGCGTCCGGACAGATAGCGTGAATAGTTTTCAATCCCCGAGCAGTAACCCAGCTCGTTCATCATTTCCAGATCGAACTGCGTACGCTGGCTTAAACGCTGTTCTTCTACCAGTTTGTTGTTCGCCAGCAGGATTTTGCGGCGCTCCGCCAGCTCGACTTTAATTTCTTCCATTGCCTGCACGATACGTTCGCGCGGCGTCACGTAGTGGGTTTTCGGGTAAATGGTGAAGCGCGAAATAGTGGATTCAACCTGCCCGGTTAGCGGGTCGAACAGCGACAAGCGCTCAACTTCTTCATCAAACAGTTCAACACGCAGCGCGATATCGTCAGATTCGGCCGGAAAGATGTCGATCACCTCACCACGCACGCGGAACGTCCCGCGCTGGAATGCCTGATCGTTACGCGTGTATTGCAGTTCAGCAAGCCGGCGCAGGATCGCGCGCTGGTCGATAATCATCCCCACCGTCAGATGCAACATCATCTTCAGATACAGATCCGGATCGCCCAGACCATAGATAGCGGAAACAGAGGCCACCACCACCACATCCCGCCGTTCAAGCAGGGCTTTGGTCGCCGACAAACGCATCTGTTCAATGTGTTCGTTTACCGACGCATCTTTCTCGATAAAAGTATCAGAGCTCGGGACATAAGCCTCCGGCTGATAATAGTCGTAGTAGGAGACGAAATATTCCACTGCGTTATCCGGGAAGAACTCTTTCATCTCGCCGTACAACTGGGCTGCGAGGGTTTTGTTAGGGGCCAGCACCATCGTCGGACGCTGTAAATCCGCAATCACGTTGGCAATAGTGAATGTTTTCCCCGACCCCGTCACCCCGAGCAGCGTCTGATGCGCCAGACCATCCTCCAGCCCTTCTTCCAGGCGACGAATCGCCTCAGGCTGATCGCCAGAGGGTTTAAAAGCGGAATTCAGTTTGAACGGTTTACTCATGAGCAGCTACCTGAAGCAATGGGCGGGCAGGTGTGTAATTTTACTCGCAGTAGTATATTTTGCCAGTAAAATATACTGGATGAAAAAACAGTAACGCACCAGAATATTTCTGTTACGCCATCAGAATGCCCGTCAGAGCAGGCTAAAATTTTGGCACTGGCGAGATAAAACACCAGTAAAAATGTGTTATCCCCAAACCAATGACTTTTTTAACATTTGTCAAGACGGCAGATGAAAGTTTTATGGCAACGCATGACACTTCCGCGACAGCCATTGCTTTTATCTAACATTCTGTATTTCAATAACTATTCTCTCGAGCCGTCTTTCGCATCAATTTAGTCGCAGGCCGCGTCTTCTCTCGCTTACATTGTGTTTTCTAACTCTAATACACAAGGTTATCCACAGGAATAGTGGATAACTGCCTCCAGCCCGTGCTGACTGCCGCCTGGCAAAAACACCGACTTGCTCTTTTCGGGTGGGATAAAAAAAAATTATCGCCATTTTTTTATATTTATCAGCCAACGGAGCCCTGGAGGCTGTCGAGATCTTGCTCGCATTTTCACCATTTACCTGCCTGCACCATCCCGACGCGACCAGGCACTGGCAATGTGCGCAAAATTAACCCGGATCGTTAAAAACCAGACATCGCTGCCGATGGATCACGCTATCCCGCTGTTTTTCGCGCATTTCCCATTTGTGGCAAGAGATTTGCAATTTTCTTCTGCTCCCCGGCCTGTCGGGCGGATAACTTCATGATGGAGAAAACCTATGTTGAGTCTTCGCGCAGTGAATCACTATTACGGTAACCAGCACACGCTATGGGATGTGGATCTCGACCTGCAGCCCGGCAAATGTACCGGTGTGCTGGGACTTCCGGGGATGGGGAAAACGACGCTGGCCAATTGCATCATCGGCAATTTGCCTATCGAAAGCGGTACGATGGTCTGGCATCAGGCAGGCGCGCCACCGCGCGATCTGAGTCCGATCCCGGCGGCAAATCGCATTGCGCTGGGTATTAACTCCGTTTCACAACAGAGACGGATTTTTTCGCAACTGACGGTCGAGGAAAATCTGCATATTGCGCGCCAGGCGGTTGAAGAAAGCGAAACGATGAACAGCAGCGATATATACCGCCTCTTCCCACAGTTGTACAGTCTGCGTCAGACCAAAGGGGTTGCCTTATCAGAGGATAATCAGCACCAGCTCGCACTCGCCAGCGCGCTGGTTACACGCCCACGCCTGCTAATCCTCGATGAGCCTACGCGAGGAACGGGCCAGGCGTATATCCACAAGCTGGGGAACCTGATTGTGAGGCTAAGCCAGGAGTTGGGTATCGCCATAATGCTCGCAGAGCAAAGCCTGCCGTTTATTCGTCGAGTCGCTGATTGCTATTGCCTGTTACATCGCGGACGCAATGTGGCCCAGGGACAACTGGCGCAGCTCAGCGACCCGTTTCTTAACGACTGGATGGCGCCAGAGGCAAAACGCTAAGGTCGAGATAGTGCCCTGTCGTTGCGCGTTCTGGCTCGTCCTCCAGCCATGGGATTTCCCCCAGCAGCGGAGCCGGAATCGCGCGTTTCAGCGTTGCCATATATTCAGCATGGCGTTTCCCTGGCGGAGTCACATCATTGGCGACCCACCCCGCCAGCGTCAACCCAGCCTGTTGTACCGCTTGCGCAGTCAGAATGGCATGGTTGATGCAGCCAAGCTTGACGCCAACCACCATAATCACCGGCAGTTGTTCTGTTTGTACCCAGTCAGAAAAACTCAGCGTGGGTGAAAGCGGCGTAAACCAACCGCCAGCGCCTTCCACCAGCACCCAGTCAGCCTGCTCTTCCAGCTTACGTAACCCCGCAGACATCACTGAGGCCTGAATAGGGCGACCTTCGTCAGCGCTGATGATATGCGGTGACGTGGGTTCGGCAAAGGTATAGGGATTGATTGCCGTATAGTGCACTGCCACAGCGCTGTTGCGCTGTAATGCCAGAGCATCGCTATTACGCAGACCCTCAGCCGTTATTTCACTACCGGACGCCACGGGCTTATAGCCGACCGTTCGATAACCCAATTGCCCCGCGGCCTGCAGGAGCGCACAGCTGGCAATTGTTTTACCAACCTCAGTGTCCGTCCCGGTGACAAAATACGTTCTGGTCACGTTGAATTACTCCTAAAAAAAGTTGATACGTCAGCGGGTATTTTCCCTGTACAGAGGGCCAGGCTAACTGTAACTGCTGCAGCTGTGAACGGGTCAGTACGCGCTGTTCGCGTCCATCATGGAGATGCGTCGCACCGATCCCTTTGAGCGAGCGCATGGCGCTCAACGCATCGTCAAACCACAGTGTCACCGGATGAAGCTGATACTCGACGTCCCAGCCATGCAGAGCCTTTTCAAGTTGCTCCACGGGCAAGAAACGGTTGGTGTGCTCCCGGTCATCTACCGCTTGCCACGCCCGGCGTAATTCCGGCATCGAGCCGTGTACCAGGGTACTAAACGCCACCGTGCCTCCGGGGCGCACAACCCGGCAAAGCTCACTTAACGCGCCGTGTAAATCGCTGCACCACTGCACCGCCAGATTGCTCCAGGCCAGGTCAAAAGTGGCAGAGTTTTGAGGGATGGCTTCAATATCCGCCAGCAGATAGTGGTGGGCGGCATTTTGCCGCTGTGCCTCTGCCAGCATTTGTTCAGAAAGATCCAGTGCGCTGACTTCGCTTCCCTGCTCACGCCAGTAGCGACTCATGCGCCCTGGGCCGCACCCCGCATCCAGTACCCGTGCATAATCCCGTTCACCAAGCAGCGCCAGCAAGGCGTCGGCGCTTTGGCACTGTAGCCCGGCATGTTGTTCATAGTGGGAAGCGGCGCGTCCAAATGCAGCAGCAATGGCCTGCTTATTGACCTGCGCCATGCAGCACCTCCAGCAAGCGGTCGATATCCTGGCATTCATGCGCCTGCGTCAGCGTCAGCCGTAATCTGGCGGTGCCGACCGGTACCGTAGGAGGCCGGATGGCGGTCACCCAACAACCTTGGGCGCGTAAAACCTCCGCCAGTTGCAGTGCTTTATGGTTATCGCCCACGATCAATGGCTGGATGGCACTGTCTGAGTTTGCCAGCGTGAAATCCGCAATATCCAGGCCAGCACGAAAACGTTGGATCAGCATGGCCAGTTTTTCCCGGCGTTCATCGCCCTCACGACTGCGGATCACTGCCAGCGCGGCACGCAATGCCTGCGCCTGAGCAGGCGGCATGCTGGTGCTGTAAATCAGATGACGGGCAAACTGCAGCAGATAATCGGCCACGCTGTCTGAACACAGGATTGCCGCGCCGCTGACGCCAAATCCTTTCCCGAAGGTCACCACTAACAGCTCAGGTTTCACCTGCTGTCGGAAGCATGAGCCACGCCCTTCCTCACCGCTAACGCCTATACCGTGGGCATCATCCACCAGCAACCACGCATTCTGGTGCTGCGCCTCAGCGTGAATTTCCGCCAGCGGTGCGCTGTCGCCATCCATGCTGAACACGCCTTCGGTCACCACCAACTGCTGCCCCGGACAGGGGGCAGACAGCAGACGAGCCAAATGTTGCGGGTCGTTATGGGTAAAACGGCGTAACACGGCGGGGCTCAGACTGGCCGCTTCCAGCAACGACGCATGGCTGAGGCGGTCGGCGACAATCCGGTCATCTTTTCCCATCAACGCTGTGATCACCGCCTGGTTGGCGGCGAAACCGGAAATGAACAGCAATGCTCGTGAATAACCCAGCCATTGCGCCAGTTCGTCTTCCAGCGCCTGATGCGCGATGGAATAGCCGCTAACATGGCCTGAACCCCCGCTGCCGACGCCAAAACGTTCAGCCCCCTGCTGCCAGGCACAGACTATCTGTGGATGGTGACTCAACCCCAGATAATCGTTACTGGAAAAATTCAGATACTGACGCCCCTCGGCCAACAACCAGCGCCCTGCCCCCTGTGTCACCGCATAGCGGCGACGCAGAGCATCAGCAGAACGACGCAAAGTGAGCGCATCATCAATTTTTTGCTGCCAGGTCATACGGTTGCCGCGTTGTAGTAGTCGTCTGTATCCGGGGTGCGCAACGCCTGCTCCAGACGTTGCTGCTGTTCGTTATCGCCCGCCAGTACCGCCGTTTGCTGCGGATTCAGACCGAGTTTGCGGAATAAAAGCAGATCTTTGTCTTCGTTCGGGTTGGGTGTAGTGAGCAGTTTGCAGCCGTAGAAAATCGAGTTGGCCCCGGCCATAAAACACATTGCCTGGGTCTGTTCGTTCATCTGCTCGCGCCCGGCAGAAAGACGTACGTATGAGGTCGGCATCATGATGCGCGCGACGGCGATAGTACGAATAAAATCAAACGCATCCACATCGTCGTTATCGGCAAGCGGCGTGCCCTTTACTTTCACCAGCATGTTGATGGGGACGCTTTCCGGTGGTGTGGGTAGGTTCGCCAGTTGCAGCAGCAGGCCCGCGCGATCGGTCACCGTTTCACCCAGCCCCACAATCCCGCCGGAGCAAACTTTAATGCCCGCCTCACGCACTTTATCCAGCGTATCCAGGCGCTCCTGATACGAACGGGTGGTAATGATATTGCCGTAAAATTCCGGCGAGGTGTCGAGGTTGTGGTTGTAGTAGTCCAGACCCGCATTGGCCAGGCGCTGGGCCTGAGATTCGTCCAGCGTGCCCAGCGTCATACAGGCTTCCAGCCCCAGTTCTTTCACGCCCTGAACCATTTGTTCCAGGTACGGCATATCGCGTTCGTGAGGGTTCTTCCACGCCGCGCCCATGCAAAACCGCGTTGAACCGGCTTGTTTCGCCTTACGTGCAGAGTCCAGAACCTGTTCAACTTCCATCAAACGTTCCGTTTCCAGTCCGGTTTTATAGCGGGAACTTTGCGGGCAGTATTTGCAGTCTTCCGGGCAAGCACCGGTCTTAATCGACAGCAGTGTACTCACCTGTACCTGCCGCGGATCGAAATGCTGACGATGAACCTGCTGCGCTTCAAACAACAGATCCAGCAGCGGTTTTTCAAATAATTCGGTGACTTGCGACATTGTCCAGCGAGAAGAATGAGCCATATTGATATACGTTTCGTTGTCAGTTTGGTGTAGACTCGTAAACCTAAATCTTTTTAATTTGGTTTACAAGTCGATTATGACAACGGACGATCTTGCGTTTGACCAACGCCATATCTGGCACCCTTACACCTCCATGACCTCCCCGCTACCGGTTTATCCGGTGGCCAGTGCCGAAGGTTGTGAACTGCTATTAGCCAACGGTGAGCGGCTGATTGACGGTATGTCGTCCTGGTGGGCGGCGATCCACGGTTACAATCACCCGCAGCTGAACGCCGCGATGAAAACGCAGATTGATGCCATGTCGCACGTGATGTTTGGCGGCATTACCCATGCCCCGGCTATTGCGCTGTGTCGCCAGTTGGTGGCGATGACGCCCGAGGCGCTGGAGTGCGTTTTTCTCGCGGATTCTGGTTCGGTCGCCGTGGAAGTTGCGATGAAAATGGCGCTGCAATACTGGCAGGCCAAAGGTGAATCCCGTCAGCGTTTCCTGACGTTTCGTAACGGTTATCACGGCGATACTTTCGGCGCAATGTCGGTCTGCGATCCCGACAACTCGATGCACAGTCTGTGGAAGGGTTATCTGCCGGAGAACCTGTTTGCGCCCGCCCCGCAAAGCCGCATGGGCGGCGAGTGGGACGAACTGGATATGGTACCGTTCGCCCGCCTGATGGCCGCGCATCGCCACGAAATTGCGGCAGTGATCCTTGAGCCGATTGTGCAAGGCGCTGGCGGCATGCGCATGTACCATCCTGAGTGGTTAAAGCGCATCCGTAAGATGTGTGACCGTGAAGGTATCCTGTTGATTGCCGATGAAATCGCCACCGGATTTGGTCGCACCGGCAAAATGTTTGCCTGTGAACACGCCGATATCACCCCGGATATTTTGTGCCTTGGCAAAGCGTTAACCGGCGGGACAATGACCCTTTCCGCCACTCTGACCACCCGCCAGGTCGCGGAAACCATCAGCAACGGTGAAGCCGGATGTTTTATGCACGGCCCGACTTTCATGGGCAATCCACTGGCCTGCGCCGTCGCCTCCGCCAGCCTGTCGTTACTCGAAACCGGCGAGTGGCGCTCGCAGGTAGCGAACATAGAAGCGCAACTGCGGGCAGAGCTCGCCCCGGCGGCTGATTCCCGTTGGGTCGCCGACGTGCGCGTGCTTGGTGCCATCGGCGTCATCGAAACCACGCATCCGGTGAATATGGCCGCTTTACAGAAGTTCTTTGTCGAACAGGGCGTGTGGGTAAGACCGTTTGGTAAGCTCATTTATCTGATGCCGCCGTACATCATCAAGCCCGAACAATTGCGTCGTCTGACCCAGGCCGTCAACGAGGCTGTGCGCAATGCAACATTTTTTAGCGATTAACCAGCGGTAAGCTCTACGGTTTCTGGCTACACTTTTTGGCTAACGAGAGGAGTCAGCATGAAACTAATCAGTAACGATCTGCGCGATGGCGAAAAGCTTCCTCATCGCCACGTCTTTAACGGCATGGGATATGACGGGGATAATATTTCCCCGCATCTGGCATGGGATGATGTGCCCGCCGGGACTAAAAGCTTTGTCGTGACCTGTTACGATCCTGATGCGCCAACCGGCTCCGGCTGGTGGCACTGGGTGGTGGTAAATCTGCCTGCAGATACCCGGGTTTTACCACAAGGTTACGGCTCGGGGCTGGTTGCGCTACCGGATGGCGTGATTCAGACCCGTACGGATTTTGGTAAAGCCGGTTATGGTGGCGCTGCGCCGCCGAAAGGGGAAACCCACCGCTATATCTTTACGGTTCATGCGCTGGATGTGGAGCGTATTAATGTCGATGAGGACGCCAGCGGCGCGATGGTTGGATTTAACGTCCATTTCCACTCGCTCGCCAGCGCCTCAATTACGGCGATGTTTAGCTAACCTCCGTGCCGGATGGCAACGCTAACGCGTTTTATCCGGCCTACGAGCTGGTTTGTAGGCCGGATAAGCGCCAGCGCCATCCGGCATTTTTACAGAAACTCCGGAACTAAATGCAGCAACGCGCCCTGCGCTAACAGTTCGGTCGCGCACTCGATATCCGGGGCGAAAAAACGGTCCTGTGTATAGTGGGCAACCTGCTCGCGTAAAGCCTGGCGCGCCTGCTCCAGCAGCGGGCTTGAGGTTAACCCTTCACGCAGGTCAATCCCCTGACACGCCTCCAGCCACTCTACGGCAATCACGCCGCGCGTATTCGCCGCCATCTCCCACAGTCTGCGGCCCGCCGCTGGCGCCATTGAGACATGATCTTCCTGGTTGGCGGAGGTTGGCAGGCTGTCCACGCTATGCGGATGCGCCAGCGCTTTGTTCTCGCTCGCCAGCGCGGCAGCCGTGACTTGAGCAATCATAAAGCCGGAGTTCACCCCACCGTTTTTCACCAAAAACGGCGGCAGTTGCGACATGTGTTTATCCATCATTAACGCAATGCGTCGCTCCGACAACGAGCCGATTTCCGCAATCGCCAGCGCCAGATTATCTGCCGCCATCGCCACCGGTTCAGCATGGAAGTTGCCGCCGGAAATCACATCTCCCTCTTCGGCAAATACCAGCGGGTTGTCGGAAACCGCGTTGGCTTCGACCAGCAGAACATCCATCACCTGGCGCATTTGCGTCAGACACGCCCCCATCACCTGCGGCTGACAGCGCAGAGAATACGGATCCTGCACTTTCTCACAGTTATGATGCGACTGCGAAAGCGCGCTGGTGTCAGTTAATACGTGACGATACAGCGTCGCGGCATCAATCTGCCCACGCTGTCCTCGTGCGGCATGAATACGGGCATCAAACGGACGACGAGAGCCCAGCACGGCTTCGGTGGTCAGCGCCCCGCACACCGTTGCAGACGCAAACAGTTCCTGAGCTTCAATTAATCCGCGCAGCGCAAAGGCAGTGGACGCCTGAGTCCCGTTGAGCAGCGCCAGCCCTTCTTTCGCCTCCAGCGTAATCGGCTCCAGTCCGGCCTTCTTCAGCGCTTCGGTCGCCGGGAGCCATTCACCCTGCCAGCGCGCCTTCCCTTCTCCCAACAGCGTCAAAGACATATGCGCCAGCGGCGCCAGGTCACCCGATGCCCCCACTGAGCCTTTCGCCGGGATCAGCGGATACACCTCGGCATTCACCAGCGCAATCAGCGCTTCAATCACGCTCAGGCGAATACCGGAAAAACCGCGCGCCAGGCTGTTGATTTTCAGCACCATAATCAGACGCACCATCGCGTCGTCCAGCGCCTCGCCGACACCTGCCGCATGGGAAAGCACCAGCGAACGCTGCAAATTCTGCAAATCTTCCGTGGCGATACGGGTCTGGGCCAGCAGGCCAAAGCCGGTATTAATGCCATACGCCGTACGGCCTTCAGCGACAATATTATTGACGCAGGCGACGCTGGCGTTAATAGCATCGATTGCCCCGGCATCCAGACTCAGTTTGACCGGCTGCTGCCAGATTTCACGTAGCTGGGTAAAACTCAGATGGCCCGGCGTGAGTGTCATGGTGTTCATATCAGCGTTTCTCCTGCGTCGCGGCAACCATCGGCAAATTCAGCCCTTCTTCGACGGCGCATTCCACCGCAATGTCATATCCGGCGTCGGCGTGGCGCATCACCCCGGTCGCCGGATCGTTATGTAAGACCCGGGCGATACGCGCCGCGGCTTCATCGGTGCCATCGCAAACAATCACCATCCCGGCATGCTGAGAGAAGCCCATACCGACCCCGCCACCGTGATGCAGCGACACCCAGGTCGCGCCGCTGGCGGTGTTAAGCAGCGCGTTCAGCAGCGGCCAGTCGGATACGGCGTCTGAACCGTCGCGCATCGCTTCGGTTTCGCGGTTCGGGCTGGCAACAGAACCGGAGTCCAGATGGTCACGGCCAATAACAATCGGCGCGGATACTTCACCGCTGCGCACCATTTCATTAAACGCCAGCCCTAGTTTCTGACGCCACTCCAGGCCGACCCAGCAGATACGCGCCGGTAACCCCTGGAAATTAATCCGCTCACGCGCCATATCCAGCCAGTGATGAAGGTGCTTATCGTCAGCCACGATCTCTTTCACTTTGGCATCGGTTTTATAAATATCCTGCGGATCGCCGGAAAGCGCCACCCAACGGAACGGGCCAATGCCGCGACAGAACAACGGTCGAATATAAGCAGGTACGAAGCCGGGGAAATCAAAGGCATTTTCCACGCCCATCTCTTTGGCCATCTGGCGAATGTTGTTGCCGTAATCAAACGTTGGCACGCCCATTTTGCTAAACGCCAGCATCGCCTCAACGTGCGTTGCCATGGAGCGTTTCGCCGCCTGCACCGTGCCCTGCGGATCGGACACCGCTTTTGCCTGATACTCATCCCAGCTCCAGCCGGACGGCAGATAACCGTGCAGCGGATCGTGGGCGCTGGTCTGGTCGGTGACCATATCCGGGCGCACACCGCGCTTCACCAGTTCCGGCACAACGTCAGCGGCGTTCGCGCATAGCGCAATGGAGACCGCTTTACCTTCGCGGGTGTATTTGTCGATACGCGCCAGCGCATCGTCAAGCGATGTCGCCTGCTCGTCGACGTAACGGGTACGCAGACGGAAATCGATTCGGCTTTGCTGGCATTCAATGTTCAGCGAACACGCCCCCGCAAGCGTAGCGGCTAACGGTTGCGCACCACCCATGCCGCCCAGCCCGGCGGTCAGTACCCAGCGCCCGCTCAGGTTACCCTGATAATGCTGACGCCCGGCCTCAACGAAGGTTTCATAAGTCCCCTGCACGATGCCCTGGCTGCCGATGTAGATCCAGCTCCCGGCGGTCATCTGGCCGTACATCGCCAGCCCTTTGGCGTCCAGTTCGTTGAAGTGTTCCCAGGTAGCCCAATGTGGCACCAGGTTGGAGTTGGCAATCAGCACGCGCGGTGCGTTGTCGTGAGTTTTGAATACGCCTACCGGTTTTCCGGACTGGACCAGCAGCGTCTCATCGGTCTCCAGTTTGGTCAGCGCGTTGACGATGGCGTCATAGCATTCCCAGTCCCGTGCGGCGCGGCCAATCCCGCCGTAAACCACCAGCTCATGCGGATTTTCCGCCACATCGGGATCCAGATTATTCATTAACATGCGCAGCGGCGCTTCGGTCAGCCAGCTTTTGGCCGTTAAGGTGGTGCCGCGTGGGGCACGAATATCCTGCTGACGATATTTGCTATGGGACATGACAGAAAACTCCTCGCGAACGTCGGATAGATAAGTAACATATACTTGTCTATACAAGTCACCGCAAGGATGATTTTAACAATTAAGATACATTTTTATTATATTGCGTCAGCAATCACGGTTTTCATGTCCTGTATCAGGACATAAACCGCCCTTGCAGGCGATAGCGGGAACCCGGGAACAGCAAACGGGCATGAGAGACAATGGATGACGCAGACCAGGTCTTGCGGCGGATCAGCAGGCAGGGATCGTGTTCTTTGATATTCAGCAGCGCGCACTCTTCAGCGCTGGCACGTACCGCTTCAACAATATGCTCACCTTCCGTTAAAGGGGCTATCAGCGACAGGTAAGCATGCGGCGTAGTCTGGCTGTAATCCTGCGCCAGATACTCCGGCACAATTTCGGCATTCACGCAGCGATCTTCAATCTGTACCGGCAGATCGTTCTCGTAGTGCACCATGACAGAGTGAAAAATAGAGGTGCCTTCTTTGACGTTTAATACCAAAGCCTGCTGCGCGTTTGCCCGGGTTCTTTCCAGCGTCAGCACTTCGCACCGGTGCAGATGCTGACGGGCGTTGATTTCATCCGCGATGCTGCGAATTTCAAACAGCGCAGACTGACCTTTTGGCTCGGCGACAAACGTCCCCACGCCCTGCAAACGCACCAGTAAACCTTCATCCGTTAACTCACGCAGCGCCCGGTTGATGGTCATGCGGCTAAAACCATACTGCGCCACCAGCTCTGCCTCAGACGGAATGCGATCGTGAGGTTGCCAGATACCGCTGGCAATTTTTTCGCTGATCTCCTGTTTGACCTTTTCGTAAAAAGGAGCCGGAGCAGAACGGGATGGGAGCATGCGTGAGCCTTCCTTAAGCTGAAAATGTGAGTGGGTACAGTTTACAGGCATTACCCGAACCTGATAAGCGCTACGCCATCAGGTATGTCAGTGCCACCAGTGGGCGATTTGCCAGCCTAATCGCGCCGCAACCCGCGCAGCCCTGCCATCATCATCAAAACGCGGGTTAAACTCAACCATATCTACCGCCTGGAGTTTACCGCTGCGACAAAGAGGTTCAATCAGCCCCAACAACGTCGCCAGCGGGACACCCAACGCGGCAGGCGCGGATACGGCGGGCATTTCCCACACCGGCAGCACGTCGAGGTCGATTGTCAGATAGATGACATCCATGTTTGCAACAAATTGCGCCAGCTGCGCCTGCGCCGTATCACAGTGCAGATCTTCGACCACGGTAACCCCCAGCCGTTGCGCTTCATCCCACAGCGCCTGGGTATTCGCTGCCCGGCTGACGCCAACGCAGGCGTAATGAAATTCACGCTGCTGTTGCTCACAGAGGTGCGCCAGTTGACGAAACGGCGTACCGGAAGTGGGTTGTTCGGCGTAGCGTAGGTCCAGGTGCGCATCGAGGTTAACAATCCCCACTTTTGCCTGCGGGAAGGCATCCAACACCCCTGCACCATGCGCAAATGCCGTTTCATGTCCCCCGCCCAACACGAAGGTGCGCATCTCCGCCTGCAGGCAACGCTGCACCGCTGTACGCAGCGCCTGCTGAGCACCTTCAAGGTCGGGAGCCTGGGCCACAATGTTTCCCAAATCGACCAACCGTTGATGACCCGCGTGACTGGCTAAATTGGCCAGTGCTTTACGCAGCGCGTCCGGCGCTCCGGCGGCTCCCGTGCGTCCCTGATTACGTTTAACGCCTTCGTCGCAGGCAAACCCGAGCAACGCTATCTGCTCGCGATACATTTCTGGGCTAAACGTCGGGCTCTGGGTGATAGTCTGAAACAGGCGCAGCGCATTCGGCGATTCGGCCCGGTCATCACGTCCCTGCCACAGCGCAGGAGAAGCGGGTTGCCAGTTGGTCATGATGGTTGCCCTTTAAATACACGTTGATAGATTGGGTTGCGACCAGGTTCATAGAGAATTTCGACCGGGAGTTCGGCATCCCACACCACAAAGTCGGCCACAAACCCAGCTTTCAGTTGACCGTGAGTGGCATGACGCCCCAGCGCGCGGGCAGCATGACGGGTTACCCCCGCCCATGCCTCTTCCGGCGTTAAGCCAAACTGTACACAGGCCATATTCATCGCCCAGTGCAGGCTAATAAACGGGCTGGTGCCGGGGTTGTAGTCGGTCGCCACCGCCATCGGAACCTGATACTGACGTAATAACTCGACTGGTGGACGCTGCTGCTCTTTGAGGAAATAAAAAGCGCCGGGCAATAGCACACCGACCGTACCGCTTTGGCTCATCGCCGCCACGCCCGCTTCATCCAGATATTCAATGTGATCGGCGGATAGCCCGTGGTAGCGGCTTACCAACTGTGCGCCGCCAAGCAATGACAGTTGTTCGACATGGCCTTTAATCGGGATGCCCAGCGCCTGCGCAGCCTGAAACACCCGCTCACTCTGCGCCAACGAAAAACCAACGCTTTCACAGAACAGATCAACGGTCTCAAACAGACCTTGTTCCCACAACTGCGGCAAAATGGTCTCGCACACCAGCGTAATATAGCCGTCAGGATCATCACGGAATTCCGCTGGCGTCGCATGCGCGGCCAACAGCGTCGGGCTGATTTCAACGATATTTTCTGCCGCCAGCGCTGCCACCACGCGCAATATTTTCTCTTCTGTCGGCAAATCCAGACCGTAGCCGGATTTTATTTCCAGCAGCGTAACACCTTCTTTGATCAGCTGTTCCATCCGCTGATGGGCTACCTGTAAGAGTTGTTCATCGGAGGCGCTGCGCGTCGCCGACACGGTGGCATTAATCCCCCCACCCTGAGCGCTTATCTGCTGGTAGGAGACACCATTTAGCCGCTGCTCCCATTCACCTGCGCGGTTTCCGCCAAAGACGAGATGCGTATGGCAATCAATCAGGCCAGGCGTAATCAGCCTGCCCTGCATATCAAAAGTATTGTCATGTGTGAGATATAACGATGATTCCGGGACGATATCGCGAATCTTGCCCTGGCGGACGATCAGCGCGTGACCATCCACCAGCCCATATGGGGTACCACATTCAGGATCCATAGTCGCCAGGCGGACATTACGCCAGATAGCATCATCAGGGAAAAATTGCTGCATTCGACTCACCACTTGTCATAGGTTGTATAGACATTTATTTTGCATCCTGTGGATGTTGTCAACCTGAAGGACCAAAATTGTTATCTAATTGTGATATAAGGACTCTCTACACCCGAGATTGCTGCTATAAAAAACAACTTTTTACCTTTTCACCTTCCCGTTTCGCTCAACTTAGTATAAAAAAGCAGGCTTCAATGGATAACTTTCAAAGCCCGGAGCAACCTGTGAACATTTCATCAGTTTCCCGTCTGGCGCTGGCTATGGCTTTTGGCGTGACGCTGACCGCCTGTAGCTCTACACCGCCCGATCAAATTCCTTCCGATCAGACCGCGCCAGGAACGTCTATGCGCCCAATTCTGTCGGCCAATGAAGCGAAAAATTTCGTCGCTGCGCACTATTTTTCCGCACTGACGCCAAACACTGCGCCGTGGAGCCCCTCTTCTATTACTTTGCCCGCGCAGCCTGACTTTGTCGTTGGCCCGGCAGGCACCCAGGGCGTGACGCATACCAGCATTCAGGCCGCGGTTGATGCGGCAATCATTAAACGTACCAACAAACGTCAGTACATCGCGATTATGCCAGGTGAATATCAGGGCACGGTCTACATCCCGGCAGCAACGGGAAGCCTGACGCTGTACGGTATGGGCGAAAAACCGCTGGATGTGAAAATTGGCCAGGCTATTGATGGCGAAATGAGCACCGCGGACTGGCGTCGTACGGTGAACCCAGGCGGTAAATATATGCCGGGTAAACCTGCGTGGTATATGTATGATAATTGCCAGAACAAGCGCGGAACCAACATCGGCGAGATGTGTTCTGCTGTCGTCTGGTCGCAGAATAACGGCCTGCAATTGCAGAACCTGACCATCGAAAATAACCTCGGTGACAGCGTTGATGCGGGTAATCACCCGGCCGTTGCGCTGCGTACCGATGGCGATAAAGTGCAGATCGACAAGGTTAACATTCTGGGACGTCAGAACACCTTCTTCGTGACCAACAGCGGCGTACAAAACCGTCTGGAAAACGATCGTCAGCCGCGTACGCTGGTTACCAACAGCTACATTGAAGGTGATGTGGATATCGTTTCTGGTCGTGGCGCAGTGGTGTTCGAGAACACCGATTTCCGCGTAGTGAACTCCCGCACCCAGCAGGAAGCGTACGTGTTTGCACCGGCTACCCTGTCCAACATCTACTACGGTTTCCTCGCCACCAATAGCCGCTTTACTGCAGCAGGCGATGGCGTAGCGCAGTTGGGTCGCTCGCTGGATGTCGATTCCAACACTAACGGTCAGGTCGTTATCCGTGATAGCGTGATTAACGAAGGCTTTAACATGGCAAAACCCTGGGCTGACAGCGTTATCGCAAAACGCCCGTTTGCCGGGAACACTGGTGCGGAAGATGACAAAGGTGAAATTCAGCGCAACCTGAACGACACCAACTTCAACCGCATGTGGGAATACAACAACCGCGGTATTGGTAGCAAAGTGGTCGCAGAACCGAAGCAGTAACAGCGAAAAGGGATGGCTTACCGCCATCCCTGAACATGCCTCTCTACTTATTGCACCAACACTGCCCGGTTGCTGTAAAGGCGGTTGAGTTCTTTTCTGCTGAGTCCGCGTTCTGAAGCCTTGCTTTGAGGTAAATCATCTGCGGGCTGTACAGCGACAGTTTCTTTTGTTTTTGTTCTGGATTCTTTATATTCTTTCACAAGACTGAACAGTTTTTCAGAATGCGTTTTAAGGTCTCCATTCTGCATCTGTTTAATTTCAACTTCATCATGAGCATTAAAAAATGCCGTAACAAACCTATCGAAATTGTCTTCCAGATGTACTTTTGTCATGGCATTGAGATCGTCACCCTTCATTGCAGCATCATTATTCATTGCAATTTGATTTAACATTGCCGCCGCAGAATGAAAAAGACAGTTACCATCACCGTTTACCTGAACAGGTTTCATTGATGATGGGCTAAAACCATCATAATGTCCGTTTTTTAAAAATACGTAAATATCCTTGTTAGTTTCCAACTCTGACCCAATATTTAATCCTCTATTTACAAATCCCGAGTTAAAGTTAACACGACCAAGAAGTCCATTACCATGTCCATCGTTCAAAACATGGAGACGAATGCCTTCACTTGCTAAATATGAGTAAAGAGCTAAAACAGCTATTTCGCCATCAATTTGTGAATGGAATTTCTTGAAATCAATCGCATCGAGAATTTTCGTCTTTAAATCTAACATTTCACTTGTAATATCTACAACATCTTTAACTTGCTGAGGTTGGTTAACAGTATCTACTGAGGTCAAAGTTCTATTTTGAGATTCAATATTTACAGTATCTCGATCACTTACTACTACACGTTCATTTTTTTGAGTCGCCGCCTCCTGAGCCACATCAGTGATACTACTTTCATTATTACCTTTATCTGAAGACATTAATGCGATATCAGGCTTAATATTTTTTTCTACTTTAGAAGCAGTTTGCAATTTATTAGCAGAACTTTCCGTTGATGGCAGTGTTGCGGACAACTCCCTTAATATAGCATCCAGATCAGGTGCCTCTTGCTTTTTCGGTACATTTGGATTAGGGATATCATCCAAATCCAACATTAGATTGAGTAAATCTGCATCTTGCGCTACACCAGTGGATATAGAATCTGAAGCCATAACCTGAGGAATATACTCCCCATTTTCAATTCGTCCTTCGCTATGGCTGTAAACTTTCGAAACAATCGCATTATCGCCATTAATAACAGCCGTTTGCAAAAAACCATCCTTAGTCATGCGAAAGGCGGTCCCTTCAGGTATGCGCAAAATAACTTTATTCAAATGCCCCAGGTTTATTATTTTTTCTTTTAAGGCATCCAGACTTTGCTTCTTGTTTAAGTACTCCTTATACTCAGAACTGTTTTCATCAATTGGCCTTCTGACATCTACTTGATTTACAATAGTCGCTAGATCTGGAGAAAAAATCATACCCTCTACTTTATCTTTGATGAATTCTGAAGAAATAGAACCTTGTGCTATATCTCTGTTTTTACCGCCTTTCACATGCAACTCATGACTAATAACATTAAAAATATCAATTTCTTTTCTATGTATTTCATTTGCTCCATCTTTTCTAGTGACCAGTTGAGCCGAACCATCACTATGCCTGATGATGTTGATAGCTTTGGGATTAACATTAAAGTTTTTAACATCCAGGATATTAATATCCTGGCCAAAAGCACCTTTCACATAGAATTTAAGAGCCTGTATAGTCACTTCATCTTTTATATCTGGAGTGATGATAGCTCTCGTAGCATGATCAATCATTTTTTCAATAAACGATATGTTATTGGATTTATATTGATCATCCTTGTTTTTTTCTGAAGGTACAACTCGCCAGGTAGACATATCAATCACAGGCTGAATATCTCCATTCAGGTCATACTGAATAATGACATCCTTACCTTCTTTTTTATAAGCAAGGCTTAGTCCCAGTCCCGTATCGTTGGCTGAAATATCATACAACCCTTTATTTGCGCCCGCATCAATATAAATTTTTTTAATTTTCTCCCAATGTTTTTCGTACGTCTTGCCGTTATTTCTGTGTCTATAAGATTCCCTAAGTAACGTCACATCTTTGTGATCCAACCGGGCGTAAGAAGGGCCGCTTTCATCCTGATTAGCGATTGCACTGGTACGCAAAAAAGCGGCTTCTGGGGCCGTATTTGCACTCATTAATTGCTTTAACTGCTCTACCAATTCATTAAATTGCGTTGCTAATGTTTGAGCATGATTCAATAATTGTGATTTATTCCCACTATCACTATTGTTAATTTGTGCTAACCGTTCCCGGGCTTGTGCAATCACCCGCTCAGGTTCTGTCCCAACATCCTGTGG
>NZ_CP080033.1:1809783-1820299 GCF_019382635.1 Citrobacter sp. Colony219 | reverse complement strand
TGCCCTACCAATTCATTAAATTGCGTTGCTAATGTTTGAGCATGATTCAATAATTGTGATTTATTCCCACTATCACTATTGTTAATTTGTGCTAACCGTTCCCGGGCTTGTGCAATCACCCGCTCAGGTTCTGTCCCAACATCCTGTGGACGTTGCTCACCCGTTTCGAGGTTATTTACCACCGTGTTTAATTGTTCAGCCAAAGACTGGGTCATCGATAGAGCATTCGGTATATTGTCTTCTTTAAGCCAATTCACCACTGTTTTTATCTGGATTGCCAGTTCCTGTGCAATCTGCATAGCTGCAAGCACATTCTTTTGCCTACTCGGTTGTTCAGCATGACCCCTTACCGCTACAAATTTTTCTTTAATTTCTTCCGGTCGTTTTGGTATTATCATGTTTAACGCATTCTGCGTTACAGGACGTAAATTACTTTCCAGTTTATTTATCCCTACTTTTTCTAAATGCGAAAGATAATAACTGAACTGACTGGTCATTTTTTTAGCTTCATAGGAATAAAGTTTAGCCAGGAATTTATCATTATCCAAAGCGGTTCCAGATTTGATCTTGTCCTGATAAGCCTTGGACATAAAGCTGAATAGCTCAATATAATAGCTAAAGTAAAACATTTTATCTTGTGCGCTGCTACGGGCTATCATCTGACCGATACTTTCGCGATATTGTTTTACCATAGTATCTCTTATTTTTTTACCTTGATACACAGATAAACTATCGAAATAGCTGCGAGTAGTACTAACATTATTAACGTTTTCATTTATGCCAATAAATCGGATAGTAGCTTCACTTCCTCTATTGCAATGACTAACGGCAATCTCTAAACTCTCTCTTATCCTGGATAACTCTTTTAATTTATGCCGAATATCCTTTATCTCTTTACGCATTGATGACTTCCCGGCAGCCTCAAGCTTTATTTTATTAGACAGTAAGCCATTAATTTCCTGTTTTACTTGCTCGAGGTCTTTTGCGTATGAATGCGTTTTTTCCACTTCTAAAATCAATGGGTTATGGCTTAATAAATCAGCATAATGATTTATAATTTCATTTTCATTTCCTGGACCAACCTTAAAAAGGCAATTGGTTATCATATCTTCGCATCTGGCTACATCTGTTTTATTCTCTCTAATAATGCGCAGCAGTGAAGATAATTCCTCACCTGCCTTGTGTCCAAGAGGGTCATTAGTGGTAAATATTTTATTTTTCTGATTTTCCATTGAAAGTATATTTTTGCGATCTTTTGCTATTTCTTCAATAATGGGGAGATATTTACGTAACATCGTTGGCGAGAAACGCCTGAGGCTCACACCATCCTTTACGCACTGAATAATAACCGTTATTTCAACCTGCTCAGATGTGGATAGCGCTTGCAAAGCATGCTTTGCATGTCGCCCATAAAAATGTCCAAGTTTACGTAAAGATCCTCTTGTTTTGTCCTCCGAGCGAATTTTTATGAACGTCAACTCAGGGTGCAATAAAGGTATGAGATGCCTTTTGGCAATACCACCTTCTATGTAACGACCCTCATTATTTGTCCCTCCAGAGTTTAAAAAATACATCCTGGCTTCATCATTCATATTCCCTTTGCGATCAATATGGACCATATTGTTGGCATCTATATCTGTCAGTATATGAACGATACTATCTCGTAGCGTTCTTACGGCAACCACGCCGTATTGTCTTTCCGTTTCAAAATAAATAGTAATAATGTCCTCCCGTACACTGCGAAAAGCGGCTTGAGCGGCATCATTTTTACTCTTGGCTTTATCTGCGTCTTTTCTTGCCTTTATTGCATAGGCCTTTTCTTTGTCAGTAGCATCACTCTTTTTAGCCGCACCTTCAGCCTTGACTGCCATTTTTTCGGCCTTCTGAAGGTTATGGGCAGCATGATCAGCACTTTCCTTTCTTTTGTTTAACCTATTTTCAATGTCATTTAAAGAAAGTGAATTCATATTTCTACTGTCAAATCTATTGTATTTATCAATATTCGTAGGGAAATCACGATCGGTATCCAGCGTTCGCCGACCAATAATATCATTGAGTGGTATTATCGTTTCCTGTTTTACCTCCGCTAGATTTCCACGCCCCCCCTGACTCTCATCGATAAATAAAATAATCTCACCACCCTTAGCCATTGTTCCCTCATACTTATTGGCATTAGTGGATTTTTCAGGGGTAGTAGCCAGAATATGGTTCCATGGAATAAATTTCTTCTCACCTTTTGGAGAAGAGGGGAATGTAATTCCGTTAACATCTACTGTATAAGTGTCTTTTTTATACCTTGCTTCTGAAAGAATAGTGATAATCTCTTTTTTCGTCAATGTTCTGGCTATAACGTCTTCCTTGCCTCGTTTAGCTATGCAAAACTCAACCTGACCAATTGAATCAAAAGAGGGCTTAACTATTACATTTTGGCCATTAACAGACATTTGTACCTCGCATCCAGCGTATAACGGAAGAATGCGATTACCACGAGTGTTTATAACTCCATTATTATTTTTAATTTCATTAATAAATTCTTTGTTAGTTTTATTTTCTAATTTTGCATGTTCAATTTTTCCTTTGTTACTTTGATGACGTTGAACCTGAATCGATTTATGATGATGTTTGTGATGGACATTCGCTTTATCTAATTCATGGGAGTTATTAATTTTGCAGATCCCATCAGATACATTTATCTTTTTATCTGACTGTTTTACTGACTGGAGATTATCAGCAAGATGCCTCCTTCTCTCCACTGGCGGTCTTTTTTTTACAATGTTTTTATCTGCTAATTTATCACAAATAGATCTACTTGCAACACTGAAACTTAAATCAGACATATATATACCCCATATAGGAAAGAAAATATTTTTCACATTGAGAAAATTAATAATTAACACCGCTAATATTATAAAAACAAATAATAATTACATTCGCGAAATTAATGTAAAAATAACTCTGCGGGGTTATTAATACTATAAAAGCACATTAAAAGATTATAAAAAATGCTCCAATTTTTGGTAGAAAAGCATTTTTTTCGAAAGCAGGCGCTGGTATTCAGCGCTGAAGAAAAAGAGGTACAGGCCGTCAGCAGAAACGCGAGTACAACTGACTATAGAAGGGGATCAAACAGACAGAAACAGCAAAAGCATTCGCAATCAATCTTACAGATAGCGACGCCCGCTAACGGGCGCCGCTGTTGTTAGTACGCGTTAATCACCACCCACATCGGACCTTGCCCTACCGCGTAGCGACCTTTCTCCGTCAACAGGCCTTGTTCACCTGCAATCTCATACACCGCGATATGGTGCGATTTTTGCCCGGCGGCGATCAGGTATTTCCCACTGTGGTCGATATTAAAACCGCGCGGCTGGATTTCGCTCGGCTGGAAGCCTTCTTTCGTCAGCACGCTCCCATCTTCTGAGACGCTAAACACCGTAATCAGGCTGGCGGTACGGTCACAGGCATACAGATGACGACCATCTGGTGTAATATGGATATCTGCCGCCCAGCGGGTATCAGAGAAATCAGCAGGCATCATATCCAGCGTCTGCACACACTCAATTTTGCCATACGGATCTTTCAGTTCCCAGACGTCAACGGAGCTGTTCAACTCATTCACGCAGTAGGCATATTGCTGATTCGGATGGAATGCCATATGGCGCGGGCCTGCGCCTTCAACGGTAGTCACTTCCGCCGGCTCCTGCGCGACCAGATGACCATCATCGCTGACGGTGAACAGGCAGATACGATCCTGTTTCAACGCTGGAACCCACAGGGTACGGTTATCCGGTGAGATGTTGGCCGAGTGGCAGCCGTCCAGACCTTCAACCACGTCTACCAGCTCTACCGGCAGACCATCATCCAGACGGGTAACGCTCACGCTGCCCGCGTTATAAGAGCCAACAAACACAAAACGCCCCTGATGATCGGTAGAAATATGCGTCGGGCTCCCCGGCAGCGCAGACTCTGCCGCGAAAGTCAGCGCACCGTCATCAGGCGCAATACGGTAAGCCAGCACGCGAAACTCCGGGCGCACGCCAACATAGAGGTAGCGCTTATCCGGGCTGACGACCATCGGCTGTACCTGACCCGGCACATCAACCACCTGCGTCAGCGTCAGAGCCCCCTCGTGATTCAGGCTCCAGACGTGAATTTGCTGACTCTCAGGGCTGGCGGTATAAACGGTTTGCTTCATGAAAACTCCTTTGCTTTTGGCAGGTGGCTGCAATTGCCTGACACACGCCTAAGGTAGACGCTTTTAACGGTGAATGCTTAATTAAGGCTCAGAATTTTGTCCGGCTCCCGTCTCGGTGTACCATTCCAGCAGACAAAATTCTCAACCTTAATCTGGAAAAACCTATGACCGCACGCGTGATTGCCCTGGATTTAGACGGTACCCTGTTGACCCCGAAGAAAACCTTGCTGCCCTCCTCTCTCGAAGCGCTCTCGCGCGCCAGAGAAGCAGGCTACCAACTTATCATTGTCACGGGTCGCCATCACGTTGCTATTCATCCTTTTTATCAGGCACTGGCGCTGGATACACCTGCAATTTGCTGCAACGGTACCTACTTGTATGATTATCAGGCGAAAAAGGTGCTGGAATCCGATCCCCTCCCGGTTAACCAGGCGTTGCAACTGATCGATATGCTGAATGAACATCAGATCCACGGGCTGATGTATGTGGATGAAGCCATGCTGTATGAGCGCCCAACCGGACATGTGGTGCGTACCGCTAACTGGGCGCAAACCCTGCCGCCGGAACAGCGCCCGACCTTCACCCAGGTACCTTCACTGGCGCAGGCGGCGCATGACGTCAACGCCGTGTGGAAATTTGCCCTGACTGACGAAGATATTCCAAAGCTACAGCAGTTTGGTAAACATGTTGAACAGCAACTGGGGCTGGAGTGTGAGTGGTCCTGGCATGATCAGGTTGACGTGGCCCGTAAAGGCAACAGCAAAGGACGACGCCTTGCCCAGTGGATTGAAGCCCAGGGCGGATCAATGGAAAACGTGATCGCCTTTGGCGATAACTTCAACGATATCAGTATGCTGGAAGCCGCAGGTACCGGTGTGGCGATGGGCAATGCCGATGATGCGGTCAAAGCCCGCGCCAACATCGTGATTGGCGACAACACCACCGACAGCATCGCGAAATTTATCTATTCCCACCTGTTGTAATCAGGCAGTAATCGACACGCTCTTAATTTGCGCGTACAGCCACAGGCCAGGCTTGATACCCAGTTCATCCCTGGCCCATGGGCTAATTCTCGCCCACAGCGTTTTCCCGCCGACCTCAAGCTGTACTTCCACCTGACCGTTATCGTCATAGCACTGCGCGACTTTCGCCCGCAGCACGTTACGAATACTGGTCTGCTGCGGCGGTTGGAGCACCAGTGAAACATCTGATGCCTGAATACGAATACGCAGCGCGGTTTGCAGTGGTTGATCCAGCTTATTGACCCACAGATGCTGATCGCCGAGCGCCAGCGCGGTCATCGCATAGTGCGGATGATGTTCCAGTACGCTGACTTTCAGAATGCTGCTTTGCTGTTCCTTCGGCAGCCAGGGGTGCATCACGCTGCTGCCCCAGACGTCCTCCAGCGAACCAAACGCTTTCACCTGCCCGTTTTCCAGCACCATCACTTTGTCCGCCAGGTGCAAAATTTCATCGAGCGAGTGACTGACATACAGCATCGGAATATTAATTTCACGCGCCAGGCGTTGCAGGTAAGGCAGCAGTTCGCGCTTACGCGGAATGTCCAGCGAGGCGAGCGGCTCATCAAGCAACAACAACTCCGGCGCGGTAAGCAGCGCCCGACCGATGGCGACACGCTGCTTTTCACCACCAGAAAGGCCGCCGGGTAGACGGTCGAGCAAAGGCTCAATACCCAACAACGCCACCAGCTTATCAAACTGTCCGGCCATGCTTTTCGCCATACCGTAACGCAGATTGCCGCGTACTTTATAATGCGGGAACAGACGCGCATCCTGAAAAACATAGCCCACCCGGCGTTTTTCAGGCGTCAGGCAGATACCGTTTTCAACGTCATTCAGTACCCGACCGTTGAGCACAATGCGCCCGGACTGTGGTTGGGTCAGACCACTGATAGCATTAATCAGCGACGTTTTACCCGCGCCAGAGACACCAAAAATAGCGGTAATACCGCTGGCTGGCAGCGTTTCGTTGAGCGTCAGGCAGTGGGTTCCCAGCGTCTGGGAGAAATTAAGTTCCAGCATGATTATCGCCCCGTCCGCTCACGGCTAATTCGCGCCAGCCACTCAGAAATGAGCAGCGAAATCAGCGCCAGCACGATAGAAATAATGCATAACCTTGCCGCCGCGCTTTCGCCACCAGGCGTCTGGATGAGGGTGTACATCGCCGAAGGAATGGTGCGCGTTTCGCCTGGGATATTAGAAACAAAAGTAATGGTTGCGCCGAATTCCCCGAGTGAACGCGCGAACGCCAGCACCGTACCGACAATAATACCGGGCAGCATCAGCGGTAAGGTAATGGTCATGAATACGCGCCAACGCCCGGCTCCCAGCGTGCGGGCCGCCTGCTCCAGCTTGACGTCAACACCTTCCAGCGCCAGACGAATAGCCCGCACCATAAGAGGAAAAGACATCACCGCCGCGGCCAGTACCGCACCGCGCCAGCTAAAGGCAAAGGTGATGCCAAACCAGTCATACAGCCATTCGCCAATGAATCCGCGCCGCCCCATAGCCACCAGCAACAGGTACCCCACCACAACCGGCGGCAGTACCAGCGGCAAGTGCAGTACGCTGTCGAGCAACGCTTTGCCCGGGAACTTACAGCGTACCAGTAGCCAGGCAAAGAAGATCCCAAACGGCAGGCTAAACAACACGGCCAGGGAAGAAACTTTCAGGCTCAGTAAGACGGCCTGCCATTCAGGATCGGTCAGTATCATTACTTGGTCGTAAATCCATAACGTTTGAAGATTTCAGAAGCCTGCGGTCCTTTCAGGTAATCATAGAACGCGCTGACCGTTGCGTTGGAGTGGCCATCAACAACCGCGATAGGGTATTCCACTTTTTTATGTGAGTCTTCCGGGAAGGTCGCCACAACTTTTACGCCTTTACTGGCGACGGCATCAGAACCATAGACAATGCCCAGCGGGGCTTCGTTGCGTTCAACCAGCGCCAATGCGCCACGAACATCTTCAGCCGGAGCCAGTTTCGGTGCCAGGGTATCCCATGCTCCCAGTTTTTGCAGCGCCTCTTTGGCATAAATGCCCGCCGGAACATGCTCCGGATCGCCAACGGCCAGACGTCCACCGTTCAACAAACTGGTCCAGTTGGTTTTGCTGTCGATAGTGAAGTCTTTCTGTGCACTGGCTTTCGGCGCGACAACGACCAGGCTGTTACCGAGCAGCGTTTTGCGCGTTGCGGTATCGATAGACTTTTTGTCTACCGCGTAATCCATCCACTTTTGATCGGCAGAAATAAACAGATCGGCCGGTGCGCCTGCTTCAATCTGGCGCGCCAGCGTGGAAGAAGAAGCAAAAGAAGAAACGACATCAACGTTCTTCTCTTTTTTATATTCTGCGGCAATATCCTGCATCGCGTTCGTTAACGACGCCGCTGCAAACACTGTGATTTTACCTTCATCCGCCAGTGCATGTCCGGCAACAGAAAGAGAAAGTGTTGCCCCTGCAAACAAGCGTAACCATGTACGTGCCATCTGTAACTCCTTTGAGTTTCGTTATGTAGGCGCAAATATAACGAGTAAATCAGGATTTTCCCAGCGGTTATTACTACCAATTAGAGGTTACACAAAGAAAATATCGGCAGGGAAAGCAGGATCTTGAGGAACTAACGCAGTTGGATAATGAGCAATAAAAAACGCCCGGCTAAGCGGGCGTTCGGGGAATCAATGGTTCTGTCTGGATTGGTCTTTCTGACCGATACCGGAAAAAATGTTGAACACTTCACCCAGTCCGTAAATCAGTCCCAGAATGATGGCCATTACCACAGGTACCATGATTACGGCGAATACCAGACTTTTCAATAACTCTAACATGGTCAACTCCAGATATAGTCCTTAGTTGTATTCTAACCACATAACACAGAAAAGCACTCCCCTTTTGTGCGGTCGGCTTTGCTCAGGCGCGGTTTTCCGTCACAATACCCTTTTTTGCCAGGAGCTTGTTATGCAGGCCGAAATCCTACTTACACTGAAACTTCAGCAAAAACTGTTTGCCGATCCCCGCCGCATTTCTCTGCTTAAGCACATTGCGCTTTCCGGCTCCATCAGTCAGGGCGCGAAGGATGCAGGTATCAGTTATAAAAGCGCCTGGGACGCGATTAACGAAATGAACCAGCTTAGTGAGCAGACGCTGGTAGAGCGCGCCACCGGAGGCAAAGGCGGCGGCGGTGCAGTGTTAACCCGCTACGGCCAGCGCCTGATTCAGTTGTACGACCTGCTGGCGCAAATTCAGCAAAAAGCCTTCGATGTCCTCAGCGATGACGATGCGGTTCCACTTAATAGTCTGCTGGCGGCCATCTCTCGTTTTTCACTGCAAACCAGCGCTCGTAACCAGTGGTTTGGCACAATAACCGCGCGCGACCACGACCAGGTTCAGCAACATGTTGACGTCCTGCTGGCTGATGGCGCAACCCGGCTGAAAGTCGCGATTACCGCGCAGAGCGGTGAACGTCTGGGGCTTGATGAAGGCAAAGAAGTCTTGATCCTGTTGAAAGCGCCGTGGGTCGGAATTACCCAGGATGACGCTATCGCTCAGGCCGCCGATAACCAGCTGCAGGGCACGATCAGCCATATCGAACGCGGCTCGGAACAGTGCGAGGTATTGATGACGCTACCAGACGGTCAGACGCTGTGTGCGACCATTCCGACAGAAAATACCGCGACGCTGCACGAAGGCGCGAATGTCACGGCCTATTTCAACGCAGACAGAGTGATTATCGCAACGCTGTGCTGAGTGATTGACATCGGCCTGAAGAACACGTATCCCTGTTATTAATCGCTGCAGATAATGGGATACAAAATGTCATCGTTGCAAATTTCGCAAGGCACGTTTCGTCTGAGTGATACCAAAACGCTTCAGTTGAATTCGTTGACGTTAAACGCGGGTGATAGCTGGGCGTTTGTGGGGTCTAACGGCAGCGGAAAATCCGCACTGGCGCGTGCGCTCGCCGGAGAATTACCGTTACTAAAAGGCGAACGCCACAGCCAGTTCACGCGTATAACCCGTCTCTCCTTTGAGCAACTACAAAAGCTGGTCAGCGACGAATGGCAGCGTAACAACACCGATCTTCTGAGCCCAGGCGAAGACGATACCGGGCGTACTACTGCGGAAATTATTCAGGATGAGGTCAGCGATCCTGCTCGCTGTGCCGCCCTGGCACAGCAGTTTGGTATTACCTCACTGCTCAGCAGACGTTTCAAATACCTTTCCACCGGCGAAACGCGGAAAACTCTGCTCTGTCAGGCACTGATGTCTGAACCCGATTTGCTGATCCTTGATGAACCGTTTGACGGACTGGATGTGGCTTCACGTTGCCAGTTGGCAGAGCTGCTCGCAGCGTTACATCAGGCCGGTTTTACGTTAGTGCTGGTGTTAAACCGCTTCGATGAAATTCCCGAGTTCGTGCAGTTTGCCGGCGTGCTGGCCGATTGCACATTGACAGAAACTGGTGAAAAAACGGGTCTTCTGCAACAAGCGTTAATCGCCCAACTTGCCCATAGTGAACGACTTGATGGTATTACCCTGCCCGAACCGGATGAGCCTTCCGTACGTCGCATATTGTCTGAGAACGAACCGCGGATTATGCTCAACGACGGGGTCGTTTCCTATAATGATCGCCCGATTCTTCATCATCTGAGCTGGCGGGTAAACCCAGGGGAACACTGGCAGATTGTCGGTCCAAACGGTGCGGGAAAATCAACGCTGCTCAGTTTAATCACCGGCGATCATCCGCAGGGCTATAGTAATGATTTGACGCTGTTTGGCCGTCGTCGGGGTAGCGGTGAAACTATCTGGGATATCAAAAAACACATCGGTTACGTCAGCAGCAGCCTGCATCTGGATTACCGGGTAAGCACTACGGTGCGCAACGTCATTCTCTCAGGCTACTTCGATTCCATCGGTATTTATCAGGCCGTATCAGACAGACAACACAAGCTGGTACAACAGTGGCTGGATATTCTGGGAATGGATAAACGCACTGCAGACGCCCCTTTCCACAGCCTTTCCTGGGGACAACAGCGGCTGGCGCTGATTGTGCGCGCGCTGGTTAAACACCCTACGCTATTGATCCTTGATGAACCCTTGCAAGGCCTGGACCCGCTAAACCGCCAGTTGATCCGCCGCTTCGTTGATGTTCTGATCGGTGAAGGTGAAACCCAACTGCTGTTTGTTTCCCACCATGCTGAAGATGCACCCGCCTGCATTACCCACCGACTGGAGTTTGTGCCCGAAGGCGATATCTACACCTATCAACAAACATCACTGCGTTAATTTTCATGCCTGGGCGT
>NZ_CP080033.1:1796770-1809678 GCF_019382635.1 Citrobacter sp. Colony219 | reverse complement strand
GCGTGTAAACGATTCCACTAATTTATTCCATGTCACACTTTTCACAACTTTGTTATGCTATCTTCATTACATGATATAGGCATAACGGAGCGAATTATGAGAGTATTGGTTACAGGTGGTAGCGGTTACATTGGAAGCCACACTTGTGTGCAGTTGCTTAAGAATGGCCACGACGTCGTGATCCTTGATAACCTCTGCAACAGTAAGCGCAGCGTACTGCCCGTTATTGAGCGTTTAGGTGGAAAACATCCGACATTCGTCGAAGGTGATATCCGTAACGAAGCGCTGATCACCGAAATCCTGCACGATCATGCCATCGATACGGTCATCCACTTTGCCGGTCTGAAGGCCGTCGGCGAATCCGTTGCTAAACCGCTGGAGTACTATGACAACAACGTCAACGGCACTCTGCGTCTGGTCAATGCGATGCGCGCCGCCAACGTGAAAAACTTCATATTCAGCTCCTCCGCCACAGTCTATGGCGATCAGCCGCAAATTCCTTACGTTGAAAGCTTCCCGACCGGTACACCACAAAGTCCGTACGGCAAAAGTAAGCTGATGGTGGAACAGATCCTGACCGATCTGCAAAAAGCACAACCTGAGTGGAGCATCGCGTTGTTACGCTATTTCAATCCGGTTGGCGCACATCCGTCAGGAGACATGGGCGAAGACCCGCAAGGCATCCCTAACAATCTGATGCCTTACATCGCGCAGGTTGCCGTGGGCCGCCGTGAGTCTCTGGCCATATTTGGTAATGACTACCCGACCGAAGACGGTACCGGCGTTCGCGATTACATCCACGTGATGGATCTTGCCGACGGTCACGTTGTCGCAATGGAAAAACTGGCGGGCAAACAGGGTGTGCATATTTACAACCTTGGCGCTGGAGTTGGTAGTAGTGTACTGGATGTGGTCAACGCCTTCAGCAAAGCCTGCGGTAAGCCAGTGAACTACCATTTTGCTCCACGCCGCGACGGCGATCTGCCTGCCTACTGGGCCGATGCCAGCAAAGCAGACCGCGAACTTAACTGGCGCGTGACGCGTACACTGGATGAAATGGCACAAGATACCTGGCACTGGCAATCACGCCATCCACAGGGATATTCGGATTAAGGACCAATCATGACGCAATTCAATCCTGTCGATCATCCACATCGCCGTTTTAACCCGCTCACCGGGCAGTGGATCCTCGTTTCACCGCATCGCGCCAAACGCCCCTGGCAGGGGGCGCAGGAAACTCCGTCTAAGCAGGTACTGCCCGCGCATGATCCGGACTGCTTCCTGTGCGCGGGCAATACGCGCGTTACCGGTGACAAAAACCCGGATTACACCGGGACCTATGTCTTCACTAATGACTTTGCGGCTCTCATGTCTGATACCCCGGACGCGCTCGACAGCCACGACCCACTAATGCGTTGCCAGAGCGCACGCGGTACCAGCCGCGTGATCTGCTTCTCGCCCGATCACAGTAAAACGCTGCCAGAGCTCAGCGTCCCTGCGCTAACAGAAATTGTACAGACGTGGCAGGAACAAACCGCAGAGTTAGGAAAAACCTATCCCTGGGTGCAGGTATTTGAGAATAAAGGCGCGGCGATGGGCTGCTCGAACCCGCACCCCCACGGACAAATTTGGGCCAACAGTTTCCTGCCCAACGAAGCCGAACGTGAAGATCGCCTACAGAAAGCGTACTTCACTGAACAGGGCACGCCAATGCTCGTTGATTACGTCCAGCGCGAACTGGCGGACGGCAGCCGTACGGTCGTAGAAACCGAGCACTGGCTGGCGGTTGTCCCTTACTGGGCTGCATGGCCGTTCGAAACGCTGCTGCTGCCGAAAGCGCATGTCCTGCGTATTACTGATTTGACCGACGAACAGCGTGCTGACCTGGCGCTGGCGTTGAAAAAACTGACCAGTCGTTATGACAACCTGTTCCAGTGCTCTTTCCCCTACTCTATGGGCTGGCACGGTGCGCCGTTTAACGGCGAAGAGAATGGTCACTGGCAGTTGCACGCACACTTTTACCCGCCGCTGCTGCGTTCCGCGACCGTACGTAAGTTTATGGTTGGTTACGAAATGCTGGCTGAAACCCAGCGCGACCTGACGGCAGAGCAAGCGGCTGAGCGACTGCGTGCGGTCAGCGACATCCATTTTCGCGAATCCGGAGTTTAAATAATGAGTCTGAAAGAAAAAACACAATCTCTGTTTGCAGAAACGTTTGGCTACCCTGCCACCCATACTATTCAGGCTCCGGGTCGCGTAAACCTGATAGGCGAACACACCGATTATAACGACGGCTTCGTTCTGCCCTGCGCCATCGACTATCAAACCGTCATCAGTTGTGCGCCGCGCGATGATAGAAAAGTTCGCGTGATCGCCGCTGATTACGACAATCAGATTGATGAGTTCTCCCTCGATGCGCCGATTATCGCCCACGATAGCCAGCAATGGTCGAACTACGTGCGTGGCGTGGTGAAGCATCTACAAAAACGCAGTAATGCCTTTGGCGGCGCGGATCTGGTGATCAGCGGTAATGTCCCGCAAGGCGCGGGCTTAAGCTCTTCCGCCTCGCTGGAAGTGGCTGTGGGCACCGTGTTCCAGCAGCTCTATCACCTGCCGCTCGACGGCGCGCAGATCGCCCTGAACGGCCAGGAAGCGGAAAACCAGTTTGTCGGCTGTAACTGCGGCATTATGGACCAGCTCATCTCCGCGCTGGGCAAGAAAGATCATGCGCTGCTGATCGACTGCCGTACGCTGGGCACCAAAGCCGTTTCCATGCCGGAAGGTGTGGCGGTGGTGATCATAAACAGTAACTTTAAACGTACGCTGGTTGGCAGTGAGTACAACACCCGTCGCGAACAGTGTGAAACCGGCGCGCGTTTCTTCCAGCAGCCAGCGCTGCGTGATGTCAGCCTTGAAGAGTTTAACGCCGTCGCCCATGAGCTGGATCCGATTGTCGCCAAACGCGTCCGCCACGTCATCACAGAAAATGCGCGTACCGTTGAAGCAGCACAGGCGCTGGAAAAAGGCGATCTGCTACGCATGGGCCAACTGATGGCGGAATCTCATGCTTCAATGCGCGATGACTTTGAAATTACCGTGCCGCAAATTGATACGCTGGTAGAGATTGTCAAAGCGACCATCGGCGATAAAGGCGGTGTACGCATGACCGGTGGCGGCTTCGGCGGCTGCATCGTGGCGCTGATCCCACAAGATTTGGTGCCTGCCGTGAAGCAGGCTGTCGCCGGGCAGTACGAAGCAAAAACCGGTATCAAAGAAACATTCTACGTCTGCAAACCCTCACAAGGAGCCGGACAATGTTAAACGAAATCCCCGTGCAGGCTCCGGACGGTCAGCCGTTTCGCCTGCTCACCCTGCGCAATGACGCAGGGATGGTGGTCACGCTGATGGACTGGGGCGCGACGCTGCTGTCTGCCCGTATTCCGCTCAGCGATGGTAGCGTGCGCGAAGCATTACTCGGTTGCGCCAGCCCGGAACAATACCCACAACAGGCCGCATTTTTGGGGGCCTCGATTGGCCGCTACGCTAACCGTATCGCCAACAGCCGCTATACTTTTGCCGGCGAAACAGTTGAATTAATACCAAGCCAGGGCGACAACCAGCTGCACGGCGGGCCGGACGGTTTCGACAAACGTCGCTGGCAGATAGTCAATCAGAATGACCGTCAGGTGCTGTTCGCCTTAACGTCTGACGATGGCGATCAGGGCTTTCCGGGTCACCTCTGCGCCACCGCGCAATATCGCCTGACCGATGATAACCGTATTTCGATTACCTACCGTGCGACAGTGGATAAGCCCTGTCCGGTGAATCTGACGAATCACGTTTATTTCAACCTCGACGGCGACAAAACGGATGTCCGCCAGCACAAGCTGCAGATTCTGGCCGATACGTACCTGCCGGTTGATGAAATGGGTATCCCGCATGACGGACTGAAACCCGTGGCGGGCACCTCGTTCGATTTCCGTGCACCTAAACGCATCGACAGCGAGTTTCTGACCGATGACGATCAGCGCAAGGTGAAAGGTTACGATCACGCTTTCTTGTTACAGACGCAAGGCGATGCCCGCAAACCGGTCGCCATGGTCTGGTCCCAGGATGAAAAACTGCAAATGGAGGTCTACACCTCTGCCCCGGCATTGCAGTTCTATTCCGGTAACTTCCTCGGTGGTACGCCATCCCGTGGGCCTGACGCCTACGAAGACTGGCAAGGACTGGCGCTGGAAAGTGAGTTTCTGCCTGACAGCCCAAATCATCCGGAATGGCCGCAGCCAGACTGCTTCCTGCGACCGGGCGAAGAATACGCCAGCGTGACGGAATACCGGTTTATTCCTGCCTGATAGTTAACCGTGACGAGCCGATACCCGGCTCGTCATTTATCCCCACGCGAGATCCGCTCAAAACCACCCCACTCAAAGACAAAATCGCAACCTTGAGTTCACAAGAACCTTACACTGTGCCGCTATTTTCGCTATGGTTATGCGTAAGCATTGCCGCTGACACTTTACGGCAATATAATGAGAATTATTATCATTCAATATGATTTATAGGAGTGAGTGTATGGCTGTAACTAAGCTGGTTCTGGTACGTCATGGTGAAAGTCAGTGGAACAACGAAAACCGCTTTACCGGTTGGTATGATGTTGACCTGTCTGAAAAAGGCGTGGGCGAAGCAAAAGCGGCAGGTAAACTGCTGAAAGAGGAAGGCTACAGCTTCGATTTTGCTTATACCTCTGTGCTGAAACGTGCCATCCACACCCTGTGGAATGTCCTGGACGAACTGGATCAGGCCTGGCTGCCGGTTGAGAAATCCTGGAAACTAAACGAACGTCATTACGGCGCACTGCAGGGGCTGAACAAAGCCGAAACTGCTGAAAAATACGGTGACGAGCAGGTTAAGCAATGGCGTCGTGGCTTTGCGGTCACCCCACCGGAACTGACTAAAGATGACGAGCGCTATCCGGGTCACGATCCGCGTTATGCCAAACTGACCGACAAAGAACTTCCGGTTACCGAAAGCCTGGCACTGACTATCGATCGCGTTATCCCTTACTGGAATGAAACCATTCTGCCGCGCATGAAAAGCGGTGAGCGCGTCATTATTGCCGCTCACGGTAACTCCCTGCGTGCGCTGGTGAAATACCTGGATAACATGGGCGAAGATGAGATCCTCGAACTGAACATCCCGACCGGTGTACCGCTGGTGTATGAGTTCGACGAAAACTTCAAGCCGATCAAACATTACTATCTGGGTAACGCTGACGAGATCGCAGCAAAAGCTGCAGCGGTAGCCAACCAGGGTAAAGCGAAGTAATTTCATCAGGCCTACAAGCTTGCTTGTAGGCCTGATTACTCTGTTTTTTATGCCACTTTACCAGCTGTAACGGACGTCCAGGCTACCGTTGAGATCGCCATAATCATTACATCCCTTTTGCCCAGCAACCTGACCCGTGATGCTCCACTGGCTATTCAGATTCGCCTGAATACCTACTTTCACCTCGGCGCGATCTGCCGGAAGATCCTGCTTCACCTGCGCGCCATCAAACGAAACGGCAACATCATCGCTGGTGTGTAACCAGTTCACCTCCGCAAACGGCTGGATAACCGATGTGGTATTCTTGTGCAGCTTGCCATCTACCCGCAGTCCGAGGCGCGTGGTCCAGCTGTCACCGTTTTGTCCATCAATACGCGTTCCATTCTGCACAACCGCGTCCGCTTTATATTGCTGCCATGTCACCTGAGCCTGTGGCGTCAGGCTGACAGTGTTCAGGTTTTCAAGTCCGATGTCATACCGATAGCCCGTTTCCAGAGAAACAGCGCTGGCTGTCGAATCATAATCCTTTGAACCCACGTCGCCGTTATTTACGCTGTTATTGTATAGGCCGTACTGGTACCAGCTATCCACATACAGCCCGCTATGGTCCTTCACATCCGCAAACCAGGTGGCATAAGCCCCGAGATTGTAACCGGCTACGTTACCACTGGCAGAAAACTGGCTCCCATCCGCCCCTCGGTTACCGGTGCTGTCCGTATCGGCGTTGATATAGCTCACCATCAGCCCTGCTTTCAGGCTCTGCACGCTATCATCCCAGCTCAGTATATCGCCGCCAATCTGGAGCTGAGAATAGTTGTTGTCAATATCCACATGACCGTTTGCAGCCTGTGATGATGCATCACCTGCTTTAAAGCGCATCCACATACTGCCGTCATCGGTACGTAACTGGCTGCCTTCGCGGTCATAAAGGGTCTGCATTTGCAGATTACGCGCCATCCACTGGTTGCCGAGATAGGCGCCGATATCAGCGCGATACTGAGGGTTCACAGGGACGGCATTGCCACCGTCATCCGGATTAACCGGAGTGACATCTCCACCATCGTCAGGATTAACCGGGGTAACGGTCTGCGAGCGCAAATACCAGTCACCACCGTCCTGATACAAGCGGTATTCATACAATCCGACCTGAACCTGGTTGCCCTGGGTGAAGACGCCGTCAGACTGACCGCCGACATCTATCACCTCGATCCCCTGCGTGGTGAGAGCTCCGTCCCCGCCAGTATTAGTAACAAAGACAGTGGTCGTGCCTGCGGTATCGCCGGAAATGAGGAGCTTATCCGTCGGGGAGGCATCATCCCCCAGCTGTGTATTAAGGGAGAGCGTGCCATTATTACCGGTGTAATTGCCGTTAATTGTGAGGGTGTGACCGGTCTCATTGCTCTGACTGATGGCGATGTTGCCAGCATTCGAGACATCATCATTGATAACGCCGGTACCACCGAGGGTTGCCCCTGCAGCGACGCTGACAGAGCCGGAAGGTAGGTAGGCCATTAACTGCGAAGATGAGCCAGATACTGTGGGGACGCCGATAACGGCAGAATCAGCGAGCCAGAGGGTGCCTTCGTCGACAAGCGTGTCACCAGCGTAAGTGTTGTTACCGGTAAGCAGCAACGTACCCTGCCCGGTTTTTTGCAGGGACCCAATGCCCTGAATGCTGTTGCTCTCGGTACGGGAGGCTCCCGCGTCGAGGTCATAATCCAGGATCCCATTGTTGGTGATAACACCGGTTACGGCATTAACGGTGGCACCGGTTTTAATCAGGGTAGTACCTTCAAGGATGGCATAATCTGATTCCAGCCAGAGTGAGCCGCCGCTGTTGACGGTAGTGTTGCTGGCGAAACTGGCTATTTCTATGCCGTCCTCGTGTGTTCTAAGTACCAGCGCCCCCCCCTGATTTACAGTCGTGTTTTTAACGATACCATAGACTTCCTGCACACCCTTGTTATTGATGGTCGCGCCGCTGGATAACCCAAAAACGCGTTCCTTCCCACCAACATTGATGACGGAATCCACTGCGGTTCCGTACACATAGTTTCTTGCTCCCGAATTGATGGTAGTGTGTTCTGCTGTACCATAGACATCCTGTTGGCCTTTTCCGCTCAGCACGGCATTCACGGAGGTGCCATTCTCCTGAATCTGGAGAGTGCCTCCCGTTACCTGCGCATCCTGAGACAGTCCGCCGTCCATGACCACCTGCCACCCGTCTTCTATCGTCGTATTGAAGGCGCTGCCGTAGACATCCTGAAAGTCATCTGTGGCATTCAGGGTCTCTCCACTAACGGACTCACCGGCCACAACAGTCGGGGTATAATCCGCCATCGCCGGACCAGAGAGTAACCCCAGCAGCGTGGCGATGCCTGCCGCCCTGGCCTGGCTTTTTATCTGACTGTCACCCTGTGCAAATTCAGAAGCCACGACATACATATTACGCGCGGTATTCCAGACGATGTTAAAGCTTTTATTCATATTCATCCCTTTATATTTATATTAAATCCTGGGAATATGATAACCTTGGATTTAATATATTTATTACAGGAATGATAAAATTAGGAATATATTTATATTCACCTTAGAAATATATTGAGTATATAAATAAAATGAGCTTATTAATATTAATTAAAAAAACCGGCCTGATTCGCCGGTTTTAATAAGGGAGGAAGATAACTTTAACCGCGACGCGCCTTGACCGCATCCGCCAGCTGGCGCAGCACTGCATCGGTGTCTTCCCAACCAATGCAGGCATCAGTAATGCTTTTGCCGTAGGTCAGCGGCTCACCGCTATCCGGGTTCTGATTACCCTCGACCAGATGGCTTTCGATCATCACGCCAATAATCGCTTTTTCGCCGCCAGCGACTTGTCCACAAACGTCTTTCGCAACATCCATCTGCTTTTTGAACTGCTTGCTGGAGTTGGCATGGCTAAAGTCGATCATCACTTGCGCAGAGAGTCCTGCTTTAATCAGACCTTCTTTTACGTCTGCGACGTGCTGAGCGCTATAGTTTGGCTCTTTGCCGCCGCGCAGAATAATATGGCAATCGCCATTACCGCTGGTATTCACGATCGCCGAATGACCCCATTTGGTCACGGACAGAAAGCAGTGTGGCGCTCCTGCGGCGTTGATTGCATCAATCGCGACTTTGATCGTGCCATCGGTACCGTTTTTAAAACCAACCGGGCAAGACAGACCCGATGCCAGCTCGCGGTGTACCTGGGACTCAGTGGTACGCGCCCCGATCGCGCCCCAACTCATCAGGTCGGCGAGGTATTGCGGCGTGATCATGTCGAGGAATTCACCCGCAGCCGGCAATCCGCTGTCGTTGATATCCAGTAGCAATTTACGTGCAATGCGCAGCCCATCGTTGATCTGGAAGCTGTTGTCCATGTGCGGATCGTTGATCAGCCCCTTCCAGCCGACGGTGGTACGCGGCTTTTCAAAATAGACGCGCATGACGATTTCAAGCTCGCCTTTTAACTCTTCGCGCAGCGCCAGCAGGCGAGCGGCGTACTCTTTGGCGGCTGCCGGATCATGAATAGAGCACGGCCCAATCACCACTAACAGGCGATCGTCGCTCCCTTTCAGAATTTTATGAATCGCCTTACGGGCATGAGCCACCGTGTTTGCAGCATTTTCAGTAGCGGGGAATTTTTCCAGCAGTGCGACTGGCGGTAATAACTCGTTGATCTCTTTGATGCGTAAATCGTCGTTCTGATAATTCATGATTATTCCAGCGTTGCCATACTTATATAAATGAATGCAATCCCTCCAATCTATATCTTCAGTCATAAAGTGTAAACGGGGTTTTACAGTACGAACCGTGTTATCCCGGGATTACGCAAAAAAACGCAAGAATGTAGCGAATAATCAGATCCAAACCGCAAATTCCAACTTTAATTGCTGATTTTATTATTATTTTCAAAATTCTGTGCTGGCTATCGATGCACATTGTGGATTTTTACCCACTGTACTGTAAGGCAATGCCCAATATTTACGTGGCTGATAACGGGAGAATAGAAGCTCTCCTTTTTAATTTTATCCCCCCAAAAACGGTATGATGTCATACAGTAAAGGTGAGAATAACAAAGGGATGGCACAATGGCGCACTCACATACTCATACTTCCCCTGACCAGCCAAAGGATAATAACGCCCGTCGACTGCTGTTCGCCTTCTGCATTACAGCGGGGTTCATGCTGGTTGAAGTGGTGGGAGGGATACTCTCCGGCTCGCTGGCCTTGCTGGCCGACGCCGGGCATATGCTTACGGATGCGGCAGCACTGCTTTTCGCGCTGCTGGCCGTCCAGTTTTCCCGTCGCCCGCCTACAATACGCCACACTTTCGGCTGGCTGAGGCTCACGACGCTGGCTGCATTCGTTAATGCCATCGCATTGGTCGTTATCACCATTTTAATCGTCTGGGAGGCGATTGAGCGCTTCCAGACACCTCGTCCCGTGGCGGGCGGCATGATGATGGTTATTGCTGTCGCGGGTTTACTGGCCAATGTGCTTGCTTTTTGGGTTTTACATCGCGGCAGTGAAGAGAAAAACCTCAACGTCCGCGCCGCAGCGTTGCATGTAATGGGGGATTTACTCGGCTCGGTCGGGGCGATCATCGCTGCGCTGATTATTATCTGGACGGGCTGGACCCCTGCGGACCCTATTCTCTCTATTCTGGTTTCCGTACTGGTGCTGCGCAGTGCCTGGCGATTGTTAAAAGATAGCGTCAATGAATTGCTGGAGGGCGCACCTCATGCGCTGGATATCGCCGCCCTACAGCGACATCTCTGCCGGGATATTCCCGAAGTTCGCAATGTGCACCATGTCCACGTCTGGATGGTGGGTGAAAAGCCGGTCATGACGCTGCATGTGCAGGTGATCCCGCCGCACGATCATGATGCCCTGCTGGAACGTATTCAGCATTTCCTTATCCATCACTACCAGATTGAACACGCGACGATCCAGATGGAGTATCAGCCATGCAATGGGCCGGACTGCCACCTGTATCAGGGCGTGTCCGGCCATTCACATCATCACCATTAATGAGACAGCGCGTGGGAACCTCGTTCACGCGCGCTGTTAATCCACATCCTGCTCCCGTTGAGGGCGATAACCGTCAGGATCATGTATTCCAGCGACATGGCATACACCCCTTGCAGGGCAAAGATCACCACGCTGATTACGTTGATGATTACCCACAGCAGCCAGTTTTCAACGTATTTGCGCGTCATCAGGATCATCGCCACAATCGATAGCACCATCATGCAGGAATCCCAGAACGGGAACGCATCGGGTTGCAGTTCAGGCACAGCAACCTGTAACCCCAATGCCTGCATTATGTTGACCGCAATGCGAGTCAGGAACGCAAACACCGGATCGATATAGACCGACATCAGGCCGATCGCTACCACGCAGGCCGCCAGCCAGCCCAGCGCTTTTGGTAACGGTAGCCAGCGAATTTTAAGTTCCGCTTCATGCTGGCTGGTTTGCCGGGACCAGGCGTACCAGCCGTAGATGTTGGCGGCAAAGAAAAAGACTTGCAGCAACAGGCTGGCATAAAGCTGGATCTGAAAGAAGATAATCGCAAACAGCGTGACGTTTATCAGGCCGAAGAAGTAATTGCTTATTTTCTCAAGGCTCGCCAGGCCAATACACAGCAACCCGGCGATCGTCCCCACAGCTTCGATCCACGACAGATCGTAACCGCCAGCGCCGATCGGAATATGTACCAGAATGTTCTGCGTGCTAAAAAAGTCCATCTTTTCCCCCAGAGCAAAAATAAATAATTAAGCTCGAAGTGTAGCCGCAAATTCCAACATGCGGTTTAACGGCAACAACGCCCCTTCTCGCAGCGCAGCATCAACATGTATCTCATGATCCGCTCCGCCTTGTTCCAGGCCCTCAGCAATCGCCTTGAGGCCGTTCATCGCCATCCACGGACAATGCGCACAGCTGCGACAGGTTGCCCCCTCACCGGCTGTCGGCGCTTCAAGCAATTCTTTATCCGGAACGGCCTGCTGCATTTTGTAAAAAATGCCCCGGTCAGTCGCCACAATCAGCTGTTGATGCGGTAACGATTTAGCTGCGTTGATTAACTGGCTGGTTGAGCCAACCGCATCGGCCATATCAACGATAGACTGAGGGGACTCCGGGTGCACCAACACCGCAGCATCAGGGTAAAGCCCCTTCATGCGTGTTAAAGCCTGAGTTTTAAATTCGTCGTGGACGATACAGGCCCCCTGCCAACAAAGAACGTCTGCACCGGTCTGTTTTTGCACGTAGTTGCCCAGATGTCTGTCCGGAGCCCAGATGATTTTTTCACCTAAACTATCAAGGTGCTCAATAAGTTCTACCGCGATACTGGACGTGACAACCCAGTCCGCACGTGCTTTAACGGCAGCGGAGGTATTGGCGTAAACCACCACAGTACGTTCCGGATGCGCATCGCAAAACGCGCTGAAAGCATCAATCGGACAACCCAGATCTAATGAACATTCCGCCTGTAAGGTCGGCATCAGGATGGTCTTTTCCGGGCTGAGGATTTTGGCGGTTTCCCCCATAAACCTCACGCCTGCAACCAACAGCGTAGAGGCAGAATGTTTTGATCCGAACCGCGCCATCTCCAGCGAATCTGAGATACAGCCACCGGTCTCTTCGGCCAATTGCTGAATTTCAGGATCGGTGTAATAGTGCGCGACCATAACGGCATCACGCTCTTTCAACAGGCGCTTGATTTTTTCACGATAAAATTGCTTTTCATCCACACTCAGCGGTGCTGGCTTCGGCGGAAACGGATAAATTGCTGCTTCTGGATCAAACATCACGCTCATCTTGCTTTCTCGTTTTACTGGCTTAACGAAATAACCGATTAAAAGCGTGGCGCACGCTGTATTCGGTTAGATTTGTTTTATATGCTAAACAAGATAGCGGATTGGTGTAGAAAAGTCACAAGAATTGCGTGTGATGCATGCCGAATGGCGACTGACGTCTTACCCGGCCTACATGAGTCGTGTCGTCTGTAGGGCTGATAAGCGAAACACATCCGGCAAGCAGGTTCGAATCAAAAATCCTGCGCATAGCAAAAAGGCGCCTTTAGGGCGCCTTTTTACACTGGTGGGGCGTGCAGGATTCGAACCTGCGACCAATTGATTAAAAGTCAACTGCTCTACCAACTGAGCTAACGCCCCCATATGGGGTTTACTGCTTTACTCTTTTCAGGAACCCACCGCAATATTGGTGGGGCGTGCAGGATTCGAACCTGCGACCAATTGATTAAAAGTCAACTGCTCTACCAACTGAGCTAACGCCCCATTTGGGTGTTACCTGAAAATTTTTTACTCGGAACCACCAAAATAGTGGTGGGGCGTGCAGGATTCGAACCTGCGACCAATTGATTAAAAGTCAACTGCTCTACCAACTGAGCTAACGCCCCGAGTGGTGGGTGATGACGGGATCGAACCGCCGACCCCCTCCTTGTAAGGGAGGTGCTCTCCCAGCTGAGCTAATCACCCGATACTACGCTGGATACTACTTACTAACTGAGTTAGTGGTGGGTCGTGCAGGATG
>NZ_CP080033.1:1777361-1796691 GCF_019382635.1 Citrobacter sp. Colony219 | reverse complement strand
GATTGGTGGGTCGTGCAGGATTCGAACCTGCGACCAATTGATTAAAAGTCAACTGCTCTACCAACTGAGCTAACGACCCACTTTTGCGCTGCTTTTGGTTTGTTTGATATCCCTTGGCAACGGCGGCATATATTACTGATTTCAGATTTTAGCGCAACAAAAATTTCGATGTAAATTACTCAACTGCTTAGGAATCACACGACGCGACCAGAAATAACACGATTTCTGGTCGCATGGTGTGCATTACATCGCGCCAAGGCGTTTTTGCGCTTGTTTCGCGCCATCAGTACCAGGGTATTTAGTGATAACCTGCTGATAAACCGCTTTCGCTTTTGCTGTGTCACCCTTGTCCTGCATGATGACGCCGACTTTGTACATCGCGTCTGCAGCCTTCGGTGATTTCGGGAAGTTTTTAACTACGGATGCAAAATAGAACGCTGCATCATCTTTTTTACCCTTGTTGTAATTCAACTGACCAAGCCAGTAATTCGCATTGGGCAGGTAAGTAGAATCCGGGTACTTTTTGATGAAGTTCTGAAATGCAACGATCGCATCATCCTGACGGGATTTATCCTGCACCAGGGCGATTGCCGCATTGTAATCAGTATTCGCATCGCCAGTTTGCGCCGGTGCGCCTGACGAAGCTGCAGCACCCGCATCGGGTGCCGGGGTTGCCGCCCCACTCTGATCGCCAGCCGCAGATTGCGCCGCAGGCGCGCTACCGCTGCCAAGATTATTCATCTGCAGCAATATCTGTTTTTGGCGTTCAACAACCTGATTCAGCTGATACTGACTTTCCTGAATTTGACCACGCAGGGCATCAATATCGGACTGATTATCGGAGAGTTGTTGCTGGAGTTGGGTTAAAAGCTGACTGTGAGCGTTAGAAATACGCTCGAGTTGAGTGACGCGGTCTTCGACCGAGCCAGAGCCGACACTACTGATTGGCGCCTGAGCAAAAGCGGCCCAGGGGGCCGCTATGCCAACCAGTAACGACAGACTCAACAGGTGATGTCTGAAGTTACTGCTCATGCAATTCTCTTAGTAAACCAGTACGGCGCGACGGTTTTTGGCGTAAGCCGCTTCGTCATGACCCAGTACTGCAGGTTTTTCTTTACCGTAAGAAACGATGGAGATCTGGTCAGCAGAAACGCCTTTACCCTGCAGGTACATCTTAACGGCGTTAGCACGACGTTCACCCAGGGAGATGTTGTACTCAGGCGTACCACGTTCGTCCGCATGACCTTCTACGGTGACTTTGTAAGACGGGTTGCTACGCAGGAAGTTAGCGTGCGCATCCAGCATTGCAGCGAAGTCAGAACGGATATCGTACTTATCCAGATCGAAGTAAACGATGTTGTTCTGCTGCAGCTGTTGCATCTGCAGACGCGCTTGCTCTTCGGAGGACATGTTGCCGCTACCGTTTGCATCCATACCAGTGCCGGCACCCAGCATGCCTTCGCTGCCGTCATTGCTGGCGTTCTTGTTAGAAGAACATGCCGCAATAGCCATAACAGGCAGAGCAATCATCAGCCCTTTCAGCACTTTGTTCAGTTGCATTTCAATGATTCCTTTATTAATCAATTATTTATTATCACAGATACGGCGACCAGGCAGGGAATTTAACCTGACCATCAGTTGCCGGAAGACGCGCTTTGAAACGCCCATCTGTAGAAACCAAATTCAGCACGGATCCCATCCCCTGAGAAGAGCTGTAGATTACCATAGTGCCGTTAGGTGCCAGACTTGGCGTTTCGTCCAGGAACGTTGACGACAGAACTTGTACGCCACCCGCTACCAGATCTTGTTTGGCAATGTGCTGCTGACCATTAGCCGAGCTTACCATTACCATAAACTTACCGTCGCTGCTGACATCAGCATCCTGGTTTTGTGAACCTTCCCAGGTAATACGCTGCGGAGCACCGCCGTTGACGTTAACTTTATACACCTGCGGACGACCGGCCTGGTCAGACGTAAAGGCCAGGTTTTGGCTGTCCGGGAACCAGGTAGGTTCCGTGTTGTTGCTACGACCATCAGTGACCTGACGGATCTGACCGGAACCGATGTCCATAACGTACAGATTCAGGCTACCGGTTTTAGACAGGGCAAATGCCAGTTTGCTGCCATCCGGAGAAAACGCAGGTGCACCGTTGTGACGCGGGAACGAGGCAACCTGACGCACTGCGCCGTTGGACAACGTCTGAATAACCAGCGCTGAACGACCGCTTTCGAAGGTAACGTAGGCCAGTTTAGAACCGTCCGGAGACCACGCCGGAGACATCAGCGGCTGCGGAGAGCGGTGAACGACAAACTGGTTGTAACCATCGTAGTCAGACACACGTAATTCGTACGGGAACTGACCACCGTTCGTCTGAACAACATACGCGATACGAGTACGGAATGCGCCCTTAATACCAGTCAGTTTTTCAAAAACTTCGTCACTTGCGGTATGGCCCGCATAACGCAGCCACTGCTTGTTCACTTTATATGTGTTCTGTGCCAGTACGGTACCTGGTGCGCCACCGGTATCAACCAGTTGATATGCAACGCTATAGGAACCATCCGGGTTTGGCGTAACCTGGCCAACCACTACGGCATCAATACCCAGGGCAGACCATGCAGCAGGCTGAACTTCAGCCGCAGTCCCCGGCTGCTGCGGCAGGCGAGAACGGTCTAATGGGTTAAATTTACCGCTGTTACGCAGGTCAGCACCTACGATACCACCGATATCTTCAGGTGCAGCGCCCGGCCCTGCCCACTGGAACGGGACAACACCAATCGGGCGTGCCGAGTCCACCCCTTGGGTGATCTCGATACGTACTTCTGCATGCAGCACTGCTGCCCACAGCATCAGAAAACCAAATGCTACTCGTAATGCCTGCTTCATCATATCTCCCTTATCTGGACGGAACGCCCACGATAATTTAGCAGAATGTTAACAAACTCAAATACACAAAACTACCAGAACTCAGTCTCAACCTTAGACTGTTTCCCCCGATTCCTCAGGGGTCGTTATTACAGTTTAAAGTCCAGTTTGGCATCTTTTACTTTTTCATAAACAGCCTGGCTAGGCGGCTTAGGAATTCTGGCTGTTTTCGCAGCCGTCAGCGCAGCCTGGCACAATGCCGGATCCCCGCCCTCTTCGGTCACATCCAGTAGCAGACCATCAGGCGCTAACTTGATATGTAATACGCAGGATTTACCCGCATACAAATCGGCGCCATACAGACGACTCTGAATCGCATTACGAATTTGAGATGCGTAAGCACTGATATCAGCGCCAGATGCACCGCCATTTGCACCACTTGTACCACTATCTTTCGCCGGTTGGCCGTTTCCTTTCGCTCCACCGCCCGATTTCGGTGCATTCTTACCGGAGCTTAAGTCACCTAATAAGTCGTCAACACCCGAAGCGGCAGCGGCTTTTTCGGCAGCGGCTTTTTTCGCAGCAGCGGCTTTATCTGCCGCAGCTTTCTTATCGGCAGCAGCTTTCTCGGCTGCAGCCTTTTTATCTGCTGCAGCTTTTTCAGCAGCAGCTTTCTTGTCAGCGGCAGCCTTTTCAGCAGCGGCAGCTTTCGCGGCGGCGGCTTTTTCTGCTTTCTCAGCGGCAGCTTTCTCGGCTGCTGCTTGCTTAGCGGCTTCAGCCTGTGCTTTCTTCGCAGCATCTGCGGCAGCCTTAGCAGCTTGTGCTTCGGCAACCTTCTTAGCATCGGCAGCCGCTTTTGCAGCTTCCGCCTCAGCTTTCTTCTGTGCATCAGCAGCGGCTTTCTTCGCGGCATCTGCCGCTTGTTTCGCCTGAGCATCTGCTTTAGCTTTCGCATCTGCAGCAGCCTTCGCCGCAGCCTCTTCAGCCTGCTTTTGTTGCTCCTGTGCTTTCGCCGCAGCGGCTTCAGCCTGTTTCTGCTGTTCCGCCTGCTCGCGCACTTTTTCCTGCGCCGCTAAACGTTCTTTCTCCAGCTGTTTCAGACGCTCTTGCTCTGCCGCCTGCTTCTCACGAAGCTCCTCGGCCTGCTGCTGCGCCTGTTTCTCACGCTGTTCTTCTGCACGTTTCGCACTTGCCTGCTGTTGCTGCTGCCTGTCGTACTGTTGAACAACAGCACCAGGATCGACCATAACGGCGTCGATGGACGAACCGCCACCGCCGCCGGCTGAAGCATCAATGTGCTCATCGAACGAACTCCAGATCAGCGCTGCAAATAAAATGACATGCAGCACCGCTGAAATAATTATCGCCCTTTTGAGCTTGTCGTTTTGTTCGGTTGCCTTTGACACTCTCGGTTCCCAAAAAACTGTTCGCCTGTTACGCGCTATCTTTCAAGCCAGCAATACGCAGTCATCAGATTGGCTGCGTCATCAAGCCAACCGATTTAACGCCTGCACTGTGTAACAAGTTCAGCGCTTTAATTATTTCATCATAAGGCACGTCTTTCGCACCACCGATTAAAAATACCGTTTTCGGATTGGTCTGCAGGCGGCTCTTCGCTTCCGCGATAACCTGCTCCGGCGGCAGCTGATCCATCCTGTCTTTTTCAACCACCACGCTGTATTGCCCAACACCGGAAACTTCAATAATGACCGGTGGCTCGTCGTTACTGCTGACGGCTTGCGATTCAGTCGCATCCGGCAGGTCGACTTCCACACTCTGCGTAATGATCGGCGCGGTTGCCATAAAGATCAGCAACAGCACCAGCAGTACGTCGAGCAACGGTACAATATTGATTTCAGACTTAAGTTCGCGACGACCTCGTCCACGCGTTCTGGCCATGGTTTACCCCTTGTTGCTCTCGCTAACGGTAAACGCCTGGCGGTGCAGAATCGCGGTGAACTCTTCCATAAAGTTGTCGTAATTCAGTTCCAGCTTGTTCACGCGCTGATTTAGTCGGTTGTAAGCCATAACCGCCGGAATTGCCGCAAACAGACCAATGGCCGTTGCAATCAACGCTTCCGCGATACCCGGTGCAACCATTTGCAGCGTCGCCTGTTTTACCGCGCCCAGCGCGATAAATGCGTGCATGATCCCCCAAACGGTACCGAACAGACCGATATACGGGCTGATGGAGCCGACAGTGCCGAGGAATGGAATATGCGTTTCCAGCGTTTCCAGTTCACGGTTCATCGAGATACGCATCGCACGGGATGCCCCCTCAACGACCGCTTCCGGCGCATGACTATTCGCCCTATGCAGACGCGCAAATTCTTTGAATCCGCTGTAGAAAATTTGCTCTGAACCTGCCAGATTATCACGACGCCCCTGGCTTTCCTGGTACAGGCGCGATAATTCAATGCCGGACCAGAACTTGTCTTCAAACGCTTCGGCTTCACGTGAAGCAGCATTAAGAATACGGGTCCGCTGGATAATAATGGCCCAGGATGCGATTGAGAAACCAATCAAAATCAACATGATAAGTTTAACCAGAAGGCTTGCCTTCAGGAACAAATCAAGGATATTCATGTCAGTCACTGCTTAAACTCCGCGACAATAGACTTGGGAAGCGCACGAGGCTTCATTTTGAGTGGATCAACGCAAACAATCAGAACTTCGGCTTCATTCAGCACGACGTTCTCTGCGTTGACAATGCGTTGCGTGAAAACCAATGAGGTGCCACGCATTGACGTAATTTCGGTTTGGACTTCGAGCATATCGTCAAGCCGGGCAGGCGCAAAATACTCCAGGGTCATCTTGCGCACCACAAAGGCTACACGTTCGGCCAACAGAACCTGCTGACTAAAGTGATGATGACGCAGCATCTCTGTGCGTGCTCTTTCATAAAAAGCGACGTAGCTGGCGTGATAAACCACCCCACCGGCATCGGTGTCTTCATAATAGACACGAACCGGCCATCGAAAAATATACTTATTCATTCTTACTGCCTCTTTGTTGGCTTCGCCCACTCACACCGGTCGCTTAACGTTGTAAGCGCCTGGTGACTCGCGTTCTTGCCGCCGCGATGCATCAAGAATGTCGTTGTATATCGCGCTGTCTTCACTTTACATCCCGGTAATGCAATTAGGTTAGTGCTTTCAAACTTCGCTACTATACGCGCGGGAATGGTGCTTTGGAATGGGGGAAAGTAAACGGAGAGTAAAAAATTATGGGCTTATGCAAGCCCATAAATATTTAAGGATGTTTCTTATTCAAAAGAAGAAGAAAATCAGACCAACAACGAGGACGATATCTGCGATCAGCGGGCAGAAGATGCCCTGCCAGTGTACGGCGCGAGGACGAAAGCCAACGCCGTGAATGATGCCTGCGCAGACCGCCCACATCAGCAGAAAACCATGCCAGATTTCAAGCGTACTGGTTTTGGCCGCGAAACGTGACGGATCCCAGAATATGCAGCCGGCCAACACGATTGCCAGCACAAAGGAAAGCGCCCGCAAGGGGCGCTTGTCCATCGCGTTGTATACCATCGCGATAATGTTGATCATCAACTGTCTTCTTGTCCGGCCTTGCCTGATTCAACGTGCTCAAGCGCCAGCGCTGTGATTATCCCAAATGCACAGGCAAGAAGCGTTCCCAAAATCCATGCGAAATACCACATTTTAAGCTCCTTACTTAGTACAGAGAGTGGGTGTTGCTTTCAATATCTTCTTTGGTGATGCGACCAAACATCTTCCAGTAACACCAGCCGGTGTACAGCAGAATGATCGGTACGAACACACAAGCTACATACGTCATCAGATTCAGCGTCAGCTGACTGGACGTTGCATCCCACATGGTCAGACTCGCATTCATCATGGTGCTGGATGGCATCACAAACGGGAACATCGCGATACCGGCAGTCAGGATGATGCAGGCTAACGTCAGTGAGGAGAAGATGAACGCCCAGGCCCCTTTCTCCATACGGGAAGTCAGAATAGTCAGCAGCGGCAGAACCACGCCCAACGCCGGAACCAGCCACAGAATAGGTGCATTGTTAAAGTTCACCATCCATGCGCCCGCTTCACGCGCCACTTCTTTGGTCATCGGGTTAGAGGCGGCGTGGTGATCCAGTGCGGAAGTCACAACATAACCATCAATACCGTAAATAACCCAAACGCCGGCCAGTGCGAAGCAAACCAGAGTCACCAGCGCCGCAACCTGTGAGGTGGTACGTGCACGCAGATGTAGTTCGCCTACGGTACGCATCTGCAGATAGGTTGCGCCCTGAGTGATGATCATCCCTACGCTCACAACCCCTGCCAGCAGACCAAACGGATTCAGCAGTTGGAAGAAGTTACCGGTGTAGTACAAGCGCATGTACTCATCCATGTGGAACGGAACACCTTGCAGCAGGTTGCCAAACGCAACACCGATAACCAGCGGCGGCACGAAGCTACCGATGAAGATGCCCCAGTCCCACATGTTGCGCCAGCGCATGTCTTCGATCTTGGAGCGGTAATCAAAACCGACCGGACGGAAGAACAAAGACGCCAGTACCAGGATCATCGCCACATAGAAACCGGAGAACGCAGCGGCATACACCATCGGCCAGGCAGCGAACAGTGCGCCACCCGCGGTGATGAGCCAAACCTGGTTACCGTCCCAGTGCGGGGCGATGGAGTTAATCATAATTCGACGCTCGGTATCATTACGACCGAGGAAACGGGTGAGCATGCCCACCCCCATGTCGAAGCCATCAGTGACCGCAAAACCAATCAGCAGAATGCCAACCAGCAGCCACCAGATAAAACGCAATACTTCATAATCGATCATTTGACGACTCCTGTCTTAGCGTGCCGGCTGAGAAGTCACAGTGGACTGCTCGTAGTGATAACGACCGGTTTTCAGGCTACTCGGCCCAAGGCGTGCGAACTTGAACATCAGATACAGTTCAGCCACCAGGAACAGGGTATACAGGCCGCAAATCAACAGCATCGAGAAGATGAGGTCGCCAGCGGTCAGCGAAGAGTTCGCTACGGCTGTTGGTAACACTTCACCAATCGCCCACGGTTGACGACCGTACTCTGCGACAAACCAACCGGATTCAATCGCAATCCACGGCAGCGGAATCGCATACAGCGCGGTGCGCAGCAGCCATTTTTTCTCGCCGATACGATTACGAATCACGGTCCAGAAGGACACAGCAATGATAGCCAGCATCAGGATGCCGCACGCCACCATAATACGGAATGCGAAGTACAGCGGTGCAACACGAGGGATAGAGTCTTTCGTAGCTTGCTGAATTTGCGCTTCGGTCGCGTCGGTGACGTTGTCCGTGTAGCGTTTCAGCAGCAGACCATAGCCCAGATCTTTCTTCATGCTGTTGAACTGGTCGCGAACAGCCTGATCGGTAGAACCTGCACGCAGTTCTTCCAGCAGTTGATACGCTTTCATCCCGTTACGGATACGCTCTTCGTGCTGCACCATCAGATCTTTCAGACCAATGACCGGTGTATCAACGGAGCGGGTAGCGATGATGCCCAGGGCATAAGGAATTTGAATCGCAAAATGGTTTTCCTGCGCATCCTGGTCCGGAATACCGAACAGCGTAAAGGATGCCGGTGCAGGTTGGGTTTCCCACTCGGCTTCAATAGCAGCAAGTTTGGTTTTCTGCACGTCGCCCATTTCGTAACCAGATTCATCACCCAGAACGATAACAGACAGAATGGCAGCCATACCAAAGCTGGCAGCGATAGCAAAAGAACGTTTAGCAAACGCGAAGTCACGGCCGCGCAGCATATAGTAGGAGCTGATACCCAGAACGAACATCGCGCCACAAACATAACCAGAAGCCACAGTGTGAACAAATTTCACCTGAGCAACCGGGTTGAGCACCAGTTCAGAGAAGCTCAGCATCTCCATACGCATGGTTTCAAAGTTGAAATCCGCAGCGATTGGGTTTTGCATCCAGCCGTTCGCAACCAGAATCCACAGTGCGGACAGGTTTGAACCTAAGGCCACCAGCCAGGTGACGCACATATGCTGGACTTTACCCAAACGGTCCCAGCCGAAGAAGAACAGACCTACAAAGGTGGATTCTAGGAAGAAGGCCATCAAACCTTCAATCGCCAGCGGCGCACCGAAAATATCCCCTACATAGTGGGAATAGTAAGACCAGTTAGTCCCGAACTGGAACTCCATGGTCAGACCGGTTGCCACACCCAGAGCGAAGTTGATACCAAACAACTTGCCCCAGAACTTGGTCATATCTTTATAAATCTGTTTGCCGGAAAGGACGTAGACCGTTTCCATGATGGCCAACAAGAACGCCATACCGAGCGTCAGTGGCACAAACAGGAAGTGGTACATCGCGGTCAAGGCAAACTGTAAGCGCGACAGTTCGACTATATCTAACATCATGACTCCTTGCTCATCGCATGAAGACTCCGAGAGTGAACCCCGTTAGAAAGGGTCACACGCATGCCCCAATACAAATTTATTTGCTTCCTTCCCCCGCTGCTCTTTCTTCTCATTTGAAGAAAGGACAATGATGAAAGGTTACAAACATGTTAATAAAACACTCAAATTGATCCCGCAATTATATTACGCCGTAAAATCCTTACAATAAACAGGTTTTTATCGAGGTAAATTTGCATTTTTCGATAGTGATCAATTTATAGCTAATTTATCACTTTCAGACCAATTTGATCTGCAGCAATTTAACCTCATTTGGTGATGTTTACCAAGTTTTAAACATTGATTTAAATCAATTTTCAATTTAAATGTTAATAGTGTTTATCGCTAGCGTGACTAGTGAACGCCATGTTAACAATATGTTTTTCAATGAGTAATTGCCGTTACTACAAATGATAGGATATTTATTTAAATCTACACGATCTTTTAACCAGTCTGGGGGACAAAATTATGGACAGATAAAGAGTCACTATTGCTGGGTAGCTCACAGTTTTTTGTTTAGCAAGTCCTGTAATCATTATTTAATACAAATCATTCATTTTAATTTTACTTATAATTAACACCACAATGTAACTATCTCAACTGGAAGCGAAGCGGCAAGCATTGACCGACGCCCTGAGGTTTGGCGATCTCCCTGCAGAGACCCGCCGTTTCGCTTAAATCATCACTGTAAGTTATCACTCCCACCACAACATCGCTTCTATGCCAAAGAATATATATATTCCGAACAATTCATTATCATTTTTATCTTAAATTTAACAAAAAAAATTTACGACATATAAGATTAATAAATAAAAAACCGTTATGCCGTTCACAAGTTATTTAGCGAATACCATTTTCGAAATTATTAAAAACACCCCTGACAAAGCCTGCGCCACAAAATAAGATTTCGATCACAAACATGGCAAGTGGTTTATTAGGTAATTCGCTAATAAATAAAATAACCAATGGAAATTAATTTATAACACATTGATTTAAATGAATTTTTATGAAGGTAAAATATAACAATCATTTTGCGCAGGATATTTTGAAAATAGATCAATTGCTTCCTTTTCCGCTTCCACAGAAACTCCAACCCTATTAAAAGGTTGTCAAAACCCATGCTCTAAATATTAGAAAACAATTTTCACTTATTGACCATCAGCCCTACAGAGGATTACCCATGAAGAAATCTACACTTGTTATTGGCGTCATCGGTGCTGACTGCCATGCAGTAGGCAATAAAGTTCTGGATCGCGTTTTTACTGCTCATGATTTTCACGTAATCAACCTCGGGGTGATGGTGAGCCAGGATGAATATATTGATGCCGCGATTGAAACAGGCGCTGATGCCATCGTGGTGTCTTCCATCTACGGCCACGGCGACATTGACTGCCTCGGCTTGCGTGAGCGCTGTATTGAACGTGGCCTCGGCGACATCCTGTTGTACGTCGGCGGCAACCTGGTCGTCGGAAAACATGACTTCGCCGATGTCGAAGTGAAATTTAAAGAGATGGGGTTTAACCGCGTCTTCGCCCCGAGCCACGACCTGGAAGATGTCTGTGCGCTTATCACTAATGATATTCACCAACACAATGGCCTCGAGCAGCGTTGCCTGGAAGAGGCCATCTGATGCAAACAGTTTCTGTCGATATCGGCTCGACATGGACCAAGGCAGCCCTCTTCGCCCATGAAGGTGAGGAATTAACCCTGGTAAACCATGTCCTGACCCCAACCACCACACATCATCTGGCAGACGGTTTTTTTGCCAGCCTGAATCAGGTGCTGAACGTTGCCGATGCTCGCCCGTTACTGAAAAGTGGTGAAGTGCAGTTGAAATACTCCTCCTCGGCCAAAGGTGGACTCGCCGTGGCAGCAATGGGGCTGGTGCCTTCCATTACGCTGGAATCGGCAAAAGTTACCGCCCATTCGGCAGGAGCGAAAATCGCGCAATATTATTCGTACAAACTGAACCGTCATGACATCCAGGAACTGGAATCTGCACCGCCAGATATTCTGTTGTTTACCGGCGGTACAGACGGCGGCGAAGAAAGCTACGGCCTGGCGAATGCGCACGCGCTGGCAGGTTCAAAGCTTGATTGCGCCATTATCTACGCCGGAAACCGGGACATTCAGGACGAAATACAAACGATTCTGGGACACAAAGATCTGACCACGGTAGACAACATTCTGCCGGATCTCGATCACCCGAATCCGTTTGCCGCGCGCCAGGCGATTTGCGATGTGTTCTTGTCACGCATTGTCAAAGGTAAAGGTCTGGACGTCATTGTTGGCGAAACAGGCGAAGAGCCAATGCCGACGCCATGGACGGTCTATGAGTTAGTCAAAGCCATTAGCGATTACGACAACGCATGGAAGGAGTTCATGCTGATTGATATGGGTGGCGCCACCACGGATGTCTATTCAGCCAGCGCGAATACCCTCTCCCCCGATACTGTCCTGCATGGTGTCCCTGAACCGTTCGTCAAACGTACCGTTGAAGGTGATTTGGGCATGCGCGTTTCCGCCGTCGTGGTGGGAGAAAGCACGCAGGATATGGTGAAAGTTGTTTTCGCCCAACAACCACAACGTGAGGAAGCGTTTTATCGCTACCTGCGCCATCTGGTTGGGCAGCCGGACTACCTGCCGGTCAACGAGGAAGAGAAATATTTCGACACTTTGTTAGCCGGTTTGTGCGTGGGCTATGCCACTGAGCGCCACGCGGGCACTAAGAAGCAGGTTTGCACCTGCGTCGGTAACGTGGATTTACAGATGGGTCGCGATCTCACCACCGTACGCAAAGTCGTCGGTTCAGGGGGATGGCTCTCTCGCGCCAGCCAGTTCGATATCCATAACTGGCTTAAATACCGGGAGCTGGACGACCAGGGTAAAAGAATTCTGTTACCGAATCAGTTTGAGTATTACCGCGATTCAAATGGCCTGCTCCCGCTACTGGCAAACGTCGCCAGGCTGTACCCGCAAGCCGCTGCTCGCACCAGCATTCAGTGTTTAACCCTACAAAACTAAAGGCAGCTACGAATGGAACTTCGAAATAAAAAATTGACCCACGACGAATTCATGACCGAAAGGCACCAGGTGTTGCAAACCTGGGAAACCGGCAAAGACGTTGAGAAATTCGAAGATGGCGTGAAGTACCAGCAATCAATTCCAGATTCAAAACGCTTCTCCCTCGCGCTGTTGAAGGCCGATCAAGAAGGTAAAACACTGAGCCAGCCGCGTGCAGGCGTCGCACTCATGGATGAACATATTGAGCTGCTTAAAACATTGCAGGAAGAATGTGACCTCCTGCCAAGTACCATCGATGCCTATACTCGTCTGAACCGCTATGAAGAAGCGGCTGTCGGGATCCAAAAATCTATCGAGGCGGGCACCTCCAAACTGAATGGTTTACCCGTCGTCAATCATGGGGTTGCTGCCTGCCGCCGTATGACTGAGTCGCTGGAAAAACCAATCCAGGTCCGCCACGGTACGCCGGATGCGCGCCTGCTGGCTGAAATCGCCATGGCCAGTGGCTTTACCAGCTACGAAGGTGGCGGTATCTCCTACAACATCCCTTACGCTAAACGCGTCACCCTGGAAAAATCCATCCGCGACTGGCAGTACTGCGATCGCCTGATGGGTCTGTACGAAGAGAACGGTATTCGCATCAACCGTGAGCCGTTTGGCCCGCTGACCGGTACCCTGATCCCGCCGTTTATGTCCCACTCGGTGGCGATTATTGAAGGTCTGCTGGCGCTGGAACAAGGCGTGAAATCCATTACCGTCGGCTACGGCCAGGTCGGTAGCCTGACGCAGGATATCGCCGCCATTCAGGCGCTGCGTGAACTGTCCCACGAATACTTCCATAACCACGGCTTCGACGATTACGAACTGAGTACCGTTTTCCACCAGTGGATGGGCGGATTCCCAGAAGATGAAGCGAAAGCCTTCTCCGTTATCGCCTGGGGTGCGGCGGTTGCCGGTATGTCCGGTGCCACGAAAGTCATTACCAAAAGCCCGCACGAAGCGTTCGGTATCCCAACGGCTGCAGCCAACGCCCAGGGTCTGAAAGCGTCACGCCAGATGCTCAACATGGTCAGCGACCAGAAATTCCCGCAATGCGCTGCCGTCGAGCAGGAAGTCGAACTGATTAAGAGTGAAGTCCGCGCAGTACTGAAAAAAGTCTTCGAACTGGGTAATGGCGACATTGCGCGCGGTACAGTGCTGGCCTTTGAAGCTGGCGTACTGGATGTGCCGTTCGCACCTGCCGCCTGCAATGCGGGCAAAATTCTGCCGGTGCGCGATAACACAGGCGCCATCCGTATTCTCGAAGCCGGTGCGGTTCCGCTGCCGAAAGATATTCTCGCCCTGCACCACGACTATGTCGCAGAGCGCGCACATTTTGAAGGCCGCAAGCCTTCTTTCCAGATGGTCATTGATGACATCAACGCCGTATCCCACAGTAAATTAATAGGAAGACCATAATGAAAATCAAAAAGGCCCTTTTCACCGCTGGCTACTCCTCATTTTATTTTGACGATCAGCAGGCCATCAAAAATGGCGCCGGTCATGACGGGTTTATCTATACCGGCGATCCGGTAACACCTGGATTTACCTCTGTTCGTCAGGCGGGTGAATGCGTTTCCGTGCAACTGATTCTGGAAAATGGCGCGGTAGCGGTGGGCGATTGCGCAGCGGTGCAATATTCAGGTGCAGGTGGCCGTGATCCGCTATTCCTGGCAGAAAATTTCATTCCGTTCCTCAACGATCACATCAAACCGCTGCTGGAAGGCCGTGACGTTGATGCGTTCCTGCCAAACGCCCGTTTCTTTGATCAACTGCGTATTGACGGTCATCTGCTGCATACCGCCGTTCGCTATGGTCTGTCTCAGGCGCTGCTCGACGCGGCAGCGCTGGCTACCGGTCGTCTGAAAACTGAAGTGGTTTGCGATGAATGGCAACTGCCGTGCGTGCCGGAAGCCATTCCATTATTTGGTCAGAGCGGCGACGACCGTTATATCGCCGTTGACAAAATGATCCTCAAAGGGGTGGACGTCCTGCCGCATGCGCTGATCAACAACGTGGAAGAGAAACTGGGCTTTAAAGGCGAAAAACTGCGTGAGTATGTACGTTGGTTGTCCGACCGCATTTTAAGCCTGCGCACCAGCGAACGTTATCACCCAACGCTGCATATTGATGTGTACGGCACGATCGGTCTGATCTTCGATATGGATCCCGTGCGCTGCGCCGAATACATCGCCAGCCTGGAAGCCGAAGCTCAAGGCCTGCCGCTGTATATCGAAGGGCCGGTAGATGCCGGTAACAAGCCGGATCAGATCCGCATGTTGACTGCCATCACCAAAGAGCTGACCCGTCTGGGTTCCGGCGTGAAAATTGTCGCCGACGAATGGTGTAACACCTATCAGGATATCGTGGACTTTACCGATGCGGGCAGCTGCCACATGGTACAGATCAAAACCCCTGATCTTGGCGGTATTCACAACATCGTTGATGCGGTGCTGTATTGCAACAAACACGCCATGGAAGCTTATCAGGGCGGTACTTGTAACGAAACCGAGATCAGTGCCCGCACCTGCGTACACGTGGCGCTTGCCGCGCGTCCGATGCGTATGCTGGTTAAACCGGGTATGGGTTTCGATGAAGGTCTCAACATCGTGTTTAACGAGATGAATCGCACCATCGCGTTGTTGCAAACTAAGGATTAAGAGATGGCACGCACATTTAAGATCTTATCGCCGACGGCTATCCTGGGTTATGGCTTCCCGGAAGAAAGTTTTCGTAAAGCCATGGAAGAGTCACCGGATCTTATTGCTGTTGACGCAGGTTCCTCCGATCCTGGCCCCCACTACCTGGGGGCAGGTAAACCCTTTACCGACAGAGCCGGGGTAAAACGCGATCTGCGCTATATGATCGTGGCGGGCGTTAAGAACAACATCCCGGTCGTGATCGGTACCGCCGGTGGTTCTGGTGCCGCTCCGCATCTGGAGTGGTGTCGCCAGATAATCCATGAGATTGCCCAGGAAGAAAAACTGTCCTTCTCAATGGCGCTGATCCCGTCTGATGTAGACAAAGAAATCGTTCATCAGGCGCTGGATAACGGCAAAATCACCGCGCTCGATTTTGTGCCTGAACTGACTCACGAGGCGATTGAAGAGAGTACCTACATCGTCGCGCAGATGGGTGTCGAACCTTTCCAGCGTGCGCTGAAAGCGGGGGCACAGGTTGTTCTGGGCGGACGCGCTTACGATCCAGCCTGCTTCGCGGCGCTGCCGATTATGCAAGGCTTTGATGAAGGTCTGGCGCTGCACTGCGGTAAGATCCTTGAGTGTGCTGCCATTGCAGCAACCCCCGGCTCCGGCTCCGATTGTGCGATGGGCATTATCGACGACAACGGCTTTACGCTGAAGGCGTTCAATCCCAAGCGTAAGTTCACTGAAACGTCTGCTGCGGCGCACACCCTGTATGAGAAGTCCGATCCGTACTTCCTGCCGGGACCGGGCGGTGTGCTGAACCTGAAAGCGTGCACCTTTACCCAGGTTAACGAGGGCGAAGTGTATGTCAGCGGTTCACGTCATGAAGAAACACCGTATGCGTTGAAACTGGAAGGCGCGCGTCAGGTTGGCTTCCGCTGCCTGACCATCGCCGGAACGCGCGACCCGATTATGATTGCCGGAATTGACACCATTCTCGAAGAGGTACAGGCAAGCGTAGCACGTAACCTCTCCCTGAATGACGACAGCATCCGCATGACGTTCCACCTGTACGGGAAGAACGGCGTGATGGGCAACCATGAACCGATGAAAACCGCGGGTCATGAACTGGGGATTTTACTGGACGTCGTTGCGCCGACGCAGGATATCGCCAACAGCGTTTGCTCGCTGGTGCGCTCTACCCTGTTGCACTACGGCTATGAAAATCGTATTGCCACGGCGGGCAACCTCGCTTTCCCATTCTCGCCATCTGATATTCAGAGTGGGCCGGTGTATGAGTTCTCGATCTATCACCTGATTGAAGCCAGCGATGCACTGCGGTTTGATTTCCACATTGAGCAGGTGACGCCAGAAGGAGTTCAGGCATGAAACACTCAATTTGTTCACTGGCGCAGGTCATTCGCTCAAAAAATGCCGGACCGTACGAACTGGTTTTAGATATTTTGTTTAAAACCCGGGAAGACTATCAGCGCGTAAAACGCTCAGAGCAATTAACTCCGCAACTTATTGCTGGGTTATATAATGTCGAACCTGACTTTATTCACAATATTGTGTGGTTCGATCCGGCAAATGCCGTAAAAATTGTCATGCCGCGCGATATTATTTCCGGCAATGTCGGTGACAATGATGTTTATGGCGCGCAGCAACACGCACCATTATTAAGTATTGAATTCGATCTGTAACAAAAAACACAATAACAGCCATTGGAGCACAGAGTTCAGCTGTATCACAGTGCTTCGAATATTCATGCGGTTGGTCACAACAGGCGTGCGTCTGAGCTGCTGTCCAGGCTCAGGCACACGCCACCCTACATTATTCCAATTACCAGCCTTTATCCGATGGAGTACACATGAAGAAAATAAGTTTAACCAAGATGATCATATTAGGCCTGATACTCGGCATGATTGCCGGGGTGGCCATTAATAATATGGCCGCGGCTGAAACAGCAAAATCATATGCACAGGATATTTCCATTTTCACCACTATATTCTTACGTATGGTGAAGATGATTATTGCGCCATTGGTTATTTCAACTCTGGTTGTCGGTATTGCCAAGATGGGCGATGCCAAAACGCTGGGTCGTATATTTTCTAAAACCTTTTTCCTGTTTATTTGTGCCTCACTGCTGTCGATCGCCTTGGGTCTGGTTATCGTTAATATCTTCCAGCCGGGCGCAGGTATCAATTTTGTTGCTCATGACGCAGGCGCTGTTGCCGCTGTTAAGTCAGAGCCGTTCACGCTGAAAGTCTTTATCTCACATGCCGTACCAACCAGTATCGTTGACGCGATGGCGCGTAACGAAATCCTGCAGATCGTGGTGTTCTCCATTTTCCTCGGTTGCAGCCTGGCCGCAATCGGTGAAAAAGCCGAGCCTATCGTTAAGGTTCTGGATTCGCTGGTACACGTGATGCTGAAGCTGACAGGCTACGTCATGCTGTTTGCGCCACTGACCGTTTTTGCCGCTATTTCAGGTTTGATTGCCGAACGTGGTCTGGGTGTAATGGTCAGCGCCGGGATCTTCATGGGTGAATTCTACCTGACGCTGGGTATGCTGTGGGCAATTCTGATTGGCCTGTCAACCATGATAGTCGGGCCTTGCATCGCGCGTTTGACCAAATCAATCTTCGAGCCTGCACTGCTGGCCTTTACGACCTCCAGTTCTGAAGCAGCCTTCCCGGGCACGCTGGATAAGCTGGAAAAATTCGGCGTATCGTCAAAAATTGCCAGCTTCGTTCTGCCGATCGGTTACTCCTTTAACCTCGTAGGCTCCATGGCCTATTGCTCCTTTGCCACCGTCTTTATTGCCCAGGCGTGCAACATTGAGTTGAGCATGGGCGAGCAAATTACCATGCTGTTAATTCTGATGCTGACCTCTAAAGGGATGGCGGGTGTACCGCGTGCCTCGATGGTCGTTATCGCCGCTACCCTGAACCAGTTCAACATTCCGGAGGCGGGTTTGATCCTGCTGATGGGCGTCGATCCGTTCCTCGATATGGGTCGTTCCGCCACCAACGTCATGAGTAATGCCATGGGCGCTGCCATTGTAGGTCGCTGGGAAGGTGAACACTTTGGTTCAGGCTGCCGCGGAACAGCGCCAGTCAAAACACCGGAGCAAGACCGCCCGGTCACCGAAACAGAAGTCGCGTTGTCCTGATACCTCGTTATTGCCGGATGGCGCTTGCGCTTATCCGGCCTACATAACGTTTAATTATCCGTAGGCCGGATCAGGCGGTACGCCGCCATCCGGCGCATGATAAGTACCCCAACAGGAAAGCACCATGACTAAAACTCTGCTCGGCGTGAGTCTCTTTTCTTTCAGCGTCTTGTTTAGCGCTACCTCATTCGCGCAAACCGCGCCGGACTACGCCAGACTGATAGAACAGGCGCATCAAAAGTACAAAAGTAACAATAATGGAAAAGTCGCCGACTACATCCCTGCCCTGGCGAGCTACAGCCCAAATAATTTTGCCATCACTATTGCTACGGTGGACGGAAAAATCTACCAGGTTGGCGATGTTAACAAACCCTTTCCCATGGAATCCCTGAGTAAAGTCTTCACCATGGCGCTCGCCATGGAACAGCACGGTCCTCAGGTGGTGCTGGATAAACTCGGGGCCAATGCCACTGGCATGCCTTTTAACTCCGGTTTAGCGGTTGAACTGACCAAAGGCGCGCCGGAAAACCCGCTGGTAAACGCCGGAGCCATGAGCACCGTTAGTCTGATTGAAGCCACAGACAAAACCGATCGCTGGAACAAAATCCTCGACAACCTGAACGTCTGGGCCGATGCCACGCTCACGGTTAATGAGCCGGTTTACAAATCTGAGATGGAGACCAACCAGCACAATCAGGCGCTGGCGAAGCTGATGGAATCCTATAACAGCTTCTATGGCAACACCGACGACGCCGTCGAAATTTATACCCGTCAGTGCTCGGTGGATATCACCGTTGAGCAACTGGCCAAAATGGGTGCCGTACTGGCGAACAAAGGGAAATCGCCGTTCAACGGCAAGCAGTTGCTGAATGAAAAATATGTTCCGCAAGTGCTGGCGGAAATGGCGATTGCCGGACTGTACGACGGCAGCGGTAAATGGCTGTACACCGTTGGCATTCCGGCGAAAAGCGGCGTCGGCGGCGGCATGGTTGCCGTCGTCCCAGGCGAATATGCGATTGCGGTCTATTCTCCGCCGCTTGATGAAGCCGGAAACAGCGTTCGTGCCCAGAAAACTATCGAATATGTCGCCGAAGCGACAAAAGCCAACGTCTTTTTAGCCAAATAACA
>NZ_CP080033.1:1765316-1777302 GCF_019382635.1 Citrobacter sp. Colony219 | reverse complement strand
ATCCGGCAAAAATGAAGAGGTGAGAAGTAAACATGTCTAAACCATTTGTCTGGCAGGAACTCTTTGTTCAGAGTAAAGATAATACCGAGTATGAATTACTGAGTAACCAGCACGTAACGGTAACGGAGTTAGACGGAGAGGAAGTGATTAAGGTGGCGCCTGAAGCGTTAACCTTATTAGCACAGCAGGCATTTTATGAGGCTTCATTTTTTCTGCGCGCCGGACATTTGAAACAGATAGCCAGCATTTTGCACGACCCGCAGGCCAGCGGTAACGATAAGTACGTCGCATTACAACTGCTGCGCAACGCTGAGGTTTCGGCCAAAGGCGTCCTGCCTAACTGTCAGGACACCGGGACGGCAACCATTGTGGCCTGCAAAGGACAACATGTCTGGACAGGCGGCGATGACGCCGAAGCCTTGAGCAAAGGCGTATATACCACCTTCACCGAAAACAATCTGCGTTACTCGCAAAATGCCCCGCTGGACATGTATACCGAGGTCAATACCCAGACTAACCTGCCAGCGCAAATCGACATCAGCGCCACGCCGGGTAATGAGTATAAATTCCTGTTCGTCAACAAAGGCGGCGGTTCTGCCAATAAGGCGGCGCTATTCCAGGAAACCAAATCCATTCTGCAGCCGGAAAAGCTCACAGCCTTCCTGATCGAAAAAATGAAATCGCTGGGTACCGCCGCTTGCCCGCCGTACCACATCGCTTTCGTGGTTGGGGGCTTGTCCGCCGATCAGGCGCTGAAGACAGCCAAACTGGCATCAACCAAATATTACGATAACCTGCCCACCAGCGGGAACGAGCTGGGTCAGGCGTTCCGCGATACAGCACTGGAAGCCGAACTGCTCAATGCCAGCCGCGAGTTTGGCATCGGCGCGCAGTTTGGCGGCAAATACTTTGCCCACGATATTCGCGTAATTCGCTTACCGCGCCACGGCGGCTCCTGCCCTATCGCCATGGCCCTCTCCTGTTCTGCCGACCGCAACATCAAAGCCAAAATTAACAAACACGGTATCTGGCTGGAGAAACTCGAGCATAACCCGGGCAAATTTATCCCTGATTCACAGCGGGTGGAAAATGGCGCCCAGACAGTTCAACTGGATCTGAACCGTCCGTTACGCGAAATCCTGCATGACCTTTCCGCCCTGCCCATCGGGACTCGTTTGTCGTTAAGCGGTCCAATTGTTGTTGCCCGAGATATCGCCCACGCAAACATCAAAGCGCGCCTGGATAACGGCGAACCGATGCCGGAATACATGAAAAAACATATCGTTTATTACGCCGGCCCCGCCAAAACTCCCGAAAACCAGGCCTGCGGTTCCATGGGGCCGACAACCGGCGGACGCATGGATGGGTACGTCGATGCTTTCCAGGCACAAGGCGGAAGTCTCATTATGCTCACCAAGGGTAACCGCAGTCAGCAGGTCACTGATGCCTGTCACAAACACGGTGGATTTAGCCTCGGCAGCATTGGCGGCGCAGCGGCTCTGCTGGCCCAGCAGTATGTGAAGAGCCTGCAGTGCCTTGAGTATCCCGAACTGGGCATGGAAGCGGTGTGGATGATGGAAGTTAAAAATATGCCTGCGTTCGTATTAGTAGATGACAAAGGCAATAACTTCTTCAGTCAGTTTGAGCAGCAGCATCGCTGCGCAACCTGCCCGGCAGGACATTAAGGAGCTATCATGGAAGCGCGAGCCAACAATGACCGACATCGCCAGCGTCAGCAGAAGCTGAAAGCGCAGGTTGATACCCGCGTGGCGGCGGCAACGGAGAAGAAAGGGATTCTGATTGTCTTCACCGGCAATGGTAAAGGAAAATCTACCGCAGCCTTCGGCACGGCGACACGCGCGGTTGGTCACGGAAAAACCGTTGGCGTCGCGCAGTTTATTAAAGGCCAGTGGGATAATGGCGAGTACAACACACTGCACCCTCTCGGCGTGGAGTTTCATATTATGGGTACCGGTTTTACCTGGGAAACCCAGAACCGGGAAGCCGATATCGAGGCGGCCACCGCTGTGTGGCAGGAAAGTAAGCGCATGCTGGCTGATGCGCATTACGATCTGGTCGTACTGGACGAACTCACCTATATGTTGGCTTATCACTATCTGGATACGCAGGAGGTAATCAGCGCCATCGAAAATCGCCCTGCCGACCAGAGCGTGATCGTCACTGGGCGCGGTTGCCATGCGCTGTTACTTGAACTTGCCGATACGGTCAGCGAGCTTCGCCCGGTTAAACACGCTTTTGATAGCGGCATTCAGGCACAGCCAGGGATCGACTGGTAATCGCTCTTTTGCCGGGTAAGGCGTTTACGCCGCATCCGGCGATTTACCCAAAACCGATACGCTTATCGGGCCTATGGTGAACACCGAAACCTGTAGGCCTGATAAGGCGCAAGCCGCCATCAGGCAGCCGACATCACGGATTTATTTAGCAACCAGTTGCGGAAGATCTCCAAATGAAGGGACTCTGATTTCTCCTCCCGCCACGTCATGATAAATCGATTCCCGGTACGCATTGGAACATCGCAAGGAATCACCATATCCCCACTATCCAGATCGTGCTGAATGGCAAAACGGGGGAGCAATGCGACGCCAAGATTGGAACGTACCGCCGCAATCAGCATCGACAACAGATCAAATCGCGGACCTTTATTCACCAGCGGACTGCTGACATCGGACAGCGCAAACCATTCCTGCCAGCCTTTGATGCGGGTACTTTGATGCAACAGCGGGTATTCGTTCAGCAGTTCATCGACGGACAGCTTCCGGTCCGGTTCAGCAAGCAAGCAACGGCTGCACACTGGCAGAATTTCCTCTTCGAACAGGTACTCGACCCCCGACCACGGCGAGTAAAAATCTTCCCGCATGATCGCTGCGTCATATTCCCGGTTAAGAAAATCACCAATATTCGCCAGAGAATGAATATTAACGATAATATCAGGATTGAGTTTATTGAACTCACGCAGGTTTGGGATCAGCCAGTGCGTACTGAACGTCGGGTTAACCGCCAGTTCGATCACTTGTACGGTCGGCTGCCATGTCATGATCGTCGTCGTATCTCGTTCAAGCTTGTTCAGTGTTTCTTTAACAATAGTTAAATAGTGTTTGCCTGCCGCATTTAAAAAAATGCGCTTTTTGGCATGATTAAATAGCGCTGTATTAAGAAAATCCTCTAGCGCATTCACCTGGCGGAAAACAGCACTTTGTGTTAAAGCCAGCTCTTCAGCTGCCCGGGTATAACTTTCGTGACGCGCAACCACTTCAAAAGTTACCAGCAACTCCGTTTTGGGTATTTTTCCTCTCATAACCTCTTCCATATGCAGCGTACAAAAATAGTTTAATTTATAAAAAATAATTCATATCACCCGAATAAACATCGAGTGTTATATTTTATTTCAGGCATTGATGTCATTGATCCAATCCATGATTTGTTCATACTGATGGCGGATAAATATTAACCAATAATACTCAAGCACAACAATAAACACAATTTAATTAAGGTTAAATTCAGACACATAGCGCCAATAAGTTCTTAATAATTTTTCAAGTCATCTTGTTTATTGTGGAAAAAACTTTGCGAGATTAATCAATATTATCCTTGTGATAATTTAGGAAAATTCAGCGTTATAACTTACAGGCAAACGACTGCTTTTAATCATTCTCCGGAGTGGTTCTGCCTTTTTTTGTTAGACGTGATAAAGGACACAATGTGAAAACTTTCGGAAAGGTCTGGCTCGTTGGCGCAGGTCCCGGTGATATTTCATTACTCACCCTCAAAGCAGTGATGTGCATTAAACAAGCAGATGTCATTATTTACGACAGGTTGGTCAATCCTAAGATTCTGGAATGGGCATCCGCTGACTGTGAGCTTATCAATGTCGGTAAGAATCCGGGATTTCATTGTGTGCCACAGGATGAAATCAACGCGCTTCTCGTTCAGTATGCCCAGACGCATCACAATATCGTGCGCTTAAAAGGGGGCGATCCCTACGTATTTGGTCGTGGGGCCGAAGAAGTTGAAGGGCTTATTGAGCCGGGGATCCCTTTTGAAGTCGTCCCCGGTATCAGTTCAACCATTGGGGGATTAACCTGTGCCGGGATCCCGGTAACACATCGCGATTACGCCTCTGGTTTTCACGTGGTGACCGGTCATACACGCGAAGGCAACCAGCAGCAGGACTGGCGCCAGCTGGCGAAACTTAACGGTACGTTGGTTATCGTCATGGGTATTGCGAATCTGGCGTTTATTTGTGAAGAACTGTTGATGGGTGGGAAACCGGCGGAGACGCCCGCGGCCATCATCATGTCCGCGACCCGGGAGAATCAGCGCCGGCTGACCTGTACCCTCGGCTCGTTACTGAGCAATGCGCAGGAAGCCAACATTACGCCGCCTGCACTGATCGTCATTGGCGATGTCGTCACGCTGAGCGATCGTCTGTCTTTTATTCCTACCGCTATCGACCTCCCTGAACATCTTTACTGCGAGAGTCTGGCGTGACGAAAAGACTGGGGTGATGTTTGATGCGCCGCCCGGAAAACGCGACAAAAATAGCTGGTTTGTGCGTACTGAAGTTTCCGGGCGATACTGTCTATTGAATGAACCGGATCGTGTAATAACTCCCCCGCCTTTTGCATTTTTTTCTGACTCACCCAGGTTTTAAAGTTAACGCCCTGGCGCTTCTTAAAAAATCGGCTGAAATAATTTGCACTTAAACAGACATGTGCCGCCACAGACTCCAGAGATAAGTCACTATACAGGTTATCATCAATATAACGCAGTGCCGCCAGTAGTTTTTTCTCATGACGAGAAAGCTCCGTTAAATAGTGCCGGACGTTACTTGTCGGTTTATCGAATACCACTTCAGATTGTTTTTTTTGCACCTCAAAATTGTTAACAATAAAATGCAATAAATTAGCCGATGCCACCAACGTATTATTATCAACCGCAACAAGCTGATCCCACTCGGCTTTTATTTGAGGATCACACATCCATCGTGATTCATCTTCAACAATGATGGTTTTATATTCCTGGTACTTAGCCCGAACCTGACCACAGATAATAAAACCATGCAGATTCTCCTCATAAATTAATGGTATGGAGAACAGACTTAGCCCTGCATGGCAGTTGAATATTCTGGGCTTACACTGTTTCAGTGCCTCAAAAACACACTGTTTATCGCACGTTTGGCAACCAACACTGTAGCGTTTATTCGATCTCATCAGCTTACAGAATGAATTAAAATTATGGCAATCAGAGAGAGCTCTGCCTGTAACATCAACGACTACCGTTGCTAACCCCGTCGCATTGGAGAAGACTTCTACTATAGAGAAAAAACATGGTAAGTAATCATCCTGAATTTTCAGCGACACGCCATCCTCCAACCTTAATATGATTAAAGGCGGTAATATGCAAAATCCAGGCAAAAGAAAGAATGATGCTCGCCGCAAAAAATAATCTCATTTGTGAAGATGATTGTGATCAAATTGCATGATGCGGGATGACAGAAAATAAAAAAGGCCATCATCAGATGGCCAACCATGTCGAAATTAGACCAGCCCTTGACCATGCAGAAAGCCAGGGCTGTATTTTTATGGCTTACTTAATAACGGTTTTCAGTGCTTCGCCGATATCGGCCAGGCTGCGAACGGTTTTCACGCCTGCAGCTTCAAGAGCCGCGAATTTCTCATCCGCTGTACCTTTACCGCCGGCGATGATGGCACCAGCGTGACCCATACGCTTACCTTTCGGCGCGGTGACGCCCGCGATGTAGCCAACCACCGGCTTGGTGACGTGATCTTTAATGTACGCAGCCGCTTCTTCTTCCGCGCTACCGCCGATCTCACCGATCATGACGATCGCTTCAGTCTGCGGATCTTCCTGGAACAGCTTCAGGATGTCGATGAAGTTAGAGCCCGGGATCGGGTCGCCGCCGATGCCTACACAGGTAGACTGGCCGAAACCGTAGTCGGTAGTCTGCTTAACTGCTTCATAGGTCAGGGTACCGGAACGGGAAACGATGCCCACTTTACCAGGGCGATGAATGTGGCCCGGCATGATGCCGATTTTACATTCGCCCGGGGTGATAACGCCTGGGCAGTTCGGGCCGATCATGCGCACGCCAGCTTCATCCAGCTTCACTTTCACGGTCAGCATATCCAGCGTTGGGATACCTTCGGTGATGGTGATAATCAGTTTGATACCAGCATCGATTGCTTCCAGAATGGAATCTTTGCAGAACGGTGCCGGAACGTAGATAACGGTGGCGGTTGCGCCCGTCGCTTCTACAGCTTCACGCACGGTGTTGAACACCGGCAGGCCCAGGTGCGTGGTGCCGCCTTTACCTGGCGTTACGCCGCCAACCATCTGCGTACCGTAAGCAATCGCTTGTTCGGAGTGGAATGTCCCCTGGCTACCGGTGAAGCCCTGGCAGATAACCTTGGTATCTTTATTAATTAAAACTGACATTATTTCCCCTCCACTGCGGCAACAACCTGCTGAGCTGCATCCGTCAGACTTTTCGCTGCAATAATATTCAGGCCGCTATCAGCCAGTTTTTTCGCGCCGAGTTCAGCGTTGTTACCTTCCAGACGCACCACGACCGGAACGTTTACACCTACTTCTGCTACCGCGCCGATGATACCGTCAGCGATCAGGTCGCAACGTACGATACCGCCGAAGATGTTCACCAGTACTGCTTTTACGTTGTCATCGGAGAGAATAATTTTGAACGCTTCGGTTACACGCTCTTTGGTCGCACCGCCGCCCACGTCAAGGAAGTTAGCCGGTTCGCCACCGTGCAGCTTAACAATGTCCATGGTACCCATTGCCAGGCCCGCACCGTTAACCATACAACCGATGTTGCCGTCGAGCGCTACGTAGTTCAGTTCCCACTGCGCAGCCTGCGCTTCACGCGGATCTTCCTGAGACTGGTCGCGCATTTCGCGCAGGTCAGCCTGGCGGAACAGCGCGTTGCCGTCAGCGCCCAGTTTGCCGTCGAGGCAGATCAGGTCACCCTGTTTGGTGACAACCAGCGGGTTGATTTCGATCAGCGCCAGGTCGCGCTCCAGGAAGATAGTCGCCAGACCCATGAAGATCTTGGTGAACTGCTGAACCTGTTTACCTTCCAGACCCAGTTTGAACGCCAGCTCACGTCCCTGGTAAGGCATTGGGCCTGCCAGCGGATCGAGTGCCACTTTGTGGATCAGATACGGGGTCTCTTCCGCTACTTTTTCGATTTCCACGCCGCCTTCGGTAGAGGCCATGAAGACCACGCGACGGGAGCTACGGTCAACCACTGCGCCGAGGTAAAGTTCTTTACCGATGTCGGTCGCTGCTTCAACCAGAATCTGATTTACCGGTTGACCATGGGCGTCTGTCTGGTAAGTAACCAGACGTTTACCCAGCCAGTGTTCAGCAAAAGCGCGAATGTCTTCTTTGCTGTTCACAACCTTCACACCGCCCGCTTTACCGCGGCCACCAGCGTGAACCTGACATTTCACTACCCACGGGCCAGCGCCGATTTTTGAAGCGGCTTCTTCTGCTTCACGCGGAGTAGTACAGGCATAACCCACCGGTGCCGGTAAGCCATAGCGGGCAAAAAGTTGTTTTGCCTGATATTCATGTAAGTTCATGTGTTCTGTCCATCCTTCAGGTAATCGTTATCTTTTACCCGTAGGTCTGATAAGCATCCAGACCTACGGGGCAGGTGATACTCTTATTAACTACACGTCCAGCAGCAGACGCGTTGGATCTTCCAGCAACTCTTTAATGGTTACCAGGAAGCCTACTGACTCACGACCATCGATCAGACGGTGGTCATAAGACAGCGCCAGATACATCATCGGCAGGATTTCAACCTTGCCGTCTACCGCCATCGGCCTGTCTTTGATGGCATGCATACCCAGGATGGCGCTCTGCGGTGGGTTGATGATCGGCGTGGACATCAGGGAACCGAACACACCACCGTTAGTGATGGTGAAGTTACCGCCCGTCAGATCTTCAACCGTCAGCTTGCCGTCGCGACCTTTGACTGCCAGTTCTTTAATATTTTTCTCGATGTCTGCCATACCCAGCAGATCCACATCGCGCAGGACCGGCGTTACCAGACCACGTGGCGTGGAGACCGCCATGCTGACATCAAAGTAGTTGTGATAAACCACGTCATCGCCGTCGATGGACGCGTTCACTTCCGGATAGCGTTTCAGCGCTTCAACAACCGCTTTCACGTAGAAAGACATAAAGCCCAGACGGATACCGTGACGTTTCTCGAACGCGTCACCGTACTGCTTACGCAGATCCATGATTGGCTTCATGTTGACCTCGTTAAACGTGGTCAACATGGCGGTGGAATTTTTCGCTTCCAGCAGACGCTCAGCTACGCGTTTGCGCAGACGGGTCATCGGAACACGTTTTTCACCACGCGCGCCCAGTTGAGCCTGTGGCGCAGGCGCAGCGGCCGGCGCTTTGGCTTCGGCTTTCGCCGCCGGAGCTTTCGCCAGATGTTTTTCAACATCTTCACGCGTGATACGACCGCCGACGCCAGTGCCGTTGATAGCGCTGGCTTCGAGGTTATGCTCACCCAGCAGGCGACGGATCGCCGGACTCAGGGCATCGTTGTTCTGCTCAGCAAGAGACGCCTGCTGGCGCTGTGCCGGAGTAGAATCTTTTTCTTCAGACTTAGCGCTGGTTTCTTTACCAGTGCTGTTGCCTTCACGCAGGCGACCAAGGATCTGGCGCGAAGTGACGGTTGTCCCTTCATCTTCCAGAACCGCATCAAGAATACCGTCCGCTGATGCCGGTACTTCCAGTACCACTTTGTCAGTTTCGATTTCTACCAGTACTTCATCACGACGTACTGCATCGCCCGGTTTTTTGTGCCAGGTTGCAACCGTTGCATCCGCTACGGATTCAGGCAGGTCGGGAACAAGAATATCTACGCTACTCATTATTTATCCTTTATTTAATCGACGTTCAGCGCGTCATTAACCAGATCTTGTTGCTGCTTCTGGTGAACGGACATATATCCTACTGCCGGAGAGGCAGAGGCCGGGCGACCTGCATAACGCAGAGCTGACCCAAATGGAATTACTTCACGGAAATGATGCTGGCTGCAGTACCATGCGCCCTGGTTGAGCGGCTCTTCCTGGCACCAGACAAAATCATGTACATGAGCAAACGGTTTCAGCGCTTCCTGCACCGCTTTATGCGGGAACGGATAGAGCTGTTCGATGCGCACAATGGCAACATCTTTTTGGTTGTTCTTGCGGCGTTGCTCCAGCAGGTCGTAATAAACCTTACCAGAACACATCACGACACGCTTCACGCCTTTCGGATCAAGTTCATCGACTTCGCCGATGGCTGGCAGGAAGGTGCCATTTGCCAGTTCGTCCAGCGTAGACACAGCCAGAGGATGACGCAGCAGCGACTTCGGCGACATCACCACCAGCGGACGGCGCATCCCACGCAGCGCCTGACGACGCAGCATGTGGTAGACCTGTGCCGGGGTAGACGGGACGCAAACCTGCATGTTTTGCTCAGCGCAAAGTTGCAGATAACGTTCCAGACGTGCAGAGGAGTGCTCCGGACCCTGACCTTCGTAGCCGTGCGGCAGCAGCATCACCAGACCGCACATACGGCCCCACTTCTGCTCGCCGGAAGAGATGAACTGGTCGATAACCACCTGCGCACCGTTGGCAAAGTCGCCGAACTGCGCTTCCCAGATGGTCAGCGTGCGCGGTTCTGCCGTGGCATAACCATACTCGAACGCCAGTACCGCTTCTTCAGACAGCACGGAGTCCCATACGCGGAACGTGCCCTGACCGTTATGCACATGCTGCAGCGGCGTGTAAGTTGAACCGTTCGCCTGGTTATGAATCACCGCGTGGCGGTGGAAGAAGGTTCCGCGACCGGAGTCTTCACCCGACAAACGTACCGGAATGCCTTCGTCAACCAGCGTGGCATAAGCCAGATTCTCTGCGCCACCCCAGTCGAACAGCTTCTCGCCTGCGGCCATGGCCTGACGGTCACCGTAAATTTTGGCAACGCGCGACTGCATTTCAACAGCTTCAGGCACGGTACTGATGCGTTTTGCCAGCTCCTGCAGACGCTTCATCTCAACCTTGTTCGGGTAGTTTTCGTCCCACTCGTGGTTGAGGTATGGCGACCAGGTGAAGGAGTGCATGTTCATTGGACGCCACTCTTTCACCACGCATTCGCCAGCATCCAGTGCGTCACGATACAGATTGACCATTTCGGTCGCATCTTCCAGCGTGGCGACTTTGTCCGCTTCCAGCTTGTCAGCGTAGATTTTACGCGGGGTCGGATGCTTTTTGATTTTCTGATACATCAGCGGCTGAGTTGCGCTCGGCTCGTCGGCTTCGTTGTGGCCGTGACGGCGGTAGCACACCAGATCGATGAACACATCGCGTTTGAAGGTGTTACGGAAATCCAGCGCCAGACGCGTCACGAAAGCGACCGCTTCCGGGTCATCCGCATTAACGTGGAAAATCGGCGCCTGAACCATCTTACCGATGTCGGTGCAGTACGGAGTAGAACGCGCATCCAGCGGGTTAGACGTGGTGAAGCCCACCTGGTTGTTGATGACGATACGCACGGTACCGCCCACTTCATAACCACGCGCTTTCGACATGTTCAGGGTTTCCTGAACCACGCCCTGCCCGGTAACTGCCGCGTCACCGTGAATGGTGATTGGCAGGACTTTATTGCTGCTCGGCTCGTCCAGACGATCCAGACGTGCACGCACGGAACCGATAACCACCGGGCTAACAATTTCCAGGTGCGACGGGTTAAACGCCAGCGCCAGGTGTACCAGACCGCCTTCGGTTTCGATATCAGACGAGAAGCCCATGTGGTACTTCACGTCACCGGTGCCGAGGTGTTCTTTATGTTTACCCGCAAATTCGTCGAACAGTTCCTGCGGGCGTTTGCCCAGTACGTTAACCAGAACGTTCAGACGACCACGGTGCGCCATACCCAGCACCACTTCACGGGTACCGCTGTTACCGGCGTGGCGGATCATCTCTTTGAGCATTGGGATTAACGCATCTCCACCTTCCAGCGAGAAGCGTTTTGCGCCCGGGAACTTCGCACCCAGGTAGCGTTCCAGACCTTCCGCTGCCGTCAGTTCGCTGAGGAAGCGTTTCTTCTCTTCACTACTGAACGCGGCACGGCCAGACTCAATACGCTGTTGAAGCCAGCGTTTTTCTTCGGTGCTGGTGATGTGCATATACTCGGCGCCAATCGGGCCGCAGTAGGTTTGTTTCAGCGCGACAACCAGGTCGCTCAGCTTCATCGTGTCTTTGCCGCCGGCAAAAGAACCTACGTTAAAGCTTTCCTGGAAATCCGCATCGGTCAGATCGTGGAAGGACGGATCCAGATCGGCCACATTTTCTTGCTGCCACAGTCCCAGCGGATCGAGATTCGCATGCTGATGACCGCGGAAACGGTAGGCGTTAATGAGCTGCAGGACTTTAACCTGCTTCACATTGGCATCAGGGTCGGAAATAGAAGAAGAGTAACGTGGGGTAATCAACGCCTGCCGACGGAAATAATCACGTGTTTTTGAGTGGAGTTGATCCGGTTTGACTCCGGTACCAGGTAACTGCTGGAACGTCGAACGCCAGTTAGCATCTACCGAGTCAGGGTCGGTTAAGAAGTCTTCATAGAGCTGTTCTATCCAGCTCTGGTTAGAACCAGAGAGGTAAGAAGAGTCCAACCAGGCTTTCAAAGCGCTGTTCTGCATCGTGATCCCTTAAGCATCTTTTCTGCTTATTTAATACTCTAAATAGATCACGTTTCAGGAAGGCGGCAAGCTTGCGAATCCCTGGGAGCTTACATCCAGTAAGTGACCGGGGTGAGCAAGTGCAGCCAACGCACATGCAACGTGATCTATGACGAGTATTTCGCCGTGGATACTACCACGCACACCGACGTGCGTGCCGGGGTTCACCTG
>NZ_CP080033.1:1759932-1765224 GCF_019382635.1 Citrobacter sp. Colony219 | reverse complement strand
GTGGCAGTTTTTAGAGGTTTCCTGCACTACCGGGGAATCACTTCCCCGGCAACTACAACGACTTATGCACTACGTTTGAGCAGCATCGACTTAATATGGCCGATGGCGCGCGTCGGGTTCAGCCCTTTAGGGCATACGCTGACGCAGTTCATGATGCTATGGCAGCGGAATACGCTGAAAGCGTCACTTAAACCTTCCAGGCGGCTGTCGGTCTCGGTATCACGGCTATCAATTAAGAAGCGATACGCGGCCAGCAGGCCTGCCGGGCCAATAAACTTGTCCGGGTTCCACCAGAATGATGGGCAGGACGTTGAGCAGCATGCACACAAAATACATTCATACAGCCCATCGAGCTTCTCACGCTGCTCAGGCATTTGTAAATGCTCACGAGCCGGCGGATTTTTCCCATTATTCAACAAGTAAGGCTTAATCTTCTCATACTGTGCGTAGAATTGCCCCATGTCTACCACCAAATCGCGCACAACCGGTAAGCCCGGCAGCGGGCGAATGACAATTTTCTTGCCCGGCTGATTCAGCGCAGAAATAGGTGTGATACAGGCCAGTCCATTTTTGCCGTTCATGTTCAGACCGTCGGAGCCACAAACCCCTTCACGGCAGGAACGGCGAAACGACAGCGATGGGTCTTTTTCTTTCAGCTGCATCAATGCATCCAGCAGCATCATGTCGCGCCCTTCTTCCGCCTCCAGGGTGTAATCCTGCATGTGCGGAGCGTCGTCAACATCCGGGTTATAGCGATAAACTGAAAACTCGAGTTTCATTGTCCTGTCTCCGCATTAATAAGTACGAATCTTCGGCGGGAATGCCGGGCGCAGCTTCGGTTCCATATTGACTTGACGTCGCGTCATGGATTCCGACTCTGGCAGGTACAGGGAATGGCACAGCCAGTTTTCATCATCACGTTCCGGGAAGTCGAAGCGGCTATGCGCGCCACGGCTTTCGGTACGGAAGTTTGCAGATACTGCAGTGGCGTACGCGGTCTCCATCAGGTTATCCAACTCCAGACACTCAACGCGCTGGGTGTTGAACTCGCTGGAGGTATCGTCCAGACGGGCATTTTTCAGGCGTTCGCGAATCGCTTTCAGCTCTTCCAGACCTTTCGCCATCGCATCGCCTTCGCGGAATACCGAGAAGTTATGCTGCATACATTCTTGCAGCACTTTGCGAATCGCCACCGGGTCTTCACCGTTACGGTTACCGTTCCAGCGGTTCAGTCGTGCCAGAGAAGCATCGATTTCATCTTCGGTCGCATCCAGCAGGTCACCCTGCTCAGCGATAGATTCCTGCAGATGCAGGCCCACCGCACGACCAAATACCACCAGGTCCAGCAGCGAGTTGCCGCCCAGGCGGTTGGCGCCGTGAACGGATACGCAGGCAATTTCACCTACTGCGAACAGCCCAGGGATCACCACATCTTCGCCCTGCTCGTTTACGGTCAACGCCTGGCCGGTGACTTTGGTCGGAATACCGCCCATCATATAGTGGCAGGTTGGGATAACCGGGATCGGCTCTTTCACCGGATCAACGTGAGCGAAGGTGCGAGACAGTTCGAGAATGCCCGGCAGACGGGATTCCAGTACTTCTTTACCCAGGTGGTCGAGTTTCAGCTTGGCGTGCGGACCCCATGGGCCGTCGCAACCGCGACCTTCACGGATTTCGATCATGATGGAACGCGCCACCACGTCACGACCCGCCAGGTCTTTCGCGTTCGGCGCATAACGCTCCATAAAGCGCTCGCCGTGTTTGTTCAGCAGGTAGCCACCTTCACCACGGCAACCCTCTGTTACCAGAACACCCGCACCGGCGATACCGGTTGGGTGGAACTGCCACATTTCCATATCCTGCACCGGCACACCAGCGCGGATAGCCATACCCACGCCGTCACCGGTGTTGATGTGGGCATTAGTAGTGGACTGATAAATACGGCCAGCACCGCCGGTCGCCAGCACGGTGGCGCGGGCTTTGAAGTAAACCACTTCACCGGTTTCGATACACAGCGCGGTACAACCGACAATCGCGCCATCAGCATTTTTTACCAGATCCAGCGCATACCACTCGGAGAAGATGGTGGTGTGGTTTTTCAGGTTCTGCTGGTACAGCGTGTGCAACAGCGCATGACCGGTACGGTCTGCCGCCGCTGCGGTACGTGCCGCCTGCTCACCGCCGAAGTTCTTCGACTGGCCGCCAAACGGACGTTGATAAATGGTGCCATTATCGAGGCGAGAGAACGGCAGCCCCATGTGATCCAGCTCCAGAATCGCTTCCGGACCGGTTTTACACATATATTCAATAGCGTCCTGGTCACCAATGTAGTCCGACCCTTTGACAGTGTCGTACATGTGCCATTCCCAGTTATCTTCATGGGTATTACCGAGCGCCACGGTGATGCCACCCTGCGCAGATACGGTATGGGAACGGGTTGGGAACACTTTGGAGAGCAGTGCACAGGTCTGACCGCTCTGGGAAATTTGCAGCGCCGCGCGCATACCTGCGCCGCCGGCACCAATCACAACAGCATCAAATTCTCTGACTGGCAGTTTCATTACACACCCCACACCACAACAAATCCATAAATGACGTAAACCACCAGCGCAACGACGATAGCCAGTTGCAGAATCAGGCGCACAGCCAGAGGTTTAACGTAGTCGGTCAACACCTGCCACATGCCGATCCAGGCATGAATCAAGATGGAGAAAAGTGCCAGCAGGGTGAAGACTTTGGTGAATGCCGATGAGAAGAAACCGGTCCAGATTTCAAACGTCAGCTCGCCGCTGGTGGCGAAGAAGCCGACCATATAGATGATGTATAACGTCAGAACGATAGCGGTAGCACGAACCAGAATGAAGTCATGTACGCCATTGCGTCCTAATGCGGAGGCGTTGCTTACCATACGAGGACTCCTGCGAGAAGTGAAAGCACGACAATAATAACGAAACAAATTTTGGCGGAGCGTGTCCCTGCTTCGAGGGTTTCTTCGATATAGCCAAAATCCATTAACAGATGGCGAATGCCCATAACGGCGTGATAGGCCAGCGCAATCAGGATCCCCCACAGAATTAACTCCACAAAGAAGTTATTCATAATGGATGACGCGGTGAGGAAACCTTCAGGGGAGGAAAGGCTGGTACCCAATAACCACAACAGAATCCCGACCGCCACGAAGGTGATCACTCCGGATACGCGATGGAGAATGGACGCTATCGCCGTGATTGGGAACCGGATCGTTTGTAGATCCAGATTGACAGGTCTTTGTTTTTTCACATTTCTTATCATGAATAACGCCCACATGCTGTTCTTATTATTCCCTTTGGACTTCGGGTACAGAAGATGAAGACACCTGTAGCCTGAAAGACGACGGGATTTCCTTCCTCCGGTCTGCGTGCGGGTCAGACAGCGTCCTTACTATAACTACGCGTCATATAAAACACTGCTTCCAGATGCTAAAACGACACGTTACAACGCTGGTTGGCTCGGGATTGCAGGGTATTCCGGAGACCTGGCGGCAGTATAGGACGTTCACAAAATCATTACAATTAACCTACATATAGTTTGTCGGGTTTTATCCCGAACAGTGACATAGGTCACGATAACAACATTATTTTAATTTTTAATCATCTGATTTGACAATCATTAAACAAAGTTGTTACAAACGACACCAGAAAAAGCATATAATGCGTAAAAGTTATGGGGTCACTCTTTCACCGGAGATTTAGTTATGTAACAGTGTGGAAGTATTGACCAATACCTTCAGGACAGTTATTAGTGATAGACAGGTTAAATAATTCGGATTGCTAAGTTCTTGATTTGCAGTTTATTCGCCATAAAAAGACCGTTTTACCTGCAAGCGCCCATAGCTCTGTACCCAGGTCATCCCCTCTTTCGCAGAGCGGCGAGCCAAATAACAAACTGGTAACGGTTTATTGATGCACGAAGGCAAATTTGAGTTCCGGCAGTCTTAAGCAATAAGGCGCTAAGGAGACCGTAAATGGCTGATACTAAAGCAAAACTCACTCTAAATGGTGACGCTGCTATTGAACTGGATGTGCTGAAAGGTACGCTCGGTCAGGACGTTATTGATATTCGTAGCCTTGGCTCAAAAGGGATGTTTACTTTTGACCCAGGTTTCACCTCTACCGCATCCTGCGAATCCAAAATTACTTTCATCGACGGTGACGAAGGTGTTTTGCTGCATCGCGGCTTCCCGATTGACCAGTTGGCGACCGAGTCCAACTATCTGGAAGTGTGTTACATCCTGCTGTACGGCGAAAAACCGACGCAGGAAGAGTACGACGAGTTCAAAACCACAGTCACTCGCCATACCATGATCCACGAGCAGATCACCCGTCTGTTCCACGGTTTCCGCCGCGACTCTCACCCGATGGCCGTTATGTGCGGTGTCACCGGAGCGCTGGCTGCGTTCTATCATGACTCGCTGGATGTAAACAACGCGCGTCACCGTGAAATCGCCGCCTTCCGCCTGCTGTCCAAAATGCCAACCATGGCAGCGATGTGCTACAAATATTCCATCGGGCAGCCGTTCGTGTACCCGCGTAACGATCTCTCCTACGCCGGTAACTTCCTGAACATGATGTTCTCTACGCCGTGCGAAAAATACGAAGTGAATCCGATTCTGGAACGCGCAATGGATCGTATCTTAATCCTGCACGCTGACCACGAACAGAACGCCTCAACCTCTACCGTACGTACCGCGGGCTCTTCTGGCGCTAACCCGTTTGCCTGCATCGCGGCCGGTATTGCTTCCCTGTGGGGACCGGCTCACGGTGGCGCAAACGAAGCTGCGCTGAAAATGCTGGAAGAAATCAGCTCGGTTAAACACATTCCGGAATTTGTTCGCCGCGCGAAAGACAAGAATGATTCCTTCCGCCTGATGGGCTTTGGTCACCGTGTTTATAAAAACTATGACCCGCGCGCTACCGTCATGCGTGAAACCTGCCACGAAGTGCTGAAAGAACTGGGTACCAAAGACGATCTGCTGGAAGTGGCGATGGAGCTTGAGCACATTGCGCTCAACGACCCGTACTTCATCGAGAAGAAACTCTACCCGAACGTGGACTTCTACTCCGGCATCATTCTGAAAGCGATGGGTATTCCGTCCTCTATGTTCACCGTTATCTTCGCCATGGCGCGTACCGTTGGCTGGATTGCACACTGGAACGAAATGCACACCGACGGCATGAAAATCGCCCGTCCGCGTCAGCTGTACACCGGCTACGACAAGCGCGATTTTAAATCTGATATTAAGCGTTAATTGTC
>NZ_CP080033.1:1716848-1759785 GCF_019382635.1 Citrobacter sp. Colony219 | reverse complement strand
TCATTTAACTCAGGAGCATGGGATGCCTGTTTTACAGTGGAGCCTGTTGTTTCTGCTATCGCTCCTTCTTTCCCTGTTCTTCCTGTTGATACATCTCCCAGGCGCATTGCTGCTCGGTTCGATGATCGTCGGTATCATTTTCAGTATGCGCGGGATCTCCCTGCACCCTCCCCGCTGCACATTTCTTGCCGCGCAGGCCGTTCTCGGCTGTATGATTGCGCAAAACCTCACAGGATCTATTTTAACCACGCTTGCGGCACACTGGCCGATGGTAATTGTCATCCTGCTGGTAACCCTCATTAGCAGCGCGGTAATCGGCTGGCTGCTGGTTCGCTACAGCAATCTACCAGGGAACACCGGCGCGTGGGGTTCATCACCTGGTGGGGCAGCCGCGATGGTTGCGATGGCGCAGGATTATGGCGCTGACATCCGCCTGGTTGCCTTTATGCAGTATCTGCGGGTAGTGTTGGTGGTCGGCGCTGCCGCGCTGGTAACCCGATTTGTCATGGGCGATCAGGCACAAACGGTAGGTCAGCAAATCGTCTGGTTTCCACCGCTGAGTATTAATCTGTTGAGCACCATCTTGCTGGCCGCAGTTGCCGGTATAGCCGGGCGCTTACTGCGTATTCCCTCTGGCGTCATGCTCCTGCCGATGCTGGCGGGCGCACTGCTGAACGCAGGTGGTGTGATGGTAATTGAACTGCCGGAATGGCTACTGGCGATAGCGTATATGGCCATCGGCTGGCAAATCGGCCTGGGTTTTGACAAGCAGATCTTTTTAATGGCGCTGCGCCCTTTGCCGCAGATCCTGTTGTCCATTTTTTCACTGATGGCGATCTGCGCCGCTATGGCCTGGGGTCTGGCGCATTACATGAAAATCGATTTTCTCACCGCCTATCTGGCGACCAGCCCAGGTGGCGTGGATTCCGTCGCGGTAATTGCCGCAGGCAGCCACGCCGATATGGCGCTAATCATGGCGATGCAAACCCTGCGGCTGTTCAGTATCTTATTGACCGGTCCGGCGGTGGCGCGGTTTATCTCAGCGCATGCGCCAAGACAGCCTACCTAATGCTGGCAGCCCGGACACCAGTAAAACGGTCGCGAGGAAAGTGTCGTTTTCTCGATGATCCCACCACAGCGCTCACAGGCTTCTCCGTCCCGGTGAAAAACCTTAAAGCGAAACAGCGCCCCGTGATGCTTGTTCTCATCCGCCAGCCCACGGGTGTTGTAGGACAGACGAGGAATATCAAGCAGCGCATGCGCCAGTGCATCCAACTGTTCATCGCTAATCTGTGACGCTTTATGTTGCCCGGTCAACCCCACCTGCCAGAGAATTTCTACCCGCAGATAGTTACCTAATCCCGCGAGAAATGCCTGATCCAACAACAGACCGGAAAACTGGCGATTACGAAAACGGGATGAAAGCAGACGTGCTTTAACGTCATCGGGCGTTAAACGTACATCCAGTACGTCAGGCCCAACCCGCTGCAGGAACGGATGGGTGGTAAGCTGCTCTGGCGTCAGCATCTCGATATCAGACGCGCTATACAGCAGGATAGTTTTATCCTCTGTTTGCAGCCTGACGCGCAGCACCCGCGTGGTTTGCGGAATGTTGCCGGTATTGACCACTCGCCACACGCCGTAAAGCTGATTGTGGCTGTACAGCGTCAGACCATTGGAAAAATGGGTCAGCAAGGCTTTACCCCGCGTTTCAAGCTGGGTAACACTCTGCCCGATGAGTTGGGATTGATACGGTTTTAACTGCTCAAAGGCAAACCAGACATCCGTCAGGGGTTTGCCTTTGACTGCCGCCTCCAGGTTATCCGCCGCGCGGCGGATCTCCGGGCCTTCAGGCATAATACTGTCCTTTGTTAATGTGTTGCGCCGCCCGTCACTGCGATATCGCTGTCCACCTGCAATGCAGTGTCAATGGCAATTTCCAGCGCCCGGCATACCGTTTCGCTCGCCATACTTGGCGCTCCGGGGTGCGCGGCGGCCTGTTGTGGCAGATAAGGAATATGGATAAAACCGCCCTTCACTGCCGGGGCGTCGCGTAGTTTATGCAGCAGGCCATACATCACGTGGTTACACACGAAAGTGCCAGCGGTCTGGGAAACCGAGGCCGGAATTCCCGCGTTGCGCATCGCCATCACCATCGCTTTGATCGGCAGTGTGCTAAACCATGCTGCCGGGCCCTCGGCGACAATCGGCACATCTACCGGTTGTTGACCTTGATTGTCCGCGATACGCGCATCGTCCACGTTGATCGCCACACGCTCAACGGTAATATCGGTACGACCTCCTGCCTGCCCCACCGCCAGCACCAACGACGGTGACAGCGCGTCAATCGCGGCATTAAGTACGGCCAGAGACTCGCCAAACACACACGGTAGCTGACGCGCAACGACGCGGCATCCGGCGATGATAGCATTGTCGAGCCCGGAGACCACTTCCCAGGAAGGGTTAACTGACTCGCCGCCAAAGGGTTCAAATCCGGTGATTAAGACCGTTTTCATCCTTCCTCCTTACAGGAACATCAGGAAATACATCAGGAACACGTTAACCAGCAACAGCAGTATCCCGGTTGGCACCTGCGCCTTAATCACCGCGTTTTTGTCCGGCAGCTCCAGTAGCGCAGCAGGGACAATGTTAAAGTTCGCCGCCATCGGTGTCATCAATGTCCCGCAATAACCGGAAAACATGCCAATAGCCGCCATCACCGCGGGATTACCACCATGCTGCAACACAAGAATTGGAATACCGATCCCGGCGGTCACAATCGGGAAAGCAGCAAATGCGTTCCCCATGACCATCGTCAACAGCGCCATACCGATGGTGTACACCGCCACGGCGATAAAGCGGCTATCTACCGCGAGGTATTCCTGGGTCAGATACGATATACCACTGCCCACCCCTGCAGCCGTAAACAGCAGCCCGAGCGTCGCCAGAATTTGCGGCAGGATGAACGCCCAGCCGATGGAATCCAGCAGACGACGGGCTTCCTGAATGGGCTGATGGACGCGCTCATGGGTCATTTTTATCGCCATTGCCAGACCAATCAGCGAACCTGCGGTCATCGAAAAGAGCGTGACCAGTGTGGCGTGATTCCCTGGCCCAAACAGCGCATCCTGCAAACCCGGAATATGATTAAACATCAGTACACCGATAACGGTCACCACCGGAATAGCCAGCGCCGGGAAAAACAGGCGATTACCCAGTCGACTGGCGCTTTCTTCACGCTGTTGTTGTGTACGCTGATGGTAGCTGCCCAGCTTCACGCCGCCAAACCCGGCAATCAGCGCCAGGACGACCACCGCAATGCCGACCGCGATATGTACCGTACGTTTGTCGCCAAACAGTGAGTACGTCCAGTCGCCAAGCAGGAACAGCACACCATACAGTCCCCAAAACAGCCCCGTGCTCAGACGGCGTGGGTTCGCTTTGTCCTGCCATGACATCACCGCCACAATCAACAGTACCGCACCCGCCAGCCAGTAGAGATAGCTTTGCTGAAAATTCATTGCGCTGCTCCTTTCGCTGCCGCATTGGCTTTCGCCACCTCACGCTGCAGATAGTTATCCAGACGCCACAAGCGCGTACCGTGGATCAAGAAGGCGCAAATTGCCGTTGGGATCCCCCACAAAGCAATATGCAGTGGCTCGGTCTGGATCCCACCGGACTCCAGCATAAAGTTGTGCATGAAAATGATTGCCCCAAAGGCAACGAAGATGTCTTCACCGAAAAACAGACCAACGTTGTCAGTCGCCGCAGACATTGCACGCAGGCGATAACGCACGGCCCCCGGCAATTCCCCGTGGTTTTTCTCCGCTGCCCCTTCAGCCATCGGGGCTAATAACGGACGTACCATCTGAGGATGCCCACCCAGGCTGGTCAAGCCCAGCGCGGCGGTCGCTTCACGAATAAACAGATAGACAATGAGCAGACGCCCACTGGTGGCGCTGCGGATTTTCGCGATCCACGCCTGGGCACGCTCTTTCAGACCGTGACGTTCCAGCAGACCAATGACTGCCAGCGGGATCAGCAGGATAAACGGCAGGTTGCGGGTGTTGAGAAAGCCTTCACCCAGCTTTTCGAGAATAGTGGCGATTGGCATATGCGCTGCCAGCCCGGTGACGATCCCGGCAACGATAACCACCAATACCGGGTTAAAACGTAAAAGAAATCCGACCACGATGACGGCGATACCCGTCAATGGCCAGAGAGAAATAGCCTCTCCCATAGTTAAATCCCTTATGTTGTTGTGTAATATATTATTGTTTTGTATGAATAAACTTACGCGCTAATTTGAATATTGCAGGCATTAAAGGCGCTGCGCAAACGACGGGCAAAAGCGAGTGCGTGCTCACCATCCCCGTGAATGCATACCGTCTGCGCGGTTACGCTTGCCCATGTTCCACTGTGACTTTTTACTCTCCCGGACTGCACCATTTCTAACGTTTGCGCCAGCGCCTGCTCTTCGTCTTCGATCAGTGCACCTGGCTGACTACGCGGAACCAGACTACCATCAGCCTGATACCCCCGATCTGCAAAAACCTCCTGACGCGTCACCAGGCCATAATGTTCTCCGGCACGGATCAACTCACTTCCCGCCAGCCCTACCAGTATCAATGACGGATCGCAGGCATAAACCGCTCTGGCTATCGCATCGGCCAGCACAGGATCTTTTGCGGCCTGGTTATAAAGCATGCCGTGCGGTTTGACATGACGCATCACGCCGCCCTCAGCGCGCGTGATGGTCGCCAGCGCACCAATTTGATACAGCGTTTGCGCATAAACCGTTTCCACAGGCAGGGTCATGGCGCTACGACCAAAATTTTCCCGATCCGGAAAGCTCGGATGCGCGCCTATTGCCACGCCATTTTTTAGCGCTTCGCGCACGCTTAAGAGCATGGTCTGCGCATCACCGGCGTGAAACCCACAGGCAATATTGGCCGATGACACCAGTTGGAGCAGCATCGCGTCGTTCGCACAGCCTTCGCCGAGATCTGCATTCAAATCAATTTTCATCGTTAAGTCGCCATGCTAATTGTTCCAGATAGCGCTGCTGATCGTGACGCGCCTTCAACGCCTCTTCCAGCGAGCACTGAACAAAGTGAATCGGTTGTCCAAGAGGGATCTGCGCAAGGTGATACATATCCGCCTCGATGATACAGGCGATACGCGGATATCCGCCCGTGGTCTGGGCATCGTTCATCAGTACAATTGGCTGCCCGTTATGCGGGACCTGTACCACGCCGGGGAGCAAACCGTGTGACAACATCTCGCGGTCTGTCGCGCGTGTCAGTGGCTGCCCCTGCAGGCGATACCCCATACGGTTACTCTGTGGGCTCAGTCGCCACGGCGATCGCCAGAACGATGCCTGCGATGCCTCGTCAAATTCCTGATATTCAGGTCCGGGCAGCGCACGAATGTGGTTGCCCCACATCAACTGTTTTACCCCTTGTGGGCCATTGAATTGTCGTGTTGAAACACCAATCGCCAACTTATCGCCATCACGTAACAAACGTCCTTCAAACCCGCCAATACCAACTTTCAAATCGGTACTGCGCGATCCCATAACGTCGGGAACATCAATACCGCCCGCCACCGCCAGGTAACTGCGCATACCATGATGCGGGTGTTTTAATGCCAGGCGTTGTCCGGCTTTAACCGGCAACCGCCAACCGCTCCATACCGGAGTACGATCCAAATGCGCTTCGCATCCCGCGCCGGTCAAGGCAAACCAACCATCCGCGTCAAACTCCACCACCAACTGACCCAACGTGACTTCCAGCGCGGCAGCATTCGCATCATTTCCTACCAGCAGATTAGCGACGTTCAATGCCGGTTTGTCCAACGCGCCGCAGTGACTTATCCCTGACTGACGAAAGCCATGACGCCCCCCATCCTGTACGGAGGTGTACAGGCCAGCACGAATGATGTTTAACATACGCCCTCCTTCTGCGGGACAAAACGTACAGTATCTCCAGCCCGTAACAGGATCGGCTCCTCGCGCTGCGGATCAAAAAGCTTAACGGCGGTACGTCCTATCAGTTGCCACCCGCCGGGCGTTGCAATCGGGTAGATACCGGTTTGTGACCCGCCGATCCCCACCGCCCCTGCCGGAACAAGTAAGCGCGGTTCGGCTCGTCTTGGTGTATGCAATGGTTCCGGTAAGCTCCCAAGATAGGGAAATCCCGGCTGAAACCCTAAAAACCAGACGACATAATCAACTGACGCATGCAATTCAACGACCTGCTTGTCGCTCAAACCACTGTGCCGGGCGACTTCGGCCAGATCGGGCCCGTATTCGCCACCATAGATAACGGGGATTTCGACAAAGCGCGAATCCGGCTCCATCGCCTCGCTCTCTTCCCACCAACGTTGCAGACGTTCAATGGCATCCAGCGCCAGCGTCTGCGGGGAATTCAGGATCACCGTGATATTGTTCATTCCCGGAATGGCTTCAAGTACATTCGGAGCATCAGCCAGACGCTGGGCCAGACGCCAGATGCGTTTCTGAGTTGCCAGCGTAATCGGCGGTTCCAGCTCCAGAACCACCGCGGTTTCACCTAACAGATAACAACGCGCTCGCTGCACTTTCGTCCCTCTTTATCAGGCTGGGTTAGGGATGTCGACGAACGTCACATCCAGATCGGTATTTTCATTCAGCCATTCGCTCAATGCACGAATACCGCCGCGTTCGGTAGCATGGTGACCGGCAGCATAGAAATGCAGTCCCTGCTCGCGGGCAGAGTGAATGGTTTGTTCAGAAACTTCCCCGGTAATAAAAGCATCAACACCAAAGCGGGCTGCGGTATCAATGAAACTTTGACCGCCCCCCGTACACCAGGCAACACGCTGAACGTTTTCAGGCCCGGTATCACCGCACCATAACGGTTTACGTCCCAGACGCGCTTCAATCCAGGATGCCAGTTCCAGCCCAGGAACCGGCATAGAGAGTTCCCCCCACGGTACCAGAGGCTCTATCTCCCCCATCACCGTGATCCCCAATAGCGCGGCCAGCTGTGCGTTATTCCCCAGTTCGGGGTGGGCATCCAACGGCAGATGCCAGCCATACAGGTTGATGTCATTTTCCAGCAGCGTTTTCAGACGCCGGCGCTTCATGCCACGAATAACCGGAGATTCGCCTTTCCAGAAATAACCATGATGAACGATGACCGCATCGGCCCCAAGGCGAACAGCCTCATCCAGTAATGCCTGGCTTGCGGTTACGCCGGTCACGATTTTTTGCACCGTTTCTTTGCCCTCAACCTGCAAACCATTCGGTGCATAGTCGCTTATGGCTGCGCTGTTCAGCTTGTCGTTAATCAGTTGTTCCAGCTCGGTGTTTTTCATCATCGTCCTCGTTGTCATAAATTCTGCCTGCCCAATCAGCAACACAGCTTCAGTTAAAATAGCGTCCTCATCTCCGTTCGTCGATAGCCATTTCGCTGACACATCAAGAAACAATCACGCGGCCTGTAAACGTAAATTGCTTACCACCATGAGATTTTATTCATGTATATTTATGCAATCAGACAGCATATTGCAAAAATAATCAGATCTGTATCAAAGTTACAACTTTAAGGAAACACACTCACACGGCACGTTCCTCCCGTCGTGAGGCATTTACTTCGAGAAAATAATGAATAAACAAGCATCTCAGCCGCGCGCGATTTATTACGTTGTCGCGCTGCAAATTTGGGAATACTTCAGTTTTTATGGCATGCGTGCACTGCTGATCCTGTATCTCACTAACCAGCTTAAGTACAACGATAATCATGCGTATGAACTGTTCAGTGCTTACTGTTCGCTGGTGTATGTCACGCCTATTCTCGGGGGATACCTGGCGGATAAAGTGCTCGGTAACCGCATGGCGGTAATGATTGGCGCATTTTTGATGGCAGTGGGACATCTGGTCCTGGGCGCCAGTGAAATGGCTCCGGCGTTTCTCTATTTATCTCTGGCCATTATTGTCTGTGGCTACGGTTTGTTTAAATCCAACATCAGTTGCCTGCTGGGTGAATTGTATAAACCAGAAGATCCGCGCCGTGACGGCGGGTTCTCTCTGCTCTATGCCGCCGGTAACATTGGTTCAATTATTGCCCCTATCGCCTGCGGCTATGTGCAGGAAGAGTACAGTTGGGCAATGGGCTTTGCGCTGGCCGCTATCGGTATGCTGGCCGGGCTGGTCATTTTCTTATGCGGGAATCGTCATTTCGCTCACACCACCGGCGTCAACAAAACCGTGCTGTGTGCCAAATCGCTCATTCTGCCGAACTGGGCCTGGCTGCTGGTTCTGCTGGTCGCCGCACCGCTTTTAATTACCGTCCTGTTCTGGAAAGAGTGGTCCGTGTACGCGCTGATTGTCGCCACCGTCATTGGTTTGGCTGTTCTGGCAAAAATTTACCGTCAGGCGCAAACGCAGAAACAGCGTAAAGAGCTGGGGCTTATCGTCACGCTGACCTTCTTCAGCTTGTTGTTCTGGGCCTTTGCACAGCAGGGTGGTAGCTCCATCAGCTTGTATATCGACCGTTTTGTTAATCGCGACGTGATGGGATATTCAGTCCCTACTGCCATGTTTCAGTCGGTAAACGCCTTCGCCGTTATGTTGTGCGGTATCGTGCTGGCCTGGGTGGTCAAAGAAAGCGTGAGTGGCAATCGTACCGTTCGTATCTGGGGTAAGTTTGCTCTCGGTCTGGGGTTAATGAGTGCGGGTTTCTGTATTCTGACCTTAAGCGCCCGTTGGTCCGCAGCTTACGGCCACTCTTCCATGCCGCTGATGGTATTGGGGCTGGCGGTCATGGGCTTTGCCGAACTGTTTATCGACCCTGTCGCCATGTCACAAATTACACGCATTGAGATCCCAGGGGTAACCGGCGTATTAACCGGCATCTATATGCTGCTTTCCGGGGCCATTGCCAACTACCTGGCGGGTGTGATTGCCGACCAGACATCACAGGGCGCGTTTGATGCTTCCGGTGCTATCAACTATTCCATCAACGCCTATATTGATGTCTTTAGCGAAATTACCTGGGGCGCGCTGGCCTGTGTGGCGTTGGTGCTGATGATTTGGCTGTACCAGTCGCTTAAGTTCAGAAACCGTCCGCTGGCGGTAGAATCCTGAGTGTAAGGGCCCGATGATGTAATACTATTCGGGCCTGTTTTTTCGGGTAATTACGCATAACTTGCAGCGAGTTCCTCTTCAGTAAGCCCCGTCACTAGTAGTACCATTGCGCGATCTATTCCCTGCTCCAGCATAGTTTGCGCTATACGTAATGCAGCTTCTCGCTTTCCTACTTCTTTGCCTTGTTGTAGCCCTTGTTGTAAACCTTCCTGTAATCCATCTAACCGTAACCGCTCCGCAATAGTCATCAGCCTCTCCTTATGTTGGGGGATCCGTTGTGCCATCTCTTGCATAAACTCATTAAAGCGAGATTCATCGCCGGATCGTAGGATGTAATTAAACATCGCCTGCAGTTGCGTGTCATTAGCGCATCCGGTAAGTAGTAGCGTGGTCAGTTGCTCTACCAGCCCCATCAAATCCCGCTGACGGATATGTTTTTGCATTAATTCCAGCAGCGCCATTCGCCTGTGAGCCATGATCTCATCATCGGGTACCACCGTTATGTCTACCAACGGAAATGCGCTGGAATAAAGCTGTCTTGCCGCCACGGGGTCGGCAAAGGCATCCAGCCAGCACAATGAGTACGGATAGGGGCTTCGGCAGCCATGATAAAACAGCATCGGTATCACCAGCGGCAGTTCCTTGTGCCCTGCGTCCAGATGGCGCTGCATCGCCGCTAGCGCATAACGCAACAGACGAAAAGCCATATGTGGCTCGGCTGAACTTTGATGCTCTATCACCACATAGACATAACCGTCACCGTTGCGTGTGTGCAAAGACCAGAGCACGTCGGAGTAGCGCGAACGTAAATCCGCTTCAATAAAGCTTTCTGACTCCAGTTGCAGCGAATTCAAATCGCAAAGCATCCGCAGTTCAGCTGGCAGGTGAATGTCGAGAAAATCTCGTGCAGTTTCGGGATGATGTAAAAACGTTTTAAACACCGCATCATGCGGGGTGGAGGTCGTTGGCGTTGTCATTAATTTCCGTCATTTTCATTCAGATGACGGAAATTTACTGCTGAGAGAAAACTTGTGCAGCAGGGTATTCACGGTACTGAGCGCACGCTTCAGCGCTAAAATCGCCCGACTGCAACATGTTCATTCTGTTGGAAGGTATTACGCAAAATCCACCATGCCTTTACCCTTTACGCGCCGCCTCATATGCCGACAGCGTCGCCAGCCTTGCCTGCTTATGATCGACAATCGGACGAGGATAGTTGAGTGTCACCTGCATTTTCTCCGCCCACGGCCACGGTTCGTGAATGGCTTTTCCCGGTACATCGCGTAATTCCGGTACCCATTGGCGGATAAAATCACCGTCACGGTCGAATTTCTCCCCCTGCGTGGTGGGGTTAAAAATACGGAAATACGGCGCAGCATCCGTTCCGGTAGAAGCAGCCCACTGCCAGCCACCATTATTCGCCGCCAGATCACCGTCGATCAGTTGTGACATAAAATACTGCTCGCCTTTTCGCCAGTCGATCAGCAGGTCTTTCACCAAAAAGCTAGCCGCGATCATGCGTAAACGATTATGCATCCACCCTGTGCCGTTAAGCTGGCGCATCGCCGCATCTACGATTGGATACCCTGTATTTCCCGTCTGCCATGCCTGAAGATGCGTCACGCTATTTTGCCATTGCACACGATCAGTCCAGCGAATAAAGGGCTGATGCCGACACAGTGCAGGATAGTACGTCAGTAGATGGCGGTAAAATTCGCGCCAGATGAGCTCGTTTAGCCAAACGCTCCCGGCGCCTCCCTCTAGCGCCTGCGGTTGCTCGACTAACAAACGGTGCAGACACTGGCGCGGTGATAACCCACCGGTGGCAAGGCTTGCCGACAACCGGCTGGTGCCTTCATTTGCCGGGAAATCACGTTGTTGCTCATATTCTGCCGCGCCCTGCTGGCAAAACTGACGTAATTGCGCGATAACCGATTTTTCTTCTACCGGGAAAAGCGCCACATCAAAATCCTGCTGTGGATAATTGAGCGTAATTGGCGTTGATGGGGGGGGAATTGCGCCGCTTTCGCGGGCTTTTGGTGCCGCAACACACTCCGGGATACTGTCTTTTAACCGCTTCAGCCAGGCATTTTTAAACGGTGTAAAGACTTTATACATCTCATGATTCCCGGTCATTACCGCGCCCGGTGCCAGGATTACGCTATCGTCAAAACCCTCACAGACCACCTGCGATAATGATTTTTCAACCTGAGCATCGCGCTGGCGTTCGTTGATTTCGTACTGATAGTTATAAAACAGTCGGCTAACGTCATGCTGTGCGCAGACATTTTTGACTATCTCTACGCTGGCTGTGAAATCCCCGACGTCATAAACCAGCAGCGGGATGCCTTTTTCTGCCAGCGCCGTTTGCAGCGCATTCAACTGCTTGCCGACAAACGCCGCCTGACGCGGTGACATATCATGCGCTTTCCACTGTGCGGGCGTGGCAATATATAACGCCAATACCCGTGCCGAACGATCCCGACATGCCGCTGCCAGCGCAAGATTGTCATGCAAACGTAAATCTCGCCGAAACCAGACCAGATGAGTGGTCATAAAACTCCCAAATAAAAATTAAGCTTTGCCGTGTAAACGCAGAATCGCAGGCCAGAGTTCAAAGTAACGTTGCCCGGACAACCAGCTGTTCGGGTGCTCCGTCATATAGTGTTGGAGGAGCATCAATGGCGCAAGCAGCGGCTGCATCTCACGTCGATAGTTATCGATTATTGAGGTCAGTTCCTGACGTTGACGAAGATTGAGCTGGTTACGGAAATAGCCCTGCACATGCATCAGGACATTGGTATGGTTGCGTCGGGTCGCGTTATTAAACAACAGATGAATCAACCGTAAACGGTACTCCGTATAAAAAGCATCGAGGCTTGCCCATTCGTGGATTGCGGCAACAAAAGGGCCGAGCTCACGATACTCCGGTTGGGAGTGTGCCAGTAACACCAGCTTGTAACGGGTGTGAAAATCAATCAATGCGCCACGTGATAATCCGCTCTGGCGCAGTCGGTGCAATTCATGCAAGGCATAAATACGTACCAGCGTATTCTCGTCAAACAGAAATTTATCGTTCGCTTCTGCGGTCAGACAGGCGCGGACACCAACAGGAACTCTCTTGCTCATCGCCACTCCTTATCCGTTACACAGGTAAGTGTAGACTGCGACGTATAAAAAAACCGCCACATTGCTGTTGGCGGTTTTTTTGAGCCTGAACGGTAACTTAGTAGAAATCGCCGGTGGCTTTTTCAGCCTGCTCCATCCACACCGGCTTATCACTGGTTTTCGACCAGACGCGATGCAGGTAGCTGTAAAAACGGGCACGGTCTTTCCAGAACAGCATGACCGGCAGCGCCAGAACACCAGCCAGTACGGCAAAGGTACGGCGCAAGAAAACAATGTGTGCTGGATATTCTTTATAAAAGTCCATAATCCTCTCCCATATATCTGTTCGGTGAATAGCACCGGAAAAATAAACTTGGTTAACTGATGAAAATAATACCGCCTTGTGTGTAATTTTGCTACTCATCCGACCACTTATTTTTATCTATTGATGCTTCGTTTAACGTAAATTCGTAATTAAGTTACATAAAGGTTAAATTAATACTAATCATTAGTTAAATAATGGTCTTTGCCATTTTTATACTTTTTTTACACCCCGTCCGCAGATTTTTGCGAAATCTTTGCAACCAAAAACCTACGCTCTGGTTATCACATTTATGCCACTGGAGGTGCACTGTGAGTGCAGGCGTGATAACCGGCATTGTGCTGGTCTTTTTGTTACTGGGTTATCTGGTGTATGCCTTGATTAATGCGGAGGCGTTCTGATGGCAGCGCAAGGATTTTTACTCATCGCCAGTTTCCTGCTGGTGCTGTTTGTTCTCGCCAGGCCGCTGGGCTTTGGGCTGGCGCGTCTTATCAACAACACATCCTTACCCGGTCTTGCCGGCGTTGAGCGTGTGCTGTGGCGTGGGCTGGGTATTTCGCAGCAGGAAATGACCTGGCTGCACTATTTGCTGGCGATCCTCGCACTTAATATCCTCGGCCTGCTGATACTGTTTGCGATGTTAATGGCGCAAAACCTGCTGCCGCTGAATCCACAACAGTTACCGGGGCTATCGTGGGATCTCGCGCTCAATACCGCTGTTAGTTTTGTGACCAACACCAACTGGCAGTCCTATGCGGGTGAAACAACTTTAAGCTACTTCAGCCAGATGGCCGGCCTGACCGTGCAGAATTTCCTGTCTGCGGCGACCGGTATTGCGGTGATCTTTGCCCTGGCTCGCGCCTTTACGCGCCAGAGTATGAACACGCTGGGCAACGCCTGGGTGGATCTGGTCCGCATTACGCTGTGGATATTGCTGCCGATTTCTCTGCTCATCGCGCTGTTTTTCATCCAACAAGGTGCGCTGCAAAACCTGCTGCCTTATCAGGCGATCACCATGCTCGAAGGGACAAAACAACTGCTACCGATGGGACCTGTCGCCTCACAAGAGGCCATTAAGATGCTCGGTACCAACGGCGGCGGCTTTTTTAATGCCAACTCCTCACATCCGTTTGAAAACCCAACCGCACTGACCAACCTGGTCCAGATGCTGGCAATCTTCTTAATTCCCACGGCGCTGTGTTTCGCCTTCGGCGACGTCGTGGGCGATCGCCGACAGGGACGCACCCTGCTGTGGGCTATGTCGCTTATTTTTGTTGTTTGCGTAGCGGTTGTAATGTGGGCCGAAGTGCAGGGTAACCCGCATCTGATGGCGTTTGGCGCAGACAGCAATATCAACATGGAAGGTAAAGAGAGCCGCTTTGGCGTGCTGGTCAGTAGTCTGTTTGCAGTCGTCACGACAGCCGCATCCTGTGGCGCAGTCATTGCTATGCACGACTCCTTCACTGCGCTGGGCGGCATGGTGCCGATGTGGTTGATGCAGATTGGCGAAGTGGTGTTCGGCGGTGTGGGGTCTGGGTTGTACGGCATGCTGTTGTTCGTGCTGCTGGCGGTCTTTATTGCCGGACTGATGATTGGTCGCACGCCGGAATATCTGGGTAAAAAAATCGATGTCCGCGAAATGAAAATGACCGCGCTGGCGATTCTGGTTACCCCTGCGCTGGTCCTGCTTGGGACAGCGATAGCCATGATGAGCGATGCTGGGCGTAGCGCCATGCTCAATCCCGGGCCGCATGGTTTTAGCGAAGTGCTGTATGCCGTGTCGTCCGCCTCGAACAACAATGGTAGTGCCTTCGCCGGGTTAAGCGCCAACAGCCCGTTCTGGAACTGCCTGCTGGCCTTATGCATGTTCTTCGGCCGCTTCGGCGTCATTATCCCGGTGATGGCGATTGCCGGTTCACTTGTTGGTAAAAAGAGCCAGCCAGCAAGTCCCGGCACGCTACCTACCCACGGTGCGCTGTTTGTTGGGTTGTTGATCGGTACCGTGTTGCTGGTTGGCGCCCTCACCTTTGTTCCTGCGCTGGCGCTTGGCCCGGTAGCAGAATACCTCTCTTTACGTTGAGTGATGCGGAGCACATGACTATGAGTCGCAAGCAACTGGCGCTGTTCGAACCTTCTCTGGTCGCACAAGCGCTGATGGACGCCGTGAAAAAATTAAGTCCACATACTCAGTGGCGTAACCCGGTGATGTTTATCGTCTGGCTGGGCAGCCTGCTGACCACCCTGTTAACGGTGGCGATGGCGACAGGCCATATGTCAGGTAATCCACTGTTTACCGGCGCGATAAGCCTCTGGCTATGGGTGACTGTTCTGTTCGCTAACTTTGCGGAAGCGCTGGCTGAAGGGCGTAGTAAAGCGCAGGCCAACAGCCTGAAAGGGGTTAAAAAAACCGCCTTTGCCCGCAAACTTCGTGAACCGAAATATGGTGCGCAAATGGATCACGTGCCAGCCGAAGAGTTACGTAAAGGGGATATCGTGCTGGTGGAAGCTGGCGATATTATCCCGTGTGACGGCGAAGTTATCGAAGGCGGCGCGTCGGTAGATGAAAGCGCCATTACCGGTGAATCCGCGCCTGTAATCCGTGAATCCGGCGGCGATTTTGCCTCCGTCACTGGCGGGACACGCATTCTCTCGGACTGGCTGGTGATCGCGTGTAGCGTCAACCCCGGAGAAACATTCCTCGACCGAATGATTGCCATGGTCGAAGGCGCACAGCGGCGTAAAACGCCCAATGAAATCGCGCTGACGATCCTGCTGATTGCCCTGACTATCGTCTTTCTGCTGGCAACCGCCACGTTGTGGCCGTTCTCTGCCTGGGGCGGCAGTGCAGTCAGCATCACGGTGCTGGTTGCCCTGTTGGTCTGTCTGATCCCCACCACGATCGGTGGTCTGCTCTCCGCGATTGGCGTCGCCGGGATGAGTCGCATGTTGGGTGCGAACGTCATTGCCACCAGCGGACGTGCAGTAGAAGCGGCTGGTGATGTGGACGTACTGCTGCTGGATAAAACCGGCACCATCACGCTGGGTAACCGTCAGGCTTCTGATTTTCTGCCCGCCCACGGCGTGGACGAAAAAACGCTGGCCGATGCCGCGCAGCTTTCATCACTGGCCGATGAAACACCGGAAGGTCGCAGCATCGTTGTCCTGGCTAAACAGCGCTTTAACCTGCGTATTCGTGACGTACAGTCGCTCCATGCCACCTTTGTGCCGTTTACCGCGCAGAGTCGGATGAGCGGTATCAACATCGACAACCGGATGATCCGCAAAGGCTCGGTTGATGCCATTCGTCGTCACGTCGAAGCTAACGGCGGCCACTTCCCTGCCGATGTGGAGCAGAAGGTCGAAAACGTTGCTCGCCTTGGCGCAACGCCGCTGGTGGTGGCCGAAGGCTCCCACGTACTGGGTGTGATTGCCCTGAAAGATATCGTAAAAGGTGGGATTAAAGAACGGTTTGCCCAACTGCGCAAAATGGGCATCAAAACAGTGATGATCACCGGCGATAACCGCCTGACTGCTGCAGCAATCGCCGCAGAGGCCGGTGTGGATGACTTCTTAGCCGAAGCCACACCGGAAGCCAAGCTGGCGCTAATTCGTCAGTATCAGGCAGAAGGTCGTCTGGTGGCGATGACCGGAGACGGAACTAACGACGCTCCAGCCCTTGCGCAGGCCGATGTTGCCGTTGCCATGAACTCCGGAACCCAGGCAGCGAAAGAAGCGGGCAATATGGTGGATCTCGACTCCAACCCCACCAAACTGATTGAAGTGGTGCACATTGGTAAACAGATGCTGATGACGCGTGGGTCGCTGACCACCTTTAGTATCGCCAACGACGTTGCGAAATATTTCGCCATCATCCCGGCTGCGTTCGCCGCAACTTACCCGCAGCTTAACGCACTGAACGTCATGCGACTGCATTCGCCGGATTCGGCGATCCTCAGCGCCGTCATCTTCAATGCGCTGGTCATCGTCTTCCTGATCCCACTGGCGCTGAAAGGCGTGAGCTATAAGCCGTTATCCGCTTCCGCGATGCTGCGCCGCAATCTGTGGATCTACGGCCTGGGTGGCCTGGTTGTGCCGTTTATCGGTATCAAAGTAATTGATTTACTGCTGACCCTGCTGGGTCTGGTGTGAGGTTTCAGATGAGTGGATTACGTCCTGCATTATCAACATTGCTTTTCCTGATGCTTATCACCGGCGGTGTTTATCCGCTGCTGACCACCGCGCTGGGGCAGTGGTGGTTCCCCCACCAGGCTAACGGGTCGCTTCTCCGCGAAGGTCAGATTGTTCGCGGCTCCAAGCTCATTGGGCAACAGTTTACCGCTGCCGGTTATTTTCAGGGACGCCCCTCAGCCACAGCGGAAATGCCCTATAATCCAATGGCTTCAGGCGGCAGTAATCTGGCAGCCAGCAACCCGGAACTGGATAAACAGCTGCAAAGCCGGATTGCCGCGCTGCGTGCCGCCAACCCGCAGGCAAATCCTGCCGTTCCGGTAGAGCTGGTAACAGCTTCCGCCAGCGGGCTGGATAACAACCTGACGCCAGCTGCGGTGGCCTGGCAAATCCCCCGCGTGGCGCAGGCTCGCAACCTCAGCGTTGAAGAGGTCACGCGCCTGGTTGCACAATACACGCAAAAGCCGTTGGTCAGTTTTATCGGCCAGCCGGTGGTGAACCTGGTGGAACTTAATTTAGCGCTGGATAAGCACTGAGAAAAAGGACATGCATAACGAACCCCTACGTCCTAACCCCGATCGCCTGCTGGAGCAGACCACCGCTCCGCACCGGGGAAAACTGAAAATTTTCTTCGGCGCCTGTGCGGGCGTGGGGAAAACCTGGGCCATGCTGGCGGAGGCCCAGCGACTGCGGTCGCAGGAGTTGGATGTGCTGATTGGCGTGGTGGAAACCCACGGGCGCAAGGAGACCGCCGCACTGCTTGACGGTCTCACCGTGCTGCCGTTGAAACGTCAGGCACACCGTGGGCGGCATATCAGCGAGTTCGATCTTGATGCCGCCCTCGCCCGCCGCCCGGCGCTGATTTTGATGGACGAACTGGCACACAGCAATGCGCCAGGCTCACGCCACCCCCGCCGCTGGCAGGATATTGAAGAACTGCTGGAAGCCGGGATTGATGTTTTTACCACCGTTAACGTTCAGCACCTGGAAAGCCTGAATGATGTGGTCAGCGGCGTCACCGGTATTCAGGTACGCGAAACCGTTCCTGACCCGTTTTTCGATGCCGCTGACGACGTGGTACTGGTCGATCTCCCCCCCGACGATTTGCGTCAGCGCCTGAACGAAGGCAAGGTCTATATCGCCGGTCAGGCGGAAAGAGCCATCGAGCATTTCTTTCGCAAAGGTAACTTGATCGCGCTACGTGAGCTGGCCCTGCGCCGCACGGCCGATCGGGTTGACGATCAGATGCGTGCCTGGCGTGGACGTCCGGGAGAGGAGAAAGTCTGGCATACCCGCGACGCCATATTGCTGTGTATTGGACACAACACCGGCAGCGAAAAGCTAGTGCGTGCCGCCGCGCGTCTGGCAGCGCGTCTGGGTAGCGTCTGGCATGCGGTGTATGTCGAAACACCTGCGCTACACCGGCTACCCGAAAAACGGCGGCGGGCAATCTTAAGCGCGCTGCGACTGGCACAGGAACTGGGGGCTGAAACGGCCACTCTCTCCGACCCTGCCGAAGATAAAGCGGTGATCCGCTATGCCCGTGAGCATAATCTGGGGAAAATTGTCCTCGGGCGTCCAACTACGCGTCGCTGGTGGCGCAGCGACTCCTTTGCTGACAAGCTGGCCCATCGCGCACCGGATCTCGATCTGATGATTGTAGCCCTCGATGAGCCCCCTGCACGCCCTGTGCTGCAAACCGCAGATAACCGCACCTTTAAGGATAAATGGCGGGTACAAATCCAGGGTTGTGTGGTCGCTGCTGCATTGTGTGCTGTTACGACATTGATTGCCATGCAGTGGTTGGTTGCATTTGACGCAGCCAACCTGGTGATGCTCTATCTACTGGGCGTGGTGGTGATCGCCCTGTTCTACGGGCGCTGGCCATCGGTGGTGGCGACGTTTATCAACGTTGCCAGCTTTGATCTCTTCTTTATTGCGCCACGCGGCACGCTTGCCGTTTCCGACGTCCAGTACCTGCTTACCTTTGCCGTGATGCTAACGGTAGGTCTGGTTATCGGTAATCTGACCGCCGGGGTGCGTTATCAGGCGCGAGTTGCCCGTTATCGTGAGCAGCGTACGCGCCATTTGTACGAGATGTCGAAAGCGCTGGCCGTCGGACGGAGCCAGCAGGATATCGCCGCCACCAGCGAACAGTTTATCGCTTCAACGTTTCAGGCCCGCAGCCAGGTTTTACTGCCCGGCGAGAACGGTAAGCTGGCCCCTCTCACCCATCAACAGGGCATGACGCCTTGGGATGACGCTATTGCCCAATGGAGCTTTGATAAAGGGCAACCCGCCGGCGCAGGCACTGACACCTTACCCGGCGTGCCGTATCAAATTTTACCGTTAAAAAGCGCCGACAAAACGCATGGGCTGCTGGTCGTGGAACCGGGAAATTTACGCCAGTTGATGATCCCCGAACAGCAACGCCTGCTGGAAACCTTCACTTTACTGGTCGCCAGTGCGCTGGAACGCCTGACGCTAACCGCCAGCGAAGAGCAGGCCCGATTTGCCAGCGAGCGCGAAAGTATTCGCAACGCCCTGCTCGCTGCTCTGTCCCACGATTTGCGCACGCCATTGACGGTGTTGTTCGGCCAGGCAGAAATCTTAACGCTGGATCTGGCAAGCGAAGGATCGCCGCACGCACGTCAGGCCAGCGAAATTCGCCAGCACGTCCTGAACACGACCCGACTGGTGAATAACCTGCTGGATATGGCGCGAATTCAGTCTGGCGGCTTTAATCTTAAGAAGGAGTGGTTAACGCTGGAAGAGGTGGTCGGCAGCGCCCTGCAGATGCTGGAGCCAGGTCTCTCTGCCCCGATAAATCTGTCGTTACCAGAACCGTTGACATTGATTCACGTCGATGGCCCGCTCTTTGAACGGGTGCTGATTAATCTGCTGGAAAATGCCGTCAAATACGCGGGCCCACAGGCGCAGATCGGTATTGATGCCAGCGTTGATGGCGAACACCTGCAACTGGACGTCTGGGATAATGGGCCGGGTGTTCCATCGGGTATGGAACAGCGCGTTTTTGACAAATTTTCTCGGGGAAATAAAGAGTCATCGGTGCCAGGCGTTGGGCTGGGGCTGGCAATTTGTCAGGCCATTGTAGACGTGCATGGCGGGACTATTTCTGTCCACAATCGCGCGCAGGGAGGAGCATGTTTTCGTGTTACACTGCCCCAGGAAATTCCCCCTGAACTTGAAGATTTTCATGAGGATATGTGACGAACGTACTGATTGTTGAAGATGAACAGGCCATTCGCCGCTTTCTACGCACCGCGCTGGAGGCCGATGGGCTACGTGTATTTGAAGCGGAAACGCTGCAACGTGGTCTGCTGGAAGCCGCCACGCGAAAACCCGATCTCATCATTCTCGATCTCGGCCTGCCGGATGGCGACGGCATTGATTTTATTCGCGACCTGCGTCAATGGAGCGCGATCCCGGTGATTGTGCTTTCAGCCCGCAGTGAGGAAAGCGATAAAATCGCCGCGCTGGATGCCGGAGCCGATGACTATCTCAGCAAACCTTTTGGTATTGGCGAGCTGCAGGCGCGATTGCGTGTGGCATTGCGTCGCCACGCCAGCGGGACGTCTCCCGAACCGGTCGTGCATTTTTCTAATGTTAAAGTGGATATCGCCGCCCGCCTCGTACACCGGGGTGACGAAGAAATTCATTTGACGCCGATTGAGTTTCGCCTGTTAGCGGTATTGCTGAATAACGCCGGGAAGGTGCTGACGCAACGTCAGTTATTGAATCAGGTTTGGGGACCAAACGCCGTCGAACACAGTCACTATCTGCGTATTTATATGGGACACCTGCGCCAGAAGCTGGAACTGGACCCGGCCCGCCCGCGTCATTTTCTCACCGAAACCGGAATTGGCTATCGGTTTATGCCGTGAATATGCACTGAATAAAAAAGCCGGATCAGCTGATACGCTATCCGGCTTTTTCATCATTCATACCGGATGACGACGCTAGCGTCTTATCCGGCAGGTGATTTATGCGTTTTTCAACACTTCGCTGACAATCTCGACCGCTTCTTTCTCGATCTGCTTGCGGTGTTCCTCACCGAGGAAGCTTTCGCAGTAGATCTTGTAAGCATCTTCGGTACCAGAAGGACGCGCAGCAAACCAGCCGTTATCGGTCATCACCTTCAGGCCGCCAATCGATGCGCCGTTGCCTGGCGCTGCCGTCAGACGCGCAGTGATCGGGTCGCCCGCCAGCGTGCTGGCGCTCACCATTTCCGGAGAGAGCTTAGACAACGCCGCTTTCTGCGCGGAGGTGGCCCCAGCCTGAATTCGGTTATAGCTCGGTGCGCCAAAGCGCGCCGCCAGTTCGTTGTAATGCTCTTGCGGGTTCTTGCCTGTCACTGCCGTAATTTCCGCTGCCAGCAGGCACATGATGATGCCATCTTTGTCGGTTGACCACGGTGTACCGTCGAAACGCAGGAAAGATGCCCCCGCGCTCTCTTCCCCACCAAAGCCAAAACTGCCGTCAAACAGACCGTCAACAAACCATTTAAAGCCAACCGGCACTTCAACCAGTTTACGCCCTAACTCATTCACTACACGGTCAATCATCGCCGATGACACCAGCGTCTTACCGACGGCAACATCTTTGCCCCACTGCGGACGATGCTGGAACAGGTAGTTGATCGCTACCGCCAGATAGTGGTTCGGATTCATCAGTCCAGCCGGTGTTACGATACCGTGGCGGTCATAGTCCGGGTCATTGGCAAATGCCAAATCGAATTTGTCACGCAGCGCCAGCAGACCGGCCATCGCGCACTCGGAGGAACAGTCCATACGAATGGCGCCGTCTTTATCGAGATGCATAAAGCGGAAAGTCTGGTCGACCTGATCGTTAACGAGGGTCAGATTCAGGTTGTAGTGCTGAGCGATACGTTTCCAGTATTCGATACCGGAACCACCCAGTGGATCAACGCCCAGCGTCAGACCCGCTTTCTGGATTGCCGCCATATCGACGATATCTGCCAGCCCTTCCACGAAGGGTTGAACCAGGTCTTGTTCTTTAACATGACCGGACGCCAGCGCGGCATCCAGCGGAATACGCTTCACGCCTTTCAGACCATCAGCCAACAGTGCATTAGCCCTGTCTTCTACGACTTTGGTGACGTTGGTATCTGCCGGGCCACCGTTTGGCGGGTTGTATTTAATTCCGCCGTCTTCTGGTGGGTTATGGGACGGCGTGATCACAATGCCGTCAGCCAGCGGACCGCCTTTTTTATTGTGGACCAGGATAGCATTCGACACGGCAGGGGTGGGCGTAAAGCCGTTGTTTTCCTGCACAATGACATCAACACCGTTCGCTGCCAGCACTTCCAGCACAGAGATGAAAGCCGGTTCAGACAACGCGTGGGTATCCTTGCCCACATAGCACGGGCCTGTAATCCCGTTTTTCGCACGTTCTTCGGCAATCGCCTGAGCGATAGCCAGAATATGCGGCTCATTAAAACTATGACGACCCGCACTACCGCGATGTCCGGACGTACCGAACTTAACGGCGTGCTCAGCGTTCCCTGCTGTTGGTTTCAGTACATAGTACTGTGCCGTCAGTTGGGCGACGTTAATCAAATCACTCTGTTGCGCAGGTTGACCTGCACGGTTGTGGATTGCCATTGCCTGGTCCTTCTAATGCAAGGATTAAATTGTTCCGCAAACCTTTTCAATCAACTCCGCGGGGAATTGCATTGACTGCATGATGTGTTCAACCATGCTGCATTTACGGCCGGTATTGGTATTGGTGATCACCCAATATGGCGTGCCTGGCACGTGTTTCGGTTTGGTTTGATTACCATTTTTCAGCAACGTCTGTTCATCCGCTGCAAAATAAACGCGCGTACGTCCGTGCAACGATTCCGTTGCTTCGGCGAACGCGTTGTTATCCAGTGAGCAAAGTGTAGACAGCACCAGCATAAAGCGATTCACTGCTTTTTTCTGTTCCGCATATTCATCGGAAAGCAGCAGTTCACGCATGGCGCGCACTTTGTCTTTCGTAGGGTTGACCGGCTTGGCTTCCACGACAGGTTGTACCGCGCGGACTTCTTTTACTACCGGAGTGACAGGCTGTGATGCGGCGGAAAACTTCAACATACGCCGTAAAATGTCGGATGCGCTCTCGCCAATATGCTTGGTGTGGCTGGCAATATAGCTATAGAGTTCATCATCAACTTCAATCGTTTTCATCTTAATCCAGTGCAATGTTTGGCTGAATACAAGTTGTCAGGACTTTACACGCTGTAGTGTAAAGGCAAATCCTAACAGCGGATAGCGTCAAGCCTGGTGACCAGCAAAACTCGGAGTAACCGTAGTTGTTGCAGCCATGTGGCAGAATGGTCAACATGATACCCTAACCCGTCAGTGTGAAAAAAAGAACTTTGCCATGAAATTGAATATCCGAGCGCAATCTGCGCAAAACCCGCACAATAATTCTCCCATCGTCCTGGTTCACGGCCTGTTTGGCAGTCTGGATAACCTCGGGATCCTGGCACGCGATCTCGTGGCCGATCACGACATCATCCAGGTTGATATGCGAAATCATGGTCTCTCCCCTCGTTCACCTGAGATGAATTATCCGGCCATGGCGCAAGATCTGCTGGATACGCTGGACGCCAGGCAGATTGAAAAAGCGATCTTTATTGGCCACTCGATGGGCGGTAAAGCCGTTATGGCGCTGACTGCGCTGGCTCCTGAACGTGTCGAACGGCTGGTCGCCATCGACATTGCTCCCGTTGACTACCATGTTCGCCGCCACGATGAGATTTTTGCGGCAATCAATGCCGTAACCGATGCACAAGCGTCCTCACGCCAGCAGGCGGCGAGCGTTATGCGTCAGCACCTGCAAGAGGAAGGTGTTATCCAGTTTCTGCTGAAATCCTTTGTTGACGGCGAGTGGCGCTTTAACGTTCCCGTATTGTGGGATCAATATCCTCATATCGTCGGTTGGGAGACCATTCCGGCGTGGGAACACCCGGCGCTGTTTATCCCCGGCGGTAATTCACCTTATGTGACCGAAGCATATCGCGAACAGCTGCTGGCACAATTCCCGCAGGCCCGCGCACACGTTATTGCCGGCGCAGGCCATTGGGTACATGCGGAAAAACCCGATGCGGTGCTGCGCGCCATCCGTCGTTATCTGAGCGAGCAGGTTAACTGATTAAAAACTCAGCGTCCGCGCGTGATTACGCGCGTGGGCGTTGGCGCGCCTCCCCTGCTGATGTATTATGGCGCGCTATCCATCCGGGCGGACGCCTGGCTGATTGTTTCCCCGAAGTCACCAAGATCATGGCCAAAGAACAAACGGACCGTACGACATTAGATCTGTTCGCGCAGGAGCGTCGCCCGGGACGACCCAAAACTAATCCGCTCTCGCGTGATGAACAGTTACGTATTAACAAACGTAATCAGCTTAAACGCGACAAAGTTCGCGGGCTTAAGCGTGTCGAACTGAAACTGAACGCCGATGCCGTTGACGCTCTGAACGAGCTGGCCGAGGCACGCAACATGAGTCGCAGTGAACTCATCGAAGAGATGCTGATGAACCAACTCACCGCATTGCGCGGTCAGGCTTAGTCTGAATTTCTGCTCTAAATCATAAATCGTGTAGCACAGAGTGCAGTCCTGCGTGTTTGCTGTTTCCGCATGCCTGACTGTTCTGCTATGATTGCCCTTATCCGTGGGCAATGCGCCACCACCATTTCAATAAGTTTCAAGAGGTTATTTTACTCATGGCAATCACTGGCATCTTTTTCGGCAGCGACACCGGTAATACCGAAAATATCGCAAAAATGATTCAAAAACAGCTTGGTAAAGACGTTGCCGATGTACATGACATTGCAAAAAGCAGCAAAGAAGACCTGGAAGGGTATGACATTCTGCTGCTCGGCATCCCAACCTGGTACTACGGTGAAGCGCAGTGCGACTGGGACGACTTCTTCCCTACTCTCGAAGACATTGATTTTAACGGTAAACTGGTGGCATTGTTCGGCTGTGGCGACCAGGAAGATTACGCAGAATATTTCTGTGATGCGTTAGGCACCATCCGTGACATCATTGAGCCGCGCGGCGCCACCATCGTCGGCCACTGGCCAACGGCGGGTTACCATTTTGAAGCGTCTAAAGGTCTGGCAGATGACGACCACTTTGTCGGTCTGGCTATCGATGAAGATCGCCAGCCGGAACTGACCGCTGAACGCGTAGAAAAATGGGTTAAGCAGATCTCTGAAGAGCTGCACCTCGACGAAATCATCAATGCCTGATTTCGTGCGGCGTAGATATTCATCTGCGCCGCATCAATAGATAGAACCAATCAAAATAATTGCTACAAATTTGTAACTTTTTCGCCTGACCCTGTACAATGGCTGGATGCCAATCGGGTATTGCACAGTGTGTTTGTTGGTGATACCACGTTTTGATTAACAATATTTGCCAGAGACTTGCAGTTTTCATTTAGGCATGGCAGTTCTATAATGATACGCATTATCTCAAGTGCAATTTCTGTCACTTCTGTTAATGAAGTGAACCGTTTAGCTACAGGACAGATTCCGCATGACTGACAACAATACCGCATTAAAGAAGGCTGGCCTGAAAGTAACGCTTCCTCGTTTAAAGATTCTGGAAGTTCTTCAGGAACCGGATAACCATCACGTCAGTGCGGAAGACTTATACAAACGCCTGATCGACATGGGTGAAGAAATTGGTCTGGCGACCGTGTATCGCGTGCTGAACCAGTTTGATGATGCCGGTATCGTGACCCGCCATAATTTTGAAGGTGGTAAATCCGTCTTCGAACTGACTCAACAGCATCATCACGATCACCTGATTTGCCTTGACTGCGGCAAAGTGGTCGAGTTCAGCGATGACTCCATCGAAGCGCGTCAACGTGAGATTGCGGCTAAACATGGCATTCGTTTAACTAACCATAGCCTCTATCTGTACGGTCACTGCGCTGAAGGCGATTGCCGCGAAGATGAGCACGCGCACGACGGCAAGTAATGTAATGCTCTCTGAAAAGCCAACCATCCGGTTGGCTTTTTTTATGCGCGTTATCAGCGTGTTTCCCCTTCCCTCCACTCTTGTGTTGCTTTAATGTAAAAATCAATTGTCCCTTCCGGAGAGTCGAAATGGAACTTCGCCAGCTACGTTATTTTGTGCGCATTGTAGAAACCGGCAGCATGGGTAGCGCGGCGCTCGACCTCAGTATCGGTGTTTCGGCGCTCAGCCAGCAAATGACCCGCCTGGAAAACGAACTCGCCATACGTCTGCTGCAACGTACCTCGCGTGGCGTGACGCCCACCAGCGCTGGACTGGCATTTTACGCCCAGGCACAGCTGGCGCTCCGTCACGCTGACGATGCGATCCTCGCCGCACGGGAGGCCAGACTTTCCGGGCACGTCAGCGTCGGCATGGCCCCCAGTACTGCTTCCGTTCTTGGGATGCCTTTCATCAACGCCATGCGGGAAAGCTATAGTGATGTCCGCCTGCATGTGGTGGAAAGCCTCTCTGGTAACCTGGAACGAATGATTAATACCCGCCAGATTGATCTGGCGGTGGTATTTCAAAAAGAAAAGATCCTGCGCTGGAGCGCCAGACCGATTCTCGAAGAACGGCTATTTTTAATTGGTACTCATGCCCTACTGGCTGATATTACCGATGACAATATTGCTCCAGCCCAATTGGCACGTATTCCATTGATAATGCCAAGCCCAGGACATGGTCTGCGCGGCAGACTGGATGCTATCAGCCAGGAGCATGCGCTGAACATTGAGATCGCGACAGAAATTGACGGCCTGACGCTACTGATGCACGCCGTTCGCAGCGGAATCGGTGCAACACTTCAGCCCGGTGCGGCAATTTCCCATCTCGATAAAGAGACATTAAGAGTGATTGGCATCCATAATCCCATACTTAGCCGCCCCAACTTTTTGGTCAGCCTTTCTGACGATGAACTCACCCCAGCAGGTCTCGCTGCCCGTGTGGTACTAGCCAAAGTGATGCATCAACTGGTGGAATCTGGACACTGGCCAGGTGCGATCCTTTACAATAATTAAAGGGCTGTTTAGCATCACGTCATAGCGTCCACACAACTTACTCGTATACATTTTAATTACAAACTTAACAATTGGTTAAGTGGTAATGGAGTATGCGATGGTTGATGTTCTGGTGATTGGCGGCGGCAATGCTGCACTATGTGCCGCCTTAACCGCCCGGGAGCAAGGCGCTTCGGTACTGTTGCTTGAGGCAGCCCCGCGTGAATGGCGCGGAGGAAACTCCCAACACACGCGTAATTTACGCTGTATGCATGATGCGCCACAGGATGTACTGGTGGAGAGCTATCCAGAAGAGGAATTCTGGCAGGATCTGCTGCGTGTAACAGAAGGTAATACCAACGAGGTCCTGGCACGGCTGGTGATCCGTACCTCTTCCCAATGCCGCGACTGGATGCGCCAGCACGGCGTTAACTTTCAACCTCCACTTTCTGGCGCTTTGCACGTGGCGCGAACCAATGCCTTTTTTATGGGCGGCGGGAAAGCCCTGGTGAATGCCTATTATCGCAGCGCAGAAAAACTGGGGGTGCAAATCCGCTATAACACACCGGTGCAGGCGCTTGAACTGCACAACGGCGAGTTCGTAGCGGCGCTGGCTGGTGCAGAGCGCATTCCGGCAAAGACCTGCGTGCTTGCCGCTGGCGGGTTTGAATCTAACCGCGAATGGCTGCGAGAAGCCTGGGGTGAGAACGCCCGCGGTGAATGGCCTGCGGATAACTTCCTCATTCGCGGCACGCGCTTTAATCAGGGCGTACTGCTCAAATTTATGATCGATGCCGGCGCGGACATCATCGGCGACCCCTCCCAGTCACACTGCGTGGCGATTGATGCCCGGGCCCCCTTATATGACGGCGGGATTTGCACCCGCGTGGACTGTGTTTCGCTTGGCATCGTAGTGAACCGCGATGCAGAACGATTTTATGATGAAGGCGAGGATTTCTGGCCCAAACGTTATGCCATCTGGGGACGTCTGGTCGCCCACCAGCCCGGACAAATTGGTTACTCCATTATCGACAGTAAAGCCATCGGTCACTTCATGCCCCCGGTTTTTCCTGGCGCACAGGCCACTACGTTAGCAGAGCTGGCACGTCAGTTAGGACTGGATACTGAGCGCTTTACCCATACTGTCATGCAGTACAACAGGGCCTGCCTGCCAGGCCACTTTGACCACACCACTCTTGATAACTGTGCAACACAAAATCTGACACCGGCAAAAACACATTGGGCGCGACCACTGGATACGCCACCTTACTATGGCTATGCCTTACGTCCGGGGATCACCTTCACCTACCTGGGGTTAAAGGTGAATGAACACGCCGCAGTGCATTTTGCCGGGCGTCCAAGTCGCAATCTGTTCGTCGCCGGGGAGATGATGGCGGGCAACGTGCTGGGAAAAGGCTACACCGCAGGTGTAGGCATGTCGATTGGGACCACCTTTGGCCGTATTGCCGGAAAAGAAGCCGCTCTGGCCGCACGTAAGGAGACTCGTCATGAAACCGCTTGAGAAATTAATTATCGAAGCGAAAATGCTTACCGAGCCGGAAGCTGAAGTTGAACGAGTTATGCAAGTCTGCAATGCCTGCCGCTATTGCGAGGGTTTTTGCGCCGTGTTCCCGGCGATGACTCAGCGTCTGGAATTCGGTAAAGCGGATATCAACTATCTGGCCAACTTGTGCCATAACTGCGGCGCCTGCCTGCACGCGTGTCAATACGCACCGCCCCATGAATTTGCTATCAATGTACCGAAAGCAATGGCAGAAGTAAGGCTGGAAACCTATCAGCACTACGCGCAACCCGCCGCCTTTGGCGCGCTTTATCGTCGCGCAGGCGTCACCGTGACGCTGTCGCTGGTTTTCGGTCTGATCCTGTTTTTACTCCTCGCTATAGGTTTAACAGGCACGTTACTCCATCCCCCGCTGGCCGGAGATTTCTACCAAATTTTCCCGCATAACCTGCTGGCATGGATGTTTGGTTCAGTCTTTATTCTGGCGATGGGTCTGCTGATGGCGGGCGTTATCCGCTTCTGGCGGGAGATTTCTCCGGGGATGCCGCGTTCCTCTGACATTGCTGAAGCCTCTCACAATGCGCTGACGCTGAAATATCTCGATGGCGGACACGGCAAAGGGTGTAACGAAGCAGATGATGCCTTCACCCTGATGCGCCGCCGTTTCCATCACTTCACCTTCTACGGTTTTCTGCTCTGCTTTGCCGCCACCGTGGTGGCAACAGGCTATCACTACTTTGCCGACATAGAAGCGCCCTATCCGTTCCTCAGCGTTCCGGTCATGCTGGGCATATTAGGCGGCATTGGCCTGGTTGTCGGCCCAGCGGGTTTGTTATGGCTGAACCTTAAGCGCTCACCGCTACATGGCGACGCACGGCAAAAACCGATGGATCGCGGTTTTATCCTGTTGCTGCTACTGACGAGTCTGACGGGCTTAGCGTTGTTGGCAGGCAGAGATACCTCAGGGATGGCTATTTTGCTTGCTATTCATCTTGGTGTCGTGATGGCGCTATTTCTGACCATCCCATACGGAAAATTTGCCCACGGATTTTACCGTTGTGCGGCATTACTCAAGTGGGCAATTGAGAAACGACGCTAAAATGCAAACGGGCGAAGAAATCTCTCCGCCCGTTCTTGTTCATACCACGTTTTATTTCGCCGTATTATTACTGCGAATTTCCTGCCAGACCTTATCACAATCGGCCTTAACGGATTGATCGTTACCCGTACGCGTTGCCTGGATACACTGCTGGTAATCCAGTACGCGCACGCTTTCTTCATTCGCAAACTGCTGGTGCTGTTTTTCTTTCTTCAGCACATTCAACACGCTTTGGCAGGCTTCGATTTTCTCCGGCGAACCCTGCGCGGTATTGATACACGCGCTATAGGCTTCCTTAAGACGGCTATCTTCTTTCGGCGCGGGTGATTGCGCGCAGGCAACCAGCCCTGATGCCATGACGGCGATGAGTATCAGCTTTTTCATAACACATTCCTCAACAAAACGGCAGGCTTGCGGCCTGCCTCTGTCGGCATTAGAAGATGGTGAACGGAGCAATAACGATGAATTTCACGTCACGCTCATCCTGGAAGATGTTACCGTAACCACCGCCCCAGCTCGGAATATCTGAATGGTTGTCGTACTGGGTGAAGTGCAGTTTAAACATAGTGCCCTTCGCACGGCCATCCTGCAGGGTATAGACCGCATCCAGGCTGTAAGACGACTCTTCAATAGTACGATTTTTGTCGTAGTACGCATCCGGGTTGAGCTGCCAGGTAGCCGGTTTAGCATCCCACGCGTAAACGTATGATGCGCCCACTGCCCAGCCAGGCAGGTTCCAGTTTTTCAGGTCATACATCGCGCCGAAGAACACGGCCTTTTCACCGTTGGCGTTGAAGTCAGAGCGGTTATCCCACCAAACGTCCAGACGACCGTTTGAAGACGCATAGGTCGGGGTCATACGCTGCAGGAAGTAGCCCTGCTGCCCGTCAGCTTTAACCCAGGTCCCTTCCAGTCGCAGATCAACGACTTCTGCCACTTTGTAGCCGAAGGTCAGTGCCTGCAGCCAGGCCGTGCCATCATAAATGTCGTTAACTGTGCGGTCATCAACCTTATCGCGGGCACCGTAGAACTGGTAGCTGGTGGTAAACGGGTTACCGCCTAAATCAAATTTGTAGCTGGCTTTGGCGAAATACTGATCGACGTAGCCTTCAGACTGACCGAATGCTGCTTCCAACAGCAGGTTATTTTTGAAGTCATACTTTGCGCCGATTGAATGGAGGTAATCAACTTTGGTCTTTTTATCGGCCTGATAGAATTTATCGACTTCGGTGTGCCACGGTGCTTTATATTCGTTGGCCCACATATAGGAGAAGCTCAGCGCACCCGCATCGCCATAATCGAAGTTGGCACCGGCTTCAGCACCCTGATAGGTACCAGGCATAAAGCTCCAGTGTGGTGCCAGCAGAGTTTGCCCGGTTGGCTGAATATAACCAGCGCGCGCCCAGGTTGGGCCAAATTTGAATTTGGCTGCCGCTTTATACAGGCTAATCCCGCTCTTATCGCCGGAGTAATCTTCGTCATAGCCTTTATTTTTTGAAGAGAATGCGATTTCGTTTGGATGGCCGCTTTCGCTACTTTCGTTCATTTCAATAGCAGTGAATGCTGCGATATCAATACCAAACATATCGGCCGCATAACCGGACTGGAAGTCGAGGTTAGCGTTCCAGGTGGAGTGAGAAAGGTTGGTTTTGTATTTGTCGTGGTCGGTCACATCTTTACGGTCACGTTCACGCTGCCAGTAATAGATGCCGCCAGTTAAGGTAGAGTCATCAATAAAACCTTCGGCGTGAACCTGGGGAGCGACAACAAAACCCGACATTGCTGTGATACCGGCGATAGCCAGCGCCAGCGTACTACGTTTGCCACTAAACGTACGCATATGTTAATCCTCTTTGACATAAAAATGCTGCCGATAAAAGCGGACAGCGAAAAAGCAAAAATTAAAAAAGTAGCGCTGAGAAAACCTCATTGACTACAATGAATAGACTATTTTTCGCGACGCGAATTATCAATCTCTTTTTGTAACCAGTATGTAAGAACATGAGCAACCGCACATATTTCATTGCTTTCTGTTACATTTTCATTGGGAGTTAAAAAAGCGTTGAAAAATTGAAAAAAGGCTTGTTTTCCATAAAGATGAAATCGGTTTCAGTCCAGAGTGGCTGATAAAACAAGGTTTTTGTTAGAAAAATATAAACGGCAAAAACCATTCCTGAATAACAATTATTTCGCTGCGCAAATAGAGTCTGCTAACCATTTTCAGGCGAAAAAAAACGCCGCAGAGTGCGGCGTTTGAAAAGATGATGCGTAACGACGGTTTATTCGCCTACTTTAGCCCATGTATCGCGCAGACCCACGGTGCGGTTAAACACCAATTTGTCAGCTGTTGCGTAGCGGCTGTCGAGGCAGAAATACCCTTCACGCTCGAACTGGAACGCTTTACCAGCAACAGCGGCCTGTAGCGAAGGCTCACCGTAACCCTGCTTAATAACCAGCGATTCCGGGTTAATAACGGACAGGAAGTCTTCCGCTGCCCCCGGGTTTGGCACGCTAAACAGACGGTCGTACAGACGGATTTCAATCGGTAGCGCATGGGACGCGCTCACCCAGTGAATAACACCTTTAACTTTACGACCATCGGCCGGATCTTTGCTCAGGGTGTCAGCATCGTAGGTGCAGAAAATGGTGGTGATCTTCCCTTCTGCATCTTTCTCGACACGCTCAGCTTTGATCACGTAAGCATTACGCAGACGGACTTCTTTACCCATCACCAGACGCTTGTACTGTTTGTTGGCTTCTTCGCGGAAATCGGCCCTGTCGATCCAGATTTCACCGCTGAACGGCACTTCACGGCTGCCCATTTCCGGCTTGCTCGGATGGTTAGGCATGGTGACCAGTTCGCTTTCGCCCTGCGGGTAGTTTTCGATAACCAGTTTCACCGGATCGATAACCGCCATCGCGCGCGGGGCGTTTTCGTTCAGATCTTCGCGGATACAGGATTCCAGAGAAGCGATCTCAATAGTGTTGTCCTGCTTGGTCACGCCAATGCGTTTGCAGAACTCACGGATCGCGGCAGCGGTGTAACCGCGACGACGCAGGCCAGAGATCGTCGGCATACGGGGGTCATCCCAGCCTTCAACGTGCTTGTCGGTCACAAGCAGGTTCAGCTTGCGCTTGGACATCACGGTGTATTCCAGATTCAGGCGCGAGAATTCGTACTGGCGCGGATGAACCGGAATAGTGATGTTGTCCAGCACCCAGTCGTACAGACGACGGTTATCCTGGAACTCCAGCGTACACAGTGAATGCGTGATGCCTTCCAGCGCATCGCTGATGCAGTGGGTAAAGTCGTACATCGGGTAGATGCACCACTTATTGCCGGTCTGGTGGTGTTCAGCGAACTTAATACGGTACAGCACCGGATCGCGCATCACGATAAACGGCGAAGCCATATCGATTTTCGCACGCAGGCAGGCTTTACCTTCTTCAAAACCACCGGTACGCATTTTTTCAAACAGCGCGAGGTTTTCTTCAACGCTACGATCGCGGTACGGGCTGTTTTTGCCTGGCTGAGTCAGCGTGCCACGGTATTCGCGAATTTCTTCCGCTGACAGTTCGTCAACGTACGCCAGGCCTTTATTAATAAGCTCTACCGCATAGGCGTGAAGCTGATCGAAGTAATCCGAAGAGTAGCGAATGTCGCCAGTCCAGTGGAAACCTAACCATTCAACGTCGTTTTTAATCGATTCAACGTACTCGATATCTTCTTTAACCGGGTTCGTATCATCAAAACGCAGGTTGCACTGGCCCTGGTAATCTTGCGCAATGCCAAAGTTCAGACAAATGGATTTCGCGTGGCCAATGTGCAGATAGCCATTTGGCTCCGGCGGAAAACGTGTATGGATAGTGGTGTGCTTACCACTGGCCAGATCTTCATCGATGATCTGACGAATAAAGTTACTCGGGCGGGCTTCAGCCTCACTCATCGTGGATTCCTCAAAGCGTAAACAACGTATAACGGAACATGATCTTATAAGCGACGTCAGGAGACAACTATTAGTTGCACAAAAAAGGTGTTTCAACAGGATATATGAGGGTATTTGCTGCAAAAAAAAGCGGCGGAGGAATCTCCCCCGCCGCTTAAGGCACTTAACTCACTTTTCTCAGGAGCAGTTATTTACCTTTAATCTCATACAGCGGTGTCTGACCGGCAACCACATGACCTTCGGCTTTGATGACCAGCGCACCGAAATCATCGCTGTTGCTGCACACAACCGGGCTAATCATGGAACGTGCGTTGGCGTTCAGGTACTCTAGGTCCATTTCCAGAATCGGTTGACCCGCTGCAACAACCGCACCTTCTTCAACCAGACGCTTAAAGCCTTTACCTTCCAGCGCCACGGTATCGATACCCATATGGACCACGATTTCCGCGCCTTTTTCCGTTTCCAGACAGAACGCATGGTTGGTGTTGAAGATTTTCACAATAGTACCCGCTGCCGGAGAAACCACGATTTTATCCGTTGGTTTTACCGCCACGCCGTCACCCACTGCTTTGCTGGCGAAGGCTTCATCAGGCACCTGCTCCAGTGCAACCACATCACCGGTAATCGGAGAAACCAGCGCTTCAATGGTGACCGCATTCGCGACAGCCTGCGGTTTTGCAATCGGGGCAGCCGCTGTCGGGGCATTGTCAGTAGACGCTGCCGCAACCGGGCCGCGTGCCACAACTTTCTTCATTTCGTCGCCGATAGATTCAGCTTTCGCACCCACGATAACCTGAATAGTTTGTTTGTTCAGCTTAACCACACCCGATGCGCCTAAGCGTTTGCACATCGCATCATTGACGCGGGCAGAATCGCCAACGGTCAGACGCAGACGGGTGATACAGGCATCAATCGCTTTCAGGTTATCCGTACCGCCAACCGCAGCAATGTAGTTGGTTGCCAGTTGAGCTAAACCTTCTTCGGTATTGCTGTTTGCTTCGTCAGTAACAATCTCGTCTTCTTTATCTTCGCGGCCCGGCGTTTTCAGGTTAAACAAACGAATAACCGCGCTGAACAACACAAAATAGATAACGAAGAACACCAGACCCATGGCGACCAGCATCCAGACGTTCTTACTTGCAGCCGGCAGGTTGTACATCAACACGTAGTCGATAGCACCTGCGGAGAAAGAGAAGCCCGCATGGATCCCCAACAGCGTCGCAACGAACAGGCTGATACCCGTCAGAACGGCGTGCAGGAGGTACAGCAACGGAGCCAGGAACATAAACAGGAATTCCAGCGGCTCGGTAACACCGGTCAGGAATGCGGTGATAGCAACGGACAGCAGCATACCGCCGACCATCGGACGACGCGCTTTTGGCGCGGCGAAGTACATCGCCAGAGCCGCACCCGGCAGACCAAACATCATGATCGGGAAGAAGCCAGACATGAACATACCCGCAGTGCCGTCACCCGCGTAGAAGCGGTTGATATCACCGTGGAATACGGTACCTGCAGCGTTAGTGAATTCGCCAATCTGGAACCAGGCGATGGTGTTCAGCACCTGATGCAGACCAGTTGGGATCAGCAGACGGTTGATGAAGCCAAAAATACCAGAACCCAGCGCGCCAGCGCCCACGATCCACTCACCACCCGCATGGATGGCATTCTGCACCGGCGGCCACACGTAGCCGAAGATAGCAGCCAGTATCAAACAGAAGAAGCCAGTAGCGATGGGTACAAAACGTTTGCCGCCGAAGAAGCTCAGGAAATCAGGCAGTTTGATGCCAGACCAACGGTTATACACAGCACCGCCGACCAGACCGGTGATGATACCCGCCAGCACGCCCATGTTGATCGCCGGGTTAATGGTAACCATTGCTTTGGTCAATATGAAATAACCAACCGCACCTGCCAGCGCTGCCGCACCCGCACTGTCTTTAGACCAGCTGGAAGCCACACCGATAGCAAAAATTAACGCGAGGTTATCAAAGATAGCTCCACCCGCTTGCGCGATGAAGGGTACGTTCAGTAAATCTGGTTGGCCGAATCGCAGCAACAGTGCCGCGACTGGCAGCACCGCGATGGGGAGCTGTAACGCCCTACCCAGCCGCTGGAAAAAACCTAAAATATTCATTTTATTCCCCCTACGAGACCCCGATTAGGCTCCTTTGAAGCCATATTTTTATTGTGCGACTATTCCTAACTGCAACAGCAAGAGATTTTGGGACAACAACATTAACCATTCATCTACATTCAGAGTGTGTGAAAAATTAATTCGTATCGCAAATTAAAAGCGTGTTTTTTGTGATTCCAATCACCAAATATCGTTATTAACCCTCCCTTACACTGGCTAACTACGAAAACTTATTTTATCATTCAAAAAATCGAAACGGATTGATCCTTACCGATGCAAAACCAGGTTACGCTTAATACTGCACAGAGACTCAATCCGCCAACTGCTTACATTTACATTTGAGGTGAAGAATGAGACTGATCCCCCTGAATACCGCTGAACAAGTCGGCAAATGGGCTGCTCGCCATATCGTTAACCGCATTAACGCGTTCAAACCAACGGCAGATCGTCCGTTCGTTCTGGGCCTGCCGACTGGCGGCACTCCGCTGACTGCCTATAAAGCATTAGTCGAAATGCACAAAGCGGGTCAGGTGAGCTTCAAACATGTTGTCACTTTCAACATGGACGAATACGTTGGCCTGCCGAAGGAACATCCGGAAAGCTATCACAGCTTTATGCACCGTAACTTCTTTGATCATGTTGATATTCCAGCAGAAAACATCAACCTCCTCAATGGTAACGCGCCGGATATTGATGCAGAATGCCGTCAGTATGAAGAGAAAATCCGTTCTTACGGTAAAATCCATCTGTTTATGGGCGGCGTAGGTAACGATGGACACATTGCGTTCAACGAACCCGCTTCTTCTTTAGCTTCCCGTACCCGTATCAAAACGTTGACCCACGACACCCGCGTAGCAAACTCACGCTTCTTTGACGGCGACGTAAGCCAGGTGCCTAAATATGCACTGACCGTAGGCGTGGGCACCCTGTTGGATGCTGAAGAAGTAATGATCCTGGTGCTGGGTCACCAGAAAGCGCAGGCGCTGCAGGCGGCTGTTGAAGGCAACGTTAACCATATGTGGACCATCAGCTGTCTGCAGCTTCATCCGAAAGCAGTTGTGGTCTGCGATGAACCTTCCACTATGGAACTGAAAGTGAAGACGCTGAAATACTTTAACGAGTTAGAAGCGGAAAATATTAAAGGTCTGTAATGATGTCTCCGCCCTGTCGAAAACGTGCAGGGCGGCATTTTTTTGAAATCGGGGGTCGGAATGTATGCTTTAACCCAGGGCCGGATTTTTACCGGTCACGAAATTCTTGATGACCATGCGATTGTTGTCGCCAATGGCCTGATCGATAGCGTTTGCCCACTGTCTGAATTGCCGTCAGGGATTGAACAGCGCTCGCTGAATGGAGCCATTGTCTCCCCCGGTTTTATTGATGTGCAGTTAAACGGCTGTGGCGGTGTACAGTTTAACGATACGGCAGAAGCCGTTACCGTTGAGACGCTGGAAATCATGCAAAAAGCCAATGAAAAATCTGGCTGCACCAACTATCTGCCAACGCTAATCACCACCAGCGATGACCTGATGAAGCAGGGCGTTCGCGTCATGCGTGAATACCTCGCTAAGCATCCAAATCAAGCATTAGGGCTACACCTTGAAGGTCCGTGGCTGAACCTGGTGAAAAAAGGTACGCATAATCCGGGATTTGTGCGTCAACCGGACGCTGCACTTGTCGATTTCCTGTGCGATAATGCGGATGTCATCACCAAAGTGACGCTGGCACCTGAAATGGTTCCCGTCGAAGTGATCACCCAACTGGTGAATGCAGGTATCGTGGTGTCTGCGGGCCACTCTAACGCGACGCTGAAGGAAGCAAAAATCGGTTTCCGTGCAGGCATTTCCTTTGCAACACATCTGTTCAACGCGATGCCTTATATTACCGGTCGCGAACCAGGTCTGGCAGGCGCGATTCTGGATGAGGCAGATATTTATTGCGGTATCATCGCCGATGGCATGCATGTTGACTATGCCAACATCCGCAATGCTAAACGCCTGAAAGGCGACAAGCTGTGCCTGGTCACCGACGCGACCGCGCCGGCGGGGGCAAACATTGAGCAGTTCATTTTCGCTGGTAAAACAATATACTACCGCAATGGACTGTGTGTTGATGAGAACGGCACGCTGAGCGGTTCATCATTAACCATGATCGAAGGTGTACGCAATCTGGTTGAACATTGCGGTATCGCACTGGACGAAGTCCTGCGCATGGCAACGCTCTACCCTGCTCGCGCCATTGGCGTCGACAAACAACTCGGCAGCATCGCGCCAGGCAAAGTAGCCAACCTGACCGCGTTCACGCACGACTTTAAAATTATCAAGACCATCGTTAATGGCAACGAGGTCGTTACTGAGTAAGAGAAAGAATGACACCAGGCGGACAAGCTCAAATAGGTAATGTTGATCTCGTAAAACAGCTTAACAGCGCGGCGGTTTATCGCCTGATTGACCAGCATGGGCCAATCTCGCGAATTCAGATTGCCGAGCAAAGCCAGCTTGCCCCCGCCAGCGTAACCAAAATTACGCGTCAACTGATCGAACGCGGGCTGATCAAAGAAGTCGATCAGCAGGCCTCCACCGGGGGCCGCCGCGCTATCTCCATCGTCACCGAAACCCGTAATTTCCACGCAATTGGCGTGCGTCTTGGCCGTCACGATACGACGCTGACGCTCTATGATATGAGCAGCAAAGTGGTCGCCGAAGAGCATTACCCTCTCCCGGAGCGCACCCAGGAAACGCTGGAATATGCGCTGCTCAATACGATTGCCACCTTTATTGACAGTTGCCAGCGGAAAATCCGCGAGTTGATCGCAATTTCTGTCATCCTGCCAGGCCTCGTTGACCCCGAAAGTGGCGTCATTCGTTATATGCCCCATATTCAGGTTGAAAACTGGGGGCTGGTCGAAGCACTTGAAAAACGCTTTAAGGTCACCTGCTTTGTTGGTCACGATATTCGCAGCCTGGCGCTGGCTGAGCACTATTTCGGAGCAAGCCAGGATTGCGAAGACTCCATTTTGGTGCGTGTTCACCGCGGAACCGGCGCAGGGATTATCTCCAATGGCCGCATTTTTATCGGTCGCAATGGCAACGTGGGTGAGATTGGTCATATTCAGGTAGAACCGCTGGGTGAGCGCTGTCACTGCGGTAATTTCGGCTGTCTGGAAACCATTGCGGCCAATGCTTCTATCGAACACCGCGTACAAAACTTGCTAAAGCAAGGCTATCCAAGCCGGCTCACGCTGGATGATTGCAGTATCAAAGCTATCTGTAAGGCAGCCAATAAAGGTGACAATCTGGCAGCAGAAGTTATCGAGCACGTTGGTCGACACCTGGGTAAAACCATCGCGATTGCGATTAACCTGTTTAACCCGCAAAAAGTCGTCATTGCCGGTGAGATTACCGAAGCAGATAAAGTCCTGCTTCCGGCAATAGAAAGCTGCATTAATAATCAGGCACTGAAGGCGTTTCGCCACAATTTGCCGGTGGTACGTTCCACGCTGGATCACCGTTCAGCGATTGGTGCATTTGCGCTGGTGAAACGCGCAATGCTCAACGGGACATTGCTGCAGCGTTTGCTGGAAAGCTAATACACGTCATCCTTCAAGCTACATCTGCGAACCCCGGTCACTTATTTCAGTAAGCTCCAGGAGTTCGCAGACTTGCCGCCTTGATGCAACTCGAATGATGTAGTGTATTTTGTGTATAGTAATGCCTTCTTTTTTTAATGTCGGATTGTCCATGACCATTAAGAATGTAATTTGTGATATCGACGGCGTGCTGATGCACGACAATGTTGCCGTACCAGGTGCGGCAGACTTTCTGACCGGCATTCTGGAGAAAGGTTTACCGTTAGTCCTGCTGACGAACTACCCTTCGCAGACCGGGCAAGATCTGGCAAACCGCTTCGCCACCGCGGGTGTGAATGTCCCCGATAGCGTCTTTTATACTTCCGCTATGGCTACTGCTGATTTTCTCCGTCGTCAGGAAGGGAAAAAAGCCTACGTGGTGGGTGAAGGTGCGTTAATCCATGAGCTGTATAAAGCTGGCTTTACTATTACCGACGTTAACCCTGATTTTGTCATTGTCGGAGAGACCCGTTCGTACAACTGGGACATGATGCATAAAGCGGCATACTTTGTGGCTAACGGCGCACGTTTTATCGCCACTAACCCGGATACCCATGGTCGCGGCTTTTACCCGGCCTGTGGTGCGCTCTGCGCCGGTATTGAGAAGATCTCCGGCCGTAAACCGTTTTATGTCGGCAAACCCAGCCCGTGGATTATTCGCGCGGCACTCAACAAAATGCAGGCGCACTCAGAAGAAACGGTCATTGTTGGCGACAATCTGCGCACCGATATTCTGGCAGGTTTCCAGGCGGGTCTGGAAACTATCCTGGTACTGTCTGGCGTATCCAAACTTGACGATATTGACAACATGCCATTCAGACCAAGCTGGATCTATCCCTCCGTTGCCGAGATTGACGTCATTTAATCCGTAGGCCGGATAAGAGCCCCCGCGTCGCCATCCGGCAATTCTACAGCGTTATTGCCGGATGGCGGCCTAAACGCCTTATCCAGCCTACAGAATCTTATCCATTCAATAAAATCACCATTTCATTGCTGATTCATCAATAACAATGTTCATTACATAATCTTTTTTCACCAATCCACAATGACCATTGCATTTTTTATTTTCTGACCCGCAATTCGCTTGCGCCCTCTCCCGCTTTGCGGCATTTTCTTTATCAAGCAAACATAAAAAGCATCACGCAACAGGTTAACGGAGAAGGTTATGTGTTCTATTTTTGGCGTATTCGATATTAAAACTGACGCAGTTGAACTGCGTAAAAAAGCCCTGGAATTGTCTCGTCTGATGCGTCATCGCGGCCCGGACTGGTCGGGTATTTACGCCAGTGATAACGCCATTCTGGCACACGAACGTCTGTCCATCGTCGACGTCAACGCCGGTGCTCAGCCGCTGTACAACGTGAAGAAAACGCATATCCTGGCGGTTAACGGTGAAATTTATAACCACCAGGCGCTGCGCGCTGAATACGGCGATCGCTATCAGTTCCAGACAGGTTCCGACTGTGAAGTTATCCTCGCGCTGTATCAGGAAAAAGGCCCAGAGTTCCTGGATGACCTGCAAGGCATGTTTGCCTTCGCGCTGTACGACAGCGAGCAGGACGCTTACCTGATTGGCCGCGATCACATCGGGATCATCCCACTGTATATGGGCTACGACGAACACGGTAACTTCTATGTTGCGTCTGAAATGAAGGCACTGGTTCCTGTTTGCCGTACGATTAAAGAATTCCCGGCCGGTAGCTATCTGTGGAGTAAAGACGGCGAAATTCGTCAGTACTACCAGCGCGACTGGTTTGAATACGATGCGGTAAAAGACAACGTTACCGATAAAAACGAGCTGCGTCAGGCGCTGGAAGATGCGGTGAAAAGCCACCTGATGTCAGATGTTCCTTATGGTGTATTGCTGTCCGGCGGTCTGGATTCTTCGGTCATTTCCGCAATCACCAAAAAATACGCCGCGCGTCGTGTTGAAGATCAGGAACGCAGTGAAGCCTGGTGGCCGCAGTTGCACTCCTTCGCCGTCGGCCTCGAAGGCGCACCGGATCTGAAAGCCGCACAAGAAGTAGCAAACCATCTGGGTACCGTGCACCACGAGATCCACTTCACCGTGCAGGAAGGTCTGGATGCTATCCGCGACGTGATTTATCACATCGAAACCTACGATGTTACAACCATTCGTGCCTCGACGCCGATGTACTTAATGTCGCGCAAGATTAAAGCAATGGGCATTAAAATGGTGCTGTCGGGCGAAGGGTCAGACGAAGTGTTTGGCGGTTATCTCTACTTCCACAAAGCGCCAGACGCGAAAGAATTGCATGAAGAAACCGTGCGTAAACTGCAGGCGCTGCACATGTTCGACTGTGCGCGTGCCAACAAAGCCATGTCAGCCTGGGGCGTGGAGGCTCGCGTGCCCTTCCTGGACAAAAAATTCCTTGATGTGGCGATGCGCATCAACCCGCAGGATAAAATGTGCGGCAACGGCAAAATGGAAAAACATGTTCTGCGCGAATGTTTTGAATCCTACCTGCCGGCGAGCGTCGCATGGCGGCAGAAAGAGCAGTTCTCTGACGGCGTCGGTTACAGCTGGATTGACACGCTGAAAGAAGTCGCTGCAGAGCAAGTTTCCGACCAACAACTGGAAACCGCCAGCTTCCGTTTCCCGTACAACACGCCATCGTCGAAAGAAGCGTATTTGTACCGTGAGATTTTCGAAGAACTGTTCCCGGTTGCCAGCGCTGCGGAATGTGTTCCGGGCGGCCCTTCTGTTGCCTGTTCTTCCGCCAAAGCGATCGAATGGGATGAAGCGTTTAAAACCATGAACGATCCGTCTGGTCGCGCGGTTGGCGTACACCAGTCCGCTTATAAATAAGTTAATCCTTAGAAAAGGGCCCTGCGGGGCTCTTTTTTTATGTCTGTTTTCTGTGCTAAAAAACAATTAATAACTAATAATTGCCGAATATTGCGTCATGCTGTTCGCAACCTAACCAAACAGTCACATTCCAGCTATTTTCAATGAAAAAGGGGTTGACGCTTCAAGGCTCAATACGCATAATGCGCCCCGCAACGCCGATAAGGTTACGCGAAAAAAAGATGGCTACGTAGCTCAGCTGGTTAGAGCACATCACTCATAATGATGGGGTCACAGGTTCGAATCCCGTCGTAGCCACCATCTTTTTTGCGGGAGTGGCGAAATTGGTAGACGCACCAGATTTAGGTTCTGGCGCCGCAAGGTGTGCGAGTTCAAGTCTCGCCTCCCGCACCATTCACCCGTAAGCGTTGCACGGATGGGGTATCGCCAAGCGGTAAGGCACCGGTTTTTGATACCGGCATTCCCTGGTTCGAATCCAGGTACCCCAGCCATTTTTTCTTCGATATAGCGGTTCACCGCGACGGTCATTGGGGTATCGCCAAGCGGTAAGGCACCGGTTTTTGATACCGGCATTCCCTGGTTCGAATCCAGGTACCCCAGCCATCGAAGAATATGATAGTATCAGGCTACGTAGCTCAGCTGGTTAGAGCACATCACTCATAATGATGGGGTCACAGGTTCGAATCCCGTCGTAGCCACCATATTAAGGACGTATCGACTCGTTCGGTAAATCCAAAAAATTGTTGGGGTATCGCCAAGCGGTAAGGCTCTGGTTTCTGATACCAGCATTCCGAGGTTCGAATCCTCGTACCCCAGCCAATTTCAAAAAGTCGTCCACTCTGTGGGTGCACCCGTTGGGGTATCGCCAAGCGGTAAGGCTCTGGTTTCTGATACCAGCATTCCGAGGTTCGAATCCTCGTACCCCAGCCATATTAAAAAAGCTCGCTTCGGCGAGCTTTTTGCTTTTATAAA
>NZ_CP080033.1:1715757-1716193 GCF_019382635.1 Citrobacter sp. Colony219 | reverse complement strand
ACTACAACCCTAACGCATACTTCAGCGCCTGACGCTTCAGCACACCTGCGCGCTCTGCGGCCATAAGCCCGAGATTACGCATGATGCGCAGCGGCTGCAGGTTGTTGCTAAAACCGGCGTAGAACAAATCCATCCCACTTTGCATAATGAAGTTATCGGTCATACGACGATTCTGATAACGCTTGAGCACCGGTTGACTGGCCCACGCCTCACCATAGCTGCGGGCGCTCACCAGAACATCAATCAGTGCATCCACATCGCGAAAACCCAGATTAACGCCCTGCCCCGCCAGTGGGTGAATGGTATGCGCGGCATCACCTACCAGCGCCAGCCCCGGTTGCACATATTGCAGCGCATGACGACGCGTAAGTGGGAATGCCCCCGCCGCCACAGGCGTAACGTTACCGAGTCGTGAAGGGAAATGTTTGGCGATCTC
>NZ_CP080033.1:1704564-1715705 GCF_019382635.1 Citrobacter sp. Colony219 | reverse complement strand
GAGTCGTACCACACCAGCGAAGCCCAGTCGTCGAACAACGGTAAAAATGCACGCGGGCCGTCAGGGGTAAACTGCTGCCAGGTGCTGTCTCCGGGTGCGTTTTCACACTGGACAGTTATCAGCATACAAGATTGCGCGTATTGCCAGGCATGGATGCCAATCCCGGCCATTTTGCGTACCTGAGAGTTGGCACCATCAGCACCGATCACCAGCTTCGCATTGATTTTTTCACCGTCTGCCAGCTCAAATTCATGCCGGTCATTATGTCGATGTAAAGAAATCAGCGAGGTGGGCACGCGCAACGTCACGTCAGGATGAGCTTCCAGCGCCTGCCAGAGCGCCTGTTGCAGGACGGTATTCTCCACCATGTAACCCAACAACGGCAGCTTAAGTTCCGCTGCATCGAACACCACATGGGCATTTTCCCATTCCCACGTCTCCAGACGACGATAAGGATGGCTGCGCATCCCCTGTACCGTATCCCAGACGCCCAGCCCTTTAAGCAACGACACGGAAGCGGAGCTAATAGCCGAAATTCTGACATCCGGCTGTCCGTCAGCCACAAACGGCGCGGGCACGGCATGCTCGATAACCGTTACCGTAAATCCGTGCTGCGCCAGTCCCAGTGCCAGCGCGCCGCCGACCATCCCCCCGCCGACAATGGCAATTTCCGTTGGTTGATTTGTCATGGTCAATCATCCTGTTACATGTATTGTGTAAGTTTACAGGATTTTTTCCCCCTTGAGGCTGACATCCGTCATACTGGTCACAACCGCGCCAAAGCAGTACACTATGCGCCCTGCATTTCAGCCACAATTTCGCAAGAGCAAGTCGATGACCAAAAAACTCCATATTAAAACCTGGGGCTGTCAGATGAACGAATACGATTCATCGAAGATGGCCGATCTGCTGGATGCCACTCACGGGTATCAACTGACCGACGTGGCGGAAGAAGCGGATGTGCTGCTGCTGAATACCTGCTCAATCCGCGAGAAGGCTCAGGAAAAAGTCTTCCATCAATTAGGTCGCTGGAAGCTGTTAAAAGAGAAGAATCCCAAGCTCATCATTGGTGTTGGTGGCTGTGTTGCGTCTCAGGAAGGCGATCATATTCGCCAACGCGCGCATTACGTCGATATTATTTTTGGGCCGCAAACCCTGCATCGCCTGCCGGAAATGATCAACAAAGTGCGTGGAAGCACCACCCGTAGTCCGGTAGTTGATATCAGTTTCCCGGAGATCGAAAAATTCGACCGCCTGCCAGAACCGCGTGCTGAAGGGCCAAGCGCGTTTGTGTCCATCATGGAAGGCTGCAATAAATATTGTACTTACTGCGTGGTTCCCTACACCCGCGGTGAGGAAGTCAGCCGTCCGGCGGATGATATTCTGTTTGAAATCGCCCAGCTTGCAGCCCAAGGCGTGCGTGAAGTAAACCTGTTGGGGCAAAACGTCAACGCCTGGCGCGGTGAAAACTACGACGGCACCACCGGCTCGTTCGCCGATCTGCTGCGTCTGGTCGCAGCGATCGACGGCATTGACCGTATCCGTTTTACCACCAGCCATCCGATCGAATTCACCGATGATATCGTTGAAGTTTATCGCGATACGCCAGAGCTGGTGAGCTTCCTGCACCTGCCGGTACAGAGTGGTTCGGATCGTGTACTGAACCTAATGGGTCGTACCCATACCGCGCTGGAATACAAAGCAATCATCCGTAAACTGCGCGCAGCACGTCCGGATATCCAGATTAGCTCCGACTTCATCGTCGGCTTCCCGGGTGAAACCACCCAGGACTTCGAGCAGACCATGAAGCTGATCGCTGATGTCAATTTCGACATGAGCTACAGCTTTATCTTCTCTGCGCGTCCTGGCACCCCTGCTGCCGATATGGTTGACGACGTACCGGAAGAAGAGAAAAAACAGCGTCTGTACATTCTGCAGGAGCGCATTAACCAGCAAGCCATGGCCTGGAGCCGTCGTATGGTCGGCACGACCCAGCGCATTCTGGTCGAAGGTACGTCACGGAAAAGCGTGATGGAACTGTCAGGGCGTACCGAAAATAACCGCGTGGTGAACTTTGAAGGTACCCCGGATATGGTCGGTAAGTTTGTTGATGTTGAAATTACCGATGTCTGGACCAACTCACTGCGCGGCAAAGTGGTGCGTACCGAAGACGAAATGGGCCTGCGCATCGCAGAATCCCCTGAGTCGGTCATTGCGCGTACCCGCAAAGAAAACGATCTGGGCGTGGGTACTTATCAGCCTTAATCCTGCTGAAAAACGCAAACAATGCCCGATGGCGCCATGCTTATCGGGCCTACACTTCCTGGCTCGCTGCTCCGGCGGGCCTTGTAATTTGCCCTGGCACCCCCATATTTATTGCAATGCTTGCGCCTTTCCCCCATGGCGTGAATAATTTCCTTAGATGCCGGTAAATGTTCAGCGTCCGGCGAGACATGCATAAGAGGAACAGTTTGAACATAGACACTCGCGAAATTATCCTTGAACCCGCAGACAACGCCCGCCTGTTGAGCCTTTGCGGGCCATTTGATGACAACATAAAACAACTGGAGCGTCGTCTCGGCATCGAAATTAACCGCCGCGATAACCACTTCAAACTGACTGGTCGTCCAATTTGTGTCACCGCTGCGGCAGATATTTTACGCAGCCTGTATGTCGATACGGCCCCAATGCGCGGCCAGACACAGGACATCGAGCCAGAACAAATTCACCTTGCGATTAAAGAAGCGCGTGTGCTTGAGCAAAGCGCAGACAGCGTGCCGGAATTTGGCAAAGCGGTGAATATCAAAACCAAGCGCGGAGTGATTAAACCGCGGACACCGAACCAGGCGCAGTATATCGCTAATATTCTTGACCATGACATCACCTTCGGCGTTGGCCCGGCAGGTACCGGTAAAACGTATCTTGCGGTTGCCGCTGCGGTCGATGCACTAGAGCGTCAGGAGATCCGCCGTATTCTGCTAACCCGTCCAGCGGTTGAAGCCGGTGAAAAACTGGGTTTCCTGCCAGGCGATCTGAGCCAGAAAGTCGATCCCTATTTACGACCGCTGTATGACGCGCTGTTCGAAATGCTCGGTTTTGAGAAGGTTGAAAAGCTGATTGAACGTAACGTCATTGAAGTTGCGCCGCTGGCCTATATGCGTGGCCGTACGTTAAACGATGCGTTCATCATTCTTGATGAGAGCCAGAACACCACCATCGAACAGATGAAAATGTTCCTGACCCGTATCGGCTTTAACTCCAAAGCGGTTATCACCGGCGATATCACCCAGATTGACCTGCCGCGCAGCACCAAGTCCGGTCTGCGTCATGCCATTGAAGTGCTGGCTGAAGTCGACGAAATTAGTTTTAATTTCTTCCATAGCGAAGACGTAGTTCGCCATCCGGTGGTTGCCCGTATCGTCACGGCGTATGAAGCCTGGGAAGAAGCAGAACAGAAACGCAAAGCCGAGCTGGCGGCAGAACGCAAGCGCGAAGCTCAGGAGCAGGAACAAAAATGAGTCAGGTTATTCTCGATTTACAGCTGGCGTGCGAAAACGAATCCGGCTTACCACCAGAAAGTCAGTTTCAGAGATGGCTGGATGCCGTGATCCCGCAGTTTCAGGAAGAGTCAGAGGTCACGATTCGGTTGGTCGACGATGCTGAAAGCCACGAGCTGAACCTGACCTATCGCGGGAAAGATAAATCAACCAACGTACTCTCTTTCCCGTTTGAAGCCCCGCCGGGCATTGAGATGCCGCTGCTGGGTGATTTGATCATCTGCCGTCAGGTCGTTGAGAAAGAAGCGCAGGAACAAGGTAAGCCGCTTGAAGCCCACTGGGCGCACATGGTGGTGCATGGTAGCCTGCATTTGCTCGGCTACGACCATATCGAAGACGATGAAGCGGAAGAGATGGAATCCCTCGAAACAGAGATTATGCTTGCTCTGGGCTATGAGGATCCGTACATTGCCGAGAAGGAATAAGCCGTCGGGCATCTGCCCGGGCTTCCCATAAAGCCGTGCGCTGAGTTTACGCGCATTGAGCGACCTATTAACTAACATGAGAACCCATACGACGCCATGAGCGACGACAATTCACACAGTAGTGACACCTTAAACAGCAAAAAGGGATTTTTTTCCCTGTTACTGAGCCAACTTTTCCACGGTGAACCGAAAAACCGCGACGAACTGTTGGAGCTGATCCGTGATTCCGGGCAAAACGACCTTATCGATGAAGATACGCGCGATATGCTCGAAGGGGTGATGGATATTGCGGACCAACGCGTACGCGACATTATGATCCCTCGCTCTCAGATGATTACCCTGAAACGCAACCAGACCCTGGACGAATGTCTCGATGTGATCATCGAGTCTGCCCACTCGCGTTTTCCGGTGATCAGCGAAGACAAAGATCACATTGAAGGGATTCTGATGGCCAAAGATTTGCTGCCGTTTATGCGCAGCGATGCCGAAGCCTTCAGCATGGAGAAAGTGTTACGCCAGGCGGTTGTCGTACCTGAAAGCAAGCGGGTTGACCGCATGCTGAAAGAGTTCCGCTCCCAGCGTTATCATATGGCTATCGTCATCGACGAGTTTGGCGGTGTCTCAGGTCTGGTGACCATTGAGGACATCCTTGAACTGATTGTCGGTGAAATTGAAGATGAGTACGACGAAGAAGACGATATTGATTTCCGTCAGCTCAGTCGCCACACCTGGACTATTCGCGCGCTGGCGTCGATTGAAGACTTCAACGAAGCTTTCGGGACCCACTTTAGCGACGAAGAAGTCGATACCATTGGCGGGCTGGTTATGCAGGCCTTTGGTCATTTACCCGCTCGCGGTGAGACCATCGACATTGATGGTTACCAGTTCAAAGTGGCGATGGCTGACAGCCGTCGTATTATTCAGGTTCATGTCAGAATTCCGGACGACTCACCCCAGCCCAAACTGGACGAATAAACCCGAAACTGGATCATAGACTACATGGCATTTGCCCCATTAATTGAACGCCAGCGCATGCGCCTGCTGCTGGCGTTATTATTCGGTGCCTGCGGGACGCTGGCGTTCTCTCCGTATGACATCTGGCCCGCCGCGATTATTTCGCTGATGGGTCTGCAGGCTCTTACCCTCAACCGCCGTCCTCTCCAGTCTGCTGCCATTGGCTATTTCTGGGGAATGGGCCTGTTTGGTTCAGGCATCAACTGGGTCTACGTCAGCATCGCGCAATTTGGCGGCATGCCGGGGCCGGTAAACGTTTTTCTCGTGGTTCTGCTTGCCGCCTACCTTTCCCTCTACACCGGTCTGTTTGCTGGCATTCTGTCGCGTCTGTGGCCGAAAACCAGTTGGATTCGGGTAGCGATTGCCGCGCCGGTTATCTGGCAGATAACTGAATTCCTGCGCGGCTGGGTCCTGACCGGCTTCCCATGGCTGCAGTTTGGTTACAGCCAAATTGATGGCCCGCTAAAAGGGCTTGCACCGGTAATGGGCGTAGAGGCAATCAACTTCCTGCTGATGATGGTTAGCGGCCTGCTGGTGCTGGCGTTAGTCAGCCGTAACTGGCGTCCGCTGGTCGTGGCCGTGATACTTTTCGCGCTGCCCTTCCCGCTACGCTATATCCAGTGGTATACGCTGGAGCCGGAAAAAACCACGCAGGTGTCGATGGTGCAGGGCGACATTCCACAGTCGCTCAAATGGGATGAAAGTCAGTTACTCAACACCCTGAAGATTTATCTCGACGCCACCCAGCCCGAGATGGGTAAATCACAGCTCATCATCTGGCCAGAATCTGCTATTCCGGATCTGGAAATTAACCAGCAGCGTTTTCTGAGCATGATGGATGACCTGCTGAAATCGAAAAACAGCACACTGATTACCGGGATTGTAGATGCTCGCCTGAACAAACAGAATCGTTACGACACCTACAACACCATCATCACGTTGGGTAAAGACAGTCCGTACAGTTATGACTCGACCAATCGCTATAACAAAAATCACCTTGTCCCATTTGGTGAGTTTGTCCCGCTGGAATCGATCCTACGCCCGTTAGCGCCGTTCTTTGACCTGCCAATGTCTTCGTTCAGCCGTGGACCTTATGTACAGCCACAGCTGCATGCGCACGGCTTTAAGCTGACGGCTGCCATCTGCTACGAAATCATTCTTGGCGAACAGGTTCGGGATAACTTCCGTCCGGATACTGACTACCTGCTGACTATCTCCAACGATGCCTGGTTCGGTAAGTCCATTGGTCCGTGGCAGCACTTCCAGATGGCGCGGATGCGTTCTCTGGAGCTGGCACGCCCGCTGCTGCGTAGCACCAATAACGGTATTACCGCGGTGATTGGCCCGCAGGGTGAAATTCAGGCGATGATCCCGCAGTTTACCCGTCAGGTTCTGACCACCAGCGTTACGCCGACCACGGGCTTAACCCCTTATGCTCGTACCGGTAACTGGCCGCTGTGGCTGCTGACCGCGCTGTTTGGCTTTGGTGCGGTGGTCATGAGCCTGCGTCAACGTCGTAAGTAACCTCCCCTCCCCGGCCGGATAACGCTTTGCTTATCCGGTCCATAAACATTTCCCACATCCCATTCTGGCACGTCTATTGCTTTGTTCTACAAGGCAAACGCTGTTTTGGCTGAATGTGCAACCTGGTCGCACCAAAGTTGAGCGAAGGTAGCACCCGAAAAGTGCAACAGGATATTTTTGCCCCCAAATGGTGCGGCGCACTTCGCAAAAATAAACAATAACACAGCAAATTCTTTACATTCATCCAAACTAAATGTTAACAAACATATACAAGACTGCACGTTTAAGTAGCAAACAATAACAACATCACAATGGGTATCAATGCGTCACCGGCGCAGACGATAAAGGAGTTGGATATGCAATTACGTAAGCTCGCCACAGCCATGCTGGTCATGGGAATGTCCGCTGGTCTGGCGCACGCAGAAGACGCAGCACCAGCGGCAGGCAGTACGCTGGATAAGATCGCTAAAAATGGCGTAATCGTCGTCGGACACCGTGAATCCTCGGTACCGTTTTCTTACTACGATAATCAGCAAAAAGTGGTCGGCTATTCACAGGATTACTCCAACGCAATTGTTGAAGCGGTGAAGAAAAAGCTGAACAAGCCTGACCTGCAGGTGAAACTGATCCCAATTACCTCTCAGAACCGTATTCCGCTGCTGCAAAACGGTACCTTCGACTTTGAATGTGGTTCCACCACCAACAACGTCGAGCGCCAGAAACAAGCAGCCTTCTCTGACACTATTTTCGTTGTCGGCACCCGTCTGCTGGCGAAAAAAGGCGGTGACGTCAAAGATTTCGCTGACCTGAAAGGCAAAGCCGTGGTTGTGACGTCCGGTACGACCTCAGAAGTCCTGCTGCACAAGCTGAACGAAGAACAAAAAATGGATATGCGCATCATCAGCGCGAAAGACCACGGTGACTCTTTCCGTACTCTGGAAAGCGGCCGCGCCGTTGCCTTTATGATGGATGACGCCCTGCTGGCTGGCGAACGCGCGAAAGCGAAGAAACCAGACAACTGGGAGATCGTTGGCAAGCCGCAATCTCAGGAAGCCTACGGCTGTATGCTGCGCAAAGATGACCCTGAGTTCAAAAAGCTGATGGATGACACCATTGCCCAGGCTCAGACCTCAGGCGAAGCTGAGAAATGGTTTGATAAGTGGTTTAAAAATCCAATTCCACCGAAGAACCTGAACATGAATTTCGAACTGTCAGACGAAATGAAGGCTCTGTTCAAATCACCGAATGATAAAGCGCTTAACTAACTAAAATAAATGGGGCGAGTTCACCTTGCCCTCTCGATTGTTACTTGGCACGGACAGACTATAAGCCTGATGGTCGTTCCCCATCAGGCCTGAAAACCGCAAAACGCCGAATAACAATCTTCGAGGGTAGCGCTGCTACCCTTTTTTTTCTGGAGTAGATTTATGTCTATAGACTGGAACTGGGGTATTTTTTTACAACAGGCCCCGTTCGGCAACACCACCTATCTCGGCTGGCTCTGGAGTGGTTTCCAGGTCACGGTCGCGTTATCTATCACCGCCTGGATTATCGCTTTCCTCATAGGCTCTTTATTCGGCATTTTACGTACCGTACCAAATCGTTTCCTTTCCGGGATCGGCACGCTGTACGTTGAGTTGTTTCGTAACGTTCCACTCATCGTCCAGTTCTTTACCTGGTATCTGGTCATTCCTGAACTGCTGCCGGAAAACATTGGCATGTGGTTCAAGTCAGAACTGGATCCCAACATTCAGTTCTTCCTCTCATCCATGCTTTGTCTGGGGCTGTTTACCGCCGCGCGCGTCTGTGAGCAGGTTCGTGCCGCAATTCAGTCCCTGCCTCGCGGGCAGAAAAACGCCGCGCTGGCGATGGGCCTGACGCTGCCGCAAGCCTATCGCTACGTCCTGCTGCCAAACGCTTATCGCGTGATTGTTCCGCCAATGACCTCAGAGATGATGAACCTGGTGAAGAACTCCGCAATCGCCTCCACCATCGGTCTGGTGGATATGGCGGCGCAGGCGGGCAAGCTGCTGGATTACTCCGCCCACGCATGGGAATCGTTTACCGCCATCACGCTGGCCTACGTCCTGATTAACGCCGTCATCATGCTGGTGATGAATCTCGTCGAACGCAAAATCCGCCTGCCTGGCAATTTGGGAGGCAAATAATGTACGAATTTGACTGGAGTTCTATCGTCCCTTCCCTGCCGTATCTGCTGGACGGATTGATCATCACGTTGAAAATCACCGTTACAGCGGTCGTCATTGGTATCGTCTGGGGGACCATCCTTGCCGTCATGCGACTGTCGAGCTTTGCGCCGATTGCCTGGTTTGCGAAGGGCTACGTCAACGTATTCCGCTCTATTCCGCTGGTAATGGTGCTGCTGTGGTTCTACCTGATTGTGCCCGGCTTCCTGCAAAACGTGCTGGGCCTGTCGCCAAAAACCGATATTCGCCTGATCTCGGCGATGGTGGCGTTTTCGATGTTTGAAGCCGCGTACTATTCCGAAATTATCCGTGCCGGTATCCAGAGTATTTCTCGTGGGCAGTCCAGCGCCGCGTTGGCGCTGGGGATGACCCACTGGCAGTCGATGAAGCTGATCATTCTGCCACAGGCATTCCGCGCAATGGTGCCGCTGCTGCTTACCCAGGGCATCGTACTGTTCCAGGATACCTCGCTGGTCTATGTATTGAGTCTGGCAGATTTCTTCCGTACCGCCTCCACCATTGGTGAGCGTGACGGCACGCAGGTTGAAATGATCCTGTTTGCTGGCGCCGTTTATTTTGTATTCAGTCTGAGCGCATCGTTGTTGGTCAGCTATTTGAAGAAAAGGACAGTTTAATGATTACCCTGAAAAATGTTTCTAAATGGTATGGTCACTTTCAGGTGCTGACCGACTGCTCCACGGAAGTGAAAAAAGGTGAGGTGGTGGTTGTCTGTGGCCCGTCAGGCTCCGGTAAATCAACGCTTATCAAGACGGTAAACGGCCTGGAGCCAGTGCAACAGGGCGTCATCACCGTTGATGGCACCGTGGTAAATGATAAAAAAACCGATCTGGCCAAACTGCGCTCTCGTGTTGGTATGGTGTTCCAGCACTTTGAACTGTTCCCGCATCTGTCGATCATTGAGAACCTGACTCTGGCGCAGGTAAAAGTGCTTAAGCGCGATAAAAAGCCGGCCCGCGACAAAGCGCAAAAGTTACTGGAACGCGTTGGTCTGTCGGCACATGCCGAGAAGTTCCCGGCCCAGCTATCCGGGGGCCAGCAACAGCGTGTCGCTATCGCCCGGGCGCTATGTATGGATCCTATCGCCATGCTGTTTGACGAACCGACATCGGCGCTTGATCCTGAAATGATCAACGAAGTACTGGACGTTATGGTTGAACTGGCCAATGAAGGGATGACCATGATGGTGGTAACCCACGAAATGGGCTTTGCGCGTAAAGTGGCGAACCGGGTGATCTTCATGGATGAAGGGAAAATTGTTGAAGACTCACCGAAAGAAGAGTTCTTCGCCAATCCGAAATCGGACCGCGCCAAAGACTTCCTCGCGAAAATCCTGCACTAATCTTGCTGGCGCGCATCGCCATGTGCGCGCCACCTCACGATTTACCTCTTCACTTCTCGAAACAGATACAGCCCAGCGTTAACCTTGTCACAGAGTCCCACTTACAAGGAGCAACAATGGCACTTCCGATCCTGTTTGATTGCGATCCAGGTCATGACGACGCTATCGCAATTGTTCTCGCCCTCGCCTCACCTGAACTGGATGTGAAAGCGGTAACCTCGTCAGCCGGGAACCAGACGCCCGACAAAACGCTGCGTAACGTATTACGCATGCTAACACTGCTCAATCGTAGTGATATTCCCGTCGCCGGTGGCGCTGTGAAACCGCTGATGCGCGATCTGATTATTGCCGATAACGTCCACGGCGAGAGTGGGTTAGATGGCCCGGCGCTCCCGGAACCCGCCTTTGCCCCACAGACCTGTACCGCTGTGGAACTGATGGCGAAAACCCTGCGTGACAGCCCGGAACCAGTGACCATTGTCTCCACCGGGCCGCAAACCAACGTGGCATTGCTACTGAATAGCCATCCTGAACTGCACGCTAAAATCGCCCGTATCGTGATAATGGGTGGTGCGATAGGTCTCGGAAACTGGACGCCCGCCGCTGAGTTCAACATTTTCGTGGATCCTGAAGCCGCTGAAATCGTATTCCAGTCGGGCATTCCGGTGGTGATGGCGGGTCTGGACGTCACGCATAAAGCGCAAATACATCGCGAAGATACCGAACGGTTCCGCGCTATTGGCAATCCTGTTTCAACGATCGTTGCTGAACTACTCGACTTCTTCTTTGAATATCACAAAGACGAAAAATGGGGATTCATCGGCGCGCCGCTGCACGACCCCTGCACTATTGCCTGGCTGCTGAAACCGGAACTGTTTACCACCGTTGATCGCTGGGTTGGTGTGGAAACTCAGGGCAAATACACGCAGGGCATGACCGTGGTGGACTACTACTTCCTGAGCGGCAATAAGCCAAACGCCACCGTGATGGTGGACGTTGATCGCCAGGGATTTGTCGATCTGCTGGCGGAACGGCTGAAGTTTTACGCCTGATA
>NZ_CP080033.1:1662824-1704449 GCF_019382635.1 Citrobacter sp. Colony219 | reverse complement strand
TTGGAACTGATCATGACCACATTTCGGGCACAGCGGCAGCACATCCGGTGTGTAAACGGCTAAGTGGAAGTGGCACTTCTCGCACACAAGATTGCCCAGCCCAACCACTTCACCGCTGTGATAAACCCCGTGATGGCTCAGATCCTGGAACACTTCGCGCCATTCGAGCTGCGTTTTATCGGTAATATCGGCCAGTTCCTGCCAGATACTCTCCTTGATAACCCGCATAAAGACGCTGTCTGTCTCCTCATCGAGACTTTCTTCATAACTGAGTGCAAACTCTTCCAGGTCGCGTCTGACGGCCCTTGTGAGTTCCTCCACCTCGGTTCGGGTTAACTCCCCGGTCTGCATAACTCGCTGACGCGCCTGCTCCACCAACGCGTCGATATCGCGTTCGCCGTTACGCAGACGTTCGCTGAGTGACGTCACCAGTTCACGGTAATATTGAGCAACCTTGTTCATCGCTTCGCCTCCTGGGTCGTTAACTGTCTATAATAATAGACGTTATTTACGCTACGCTTTGCAAGACTGTCCACAGAGTGTGTAAATTCGTGTCAGAATTATCCTTGCGGGAATTCAACGCTGAATGCGCGAAAGGCTGTTTTGACGCGGGCGTTTGGGCTATGCTATGCGGATCTGAAACACCACATCTAGAGCTACGTTTGTAGCTGTATTGAAAACAGGACCACTGGCTGCCATGCAAGAGCAATACCGCCCGGAAGAGATAGAATCCAAAGTACAGCTTCACTGGGATGAGAAGCGCACATTTGAAGTTACCGAAGACGAGAGCAAAGAGAAGTATTACTGCCTGTCTATGCTTCCCTATCCTTCTGGTCGACTACACATGGGCCACGTACGTAACTACACCATCGGTGACGTGATCGCCCGCTACCAGCGCATGCTGGGCAAAAACGTACTGCAGCCCATTGGCTGGGATGCGTTCGGCCTGCCTGCGGAAGGTGCGGCGGTAAAAAACAATACCGCGCCAGCACCGTGGACGTACGACAACATCGCGTACATGAAAAACCAGCTCAAAATGCTGGGCTTTGGTTACGACTGGAGCCGTGAGCTGGCGACCTGCACCCCGGAATATTACCGCTGGGAACAGAAGTTCTTCACCGAACTGTACAAAAAAGGTCTGGTATACAAGAAAACCTCTGCGGTGAACTGGTGCCCTAACGACCAGACCGTACTGGCGAACGAACAGGTTATTGACGGCTGCTGCTGGCGCTGCGATACCAAAGTTGAGCGTAAAGAGATCCCACAGTGGTTCATCAAAATCACCGCTTACGCAGACGAACTGCTGCGTGATCTGGATAACCTGGATCACTGGCCTGACACCGTTAAAACCATGCAGCGCAACTGGATTGGCCGCTCTGAAGGTGTAGAAATCACCTTCAACGTGAACGGTTACGACAACACGCTGACCGTCTACACCACCCGTCCGGATACCTTTATGGGTGCGACCTACCTGGCCGTTGCCGCAGGTCACCCGCTGGCGCAAAAAGCGGCGGCAAATAACCCGGAACTGGCTGCCTTCATTGACGAATGCCGTAACACCAAGGTTGCTGAAGCCGAAATGGCGACCATGGAGAAGAAGGGCGTCGATACCGGCTTTAAAGCGGTTCATCCGCTGACTGGCGAAGAAATCCCGGTTTGGGCGGCAAACTTCGTCCTGATGGAATACGGCACCGGTGCGGTGATGGCCGTTCCGGGTCACGATCAGCGCGACTACGAATTTGCCACCAAGTATGGCCTGTCCATCAAGCCGGTAATTCTGACTTCTGAAGGCGCAGAGCCGGATTTGTCCGAGCAGGCACTGACCGAAAAAGGCGTGCTGTTTAACTCCGGTGAGTTTGACGGCCTGGCCTTCGAAGACGCGTTCAACGCCATTGCCGACAAGCTGGTCGCTCTGGGTGTCGGTGAGCGTAAAGTTAACTACCGTCTGCGCGACTGGGGTGTTTCCCGTCAGCGTTACTGGGGCGCGCCAATTCCGATGGTGACGCTGGAAGACGGTACCGTACTGCCGACACCAGAAGATCAACTGCCGGTAATTCTGCCAGAAGATGTCGTCATGGACGGTATCACTAGCCCGATCAAAGCCGATCCGGAGTGGGCGAAAACCACCGTTAACGGTATGCCTGCCCTGCGTGAAACCGACACCTTCGATACCTTTATGGAGTCCTCCTGGTACTACGCGCGCTACACCTGCCCGCAGTACAACGAAGGCATGCTGGACCCAGAAGCGGCAAACTACTGGCTGCCGGTTGATATCTACATTGGCGGTATTGAACACGCCATCATGCACCTGCTCTACTTCCGCTTCTTCCACAAACTGATGCGCGACGCGGGCATGGTCAACTCTGACGAACCGGCTAAACAGCTGCTGTGTCAGGGAATGGTGCTGGCCGATGCGTTCTACTACGTTGGCGCAAACGGCGAACGCAACTGGGTTTCTCCGGTTGACGCCATCGTTGAGCGCGACGAAAAAGGTCGTATCGTTAAGGCGAAGGATGCTGAAGGCCATGAACTGGTGTATACCGGCATGAGCAAAATGTCCAAGTCCAAAAACAACGGTATCGACCCGCAGGTCATGGTTGAGCGCTACGGCGCGGACACCGTGCGTCTGTTCATGATGTTCGCCTCTCCGGCTGATATGACCCTGGAATGGCAGGAATCCGGCGTAGAAGGGGCAAACCGCTTCCTGAAGCGTGTCTGGAAACTGGTTTATGAGCACACTTCACAGGGTGATGCTCCGGCGCTGAACGTTGCTGCACTGACGGAAGATCAAAAAGCGCTGCGTCGCGACGTGCACAAAACCATTGCTAAAGTGACTGATGATATCGGTCGCCGTCAGACCTTTAACACCGCAATTGCGGCGATTATGGAACTGATGAACAAGCTGGCGAAAGCACCGCAGGAAGACGAGCAGGACCGTGCCCTGATGCAGGAAGCGCTGCTGGCCGTTGTACGCATGCTCAACCCGTTCACCCCACACGTTTGCTTCACCCTGTGGCAGGCGCTGAAAGGCGAAGGCGATATCGACAATGCGCCGTGGCCGGTAGCTGATGACGCCGCAATGGTTGAAGACTCAACGCTGGTTGTGGTTCAGGTAAACGGCAAAGTACGTGGCAAAATCACCGTTCCGGTAAACGCCACTGAAGAGCAGGTTCGTGAACGTGCTGGCCAGGAGCCTCTGGTGGCAAAATATCTTGATGGCGTTACCGTACGTAAAGTGATTTATGTACCGGGTAAACTCCTCAATCTGGTCGTTGGCTAAGCGCGGGAGGAAGCGTGCGATTTCTGACAACATTGTTGTTATCTCTGGCGGTGCTGGTCACCGCCGGGTGTGGCTGGCATCTGCGTAGTACTACGCAGGTTCCCCCCACGATGAAAACCATGATTCTGGTCACGGGTGATCCGAACGGCCCGTTAAGCCGGGCGGTGCGTAATCAGTTGCGTTTGAATGGCGTTACACTGCTGGAAGACAGCTCAACGCGCAAAGACGTTCCGTCCTTACGCCTTGGCGCGGTCAGCATTTCGCAGGATACCGCCTCCGTGTTCCAGAACGGTCAAACCGCTGAATACCAGATGGTGATGTCCGTGAGTGCTTCAGTCCTGATCCCGGGCCATGATATTTACCCGATCAGCGCTAAAGTCTATCGTTCATTCTTCGACAACCCGCAAGCGGCACTGGCGAAGGATAACGAGCAGGAGATGATCGTTAAAGAGATGTACGACAAGGCGGCCGAGCAGTTGATTCGTAAACTGCCAAGCGTACATATTGCTGATGTTCAGTCATCCGGCGATGACGTCGAGCCTGCAGTGAAAACTGCAGCGCCAGCGTCCTCCTCTCCGGCGCGTGTTTCCACCACGCTGGGTAACTGATGCTCAAGTTGTACCCTGAACAACTCCGCGCACAGCTCAATGAAGGGCTGCGCGCGGCGTATTTACTCTTAGGTAACGATCCCCTCTTATTGCAGGAAAGCCAGGATGCCATCCGCCAGGCTGCCGCAACGCAAGGGTTCGAAGAACACCACGCTTTCACCCTGGACAACAGCACCGACTGGGGGGAAATTTTTTCACTCTGCCAGGCGATGAGCCTGTTTGCCAGTCGTCAAACGTTACTCCTGCAGCTGCCAGAAAATGGTCCCAATGCCGCCATTAACGAACAACTTGCCTCGCTCGTCACACTGCTACATGACGATCTGCTGCTTATTGTTCGTGGTAACAAGCTGACCAAAGCCCAGGAAAACGCCGCATGGTATACCGGACTGGCGAATAACGCGGTACTGGTCAGTTGCCAGACACCTGAACAGGCACAGCTTCCGCGTTGGGTAGCCGCAAGGGCGAAACATCATAATCTGCAGTTGGATGACGCTGCCAACCAGCTCTTATGCTATTGCTACGAAGGCAATCTGCTAGCGTTAGCGCAGGCGCTGGAGCGGTTGTCGCTACTTTGGCCTGACGGTAAATTAACATTGCCTCGTGTGGAGCAAGCCGTTAACGATGCCGCGCACTTTACCCCGTTTCACTGGGTGGACGCGCTGCTGATGGGCAAAAGCAAACGCGCGCTGCATATTCTGCAACAGCTCCGTCTTGAAGGCAGTGAACCCGTTATTTTGTTACGTACTCTGCAGCGGGAATTATTACTGCTGGTGAACCTGAAACGGCAGTCGGCCCATACCCCATTACGGGCATTGTTTGACAAACATCGGGTATGGCAAAATCGCCGTGGCATGATGGGAGAAGCGTTAAACCGGCTGACTCCCACGCAGTTACGTCAGGCGGTCACGCTGTTAACACGTACGGAAATTACGCTTAAACAAGACTATGGTCAGTCAGTGTGGGCAGAGCTTGAGGGACTTTCCCTGTTGCTTTGCCATAAATCACTGGCAGATGTTTTTATTGATGGTTGATATGAAATCATTGCAGGCTCTGTTCGGCGGCACCTTTGATCCGGTGCATTATGGTCATCTGAAACCCGTTGAAATTCTGGCTAATCTGATTGGCCTCTCTCGGGTCATTGTCATGCCCAATAACGTGCCACCACATCGTGCGCAACCGGAAGCCTCCAGCGCCCAGCGTAAACATATGCTTGAGCTGGCCATTGCCGACAAACCTTTGTTTTCACTGGATGAACGCGAGCTAAAACGCGATACCGCCTCGTACACCGCGCAAACGCTGCAAGAGTGGCGTGTGGAACAAGGCCCGGATGCACCGCTGGCATTCATTATTGGTCAGGATTCACTGCTGACCTTTCCTTCCTGGCATGACTACGACACGATTCTGGACAACACCCATCTTATCGTGTGCCGACGTCCGGGTTACCCGCTCGAAATGGCACAGGAACAGCACCAGCAGTGGCTGGAAAATCATCTGACCCATACGGCAGATGATCTGCATAATCTGCCGGCAGGTAAGATTTACCTTGCCGAAACGCCGTGGTTCAATATCTCCGCCACGCTTATCCGCGAACGCCTGGAAAAAGGCGAGCCGTGCGACGACTTACTGCCACGCGCCGTGCTCGACTATATCAACCAGCAGGGTTTGTACCGCTAAGCGTGTTGTTTAATGCCGCCAACAGGCGGTCATTTTCGTCCTTACTGCGAACAGCAACCCGGTAATAACGCGCGTCCAGGCCAGGGTAATTGGCACAACTGCGGATCAAAACATGTTGTTCCAGCAGTGATTTTTGCAAATCGATATCCGGTCGATCGCAGCGTAACAGCCGATAGTTAGCCCGACCGGGATAGACTGTCAGGCCGGGCAGTGTTTGCAATTGTTGATCAAATCGCTGTCCTTCCTGTGCCAGCCATTGCCACGTCGCCTGCTGGTAGGCGCTATCGCTAAGAATCAGCTCTCCCGCCAGCGCGGCAAATGCGTTAATTGACCACGGCATTTGTCGGCTGCGCATCCGTGCCACGGCCTGTTCATCGCTATTGACCAGATAACCCAGTCGCAACCCCGGTATCGCATAGAACTTGGTCAGCGAGCGAAGAACCCAAATGTGCGGATTCTCTTGTAGCCGCGGAATAAAACCTTCCTCCCCGGCAATAAAATCGATAAAGGCTTCATCCAGAATCAAGGTAATCCCCAATTCAGCGCAGCGCGTTGCTATCGCAGCAAGCAGATGACCATCGGGCAATAGCCCTGTAGGGTTGTTGGGCGTACAGAGAAAAAGGCAGTCCAGCTCTGGCGTTAACACATCAAGGATCGTGGTGGTGAGCTGCCAGCCATCCTCCTCGCGCAGCGCAAATTCATGGATCGCACATTCTCCCCATTCCAGCGCCCGGCGGTATTCAGCAAATCCAGGGGCAACAATCATCGCATGACGCGGCTTGAGCCCATTAACCAGGGTGAAGATAGATTCTGTTTCGCCATTCCCCGCGAGGATCCACGAAACAGGTATCTGGTGATGCTGCGCCAGCGCCGCATGCAACTGGGTGTAGTCAACGTCCGGGTAGCATTCAGCCCTGTCCAGATTGTCGATAAGCGCGCATTTTAAGGTTGCGGGCATACCCAGCGGGTTAATATTCGCGCTAAAATCCAGCAATTGCTCAGGCGGGATGCCCAACAATGCGGCGGCTTCTCGGGTATTACCGCCGTGCGCGCTCTTCAATAAAGACATCGTGCCGCTCCAGTTAAAAAGGGGTATTTTATTGAAAAAATCTCTGCGCAATCAGGGCAAGCATCATATTTTGTGCGAATAGCCCCAAGAGGAAAAAATGAGACTCTGGTTAGTACGTCACGGAGAAACCGAAGCCAATGTCGCTGGGTTATACAGCGGTCATGCTCCCACACCGCTAACGGAACGGGGGATTGTTCAGGCGCAATCACTGAGTGGGCTGCTACGCAATGTCCCTTTCGACAACGTTCTGTGCAGCGAACTCGAACGCGCCCGCCATACAACCCAACTGATTCTGGCGGAACGCGATGTTCCTGTGCGTGTCATGCCTGAACTTAATGAGATGTTCTTTGGCGACTGGGAAATGCGCCATCATCGCGATCTTGCGCGCGAAGACGCTGAAAATTATGCCGTATGGTGTAACGACTGGCAGAACGCAACCCCAACTAATGGCGAAGGATTTCAGGCATTTTCACAGCGTGTTGAACGTTTCATTGCTCAGCTTGCTGAATACAAAGACAGTAAAAATCTGTTGGTGGTAAGTCATCAGGGCGTGCTGAGCGTACTGGTGGCCCGGCTGCTGTCCATGCCCACGGCCGCCATGTGGCACTTTCGCATCGAACAGGGATGCTGGAGTGCCATTGATTTTTGTGACGACTTTGCAGTTCTGAAAGTTCTCAATAGTCGCGCCGTGTGGCACGAGGGTGAGTGAATGCACTGTTTTTTCTGCCGAAGGGCCTCTCTCCCATTGACACCCTATGACAGGCTGCTATTCTCCGCAACCTGACTTTTCCCGCCTTTCAGAGCTTTGCAGAAATTGTTTTACAAAAATGGCGATGCATTCTGTTGCGTGGGGTGGGATGATAGCGCACCTCAAAAGCGCTTTCGGAGACATTTGTCCCGATATCGCCTCTGGTTCAGGTATACTAACAGACGTTTTTAACTCTTTTTCACCCAGGGGGAACACTTGCAGGGTAAAGCACTCCAGGATTTTGTAATCGACAAAATTGATGACCTGAAAGGTCAAGACATCATCGCCTTAGATGTTCAGGGCAAATCCAGTATCACCGATTGCATGATTATCTGCACTGGCACGTCCAGCCGCCATGTCATGTCTATCGCCGATCACGTTGTTCAGGAGTCTCGCACCGCCGGTCTGCTGCCGCTTGGCGTAGAAGGCGAAAACGTAGCTGACTGGATCGTCGTCGATCTTGGTGATGTGATTGTCCACGTTATGCAGGAAGAGAGCCGTCGCCTGTATGAACTGGAAAAACTCTGGAGTTAATGCGTGAAGCTGCAACTTGTCGCTGTGGGTACGAAAATGCCTGACTGGGTGCAAACCGGTTTTACGGAGTACCTGCGCCGGTTTCCGAAAGACATGCCCTTTGAGCTGATCGAAATCCCGGCAGGAAAACGCGGCAAGAACGCGGACATTAAGCGCATTCTCGACAAAGAGGGTGAACAGATGCTGGCCGCCGCAGGCAAAAACCGCATCGTCACCCTTGATATCCCAGGAAAACCCTGGGACACGCCACAACTGGCGACCGAGCTGGAACGCTGGAAACTGGATGGTCGTGACGTCAGTCTGTTGATTGGCGGACCGGAAGGACTGTCCCCCGCCTGTAAAGCGGCAGCGGAGCAAAGCTGGTCACTCTCTGCATTAACCCTTCCCCACCCTCTTGTCCGGGTGCTGGTCGCAGAGAGTCTGTACAGGGCGTGGAGCATTACCACCAACCATCCTTATCACCGTGAGTGATCATTGATTCTTGAGTAGATTAAGCAGCGGATGAAACTACAGAATTCTTTTCGCGACTATACGGCTGAGTCCGCGCTGTTTGTGCGCCGGGCGCTGGTCGCTTTTTTGGGGATTTTGCTGCTCACTGGCGTGCTAATCGCCAATCTTTATAATCTGCAAATCGTTCGCTTTACTGATTATCAGACCCGTTCGAACGAGAACCGCATCAAACTGGTGCCTATCGCCCCCAGCCGTGGCATCATTTATGACCGCAACGGAATTCCCCTCGCCCTTAACCGCACCATTTATCAGATAGAAATGATGCCGGAAAAGGTCGACAACATTCAGGATACGCTCGACGCGCTGCGTAACGTCGTCGATCTGACGGACGATGACATTGCCGCCTTCAAAAAAGAGCGCGCCCGTTCACACCGCTTCACCTCTATTCCGGTAAAAACCAACCTGACTGAAGTTCAGGTCGCACGCTTTGCCGTGAATCAGTATCGTTTTCCTGGCGTCGAAGTTAAAGGCTATAAACGCCGCTATTACCCCTACGGCTCTGCACTGACCCACGTGATCGGCTACGTATCGAAGATCAACGATAAAGACGTTGAACGCCTGGATAAAGACGGCAAGCTGGCCAACTACGCGGCGACGCACGACATCGGTAAGCTGGGTATTGAACGTTATTACGAAGACGTACTTCATGGTCAAACCGGTTATGAAGAGGTTGAAGTCAATAACCGCGGCCGCGTTATTCGCCAGCTTAAAGAAGTGGCGCCGCAGGCCGGGCACGATATCTATCTGACGCTTGATTTGAAACTCCAGCAATACATTGAAACGCTGCTGGCGGGTAGCCGTGCCGCCGTCGTGGTCACAGACCCGCGTACTGGCGGTGTCCTGGCACTGGTCTCTATGCCAAGCTATGACCCGAACCTGTTTGTGGACGGCATCTCCAGCAAAGATTATTCCGGGTTACTCAATGACCCCAATACCCCACTGGTTAACCGCGCCACGCAAGGCGTTTACCCTCCGGCGTCCACGGTTAAACCTTATGTTGCGGTCTCTGCGTTAAGCGCAGGCGTTATTACCCGCAATACCGGGCTATTCGATCCGGGCTGGTGGCAATTACCCGGTTCAGAGAAACGTTACCGTGACTGGAAAAAATGGGGTCACGGTCATCTGAACATCACCCGTTCTCTGGAAGAGTCCGCTGATACGTTTTTCTATCAAATCGCCTATGATATGGGGATTGACCGTCTTTCTGAGTGGATGAGCAAATTTGGTTACGGCCATTATACGGGCATCGATCTCGCTGAAGAGCGCGCGGGTAACATGCCAACCCGCGAGTGGAAGCAAAAACGGTTTAAAAAGCCCTGGTACCAGGGTGATACAATCCCTGTCGGTATCGGTCAGGGCTACTGGACAGCAACGCCTATCCAGATGAGCAAAGCGCTGATGATCCTCATCAACGACGGCATGGTGAAAGTCCCTCATCTGCTGATGAGCACAGCGGAAAACGGCAAGCAAGTGCCGTGGGTACAGCCACATGAGCCTCCTGTCGGTGACATTCATTCTGGCTACTGGGAAATCGCCAAAGACGGTATGTACGGTGTAGCGAATCGCCCTAATGGGACTGCGCACAAGTATTTTGCTGGCGCACCCTACAAAATTGCGGCGAAATCCGGTACCGCGCAGGTATTTGGCCTGAAAGCCAATGAAACCTATAACGCACATAAGATCGCCGAACGTTTACGTGACCACAAACTGATGACTGCATTCGCGCCCTATGACAAACCCGAGGTCGCTGTCGCGATGATCCTCGAAAACGGTGGGGCCGGTCCGGCTGTAGGTACACTCATGCGCCAGATCCTTGACCACATTATGTTGGGTGACAACAACACCAATCTGCCTGCTGAAAACCCGGCGGTTGCAGCAGGTGAGGACCAATAATCGTGACGGATAATCCGAACAAAAAAACATTCTGGGACAAAATTCATATCGATCCCACAATGTTGCTTATCTTGCTGGCTCTGCTGGTCTACAGCTCGCTGGTCATCTGGAGCGCCAGCGGCCAGGATATTGGCATGATGGAACGTAAGGTCGGCCAGATCGCTATGGGGCTGGTCATCATGGTGGTGATGGCGCAAATTCCTCCCAGAGTCTATGAAGGTTGGGCGCCGTACCTCTATATCTTCTGTATCATCCTGTTGGTTGCTGTCGATGCCTTCGGCGCCATTTCCAAAGGTGCACAACGTTGGCTGGATTTGGGAATCGTGCGTTTTCAGCCCTCGGAAATCGCCAAGATAGCCGTCCCGCTGATGGTGGCGCGCTTTATCAACCGCGATGTCTGCCCACCTTCGCTGAAGAATACGGCTATAGCGCTGGTGCTCATTTTTATGCCCACGCTGCTGGTTGCCGCGCAGCCTGACCTCGGCACCTCAATCCTGGTTGCGCTTTCCGGCCTGTTTGTCTTGTTCCTCTCCGGCTTGAGCTGGCGTTTAATCGGCGTTGCTGTGGTTCTGGTGGCCGCATTTATTCCAATACTGTGGTTCTTCCTGATGCATGATTACCAGCGACAACGCGTGATGATGCTTCTCGACCCGGAAACCGATCCGCTGGGCGCGGGCTATCACATTATTCAGTCTAAAATTGCTATTGGTTCAGGTGGGCTACGCGGCAAAGGCTGGTTGCATGGTACGCAGTCGCAGTTGGAGTTTTTGCCCGAACGTCATACTGACTTTATCTTTGCAGTACTGGCGGAAGAGCTGGGTCTGGTAGGGATTTTAATCCTGCTTGCCCTGTACATTTTGCTGATTATGCGCGGATTGTGGATCGCCGCCCACGCACAAACGACCTTTGGTCGCGTCATGGCCGGTGGTTTAATGTTGATATTATTCGTTTATGTCTTCGTAAATATTGGTATGGTGAGCGGTATTCTGCCTGTAGTTGGGGTTCCACTCCCACTGGTCAGTTACGGAGGCTCTGCACTAATCGTGCTGATGGCCGGGTTCGGGATTGTCATGTCGATCCACACCCATAGAAAAATGTTGTCAAAAAGCGTGTAAGGGGTACGCAATGCGTAAGCAGTGGATTGGAATCTGCATCGCAGCAGGAATGCTCGCGGCGTGTTCAAGTGATGATGGTCAGCAACAGGCTGCCGTCGCGCCGCAACCTGCGGTGTGTAATGGTCCGATTGTTGAAATCAGCGGAGCCGATCCGCGTTTTGAACCCCTGAACCCAACGGCGAATCAGGACTATCAGCGTGACGGTAAGAGCTACAAGATAGTCCAGGATCCCTCCCGCTTTAGCCAGGCTGGACTGGCCGCCATTTACGATGCGGAGCCAGGAAGTAATTTGACCGCATCAGGTGAAGCGTTCGACCCGATGCAGCTGACTGCTGCGCACCCGACGCTGCCCATTCCAAGCTATGCCAGAATTACTAACCTGGCAAACGGTCGAATGATCGTCGTACGCATTAACGATCGTGGTCCATATGGCAACGATCGCGTCATTTCGCTGTCGCGAGCAGCAGCCGATCGTCTGAACACATCTAACAACACGAAAGTGCGTATCGATCCTATCATTGTCGCACAGGATGGTTCTCTGTCCGGCCCAGGTATGGCCTGTACGACAGTGGCCAAACAAACCTATGCCCTGCCCTCTCGCCCTGATTTAAGCGGCGGTGGCAGCATGCCTGCTACACCGGATGCGGGTCAGCCGCAAGGAGATATCCGCCCGATCAGCAATTCCACGCTGAAAAGCGATGACCCTACCGGAGCACCAGTAAACAGCGGTGGATTCCTCGGTGCGCCGACTACGCTCGCTTCCGGCGTGCTTGAAGGTAGCGAACCGACGCCAGCGCCACAACCGGCTGCCCCTGTGACTGCCCCAGCCACAACACCGACTGTCGCAGCAGCACCAGCCGTCGCCGTTGCCACTCCGGCAGCTGCAGCCAACGGTCGTTACGTCGTTCAGGTTGGTGCGGTAAGCGAGCAGGCGCGTGCACAGCAGTATCAAAAGCGTTTAAGTCAGCAGTTTGGCGTTCCGGGCCGGGTTGTGCAAAACGGTGCCGTTTGGCGTATTCAGATGGGGCCATTCGCCAGCAAGGCTGAAGCCTCCACACTGCAGCAGCGTCTGCAATCCGAGGCGCAATTACAGTCCTTCATCACCGGCGTGTAATAACGTAAACCAGGCATCTGAATTGTCAATTTCTGTAAATGACATTAACAAAGTCACGCGGAAAGTCAGATGCCTGCCAGTTATGCATTTGCTATAGTAGGGCACTTTTTTTAATTTCACCACGGACGTCGTAGTTCAGACCATGAAGACCACTTTTTCCGCTCGTTTCGTGCAGCGCATGGCGCTCACCGCGGCTCTCTGCGCAGCCTCTCTTTCTGCTGCCCATGCAGATGACCTGAATATTAAAACCATGATCCCGGGTGTTCCGCAGATCGATGCGGAGTCGTATATCCTGATTGACTACAATTCAGGCAAAGTTCTCGCAGAACAAAATGCGGACTCTCGCCGTGACCCCGCCAGCCTGACCAAAATGATGACCAGCTACGTCATCGGCCAGGCGATGAAAGCCGGGAAATTCAAAGAAACCGATCTGGTCACCGTCGGCAACGACGCCTGGGCTACGGGCAACCCGGTGTTTAAAGGTTCATCGCTGATGTTCCTCAAACCTGGCATGCAGGTTCCTGTTTCTCAATTGATCCGTGGTATTAACCTGCAATCAGGGAACGATGCTTGCGTGGCAATGGCGGACTTCGCAGCCGGAAGCCAGGATGCTTTCGTCGGTCTGATGAACAGCTATGTGAATGCGCTGGGCCTGAAAAACACCCACTTCCAGACCGTTCATGGTCTCGATGCTGACGGTCAGTACAGCTCGGCCCGTGACATGGCACTGATTGGTCAGGCGCTAATTCGCGACGTGCCCAACGAATACTCTATCTATAAAGAAAAAGAGTTCACCTTTAACGGTATCCGCCAGCTCAACCGTAACGGTCTGCTGTGGGATAACAGCCTGAATGTTGACGGTATCAAAACCGGCCACACTGACAAAGCTGGCTATAACCTCGTTGCATCCGCAACCGAAGGCCAGATGCGTCTGATCTCCGCCGTGATGGGTGGTCGCACCTATAAAGGCCGCGAAACTGAAAGTAAAAAACTGCTGACCTGGGGCTTCCGTTTCTTTGAAACCGTGAACCCGCTGAAAGTCGGCAAAGAGTTTGCTTCAGAACCGGCCTGGTTTGGTAATACCGATCGTGCGTCATTAGGTGTCGATAAAGACGTGTACCTGACTATTCCACGCGGCCGCATGAAAGATCTGAAAGCCAGCTATGTTCTGAACACCACGGAACTGCATGCACCGCTGCAGAAAAACCAGGTTGTCGGCACCATCAACTTCCAGCTTGATGGCAAAACCATTGAACAGCGTCCGCTGGTGGTTCTGCAGGAAATCCCGGAAGGCAACTTCTTTGGTAAAATCATTGATTACATTAAATTAATGTTCCATCACTGGTTTGGCTAAAAATCGAACACTTGAAAGTGTGATTTACGTCCCCATATACTAGGTATCCAGATAACTCCCACGCGCCGTGGGAGTTATTATTTTTTGATGTAACGCCGGAGCTGACATGAAAACCAAACTTAACGAACTGCTTGAATTCCCTACTCCATTTACTTACAAAGTAATGGGGCAGGCGTTGCCTGAGCTGGTTGATCAGGTGGTTGAAGTGGTACAGCGCCATGCGCCAGGTGATTACTCCCCAACGGTAAAACCGAGCAGCAAAGGCAATTACCACTCGGTCTCTATCACTATTAATGCGACACACATTGAGCAGGTTGAAACACTGTACGAAGAATTAGGTAATATCGATATCGTACGTATGGTGCTGTAAAAGCCTGTCGGTTACCCGCTGCATCCCCGCTCGGGTAACCCCTCCCCCCTGTGATATACTTTTCCCCTCTTTAACATTCTCTACTCTATGTGAGTATCTACGGAGATGCCGTTTTGTATCAGGATAAAATTCTTGTCCGCCAGCTCGGTCTTCAGCCCTACGAGCCAGTCTCTCTGGCCATGCACGAATTCACCGATACCCGCGATGAAAATAGTCATGATGAAATCTGGCTGGTAGAGCATTATCCTGTCTTTACCCAGGGTCAGGCCGGTAAAGCAGAGCACGTACTGATGCCCGGTGATATTCCCGTTATCCAGAGCGATCGGGGCGGTCAGGTGACATACCACGGACCCGGCCAGCAGGTTATGTATGTTCTGTTGAATCTCAAACGCCGCAAACTGGGCGTGCGTGAACTGGTAACACTGCTGGAACAAACCGTGGTGAATACGCTTGCGGAGATAGGTATTGACGCTCATCCGCGCGCTGATGCGCCTGGCGTATACGTCGGGGAGAAGAAAATCTGCTCTTTGGGGTTACGTATCCGTAGAGGATGTTCGTTTCACGGCTTAGCGCTCAACGTGGATATGGATTTGTCGCCTTTCCTGCGTATCAATCCTTGTGGTTACGCCGGAATGGAGATGGCGAAAGTATCGCAGTGGGATAGCGCAGCCACGACCGAGAGCGTGCGTCCTCGTCTGCTGGCTAACATTTTAGCGCTGTTGGGCAATCCCCCCCACGAGTACATCGCAGACTGAAAAACAGGTTATCGTTTGCCGCAGCATATGTTGTGGCAAATGGCACAAAACAACAACTATTTTACATTTTGCCAGCCTGTCAGGCTGCTTTCTGGCCCGTTTCAATGATATACTGCGTATCACTAATTCAAAAATAGTTGATAAATGCAACATTCCCTTGAATTGAAACGCTTTCCTTCGTAATTCGCAACTGGAACACGCAAGCTATGAGTAAACCCATTGTGATGGAACGCGGTGTTAAATACCGCGATGCCGATAAGATGGCTCTTATCCCGGTAAAAAATGTAGCAACAGAGCGCGAAGCCCTGCTGCGTAAGCCGGAATGGATGAAAATAAAACTGCCAGCGGACTCCACTCGCATCCAGGGTATCAAAGCAGCGATGCGCAAAAATGGCCTGCACTCTGTCTGCGAAGAAGCGTCCTGCCCTAACCTGGCAGAATGTTTCAACCACGGGACCGCGACCTTTATGATCCTCGGCGCAATCTGTACCCGCCGTTGCCCATTCTGTGACGTCGCCCACGGTCGCCCGGTTGCCCCTGATGCTAACGAACCGTTAAAACTGGCCCAGACGATTGCGGACATGGCGCTACGCTATGTTGTCATTACCTCCGTTGACCGCGACGATCTACGCGATGGTGGCGCTCAGCATTTCGCGGATTGTATCACCGCAATCCGTGAGAAAAGCCCGTCGATTAAAATCGAAACGCTGGTACCTGACTTCCGTGGTCGTATGGATCGTGCGCTGGATATCCTCACGGCCACCCCGCCAGACGTGTTTAACCATAACCTCGAGAACGTTCCGCGTATTTACCGTAACGTACGCCCTGGGGCTGATTACAACTGGTCACTGAAGCTTCTGGAACGTTTCAAGGAAGCGCACCCTGAGATCCCAACCAAATCCGGTCTGATGGTGGGTCTGGGTGAAACCAATGCTGAAATCATTGAGGTTATGCGTGACCTGCGCAGCCATGGCGTGACCATGCTGACGCTGGGGCAGTATTTACAGCCAAGCCGTCACCACCTGCCGGTTCAGCGCTATGTAAGCCCGGACGAGTTTGATGAGATGAAGGCTGAAGCCATGGCAATGGGCTTTACCCATGCAGCCTGCGGCCCATTTGTTCGTTCTTCTTATCATGCGGACATGCAGGCGAAAGGGCTGGAAGTGAAGTAATCGTGTAATACTCACTTACATTTCAGCAATAAAAAAACCGGCAATTGCCGGTTTTTTTTCATGCAGAGTATGCAGTATGAGCATCGTGCTCCTGACATTACTCTTTATGGGAAAGCTTCTCAGTCTGAACGCTACCGTCAGCATCTTTCTTAGCATCGGCATTATCATCGTTCATCGCTTTCTTGAAGCCTTTAATTGCCGTTCCCAGGTCTCCACCCAGTGTACGTAACTTCTTGGTACCAAACAGCAGAACGACCAGTGCGGCAACCACCAGCAGTTTGGTAATACTAATCTCACCCATAGATACCTTCTTAACTTAAACCAGGCTGCATAAAGCGCCATATTAACCTGAGAATATTAACGGCCTTTCGACGCGCGCACACAATAGCAATCTGTAACAAGGTGAATCAAGCCTTGTTTAAAAAAACGTCATAATAATTGCGGTGGCGCAAAGCGGCGGTTACGTAACACAGGAAGTTGCGCCCTGACCTGCCTCACCCGCTCAGCAGAAACCTCCGTCATTATCAGCGCAGGCGTTTCCGCCGCAGCGGCAATCGTCACGCCAAACGGATCGATGACCCGGCTTTGACCTATATTCTTGTTACCACACTCCCCCGCAGCAATCACATAACAGGTTGCATCCAGAGCTCTTGCCGCCAACAGCGTTGTCCAATGATGCTCTTTGAGCGATCCTCGCACCCAGGCCGCCGGTAAGACCAGGATTTCAGCCCCCTGTAACGCGAGCGCCAATGCCAGCTCAGGAAAGCGCAGGTCATAGCAGGTCATTAACCCTACCCTTAATCCGTCTACGTCCAGCAATGGCGCTACAGCCTCACCTGCATCGACATTCCGCGACTCCTGAATCGAAAAGGCATCATAGAGATGTAATTTTGCGTAATGGGCGATAACCCGACCTCTCCGTAGCGCAACCAGCATGTTCAACGCCCGGCCAGGTACAGAGGGAACATGAATCGTCAGAATCGTCGTCATCTCATTTTGCGCACTCTCTTGCTGTAACCGCGTCAGAAAACCGCCTTCCAGTAGCTGGGCTGACTTCACCGATAGATCGGGGTCGAGATCGTCACGGGCCAACAGCGCTTCCGGCAGCACCAACAGAGATGCGCCTTCTCCTGCGGCCTGAGACATCAACTGGACACACGTTTCCGCATTTTTTTCCCACGAGGGGCCCACGGCAAATTGCCCTGCTGCAACAAACATATTCCCTCCAGAAAAATGGGTTAAGCTCGCCAACAACGATTATTCAGCGTTACACTCACGCTATATACAATCAAATAGCAGGATTATGCAGTGTTACAACTCCTTTTAGCAGTTTTTATCGGTGGCGGTACAGGAAGCGTAGCAAGATGGATGTTAAGCATGCGGTTCAATCCGCTGCATCAGGCTATCCCATTCGGTACGCTGGCAGCAAATCTGATTGGCGCGTTTATTATTGGCATGGGGCTGGCGTGGTTTAACCGCATGACAAACATTGATCCAATGTGGAAAGTGCTCATTACCACCGGTTTCTGCGGAGGGCTGACGACGTTTTCAACCTTCTCGGCAGAAGTCGTGTTTTTGCTGCAAGAGGGACGCTTTGGTTGGGCAATGGTGAATGTGCTGGTTAACCTGTTGGGTTCATTTGCGATGACGGCTCTGGCATTCTGGCTGGTTTCTGCCTCTCCTGCACACTAGGCGAAAAAAAACCCGCAATTAAGCGGGTTTTGAATGCTTGCTGTCGTATGCTTACAGAGCGATTACGTTTGCAGCAGAAGGGCCTTTGGCACCGTTAGTGATTTCGAACTCTACGCGCTGACCTTCAGCCAGAGTTTTAAAACCATTGGTCTGGATTGCAGAGAAGTGTACGAACACGTCTTTGCTGCCATCTTCCGGAGTAATGAAACCGAATCCTTTGGACTCATTAAACCACTTAACGTTACCTTTAATCTTAGACATCAAAATTACCTTTACATGAAAAATAGACACAAATGCTGTGTCGGGTATCAGTACAACAATTGTGATGCACTTTGTCCAGTCGAACTTTGTCAAAAAGTGATAAATGTCGCGTTATTTTTCGGACAAACAATGTATCCATCTGTTTTTAAACAAGTTTATAATAATCCACCTGTCAAAACTGGAAACGCATCCAGGCAAAGTAGACATTTCCGTTGTTATACGTACCCGGAATGTAGGTCATCTGGAACGTTGCCGGCCCATAGCCTATCGATGCCAACGGCAGGATCAATGGCACGGGAATATAGTTCCAGTTATCGCGCGCGGTGAAACCAGCTGTATAGCCCAGCCCCAGCCGGAAATTATCATCGGCCAGCGGTCGCCAGGTTTTTTCCCAGCCATAGCCGCCAATCGGCTCCCATTTATTAAAGGAATCCTTGAAGGCCATAATATAGAGCCCGTGCCAATTACCTTTATCATCCCAACGGGACTGGCCAAATCCTGCCCCCCAGGGACGTTCGTTGTAGCGATCGGTTTTCTCTTTATCGTAGGCAAAACGCGCATGCCAGGTAATGGCCGGCACATACAGATCATAATGCTCAGGCTGCTGCCAGGTTTCACTGACATTATCTTTAAAAGTATCAAACCACCCTTTATCCTCAGCAAAACCCTGAGGAATAAAGGCTAACTGAATAAAAAGAAATGAAAAAATGAGAAAATAACGTTTAGCGACAATCACGACTTAATTACCATCCTGGGAGTTAGTATTAATTGTAGCAAACAAAACCTTAATGTTAGCTTAACAAAGATGCGCTAATAAAAAATCAGAATATTCTCCACATATAAATTTCAGATCGTTGTCATTATATTTATTGTGGTTTTTATATGTGACATGTTCTCTTATTTCTATTAACCGGCTTCTTTTACGCAAAAACACCAAATAAATTACAATTAATTAACATTAATGCATCATTACAAAACAAAATGACACATAAAACCAGAGTGTTTCACAGTTTTTGATTGCCGTACTCCCTTTTCATCCGCTATGTTGAAAAAACGCCTGCGCCATCGGTTGAATCCGTATTTTTATTGATTTTAATCAGCAAGAGGCAGGTGTTTATTAGGCACATTCTCACACCGCTTTATGCTTTTTTTAGTTTTTTTACTTTCTGGGCGTCAATATGACAGGGGAAACAATGTTGACATTTATAGAACTCCTTATTGGAGTCGTTGTTATTGTGGGTGTGGCTCGCTACATCATTAAAGGTTATTCCGCGACCGGCGTATTGTTTGTCGGGGGCCTGGTTTTATTGATTATCAGCGCCCTGATGGGACATAAAGTTCTGCCCGGCAGTGCCGAAAGTACCGGCTACACCGCGACAGATATTGTTGAATATATTAAAATTTTGCTGATGAGCCGCGGCGGCGACCTCGGCATGATGATTATGATGCTGTGTGGTTTTGCCGCCTACATGACGCATATCGGCGCGAACGATATGGTCGTTAAGCTGGCCTCCAGGCCCCTGCAATATATCAACTCGCCTTACATGCTAATGATTGCCGCCTATTTTGTTGCCTGCCTGATGTCACTGGCAGTCTCTTCGGCAACCGGGCTGGGCGTGCTGTTGATGGCGACACTCTTTCCGGTCATGGTTAACGTTGGGATCAGTCGTGGTGCTGCGGCGGCCATTTGCGCCTCCCCTGCCGCAATCATTCTTTCTCCAACTTCCGGGGATGTCGTGCTGGCTGCAAAAGCAGCGGAAATGCCACTGATCGACTTCGCGTTTAAAACCACGTTGCCGATTTCCATTGCTGCCATTATTGGTATGGCGATTGCTCATTACTTCTGGCAGCGCTATCTGGATAAAAAAGAGAACATCTCTCACGAAATGTTAGATGTGGCAGAAATCACCACTACGGCTCCCTCGTTTTACGCCATTCTGCCGTTTACCCCGATCGTCGGTGTACTGATTTTTGATGGTAAATGGGGCCCGCAACTGCACATTATCACGATTCTGGTGCTGTGCATGCTTATTGCCGCAGTGCTGGAGTTTATCCGCGGATTCAACACCCAGAAGGTTTTCTCAGGTCTGGAAGTCGCCTACCGCGGAATGGCAGATGCCTTTGCTAACGTCGTCATGTTGTTAGTTGCAGCCGGTGTATTTGCTCAGGGTCTGAGCACCATTGGCTTTATTCAGAGTCTGATCTCTATCGCCACCTCATTTGGTTCTGCGAGCATTATTCTGATGCTGGTCCTGGTGATTCTGACCATGCTGGCCGCAATGACCACGGGCTCCGGTAACGCGCCTTTCTACGCCTTCGTTGAGATGATCCCAAAACTGGCGCACTCTTCCGGTATCAACCCTGCCTACCTTTCGATCCCAATGCTGCAGGCGTCAAACCTCGGACGCACAATCTCCCCGGTATCCGGTGTGGTTGTGGCTGTCGCGGGGATGGCGAAGATTTCACCGTTTGAAGTCGTAAAACGAACTTCTGTTCCGGTAATGGTCGGACTGCTGATTGTGATTATCGCCACTGAAGTGATGGTACCGGCAACGTCTGCCCTGATTGGCGGTTAACGATACCTGTTAATACCTGACCTTAATACACAAAATCATTTATGCTGCATCGCGGCGGCAAGTGAAGACATCCCCAGGAGCATAGATAACTATGTGACTGGGGTTTCTGCACGCAGCCAACAAAGAGGCAGCTTAAAGGATGACGTGTATTAGCCGCCGTGGTAAATACGCTGCGGTCTACCTACCTTCCCGTGAATAATCTCTGCAATGATCAAATGGCGGCTGGCACAGTACTCCAGGTAGCGTCTGGATGTTGTACGGCTGATGGTTAGCGCCTGGGCGATCGTTTCCGCAGTATGATGTACCGTCGGATCAGCAAATAACTTCAGTACAGCATTCAGCGTTAGCGCGTCGATCCCCGTCGGCAAATCCCCTTTCGGCTCACCGCGCGCATAGGCATTAAACATTTCATCAATCTGTTTTTGGCTGGCACTGTCATTACCGGCCAGCATTCTTCTGCGTTGCTGATAGCGGGTAAGCGTCTGCCCCAGTCGCTCGTAGGCTATAGGTTTAACCAGATAATCAAACGCCCCGCTGCGTACGGCTTCTGAGACCGTATCCATATCACTGGCTGCCGTGGTAAACACCACGCCGCCAGGGTAACGTGCCTGAGTCAGCTCGTGTAACAGAGTTATGCCCTTGCCATCCGGCAAGTAATTATCAAGAAGAATCAAACCGGGCTTAAAACGCTCAATCATCATTCTTGCCTGCGCAAGATTACCCGCCAGCCATATCTGGCTAAAACCGGGTATATGGCGGATATATTCAGCATGCATTTCCGCCAGTAGCGTTTCATCCTCAACGATCAACAGCGTTAATGGTTCCGTCATTGTTTTTTTTCACTTTCGGAAGAAATAAAGAAAATAAGGTGCCGCAGGGGGCGTTATCTTCGAGCGTAATAACCCCATTACAGCGCCTCACATAACTTGCAATCAGATACAAACCGATGCCATGTTCGCCTGGTTCATCAGTACGAGTGCTCACACCCTGTTCAAATATTTTTTCGCGCAATGCTTCCGGTACGCCACAACCTTGATCGGCGACTTCGATGATCACCTCATCGCCCTCATCGCTCAGATAGAGTTCAACGACCTTGTTACCCTGCTGGGTACGCAAACTGGCTTCAAAAGCATTATCAAGCAGATTGCCAACAATTGCTGCAAACTCTGTGCTATCCAACCCCTCAGGAAGTTTATGCAGTTGACTGCCAGGCACAATGGTCATTGTGAGACCCAGTTCCCGCGCACGCTGTACCTTGCCAAACAGCAGGCCTGCAACCTGACGATCGGCGAAAGCGCCGCGCAGACTATCAATGAGTTGCTGCTGCGCCTGGGATTCTCCCTGCACCATGGCCAGAACCTTGTCATATTCTTTCATTTGCAGCAGGCCATTGATGGTCGACATCCAGTTCAGGTGCTCATGGCGCAGCGTTCTCAGGCTCTCTACATACTGTTTGATCTGCGTTAATTGCGCATTAAGGGTAGCAATTTCATCTTTACTACGAAAACTGATGATTGCCCCGAGCAGTTCATCGCCTGAGCGGATAGCCTCGCGGTTGGCAATAACACTCAACCCATTAAAGTTAACCATCGCATCCTGGCGCTTTTCCGCAATCTGCTGGGTAAAAAAGTCTGCTGGCTGAACGACGTCCGCAATCGGCTTACCCAACCACTTACGTCCAGGCGACGAGAGCCCCAGCATTTTTCTCGCACTGCGGTTTATCGCCGTAATGCACCCGTCAGGATCAACAGCAATTAAGCCTTCGTAGACTGAGCTAAACAGCGCCTCCTGCTGACGTACCACCCGCGCGATTTGTTTAGGCTCCATACCCAACATCTGACGCCGAATATGGGCGGCAAAAAACCAGGAAAGTAACATAAGTACCAGCAACAACAGAATGAACACCCCAGCCATCGGAAGTAAGAAATCCGAGCGCCAGCTGTCTATTTTACTGATCAGGTAGCCAATTGAGACAACACCGATGATTTTACCATCATCATCAAAGATAGGGGTTTTGGCGCGCATCGCCATCCCGATAGACCCTTTACCGGTAATAAAGTAGCTTTCCCCTTTCTCCAGCGCGCCGGGTTTGGTGAACTGCATGGGGTAGCCAATTTTATCCGGATTAGGGTGATAAAGACGGATCGAGTGGGTATCGCCAATAACCACATAGTCAAAGTCAGTCCCGCTCTGCAACTTATCCGCTATCGTTGCCAGACGCTCGTAATCACGGTGCTTTACGGCAGCAATAATGCTGTCGTTGGAAGCGATAATTTTCGCCTGATTCATTGCCATATCGCGGACATGCGTTGTCAGATAATCTTCAAAGCTGGCGGTAAAGTATTGTGCTAACGCCGCGATGATAAAAACAGAAACGACCAGAATGAGTAGAAAAATACGCAACGGAAACGCCAGGCTGCGAAAAAAAGGAAACCGTGTTTTATTTTTCTTTTTTGACATGTTTTTTCCTCACCGACGTTAACCGAAACTTATTTTTCGTTGTATATGTAATAAAAATGTTTTATTTACAAGTCGCGGCCTAAAATAGGATCGTTACAGATTCCCCACCTTAAATCAATTAAACAAATAAAAACCACACGCTATTTTCGGGTTAAATTAATTAAAAAACTTAAAACCATAAAACACATTAAAACCATCTAACTTATTGTGAAATAAATCAAAATTTGCCGCCAAAATACTCCTTACGATGTATGCAACAGGGAAAAAAAGAAATACTCCGTAATAAAAAAACATTCCCTTCAATTGCAAACAAAACGTTATCAAGTTGCTAAACAGAGCAACAAAAACAGAAACCCAGTAACAAATATACCATCGGGGCTCTATTTACTATGTTCGGTAATAATATATTCACGCAAGTTAAACGCTCAGAAAATAAAAAGATGGCGGTTATCGCTCAATTTCTGAAAGAGAACGATTTGAGCGTTGATACCACCGTCGAAGTATTTATCACCGTCACCCGTAACGACCGTCTGATCGCTTGTGGCGGTATCGCCGGCAATATCATTAAATGCGTCGCGATCTGTGAATCCGTACGCGGTGAAGGCTTAGCGCTGACGCTGGCGACTGAGTTAATCAACCTTGCCTACGAGCGGCATTGCACCCATCTCTTCATCTATACCAAAACCGAGTATGAGTCACTGTTTAAGCAGTGCGGCTTTTCGACGCTGACCAGCGTGCCCGGCATTATGGTACTGATGGAAAACAGCACCACGCGTCTGAAACGTTACGCTGAATCTCTGGCAAAACAGCGTCGTGAAGGGAAAAAAATTGGCTGTATCGTCATGAATGCCAACCCCTTCACCAACGGGCACCGTTTTCTGATCCAACAAGCCGCTGCACAGTGCGACTGGCTGCATCTGTTTTTGGTGAAAGAAGATACTTCGCGTTTCCCGTATGAAGACCGACTGGACCTGGTCCTCAAAGGGACAAAAGATATTCCACGTTTAACCGTACACCGCGGTTCGGAATACATCATCTCTCGCGCCACGTTCCCGTGCTACTTCATTAAAGAGCAGAGCGTTATTAACCACTGCTACACCGAAATAGACCTGAAAATTTTCCGTCAGTACCTGGCCCCGGCACTCGGCGTTACGCACCGTTTCGTCGGTACTGAGCCATATTGCACCGTCACCTCCCAGTACAACAACGATATGCGCTACTGGCTGGAGACCCCAACACTTCCCGCCCCGCCGATTGAACTGGTGGAAATTGAGCGGCTGTGTTTCCAGGAGATGCCGATTTCCGCCTCCTGGGTGCGCAAGCTGCTGGTTAAAAAAGATCTCACGGCTATCGCATCCCTGGTACCCGAAGCCACGCTGCACTACTTGCAAAGCATGGTTGAGCGAACCTCATCGGCTGCGGCAGTCCGCCAAAATACCCCCGCATTAGCAACAGGTGAAAAATGAAAATAAACCAGGCAGCCGTCGCAGGCACTCTCGAGTCCGGTGATGTGATGATCCGCATCGCCCCGCTCGATACGCAGGATATTGACCTGCAGGTTAACAGTAGCGTCGAAAAGCAGTTCGGTGATGCCATCAGGGCCACCATTCTGGACGTTCTGTCCCGCTATAACGTCCGCGGCGTGCAATTAAATGTTGATGATAAAGGCGCACTGGACTGCATTTTACGTGCGCGACTGGAAGCATTACTGGCCCGCGCCAGCGGCATTCCGGCACTGCCATGGGAGGATTGCCAATGATTTCCGATTCTTTACAACAACGTAAATCCCGCACACGCCGCAGCATGTTGTTCGTACCAGGCGCTAACGCCGCGATGGTCAGCAACTCATTCATCTACCCGGCAGATGCGCTGATGTTCGACCTGGAAGACTCCGTCGCACTGCGTGAGAAAGACACCGCGCGCCGCATGGTCTATCACGCGCTGCAGCATCCGCTGTATCACGACGTTGAAACTATCGTGCGCGTAAACGCCCTCGACTCCGAATGGGGCATCAACGACCTTGAAGCCGTGGTACGCGGTGGTGCTGACATCGTACGTTTACCCAAAACGGATACCGCCCAGGATGTCATCGACATCGAAAGCGAAATCCTGCGCATCGAGAAAGCCTGTGGTCGTGAACCCGGCAGCACCGGTCTGTTGGCCGCTATCGAATCACCATTAGGTATTACCCGCGCGGTAGAAATTGCCCATGCTTCCGAGCGTCTGATCGGTATTGCGCTCGGCGCAGAAGACTACGTGCGTAACCTGCGCACTGAACGCTCCCCGGAAGGTACTGAACTGCTGTTTGCCCGCTGCTCAATTCTGCAGGCTGCGCGTTCTGCTGGCATTCAGGCGTTCGATACCGTCTATTCCGATGCCAATAACGAAGCGGGTTTCCTGCACGAAGCCGCACACATCAAGCAACTGGGTTTCGATGGTAAGTCGCTCATCAACCCGCGTCAGATTGAACTCCTGCACAACCTGTATGCCCCGACGCGCAAAGAGCTGGCTCACGCACGTCTGGTGGTAGAAGCCGCTGAAGCCGCCGCCCGTGAAGGCCGTGGCGTAGTTTCCCTCAACGGCAAGATGGTCGACAGCCCGGTTATCGAGCGCGCCCTTCTGGTTATCTCCCGTGCAGAACTTTCCGGCATTCGCGAAGAATAAGGCAAAAAAATGACGCAGAAAATCGAACAGTCTCAACGCCAGGATCGCGTGGCGACCTGGAGCCGTCATGCAGAAAGCGAGCTTTCCGCTTATCAGAGCACCGCAAAAGTTGAATTACAGGCGCAAAAACCGCGCAACAAAAAACTGTGCGCTAACCTGGAAGAGGCCATTCGCCGTTCAGGCTTACAGGATGGCATGACCATCTCCTTCCACCACGCTTTCCGTGGTGGCGATCTGACGATCAACCTGGTGATGGATACCATCGCTGCAATGGGCTTTAAAAACCTGACGCTGGCTTCCAGCTCCCTGAGCGACTGCCATGCGCCGCTGGTTGAACACATTCGTCAGGGTGTCGTCAGCCGTATTTATACTTCTGGTCTGCGTGGCCCGCTGGCAGAAGAGATCTCTCGCGGTCTGCTGGCTGAACCTGTTCAGGTCCACTCTCACGGTGGTCGTGTACATCTGGTACAAAGCGGCGAGCTCAACATTGATGTCGCCTTCCTCGGCGTGCCGTCCTGTGACCCGTTTGGTAACGCCAACGGTTATACCGGTAAAGCGTGCTGCGGCTCACTGGGCTATGCCCGCGTAGACGCCGAAAACGCAAAACAGGTTGTCCTGCTGACCGAACAGCTGCTGACCTACCCGCATAATCCAGCCAGCATTACCCAGGATCAGGTGGATCTGATCGTGCAGATCGATCAGGTCGGTGATGCGGACAAAATTGGTGCTGATGCCACTCGCATGACCACCAACCCGCGCGAATTGCTGATCGCCCGCAGCGCAGCAGAGGTTATTGCTAACTCCGGCTACTTCAATGAAGGCTTCTCACTGCAGACAGGCACCGGCGGCGCGTCTCTGGCCGTTACCCGTTTCCTGGAAGACAAAATGCGCAGCCGCGACATCCGTGCTGACTTTGCGCTGGGCGGTATCACTGCCACCATCGTTGACCTGCATGAGAAAGGTTTAATCCGCAAACTGCTGGATGTACAGAGCTTCGACCGTAATGCGGCTGAGTCCCTGGCCCGCAATCCAAATCACATTGAAATCAGTGCTAACCAGTATGCCAACTGGGGCTCAAAAGGCGCCTCTGTCGATCGTCTGGACGTCGTGGTGCTGAGCGCACTTGAAGTGGATACCCACTTCAACGTTAACGTACTGACCGGTTCTGACGGCGTACTGCGCGGCGCATCCGGTGGTCACTGTGATACAGCTGTTGCCGCAGCGCTTTCCATCATCGTCGCACCGCTGGTTCGCGGGCGCATCCCGACGCTGGTTGATAACGTCCTGACCTGCGTAACCCCGGGTTCCAGCGTTGATATCCTGGTCACTGACCACGGTATCGCCGTCAACCCTGCGCGCCCTGAGCTGGCAGAACGTCTGCAAGAAGCGGGTATGAAAGTCGTGTCCATTGAATGGTTACGCGAACGTGCACAGCAGCTTACCGGTCAGCCACGCGCAATCGAATTTACTGACCGCGTAATTGCCGTTGTGCGTTATCGCGATGGCTCAGTGATTGACGTTGTGCATCAGGTGAAGGAATAAGCCATGCACCTGCTCCCTGAACACGCCACCTGCCACGCGGTTTCCATTCCCGAGCTGCTCGCCAGCCGTGATGAGAGACAAGCGAGGCAACATGCCTGGCTCACGCGTCAACACGCGCCATTGGTCTCTTTTACCGTGGTAGCGCCAGGTCCGATCAAAGACAGCGAATTAACCCGTCGCATCTTTAATCACGGCGTCATCGCCCTGCTTGCGCTGGCGAAACAATCATCCTGGATTGTCAGGGAGCAAACTGCGCTGGTCTCCGCCAGCGGTCCGGAAGGTCTGTTGTCCATCCAGGCACCAGCCCACGACCTCAAGCTTGCCACTATCGAGCTTGAGCATTCACATCCGCTGGGACGGTTATGGGACATCGATGTCCTGACCCCTGAAGGAGAAATCCTGTCCCGCCGTCATTTCGCGCTTCCTGCCCGCCGCTGTCTGTTGTGCGAGCAAAGCGCTGCCGAATGTGCGCGGGGTAAAACCCACGCGCTTTCCGACTTACTCATTCAAATGGAGGCACTGCTGCATGATGCCGATTCCCGCAACATCGACGAATAACGCAGTCCTTCCACTGGATCTGCCCGACGCCTACGCAACGCTTGCCTGGCGCGCCATGCTGACTGAAGTCAACTTATCGCCCAAGCCGGGTCTGGTGGATCGCATTAATAATGGCGCGCATAAAGATATGGCGCTGGAAGATTTTCATCGCAGCGCAGAGGCTATCCAGGCCTGGCTGCCACGTTTTATCGAATACGGCGCATTCAGCGCGCAGTTGTCACCTGAAGAAGTACTGAAAGGACTGCGTCCGCTGGGTATGGCCTGCGAAGCTGATATGTTTCGCGCCACCGCTGGGGTAAATACCCACAAAGGCAGCATCTTTTCTCTGGGACTGCTGTGTGCCGCCATTGGCCGCCTGCACCAGCTCCAACTGACTGTTACCGCTGAAACCATTTGCTCTACGGCAGCAACATTTTGCCGGGGCCTGACCGAGCGCGAACTGCGCCAGAACAATCAACAACTCACGGCTGGCCAACGTCTTTATCAGCAACTGGGATTAACCGGCGCACGGGGCGAAGCCGAAGCGGGATACCCGCTCGTCATCCAGCATGCCCTGCCGCACTACCGCGCACTGCTGACTCAGGGCCGCGACCCTGAACTGGCGTTACTCGACACTTTATTGCTGCTGATGTCTATCAACGGCGACACCAACGTGGCTTCACGTGGCGGCGCAGAAGGTCTGCGCTGGCTACAGCAGCAGGCCACCGCCCTGATACAGCAAGGGGGGATTCGTACCCCTGCCGATCTCGAATACCTACACCAGTTCGACCAACAGTGCATTGAACGCAACCTCAGTCCCGGAGGCTGCGCCGATCTGCTGATCGTCACCTGGTTCTTAGCTCAGATTTCACAAGTTCATCATTATCACAATTAAAGATCCTTTCCGGAGAATCACACATGTCTTTAGCAAAAGATAAAATATGGAAGTTACTGGCCCCATTGGTCGTAATGGGCGTCATGTTTCTTATCCCCGTCCCTGATGGAATGCCTCCACAGGCCTGGCACTACTTTGCCGTGTTTGTGGCGATGATCGTCGGTATGATCCTGGAGCCAATTCCGGCAACAGCGATCAGCTTTATCGCCGTAACGATCTGCGTTATCGGCAGCAACTATCTGCTGTTTGATGCTTCAGAACTGGCCGACCCGGCATTTAAAGCGGGTAAGCAAGCGCTGAAATGGGGTCTGGCGGGCTTCTCCAGCACCACCGTGTGGTTGGTGTTTGGTGCGTTTATTTTCGCGCTGGGTTATGAGGTCACCGGTCTGGGTCGTCGTATCGCGCTGTTCCTGGTGAAATTCATGGGGAAACGTACCCTGACGCTGGGCTATGCGATTGTTATCATCGACATTCTGCTGGCGCCGTTTACACCGTCCAACACCGCGCGTACCGGTGGTACTGTATTCCCGGTTATCAAAAACCTGCCGCCGCTGTTTAAATCCTTCCCTAACGATCCTTCCGCGCGCCGTATCGGCGGATATCTGATGTGGATGATGGTTATCAGTACCAGCCTGAGCTCCTCTATGTTCGTTACTGGCGCTGCGCCAAACGTACTGGGTCTGGAATTCGTTAACAAAATCGCCGGAATTCAAATCAGCTGGTTGCAGTGGTTCCTCAGCTTCCTGCCGGTCGGTATTATTTTGCTGATCGTTGCTCCGTGGCTGTCCTATGTTCTGTACAAGCCGGAAGTCACCCACAGTGCTGAAGTTGCCGCATGGGCCGGTGATGAACTGAAAACCATGGGTAAACTGACCCGTAAAGAGATAACGCTGATCGGTCTGGTTCTGCTCAGCCTGGGTCTGTGGGTTTTCGGTGGCAAGCTGATTGACGCTACCGCAGTGGGTCTGCTGGCGGTCTCCCTGATGCTGGCGCTGCACGTGGTACCGTGGAAAGATATTACCCGCTATAACAGCGCATGGAACACCCTGGTCAACCTTGCCACTCTGGTAGTAATGGCCAACGGTTTAACCCGTTCCGGTTTTATCGACTGGTTCGCCAACACCATGAGTACGCATCTGGAAGGTTTCTCGCCTAACGCGACAGTAATCGTGCTGGTGCTGGTGTTCTACTTTGCTCACTACCTGTTTGCCAGCCTTTCTGCGCACACCGCCACCATGCTGCCGGTTATTCTGGCTGTAGGTAAAGGTATCCCGGGCGTGCCGATGGAACACCTGTGTATCCTGCTGGTGTTGTCCATCGGTATCATGGGCTGTCTGACTCCATATGCAACAGGCCCTGGCGTTATCATCTACGGCTGTGGTTATGTGAAGTCTAAAGACTACTGGCGTCTGGGTGCTATCTTCGGCGTTATCTACATCTCTATGCTTCTGCTGGTCGGCTGGCCGATTCTGGCAATGTGGAGCTAATCATTTCGGTTCACGCCTGATGAAAATGATGCCAGTCAGCTAAACCTGACTGGCATTTTTTATGATTAAATAGATGATATTCATAATTTATATAAGTATTCGAAATCATCATGACATCAACATGGCGTTATTCTTCATTACTGGCAGCGCTTCTGCTGCCAGTTTCTGCGGCTCAGGCCGATGAACTCCAGGCAAAACAGTACGCTGACTTTGACAGCTACGTGCTGGCCCTCTCCTGGCAAACCGGATTTTGTCAGAGCCAACACGAGCGTAATCGTCAGGAGCCTGACGAATGTCGTTTACAAAAAGAGAGCGCAGACAAAGCGGATTTCCTGACCGTTCACGGTTTATGGCCCAGCCTGCCTAAATCCATTGCCGCCCGAGGAGTAGACAACCGCCGCTGGATGCGTTTTGGCTGCGCGACTCGCCCTATTCCCAACCTGCCTGAAGCACGTGCCAGCCGTAAATGCGCGGCCCCCGAAACCGGGCTGTCGCTGGAAAGCGCAGCAAAACTCAGCGCTGTAATGCCCGGCGCTGGAGGGAGATCCTGTCTGGAACGTTACGAGTATGCCAAACATGGCGCGTGTTTCGGTTTTGATCCCGACGCGTACTTTAGCACGATGGTACGGCTGAATAATGAGGTTAAGAACAGCGAGGTGGGCAAATTCCTGGCGGAAAACTACGGCAAAACCGTCAGCCGTAACGCATTTGACGCTGCAGTTGCCAAAAGCTGGGGCAAAGAGAACGTCAAAGCTGTGAAGCTAAGCTGCCACGGCAATCCAGCGTATCTCACTGAGATCCAGTTCTCCCTGAAAGCCGACAACATCAACCAGACGTTATCTGCACAGTCATTCTTACCGCAACCACATCCAGGTAGCTGTGGTAAACAGTTTATTATCGACAAAGTGGGATATTGAAACTTGCGACCGACGCTGCAAGCTGGCGTCGGTCCGTAAGCTTAGCGTTTTGCTCGGGCGTCCGGGCGAACTAAATCAAAACGGTGTGTTTCACTGATCGAATAATACGCCGTTGGCCCACCAGCACGCAGTACCGGCTTCGCTTTCGCCGTCTGATAGATGCCGTCTTCCAGCAGCGTTTCATCGATGTGGATGCCCACCACTTCCCCCAATACCAGCCAGGTATCAACCGGTGAGCCATCTGCGGCCGTCAGTTGCAGGCTCTGTGATAAACGACACTCAAAATTGACGGGACTTTGTGCCACGCGCGGCACGTTGACTATCCGGCTATCTGCCTTGCTAAGCCCTGCGGCAAAGAACTCATCCTCGCCGTGCGGCAGACTGGCCGACGTTTCGTTCATCGCACTGGCCAACTCAAGGGTGGTCAGGTTCCAGACAAACTCACCTGTTTCGATAATATTCTGCACACTGTCTTTCCAGCCGCTGCTGGCAAAACCGATAATCGGTGGATGATAGTTAAAGCAGTTAAAGAAACTGTACGGCGCCAGATTATGCCGACCGTTACTGTCACTCGACGTAATCCATCCAATAGGGCGTGGCCCAATAATGGCATTGAGCGGGTCATGTGGCAGGCCGTGTCCCTGTGACGGTTGATAGAAATACATAGTTTTCCCTGGTGAAGTTAACCTCTGCTAAGCATAAATTGTGCTTCGCTCATCCCCCTGACGGAAGAGGATCAGCGTAGAACAATCCACGAACGATTACGACTGAATAAAGTTGAGCAGGTCACCGTTGATCTGTTGTTTATGGGTGGTGCAAATACCATGCGAGCCGCCGACATATATCTTCAACTGCGAATCAGGCAGTATTTCCGCCGCGACCTTTCCGCAGGTTTCAAACGGGACAATCTGATCGTCGTCACCGTGGATCACCAGCGTCGGGATGGTCATTTTTTTGAGATCCTCACGCAGATCTGTTTCCGAAAACGCGTGGATACAGTCGTACAACGCTTTGATGGAGCCTTGTAAACCCTGTTCAACAAAACTTTCCCTGACGGCTTTCGACTCTTTTGCGCCAGGACGGTTGTAGCCATAGAATGCAGCGGTCAATTCATAGAAAAAGGCGGCGCGATCGTTCACAACCCCTTCACGAATGCCATCGAATACCTCTTTCGGCACGCCATTTGGATTAAAGTCGGTCTTGATCATAATGGGCGTCACCGCGCCAATTAACACCGCTTTTGCGACCCTCTGCGTCCCATGGCGGCCAATATAACGAGCAACTTCGCCACCGCCGGTAGAGTGCCCGACATGCACAGCATCTTTGAGATTGAGATACGCGGTAAGTTCGGCCAAATCGTCAGCATACTGATCCATATTGTGGCCATCCCAGGGCTGGGCCGAACGCCCGTGCCCTCGTCTGTCATGGGCTATCACACGAAATCCTTTCGACCCGAGAAACAGCATCTGATCTTCAAATGCATCTGCGGTTAGCGGCCAACCATGGCTGAACACAATGGGCTGGCCGCTTCCCCAGTCTTTGAAATGCAAATAGCTGCCATCTTTTAAGGTAAGTTTGTCGTACTGGCTCATGAGATCTCCTGTCGAGGAACACTGAGTTGTCGTGACGCGCCCGCAGCGAGCGCTTAAAAAGCATAATGCAAATTTGAGAACGATCACGTTTTTCGGCTAAAATCACACCATACGCGTAATGCTTGTCAGTTACGAACTAAAGGTAATGAACCTGTTGCCTCTGGTGTATTGTTCCGTTCACCTTATGTTTTTCACTTCTCTGAAACCATACTGCCTGTGAACGTGTTAAGGGTACTATCGCTGTACCCTTAACAATCCCGGCTCCCGGCGGAAAATCGATGAGGCGTTGACGGCTGACCGGGTCTGTCCGCAGGGATGCGGACAGAGGGGACGGCCTGCATGGACGTAGGCTCGGCCCCGACCCGACAGGCAGACGGCATAAGACGAATACATCGCGTAGCGACGATTTTCCCGCCGGGAGCCTGGGTTGCAAGGGAGGCGGCGGCGAGCCTCCCTTGCCCGTTCACGGGGGCTGTGCCGCAGAAAAGTGATGCCGCTGAAGTGAACGGAACCCTGAGCCGGAATCACATGTTCCCTATAATGCTTAACTGGCTGACATTACACCATACGCGACAATATTGATGATTTGCCTGAATGTGAACTAAATCACTTCAAACATGGGGTAAGTCTCAGTATCATCATAAAAGCTAAACCCTTGCCGCCTGACGGTGAGGGTTTTCTTTTGGGATTATTTACCTGCGCATCCGCAGTATCGACGACATGGAGTAATAAATGTCCAGACCAACTATTATCATTAACGACCTCGATGCGGAACGCATTGACCGCCTGTTGGAGCAACCTGCGTTTGCTGGTTTACCGATAGCGGACGCATTAAACGCTGAACTGGATCGCGCCCAAATGTGTTCCCCGGAAACCATGCCGCACGACGTGGTGACCATGAACAGCCGCGTGAAATTCCGCAATCTGAGCGATGGCGAAGTGCGTGTACGTACCCTGGTATATCCGGCCAATATGACTGACAGCAGTACACAGCTTTCGGTAATGGCGCCAGTCGGTGCAGCGCTTCTGGGCCTGCGCGTTGGCGATACGATCCATTGGGAATTACCGGGCGGTACATCGACCCACCTCGAAGTCATCGAGCTTGAGTACCAGCCTGAAGCTGCAGGCGACTACCTGCGCTAACTCTGTCTTATCAAAGCGACTCGCTTTATCTTACAGGGGATGCATCCGCATCCTCTTTCCGCTTAGATCTCCCTGCTCCTCACTTCCTTTCCTGTTCGCAAAACATAAATCTGTGTCGTGACTGACAGAATCATTTTTAATACTATGCTGTTATGTGTTCATGTAATGACAAGGAGAATGTTTATGTACAACACAATCATAATGCCTGTTGATGTATTCGAAATGGAACTGAGCGACAAGGCTGTTCGCCATGCAGAATTTCTGGCACAAGATAAAGGGGTGATCCATCTGCTGCATGTGCTCCCGGGTTCTGCCAGTCTGAGTCTGCACCGTTTTGCCGCTGACGTTCGTCGTTTTGAAGAGCATCTGCAACACGAAGCGGAAACCCGTCTGCAAACGATGGTCGGTCACTTCAGTATCGATCCTTCCCGCATTAAGCAGCACGTTCGCTTTGGTAGCGTGCGTGATGTGGTAAACGAATTGGGTGAAGAGTTGAATGCAGATGTGGTGGTCATCGGATCGCGTAACCCATCGATCAGCACCCATCTGCTCGGATCTAACGCCTCCAGCGTTGTCCGCCACGCTACCTTACCGGTGCTGGTCGTTCGCTAATAAAAAAAGAGGCTACCTTCCGGTAGCCTCTTTCTCCTACAAACCGATGATATCCCATTTGTAGGCCCGATATGCTTGTGCTATCGGGCATTTCGCTTCTTTTGCAGGTGAGTCTTACTTTCTTATACGGTTGTGGTGCGAATCAGATAATCAAACGAGCTCAATGATGCTTTGGCACCTTCGCCAGTCGCAATGATAATCTGCTTATACGGTACGGTGGTGCAGTCTCCGGCCGCGAAAACGCCCTTCACGCTGGTCTCGCACTTGGCATCAATGATGATTTCACCCATGCGGTTACGCTCAACGGCGCCTTCCAGCCAGTTGGTATTTGGCAACAGACCAATCTGTACAAAGATACCCGCCAGTTCCACATTGTGGATATCACCGCTGACGCGGTCACGATACTCCAGACCGGTGACTTTACTGCCGTCGCCTTTCACTTCTGTGGTTTGCGCATTCAGAATAATGTCGACGTTTTTCAGACTGCGGACTTTATTCTGCAGAACCTGATCGGCTTTCATTTCCGGGGCAAATTCCAGCAACGTCACGTGCTCGACGATACCCGCCAGATCGATAGCCGCTTCAACACCCGAGTTACCGCCACCTATCACCGCGACACGCTTGCCTTTAAACAGCGGGCCATCACAGTGCGGACAGTAGGTTACGCCCTTGGTGCGATACTGATCTTCACCCGGAACATTCATGTTGCGCCATTTTGCACCGGTAGCAATGATGATGCTGCGTGCTTTCAACACCGCGCCGGAAGCCGTTTCAATCTGATGCAAACCACCTTCCTGAGCTGCCGGAACCAGTTTGCTCGCACTCTGGCTATCAATAACATCAACATCGTAATCATCAACATGTGCTTTCAGTGCGCCAGCCAGTTTCTGGCCTTCGGTTTTCGGTACAGAGATGTAGTTTTCGATATCAACGGTATCAAGAACCTGACCGCCAAAGCGTTCGCCCATCAGACCGGTGCGAATACCTTTACGTGCAGAGTACACCGCAGCCGCTGCCCCGGCAGGACCCGAACCGACGATCAGCACATCGTAAGCATCACGCTTATTCAACTCTTCCGCTGCGCGCTTTTCTGCACCGGTATCCACTTTCGCTACGATTTCAGTCAGCGTCATACGACCCTGGCCGAACTCTTTGCCGTTCATATAGACCGCCGGTACGCCCATGACGTTACGATCGGTAATTTCGTTCTGGAATGTACCGCCATCAATCGCCGTATGCTTGATGCGTGGGTTAAGTACAGACATCAGGTTGAGCGCTTGCACCACATCCGGGCAGTTATGGCAGGACAGTGAATAATAGGTTTCAAACTCAAAGTCCCCGTCGAGGTCGCGGATCTGCTCCAGCAGTGACTGTGCCTCTTTTGACGGATGACCACCGGTCCACAACAGCGCCAGAACCAGAGAGGTAAACTCATGCCCCAGCGGAGAACCGGCAAAGCGCGGCCCCTGGTGAGAACCAGGATTGGTAATCAGGAACGATGGCTTACGTACCGCCAGAGTATTGTCTTCTTTAAAGGTGACTTTTTCTGACAGTTCAGCAATTTCAGTCAGCAGTTCCTTGATTTCTGCCGATTTAGCGCTGTCATCCAGCGTAGCAATCAGCTCAACAGGTTTGGTCAGTTTCTCAAGATAAGCCTTGAGCTGGGTTTTCATATTTGTGTCGAGCATTATTCTTCCCTCTCTGAAAACATCATCATGCAAGCCGAATTCGCGGGGCCGCATCAATGCAACTTGCGTCATGGTGCTGGAATGAAATGGGCGCGTCTGCGCCCATTGATTGCCGGGTGGCACTTCGTTTACCCGGCCTACGGTTTCGTAGGCCTATGCAAGCGCAGCGCCGCAAGGCAAAACAGACTTAGATCTTGCCGACCAGATCTAAAGATGGCGCTAAGGTCGCTTCGCCTTCTTTCCATTTAGCCGGGCAAACTTCACCTGGGTGGGAAGCGACATACTGTGCAGCTTTAATTTTGCGCAGCAGGTCAGACGCATCACGGCCGATACCTTCAGCGGTAACTTCGATTGCCTGGATGATACCCTGCGGGTCAACAACAAATGTTGCACGGTCAGCCAGACCTTCATCTTCACGCATGTTGTCGAAGTTACGGGTCAGGGCGCCAGTCGGGTCGCCGATCATCGCATATTTGATTTTCGCGATGGTTTCAGAGCTGCTGTGCCATGCTTTGTGAGTAAAATGAGTGTCAGTAGAAACAGAGTAAACGTCCACACCCAGTTTCTGCAGTTCTTCGTAATGGTCAGCAACGTCGCCCAGCTCGGTCGGACATACGAACGTAAAATCAGCCGGGTAGAAGAAGAAGACACTCCAACGACCTTCGGTATCTTTCTCGGTTACTTCGATGAACTCACCGTTTTTGAACGCCTGGTTTTTGAAAGGTTTAATTTTGGTATTAATCAAAGACATCTGTACTTCCTCCGTGTTTTCGTTGAGGGATAAGTTAACGAAAATCATTGATAAGGGCTAATGCGTTTCCTTTATCAAATCAATAAGCGTTAACTAACAACCGACTCAACCGCATGGTGTAAACCCTATTCTAAAAGTAAAAAAGGCTCCCTTTGCAGGGAGCCTCATTACCCGAGTTACCCGCAAGTAACTTCAGTGCCAGCAGAACTGGCTATGTGTTGCGCTCTACATTACCTTAACCAAGGTCGTAACAGCGATTGGGATTACATCACCCAACTACCGAAAGGGCAATCGACAGACTGTCGATCTTACCTATGGCTGCGATAGGTTTTGCAACTTAACTCCCTTTCCTTCTAATTTTATAAGGAAAATCAATGTTTAAACGTACATTACTCTTAGCTCTGCTCCCTGCAGTCGTCCACGCTGAAGAGCTTCCTGCCCCCGTGAAAGCGATTGAGAAACAGGGCATTACGATTCTGAAGTCGTTCGACGCCCCGGGAGGCATGAAAGGTTATCTGGGCAAATATCAGGACATGGGGGTCACTATCTATGTGACGCCTGATGGAAAACAGGCGATCTCCGGCTATATGTATAACGAGAAAGGTGAAAACCTGAGTAATGCGCTGATAGAAAAAGAGATCTATGCCCCTGCCGGGCGCGAGATGTGGCAACGCATGGAAAAAGCGTCGTGGATTCTGGATGGCAAAAAAGACGCGCCAGTTATTGTGTATGTGTTTGCCGATCCCTTCTGTCCCTATTGTAAACAGTTCTGGCAGCAGGCGCGCCCGTGGGTGGACGCCGGTAAAGTCCAACTGCGCACGTTGCTGGTTGGCGTAATAAAACCCGAAAGCCCGGCAACCGCTGCGGCCATTCTGGCAAGCAAGGACCCCGCTAAAACCTGGCACGACTATGAAGCCTCCGGCGGCAAAATGACGCTGGCACTGCCAGCAAACCCGCCTGCCGAGCAAATGAAGACGCTGAATATCAACCAAAAACTAATGGACGATTTAGGCGCCAATGTCACGCCCGCCATTTATTACATGAGCAAAGATAATACCCTGCAACAGGCAGTAGGTTTGCCCGATAAAGAGAAGCTGGATATTATCATGGGAGCCAAATAAATATACGCAACGAATGATTGATATTATTTTCATATCAATCATTCTTCTTTTCTATATCAATTAACCCGTTAGCACTTTTTACCGAAAAAATAACCCTGCCTGTGCTATTTTAAGTAGTAGTAAACTATTCATTAAGTTTTACATGTATATGAAACGATGATGCATTAAAACTCATACATAACAAAATGAAATATTTCACAACTAAACTAAAACAGGAATTAGCGTATGGCTAACCTTTACGACCTCAAAAAATTCGATCTGAACCTGCTGGTTATTTTCGAGTGTATCTATCAGAATCTGAGCATAAGCAAAGCCGCCGAAACGCTGTTTATTACCCCCTCAGCCGTTAGCCAGTCGCTACAAAGGCTTCGCACTCAATTCAATGATCCTTTGTTTATTCGGGCAGGGAAAGGCATTACGCCTACCGTAACGGCGGTCAATCTACACCATCACCTTGAGAACAATCTCAACAGTCTGGAAGAAACAATAAATATCATGCACAGCTCCAGTCTGAAGAAAAAATTCGTCATTTACAGTCCGCAAATTATCAGCAATGCCTACATAAGTGAGTTAATTAAATCTATCAGGGAAGACAAATATGTTGAAATTGAACATCGTGATATTCTGATAACATCGGAAACCGCTGAAGACTTACTCGCCTACCGTAAAGCGGATGTTGTCATCACGACATCACCGATCGTTAACCGCTCAATTATATGCACCCCATTCAGGACAATTGAGACCGTATTGGTCTGTGGCAAAAACCACCCCAGAATAAATGAAAAAACAACGTTAAATGAAATACTGGAAGAACAGTTTTCGTGGTTTCTCTCTGACGATGCTGGTGTAAAAGAGTACCAGTCGGAAACAAATGCTTTTCTCGCCAATCGTAAAACTGGGTTCTCTAGTGATTCACTGATGTCAATTATCAACATTATATCCATTACAGATATCATTGGTTTCATTCCTAAATCAACCTTCGAATTATATTCATCATTATTCAATTTAAAGAAAATCAAAACAGATATTAAGCCACCATCAATGAATCTATTTTTAATGTACAACCGGGCCTCACTTAACAACAAAAACTTTGAGAATTCCATAACAAAAATAAACAAAAAAACCGAAAAAAACGACATATCAAAGAACCATACATACACTAAATAAAAAAATATTTTAAATACATTAAGTGAATATATTTAAAGGTTGCACGCTTCATAAATTGGCATATCTTATTCAAAGTATACATTAGAGATGTTACTCTTTTATTCTTTCAGTATGGACTTGCTATGTCTGTTTACAAAATCCCTCTGAGTCAGAGCGTGCTGGAAGCCGCTCAGGAACGCATTACCTGGACTTTGGAAACACTGCCTCGCGTGTGCGTTTCACTGTCTGGAGGGAAAGACTCCGGGCTCATGATGCATCTCACCGCCACTCTTGCACGCCAGTTACATAAAAAAATAAGCGTATTGTTTATTGACTGGGAAGCCCAGTTCTCTTGTACTATCGACTATGTTGAAGCGCTACGAGAACACTATTCTGACGTTATAGAACGTTTTTATTGGGTAGCAATACCGCTCACCACCCAAAATTCTCTCTCACAATTTCAACCGGAATGGCAGTGTTGGGAACCCAATACACAATGGGTGCGGCAACCACCAGCAGATGCGATTACCGATCCCTGTTTCTTTCATTTCTACCAACCCGGCATGACCTTTGAACAATTCGTTCGTGAGTTCGCTGACTGGTTTTCAGAAAAACGTCCTGCGGCAATGATGGTGGGCATCCGTGCCGACGAGTCATATAACCGTTTTGTCGCCATTGCCCATTCACGTAAGCAACGTTTTGCCGATGACAAACCGTGGACTACCGCCGCACCGGGAGGACACACCTGGTATATCTATCCGGTGTATGACTGGAAAACAGCCGATATATGGACATGGTTTGCGAAAACAAAAATGCCATGCAACCCCCTGTATAACCTGATGTACCAGGCTGGCGTGCCAACACGATATATGCGCATTTGCGAACCCTTTGGCCCGGAACAACGCCAGGGACTGTGGCTGTATCATGTTATTGAGCCACAGCGATGGGCAGCCATGTGCACCCGGGTTAGCGGCGTTAAAAGCGGCGGAATATACGCCGGCCATGACAACCATTTTTACGGCCACCGGAAAATATTAAAACCTGAGCATTTAAGCTGGCAAGCGTACGCCATGCTGCTATTAGACAGCATGCCGCAACAGACCGCAGAGCACTACCGCAACAAAATCGCCGTCTATTTACAGTGGTACAAGAAAAAAGGGATCGATAATATTCCTCAAACCCAGGAAAACGATATTGGTTCTAAAGATATCCCTTCATGGAGACGGATCTGCAAAGTACTGCTGAATAATGACTACTGGTGTCGGGCACTCTCATTCAGTCCCACAAAAATGAAAAACTATCAGCGTTATAACGAACGTATGAAAACCAAACGCCAGGAATGGGGGATCTTATGCAACGACGACTAACTCAGGAACTCACCGGTTTTCTTTCTGGCCTTTCAGAAGAAGAACGAATTGAAGCAATCAATGAATTCAGGATGGCAATCCATAGCGTCAGCCCTTTCCGTGAAGAACCGGTAGACTGCGTTCTGTGGATCAAAAACAGCGCTATTTCGCCAAATGATTACAACCCAAATAACGTTGCGCCGCCGGAGAAAAAGCTACTGCTGAAATCCATTGAAGCCGATGGCTTCACACAACCGATCGTCGTGGTTCAATCAACCCCGGAAGAATATGAAATCGTCGACGGATTCCATCGACATGAAATCGGCAAAAACAAATCATCACTAAAATCACGCCTGAAAGGTTATCTGCCCGTTGCCTGTCTGCAACGCGGGCGTCATGAGCGCATGGCGGCAACAATCCGCCACAATCGTGCCCGTGGGCGGCATCAAATCCATGCTATGTCGGAAATCGTTCGTGAATTATCACAATTAGGCTGGAGCGAAGAGAAAATCGGTAAAGAACTGGGAATGGATAGCGACGAAGTCTTACGTTTGAAGCAAATCAACGGTCTGCAAGAGTTATTTGCCGACCGTCGATTCTCCAAAGCCTGGACGGTGAAGTAGCGAAATCGCGTCACTACAGCGTAACCAGGCGTTCTGCCGCTGCCAGCAGCGTCGATTCTTGCTTAGCAAAACACAGGCGAATCAGCTTATGTGGGAAAGGATCGGCGCAGAAAACGGACAGCGGTATCGCCGCCACGCCGACCTCTTTAGTCAGCCATTGGCAAAACGCCACATCGTTGAGATCAGAAACAGCACTGTAATCAATCAGCAAAAAGTACGTCCCTTCGCAGGGTAGTATTTCCAGCCGACTGTCACACAGCGCATTCACCAGCACATCACGTTTTTTCTGATAAAAGGCTGGCAACTCACGATAGTGTGCAGGATCTTCTCGTAGCATATCCGCCAGTGCCAACTGAGCCGGCGTGTTGACGGAAAA
>NZ_CP080033.1:1661401-1662495 GCF_019382635.1 Citrobacter sp. Colony219 | reverse complement strand
CAAATTCCTGCCAGTCGACACGAAAAGACGGCGGTTGCAACGCCATGCGTTTAACCACGCCGCCGGATAACTCGATCGCGGGCGCATAGCTGTCGTAACTTGGGTCAAAACAAATCACCTCATCACCCGGACGCACCAGCGCCGTGATCGCGGCGTACAATGCTTCCGTTGCCCCCGCCGTAACGGTCACTTCGCTATTTGCGTCGGGTCTATAGCCGTACAACTGCGCGGTTTTATCCGCAATGGCCTCTCGCAGCGGCTGCACACCCGTCATCGGCGCGTACTGGTTTGCGCCATGCGCGACGTGATACGCCAGACGTTCCTGCAAAAAGAGTGGACCGTCAAAATCAGGAAATCCCTGCGAGAGATTAATGGCCTGATGCTGCTGCGCCAGCGCACTCATTTGCGTGAAGATAGTAGTGCCCAGGTTAGGCAGTTTGCTTTGCGGAATCAGCGGGTTATTACTCATTATTGTTATCCCAGCGTGTGATGTTGTGGTTGAAGCCACTATAACACGATGCTAGTATTTGGCAATCAAGACGTTCAGACGTCTATATAAAAATAACCTGCCTGGACAGGACAGCCAAAAGGACAACACAACATGAATAATACCGAGATTCGCGTCGTTACCGGCCCGGCCAACTATTTTTCCCATCCCGGCAGCCTGTCGAGACTCAACGATTTTTTCACTGCCGACCAACTTTCACGCGCCGTGTGGGTTTATGGTGAGCGCGCTATCGATGCGGCCCGCCCTTATCTGCCAGAGACATTTCATCTCGCCGAGGCTAAACACCTGCTGTTTACGGGTCATTGCAGCGAAAAAGATGTTGGGCAACTGGCAACAGAGTCAGGAGAGAATCGCAGCGTGGTGATTGGCGTGGGTGGAGGAACATTGCTCGACACCGCTAAAGCGTTGGCCCGTCGTCTGGATTTGCCGTTTGTCGGTATTCCTACGATTGCGGCGACCTGCGCTGCCTGGACGCCGCTCTCCGTCTGGTATAACGATGCAGGTCAGGCACTGCATTTCGAAATTTTCGATGATGCAAATTTTTTGGTACTGGTAGAGCCAGAGATCGTGCTTAATGCGCCAGAGG
>NZ_CP080033.1:1607790-1661263 GCF_019382635.1 Citrobacter sp. Colony219 | reverse complement strand
AAAGCAGCGAGCAGGCGCTGGCAGATAAGCAGCGTGGTGAACTGACCCGTGCGTTTTGCGACGTGGTGGATGCGATCATTGCTGGCGGTGGTATGGTCGGCGGTCTGGGCGAGCGCTACACCCGCGTGGCGGCGGCGCATTCTGTTCACAATGGCCTGACCGTCCTCCCACAAACAGAGAAGTTTTTACATGGCACTAAAGTGGCGTACGGCATCCTGGTGCAGAGTGCGTTGCTGGGACAAGATGCTGTGCTGGCGCAGTTAATTACCGCCTATCAGCGCTTCAACCTGCCAACCCGATTAGCTCAACTGGACGTGGATATCAATAATCGCGCAGAAATCGACAAAGTGATTGCGCACACCCTGCGCCCGGTGGAGTCCATTCACGCCCTGCCGGTAACGTTAACGTCGGAGACACTGCGCGCAGCATTCGAAAAGGTAGAGTCGTTTACGGTATGACTATGGTGCAGGTTGCCTGATGGCGGCTTCGCCTTTTCAGGCCTACGGTCAAAGCATTGTTGTAGGCCGGATAAGCGTTAACGCCATCCGGCAAAAAATCAACAGCACTTCGCGCCACCTTTGCCCCCATAGCGCGCATCCTGGCGCTCGCGGAAAAATTCTTCGTAGGTCATCGGCGTCTGATCCGGGTGTGTGACTCGCATATGCTCAACATAGTTGTCGTAATCCGGCACACCGATCATTAACCGGGCGGTTTGGCCTAAATACTTTCCGGCTTTAGAGAGCGTTTCAAACATAGTGGTTTCCTGTCGTACAAACGCCCTCCCCGTTCAGGAGAGGGCTCATTGGTTAAGAGAATATTAGTGCGCGCCTTTCGCCTGCGCCACGATCTCTTCGACATTCTCAGGCATCGGTTCGTACGGCGTTTCTTTCGACGTAGGTTTATCTTCTTTCAACGCTGCCAGTGCAGTTTTGATAGAGAACAGACCCAGCACCACCACGACCACCATGAAGAAAATGGTAAGCCCCGCATCAAGGCGGTTGTTAAATACCAGTTGCGTCAGCTGCGACTGGGTGTACTGCGCCGGAATGTTACCGCTGTCGATCATCGCTTGGAATTTGTTGGCGATAGCCAGGAAGCCGATTTTTGCATCCGGGCTAAACGCTTTCTGCCAGCCAGCGGTCAGGGTACAAATCAGCAGCCAGGCGGTTGGCACCAGCGCCACCCATGCGTAGCGCTGGCGTTTCATCTTGAATAGCACCACCGCACAGAGCATCAACGCCATACCGGCCAGCATCTGGTTGGCGATACCAAACAGCGGCCACAGGGTGTTAATACCGCCCAGTGGATCCACCACGCCCTGGTGCAGGAAGTAACCCCAGGCCAGTACGCACAGCGCCGTCGCCAACAGGTTCGCTGGCAGCGAATCGGTACGTTTCAGCCCTGGTGACACCACGCCCAGCAGATCCTGCAGCATAAAGCGCGCGGCGCGCGTACCGGCGTCTACTGCCGTCAGAATAAACAGGGCTTCAAACAGAATGGCGAAGTGATACCAGAATGCCACATCCATCATGCCACCCAGCGCACCGTGCAGAATATACGCCATGCCCACCGCCAGCGTCGGCGCGCCGCCTGCGCGGGAGATAATGGATTGTTCGCCGACATCGTTCGCGATCTGATGCAGCGTATCAGGCGTGATAACAAAGCCCCAGCTGCTCACGACCTGTGCCGCTGACGCAACCACATCGGTGGTTCCGGCAGGTGCCAGTACCGCCATCGGGCTGTTCATCGCAAAGTAGACGCCCGGATCGATAACACAGGCCGCTACCAGCGCCATAATGGCGACAAAGGATTCCATCAGCATCCCGCCATAGCCGATAAAACAGGCCTGACCTTCATTCGCCAGCATCTTCGGCGTGGTGCCGGAGGCAATCAGCGCGTGGAAACCAGAGACTGCGCCGCAGGCGATGGTAATAAACAGGAACGGGAACAGGTTACCGCTCCAGACCGGGCCGGTACCGTCAACAAACTTGGTCAACGCAGGCATGGTCAGCGTCGGGCGCATGATCAGGATCCCTACCGCCAGACCCACAATGGTGCCGATTTTCAGGAAGGTAGAAAGGTAATCGCGCGGTGCCAGCAGCAGCCAGACCGGCAGCACGGCAGCCACGAAACCGTAGCCCACCAGCATCCAGGTCAGCTGTACACCGGTAAAGTCAAAATAAGGGGCCCAGGTAGGACTCTCCGCCACCCAGCCACCGGAAATAATGGCAAATACCAGGAACACCAGACCGATGACCGACACTTCGCCAATGCGACCCGGGCGCAGATAGCGCAGGTAAATCCCCATAAAAATCGCCAGCGGGATAGTGAACGCTACGGTGTAAGTTCCCCACGGGCTGTGGGTTAGCGCTTTCACGACAATCATCGCCAGTACCGCGAGGATAATCACCATGATCATAAAACAGGCCACCAGCGCAATGACGCCTGCCGTTGGGCCCATCTCTTCTTTCACCAGTTCGCCAAGGGAACGACCATCGCGACGGGTAGAAACAAACAGCACCATAAAGTCCTGCACCGCGCCGGCCAGCACTACCCCGGCGAGCAGCCAGATCATCCCTGGCAGATAGCCCATTTGCGCCGCCAGCACCGGTCCAACTAACGGACCCGCTCCGGCAATCGCTGCAAAATGGTGACCAAACAGTACTTTTTTATCGGTGGGAACATAGTCCAGACCGTCGTTATGACGCACGGCTGGCGTCATACGCGTCGGGTCCAGCGCCAGTACATTTTTCGCGATGTACAGGCCATAGAAACGGTAAGCGATAAGGTAGACACAGACCGACGCCACGACTATCCACAACGCGTTGATCTGTTCACCACGGTTTAATGCGATATAGCCGAGGGCAAATGCTCCCATTACGGAGAGCACTGTCCAGACGAGGTACTTCCCTGATTTGTTCATAGTTGTTATCCGTTGTCCGATCCAGAGAGATGTTACATTTTGTTTCTATAACATCTTTTCTGAATTTAACAACCTGACAACCATACAAACCCGAAGTATCACTGAGTATTTACATTGCATTGTTAACTGGATCACTTCATTTACCTGTTAACCCTGCAATTTCATTTTACTTTGCCGGGTGACTTCACCCCATCACCGCCGTGCCTAAACGGCAGGTGCAGCAGCGCCGCCCCTGTTCATCAAAGATGACGATTTCCCAGCTTTGATTCTGTCGCCCAAGATACAACGGCTGGCACACACCGCGCACTTTCCCCTGCGATACTGCGCGGTGATGCGTGGCGTTCAACTCAGTTCCCACCACACACTGCCCGTCTCGAGTCATCAGATAACCCGCCATTGACCCCAACGTTTCCGCCAGAGCCGCCGACGCGCCGCCGTGCAGCAAACCAAACGGCTGATGCGTACGCTCATCCACCGGCATTTCGGCTTCCAGCACATCATCACTCAGTCGGGTATAAACCATACCCAGAAGCGCCACCATGGTGTTCTGACTGGTGGCATTCAGTTCATCCAACGTTAAATGACGTTTCCAGATCATCGTCATGCCCCCAGCGTGGAGCCGCCGTCCACCACAATATCCTGCAACGTAATGTGGCTGGCCAGATCGGAGGCGAGGAATAAAATCGTGTTGGCGATCTCCTGCGGCCGGGCGATTTTCCCCAACGGAATGCCGAGCTTAAACTGCTCGCCAAACCCTCGAATACGCTGCTGTTCCGCATCATCACTGACCCACAACGTACGCTGCATGTCGGTATCGGTCGAGCCTGGCGAAACCACATTGCAGCGCACGCCGCTGCCCGCCAGTTCAAGTCCCACGGTTAGCGCCAGGCTTTTCAGCGCGGCTTTTGACGCCCCATAAGCACTCATGCCGATACGCGGCGTGTGCGCCGCATCCGATGCGACGGTGACAATTGCCCCGCCCCGCTGGCGACGAAACTGCGCCATCGTCTGCTGAAACAAATTGAATGCTCCGCCCACGTTGACGGCAAAGGTTTGCTGCCAGTCCTCCACGCTCAGCGCGTCGGTTGGTCCCATACGCAGGATCCCTGCGGCGTTCACCAGTATGTCGAGACGCCCAGTATTCGCCAGCAAACGCTCGCATACCTGCGCCACCTGCTGCGCGTTCGCCACGTCCATCACCTCAGTGGCAAAGGGATACTCTGCCAGCGCGAACTCGCGGTCGAAGCCCGTAACCTGTGCCCCGGCGTCAACAAACGCCAGCGCCGTGGTGTAGCCAATGCCTTTTCCCGCGCCGGTTATCCAGACGGTTTTCCCTGTGAAGTCAAATCCGGCCATCACTTCACCTCGCGGGAGAGCAGCGTCCACCAGGCGTCAATGGTCGGTTTTTTCGCCAGCATCACAAAGTCGATATCGCCATGCACTTTCCGCCAACGGGCCGCCAGCGCCATCATACGTACTGAGTCCAGACCGTAATCGATTAAGTTTTCGTCATCCATTGGCTCTTCAAACTCATCGAGTAACGGCAGAATCACGCTGCGCAGCGCATCTTTACTGTCCGGAACAGACGTCGGCAGTAACTCCTGGGTCATCACCACGCGACCGGAACGCCCCGCCACGTATTTCAGCGACATCAGGTGTTCATCACGGCTAAAGTCCGCCAGCGCATCTGCGACCATAAACGGCTTAATATCACGCATGAAGGCATCAGTCGCGGTGGTCATGCAGCCAATATGCGCATACACGCCGGTGATGATCAGCTGGTTACGTCCAGTGTCTCTTAGCATCTGCTCCAGCGGTGAACGATGAAACGCGCTGTAACGCCATTTAACCAGAATGGTATCCGCTTCGTCCGGTGCCAGCGCATCGACGATTTTTTGCTGTTCAGGCGAGCGCGTCAGGCCGGGTCCCCACATATCGTTCAACAACGCACGGTCTTCATCGCTTTGTTCTTTCGGCTGCGCAGTGTAATAGACCGGAATATTATGTGCTTTACAGTACTGACGCAGCGCGGCGATGTTGGCCACTACCTGTTCCATCATCGGGCAGTTCTCGCCCCAAAAGCCGATAAAATAGTCCTGCATGTCGTGGATTAGCAGCGCGGCGCGTTCTGGTTCAAATGCCCAGTCAACTTTATTTGCCGGAACATCAAGCGCCGTTGGCAGCGCATAAGCCTGCAGTTTAGGGATTGCCATTTCTTCTTCTCCTTCAGGCCGGTGAACGTGATGCCAGCCACTGACGTAATTGTTTTTTATCCACTTTGCCTACCGGGGTCAGCGGCAATGACTCAACGCACTCGACACGGTCCGGCAATTTGAATTCCGCCACGCCCTGTTCGCGCAGAAAACGACGCACCTGTACCGCGCGCAGCGGCTCTTTCACCACCAGGCAGGCGCAGCTTTTCTCGCCCATCAGTTCGTCATCCACACTGACCAATGCCGCATGAATCACCGCCGGATGGCGCAGTAACAAGTTTTCGATTTCTTCGGCAGCGATCTTCTCCCCGCCGCGGTTAATCTGATCTTTCTCGCGCCCCTGCACGGTGATGTAACCATCCCGATCGATGGCGATCAGATCACCAGAGCAATAGAATCCGTTAGCATCAAACGCGCTGGCATTGTGTTCAGGGCTATTGAAGTAACCCCGGAAGGTGTACGGGCCACGCGTCATCAGGCGTCCGGTCTCGCCCTGTGGTAAAGGATTACCGTCAGCGTCTGCCACCCAAACCTCATCGTCAGGGCACATCGGACGGCCCTGGGTATTGATGATGCGCTCGGGACTGTCGTCCAGACGGGTGTAGTTCACCAGCCCTTCCGCCATACCGAAGACCTGCTGCAACTGGCAGCCTATTTCCGCCGGAATGCGAGCGGCAAGCGAAGCCGAAAGCCGCGCGCCTCCCACCTGCAACAGTTTCAGCGAAGCCAGTTGTGCGTTACTGCCCCACTCCTGAATTGCCTGCAGCCACAGACTCACCGCTGGCGGTACCAACGCCGTAACGTTTACCTGATGCTGTTCAATCAACGGAAAGCACAACGTCGCGCTCGGGTCTGCCGCCAGCACCACTGTTCCACCCGCGAGGAAAACGCCCAGCGCGCCAGGCGAACTCATGGCGTAGTTATGCGCCGCTGGAATAGCGCACAGATAGCGCGTTTCTCCAGTGAAATGGCAAATCTCGTTGCTGCGGCGCACGCTGTAGTAGTAATCATTGTGGGTACGCGGGATCAGCTTTGGCGTCCCGGTCGTGCCGCCGGAAAGCTGGAAATACGCCACTTCATCGGCAGGCGATGGCGTGGCGGTAAACGCCGTTGCGGGTTGGCTTATAGCCGTTTGCAGATTGTGTTCGCCGTCATCATTGAGCAACTGGACCACGCGCACTGAATTGTGTTCGGCAACAAAGGTATTCAGAAACTCGTCGTCACTGAATAACGCATGCTGGCGATCGGCAATCAGTAACGCCGGTTTAATTTGCGCTGCGTAGGCGTTGAGTTCGTTACGCTGATGGCTAAACAGTGCCAATACGGGAGCCACGCCCAGTTTGAGCAGTGCGAAGAAAGTGATATACAGCTCAGCCACGTTGCCTAACTGCACCAGTGCGGTCTCGCCGGATTTGATCCCCTGACAACGCAGGCTACAGGCAAGATTATCCGTCGCCTGATTTAACTGGCGGTAGCTAAGATGGCGTTCCCCGTCAATCACCGCCGTCTGGTCGCAATCGGCGTGGCGGGTCAGAATGTCGGTCAGCGGCAAATCCTGCCAGTAGCCTTTTTCACGGTAGCGGCGGGCAAACTCTTCCGGCCAACGGGTGAAAGGAATACTCATTATTGCTCCTTAGAGCCTGTCGATAAGGCCTGAATAGCCTGGTAGACCAGGCGCTTAATGCAGTCCAAAAACATTCAACATGGTGGATAGCTTGGCACCTGTTTCACGCCACTCCGCAATCGGTGACGAGGCGGGCACAATGCCGGCTCCGGCGAAAAAACATACCTGATTACGCAGCAGTTTCGCACAGCGGATCGTCACGACCCATTCGCCGTTGCCCTGCGAATCACACCAGCCAACAATGCCGCCGAAAAGTTCGCGATCGAACGGCTCCAGTTCGGCGATAAGTTTACGTGCGACCTGATGCGGGAAGCCACTTAGCGCCGGTGTTGGATGCAGCAGACAAGCCAGCGTCAGTGCGTTTTCCTGGGCATTGGCTTTACCTTCAAACGGGGTACCGAGATGCCAGAGCGTGGGCGTGGTGACCAGTTGCGGAGACGAAGGAAGTTGCAACTCACTGCTGCGATCACGCAGAACCGCTTTCATCGCCTGGGTGACCAGTTCGTGTTCATGGCGATCTTTCTCGGAAGCTAACAGACGGATCCCAGCCTCCCGGTCCAGAACATCGTCCGGTTGGCGACGCGCAGATCCCGCCAACGGCAGCGAACTGAAATGGTCGCCTTCTTTGCGTAACAGCAATTCCGGGCTGGCGCCGATCAGTACACCGCCATCGTCGATGGGCACATGGAAGTTGTAGCTTGCCGGGTTTTGCGCTACCAGCCGCTCCAGCAGCGCACCACTGTCGATATTGGCGTCGGCGGTCACATCAATCAGGCGAGACAGCACCACTTTGTCGACTTCCGGGGTTGCCGTCAGCGCCGCTGCTCTGGCGACCATATCTTCGAAAAAATCCTGCTCAGGAATCGATTTACGCTCAACGACATTCAGCGACTGATGGGCAGTAAAGTAACGTGCTGATTGCTGCTTTGCCGTGCGTGAGAAGCTTTGCCATGATTTAGGAATAAACAGCGACGAGGGCTGGCGGGTGTCAAAGGGAATGGCCCCTACCATAATGGGGTTTGCGATGCCCTGCGATTTGGCCTGCGCAAACAGTGCGTGCATTTTCTGTTGGAAAGGGCTGTCTGGTGAATCACCATCAATTGCCGGTTCCGCATAGCGGGCGAAGCATCCTGACGTCGTAAAACTACGATACGGCGACATAAAGAAAAAACTGTCGGGAGCGAGAGTTGCCATAGTCTGCGTTTTTTCCTCGGCCAGTGACGTGTCCATATCATCCTCCATAAAATGATAAAGGCTTTAATAATGATTATCATTTATATTTTCGGTCGCTAACCTAAAAGCAAAGCGTCAGTATGTCAACTCTTGTGGTAACACAATGTGCGACTTAGGCTTGCATCCCTGACGCGTAACAATGAAAATGAGAAGCATTAACCACATTGATAACAGGAAGCTTATTTGTGAGATTTTCCGCGTTTTACCGCACTGCGCTGTTACTGGTTGGACTCGTTATTTCAGGAATTTCTTTAAGCCATGCCGCTGACTGGCCACGCCAGGTTACCGACAGCCGCGGCACGCACACGCTGGAACATAAGCCACTGCGCATTGTGTCCACCAGCGTCACGCTCACCGGTTCTCTGCTCGCTATTGATGCGCCTATCATTGCCAGCGGTGCCACGACACCGAATAACCGTATTGGTGATGCTCAGGGCTTTTTACGCCAGTGGAGCGACGTCGCCAAAGAACGCAAACTGAGCCGCCTGTATATTGGCGAGCCGAGCGCCGAAGCCGTTGCAGCACAAATGCCGGATCTGATTCTGGTCAGCGCCACCGGGGGAGATTCCGCGCTTGCACTGTACGATCAACTGTCCACCATAGCCCCTACGCTTATCATTAATTACGACGACAAAAGCTGGCAGTCACTGCTGACACAATTAGGTGAAATCACCGGGCAGGAGCAACAGGCAGCGGCGCGTATTGCTGAGTTTGATAAGCAACTGCTCGCGGTAAAGCAACGTATCACCCTGCCGCCACAGCCAGTCAGTGCGCTGGTGTATACCGCAGCCGCACACAGCGCCAACCTGTGGACGCCGGAGTCCGCGCAAGGCAAGCTGATGGAACAGCTCGGTTTCACGCTGGCACCACTACCTGCCGGACTACATACCAGCCAGAGCCAGGGTAAACGTCACGATATTATCCAGCTTGGTGGTGAAAACCTGGCGGCGGGTCTGAATGGCGAAGCGCTGTTCCTGTTTGCAGGCGACAGCAAAGATGCCGATGCGATTTACGCTAATCCACTGCTGGCGCATCTGCCTGCTGTGCAAAACAGACGCGTCTATGCGCTGGGCACGGAAACCTTCCGTCTCGACTACTACAGCGCAACGCTGCTGCTGCAACGTCTGTCGGCTCTGTTTTAATGGTCAGTGCCGGATGCGGCTAACGCCTTATCCGGCCTACAATCCGTAGAGCATAACGCGATCAGACATTCACGGGAACTTGCCGGAATCGGCGCACTTCTCCCAACAACAGCAGCAGTAAAAGACCGACAATCACCAACCCAAACCCACTGACGCTTGCCGAGGCCGCAGGCGTCATCATCGCCCCCAGCCCCCCTAACAGCGCCGCGCCAATCGCATCGCCGGTGACGTTCTGTGCGGTCCACAAACCGTTAATTCGCCCGAGCATCGCTTCCGGCGTCTGCGTCTGTAACAGGGTGTACTGCAACAAAGAACTGACCGCACTCAGCCAGCCAAACAGCGCCAGACAAACCACACCAAGCTGCCAGACCGGCATCAAGCCAAACAGACCGATAGCCAGGAAAGAGGCCACAGTTGATGCCAGCATAATCAGACCCGGACGCACGCTGTGTGCCAGTTGCCCACTGGTTAAAGCCCCGATGGCCGCGCCCAGTGGAATAGCCGCATACAGTAACCCAATCTGTGCGCTCGACATCTGCCAGTTTATCGCCAGTGCCGGATACAGCACGCGCACGGCGCTCGCCATGGTTAACAGACCGCCAAGCAGCGCAATGCCGCCAATCAGCGGGCTGGCAAGCAGAAAGCGAAATGCTGCCAGCAGCGATTTCAGAGGATGCTCGCGCGGCTGCGGCGGAGGCGGTAACGCGGGAAGGCTCAACAACGGCAACAAGGTAATAAATGTACCCGCCGCCGCCAGGCCGTAGTTCCAGGCCACGCCACCGGTCGCCAGCAACACCCCACCAAGCATTGGCGAAATCACCGATCCCAGACGCACAGTCAGCATGGTAATCGCCCCGGCCTGCATCAGATTTTCACGCCCGACCAGCGCCGGCGTCGCCGCCAGCAACGCAGTGACACCCAGCGAGGCGAAAAAGCCATCCCATAAACCAAGAACATAGATAGCCAGCAACGACGGTTCGGGCAGCAGCGCGTTCAGACACAGGCCAATAAAACCGATCCCACAGGTTCCGCGAGCCAGCAGGATCACCTTTTTGCGCTCATAGCGATCGGCCAGTACGCCGCCCACCATCAGACCAATAAACATGGCGCTCCCGGTCAGCGTAACCGACAAACCGACCTGCCAGGTCGACTGCGTCATCATCTGGATCTGTACCGGGACCGCAACCCCCAATAGCCCCAGAGAGACAATGGAAATAAAACGGGCGAGGAAGACGGCGCGAAATGCAGGATGGGTCTTTAACAGGCTGAGATTAAGCAGCCAGGATTGTCGATTCATTACAGAGCCTTACCAGGTACTTTTTCAATATCCATTCAATGGCTGCACATGCTAACATATCCAAATAAGATCGATAACGATAATTACTATCATTATCAGGGAAGTTGATATGTCATGCTCTATTTCCGTGACACGCGCCTTCGCCGTGCCCGGACTGTTGTTACTACTTGTTCTCACCACGGCATTAAGTCTGGTTATTGGCGCAAAGTCGCTGCCCACCTCCGTGGTATTTGATGCGCTCACCGGCAGTTGTCAAAGCGCCGATTGCACCATCGTGCTGGACGCGCGACTCCCGCGTACGCTGGCAGGGCTCCTCGCAGGTGGTGCACTGGGCCTGGCGGGTGCGCTGATGCAAACGCTCACGCGAAACCCTCTCGCCGATCCCGGTATTCTGGGCGTCAACTCTGGTGCCAGCTTTGCTATTGTGCTGGGGGCCGCACTGTTCGGCTTCTCCTCTGCGCAAGAACAACTGCTGATGGCTTTTGCCGGTGCGCTGGTCGCATCGCTGATCGTGGCATTTACCGGCAGTCAGGGCGGCGGGCAGCTCAGCCCGGTACGTCTGACATTGGCCGGTGTTGCGCTGGGTGCTGTTCTGGAAGGATTATCCACAGGCATCGCCCTGCTCAACCCGGACGTCTACGACCAGTTGCGTTTCTGGCAAGCTGGTTCACTGGATATCCGCAGCCTGCAGACGCTGAAAGTCGTGCTGGTGCCGGTCCTGATTGCCGGTGCTGTCGCGCTGTTCCTCAGCCGTGCTCTGAATAGCCTCAGTCTGGGAAGCGACACCGCAACGGCGTTGGGGAGCAAAGTTGCGCGTACCCAGTTTATTGGCCTGTTGGTGATTACCGTACTGTGCGGAAGTGCGACCGCCATCGTCGGCCCTATCGCCTTTATCGGCCTGATGATGCCGCATATGGCACGCTGGCTGGTGGGCGCAGATCATCGCTGGTCGCTGCCCGTCACTCTGCTGGCCACCCCTTCTCTGCTGTTGATTGCCGATATCATCGGTCGTCTGATTGTGCCCGGCGAGCTGCGCGTCTCGGTCGTCAGCGCGTTTATCGGCGCGCCGGTGCTTATCTTTCTGGTACGCCGTAAATCGCGCGGGGGTGGCGCATGATGCATCTCTCCCGTCGCCTGATTGTCAGTTGTCTGCTGCTGGTCGTCGGTTGCCTGGCCGTTGGATTGTGGAGCCTGCGTAGCGGTGCCGTTATGCTCGAGACCCCGCAAATTATTGCCGCCCTGTTCGGTGATGCACCGCGTAGCATTACGCTGGTGGTGACCGAGTGGCGATTACCACGCGTGTTGATGGCGCTGCTGATTGGCGCGGCGCTGGGCGTTAGCGGCGCGATATTCCAGTCATTGATGCGTAACCCGCTGGGTAGCCCGGACGTGATGGGCTTCAATACCGGTGCCTGGAGCGGCGTACTGGTGGCAATGGTGCTGTTTGGTCAGCATCTTACCGCCATCGCGCTGGCGGCAATGCTCGGTGGGATCCTGACTTCTCTGGTGGTCTGGGCGCTGGCCTGGCGCAACGGCATCGACACCTTCCGGCTGATCATCATCGGGATCGGCATTCGCGCTATGCTGGTAGCCTTCAACACCTGGCTGCTGCTGAAGGCGTCCTTAGAAACCGCGCTGACCGCCGGGCTGTGGAACGCCGGATCGCTCAACGGTCTGACCTGGGCGAAGACCTGGCCTTCTGCGCCGCTAATTATCGTGATGCTGGGGTGCGCCGCGCTGTTGGTACGCCGCCTGCGTTTACTGGAAATGGGTGATGACAGCGCCTGTGCGCTTGGAGTCAGCGTAGAGCGTTCACGTTTAATGATGATGCTGGTCGCCGTTGTGCTGACCGCCGCCGCCACCGCACTGGCAGGACCTATCTCGTTTATTGCCCTGGTTGCCCCACACATCGCGCGTCGGCTTAGCGGCACGGCACGTTGGGGATTAACGCAGTCGGCGCTGTGCGGCGCCCTGCTACTGCTGATGGCGGATTTATGCGCTCAGCAGCTATTTATGCCTTATCAGCTTCCGGTTGGCGTTGTCACCGTAAGCCTCGGCGGTATTTACCTTATCGTCTTGTTAATTCAGGAGTCCCGCAAAAAATGACCGAATCAGTAGCCCGTTTGCGTGGCGACCAGTTAACGCTGGGTTATGGCAAGTTTACCGTGGCAGAAAACCTTAATGTCTCGATCCCCGATGGTCACTTCACTGCCATTATTGGCCCCAACGGTTGTGGAAAATCCACGCTGCTACGTACATTGAGTCGTCTGATGACGCCCGCGCACGGCAAAGTCTGGCTCGATGGCGAACATATTCAACATTACCCCAGTAAAGAGGTCGCACGCAGAATTGGTCTGCTGGCGCAAAATGCCACCACGCCGGGCGATATTACCGTGCAGGAGCTGGTTGCTCGTGGGCGTTATCCACATCAACCTTTATTTACCCGCTGGCGTAAAGAAGATGAAATCGCGGTAACCCACGCGATGCAGGCCACGGGGATCACGCATCTGGCGGCGCAAAGTGTGGATACCCTCTCCGGCGGTCAACGCCAACGCGCGTGGATAGCGATGGTACTGGCACAAGAAACGTCGATTATGCTGCTCGACGAACCGACCACCTGGCTGGATATCAGCCATCAGATTGATCTGCTGGAGCTGTTGAGTGAGCTAAACCGGGAGAAAGGTTACACGCTGGCCGCCGTTCTGCACGACCTGAATCAGGCGTGTCGCTATGCCACCCATCTGATTGCACTTCGTGATGGAAAGATCGTCGCCGAGGGTGCGCCGAAAGAGATTGTCACGGCAGAGCTCATTGAAAAAATCTATGGGCTACGGTGTATGATTATCGACGATCCGGTTGCCGGAACGCCGTTAGTGGTTCCGTTAGGACGCACTGCAAACAGGTAAATCGCGCCACCTCCGCAGAGGTGGCGAGTCTATTTATTGGATATCGTTGAGCAAGTCACGCATGACTGGCCCAATCTTCTCGAAAGCCATTGGCGTAATGATATCAACGTGCGCGCAGTCCTGGCGATAAATATCCAGACTGGAAATCCACGGCGACCAACTGCGTTCCGGGCTGACTCCTGGCGGTAACATGCGTTCAGCAACAAACAGCGTCGCGTGTCCCGCAAAAGGTACGCTATGTGCCGTACTCAGCAGTCGAACCGCATCGGCGTAGTTACCTTCAATGGCGCTAAACAATGCGTCGGATGCATTGCCCTGCTGAGCAGTCAGAAACGCCTCCCGCTCACGATCAATTTCCGCCAACACTTCCGGGTCGAGTCCATTGGCCTCTTTTTCCGACCAATTTTGCGTTTCCGGCGGCCAGGTATCCAGCAGGCCGAGAAACGCGACCGTTTCTCCACGCGAGTGTAATCGGGCAGCAATGCCCTGCGCCAGCGTACCGCCCAACGAGTACCCAATCAGATAATAAGGTCCATGAGGTTGCTGACGAAGTAACGTTGCCAGGTGCTGTTCGCACACCGCATCCAGGTTTTCTGCTGTCTGCATCGGGCCATCCGGTCGCGGTGACTGGATACCCATAATCGACCACTGTGGAGGAAGATAGCGTGACAACACGCTAAACTGCCAGGCGAAACCCGATGCCGGATGGAAGCAGAACAACACAGGACCATCGCTTTCACGCAGCGGCAGCAGCGTTTCAAATCCCAGCCGTTGCGACTGCTCGTCATCATTGCTATCCAGCAATGCGCTGAGCTGTTCGACGGTCGAGGCCACCATAATCTGCCCAGGCGTTACCTGGCGCGCAAAAATGCGGCTCAACTGCGCGGCCAGCTTCATCGCCAGCAGCGAATGCCCGCCAAGCGCAAAGAAATCCGCTTCAACATCATTGACCTCGCAGCCCAGCAAGGCCGTGAACGCCTGAGCAATAGTGGTTTCAGTCCCTGCTCGCGGCGCCCGCCCTTCCTGACGTGACGTCAGTTGTGGCATTGGTAACGCTTTACGATCCAGCTTGCCGTTGGCGCTGAGCGGGAGCTCCGCCAGTTGCAGCAGCACTGTCGGTACCATATGTGCAGGCAGGGTTGCGCGCAGACTCTCGCGCAATGCCGAAATATCCAGCGGTAAACCCGATTGTGACACCAGATAGCCCACTAACTGGCGCGCATCGCCGCCTGTCGCTACCGCCTGATTGAATACGCAGGCATGGGCAACAGCATGCTCCACATCTGGTAGTTGCTGCATCACCCGATCAATCTCGCCCAGTTCAATACGCTGCCCACGAATTTTTAGCTGGTCATCACTGCGCCCAAGATATTCCACCGCACCATTTTCCAGCCAGCGCGCCACGTCTCCGGTACGATACATACGTTCGCCTGGGCTAAAGGGATCGGCAACAAAACGGCTCGCCGTCAGATCCGGACGCCCCAGATAACCTTGCGCCAGTTGGATCCCCGTCAGGTACAGGTCACCGGCGACACCAATGGGCACTGGACGCATCATGGCATCGAGGATCCGCAAACCGGTGTTCCAGACCGGATAGCCGATGGGTACGCTGTTGCCGGTTACGGCAGCGAGCTCCTCACCCCAGGCTGGATACCAGCTTACATCTACCGCCGCCTCGGTTGGCCCATACAAATTGTGCAGCGGCGCGTGGGTCAGTTGCTCCCATTCGCGGCACAATTCTGCCGGCAGCGCTTCACCGCTACAAAACACCTGTTTCAACGTGGAGCAGCTTTCCCGCGCCGTTTCTGGCGTCAGTGAGCTCACAAATGCCGCCAGCATCGACGGTACAAAGTGCGTTGTCGTCACCCCAAACGTCGCGAAGAACTGTTGCATCGCCAGCGGGTCACGATGTGCCTCTGGTTCAGCCATCACCAGTTTTGCGCCGGCAATGAAAGGCCAGAAAAATTCCCAGACCGAAACATCAAAACTGCATGGCGTTTTTTGCGCCACCACATCGTCGGCCGTCAGCGGATAGTGATTCTGCATCCATAGCAGACGGTTAACGATTGCGGTTTGCCCCACCATCACTCCTTTTGGTCTGCCCGTCGATCCGGAGGTGAAGATGATATAGGCCGTATGATTTGGTCGTGATAAAGCGAATGGTGTGTCATCTTGCTCTGGCAGCGGAGCGGTGTAGCACAGGCTTTCCAGCCCAGGGATACCGCTAAAACGAATCCGTTGTTCATCAGTGGTGATAAGCAACGTAGGTTTGGCGTCTTCCAGCATCATCCGCAGACGATCGTCCGGATATCCGGTATCCAGCGGTAACCAGGCTGCCCCCGCTTCGACAATGCCGTGCAGCGCCAGCGTCAGGAAAACGGAGCGCGGTAAGGCAACCGCCACGCTGTCCCCCGGGCGCACACCGCGTTCGCGCAGTAGTTTTGCCAGTGCCACCACCTGCTGACGCATTTCGCGATAGCTAAACTGATAGCGGGCATCGGCCAGCGCCGGGGCATCCGGTGTTTTATCGGCCTGTTGCGCCACCAGCGCGCTCAGCGTAGTGGACGGGATCTCCACGCTCGTGTCGTTAATCTTCGCCAGCCGCTTATGTTCTGTCGGCAACAACATTTCGGCGTCGCCGCAGCATAGCGACGGATTGTCGGCAAACTGCTCGATAAGCGCGATTAAACGCGAGGCATGCTGCGCCAACGTAGCGGCGTCATATCGCTGCTTATTCGCCAGAATTTCAATGCTCAGCCCACCGTTTTCATCCGGGAACAGCGCCAGCTCCAGATCGTTCACCGGTCCTGTCGCCAGCGTATGGGTGTGCGCCTGTACGCCGGGAATATTCAGCTGATAATCGAATATTTTCACGTTCAGTACCGGGCCAAACAGTGGCTCAGCCCCGGCCGCACGCCCGCTGTCACGGACAATTTGTTCGGCATCATAGCGCTGATGTCGGCGCATTTTCTTCATCTGCCCGGCCAGCCGTTGCGCAAGCGCAGGGAGACTTTCTGCTGCATCAAGTCTCACGCCAAAGGGCAGGACATTTAACACCGGTCCGGTAGCGGTAAGCGCAGCTGATCCCATACGGCGCATAAAGATAAACCCGGCAGCATAGTCCATTCGGCTGCATAAACGACCGAGCCACAATGCAACCAGCGCCAGCGCCAGATCCGCACGCTGAACATCTGGCATACGTGACGCAAGCTGGCGGAATGAACCTTCAGGTGCAGTTAACTTCATGCGAATAATATCCGCGCTGGCTGAGCGACCTGGCAGCGGTTTGTTCGACAATGAAGCCGGCGGCGGCAGTTGTTGGCGTTGCTCAGCCCAGAATGCGCTATCACGTTGCCAGGCATCGCTTTGACGATACTGCTGATACTCTTCCACGACCTCGGCAAACGGCGTAAATGGCGAGGCTGGCGTGGATTCACCGCGCAGCCACGCTGTGTAAATTGCAGCAATCTGGCGGGTAATAGCCGGGAAACTAAAGCCATCAACCAGTAAGTGATGATAGCGCTGATACCAGTACCAGCGTTTATCTCCCACCTGAATGAGCAGATGGAAGACCAGCGGCTTGCCACCGTCAGCGCGCAGATCCTGTTGCAGATCCGCCCGCATCAACGCACGTGCCGCCTCGTGCGGACTGGATTCATTGCGTAAATCGAGAATGTCAGGTTCAGCAAAGGTGAGCGTAGGATCAACCCATTGCCAGATTTCACCGTTATCCTCAGTGAACTGCATCCGCAGGGTATCCGCATGCTCCAGACCGGCCACGACTGCCTTTGCCAGCAGTGGTGCATTCAGTTCACCGGTTAATTCGACATAGTGTGCAACGCTCCACGCCGAGGGCAATGTGGAGAGCTTTTCTGCCATCCAGATCCCCGGCTGGGCCGCAACTAAAGGTAAGCGCTGAGTCATTGCGCCTCCTGTACATCGACATAGTTCGCTGGCGTCAGCGTGGTCCAGTTCGCATCCAGCCATTGCTGGCAGACTTCCTGCGACTGCGGTTCGCACACAACCGTCCAGCCAGCAGGAAGTGAGCACTGCTGAGGCCAAAGGCTGAATTGACGTTGTGGGTTTTGCAGAATGTAAAACTGTCCCTGCGGGTTATCGAAGGGGTTACTGAATTCCATACTCAACTCCTGTCGTGGAACATCGTCCGGTTAAAGCGTGTCGGTGAGCGGTTGCCAGAGCGTCATCAGCCCTTGCATTAAGCCGCCGCGCCAGCAAAGCGCATCATGACCACCCTCAACCTGACGCCAGAAAATAGACTGTGGTGCAGAGGGAAATTGGGCGAATAGCGCCTGATTAGCACGAAAAATAATCGGCTCGCGGGTCCCGGCTTCCAGCACAATACGTAGACCCTGAACGCTTACCGTTCCGGCCTTCAGTTGTTCAATAATCACGCCATCCTGATGACCACCGCGATGCGGCCACCAATAAGATCCGGACTGACTGAGTACGCAGCCAAACCGTTCCGGCCAGTTCAGGCCAGCATACAGCGAAGCCAAACCGCCAAAACTTTGCCCGGCAACCACCGTACGCTGCGGGTCATCGGTGAATGGCGTCGTGGTTTTGACCAGCGGCAATAATTCCTGCTGAACTGCCAGCCAAAAATCAGCGTTACACGGCAACTCATGGCTGCGATGCGGCGTATCAATGGCATCAATCAGGAGATATACCGCGGGAGGAAGCTGGCCACGATGAGTGAGTGAGGTCAGCGCCGGCCAGACAGGCAGACTGTGTGCCCAAAATTGTCCGTCCAGCAGAATAGCCAGGGGACGTTCTTGCGGGTTGGCTTCACCGGTGGTGAAAACCCACACCCGGCGCGTATTACCCAACCGATCGCTGTGCCATTGCAGGCATACTGCGGGCGAGTCGGGATTTTCAGGGCGATCCCATCCTGGCTGTACGGGAGCATCTGGCATCTCCAGCGCGGACACCGCGTGACCACGACCGCCCTGCCAGCTCTGTGGATTAAGAGGATCGGCAATGGCCTGCGGCAGCAGTTGTCGCCAGCCTTCGCGTAGCACAGTGCGATCGGGTGTTTCACCCGGTGCCAGTGAGGCAAAAATATCGTTTCGATCGGAGGGGATAAAACAGTAACTGCCGCGCCAGTTAGCGCTCAGGGAAATGCTCCAGCACCAAACATTTGTTCCATCAATGCGTTGCATCGACTGAGGTACGGCATTTTGATGATGATCGGTAACGCCGGTAATGTAGACCCACACGCGGCGAATGGCTGACTCTTTTTCCGTTCCCTGCGGGTCACGCCACCAGAACGTTACCCGATAATTTCCGTTGTCTTCACGCTCCCACTCCGGGCCTTTTTTCGACTGCCACCACGCCTCGCTTCCCATCATTAACGTCGTCACCGCCATAACCCCATGTTTATTGTGAAATTTTATATCTGAGCGTGAAATATATTGATAATATTATTGATAACTATTTGCATTTGCAATAGCGTATTGACGCGCTGTGGGAAGCGCGCACAGTTTTTCACCACTTATAAACCGACCTGGCGCTGCGTACTTTTTCTGGAACGGAGGGGTTTACGCAGATGCGGGCGACATCAGGCCTGGTGCCCAAAACGGCACACGGGTACTCGTGGCTAAAAGAAAGCAGGACATACAATGAACAACAAGATTCATTCACTGGCCTTATTGGTCAATTTAGGGATTTACGGGGTAGCCCTGCCCGCGATGGCAGAAGATAAAACCGATAGCGCCGCCGTCTCTCATGAAGACACCATCGTCGTCACCGCCGCTCAGCAGAACCTGCAGGCTCCAGGCGTTTCGACCATCACCGCAGATGAAATCCGTAAGAACCCTCCGGCTCGCGACGTGTCGGAAATCATCCGTACCATGCCAGGCGTTAACCTGACCGGTAACTCAACCAGCGGTCAACGTGGCAACAACCGTCAGATAGACATTCGCGGCATGGGCCCGGAAAACACCCTGATTCTGATCGACGGCAAGCCGGTCACCAGCCGCAACTCTGTGCGTCAGGGCTGGCGCGGCGAGCGTGATACCCGTGGTGATACCGCCTGGGTGCCGCCGGAAATGATCGAGCGTATTGAAGTGCTGCGCGGCCCAGCCGCGGCACGCTACGGTAACGGTGCTGCGGGTGGCGTGGTGAATATCATCACCAAAAAAGGCAGCAGTGAATGGCACGGCTCCTGGGATACCTATTTCAATGCCCCGGAACACAAAGACGAAGGTTCGACCAAACGCACCAACTTTAGCCTGAACGGCCCAATGGGCGGAGATTTCAGCTTCCGTCTGTACGGTAATCTCGATAAAACCCAGGCCGACGCATGGGACATCAACCAGGGTCATCAGTCAGAACGTACCGGCACATATTCAAATACCTTACCCGCCGGTCGTGAAGGGGTGATCAACAAAGACATCAACGGTATTGTGCGTTGGGATTTTGCCCCACTTCAGTCACTTGAACTGGAAGCGGGTTATAGCCGCCAGGGCAACCTGTACGCGGGCGACACGCAAAATACCAACACTAACCAGTTGGTGAAAGATAACTACGGTAAAGAAACTAACCGTCTGTACCGTCAGAACTACTCGCTGACCTGGAACGGCGGCTGGGATAATGGTGTCACCACCAGCAACTGGGTGCAGTACGAACATACGCGGAACTCTCGCACACCGGAAGGTCTGGCCGGTGGAACAGAGGGGATCTTCGACCCGACTGCTTCACAAAAATATGTCGATGCCGACCTGAATGACGTCATGCTGCACAGTGAGATCAGCATTCCGTTGGATCTACTGGTCAATCAAAACCTGACGCTGGGTACTGAATGGAACCAGCAGCGCATGAAGGACATGTTGTCTAACTCGCAGACCTTTATGGGCGGTAATATTCCAGGCTACAGCAGCACCGATCGCAGCCCATATTCGAAAGCCGAGATCTTCTCTTTGTTTGCCGAAAACAACATGGAGCTGACCGACAGCACCATGCTGACACCGGGTCTGCGTTTCGACCACCACAGCATTGTGGGCGACAACTGGAGCCCGTCGTTGAACCTGTCTCAAGGTTTGGGCGACGACTTTACGCTGAAAATGGGTATCGCGCGCGCCTATAAAGCACCAAGCCTGTACCAACTCAACCCGAATTACATTCTGTACAGTAAAGGCCAGGGCTGCTATGCCACCGGTTCTGCCAGCGGTATTGGCTGCTACATGATGGGTAACGATGACCTGAAAGCTGAAACCAGCATCAACAAAGAGATTGGTCTCGAGTTCAAACGTGATGGTTGGCTGGCTGGCGTCACCTGGTTCCGCAACGATTACCGAAACAAGATTGAAGCGGGTACGGTACCGTTTGACAGAACCTCTATCAGCAAGAAAAACGCAACAACGGGCAAGACTACAACAACCTACACCGATATCTATCAGTGGGAAAACATTCCTAAAGCGGTGGTAGAAGGCCTGGAAGGAACGTTGAACGTGCCGGTTAGCGAAACCGTTACCTGGACCAACAACATCACCTACATGCTGCAAAGCAAGAATAAAGAGACTGGCGAACGTCTGTCGATTATTCCTGAGTACACGCTGAACTCAACATTGAGCTGGCAGGCGCGTGAAGATCTGTCACTGCAATCCACCTTTACCTGGTACGGCAAACAGCAGCCGAAGAAATACGATTACCAGGGTAAACCGGTAACCGGCAGCTCGGCACAAGAAGTGAGTCCTTACAGCATCGTCGGCCTGAGCGCGACCTGGGACGTGACCAAAAACGTCAGCCTGACCGGCGGCGTGGATAACGTCTTTGACAAACGTCTGTGGCGTGAAGGCAATGCCCAGACCACTGGCGATATCGTTACCGGTAATTATATGGCGGGCGCTGGCGCGTACACCTATAACGAACCGGGTCGTACGTGGTTCATGAGCGTGAATACACACTTCTGATAGCGTTGTTCCCTCTCCTCCCGGTGGGGAGAGGGAAACGATACAAAATCATGCGTACAACACACACATCGTTGCCTTTCGCAGACTATTCGCTGCAGATCATCGAATTTGATCCCAACAGCTTTCACGAGCACGATCTGCTCTGGCTCCCTCACCATGCCCAGCTAACCGCTGGCGCACGTAAACGTAAAGCAGAGCACCTGGCAGGGCGTATCGCCGCAATACATGCTTTACGTGAATACGGTATCAAAACGGTGCCCGGCATCGGCGAGCAGCGACAACCGCTGTGGCCACATGGCCTCTTTGGCAGTATCAGTCATAGCGCGACAACGGCACTGGCTGTCGTCTCACGCCACCCCGTCGGACTGGATATTGAGGCTATTTTTTCGCCGCAGGTCGCAGCTGAGCTGGCTGACAGCATTATAGACAACACTGAGAGAAAGGTTTTGCTTCATGCGTCACTCCCCTTTCCACTTGCCTTAACCCTGGCCTTCAGCGCCAAAGAGAGTCTGTATAAGGCATTCTCCACCCAGGCAAGCGGGTTACCTGGTTTCGCCAGCGCAAAAATTACCGCCCTCACGACTCAGCATATAACCCTGCAAATTATGCCATCATTTTCGGCAAACCTCGGCAATCAGGACGTCAACGTGCGTTGGTTTCAGCGTGGTAACAACATCATTACGCTGTGCCCGGCCTCGCCATCAGGATCGTGATCCTTTTCTCCTTTTAAGAAATTAGCTGCGCAAATCGTAGACAGTTCGATTATCTCGATTTATCGTTAACTTGAATAATAAATCATATTTGAATAAATATTCAAAGTGGAGAAAAAGATGAACAAGACCCTGGTTAAATCCGTATTACTGGCCTCGATCCTGACCGCCTCGGGTTCGCTGTATGCTGCTGACAACGGATTGATTGCGATTATTACCCCTTCCCACGACAACCCGTTCTTTAAAGCCGAGGCCGACGGCGCGGTTGCCAAAGCAAAAGCGCTGGGATACACGACGCTGGTTGCCTCTCATGATGATGACGTCAATAAACAAAACCAGCTGATTGAAACCGCCATTGCCCGTAAAGCGAAAGCAATCATTCTCGATAATGCGGGTGCGGATGCCACCGTGGGTCCGCTGGAAAAAGCCAAAGCAGCAGGCGTGCCTGCCTTTCTGATCGATCGCGAAATCAATAAAACCGGCATCGCCGTCGCACAAATCGTGTCGAATAATTATCAAGGCGCACAGCTCGGTGCGGAGACGTTCGCCAAACTGCTGGACGGAAAAGGGAAGTACGTTGAACTATTGGGGCGTCAGTCCGACACCAACGCTCATGTACGCTCGCAGGGATATCACGATGTACTCGACGATTACCCGGACATGAAAATGGTGGCCCAACAAACAGCAAACTGGAGCCAAACCGAAGCCTTTACCCGCATGGAATCCATTCTGCAAACCAACCCGGATATCGTAGGGGTGATCTCAGGGAATGACACTATGGCGCTGGGTGCCGAGGCCGCACTGAAGGCTGCCGGGAAAAATAATGTCATCGTGGTCGGTTTTGATGGTAGCGACTACACCCGCGATTCAATCATCAATAAAAGCAATATCAAAGCGACCGTGCTGCAACCCGGCTGGCAACAGGCACAAATGGCGGTTGAGCAGGCAGATTATTACCTGAAAAACGGCAAAGCCCAGAAAGAGGAAAAACAGCTTATGGATTGCGTGCTGATTGATGAAACCAATGCCAGCAAGCTGAACTCGTTTAATTTGAGCCACTAAACGGAGGCACTATGTCGTTAACACAATGGGGTGCCGCACTGGTTGGGTGCGCCGCCCTGTTGCTGACGGCCTGCACGGTAGTTGACCTCGACGAAAACGGCAAACCCATCATCCCGGCCGATCCACAGGCCAAAGCCAGTTTCGACAACCAAACTCCCGATCAGATCGCGCAACAAACCTGGCAATCCCGTGTTCTGGAGGCGGCGCAGCAACATGCTCTGGATGCTTCAGCGCTGACCACTCGCCTGAAGGCCCCCTCACCCGCTCCCGAAAGCGTGTTTGTACGCCTGACCAGCACGATTGATAGCATCGACACCACCAATGGGCGTGAACGCACCATCGTGGTGAAGGTCAATGACATGCCCGTCACAGTCCAGATTGGTCCGGTAATGCGCGGCAATGCTATTCGTGATGCCAGCGGTTTCAAGTTCGAAGATTTTACTAATCAGGTTCAGTTTGCCCAACTTTCACGGGCCTATAACCGCGAAGCGGCAAAACACTTATCCGCTGTAGACACGAGTTGGCAAGGGAAGACTGCGACAGTGCTGTTCGCCGTGACGTTGAATGCTGGAAAAGCGGAAAACGCGGCAGCGCTGACGCTTGAACAGGAGACTCATTAATGCGCAATACCTCAGCTGATGACATCATCCTGCGCACCCATGCTATTTCCATGTTGTTTCCTGGCACGATTGCGCTGGACAGCGTGGATTATCAGGTCTGGCGCGGCAAAGTGAACGTGATTATTGGTGAAAACGGCGCGGGAAAATCCACACTGATGAAGATCCTCGCGGGTGTTCAGCAGCCCAGCAGCGGCGAGATGTCGCTTAATGGAAATCCCGTGCGCTTCGCCAATACCCGGGACGCAGCGGCACACGGAATTGGCATGGTGCATCAGGAACTAAACCTGTTTGAGAACCTCACCGTCGCGGAAAATATTTTCCTCGGTCGGGAAATTCAAACGGGCATGGCTCCCATTGATGAGGCCGAACAGGAAAAACGTACCGCCGAACTGTTAACCCGACTCGATCAGCCAATATCACCACGCGATCTGGTTGGCAATCTCAAAGTGGGACAGCAACAACTGGTCGAAATCGCGAAGGCCCTGGCTGAAGATGCGGATATCCTGATCCTTGACGAACCCACCTCAGCGCTCAGTAAAACTGAAGTCGAGATCCTGTTCCGTGTCATTCGTGAACTGACCCGCCAGGGGGTGTCAATTATCTACATTTCCCATCGTCTCGAAGAATTGATGTCGATTGGCGATGTGATCACCATTTTACGCGATGGTAAATTTCAGGCCGAAGCCAGGGTGAGCGAGATCGATGTGCCATGGATTGTGCGCGAGATGTTGGGCAGCGATCCGGTGAGCAACTTTCTCGAACCTGGCCGCACGTTTGGCGCCCCGGTTCTGGAAGCGGAACATATTACCTGCGTCAATACTGCGGGCAACGCGGTCGTCAATGATGTCACCTTTAACGTTCACGCGGGTGAAATTGTCGGTATCTATGGGCTGATGGGAGCCGGACGAACTGAATTGTTCGAGTGCTTGTTAGGGACTGAGCGCAACTATCTCGGCAAACTGTGGCTCGACAGCAAACCGGTCCCGCAACGCTTAACGACCGCCGATCGCATCCGTATGGGGATGAGTCTGGTGCCAGAGGACCGCAAACGCACGGGGATTTTCCCTATTTCATCCGTTGCCACCAATCTGACCATTGCCAGCCTGTGGCGCCGTTTGCAGCGCGGCTTTGCCATTGCCCGTAAAGATGAAGAGGCGGTAGTCGCCAGCACAATTGGTAATCTGTCGATAAAAGTCTCCTCACCCGATGTGGAAATTCAGGCGCTGAGCGGCGGTAATCAGCAAAAAGTGGTGATTGGTCGCTCTCTGCTCACCAATCCCAAAATTCTATTTCTTGACGAACCGACACGTGGCATCGACGTCGGGGCAAAAGCCGATGTGTTCCGCATGATGGTCCAACTTTCACAGCAGGGGATTGCTGTGGTCTTCTCCACCTCGGATTTAAAAGAAATTATGGCGGTTTCTGACCGCATTCTGGTGATGTCCGGCGGCAAGCTAACGGCCGATATCGCCCGCGATCGTGCCGAAGAGTCGGCGCTGGTAACCGCAAGTGCTCAGGGGTTCTGACATGAAAACACTACAATCTGCTGTCGTCGCGCCTCGCTCCACAGTCGCTTTCTCACGGGAAAATATCCTGCTGTTGATCCTAAAATTACGCACCTTTATTGCACTGTTTTTGATAGTCGGCTTTTTTGCTTTTACCGTACCGGGATTCCTTTCTGGCGGCAGTATGGTCATTATGATCAAGCACATTGCCATTAACGCATTTCTGGCACTGGGGATCACGTTTGTCATTATTACCGCCGGGATTGATCTCTCGATTGGCGCGACGCTGGGGCTGTGCGGCATGATTGCCGGATGGCTTATCACCAAAGGTATTGTATTACCGATGTTCGGCATAGCAATTTTTCCCAGTGTCTGGGTAATTGTACCTGTCGTTCTGTTGATTGGTGGACTGATTGGCGCGACGAATGGCTGGATCATCACCCGGTATAACGTTGCGCCGTTTATTTGTACGCTTGGCACCATGTACGTTTTGCGCGGTGCGGCAATGCTGACCTCCGATGGGCAAACCTTCCCAGGGCTTTCCGGTAATCCTCAGCTCGGTAATACCGGTTTTGATGAGATTGGTGCTGGAACGTTGTTTGGCATTCCGTGGGCCATCTGGATGATGATAGCGCTGGCCCTGGTCATTGCTTACGTCGCCCGTCGCCTGCCTTTTGGTCGCCACGTGTACGCCATCGGCGATAACGAACGCGCTGCTGAGCTGTCAGGAGTAAAAGTAAAACAGGTGAAAATCTGGGTCTATACCCTGTCAGGACTGTGTGCCGCCATTGCCGGTATTGTGGTCTCAGCGCAACTTTCCGCCAGCCATCCGGCGAACGGTACGGCATTTGAGATGAACGCCATTGCCGCCGTTGTACTTGGTGGTACGTCGCTGGCGGGTGGGCGGGGCACGATTTTAGGGACATTAATTGGTGCCTTCGTCATCGGTTTTTTGGCCGATGGTCTGGTCATGATGGGGGTCAGCGAATTCTGGCAGATGGTGATTAAGGGCATCGTGATTATTGTCGCAGTCATCATCGACCAGATGCAAAATCGCATGCAGCAAAAAGCCGCCGTGGTCGCGCAAAAAGCAGCGATGGAAACGCAGTAGCCCTCAAGGTGCTGTGCTTATCAGGCCTACGTCGCGTATGACAGTAGGCCTGATAAACTACGCTTAACAAAACGCTGATGACTATAACCAGCCCCTGGGGCTGGTTATAACTGAACTCGCCGCGACATCACCCTTTTACCAGACTACGCGCTGTCGGGTAGTCTGTGATCAGTACGTCAATATAATTTCCCTGCAGTGCGCCGCGAATCGCATTCTGTTTTTCCACTCCGCCCGCCAGCGCAATCACATGGTTGCAGTCGCGGATCTGCGAAAGCTCCATGCCGATGACCGGATCTTCCTCATGGTTAAGTACCGGATTTCCCGCTGCATCGTAATAATGCAGACAAATATCCCCGACCGCGCCGCGTTCGGCCAGCAGCCGCAACATTTCTTCGTTGTAGTAGTTGCCTGAGTTTTTCAGCAGTTGAGAAGGCTCGAGTTCACCAATGCCGACAATGGCCACATCCACTTCGGCAAACTTTTCAACCACAGCAGCAACGTCCGGGCTGTTAACCAACCGCGTACGTTCCTCCACCGAATGTTCAATGCTTTGTGAAGGCAGTAGCCAGGCCGGACAGCCAAGGTGCGCCGCCAACTGCTGGGTAAGAATCGTGGCCTGCACGTTGCCGTTCGGCCCTACGCCCCCCAGCAACTGAATGACGCCCGCTGCACGGATATTTTGCGGGTGCATCTCATCAACCATGCAACGAATGGTGCTACTCCAGGAGGAAATCCCAACCAGGTCCTCGGCACGCAGGCGGGTTTCAACATAGTGTGCCGCCGCGCTACCAATAGCATGTTTGATTTGCGTACTGCTGGGGTTATCTCCAACATCAACGACAATCGCCTGGCGAATACCAAACTGCTCTTCAATGGCTTTTTCCAGCTCCACAAAGATATTGGTCGGCTGTACGACGGTGATTTTCACCAGCCCTTCTTTCTGGCAACGCGTCAACGCACGGGAGACAAAGGACTGCGACAAGTGCAGCAGCGTAGCGATCTCAGACTGTTTTTTATTTTCGGCATAGTAGAGTGTGGCTATCTTAACCAGCAACCGCTGTTCATCCTGCTTTGACATGGCATTCCCCCTGGTAAACTACCTGTTATTTTTATTCATACCTGAATAGATAACAAGCCATCTGCACCTTTCCTGTTAACTCGTTAGTGTGATCCTTTTCTCTTTTCTCCAAAATTTGGTGGCACAAGCCGTAGACAAACTGCCAGACAAGGCATATCTTCAATAATGAATAATAAATCAGTAGTGAATATTTATTCTAACCAATAACGACAGACTGTTTTATCTGCAGATTACGCAGTGAATAGAGAGACAGTTGCACTACTGCACCCGTACGGAATATTTATTCAACCAAGATTAAACATTCAAGAGGTGTCTTATGAATCCGTTTTTGCTCTCAATACCAGAGCTAGAAAAGAAAGCACGTGCCGTGCGTCGCCGCATAATCGTGTTGAATGCTGAAAGTCCGGCTGGCGGGCACACTGGCGCTGACCTGTCGCAGGTTGAACTGCTGACAGCACTCTATTTTCGCATCCTGAACTGCTCTGTGGCGCTTAAAGAGAGCGACGAGCGCGATATCTACATCCAGTCGAAAGGTCATGCCGTGGGGGGGTACTACTGTGTACTGGCAGAAGCGGGGTTTATTCCGGTGGACTGGCTGGCGACCTACCAACACGCCGATTCGCATCTACCAGGCCATCCGGTAAAACATAAAACACCAGGAATCGAACTGAACACAGGGGCTCTTGGCCACGGCCTACCGGTTGCAGTAGGGATTGCGTTGGCAGCTAAACGTAGCAATAGCAAGCGCCGGGTATTTGTCGTCACCGGTGACGGTGAACTGGCCGAAGGCAGTAACTGGGAAGCGGCCCTGGTCGCCGCCCACTATAAACTCGATAACCTCATTATTATCAACGATAAAAATAACCTCCAACTCGCCGGAGCAACCAAAGAGATCATGAACACCGATCCGCTGGATGAAAAATGGCGTGCCTTCGGCATGCAGGTTACAGAGTGCCGTGGGAACGATATGAATGATGTGGTGCGCACGCTGGAAGGATTAACACCCGAAGGCAAACCGCACGTTGTCATTGCACACACCACCAAAGGGGCCGGGATCTCCTTTATTCAGGGCCGCCCGGAATGGCATCACCGTGTGCCAAAAGGAGAAGAAATTGAACTGGCGCTGGAGGAACTGAAAGATGCGTAATAGCGAACACCTCGCCACCGTGATGGTGAACACGTTAATTGCCGCAGTCAAACGCGGGATGGATGTTGTGCCCGTCGTGGCCGACTCAACATCAACAGCTAAAATCGCCCCATTTATGCAGGAATTTCCCGGCCGTCTGGTCAACGTAGGTATTGCCGAACAGACGCTGGTCGGCGCCGCTGCTGGTCTGGCGTTGGGCGGTAAAATCGCCGTCACCTGTAACGCCGCGCCCTTCCTGATTTCACGGGCTAATGAGCAAATTAAAGTCGACATTTGCTACAACAATACCAACGTGAAGTTGATTGGTCTGAACGCGGGGGCCAGCTACGGCCCGCTCGCCAGTACGCACCACAGCATTGATGACATTTCCGTGCTGCGAGGCTTTGGCAATATTGAGATTTACGCCCCATCCTGTCCAGTGGAATGCCGACAAATTATCGACTATGCCTTAAGCCACGTTGGTCCGGTTTATATTCGCCTTGATGGCAAAGCCTTGCCCGAATTGCACGACGAAAACTACCGCTTCGCCCCGGGGAATATCGATATTCTGCGGGAAGGAAAAGATGTTGCGCTGGTCGCGATGGGCTCAACCGTGCATGAAATTGTCGAGGCTGCCACACAGCTGGAACAGGCTGGTATTGATGCCAGCGTAATCAGTGTACCGTCAATTCGCCCCTGCAATACCCAACAGTTGCTGGCGGCATTAGCCCACTGCAAGGCTGTGGTCAGCGTAGAAGAACATAACGTGAATGGTGGCGTGGGTAGTCTGGTGGCTGAAGTGCTGGCAGAAGCAGGCAGTGCGATTCCACTGCGTAGATTAGGCATTGGCGATGGCCAATATGCCATCGCCGCCGATCGTGCGGCAACACGCGCGCGCCACGAAATTGACGCAGCGGGCGTCGTGAAAAACGCCACCGCGCTGTTACAGGCAACACGATAAAACAATAATAACAGAACACTTACTGGAGAAAGCTATGTCCCGAATTCCTCAACAACTGACCATGGCTGTCATCATTGGCAATCGGGGATTTTTCCCGAGCTATCTGGTTGCTGAAGCCCGCGAACAGGCCAGCGCACTCTTTGACCGGCTGGGCATTAAAACCATTATGCTCGACGATACGCAGACCGAGCTCGGTGGGGTTGAAACCCGTCAGGATGCGAAAATTTGTGCTGAATTATTCCGCACACACCGCGATGACATTCACGGTGTGGTGGTACTGTTGCCTAACTTTGGCGACGAAAAAGCGATAGCGGAAACGCTGCGTCTTTCTGGTTTAAATGTGCCGGTGCTGGTACAGGCGCAGGAGGACAATCTTGATAAAATGGGACTGGCCACCCGCCGTGACAGCTTCTGCGGCAAGATATCCCTGTGCAATAACCTGCGCCAGTACGGTATACCGTTTACGCTGACCACTCAGCATGTCTGCGATCTGTCAGGCGAAGTGTTTGAACAGGATCTGAAACGCTTCGAACAAATCTGCCGGGTTGTTACCAGCATGCGCGGTGTACGCGTCGGCGCAATCGGTGCACGTCCGGCCGGGTTTAATACCGTCCGCTACAGCGAAAAATTACTCGAAAGGCTGGGGATCGCCGTGGAAACACTGGACCTGTCTGAAGTCTTTACCCGCATCAAACGACTGCACGACGACGATATTCGCGTGGATGAGAAGCGACGTCTGTTGCTGGATAACGCCGACGCCAGCACCATTCCAACTGACAAACTGGTCACAATGGCAAAACTGTTTGTCGTTATCAGCGAATGGGTTGTTGCCAACGATATTGATACGACAGCCATCCAGTGCTGGACCTCGCTGCAGGAAAATTTGGGTATCAATGTTTGTTCGATCATGAGCGTAATGTCCGGGCAGTTAATGCCCAGCGCCTGCGAAGTGGACGTGATGGGTGCATTGTCAATGTACGCGCTCGCCAGCAGTAATTTAAGCCCTGCATCGATTGCTGACTGGAATAATAATTTCGGCGACGATCGTGACAAATGTGTCCTGTTTCACTGCGGTAACTTCGCATCAGCCAGTCTGGATAACCCGAAGATGGGCACGGCAGATATCATCGGCACCACGGTGGGAAAAGAGAACACCTGTGGTGCGGTACATGGACGCATGAAAAGCGGTGCGCTGACCTACTTCCGCCTGAGTACCGACGATTTAACCGGTGAAATCAAAGCCTACGTCGGGGAAGGGCAATCGGTTGACGATCCACTGGATACGGTTGGCTGTCGCGCGGTAATTCAGGTGCCTCATCTGGAGGATCTACTGTCCTGGATCTGTCGCAACGGCTTTGAGCATCACGTGGCCATGAACCATTCTGCCAGTGCCGAGGTGCTGCATGAAGCTTTCACCCGCTATCTCGGGGTGGACACCTTTTTCCATCGCTAATGCTCAGGGAATCAGAGGGGCTGGAGAAAACAATGTCAGCACAAAAAGACATTATTGTTGCGCTCGATGAAGGCACCACCAATGCCAAAGCCGTCGCGCTGGATAGCCAGGGAAATGTGGTCGCGAAATTCTCCCAGGCGTTGGCGATCCACACGCCCCGCGAAGGCTGGGTTGAACAGTCGGGCGATGCGCTGCTGGAAGCATCGCTGGCTGTGGTGGCACAAGCCATTGCTGCCGTTGGCGCACATCGCGTCGCCGCGCTGGCGATCAGCAATCAACGTGAAACGGCGATCGGCTGGTATCGTACCAGCGGACGCCCCATCGGCCCTGCCATCACCTGGCAGTGTTCGCGGACGGCCGATTTTTGTCGTGCATTACGTGAACAGGGCCGCGAGGCACACATAAAATCCGCCACCGGATTACCCGTCGCCCCGCTCTTTTCTGCCTCTAAAATGCGCTGGCTACTGGAGTCTGTTCCCAACGGTATGGCGCTCGCACAGCAAGCCGAAATATGTCTCGGAACCATCGATAGCTGGTTATTGTGGAACCTGACACACGGCCAGTCATTTCGTTGCGACATCTCGAACGCTTCGCGTACGCAATTGCTCAATCTGAACAGTGGCCAATGGGATAGCGAGATGCTGGCGCTGTTTGGTATCCCACGACAGGCACTGCCTGAAATTTGCCCTTCCAGCTACCCTTTTGGCGTCACACAAGGCCTGGCGACGATACCTGATGGCATCCCTATTCTGGCGATGATCGGCGACTCTCATGCCGCGCTGTTTGCTCATGGACTGGGGACCGAAGGCTGTGTCAAAGCCACCTATGGCACCGGATCTTCCGTTATGGCTCCTGTATTCACGACACAGTCTGCGGTGAACGCGTTGGCAACGACCATCGCCTGGCATGATGGTGATTCCCTGGTCTACGGTCTGGAGGGCAATATTCCGCATACCGGGGACGCCGTCGCATGGATGGCCGATAGCACAGGTCTTAGCGAATTACCGGACGCGCAATTGCTGCACGAGCTCAATACACTGCCTGCCACGGTTGACTCGACACTGGGCGTCTATTTTGTTCCGGCACTGACCGGACTGGGCGCCCCCTGGTGGGATGAAGATGCCAGAGGATTGATTCACGGTCTTAGCCGCGGAGTAAAGCGCGCACATCTGGTACGTGCAGCACTGGAGTCCATTACCTATCAGATTGCCGATGTTGTATCCGCGATGCGCCAGCACAAAGGCTTTCAACTCAGTGCGTTAATGGTTGACGGTGGACCAACAAAAAATGACTGGCTGATGCAGTATCAGGCTGATTTGCTGGGCTGTCCGGTCATGCGCAGCGATATCCCTGAACTTTCCGCGATAGGTGCAGGACTGCTGGCACGCAAGAACCTGCTGGGTATAGCAACCAGCCAGTTACACGACTACCTGCCCGATCACGTGTCGTTCCAGCCCGATATGGTACGCCATGGAAGACTGCAAAAACGCTGGCATGAATGGCAAAGCGCCGTCGAACGTACCCGCTGGCAAACCCGTTAGTGAATCAGCACCCATAATAAATGCGCCCATGCCATGACTGTACTGACTGCGGGCGCATCGTTAATTTTTCTGAAGCGTACTATTGCTGCCGACATGCCGCCAGTGACTGGCGCTGCAGCCCTTTTTCATCAAAGTTATCCGCTGCCAGCCAACGCTGCAAAACAGCGTCACACTGTGACCACTCATCGTCAATCATTGATAGCCAGTCGCTGTCGCGATTACGGCCCTTGCGCACCATCTTTTGGCGAAAGCGCCCTTCATGGATAAACCCTAAACGCTCCGCCGCACGTCGGGATGCGATGTTCAGGGAATCACATTTCCACTCCACGCGGCGATAGCCCAGCGCAAACGCCTGGCGCAGCAACAGCCAGACGGTTTCAGTACCCAGCACCGTATTCTTCATTCGTGGCGACCAGGTCACATGGCCTATCTCGACCGAGCCATTTACAAGGTCGATCGCCATAAATGAGACTAACCCCACGGCGCGCCCGGATTGTAAATCAATCACCGCATAGGGAACCAAAGTGGCATCCGTTGATTTACCCGTGACCCAGCGCACGGCCTCCTCTACGCTCGCCGGACGCGTGCTGGCAAGCCAGGTCCAGTCACGTTCGTCAGGTGCCTGCGCGTAGGCGTCAAACAAATCGGCGGCATGGCGGTCAGCATTCAGGGGCTCCAGACGGCAATATTGTCCGATAAGCACACTCCGTGGCAGCGCAGTTGCGCCATTCCAGTCCGGTAGGGCATCACCCACCGTCTGCCCATACAGATTTATCTCTGGCACTGTTCACCCCCTGCTATGCAAGCAAAAACCACGTTATAGCACCCGCCATTTCACCTTCAAAGCGCTGGCCAGGGATTTTTCACGCAGCACAGAAAATCGCCGCCCTTCTATACTGATTAGAGATCAACGCTCAGGAGAACACGATGTCACTACCCGATTTTCATGTCTCAGACCCCTTTACGTTAGGTATTGAACTGGAAATGCAGGTAATCAATCCTCCGGGCTACGATCTGAGTCAGGACGCGTCCAGGTTGATTGACGCCGTGAAGTCAGAACTCACTGTCGGCGAGGTGAAGCACGATATCACCGAAAGTATGCTGGAAATGGCGACCGGGGTGTGTTGCGATGTTGACCAGGCGGCCGCGCAGTTTTCCACCATACAACACCTTGTTTTGCGCGCAGCCCAAACGCTTCACCTCGAAATCTGCGGTGGTGGTACGCACCCATTTCAGACATGGCAGCGTCAGGAAGTGTGTGATGACGAACGCTATCGGCGGAACCTGGAGAACTTCGGCTACCTTATTCAGCAGGCAACGGTTTTCGGTCAGCATGTTCATATCGGTTGTGCCAACGGTGACGATGCGATTTACCTGCTGCACGGCCTGTCGCGATTTGTCCCCCACTTTATTGCGCTCTCTGCGGCCTCCCCCTATATGCAGGCTGCCGATACACGCTTTGCCTGCGCACGGCTGAACATTTTCTCCGGATTTCCCGATAATGGCCCGATGCCGTGGGTAAGCAACTGGCAGGAATTTACCAGGCTCTTTCGCCGACTGGCGTATACCAGCATGATTGATAGCATTAAAGATTTGCACTGGGACATCCGCCCCAGTCCGCATTTTGGCACGGTAGAGGTACGGGTGATGGATACCCCGCTGACCCTTGAGCATGCTCTCAACATAGCCGGTCTAATTCAGGCTACCGCCCACTGGCTACTCACCGAACGGCCATTCAGGCATCAGGAAAATGATTATCTGTTGTACAAGTTCAACCGTTTTCAGGCCTGTCGTTTTGGTATGGAAGGAATACTCACCGACGTGAATACCGGGGATCGCCACTGCCTGGCGGATGACACGCTACGCTTACTGAACACTGTCGCTGCGTCGGCGGAAAAAGTGGGGGCAGCGAGTGCCGTTCACACCTTACATCAGCAGGTGAAAAAGGGTCACAATGAGGTACGGCACATGCGTGATTTTGTGGCAAACGGTGGCTCGCTGAGTGGACTGGTGAAAAAACACTGTGAGATCTGGGCGGGGCATTAAGCGCGACGTTTGCGTTAACCAACGAGATCCCGGACAATGGCTTTTTAACTCAAGTTTAACAATGCCATGAAACACCCGCTTGAATCACTGATGACCGCCGCCGGGATACTGCTGTTGGCTCTGCTTTCCTGCCTGCTGCTGCCCGCCCCTTCGCTTGGCCTGGTGTTGGCGCAAAAGTTAGTCACAACCTTTCATTTAATGGATCTTAATCAGTTTTATACTTTGTTGTTTTGTCTGTGGTTCTTGCTTCTCGGGGTGATTGAATATTTTGTACTGCGCTTCATCTGGCGGCGTTGGTTCTCGCTGGCAGAATAGACCCGCGAGAACCCGTATACCGTTAATGTGTGCGGCTGTGATTTTCTTTACGATACGCCCCAGGCGGCTGGCTAAACGTACGGGTAAAAATACGCGTGAAAGTCTGCTGCGAATCGAAGCCATACTTCAGACAGATATCGTAAACTTTTTGGTCGGTATCGCGCAGATCGCGTGCCGCTAATAATAGCTTACGTTCACGGATATAACGCCCGAGGCTCTCGCCTTTGTACTGCAGAAAAAGGCGTTGCAGATGCCATTTTGAATACCCCGCATGGCGCGCAATATCATCAATGCGCAAGGGTTGGTTCAAATTATCATCAATCCATTCAACAATCGTATCAATTACCTGAGCAGAAATCGTCATCATGCTCTCCCCTCTGTTCATTGCGTTGCCTGCTGCCACCAGGCCGTAAACTGTTGGTCCGGTTCGGACAGTGCTACCGGCTCACCCAGCATCGGCGTCAGCAATCGGTAATGTTGGCGGCGACTGGCAAGTGCCAGTCTTTTGTAGGGATCATCCCAGGTGTGTTTTGCCAGAACGAAGCGACCCGCATGTCCGGGTAATACCGCTTTCGCGTGGAGGTCGGCCGCGGCCTGGGCGGTTTCTTCCGGCATCATATGAATGAACTTCCAGTCCTGGTCATACTGACCATTTTCCATGATTGCCAAATCGACCTTGCCAAACTGCTCGCCAATCGCTTTAAAATGCGGCCCGTAGCCGGAGTCACCGCTGTAGTAAACGTTCTGTTCCGGCGTTTCAAACATGAAACTGGCCCACAGCGTTTGGTTACGTTTAATCCCCCGGCCAGAAAAATGGCGGGCCGGCAGGACATGGACGATCAGCGAGTCCGTCACTTTGACGGATTGATTCCAGTCACGTTCCTCAATAATCTCGCTGTTCATTCCCCAGTAACGCAGGTGCGATCCCATGCCAAGTGGCGTAATCACGCGCTTAATCTTCGGCATCAGGGCCTTGATGGTGGCGAGATCCAGATGGTCATAATGATCATGCGAGATAATAAGAAGATCGATCTCCGGCATCGTCTGCGCGGTCCACGGATACTCACCAGCAAAAGCTTTATTCAGGAATGAAAACGGTGCGGCATAATTGCTCAACACCGGATCAATAAGAATACGCTGGCCCGCCAACTGTAAATACCACGAGGAATGTCCCAGCCAGACAAGGGTATCCTGCTCTGGCGATAAACTGGCGAGATCGGTCGCAACCAGTGGTAACGGCTGCGCGGGTCGCGCGTTTTCTCGCTTCGCGATCAGAAAATCCCACCAGGCCGCCAGCATACCTTTGTTGCCGGTATAGCCCGGGGTCGGGACCTGATTATGAAACTGTCCATCACGATAGTGTGGCGACTGTTCAACCTGACTCAGTTGTGCTCCTTGCGGCGCCTGACCAAATCCGGCATTGAGGACAAACGGTAAACTTGCTGCTGCGGCAATGAGCATAATAACAACCACACAAACTGTGAGACGCTTCATATCCTGACCTTAAACGCGCACCCTTTCCGCTGGGTTGCGCGACTGACTCTTGATTATGAGTGAGTAAGCACTCATTATAGAAATCGAAAGTTTGTCGTCAAGATGATTTTCAATCTTTGACATTCGCCGTTGCGGTGCTGCAAAGGCCGTGATTCAATCCTATTTTTTTACAGACTTAGGGGTAAAGTGTAGTGGCTCGTCCGAAGAGTGAAGACAAAAAACAGGCATTACTGGAAGCTGCAACCGCAGCATTTGCACAATCAGGCATTGCGGCCTCTACCGCCGTAATTGCCCGCAATGCAGGTGTCGCAGAAGGAACATTGTTTCGCTATTTCGCAACAAAAGATGATCTGATCAACGAGCTTTACCTCCATTTAAAGCAAGACCTCTGCCAGTCAATGATGGCAAATCTGGATCGCTCAGTGACCGATGCCAAAACCATGACTCACTACATCTGGAACAGCTACATCAGTTGGGGTCTGGACCATACTTGTGGACATCGCACTATCCGCCAACTGGCCGTCAGCGAAAAGATCAGCAAAGAAACCGAACAGCAGGCTGATGATATGTTCCCGGAACTGCGCGATTTATGTCATCGTTCCGTTCGCCCTGAATTTATGTCTGACGAATATCGTGCCTTCGGTGATGGGCTTTTTCTTTCACTGGCAGAAACAACCATGGAATTTGCCGCCCGCGATCCTGCCCGCGCGAATGAATATATTTCGATGGGGTTTGAGGCCATGTGGCGCGCGCTGACCCGCGAGGAAAAATAATGGACGGCCAAACGCTGCATGCTTGTGCTAAACGTATTGCGCTCGAACTGCCTTTTACTGAGCAATGCTGGCCGTTCGGCCCGGAATACGATGTCTTCAAAGTCGGCGGTAAGATTTTTATGATTGTCTCAGAGCAGCGCGGTCGTCCGTTGGTTAATTTGAAATCAGACCCACAAAAATCACTGCTGAATCAGCAGATTTACCGCAGTATCGAACCGGGCTATCACATGAATAAAAAGCACTGGATATCCGTCTACCCCGGCGATGATATTAGCGAGTCATTACTGACTGACCTGGTGAACGACTCATGGCATCGGGTGGTAGACGGCCTGCCTAAGCGGGATCAAAAACGCCTGCGGCCTGGCTGATTTATCGTTAGCGTCGATAAGTGTTTTTGCATTTTTCGGTCTTATCATTTTCCCGCTAACCCTGTACCCTGCTGAAACAAAACGTACCCGCAGGGTATAAAAAACCACCAGGAGTAGTTATGGATATTGTTTCTGTCGCCTTAAAACGTTACTCCACTAAGGCATTCGATCCGACTAAAAAACTGACCGCTGAGCAGGCCGAAAAATTAAAAACACTGCTGCAGTTTAGTCCGTCCAGTACCAACTCTCAGCCATGGCACTTTATCGTTGCCAGCACTGATGAAGGTAAAGCGCGGGTGGCCAAGTCCGCAGCCGGCGGCTTTGTGTTCAACGAACGTAAAATGCTGGATGCTTCCCACGTCGTGGTGTTCTGCGCCAAAACGGCGATGGACGATGCGTGGCTGGAGCGCGTGGTGGATCAAGAAGAGCGCGATGGACGCTTCGCCACCCCTGAAGCCAAAGCCGCAAACCACAAAGGTCGTACCTTCTTTGCTGATATGCATCGCAAAGAACTGAAAGATGACAACCACTGGATGGCAAAACAGGTGTACCTGAACGTCGGTAACTTCCTGCTGGGCGTTGCAGCAATGGGTCTGGATGCAGTGCCGATTGAAGGCTTTGATGCGGCAGTGATGGATGCAGAGTTTGGTCTGAAAGAAAAAGGTTACACCAGCGTTGTCGTGGTCCCGGTGGGTCATCACAGCGTAGAAGACTTCAACGCCGCCCTGCCAAAATCACGTCTGCCGCAAGAAACGACGCTGACAGAAGTCTGATCCCCACATTTGCATAAGCTCCACACAGCGGTCATCATAGACCGCTGTTTATTAAGGAGACATTATGCAGGAATTGATATCTCAGGTAGAAGAACTCGGCATTGAAATAAATCACACCACCTCGCTGGTGATGATTTTTGGCATTATTTTTATCACCGCCATTATTGTTCACGTTATTTTGCACTGGGTGGTATTACGCGCATTTGAAAAACGTGCCAGCACCAGTTCCCGTCTGTGGTTGCAAATTATCACGCAGAACAAATTATTCCACCGTCTGGCGTTTACGCTACAAGGTATCATCGTCAATATACAGGCCACACTCTGGCTACAAAAAGGCAGTGAAGCGGCAGATATATTAGTGACTTGCGCACAGCTGTGGATCATGATGTACGCCCTGCTGTCCCTGTTTTCTCTGCTGGACGTTATTCTCAACCTGTCGCAAAAACTCCCTGCCGCATCCCAGTTACCCTTGAAAGGTATATTTCAGGGTATCAAACTGATTGCCGCCATCCTCGTCGGGATCCTGATGATTTCCCTGCTGATAGGCCAATCGCCGGCAATACTGATAAGCGGTCTGGGTGCCATGGCAGCCGTATTAATGCTGGTGTTTAAAGACCCGATTCTCGGTCTGGTGGCCGGAATACAGCTTTCAGCCAACGATATGCTCAAGCTTGGTGACTGGCTGGAAATGCCGAAATACGGCGCAGATGGTGCGGTTATTGATATTGGCTTAACCACCGTAAAAGTGCGCAACTGGGATAATACCATCACCACGATCCCCACCTGGTCGCTGGTATCAGACTCGTTTAAAAACTGGAGCGGGATGTCGGCTTCCGGTGGTCGGAGGATTAAACGCAGCATCAGCATCGATGCCACCAGCATTCATTTTCTTGATGAAGATGAACGCCAGCGATTGCATAAAGCGCATCTGCTGAAACCGTATTTAACCACGCGCCACCAGGAAATCGACGCGTGGAATCAGCAATTAGATGCGCCTGAGTCCGTATTGAATCATCGCCAGATGACCAATATCGGCACCTTCCGGGCTTATCTGAACGAATATTTACGCCACCACCCGCGTATTCGCAAAGATATGACATTAATGGTGCGCCAACTTGCACCAGATGACCACGGTTTACCGATTGAAATTTATGCGTTTACCAATACGGTGGTGTGGCTGGAATATGAAAGTATTCAGGCTGATATCTTCGACCATATTTTTGCCGTCGTCGAAGAGTTTGGTTTACGCATTCATCAATCCCCTACCGGAAATGATATTCGCGCCCTGGCAGGTGTCTTTCAGCGTTAATCGGTAGCATGAAGAAAGGACCGATCTCATCACCAGGATGAGATCGGTTAGATATTAGCGGGACTTGCGACGCAGCAGTTTGAAGGCCACGAACAGGAACAGGATCCACACCGGCAGCAGGATAGCGGACAGGCGCATATCATCCATGGTGCACATCAGCACCAGAATCATACCAAGGAAGGCGATGCACACGTAGTTACCCGCCGGATACAACAACGCTTTAAACTGAGTATCACGCCCCTTACGACGCATTGCCGCCCGGAAACGCAGGTGTGCCAGACAGATCATAATCCAGTTCAATAGCAGCGTCGCAACCACCAGCGCCATCAACAGGCTGAAGGCTTTTTGCGGCAACACATAGTTGATCAGCACCACCAGCGACGTAATCGCGCCGGACAGAATCAATGAGTTTACCGGTACGCCACGACGGCTGACTCGGGTTAAGAACTTCGGTGCATTTCCCTGTACCGACAGACCAAACAGCATACGGCTGTTAGAGTAAACGCCACTGTTATACACCGACAGCGAAGCCACCAGGATGACAAAGTTCAGCGCAGAAGCCACCACGTTGCTGTCAAGATTATGGAAAATCATCACAAACGGGCTGCTGTTGGATTTCACTTCCACCCACGGATACAGCGCCAACAGCACCACCAATGAGCCAATGTAAAACAGCAAAATACGATACACCACCTGGTTTACCGCTTTCGGGATACTTTTTTGCGGGTCCTGCGCTTCGGCAGCGGTAATTCCGATCAGTTCCAGCCCCCCAAACGAGAACATAATCACCGCCAACGACAGGATCAGTCCATTCCAGCCAGTCGCGAAAAAGCCGTTATAACGCCAGAGGTTATCGATGCTTGCATGTTCGCCACCGTTGCCGGAAACCAGCATCCAGATACCAAAGCCAATCATGCCGATAATCGCCAGGACTTTGATCAGCGCAAACCAAAATTCCGTTTCACCATACAGACGCACGTTGACCAGGTTGACCGCATTGATAATCACGAAGAAAGCCGCGGCCCAAATCCAGGTTGGGACATCAGGCAGCCAGTACTGCATATAAATTCCGGCTGCGGTGAGTTCTGCCATGCCAACCAGCACAAACATCACCCAGTAGTTCCAGCCAGACAAGAAACCCGCGAACGGACCCCAGTATTTATAGGCAAAGTGGGCAAACGATCCGGAAACGGGTTCTTCAACCACCATTTCGCCCAGCTGACGCATGATCAGAAACGCGATAATCCCGGCAACACCGTAACCGAGTAATACAGCAGGTCCCGCCATCTGAATAGCCGGGCCGATTCCCAGAAACAAGCCTGTACCAATTGCGCCGCCCAGCGCAATTAACTGAATATGGCGGTTTTGCAACCCCCGCTGAAGCGTCGGTTCATTCGTCGACGCGGCATCAGACACGCTGGTGTCAGATGCAGTTGACGCGTTTTTCACGCCCTACCCCTGTGTGGTTTTTATTGAAGGGGCTTCTTTTAACATTTCAACCTAGTTGTCGCAAGGCGCAATCGTTTGGATACGCCGGGCATCCTTGCCCAACGCACCGAGGCCCAGGAAAAAAATCAGAAGTCGTAACTGACGGAAACCTTCAGCGTGCGTGGCTCGCCCTGGAACAGATAAGTCCCGGTATCATCAATACCTGACCAGTAATTCTCGTTGGTGACGTTATCGACCCCTGCACGCAAAATCATCTGGTTCTGATTTTGATTGAGTGACATACGGTAACGCACACCTAAATCCAGTGTGGTAAAACTGTCGAGTTTCTTGGTATTTGCCGCGTTGGCATACTGAGCGCCAGAATGGTTCAGCCGTGCCGTCGCGGTGAGTCCTTCAACAGGTTTAATATCATATTCAGCCCCCAGCACCGCATAGAAGTCCGGTACGCCGATTGCCGTCTTACCGTTGTTGACACCGTTTTGATTTTTACTGAGCGTCGCATCCAGCCACGTTGCACTGGCGTTCAGCCGCAGTCCTAACACCGGTTCACCAAATACATTCAGCTCCACGCCACGATTACGCTGCTCACCGTTGATTGCGTAATACCGGGTCTGGCTATCCAACTGCGCAACCGGCATTTTGATTTCAAACAGCGCCAGTGAACCGCCTACACGCCCAAAGTCTGTTTTGACCCCAACCTCATTCTGTTTTGCATGGATGATTCCGGTGCTTTGACCGTAGTTCACCGCACTGCTTGGCGCGGTGCTGCCAGGCTGTAGCGATTCGGTATGATTCGCATAAAGAGAAAGTTCCTGCCACGGCTTATATACGACACCGTACGTCGGCATCCAGCGGCTGTCATCAAAACTGTTCTTAACGTTTTCAGCGCCTGTTTCTTTGTTGTAATCACGTACCACGACCTTTTGGTGGCGGGCACCGACGGTAAACAGAAGCTGATCATCAAGCACGCCCAACGTATCGCTGAGTAACCACCCCTGGCTACGCGTACGTCCACTGGTTAACGGATCGCTATAGTTACCTCCCGTCGCCGTCACCGCTGGTTTTGCTACAGCTTGCGTATCGTAGATATTGACGTCCGGACGTGCGGCACGTGACCCCATGCGCCAGGCGATTTTGTCTTCTTTAGTGACGGCGGAATAACCTACATTAACCTTATGTGACACAAAACCCGTATCAAAATTCCCGCGCAGCCCTGCCATCCCGCTGAACGCATCAATAATACGATTGGTATCAAGGCGTCCGGCTTTGGCGTCACCGGCCTGGTTGTATATTTCCGGGGCACTGTACAAACCAATTTCATGCGCGTGCTGCGCACCTAAACCAGCATAAGCGGTCCAGTTATCGGTCAGATCATATTCCGTGCGCGCCATTCCGAACTCATTTTCAATATCGCTATAACCCCATCTCTGGCTATAGTTGTGCGTATTTTTCGGCAGATCGGGGACAAATGGCACATAGTAGACATTGATCCCCATGTTACCGCCGTGAAACGTCTTTTTTTGATACCCGACGTCTAATGAACTGCGGAAACGGTCGCCACGGTAATCCAGTCCCAGCGATGCCAGCGTGGTACGACGTTTATCGTCGTCAACCGCCCCCTCCCCTTCACGATGCAACAGATTCACACGGGCGCCGGCCTGGTTATTGTCACCAAAACGACGTCCGGCATCGAGCGACGTTCCCACCTGTGAGTCACTGGTGTAGTCCATACCAAGGCGTGTGATCGGCGTATCGTCTGCATGCTTGGGTTCAAGATTAATCATCCCGCCAACGCCGCTACCGGCCGCGCCATTGAGCAATCCATTCGCGCCTTTAAAGATTTCAACGCGATCGATCATCTGCGTATCCACCACCTGGCGCGGCAGCACACCGGATAATCCACCAAAGGTCATATCATCGCCGTCAAGTTTCAGACCGCGAATACGGTATGTCTCTGCGTAGTTACCGTAGCCTTGCACCGCCTGCACGCTCGCGTCATTGGCGACAACATCGGCTACGGTCTTAGCTTGCTGATCTTCGACCAGTTTTGAGGTGTAGCTTATAACGTTAAATGGCACATCCATGGCATTTTGCTGACCAAGCATCCCCAGCCTGCCGCCATTGGCGACCTGGCCGTCGAGGAAAGCAGGCAGTAACGTATCGCCACCGGGTTTAAAATCACGTCCCTCTGCAGCCTGTACGACAATGGTATCTTCCGCTTCTGTCGGGGTTTCAGCAGCATTCACCGTGCCGGAAAGCGCGCCAATAGTAGCGGCCAGCACAGTTTTTCTCATTAATTGTGCGTATGTTTTAGTCTTGTCCATAGCCATGCCATTAAAAGTCTGACGACGTTGCCGGAGAGCGCCCCGGCAACATGTTGTTATTATTTATTCAGATCAATACGCACCACGTTATCTGGCGCGGAGGTGGAGTGGTCTTTATTGAATTTCTGTTTCACGGTGACAAACAAGGTTTGGCCATCAGCAGAGAGCAACAGGCTGTTTGGATTGGGGAGGAGCTCCCAGCTTTTCTTCACGCTGTAATCCGTTGCGTTCAGGCTAAGCAATTTTCCGGAATCACGCTGGGTAATATAGATTTCATTACGCTTCGCATTGAATTTCACCGCCAGAGAATCCCCGATATCCAGTTGTTTGAGCAGCTTGCCCGTATGAATATCCAACACCAATGTCGTTTTCGCTTTGGAATTGTCGGTGACAAACAGGCGACCGGTTTGCGGGTCTTCCGCCATATTCAACAGCAACGCGGGTTTATCGCCCAGCGGCTGCCAGCGTTTTTCAACGCGCTGAGTACGCGGGTTGATAACCAGGATTTCACCGCCGCCATTTGCCGCATAAATACGCTGCGTCATTTCTGAGTAATGCAGTCCGGTCATCCATTTACCGGTATTTTTAATCCGGGTTTTTAGTTTCAGCGTTTCGGCATCAACCACCCAGATCACCGCCGGATCGGCAACGGCGCCAATATAGAGCAGACCGTTATGCAGCAGTACCTGACGCGCACCGTATGGGAAACCTTGCGGGTTACGTTCCGGGAACAGCACGCGATTCTTCACTTTGCCGTCTGCGGCATTCAGCGCGCTTAGACCACCATCCAGAGAGTTGGTGACATACACCGTTTTACCGTCTGGCGAGATAGCCATACCAAAGTTTTTCAGATCGGTGTGGCTCAGACCGATGGTCTTCAGCGTTTGCGGATCCAGCTTGTAAACCACCCCACCCTGAACATCTTTGAACCCTTCCGCGCTGGCGACGTACAGCGCATCACCCGCAGGACTCAGCGCCATTTCATACAAGCCGTCAGCCAGTGCGCGTTGCTGAATATCCGTTGCTGCCGGTGCGATTGCTTTTTCCTGTGCCAGCGGGTTACTGGCTGGCGTGGCGTTAGCTGTGCAGCCGCTCAATGCAACGGCAGCCAACAATGCCAGAGCGGATGTTGTTTTTTTCATTGTCAGGATCCTTACCAGAATTCACGCAGATTGTTAATATCAAAAGAGAATGAGAACTATACGCATCATCTTTATCAGATCAAGAATAATTAGCCGGTGAATAAAAAAGATGAAACGAGGGTTTAAAGACATGAAGAAGTGCGCGCCAGTACCGCTTTTTCATAATTACAGTTAATTATTCTGGACGAAAAGGCATCGCAGGCCACAGAATGCACTTTACTGTTTTTCCAACATTTTCAAACGGGTGAACCTGTCGTGGTTCAGTCACTCGTTTTTGAACCACGCCAGGCAACGACTGTCATGAATAAGATCATTAAACGACTTGAGATCGTCAAAAGCGCCATCGAACTGGAAGATGAAGAGATTATTTTCCAGCAGCTGGCGCATCTGAAAAATGAACCTTTGCCAGTCATTCCCGGCGTCATCGTGCAGGCGATTGAAGAACGGCGTTTCGGCGATGCCCTGCGTGAAATTACGCACTGGCTACAATCCCAGCGCGCAGTATCAACGTGGCAGGACCCCGGCATTGCCGCCAGTAAGCTCGAACTGAAAGCGCTTGAAACCCAACTGCGTGATCTGATTGATAAGCGCAACACGCGCATTCAAATCCTCGATGATTTCAATGACCTGTATCATCTTCGCCTCGGACCGTTAATGAGCCGAATTCTCGAACTGCGTAAGCAGTTGGCCGCCAGCGCACAACGTAAGCAAGAAGCAGAACGAAAACGTCGCGAAAAAGATTATCAGTCCTGTCTGCACTATATTTCACAGGCCGTTGATCAACTGGCGAAACTCAAGCAGCACTGGGTAAATCTGAGTTCGGACTCCCGCGAATCCGTGGAAACTCGCCAGCGCATTCAGCAACAGACTGAGCTTATCACCGCCCTGCTGGCGGAAATTCGTGAACTGGAAAACGACTTTTCTCGCCAGGACGACAGCGCGACCCGTCAGGCACAGGAGGAAGCCAGCCACGAATATGATGAATATCAGGAACAACAGCAGGATGCGCAGCACCGCTACACCCGCGACCAGCGGCTTTCAGCGGATGAACGTAATGAGTTAAAACGCCTGTGGCGTCAGGCCAGTCGCCTTTGCCACCCGGACGTGGTAGCGGATGACCTGAAAGAGAAAGCCCATCAGATGATGGTGCAGCTTAATCAGGCACGACAAAATGCCGATCTGGCCGCAGTTCGGGCATTGCTGACCCAGTTACAAAGCGGACTCGAACCGATGATGGCAAGTGACCGATTAAACGATCTACAGCATTTACGTAGCAAGATTCAGCAGCTCAGGGAGCAAATTAATGCGCTGCTCAAAGAGATTAGCGATCTGGAAGCGGAAAACGCCTGGCGTCTTGCTACTTCAGTAACAGACAAAGAAGCCTACTTCTCCGATCAGCAACGGGCACTGACCGAAATCCGCACTACGCTGGAAATGCAGGTACAACAAGTGGAGCAAGAGCTATTGGCTGGCTGAGAAAATGCGCGTACAAAAAGCAGACAAAAAAGCGGCTGCAAGACTGATTTTCAGATTAAGCACAAAAAGCTTACTTCAGATTAAACACCTTAAAATATTAACAAAACAAGAATATAAATCTAAATTATTTTCATTTTCAGCCCATTAATTCAAATTAAACACTATTTTCTCCTTCCAAACATTTAGTTCCTTCCCTGCCCGGCCTTTGATTAAGAATTCTCCTGGTTGTTTCCTACCCCGTTAAGAAAATCACATATCTGTTTGAAATTAATAACAATTAACAGTATTCCCCTTCTAAACCTATAGGAATCCCCTGTCATTATCGAATCGACGGACACAAAACTTCGCAGATCAATAAGCGAAATCTATCAATCATCTTCACAGAGGTGATATAAACGATTTATCTTAAATTTTAACAAAGTGTAATATCCACTTTAAGAATAGTTAATGATTTAAATAAAGACAGATATTATCTGTTGATATCCGAATAAATAAGGATACGTTCAAAGCAAAGAGCGAAATATACCCGTCATACTTCAAGTTACATATGCGTTGGCTGCGTTAGTTCACCTCAGCCACATAGTATCTGTACGCCAGGGAATTCTCTCCCCGGACTTCCTGTAACTTGAATTATTTAGGGCATACGAGAATTAATTAACATTTCATGCATCGCGAGAAACTCTTTTTTAACCAAAAAAAGAGGCGACTGCTTGCACCAAAATTTCAAGGAGATCGTTATGTCTAAAGCTATTTTTTTGGGTGACTCAATTTACCCCTGGCTAGGCATGCGAGAAATCCTACGTGGCTCATCATTATATATTGATATCGCGTACCATTCCTCCCAGACGCTTTCTGCCGTCCAAACGCTATCTTATGAAACGGATTGCATCATTATTAATCCTGACAAGTCAGATTTTTTAAAATATGCCAGGATTATCCGCAACATGGCTATACGACCATCCACCACGATCATCGTGTTAGCCGATGAAGCCACTTTTTCTATTTTTCAAACAGTGTGCGGAATGGCCCTGCAGTTCCTCGATCAGGACACCAGTCTTGATCAGCTATTGCAAACAATCACTCGTATCATCGACAGAAAAAATCCACGCAATATCAAAGAACTACAAACAAAAATAACGACCAACGAATTCAATGTGATGATGATGCTAGCCCGCGGGTGGTCACTGGCACAAATCGCCGGAGTATCGCAAAAAAGCGAAAAAACAATCGGGGCGTACAAAAGCAACATTGCCAGAAAGCTGGGTAAAAGTAATACCCGGCTCAAGTACACCATTTCTCACTATAGCCAGCCGTAACTGACTTATTTAAGGATAGTAATCACAGTTAATTATTAACAGATTTTCTTTCGGCTCATTTTTTAATTCCGCCTGGCCCGGAAGGGATCGCTATTTTCGAAAATCGACATACCGGGTAGCACATCCGCGTGCCAACCATCGCCAACAACTCAACGCATTAACACATACATAACAGGAATGTAAACGAGGGTTATATATGAATAAGGTTTACAGCATTATTTGGAACGCGGCACTCGGCATCTGGGTTGTCGTCTCTGAATTAACCAGAGGTAAGAAAAAAAGCAGTTCACGTAAAACTGTTGCGGTACTGGCCGCCAGCGCATTAAGTGGCGCTACGATGATGGCCTCAGCTGCGCAGATTACCACTACGGGCGATCGAAATATTTCTGACGACTTCCAGAACGGTATTTCTGCGGGCGTTTATCAGGTTCCCCACGACTACGGCTTCTTATATGAAAATAATACTGCCAGTCAGACACTCAATATCAGCGGCGCAATCCCGACGATTAATCCGGGTCAAAGCGGCGTTGTAGAATCAACCACCATCAGTGAGTTACTGCGAACAGGAAAAATCACGCTGCAGGCTACCAGCCCAGGCCAGGGTGCAAAAACAATCACCACAGCAGAAGAGCTGGCGGAATACTTGACGTATAACCAATCGGCTACGCCTTCTCAAAGCGAAAACTTCGAGGTGGTTGACCCGGCATTCCCGGACGGCACAGAAACCATTAAGGTCTATGATACCAATGTGTTAAGTAGCTTTCTTACTAAATCGCAAATCGGCGATTCCGTATTAAATACTTATGATGCAACCAGGTCTGAAATCTATAAGCAGTTTGGTATCGCGCTGGCAACCAATGGTGCTACGGCCAACCTGAACATAGGTAATGACACGCTCAATGTACGCGACAAAGCCAATACCATCGAGTTACTGGCCAAAGACTCCTCCTTACTGGAAGCACAAGGCGCCAACAGCCAGGCAAACTGGCAGTCTGACAACTATATAAAATTTAACGCAGCACCCGTGATCCCCACACAAACGTTCACCGGCTCAGCGCAAACCTCTGTCTTTGGCGATGATGTGTCGCTGATGACTTATGGCTATGATGCAGATGGCAAGGTTATCGAAACCGGGGTGCGCACATTCACCATTACCAGTACGCAGGAGTTGGCTGATTTTAACGACTTCCTGTTGGGCAGAAGTGCCGACGCCGCAGAAAATGCCAATGGCGATAAGGTCAGCCAAATCCAATTGTGGCTGGAGGCTGAAGAGGTCACCACCGTCACAGCAGCACAAGCAAAGTATGCCGGGTATATCGATAGCTTAATTAATTCCAGTCAGCCGTCTGATGAACTCACCTGGGACTACAAAGTCTGGACCGATGGAGAGTCACATATCAACAACGCCACTGCCGCCCGCGGTGAGTTGCATGCCATTTATGCCAACGGCGCTGGCACCACCGGTACTCTGAACAAAGAGGCGATAATTGCCGTTGACGGCAGTATCAATGGCGTCATGAAAGCCATTGATGGTGGGGTTATCAACAACCTCGGCGAGCTGAACACGCTACGCAGTTCTGGCGGGCAAAGCCTGGCGATTGGCATGTTGGCGCAAAACGCCGAGGCAACCAACCGCGGGACTATCAACTCAGGTCTGTTCATTGATAAAGATGGTAATCAGAACGTTAACAGCTACGGCGCATTCGGTATGCAGGGACAAGGTACCAGCGTTATCACCAACGAAGGCACCATCAACCAGGCGATCACCACCGATAACTTCGGCACCGCATCTGCCGCCGATCCCTGGAGCAAGGATAAACCTGATACTTCGCTGACGTTGGCTATTGGTATGCAGTTGTCCGGCGAGGCAAAAGGTGTCAATAACGGCAATATTAACGTCGTCGACGGACGTAAAAACGGTGCATCTTACAGTGACGGCACCGCCTTTGGCGTGGAAGTCGCCGGAAATGCGACCTTTACCAACAGTGCTGATGCCGCTATTTACCTTGGTCGTGACGCAAGTAACCTGACCCAGGATGTCATCATGCCAGGTGGTGCCAGCCTGAGCGCCGGAATTATGACCAAAAGCGCCAAAGAGGTTATTAACAACGGTCTCATCACGTTGGGCACCGGTGTCCGTAACGCGGCAGGAATTTTGATCGGCAACGCAACAGGCAACGTACTGAATACGGGCAACATCGTCATCAATGGTAATGGGGATGCGGGGAACAACAAGAACTACGGCATCTCCGTGCGTGACAGCGGCACGGAAAATAATCAGGAAATCCGCAACGACGGCAAGATTAACGTCAACGGCACGAATAACGTGGGGATCCACGTCAGCGCCAATAACAAAAATGCCGAAGTAACCACCAGTGCCACAGGCTCTATTATCGTGGGCGGTACGGGTGGCATCAACGATCGTAACTACGCCATCTGGGCTGAAGGAGGCGCCAAAGGTCAGGCCGTGGTCAACGTCTACTCCAACATTACGCTGGACAAGGCCGGGAACATCGGCGTACACGTGCGTGATAACGCCATTGCTAACGTTGATAGCCTGAGTAGCCCGGTGTTCAACAACACCGATCAGATTGGCTATTATCTGTATGGGAAAGACGCGATCGCCAATATTGGTCAGGCGGTGATGAATGACAACGGTCAGGATCGCACCACCATTTTCCGTATCGCCAATGGCGCATTGCTGGCCGGTAACACCACCCCTCCTGGCGGCCAGGCCAGCTCCAACCTTGACCTTACCCTCAGCGGTAAGAACTCCGTTGGCGTTCTCGCTACCGGTGCAGGCAGTCAAGTCGATACTGGTGAAGCCACATTTACCGTGCAGGGTAGCGATTCCGCAGCACTGGTCATCGAAGGCGGCGCCAGCGGTAATATCAGCGACAAAACCACCATTAATTTAACAGGTGAACGTACCGTTGCCGGGGTGGTTGATGGCCAGGCGCATCGGTTGAATGGCAGCGCAGAGGGTAATGCCACCAGCACTACGCTTACTTCAAACGCGAAGATCACCTCTGAAGCCAGTGGCAATGAAGTGATCGCCTATATAGCGAGAAATCTGGGTAACCTGATCCTCGATACCAAATCAATTATCGATCTGGCCAGCATCGACAGTATCGGCGTGGACGTTCAACAAGGCGGTAGCTTAACCAACAACTCCTCCAGCGCCCTGCATGTCAGCAACGGCATCGGCGTTCGCGCGTCGGGTGCCAGTGCGCAAATTAATCAACTGGGCCAGGTTAAGGTTGATGATGGCACCGCTGGCGTATTACTGACGGAAGGGGCCAGCCTGCAGATTAACGGCATTAGTGGCGACAGCATTACCACCAACGGTACTGCTGATGGCATTCGCCTGGCAGATAAAGCCGGCGACCTGTCAGCGCAGCATGTGAAGATCCGTGCTGATGGCACGGGCGCAGGCATTCAAAACGATGCTAACAACACCAATATCACACTGCAAAATGTGACCATCGATTCCAACGATGGCGCGGGGATCCGCACCAGCGTAGCCCTGAACATGAAAAATGGGCTTAACAACATCCTTAACGTCAATGGTAAAGGTACCGGCTTCGCTTTTGAGCAGCACGACGGGAGCGCGACAACGGGTAACCTGGACATCGGCACAGGCTATACCATTGAGGTACTGAACAGTGAAGGCAGCGGTATCCGCGCCAATACTGATGGCCGCATCGACACCAAGGCCGACATTAACGTACACGACAGCGCTGGCGGTTCGGCAATCATCGCGAAAAACGTCAGCGCGTTAACCAACCGTGGCAAGATTATCTCTGCCAGCACCACCTCCCCGGTAATCGACGCCAGCGGTGACAGCAGTAAAGCCATTACCAACACCGGCACCCTGCAGGCCATCACCGACACTGCGGTGGCCATTCAGTCTGGTAAAGGCAATGACACCATTGATATCAGCGGCGGTGTCACCAGCGGCGTAATCAATACCGGTGAAGGTATGGACACCTTCAACTGGCGTAGCGGCACCTATGCCGGTGAAGTGAATTTCGCCGGTACTGGCGGTAACAATAAAGCCAACATCGGCAATGTGACGCTGGAGAACACGCGCCACATCATTACCGCTGCCGGTACGGGCAACGCCCTCACCTTCACCGATACAAAAGATGCGAAGATTGGAACGCTGGTCAGCGACAACCTGACTACCGGCACGAATATTGGCACCGGCTGGGATTCGCTGACACTCAGCGGGTCAAACGCGGATGTCCGCATCGTTGAAAACCTGAGTCTGGCAAGCAAAACTATTGCTGTAAACAATGGTGCAACGCTGCGCACCGGCGACCATGTCGAGCCAACCAGTACTGCCGCCAGTATTGGCGACTACAATGTCACAACCCAGGGCGCAGGCAGCAGGGTTATCTTCGATACCCTGGGTGATAACACCGCGGCGCAAATCTATAACGGTACCATCAGCGGTGACGGGAAGTTTGAACGTGCGGCGGGCGGCACCACGGTCTTTACCGCCAACAACAGCTACACAGGCTCTACCACGATTGATCAAACCGGTACGCTGCAGTTAGGTGACGGCGGAAATGAAGGTGAAGTCAGCAAAGTGTCTGACATCATCGACAACGGCGTGCTGGCGATTAACCGCGCTAACACCGTGCTGCTCAATGGCGTGATCTCCGGCATTGGGGCACTGCAGCAAATAGGTGGCGGCATTACCCGTCTGACCGGCAACAATACCTATACCGGTGATACCACCGTCACCAACGGCACGCTGCTGGTAAATGGCGATCAAAGCGCGGCGAGCGGCGCGACCACCGTCAGCGGCACCTCCACACTGGGTGGGAATGGCATTATCGGCGGCAACGTGTTGATGAACGACGCCACAACGATTAGCGCTGGTGACGGCGGTGCGGGTACGTTATCCATTAACGGCAATCTGCAGCTTGGCAGCAAAACGACCTCCGCTTTCGAACTGGGCCAGGCCTATACGCCGGGCGGTAAGCTGAATGACCTGATTAACGTCGCAGGCAATTTGCAACTGGATGGAACTCTGGATGTCACCACGTCATCGGGCGGGAATTTCGGGCCTGGTGTGTACCGTATTTATAACTACGGCGGTACGCTGAATAACCAGACGCTGGAGTTAGGTGCTGTACCGGACACTCAGGATAAGAGCAACATCTTTGTCCAGACCTCTATCGACAAACAGGTCAACCTGGTGAACGCCAACGGCGTTACCCTACAATTCTGGGATGGCGCAACCGTCAATCAGAGTCACGGCGCATCCGGCATCGAAGGCAACAGCAAGATTGACGGCGGCGACGGTAAATGGATGGCGATCGGTGCTCAGGGCGACAACAACTGGACAACATCCACCGGTGAGGGCAACGCCCCGTGGGCGCAGAAGTCATTTGCCGTCTTCACCACCAAAGGCGGTACCGTTACCGTGGATAACGCTGCAGGTGAAGTTAACTTCTCCGGGGCGCAGTTTGATGCCGATGGTTACGTCGTAAAAGGCGATGCACTTAACGCCTGGGCCACCACAGAAAATGCCACCCATGCGGGGCAGACGCCGGGGACCGGTGAACTGTTGCTGCGCGTAGGCGCCGGCGGTGCGGGACAAAACTTTACGGCAACCATTGAGTCAATCCTTCGTGAAGCCAGCACCAACGACAAACTGACACTGGTGAAAACCGACCTCGGTCGTCTGATCCTCAGTGGTGATAACGCGTATCGCGGCGGTACGCGCATTGATGGCGGTACGTTGCAGATCTCCTCCGATAATAACCTCGGACAGAGCGGAACCGATTTGGCGATTAACAACGCCTCAACATTGCAATTAGGTGCGGATTTGACCAGCAATCGCACCATTGAACTGGGCGCGAATGATAAAGCCGCGGTGTTTGACCTTAATTCGCACCACTTCACGCCAACCGGTGAGATTACCGGCGACGGTAAACTGAAAGTCACCAGCAGCTCAAGCGATGCGGGCAGTACCTTAACGCTCGACCGCGCGAACAGCTACAAAGGCGACACCGAAATTGCCGGCACCGGCAATGCCAACAATGTGACGGTCAATGCCAGCAAAACCGGCGTGTTCGGCAGCAACGAGAGCAGCACCATCACGGTTAATAATGGGGCAACGCTCAACGTCAGCGGCGCAGACACCCGTCTGCAATCACTGACCATGAACATTGCCGACAGCCTGTTAACGCTGGCCGATACCGTCACAGCAGCCAGTGCCAAACTGAATCTGACGGG
>NZ_CP080033.1:1573052-1607750 GCF_019382635.1 Citrobacter sp. Colony219 | reverse complement strand
AACGCGACGGTCAGCGTGGCAAAAGACAGCACGCTGGCGCTGGAAGACAATGCCAGCGGCGGGAATGCCATGGTGACCAACAGTGGGCTGATGACCATGGCCGATGAGGCGATGGCAGAAAATACCGTGGTCAAAAACCTTGCAGGCGGTCTGGTAGATGTCAGCGCAGTCAACAGCAAGACTTCCATCGGTTCATTGTCCGGTGCGGGTAATGTCGAACTGGGTAGTAAGCAACTGTCGCTGGGGAATCTACACCTTCCGGAGCCTGACACCATCAGCGGCATTATCAGCGGCAACGACGGCAGCCTGGTGAAAGTGGGTAACGGTACGTTAATCCTGACAGGCGACAACACCTACACCGGTATCACGGATGTCAATGAGGGTGTGTTGCTGGTCAACGGCAATCAATCTGCTTCTACCGGACAGGTCACAGTGAAATCGGGTGCCACCCTCGGCGGAAACGGTATTATCGGCGGCGCGGTTGATGTGCTGGACGACGGTCATATTACCGCCGGTGCCGCCATCAACAGCGTGGGCAAACTGACCACCGGTTCACTGACGCTGAGCGATAACGCCCAACTGGATTATCAGTTTGGTCAGGCTTATACCCCGGGCGGTGCTTTCAACGACCTGATCGACGTGAATGGCTCCCTGACGCTCGACGGTAAGCTCAACATTGAAACCTCACCGGGCGGTAGCTTTGATGTTGGTGTCTATCGCGTCATCAACTACACCGGCACATTGACTAACAATGTGATGGATATTGCTAACGCGCCGGAAGCGGCTGACAGCCTGTATGTACAAACATCGGTGAAAAATCAGGTCAACCTGGTCAACCATGCCGGACTGACGCTGCGCTTCTGGGACGGCACCGGCGGTGAGAATGGCGAGCTGAAAAATAACGGCGTCATCAACGGCGGCGACGGTATCTGGCAATCCAGCCAGGGGAACGACAACTGGACCACCGATGAATCGACACCAGAAGGCGCGCTGAATGCACCGTTTACCGATGCCGCATTTGCCGTCTTCCAGGGGGAAGCCGGTAATGTGACCGTCGATGACAGTAAAGGCGATGTCATCATCAGCGGCGCGCAGTTCGCTACCGATGGTTATCGCGTCGGCGGTGAAGCCATTACTACCGATACCGCCAATACGTTGATTCGCGTCGGTGATGGTACGGTCGATGGCGTCAACTACACCGCAACCATTGACAGCGTGATCCGCGGTACCGGTGGTCTGAATAAAGGCGACCTCGGTACGTTAATCCTGACGGGCAACAACACCTACAGCGGCGGCACGACTATCACGTCAGGGACGCTTCAGGTTGCAGGCGATACCAACCTCGGCGCAGCAGAGACCGGAATCACCTTTAACGGCGGTACGCTGAAATATGGTGAAGCGTTTGATACCGCCCGTCAGGTGACGCTGGAATCAGGTGGTGGGACATTCGACACCAACGGACATGATGTGTCCCTGCTGACGGAAGTCGAAGGTAACGGTCAACTGACCAAAACCGGTAAAGGTTCACTGACGCTGACGCTGGATAACACCTATACCGGCGGCACCACCATCGAACAAGGTGTATTGCAGCTCGGCACGGGCGGTACGATAGGGAGTATTGAAGGGGATATCGTTGATAACGGCGTGCTCAACGTTAATCGCGCCGATACGTTGGCGTTAAGCGGAAACATCAGTGGTGCAGGCCAACTGCATCAGACCGGTAGCGGTACAACGGAGCTGCAAGGCCAAAACAGCTACAGCGGTGCAACGCTCATCACCAGCGGGGTATTGCAAGCCGGTGATACCAATACTCTGAGCGCCGCCTCGCACCACTATGTTGTCGCGGGCACCACCCTGAATACCCAGGGTTATAGCCAGACAGTCGCAGGGCTGAGCAACGGTGGCGATGTGTCGCTCACCGGCCAGCAACCAGGCACAACCTTAACGGTTAAAGGGGATTACAGCGGCGAACAAGGCACTATCAACATGGCTGCCCGGCAGAATGCCGGCGGCACAGGTATTGCTGACCGACTGATTATTGATGGCGGTAAAGCCAGCGGAAGCACGCTGCTGGATGTCGACGGCTCCGGCCTTGGCGCACCGACCGTGGGTGACGGTATCGAAGTGGTCACGGCGCTCAACGGTGCAACGACGACGGCGCAAACGTCGCGGGATGCCTTCCATCTTGTCGCTGAACGTATGGCTGCGGGTGCCTTTGAGTATCAGCTCCACGCCGGAAACGCTCAGGGCCAGGGCGAAAACTGGTACCTGAGGAGTGAATATCGTCCGGAAACCATGCTGTATTCCGGTCTCGCCAGCGTGGTTCGCCAGGGGGACATCAGTCTGTTGGGCAACATGCACCAGCGTATGGGTGATGAGGTTAAACCGGGTATTGATGAAGACAATCGCGCCTGGGCGAGAATTATTGGTTATTCCGGTAAAACCAAACTGGATGATGCAGCCGGTACGCAAACCAGTTCCCATACCATGGGTATTCAGGTCGGCGTCGATATGTACGCCAATGAAAGCTGGAAAGCCGGTATGTATACCAGCATTCTGGATATCGACAGCAATGTAAAAGGCAGTAAAACGGGCAGCAACGGCAAAGGCGGCAACATCGACGACAACGCATTTTACGTTGGCGGTTATGCTACCTGGTTCTCTGGTGACGGTATGTATGTCGATAACGTGCTGCAATACGGGAACCATAAATCCCGCCTGTCAGCATCGGGTAACAACGGCTCTTACACTGTCAAAGGCAATACGCTGACGGCCTCAACTGAAGTGGGTAAAGCATTCCGTTTAGGTGCCAGCGCCTGGAGCCTGGAACCGCAGGCTCAGTTGATCTATCAGTACAGCAACTTTGATAACAGCACGCTGGATGGTGTGACCCAAACGAAAGTGAAAATGGATACCGCCGATTCGTTTACCGCGCGTCTGGGCGTGCGTCTGGTCGCGGACTACGACACCAACCATGGCAAGTTCCAGCCGTACGGCCGGGTCAACGTATGGCAGGGTCTGGGTTCCAAAGATAAAACGCACTTCAGCAACGCGGTCGCCACCACCACGCTGGAATCTTCACAGCAGTACTCCAGCACCGAGGTTGCAGCGGGTCTGTCGTGGTCTATCGACCGTAATCTGCAGGTCTACGGCGAACTGGGGACACAGTTCAGCAACGGCAGCAATAAATCGCAGGTTGAAGCCCCGGTCAATGCGTCGATTGGCTTTAAGAAATCGTTTTAAGCTGGCATAAACTCGCAAGCCCCCTGTTCACAGGGGGCTTTTTTTGTCGCTCCAGAATACAGCGCTGCCTGAAACGCTGCACTTATCACGCCTACGGATTAGTGTTCGTTCTTGCAGGTCGGATAAGGCACAGGCGCCGCCACCCGACAACGAGAAAGAATTCAGACTAAGGGGAACAACAAAGAGGGATGAGATTAACGGCTATATTGCGCTAAGAGTGAAGGAATCTCTTCTGCCAACACCGGGGGAGAAATGAAGAAGCCTTGAATTTTGTCACAGCCAATCTGCGTCAGGCGATCAAGTTGAGACTGGGTTTCAACCCCTTCGGCCAGGACTTCAATGCCAAAATTGTGCGCTAAAGAAATGATACCCTCAATAATCCTTGTCGATTTAGTGTCGGGCTCTATTTCGGTGACAAACTCTTTATCAATTTTTAAGGTATCAAAAGGATATTTCAACAGATAATTAAGATTAGCGTGCCCGGTACCAAAATCATCAAGCGCTAACTTGACCCCGATTGCCTTCAGTTCCGTCATATTTTTCGCCGCTATTTGGCTGTCACACAGCGGCGATGTTTCCGTTACTTCAATCTGGCAGCGATGAACCGGAAGGCCGGAAGCGGCCAGGTTTTGTCTGATTCGTTGAGGTAAAAGAGGATCGCAGAATTCAAGTGCAGAAATATTTACTGATAATACAAGAGGTTCGGGCCAGGTACTCGCAACATTCCACGGCGGGCTGGCAACCATATCTTCAATTGAAAATATATTGCCGCTGTCTTCCAGTAACGTAATAAATACATCAGGAGAAATCATACCCATCTGAGGGCTGTTCCACCGCATTAATGCTTCAAATCCGCTAATACACTCGGTATGTAAATTAAAAATAGGCTGATAAACCATATAAAGTTGACTGGTATTCAATGCCTTTTCAAGCGCGGTGAGCACCTCATCGGAATTAAACATTCCCCCTCTCCCTCTACAAATCATATAAATTAAAAACCAGTCAAAGTCACTCCCGAGTTGTACCTGCTGTTAAATGCGTTACATCAGAAAAGAATAGCCAGGTTAGGGTAAAAAAGACATGCTGTGGGTAAATCTGACAATCAGTTTATTCAGATCAGAGGTATTAGTCAGTCCCAGCTTGGCGACAACTCTCATCTTATGCGCCTGAATAGTCTTATAGTTCAGACTAACCAACTCAGAGATTTCCTTGGCAGAATAACCACTTACCAATAGATTGAGGATTTGTTGTTCTCTTTCCGTCAATCTCTTCTGCGAACGATACAGTCGGGGATTCCATTTCCCGACCGACAACGTAGCCAACTGAGCAAAATCACGCAATGAGGATTTCTCAGTCAATACTATGGTTTTTTCAACGTATAATAATTCAACACATAATTTCGCCACCAAACTATCAGCAACGATAACGACAACGCTATTATAAAACTTGAACCGGTTTTTATTCAAAAACTGCACAATGGCAGAACAAGGCTGTTCATTGTTAATGATATTAAAAACCATTGTCTGATGCTGGCATAATGACGACTGCTGCAACATATCCTCAAACTGGAATGTTTTTATCGGCACATGTTTGCTTGTCAGGTAGGCAAACATACCGTTGCCCACAAAATTATCACTGCCACACATCAACATCCTGTTCACCGCTCCTTATAAGCTTCTAATTTTATTACTCATTAAAAATTTAATAATGGTTTTCTCAACTTCAGCCTCTTCACGACGGTTATTAAAATCGAACTCGCAAGAAACCTGATGACAGGAATACAATTGATTATCCTCATCAAATTCGTTGATCGCGACGACATCAATGACTTTTAGATCAAGCTGAAAACTGCCGAACGTATCAAAATCCAGAGCAGCATTTTTAATCACTGCATCCTTGTAAAGAAAACGGGCATTAACATCTTTAGCGATTAACGCACAACCACCCTGAGAGATGTTTTTAATCTTAAGTGAGTAGTTCTCTCCGTTTTTGTAACGACCAAAACAGAAAAAATCGAACCCCTTCAGAAAAGAAAACCGCTGATTCTGTCGCTGTTGGGCAAAGAAAATCATATCCGGGATGAGGTAGGATATTCCTGCCTCAGCACCTGTTGATGGGGTGGCTTCAAATCTGGCGCTAAATTTTATAATCCCGCTGTCACTGTGCAGGATAAAGTATTGGATCTTTTCAGGAATGATGTCTTCATGACCGGTGACCACAAAGCGTTCGAAATCGATCCTTTCTAACTGCGTGATGACGCTGGTGTTTTCACATAAAACTTCCAGCTTCGTCTTCTTATGCAGCTCTTCACGAAGGATAGCGATGATCTCAAACTTGTTGTCCTTTGCTAATCCAAAGTTCATTCTAAAACCCTTATTTCCATATTTAAGATATGTCTCGACCCCGGTCTGATGACAGACAAAAATGCGAGATCAGCATCCACCCCTGGTGCCTAATTACCATAGTGGATTCCATGTCGAACAGTTGATTAAAACTTAAGTTTTTAACTATCTTTCGTCACTTATTGATACGTAAAAACATTTAATCAGAATTAATTTTAGCTTAAGCCATGCCTAAAACCATGCAAACCTACGCAATAGCTATAACAAAAGCGAATAACAAGACTTTTCAAAATGCGATTTTGAGATAATAAATAGCAATAATCGCATAGAAATAAAATAGGAAAAATGCTGTAAAACTAAGGAGTTGACAATACAGAGCGTGGACGGGGGGTGCTGAACCTATAGGCACAATATCCAGCAGGTGGTCATTAGCCAACTGATACCAATACCATGACGTCTCATTTCACAGGAATGAATGTATCATTCAGGTATATTAATCGTAATTTAACTTAAGTGATAAAAAGGCCAGCATGATGCTGGCCCCGGTAAATACCGAATTAAATTAGAGTGGCAAACTCTCTTACAGAGGGTACAGCGTTAAAAATTCAATACCGTTGTTTAACGATTGCCCGGGCAGAATCAGCAATTATCATCATTGCCCCAGCCAACATTAACGTGTTTTTTAGCACCAGACGTCCCGCCCCCGATAAATACGGAAAGCCGTAGTGTAAATCACCCAATAGCATAACCCATACTTCTGGTATGGTAATTAAAAACAACAAGGTGACCACCGGCGTTGCAAATGCCAGAATTTCCCCCATCAATCCTGACCAACGGCTAATCGGTCAAGGTTAATCCAATTCGCTCCCCCTGCCCCAGTAAACGAAGATATTTTTCCATGACGGCAATCCTACTTGTACAAAATTGCAGTGACATAAGTACTGCTATCAATTCTCATCGAAGTAATTTTCCATGATGATGCCAGCTTTTCTTGCGCCAGTTTAGCAATGTCCTCTTCGACATCAGAAGGTGCCGCTGAAATAGCGGATACACTGACGTGGGCCAAAAAACCCCCACACAGGTGGGGCAAAGATGCAGACTCTATATTTATTATTGAACGAGAGAAAACAGATCGTTTAATGACTCACTCATACTTGGATGGGTAAATATTTGGTCACGCAACACGGTATAAGGTAACCCGGCATCCATCACAGTTTTAATGATATTAATCATCTCATGCGAATCCACACACAGCAGTGAGACACCTAATATCTGCTGCGTATCCGTGTCCACCACAGCTTTAAGTACACCACGCGTATCATCCATGACTCGCGCCCGTGGAATCGCAGCGACGGGAAGCGTCACCACCTGTACCGCCGCACCGCTGGCACGGGCCTGCTCTTCTGTCATCCCCACGCGGGAAAGTGGTGGTGTCATAAAGACGGAATATGGCACATTTTGCCGATCGCCGGTGTTTCTCACCCCTTCGCCTAACAGGCCATCACGCACAATACGGAAGTCGTCCAGTGAGATATAGGTAAATTGCAGCCCCCCTGTTACATCTCCCATAGCCCAGATGTTATCCGCCGACGTCCGCAAATATTTATTCACAATAATGCAGCCACGATCGTTCACATCGACACCGGCTTTTTTCAGTTGCAGCTGTTCCGTCGCTGGCTTGCGGCCTGATGCGACCAGCAGTGCGTCAACAACCTGTTCCCCTTCCGGCATCTGTAGCTGCACCGCGCCATCATGAGACGAAACCGACTGCACCTTAGCATTGAGGATCAGCTCTACGCCTTTATCGCGTAAAATATCAGCGATCGCATCGGCGATATCCCGGTCCTCACGGGGCAAAAACAGCGGTGCAGCCTCAAAAATAGTGACCTGACTGCCGAAGTTGGCAAACATCGACGCGAACTCAACGCCGATATAGCCACCCCCCAGGATACCCAGGCGCTGTGGGCGTTGGGTCAAATTCAGCAACCCGGTGCTGTCAAAGACGCCCGGCGTACTGGATAATCCCTCAATATCAGGAATCGTCGACTGTGCACCGGTATTAATAAAAATCTTCTCACCGCTCAGCTCAAGCGTTCCTGTCGACTGCATTACCCGCACGGTATGGTTGTCGACAAATTCAGCACGCCCTTCAATCACGTCCACATTTTCCAGATTGGCCAGATTATGGAAGTTTTTATCGCGCAGAAAACTGACCACGGAAGCCTTACGCTGCATCGCAGTTGCAAAGTCATGCTGCAGCTCAGCATCGTGTACCAGGGTTTTGGTTGGAATACAGCCGATATTAATGCATGTTCCGCCATACATGGTGTTGGATTGCTCAATAATTGCTACCCGCCAGCCCGTCTTTGCCAGCGTAGCCGCCAGCGTCTTACCTGCTTTGCCAAATCCAATAATGATCGCCTGATATTGTTTCATGCTGCCTCTCCGCAAAGTCATTGTTCATTTGTTACTCTGGATTATAGGCAGTGCCCTGTCAGGCCAGCATATCCATAACGCGCAATTTTTTGTTCAATCGTCTAAGACCAAATAATAAAAACCAAAAATCTGCCAAACAAAACAAAAAGTAACTATTTGATAAAATTAATTTAATGTAAAAATATGGCGATAATTACGGTTCTATCAACAACAATAAAAATTGTTCAGGAGTCTTTATGGATGCACTTAGCCGCTTGCTAATGTTTAACGATCCGCAGGGTTCTATTGATCAAAACTGCGTATTGAGCAGAGACTGGCAACTCCCTCATGCAGCAGGTGAGTTATCCGTGATCCGCTGGCATACGGTAACCCAGGGTAGCGCTTTACTGGAGATGCCTGATGGCAACACTTATACACTGCGTCCTGGTACGGTAGTCATCTTGCCGCAAAACTCCGCGCATCGGTTGTGCCAGTCAGGTGAAGAGCAAACGCATATTGTCTGCGGAAGTCTGCAACTACAGACATCCTCCCGCTATTTTTTAACCGCGCTGCCGGAAGTTTTGCTGCTGGCACCTGGCGAAAATAGCCCCGGTTACCACTGGCTTAAGGCGATGATCGGGCTGATGCAGCAGGAATCATTGAGCATGCTGCCCGGTTCCAACGTTGTGTGCAGCCAGCAATGCGCCACGCTGTTCACGCTTGCCGTTCGCGAATGGTTATCTCAGGCCCCCCCTGCCAAAAATGTGCTGAATCTGCTATTACATCCCCGACTGGGAGCGGTGGTGTTCCAGATGCTGGAATCACCCGCACATCCCTGGAGTGTTGAAGAACTGGCGCAGCGCGCGCATATGTCCCGGGCCAGTTTTGCTCAACTGTTTCGCGAGGTTTCAAACTCCACGCCGCTCGCCGTACTCACTACATTGCGTCTGCAATTCGCCGCCCAGATGCTGTCGCGCGGCGCCCAGCCGTTGGTCGTGATTGCCGAATCGGTGGGATATGCCAGTGAGTCATCTTTTCACAAAGTTTTTCTGCGTGAATTCGGCTGTACGCCTGGTGAGTACCGTAAACGGGTGAAGGCGCTGGAATCATAGCGCCCACCTTCAAAGGATTGAAGGCGAGCGCTACCAGGGGCTATTTCTGGGTGCGATGCCTGTGTAGCCACATCAGCTTATACGCTGCCGGAATGATGAACAGTGACAGCAAAGGTGCCGTGATCATGCCGCCAATCATCGGTGCAGCGATACGGCTCATGACTTCAGACCCGGCTCCCGTTCCCCATAAAATCGGCAGCAGACCCGCAATGATGACCGCGACAGTCATTGCTTTAGGACGCACACGCAGTACCGCTCCGTGGTACAACGCCTCATCCAGTTTATCTACGGTAAAGGTTTGCGGGTTTTCCAGCGCAGGCTCTGCTTCAATGGCGTGGCGCAGGTACATCAGCATCACCACGCCAAATTCGGCAGCCACGCCTGCCAGTGCGATGAATCCTGTCCCGGTCGCGACCGACATATGGAATCCCATCCAGTAGAGAAACCAAATTCCGCCTACCAACGCAAAGGGCACACTGGTGATAATCAACAGTGCTTCGCCAAAACGACGGAATGCCAGATACAGCAGCACGAAGATAATCATCAGCGTCATCGGCACCATCAGTTTAAGCTTGTGGCTGGCGCGCTCAAGCAGCTCAAACTGCCCGGAGAATGCCACGCTGGTTCCCGGTTTTAGCTGGACGTTTTCAGCAATCGCTTTTTTCAGATCGTTCACCACCGACACCATGTCGCGATCGCGGGCATCAATATAGATCCAACTGGTTGGCCGCGCGTTCTCGGTTTTCAACATCGACGGCCCCGAAACCACCTGCACATCTGCAACATCAGCCAGCGTGATTTGCTGTTTCATTGGCGTCAGTATCGGCAGATGCCGTAGCGTTTCTGGGCTATCGCGATAGCTTTGTGGATAACGCAGATTGATCGGATAGCGGGCGATACCTTCAACCGTTTCACTTACCATGGCACCGCCTACCGCTGAGGTGATAAACAGTTGCACATCGCCGACGGTCATCCCATAACGGGCGGCCTTTTCACGATGAATATCTACGCTAAGATAACGTCCGCCGACCAGACGTTCAGCCAATGCGGATGCCACGCCAGGCACCGTTCTTGCGACTTCTTCGATTTGCTCTGCCGTGGCGTCAATATCCGACAACACGGTACCCGAAACCTTAATACCGATAGGACTTTTAATCCCCGTAGAGAGCATATCGATACGGTTACGAATTGGCGGGACCCACAGATTCGCCAGCCCCGGTAAGCGAACGGTTTTGTCCAGTTCCTCAATGATTTTGTCCATCGTCATCCCCGGACGCCACTGATCCTGCGGCTTCAGTTGGATGGTGGTTTCCACCATTTCCAACGGCGCGGAGTCGGTCGCCGTTTCAGCTTTACCGGTTTTACCAAACACGCGCGCCACTTCAGGAACCATCATGATGAGCTTATCGGTTTTTTGCAGCATATCTGCCGCCTGCGCTGCGGAAATCCCCGGCAAGGTTGAAGGCATATACAACAGATCGCCTTCGTTAATCTGCGGTAGGAATTCGCCCCCAACCTTATTCAGCGGGAAGATGACGGTCAGGATCGACAGCACCGCCACCAGCAGGGTCGTTTTCGGCCAGTGCAGCACTTTCAACAATAACGGGTGGTAAATACGAATCAGGAAACGGTTAAGCGGGTTGCTGCTTTCCGCCGGGATCTTGCCACGGATCCAAAATCCCATCAGGATCGGGATCACCACAATGGCCAGAAACGCAGCACCTGCCATAGCGTAGGTTTTGGTAAACGCCAGCGGACCAAACAACCGCCCTTCCTGCCCTTCAAGGGTGAAGATAGGGATAAACGACAGCGTGATAATCAGTAAGCTAATAAACAGCGCCGGACCGACTTCCACCGAGGCGTTGGTGATGACTTTCCAGCGAGTTTCGTTATCCAGCGTTTCACCCGAATGCTGATGCCCCCACTCTTCCAGCCGCTTATGCGCGTTCTCAATCATCACGATTGCGGCATCGACCATCGCCCCGACCGCAATGGCTATCCCCCCAAGCGACATAATGTTGGCGTTCAGTCCCTGGAAATGCATCACGATAAACGCGATACACAGTCCCAGCGGCAGAGAAATAATGGCCACCAGCGCCGAGCGGATATGCCACAGGAACAGCGCGCACACCAGCGCTACAACGATAAACTCTTCCAGCAGCTTGTAGCTCAGGTTATCAATCGCGCGATCGATCAGTTGACTGCGATCGTATGTTGTAACTACTTCAACGCCTTCTGGCAGACTGCTCTTCAGCGTTTCAAGTTTAGCCTTAACCGCGGAGATCACCTCGCGCGCATTTTTACCGGAGCGCAGGATCACTACGCCTCCTGCCACTTCGCCTTCGCCATTCAGCTCGGCGATCCCGCGGCGCATTTCCGGCCCAATTTGTACGCGGGCAACATCACGCAGATAGACCGGAACGCCATCTGTGCCAGTTTTCAGCACGATATTATTAAAGTCATCAAGGGACTGCAGATACCCACTGGCGCGGACCATATATTCCGCTTCTGCCATTTCGACAGATGAACCACCGGCTTCCTGGTTTGAGGCATCCAGCGCCGATTTCACCTCACCCAGACTGATGCCATATTGCGTCAGCTTCATCGGATCGATGACAACCTGGTACTCTTTGACCACACCACCCACCGAGGCAACTTCCGCCACGTTAGGGATAGTTTTCAATTCATATTTTAAGAACCAGTCCTGCAGGGAACGTAATTGGGCAAGATCATGTTTGCCGCTGCGATCCACCAGCGCATATTCAAATATCCAGCCGACCCCTGTCGCATCCGGTCCCATTTCAGCACTGACGCCAGCGGGTAATTTCCCCTGCACCTGGTTGAGATATTCCAGGACACGGGAGCGCGCCCAATAAGGATCGGTCCCGTCTTCAAAAATGACATATACGTAAGAGTCGCCAAATTGCGAGAAACCACGCACCGTTTTCGCTCCCGGCACCGACAGCATGGTGGTGGTCAGCGGATAGGTCACCTGATTTTCAACAATTTGCGGCGCTTGCCCCGGATAACTGGTTTTGATGATCACCTGCACATCAGAGAGATCGGGCAGTGCGTCAACCGGCGTATTCACAATGGTCCAGGTGCCCCAGATGCTGAGAAACAGCGCCCCTATCATCACCAGGAAACGGTTTGCCACCGAGCGGCGAATAATCCATTCAATCATTTATCATGTCCTCAGTGTGAATGGGTCGCCTGGGCTGGCATCGCGGGTACAGCGAGCGTCCCGTTTGCCTGGGCGCGCATACGATCCAGGGCGCCAGAAATATTCGCTTCGGAATCGATCAGAAACAGACCGCTGGACACCACGTTTTCACCTTCGCTCAAACCAGAGCGAATGGCCGTTACCCCCTGAGACTCATGGAATACGGCTACCTGCTTAGGTACAAATCGTCCTTCATTATCGACGGTGATAACCCGCTGTTCGGTACCGGTATCAATCAGCGCTTTAGACGGGATCAGCAGCATCGGCTCGCTTTGCGTTTTTAGTTGCAGATAGGCATTCATTCCCGGCTTAAGGGCCTCATCCGGGTTATTAACCTGTAGACGAAGCTGGAGCGTGCGCGTCGTGGAATCCACACTCGGCAAAATACTCCATTTGCTAATGGTGAAGGATTTACCCGGCCAGGCAGGTACGGTAATGGTGAATTGCGAGGCGTCTTTAATCAGCCAGGCGATAGATTCCGGGACTGAAGCACTGACCCAAACCGGATCCATTCCCTGAATTTTCGCGACCACATTATCTTTTGAGATGTTCATACCAGTACGTAAATCAAACGCGGTAATCACCCCATCAATAGGGGCCTTCAGGGTAAAGCGGGTCTGAATTTTCCGCGTCGCTTTCAAGCGTTGAATGTCCGCCTCCGGCATTCCCGCCAGGCGTAATCTCTCCAGAATACCTTCAACCTGCGTCGCGCTGCCGCCCGTTTCCCGCAGCAGTAAATATTCACTTTGTGCTTCTACCCAGTCAGGAATTGTCAGATCGATAAGCGGCGAGCCCTGCTTAATTTTGTCGCCCACAGTCAGCGGATAAACTTTCTCGATAAAGCCTGCCGAACGCGCCTGGACAATGACAAATTGATATTCGTTATAACTGACGTTCGCCGGGAAAGTTTGTGCATATTGCAATGGCCCACGGCGCACGGGTTCGGTTTTTAGCCCCAGATTCTGAGTCTGTGTCGGGTCAATACGCACACCCGGTGCGGATGTACTCGCCGTCTCTTCATCGGCATATTTCGGGATCAAATCCATATCCATAAACGGAGATTTACCCGGTTTATCAAACCGCGTATTGGGATACATGGGGTCGTACCAGAATAAAACTCTACGCTCTTCTTTTTTTTGAGCAGCGCCGGTATCGGCCGATACTTTTGCGGATGAATAATAGGTATACACACCGACAGAAATAATTCCGCCGACAATCATGCTGCCGAGAATAAGCGCGGTATTTTTAATATTTAAAGACGCCATAGTGATTTCCATTGCGCGATAGTCTCGCCCGTGTCCAGGAAAACCCGGGCAAGAATAAAAGAGACCAGCGAGATCCGTTATTTACTGATGTGAATATCGCGTAAGACAGAGAGATTTCCCTGCTGAACAAACGTAAATGCAACTTTATCGCCTGGCTGAATATCGTCGGCCCTGGTATCAGATACCAGCGTGAAACGCATCGTCATTGCCGGCCAGTTCACTGCGGGAATAGGTTCATGTTTAATCGTGACTTTTTTGCTATCCATATCAATAGATTCAATCACGCCTGTCGCACTAATCACTTGCTCCTGCTGGGCCGCAGGCGCCATATTCATCATCTCGCCATGCTGATGTTCATTGGCCTGAGCGTTAAACATGACTACAGATAACACAGTAAACAAAGCGGCTTTAGCGGTAGTTTTCATGCAATATACTCCTGAGAATTTAAGATTAAAGATCATTCAACCCAGCCACCGCCTAAGGCAGCAAACAGCTTAATTTCATTAACCTGTTGGGCATAGTTAAGGTCGAGCAACGATTGCTGTGTAGTGAATAAAGAACGCTCGGCGTCCAGTACTTCGATATAACTAACCGCACCATGTTGATAGAGTGCACGAGCGCGTTGCAGCGTGATTTGTAATGAGTCCAGATAACGCTGTTGTCCGGTAATTTGATCGGCAAGGCTTTGACGCAACACCAGTGCATCCGCAACTTCTTTAAATGCGTTCTGAATTTTTTGCTCGTAATTCACCACCGATTGCTGCTGGCGGATTTCTGCTAAATCGAGATTTGACTGATTACGTCCAGCGTTAAAGATCGGAATGTCTATTTTCGGGACAAAATTCCACATGCCGCTGGCCGCATTAAAGAGGCTGGAGAGATCGCCACTGCTGCTGGATACAGAGCTGGTCAGCGTAATCGATGGGAAAAATGCGGCTCGTGCAGCGCCAATATTGGCGTTCGCCGCCAGCAATCCATGTTCGGCCTCCATAATATCCGGGCGCTGCAATAATATTTGCGATGGGAGTGCGGGGGGCAGTGTCACGGGTTTTATATCACCGCGACTGCGCACGCGGTCGTCCGGTAATTTCCCGTACGTCCCCAGCAATAGTTGCAGTGCGTTGTTCGCCTGCGCCAGTTCGCCTTGACGTTTGGCAATATCGCTGCGTGTGCTTTCAATCACGCCGCGAGCCTGCTCCAGTGCCAGCACGTTCGTACTGCCGGTCATCAACTGTTTCTCGACAAACGCATAAGAGCGCTGGTAGTTTTGCAACGTTTCTTCGGCAATTTGCAGTTGCGCATAAGCCAGACGCTGGTTGAAATAACTTTGCGCCACGTTAGAAATTAATGAGATATGCACCATTCGACGCGCTTCTTCACTGGCGAAAAAATTCTGCCGATCGGCTTCACTCATATTTTTCAGTCGCCCAAAGAAATCCAGATCGAAACTGAGATTCAGTCCCGCTTCAAATTCCCGGTTAGTGCTGCTATCGCCTTTTAATTTCCCGCTATAGGTACCGCTGGAGCCAGCGTTAAGCTGTGGGTAACGATCGGCATCCGTCACACCGTATTGCGCTTTCGCTTCCTGAACCTTCAGTACCGCCATGCGTAAATCACGGTTATTGACCAGCGCCTCACCAATCAACGCCTTCACCTGGGAGTCAACAAAAAAGTTACGCCAGCCCGTATCCTGATATCCCGTCGGGGCCGAAACCAGCGTGTGCTGACTTAAGGAGAATTGCTGCGGAACCGGCAATGCCGGACGTTGATAGTCCGGAGCCAACGAGCAGCCAGCCAGAACAAAAATAGCGCTGAGGGTAAGAAGCTTAAATTTGTACATAGTTCTTCTCGTCCAGACCGGACTGATAACCATAAAAGATGTGTGAATTTATACCTGAATGACTCTGTTTAAGCGGTGACAGGAAAATGACAAAACTGTCATTTTCCCAATAACCGATTGCTATCCGATCCGCCTTCTCTAGAATTGAAAATCCGCACAGCCAGTGCGTGATGGAGAATGTCATGAAGATTTTGATTGTCGAAGATGAAAAAAAAACCGGCGAATACCTGACGAAAGGCCTGACGGAAGCGGGTTTTGTTGTGGATTTGGCGGACAACGGTCTGAACGGATATCACCTGGCAATGACCGGTGATTATGACCTGCTCATTCTCGACATCATGCTGCCCGATGTAAACGGCTGGGATATCGTGCGGATGCTGCGCACCGCCAATAAAGGCATGCCCATTCTGCTACTCACCGCACTGGGTACCATTGAGCATCGGGTCAAAGGTCTGGAGCTGGGGGCTGATGATTATTTGGTTAAACCGTTTGCCTTTGCAGAATTGCTGGCGCGGGTCAGAACGCTGCTGCGACGGGGAGCCGCGGTCATTGTCGAAAGTCAGTTTCAGGTCGCGGATTTAATGGTCGATCTGGTCAGCAGAAAGGTCACCCGCAACGGCACACGCATCACCCTGACCAGTAAAGAGTTTACGCTGCTTGAATTTTTCCTGCGTCATCAGGGAGAAGTGTTGCCGCGTTCGCTGATTGCCTCTCAGGTTTGGGATATGAATTTTGACAGCGACACCAATGCGATTGATGTCGCCGTGAAGCGTCTGCGGGCCAAAATCGATAATGACTTTGAGCCGAAACTGATTCAGACCGTGCGTGGCGTGGGGTACATGCTTGAGGTGCCGGATGGCAACTAAACGATTACAGCGCCCTTTTTCGCTGGCAACACGGTTAACCTTTTTTATCAGTCTGGCGACTATCGCCTCATTTTTCGCTTTCGCATGGATAATGATCCACTCGGTGAAAGTCCATTTCGCAGAGCAGGATATCAATGATTTAAAAGAGATCAGCGCGACGCTGGAGCGTATTATTAACCACCCGAACGAACCGGAATCGCGTCGGCTGGAAACACTAAAAAACGTAGTTTCGGGTTATTCTAACGTCATTATTTCTCTGGAAGATGCCAATCAGAGGGCCATTTTCCATTCACCTAATGCGCCGGATCTTCGTCAGTTTATCGCCTCGGCAACGCCGGATAAAAATGCACATACCCGTAATGTCTTTTTAATTTCCGGCCCAACGCTGCAAACATCAGAACATCCGCACGGGAAAAACGCGTCCTCCAACTGGCGAATGATTCGTTTACCCATTGGGCAGTTGCCAGACGGAAAACCGGCCTATACGTTGTTTATGGCGTTATCGATTGATTTTCATCTGCACTATATTAACGATCTGAAAAACAAACTGATCATGACAGCATCGTTAATTAGCATGATGATTGTTTTTATTGTGCTGTTCGCCGTCTATAAAGGTCATGAACCGATCCGTAATGTCAGTCGGCGCATCCAAAATATCACCTCTAAAGATCTCGATGTTCGCCTGGACCCGCAGGCCGTGCCGATTGAGCTTGAGCAACTGGTCGAGTCATTTAATCATATGATCGAACGAATCGAAGATGTGTTTAAACGTCAGTCCAATTTTTCTGCTGATATTGCTCACGAAATCCGCACGCCAATCACCAACCTGGTCACGCAAACAGAAATTGCCCTCAGCCATCCCCGCAGCACGAAAGAGCTGGAAGATGTGCTCTACTCTAATCTCGAAGAGTTTGGGCGTATGTCGAAGATGGTGAGTGATATGTTGTTTTTGGCACAGGCAGACAATAATCAGTTGATCCCGGAAAAAACAGCGCTGAATCTTGCGGATGAGGTCAGTAAAGTGTTCGACTTTTTCGAAGCCTGGGCGGAAGAACGCGAAGTCAGCCTGCGCTTTGAAGGTCGGGCATGCCGGGTTTCTGGCGACCCGTTAATGTTACGCCGGGCAATGAGCAACCTGCTCTCTAACGCAATGCGCTATACGCCCAAAGGCGAATCTGTCACCGTGCGAGTGAAAGAGGCTGATGATCTCGTGCATATTATTGTGGAAAATCCTGGTACGCCAATAGCCGCGGAACATCTGCCACGACTCTTTGACCGGTTTTATCGCGTCGATCCCTCACGACAGCGTAAAGGCGAAGGTAGCGGTATTGGCCTGGCGATAGTGAAATCGATTGTGATTGCCCACCAGGGAAAAGTCTCCGTGACATCCGACGCTCGCGCTACCCGCTTTATTCTGACATTACCCAAATATGCCGCTTAATAATTATTGGTGGCGCTAATGCGCCATCGATTAAACCTGATATTAATATTATTATTCTCTGACATCATCGTCATAATCCTGTCACCTCACTGACAGCCCCTGATTATTATAATTCTCCTGTAAACCGACACTGGAGAAATATGATGAATAAGATATCTTCCTTTTTAGCTATCGCCTTTTTTATCTCAGCTGGCGTTAATGCGGCAGAAACATCCACAACACATCAGCAGGCAGCTATGGCTCACGAGATGATGAATAACAGCGATACACCTGCTCATCAGCAAATGGCACAAACACATAAAGCACAGGTGCAGAATAGCCAATCCACGCGGGCTAGTGCACCGTCTTTTTCGCAAATGAATGAACATGAAAAAGCGATGGTCGTTCATCAGTCAATGAATAACAGTCATTCATATTCACATGAGCTGCAGGCGAAAAAACATCGCGAACAGGCAGCAACGCAAGGGTAATCCATCTCTCCACCAAGACACGCGTGCGGGCCAGGATAGCAACATAGCCTGCGCGCTTTCCCGTGGTTAGTGTCAATTTTAACCGTCCCAAAGAGCGCTGAGATCACAGCGCTCTTACATTCCGTGCGTTACAGTATGCTGCTTTAACGCTGGAGTCAGGCATGGCTTTAACCCTTACGGTGTTACTTGAAAACAGGCGCGCCCGCGGTGCAGAAAAAGTCCTACGGGCAAAACCTGGATTAAGTCTGTTAGTTCAGGATGAAACCACCACGATATTATTTGATACCGGGCCTGATGACAGTTTTAGGCACAATGCCGCATTAATGGGCGTAGACTTGTCTCAGTTAACCGCTGTCGTGCTCTCACATGGTCACTATGATCACTGTGGCGGCGTCCCGTGGCTTCCCGATAACAGCCGCATCATCTGTCATCCACACATTGCCTGCGAACGTTACGCTGCGTTCACGCTTGCAGGATATACCCGTAAAATCAAGAAATTATCGCGCGATAATGATTACTCTCGTCTGCAGATGGCGTACTCCCGTGAGCCTTTGCCCCTTAGCGAACGCTTTCTGTGGTCAGGAGAAATATCCGTATCCGCACCGCAGGCCTACGGTGTCATCAATGAGAATCCTCCCCAACGCGACTACATCACTGACGAAGGGGTATTGATCTACAAGTCAGACCGTGGATTAGTCATCATTAGCGGCTGCGGACACCGGGGCATCGCCAATATCGTCGCTCACTGCCAGCAAATAACGGGCATCAGCAAAATTCATGCCCTGGTCGGCGGCTTCCATTTACGCTGCGCATCGCCCTATACGTTATGGCAAACCCGACGATTTATTAAACAACAGCAGCCAGAAAAACTTCTCGGCTGCCACTGCACCGGCGCGTGGGGACGTTTGTGGTTACCAGGACAAGAAGCCCCCGCGACAGGAGATGTTATTGTGCTGGCCGAATAATAATCACCATTGTGCTTGTTGTATCTTCATCACATAACATTCATGAATATCAAAATGCGCGCACAACCTTGATCTGGTCGCTTATTATACAGAAATAAAGTTCGCTACACTCAGGACAGAGGTAAACAAACAGGAGGTAGTGAATATGTATCGCTCTATTCTGGTGCCCATTGATATCTCTGAAGCCGATTTAACTCGCCATGTTATTCCGCAGGTTGAAGCGCATGCAAAAACCGCTAAGGTCCATTTTTTAGCGGTCATTCCTACCGTTCCGTTCTACGCATCACTCGGGCTTGCCTACTCCAACGAGTTCCCGGACAGAAGTGGTATACAGGCGAAAGCCACCGAAAAGCTCGACGACATTGTTAAGCAATTCAATATCCCCGCCGGCAGAACGCAGACCCATGTGGTTTATGGCCCGCCGAAAGATCAGATCCTTAAACTGGCAGATGCCGTGGACGCCGAATTGATCGTCATTGCATCCCATAAACCGGGTTTCAGCACCTATCTGTTGGGGTCAACCGCCGCTGCCGTAGTACGTCATGCCAAATGCCCCGTACTTGTTGTGCGGTGATATTGGTTAGAAAAACAGGAAAACGGGAGCGATCAGGCTCCCGTTTTTATATCCCCAAAACGCTGCAGAAAAAGTGAAATTCAGAGCCGCTGATGTAGACGTTATGCCTACTGGAATAAAACCGTGCCGAGAGGATATTTTATCGAAATGGTACGCCCTGTAGGATTCGAACCTACGACCTACGGCTTAGAAGGCCGTTGCTCTATCCAACTGAGCTAAGGGCGCATAGAGAAGTGATGACTTCATGCAGATGAAACGCGTGAATTATACGGTCAGCGCCTGCTGAGTCAATGCCTTTTGTTCCGGTTGCTGACGAAGTGTACGAATGTTGTTTTTTTCTGGTCGTTCATGGGGTTCCAGGAAATCACCTGGTAATAACTCAGCCAGCATAATGCGGGATTTAAGGTTACAAGTATTTAGAAAATTAATGATTTTGCTTAACATTCCCCAACCCCTTCCCTGCTGTTCAGGACCTCGTCAATGTTAAGTATCGCTATCAAGGAAGAAAATAGTCATTTCGAACATGGGCTGAAAATCATCATCTCCCGCCTGGCAAATGAGTGGCATCAGGACATCTGCTTTTTACCTACCGAAGATATCGATCGCGCAGACATCGCCTTTATTTCACTGGATGACGATTGGCTCAGCGCAGGATGTTATCAGGTTCCCGTCCACACCAGACGCCAGCATCGGGTTATCATCTGCAACGGAGGCGATAAAGATAAGCTGATGTTTCGTCCCTGCCTGTATATGCTGCCGCTGATCTATCGCGAAGATAATGTTGAAGCGATAACCCAAAAATTGATCCTGATTCTGCAAAAACGCGCGCTCCGCCACAGTGTGCCTGCAACCATCTGCCATTACTGTACCACCCGCCACTTTTCAGTGGAGGAACGCCAGTTTTTAATGCTACTTGCCAGCGGTAACACGCTCGCTGAAACAGCACATCTTCTCTCCATCAGCGATATCCAGGCCAGAGCAACTCGCCGCCGTATTATGAAAAAGCTGGATGTGAAAAATGATCAGCAATTTTTAAGGTATATCAGGGCGCACCTGAGTTTTCTGCAACAGTAGAGTGAATCTTGCGGTCGGGCATTTTATTGAGAAATGTCTCATCATCAATTAAGTATCGGCACCTACTGTACCTAATCGCATGCTGCCAGAATACCCTATGTATATTATTTCCGGGGAAACAAATAGACATACTCGGTAATATTTGCTCTGACGCCAGGGGGGATATCGTGGCACCGAGCCTGCTATTATGGAATGATAAGTCTGAGTACTCGGTCTTTACCGCCAAAAACAGCGATGCAGAACCCCTGCAATTCGCACTTAAATTCGAGCCCATTGTCGATTTGTCTACCGCGTTGAGATACGGTTGTGAGGTCCTCACACATCTTCCCGCCAATATAAACAGTGAGAAATATTTTCACCAACTGTCGGTTCAGCATCGACAGCATCTGTTTTATCAGCAAATTGACAAAATTAAGTGCTACCAACAGGGACTGCGCTACTCACTGAATTTACCGATGCAAGCCTTTCTGAGTTGGCCGCTATTCCATTCCCTGATTACGCCCTCTCCGTCCAGCTTGATTATCGAAATACAAGATCCAAATACGTTTTATTCTTTAAGTACACCCCAGCGGGCGATCGTCTACGGCGTAATTCAACATCTTGAAGACCATGGTATCCCAATATGGCTGGATGACGTCAATGAGGAACTGCTTGGCACATTCACCGCAGCCAACTGGCATTTGTCAGGGGTGAAGTTAGATAAAAATACGTTCTGGACACTCAGTCATGTGCCGGAAAAACTCCGCCAGGTTATTCAGATGGGGCGCGCAATCGCCAGCCTGGTGGTAGTTGAAGGAATTGAAACGCAAAAACAGCAGGAAATTGCCCTGCGCGCTGGCGCAAATTTGGGTCAGGGATATTTGTGGCCAGCCATTTATCCAGAGCAGGCGCAATAGATACGGACAGGGAAAAAGGAAGGATGCGCAGTGTAAAACGCCGGGAACGGCATCGCCGTTTACGAAACGCCCACTGTACCTGGCAATATGATCACTGTGCGCCGCAGGAATTTGACAGAATTGAGTATCTGGCTCAAAAACTTGATTACACATTACCGGGCGACACAATATCTCAAGCGATTATCACAACAGACAACTATCTCGGCTATACGTTAAATCGCTATTTATTTTCTGGTACACACACGGCCATCTTCCAGACGATTGAATCGGCCCTGCCACTGTTGAAAGAGTCTGAAGCGAGTCAGTTAGTGGTTGATATGGATGGTGCATCAAGCTCATATTTCGATGTTCTGGAATATCTTCGCCGACTCATTAAAGAACAGGATAATATTCAAATTTTCATATTACTTCCCAGTCGCCACGAAGCGCTCAGGCACTTTATTGCGATGGCTGGGCCATTCTATATCCTGTCGCGCCGTCAGCGCCTCCCGGAGATGCGCCATGCTTTATTATCTATGCCGCCAGACCATATTCACTCCGGGCACATAAATCAGGCTGACTGGGAGATGATCTCATTACTGTCACAAGGTAAATCATTAAAGAAGATTGCTCTGCTGCAGGCTCAACCCTATCACCGCGTTATCTATCGCCTGAACCAGCTGATCACGCTGCTGGGGTTGCCACATCGTCAGCGTTTTTTGCATCTGATACATCGCCTCAGCGTTACCTATCCCCATTTAATTTAACACCCTAACCCTCTGTGATATAAGAATTTATAGGAAATTACTTATTTTCAACTGAGAAAACGAATGTGATTTTTACAAACATTTAATATTTACAACTATTCCTGGTATTATATGTCGCGCAGGTATCCTGCTTTAGCTGACAGATTCAGTACATTTCGACAAAAAAGAATTGCCTCGCCGCCTTAACAAAACCTAAACAATTAGTCCATTGTGTCGTTTTTACTATTTAAAAAATTTTTTCAATCTGCCATAATTCAAACAGCAGGAGATTAATATCAATAGTCATTACCATGCCCTGATCTTTCAGGATATCCTAACAGACATTATGAACTTACGTGCTGTAAGCCTTTTCCGAAAGTGCAGAGCAGGTATAATCCTCACTGTTTTCTGATTAATTGTAAGTTTTCCCTGGTGTGAAATGGATATTCCACAAACTCATTGTTCTGACGTAGAACAACCGAATAAACAAGGATGACATAATATTTATTCGGTTCTTCTTCCAGAGCAATCCTTGGCTATTTGACAATATTATAACGCCTGATGTTTTATCAAAATCGCAAGATACACAAACAGTTTGAGGCATACAACAATGAAACCAGCATCCGTTATCATTATGGACGAACACCCTATTGTCAGAATGTCGATAGAAGTACTGCTCGAAAAGAATAGTAATATTCAGGTTGTTCTGGAAACCGATGACAGCCGCGCAGCAATAGATCATCTACGGACTTATCCAGTCGATCTGGTCATTCTGGATATTGAACTACCTGGCTCCGATGGGTTTACATTACTCAAGAGAATAAAATCTCTGCAGGAAAAAACCCGGGTACTGTTTCTATCCTCAAAGTCTGAATCATTTTATGCCGGACGGGCGATCCGTGCCGGTGCCAATGGCTTCGTCAGCAAGCGAAAGGATCTCAATGATATCTATAACGCGGTGAAAATGATTTTATCAGGATATTCATTTTTCCCTTCAGACACGCTTAACTTTATTAATAATATTAATATACGTAAAGGTGTGCTGAATGACATGCCGTTATCGAACCGCGAGGTAACGGTTTTACGTTATCTGGCGAATGGGTTATCTAATAAAGAAATTGCTGAGCAACTTTTATTGAGTAATAAAACAATCAGCGCTCACAAAGCTAACATCTATTCCAAGCTCGGACTACATACCATTGTTGAGCTTATTGATTATGCAAAGATGCATGAATTAATGTGATCGCACTCCCGGCGAGGCGTCGTTCGGGAGTGCGTTATCAGCGCATGATGTCAATTGTAGTTAATCATAAACGTAGCATCTGCTTTCGCGATCCCCGGTTGAACGCCATCTGCCAGCGCAATATAGTTGGCAAAAAAAGTCATCATAGCGTTGCCATTTTCATTAATGCTTACTGTCTGGCTGGCTTGTTCAAGCGGTAATCGCGTACGGTCGCTATCGTGCAATTCAATCGCGACCTTTTGTGCCATCACGGCATCGTCCAGCGCCAACAACGTGGTACCCGCTGCCGGCGTGCCGGAAAAGGTTATCGAGGCCGACCCCGGCGGGCAGCCTTCAAGTTTCAACGTGAAGGGAACCGGTTGGGTCGTATCCCCGGTGGTCTTTAATTGTTTTGTCGGCCAGGTGCCTAGTTCAACCAACTTATTATTGTCACTGGCAATAACCGCACAGGTAAAGTCCACAATATTACCGTGCAGTTCGATATTAATCTCACCCAGCGAGGTATCCGCCTGGCATAGTGAACTGGCTGACACTGCTGATATCAATACGAAAAGTGCACGACGTCTCATTGTTTTCTGCTTATTCATAATCAACTCGCAGATAGCCACGGGCGGTGAAAGGCCCTTCCGCTGGTTTATTGCCCGTCACGCTGACTGGCCATGCTCTAATGCCAACCCGCGCGGCAGCGTTATCATCCAACTGAAAGGGAATGGTGCTGGACAGATTGTTGGGTGTCAGCGGTTTACCGCTGCTGTCGGCCACGATAAAACCTAAATCCGGGTTGTCCGATATCATCATTTGCCCGGACGCTTTTTCGGCCTCGACCCGCATGGTCAGATAAGCTTGCGCGGCAACATTTGTACATTTTATGGCGACCGTTTTCGTTTGCGTATTGATACCTTCGGGCCGGTTACCGGCTCCCGCCTTGCTGAACAGCGAGGCACCAATATCGCCAAAATCAAACTCCACGATTTGCCCGGCATTCACCTCGCAGTTTTGTGGAACTTCCACCTTGCCGCTGTAGCTTATGGTGTAAACCGGCGTACTCAGCGCATCTCCCGTGCTGGTAGTGACATAGACGCTGAACATCGTCTGTCGCGGGATCGGCACCATGTTGATAAATGAACGAATCACTTTTAATTTAAACACCAGCTTCGAATCCATCACGCCAAAAGGCTGCTGTTTGGAAACGTTTGGGTGATTCCCCATGCGGATATAATTACGTGGAGGATAAAACAACCCCGCGTAGCTATCGGTAATACTCATGGCCCCCAACAGGTAATCATTGAGTTTCAGATACTGAAAGTTATTTTCCGTACTTTGCACGGGGAGTTCTGTCACATAACTTCGGTAGGTGTAATTCACCGTCGTCCCTGCCGGGCAGGTTGCATTCACCCCAACCCAGCCTGACTTTTCAGGCAATGTCACTACCTGGCCCGGTTGGTTATTGCTGCTGTTAAACACATTCGACAGATCGTAATAAACGTCCGTTGGCGTTCCGTTCGAGTTATGGCAGACCGTCGCCCATGACGTATTAGCTATAAGCAGTAAAGCGCTTCCCAGTAGCAAACCGGTTTGTCGTTTCATCATATTATCCCTGTCGTACCGACGGTCGTTGGCACATCACGTTGGTGAGCGTTACAGCCTGTTTCAGGCTCTCTTCAGGCAAGGTATAGTGCGCTTCACAGCGTGCATTTGCGCCTTCACCCCATTGGATCAACAAGTTGCCTTTGAGCGGCAGACCACTCAGATAAATTTGTCCATCCTCACCGACCATGCTGGTGACGCCGCTCGTGGTTTCGCGAACCACCGACCCAAATGGCACCGGTTTTCCATCCCGGTTAACCGTGATAAGCGCCCGCACGCCAATGCGTGTATCAAACGCCGCACGTACCAGTGCCCCCTGCGTGGGCACGACGCTGCTAACGTTATTTTCCACATCGGTGTTGTTATTCATTGAATTGGTATCCAGCGCGACGCGGTTGTAACGATAAACTGTGGCATACGGCATGACCGCGTAGCCACGCCAGTCGGTCTGCACGCCGGTCTGGTTTTCTATCCGCACCCCCTGGGCCCCAGGTGCTTTTATCAGTACGTTGGTATCGCCCAGTGGTTGGCTGAGCGTAATGCCGTCCGCATGTCCGATGACGCCACCGGAGAGTTGCCAGTTATAGTCATGCTGGTCACGGTCATAGTTGTAACCCACGCCCAGCGTGCCATAGGCCGCCTGCCAGTTCGCGTTAGCGCTCCCGCTGTATCCGTTGGAGCTGCTGTGTCCCTGATTAACGCTGTAGCTGAGATTGCGTCCATCTAACAGCGTGCCGCCAATACCGCTTTGCCAGCTGTTTTGTCCATTGCTGTTACGGTTCGCATTGAAAGTGGCGTAGGTGCGATCGAGTGCGTTATCACGCGAGTAGCGCCGCCCGGTCAGCAGACTGAACGGTACAGACACATTGAAGGCCAGGATGCGGTCGGTATCAGAGATCCCGACCGATTCATTCCATGACCAGGAGAGTGAATAGCTAATCCCCTGCCAACCGCTGGCATACCCCAGCTGGTACCAGGTATTGGTATCTGAGGTGTTCCAGTACGTTTGCTGGCTACCCGATACATAGAGTGATCCGTAATCGCCAAGGTTCTGCGAAATGTTGATCTGAAAACGTCCCTTTTTGCTGTAGCTCAGATTGTGGTAGCTCTTCACCTGTGGAACATCGTGGCGATTCCCTTCGCTGTCATATTCGTACTCGTAACCTTCCATACTGCGATACGCCACATCATCGAGGGTATAAAACCCGCGCGTCGAATAGCGGTACCCCAACAGCTGGAAGTTGGTACCGAAGTTGTTCAGTGATTTTGCATACAGAAAACGCAGCGATTGCCCCTGATGCGTACTGTCATCCGCCAGTTGGCTCCGGGCATGCGTTAAATCGACAGAGACGGCTCCCCAGTCACCCAGGTTGCGGCCAGTACCTAACACCAGTGCGGTGTAGCGTGAAGCTAACTGCGTGCCGCCATACGCGGTGTAACCTTCTGGTAACCCGGCAATTAACGTTCCCTGGAAAAAGAATGGCGAAGACTGCTGGCTATTACCGCTGCGAAAATCCCCGGCGACAACGTCATATTTGAAACGTCCTTCACGCTGGAGCAGAGGTACCGTGGAATACGGCACCGTATAGCGCTGTTGACTGCCGTCCTTCTCATCAACCGTTACGTCCAGGTCACCACTCGACGAGGTGGGGTTAAGATCGGTTATCGAAAAAGCGCCTGGCGAAACATAGCTTTGATAAATCACGTAGCCATTCTGGCGAATAGTCAGTTTCGCTGCGGTACGCGCAATCCCACGGACGGTTGGCGCATAGCCCTGTAAGCTGTCGGGATACATGCTGTCGGACGAATAGAGACGAGCACCACGAAAACCGATACTGTCAAAAACGTCGTTGCCGGTGTTGCTGTCCCCCATAACCAGCTCACCCTTCAGCGGAATAATCGCGCGCTGAAGCCATGTGCCAATATTTTTCCAGCTTTGCGAATGGTAGCCGTCACCTTTCGAGTAGTTCCATGCACCGTTATTCCTCAGCCGCCATGGGCCATAGTTCAGGCCGCTTAACATGCTTAAGAAATAGCTGTCGGTATCGCTGCCGCGACTGCCGGTAAAGCTGTAGTTAACCAGCGCCGCCGGAATACCTTCATCCCACTCCTCTGGCGGAATATAGCCACGCGCACTGTTCAACATTGAGGCTTGCGGCAGGCTGACATTTAAACGCAGTGTAGAAAAATCGAAGGCAATTTCGCTACCAGGAATCGCCTCTGGCAAATTAATACAGGTATTGTTCGCATCCTGACTGAGTGCCGGAAACGCAGTGATATTGACGCCAAGGCGTTTAACCCAGTCGAGATCAAAGCACGGCATCAGCCCGCCGGATTTTTCTCCGGCTTTCCCCGCGCTGGTGGCGAAACGAATATCCTGGGTGGCCACAAACTCATCATTGCGCCAAATATCCACACGATAAACGCCTTCAGGCTGGTGATTCCCTTTTTCGAAACGAGACAAATCCGCCACAGTAGCGGTATCGGCAGATAAAAACGCCGGATTGAAATAGCTTTCACCCTGGCTGAAGGAGGGAAAGAGCGCGGCCAGCGTGGACAACGCCACCCCCGCCAGCGGTGGCGTAACCCCCGGTAACAGGCCAGGAAAATACGTTGTCTTATTCATCGTTTTCTCAACGCACACTAACCGTTTTAGCGGTGGTGACTGCGCCATAATCGTTCACCGTCTGGAACGTAACGTTTCCCTGAACGCCAGTCGGCAACAGGACCTGCGTGTCATTTTTTGGCGCAACCATAACGTTATCAATCTTCGTATTTCCGACATTGAGATTGACCAGCGTGACGTAATACGCTGACGGGTTGGTGATTTTCAGGTGGTTGCCGGTACGGGAAAACTGCAGCATGCCTGGCGCATCTTCCGCGATTTGTGGCAGATTATTTGGGCGGACAAAGAGTTTGATGCGCGACAAAATCGCCAGTTGCAGAACGTTTTTCCCCTCAAGGCTATTTTTATTGACCGACGGAATAGCCTTCACATTCATCCAGAACAGCGATTCACGGTCTTTGGGCAGCGGCTCGCCCGCGTAGATGATACGCAGCGTGTTTTCACTTTTAGGTTCACTGACAAACAGCGGCGGTGTGACCACAAACGATTTATCTTTGACGCCTGCGCTGTTCTCTATCCATGAATTAATCAGGAAACGTTCTTTGGTATCACTATTACTAATGGCGAGGGACGTTTGTTTAGCCTCGGCAGGATAAATAACGCGAGTTGCACCTAATGCAATTCCACCAGATGCCTGCACACTGGTGGCAGAAAATAAGGCCAGTAAAATGATAAAGCCTGATTTTAGATAATTAAACATAGCTACAAATACCTTTGGCGTGATTATCGTTAGGAAATAAATCAGGGATACACCAACGTAAACCACACATCTGAACGAAGCGTTCCCGGCGTTATATATTCCGAGACAGCCCGATAGCGAGCAGTGAAATGAAACGTCATCTCTTGCGTTAAAATCGGGGCATAATGAAGCGGCAGCGCATTCGGAATTATTTGTCGCTGTCGCTCATCAAACAACGCCAGACCAATACCCGAAACCGCAGACGCATCGCCGCTGGCAAGAAAGACCTGTGGATCTTCGGCTGGCGTAACGCCCGCAAAGGCAATCCCCACATGGTCATAAACATCAGCACTGCACGACGTTAGTCGCAGCGAAAACGGTACGCTGGTAGAAGCAAAGCTTCCCGTCCCGGAAAACGCGTTAGTGCGGTACTGCCCCATCTGCACCCGTAAGCTCTGGCTGTCTGTGGCAACCGTACAGGCACCATTAACCAGTTGCCCACGTAAATGAAGACGGCCACTTTCCAGTATCACGGTGTGAGCAAACGCCGGCATTACGCAGACCATTCCCGCCAGCGCTACGCCTTTCCCTATCATCTGCCACATCCTTCATCATCCCCGGATAGTGCCTCATCCCATGAGGCGGTAGTCTTCCCTGCAAGAATCAAACGGCTTATTCGTACTTCATGATGAAGGTCGCATCCGCATTTGCCTGACCCGGCGTGGCGCTGGTTGCTGTGGCTTTATAACGCGCGGAGAAACGCAGGGTGTTGGTGCCTTCCACCAGCGCCTGAGCGGTTGAGAAGGTCGCGCCATCTGGCTTCAGTGCGGTAGAGGTGTTGTCCAGGATTTCGATCCCTACGCCGCCCGCTGTGGTGCTGTTATCCGAAGAGGAGAGAGCCAACAGGCTGTTGTTGGTGAGGTCCGTCTGGCCCGAGAAAGCAACAGCAGCAGTCGCAGCAACTTTCGGGTCACAGTCGTTCAGCACTATGGAAAACGGAATTTGCGCCGTGGTGTCACCGACTGCGGTGAAGCTGGCGGTACGATATTGGCCTAATGTGACAACCTGGTCGGCTGACTGAGTGCTCACTGCACAGGCTGCATTGACCAGTTCACCTTCAAAGTGAACCGTACCGCCGCTCACGCTTACCGGATCTGCCGCCACCGCTGCGCCCGCCATTAACATCATGCTGGCAAAAACAGAAGAGGTCATTAATTTACGTTTCATGGATTTCCCTTGAATTACACACATCCGGCTCCAGCGTCCTGCGGGATCCGTTTGAATCATTATCGACATTAAATGTCAGGCAAATTATCTCTGCATCCTGTAAAGATATATATCGAGAGAGAATTAGCGAAACGTGTACTCCCACTCTCCTGAGTATTTGATTCACTAATTAATCTTCACGAATATGACAATTCGTCACCGGGATAAATTAAACATTTCAATTAATGAAAAATACCTGCAATTCCTTTTAATGACCCTGGCTTATTCTTATTGGACTCTAAGAAAACTCCGGATGGAAATGAGGCAAAAACGGCCATAACAAGACGTAACAGTCTGGTTTCTGAGATATTACCCATGAAAATAGCAGGGTGATGAGTTGTTTCATTTAGGTTAAATTTCGTTAGCATGCTTATGAATTACGTACCAACGTCCAACACCTGTTGCCGCGCTCACGGGCTATGCGAAACACTCCACCGCACGTAAAAACGCAAACGAAAACTGACAGCACGCCCCGCTTCTGACAAAATAGTGACATCCCCTTCGACTTAACGTAACAGACGGAATCCTCTCTCTGATGGCAGCAAAGATTATTGACGGTAAAACGATTGCGCAGCAGGTGCGCTCTGAGGTTGCTCAAAAAGTTCAGGCGCGTTTAGCGGCTGGATTACGCGCCCCAGGACTGGCTGTTGTGCTGGTAGGTAGCAACCCGGCTTCGCAGATTTACGTGGCAAGTAAACGCAAAGCTTGTGACGAAGTGGGTTTTGTCTCCCGCTCCTGGGACCTGCCTGAAACCACCAGCGAGGCGGAACTTCTTGAGCTGATCGATACGCTCAATGCAGATGCCACCATCGATGGTATCCTGGTACAACTGCCGTTGCCGGCGGGTATCGACAACGTCAAAGTGCTGGAGCGTATTGCACCGGATAAAGACGTTGACGGTTTCCACCCGTATAACGTCGGTCGCCTGTGCCAACGCGCGCCGCGCCTGCGTCCATGTACCCCACGCGGTATCGTGACCCTGCTTGAACGCTACAACATCGACACGTATGGCCTGAACGCCGTGGTGATTGGCGCCTCCAATATTGTTGGTCGCCCGATGAGCATGGAACTGCTGCTGGCTGGCTGCACCACCACCGTTACCCACCGGTTCACCAAAGATCTGCGTCGCCACGTTGAGCATGCTGACCTGCTGATCGTCGCCGTCGGTAAACCAGGCTTTATTCCCGGTGAGTGGATTAAAGAAGGTGCGATTGTGATTGATGTCGGCATCAACCGTCTGGAGAATGGTAAGGTTGTTGGCGATGTGGTCTTTGAGGATGCTGCCGCACGCGCGTCATATATCACGCCAGTGCCGGGAGGCGTTGGCCCTATGACCGTCGCCACGCTTATCGAAAACACGCTGCAGGCGTGTGTTGAATATCATGATGTAAAGGACGTTTAAGATGGCCACATTTTCACTGGGTAAACACCCACATGTTGAACTCTGCGATCTGCTGAAGCTGGAAGGCTGGAGCGAAAGTGGCGCCCAGGCAAAAATCGCCATTGGCGAAGGGTTGGTGAAGGTCGATGGTGTAGTAGAAACGCGTAAGCGCTGCAAAATCGTTGCCGGACAGACCGTAAGCTTTGAAGGCCAAAGTATTACCGTCGTGGCGTGATCCCCGGTGCCGGATGAGGCTAACCCCCTGTCCGGCCACTTCCTCTCTCATTTTCAGATAATCACTTCATCACCACTTCACAGTGAATTGTTAGCATGTCGTTTTTCCACACGAAGCGATCATCATGCCAACAATTGTTACCCACGCGGCCGTGCCACTCTGCTTAGGGTTAGGTCTCGGGCTTAAAGTCATCCCCCCGCGCTTACTGTTTACTGGCGTCATTCTGGCTATGTTGCCGGATGCCGACGTGCTGTCGTTTAAGCTTGGCATCGCCTACGGCAACGTATTTGGTCACCGTGGTTTTACCCACTCGCTGCTGTTCGCCTTTGTCGTGCCACTACTCTGTGTTTTGATTGGCCGACGATGGTTTAAGGTGGGATTGATTCGCTGCTGGTTATTCCTGACGGTTTCACTGCTGTCGCACAGCCTGCTGGATTCTGTCACTACCGGGGGAAAAGGCGTCGGCTGGCTGTGGCCGTGGTCAGATGAACGCTTCTTCGCACCGTGGCAGGTCATTAAGGTCGCCCCGTTTGCGCTATCACGCTACGCCACGCCGTACGGGCATCAGGTTATTCTTTCGGAGCTAATGTGGGTATGGCTGCCGGGAGCCGTCATGATGGGTGTGTTGTGGTGGTACAGACGTCATTAATAGTGCCTGATGGCGCTACGCTTATCAGGCCTACCGATCATTCCATCGTAGGCCGGATAAGGCACTAGCCGCCATCCGGCAATATAGAGATTTACTTACGACGCCAGGTGGTGCCCTGCGGACCGTCTTCCAGCACGATGCCCATCTCGTTGAGACGATCGCGCGCGGCGTCAGCTGCCGCCCAGTCTTTCGCCTTACGGGCATCCAGACGTTGTTGGATTAACGCTTCAATTTCAGCAACTTCACCATCATCCGCCTGCGCACCGCTTTGCAGGAAGGCTTCTGGCTCCTGTTCCAGCAGGCCCAGCACGCCGGACAGCTTACGCAGATGCGCAGCCATAGCGTTAGCTGCCGCCATATCTTCGCCCTTCAGACGGTTAACCTCACGCGCCATATCAAACAGCACGGAGTAGGCTTCCGGCGTGTTGAAGTCGTCATCCATCGCTTCAATGAAGCGCGCTTCAAAGGCTTCGCCACCGGCTGGAGCAACGGACTTGTCAGTGCCGCGCAGCGCGGTGTACAGACGCTCCAGCGCAGAGCGTGCCTGTTTCAGGTTCTCTTCGCTGTAGTTCAACTGGCTGCGATAATGGCCGGACATCAGGAAGTAGCGAATGGTTTCGGCGTCGTAGTATTTCAGCACGTCGCGCACGGTAAAGAAGTTGCCCAGCGATTTGGACATTTTCTCACGGTCAACCATCACCATCCCGGAGTGCATCCAGTAATTAACGTATTCACCGTCATGCGCACAGGTGGACTGAGCAATTTCGTTTTCATGGTGCGGGAACATCAGGTCGGAGCCGCCGCCGTGAATATCGAAATGATTACCCAGCTGTTTGCAGTTCATCGCAGAACATTCAATGTGCCAGCCAGGACGACCTGCGCCCCATGGAGATGGCCAGCTCGGCTCACCCTCTTTGGACATCTTCCACAGCACAAAGTCCATCGGGTTGCGCTTCACATCAACCACGTCAACACGCGCACCCGCCTGCAGTTGATCCAGATCCTGGCGGGACAGCTGACCGTAGTTCGGGTCAGTCGGCACGTCAAACATCACGTCACCGTTATCAGCAACGTAAGCGTGACCTTTGGCAATCAGCTGTTCGGTGATTTCGATAATCTCGGCGATATGGTGCGTCGCGCGCGGTTCAAGATCCGGGCGCAGAATATTCAGCGCATCGAAATCGTTGTGCATTTCCGCAATCATGCGATCAACCAGCGCCACAAAGCTCTCGCCATTTTCATTCGCGCGCTTAATGATTTTGTCGTCGATATCGGTAATGTTGCGCACATACTTCAGCTTGTAGCCGAGGAAACGCAGATAACGGGCAACAACGTCGAAAGAAACAAAGGTACGCCCGTGTCCAATATGACAGAGATCGTAAACGGTGATGCCACACACGTACATGCCGACTTCCCCGGCATGAATGGGTTTGAATTCCTCTTTTTGGCGCGTCAGTGTATTAAAGATTTTTAACATCGAAGATTCCGTGTAGACGTGTGTGGATAACAAAGCCCTATAATACCTATAAATTGGCCCCGAAGCAGCACACTTTGCAAGGTGATCGAACCTTGCGGTTATGCTATAACAAGCCCCTATCATGTGACCCTGACCAGGGTCGAAGCACCACTCTATCGGAACAGGATGCAAAAATGGTTACTTTCCACACTAATCACGGCGATATCGTAATCAAAACGTTTGATGATAAAGCGCCTGAAACAGTTAAAAACTTCCTGGACTACTGCCGCGAAGGTTTTTACAACAACACCATTTTCCACCGTGTTATTAATGGTTTCATGATCCAGGGCGGCGGTTTTGAGCCGGGCATGAAGCAAAAAGCCACGAAAGAGGCTATCAAAAACGAAGCCAACAACGGTCTGAAAAACACCCGTGGAACGCTGGCAATGGCGCGTACTCAGGCTCCGCACTCCGCGACTGCTCAGTTTTTCATCAACGTTGCCGACAACGACTTCCTGAACTTCTCCGGCGAAAGCATGCAGGGCTGGGGTTACTGTGTGTTCGCTGAAGTTGTCGAAGGTATGGATGTCGTTGATAAAATCAAAGGCGTTTCCACCGGTCGCAGCGGTATGCATCAGGACGTACCAAAAGAAGACGTTATCATCGAAAACGTGACCGTCAGCGAGTAATCGTGACAACACTGTTTATTGCAGATCTTCATCTCTGCACGGAAGAACCGGCGATCACCGCCGGTTTTCTGCGTTTTTTAGCCGGCGATGCACGAAAGGCTGATGCGCTGTACATTCTTGGCGATCTGTTTGAGGCCTGGATAGGCGATGACGATCCCAATCCCCTACATCGTGAAATGGCCGCAGCGATAAAAGCGCTGACGGATTCCGGCGTTCCCTGCTTTTTTATTCACGGCAACCGTGATTTTCTGATCGGCAAGCGTTTTGCCCGTGAGAGCGGCATGACCCTGTTACCTCAGGAAAAAGTGCTCAACCTGTATGGTCGCAAGGTACTGATCATGCATGGCGACACCTTGTGCACCGACGACGCAGGCTATCAGGCGTTTCGGGCTAAGGTTCATCAGCCCTGGCTACAAAAATTGTTTCTCTCCCTGCC
>NZ_CP080033.1:1572756-1573004 GCF_019382635.1 Citrobacter sp. Colony219 | reverse complement strand
AGCCGCCAACAGCAGTAAATCGCTGGAGATCATGGATGTGAATCCACAGGCCGTCATTGCCGAAATGGAGAAACATCAGGTCCAGTGGTTAATTCACGGTCATACTCACCGTCCGGCTGTCCACGAACTCACGGCCAATGAGCAACCCGCTTTCCGCGTGGTGTTAGGTGCCTGGCACACCGAAGGTTCGATGATTAAAGTCACACCTGACGACGTTGAACTGATCGCTTTTCCGTTTTAATTCCTGC
>NZ_CP080033.1:1527467-1572666 GCF_019382635.1 Citrobacter sp. Colony219 | reverse complement strand
ACCACAGGAGTTTTTAGACGCATGTCTTCCCGCAATAATCCGGCGCGAGTCGCCATCGTGATGGGGTCCAAAAGCGACTGGGCTACCATGCAGTTCGCCGCCGAAATCTTCGAAATGCTGGACGTTCCGCATCATGTTGAAGTCGTCTCCGCTCACCGTACCCCTGATAAACTGTTCAGCTTCGCCGAAAGCGCTGAAGAAAACGGTTATCAGGTGATTATTGCCGGTGCTGGCGGCGCAGCGCATCTGCCGGGCATGATTGCAGCGAAAACGCTGGTCCCCGTGTTAGGCGTTCCGGTGCAAAGCGCAGCGTTGAGCGGCGTAGATAGCCTCTACTCCATTGTTCAAATGCCGCGCGGCATTCCCGTTGGAACACTGGCGATCGGCAAAGCGGGTGCGGCAAATGCGGCCCTGCTGGCAGCACAAATTCTGGCAACACACGACAAAGCATTACATCAGCGTCTGAGCGACTGGCGCAAAGCGCAAACCGATGAGGTACTGGAGAACCCGGACCCGCGAGGTGCGGCATGAAGCAGGTCTGCGTACTCGGTAACGGTCAGTTAGGGCGCATGTTGCGTCAGGCCGGCGAGCCGCTGGGCATTTCGGTCTGGCCCGTCGGACTGGATGCAGAGCCCGCCGCCGTCCCCTTTCAGCAAAGCGTCATTACCGCTGAGATCGAGCGCTGGCCGGAAACCGCACTCACCCGCGAACTGGCGCGCCACCCGGCGTTTGTTAACCGCGACGTTTTCCCGATTATTGCCGACCGTCTCACGCAAAAGCAGCTTTTCGACAAGCTCGGCCTGGCAACTGCGCCGTGGCAACTGTTGGCGGATAAAAGCGAGTGGCCTGCGGTATTCGACAAACTGGGTGCGCTGGCGATCGTCAAGCGTCGCGTCGGCGGCTACGACGGTCGTGGACAGTGGCGTTTACGCGCCAATGAAACCGAACAACTGCCGGATGATTGCTACGGCGAGTGTATCGTCGAGCAGGGAATCAATTTCTCTGGTGAAGTGTCGCTGGTAGGCGCTCGTGCGCACGACGGCAGCACCGTCTTCTATCCGCTGACCCATAACCTGCACCAGGACGGTATTCTGCGCACCAGCGTGGTCTTCCCGCAGGCTAACGCCAGACAGCAGGCACAGGCCGAAGCGATGCTCTCTGCCATCATGCAGGAACTGGGGTATGTCGGCGTGATGGCGATGGAGTGTTTCATCACCCCGGAAGGTCTGTTGATCAACGAACTGGCGCCTCGCGTGCACAACAGCGGGCACTGGACGCAAAACGGCGCCAGCATCAGCCAGTTTGAGCTGCACCTGCGCGCCATTACCAGCCTGCCGTTACCGACCCCGGTGGTGAATAATCCTTCGGTGATGGTAAACCTGATTGGTAGCGACCTGAACTACGACTGGCTGAAGCTGCCGCTGGTGCACCTGCACTGGTATGACAAAGAAGTGCGTGAAGGTCGTAAGGTGGGTCATCTGAACCTGAGCGACAGCGATACTGCACGTCTTAGCGCGACGCTGGAGGCGCTTATCCCCCTGCTGCCGCCGGAATATGCCAGCGGCATTATCTGGGCGCAGTCAAAGCTGAAATAAGCCATTAATGCCGGGGAGTTGATTTTATCCTTCCCCGGCCCCTCTTCTGGCGCGTAAAATCTCCTCCATTGCTGTTTTGTATTTTCAGGACTGAACATGAACGATGGAACGGACTATCGCGCAATTCTGCTCGCCGGTACGCCTTTAATCGATGTACGCGCCCCCGTCGAATTTCAGCAGGGCACAATGCCGGGCGCAATAAACCTTCCCTTAATGAACGATGACGAACGTGCCGCCGTGGGTACCTGTTATAAACGTCAGGGGCCTGAGGCCGCCCTCGCGCTCGGCCATCAACTGGTCTGTGGCGAGACTCGCCAGCAACGCATGAAGGCCTGGCTGAATGCTTGTCGCCAGCACCCAAAAGGATATTTATGCTGCGCGCGCGGCGGCCAGCGCTCGCACATTGTGCAGCAGTGGCTGCACGAGTCCGGTGTTGACTACCCGCTAATACAAGGCGGTTATAAAGCATTGCGTCAGGCGGCGATTCAACTGACTGAAGAGCTGGTGCAAAAACCGATCGTCTTAATTGGCGGCTGTACTGGGAACGGTAAAACGCAGTTGGTGCAACAACAGCCAAACGGTGTGGATCTCGAAGGTCTGGCGCACCATCGCGGTTCCTCGTTTGGTCGCACCGTTGAACCGCAGCTTAGCCAGGCAAGCTTTGAAAACCTGCTGGCGGTCGAAATGCTGAAAACCGACAGCCGTCAGGATCTGCGTCTGTGGGTACTTGAGGACGAAGGCCGCATGATCGGCGCTAATCATCTGCCCGAATGCCTGCGCGAGCGCATGACCCAGGCATCTATTGCGGTGGTGGACGATCCTTTTGAGCTACGGCTGGAGCGCCTGCGCGAAGAGTATTTTATCCGTATGCACCACGATTTCACCCACGTTTATGGCGAGAGTCAGGGCTGGCAGGAGTACTGTGAATATTTGCATCACGGCCTGTTTGCTATCCGCCGCCGTCTGGGTTTACAGCGTTTTGCCGAGCTGACCGCACTGCTCGACGTCGCCCTGCAAGAGCAACAAGCCAACGGCAGTACCGACGCGCATATGGGCTGGCTGGTGCCGTTGCTCAACGAATATTACGACCCGATGTATCGCTATCAACTGGAAAAGAAAGCCGCGAAAATCGTCTTTCGCGGCTCATGGCAGGAGGTGGCTGACTGGCTTAGCGTACAGTAATCAATGTCTGTCGCGCTTGTCTGCGCGTTTCGCCAACCAGTCGCCCAGCACCTGAACGACCTGCACCAGAATAATCAGCGCCACCACGGTGACTACCATGACCTGGGTTTCGTAACGGTAATAACCAAAGCGAATCGCCAGGTCGCCCACCCCACCGCCGCCAACGATACCGGCCATTGCGGAGTAACCGATCAAACTCACCAGCGTTATCGTCAACCCACGCAGCAGACCCGCGCTCGCCTCCGGTAACAGAACGGTGCAGATGATGCGCATCGGGCTGGCGCCAAAGGCTTCCGCCGCCTCGATAATGCCTTTATCGACTTCACGTAGCGCGCTATCAACCAGACGGGCATAGAAAGCAATTGCTGCTACCGAAAGTGGGACCGACGCCGCGATGGGTCCAATGGTATTGCCGAGCAAAAACTGGGTGAGCGGCAACAACAGAACCAGCAGGATCACAAACGGCACCGAACGGATAATATTCACCAGCACGGAGCTGAGCAGATACACAAAACGGTTTTGCCAGAATAAATGCCGATCGGTAACGAAAATAAGAAAACCGAGCGGCAGACCGCCAATAATCGCCAACAGCGTAGAGATGCTCAGCATCTGGAAGGTTTCATTGAACGCCAGCGTCAAATCCGGCAATAAATCATCCACGAATCACCTCCACCTGTGCAGTACGTTGACGAATATGTTCCACGGCGATATCCACCGCAGAAGGGTTATGCGGCGCGGTGAGTTGCACCACCAGAATCCCCAGCGCACGTTCGCCGATATATTCAATTTTGCCGTGCAGAATGTTCACCGCCACGCCAAATTTAACCGCCACGTCTGACAACACCGGCTGTTCTGCCGAATCACCGATGAACAGAATTTTCAGCAACTGACCGGGCAGATGCTGGCGCAGACGGTCGGGTAGCGTCAGATTGAGAGTATGCGACACCAGTTGCTGAGTGAAAGCGTGCTGCGGGTGAGCAAAAACATCAAACACCTCACCAGACTCCACTACCTTGCCACCGGACATCACCGCCACGCGATCGCAAATGGATTTGATCACGTTCATCTCATGGGTGATCAGCACGATCGTGATCCCCAACTGTTGGTTGATCTGCTTAAGCAACGTCAGAATCGTGGCTGACGTTTCCAGATCCAATGCGGAAGTCGGTTCATCACACAGCAACACATCCGGGTGATTAGCAATCGCACGGGCAATACCCACGCGCTGCTTTTGCCCACCGCTGAGCTGAACCGGAAAGCGGTTCGCCTTGTCTGACAGCCCCACCAGCGACAGGATTTCGCTCACGCGCGGGCCAATTTTACTGCGTTCCCATCCGGCAGCCTTCAGGCTAAAGGCGACGTTTTGCGCCACGGTACGGGTATGCATCAGATTAAAATGTTGAAAAATCATCCCTATACGCTGACGGGCTTTACGTAGATGCGCGCCTTCCAGTGCGGAAATTTCTACGCCGTTCACCTTTACGCTTCCCTGGCTCGGACGCGTTAAGGCGTTCAGGGTGCGCAGCAGCGTACTTTTTCCCGCACCGCTGGTTCCAACAATGCCAAATATTTCACCTGCGCCAATGCGCAAGCTGACGTCATCAACCGCCCGGGTTGATGCTCCACGGCCTGCGGCGAAGTCCACGCAAACCTTTTCTATCTCAATCATAGCCACCTCAGAAATGCGAAAAGGGCAGTCGTCGCTGCCCCTGTTAACCCTTGTGCGCAGCGATTATTGGGCTGCCGACATCCATTCCGGTTTCTGGAAGGCGCTGTAGATATTTTTCGGGTCGTCGATCACGGCGCGATATGCCGGAGATTTCACCGCCTCAACAATATCTTTGGCGAACGGTTTATCTGCATCTTCACTGCGTACCGCAATGATATTTTTCAGATTTTCATCCAGATGCTCTTGCTTGATGGCGCTGGCGAGATCCAGTTTTGCCGCCACGGCAAAGTTACCGTTAACCAATGCCCCGGTCACGCCGTCCAGCGTGCGCGGCAGCTGTGCTGCCTCCAGCGGTTTAAACACCAGCCCTTTCGGGTTGCTGGCGATATCGCGCTCAGAGGCTTTAGTCGGGTCGATGTTATCTTTGATGGTGATAAGGCCAATTGACTGCAGGAATCGCAGGCCGCGAGCCAGGTTGGTGGGATCGTTGGAAAGCGTGATCACATCCCCTTTTTTCAACTCATCCAGGCTTTTGATTTTATGTGAGTAAAAACCCATCCCGGCCGTTGGAACCACAATCAGCTTGCTCAGCTTCAGGCCTTTATCGGCGGTGAATTTGTCAAAGTAAAGCGAGTGCTGGAACAGGTTGGCATCAATGCTGCCGTTGGAGAGCGCCATGTTCGGCTGCACGTAGTCGCTGAATTCGCGCACCACGACCTTATAGCCTTTCTCTTTCAGCGTAGGGGCAATGGCTTGTTTTACCATATCGCCGTACGGCCCAGGCGCGACGCCAAATACGATGGTGTGCGGATCACTGTTCGCATGAGCAAATTGTAATCCACAGGCCAGTAACAGCGCCCCGGTCGCGACGCGTAAACTCTGACGCAATCCCATAATCTCTCCATTTTAATGTTGTGATGTCATGTCTCACACCGTTCTTGCGGCGTTGTTGTTGTTAACCTGTTTAACAGGCTGATTGTTAACATGACACAGATCACAACCTGCTGTCCTTGAAATTATTTCATGATGTTGCAGAGTGTGTTTTTAAATGTGAGATGGCATGAAAAAGCCGGATGTCGGCACAAGTGCCTTATCCGGCCTACAACAGCTTTCTTAGGCCCGATAAGCGCATCGGGCATCGGGCGTTTGATTAGAAATCGTAACGCAGACGAACCAGGTTCATATCACCCAGATTGTCGGTGCTGGAGGTGAAGACGTGTTCGTAATCCACACGGAAACCGTAATCCAGCTGGAAGCTGATACCCACACCGTTGTCGGTGCGCAGGTAGTTACGACCATTCACGTATTCAATACGATCGCCCATAAAGTATGGCTGAACGGATTTCAGCGCATACTGACCAACCGGGAAGGTGTAACCCGCGAAGTATTCCAGACCCCAGGCATCACCGGCAAAGTAGTCGTTAACCGAGACTTTTTTGGTGGTCATGAAGTTCTGATACCAGCCGCCGCCCATTGAGAAGGTCCAGTTGTCCGGTTTCCAGCTCAGCGCGGTACCGACGATGTTTTGATCGTAGGTTTTGCTGGTGTTACCACGCATTTCCGCACGGGTGTAGTTCCACGCCGTACCCCAGGTCAGGTCATCGGTAATGTGATAATCCACACCCAGCGAGCCGCCACCTTTACGTTTGTAACGCAGGCCGTTATTCGGGTTGTAGTCATCGCTGAACAGATAAGACGCGTAAAGATCAACATCGCCTACCGTATTTTTATACTTCAGTGACTTACGTGTACGATAGGAACCGTCGTAGTCGCCATTGATACCGTTACCTGGCGCCTGGCCGATCATGTCGTAGTCCCAGATATCCGTTTTCGCACCCACCACATCATAGTAAATGCTGTTCTGTTGACCGAAGGTCAGCGTACCCCAGGTCGCGCTCTTCAGACCGGTGTACAGCATACGACGCGTGGTATCGTTGGCACCGTTAGCATAGTGATTGTCCCAGTTGAACATCGCCGGGAAGTTAACACCCAGCTCGTAGTAGCTCACCCAACTGATGTCATCAAACAGATAGTAGTCAGCGGCGAAGCGGAAACGCGTCCCGCCGTCGAAGCCATTACGTTTGTAGCCATTCTTCCCATCGTCACCAGCCATATTCTGGAACTGCGGACGAATACTCCCGCCGACGGTGAAATTAAGACGGCTCAGCGGATTGCCCGCTTGCGGATCTTGTTTCAGGACCGTGATTTCCGCCTGAGAGGCGAAAGTCGTTAATGCCACTGCTGCGCCGATCGATACTGCCAGCGCCGTTTTTTTTATAGTCATTATTTGTACCTTGATAGATAGCCTGCCAATTATTCAGCATACAAATATTAACGTTTATTAATACACTCGTGTTGTCGGGTTTTTATTGATTTGTGCTGTTAAATATCAAGTAGTTATCAATTTGTGCTACATAGATAAAAAAACGCACCGATTTAAAAAAACCGGTGCGTAATCATCACGAATATGAATTAACTGCTGAACTGACGGAACAACGCTTTGCCTTTAAGAAGACGTGAACCGAGCCATCCGCCGCAGAGAGAGAGCAGCAATGCCCCACAAAGCGGCAACACAACCCACAGCCGCCAGTCTGGCTCCCACGGGAAATCAAACACGTGGGTTTGCAGCACCGCCAGCGCCGTTTCCGCCCCGATGGCCGCCACCAGGCCGGCGACCATCCCGAGCATCGCGAACTCGCACCACAGCGTGGTACGCAGCAGCTTCTTGCCCGCGCCCAGCGTACGCCAGACCACCAGTTCCTGATGACGCTGACGCATCCCCACCTGCACCTGCGCCAATAGCAGCAACATACCGCAGGCGGTAACCAGCACCACCATCACCTCCAGCGCGCGGCTCACCTGCTCCAGCACCTGACTCACCTGTTTGAGGATCGCACCGATATCCAACAGGCTGATGGTTGGGAACTCCCGATTAAGCTGTGTCAGCATGCCGTTGCCGTTCTCCCAACGAAAGCTGGTTAACCAACTTTGCGGCTGCCCGTCCAGCGCACCGGAGGGGAAAATGAAGAAGAAATTCGGTCGCAGGCTTTCCCAGTCCACTTTGCGCAGACTGCTGACTGTGGCGCTGAAATCCTGGGTATCGCCCATAAAGGTCACACGATCGCCAGGCTTTACGTTTAACCGCTTCGCCAGCCCCTCTTCCATCGACACTTCACCCGCTTTTGGCGGCCAGCTTCCGGCGGTAATCGGGTTATGATCCGGCCGGGTATCCTGCCAGGTCAGATTCAATTCACGATTAAGCGCCTCGTCCTGATTACCTTCGGTCGCTTTGTCATTGATTGCCGTCAGACGCGCCCGCACGATGGGATAGAACGACTCAGGGATCACCTGATGCTCAGCAAGGAAAGCCTTCAGCGGAGCCACTTGCTCAGTGGCAATGTTGATCAGAAAATAGTTTGGACTTTCCGGCGGCATTTGCTGCTGCCAGCGGTCGAGGAGATCGCCGCGCAGCACCAGCAACAGCGCCAGCAGCATAAAGGACAGCGAAAATGCCGACAGTTGGCTCAGCGTTGACCACGGCTGGCGCAACAGCCGGCTGACCGCTAAACGTAGCGGTAGCGACGTTAACGTCAGGCCACGCAGTACGTTGAGCAGCATCCAACCCAGCACGCCGCACAGCAGCGCCAGCACCACCGCCCCGGCCAGTACCGCCCACAGCAGCATACTTCCGCCCATCAATCCGGCCAGCAGCGCAACCACAACTATCGTTGCTACGGGCAGATAGACCTTAAGCGGCCAGACGTTTGCCACCACGTCGCGACGCAGTACCCGCAATGGTTGTGTCGCCAGCAGCAGGCGATAAGGGCGTAGCCCCACCAGCAGAGAAATGACGGTCATCGTACCGAGTGCCCACAGCCACGGCCACAGGCTGGCGGGCGGCAGCTCACCGGGCAGAACTGGCTTCAGTAATACCACCAGCACCCGCTCAAATAACAGCCCGAACAGGCCGCCGGTCACGCCAGACAGCGCCAGCACCATCAGCCACTGGCCGATAATCAGCTTGCGCAGCTGCGCCCTACCCGCGCCGAGCGTTTTTAATATCGCCACCAAATCGTAACGGCTACGGCAGTAATGATTCATCGCCACGGCAACGGCAGCAACCGCCAGCAGTAGCGTTAACAGTGCCGACAGCAGCAGGAACTGTTGCGAACGCTGCAGAGATTTCCCCAACGCCCCTTCATCCTGCTCCAGCCCATACCAGCGCTGTTCCGGCTTTAACTGCGGCAGCAGCCATTTTTCATAGGCTTCCAGTTGCTGTGGCGTACCACCAAATTTATAGCGCCAGGTCACCCGGCTTCCCGGCTGGACCGCCGCCGTTTTTTCGACATCCGCCATGTTCATCATCAGGCGCGGCGCTATCTGGAAGGGATTAAAACCGGAATCCGGTTCCTGCGCCACTTCTCCGGCGATGCGCAGGGTGGCATCGCCAACGTCGATGGAATCACCGATTTTTACGTTGAGCAGCGCCATCAGACGCGGGGCCAGCAGCACTGAGCCCGGCTGCGGTTTCAGCCCCGGCGGATTGGTTTGCAGCGTGCCGTACATCGGATACACATCATCCACCGCTTTGACGTTCGCCAGCTGCGGCGTATCCCGGGCAAAGGTCATGGTGGCAAAGGTGAGCTGTTCACCCACCTTCAGACCACGCTGTCGCGCCTCGTCAATCCACGCTTTCGGTACGGCGCGCGAACTTTGCAGCGACCGATCGCCCGCCATAAACTCACGACTTTGCTGGCTCAACCCTTTTTCCATGCGATCGCTGATATTGCCCAGCGCCAGTACGCAGGCCACCGCCAGGCTTAACGCCAGCCAGACAATCAGTAATGAAGGCGAGCGCCATTCGCGCCAGAACCAGCGTGCAATCATGCCTCCTCCTGCAACTGTCCGTTCACCAGGCGTAAACGCCTATCGCAACGCGCCGCCAGCTGCGGGTCATGGGTCACCAGAATCAGGGTGGTACCGTGTTCCCGGTTCAGAGAAAACAGCAGGTCGGCGATTTTGTCTCCGGTCTGCCTGTCCAGATTGCCCGTTGGTTCATCGGCAAACAGCACATCAGGGCGTCCGTTAAACGCCCGCGCCAGCGCTACGCGCTGCTGCTCCCCGCCGGAAAGCTGGGCCGGAAGATGATCAAGGCGTTTTCCCAACCCCAGTTGCTCCAGCAGCGTTTTTGCCCCGTCACGACTTTTCCCGCTGTTTTCGCCGCGTAGCAGCGCGGGCAGCTCAACGTTCTCCAGTGCGTTCAGGGTTGGAATTAACATGAATGACTGGAAGACAAAGCCTACGTGTCGCGTCCGCAGCTGCGCCCGGGCTTCTTCGTCCATGGCGTGCAGCGCCTGCCCCACCAGGCTGACTTCACCGCTGGAGCCATCGTCCAGCCCGGCGAGGATCGCCAGCAGCGTGGATTTCCCCGATCCCGACTCGCCTATCAGCGCAATGGTCTCGGCGCGTTTGACAACCAGTTCAACTCCGGTAAGGATGGATAGCTCATGATCACCCTGACCGACGGATTTCTTAAGATGATGAACTTCAACAATGTTTTCCGCTGGCATTGGCCTTTCCTGTTCCTGGTTCTGTTAACTTTCCGCGCCGCCGCAGCGGACACGTTATTAATTCTGGGTGACAGCCTGAGCGCCGGATACCGTATGTCCGCCAGCGCCGCGTGGCCTGCACTGCTTAATGATAAATGGCACAGCAAAACACCGGTGGTAAATGCCAGTATTAGCGGTGATACCTCGCAGCAGGGTCTGGCCCGCCTACCCGCATTACTCAAGCAGCACCAGCCGCGCTGGGTGCTGGTCGAACTTGGCGGCAACGATGGCCTGCGCGGGTTTGCACCAGCCCAAACTGAACAAACCCTGCGTACCATTTTGCAGGACGTGAAAGCGGCGAATGCCGAACCGCTACTGATGCAAATTCATCTGCCAGCTAACTACGGTCGCCGTTATAATGAAACCTTTAGCGCGATTTATCCCAAGCTTGCCAAAGAGTTTGATATTCCTCTGCTGCCCTTTTTTATGGAAGAGGTCTATCTGAAACCCCAATGGATGCAGGATGATGGTATCCATCCTAATCGTGACGCCCAGCCGTTTATTGCCGACTGGATGGCGAAACAATTGACCCCTTTAGTAAATCACGACTCGTAATTCAACGGAGATCCTGACAGGTAAAGTTATGCAAAAATCGGTCTTAATAACAGGATGTTCCAGCGGAATCGGTCTGGAAAGTGCGCTTGAGCTTAAACGCCAGGGTTTTCGAATTCTGGCTGGCTGCCGCAAACCTGACGATGTCGCGCGCATGAACAGTATGGGATTCACCGGCGTATTGCTGGATCTGGATTCACCCGAAAGCGTGGATCGCGCCGCCAACGAGGTGATCGCCCTGACCGATAATCGTTTGTATGGGATCTTTAACAACGCCGGATACGGCGTCTATGGCCCGCTGTCCACCATTAGCCGCGAGCAAATGGAGCAGCAATTTTCCGCCAACTTCTTTGGCGCACATCAGCTTACCATGCGCCTGTTGCCCGCTATGCTCCCTCACGGCGAAGGACGTATCGTGATGACCTCATCGGTGATGGGATTGATCTCAACGCCGGGACGCGGCGCCTATGCCGCCAGCAAATATGCACTGGAAGCCTGGTCCGACGCGCTGCGTATGGAGCTGCGCCACAGCGGCATTAAGGTCAGCCTGATTGAACCCGGCCCTATTCGCACCCGTTTTACCGAAAACGTCAACCAGACCCAGAGCGATGCTCCCGTGGAAAACCCCGGCATTGCCGCGCGTTTTACGCTGGGACCAGAAGCGGTCGTCGCTAAAGTGCGTCATGCGTTTGAGAGCGACAAACCGAAGCTCCGTTATCCGGTTACGCTGGTGACCTGGGCAGTGATGCTACTTAAACGCCTGTTGCCAGGCCGCATAATGGACAAAATTTTACAGGGTTGAGTTGAAGCACGCGCGTCAGCCCCCATGTAACAAGAAATCGACAAAAGAGAGTAACTCCATGTCCACACAGAATATTGTTAACATTAACGAATCTAACCTGCAGCAGACCCTTGAACAGTCGATGACCACGCCGGTCCTGTTCTATTTCTGGTCTGAGCGCAGCCAGCACTGCCTGCAATTGACGCCGGTACTGGAGAGCCTTGCCGCCCAGTACAACGGCCAGTTTATTCTCGCCAAGCTCGACTGCGACGCCGAGCAGATGATCGCTTCTCAGTTTGGCCTGCGCGCCATCCCTACGGTTTATCTGTTCCAGAACGGTCAGCCAGTGGACGGATTCCAGGGCCCGCAGCCGGAAGAGGTTATCCGCGCGCTGCTGGAAAAAGTGTTGCCGAGCGAAGAAGAGCTGAAAGCGCGTCAGGCAATCGAGTTCATCGAAGCCGGTAATCACGCCGACGCGCTGCCGCTGCTGAAAGAAGCCTGGCAGATCTCCAACCAGAGCAGCGAAATTGGCCTGCTGCTGGCGGAAACGCAAATCGCCCTGAACCGCTCTGACGAAGCCGAAGCGGTGCTGAAAACCATTCCGTTGCAGGATCAGGACACCCGCTATCAGGGGCTGGTGGCGCAGATCGAACTGCTGAAGCAGGCGGCGGATACGCCGGAAATCCAGCAGCTGCAGCAGCAGGTCGCCAGCAATCCACAGGATGCGGCGCTGGCAACTCAACTGGCCATCCAGTTACATCAGGTCGGACGTAACGAGGAATCACTGGAACTGCTGTTCAGCCACCTGAAGAAAGATCTCACTGCTGCCGACGGTCAGGCACGTAAGACCTTCCAGGAGATCCTTGCCGCACTCGGAACCGGCGATGCGCTGGCCTCAAAATACCGCCGCCAGCTGTACGCACTGTTGTACTAATCTGCCGCATTTGCCGGATAGCGCTAGCCGCCATCCGGCATCACATCACGTCTTCTTCAAATGCGTTACGACTAATTGGTGGCGCGAATTGTAGAATTTCCGATAGGTCAGGTAGCAGGCGATAATGGTTGACAGGCTGGCGGTAGAAAGCAGCATAAACGTCACCATAATCTGATACTTAATCGCTTTTACTGGATCAATACCCGCGAAGATCAACCCGGACATCATCCCCGGTAAACTCACCAGCCCTACCGTTTTAGCAGAGTCGATCGTTGGGATCAGCGAGGCGCGAATGCTGTCGCGAATCAGCGCCGCGGAGGCCACTTTCGGCGTCGCGCCGAGGCTGAGTTTTTCCTGAATTTGCTGCTGTTCGCTGTTAAACCGCTGCCCCAGATTGTTGTAACACAGTCCCACCGCCACCATCGCATTGCCTGCAATCATGCCGGAGATCGGGATGACCTGCATCGGCGTGAACTCGATAGAACCAGACAAAACCAGCACCGCCAGCGTTAATCCCGCCCCCACCGTGATAGCGATAAACGACGAGAGGAAAGCTTTATCAATATATTTACTGCGCTTTTGTGCGTTATAAGCCGCGTTAAAGCAGATAAACAGCACCATCAGTAAGGTCAGAATGCTGTGGTTAACGCCAAAAATATATTTCAGCACATAGCCGACGATAATCAGCTGAACCACTGCCCGGCAAACGCTCCAGAGAATATCTTTCTCCAGCGCCAGTTTTTCTTTGTGGCTAATCAGGATCGCCACCACCACCAGCATCATCGCTAATGCCAGGGACTCATTGGTAATATTATGCTCGTTCATTGCGTGCTTCCTGCATTTCTCCGGCGTGCGGTTGAAGGGTTATGACATTATCCGCATGCGTAATTTCATCTTTGTCGTGCGTCACCCACAGCACCGCAATATTCTTATCGCGAACATAGTGGTGAATTAATTCGTTCACATTACGTTTATTAGCCTCATCCAGCGCGCTGGTGATTTCATCAAGCAGCAGGATTTTGGGCAGAAACTGCAAATTACGAATTAGCGAGACGCGCTGCTTTTCGCCACCGGACAACTCATTGATGCTTTTTTTGAGGATCGTCTCAGGGAGCTCAAAACGGGCCAGATCGATCAGAAAAGCATCCGGCTCCGGACTTTTGTTACGGATTTGCCAGGGGAAAATGAGGTTGTCGTAAACGGTGTCACCAAACAAAGCGGGCGTTTGCGCGCAATAAGAGACCTGCTGGCGATACGTTTCCGGCTTGAGGGTATTTATCTCCTTGCCTTCAAAGAGAATTTCACCGGCTGTCGGACTCATTAATGACGCCACAATCTTGAGTAACGTACTTTTCCCGCAGCCGGACTGGCCGGTAATCAGCTTAAATTCTCCGGCGCGGAGATCAAAACAGATGTTATTGAGAACCTGCGTCTCCCCTGCCTGCCATGCGACATTTTTTAACTGAAGCAGAATGCTGCTTTCTTCCATTACATATCCCTTTTTTACCTCTTTCATGCAGACAGTCTATACCCAAAATAATTCGAGTTGCATGAAGGCGGCAAGTGAGCGACAAATTCGTCAGGAACGAATTTGACCAGCTTAAGGCTGGCCTCCGGTGAGGGACATGGATGTCCCTCATTAATCTCCAGGAGCATAGCTAACTATGTGACTGGGGTGAGCTAACGTAGCTAACGCACATGCAACTTGAAGTATGAAGGGTATATGCCTGTAATTTATTATAAGGGAACCCCCCTTGATTAATCGGGTATAATTTGATTAATGAGGCAGTAAAGGACAGCACAACAGGAGGTTTCATCAATGCTCATTTTTATTCCTATTCTTATTTTTGTCGCGCTGGTCATCGTCGGCGCTGGCGTCAAAATCGTCCCGCAGGGATATCAGTGGACGGTAGAGCGTTTTGGCCGTTACACCAAAACCCTGCAACCGGGTTTAAGCCTTGTTGTGCCGTTCATGGACCGCATTGGTCGTAAGATCAACATGATGGAACAGGTGCTTGATATCCCTTCTCAGGAAGTCATCTCCAAAGATAACGCCAACGTCGCCATTGATGCCGTGTGCTTTATTCAGGTGATCGACGCGCCGAAAGCGGCCTATGAAGTTAGCAACCTGGAACTGGCGATTATCAACCTGACCATGACCAACATTCGTACCGTTCTCGGTTCGATGGAACTCGATGAAATGCTCTCCCAGCGCGACAACATCAACACGCGCCTGCTGCATATTGTTGATGAAGCCACGAATCCCTGGGGCATCAAAATCACCCGTATCGAGATCCGCGACGTGCGTCCTCCGGCAGAACTTATCGACGCGATGAACGCGCAGATGAAAGCCGAACGTACCAAGCGCGCCTACATTCTTGAAGCCGAAGGGATCCGTCAGGCAGAAATCGTCAAGGCCGAAGGTGAGAAGCAGTCGAAGATCCTTAAAGCGGAAGGTGAACGCCAGTCCGCGTTTTTACAGGCTGAAGCGCGTGAACGTTCAGCAGAAGCCGAAGCTCGCGCAACGCAGATGGTGTCTGAGGCCATTGCCGCCGGGGATATTCAGGCCGTGAACTACTTCGTGGCGCAGAAATACACCGAAGCGCTGCAGCATATCGGCTCGTCAAATAACAGCAAAGTGGTGATGATGCCGCTGGATGCCAGCAGCCTGATGGGCTCCATTGCCGGGATTGCCGAACTGGTTAAGGACAGCGCCAGCGAGCGGAAAAAATCATGATAGCGATGATTCTGGTGCATCCGCACATCTTCTGGCTCAGCCTCGGCGGTTTGCTACTCGCCGCCGAGATGCTGGGCGGTAACGGCTATCTGCTGTGGAGCGGCGTAGCGGCGGTAATTACCGGCCTGGTGGTGTGGCTGGTCCCGCTTGACTGGGCGTGGCAGGGGGCGATGTTCGCCGCCCTCACCCTGCTGGCGGCGTGGCTGTGGTGGAAATGGCTGGCAAGGCGCGTTCAGGAGCAGAAACCCGCCGACAGCCATCTTAACCAACGCGGGCAGCAGCTGGTTGGCCGTCGATTTATTCTGGACACTGGCCTGGTCAATGGCCGTGGACATATGCGCGTCGGCGATAGCTCATGGCCCGTCAGCGCCCGCGACGATTTGAGCGCCGGAACGCAGGTTGAAGTCATAGCCGTTGAAGGGATAACCCTGATTATTAAAGCGGTATCACACTAAAAAGACAGGAAATAAGACTATGGTCAGGAAGACACCCCTTGCCTTTGCCCTTTGCACATTACTGACCGCCGCCCCGCAGGCATTCGCCTCTTTCGATATGGAAGACTGCAAATGGAGCGACGACAGCTGCCTGCTGAAAGGCACGCCGACCTTTAATCCGGAAAACGACAGCCGCGATAACCTGCTGCGGCTGCTGAGCCAGGAAAAATCATTTGCTCTGCCGGTGCAATCAATGCCAGCGGATATCACCCGCTCCCGGGATTTCTATTTTGCCTATCATCCGCAGTGGGATGACGTTGCCCCGCCGCCAGCCGCTACTCCAGTATCCGGCGAAAACAGCCCACTCTCCCGACAGATGGCCGAACTGAACATTAGCGCAGACGAAATAAACGTCAACGACGCTGAGCTTGAGAACCGTCATGTTTCGAATAACACCGGGAGCGTCAGCGCATTTTTTGCCGCACTGCTGGCCGACCCGACGTTAACGACGGAACAGCGCCAGGCCTTAGCCCAGGCGCGTACGGGGCTGCTATCCGGGGCAACCCGCGAGCAAATTGAGTCTTCGCTTGCCACACTCCCGGCTGATTCGCCCGCTCAGTCCTATAAAAATTATCTGGCCGCGGCCGCCAGTTTCTATGCCGGTGATTATGCCAGCGCCGAACGGGATTTTACTCAGCTTGCCAAAAGTGAGCGTCCGTGGCTAGCAGAGACCGCGCAATACATGCTGATGCGTGCGGCGTTGAACAAGAGCAGCCAGAACAGCGTGGGCGAATACGGCGATTTTGATATTGCAAAAATTAACCGCGAGGACGCGACTCAGGCTCAGACGCAGGCGCAAGCCTATCTGCAACGTTACCCGCAAGGCCTGTATGCCGACTCCGCGCGCGGTATGCTGCGTCGCATCAACTGGTATTTACAGGCGTGGCCGCAGCTGGCCGGGTTGTATGAGCAGACGCTCCAGCAGTCGACTGACGCTCGGCAACTGCGTGAAATTGTCATCGAATACGATAATGTCTACGGTATGGCGTTCTACGAACAGTCCGTGGTAGAAGCATTCCCGGACGCGCCGCTGGTCAGCTATATCGAACTGCTGCGCGCGCTGCGTCTGGATAACAACAGTAAACCCACGCTGACCCAGGCGCAGCTCGATGCCAGCAAACCGGTGTTTGAGCAGAGCCAAAAATTGCCGCTATGGCGCGATCTGCAACTGAACCTGTGGCTGGCGACGGAGAACTACGCGGCGATTATTCAGGCCGTTACGCCAGCGCAGAAACTTGCCGCTCACGATACGCTCGCCTTCAGTGAACAGGTACTGTACGGCGAAGCGCTGATGGGCCAGAAGAACTGGCGCGCGGCGCGTGATTTCTGGCAGCAGTTGCTAAAACTCAGCCAGGACAACGAACAGCAGCAGTATGTACAGGCTAAGCTCGCCGCAACGCTGGTTTATAGCGGCGACGTGGCAGCGGTTTTTGCCCCAGAAAGCGCAGTCACCAACCTGCGTTTTCGCTCGCAGATACTTAAAACACAGGCCTCGCCTGAACTGCTGCGCCAGCAGGCCGTCCATGGACCTAACAATGAAGAGCGTACCATCGCCCTGCATACGCTGCTGGTACGCGATCTTACCGAAAACCGCTTTGGCGACTGGTTGAATGACAGAAAGCTGGCCAGCGCCATTACCCCACCGGTTATTGGCGACGCGTTTGCTGACGTTAATCTGAGTATTTTCGACTGGAATGGCGATGCCGCTCAAGCCGGTTACACCTGTCGCAGCCTCAATGAAACGGTAACGGTATTGAGCAAAAAAGCGGATGATGCCCACGCGCTGAACTGCTTAGGCGAATTCTTCCGCACCACGCAAACCCACGTTGATTTGTGGAAAAACAGCGCCGGTAACGATGTACTTGAATCAGCAATCTCGCGCAAGGAGCCGTTCGGCCAGTTCGACAGGAAAAGCTACTATCAGCAGGTAATCACTTCGCCAAAAGCAGAGGTTGAAGACAAGAGCTTCGCGCTGTATCGCGCCATCATGTGCTATGCGCCGTCAGGTTCTAACGAGTGCGGCGGTGAGGAAGTGGATAAACTGCAGCGTAAAGGCTGGTTCACCCAACTGAAAACGCAATATCCGGGAAGTCCGTGGGCGCAAAAACTCAAATACTACTGGTAACCGCGCTGCTGGTCGGACAGGCACAGGCGGCGGATATCGTCGCCGCCCGTGAACATCCGGCCTTCTGGCTGTGGTCCGGCGTGAAGGCCAGTGATGAGCTGAAAGACGCACAAACGGTCTATCTGCATCAGGGTGAGGTGCTGATTCGTTCGGGTAACGTGGTTTTCCAGCGTCTCGGGCTGCCGGTCAGCCGCCTGTCTTTTCCCTCAATCTGGCTGACCGTGCGCTTTACCACGCTCGACGTACCGGAGGCGATCCCGGCTCGCATCATAAGATTGATGCAACGCTGGCAGACCGCCGGGAATCACGTGGTCGGCCTGCAGGTTGATTTTGACGCGGCGACCCATCAGCTTGCCGATTACGCCCGCTTTCTGCAGCAATTACGCCAACAGCTACCGGCCGAGTTTGCACTTGGCGTGACTGGACTTCTGGATTGGGCAAAAACGGGCGACGTCGCCACGCTGAATGCGCTGGCGGTCGATGAACTGGTGGTCCAGAGCTATCAGGGCCGTCATACGGTAACGAATTATCAGGCGTATCTGCCTGCACTCAGTCGTCTGCTCATTCCGTTTAAGCTGGGGCTGATGCAAAACGGTAGCCGGGACCCGCAGGCTGAAGCGCAGCTTGAGAAATCCCCGTGGTACCGCGGCACGGTGGTATTTATGCTTAATCCCCCTCGCCGTTAAGCCTTTGCTTTATGGTGGCAGCAGCCGGCGAGGTTATCGATTATCGGGCATTCGGCGCTGTCATCGCCAGGGCAACTCTCCGCCAGTGCCAGCAAATGCAAGCGCATGGCCTGCAGCTCGCTGATATGCCGCTCAATGTCCGCGACCTTTTCTAAGGTACGCTTTTTCACATCTGCGCTATGACGCGCCGGATCGTTAAACAGATTCACCAGTTCGCCGCACTCTTCGAGATTAAAACCCACCTGGCGTGCCTGGCGCAGCAGCGTCAGTTCATTCAGATGCTGTTGGTTGTATGTGCGATAACCATTTTCGCTACGCAGCGGCGGCGTCACTAAGCCTTTTTCTTCATAAAAACGTATCGCTTTGCTGGTCAAACCGGTTCTTTTCGCAACATCGCTAATATTCACATTTCCCCCGCGGATTTTGTTGGTACTGAGCCCCATTATAGCCCAGATTGTCGTAATGATTTACCCGAGAACTCTGCACATTTTCCACCATCACCGCGATGCACAAATCCTTTTAATTCACATTGTTATATCCGATTCAGATCACATTTATGCATTTAATGACTGCACGAAATTGACTCAAATCAAAAGATATATTGGTTCTACATCTTTCATCTTGAACAAAGGGAAACAATTTTATATATAAACGCGAATGATAATGATGATCATTTACATTCAATAAAGGTTCTCTTATGTTGCCACGGAATAACCAAAGGCCATTTATTCTTTCAGCCCTGACATTATGCATGTCCGGCGCCGCTTTTGCAGCTACCTCTCCAGCACACGCTTCTACGTCCGACGAAGACACGGTGATCGTCACGGCTAACCGCACAGAAAGTAGTCTTTGGGATAGCCCGGCAACCATCCAGGTTATCGATCGCCAGACGCTGCAAAATTCCACCAACGTTTCTATTGCTGATGATTTACAAGATATTCCCGGCGTCGAAGTCACCGATAACGCCCTCGCAGGGCGGAAACAAATTCGTATCCGTGGCGAAGCCTCTTCGCGGGTGCTGATTTTGATCGACGGCCAGGTCGTCAGTTACCAACGTGCCGGACAAAACTACGGAGCCGGTTTGCTGATTGACGAATCCGCGCTGGAACGGATTGAAGTGGTCAAAGGCCCCTATTCTGTCCTCTACGGTTCGCAGGCGATTGGCGGCGTCGTGAACTTTATTACCAAAAAAGGCGGCGATAAGCCCCTCGGCGGCAGCGTTAAGGCTGTTTATAACTCCGCAACGGCAGGATGGGAAGAATCAGCAGCGGCCTGGGGCAGCATCGGAAACTTTGACTACCGCATCAATGGCAGCTATTCCGACCAGGGCGACCGCGACACACCTGACGGAAGATTGCCCGACACCAATTTCCGTAATAACGGCCAGGGCGTGTGGCTTGGTTACAACTTCGATCGCCACAAAATCGGACTCTCCCTCGATCGTTACAAACTGTCCACTCAAACCTGGTTTGACGATCCGGAAGGCCAGTTCGACGACTTTAGCGTCAAAATTCCTAAGCTGGAACGCGAGAAAATCGGTCTTTTCTACGACTACGCGGCCGATGGGGATTACCTGAAGAACATCCATGTTGACGCATACACCCAGACAATAGAGCGCAAATTTGAAAACCGGGTCAAAACGACCCAGGTTATCCCCAGCCCGATGATTAAAGCGCTGACGGTCAGCAATCAGACCAATACCAACGACAAACAGTATACCCAGGGGGTAACGCTACAGAGCAACTTCTCCCTGCCTGCTAACAACGAGCTGGTGATTGGCGCTCAGTACCAGCATGACAAAATAAAACAGGACACGGACGGCAGCACGCGCCAGACCGCGGCTACCGGCTTCTTCGATACACAAACCCGCACGCTGTCATACAACGAAGCGGAGCAAAGTAACACCTCATTGTTCGCGCAAAACGACTGGCGCTTTGCCAATGACTGGACGTGGACCGTGGGCGCTCGCCAGTACTGGCTGTCTTCGAAGCTCAATCGCAACGATACGCAAACCCTGCAAAGCAGCGGCAGCACCTGGCAATCCACCGGAGGAAATTCCGTTCACGATGATGAACTGGTGACCTCAACCAGCCTACGCTATTCCGGTTTTAAAGATCTTGAACTCCGGGCTGCATATGCCCAGGGCTATGTCTTCCCTACGCTGACTCAGTTGTTCACACAGACGTCCGCAGGCGGCAGTGTGACCTACGGCAACCCAAACCTGAAGGCGGAACACTCGAATAACTATGAGCTGGGCGCGCGGTATAAAGGGAATATGTGGCTGATAGACGGCGCCATTTATTACTCCGAAGCTAAAGACTATATCGCCAGTCTGACTTGTTCAGGTCAACCCGTATGCAGCGGTAATACCACCTCTTCACGGGGCGGCTATTACTACTACGACAACATCGATCGGGCCAAAACCTGGGGCATGGAACTCACCGCAGAATACAACGGCTGGGCAGTTTCACCTTACCTGAGCGGTAATCTCATTCGCCGTCAGTACGAAGGCAATACCCTTAAAACCTGGGATACCGGCGAACCTACGCTGACCGGGCGCGTCGGCCTGAAACATACCTGGTTGATGAACGTCGCTAACCTGACGTCCGATGTCTTTATCCGCGCGGCGTCCAGCGCCAAAGATAATACCGGCACCACGGAAATCAACTACCCAGGCTGGGCCACGCTTAACCTCGCATTCAACGCCGAGTTCGGTCCGCAGGATCAGTATCAGGTCAACCTCGCGCTCAACAACCTGACCGACAAGCGTTACAGAACCGCGCATGAATCTATTCCAGACGCTGGTTTCAATGCCGCCGTTGGCTTTGCGTGGAATTTCTGACGATGAAAAATCTCTTGATTGGCTTACTGAGCCTCGCCTGCGTTTTTAGTGCCCAGTCCGCCGACCGCCTGGTGGTGGCGGGCGGCTCTCTTAGCGAACTGATATACGCCATGGGCATCGGCAACCGGGTGGTCGGCGTCGATGAAACCACCTCGTATCCGCCCGAAACTGCCGCACTCCCGCATATCGGCTACTGGAAGCAGTTAAACAGCGAGGGCATTTTATCGCTGCATCCGGACAGCTTTATCACCTGGCAGGATGCAGGCCCTCAAATCGTGTTGGATCAGCTGCGGGCGCAAAAAGTTAACATCGTGACGTTGCCGCGCGTACCGGCCACCGTTGAACAAATGTACGCCAACATCCGGGAACTGGCTCAAACCCTGCGCATTCCCGAACAAGGTGAGACGTTGATCGATCGCATTCGTCAACGTCTGGATCGCGTTCAGCACAGCGTGGCAGCAAAAAACGCGCCGGTCAAAGCCATGTTCATTCTCTCCGCTGGCGGCAGCGCGCCACAGGTCGCCGGCAAGGGTAGCGTTGCCGATGCCATTATGACCCTTGCGGGCGCACAAAATGTCGCCACTCACGCACAGTACAAAAGCTACAGCGCGGAATCGCTGATCGCCGCCAACCCAGAGGTGATCGTGGTGACGTCGCAAATGGTGGATGGCGGTCTGGCTCGTCTGAGCGCAATCGCCGGTATTACCCACACTGCAGCCTGGAAAAACCAGCGCATTGTGGCGGTAGACCAGGCGCTGATTCTGGGTATGGGGCCGCGCGTCGCCGATGCGGTTGAAGCCCTGCACCAGCAATTCTGGCCTCACTAACTGGATTTATAAAGAACAATGAAAACTGAACACTCGCTGGATCTCACCGCGCATTTTGCGCTCGAGGGAAGTCAGCCCTTTAAGGATCGCCGCGCCACGATGCCCTGGCGTGGGGCGATCCCGGTTGCCAAAGAGCTATTGTCACAAACCTGGCAGGATGTCATCAGCCAACCCACCCCGCCGCGTAAACGGCTGGTGTACTTGCATATCCCTTTTTGTGCAACACATTGTACTTTCTGCGGTTTTTATCAAAACCGCTTTGAAGAGGATCACTGCGCCCGCTATACCAACGCGCTGCTGCGCGAAATAGAGATGGAAGCCGATAGCCCATTGCATCAGTCGGCCCCGATTCACGCCGTCTATTTTGGCGGCGGTACACCGTCTGCGCTGTCGGCACGGGATCTGGCCAGAATCATCACCGCACTGCGTGACAAGCTACCTCTGGCGCCGGACTGCGAAATCACCATTGAGGGGCGGGTACTCAATTTTGACGATGCGCGAATAGATGCCTGCCTTGACGCTGGTGCCAATCGGTTTTCGATCGGCATTCAGTCATTTAACAGCCGGATCCGCAAGAAAATGGCGCGCACTTCGGACGGCCCGACCGCGACGGCCTTTATGCAGGGGCTGGTAAAACGGGATCGAGCCGCCGTGGTGTGCGATCTGCTGTTTGGTCTGCCAGGACAGGACGCCAAACTGTGGGGCGATGATCTGGCGATTGCTCGCGACATCGGCCTCGACGGCGTAGATCTTTATGCGCTGAACCTGCTCCCCAATACGCCGCTTGGCAAAGCGGTTGAAACCGGGCGTACAACGGTTCCCTCCCCTGCCGAACGTCGCGATCTTTATCTTCAGGGTTGCGATTTTATGGACAACGCGGGCTGGCGCTGCATCAGCAACAGCCACTGGGCGCGAACCACGCGGGAACGCAATCTGTACAACCTGCTGATTAAACAGGGAGCAGACTGTCTGGCATTCGGCTCTGGCGCAGGAGGATCGGTCAATGGCTATTCCTGGATGGTCGAGCGCAATCTGACCACATGGCATGAATCCATCGCCGCCGGAAAAAAACCGCTCATGATGATGATGCGAACCGCCGAGCGTGGTTTCCAGTGGCGACACACCCTCCAGGCCGGCATTGAAACGGCCCGCGTCCCGCTGGATGAACTCACGCCTCACGCACAAAAACTGGCCCCGCTACTGACCCAGTGGCATCACGCAGGACTGACGCGAGATGCCAGTACCTGTTTGCGCCTGACCAATGAAGGGCGTTTTTGGGCGAGCAATATTTTGCAGTCTCTTGATGAACTGATTCAAACACTTAACGCGCCGCGCATTGCGGTAGAGCAACCATAAAAGGAGTGAAGTATGAGCCATGTCTCTTTACAGGATTTTTTGAAAACTGAGCCGGACGGTACGCTGGAAGCTATCGCAGCCCAGTACAACACCACGCTGCTGGAGGTGGTGAAAAACCTCCCCTCCCCGACGCTGGTTTCCGGCAGTCAATTTGATACCGTCTGGGAAACCGTCAGCGAATGGGGCAAAGTCACCACCCTGGTCCATACTGCTGATGTCATACTGGAATTCACGGGTGAATTACCTTCAGGATTCCACCGCCACGGTTACTTCAACCTGCGCGGCAAAAAAGGCATGACCGGTCATATCAAGGCAGAAAACTGCACGCATATCGCCCTGATTGAACGCAAATTTATGGGCATGGACACCGCGTCCATTCTCTTCTTTAACCAGGCGGGTAGCGCTATGTTCAAAATTTTCCTCGGTCGGGATGAGCATCGTCAGCTACTGGCCGACCAGGTCAGCGCCTTTCACGCGCTGTCTTCATCCTTAAAGGAACATGCCTGATGGCTCCATGGCTCATTTTTGGTGCAGGTGGTAGCGGCGTCGGCGCGAAAACACTGGCACTCGCACTGGCGGAACAACGTCCGGTGATTGCCGTCGTTCGCAACGCGCAGGTCGCTGCCGGGTTGCAGGAAAAAGGTGTGCAGGTCTTCATTGGCGACGCCTGCGACAGCCAGGTCACCGCCTGTGCCTGTCGCGCAGCGGGTCAACATGCCACGGTGATCTCCTCCATGGGCGGTGCCCAGGATTATCTGGCCCACAGAACCGTCATTGATGAAGCAGAAAAAGCGGAGATCAAACGCATGATTCTGGTGACTTCGCTTGGCTGTGGCGACAGTTGGCCCTTTTTGTCCCCACGCGCCAGGGCCGCATTTGGTCAGGCGGTACGCGAAAAATCGTTGGCTGAAAGCTGGCTACAAACCAGTCAACTGGACTACGCCATTCTCCGCCCCGGCGGTTTGCTGAACGGTGCAGCCACAGGTCAGGCGCAACGGATACAGGCCGAGGAGTGCCATGGTTTTGTGATGCGTGCAGATGTTGCAAGGCACATTCACGAACTGGCTACAGCCCCGTCACTCAATAACCAGATTTACAGTTTGGTTGAGCCAGGACTGAAACCCGCGTAAACCCCTCGCGGCGCGGGAACTTCGCGCCGCAAAGACGTTATGGAGCGTTGCGTGCTTAAGGACTCGCTTTCTTCCGTCAGCATTCTGACGGGTCTTTCTCTGTTGTTGGTCGCTCTGATGCTCTTCGGAGCCAGCCAGGGGGCGCTGAACATTAGCTTCAGCGCGCTGTTCAACGACGAATACCGTGACATCTGGTTGAACATCCGCCTGCCCCGCGTGTTGCTGGACGTTCTGGTAGGCGCAGCGCTGGCAACGGCAGGGGTTATCATGCAGGGGCTTTTTCGCAATCCGATGGCCGATCCTGGCCTGCTTGGCGTCAGTAGCGGCTCCGCGCTGATGGTCGGCATCGCGATAGTTATCCCCTTTTCGTTTCCCGTGGTGTTGGTACTGTATGAGCAGATGATTTTTGCCGTCGCGGGCAGCATGGTGGTCTGCACGATTATTTTCCTGATAAACCAGCGTCATAGCCACGGCGGAATGATGCAACTGCTGTTAGCCGGTATCGCTATCAATGCTCTGTGCGGTTCAGCTATTGGCGTGCTGAGCTATGTGGGCGATGAGCAGCAGCTACGTCAACTTACGCTGTGGATGATGGGCAATCTCGGCCAGGCCCAGTGGCCAACGCTGCTGGTTGCCAGTACCTTTGTTCTTCCAGCCATTGCTGTCACCGTCTGTATGGCGGGCACGCTTAATTTGCTGCAATTGGGTGATGAAGAGGCGCATTACCTCGGCGTGAACGTCAAACGTAAGCGCCAGCAGTTACTGTTGCTCAGCTCGCTACTGGTTGGTGCTGCCGTTTCCGTCAGCGGCGTAATTGGCTTTATAGGCCTGGTGATCCCGCATCTGATTAGAATGACTACCGGCGCCGATCATCGCTGGTTGATTCCCTGCTCTACGCTGGCGGGCGCCTGTCTACTCCTGATTGCCGATACGCTGGCCCGCACTCTGGTGCAGCCTGCCGAAATGCCCGTTGGCCTGTTAACCAGCCTGATCGGAGGACCGTATTTTCTGTGGTTAATCCTGCGTAGCCGGAGGGTGTCATGATCGTCGCAGAAAATCTGATCTACAACATTCAGGGGAGACGACTGACCGACGATGTTTCCCTGACGCTACCCCAAGGAGAGATCGTCGCGATCCTTGGCCCGAATGGCGCCGGGAAATCGACGCTGCTACGCCAGCTCACAGGTTATCTGCAACCCCACAGTGGGCGCTGTAGCTTATTCGGCAAGCCACTAGACGAGTGGTCAATCACCGAGCTGGCAAAAACCCGTGCGGTGATGCGCCAGAACAGTCATATGGCCTTCCCGTTTAGCGTGCAGGAGGTTATCCGCATGGGCAGACATCCGTATCGCACGCGCAATACGGGCGATGAAACGGAGCACATCATGACGTTGTGTGATTGCCAGGCGCTGGCCGCACGCGATTATCGGCATCTGTCGGGAGGAGAACAACAGCGGGTACAGTTGGCACGTCTGCTGGTTCAGCTTTGGGAGCCCGAACCTGTGCCAAAATGGTTGTTTCTCGATGAACCCACCTCCGCCCTCGATATTCACCACCAGCAGCACCTTTTTCGTCTGCTGCGTCGTCTGGTGCGTGAACGGCAGTTTAGCGTCTGCTGCGTCCTGCACGATCTCAACCTCGCAGCGCGTTATGCCGACCGCGTGGTATTGATGGAACGCGGCAGGATTGTTGATAACGGGTATCCGCAGGATGTCCTGAAGCAACGGGCGCTGAACGCGCTGTACGGTGCCGATCTCACGGTCATAAATGAACCGGAGCATCGAACGCCGCTTATCGTCCTCAATCAATAACAGACCGGGAACGCTCTGAGGTGACGTTCCCGTTTTTCCCCCTTCGCCTCCTTTTTTCATCTTTTCTAAAAACGCCCTTGACCTTCCCCTTGMTGGRAGGTTTAACCTTTATCACAGTCAGTTAAACCTGCAATGAAGGAGTTGGTTATGTCTCAAACAATCGATCTAACCCTGGACGGTTTGTCCTGTGGTCACTGCGTAAAACGCGTTAAAGAAAGTCTGGAACAACGTCCGGATGTTGAGCAAGCGGATGTCTCCGTGACTGAAGCGCACATCACCGGCAGCGCCAGCGCAGAAGCGCTGATTGAAACCATCAAACAAGCCGGTTACGGCGCGGAGTTAAGCCACCCAAAGGCTAAACCGCTGACGGAGTCATCAATCCCGTCGGAAGCACTGGCAGCGGTCCCTTCCGAGCTTCCGGCAGCTACGGCTGATGATGACAGCCAACAGTTGCTGTTAAACGGCATGAGCTGCGCCAGTTGTGTGACCCGTGTACAAAATGCATTGCAAAGCGTACCGGGCGTCACCCAGGCACGGGTAAACCTGGCGGAACGCACTGCGCTGGTAATGGGCAGTGCCTCCGCCGCAGATTTAGTGCAGGCGGTGGAAAAAGCGGGTTACGGCGCAGAAGCCATTGAAGACGACGCTAAGCGTCGCGAACGCCAGCAGGAAACCGCCGTGGCAACCATGAAGCGTTTTCGCTGGCAGGCAGCCGTCGCGCTGCTGCTGGGTATCCCGGTCATGGTATGGGGAATGATTGGCGATAACATGATGGTGAGTGCCGACAACCGTAGCCTGTGGCTGGTAATTGGTCTGGCAACACTCGCCGTGATGGTCTTCGCAGGCGGTCACTTCTACCGCAGCGCGTGGAAAAGCCTGATGAACGGCACCGCAACCATGGATACACTGGTCGCGCTGGGCACGGGGGTGGCATGGCTCTATTCCATGAGCGTCAACCTTTGGCCGCAGTGGTTCCCGATGGAAGCACGACACCTCTATTATGAAGCCAGCGCCATGATTATCGGTCTGATTAACCTCGGACACATGCTGGAAGCGCGGGCTCGCCAGCGCTCGTCCAAAGCGCTGGAAAAACTGCTCGATCTGACGCCGCCGACCGCACGCGTCGTTACTGACGAAGGTGAAAAGAACGTACCGCTGGCAGACGTTCAGGCCGGAATGTTACTGCGCCTGACCACCGGCGACCGCGTTCCGGTCGATGGCGAAATTACCCAGGGCGAAGCCTGGCTGGATGAAGCGATGCTGACCGGTGAGCCGATTCCGCAACAAAAAGGCGAAGGCGATAGCGTCAACGCCGGTACGGTCGTCCAGGACGGCAGCGTCCTGTTCCGCGCCAGCGCTGTTGGCAGCCACACCACGCTGTCACGCATTATTCGTATGGTGCGTCAGGCGCAAAGCAGTAAGCCCGAGATTGGTAAGCTGGCCGACCGTATTTCCTCGGTGTTCGTTCCGGTCGTGGTCGCCATTGCGCTGGTGAGTGCCGCTATCTGGTATTTCTTTGGCCCGGCGCCGCAGATTGTTTATACGCTGGTCATCGCCACCACCGTCCTGATTATTGCCTGCCCGTGTGCGTTGGGTCTGGCAACGCCGATGTCGATTATTTCCGGCGTGGGGCGTGCCGCTGAGTTTGGGGTACTGGTACGCGATGCCGATGCGCTGCAACGCGCCAGCACGCTTGATACCGTCGTCTTTGACAAGACCGGGACGCTGACCGAAGGTAAACCGCAGGTTGTCGCCATCAAAACGTTTGGCAACACCGAGGAAGCGCTGGCAATTCGTCTGGCAGCGGCCCTTGAACAGGGTTCCAGCCACCCGCTGGCCAGAGCGATTCTGGACAAAGCAGGCGATGTCTCGCTGCCGCAGGTCAACGGTTTCCGTACGCTGCGCGGGTTAGGCGTCAGCGGCGAGACCGAAGGTCATACGCTGCTGCTGGGCAACCAGGCACTGCTCAATGAACAGCAGGTAGATACCACTGAAATGGAAGCTGAAATCACCGCTCAGGCTTCCCAGGGTTCAACCCCGGTGCTGTTGGCGATTGATGGTAAAGCAGCGGCGCTGTTAGCGGTGCGTGATCCACTGCGTAGCGACAGCGTGGCAGCGCTCCAGCGCCTGCACCGCGCCGGGTATCGTTTGGTGATGCTGACCGGCGACAACCCAACAACCGCCAACGCCATTGCCAAAGAGGCGGGTATTGATGAGGTGATTGCGGGCGTTCTGCCGGACGGTAAGGCCGAGGCGATCAAGCGTCTGCAGAGCCAGGGGCGCCAGGTCGCCATGGTCGGCGACGGTATCAATGATGCACCTGCGCTGGCGCAGGCCGATGTAGGGATTGCCATGGGCGGTGGCAGCGATGTGGCGATTGAAACCGCTGCGATCACGCTGATGCGTCATAGCCTGATGGGCGTTGCGGATGCGCTGTCTATCTCCCGGGCAACGCTGCGCAATATGAAGCAGAACCTGCTCGGCGCATTTATCTACAACAGCATCGGCATCCCTGTTGCCGCCGGGATCTTGTGGCCGTTCACCGGCACGCTGCTCAACCCGGTAGTCGCCGGGGCGGCGATGGCGCTTTCTTCCATCACCGTGGTGAGCAACGCGAACCGACTGCTGCGCTTCAAACCTAAAGAGTAACCCTTTGCCGGATGGCGCTATCAACTGCGCCATCCGGCAATTCACACATTGCGACTTTTCCGACCACGCGCTAGCATGGTTCTCCACTTAGGGAGGTCGTATGGATTTGTTATACCGGGTAAAAGCATTATGGTCTGCACTGCGCGGTAACCATTATACCTGGCCGGCCATCGATATCTCTTTGCCTGGCAACCGCCATTTTCATCTGATTGGCAGTATTCATATGGGTAGCCGGGGTATGGCCCCTCTGCCTGCCAGGTTACTGAAAAAACTCAGCCACGCTGACGCACTGATTGTCGAAGCCGATGTCTCCGGTGACGATACTCCGTTTGCCAATCTTCCGGCCTTTGCCACGCTGGAAGAACGCATCAGCGAAGAGCAATTGCGCAATCTGCAAAAAGTTTCTGCAGATCTTGGTATTTCCCCTTCCCTGTTTTCGACTCAACCCCTGTGGCAAATAGCCATGATCTTACAAGCCACGCAGGCGCAACAGCTGGGATTACGGGCGGAATATGGCATTGACTACCAACTGCTCAAAGCGGCTAAACAGGCGCAAAAAACCATTATTGAACTGGAAGGCGCCTCCAGCCAAATCGACCTGTTATGTCAATTGCCTGATAACGGTTTGGCTTTGCTTGACGATACCCTGGCGCACTGGCACACCAACGCCAGGTTGCTGCAACAAATGATGGGCTGGTGGCTTGAATCACCACCACAAAATAGCGCACTCACGTTACCCAACACATTCAGCCAGTCATTATATGACGTATTAATGCACCAGCGTAATGAGGCATGGCGGGACAAACTCAAGGCAATGCCTGCAGGCCACTATGTGGTCGCAGTGGGCGCACTGCATCTGTATGGAGAGGGAAATTTACCGGAGATGATGCGATAAAAAAATGGCCAATATTTCTATTGGCCCGTCAAAGAGGAATTTCATCATTATTATTATGCCGACGCTTAAAGCATCGGTGTAGGTCGATTGTCGCTCAAAGTCATCATCCTGCCAATACTATTGCGCAAGATGGTACTATTTTTTCCACCGCCATCAGGCGTATGCTTATGGCGTATTTTGTCTGGGCCAGGAAAAATTGCTATGACACCCGCCGTTAAACTACTCGAAAAAAACAAAATTTCTTTTCAGATCCACACCTACGATCACGATCCGTCCGAGACGAATTTTGGCGACGAAGTGGTCCGTAAATTAGGACTGAATGCGGATCAGGTCTACAAAACGCTGCTGGTTGCCGTGAATGGCGATATGAAACATCTGGCGGTTGCCGTCACACCGGTAGCCGGTCAACTGGATCTCAAAAAGGTTGCCAAAGCTTTGGGCGCCAAAAAGGTCGATATGGCCGACCCCATGGTCGCGCAACGCACTACCGGCTATCTGGTAGGCGGTATCAGCCCGTTGGGGCAGAAAAAAAGATTGCCGACGCTCATCGACGCGCCAGCCCAAACGTTTGACACCATTTATGTTTCCGGCGGCAAACGCGGACTGGACATCGAACTGGCAGCGAGCGATCTGGCGAAAATTCTGGATGCGAAATTCGCCGATATCGCCCGCCGGGATTAAGCGGTTATAGAATGACTGCCTGATGGCGTGCAGCTTTAAGGCCTACAAATCGAATACTCAACAGGGCGTTATTGGTGAAGGCAGTTTGGACTCGGCCAGCGCGCAGGAACCGGAGCGTACATGAAGTACGTGAGGATTCCGAGCACTGCCCGAGTTCAAAATGGCGAACAAAATAGCCCTGTTACTGCCAGCTCACCTCACCCTTCGGCTCATACGCACTGGCATCCAGCGGTGAGTTCTTCTGCACGTACTCCTTCAGCACTTCCGCATCAATAAATCCGGTATTCACATAGCCTGGTTTGTTATCAATACGCGGATAGCCATCACCGCCGGTGGCGTTGAAGCTCAGCGTTGCCATACGATAGGTTTTGGCTGGGTCAACGGGCTCGCCTTTGATTTTCAAATCGTTAAGCTTGCCGTCTTTCGCCACAAAGCTGACGTTGGCAAACTGCGGATAGGCCCCGGAGTCCGGCTTCATTTGCGCCACTGCGGTCAGATAGTCAATCACCTCTTTCCCACTCATATCGGCATACACCACGATGTTGCCAAACGGCTGTACCTTCAGCACGCTCTTATAGGTGATATCGCCGCCTTCGATGGAGTCACGGATACCGCCGCCGCTCATCACGCCAAAATCAGCGCTGGTCCGCGCCATTTGCGCAGCCAGCAGCAGATGTCCCATGTTGGTCTGCACGAAACGGACTTTGCTTCGATCGCCTTCGAGGCGCGCATTGACGCTGCCGATTTTCACGTCGAGCTGCGCTTTACCTTTATTCTGGAACGGCGTCAGCAGCGAAAGCATTTGCTGATTTTCAGCAATCTCCGGGGTGTAGAGTACGCGCTCACTTTTACCGTTGTCCCAGGTCACTTTTTTCTTCAGATTAACGGGAATGAGCTGGTAGTTAACCATTTTCATTTCGCCGTTACGGAACTCAAAGTCCGCCCGGCCCACGTATTTCCCCCACTCGTGTGCCTGTACAATCCAGATCCCATTTTGCTTATCTGGCGCACACGGCGTACCCGGTACGTAATCAACCTGCTTCTTGTTCTCTGAAGCCATACACACCGGATCCTGTGAGTGACCACCCACAATCATCGCCAGCGAACCTGCGGGCAGGCTACGCGCCATTTCGACATCGCCAGGGGCGTTCGAGCCGTGGTTGCCGTTGTCATAATGTCCCATATGGGTGGTCGCGATAATGATGTCTGGCTTTTCACCCATATTCAGTTCCTGAATAACCAGTTTGGCTTCATCAGCAGGTTTACGAAACTCAATATCGGTAAAGAACTCGGGGTTGCCTATTTTTGCCGTATCGTCGGTGGTTAAACCGAGTACGGCAATTTTTAAATCCTGGCGCTTAAAGATGGCCCACGGCTTAAATAAACGCTCGCCGGTGCTTTTCTGATAGATATTGGCCGAGAGAAACGGGAATTTGGACCATTTTTCCTGCTGGCGCAAGACGGTCAGCGGATTATCAAACTCGTGGTTACCGACCGCCATCACGTCATAGCCAATCAGGTTCATGCCGCGAAAATCAGGTTCCGCATCCTGCAGATCGGACTCCGGTACGCCGGTATTAATATCACCGCCGGAAAGCAGCAGTACGCTGCCCCCTTCCTCAGCCACCTCTTTACGAATACCGTCCACCAGCGTTTTTTGCGCCGCCAGCCCATATTCTCCGTATTCGCTGCGCCAGAAGTGACCGTGATGATCGTTGGTATGCAGAATGGTAATTTTATAGGTTTTATCTTTTTCGTACGCCTGTGCAGGCTGACCTGCCAGCGCAAATGCGGCTAATAGCGCCAGCGCCACGCCCCGTTTCAAAAACGTCATATTTCTCTCCCTGAGCCAAAATCAACGACTGAAATTACAATGATATAAAATAATAGTCGAAAATGTTTTCAGAAATGAGACTTCCTTCAAACACCTTCCGCAGGTATGTTAGGCAAGTAATAATAACAAATTAGATTACCCTCATAATCGCAACCAAACAGAAGTGACTTTCTATGGCAATAAGTGAACCAACCCAGCCAGTGGCTGGCGCGTCAGCGTCGGTTGCTAAAGCACGCACCTCATTTGGCATTTTAGGGGCAATCAGCCTCTCCCATCTGCTCAACGATATGATCCAGTCGCTGATTCTGGCGATTTATCCACTTTTGCAGTCAGAGTTCTCGCTGACGTTTATGCAGATAGGGATGATTACCCTGACCTTCCAGCTCGCCTCCTCGCTGCTGCAACCGGTGGTGGGTTACTGGACGGACAAATACCCGATGCCGTGGTCGCTGCCCATTGGGATGTGCTTCACGCTGAGCGGGCTTGTTTTGCTGGCCATGGCCGGCAGCTTCCATATGGTGCTGCTCGCCGCGGCGCTGGTTGGTACCGGCTCTTCGGTATTTCACCCGGAATCGTCCCGCGTGGCGCGTATGGCCTCCGGTGGTCGCCACGGCCTTGCCCAGTCGATTTTCCAGGTTGGCGGCAACTTCGGTAGCTCTCTGGGGCCATTGCTGGCGGCTGTCATCATCGCGCCATATGGTAAAGGTAATGTGGCCTGGTTTGTGCTGGCTGCGCTATTAGCGATTGTCGTCCTGGCACAAATCAGCCGTTGGTATGCCGCGCAGCATCGGATGAGTAAAGGAAAGCCGAAGGTCGCTATCGTTAATCCGTTGCCGCGTAATAAAGTGGTTCTGGCGGTAAGCATTCTGCTGGTGCTGATTTTCTCCAAATACTTCTATATGGCGAGCATTAGCAGCTATTACACCTTTTATCTGATGCAAAAATTCGGATTATCGGTACAAAATGCCCAGTTTCATCTGTTTGCCTTCCTGTTTGCCGTCGCGGCCGGGACGGTGATTGGCGGACCATTAGGCGATAAAATTGGCAGAAAATATGTTATTTGGGGGTCTATCCTCGGCGTTGCGCCATTTACCCTTGTTTTACCCTACGCGACGCTGGAATGGACCGGGATTTTAACCGTGATCATTGGTTTTATCCTCGCATCGGCCTTTTCTGCCATTCTGGTCTACGCACAGGAGCTGCTTCCTGGGCGTATCGGCATGGTTTCTGGGCTATTTTTCGGTTTTGCCTTCGGCATGGGCGGCTTGGGAGCCGCGGTGCTAGGGCTGATTGCCGACCATACCAGCATCGATTTGGTCTACAAAATATGTGCTTTCCTGCCACTTCTGGGGATACTGACCATATTCTTACCTGATAACCGACATAAAGCCTGATTTTCTGACGGCCAAAGGTAAACTTTGGTCGTCATCACTTACAGCGGCCATCAGCGTTTGCCTCAAACATCCCCCCGTAGTTTTCCGATCCGTGCTTTTTTTCCTTTAAAATCCTGTTTTCATCAAAATTCAATAATTATTCATCAACATAAACATCAAAATTGTCATAAACTATTACTCGGAATTTGGGTTTTCAGGATCAACACAGCAACCAAAGGAGACGGAATGCATCACGCCACCCCGCTTATCACCACCATTGTCGGCGGCCTTGTGCTCGCTTTTATATTAGGCATGATTGCCAATAAACTACGTATTTCTCCTCTGGTGGGATATCTGTTAGCGGGCGTTCTGGCCGGTCCATTTACACCTGGTTTTGTTGCTGATACCAAGCTCGCGCCTGAACTGGCCGAGCTTGGCGTGATCCTGTTGATGTTCGGCGTCGGGCTGCACTTTTCCCTGAAGGATTTGATGGCGGTAAAGTCTATCGCCATTCCCGGCGCGATTGCCCAGATAGCAGTGGCAACACTGCTGGGTATGGCGCTTTCAGCCGTATTAGGCTGGTCGCTGATGGTCGGTATCGTCTTTGGTCTGTGTCTTTCAACCGCCAGTACCGTAGTGCTACTGCGTGCACTTGAAGAACGGCAGCTCATTGACAGTCAGCGCGGGCAAATCGCCATTGGCTGGCTGATTGTCGAAGATTTGATGATGGTGCTGACGCTGGTTCTCCTGCCAGCCGTCGCCGGAATGCTGGAAAAAGAAGATGTCGGCTTTGCCTCGCTCGCCGTCGATATGGGCATTACCATCGGTAAGGTGGTGGCGTTTATCGCGATTATGATGCTGGTGGGGCGACGCCTGGTACCGTGGATCATGGCCCGCAGCGCCGCAACCGGGTCACGCGAGCTATTTACCCTGTCAGTTCTCGCCCTTGCCTTAGGTATCGCCTTTGGCGCAGTGGAACTGTTCGATGTCTCCTTTGCGCTGGGCGCATTCTTCGCTGGTATGGTGTTGAATGAATCGGAACTGAGCCACCGTGCGGCGCATGACACCCTGCCGCTGCGCGATGCGTTCGCCGTACTGTTCTTCGTTTCCGTCGGGATGCTGTTCGATCCGTTAGTCCTGATCCAACAGCCGCTGGCAGTGCTGGGTACGCTGGCGATTATCATCTTTGGTAAATCCCTTGCCGCCTATTTCCTGGTGCGCATGTTTGGTCACTCCCAACGCACGGCGCTCACCATTGCCACCAGCCTGGCACAGATTGGTGAGTTTGCCTTTATCCTGGCGGGTCTGGGAATGGCGTTAAACCTGCTGCCGCAGGCCGGACAGAATCTGGTGCTGGCAGGGGCAATCCTGTCCATCATGCTCAACCCGGTGCTGTTCGCGGTGTTAGAAAAATATCTCGCCAAAACCGAAACGCTGGAAGAGCAGACGCTGGAAGAAGCCATCGAAGAAGAGAAGCAAATTCCGGTGGATATCTGCAATCACGCCCTGCTGGTCGGTTTTGGTCGCGTCGGCAGCCTGCTGGGTGAGAAATTGATGGCTGCGGGGATCCCGTTGGTGGTTATCGAAACCTCACGTACCCGGGTGGATGAACTGCGCGAGCGTGGGATCCGCGCTGTGCTGGGCAACGCCGCCAACGAAGAGATTATGAATCTGGCGCATCTGGATTGCGCACGCTGGCTGCTGCTGACCATTCCAAATGGCTATGAAGCGGGTGAAATTGTTGCTTCCGCGCGTGAGAAGTGCCCGTCGATTGAGATTATCGCCCGCGCGCATTATGACGATGAGGTGGAATATATTACCGAGCGCGGTGCCAATCAGGTGGTCATGGGTGAGCGTGAAATCGCCCGCACCATGCTGGAGCTGATTGAAACGCCGCCTGCCGGTGAAGTTGCTACTGCCAGTTAATGTTACGTGCCGGATGGCGGCGTAAAACGCCTTATCCGGCCCACATATTGCTACGCGTAGGCCCGATAAGCGTAGCGCCATCGGGCAAGAACTCAGCGATCCCAGTACGACTCTTCGAGGCTGTCTTCACGTTCCGGCAAACCCCGCGTCAGACGCGGGGAATGCTGGTTCAGCACCTGATAACTCACGCGATTAGCATATTTACATACCTGGGCTAATGACGAATAGGTCAGCCAGGTGAACTTGTGCTTGCTGGAGTTAGGCACGTTACTGCGGTGGTAGCTGTTAGCGGTAATATCATGCAGCAATGCCGCCAGTGCGCCGTCGCCAGCACCGTTGGTATTCATGATCTTTTCTGGCCCGCCCATATACGGCGCGATGTGCGAATACACGCGCAGCGGATGAGTACAGTCTTTATGGCGCATGGCGCGACTAAACTCGTACTGGTTAAATTCGGCAATCGCCCCTGGCAGCAGTGGGTGCTGAGTTTTGCGTTTCGCCTCTTCTTCAGTAAAGCCGGCCATATACAGACCTGCCGGACCCGCAGTACACAGCACCAGATCCACCCAGTCCAGCGCCTTGTCAGACGCCAGCAGCGGATCGTTCTCGCCGGTCAACGCTTCGGCTTCTTCTTCGTTCATCGCCAGAATAGAGACATTCTCTTTGAGGAATGCCTGCCACCACTGCGGGTTATCCGCAATAACGAATTTGGTGCCCAGCGTCAGTACCACCGGCACGTTGTGCTTTTTGGCAAATTCAATCGCCTTCATGGTCGCTTCCGGCATCGGTTCGCCCGGCTTACAGCGCACCAGATAGGAGGTCAGCACCAGCGCGGAAGCCCCGGCAATGACTGATTCAGGGATGCTATCCGCGCGCAGTTGGTTCATGTGACCGGGGCTGATGGCAAATGTACGCTCTCCGGATTCACCAATCAGCGTAAAGCAGCGGCCAATAGGGCCATCTACACCCTGTAGATAGTTCAAATCGGTGCGGCTGGAGGTGTTGCATAAATAGCGATACGCGTAGCTACCAATTTCGATATTACTGCACATCACCCCCAACAGTACCGAACGGTCATCTGCCAGCACGGAGTAGTTATGCATAGTGTTACCGATGGTGCCACCTGCAAACTGATGGGTGATCAGGTTTTCGCGTACCAGCTCCTGGTAGAGCGCTTCCGCAACATCATCTTCAATCACCAGAGAGTGCCCGGCGCTTAATCCATAACGTTTTACAAAATCATCATCCACTTTGGCTTCAATATCTACCAGCGTCTGGTCGATACCGACAACCCAGGCTGCGCTGGTTTCATTTTCTGGCTGAATTTGTTGCAGCAACGGATCGCGCGCGCTGACGGGGAAATAGTGTTTGGATTTACGTTTACCGGGAAATTTCATGGTCGATTTTACGGGTGGTTAACTGAGCGATGCATGGTAGCACATTCCCTGCTGCGCATGCGATGCGGCGCTGAGTTTCAATATCGGACGGTGAGATCGCAGTTTATCCGGGATTAATTTCTACAATAACTCACCTTCACAAGGAGCGTTTTATGAAGCCGGAAAACAAAATCCCCGTACTCGACAAAATTTCGGATGAAATGAAAAGCGTGGTGAATTTTCATCGCGACGATTTGCCGCCGTGGCCCGCTGCCGATGACTTCGTGGCCCAGCGCCAACACTACATTCATGAGCGGCGACTGTGGAATGCCGATGCCCCGCAGATGCATACCCGAGAATGCGTGATTTCTACCGCGTGCGGCCCCGTTGCCACACGCATCTACGCTCCGCAGCCCCAAAGCCAGGCGACGCTGTATTACCTGCACGGCGGCGGTTTTATTCTCGGTAATCTGGATACCCATGACCGTATTATGCGTTTACTTGCGCATTACACCCAGTGCACGGTGATCGGCATCGACTATTCGCTGTCGCCGGAAGCGCGCTACCCACAAGCCATCGAAGAGATCGTCGCCGTTTGCCAGTACTATCATCAACATGCTGGCGACTATTCCCTCAATATCAATACGATAGGTTTTGCCGGCGATTCCGCCGGAGCGATGCTGGCGCTCGCCAGTGCGTTGTGGCTGCGAGATAAAAACATTGCCTGCGGCAAAGTCGCTGGCGTGCTGTTGTGGTATGGCCTTTACGGCCTGCAGGATTCACTAAGCCGACGGCTGATGGGCGGAGCGTGGGATGGTTTAACCCGCGAGGATCTGCAGATGTACGAAAACGCGTACCTACGTAGCGCTGACGATCGTGAGTCACCGTACTATTGCCTGTTTAATAACGATCTGACGCGCGACCTACCGCCGTGTTTTATCGCCGGTGCGGAGTTCGATCCGCTGATCGACGATAGCCGCTTATTATTCCAGACGTTACAGGCGCATCAGCAGCCCTGCCAGTACAAAATGTATCCCGGTACGCTGCACGCCTTCCTGCACTATTCGCGGATGATGAAAACCGCCGATGAAGCTCTGCAGGACGGCGCGCATTTCTTTAAGCAACAGCTTTAGCGGTAGGCTTCGGTCAGTTTCACCATCATTTCAATATGCTCCGGCGCGGCATTCAGCGCCGGAATATATTCATATTGCTTACCACCCGCTTCAAGGAAAATCTCCCGGTTTTGTACCGCTATCTCTTCCAGCGTTTCGAGGCAATCAGCCGCGAAGCCCGGACACATAACCTGGATATGTCGGGTTCCTTTCTCCGCCAGCATTTTTAGCGTTTCGTCGGTATACGGTGTCAGCCATGGTTCGCGGCCAAAGCGAGACTGGAAGGTCATCATGACTTTTTCCGGCGGCAGGCCAAGCGCTGAAACCAGCTCACGCGTCGTATCGCGACAGCGCTGCGGGTAGTCATCGCCTTCATCGGCGTAGCGCTGCGGAATGCCGTGATAGGAGAGCAGCAGTAAATCAGGTTCGCCATGTTGAGCGAATGAATCCCGGGCGCTCTTGGCCAGCGCATCAATGTAGCTGCTGTCATCAGCGTAATCGCGAATAAATGAGACGCCAGGAATACCGCGTTTACGCGCTAAAATGCGCGCCAGCTCGTCCCAGACTGCCGCCACTGTCGAACAGGAGTATTGCGGATACAGCGGTAACACCACCATGTGTTCTACTCCGCTTGCCAGCAGTTCATCGACCGCGCTTTCGAGCGACGGCGAACCGTAGCTCATCCCCAGTGCAACAGGCGTATCAGGCAGACGTTGTGCCAGCGCCTGCTGTTGCGCCTTGCTGTAGACCATCAGCGGGGAACCGTCTTCCATCCAGATTGATTGGTACAGCTTTGCTACACGCGGCGCTCGCAGCGGCAAAATCACACCACGCAGCAACGGCCACCACAGTGCGGGGGACGTATCGACGACGCGTGGATCGCTTAAAAACTGGCGCAGGTAGCGCTTAACGGCTTCGGGGGTTGGGGCATCGGGAGTGCCGAGGTTTGCCAGCAGGATACCGGTTTTCGTCTGACGCATTACCGCCTCTTATCGATTCAAATTGTTGATAATTGTAGCGGAAAAGCGGTAAAGAAGAACTAATTGCTGTGAGAGGTAAGACGAGAATTTGCCTGATGGCGCTGCGTTTATCAGGCCTACAAAAAATCGTAGGCCGGATAAGGTGTATCCACCGCCATCCGGCATTAACCGCGTTAAAAATTAACCGAGGATTTTTTCCAGCGCTGCGCGAACGTCAGCCACGGCCTGAGTGCCGTCAACTTTCGCGTATTTGGTGTTACCCGCCTGCGCTTCTTTAGAGTAGTAGCCGATCAGCGGCGCGGTCATCTGATGGTATTCCACCAGGCGCTTGCGTACGGTCTCTTCCTGATCGTCTTTACGGGTGGTCAGCTCTTCGCCGGTCACGTCGTCTTTGCCTTCAACCTTAGGCGGGTTGAATTTGATGTGGTAAACGCGGCCAGAAGCAGCGTGTACGCGACGACCTACAATACGGTCAACGATCAGTTCGTCAGGTACGTCAAACTCCAGAACGTAGTCCACGTTGATACCCGCTTCTTTCATGGCATCTGCCTGCGGAATAGTACGCGGGAAGCCATCGAGCAGGAAACCATTACGGCAGTCTTCCTGAGCAATACGCTCTTTTACCAGCGCGATCACCAGCTCATCAGTCACCAGCTTACCGGCGTCCATGATGTCTTTCGCTTGTTTGCCCAGCTCGGAGCCAGATTTCACGGCGGCACGCAGCATATCACCGGTGGAGATTTGCGGAATACCATACTTCTCCATGATGAACTGAGCCTGAGTTCCTTTACCCGCGCCCGGAGCGCCAAGCAGAATGATACGCATTACGAAAATCCCCTTAAAGGTTGTCGATATTTTTTAAAAAGCGCTAAACGATACCACCATCACGCAATTGGCTCAAGGAAGCCACCCGCGCTGAAACGGTTAATGATGGAAAATTGAGTTCAGAAGGCGAAAAAAAGCCGGATGGCGGTGTAAACACCGTATCCGGCCTACTATTACGAGATACTATAGGCCGGATAAGCGCTAGCGCCATCCGGCATTACATTACGGGTATCAGGACACCAGCAACTGGTTCATGCGACGGATGAACTGGTTCGGATCTTCCAGCGTGCCGCGCTCAGCGAACAGCGCCTGATCCAGCAGCAGTTCGACCCACTCTTTAAACTGCGCTTCGTCCTGGGTATCCGCCGTGCGTTTTACCAGCACGTGGTCCGGGTTCAGTTCAAAGATATATTTCACTTCCGGCACAGCCTGGCCCGCAGCGGCGAACAGTTTCGCCATCTGGGTGCTCATTTCATCCGCATCCGTGGTGACGATAGCCGGTGTGTCGGTCAGACGGTGAGTCAGACGCACTTCTTTTACGCGATCGCCCAGCAAGGTTTTCACGCGCTCAACGAACGGCGTCAGCGCTTTTTCCGCTTCTTTTGCCGATTCGTCAACTTCATCTGCCAGTTTGTCGATGGACTCGTCGGCTTTCGCCACAGACTGGAACGGTTTGCCATCGAACTCGGTCAGGTAGTTCATCATCCACTCATCGATGCGGTCAGAAAGCAGCAACACTTCGATGCCTTTCTTACGCAGCAGTTCCAGGTGCGGGCTGCTCTTCGCCGCCGCATAGCTGTCTGCAGTGATGTAGTAGATTTTCTCCTGCCCTTCTTTCATCCGCGCAACGTAGTCTTCCAGAGATACGGTCTGTGCGGAAGAGTCAGTGTGCGTAGACGCGAAGCGCATCAGTTTGGCGATGGTTTCCTGGTTGGCATGGTCTTCCGCCGGGCCTTCTTTCAGCACCAGGCCGAACTGCTTCCAGAAGGTCTGGTATTTTTCCGCGTCGTCTTTCGCCAGTTTTTCCAGCATCTGCAGTACGCGTTTGGTCAGCGCGCTACGCAGGTTACGGGTGACGGTGCTGTCCTGCAGGATCTCACGGGAGACGTTCAGCGGCAGATCGTTAGAATCTATCAGACCGCGGACAAAACGCAGGTAGTTCGGCATGAACTGCTCGGCGTCGTCCATGATGAATACACGCTGGACGTACAGTTTCAGACCATGCTTGTGATCGCGGTTCCACATATCCCACGGCGCCTGCGACGGGATATACAGCAGGCTGGTGTACTCCTGCTTACCTTCCACACGGTTGTGGCTCCAGGTCAGCGGATCGGTGAAATCGTGGGCGATATGCTTATAGAATTCGTTGTACTCGTCGTCTTTGATTTCCGACTTGTTGCGCGTCCACAGCGCCTGCGCCTTGTTGATCTTTTCCCAGGAAACCACGGTCTCGCCGTCTTTCTCTTCGGATTTTTCGATCTCGACCGGCAGCGCGATATGGTCGGAATATTTGCTGATGATGGAACGTACGCGCCAGTCATCGAGGAACTCGTCTTCGCCTTCGCGCAGATGCAGAGTAATTTCGGTACCACGGTCTTCTTTGGTGATGTCGGCTACGGTGTACTCACCCTCGCCCGCAGACTCCCAGAACACGCCGTTTTCCGGTTTATCACCCGCAGCACGGGTACGCACGGTGACTTTGTCCGCCACGATGAAGGCTGAGTAGAAGCCAACCCCGAACTGGCCGATCAACTGGCTGTCTTTCGCCTGATCGGAGCCCATGGATTCGAGGAAAGATTTGGTGCCGGATTTCGCAATGGTCCCCAGATGATCGATAACGTCATCACGGTTCATCCCCACGCCGTTATCGGCAATGGTCAACGTACGCTTATCTTTATCGAAGGAAACACGCACACGCAGCTCACCGTCACCTTCATACAGGTCCGGGTTAGACAGTGCGCGGAAACGCAGCTTGTCTGCCGCATCCGAGGCGTTAGAGATAAGCTCACGCAGGAAGATTTCTTTATTGGAATACAGAGAATGGATCATCAGGTGCAGAAGCTGTTTTACTTCTGACTGAAAACCACGAGTTTCTTGTCCTTTCATGTAGATCTACCTCAACAATGCCATTTTCAATGGTAAAAACACGTTGAGGGTGAAATGGGGACAAGCGGGAAGGATTTCAAGCGGAAGCCGCCGTCGCGGCCTCCGTTTGTTCAGAATTTAATCTTGTGTCGTCCTGCCAGAGAGTGCGATAGCGTGGTGCCATCGACCATTTCCAGCTCGCCGCCTACCGGAACGCCATGGGCGATACGGCTGGCTTCAACGCCATATTGCATGCAAAGCTCAGCAATATAGTTGGCGGTCGCCTCTCCTTCGACCGTGGGATTGGTCGCGAGGATCAGTTCGTTAATTTGCTCAGACGCCAGTCGCTGTTCGAGACGATCCAGCCCAATGTCATCAGGCCCGATACCGTCCAGCGGCGACAGGTGTCCCATCAGCACGAAGTAACGTCCGGAAAATTGCCCGGTTTGCTCAATGGCGTAGATGTCCGCCGGACTCTCCACCACGCAAATCTGACCGTTTTCCTGGCGACGCGGGTTCGAGCAGATGTTGCAGACGTCCTGCTCGGTGAAAGTGCGGCAATCGGCACAGTGGCCGATTTCCGACATTGCCTTCGTTAACGCCTGTGCCAGACGCATCCCGCCGCTGCGATCGCGCTGAAGCAGCGTGAACGCCATGCGCTGCGCAGACTTCGGGCCAACGCCCGGCAGACAGCGCAGTGCTTCCATAAGCTGAGTTAACAGCGGGCTGGTTTGCATCAGAACGGCATCTTAAAGCCAGGCGGCAGCTGCATTCCGGAAGAAACAGAGGCCATCTTCTCTTTCTGCGTCTCTTCAATGCGACGCGCCGCGTCGTTGAATGCCGCAGCAACCAGGTCTTCCAGCATCTCTTTGTCGTCTTCCAGCAGGCTTGGATCGATCTCCACGCGACGGCAGTTATGCGCGCCGTTGATGGTCACTTTTACCAGACCCGCGCCAGATTCGCCGGTCACTTCCAGCTTGGCGACTTCTTCCTGCATCTGCTGCATTTTTTCTTGCATCTGCTGGGCCTGTTTCATCAGGTTACCCAGACCGCCTTTACCAAACATAGGCTTCTCTCTCAATCACGTTAAGGGATGACGACCGTCAAACCATTGGGCTGACGATCAAATGGGGCGAATACTTTCTTCGTCCAGCTCCGCATCGAAAAAACGACGCAGCGTCTGGATGTTATTATCCGCAATAATCGACTCACGCGCCTGCGCGAGCTTCTCTTCATAAATGGCCTGACGCCACTCCAGCGGCGTGCGCACCGCGGGATTATCATCTTCAACGATGGTCAATTCAACCGTTGACCCCGTTAAGGTACTCAATGCTTCGGCCAGTTTTTGCTGCGCGCCGCTGGAATTAAGGTGCCGCTGCGTGGAACGCAGGTGCAGGCACACCACGTTGCCATTCTCTTCTTTCCAGGCATTAAGCGCCACCTGCTCCACCAGTTTAGGCAGCGAGAGCTGACTCACCTGGGCGGCCCACGGGTCGCGTTCAATGGCTTCAGCCGCAAGCTTTGCCGCCAGTTCCGGCGTTTTTTCATGCTCAAGCGCTTTTTTCAGCGCTTTCGGCGTGGCGATGACTTCTTTGACCTCTGCAACAGGATTGGTCGCTTTCCAGCGATACGCTTCTTTCTTCGCCGGTGCTTTTTCCAGCGCAGAGACTGCCGGACGCGCCTGAACACGTTCCGACACCGAAGCCAGTCTTTCCAGCGCAGCATTATTCACCGGCCGCGCGCGGGAAGCGGCTGCCGGTTCACTCTTTTTTGGTTTGGTTACTCCCTGAGCGCGTTGCAACTGGCTGCGTGCCGCCAGCACCTGGCTGGTGGCGTCGGAGAGCGGCACATTTTGTTGCGCTGGCGCAGGCTGCTGCTGTGGCACCTGCGCCGGGGTCATCACCGCTGTGGGTGCGACCGGGGCAAACGACTGGCGCGGGACTTCAGGTTCCGGAAGCGGCATGCGCGGATGAAAAGCCAGCGCACGCAGCAGTGTCATTTCGACGCCCATTCGCCTGTCCGGCGCATACGGCAGTTCTTTGCGCCCGATTAGCAGGGTCTGGTAGTAAAGCTGCACATCGGTTGGCGGGACGATTCGCGCCAGTTCACGCATACGCTGTTCAATGGCGGCCATATCGCTGCCGAGCGCGGCAGGTGAAAGCTGAACCATGGCTATACGATGCAGCAAAGCCGACATCTCAACCAGCAGCGCTTCCCACTCAATACCGCGCGCGGCGGCGTCGTTCACCAATGTCATCACGCGTTCGCCGTCGGCGGCCACAACTGCTTCAACAAGCGAGAGCGCCTGGTCGTCGTCCAGCGTGCCGAGCATGGTGCTGACCGCGCCGGTCGAGACCTGACCATCGCCGCTGGCAATCGCCTGATCGGTCAGGCTCAGCGCATCGCGCAGGCTGCCGTCTGCGGCGCGAGCCAGCAGTTGCAGCGCACGTGGCTCATGGGCGATATGCTCTTCTTTGAGAATATGCTCAAGCTGATGGCGAATCTGTTCGACATCCAGCGCTTTAAGATGGAATTGCAGACAGCGCGACAGGATGGTCACCGGCAGCTTCTGCGGATCGGTGGTCGCCAGCAGGAATTTGACGTGCGCGGGCGGCTCTTCGAGCGTTTTCAGCAAGGCGTTAAAACTGTGGCGCGACAGCATGTGCACTTCGTCGATCAAATAGACCTTAAAACGGCCGCGCGCAGGCGCGTACTGGACGTTATCCAGCAGATCGCGTGTGTCTTCGACTTTGGTGCGTGAGGCGGCATCGATTTCAATCAAATCGACAAAACGCCCCTGCTCAATTTCCCGACAGTTATCGCACACGCCGCACGGCGTAGCTGTGATGCCGGTTTCACAGTTTAATCCCTTCGCCAGCAAACGGGCGATAGAGGTTTTTCCGACGCCACGGGTGCCGGAAAACAAATAAGCATGATGAATACGCCCTAACGACAAGCCGTTCGCCAGTGCCGTCAGCACATGTTCCTGGCCGACGACGTCAGCAAAGGTTTGTGGGCGCCATTTTCGGGCTAAGACCTGATAACTCATTGGCAGGCTCTGAAAGGCTGGAGGGTGGATTCACAGGAGGGTAATGCTAACACAACCTCGCAGCAACGGCGAGGTTGTGTCGTC
>NZ_CP080033.1:1503846-1527437 GCF_019382635.1 Citrobacter sp. Colony219 | reverse complement strand
AAAGGAACCAGGCTATAACAAGTCAGCCCCTGCTTTTCCAGACGCTGCTCGCCGCCCAGATCAAACAGGTTAATGATAAAGGCAGCATCGGTCACTTCGCCACCCAGACGGCGGATCAGCTTCACGGTCGCTTCAATCGTGCCGCCAGTTGCCAGAAGATCGTCCACTACCAGGACTTTATCACCCGGTTTGATGGCATCAACGTGGATTTCCAGCTGATCGGTGCCGTACTCCAGCTCATAGGTCTCAGCAATAACTTCACGCGGAAGCTTACGCGGTTTACGTACCGGAACAAAGCCGACGCCCAGCCCCAACGCTACCGGCGCGCCAAACAGGAAGCCACGCGCTTCGGTGCCAACCACTTTAGTGATACCCGCATCTTTATAGCGTTCAACCAGCAATTCAATGCTAAGGGCGTAGGCTTTCGGATCTTCCAGTAAACTGGTGACATCACGGAAAAGAATGCCCGGTTTTGGGTAATCGTGGATGCTTTTGATGCTATTTTTGAGAAACTCAAGCTGCTGTGCAGTCGCGGTCATAAGTTTGTGCCTGATTGATACAGTATTACTTCACGGCGCACTATACACTTCATCCTCGACGTATCTTGAATGATTTTGTGTCTATATTAGGGCCAGGGTTACACTTGGTTAACCTTTGACCATCTGCGCCTGTGCTCGAAAACGGTCGAATTTACTGGCTGCGAGAGACAATTGCAACAGCGATTATTGCGCTTTACTGCTTTTGTTGTTTTTCATCAATCACCGGGATCCGCCACATAAAAATCAGTAAACAGGCGAGAATAACCAGCAGCAGGCCGCGTACCCACATCATATTGACCAGCCAGAGGGAAATAGCAAACGTCACCAGGATCAACAAAATCGCGCGCGGCTTCGCCCCAGGCGGCATTGCGCGGTGTTTTTGCCAGTGACGCAGATACCCGCCGAACCACGAACGATACAGCAGCCAGTCGTGAAAACGCGGCGATGAGCGGGCAAAACACCAGGCGGCCAGCAGGATAAATGGCGTCGTGGGCAGCAACGGCAATACAACGCCCAGCGTGCCTAACACTACCGCTATCCAGCCAATGATGATTAGAATAATGCGTTGCATAATATCAGTACTTAACACAGAGAATCGCTACTTTAGCATAACAGTTCTCATTTTCATCGGAGTGTTGTCGTGAAAACCGTCATGCTGCTACAGACGCTTGAAAACCAGCTTAACCGCCTGCGGCAGCAGTGTGCTCCGTTGGCGCATCACGCCACGCTGAGCGCCCGCTTTGACAGGCATCTGTTTCACACGCGCAGCACGTTGCTGCAGGCCTGTCTGGATGAAGCTGAAGATAATCTCGCCGCCTTGCGCCGTGCAGTCGAACAGCAACAACTACCACAAATTAGCTGGCTGGCGGAACACCTTGCCTCACAGTTAGAGGCGATTTCGCGTGAAACCGCCAGTTGGTCGCTCCGCGAGTGGGACAGCGCATCTCCAGGCCTGGCGCGCTGGCAGCGCAAGCGGGTTCAACACCAGGAGTTTGAACGCCGACTGGTGGAAATGACGCGTGAACGCAAAGAGCGTCTGGCTCAGGCTACCGGCTTTGCAGAACAGCAAAAACTGCATCGTGAAGTAGAAGCATTCGAGGCGCGGCTGGCGCGCTGCCGCCATGCTCTGGCAAGAATAGAAAACGTGCTGGCGCGTTTAACCCGTTAATCCCCGGAGAATTTATGTCATTAGAGAACGCCCCGGACGAGGTCAAACTGGCCGTCGATTTGATTGTTTTACTTGAGGAAAACCAGGTTGCACCTGAAACCGTACTGAAGGCGCTGGAGATTGTTAAACGGGATTACGAAAAGAAACTGCTCTCTTTATCTAAAAAAGAGCTGTAACTGAAAACCTGATGGCGTTTCAATTATCAGGCCTACGAATGAATCGAAGCTCGCAGGCCTGATGATTTTTTCTACTAACCTACTGAAGGCGTCGGATCGTCACCTTTAATGATGTCACGCTTAACCTCGGTTACGCTGTCGCCCTTCGCGTTGTGCAGGTGCACTTCGAGCTGGTTAAAGGCAATATCAATGTCGTTTTCACGGCACAAACGATCGACCGCACGGTTAAGTTCATCAACCGTATGGCTACGATCGCGTAGTTCGCGCACGTATAAACGCAGCTCATGATCCAGCGTGCTGGCGCCGAAGGCGGTAAAGAACACCGCAGGCTCCGGATCGTGCATTACTTTCGGGTGCTCCATCGCCGCCTGCAGCAGCACTTTCTTCACTTTGTCCAGATCCGAACCATAGGCCACGCCAATGCGGATCACCAGACGCGTGGTGGTATCGGAGAGCGACCAGTTGATCAAACGCTCCGTCACGAATGCTTTGTTCGGGATGATCACCTCTTTGCGATCGAAGTCGGTAATGGTGGTAGCACGAATTCGGATCTTGCTGACCGTACCGGAGAACGTACCAATGGTAACCGTATCGCCAATACGCACCGGGCGTTCAAACAGAATAATCAGGCCGGAAACAAAGTTACCGAAAATTTCCTGCAAGCCAAAACCCAAACCAACCGACAGAGCGGCGGCCAGCCATTGCAGTTTATCCCACGAGACACCGAGCGATCCGAAGACCGTCATTGCGCCGATGGCGATGATCGCGTAGTTGAGGATCGTGGTGATCGCGTACGATGCCCCCTGGCGCATTTTGAGTCGCGACAGCACCAGCACTTCCAGCAGGCCGGGTAAGTTGCGGATCAACGCCCACGCCACCATCGAGGCAATAATGGCAAACAACAGGCTACCCATGGTGACGTCTTTCACCACTGCCGCACCCGCTTCGGTGCCGTTGTAATGCCAGAGCGTAATGCTATCGAGATAGCTGAACACGGTGATCAGATCAGACCAAATGGCCCAGAACAGAACACCAAACAGAGCCACCATCACCAGCATGGTGATACGCAGCGTTTGCTGGTTTACCTGCTCCAGCGCGATGGTCGGCTCTTCCTGCGGCTCTGCGCCCTCCGCCCCTTCTTTCACCAGGTTCTGACGACGCGCCAGCGCGCGACGCCAGGCGATACGACGCGCCGCGACGCTTAATCCACGCAGCACGGTCTGGTACAGTAGGTTCCAGAGAATGACCAGATAAACCGTTTCAATCCAGCGTCCCGCCAGGCGCAGCGTGGTGTAGAAATAGCCGGTTGCCGTCAGCACCATTAATGCTATCGGGATAATCGACAGCACGGTAATCGTCACCAGACGCAGACCATGCGACTCTTTATCGCGCCAGCTTTCGCGGCACATGGGCCATACCAGGAAGGCGATCAGCAGCAGGTTGAGTAAAATGACCACCTGACCCAGCACATCGTCCATCAGGTTGAGCGGCGACAGCTCAGCAATAACCGACCAGAAGTTTAACGGCAACAGCGCGAGGCTGATGCGCACAATCTGGCGACGCCAGTGGCTGGTCTGTTTCGCAGGCATACCAAAATGACGAATCGCCACGCCATCTTTTTCCAGCACCTTCCAGCACAGACCAAACACCAGCCAGAAGACGGTCATCTTCTTGCTGAACGCCCACAGCAGGTCGCTGATATTCAACTGCATAGTCAACAGAATCAGACCTACCGCGAGGATAATCAGGCACGCCGGCAAGGCTCTGATGAGATCGATCAGAATCGCTTTTGGCGTGTTGAGCTGACTGTCATTACGCAGGTTACCTACCGCGGCGGCTAATTTCGCCTGGTACTCTTTCAACCATTTAAGACGCCAGCGGATGAGCCCGGCAATGAGCAGCAGCGGCAATCCCGCCAGAAACGCAATAAACACTGCGGGCCACGCTTTTTCCCAGTTCACCGTGATTTTCATCGACTTAAACTGGTCTTTAAGCGTTTGCGGGAAAGCTTTGATCCAGTCCCAGTCCATCGGACGGTTACTGTTAACCCAGAAAATCTGCTGCGTGAGGATCCCTTTCAGGTTTTTCGACACGCTCATTAATTGCTGCTGATTAATTTGCAGATTAATCGCCATCATCAGTTGGTTGCCCAGTTGCTTATTGAGCTGATCCAACAGTTCACGGCGCATATCCACAACCTGCAGTAAGGCATCATGGACTTCGCCGTTAACTTCGTTGCTGTGCCCTTCTTCCAGTTTGGCGACAAACGCATCATTCTGGAACAGCGCGTCACGCTGCTGGTTGACTTCGAACTGCTCCAGACGCAAGTCGGCGATCCGGTTGGTCATATCGGCAAGTTCATCCGCCGACGGCAGCGTTTGTTGTTGCTGATACAGAATACGCGACAGCAGCAGACTGCCTTTCAGAACGGCGATTTGTTCTTTGATGTTACGTTCGGATTGCAGCGCGCGGTCAAGCCAGTTTTTGACTTTGATATTTTGCTGCATCAGGCTGTTGCCGTTTTCAGTCGCGGCAATCAGACGCTGGCTGAGCTGATGGTTAATATCAAGTTCTTGCTTAACTAGCGGGTTGGTCTGGATACGGGCCGCTTCGTCTGGCGTTACCGCTTCCTGCGCCGTCTTTTCGGTTAGCGTCAGACGTTTGCTGTTCACCGCTTCCTGCAGCAACTGAAGCTGGTGTTCAAGACGATTCGTATTCGCCGTTACATAATCACGCTGTTTCTGCAAGGTATCCTGCAAAACAGTGTTGCCTTCCAGACTTTTACGCTGTTGATCGATCTGCGCGCTCAGCAACGCTTGCTGCGCCTGCAGCAACACCTGTTGGCTGGGGCGTAATGCCGCCTCACCCACATTAGTTCCATCCAGGCGATTACGGATTTGCTGCATTTGCTGTGATGCGGTGTACATCGCATTTTGCACGCGCTCTGGCTGAGTTTGCAGCGAGACCAACTGACTGTTGTAGGCTGCAAGGTCGTTTTGCGCGCTTTGCAGATCGTCCAGCACCTGGGCGACACGAGATTCAAGCTGGCGCAGAGAGAGCGTACTCAGCGTTTTCCGCGTTTCGTCATCATTATCGACATCGCTGAGCGAATTTAGCGCATCCGTTGCCTGGCGCATTTTCTCCGGCGCCTGGGCCACTTTCTGGCGAAGCTGTACGGTCTCATCTTTCACGCGATCGATTTTATCCAGCGTGGCGATGGTATCGATGAGATCCTGTTGGACCAGCTTATCCTGCGCGGAGAGATCTTTTTGTTTACTCAGCGTGTCTAACTGGCTCTGGATATCCGCTTTCGTCGGCAGTTCACCACTCTGTTGCGCCCGCGCAAATGCAGATGACTGGCAGGATAGCAATAGAATGAAGAAAAGAATGCTAATAGCAATTACATGCTGTGAACGTTTATAGAGCTGCAACATAGTCATGAGAATGAATGTTTCTGAACCGGGAAAGTGACCGGAAATAGTCAAGCGGCAAGAATATCACGGCTGTGACCAGCAGAATAGCAGGAGGCAAAATGACCAGGAGAATTCCTGGTAAAGAAATGGTAAGTTAGCGTGTCTCCCCTGTCTGCAAGCGTAAGGTTGGACAAAGCAGGCACATCTCCAGCAACACCGCCACGTAGTGGCGAGCCTCATTCTTCAGATCAAATGATTCGGGGGCAAATAACCAGTTCTCCATGATTCCGGAAATATAGCTACGCATTAACACCGCAACACGACGTGTGTTCAGGTTTTCCGGCAGCATGTTGACATCCATACAGTGGCGTAACGTTTTTTCTATACGGTCATAGTTTTCCAGGCACAGGCTACGTTCGACTAACTGAACTGATGCTATTTCCCCGACAAATTCGCATTTGTGGAATATAATCTCCATCAATAAACGTCGGCGTTCTTCTGTCACGGTAGTTTCAAGAACGTAAATTAAAATTTCTCTTAATACTGATAGTGGATCGTCGGGGAATTTTGCCTGATACTCAGTTTCTAACTCATCAATGTTAGGTTTTGCTAGCTCCCAGATTTCACTGAATAAATCCGACTTATTTTTGAAATGCCAATAGATAGCACCGCGCGTTACACCAGCGGCTTTTGCGATCTCCGCAAGCGAGGTGGATGATACCCCTTGCTGCGAAAACAAACGCAGAGCAACATCCAGAATGTGCTGCCGTGTTTCCTGTGCTTGTTGTTTGGTTTTTCGTGCCATATGTCAGTGAATTTACAGGCGTTAGATTTACATACATTTGTGAATGTATGTACCATAGCACGACGATAATATAAACGCAGCAATGGGTTTATGGGCTTTAAGCCATTGATCAATTTGAAATCGGACACTCGAGGTTTACATATGAACAAAAACAGAGGGTTAACGCCTCTGGCAGTCGTTCTGATGCTCTCAGGCAGCTTAGCGCTAACAGGATGTGACGACAAACAGGCCCAACAAGGGGGCCAGCAGATGCCAGAAGTTGGAGTTGTGACGCTCAAAACTGAACCTCTACAGATCACAACTGAACTCCCAGGTCGCACCAGTGCGTTTCGCATTGCGGAAGTTCGCCCTCAGGTCAGCGGTATTATCCTGAAGCGTAACTTTACCGAAGGCGGCGACATTGAAGCAGGTGTGTCTCTCTATCAGATTGATCCTGCTACTTACCAGGCCGCGTACGAAAGTGCGAAAGGCGATCTGGCCAAAGCACAAGCAGCGGCAAATATCGCTCAGCTGACGGTTAAACGTTATCAGAAACTGTTAGGTACAAAGTACATCAGTCAACAGGACTACGATAGCGCGCAGGCAGATGCACAACAGGCGAACGCTGCTGTTGTCGCTGCGAAAGCCGCAGTAGAAACCGCACGTATCAACCTGGCCTATACCAAAGTCACGTCGCCAATCAGCGGCCGCATTGGTAAGTCATCTGTTACTGAAGGCGCACTGGTGCAAAACGGTCAGGCGACCGCACTGGCGACCGTTCAGCAGTTGGATCCCATCTATGTCGATGTGACGCAGTCAAGTAACGATTTCCTGCGCCTGAAACAAGAGTTGGCCAATGGCACGCTGAAGCAAGAGAACGGTAAAGCAAAAGTCGAACTGGTTACCAGCGACGGTATTAAATTCCCGCAGTCCGGTACGCTGGAGTTTTCGGATGTGACGGTTGATCAAACCACTGGGTCAATTACGTTACGCGCAATCTTCCCGAACCCGGATCACACCCTACTGCCGGGCATGTTCGTCCGTGCGCGTCTGGAAGAAGGGACAAACCCAACGGCGTTACTGGTTCCACAGCAAGGCGTTACCCGCACACCGCGTGGCGATGCCAGTGCATTAGTTATCGGTGCTGATGACAAAGTTGAAACGCGTCAAATTGTGGCAGCACAAGCAATTGGCGACAAATGGTTAGTCACTGAAGGACTTAAGCCAGGCGACCGCGTGATTGTAAGTGGGCTGCAGAAAGTTCGTCCTGGCGCTCAGGTTAAAGCGCAGGAAGTCACCGCGGATAATAACCAGCCAGCCGCAAGCGGTAGCCAGCCTGAACAGTCCAAGTCTTAACTTAAACAGGAGCCGTTAAGACATGCCTAATTTCTTTATCGATCGCCCCATATTTGCGTGGGTGATCGCCATTATCATCATGTTGGCAGGGGGGCTCGCGATCCTCAAATTGCCGGTAGCGCAATATCCTACTATTGCACCTCCGGCAGTGACGATCTCCGCGACCTACCCTGGCGCTGATGCCAAAACAGTACAGGATACTGTTACGCAGGTTATCGAACAGAATATGAACGGTATCGATAACCTGATGTACATGTCCTCAAACAGTGACTCCACGGGTACGGTTCAGATCACCCTGACTTTCCAGTCAGGTACTGATGCTGACATTGCGCAGGTTCAGGTGCAGAACAAACTGCAGCTGGCAATGCCGCTGCTGCCGCAGGAAGTACAACAACAGGGCGTGAGCGTCGAGAAATCGTCCAGTAGCTTCCTGATGGTTGTCGGCGTCATCAACACCAACGGCACCATGACGCAGGAGGATATTTCCGACTACGTGGGCGCCAACATGAAGGATGCGATCAGCCGTACTTCAGGTGTGGGCGACGTGCAGCTGTTCGGTTCCCAGTACGCGATGCGTATCTGGATGGATCCGAATAAACTGAACAACTTCCAACTGACGCCAGTTGATGTGATCAGCGCCATTAAAGCGCAGAACGCCCAGGTTGCAGCCGGTCAGTTAGGCGGTACGCCGCCGGTGAAAGGCCAGCAGCTTAACGCGTCGATCATCGCGCAAACCCGTCTGACCTCCGCAGATGAGTTCGGCAAAATTCTGCTGAAAGTGAACCAGGATGGCTCTCAGGTACGTCTGCGTGACGTCGCGAAAGTCGAACTGGGTGGCGAGAACTACGACATCATTGCGAAGTTCAACGGCAAACCTGCGTCTGGTCTGGGTATCAAGCTGGCGACAGGCGCTAACGCCCTCGACACCGCGAACGCTATCCGCGAAGAGCTGAAGAAGATGGAACCCTTCTTCCCGTCAGGCCTGAAGATCGTTTACCCGTATGACACTACGCCATTCGTGAAAATCTCTATTCACGAAGTAGTGAAAACGCTGGCGGAAGCAATCATCCTCGTGTTCCTGGTCATGTATCTGTTCCTGCAGAACTTCCGCGCGACGTTGATTCCGACTATCGCCGTGCCGGTGGTGCTATTGGGTACGTTTGCCGTCCTTGCGATTTTCGGCTTCTCGATAAACACGTTGACGATGTTCGGGATGGTGCTCGCCATCGGCCTGTTGGTGGATGACGCCATCGTTGTGGTCGAGAACGTTGAACGTGTCATGGCCGAAGAAGGGCTACCACCGAAAGAAGCAACGCGTAAATCAATGGGCCAGATTCAGGGCGCATTGGTGGGTATCGCGATGGTACTGTCAGCGGTATTTATCCCAATGGCCTTCTTCGGGGGTTCTACCGGTGCGATTTACCGTCAGTTCTCCATCACCATTGTTTCCGCAATGGCGTTGTCTGTACTGGTCGCGTTGATTCTGACCCCTGCCCTGTGTGCAACAATGCTTAAACCGATTGCTAAAGGCGATCACGGTGAAGGCAAAACGGGCTTCTTCGGTTGGTTCAACCGCATGTTCGATAAGAGCACGCACCACTATACCGACAGCGTAGGCGGTATTCTGCGCAGCACCGGTCGTTATCTGGCGCTGTATCTGATCATCGTCGTGGGCATGGCCTATCTGTTCGTTCGTCTGCCAAGTTCGTTCTTGCCGGATGAAGACCAGGGGGTATTCCTGTCAATGGCTCAGCTGCCAGCGGGTGCAACGCAAGAGCGTACCCAGAAGGTGCTGGACGAAATGACGGATTACTATCTGACTAAAGAAAAAGCGAACGTTGAATCGGTGTTTGCCGTTAACGGCTTCGGCTTTGCGGGTCGTGGTCAGAACACCGGTATCGCGTTCGTCTCGTTGAAAGACTGGAGTGAACGTCCGGGCGAAGAGAACAAAGTTGAGGCCATTACTCAACGTGCGATGGGTGCATTCTCGCAGATTAAAGACGCCATGGTATTCGCCTTTAACCTGCCAGCAATCGTAGAACTGGGCACCGCGACGGGTTTCGACTTCCAGTTGATTGACCAGGCTGGTCTGGGCCATGAAAAATTGACTCAGGCGCGTAACCAACTGTTTGGTGAAGTCGCGAAACATCCAGATCTGTTGGTAGGCGTACGTCCTAACGGTCTGGAAGATACTCCGCAATTCAAGATCGATATCGATCAGGAAAAAGCGCAGGCTCTGGGTGTTTCCATTAGTGACATTAATACAACGCTGGGCGCTGCATGGGGCGGAAGCTACGTTAACGACTTCATCGACCGTGGTCGTGTGAAGAAAGTTTACGTCATGTCTGAAGCCAAATACCGTATGTTGCCGGAAGATATTGGAAACTGGTATGTCCGCGGTAGCGATGGACAAATGGTGCCGTTCTCTGCGTTCTCTTCCTCACGTTGGGAATATGGTTCTCCGCGTCTGGAACGCTATAACGGTCTGCCTTCCATGGAAATCCTGGGCCAGGCCGCACCGGGTAAAAGTACCGGTGAAGCGATGGCAATGATGGAGCAACTGGCCAGCAAACTGCCATCCGGTATCGGCTATGACTGGACGGGCATGTCCTACCAGGAACGGCTGTCCGGTAACCAGGCACCTGCCCTGTATGCGATTTCACTGATCGTCGTCTTCCTGTGTCTGGCGGCATTGTACGAGAGCTGGTCAATTCCGTTCTCCGTTATGCTGGTCGTTCCACTGGGGGTTATCGGTGCGCTGCTGGCGGCAACATTCCGTGGTTTGACCAACGACGTTTACTTCCAGGTGGGCCTGCTCACAACCATTGGGTTGTCGGCGAAGAACGCGATATTGATCGTCGAATTCGCCAAAGACTTGATGGATAAAGAAGGTAAAGGCCTGGTAGAAGCGACGCTGGACGCAGTTCGTATGCGTTTACGTCCGATTCTGATGACATCGTTAGCCTTTATCCTCGGCGTAATGCCACTGGTTATCAGCTCCGGTGCAGGGAGTGGCGCGCAGAACGCCGTCGGTACTGGCGTAATGGGCGGGATGGTCACAGCAACCGTATTGGCTATCTTCTTTGTTCCGGTGTTCTTTGTGGTGGTCCGCCGCCGCTTTAGCCGCAAGAACGAAGATGTTGAACATAGCCACTCAGTTGAGCATCATTGATACATTCCTAAAGATAAGGCCGCGCAAGCGGCCTTTTTTCTGGAAAAAAATCATAAAAAGCGCTTATTGCGATTTCGTTTATTTTCTCTTGTTTAAATAAGCGATATAATCCTTGTGAGTCTAAAGGCTATTCTTAAAAAGCGTCATGAACCCTTATTTACTTAAATAAATATTAAGACTATTCCTAGTTTTCGTTCACAGAGTCGGTTGTCGCCTTTCGTTGCTAAACCTAAACAAGATAACGTGATGATTGGCCGAGAATAAAGAAGTTGTTCCATTTCGAATACCGGCATTTATCTGTTAAAATGTAAAAATGGGACTGCATCATAATTTTGCATAATTGTAATTTTTCGTGATATGACGATGAAATCTTTTTTAGAGTAGATTATAGTTAAATCATCAGGAGTCACGGGCAAGTTCCAGGTCGTTTGTTGTATCCATCCCGAAAGGTGTTCGGTTAGTCTAAACCACTAAGAAGGGGATGCGTTATGGATGAATACTCACCGAAAAGACATGATATCGCGCAGCTTAAATTTCTCTGCGAAACCCTGTATCATGACTGTCTTGCAAACCTTGAACAAAGCAATCATGGTTGGGTAAATGACCCTACCTCTGCAACCAGCTTGCAGCTCAATGAACTGATAGAGCATATTGCAACCTTCGCACTTAATTATAAAATTAAGTACAATGAGGACAATAAGCTGATCGCGCAGATTGATGAATACCTGGATGACACTTTTATGTTGTTCAGTAGTTATGGTATTAATACGCAGGATCTACAGAAATGGCGGAAGTCAGGTAATCGACTGTTTCGCTGTTTTGTCAATGCCACCAGGGCTAATCCTGTCAGTTTGTCTTGTTAAAAATTATTACAATCATAGGTAAGAGTTATGTCCGATAAACCATTAACTAAAACAGATTATTTGATGCGCCTGCGACGCTGTCAAACAATTGACACGCTTGAACGTGTTATTGAGAAAAATAAATATGAATTGTCTGACAATGAACTGGCTGTATTTTACTCAGCCGCCGATCATCGTCTTGCTGAATTGACAATGAATAAGCTCTACGACAAGATCCCAACATCTGTTTGGAAATTTATTCGTTAATTGCTCATGAGGTTAAGTCAGGTATCGCGAAACATTTGTTTGTCTGGCTGACCATTTCCCGCACCAACTACCATTATTTAATTCAAATCACGTGATTGCGATCACAGTGAGAGAACGGGAACGTTCCCCTTCCCTGCATTGCGTTTTACTGTACTGTGACTGCCTATCAGCAAACGGGAAAGTTCGTAATGAGTGAAGATAAGAAAAAGATGATCGCCGGCGAATTGTATCGCCCGGCAGATGAAACGTTGCGCAACGACCGTCTCCGCGCACGCCTACTCATCCACCGATACAATGCCACCGCACCCGATGCGCAGAGTGAACGTCAGGCTATCCTGCGCGATCTGTTGGGGCAAAGCGAAGGCGCTTACATTGAGCCCTCTTTTCGTTGCGACTACGGGTATAACATTTATCTCGGCAAAGCGTTTTACGCCAACTTCGACTGCGTCATGCTTGATGTCTGCCCAATCCACATCGGTGATAACTGTATGTTGGCACCGGGAGTCCATATCTATACGGCAACTCATCCACTGGACGCTAACGAACGCAATAGCGGGGTTGAACTAGGGAAACCTGTAACCATCGGGAATAATGTCTGGATCGGTGGTCGCGCAGTCATAAATCCGGGGGTAACACTGGGCGACAATGTGGTTGTGGCGTCAGGCGCAGTGGTGACGAAAAGCGTTCCGGCAAACACCGTCGTCGGAGGCAATCCGGCACGGATCATCAAAACACTGTGATCTGACATGTAACTGTTATGCTAAATTGTGGTTAATCTGTTACTTTTCTCAGACAGTATCCCCTTTTAAAATGGGCTGATCCCTCCTGACTATTGCAGACTTCACGAAGGCAAGAGATGACAGAAATACAACGCCTGCTTACCGAAACCATCGATGACTTAAATATTCGCGAAAAGCGCGACAACAAACCGCGCTTTAGCATCAGCTTTATTCGTAAACATCCAGGGCTATTTATCGGCATGTATGTTGCGTTTTTTGCCACACTGGCGGTTATGCTGCAATCAGAAACGCTGGTCGATTCGGTATGGCTGTTGGTTGTACTGTTCGCCTTACTCAACGCCTTTTTCTTTTTTGACGTTGCGCCACGTTACCGTTTTGAAGACATTGACGTACTGGATTTCAGAGTCTGCTATAACGGTGAATGGTACAACACACGCTTTGTGCCACCCTCGCTGATCGACACTATTCTGCACTCTCCCCAAGTCGACAGTGAGCATAAGGCCCAACTGCAAAAAATGATAACGCGGAAAGGCGAACTGTCATTTTATGATGTCTTCACACTAACCCGCGCGCAGGCTAGTCAGTAATCACGCCCTGTCACAAACAAAAAAAGTGCGTCCCACGAGGGGAACGCACTTCAGTCCCTGTAATGCTGGCGAAGTGACTAACGTCTTTTTTTACGGCCCTGTACCGCTTTAAACCGCGGATTCGTTTTGCAGATGACGTACAAACGCCCTTTGCGTTTGACTATCTGGCAGTCAGGGTGCCGCTGCTTTGCGCTGCGAAGTGAATTGAGTACCTGCATTTTAACCTCGCTTAGCGCCAATGAAGTGGCCGAAACGTTTCTGGAAACGAGCCGCGCTGCCTTCATTATCGAAGGTTTTCTGTTTACCGGTATAGTACGGATGTGACTTAGACGAGATATCAAGCGTTACGTACGGGTACATTTGGCCCTCGAACTCAATCTCTCGTTCGGTTTTAATCGTCGAACCGACCTTAAAGTATTCATTGGCACTGGTATCGTGAAACACCACTGGGCGATAAAAAGGGTGGATATCCGGTTTCATGGCAATCTCAATTTGTTACGTTATAACATACCAAACAAAATACACCACTCTTGTACGAATCACAACCCGATTTACGTTGTGGGTTACTAAACGGGGTGATAAGTGGCCGTAAATATATGATGCCAATCGAATAGCTTTTTCGGCTTTCAGATATACTTTCCCTATGCTGTGTAAATAAGGATATCACCGTGACAACACGACATCTGATTGGCCTGGTGACGGGAATACTGGTTCTGTCCATCCTCGTACCGGTGTGTTTAAGCCTGTGGCTGGCACATCGTCAGGTCGAAACGAAATTTATCGATGAACTTGATTCATTTTCTACCCGCGTCGCTTTGCGTACAGAACGCGTCGGCGAGCAGGCCAAAAAAGCGCTACGCAAAATAGAAGCCTTCCAGGGTGTGCCCTGCTCAGAGGAACATTTGCTGGAAATGCGCCGGTTGTCATACAGCTACCGTTATATTCAGGAAGTGATGTACCTCAAAGGCAATGTTCCACAATGTTCCTCCCTTGAGAAAAGGAGCCTGGCTGCTGCGTTTCCGCCACCAATGAAAATGACACCTGATGGCTATCGCGCCTGGTTAACTTCGCAAAACGACCTCGGAATACAACGTTTTATGGCGGCGCTCGGCAGCGAACATTATGTCGTGATGATCGATCCGGGATCGTTCATTGATGTCATTCCATTTGGTTCATGGCCTATCGAAGTCGCCATTGTGGGTACAGTAAGCAACGTCGTGGTGGCCAGTAGTGCCGATCTCCCTTCAGACGTGTTACATCATCTGCAAAAAGACCGTTCTATCAGCCATTTTCAAAAAGAGGGCAGTATTTATAATTCTCGCCCTTTCCCCGAACTGGGCATCACTATCGTAAGCTGGGCGTCGACATTACCTTTGCAAAAATCCTGGCACCGACAGGCGCTGATCTGGCTCCCGGCAGGGCTCATTATTGGCCTGCTCACCGCCCTCTTTATCCTGCGTATTTTGCGCCGCTTGCAGTCCCCCCATCACCAATTGCAAGATGCCATTCAGAACCGGGCTATCAAGGTCCATTACCAGCCCATTATTTCGCTCAAAACAGGAAAGGTCGTGGGTGCGGAAGCACTGGCCCGCTGGCGACAAGCTGACGGTAGCTATCTCTCACCCGATATTTTTATCCCGCTGGCCGAAGAAACCGGCCTGACAGAACCACTCACACGTTTGATTATTGAAAACGTCTTCGAGGATCTAGGTAAATGGCTGCATCAACATCCTCAACAGCATATATCACTCAACCTTGAGTCGGCCGATTTGAAGTCCGAAACGCTTCCGGCGCTGCTAAGCCGCATGGTTAACCACTGGCAACTAAAACCCGCACAAATTGCCCTGGAACTGACTGAACGCGAATTTGCCGACCCGAAAAACAGCGCGCCGTTTATTGCTAAATACCGTCAGGCGGGTCACTCAATCTATATTGATGACTTTGGTACCGGTTATTCCAGTCTGAGCTATTTGCAGGATCTGGATGTAGACATCCTGAAGATAGACAAATCGTTCGTCGATGCGCTGGAATACAATAACGTCACGCCACATATTATCGAGATAGCCAAAACGCTGAAGCTGGAAATGGTGGCAGAAGGCATCGAGACTGAGAACCAGGAAAGCTGGCTACGTCAACATGGCGTGCAGTATGGTCAGGGCTGGTTGTACAGCAAAGCACTGCCAAAGGCGGAATTTATTCTGTGGGCGGAAAAACGACTTTAGCATGGCACTGGCGTGTATTGAGATGGCTGGCGGCACGCCGCACAGCCAGTCATGTCACTCTTCCATAATGGGCGAGAATCCACCGTAGATCATTCGCTTGCCATCAAATGGCATAGATTCACCAAACTCCTTCATACGGGGATCGGACATCATCTTCTGGTTCGCCGCATCGCGGACTTCTTTGGAAGGGTATTCAATCCAGCTGAATACCACTTCTTCATGATCCTGCGCTTTCACCGCCATACGAAAATCGGTCAACTTACCGTCGGGAACATCATCAGCCCAACACTCCACAACGCGCAGTGCACCGAATTCCTTGAAAAGCGGCGCAGCCTTTGCCGCCATCGCGATATATGCCTCCTTGTTTTCGGCAGGAACGGCAACAACAAAACCATCAACATACTTCATCAGATAAACCTCCGAAGTGTACTGCGCGGCAAGCCGATTCCAGCCGCGTCAGTCGAGGTTAAGTTTAGTCGTCAGCAGGCAATCACGCCGTAGGCTCATTCCGAACACAAATACGTGACTGCGGCAGATGACGAAACCACGGCAGGCAAATCTGAATTAACGGTCCAATAGCTAACGCATACAGTACCGTTCCAACACCCACGGTTCCGCCAAGAAGCCAACCGCTGAGCAAAACCGACACCTCGATTGCGGTCCGGATAGTCCGTACAGACCAACCAGTACGCGCATGAATGCCGGTCATCAAGCCGTCACGTGGGCCCGCACCAAAACCGGCGCCAATGTACAGACTGGTGGCTAACGCGTTCAGGATCACCGCCGCAACCAGCAGTCCACTGCGCGTCAGTAGCGATTCGAATCCTGGGATCACCGCCAGCGCGGCATCTGCCGCCAAACCAATCATAATGACATTGCTGAGAGTGCCAAATCCGGGGCGCTGGCGCAGTGGTATCCATGCCAGCAGGACCAGTACACCCACGGCGATGATCACCAGGCCGATATTCATCGATAATAGATTTGCCACGCCCAGATGAAATACGTTCCACGGATCAGCCCCTAAATCTGCACGGACAAACATCGCCGTCGAAACGCCGTACAGCGCCAGTCCAACATACAGCTGAAGTAAACGACGCAGCATAATTTTCTCCTCGCCTCTCAGATAGCTTTCATCTTCACCGCAATTGGCACTATGATTAATGTCCAGTTTTCAAAAAGTGGACTGCTATGTCATCTCGCCGTTACGGAAGTCAATCTTTGCAGCGCCTGCTAGGGCACTGGCAGGAAAGCCCCTCGCGAACGCCTATCTGGCGACAACTGGCGGAAGCGTTACGTCTGCTGATCCTGGATGGTCGACTGGCACTGGATAGTCGCTTGCCCGGCGAACGCGAGCTCGCTGCCGTTCTGGAAGTGAGCCGAACCACCGTCGCCAGCGCCATGGCGCAACTGCGTGAAGAGGGATATCTGGAAAGCCGTCATGGAAGCGGCTCACGGGTGATCCTGCCGGAACACATTCGTCATGTGCCTACGCGAACCAGTACCGGCACAGCGTTGGATTTGTCCACAGCGGCCCTCAGCGCCGGGCCCGAAATTCATCAGGCTTACCAACAAGCATTATTTGCGATGCCGCAGCATTTGCTGAGCTCCGGGTATCTGCCGCAGGGACTGGCGGTTTTGCGTGAATCCATCGCCCGGCATTATTGCGAACGTGGATTACCCACACAGTCGGATGAAATAATGGTCGTGAACGGCGCGGTCAGCGGCCTGGCGTTGATCCTGCGTTTACTCACCGGTCCCGGCGATCGCGTAGTGGTCGATCACCCCACGTATCCGCTGGCGATTGCAGCAATACAAGGGGCATCATGTCGCCCCGTCGGCGTTTCGCTGCCTGAGCACGGTTGGGATACAGCGGGTCTGGTTGCCACCCTCGCGCAAACAGCCCCGAGAATGGCCTATCTGATGCCGGACTTTCACAACCCGACCGGGCGCTGTATGGACGCCGAAACTCGCCAGGTTGTGGCGGATATTGCGGAAAGAACCTGCACCACGCTGGTGGTCGATGAGACCATGGTGAACCTGTGGTATGACGCCCCGCCTCCGCCTCCACTTGCTGCATTCAATCGCGATGCGCCGGTGATCCTGCTGGGATCGGCAGGGAAAAGCTTCTGGGGAGGTCTGCGTCTGGGATGGATTCGGGCCTCGTCACGTACTATTGCCGCGCTGGTACAGACTCGCGACACATTTGATTTAGGATCACCAGTGCTTGAACAGCTTGCCACGGGTTGGTTGCTGGACAATGCGGCCGATTTTCTTCCCGACAGACGGCAATTGCTCACCACCCGGCGCGATCTGTGCCATGACCTGATGAAGACACATTTCCCGGAGTGGCAGTTTACTCAACCACAGGGGGGACTCTCTTTCTGGGTTGAATTACCCGATACGCTGGCAACACTCTTTGCCACCCGTGCCGAAAGTGCAGGTATTCAGTTGGGTACCGGGACGCGCTTCGGCCTGGATGGCGCATTCGATCGCTTTTTGCGTATGCCCTTTGCTCTGCCCGATGACACAATGCGCTCGGCTTTCCGGACGTTGCAACCCATTTGGGATAATCTGCGTTTACAGGCAAGTCACGGGAAAATGCGCAAAATAATCTAAGCGACGAGTCAAAAGACTCGTCCTGGAATACCGTGATGGACGAGGATGTCTGGGCATTATTACCGCTGAGGAGGAACCGGGAACCCCTTCAGGGAAATCACAAAATTCTCGCCGTCTTTCTTAATTTTCGCCCCGGCATCGCACCAGTCAGAAGCAATACGGAAAAACTCATCGCTACCGACATTCCAGCTCAGACGAACATGTTTCACATAACCGGAACGTAGCAATTCACAGGCTTCGCCATAATTACAGGCGGTTGAGAGCGGTTGTTGTTTCATTTTTTCTTCTTCAGTAATCTGCGCAATGCTTTGATTTCTTTAGGAGTCAGTGCTTCAACCACGGATTCTTCCGTATGCTGGCTATCAATATCATCAGCGGAGACTCCCGCCTCTTCAATGGCGGAAAACGCGATAAGTAGCAATTTTTCCGTCGAGATACTTAGGTTCTCATTATTCACTTCAGCGTAGTGACGCAGCTTTTCTTTTAGCGCCTCATCAATTTTGACATTCAATACAGCGGTCGACATCGTAGAAAATCCTTGTGGTCAGCCAAAACACACCGGATGTAAGACCATGTCGTTACAGCGCGATGGCAGCGGCAAAAGCATCAAATAACATCCCCGAAACACATTGACAGCATTTGATGACAATAAAATGACAATACGATGACAAAGAAAAGAAGATGAGAAGAATTGAGATTGCCGGACGGCAGAATTGGGTGGGGGCCCTGCCAGCTACATCCCGGCACACACGTCATCTGCCCTGGCTGCTTCCTTCCGGACCTGACCTGGTGAACAGAGTAGCGTTGCGGGAGAACCAACAGAGCCCCCATTGAGAGCGTTGTCAACCAACGCGCAGGCGCATTATCACTGCTGCACCCGGTAATTGCAACCCATCCAGCACCGGATGCTGTTTTCTTGTGCAATGAAGCTTCACTACCTCGTCATTCGGGATTATGCTGGAGGATTAGCGCAGGAAAAAACGATGGATATACAAGACTCTTTCCCTCAACGCGTCTGGCAAATCGTTGCCTCAATCCCCGAAGGATTCGTCACCACCTATGGCGATGTCGCCAGGCTTGCTGGCTCACCGCGTGCTGCTCGCCAGGTAGGCGGCGTGCTTAAGCGTCTCCCCGAAGGCAGCACTTTGCCCTGGCATCGGGTGGTTAATCGTCATGGTGCCATTTCGCTTACAGGTCCAGACCTACAACGACAGCGTCAGGCGTTGCTGGCGGAAGGTATTGTGGTTTCAGGGAGTGGACAAATCGATTTACAGCGCTATCGCTGGGTGTACTAACCCCCTCCGGATGGAGAGGGTTAGAATGCCCTTAGTACTGTGTCGGGGCAGGAACGGCGGAAGACGGATTCACCTGTGTGGGTGACGTTGACGGTACCGTTGTCGCGGCACCACCACTCGCCTGTACTGGAACAGCCGTCTGCTGGACCGGGACCAGGGTCAGGTCGGCTTTAGTCCCCCCCTGATTGATCACCGTCTGGACGGTATCAGTAATAAAGACCAGTTTATCATTCACCGTAATCGCCGCACTCAGCAGAATACGGGCGTTCGGCTGAATATCTGCCGGGTTAAACGGGAGTACGAAGCTGAATGGTGCTTGTTTACCCTCGGTACGTACAACTTTTTGCGACAGCACTTTTGACGGTGCATCGGCAAGCGATGCATCTGACAGTGTTACGGTCAGCACGGCATCCGGCGGTAAGGCAACTTTCTGGCGGATCCATACCGTACCAGACACATTCGGCTGTTGAATTTTTGACTGTGTGTCAGCAATTGACGTATTAGGGCTTGGCGCAGGTGTCTGAATATCCGCGCTTTTATCAGCACAGGCCGCCAGAGCGACCGCAACCGCTAAACCACTTACCATGTGCACGAGTTTCATTAAATTCTCCTTATCATCTATGCACCAGCGAGAACTTTCCTCGCCAGAAGAGTGGTTAACAAAAACATAACGTGACTAAGTGTGGCACAAGACAGCTGGTTTTGCCTGTAATCGGCCAGTAATTCAGACAATTGCACCCATCGGACCACTTTCAAAATTGCGTTATACTCTGCCTACCTCGCTGCGAGAACGCTATTACCTGGAGAGCACGTATGAGTCTGGCACTGAAAAATTTGCTGACATTGTTAAATCTGGAAAAAATTGAAGAAGGACTCTTTCGGGGCCAAAGTGAAGACTTAGGGTTACGTCAGGTTTTTGGGGGGCAGGTTGTCGGTCAGGCGCTGTATGCCGCAAAAGAAACCGTACCGGAAGAGCGCCTGGTGCACTCCTTTCACAGCTACTTTTTACGTCCGGGCGATAGCCAAAAGCCCATCATCTATGATGTCGAAGTGCTGCGTGATGGTAACAGCTTCAGCGCCCGCCGCGTTGCCGCGATCCAGAATGGGAAACCCATTTTTTATATGACTGCCTCTTTCCAGGCACCAGAAGATGGGTTTGAGCATCAAAAAGAGATGCCGGCAGCGCCTGGCCCTGAAGAGCTTAAATCAGAAACTGAGATCGCCCGTTCGGTCGCTCACCTGCTGCCGCCGCTGTTGAAAGAAAAATTTATCAACGACCGCCCGCTGGAAGTACGTCCGGTGGAATTTCATAATCCGTTAAAAGGTCACGTTGCCAACCCGACTCGCCAGGTGTGGATCCGCGCTAACGGCACGCTGCAGGACGATCTACGCGTCCATCAGTATCTGCTGGGTTATGCTTCAGACCTGAACTTCCTGCCCGTTGCTTTACAACCGTATGGCATTGGTTTTCTGGAAAAAGGGATTCAGATCGCTACGATCGACCATTCTATGTGGTTCCATCGTCCTTTTAATATCAATGAGTGGCTGCTGTATAACGTCGAGAGTACTTCGGCCTCCGGCGCACGGGGCTTTGTTCGCGGGGAGTTTTATACGCAGGACGGCGTGCTGGTTGCTTCTACCGTGCAGGAAGGGGTAATGCGTAATCGTAATTGAGAATTACCGGATGGTGACGCAAAAGCGTTGCCATCCGGCAGATTGAAACATCAAGCGTTGTAAGCGTTCTCGCCGTGGCTGTTCACATCCAGACCTTCGCGTTCCTGCTCTTCCGGTACACGCAGCCCCACCGTCATATCCGCCAGCTTATAGCCAATGAAGGCCACCACGCCGGACCAGACGATGGTGATCGCCACGCTTTCCAGTTGTACCAGCAACTGATGCCCCATGGTAACGCCTTCGGCAAAGCCTACGCCGCCCAGAGAGCTGGCCGCGAAAACGCCGGTCAGGATGCAGCCGACAATGCCGCACACACCGTGAACACCGAAGACATCACACGGGTCATCAACGCGCAGAAAGCGCTTCAGCATGGTTACGCCCCACAGGCCAGCCAGCCCCGCAGCGACACCGATAATCAGCGCGCCGCCGACACCGATATAGCCACAGGCAGGTGTCACGCCTACCAGACCGGCAATGGCGCCAGAACACGCGCCCAGCAGGGACGGTTTGCCACGCAGCGCCCATTCACCGAAGATCCAGCCGAGAATGGCGGCCGCGGTTGCAACAACGGTATTGACGAAGGCCAGCGCAGCAATTTCATTCGCCATACCCGCGGAGCCAGCGTTAAAGCCAAACCAACCGATATAGAGAATAGCCGTGCCGGTAAAGACCATTGGCAGGTTATGTGGCTTAAACGCTTCTTTGCCAAAACCGACGCGTTTACCAATCAGATAAGCCCCAACTAGGCCGGCAATCGCAGCGTTGATATGTACTACCGTACCGCCAGCAAAATCCAGCGCACCGTGAGTAGCCAGCAAACCGCCGCCCCAGACCATGTGTGCAATAGGGATGTAGGACAGCGTCAGCCATACCACTACAAAAATCAGCACCGCAGAGAACCGGATGCGCTCAGCCAGTGCACCGACAATAAGCCCAACGGTAATGCAAGCGAAAGACCCCTGAAAAGCAACGTGAATGTACTGGTAGAAGCTCCCCGTGACCGCCGTCAGTGCAATATTCTTCAGCATGACCCAGTTGAAGTTACCGAAGAAATTATTTCCTTCGCCAAAGGCCAGTGAGTAGCCATAAACCACCCATAAAATACAAACCAGAGCGAATGTCACCGTAACCTGGGTCAGCATCGACAACACGTTCTTACCGCGAATCAAACCGCCGTAGAACAACGCAATGCCAGGGATAGTCATAAACAGCACCAGCGCGGTACAGATCATCATAAAAGCGTTATCCGCTTTATCTGCAACCGCCGGTGCCGCCATCGCCAGACCCGGCAGTAGCGCCAGTGAAGCAATACCTGTTTTCATCGTTGCTATCTTCATTTTTTGGTTTCCTATCACTGTGTGCCAGACGTTACAGTGCGGCTTCGTCGGCTTCGCCGGTACGAATACGAATCACACGTTGCAGCTCGGCGACGAAGATTTTGCCGTCGCCAATTTTTCCGGTGTATGCCGCTTTACTGATGACATCAATCACGCCATCCAGTTGGTCGTCGGCAATCGCCACATCAATCTTCACCTTTGGCAGAAAATTGACGCTATATTCAGCCCCACGGTACAGCTCAGCATGACCTTTCTGTCGGCCAAAGCCCTTCACTTCGGTGACGGTCAGCCCCTGAATACCAATAGACGACAATGCTTCACGGACGTCTTCCAGTTTGAACGGTTTGATTACCACGGTAACCAGCTTCATAGATCCCCTCCAGTCAGAATTCAGTAGTGGCTGCAGATACACCAAATGAATATTGCAAGGGATGTGCCAGGAATGAAAAACGCGGGATGATTCAGCCGCACGGGGTACGGCCAGGAGAGAAAAAGAAAAAATGCACTATAACGGTGCATAGTGCGTTACATTTTTGCACCAGATTGTTGATTGCCGGATGGCGGCGAAAACGCTTTCTCAGGCCTACGAAACCACACTGGCTGTAGGCCTGAGAAACGCAGCGCCATCAGGCGATTGCCGAATCTTCGTTTACGCTAGCCGCCAGCTCTTCGCCCGCCAACTGCAGTTGATACATTTGCCAGTAGCGGCCCTGTGCGGCAAGCAGTTGCTGGTGCGTGCCGCGTTCAACGGCCTGTCCCCGGTGCAGTACCAGAATAGTGTCAGCATCGACAATAGTGGATAACCGATGCGCAATCACCACCAGCGTGGTGTGCTCACGCACCGCTGCCAACGCCTGCTGAATAGCCTGTTCAGTACCGGAGTCAATGCTGGCCGTCGCTTCGTCCAAAATCAGCACCTGCGGCGTTTCGACCAGCACGCGCGCCAGCGCCAGCAGCTGTTTCTGCCCAACTGATAGATTATTGCCCTGCTCGCCCAGTCGGGTATGAATACCCTCGCTCAGACCCCGCGCCAGCTCGGCCAGCTGTACGGTTTCCAGCGCCTGCCACACCCGTTCTTCTGAGATATCACGACCCAGCGTGACGTTTGCCAGGAAGGTATCCGCCATCACCACCGGATCCTGTTGCACCATCGCCACGCCCTGGCGTAACACACTGTGGCTCAGTGAAGACAGCGGTCGTCCGTCAAGGCGGATTTCGCCCTGCGTCAACGGGTAGTAACCCATCAGCAGACTGGCCAGCGTGCTCTTGCCACTACCGGTATGCCCGACCAACGCCACAAAACTGCGCGATGGCACGGACAGGCTGATGTTTTGCAGCACCAGATTATCATCACGATAGGCAAAAGAGACGTTATCAACCTCAATGTCACCGCTTTTCAGGGG
>NZ_CP080033.1:1498836-1503785 GCF_019382635.1 Citrobacter sp. Colony219 | reverse complement strand
GCGACCACCGCCTGTTGCAGCATTGATTGCTGGGTGGTCAGCTCGATCAGCGGCTCGTTCAAACGGCCGAGGTAGCTGATAAACGCGTACAGCACGCCAACCTCAATGGAGCTGCCAGAGGTAAAGCTAAACAGCATCAGCAAACCGCAGAGGATCAGCGCCGAGAAAAGGCTCAGCAGCGGGCGCAGCAAAAAGCCATCCAGTCGCAGGGTTTGCATACGCGCCATATAGTGCGAGCGGCTGGCCTCCCCCATTCTCTCGCCAAATCGCGCCTGCTGGCGGAACTGCTGGATAACGCTCATGCCGTTGATGACTTCGTTAAAGCCATCGTTAATATCCGCCAGATAAGCGCGCACCCGACGCACAATCGGGGTGCTGTAGCGTTGATAAATCACCATCACCACCATCACCGCCGGGAAAATGGCCATCGCCACCAGCGCCATACGCCACTCGAGGCTGAACATCGCCACCAGCATGGCACCGATTAAGGCCGCGCTGCGCAGGACCGTTGCGACCACCGTCACGTACAGGTCGCGAATAACTTCGGTGTCATTGGTCACACGTGAGATAAGCTGACCGACGGGCTGAGTATCGAAAGCACTGAGCGGCTGGCGTAGCGCGGCATCCATCACATCGGTACGTAACTGCTGCACCACGCCAACCGCCGCCTGGTTAAAGAGTAATGACTGCGCGTAATGCAGGCCCGCCGCCAACAGTTGCAGACCGACATATGCCGCCACCAGCCCAGCTACCATCGCCAGCGGCAGATTGTTTTTCGCCACCATGTTGTCGATAAAATAGCTGATGAGCAGCGGACCACTCACCTCCGCCGCTGCCGCCACCCATAGCATGACCACCGCAATTGCCAGCTGTTTTCGCCACGGAGAGCCGTACGCCAGCAGTCTTTTCAGGGTCGGCCATAGCTGCCCAAAACTACGCATTAGCCGCCTCCTCGTTTACTTCTGGCGCATCAGACAGCGCCGCTTCCAGTTGCTGATAACGGTACATATCACGATACCAGCCGGGTTGCTGCACCAGCGCATCGTGTTCGCCACGCTGGGCAATATGCCCATGCTGCATCACGATAATTTCATTGGCTTCTGTCAGCGCAGATAAACGGTGAGCGCTGATTATCACGGTTCTGCCTTCTCCCCACTGGCGCAGGTTATGCAGGATTCGATGTTCAGTACGACCATCCACCGCCGATAACGCATCGTCAAGAATCAGGATTTCAGCATTCAGCAGCAGCGCACGAGCGATAGAAATACGCTGTTTTTGTCCACCGGACAGCATCACCCCGCGTTCACCCACTTCGGTGTCATAGCCTTGCGGAAGACGTAAAATATCCTCATGCACGCTGGCCAGACGTGCAACATGTTCGATCTCTTCCTGTGTGGCCTGTGGGCGTCCAAGCGCTATGTTGTTGGCGACCGTATCCGAGAACAAGAAAGGTGTCTGGCTGACCACTGCCAGACGGCTACGCCAGCTATCAAGTTGCAAGCGAGTTAACGGGATATCATGAAAGCGTACATCGCCCTCAGTGATATCAAAATGACGCTGGATCAGCGACAACACCGTACTTTTACCCGCGCCGGTCGGGCCACAAATACCCAGCATCTGCCCTGGCTTAAGCTGGAAATTCACATTCTCCAGCACCGGATGAGCCGTTTGCGGGTAGCGAAATTCGCGAATTGCCACCGCCAGCTCGCCGCGTCCTTCCGGCACGGGTTCTGTGCCGTCATCCACTACCGGCGCTTCAGCCAGCATGGCGCGAATACGGCTATACGCGGCGCTGCCTCGCTCAACAATGTTAAACATCCATGCCAGCGCCAGCATCGGCCAAATCATCAGCCCGAGATACATCATAAAACTGGTTAACTGACCAAGGGTCAGAGAGCCATGAACCACCATCCAGCTTCCCCCGGCGATAGCCAGCAGGTTAGCCATACCAATGGCGATATAAATCGTGGGGTCAAAACGGGCGTCAATGCGGGCGACCCGTAAGTTTTTCTTGCCGGTATCTTTAGCATCTGCGGCAAATAGCGCCGACTGTCGGTCTTCCAGACCAAAAGCCTTAATCATACGGATACTGGTCAGGCTTTCCTGAGTACGATCGTTAAGGCTGGAGAACGCTGCTTGCGCAACCTTAAAGCGGTTATGGAGTCGATCACCGTAACGTTTGATCATTATCGCCATCACCGGCATTGGGAGTAGCGCGATAAGCGTCAGCTCCCAACTGATTTGCGTAGACATCACGATCAACACCGCGCACCCCATGACCAGCGAGTCCACCAGCGTCAATACACCTTCGCCAGCCGCAAACACCACCCGATCAACATCGTTAGTTGCACGCGCCATCAGATCGCCGGTGCGATGACGCAGATAAAATTCAGGATGCTGGCGGCTCAACTGGCGGTAATAGTCTTCGCGTAGTTCAACTGCCAGTTGGTAGGATGCGCCGAACAAAAGTACGCGCCAGACATAGCGCAACAAATAGACAACCACCGCAATCAGGGCAATCGTGCCAACCCACATCAGCAGTCTCTCGGTGGTGAACCGCTGTGTCGTCACGCCGTCCACGATGATACCGACCACTTTTGGCGGGATAAGCTGAAGAATAGCGATGATGATAAGCAAGGCCACCGCCCCGAGGTAGCGACGCCACTCCCGGCGGAAGTACCAGCTTAATTGAGCAAATAATCGCACGCGTTATGTCCTGACAAAATTTCCGGCAATAAGCGCCGGGAGAATTATTCAATAGGGAGAGCAGTTGTGTATTTAATCTGTTCCATGGCAAAGCTGGAGGTGACGTCAGACAGGCCCGGTACGCTGTTCACCAGGCGCTTATAAAATTCATCGTAGCTTTTCATATCAGCGACCTGCACTCGCATCAGGTAATCATACTCCCCTGCCATACGCCAGAACCCCAGAACCTCGGGCATTCCGGTCACTTCAGTGACAAAGCGGCAGTACCACTCGCTGCTATGATGCTGGGTTTTAATCAGCACAAACGCGGTTAAACCCAGCCCCAGTTTTTCCGGATCCAGCAGAGCAACCTTGCCCAGCAGAATGCCGTCATCCTCAAGCCGCTTGAGCCGTTTCCAGCAGGGGGTGGTCGTCAGATTAACGGCATCGGCTAACGCCTGCAAAGAAAGGGTGCAGTCTTGTTGCAGTAGGCCAAGCAGCTTACGGTCAATTTTGTCTAACATATCCACTCCACAGAGAAGAATTTTCTCCTTACATTCTATTTTAAAGGCTAAATGGCAACAATTTTTTCCGTGCTTTTCGCTATTCTGGGCACAAAATGACAAATGGATATTAATGATGAATAGCTCCTGGGTTAAAAACGCCATCAATGAAATTAATGCGGATTACCAGCGTTCTGCCGATACGCATCTTATTCGCCTGTCGCTTCCGGCGTTTCCGGGTATTCAGCTCTATTTGAAAGATGAGAGCACGCATCCAACCGGTAGCCTGAAACATCGCCTGGCACGTTCACTGTTTCTCTACGGACTGTGTAATGGCTGGATCAAAGAAGGCACCACCATCATTGAATCATCGTCCGGTTCAACGGCGGTATCTGAGGCTTATTTCGCTCGACTGTTAGGGCTGCCGTTTATTGCTGTCATGCCTTCCTGTACGGCAAAACGCAAAATTGAACAAATTGAATTTTATGGCGGCCGCTGCCACTTCGTGGAAAGCGCCTGCGAAATTTATGCGGCTTCTGAGCAGCTGGCACGTGAACTGAACGGGCATTATATGGACCAGTTCACCTATGCTGAACGCGCCACCGACTGGCGTGGTAACAACAATATTGCCGACAGTATCTTCCGCCAGATGCAGTGTGAACCCAACCCCGTGCCTCGCCATATCGTGATGAGCGCCGGAACCGGCGGCACCTCCGCAACCATTGGTCGCTATATTCGCTGTCAGGGCTACGACACTCGTCTGATGGTAGTGGATCCGGAGAATTCGGTTTTTCTGCCCTTCTGGCAGGATCGCGATGCGACATTGCGCAGCCCGGTCGGCAGCAAAATTGAAGGCATCGGCCGTCCGCGTGTCGAACCGTCCTTCATTCCTGACGTAGTTGATGAAATGCTGCGTGTGCCGGATGCCGCAAGCGTTGCCACCGCGCACTGGCTGGAAACGCAGTTGGGTCGTAAAGTGGGCGCCTCAACCGGAACCAACATGTGGGGGACGTTACAACTTGCCGCCCGTATGCGCGACGCCGGAGAAACGGGGTCGCTGGTGACGCTGCTGTGCGACAGCGGCGAACGCTATCTGGAAACCTACTACAACCCGCAATGGGTTGACGCGCACATAGGCGATTTAACGCCGTGGAAAGCGGAACTTGCCCAGTTGCTGAATACACACTGAGCAGACAAAAAAAAGCCAGACGCGAAGTCTGGCTTGCTGGAAGGGATCTCTCATTCGGGGGAATAAGGTAGATGCGGATTGTCCAGCCAATGCGTCAAAAAGTGAGATACAGCCTGATTGCGGCAATGCCCAATCACCGATAAATGCGGCAGTTCAGCCATCAGTTGCGGCATTGCGTTACCCATAATCAGGCCGCGCCCAACGCTACCTAACATTTCGCGATCGTTCATGGCATCGCCAAATGCCATGCAGTCAGCCATGGAATAACCCAAGTGCTCGCTTAGTACCGCCAGCGCAGAGCCTTTGTTACAGCCCAGCGGTAGTACCTCAAGGCAATCAACCGCAGAAAAACAGAGATTCGCCTGTTCGCCCAGTGCGTCATTCAACTGAATGCGCAACTGGATCAGCGACTCATGATCGCCGCAAAAACAGACCTTCGTTACCTGATGAGCCGGAATACGTTTCACATCGACGATCTGGTAGCGAAATCCGCTGTACACATGCGCCTGCAACAGTGATGGAATCTCTTGCCCGGTGAACCAGCCGTTGTCATTAAAGACATGCATGCTGCC
>NZ_CP080033.1:1483220-1498794 GCF_019382635.1 Citrobacter sp. Colony219 | reverse complement strand
CGGATCCAGATCCTGACGATGCAATACATCGCCTTCCAGCGAGTGAATTCGCGTCCCGTTACCGGTGATTAAAAAGGCGTCCAGCGAGATAGAACCCAAAATATGGCGCATCTCCAGCACATGGCGGCCGGTGGCAAATGTCAGGGTGATATCGCGTTCACGCAGACGTGCCAGCGTCGAAAGCGTTTCGTCACCTAAATGGTGATTCGGCATCAAAAGGGTGCCATCCATATCAAATGCAGCCAGACGAGCCATTTCTTTCTCCACACTGTGACGCGGTTAACTTGTGATTCAGTATCACCTGAGATATACGGAAGTAATAGTGAATAGATCAAATGAATTGTTCCGGGTTTATATGAGATTGTTGAATCGCCTGAACCAGTATCAACGCCTGTGGCTGCCTTCGAACGGAGAACCGCAGTCGGTGACCGTCGGGGAACTGGCTGAACGCTGTTTTTGCAGCGAGCGCCACGTGCGAACCCTGCTAAGGCAAGCGCAGGATGCGGGCTGGCTGGAGTGGCACGCTCAGTCCGGACGCGGGAAACGCGGAGCATTACGTTTTTTGGTCACCCCAGACTCGCTGCGCAACACGATGATGGAGCAGGCACTGCAAAAGGGTGAACAGCTCAGCGTACTGGAACTGGCTCAACTGGCCCCCGGGGAATTAAGAACCCTGCTGCAGCCGTTTATGGGCGGGCAATGGCAAAATGATACGCCAACCCTGCGTATCCCCTATTATCGCCAGCTCGAACCTTTGCATCCTGGATTTCTCCCCGGTCGTGCGGAGCAGCACCTTGCCGGACAGGTATTCTCTGGCCTGACACGTTTTGACAGCACCACTCAACGCCCCTGCGGCGATTTAGCCCACCACTGGAATATCTCTGCTGACGGTCTGCGCTGGGATTTCTATATTCGTTCCACCCTGTACTGGCATAACGGCGATGCGGTAAGCAGCACGCAGCTACATCAACAGTTGCTGAAGCTGTTAGAGTTACCTGCGCTGAATAAGCTGTTTATCAGCGTAAAACGCATTGAGGTAACGCATCCCCAGTGTCTGACCTTTATTCTGCATCGTCCCGACTTCTGGCTGGCGCACCGTCTGGCAAGCTACAGCAGTCACCTGGCGCATCCAGACCATCCGTTTGTGGGTACCGGCCCGTTCCGGTTGACGCTGTTTACTCCCGAGCTGGTGCGTATCGAGAGTCACGATCACTACCATCTGAGTCATCCGCTATTGAAAGCCATTGAATACTGGATAACCCCACAGCTTTTCTCCCAGGATTTGGGCACCAGCTGTCGCCATCCGGTGCAAATTGCGATTGGTAAACCTGAAGAGTTACCAATGCTAAGCCAGGTAAGCAGCGGGATCAGCCTTGGTTTTTGCTATCTCACACTCAGAAAAAGCGCGCGGCTGAATACGCAACAGGCCCGTCGACTGGTCAATATTATCCACCGCTCTTCGCTGCTACAGACGCTTGAGGTGGATGAAAACCTCATTACTCCCAGCAATGCCCTGCTGCCAGGATGGACGATCCCACAATGGGATGAACTGAACGAAGTAGCGCTACCAGAAAAACTGACGTTGGCTTACCACCTGCCGGTAGAACTGCACGCCATGGCTGAACAGCTTCGCCAGGCCCTGGCAAAACTGGGCTGTGAATTAACGCTTATTTTTCATAATGCTAAAAACTGGGATGGCGACCATCCTTTAGCCCAGGCCGATCTGATGATGGGCGACAGGCTGATTGGCGAAGCCCCCGAGTATACCCTCGAACAGTGGTTACGTTGCGATCAGCTATGGTCACACGTTCTGAATGCACCCGCATATACTCATCTGCAGACCACGCTGGATGCCTTGCAAATTCAGGCCGATGAGGACGATCGTCATGCAGCTTTACAGCAGGTTTTCGCCACGCTGATGCATGACGCAACCCTGACGCCGCTGTTCAATTATCACTATCGCATCAGCGCGCCGCCGGGCGTGAACGGCGTACGTTTGAATCCGCGTGGCTGGTTTGAGTTCACCGAGGCCTGGTTACCGCCCCCTTCAGCGTGAAGAAGCTGGTCGGCGACACGCCCAGGCGCTACCATAAGGGTTTCGTTATTTTGTCAGGAAAAGCCATGAAACGTGCCGTTGTTGTATTCAGTGGAGGTCAGGACTCCACGACTTGTCTGGCGCAAGCGCTGCATCAGTATGATGAAGTGCACTGCGTGACCTTTGATTATGGTCAGCGCCATCGCGCTGAGATTGATGTCGCACGTGACCTGGCCTTAAAACTCGGCGCCCGTGCGCACAAAGTGCTTGATGTCACGCTGCTCAGTGAACTGGCTGTCAGCAGCCTGACCCGCGATAATATTCCGGTACCCGATTACGAACCGGATGCGAACGGCATTCCCAATACCTTTGTGCCAGGACGCAATATTCTGTTCTTAACGCTGGCAGCAAGTTACGCGTACCAGGTGCAGGCAGAGGCGGTCATTACCGGCGTTTGCGAGACCGATTTCTCTGGTTATCCGGACTGTCGTGACGAGTTCGTCAAAGCGCTGAACCATGCCGTAAGCCTGGGGATGGCGAAAGATATTCGCTTTGAAACCCCACTGATGTGGATCGATAAAGCCGAAACCTGGGCGCTGGCTGATTACTGGGGCAAGCTGGACCTGGTACGCGAAGAAACACTAACCTGCTATAACGGCATCAAAGGTGACGGTTGCGGTCACTGTGCGGCGTGTAATCTGCGTGCCAACGGCCTGAACCATTATCTGGCGGATAAACCGGCAGTGATGGCGGCAATGAAGCAGAAAACCGGCCTGAAATAATAGAGCGAATAGTGCCGGATGGCGGCGTAAACGCCTTATCCGGCCTACCGACAGCGTTCATCGTACGCAATGTCGCCCGTAGGCCTGATAAGCGAAGCGCCATCAGGCAACGTTGAGCTACTGCACCATCTGCTCCAGTTTTTCGCGTAACTCCCCTTCCAGCGGCAGCGCTTTTTGCGTTTTCAAATCAATACAGACGAAGGTAATCAACGCGTCAGCCACCACCTGCCCTTCCGGCTCCAGGGTAATTGTCTGGTTTAACACCCCACTTTTGCCATTTAGCTGTTGCACCTGACTGGTGATGGTCAGCAGGTCGCTTAGCACCGCTGGACGGCGGTAGTTAATATTTATATTCACGACCACAAAAGCGATGTTGTGTGCGGTCATCCATTGAAAGCTGTCGCTGTTTTCCAGACCATCCCAGCGGGCTTCTTCCAGAAACTCCAGATAGCGGGCATTGTTAACGTGCTGATAGACATCAAGATGAAAACCACGAACTTTGATTTGTGTTTGCATAGCGCAGGGGCCTTACGTTGTTTTTATAGGAACAGACTTTAGGGTAAAGAGGTCATAACTGGTATGACCTCTACAGTCTGGCAAATTTTCAGCGCTGTGCAAGTTATTAAAGTGTTAAAACTGCCAGGTTACGCTCCACCAGTGAACTGCCCATACCCGGTACCTGCTTTAAGTCCTCCACCGTTTTAAACGGTCCGTACTCCTCACGATAGCTCACAATCGCCTGCGCTTTCTTCAGACCTACGCCATTCATGACTCGCGCTAAATCCTCCGCGGAAGCGCTGTTGATGCTTACCCTGGTGCCTTCATCGTCGCTTGCTTTAGCGGGCAGTGTGGCTTTGCTTTGTGCCGCCCCTGAGTTTTCCGCTTTAGTTTGTACCGCCTGACTTTTAGCGACAGACTCTGCGGCCAGTGCGCTTTGAGCCATGCCGGCACAGGTCAATGAAAGGGTGATAAGCAGGGCTTTGATTCCATGTTTCATACTGTTTTCTCCTTGTTTGTTAACAGTGGAATCACGATAGCGAGGTGCAGTACAGCAGACAAACGGCAAATATCAGAAATGGAAAAGGCCGCGAAAGCGGCCTTTGGTAGATACAACTTTTTGCAATTTTTTGCGAACTGCCTCGGTTATTGCTGCTGTTCCAGCGCATCACCGACTTTAATTTTTGCCGCTTTACGCAGGTTGCTCATCAGCGCTTCGAAGACAATCTGCGCGTTGTTCTGAGTGATCCCCTGAACCATCGCTTTCTTCTGCGCTTCAGGCATAGAACCGGCTTTCACCTCGTCCAGCGCCAACAGTACAACGTTACCCTGCATATCGTTCGCAACACCGTAGCTCGGCTTGTCTTTCGTCGGCAGGCTCAGACCAAAGGCAGCCTGACTCAACGGATCCTGACCCGTACGGCTCAGCGTTTTCGCCTCGCCAAAGCTCAGACCCGCCGCTTTCAGCGCTTCATCGCCTTTACCGGCTTTCAGATCCGCCAGCAGTTTATCGGCATCAAGCTTCGCCTGCTGCTCTGCTTTATTGTGCTTAACGAGCGCAGTTACCTGCTCTTTCACTTCAGCCAGTGGCTTCACGGCTTCTGCTTTGTGTTCGCTAATACGCAGCACGAACGCGCGATCGCCATCCACGGTGATGATATCGGAGTTACTGCCAGGCGTTCCGTTCTCGCCAACCAGACCACCATTGAAAATGATGTCAGCGACTGGTTTGAAATTCAGTTCTTCCGGCAGGCTGTCACGGCTAAACCAGCCCGTTTCAACCGCTTTCATACCTGCTGCCTGCTCTGCACCCGCCAGAGATTCGTTATCGTTGCTGGCCGCATCGCTGACTTTCTGCTGCAGCGCATAGTAGGCATCCAGCGCTTTTTCCTGCTTCACTTTCGCCGCAATGTCGTCGCGAGCTTCGCTCAGCGGTTTAACCTGTGCAGGCTGTACGTCATCAAGACGCGCCACGAGGAAACCAACGGAAGACTTAATTACGCCAGACAGTTGGCCTTTTTCTTTCAGACCGGCATTTTTCAGCTCATCCGGGGTGGTGGAATCTTCCAGCCAACCCATATCACCGCCGTTACGGGCAGAGATGATATCAGCAGATTTTTCTTTCGCCAGCGCAGCAAAGTCACCGCCTTTATTCAGCTCGTCCAGTACCGCTTTGGCTTCATCTTCAGTTTTGGTCTGAATGATGCTATAGCGGTTACGCTGCGGCTGAGTGAACTGATCCTGATGCTGGTCATAATAAGACTGAATATCAGCATCGCTGGCGGTTTCCTGCATTGCTGCAGCGTCCAGCTTGATATAGCTCACACGGAACTGTTCCGGCGTCATAAAGTTGTTTTTATTCTGCTCGTAGTAGCTGGCAACTTCCTGCTCGGTAACAGATTGCTTCGCGGCCAGTGCGTTAACGTCAATCGTCGCCTCGCGCACGATCCGCTGCTGTGCGACCAGCGCCGCCAGTTCGTCCGTTTCGCCTTTCAGCATAAAGTCGGTCCCGGCAACGCCGTTGATCAACTGTTGCGTGGTGAGCTGGTTACGCAATGCCTGAGCGTACTGATCGGCGGTCATGCCCATCTGATTAACAATTGCGTTGTAGCGGTTGTTATCAAATTTGCCGTCAACCTGGAAAGCAGGTGTGGCGAAAATAGCCTGCTTAATCTGATCGTCGCTAATGTTGAGCTTAAGCTCACGGGAGTACTGATCCAGCAGCGCTTCGTCCACAAGACGATTCAGCACCTGCTGACGCAGCGTTTTCATATAACCTTCGTTCGCCGCCAGCTCAGAATATTGATCGCCCAGCTGTTGCTGCATGCGGTTACGTTCGCTGTTGAACGCATTCTCGAACTGCCCGCGGCTGATCTCCTGGCCATTCACTTTAGCGGCGTAGTTATTGCCCCCGCCAATCAGGTAACCACTCACGCCGGTCAAAATGAACGACACGATAATGATACCGAAAATAATCTTGAGCACGAGACTGTTAGCAGCCGTGCGTAAGCTGTCCATCATGGTGTAACCACACTCCGCTGTAGATGACTATACGCGTTATCCTTCAGGCCGTCTGCGCGTTGACACAACAACGGCGGCAAGGATTTTGAGTATATATGCTTCACGCAGCATAGCGTTTCCTGAACGCTGCGCACAAAGGCCTATTGTGACAAGAAACAGGGGCAATTGTCAGCCCACAACGCATAGAAAGTACCGGAATCAGAAATAAAAAAGGCACATCGGTTGATGCGCCCTTGTACTTAGTCACATCCCCAAAGGGGAAATCACTTAGTTTACCGCGTCTTTCAGTGCTTTACCTGCACGGAATCCCGGTACTTTAGCCGCGGCGATGGTGATCTCTTTACCTGTTTGCGGGTTGCGACCAGTACGGGCAGCACGCTCTTTAACGGCAAAAGTACCAAAACCTACCAGTGCTACGTCATCACCTTCTTTCAGGGATTCGGTAACAGAAGCAATAATTGCATCTAACGCACGTCCAGCCGCAGCTTTAGAGATATCAGCCCCTGCAGCAATTTTGTCGATCAGTTGAGATTTATTCACTCTTCTCTTCCTCTTTATAATATATATCGCACCAGAATCCTTCAAAGTGCGACCGCGCAGCAGTTATATCAGGCCTGCCATGCCCTTACAACACCCGATAATGATGGCAAGCCCAATCCGTTATCTAAATTAGCTATACAAAAAAAGGCTGGCAAGCCCGAAATGGCCTGCCAGCCCTGTTTTTATTAATGCTCTTTGCGCGAGGTCACTATTTTGCCGTCACAACCTGCATTCCAGAGGGTTCATTTTGCAACGCAAGAGTCAGAACTTCCTCAATACGTTTCACCGGGTGAATATTAAGATCGGCAATGACGTTGTCCGGAATCTCTTCCAGGTCACGTTTGTTTTCGTCTGGAATTAAGACCGTTTTAATGCCGCCGCGGTGCGCCGCCAGCAGTTTCTCTTTCAAACCACCAATAGGCAGAACCTGACCACGCAGGGTGATCTCGCCAGTCATCGCCACATCGGCACGAACCGGGTTACCGGTCAGACATGAGACCAGCGCGGTGCACATGGCAATACCCGCACTTGGACCATCTTTTGGCGTCGCGCCTTCAGGTACGTGAACGTGGATGTCGCGTTTTTCGTAAAAGTCCGGATTAATACCCAGTTTTTCCGCACGCGCACGCACCACGGTCAGCGCTGCCTGAATGGATTCCTGCATCACTTCGCCGAGCGATCCGGTGTAAGTCAGCTTGCCTTTACCTGGAACACAGGCGGTTTCAATGGTCAGCAGATCGCCGCCCACTTCCGTCCACGCCAGACCAGTCACCTGACCCACGCGGTTTTCGTTATCCGCACGGCCATAGTCAAAGCGCTGTACGCCCAGGTAGTCGTGCAGGTTATCGCCATTGATCTCGATGTGTTTCAGTGATTTATCGAGCAACAATTGCTTAACTGCTTTGCGGCACAGTTTGGAGATTTCGCGCTCCAGACTACGCACGCCCGCTTCACGGGTGTAGTAACGAATAATGCCTACAATGGCGCTATCGTCGACCGTCAGCTCACCTTTTTTCAGCGCGTTACGCTCAATCTGTTTTGGCAACAGGTGACGTTTCGCAATGTTCAGCTTCTCGTCTTCGGTATAACCAGACAGACGAATCACTTCCATACGATCCAGCAACGGTGCCGGAATGTTCATGGAGTTCGACGTCGCAACAAACATCACGTCGCTGAGATCGTAGTCCACTTCCAGGTAGTGATCGCTGAACGCCACGTTCTGCTCTGGATCCAGCACCTCAAGCAGTGCGGAAGCCGGATCGCCACGCATGTCAGAAGACATTTTGTCGATCTCATCAAGCAGGAACAGCGGGTTTTTAACGCCCACTTTGGCCATTTTCTGGATCAGTTTGCCCGGCATCGAACCAATATAGGTCCGGCGGTGACCACGAATTTCAGCCTCATCACGCACGCCGCCAAGCGCCATACGGATGTATTTACGCCCTGTCGCCTTGGCGATGGACTGACCCAGAGAGGTTTTACCTACCCCCGGCGGCCCAACCAGACACAGGATCGGCCCCTTGATTTTGTTCACACGGCTTTGGACCGCGAGATACTCAAGGATACGGTCTTTGACGCGTTCCAGACCGTAATGGTCGGTATCGAGGATTTCCTGCGCCTGACGCAGGTCTTTTTTGACCTTGCTACGCGCATTCCACGGCACCTGTACCATCCAGTCGATGTAGCCACGCACGACCGTCGCTTCTGCCGACATCGGAGACATCATTTTCAGCTTCTGCAGTTCCGCTTCCGCTTTCTCTTTTGCCTCTTTCGGCATTTTCGCCGCGTCGATCTTACGCTTCAGTGCTTCGTTTTCGTCCGGCGCATCGTCCATCTCGCCGAGCTCTTTCTGAATAGCTTTCATCTGCTCGTTCAGATAGTACTCACGCTGGGATTTTTCCATCTGCTTTTTCACGCGGTTGCGAATGCGTTTCTCAACCTGCAGCAGATCGATTTCTGACTCCATCATCGCCATCAGATATTCCAGACGTTCATTCACGTCGGACATCTCCAGCACGGACTGTTTGTCAGCCAGCTTCAGCGGCATGTGCGCTGCGATGGTGTCCGCCAGACGTGCAGGATCGTCAATGCTGTTAAGCGACGTCAGCACTTCTGGTGGGATTTTTTTGTTTAGCTTGATATAGCCTTCGAACTGGCTGATAGCTGTACGTACCAGCACTTCCTGTTCACGCTCATCAATAGCAGGCGAATCAAGGTACTCCGCTTTCGCAGAGAAATGCTCGCCGTTGTCTGACAACGCAGAAATACGCGCGCGCTGTAACCCCTCGACCAGCACTTTTACGGTGCCGTCAGGCAGTTTCAGCATCTGCAAAATAGAGGCCACGGTCCCGACGGTGAAAAGATCGTTTACACCCGGCTCATCCGTTGACGCTTCTTTCTGCGCGACCAGCATGATTTTTTTATCATGGTCCATAGCCGCTTCAAGACAACGGATAGATTTTTCCCGCCCTACAAATAAGGGTATGACCATGTGCGGATAAACCACCACATCGCGCAACGGCAATACGGGGATTTCAATGCGTTCAGAACGCTCAGGATTCATAGAGCTCTCTCTTAGTTTAGTTTCCGCCAGGTAATCAGGTGGTACGACTGTGCTTCACACCACCTTTAACATGTATGTCAGTATATGGGGATGATTCCCACACATTCAACGCCATGTTTACGGAAAAATAAAAGGGGAGATAAAATCCCCCCTTTTTGGTTAAACGCCTGTATGAATTGATGAATTATTCGCCAGATGCCTGCTGTGCTTCCGGCTTACCGTAAATCAGCAACGGCTTGCTCTGTCCGCCAATCACCGACTCGTCGATCACCACTTTTTCAACGTCTTCCATAGAAGGAAGATCGTACATGGTGTCGAGTAACGCGGCTTCGACGATAGAACGCAGACCACGCGCACCGGTTTTACGAATCATCGCTTTCCTGGCGATAGCATCCAGCGCTTCCTCGCGGAATTCCAGATCAACACCTTCAAGATTGAACAACGCCTGGTACTGCTTGGTCAGGGCATTTTTCGGCTCTTTCAGGATCTGAATAAGCGCTTCTTCGCTCAGTTCGCTCAGGGTTGCCACAACCGGCAGACGACCGATGAACTCAGGGATCAGACCAAATTTAATCAGATCTTCCGGTTCTACCTGCGACAGCAGTTCACCTTCGCTGGCTTTATCAGACTGTGCTTTTACCGTTGCGCCAAAACCAATGCCGGAGCCGGTTTCAACACGGTTAGCAATCACCTTATCCAGACCGGCAAATGCACCACCGCAGATAAACAGGATCTTGGAGGTATCAACCTGCAGGAATTCCTGCTGAGGATGTTTGCGTCCACCCTGTGGCGGAACGGCGGCAACCGTACCTTCGATCAGTTTCAACAGCGCCTGCTGTACGCCTTCGCCAGAAACGTCACGGGTAATGGACGGATTGTCTGATTTACGCGAAATCTTGTCGATTTCATCGATATAGACGATCCCACGCTGTGCTTTCTGCACGTCGTAATCGCACTTCTGCAGCAGCTTCTGAATAATATTTTCAACATCTTCACCCACATAACCGGCTTCGGTCAGCGTGGTGGCATCGGCCATTGTGAACGGAACGTCCAGCAGGCGCGCCAGCGTTTCAGCCAGCAGCGTTTTACCGGAACCCGTCGGGCCAATCAGCAGGATGTTACTTTTGCCCAACTCGACGCCATTGCTGGTGTCGCCGTTGCGCAGACGTTTGTAATGGTTGTATACCGCGACCGCCAGCACTTTCTTCGCCTGTTCCTGGCCAATAACATAATCGTCCAGGTGGTTGCGAATTTCATGTGGCGTCGGCAGCGCACTGCGTTCACGGTGCGGTGCTACTTCCTTAATCTCTTCGCGAATGATGTCGTTACATAAATCAACACATTCGTCGCAGATATACACGGATGGTCCGGCAATCAGCTTACGCACTTCATGCTGGCTTTTGCCGCAAAAAGAGCAGTACAACAATTTGCCCGAGCCATCTTTGCGTTTATCTGTCATGGGTCAAAACCTCTTCTTTGTTCTTTGTGCCGCACACGACGACGCAAATGCCATTCTCAGGCGCAAGACGCTAGTCAGCGTTGTGCCGCTCCAGGTAATTATAGCGGCACACCTGCGCGCTGGGCATTAATTACGATGGGTCAAAATCGAGTCGACCAGACCGTACTCCACCGCTTCAGAAGCGGAGAGGAAGCGATCGCGCTCGGTATCACGTTCAATCTGCTCAAGAGATTGACCCGTATGATGCGCCATAAGTTCGTTCATGCGCCCTTTTACCTTCAGGATTTCACGGGCATGAATTTCAATATCCGTTGCCTGACCCTGGTAACCGCCCAGAGGCTGGTGGATCATGACGCGAGAGTTAGGCAGGCAAAAACGTTTACCTTTCGCCCCGGCGGTCAGCAGGAACGCGCCCATTGAGGCCGCCTGGCCCATACAAATGGTGCTGACGTCTGGCTTAATAAACTGCATGGTGTCATAGATAGACATCCCGGCAGTGATCACCCCACCAGGGGAGTTAATATACAGGTAGATATCTTTTTCCGGGTTTTCTGCTTCCAGGAACAGCATCTGCGCCACGATCAGGTTAGCCATATGGTCTTCGACCTGGCCGGTCAGAAAAATGACGCGTTCCTTAAGTAGACGAGAATAGATATCAAATGAGCGCTCACCACGTGAGGTCTGTTCAATGACCATCGGCACCAGCGCCATATGGGGTGCAAAGTTATCTCGTTCGCCGCTGTATGACATTTCCGTCTCCTGGATAAAATTTGAAAAAACCTGCTGTGCTGATTGTAACCTTATGGACGGATTATCAGCTAGTCCCTCAGTAATGGGTACGACATCGCCATAATTCAAGCATAACAATCTTTTGTTGTAACGCTAACACTGAAACGCTGTTTTCGCACTCTTCCCATGCAAAATGCGTGACAAAAAAAAACCCGCCACCAAAAGGTGACGGGCTTGCGTATGAAATTCGTGCTAAAAAAGCGACGAATTACGCCTGCTGGTTCATCAGTTCGTTGAAGGAAGTGGCTTTTTCAGTCACTTTCGCTTTCGCCAGAACGGCTTCAACAGCCTGCTCTTCCAGAGCGACGTTACGCATGTTGTCCATCAGCTCTTTATTTTTGCTGTAGAACTCAACCACTTCTTTCGGATCTTCGTAAGCAGAAGCCATCTCTTCGATCAGGCCTTTAACGCGATCTTCGTCAGCTTTCAGTTCATTGGTGCGAATCACTTCGCCCAGCAGCAGACCAACAACTACGCGACGCTTAGCCTGTTCTTCGAACAGTTCACGCGGCAGTTCCAGAGCTTGTTTCTCGTTGCCGCCGAAACGCTGTGCAGCCTGACGACGCAGAACGTCGATTTCGCTGTCGATCAGCGCAGCCGGAACGTCGATGTCGTTAGCTTTTACCAGACCTTCGATCGCCTGAGACTTAACGCGGTTACGCACTGCGCCTTTCAGCTCGCGTTCCATGTTTTTGCGTACTTCAGCGCGCAGACCTGCTACGGAACCATCTTCAACGCCGAAACGTTTGATGAATTCTTCAGTCAGTTCCGGCAGTTCGCGTTCTTCAACTTTCTTCAGGTTGATAACGAACTTAGCGGCTTTACCTTTCAGGTTTTCAGCGTGGTACTCTTCCGGGAAAGTCACGTCGATAGTGAACTCTTCGCCAGCTTTGTGGCCTTTAACGCCTTCTTCAAAGCCTGGGATCATACGACCCTGGCCCATCGCCAGTACGAAGTCAGACGCTTTGCCGCCTTCGAACTCTTCGCCGTCTACAGAGCCGGTGAAGTCGATGGTTACACGGTCTTCTGCGTCAGCAGCGCCGTCTTTGTCTTTCCAGGTTGCCTGCTGCTTACGCAGGGTGTCCAGCATCACGTCAACGTCAGCGTCAGTAACTTCAACAACCGGTTTTTCAACTTCGATTGCTTCCAGGCCAGTCAGCTCAACTTCCGGGTAAACTTCGAACTCTACCGCGTAAGTAAAATCTTCACCCAGCTTGTATTCACCCGGAACGTAGTTCGGTGCGCCAGCCGGATTGATTTTTTCTTTGATGATCGCGTCAACGAAGTTGCGGCTCATCAGGTCACCCAGAACGTCCTGGCGAACAGACGCGCCATAACGCTGAGCAACAACATTCATCGGTACTTTTCCTTTGCGGAAACCGTCAATACGCACTTTCTTCGCTACGTTGACCAGCTCGCTTTTCACAGCGGTCTCGATGCTGTCAGCAGCGATAGTAATCGTTACACGGCGGCCAAGGCCTTGAGTGGTTTCAACTGAAACTTGCATCTTGTTACCTCAAAAAATCACAGTGCTCGGTCAACTCTTCTCCGCAAGCACAGGTTGTTGGCTTCGCGGAACTGGGATGTTCTCATAATCAATCACATTCCCTGTCGTCAGAATCATCCCGAAGACATTCCGAAAAATAAGACGCGCATTATAGCGGCATCACTTTTATGAGTCGAGAACGGTTATTGCGCGTTGCTGCGGCTTTTTTCACAATTCCCGGCTAATTTTTGTCTGAATACTGGACGACCTACTCAGAATTCAGACAAAACAAAACGGCCCGCAGGCCGTTTTCACATAATCTGTAGCAACATACTGGAAAAACGTCGGTTGTTGCAAATCCGTTTTTACGCGATGCTTCCCGCCCCACGACACGGAGGCGATGCAAAAATCGTATCCTGCAACGCTTCCCACTCCTTAATGGTGTAGGTATGCAGAGCAAGGGCATGAACGGTTGTGGAAAGCTCTGCCGTTAACGTGCTGTAAATCATCCGATGACGATTAAGAAAACGTTCACCTGTAAAGCGATCGCTGACCAGCACAACCTTAAAGTGGCTTTCAGAACCAGCCGGGACATTGTGACGATAGCTTTCATCCACAACTTCGAGGAACACGGGTTGGAACGCTGCCCTTAATTTTTCTTCTATTTGCTCACGAATCATCATGAAATTTTCCTCCGACAACGCTGAGATGTCACCCATCCCTTTAAATACTAGCCGCTTTTACCGTTTTCATTACACCTTAGCAACAAAAAATTAGCGCTTGTCTGATTTTCTCAGCCAAACGGATGAGGTTCACTGAATCCTCACTTCGATTTATTGCAAAAAGTCCGTTTATGGTCTCCACAAAATCATAAAACGAACAACACAATGAATTTACATGCGTTACCTACTTCCCCTCATCGTTGGCGATGTTATGATGGCGGGAAATTTCTCCAACCATACAATTTAGATTCGCTGAGAGCCCTGGCATGTTTAAAAAAATCCTCGTCCCGTTTGTCGCGCTGTTCATGTTAGCTGGATGCGCAACGCCGCCGACCACTATTGAAGTCTCCCCGAAAATTACTCTGCCGCAGCAGGATCCAAGCCTGATGGGCGTGACCGTTAGCATCAACGGTGCCGACCAGCGTCAGGATCAAGCGCTGGCAAAAGTCACCCGCGACAACCAACTGGTTACGCTGACTGCGTCACGCGATCTGCGCTTCCTGCTACAAGAAGTGCTGGAAAAACAGATGACCGCACGCGGTTATATGATTGGACCAAACGGCGCTGTAAACCTGCAAATCATTGTTAGCCAGCTGTACGCTGACGTGTCTCAGGGTAGCGTGCGCTATAACATCGCCACCAAAGCAGACATCGCCATCATTGCGACCGCTGCTAACGGCAACAAGATGACCAAAAACTACCGCGCAAGCTATTCTGTTGAAGGCGCACTGCAGGCCTCTAACAAAAATATCGCTGACGCCGTTAACAGCGTGCTGACCGACACCATCGCTGATATGTCTCAGGACACCAGCGTTCACGATTTCATCAAGCAGAACGCGCGTTAATTTCTGCCCATATGGCCCGGCGTTCGTCGGGCCTATAGAAGCCCATGTCCAGTCATTACTTACGTATTTTTCAGCAACCACGTTCGGCTATCCTGCTCATACTGGGGTTCGCTTCCGGTTTACCGCTCGCACTGACCTCGGGTACGCTCCAGGCATGGATGACGGTCGAGAATATCGATCTTAAAACCATCGGTTTCTTTTCTCTGGTCGGCCAGGCCTACGTGTTTAAGTTCCTCTGGTCCCCGTTGATGGACCGTTACACGCCACCGTTTTTAGGTCGACGTCGCGGCTGGCTGCTGGCGACCCAGGTGCTGTTGTTAATTTCTATCGCCGCGATGGGCTTTCTGGAGCCTGGCACACAGTTACGCTGGATGGCCGCACTCGCAGTAGTGATCGCTTTTTGCTCGGCATCGCAGGATATCGTCTTTGATGCCTGGAAAACCGACGTGTTACCCGCCGAAGAACGCGGCACCGGCGCGGCTATCAGCGTGCTGGGATATCGATTAGGGATGCTGGTTTCCGGTGGGCTGGCCCTGTGGATGGCCGACCGCTGGCTCGGCTGGCAAGGCATGTACTGGCTGATGGCCGCGCTACTGATTCCCTGCATTATCGCCACCCTGTTAGCACCCGAACCGACTGATGCCATTCCGGTGCCCAAAACGCTGGAGCAGGCGGTTGCAGCCCCGCTGCGCGACTTCTTTGGTCGTAACAACGCCTGGCTTATCCTGCTGCTCATTGTGCTGTATAAGCTCGGTGATGCCTTCGCCATGAGCCTGACTACCACCTTTTTGATCCGCGGTGTCGGATTTGATGCCGGTGAAGTCGGCGTCGTCAATAAAACGCTGGGGCTGCTGGCGACAATAGTCGGTGCGCTATACGGTGGGATCCTGATGCAGCGTCTTTCGCTGTTTCGCGCGTTACTCATTTTCGGCATTCTGCAGGGCGTATCGAACGCCGGATACTGGCTGCTTTCAATAACCGACAAGCACATGTTCAGTATGGCGACTGCCGTCTTCTTTGAAAACCTGTGCGGTGGGATGGGTACTGCGGCGTTTGTCGCCTTATTAATGACGCTGTGTAATAAATCGTTCTCCGCAACCCAGTTCGCCCTGCTCTCCGCGCTTTCAGCGGTCGGTCGCGTTTACGTTGGCCCGGTAGCAGGTTGGTTTGTCGAAGCGCACGGGTGGCCAACGTTTTATCTGTTTTCCGTGTTTGCCGCGATCCCTGGACTCCTGCTGCTGCTGGTGTGCCGCCAGACGCTGGAACATAGCTGGCAAAATGAGAGTTTTATTCCACGCACAGAGTTCCGTGGGGCGTACAATCTGGCTTTGATGA
>NZ_CP080033.1:1483102-1483192 GCF_019382635.1 Citrobacter sp. Colony219 | reverse complement strand
GGTTTGGCTGTTGCTGCTCACCATGAACGCGCTGGATTACACCAGTTTCTCTTTCCTGACGGGGCTGCTTGAAGTCTCAGTCGCGGTCGC
>NZ_CP080033.1:1459253-1483020 GCF_019382635.1 Citrobacter sp. Colony219 | reverse complement strand
AGCCGTTGTAATCACCCTGCGTAATTATAACGGCTAAATAAACAACAATTGATAAAAATAATATTTGTTGTTTTGTGCGCCATAGAATTTGGAAATTATTGACTCCTTTTATAAATTCTATTTTCCTTACTCGATTCAGCCAAATCAGATTTATTTTTTGTTCATCATTTGTCTTTTTATTGATAATCAATTGTTAAACAATTGTTTTATTTTCGTATTGGTTATACCAATTGCCCTCAACACCTCCCCTGCTCGCCCGCTTTCGTTATAACGTGATGTTGCAACAGGTTCTTAAAGCCGAGGCGACATATATTGCAACATATGTGACATGCACGGCAGAACCCAGTAACACAGATCCAAGGATGTTTACAGTAATGTAACCTTCCCGTAAAATGCCCTCACACTTTAAACGCCACCCGGTCCCGTGGAATTGAGGTCGTTAAATGAGACTCAGGAAATACAATAAAAGTTTGGGATGGTTGTCATTAATTGCAGGCACTGCGTTACTCAGTGGCTGTAATTCTGCGCTGCTTGACCCTAAAGGACAGATTGGACTGGAACAACGTTCACTGATACTGACGGCATTTGGCCTGATGTTGATTGTCGTTATTCCTGCCATCTTGATGGCTGTTGGTTTTGCCTGGAAGTACCGTGCAAGCAATAAAGATGCGAAGTACAGCCCGAACTGGTCACACTCCAATAAAGTGGAAGCTGTGGTCTGGACGGTGCCTATCTTAATCATCATTTTCCTTGCCGTATTGACCTGGAAAACCACTCACGCTCTTGAGCCAAGCAAACCGCTGGCGCATGACGAGAAGCCCATTACCATCGAAGTGGTTTCCATGGACTGGAAATGGTTCTTCATCTATCCGGAACAGGGTATCGCTACCGTGAATGAAATCGCCTTCCCGGCGAATACTCCGGTTGAGTTCAAAGTGACATCCAACTCCGTGATGAACTCCTTCTTTATCCCGCGTCTGGGTAGCCAGATTTATGCCATGGCCGGTATGCAGACTCGACTGCATCTGATCGCCAACGAAGTCGGTACTTATGATGGTATCTCCGCAAGCTACAGCGGACCAGGCTTCTCCGGTATGAAGTTCAAGGCTATCGCAACAAAGGACCGCGCCGAATTCGACCAATGGGTTGCTAAAGCTAAACAGTCCACGAACACCATGAGCGACATGGCTGCGTTCGAGAAAGTGGCTGTGCCAAGTGAATACAACCAGGTGGAATACTTCTCCAACGTGAAACCTGATTTGTTTAAAGACGTTATTAACAAATTTATGGCTCACGGTAAGAGCATGGACATGACCCAACCCGAAGGTGAGCACAACGCACACGAAGGTATGGAAGGCATGGACATGAGCCACGCGGAATCCGCCAACTCAAGGGGTTGAGGAAGAATACGATGTTCGGAAAATTGACGCTGGATGCAGTGCCGTTCCATGAACCCATTGTCATGGTTACGATCGCTGCCATTATCATCGGTGGTGCGGCCTTACTGGGCCTAATCACTTACTTCGGTAAGTGGACCTACCTGTGGAAAGAGTGGCTGACTTCGGTTGACCACAAACGCCTTGGCATCATGTATGTCATCGTCGCAATCGTCATGTTGATTCGTGGCTTTGCCGACGCCATCATGATGCGTAGTCAGCAAGCGCTGGCTTCTGCAGGTGAAGCGGGCTTCCTGCCTCCTCACCACTACGACCAGATCTTCACGGCTCACGGCGTGATTATGATCTTCTTCGTGGCAATGCCATTTGTTATCGGTCTGATGAACCTGGTGGTTCCACTGCAGATCGGTGCACGTGACGTTGCATTCCCGTTCCTGAACAACCTGAGCTTCTGGTTCACCGTTGTCGGCGTAATCCTGGTTAACCTGTCTCTGGGCGTGGGTGAATTCGCGCAGACCGGTTGGCTGGCGTATCCACCACTTTCGGGAATAGAGTACAGTCCAAGCGTCGGGGTCGATTATTGGATATGGGCAGTCCAGTTGTCCGGTATTGGTACAACCCTGACCGGTATCAACTTCTTTGTGACCATCATTAAGATGCGTGCGCCAGGAATGACCATGTTCAAGATGCCGGTATTCAGCTGGGCGTCTCTGTGCGCGAACATCCTGATTATCGCTTCTTTCCCAATCCTGACGGTTACCGTCGCGTTGCTGACCCTGGATCGCTATCTGGGTACCCATTTCTTTACCAACGATATGGGCGGCAACATGATGATGTACATCAACCTGATTTGGGCCTGGGGCCATCCGGAAGTGTACATTCTGGTTCTGCCGGTCTTCGGGGTGTTCTCCGAAATCGCGGCAACCTTCTCACGTAAACGTCTGTTTGGTTACACCTCGCTGGTGTGGGCAACCGTGTGTATCACCGTTCTGTCGTTCGTTGTTTGGCTGCACCACTTCTTCACCATGGGTGCAGGCGCTAACGTAAACGCCTTCTTCGGTATTACCACCATGATTATCGCCATCCCGACCGGGGTGAAGATCTTCAACTGGCTGTTCACCATGTATCAGGGCCGTATCGTATTCCACTCAGCAATGCTGTGGACGATTGGCTTTATCGTGACCTTCTCAGTCGGCGGCATGACCGGCGTACTGTTGGCGGTTCCGGGTGCAGACTTCGTACTGCACAACAGTCTGTTCCTGATTGCGCACTTCCATAACGTTATCATCGGCGGCGTCGTATTTGGCTGCTTCGCAGGTATGACCTACTGGTGGCCAAAAGCGTTTGGCTTCACGCTGAACGAAACCTGGGGTAAACGCGCATTCTGGTTCTGGATCATCGGCTTCTTCGTGGCATTTATGCCGCTGTACGTGCTGGGCTTCATGGGTATGACCCGTCGCCTCAGCCAGCAGATTGACCCTCAGTTCCATCCAATGCTGGTCGTTGCCGCCTGCGGCGCCGCGCTGATAGCACTGGGTATCCTGTGCCAGCTGATTCAGATCTACGTTTCTATTCGCGACCGCGAGCAGAACCGTGACCTGACCGGTGACCCATGGGGTGGTCGTACGCTGGAGTGGGCAACCTCTTCCCCGCCTCCGTTCTATAACTTTGCCGTTGTGCCGCACGTTCACGAGCGTGATGCCTTCTGGGAAATGAAAGAAAAAGGTGAAGCGTACAAGCAGCCTGCGCACTATGAAGAAATTCATATGCCGAAGAACAGCGGTGCCGGTATCGTCATTACCGCCTTCGCAACACTGTTTGGTTTCGCCATGATCTGGCATATCTGGTGGCTGGCGATTGCAAGCTTCGCAGGCATGATCATCAGCTGGATTGTGAAAAGCTTTGATGAAGACGTGGATTACTACGTGCCGGTCCCGGAAGTCGAAAAACTGGAAAACCAGCATTTCGATGAGATTACTAAGGCAGGGCTGAAAAATGGCAACTGATACTTTAACGCACGCGACTGCCCACGCGCACGAACACGGGCACCACGATGCAGGCCAGACCAAGATCTTCGGATTCTGGATCTACCTGATGAGCGACTGCATTCTGTTCTCTATTCTGTTTGCAACCTATGCCGTTCTGGTGAACGGCACCGCAGGTGGCCCGACAGGTAAGGACATTTTTGAACTGCCGTTCGTTCTGGTTGAAACATTCCTGTTGTTATTCAGCTCCATTACTTACGGCATGGCAGCGATTGCCATGTACAAGAACAACAAGAGCCAGGTTATCTCCTGGCTGGCATTGACCTTCTTGTTCGGTGCCGGATTCATCGGGATGGAACTCTATGAATTCCATCACCTGATTGTTAACGGCATGGGCCCGGATCGCAGCGGTTTCCTGTCTGCGTTCTTCGCGCTGGTCGGCACGCACGGTCTGCACGTCACCTCCGGTCTTATCTGGATGGCAGTGCTGATGGTGCAAGTCGCTCGTCGCGGCCTGACCAGTACTAACCGTACCCGCATCATGTGCCTGAGCCTGTTCTGGCACTTCCTGGATGTGGTATGGATCTGTGTGTTCACTGTTGTTTATCTGATGGGGGCGATGTAATGAGTCATGCTAACGAGAGCGGCGGCGCATCCCATGGCAGCGTAAAAACCTACATGACAGGTTTTATCCTGTCTATCATCCTGACGGTCATTCCGTTCTGGATGGTGATGACAGGTTCTGCCTCTCCGGCCGTCATTCTGGGAACTATTCTGGCAATGGCAGTGGTACAGATTCTGGTGCACCTGGTGTGCTTCCTGCACATGAATAGCAAATCTGATGAAGGTTGGAACATGACGGCCTTTGTCTTTACTGTGCTAATCATCGCCATCCTGGTTGTGGGCTCCATCTGGATTATGTGGAACCTTAACTACAACATGATGATGCACTAAGAGCGGCGATTATGATGTTTAAGCAATACCTGCAAGTAACGAAACCAGGCATCATCTTTGGCAACCTGATCTCGGTGATTGGGGGGTTCCTGCTGGCCTCGAAAGGCAGCATTGATTATCCCCTGTTTATCTACACGCTGGTTGGGGTGTCACTGGTTGTGGCGTCGGGTTGTGTATTTAACAACTACATCGACAGGGATATCGACAGGAAGATGGAGAGGACCAAAAACCGCGTGCTGGTTAAAGGTCTGATTTCCCCTGCGGTCTCACTGGTGTACGCCACCCTGCTGGGTATTGCTGGTTTTATGCTGCTGTGGTTTGGCGCGAACCCTCTGGCCTGCTGGCTGGGGGTAATGGGCTTCGTGGTCTATGTGGGCGTCTATAGCCTGTACATGAAGCGCCATTCCGTTTATGGCACGCTGATTGGCTCACTCTCCGGCGCTGCGCCGCCGGTGATTGGCTACTGCGCCGTAACCGGTGAGTTCGATAGCGGTGCGCTGATTCTGCTGGCTATTTTCAGCCTGTGGCAGATGCCGCACTCTTACGCGATTGCGATTTTCCGCTTTAAGGATTATCAGGCTGCCAACATCCCGGTACTGCCAGTGGTAAAAGGTATTTCAGTCGCGAAAAACCATATCACGCTGTATATCATCGCATTTGCTATCGCCACGCTGATGCTAACCCTGGGCGGCTATGCAGGTTATAAATACCTGATTGTTGCTGCGGCGGTGAGCGTCTGGTGGTTGGGCATGGCGCTGCGCGGTTATAAAGTGGAAGATGACAAAGTCTGGGCGCGCAAGCTGTTCGGCTTCTCCATCATCGCCATTACCGCGCTTTCCGTGATGATGTCCGTCGACTTTATGGTGCCAAACTCGCAGAACCTGCTGACTTACGTCTGGTAAAATCTGCTGATACAAAAAGGGTGCTTCGGCACCCTTTTTTATTATTATGCAGTTTGGAGAGCATTAGGTCTCGTCTTTTTGTTTATCATCCCAGACCTCAAACAGCCATTTCCCCGCTTCAGCCGCCTCAGCAAACATCCTTACGGTTAACGGTATGCGCGTTGCTTCCACTTCTTCCCGGTTAGCTTTGAACCATCTCGTGAATAGCGGTAGATTGTGCCATGGATAGTAAGGTTTCCAGTTCACACATGATAAATCGACTTTGAACTCTTTCTCATATCGATCCAGAGCCCAGTAGAGATCATCACCGGGGGCATCAAACAAATCTGAATCGAGTTCTAAAGGAACCTCTTTCCAGTTTTCATCCAAATACCCAGGTATTTCTTCCCTGAAAAGTGTTAACACATCGTCTTGAATACTCATTAGAATGATATCCATCGGAAACAGTCATCCATAGGAAGCAATTGGTTATATTTATCGCGAAATACCATTTTCCTTTTCCCTCTTTCCATTAGAAATAACCACAAAAAGACTACACTTGTAATTATCGCAAGTAAATTAGTTGCAATTGTAACTATTTAAGTTTCCGTGCTACACAATTCCACATATCGTAGAGGTTTACCCCATTCCTTCCCCCCTTTACACTAGGCGCGAAATTAATACAGAGGTGGGAATGAACGATTACAAAATGACGCCCGGTGAGTTGCGCGCCACCTGGGGTTTAGGGACCGTATTCTCGTTGCGCATGCTTGGCATGTTTATGGTTCTGCCAGTTCTGACCACATACGGCATGGCGCTACAGGGCGCCAGCGAAGCGCTGATAGGCCTTGCCATCGGCATTTATGGCCTGGCGCAAGCCGTCTTCCAGATCCCCTTTGGTCTGCTCTCTGACCGCATCGGCCGTAAGCCGCTTATCGTCGGTGGGCTAGCGGTATTCGTTCTCGGCAGCGTGATTGCCGCCCTTTCCGATTCAATCTGGGGAATTATTCTAGGCCGGGCTTTGCAAGGTTCCGGGGCGATTGCCGCCGCCGTGATGGCGCTGCTTTCCGACTTAACCCGCGAGCAAAACCGCACCAAAGCGATGGCGTTTATCGGCGTCAGCTTTGGTATCACCTTTGCCATTGCGATGGTGCTGGGGCCAATCGTTACCCATGCGCTGGGGTTACACGCGCTGTTCTGGATGATCGCCGCCCTTGCTACCACGGGTATCGTGCTGACCATTTGGGTCGTTCCCAATAGCACCAGCCACGTACTAAACCGTGAATCGGGCATGGTAAAAGATAGCTTCAGCAAAGTGCTGGCGGAGCCCAAACTGCTGAAGCTCAATTTCGGCATCATGTGCCTGCACATTTTGCTGATGTCCACTTTCGTCGCGTTACCAGGACAACTGGCGAAAGCCGGTTTCCCCGCCGCAGAACACTGGAAAGTTTATCTGGTGACGATGCTGCTGTCCTTTGTTTCCGTGGTGCCGTTCATCATTTACGCCGAAGTGAAGCGCAAGATGAAACGCGTGTTCCTCGCCTGCGTGTTACTAATCCTTATTGCAGAGATTGTATTGTGGAGCGCTAACGTGCGTTTCTGGGGCCTGATTGCGGGCGTGCAGATTTTCTTCCTCGCCTTCAACCTGATGGAAGCCCTCCTCCCCTCGCTTATCAGCAAAGAATCACCTGCGGGTTACAAAGGCACGGCGATGGGCGTTTACTCCACCAGCCAGTTTCTTGGCGTGGCGATTGGCGGTTCGCTCGGCGGTTGGGTGGTCGAAATTTTTGATGGTCAGGCGGTATTCCTGGCTGGCGCGCTGCTGGCAGCAGTGTGGCTGTTGGTGGCAAGCACAATGAAAGAACCGCCGTACGTCAGCAGCCTGCGCGTGGAAATCCCACCTGAAATTGCCGCGGATGACACGTTGAAGCAGCGCCTGTTGGCAAAAGAAGGAATAAGCGAAGTGTTAATTGTGGCGAAAGAGCATTCGGCCTACGTGAAAATCGACAGCAAAGTGACCAATCGATTCGAGGTTGAGCAAGCGATAAGCCAGGCGTGAAGAGTGCCGGATGGCGACTAACGTCTTATCCGGCCTACAAATAGCGTGTGCGACCTGTAGGCCGGATCAGGCATTACGACTTAATCGCGGAAGTTTTTAAACTGGAACGGCTGGCCGAGATCGCCACCGCGAACCAGCGCCATGACGGATTGCAGATCGTCACGCGCCTTACCGGTCACACGAATTTCTTCGCCCTGAATCTGCGCCTGCACCTTCAGCTTGCTGTCTTTGATCAGCTTAACGATTTTCTTTTGCACCGCGCTTTCAATGCCCTGCTTCAGCTTAGCTTCAACAAACCAGGTTTTACCACTGTGCACGAAGGTCTCTGGTACGTCCAGCGACGTGCCTTCAATACCGCGTTTCAGCAGCTTGGCACGCAAAATATCCAGCAGCTGATTAACCTGAAAATCAGACTCGCTCAGCACCTTAATCGTCTTATTTGACTCATTCAGCTCAAAAGTGGCTTCAACGCCACGAAAATCAAAGCGTGACTCGACTTCACGGCTGGCGTTATCCACCGCGTTACGGGCTTCCTGAAGATCAACTTCAGAGACAATATCGAAAGATGGCATCTTTTCCTCTCCCTTCATTTTTGATGCGAAGCATAATACCTGCAAAGTTACTCAACAGACAGCGCTATACTAGGCTGTATCCTTTCATTGTACGTGGTAGTGACATCTGCGAACAATAATGGGGTGCGGTCGATATGGATTAACACCTGGTGCTGTTGCAGGTGAGGAGGAAGAATGAAAATTACCGTACTGGGATGTGGAGCGTTAGGGCAGCTATGGCTTACAGCGCTGTGCAAACATGGACATGAGGTGCAAGGGTGGCTGCGCGTACCGCAACCCTACTGCAGTGTAAACCTGATCGACACGGATGGCTCAGTTTTTAATGAATCCCTGACGGCAAATGACCCCGACTTTTTGGCAAAAAGCGACCTGCTGCTGGTCACCCTGAAGGCCTGGCAGGTTTCTGATGCGGTAAAAGGCCTGTCTGCAATTCTGCCTGAAACCACGCCCATTCTGCTTATTCACAACGGCATGGGGACGATTGAAGAGTTACATAACATTAAACAACCCCTGCTGATGGGCACCACCACTCACGCGGCACGCCGTGACGGGAACGTCATCATTCATGTCGCTCAGGGAACAACGCGTATTGGGCCGGCGCGTGAGCAAGACGGCGATTTCAGCTATCTGGCTGAAACCCTGCAAGAGGTGCTGCCGGACGTCGCCTGGCATAACACCATTCGCGCCGAGCTGTGGCGCAAGCTGGCCGTCAACTGCGTCATTAACCCGCTGACCGCATTATGGGATTGCCCAAACGGTGAGTTACGCCATCATCCGGAAAAAATAGCGCTCATCTGCGAGGAAGTGGCAGCGGTGATCGAACGCGAAGGCCACCACACATCAGCGGATGATTTACGCTATTATGTCGAGCAAGTGATTGACAGTACGGCGGAAAATATCTCATCTATGCTGCAGGACATTCGCGCCATGCGTCATACCGAGATCGACTACATTACCGGTTATTTGTTAAAACGCGCACGCGCGCACGGCATCGCCGTTCCGGAAAATGCCCGCCTGTTTGAAATGGTTAAAAGAAAGGAAAGTGAGTATGAGCGCTCAAGCACTGGTATGTCTCGCCCCTGGTAGTGAAGAAACCGAAGCGGTTACTACTATCGATCTACTGGTTCGCGGCGGAATTAAGGTCACAACCGCCAGCGTCGCCAGCGATGGCAACCTGACGATCGTGTGCTCGCGCGGTGTGAAACTGCTGGCGGATGCGCCATTAGTCGAAGTTGCTGACGGCGATTTCGACATTATCGTACTGCCAGGCGGTATTAAAGGCGCCGAGTGTTTTCGCGACAGTCCCCTGCTGGTCGAAACCGTGAAGCAGTTTCATCGCTCCGGGCGCATTGTCGCGGCAATCTGCGCCGCTGCCGCGACCGTCCTCGTCCCGCACGACATTTTTCCCATCGGCAACATGACCGGTTTCCCGGCGCTGAAAGACCAAATCCCCGCTGATCAATGGCAGGACAAGCGCGTCGTGTGGGATCCGCGCGTTAACCTGTTAACCAGCCAGGGACCGGGAACCTCAATCGATTTCGGTTTGAAAATCATTGATCTTCTGGTCAGTCGTGAAAAGGCTTACGAAGTTGCATCACAACTGGTGATGGCAGCGGGAATCTATAACTACTACGAGTAAATCTTCAGGCCACTCCCTTATAAGGAATCATAATGAAAGGATATCTGAGTGGAGTGGCTTTATTGCTCCTTTCCGGTTATGCCACAGCGACGCAACTCGACATAAAGAGTATTGAGTATCGCTATCCCGGAAGCACTGAAATGCAATATCGCGTACCATGGTTTTCCTCGACGGATAACCCCAAGGTTGCGAAACGTATTAACGATTATATTTTCGCAACCTTTATCAATCAGCTACCGGGTAATACTCCGCAGGCCACAGTAAACCAGTTTGCGAAATCAGCCATGAATCCCACCGCAAACCTTAACTACACGGTTGAATTTCGCGACGAAAAAATCCTGACCATGAATATGTTTGTCGAAGGCTGCGGAGCGTATTGCGAATCGTACAATGTACCGCTCAGCTTCGATTTAGCCAACGGCGCGGCAATTACCCTCAACGACCTCTTTTCCCGTTCTACGATGGACGAATTAAATACTCGCATCAGAAAAGATATCCGTGGCCAAATCGACACCTTTGTTGATGCGCATAAATCGCAAACACCAGAACAAATAAAAGAAGAGAAAGGCGAAGACTTTGACTATGCCGAATTCTACGCATCATGCGCAACCTACACCGACGGGTTGTATTACATCGACAAATTCTCCCTGCAAAAAGACCATCTGGTCTTCCTGAACGGACGCTGTAGCAACCACGCCAGCCGCGCACTCGACGAGTTGGGTGATTTCACCACGAAAATCCCAACCGCGGAACTGCAAAATCGGCTCACGCCGTACGGCCAGTATCTGACTGGCGCAAAGAGTACAACACCGGTTTCGCCAGCGCCCGGCATTGACGGCAAAGTCATGTACGGCACGCTGGGAAAAAGCATGCGTATTGTGTTGAAGGTGGACTGCAAATACGGTGATTTCTTTGAAGGGGCTTACTTTTACCAGAAATTTGGCGCACCGATTGAATTAACCGGCAAATGCGACACAGCCGACAATCAACATTATGAACTGAAGACATCTGCTGCTGAACAAGCGCAAGAGAAGATAACGCTGGAGTTAAAAGACGGAGTTTATCAGGGCGTCTGGGAATCGAACGGGAAGACGCTTCCTGTGCGTTTTGAATAATATCGTTGCATTGCCGGATGGCGGCGCAACCGCCTTATCCGGCCTACAACACGGTGTTTACTCAATTACGGGCGATACACCTTCACGTTTTCAAAGCCCTGCTCGCGCAGATAAAGCGCCTGCAGACGGCTCATCACCCCGCGTTCACACCACAGCAGCCAGGTTTTACTCTGGTCCAAATCGCCGAATTTAGTGCTCAGCTTGTAGAACGGCAGAGAAACGACGTCCACGCCGTCAACCTTCAGCGGTTTATCATCCTGTTCATCCACAGAACGGATATCCAGAATCACATCGTTCGGGCCGAAACCGCTCACGGTTTCCACTTCTACCACGGTTTGCTGCGTCTGCTGGGCAATATCGCGAATATCGATATTGTTCGCTTCTTCAACCACTTTATCGAGGATAGAGAAATCGAAGTTTTCTTCTTCGGCCTCAATCTTCGCTTTGATCGCTTTCACCGTCGGGCTTTTTGAAATTACACCGCAGTATTCCGGCATGGTACGAGCAAAATCCTCGGTGCCAATTTCACGCGCCAGATTGATGATGTGCTCTTTATCATGGGAGATAAGTGGGCGCAGGATCAGAGTGTCTGATACGTTATCGATCAAACGCAGGTTGGTCAGCGTCTGGCTCGACACCTGGCCCAGCGCTTCACCGGTGACCAGCGCCTGTACGCCGTAGCGCTCAGCGACTTTCGACGCCGCGCGAACCATCATACGCTTGAGAACCACACCCATCTGACCGTCGTCGACTTTCTCCAGGATCTCACCGACCACCGGTTCAAAGTTGATAGCAACAAAACGCACGCGATGCGAACTACCAAAACGGTTCCACAGATAATGCGCCACCTGACGAACGCCGATTTCATGCGCTGCCCCGCCAAGGTTAAAGAAGCAGTAGTGCACGCGGCAGCCACGACGCATCAGCATGTAGCTGGACACGCCGGAGTCGAAACCACCGGAGATCAGCGACAGTACGTCTTCCTGCGTCCCAATTGGGAAACCGCCGATACCTTCATAGCGGCCTTTAACCAGCAGCAGGCGGTCGTTTTCGATTTCAAGATTAACCGTCACGTCCGGCTTCGTCAGCTTCACGCGCGCGGATTCAATATGCTGGTTCAGTCCACCGCCAACATAACGTTCCACCTCAATGGAGCTAAACTCATGCTTACCACGACGCTTAACGCGTACGCAGAAGGTTTTACCTTCCAGTTGGTCGCGATACTGTACCAGCGCTTTCTCGAAAATATCGTGCATATCGGTAAACGGCACGTCTTCTACTTCGAGAATGTGGTGGATCCCCGGAATACGGGTCAGCGCGTCGCGAATGTCCAGGCGCTGGCTTTCATCTTTCGCGCGAACCTCAACGTGATCCCAGTGGCGGACAACGGCAAGGTCTTCATCATAGTGCTTTAAAACGTTACGAATGTTCCCTGTCAGAATTTTTATAAAGCGCAAACGCACAGATTGGCTTTTGATGGTGATTTCTGGGAACAATTTAATGATAAACTTCATGGCGGCAATGGTTCTTTGGCAAGTCTGAATGACTTGTAATGGGAAAAAATACAGCAGCCCATACCCTGCGGCTGCATCCAGGCGCGCAAGTATACCACCATCATGGTCATCCTGTGCACATCGCCTTACCATTGCGCGTTATTTGCTTATCAGTGCGAGTCCGTTACCATAGTCTTGTGCTGCCAATACAGAGAGTCAGACATTCATTATGCCGAAGAAAAATGAAGCGCCAGCCAGTTTTGAAACAGCGCTGAGCGAGCTGGAACAGATTGTTACCCGCCTGGAAAGCGGCGACCTGCCGCTGGAAGAAGCGCTGAACGAATTCGAACGCGGCGTACAGTTGGCGCGTCAGGGACAGGTTAAATTGCAACAGGCTGAACAGCGCGTGCAAATCCTGCTGTCAGATACTGAAGACGCCGCCCTTACGCCTTTTACACCGGATAATGAGTAAATGGATTTTACGCAGCAGCTACAGGCTTGCGTTGAGCAGGCCAACCAGGCACTGAGCCGTTTTATCGCGCCACTGCCCTTTCAGAACACTCCCGTGGTCGAAACCATGCAATATGGCGCATTATTAGGCGGTAAACGTCTGCGCCCGTTCCTGGTGTACGCGACCGGCCAGATGTTTGGCGTCAGCCTGAGTACGCTTGATGCTCCCGCTGCCGCCGTCGAGTGCATCCATGCCTATTCACTGATGCACGACGATTTACCCGCGATGGACGACGATGATCTGCGTCGCGGTCTGCCGACCTGCCACGTCAAGTTTGGCGAAGCGAATGCGATTCTGGCCGGTGATGCGCTGCAAACGCTGGCATTCTCTATTATCAGCGACGCCCCGATGCCGGAAGTGTCTGACCGTGACCGCATCGCGATGATCTCTGAACTGGCTCAGGCCAGCGGTATCGCCGGTATGTGCGGCGGCCAGGCGCTGGATCTGGCAGCCGAAGGCCATCAGGTTGAGCTGGATGCTCTGGAGCGTATTCACCGCCACAAAACCGGGGCATTGATTCGCGCCGCCGTACGTCTGGGTGCATTGAGCGCAGGCGATAAAGGGCGAGAATGCCTGGCAATACTCGACAAATACGCAGAAAGCATCGGTCTGGCCTTCCAGGTTCAGGATGACATCCTGGATGTGGTAGGCGATACTGCAACATTGGGTAAACGTCAGGGTGCTGACCAGCAGCTTGGCAAAAGTACCTATCCTGCACTTCTGGGTCTTGAGCAAGCCCGGAATAAAGCCCGGGATTTAATCGAAGATGCCCGCCAGTCGCTGAATCTGCTGGCCGCACAGTCACTCGATACCTCGGCACTGGAAGCGCTAGCGGACTACATAATCCAGCGTGATAAATAAACCAACATATCCCATGAGCTTGCGATGAGTTTTGATATAGCCAAATACCCGACCCTGGCGCTGGTCGACTCCACCCAGGAGTTACGTCTGCTGCCAAAAGAGAGCCTGCCAAAGCTTTGCGACGAACTGCGCCGCTATTTGCTCGACAGCGTAAGCCGTTCCAGCGGGCACTTCGCCTCTGGTCTGGGCACGGTGGAACTCACCGTCGCGCTGCACTATGTCTACAATACCCCGTTTGACCAGTTAATCTGGGATGTAGGACATCAGGCTTACCCGCACAAAATTCTGACCGGACGCCGCGATAAAATCGGTACCATTCGTCAGAAAGGCGGTTTGCATCCGTTCCCGTGGCGCGGTGAGAGCGAGTATGACGTACTGAGCGTTGGGCACTCTTCAACCTCCATTAGCGCAGGTATCGGTATTGCGGTTGCCGCTGAGAAAGAAGGCAAAGAACGTCGTACCGTCTGCGTGATTGGCGATGGCGCCATCACTGCTGGCATGGCGTTTGAAGCGATGAACCACGCGGGTGATATTAAACCCGACATGTTGGTTATTCTGAACGACAACGAAATGTCGATCTCAGAAAATGTCGGTGCGCTGAACAACCACCTGGCGCAATTGCTCTCCGGCAAACTTTACTCCTCGCTGCGCGAAGGCGGGAAGAAAGTGTTCTCCGGCGTACCGCCGATTAAAGAGCTGCTCAAACGTACCGAAGAACACATTAAAGGCATGGTCGTGCCGGGCACGCTGTTTGAAGAACTGGGCTTTAACTATATCGGTCCGGTGGACGGTCACGACGTGCTGGGGCTTATCACCACACTGAAGAACATGCGCGATCTGAAAGGCCCGCAGTTCCTGCACATCATGACCAAAAAAGGTCGTGGCTACGAGCCGGCAGAAAAAGATCCAATCACCTTCCACGCGGTACCCAAATTCGATCCGTCCAGCGGATGCCTGCCGAAAAGCAGCGGCGGCCTGCCGAGCTATTCAAAAATCTTCGGTGACTGGCTGTGCGAAACCGCGGCGAAAGACAATAAGCTGATGGCGATCACCCCGGCAATGCGCGAAGGCTCCGGCATGGTGGAGTTTTCCCGTAAATTCCCGGACCGCTACTTCGATGTGGCGATTGCCGAGCAGCACGCGGTGACGTTTGCTGCCGGTCTGGCGATTGGCGGCTATAAGCCGGTCGTGGCGATTTACTCTACTTTTCTGCAACGCGCGTACGATCAGGTGCTGCATGATGTCGCCATTCAGAAACTGCCGGTCCTGTTCGCTGTCGACCGGGCGGGTATTGTGGGCGCAGATGGGCAAACCCACCAGGGAGCGTTCGATCTCTCCTTCCTGCGCTGCATCCCGGAAATGGTCATCATGACCCCGAGTGATGAAAACGAATGCCGCCAAATGCTGTTCACCGGCTATCACTACAACGACGGTCCAACGGTCGTGCGCTACCCACGCGGTAACGCGGTGGGCGTAGAGTTGACCCCGCTGGAACAACTGCCTATCGGTAAAGGTATCGTCAAGCGTCACGGTGAGAAACTGGCAATTCTCAACTTCGGTACCCTGATGCCGGAAGCCGCTCAGGTCGCAGAGTCGATGAACGCCACGCTGGTCGATATGCGCTTTGTGAAACCGCTGGATGAAACGTTGATCCTGGAAATGGCCGCCCAACACGACGTGCTGGTCACCATTGAAGAGAACGCCATTATGGGCGGTGCTGGCAGCGGCGTAAACGAAGTACTGATGGCACATCGTAAGCCAGTTCCGGTACTGAATATTGGCCTGCCTGATTTCTTCATTCCCCAGGGAACTCAGGACGAGGCTCGCGCCGAACTGGGCCTGAATGCCACCGGAATTGAGGCCAAAATCAAGGCCTGGCTGGCATAATCCCCCCCTCGCTCCTGCTATGCTTAATGAATAACACGCTAAGCAGGAGCGAATTTATGCAATACAACACCTTAGGAAAAACAGACCTTCGGGTCTCCCGCCTTTGTCTGGGCTGCATGACGTTTGGCGAACCCAATCGCGGCAATCACGCCTGGACGCTACCGGAAGAAAGCAGCCGCCCGATAATCAAACACGCCCTTGAAGGCGGCATTAACTTTTTCGATACCGCCAACAGCTACTCCGCTGGCAGCAGCGAAGAGATTGTTGGCCGCGCGCTGCGTGATTTCGCACGCCGTGAAGATGTCGTGGTCGCCACCAAGGTTTTTCATCAGGTTGACGACCTGCCGGAAGGATTATCCCGCGCACAAATCCTGCGCTCAATCGACGACAGCCTCAGACGTCTGGGTATGGACTATGTCGACATCCTGCAAATTCACCGCTGGGATTACAACACACCTATTGAAGAAACCCTGGAGGCTCTAAACGACGTAGTGAAAGCAGGTAAAGCGCGCTATATCGGTGCCTCATCCATGCACGCTTCGCAGTTTGCTCAGGCACTGGCCCTGCAGAAACAACACGGCTGGGCACAGTTCGTTAGCATGCAGGATCACTACAACCTGATTTATCGCGAAGAAGAACGTGAAATGCTGCCGCTTTGCTATCAGGAAGGTGTGGCGGTGATCCCATGGAGTCCGCTGGCGCGTGGTCGCCTGACGCGCCCGTGGGGAGAAACGACGGCACGTCTGGTTTCTGATGAAGTCGGTAAAAATTTGTACAACGAGAGCGATGAAAACGATGCGCAAATTGCCGCACGGCTGGCCGGTATCAGTGAAGAATTAGGCGTCACGCGTGCACAGGTTGCGCTGGCCTGGCTACTGAGTAAACCCGGTGTGGCCGCGCCGATTATCGGTACGTCGCGTGAGGAACAGCTGGATGAGTTGCTTAATGCGGTGGATTTAACGCTGAAACCAGAGCAGGTAGCCGAGCTGGAAACGCCGTACAAACAGCATCCGGTGGTGGGATTTAAATAAGCATTGGCGATTGCTAATTGTAGGCCGGATAAGCATAGCGCATCCGGCGATGGCGCGACGCTTATCCGGCCTACAACAGCCCCCAAAAGGGTTAAATAATACCTACCGGCCAGTGATGACCGATAAAATACAAAATTCCGGCAGAAAGTATCCCGGCGACAATATCATCGATCATGATCCCTGTACCGCCATGCACGTTGCGATCAAACCAGCGGATCGGCCACGGCTTCCACATATCCAGGATACGGAAAATCACAAAACCCGCGGCAACCCACTGCCAGTCGTTGGTTGGTAGCGCCATCAGGGTTATCCACATCCCGACAAACTCGTCCCAGACAATGCTGCCGTGATCGTGCACGCCCATATCTTTCGCCGTTTGATGGCACAGATAAACGCCAATACAGATAGACAACATGACCACCAGCGAATACAGCTGCCACGGCAGAAACGTCATTAAATACCAAAATGGGATCGCCGCCAGCGATCCCATGGTGCCAGGAACAATTGGACTCAGTCCGCTGCCAAAACCGGTGGCCAACAAGTGCCACGGGTTGCGCATACTCAGGCGACTTTTGGCGACATCTTTTTTAAGGCGCGGCAAAATGGTCATATCCTTTCCAGTCGAACGTGACGGGTTTTCCGTCGCGCGTAAAGTGAATGCCTTCCACATCCGCGCTCATCTGCCCGATACAGGTAAACGCTGCGCCGAGATTCCCCAGCGCCACGTCCAGCGCGCCACGGTTAATTTCCGGTACGGTAAAGCATAACTCATAATCTTCACCACCCGAGAGCGCCCAGCGCAGCGCCTGTTCCGATTCCACGTGTTGGGCAAATGCCGGAGAGTAAGGCAGCGCATCAACGTTAACCCGCGCGCCGCAGCCGCTGGCATTAACGATATGCCCCAGATCGGAGATCAGGCCGTCGGAAATATCGATAGCGGCGCTCGCCAGATCGCGCAGGGCTTGTCCCTGCAGGATGCGCGGCGTTGGCCGCAGATGACGTTTAAGCAGATAGTCCGCGTCTTTTGCATCTCCAACCTGCAACCGATTCTGTAAAATCGCCAGCCCCGCAGCGCTGTCGCCCGGCGTACCGGTCACATAAATCCAGTCTCCCGGTTTCGCTCCGGAGCGTTTTAAAGCCCGTCCTACAGGGACGTAGCCATGGATACCCAGCGTCATCGACAGTGGTCCACGCGTGGTGTCACCGCCAATCAGCTGCATATCATAGTAATTCAGCAGTTCAAACAGGCCATCGCTGAAGGCTTCAAGCCAGGCTTCATCGACGTCAGGTAACGTGAGCGCCAGCGTCAGCCATGCAGGGTCCGCCCCCATCGCCGCCAGATCGCTCAAATTCACCGCCAGCGCTTTCCAGGCGAGATCGGTCGGATCAATGTCAGGGAGGAAGTGGTTACCAGCTACCAGCGTATCGGTACTGATCGCCAGCGTCTGTTTTTCAGGGATGTTCAGAAGTGCGCAATCGTCACCAATACCGGTTTCGACATCAAGACGAGAGGTTCTTACGCGGTCAAAATAACGGGCAATCAGGGAAAATTCGCCGCATGCCATACGTTATGCCTCAGCAGAAAAAAAAGAAAAAGCCGGGGATAGCGGAAACATGTTCCACCATCCGACCGGCCTCGGAATTACTTTTTGTTGGGGCGAATCACAGGTGCTGCTTTATCCAGTACGCCGTTGACGAATTTGTGGCTGTCTTCAGCGCCGAAGGTTTTCGCCAGTTCAATCGCTTCGTTGATGGCCACTTTGTATGGCACATCGCTACGTTTAGACAGTTCAAACAGCGCAATACGCAGCACGGCTTTTTCTACCTGACCCAGCTCTTCCAACAGGCGAGACAGGTAAGGCTTCATTAAGCCATCCAGGTACGCGCTGTTAGTCGCCACCCCGGACAGCAGTTCACGGAAATACAGAACGTCGACATCTTTTACGTCCTGTTCCGCCAGGAACTGGTATTCAACATCAGCGATGTCGTTCTGGGACAACTGCCAGGAGTAGAGCGCCTGGACGGCACACTCACGGGCGCGGCGACGAGCAGCAGGTTTCACGGATTTCCCCTTACAAAAATCAGGCCTTGATGGCTTTCAATACATTAATCATTTCAAGCGCAGTCAGTGCAGCTTCTGCGCCTTTGTTGCCGGCTTTAGTGCCAGCACGTTCGATGGCTTGTTCAATACTTTCGGTGGTCAGAACACCGAAGGCTACCGGAATGCCGCTGTCCTGAGCGACATGCGCCAGGCCATTGCTTGCACCGCCAGCCACATATTCGAAGTGCGCGGTACCGCCACGGATCACCGTACCGAGCGCAATCACCGCGTCGTATTTACCGGTTTTCGCCAGAGCGTCAGCCGCCAGCGGCAGCTCATAGGCACCTGGAACCCAAACAACGGTAATGTTTTCATCTTTAACCTGACCAATACGTTTCAGGGCGTCGATCGCACCTTCCAGCAGGCTGTCATTGATAAAGTTGTTGAAACGCGCAATGGTGATGGCGACGCGAGCGTCCGGGGTAGCAACGTTAGCTTCAATAATGTTCATATTCTTCCTTCGGGTTCGATTTATAGCCCCGTAAGGGGGGCGGATTTTATCATAATATTCTGTGCGCTGCTTCCTCTAAATCAGAAAGCCTCACGCAGTCGTTAAATGCAGGCAAACGTCCGGGCCCACCTGGCGTATCTCATTGAATTTGAAATGGGGTGCGTCAGCCAGTTTCTCAAGGCCTGGAAGCACACATAATCCTCGCGCATCGCTGCCTAACAGTTTAGGCGCAACATACACGATTAGCTCATCGACCAAACCGGCCTGTAATAATGCTCCCGCGAGCGTTGGGCCTGCTTCAACCCAAATACTGTTAATTTGCTGTTTGCCCAGTTGCATCATCAGCACCACCAGATCCAGATGCCCGTTATGTTCCGGCACCTTCAGGCTACGAACCGTCTCCGGCCAGCTACGAGGGTCGTCTTCAGTCCGGACAATCCAGGTTTCTCCAGGCTGTTGCACAATACGGTGCTCCGGCGTGACCTGATTCTGGCTATCCAGAACAATGCGGATTGGCTGGCGCAGCTCTTCCTGCGGGTAACTCGCCTGAGTTGATTCCCCAAGCTCCGACCAACGCACGGTAAGCTGAGGGTCGTCTGCCAGCACCGTAGCACTGCTGGTTAAAATGGCATGGCTTTGCGCGCGCAAGCGTTGCACATCGCGGCGCGCCTGTGGTGAGGTAATCCACTGGCTTTCACCGCTGGCCATCGCTGTACGGCCATCAAGCGACGCGCCAAGCTTAAGCTGCAGATACGGGAATCCCGTACGCATGCGCTTGAGAAAGCCTTTATTCAATTGCTCAACTTCGCTCATCATCAGCCCGTGGCTGACGTCGATGCCCGCCTGCTGCAAACGGTAGAGCCCACGTCCTGCGACCTGCGGATTAGGATCCTGCATCGCGGCAACCACACGTGACACGCCTGCGGCAATCAACGCATCGCAGCACGGCGGCGTACGGCCATGATGGCTACAAGGTTCAAGCGTGACATAGGCGGTTGCACCTTGTGCTTTTTCTCCCGCCATCCGCAGGGCATGGACTTCGGCATGTGGTTCGCCCGCGCGGTGATGATACCCTTCACCGACGATCTCCCCATCTTTAACAATCACGCAGCCCACGTTGGGATTGGGGTGAGTGGTAAAACGTCCGCGCGCAGCAAGCTTCAGCGCGCGCGCCATGTATAATTCATCCTGCATGGCTTAGTCCTGTAGGCGAGCAATCTCCTCGCCAAATTCTTTGATATCTTCGAAACTCCGGTAAACCGAAGCAAAGCGGATGTAGGCGACTTTATCGAGTTTTTTCAACTGCTCCATCACCAGGTTGCCAATCATCTTGCTCGGCACCTCACGCTCGCCAGTTGCACGCAGTTGTGATTTGATATGGTTCAACGCCATTTCGACGTCATCAGAGCTGACCGGACGTTTCTCAAGCGCTCTGAGCATGCCGCTGCGCAGCTTATCTTCATTAAAGGGTTCACGCACATCGTTGCTTTTCACAACGCGCGGCATGACTAGTTCAGCCACTTCAAAAGTGGTGAAACGTTCGTTACAGACCAGACACTGCCGACGGCGGCGAACTGAGGAGCCCTCGCCGACAAGACGAGAGTCAATTACCTTAGTGTCTACGGCGAAACAGAATGGGCAATGCATACGGCGTCCTGTACCTCAGTGGTTGACCGGAATCTATTTTACCCTGAACTGGCGTGACAACAAAGGCGCAACGCTTTTGAGACAAAGGATCGATGCCTTCGCGCTCAGTGCGCACTACCATTATGCTATCGCGACAATAAAGGAAGTAATCACAATGACAAGACGTTACCTAAGAATTCTCCTGGTGGGAAGTCTCTTTAGCCTAAGCGCCTGCGCACAGCAAAGCGAAGTACGCCAGATGCATCAAAGTGTTAGCACGTTGAATAAAGAGATGACGCAGCTAAATCAGGAAACGGTAAAAATTACTCAACAAAATATGTTGAACGCAAAATCAACCAGCGGCGTCTATCTGCTGCCAGGTTCCAAAACCCCTGCCCGACTGGACAGCCAGATAGGCACGTTACGTATGTCGCTGATAAATATTGCGCCGAACGCCGACGGTACGCGCCTGACGCTGCGGATTCAGGGTGAATCCAACACGCCTTTACCCGCCTTTAGCGCCACCGTCGAATACGGGCAAATTCAGGGCACCACGGACAACTATCAGGAAGTGAACGTTCACAACCAGTTGGTCAACGCCCCGGCAAGTATTCTTGCCCCCAGTGATGTAGACATTCCATTGCAGTTAAACGGACTGTCTCCAGATCAGTTAGGTTTTGTTCGCATCCACGACATCCAACCTGTTAGTCAATAAACTTTTTGCGGAACGTTTTTGTGCGTTCCGCAACATCACTCCCGCCCATTTTGTTACTCCTCTGACATAAGCGATATTTCCGGTAAAACTTGGCAACATTCACCGGAGCCAGTACAATTCGCCGCCTAAAGTACGCAAACGTGAACGCAATCGATTACGCAAATGATAGAACTGTGAAACAAAACATATTTTTGTGAACAATGATTTTTATAATAGGCACCGAAGAAACACGAAATATTTCTACACAAAATCATGCAAGACGCATCAAGGCGGCAACTGCGTGAATCCCTGGAGCTTACATCAGTAAGTGACGGGGGTGAGCAAAGGCAGCCAACAAAGAGGCGGCTTGAAGGATGAAGTGTATAGAAACGCAAATTGCGCATTTTTCTATCCCGAAAGGGATTTCAAACAGTGGCATACATATGAAAAAAACATTACTTGCAGCCGGTGCAGTGCTGGCGCTCTCCTCGTCTTTTACTGCCAACGCGGCAGAAAATGACAAACCGCAATATCTGTCCGACTGGTGGCACCAGAGCGTCAACGTGGTGGGTAGCTACCACACCCGTTTCTCCCCGAAACTGAACAACGACGTATATCTGGAATATGAAGCGTTTGCCAAAAAAGACTGGTTTGACTTCTATGGCTACATCGATATTCCTAAAACCTTCGACTGGGGTAACGGCAACGATAAAGGTATCTGGTCTGACGGTTCCCCGCTGTTTATGGAAATCGAACCGCGTTTCTCCATCGACAAGCTGACCGGCGCTGACCTGAGCTTCGGTCCGTTCAAAGAATGGTATTTCGCCAACAACTACATCTACGATATGGGTGATAACAAAGCCAGCCGCCAGAGCACCTGGTATATGGGTCTGGGTACCGATATCGATACCGGTCTGCCGATGGGTCTGTCTCTGAACGTGTATGCTAAATACCAGTGGCAGAACTATGGCGCATCCAACGAAAACGAGTGGGATGGCTACCGTTTCAAAGTGAAATACTTTGTGCCGATCACCCAGGTATGGGGCGGCCAGTTGACCTACATCGGCTTCACCAACTTCGACTGGGGCTCAGATTTGGGTGACGATCCGAACCGCACCAGCAACTCTATCGCTTCCAGCCACGTTCTGGCGCTGAACTACGATCACTGGCACTACTCCGTAGTGGCGCGTTACTTCCACAACGGCGGCCAGTGGAAAGGTGGCGACACTCTGAACTGGGGCGAAGGCGATTTCAGCGCGAAATCTACCGGTTGGGGTGGTTACCTGGTTGTGGGTTACAACTTCTAATCCAGCCAATCTATCGCAGACAAGCCAGCTTAACCGCTGGCTTTTTTATGGCCGGTCTTCACAGCGTACTTTACGTAAAAAGTCACTTAGCGATCGATCCGCTGATTCGCGAAAATACCTGTTAAGCGGCGTGATCTTCAGACAACGATCAACGCGAAAACAGCGATAATCGTCACGTTTTTCACACCAGGCAACGAGCAGCCAGTGCTCGCCCCAGAAAAATAATCCCAGCGGCTGAACGTCGCGCCAGGAGAGATTCCCGGACTCATCGCGATAATGCAGCGCCAGCGCCTGCTGCGCCGAAACCGCGCGATGAATGAGATCGAACGCACTGCGTGAATGCGGCTGATTACCAAAATCAGGTGCGAAAATCCGCGTTTGCTCGGCTCTGCGCCGACTCTCTGGCGGCAATATCGCCAACACTTTTTCCTGTGCTGATTCCAGCGCCTGTGAGAGTGAATCCCCGCCCCATGTTTTCAGCAACCGAATCGCTACCATCAACGCTTCTGATTCGTGCTGGGTTAGCATCAACGGCGGCAGATCAAACCCCGCCATTAAGCGGTATCCACTACCCACTTCGCCTTCAATGGGCACGCCGGATAAAGAGAGATCGCGGATATCGCGATAAATCGTCCGTTCAGACACCTCCAGACGTTCTGCCAGCAGCGCCGCCGTTGTCACTCGCCTGCCACGCAGGATTTGTACAATCTGAAACAAGCGGTCGGCGCGTCTGGTCATATTAATCGTCAGTCCTGAAAAAATTACGCGGGTTGATGTAAACCAACGCGATTGCCTTCGCTGTCAGTAAACAGCGCAATCGTGCCAATGTCTTGCCCCAGTTCAAGCGGGCCAAACACGCACTGGCCGCCAGCGATGGCGACGCGTTCAAGCGTTGCAGCCAAATCGTCCGTATGCAGGTAAATAATAGCGCCCTGCGCTGAAGGCGTAATACCGTCAAATTTAGCCAGTGCACCGCCAGGAGCGGGATCCTGATGCGGAAATACGGCGAGCTCAGCGCAGTCCATATTCTCCCGACGCAAAGAAACCTGCATCACGGGTTCATAAAAAGCAATGGCGCGATCCATTTGTGCCACGGGGATTTCAAACCAGTTAATGACGTTGTTCATACTTCCTCCTGCCTGTGTGGGTGGTGTCAGAAGGACTATAAGACAGTGCTACTGACAGCATACTGTCAGTAGTGTT
>NZ_CP080033.1:1433484-1458834 GCF_019382635.1 Citrobacter sp. Colony219 | reverse complement strand
ACAGGCAAAAAAAATCCCGACCTTGCGATCGGGATTCCAGTATTTCTACTCTTGATGGTTAAGGCAAAATTGACGGCTGATCCGCCCCTTCTTTCTCGACCTTCTGCTGCAGCATGTGCTCACGCTTCATACCCAGCTTCAGCGCCAGCGCCGATGCCACGTAGATAGAAGATGCGGTACCGATGGAAACACCGATCAGCATCGTCAGCGAGAAGCCTTCCAGTACCGGACCACCGAACAGGAACAGCATCAGAATAACCATCAACGTCGTACCGGACGTAATCAACGTACGGTGCAGCGTTTGAGTCAGGGACACGTTAAAGATTTCGTAAGGCGTACCGCGACGAATCTTGCGGAAGTTTTCACGAATACGGTCAGATACAACGATACTATCGTTCAGCGAGTAACCGATTACCGACATCAGTGATGCGACGATAGTCAGGTCAATCTCGATATGGAACAACGACAGGATCCCCAGCGTGATAATCACGTCGTGCGCCAGAGCAATAACCACCCCTGCCGCCAGTCGCCACTCAAAGCGGAAACCGACGTACACCAGGATAGAGATCAGCGCCGCCATCAACGCCATCGCCCCCGTTTGCGCCAGGTCTGCACCCACGCTCGGACCCACGAATTCAATTCGCTTCACCGCGGCGTTTTGGTTGGTGGATTCGTTAATCACACTCAACACTTTGCTGCCCAGCACCTGACCGCCGTCTGCACCTTCAGTTGGCGGCATACGTACCATAATGTCGTGGCTGCTGCCGAAGTTCTGCAGAAGCGGATCAACAAAGCCCGCTTTCTCCAGCGCATCGCGCATCACGTCCATATCGGCCGGTTTTTCCAGCGTGATTTCAATAACCGTACCACCGGTGAAATCGAGACCCCAGTTAAACCCGCGTACGCCCATCACCACGATGGCCGCAATCAGCAGGAAACCTGAAATGCCGAAAGCCCAGTAGTCCCAGCGCATAAAGTCCCAGACTTTACGGCCGTGGTTTAATTGTTCAACAGTATATTCCTGTGCCACTTCGCACTCCTCAGATTGACAGCTTTTTGACGCGCTTGCCGCCATACAACAGGTTTACGATGGCACGTGTACCGACAATCGCGGTAAACATCGACGTCGCCACACCAATACCGGTAGTAATCGCGAACCCTTTAATTGCCCCGGTGCCAACTGCGTACAGGATGATGACCTTGATCAGCGTCGTAATGTTCGCATCAAAGATGGAGCTAAATGCGCCCGCATAACCTTCATTGATGGCCTGCTGCACCGAACGCCCGTTACTCAACTCTTCTTTGATACGTTCGTTGATCAGTACGTTCGCATCGACCGCGACGGCAAGGGTTAAGACGATCCCCGCAATCCCCGGCATACTCAGCGTAGCGCCCGGCAGCAGCGACATAATACCGACAATCAGCACCAGGTTAGCAATCAGCGCACTGGTCGCAATCAGACCGAACTTCTTATAGAAGAAGATCATGAACAGGATAGACACCACCAGACCGGCCAGACACGCTTCCAGACCCTGTTTAATGTTCTGCATACCCAGGGTTGGGCCGATGGTACGTTCTTCCACAATCTGAATCGGCGCAATCAACGCACCGGCACGTAACAGCAGAGAAAGCTGACGCGCTTCGTTCGGGTTGTTGATACCGGTGATACGGAAGCTGTTACCCAAGCGAGACTGGATATTGGCAATGTTAATCACCTCTTCCTGTTTCACCAGTACTGCACGACCGTTAGCATCTTTCTTACCGCTGTCTTTGTACTCCACGAACAGGGTCGCCATCGGCTTACCGATGTTGTCCTTGGTGAAGTTGGACATGATGTTACCACCCGCGCTATCCAGCGAGATGTTAACCTGCGGCTGATTGTATTCGTCCTGGCTGGAAGTGGAATCGGTGATATGGTCACCGGTCAGGATCACGCGTTTGTACAGCACAACCGGCTGACCTTCACGAGACTGTTTCACTTCCGAATCACCCGGTACACGCCCGGATGCCGCAGCGGACTGGTCAACGTTGGTGTTTACCAGACGGAACTCCAGCGTCGCGGTTGCGCCCAGAATTTCTTTCGCCCGCGCGGTATCCTGAATACCCGGCAGTTCGACCACGATGCGGTCAGCACCCTGACGTTGTACAACCGGTTCAGCAACACCCAGTTGGTTAACACGGTTACGCAGAATGTTGATGTTCTGCTGTACCGCGTATTCACGGGCTTCGCTCAGACGCGCATCGGTCATCACCGCACGCAGTGCATTGCTGCCCTGGCTGGAAATAACCAGATCCTGGTGACGCTTGCTCAGGTAAGAGATAGCTTCATCACGGGCGCTGCTATCACGGAAGGTGATGCTCAGACCGTAGTTATCTTCTTTGCGAACGGTAGTATAAGGAATGCCTTTTTCACGCAGATCGCTGCGCAGGCTATCAATATTTTGTTCCTGCAACTTACTCAACGCGGTGTCCATATCCACTTCCATCAGGAAGTGAACGCCACCACGCAGGTCAAGACCGAGTTTCATCGGTTCTGCGTGAATGGCTGCCAGCCAGCGCGGGGTTGCCGGAGCAAGGTTAAGCGCCACGACGTACTGATCGCCCAGTACGCCCATTAATACTTCACGTGCGCGCAGTTGGGTATCAGTGGAGTCGAAGCGCGCGAGAATAGCACCCTCTTCCAGAGCCACAGACTTAGGTGTGATTTTATCTTCTTGTAACGTTTTCTGGACCTGGATCAGCGTTTGCTCACTGGCGGCGGCACCGCGCACGCCAGTGATTTGAACAGCCGGATCCTCACCATACAGGTTGGGAAGCGCATAGAGCAGACCGACGACAATAACGACGATCAGCATGACATACTTCCACAAAGGATAACGGTTTAACACGGCAGTTCCCTTTGGGAAAACAATAAATTACAGCGCCTTCATGGTGCCTTTCGGCAGAACGGCAGCTACGAAATCACGTTTAATAACCACTTCAGTGGTGTCGTTCAGCGCGATAGCGATGTAGCCAGATTCTGCTACTTTGGTCACGCGACCCACCAGACCACCGTTGGTCAGCACTTCATCGCCTTTCGCAATGGAGTTCATCAGATTTTTGTGTTCTTTGGTACGCTTTTGCTGCGGGCGCAGGATCATGAAGTAGAAAATCAGACCAAACACCACCAGCATCAGAATCAGAGACATCGGGCTGCCCTGCGCCGGAGCACCTGTTGCCGCTACCGCATCAGAAATAAAAAAGCTCATTCAAATTCCCTCATTATTAAAATTAATCAACGTTCACAGGTGGAACTGGTCTACCCTGACGTTGGTAAAAATCGGTCACGAAGCTCTCTAATTTACCCTCTTCAATAGCCTTGCGTAAACCCGCCATCAAACGCTGGTAGTAGCGAAGGTTATGAATCGTGTTGAGTCGCGCGCCCAATATTTCGTTGCAACGGTCAAGATGATGCAAGTAAGCGCGCGAATAATTGCGACAGGTGTAGCAATCACACTCAGCATCGAGCGGACTGGTGTCGCTTTTATGTTTCGCGTTACGAATTTTTACCACGCCGTCAGTCACAAACAAATGACCATTACGGGCATTTCGCGTTGGCATCACGCAGTCAAACATATCGATGCCGCGACGCACGCCTTCAACCAGATCTTCTGGTTTACCGACGCCCATCAGGTAACGCGGTTTATCAGCCGGAATCTGCGGGCAAACATGCTCCAGAATGCGGTGCATATCTTCCTTCGGTTCACCAACAGCCAAACCGCCGACAGCGTAGCCATCAAAGCCGATATCTACCAGACCTTTGACGGAGATATCACGTAAATCTTCGTAAACACTGCCCTGAATGATGCCAAAAAGCGCATTTTTGTTGCCGAGGCTATCAAAACGGTCGCGACTACGCTTCGCCCAACGCAAAGACATCTCCATCGAGCGTTTAGCATAGTCCCAGTCGGCAGGATACGGCGTACATTCGTCGAAGATCATCACGATATCGGAACCGAGATCGTATTGAATCTCCATCGACTTCTCAGGATCGAGGAAAATTGGATCGCCGTTGATCGGGTTACGGAAATGCACGCCTTGCTCGGTTATCTTACGGATGTCGCCCAGACTGAATACCTGGAAGCCACCAGAATCGGTGAGGATTGGGCCTTTCCACTGCATGAAATCGTGCAGATCGCCGTGCAGCTTCATGATTTCCTGACCCGGGCGCAGCCACAGGTGGAAAGTGTTGCCCAGGATGATCTGTGCGCCGGTCGCTTCAACTTCTTCCGGCGTCATACCTTTTACTGTGCCGTAAGTACCGACCGGCATAAAAGCAGGCGTTTCCACTACGCCACGATCAAAAACCAGGCGGCCGCGGCGAGCGCGACCGTCTGTGGTGTCCAGTTCAAATTTCATTTTAACTCCTGCGTCAGAAAAACAGTCCGACGTTATAAACACTCATCGCGGAAACTTATTCCCCAACGCGCTCAGAAATAGCCTGCGGATTGTACGTGATAAACATGGCATCACCGTAACTAAAAAAGCGATATTCCGCTTTTACCGCTTCATGATAGGCGCGCATGGTGTTTTTGTAGCCAGCAAATGCGGAAACCAGCATGATCAGCGTCGATTCCGGCAGATGGAAGTTGGTCACCAACGCGTCTATCACTTTGTATTGATAGCCTGGATAGATGAAGATCTGCGTATCGCCGAAGAACGGTTCAATAAGGTCGTTTTTGGCTGCCTGCGCTGCGCTTTCCAGTGAACGTACGGAGGTGGTACCTACTGCAATCACGCGGTTGCCGCGGGCTTTCGCCGCCAGCACAGCATCAACCACATCCTGCGGCACTTCCGCATACTCGGAGTGCATGATGTGATCTTCGATGGTGTCTACGCGCACCGGCTGGAAAGTACCCGCGCCGACGTGTAGCGTAACGAACGCCATCTCAATGCCTTTATCACGCAGTTTTGCCAACAGTGGTTCGTCAAAGTGCAGACCGGCGGTCGGCGCGGCGACCGCGCCCGGTTTTTCGCTGTACACGGTCTGGTACAGCTCGCGGTCGGCGTCTTCATCCGGACGATCGATATATGGCGGCAGCGGCATGTGGCCGATGGCGTTCAGAATATCCAGCACACTGCGTTCGTCGTTAAACTCAACTTCAAACAGCGCGTCATGGCGCGCCACCATCGTTGCTTTAATGCTTTCGTTATCGCCCAGCAGCAGCTCTGCGCCCGGCTTCGGCGCTTTTGAAGCACGAATATGCGCCAGAATACGTTTGTCATCCAGCATACGCTCGACCAGCACTTCAATCTTGCCGCCACTGGCTTTACGGCCAAACAGACGAGCCGGGATCACGCGGGTATTATTAAAGACCAGCAGATCTCCAGGGTTGAGCTTATCGAGCAAATCAGTGAAAGTACCGTGCGTCAGCGCGCCCGTCGGCCCATCCAGTGACAGCAAGCGGCAACTGCTGCGCTCAGCTTGCGGATAGTGGGCAATCAGGGATTCGGGTAATTCAAAGGTGAAATCGGTAACGCGCATGACACTGACTCAGACTAAAATAAGAGGCGGGTAGTCTAGTGCCGGGGCGTTCTCCCTGCAACCTTTACCCCTCAAGTTAAGAGACATAATCTATACACAAAATCATTCAAGATGCATCGAGGCGGCAACTGAATGAGTCCCCGGAGCTTACTCAAGTAAGTGACTGGGGTGAGYGACAAATCTGTCAGGAACAGATTTGAACGTCGCAMAGCGACGGCCCGTAAGGGCGAGTCTCAGGACGAGACGAGTAACTCAGYAGCYAACAAAGASGCAGTTTGAAGGATGAAGTGGATATGAATTTTCTTGCACATTTGCATCTGGCCCACCTTGCCGATAGCTCGCTTTCCGGCAATCTGCTGGCCGATTTTGTCCGGGGTAATCCCCAAACGCACTATTCGCCCGACGTGGTGGAAGGCATCTTCATGCACCGTCGCATCGACGTAATGACCGATAACCTGCCACAGGTGCGTGAAGCCAAGGAGTGGTTTCGTAGCGAAACGCGTCGCGTCGCACCGATTACACTGGACGTCATGTGGGATCATTTTCTGTCGCGCCATTGGTCGGAAATCTCTCCCGATTTCCCGCTGACGGATTTTGTGCGCTACGCGCACACCCAGGTTGCCACTATTCTGCCAGAATCACCGCCGCGCTTTATTAATCTGAACAATTATATGTGGTCAGAGAAATGGCTTGAGCGCTATCGCGACATGGATTTTATCCAGAACGTACTCAACGGCATGGCCAGTCGCCGTCCACGTCTCGATGCCCTGCGCGACTCATGGTATGACCTCAATACGCATTACGATGCGTTAGAAGAACGATTCTGGCAGTTTTATCCGCAAATGATGGACCAGGCGCGGCGTAAAACCCTTTGATTGTAGCCCGCATGACGCGCCGGATAAGCAGTAGCCGTCATCCGGCAAAAGATTGATAGACAAAACCTGTCTCATTGATTGCCAGCGCCTCTTTGTCTTATTCCCGAACACTCTCTATACTGGCCCGCGTTGCGTTCCAAAAACCCCTTAACTTTGCAGGAGAATTATATGGTACTGGTAACTCGTCAGGCTCCGGATTTCACAGCAGCTGCGGTACTGGGTAGCGGTGAGATTGTTGATAACTTCAACTTCAAACAGCATACCAACGGTAAAACCACCGTTCTGTTCTTCTGGCCGATGGACTTCACCTTCGTTTGCCCGTCTGAACTGATCGCATTCGACAAGCGTTACGAAGAATTCCAGAAGCGCGGCGTAGAAGTGGTTGGCGTTTCTTTTGACTCTGAATTTGTCCACAACGCATGGCGTAACACCCCTGTCGACAAAGGCGGCATCGGTGCAGTGAAATACGCAATGGTTGCTGACATCAAACGCGAAATCCAGAAAGCCTACGGCATCGAGCACCCGGAAGCGGGCGTTGCTCTGCGTGGTTCTTTCCTGATCGACGCTAACGGCGTTGTTCGTCACCAGGTGGTTAACGACCTGCCGCTGGGTCGTAACATCGACGAAATGCTGCGTATGGTTGACGCGCTGCAGTTCCACGAAGAACACGGCGACGTTTGCCCGGCACAGTGGGAAAAAGGTAAAGAAGGTATGAACGCCTCTCCGGACGGCGTAGCAAAATACCTGACTGAAAACGTTTCCAGCCTGTAATTGGCATGAATCGAAAAAAGGCCGCAAAAGCGGCCTTTTTTATTGGCTCTGACCCGTCCGTTAAAACGCGAAGCAGGAACAACCGAGCGCACCCCAGAAGGCCCGGTCATCTGACACAGGAATCCCCGATTTACGCGCTATATCATGCTGATGACCGTGTACGCCGCAGCTGCCACAGCACTGATGCATCTGCACCATTGCGCCAATTTTTGCCGCAGCAGGAGGCGCTGAGCGATAGTGCCCCGGCACCTTCACTACCGGCGACCAGTCAGGTACAACCGGGATGGCCGGCGGTGCCAGTGGGGTGAAATGTCCGGCGGCATAAACAACCTTGCCGTCGACAATCGTCATCACCGACTCAATGCCTTTGATCTCTTCTTCCGGCACGCTGAAATAGTCTTTTGACAGCACCACCAGATCTGCCAGTTGATCCTTTTCAATACGCCCTTTCTTACCCTGCTCGCTGGAGAACCAGGCACTGCCTGCTGTCCACAGTTCCAGCGCCACATCGCGCGCCAGACGGTTGTTATCATCATACATCGCCATACCGCCAACGGTGCGTCCTGATACCAGCCAGTACAACGCTGTCCACGGGTTGTAACTTGCCACGCGCGTAGCATCGGTACCCAGGCCAACCGGCACATCAGCCGCCAGCATTTTCGCCACCGGCGGCGTATGTTTAACCGCCTCTTTGCCATAGCGATCGATAAAATACTCGCCCTGGAATGCCATACGGTGCTGAACTGCAATGCCACCGCCCAGCGCTTTTACCCGCTCGATGTTGCGTTCAGTAATCGTTTCGGCGTGATCGAAGAACCAGTGCAGGCCATTGAACGGGATGTCACGGTTCACCTTCTCAAACACGTCGAGCATGCGGCTGATGGATTCATCGTAGGTGGCATGCAGGCGGAACGGCCAACGATGTTCCACCAGGTGGCGCACCACGCGCTCCAGTTCCTCTTCCATCCCTTCCGGTAAATCCGGGCGTGGCTGCAGGAAATCTTCGAAGTCAGCCGCCGAGAAGACCAACATTTCCCCTGCCCCGTTAGCACGATAGAAATCGGTTCCCTGCCCGGGTTTGAGCATATCCGTCCAGCGCTCAAAGTCTTCCACTTCCTGCTTCGGACGCTGGGTAAACAGGTTGTAGGCAATACGCACCGTCATCTGCTTGTTGGCGTGTAACTGCTCGATTATCTCGTAATCTTCCGGATAGTTCTGGAAGCCGCCGCCCGCATCGATGGCGCTGGTCAGTCCCAGACGGTTCAGTTCACGCATAAACTGGCGGGTCGAGTTAACCTGCATTTCCAGCGGCAGTTTTGGTCCTTTTGCCAGCGTCGAGTAGAGGATCATGGCGTTAGGTTTGGCGATCAGCATGCCTGTCGGGTTGCCGTTGCTGTCACGCACAATCTCACCGCCCGCCGGATCCGGCGTCGCTTTGGTGTAGCCGACGGCTTTCAACGCAGCGCGGTTCAGCAAAGCCCGGTCGTAGAGATGCAGAACAAAAACTGGGGTATCCGGAGCTGCTTCATTCAGTTCTTCCAGGGTTGGCATGCGCCGTTCGGCAAACTGAAACTCGCTCCAGCCGCCGACCACCCGTACCCATTGCGGAGACGGCGTCCGATCGGCTTGCTCTTTGAGCATGCGCAGCGCATCTGCGAGCGATGGGACACCTTCCCAGCGCAGCTCCAGGTTGTAGTTCAACCCACCGCGAATGAGGTGCAGGTGCGAATCATTTAAACCCGGGATCACGGTGTGTCCCTGCAGATCGACAATCTGCGTACCATCGGTCGCAAAGCTCATTACCCGATCGTGACTACCCGTCGCGAGGATCTTCCCGTTAGCGATCGCCACCGCCTCTACCTGCGGGCTTTGCTTTTCGAGAGTATGAATTTTTCCGTGAGTCAGAATCAGTGTGGCAGTTTGAGACATAACAATCTCCTGAGAAACCGGTCAGGCTTTTTTCAGCCATCCGGCAAACAGACGGGTTACGATGGGCATCCACAACCAGACCACCAGCGCAACCACACAGGCATCATTAATCAGATGCAGGAGTAACGAGCCTTTCATTGAAGGCAGCAGAATACCGGTCAGCCACGGCACCAGGTTGGTACTGGGGAAAATCACCAGCAGCGTTATCAAAAACTGCTTCCAACGTTTGGGCTGACGTATATGGGGGGCTGGCGGCGTAAACCAGAAGGCCGCTTCGGTGCGCACTTCTGTTTTATCGCCTTCGGCCAGCAGCGGCGCAATTTCCTCAACCAGCTCCCGGCGCGTATCGGATTGAGTCCAGTTATACAGATGCTCAAGGGTGTCGAAGCGAATGATGATGTTCCACAGGTTTTGTCCATCTGTGGGTCGAATGACATTCGCCCCAAGATGTCCGGGAAACTCGGCGGCCAGCGGCATGATTTTCCCCAACCACTGCTCATAACGCTGCGCCTGGTCAGGCCGCAGGGTGTGAGTAATTACCAACGTCACATGTTTGTTCTGCGCCATGAAAGGTTCCTTGCTAAAGGGAAATTGACCTGCTTAAGCCATGAAAGCAATACACAATTATTCGTGAAACATCGAGGCGGCAAGATTGTGTAGCCCCGGTCACTTACATAAGTCAGTGACCGGAGTACGCAAACTAAGCCAACAAAGAGGCAACATGAAAGATGGCGTGTATTCAGGCTTTACGTTCCGGCGCGCCATGCACCATGGTATACGCGTAATCCACACCCATACCGTAGGCGCCGCTGTGTTCACGCACCAAATCCATAACGGCGTCGTAGGTTTCTTTGCGGGACCAGTCGCGCTGGTACTCAAGAAGAACCTGTTGCCAGGTCACAGGTACAGCACCCGCCTGCACCATGCGATCGATGGAACGTTCATGGGCATCCACCGACGTGCCGCCTGAAGTGTCTGTTACCACATACACTTCGTAGCCCGCTTCCAGCGCCATCAGCGCCGGGAAGGTCAGGCACACTTCGGTCCACAACGCGGAAATAATCAGTTTTTTACGCCCGGTCGCTTCTACCGCCTTAACAAAGGCTGCATCTTCCCAGGAGTTCATCGAGGTGCGTTCAATCGGTTTCACATCAGGATGAACAGCTAACAATTCCGGCCAGATATATCCGCTAAAACTTTTCGTTTCTACTGAAGTATAAATTACTGGAACATTGAATATTTTCCCGGTTTTGGCTAATGCAACGGTATTATTTTTCAATGTCTGGCGATCAATATTCGCCACACCAAATGACATTTGCGGCTGATGGTCAATAAAAATTAGCGTAGAGTTTTGAGGGTCAATCAGTTCCCGAATAGACATAGCACACCTTCTTAATCAATAAGTTAAAAGGTAACGGTCTGTATCTGCCGTCAGCAGCAGGATCCTGAATCAGAAAGCTTGTTGAGTATAGCGGGAAATTTCTAACGAGTTATTAAAGAAAACTTACCGTCCTGTGAAACTATTCGTTCTGTGTTGCGATATATCCTAAACAACATCAAAAAAATGCGCATGACCCATCTAATTTATTCACTGGCATTGTTTTTCTCCATTCGGTAAAACAGAGAGGTTTAATTTTCAGGATATTTTCTGCTTATGCGCCTCAATCTGGATGTTCTGCTGATCCTCGACGCACTCGACAAACAGGGGTCATTTGCTGCGGCGGCCGAATCGCTGTTTAAAACCCCTGCGGCACTCAGCTATATGATTCAGAAGCTGGAAAGCGATCTGAACATCGAATTGCTTGACCGTTCCGGACACCGGGCAAAATTCACCGACACCGGACGGATGATGCTGGAAAAGGGGCGTCTACTGCTGAGTGCGGCAAAAGATCTCGAAAAGCAGGCAATACAGCTAAGTTCCGGCTGGGAAAAGGAGCTGGCAATAGCGCTCGATGATTCCTTTCCCTTTGCCGCGCTGCTACCTATTATTGATGAATTTCATGCACTTAATAAACAGACCCGTCTCAACTTCACCCACCACACGCTGGCGGGTTCATGGGAAGAGCTGACCCATAACGGGGCGGATATTATCCTCGGCGCAATTAATGAACCACCAACGTCAGCGGCCTGGTCCTACAAAATGCTCGGCACGCTGGACAATGTCTTTGTCGTCGCCCCAGGACACCCGCTGGCGAGCGCGCCTGATGACCTGACGAATGAGCAATTGTGTCTGCACCGGGCGATTGTTATCAGCGACAGCGCTCGCTTTTGCCACCCATTACAGACCAACCTGATGGATGAACAGGCGCAAATTCGCGTCGATGATTTCCACAGTAAGGTGATGCTGCTGCGGGCGGGAATGGGCTGCGGATTTCTCCCCCGCCACATTGCCAGCCCATGGATTGCCAGCGGTGAACTGGTGGAAAAGAAGGTTATCTCATTTCGTCAAAAAGACGTCGCCTATATGGCATGGCGCAATAGTAGCGAAGGACTGGCGCAGCGCTGGTGGCGAGACGCGCTGCTGGCCAGTGAGGAAATTGCGCGCTTGTATCAATGACTCATCCAGACTGAAGCCGATATTGCGGGCAGCGTCAGGATATCATCGACGAGTTGGCCTTTGCCCTCTTTGTGCTGCCATTGACTGACATTGAGCAACGGTGAGGCTGGCAGCACGACTTCACAAGCGTGGCCGCGGTTTATCGCCACCAACACGCGCTGGCGGTTTAGCACGCGTGCAAACACCACCACGTTATCCTCGGCGTAAATCACCTGGCACCCACCGTGGCGTAGCGCCTGGATCTGGTGACGTAATTTGGCCAGACGTTGATACAACGCCAGCAGGTCAGCGTCCTGTTTTTCAGGCTGCCACGGGAACGGTTTGCGACAAAAAGGATCGTTATTTCCATCCAGCCCCACTTCGTCGCCATAGTAAATACAGGGCACGCCAGGCCAGGTAAACAGCCACACCACCGCCAGCGGTAACCGTGCAACGTCTTTACCAAGCAGAGATTTAAAACGGGCGGTATCGTGGCTGTCGAGCTGATTAAACATCCGCAACTGCTGCTGATGCGACAACCCCGCGCGGTAGCTATCCATCCACGCCATACAGGTCTGAGCGTCAATAGATTGTGGGTCGTATGAAATATCGGTATTGGCGAGGAATCCCCAGAGGGGGAAAGTAAAACCGCGATAGTTCATGGCGGCATCTTCCGCATCGGCCTGCAACCACTGACGCGCATCGCCAAAATGTTCACCCACCACATACGCCTCTGGCTGGGTTTCTTTCGCCGCCTGCGTAATTCCGGCGACATGCTGCAAGTTATTACGTGCGCCACCGGCCTCTCCCAGCATATGCACGACATCCAGACGCCAGCCGTCCATACTCCACGGTGCTTTTAGCCAGTGGCGAACAATGCTGTCTTCGCCACGATAAATTTCATTTACCAGGCTTTCAGAGGAAAAGTCCAGTTTGGGTAGGCTTGAGTACCCCAACCAGTCCAGCGCAACCCCATCATCAGAGAAATGGTACCAGTCGCGCCAGGGGGAGTGTGGGTTATGGCACGCCCCGTCCGTCCCGCGATGATGTCGGTCAAACCAGGCATGCGAATCGCCGCTATGGTTAAAGACACCGTCCAGAATCAGCCGTATGCCCTGCTGTTGCGTGTTGTGACGCAGGCGCAGCAGCGCCCTGTCGCCGCCAAACTGCGGATCAACATGGCGGTAATCTTCAGTATCATATTTATGTACGCTCGGCGCGATAAACACCGGATTCAGATACAGCGCCGTTACCCCTAACGTCTTCAGATACGGCAGTTTCTCGCTGATGCCGTCCAAATCTCCGCCATAAAACGTCGAACCACCGGCCTGAGCCGTAAGCGGTTCATCCCATTCGCGCCGCACGATGTCGTGTCCGGCCGCGTGGTGGTAATAGACGTTATCCTGAGTCGCTTCACGCGACTGGCTGCGGGCAAAGCGATCCGGGAAAATCTGATAAAAAATCTGATCGGCAACCCACTGCGGACCGTTATCCGGTACATCAACAGCAAACTGCTCCAGACGCGCAGGCGGAAAGCGGTTGAATCCCTGCGGGGTGAACCACAACTGGCGATCGCGCCACAGTAATTTAAAGCTATAGCGTCGGCGGGGCTGTCCGCTGGTAAGATCGATCGCCGCTCGCCACGCGTTCACGCCCGGCTGCGGTTGGCTACGCAGTTTGTGCATGCTCAGAGAAATTTCTTCGTTATCGTTTTCCGCGCGTAGCGTCACCCGCTGAGGAGGATTTTCCCCTGCCAGCCATAATGTAATCGTCAGTTGATCTTTGTTTTGCTTCACAAATGGGGCAACCGGAAGGTGCCAGGCGTTCAACATCACGTATCCCCTTTGATGATAATGACGACACCTTGCCATAGCGAAGTACAGGATCACTCATCATCTTAACGTTTATTGGGGGAGGAGTGCGGGGGAGGAGAAAATTACCGGGTAACGTCAGACTACCCGGTAAACAATGAATACTTATTGGCCATCAGGCAAATTGAAAGTAGGCTTTTCCAAATTTAGATGGGAGAGCGCTTCAGGCATACCACTGAACATAACTTGCGCTACATTATTAAAGTTATAGGTATTTTTATCGGCATTGGCAAAATGCTGTTGCATTGAACCGAGCAATGACACCATTTCGTTGAAAGCATCCTTGGCTGTCTCCTTGTCTTGACCACTTTTCATTTCAGTGTATGCCTGATTGATGGCATATTTGAATATATTAAAGAAAGCAACTACATCGTCACCACCATTAAACAGCTCTCCATTACCTTCAGCCATTTTATTTATGGTTTCTTGAAAATATGTTTTAGTGTTATTGGCTTCGAGATGCGCCCCCCTAAAAACCCCAAATGCTTCAAGACGTGTTGATTCATTACTTTGAGATACATCGAGAGCAAGAATATTCCTAACACCTTTATTAATTAAGTCCCTATTTTCATAAGCTAAAGCTTTTCTCTGTTCCAGATTTAGCAAGGCATCCTTGCTGTGGTGAATACTAAAAAATTGCAGGATTTTATTCTTAAGTTGCAGGATTTTATTCTTAAGTGATTTTTTTTCTGGAACACTATTTTTCTTTACAACGTCGTTTTTTACCTTAGCGACATTCTCCGCTTGAATAGTTGCATTTTTCGCTACATGGCTCTTTGGATTACTCATTACCTTTGTTTCTGGCTGTAGAAGAACTTCACGTTTTAACTCCGACCTCCGCAAGTCTTCTGCTCCAGGGGGTGCAGGCCGTGGGGTATTCTGCACCGACGCCTGCTTATGCACATCTGTACGGAGCGGCACCTGCGGRSGGGTCTGCACCGACRCCTGCTTRTGCACATCTGTACGGRGCGGCACCTGCGGGCGGGTCTGCACCGACGCCTGCTTATGCACATCTGTACGGGGCGGCACCAGCGGAGGGGTCTGCACCGACGCCTGCTTGTGCACATCTGTACGGGGCGGCACCGGCGGAGGGGTCTGCACCGACGCCTGCTTGTGCACATCTGTACGGAGCGGCACCTGCGGAGGGGTCTGCACCGACACCTGCTTGTGCACATCTGTACGGRGCGGCACCTGCGGGCGGGTCTGCACCGACGCCTGCTTATGCACATCTGTACGGGGCGGCACCWGCGGAGGGGTCTGCACCGACGCCTGCTTGTGCACATCTGTACGGGGCGGCACCGGCGGAGGGGTCTGCACCGACGCCTGCTTGTGCACATCTGTACGGGGCGGCACCGGCGGAGGGGTCTGCACCGACGCCTGCTTGTGCACATCTGTACGGGGCGGCACCGGCGGAGGGGTCTGCACCGACGCCTGCTTGTGCACATCTGTACGGGGCGGCACCGGCGGAGGGGTCTGCACCGACGCCTGCGCGCGTACCGCTCCTGGTGAAGGTTTCGGCACACAAATCTCTATACTGGCCTTCTTTATACCGGCCTGTGGTAATGGCCGTGGTCCTTGTGATATTAAACCACTAATATTTGTGGGTGTTTGTCCACTATTTGCCACTCCAACTAATTTGTTAGTTTTAGAGTTAAAGACAGAAACCTCACATATACTATTACCCCTAACTCCCGGGTTATTATGAGTTCTACTCTTTGTAGAGCAGTCTGCTGGAATATCATTTATACCCATAAAGTTCCTCATTTAATCTCATTAATAATAGTTATACTTTACAAGAAGGAATATAAAAACCATAAAGCAGCAGAAAAATAACATAAAAACCCTCATCAAACTTTCAAAAAACGCTCATAATAGTTTGATGGCAAACAAAGAAAATGATTATTATCTTTCATTATTAAACACTAAACATTCACCATGTTTATACAAATAAAAACGAAGTTGATTATTCAACTTCGTTTTTTAAATAAAGAGCAATTGCCAAATTCAACTACGAACCAACATTACCACCCAGTAAAAAAATTACTGCACTTCAGCCAGTTGGCGCTCGCGACGGCGTTTGAATACCCAGCCTGCAAGCAGCAGGAGAATCCACGCAAAACCGACGTACAGCGAAATTCGGGTATCCGGATGATAGCCAATCAGAGCGATGATAAAGACCAGGAAAATCAGGCCAACAACGGTCGTCGTTACCCCACCCGGTACTTTAAACTTCAGCGCTTTGACCTCTTCCGGCGGCAGACGACGACGGAAGGCGATCTGCGACAGCAGGATCATAATCCACACCCAAACCGTGGCGAACGTTGCTAGCGAAGCGATCACCAGGAAGACGTTTTCCGGCATAATGTAGTTAAGATACACCGCAAACAACAGCGCGATGGTCATCACCATCACTGTTACCCACGGCACGCCACGACGCGACGTTTTGGCGAACATTTTCGGAGCACTGCCCTGCTCTGCCATACCGTGCAGCATACGCCCCACACCGAAGACGTCAGAGTTGATGGCCGACAGCGACGCAGTCAGGACGACAAAGTTGAGGATCCCGGCTGCAAAGGTAATGCCCATATGCTGGAATGTCATAACGAACGGGCTACCGTCGGTACCGACCTGGTTCCACGGGTAGATAGACATAATGACGAACAGTGTCCCCACATAAAACACCAGGATGCGCATCGGTACAGAATTGATGGCGCGCGGAATAGATTTTTCCGGGTCTTTGGCTTCGCCTGCGGTAATCCCGATAATCTCAATCCCGCCGTAAGCGAACATCACCATTTGCAGCGACATCACCATGCCGAGCCAGCCGTTGCTGAAGAAACCGCCGTTGCTCCACAGGTTATGGATACCGGTCGGTTGCCCGCCGTTGCCAATCCCCCAAATGATGATACCGAAACCGGCGACAATCATGATGATAATGGTGGCGACTTTGAAGAACGAGAACCAGAACTCCAGCTCGCCAAACACCTTCACGCTCATCAGGTTGATGGCGCAGATAATCAGCACTACGCTGAGTACCCAAATCCAGTGCGGTACGGCCGGGAACCAGACGCCCATGTAAATACCAAAGGCTGTCACGTCGGCAATGGCGACAATCAGGATTTCAAAACAGTAGGTCCAGCCGGTAATGTAACCAGCCAACGGTCCGAGGTTTTCCTGCGCATAGCGCGAGAAAGAGCTGGCAGCCGGGTTATGAACTGACATTTCGCCCAGCGCACGCATAATAATATACGCCGCCACGCCGCCGATAATATAGGCCAGCAACACGCTCGGCCCCGCCATTTTGATGGCATCGGCTGAACCATAGAACAGCCCGGTACCAATTGCTGAACCTAATGCCATAAAGCGAATGTGCCGGGTGCTCAGCCCACGCTTTAGCTTGTTATTACTTTCCATCGATTCCTAACCTGTTAACACAATAAAAAAACCACGGGGCCATATTAATAGCCCCGTGGTTAAAACTTATTGTCAGTGATATTAGTGTGCGCTGGAGGTCACTTGTCGACCCGCTGCGCGATCCCAGATAACGGCCAGGACCACCATCACGACTGTTGGCATCAACCACGCCAGCCCCTGCTCCGCCAGCGGTAAACGCTGGGTCCAGGCTGGTAAGACATCGCCAATTGCAGAAGCTTTAATGCCATCAAGGATACCAAAAATCAGGCTGATAAACATCGCAGGTGCAATGACGCGGGAAGAATTATGCCACCATGAGCGGGTAAAGCTTAATACAACCAGTGCGATACATGGCGGATAGATAGCCGTCAGCACCGGAATAGAGATCTGAATCAGATGGCTCAGGCCCAGGTTAGAGACCACCATCGAGAAGCCGCCGAGGATAAATACCAGCGTACGATAAGACAGTGGAACATACTGGGCAAAGAACTCTGCGCACGCACAGGTCAAGCCAACCGCGGTGACCAGACAGGCGATGAAAATCAGCGCCGCCAGCAGGAAGCTGCCTGCACCACCGAAGGTGTGCTGAACATACGCATGCAGAATTGCCGCACCGTTAGCAGATTGATCGACCAACGTCGCACTGTCTGAACCCAGACGGAACAACGCAAGGTACAGCAGCGTTAAACCCACGCCCGCCATCAGCCCAGCCCAGACGGTGTAACGGGTCAACAAACGCGCTTCGGTAACGCCACGCGAGCGGGCGGCGTTAACAATAACAATACCAAATACCATCGCGCCCAGCGTATCCATCGTCAGATAGCCGTTCACAAAGCCATTCGAGAATGCCGCGTTTTGATAGGCTTCCATCGCATTGCTGATCGGGCCCGCTGGCCAGACAATCGCCGCCACGGAAAGCACAACCAGTGCCAGAATTTTCAATGGAGCAAGGAAGTTGCCCACGGTATCCAGCAGTTTGCCGGGATACAGTGACACCAGAATCACAATCGCGAAGTACACCACGCTGTAGATGAACAGCGGCAGCGCAGAATCACCGGTCAGCGGTGCAATCCCAACTTCGAACGAAACCGTTGCGGTACGCGGCGTGGCGAATAATGGCCCCACGGCCAGATAGCAGACGGTAGCCAGCAGCAGACCGGCAACTTTACCGATAGGCGTGCTCAGGCTGTCCACACCGCCGCCCACTTTCGCCAATGCGACCACGGTAAGTACCGGCAGGCCTACGGCGGTAATCAGGAAGCCAAAGGCCGCGGTCCAGACGTGCTCGCCTGCCTGCAAACCAACCATTGGGGGGAAAATAATGTTACCTGCACCAACGAACAGTGCAAATGTCATAAATCCCAGTGCGATAATATCGCGCGATTTTAACTGATGGGTCATAAAGTCTTACTGCCTGTGGATGTGGTGTTGAAAACGTTTAATTTTCTGCCTTTCCCTGCGGGATGATACAGCGGCATTTTTAAGCAATTCCAGCGGGAAATTCTCCCGGCCTGGCGCGGCGAAGAATAGTTTTTCGATTTACCGCGTAAATGCAGTCGGTATGACAGCATTTGATGCGCAATTTAAACGCTTATAACGTTTTAAAGCAAGGTGGGATCTAAAAACCAGAACAATATAGTGATATGAAAAATTGAACCAGCACAAAACACCATTCCCTGGAAAAAGACATGGGTAATCATGCGAACAAAAAACAATCAAACGTCGTAAAATTCAGGAGCTATTTATTGACTACAACAAAAAAAGCCAGCTCGCGCTGGCTTTTGGAAAGATAAACTTACGAATACGTTTTAACCGCTATTTTTGGCAATTAAACGTTCCGGGATCACGAAACTAAATCGCGTTCCCTGGCCTGGTTCGCTGTCGATATTCAAACGGCTGTCGTGATGATGCAGGGCATGCTTAACGATGGCCAGCCCGAGTCCGCTACCGCCCGTTTGCCGCGATCGCGCTTTATCTACGCGATAAAAACGCTCGGTCAGGCGTGGAATATGCTCGGCGGCAATGCCCGGACCGTTGTCTTCCACGCAAAACTCCGCCCCCGAGGCCACATGCTGCCAACGTACGGTAATGTGTGTTCCCGCTGGTGTGTGGTTCACCGCGTTGTACACAAGATTCGAGATAGCGCTACGCAACTGCTCCCCGTTGCCCCACACGTTCAGGCTGTTATCAACATCAAAAGTAAACGTATGTTTTTGCTGGCTCAGGGTTTGCGCTTCGTGCTCAACCACGCGCAGCATCATGGGCACATCGACCTTCTCATTCAGTTGCAGCGTCGGCGCAGCCTCAATTTTTGACAGCGTTAGCAGTTGCTTCACTAACCCTTCCATACGGTACGTTTGTTCACGCATGGTATGCAGCGCTTTTTCGCGCGTTGTCCCTTCCAACGGATGCTCCTGCATCATTTCCAGATAGCCTTGCAGCACCGTCAGCGGCGTGCGCAGCTCATGACTGGCGTTGGCGAAAAAGTTACGTCGGGAACCTTCCAGTTGATGCATCTGCGTAACGTCGCGCGCCACCATCAGCAGTTGCTTATCGGTATAGGGCATCACGCGAATTTCCAGATGCCGTCCGGTGTTGAGTACCAGATTAATTGGCCGACTAAAGTCGCGTGTTTTCAGATACAGCGTAAATTCCGGGTAGCGCAGCAGATTAAGGATATTTTGCCCGCTATCGTCCGGCCAGCGTAACCCTAAAACCTGCTGTGCCAGTCCGTTACACCAGAAAATCCCGCCTTCTTCGGTGGTTAGCACCACTGCGTCGGGCAGTGATTCGGCGCCGCTGCGAAAGCGTTTAATGAGGTTACCCAATTCGCGACGGCGCTTTTTGTTACGCAATTGCATTTGATGCAGGCCGTACAGCAGCGGCTCCCAACTGCCGCGCCCCGGCGGGGGCGTCATACTTCTGTCGACCCATAGCCACCAGGACAAACGTAATAGATTCCAGAAATGCCAGATAAGCAGGCCCGTTACCGACGCCAGTAAAAACCAGGGTAGATAACCAAAAAAAGCGCTAAGGATAAAAGCCGGTATGCAGCAGAGGATCAGCTCCAGCACCAGCCTTTTCCATGACAATCGTTCAAGCAAACGTCTTACTCCATTTACAGCCTAATCCCTCAGGCCCTTATTCTTGTCAGTCAGAAGCGGGTCGAAAAGCGATATCCCGTCCCGCGTACCGTCTGCACCATACGATCGTGTCCGCTATGCTCCAGCGCTTTACGCAACCGGCGAATATGCACATCGACCGTCCGGTCCTCTACATATACGTTGGTCCCCCACACATGATTGAGTAATTGCTCGCGGCTGTAGACACGCTCAGGATGGGTCATAAAGAAATGGAGCAATTTGAATTCGGTGGGTCCCATATCCAGTGGATCCTCGCCGGTCATCACACGGTGCGAGGTAGGGTCAAGACTCAGCCCTTGCATCTCGATAACTTCTTCCACCGCCATGGGGGAAATACGTCGTAAAACGGCTTTAATACGCGCCACCAGCTCCTTCGGAGAGAACGGCTTAGTAATATAGTCATCCGCGCCGGTTTCCAGACCCCGCACACGGTCTTCTTCTTCACCGCGCGCCGTCAGCATCATCACGGGGATATCCCGCGTCATCGCTTCCCGCTTGAGGTGTTTAATAAACTGTAGACCCGAGCCGCCGGGAAGCATCCAGTCAAGCAGGACGAGATCCGGCCAGGGTTCATTAAGTTGGTTCACAGCACTGTCATAGTCTTCGGCTTCTACGGGTTGAAAACCGTTTTGCTCGAGCACGAAGCAGACCATTTCACGAATTGGAGCTTCATCTTCTACGACCAGAATACGTCTCGCCATGATTTGCCCTGTTTATAATTAAATCGTTTGCCATCAATACCGTGGCATTATGCGTCACTTTTATGACAGATTTATGAAAAGATAGTCCAGGTTTAACGCAGCCAGGCGAATTATGACAGCCCGGAAACAAGATATTACCGTCCTTGCAAGGTTATAATCTCCGCCATCGTTTTTTTGTCATGGAACACTTATGCGCATCCTCCACACGTCTGACTGGCATCTGGGCCAAAATTTCTACAGCAAGAGCCGCGCCGCTGAACACCAGGCCTTTCTCGACTGGCTGCTGGAAACGGCACAATCCCATCAGGTGGATGCCATTATTGTGGCAGGTGATATTTTTGATACCGGTTCACCGCCAAGTTACGCCCGCGAGTTGTATAACCGTTTTGTTGTCAATCTACAGCAAACAGGCTGTCATCTGGTCGTGCTGGCAGGAAACCATGACTCCGTTGCCACACTCAATGAATCCCGCGATATTCTGGCGTTCCTCAACACCACGGTCGTTGCCAGCGCCGGCCACGCGCCGCAAGTGCTACCTCAACGCGACGGCACGCCGGGGGCTATCCTGTGTCCGGTTCCTTTCTTACGTCCGCGTGACATCATTACCAGTCAGGCGGGGCTAACCGGTCACGAAAAACAGCAGCATTTATTAGGTGCAATCACCGACTATTACCAACAGCAATATCAGGACGCCTGCGCGCTGCGTGGCGACCAGAATCTGCCAATTATTGCGACAGGGCATCTGACCACCGTCGGCGCCAGTAAAAGTGACGCCGTACGCGATATTTATATTGGGACGCTGGATGCTTTTCCGGCACAAAATTTCCCACCGGCGGATTACATCGCGCTGGGACATATTCACCGGGCACAGGTCATCGGCGGTACGGAACATATTCGCTATTGCGGCTCCCCGATTGCACTGAGTTTTGACGAGTGCGGCAAAAGCAAATGCGTCCACCTGGTGAGCTTTGAAAACGGTAAGCTGAGCGCCGTTGAAAACCTCATCGTACCAGTAACCCAACAACTTGCCGTATTGAAAGGCGATTTAGCGACGATTAGCGCACAGCTGGAACAATGGCGTGGCACGCAACAGGAACCGCCGGTGTGGTTAGATATAGAAATCGCGACCGATGACTATCTGCATGATATGCAGCGCAAAATCCAGACTCTGACCGAAGATTTACCGGTAGAGGTTTTATTGGTGCGTCGTAGTCGTGAACAACGCGAGCGCATCATGGCCAATGAACGACGTGAAACGTTGAGTGAATTAAGCGTGACGGAGGTGTTTGACCGCCGTCTGGCACTGGAAGAACTCGACGATCCACAGCGTGAGCGCCTGAATCAGCTGTTTAGCACAACCTTACACACGCTCGCCGGGGAGACCGAAGCATGAAAATTCTCAGCCTGCGTCTGAAAAACCTCAACTCTCTGAAAGGGGAATGGAAAGTTGATTTCACGGCAGAGCCTTTTGCCAGCAACGGGCTGTTCGCCATCACCGGTCCAACCGGTGCCGGGAAGACCACCCTGCTGGACGCCATTTGCCTCGCGCTGTACCACGAAACACCACGACTCAATACCGTATCGCAGTCGCAAAACGACCTGATGACTCGCGATACGGCGGAATGTCTGGCCGAAGTTGAATTCGAAGTCAGAGGCGAAGCCTATCGCGCATTCTGGAGCCAGAACCGCGCGCGCAATCAACCAGAAGGTAACCTGCAGGTTCCGCGTGTCGAACTGGCTCGTTGCGCCGATGGCAAAATTCTCGCCGATAAAGTTAAAGACAAGCTGGAAATGACCGCCGAGCTTACCGGGCTGGATTACGGCCGTTTTACCCGCTCGATGCTGCTGTCTCAGGGCCAGTTTGCCGCATTTCTCAATGCCAAACCGAAAGAGCGCGCCGAACTGCTGGAAGAGCTGACCGGCACAGAAATTTACGGCCAAATCTCCGCCATGGTGTTTGAAAAGCACAAAGCAGCGCGTACGGAGCTGGAAAAACTGCAGGCCCAGGCCAGCGGCGTGGCGCTGTTAGCACCAGAGCAGGTACAGTCTCTGACAGAAAGTTTGCAGGTACTTACTGACGAAGAAAAACAGCATCTTACCCGTCAGCAAATCCAGCAACAGCATCTTAATTGGCTCATCCGACAAAATGAGCTACAGGCAGAAGTAAGCCGCCACCAGCAAGCATTACAGACCGCAAAAGAGGCGCAAGATAAAGCACAACCGCAGCTGGCGACACTCAGCCTGGCACATCCCGCCAGAGCATTGCGTCCGTACTGGGAGCGAATTCAGGAACAATCCGCCACGCTCCGCCGAACACGACAGAATATTCAGGAAGTGAATGCTCGCTTACAAAGCAGCTTAGCGCTGCGCGGGCGCATCCGTCAGCAGGCACAAAAACAGTCGGCGACCCTGCTCACCGAACAGCAGGCGCTAACCGACTGGCTGAACGAACATGACCGTTTCCGCTTATGGAGCAGCGAACTGGCAGGATGGAAAGCGCTATTGGCACAGCAATCTGACGCTAACGAGCAGCTACGTCAGTGGCAAAAACTACGCGACAGCGACGTGCGCAAGCTGGATGCACTGCCGCTTCCCTCGTTGGCCCTTAGCGCGCAAGAGGTCACGGTAGCGCTGGCGCAGCACTCACAGTTGCGTCCATTACGCCAGCAACTGAGCAATCTGCATGGACAAATTGCGCCGAAACAAAAACAACTGGTACAGCTGCGCACCACAATTCAGCAGCGCCAGCAGGAGCAAGCACAACGCAACGCGGCCCTGGCAGAAAAACGTCAGCGCTATAAAGATAAAAATCAGCATCTAACCGATGTGAAAACGCTCTGCGAACAGGAAGCACGGATTAAAGATCTGGAAAGCCAGCGTGCTTTACTGCAGTCCGGACAGCCTTGTCCGCTTTGTGGCTCCACGACACATCCGGCCATTGAGCACTATCAGACCCTCGAACTCAGCGTCAATCAGGCGCGGCGTGAGGCATTAGAAAAAGAGGCCAAAACGCTGGCCGATGAGGGGTCAACGCTACGCGGGCAGCTCGACGCGATAACCCAACAGCTACAGCGCGATGAACGCGAGGTACAGACGCTTTCTCAGGAGGAGCAAGCACTTACTAAAGAGTGGCAGACGCTGACTACCAGTCTGAACATAACGTTGCAACCGCAGGATGATATCGCCCCCTGGCTTGCAGCCCAGGAAGAACACGAACAACAGCTTCACCAGTTGAGCCTGCGTCATGCCCTGCAGGCACAAATTACTGCACATTCCGAACAGATAACCCAGCTTCAACTGCATATTGAACAGCGGCAGACTACGCTTCTCGCTGAATTAGCCCGCTACGGTCTGTCGCTTCCTGCCGATGACGATATCACCGCCTGGCTTAACGCACGTGTGGGCGAAGCGCAGATGTGGCAGCGTCGCCAAAATGAACTGACCGAGCTCCAGGCGAAAATGGCACAGCTTGCGCCATTGCTGGAAACATTGCCCGAAACCGGCGCGAAGGAAGAAACGACAGAAAGCCTGGCGCTGGAAAACTGGCGGCAGGTGCACGATGACTGCCTCTCATTACAGGGACAGTGGCAAACCTTGCAACAGCAGGAAGCCCAGGAGGCACAACGCGCAGCAGAGATTCAGGCACAGTTTGATAGCGCATTGCAGGCCAGCATCTTTGCCGATCGCGACACCTTCCTTGCCGCCCTGCTTGATGAAGAGGCGTTTAACCATCTTGAGCAGCTTAAGCAATCGCTGGAAGGCCAACTACAACAGGCGCAAACGCTGCTTAACCAGGCTCAGCAGGCGCTGGCAACGCATCAGCAGCAACCGCCTGCCGGCGCGGATCTCACACTCACCGTGGACTATCTTCGCGATGCACTGGCGCAGCTCACGCAACAACTGCGGGATAACACCACGCGCCAGGGCGAAATTCGCCAGCAGCTCAGGCAGGATGCCGAAAACCGCCAGCAGCAGCAGACCCTGATGCAAGAGATTGAAAAGGCCTCACTGCTGGTCGAAGACTGGGGTTACCTGAATGCGCTGATCGGCTCGAAAGAAGGTGATAAATTCCGCAAATTTGCCCAGGGACTGACGCTGGATAACCTGGTCTGGTTGGCCAACAACCAGTTAACCCGCCTGCACGGTCGCTATCTGTTGCAACGCAAGGCCAGTGAGGCGCTGGAACTTGAAGTGGTGGATACCTGGCAAGCCGATGCCGTGCGTGATACCCGCACGCTCTCCGGCGGCGAGAGCTTCCTCGTGAGCCTGGCGCTGGCGCTGGCGTTGTCCGACCTGGTCAGTCACAAAACACGTATTGACTCCCTGTTCCTCGACGAAGGTTTCGGCACGCTGGACAGTGAAACGCTGGATACCGCCCTCAACGCGCTGGATGCCCTGAACGCCACTGGCAAGACCATTGGCGTGATAAGCCACGTTGAAGCGATGAAAGAACGTATTCCCGTGCAAATCAAGGTTAAAAAAATCAATGGATTAGGTTACAGCAAACTCGACAAGATGTTTGCAGTGGAGTAATCACCCTGTGGGTGTGGTTTCACAGGCCGGATAAGCGTAAGCACCATCCGGCA
>NZ_CP080033.1:1381329-1433427 GCF_019382635.1 Citrobacter sp. Colony219 | reverse complement strand
TCTTATCCGCAAGCTATCCCTTTATTGACGGCGAGCATTCAGCGCTGTGGCGCACATCCTGCGTCTTTATTGTTGGCAGGTAGTATGAAAAAAGTCATTTTCTCTTTAGCCCTCGGGACGTTTGGGCTGGGCATGGCCGAGTTTGGCATTATGGGCGTATTAACCGAACTGGCGCGTGACGTGGGCATTTCCATCCCCGATGCTGGCCATATGATTTCGTTTTACGCCTTTGGCGTTGTCATCGGCGCACCCATTATTGCCGTGTTTTCCAATCGTTTTTCGCTTAAGCATATTCTGCTGTTTCTGGTCACACTCTGTGTCGTCGGTAACGCCATCTTCACCCTCTCTTCCAGCTATTTTATGCTGGCGGTAGGCCGGCTGGTCTCCGGGTTTCCACACGGGGCATTTTTTGGCGTCGGCGCGATTATCCTGTCAAAGCTGGCGCGCCCTGGTAAAGTTACCGCCGCGGTAGCGGGCATGATTTCCGGCATGACCGTCGCCAATCTGATTGGCATTCCTGTTGGCACCTGGCTGAGTCAGACATTTAGCTGGCGCTACACGTTTCTGCTGATTGCCGTGTTTAACATCGCCGTTATTTTGTCGGTTATGTTTTGGGTACCCAACCTCCGTGATGAAGCAAAAGGCAGGCTACGCGAGCAATTTCACTTTCTGAAAAGTCCCGCACCGTGGCTCATTTTCTCCGCCACCATGTTTGGGAACGCCGGTGTTTTTGCCTGGTTCAGCTACGTAAAACCCTACATGATGTACATCTCTGGTTTCTCCGAAACGCTGATGACTTTCATCATGATGCTGGTTGGGCTGGGAATGGTGTTAGGCAACCTGCTGAGCGGTCGACTGTCTGGTCGCTACACGCCGCTACGCATTGCGGTAGTAACTGATTTTGTGATTGTACTTGCCCTGCTGCTGCTGTTTGCATTCGGCGGCATCAAAACCGCCTCGCTGACGTTCGCCTTTATTTGCTGTGCGGGTCTATTCGCGCTATCAGCACCGCTACAAATTTTACTGCTACAAAACGCGAAGGGCGGTGAACTGCTGGGGGCGGCCGGTGGGCAAATGGCCTTTAATCTGGGTAGCGCAATTGGCGCTTACTTCGGCGGCTTAATGTTGACGCTGGGCTTTGCCTACAACTACGTCACGATCCCTGCGGCTCTACTGTCTTTTACCGCGATGTCATCACTGCTGATCTATGGTCGCCTGAAGCGCGGCGTGCAACAACAGGTTGCACCCGCAACATAAACGTTTATGCCTGCGGCCACAGCCAGGCCGCGCCGCGCACGCCACTGGAGTCACCGTGTAACGCCTTGCGCAGAGGCGTTTCACACTCACCGCCAAAAACAAACTGCTTCATCAACGTCGGAACGTGTTGATACAGCCTGTCGACATTGCTCATTCCCCCGCCCAGCACAATGACATCCGGGTCGAGAATATTCACCACATGCGCTAATGATTTCGCCAGGCGTAATTCATATCGGCTCAGCGCCTGTTCCGCCAGCGCATCCTGTTCGTTTACCAGACGGATAATTTCACTGCCTTTTAGCGGATTTCCGCTCAGGCGATGATAATCAGTGGCAAAACCGGTCCCTGAGATGAAGGTTTCAATGCAGCCTTGCTTGCCGCAATAACAGGGTACTTCCTGCCGATAGCGCAGCTCATCTTCGTCCATCCACGGCAGCGGATTATGCCCCCACTCGCCCGCCGTGCCATTCCCACCGGTATGCACCCGGCCATTTAGCGCCACGCCGGAACCACAGCCGGTACCAATTATCACCGCAAACACGGTTTGCGCCCCCGCCGCCGCGCCATCCACCGCTTCAGACACCGCCAGGCAGTTAGCATCGTTTGCCAGGCGGACTTCGCGGTTCAGTCGGGTACTCAGGTCTTTGTCAAAGGGTTGTCCATTGAGCCAGGTCGAGTTGGCATTTTTCACCACCCCGGTATAGGGCGATATTGAACCTGGAATGCCCATCCCCACGGTTCCCATCTGCCCGGTGGCTTTTTCCGCCATCTCCACCAGCGCGGCGATGGTTTCTATCGTTTGCCGATAATCATCACGCGGCGTAGGCAGGCGATGGCGAAAAAGCTGTTCGCCTGCATCGCCAAGCGCGATAACTTCCGTTTTTGTACCGCCCAAATCGATACCTATACGCACTGTTTGCTCCTCTTCCCGATTAACAATGCAAGCATAGCGACAATTCGCTATCATGCCCGCTGGATTTAACGACAAGGCCGTGGAAATTATCATGCTGTGGTTCAAAAATTTAATGGTTTACCGTCTTAGCCGCGATGTTTCTTTGCGTGCCGAAGAGATGGAAAAACAGCTGGCATCAATGACGTTCACCCCTTGCGGTAGCCAGGATATGGCAAAAATGGGCTGGGTTCCGCCGATGGGATCGCACAGCGATGCATTAACGCATACCGCCAATGGCCAAATTATTATCTGCGCCCGCAAAGAAGAAAAAATTCTGCCGTCGCCGGTTATCAAACAGGCGCTGGAAGCAAAAATAATCAAACTGGAAGCTGAGCAGGGTCGCAAGCTCAAAAAGACCGAAAAAGACTCGCTGAAAGATGAAGTGTTGCACTCATTGCTGCCGCGCGCCTTTAGCCGCTTCAGCCAGACAATGATGTGGATCGACACCGTCAACGATCTGATCATTGTCGACTGTGCAAGCGCGAAGAAAGCGGAAGATACGCTGGCACTGCTGCGTAAAAGCCTCGGTTCACTGCCGGTTGTCCCGTTGACGATGGAAAACCCTATTGAGCTAACGCTGACCGAATGGGTTCGCTCCGGCACAACGGCACAGGGATTCCAGTTGCTGGACGAAGCCGAACTGAAAGCGATGCTGGAAGACGGCGGCGTGATCCGCGCGAAGAAACAGGATCTGGTTTGCGATGAAATTGCCGTACACATCGAAGCAGGCAAACTGGTCACCAAACTGGCCCTCGACTGGCAGCAGCGCATTCAGTTCGTTATGTGTGACGACGGCTCCATTAAACGTCTGAAGTTTAGCGACGAGCTGCGCGATCAGAACGAAGATATCGACCGCGAAGATTATGCTCAACGTTTTGATGCCGATTTTATCCTGATGACAGGTGAACTGGCGGCGCTGATTAAAAGCCTGGTGGAAGGACTAGGCGGCGAAGCGCAGCGCTAAGCCGTGTTTACCGAATGGCGGCTCAGTGTCGCCATTCGCTATTTTTACGCTTACAGATAGCGGCAAAGATAGGATGTTGGCTCTGCCACCTGCAGATGAAACTCACTGTTGCCCGGTACGTTAAACACGTCCCCTGCGGCATACACTTTCCACTCTGTTTCCCCCGGCAGCAGCACGTTCAGTGCGCCGCTGACGACCGTCATCTCTTCAGGCGCCGCAGTACCAAAGGTATATTCACCTTCAGCCATAACGCCAACGCTGGCGCGGCCAGTACTGCTGCTGGTAAAACCGATCGATTTTACTTTGCCGGAAAAGTATTCATTACTTTGAAGCATACAACTGGCCCTATCTCGTGATTAAGTTGATAACCAATATAGGGGCCTGGCGTTGTACCTGTCACGCAGAATTAAGCGAGCAACTCGGATGCCAGTCGGGCAATCAGTACGTTAGACAGAAGAACCGGGACATCCAGAGACTTTTGCAGTAAATCACGATGGCGTTGGTTAAAACCCAAACAATCCAGCATGATCACATCCGCGCCCTGCTCAAGCAGATCTTTTCCGGCATCAATCAGCTGTTGTTCAGAACCGTGAATCGGGTTTGCCACGGCATAGACGGGGGACGTCTGTAGCACCTGCCATTTTTGTTCCTGGGCCTGGAGCAACTCGGCGACCGGCACAATCACCCCAACCTGGTGCCCTTCCACAATTGAGGCCACCAGGGGAGGAATAATTCGTAAAGGCTCCAGCAGGATACTATTGCGGGCCGTCAGGCGGGTAATTAAGGCCGTGCTCATCAGCAAAATAACGTCAAAACCCTGGTTATCCAGCACTTCAACAATACTTTGCAAATCGCGCTCGACTTTCTGGCGCGAGACATGAGCCAGTTGATGGTCGCTCAGCAGCGTCAATAACGACTCGTCGCCGGGCGAGACCGCATACTCGGCCATCACATCTTCTCGCCGCATCTGTCCCAGCAGGCTGTGGTGAGTAATGTGTTGTTCATCGATATATTCCGTCAGGAGCGGTAACACCTCACACATCGGCACAACACCAATCGTGAGGATAGCCAACGACGTACTCATTTGTTGCTCCACCGTCTTCTTACTTTGCCGTGAATTCCCGGACAAATGCCGGGTACTGACCTGCGCTAGCGCTACAAATGCTCAAAAGCGTAGCAGCAGATCGGCGATGCATAGTGTAAAGATTCCTAATCATTCCAGTACTAGATTGTTATCGCTTAATTTTCACTTTCCGCGGTATAGCAGGAGGTTCGAAAATTGTGATACAGGCACGCTCCGGCAGAGGACAGATAATATGTCTGCACGCCCGGGATGGAGTGGAAAGGTCGGTCTATATCGGGAAGCCCTTAACAATAAGCTCCGCCCTGTAGCCGTGACCGGGCTTGCGACAGTATCACAAGAATATCAGCCACAACCTGCGAAGGTTCATTCGTCGCATCAACAATATAATGCGCCGCTTCACGATACAGCGCATCGCGCTGCTCAAGCACTTCCTGCACTTCTTCGGTTAATGGCTTGCCAGTTAACGTCGGGCGCAATCCTTCCTCAGGCGCCTCTTCCAGGCGGTTTACCAGTACCGATACTGGTGCGTTTAAATAGATGACCATGCCGTGACTACGCATGTAGTGACGATTATATTCAGTAAGAATAATACCGCCGCCGGTCGCTACGACTGTTGAGGGGGCCGTAACGGCCTGCAGGGCGGTCGTTTCCTGGGCGCGAAAACCTTCCCATCCTTCTCTTTCAACAATTTCAGCCACCGTCATCTGCAGATGTGATTGCAACCAGCGATCGGTATCAACGAACTGAAAGTCGATGGCTTTCGCCAGCGCCATACCGGTTGTCGTCTTACCACACCCCCGGGGGCCAACAAGATAAAGCGGTTGTGTCATCACAGAAGTTCCCCAGAGAACCGCAGGTAAGCGGGATCTGATGCTGTTAAAGTTATAATCATACCATCAAACTAGTACGTCGCCAAAGTGTAAAGAATATATTCCAATAAGGCGATAAAATTGATTAAACCCTACTATAACAAGAATTCACAACGAAGAAAGTGTAAAAAATAAATTACAATTATTATTTTCTACGTTGAACTTCCAGCCACCACTTGTCCAGTTCAGCCGCAAAATGTTGCCTGTCACGCGGCGAAAGGCTGTCAGGTCCCCCGGTCTGGATCCCGCTGGCACGCAGCGTATCCATAAAATCACGCATCGTCAGACGTTCACGGATCGTTGCCTCGGTATAGCGCTCACCGCGCGGGTTGAGCGCCGCAGCGCCTTTTTCAATGACTTCAGAGGCCAGCGGGATATCCGCCGTGACAACCAGGTCTCCAGCGCTGCACTGGCGCACAATTTCGTTATCGGCGACATCAAACCCGGCCGGAACACGTAAGGTGCGGATAAAACGCGAAGGCGGAACGCGCAAACTCTGATTGGCGACCAAAATGAGCGGCATCTGCATCCGCTCGGAGGCCCGATATAAAATGTCTTTAATCACATTCGGACACGCATCCGCATCCACCCAAATCGTCATAACACCTCCAGACACATGTGCAATTGCACATTGTCTCGTGCTTTTACTTTCAGGCAAAGCGCTGTTTCTTCTTCTGAACGCCTTCATTCCGCGCTAAGCTTAGCTTTCCCAGATTTACCCTAAATAATTCAAGTTACTTGAAGGATTATGGGTATAAAACAATGAATATCACGCATAGGGAGTGACAAGATGGACAAGAAAATTGGTTTTATCGGCTGCGGAAATATGGGTAAAGCGATTCTTGGCGGCCTGATCGCCAGCGGCCAGGTACTCCCCGGACAAATCTGGGTCTATACCCCCTCTCCCGATAAAGTCGCAGCACTGCACGATCAGTACGGCATAAATGCGGCGCAATCTGCGCAAGAAGTCGCGCAGATTGCAGATATTGTCTTTGGTGCCGTGAAGCCAGGCATCATGATTAAGGTGCTGAGTGAAATCACCTCTAGCCTGAACAAAGATTCCCTGGTGGTATCCATTGCGGCGGGCGTCACCCTCGATCAACTCGCCCGCGCACTGGGTCATGACCGTAAAATTATCCGCGCAATGCCTAACACGCCGTCACTGGTCAATGCAGGAATGACGTCCGTCACCCCAAATGCGCTGGTAACTCCGGAAGATACTGCTGACGTGTTGAATATTTTCCGCTGCTTTGGCGAAGCCGAAGTCATCGCAGAATCGATGATTCACCCGGTCGTTGGCGTCAGTGGTTCAGCCCCGGCCTATGTGTTTATGTTTATCGAAGCCATGGCGGATGCCGCCGTTCAGGGCGGCATGCCACGCGCGCAAGCATATAAATTCGCGGCACAGGCGGTCATGGGCTCGGCGAAGATGGTACTGGAAACGGGTAAACATCCTGGAGAACTAAAAGATATGGTGTGCTCGCCTGGCGGAACCACCATTGAGGCAGTGCGCGTCCTCGAAGAACGCGGCTTCCGTTCATCAGTCATCGAAGCGATGGTTAAGTGCATGGAACAATCAGAGAAACTCAGCAAATCCTGAGTGCAAGTCGGACGTCAGGCCGCCGCTTCAGTACGGTTACGTCCGGCATTCTTTGCTTTGTAAAGCGCCATATCCGCTGACTTCAACCACTCCCGGTAGTGCTCTGTTTCAGAAGTCAGCGGAGCAACACCGACGCTAATCCGCAGGGCTACTTGCGGAGCACAGGACAAGCGTAACTGGCTAAGTCGTTCATGGACGCGCGACATCGCTGCGATGGCGCTGGCTGCAGGTGTTCCGCACATAATTACCGCAAACTCATCACCACCAAAACGCCCAATCACATCACTGCCGCGCAGCGTCATTTGCAACTGACGCGTCAGCGCAACAATCGCCTGATCCCCAACATCATGACCCCAGGTATCATTGATGCTCTTAAAATGGTCGATATCGATAATAAGCAGCGTGGCATCACGTTGCTGACGACGGCAATTATCAAATTCATTGCGCAGCAGTAGCTCCCAATGGCGCCGATTATAAACGCCGGTCATTCCATCCCGCGTACTCATTACCTGCAGACGGCGTTTATGCTCCGCCAATTTGATCACCGTCTGGTAGCTAACCCAGGCAAACAGCAGCGGGTAAATCACCAGTACCGGCAGCGACAACAGCACGCTCAGTTGCGTACTGCTAAACACGACCGGAATATCCGTTAACTGTAGCGTCACCAGACATGAAACCACCATCAACACGACGCCAGCGATGAATAATCGCACCCCACCTGCGCCCATCAGGTTAATGCAGATAATCATCAGTAGCGCCGTGGATGGCAGCAGGTTTGCCCCCATGATCCCCACCCACATGCCAGCGAGGATCGCATCGGTTTTAATATTCGTAAATTCACTGTACAGCGGATCTTCCGCTTTGCTCGCCAACTGCCACGCCAGGTGCGGCCAGACAAACGCCCATCCCACCAGTAACAGCCACCAACCTCCGGTTATGGGTTGCGAGACTAATACCGACGCAATGGGGAAAAACATTCCCCCCAGCCCGACTGCGCGAGGCAGTCTTATCCGTCGGGCAAATCGCAGACCGGAACGTTGGTGGTCGTTTTGATGAAGCGATATAAATGCTTCATTCGGTACGGCCTTCTTTTGATAAAAGTTTTCATCATTCATCGTATTTGGGAATATTCTGAAACAAATTTCCCAAATTATAGAAAGGGGTCTGGCGGCGGAAGTATGATATTTCGGGTGAGCGATTTTATCCGCTCACCCGTATGTATTACGCAGCTTTTTTCAGGCAAGCGCTCATAAATTTTTTACGATCGTCGCCTTTCAGCGACTGCTCTGTTGCCTGAACGTTGCATTCACGCATTTTCTGCTGCTGCGGCGTCAGACTCTTTTCATCAGGCGCAGACTTACTGTTTTTCAGGCAATCACTCATATATGTCTTCCGGGCATCCCCTTTTAAGGTCTGCGCCGTCGCCTGCTGGTTGCAGGTGGTCATACGCTGTTGTTGCGGGGTTAACGTCTTCTCGGCAGCGCCGACGGTAGTTAAGAAAACCAGGCCAAATAATAGGGTAACGAGCAATGTTATTTTCATAGCACCATCCTGTTGTGAGTATTCACTCTACACGTCACCTTTCAAGCAACCTCGATGTTGGCTGCCTGAAGGATGACGTGTAGTAAGTCTGGTTGCTGACGCAGAAATAGCCACCTCATTATTAAAATTAAGTGACCAAATAGCAGGTTACTTCAGACCTAACGCCGCTTTCATGGTGTAAAACAGGTCAGTCTGATCGGTCAGGCCTACCACATTCGCCGCATGCGGGCCATAGGCAGCAATGCGCAGTTGGCTGCCGGTATGCTCCTGAGATTCCTCTTCCGAGTTGCCATAGCTGATAACCATCACCGCACCATCTTTGGTATTCAGCGCCTGAGTCAGGCCAGGGGCTTTGGTGTCTGGCGCAACAATCTGGCTGGCATGCGCGTGGTCAGCGGTCACGACAACCAGCGTGTTGCCGTCTTTCTTCGCGAAGGCCAGCGCGCGCTGTACAGCTTCATCCAGATCGACCGTTTCACCAATCTGACCGCACGGGTTTGCGGCGTGATCCTGCTTATCGATGGACGCGCCTTCTACCTGCAGGAAAAAGCCTTTTTCATTCTTACTTAACAGCTCAATCGCTTTATCCGTCATCTGGGCAAGCGTTGGCACCGTGTCGTTACGTTTTGGATTTGGCGTACAGGTCACGACTGGCTTATCAAGGTTACCGTGGTAAGACGCTTTTGGCCCTTCCCAGCGTACCGGCATGTTGCCGTCAGAGAACAAACCTAACAGCGGTTTATCCTGATTCGCTTCGGTAATGGCTGCCAGCGTCGCGGTATCACTGACCATCTGATAACCACGGGCCTGAGCCTGTTCGCGCAGCGTTTTCCCCTGCCACTCGCCCGCAGCAGCGGTCTCAGCAAAGGTTTTTGCCCCGCCGCCCAGCGTAACGTCAGCGCGGACATTCAATAATTGTTCGGTGATTGACCCTTTACCGCCTTTTTCCAGCGCATTCGTCGGGCATTTCTCAGCGGTGACGCTCGGTCCGTAACATTTACGCGACGTCACATGCGCAACCAGCGCGGCGGGGGTGGCATCCTGCAATTCAGCAGTGGATACGTTGCCTGTCGCCAGACCGGCAGCTTTAGCCATTTCCAGAATAGTGGCGTGATCTTTTTCGTGAATATCAACGCCCAGCGCACCGTTATATGTTTTAACACCGGTCGTCCATGCCGTCGCAGAGGCTGCGGAATCGGTCACATAGTCAGGTTTACCCGTTTTTTTATCCAACGCGTAGTGCGTGTATTGTCCGGTCAGGGGTAACGCATCAATACCTTTAAAAAAACCACCGGCGCCTTCTGCATAATTTCGCGCAGCGGTAATTTCCGAGTCCCCCATACCATCACCGATCAATAAAATAATATTTTTGGCCGGTTTATCGTTCAAAGAATCTCGTAGTGCTGCCGTTTGATCAGTCGTTAATCGACGCGCTCCACCCGGTGTGGTGATATCTCCCTGTGCGGCACGATTATCCATAGCCGCTACGGTAGATGTTTCTGCATGAATAACCGGGGTAAACAGCAAGGGTAACAGGGCAATAGCGAGTGCGCTTTGTTTCACTTTATTTTCTCCATGTACAAATACGGTAAAATTAAAACAAAGCGACTATAAGTATTTGATGTGACACTTTTATGATAATTTGTGGATAAGTATCTGCAGATATCTCAACACGTTTTAGGTACGTTCTCGCCAGCACTGTGCATGGTCGTCAGAAATGCAGGCATTTGACTTACCCCTGCCAGCGCGTCTTCTATTTGACGAATCAGTGTTTGCTGCTCATTTGTTGCCATGTTGCGCAGCATTTCCATGATGACCCGCTCTAACGTTGCGACTTGCGCGGCCAGGTCTTGCGACTCTTCTTCTTTTTGGGCGAGCTTAAGTAACAACTCAGTGATGAGATTTTTCATTTTCGTATTCCCTTAACCAAATAAAGGCCACGTTATCACTAAGACTCACAACTTCCTAGAGGATGAAAGTTGTATTTATTGCAGAAATAAAACGTTTTGCGAAAACAATCACAACACAAAATAAGGGGGAATAACGCTTTCTGCAGAATAATTCAATATAAAAGGGTAAGGAGATTAATAGTCACCCAGATATATAATCTTCAATTATGGATTAACAACGCTGGCAACCCGCGTTGTTAATCCGCCATTCAGCGAGCGAGACGCCGGCGTCGCAACGCGATAGCCAGTTGCCAGATATTAATAAGCACAATGCTCGCGGTAGCGATAAAGACCCAGCGGAAACCCGCCATGGCCGATACGGTTGCCCCCATCAAGGGTCCAGCGACGTTGCCAAGATACATAAACGACTGGTTATACCCAAAGATGCGCCCGGTAATCTGCTCGCTGGAGTATTTCACTAATAGCGTTTGCACCGCAGGCAGCATTGCACCGTCGGCAAAGCCAAGCAGAAAACGTAGAACTCCCAACTGCAACGGCGTGGTAACCCACGACATAGCGAAAAACAGCACCACGGCGAAGATGAGCGTTGCCATTAGAATCCGTTCAGTACCAATTCTGTCGCCCAACTTTCCAAGACGTGGCGCTGAAATCAAAGCGGATATGCCGGGAACCGAGGCAATCAGGCCGCTGAGAAAGGCAATATTTGAGCTATCTGGCACCATCGATTTGATAAACAGCGCCAGAATGGGGCCAATTGAGCCGTTACACAGTTGAATCACCATGGTGGTAAAAAACAGGCTAATGACCAGCGCGGGATACGGTAACGAAGCAAAAACAGCTTTCCCGCTTAAACGCTCGCTTTTTTTAATCACTGGTCGGACACCCTCTTTAATTAAGAACAGTGTGACCAAAAAACTCACCACCAACAGCGCGGCGGTAATACAAAATACCGCACGTAAACCAACATGGTCGGCAATAAAACCGCCCATCAGCGGCCCGCCAATCACTCCACTAATTTGCGCCGTTGAGAGCGTGCTCAACGCCCAACCACTGCGTTCGCGCGGGACTTGCGACGCCACCAATGCCATCGCATTAGGAATGTATCCCGACGTTAACCCCATCACCCCGCGCAGCAGAAAAAGCTGCCAGACGTTAGTGGCAAATGCCTGCAGCAAAATGGCAATTGCCATACCCAGTGAGGCCCGTAACAGCATCAGCTTACGCCCTTTACGGTCAGCTAAACTGCCCCACATCGGTGAAACAATGGCAGAAATAAGAAACGTGACGCTAAACGTTAACCCGGACCACATTGAGAGCGCTTCGTGCGAGGTTACTCCCAGTTGGGAGATATAGAGCGGTAGAAAAGGCAGGATTTGGCTGATCGCCAGTCCGGTGAAAAAGCAACCGAACCACACGGAAATAAGGTTAACTCTCCAGGATTCCATAAGGACTCATAACGGTAAGTAGCTGAAAACTGCGAGCAGCTTAACAAATTACGCCTTCAAACGAGGGTCCAGAGGTGCGATGTTTCACAGTTTAGTATTTTATCTCCCCGCTCATCATATTTGTGATATTCATCACATCAAATCCACATTATATACAGGGAATTATGCTTCTAACATGCCCTGTGGGTTTGTGCGTATTCATTCCCGGGGAATCCACCAAAACAATCTGCCAGAAGCCGAGGAATCCTGCGTTTTGTCGTGGTAATGTATGTGCTTTGCATTCAAGGAATGGGTTTTTAAGATGGCAAAGTTGCGGGTAGGAATCGTATTTGGTGGTAAATCAGCGGAACATGAAGTGTCATTGCAATCGGCAAAAAATATTGTCGATGCCATCGACAAGACTCGCTTTGACGTTGTGCTGTTAGGTATTGATAAACAAGGGCAGTGGCACGTGAGCGATGCCAGTAACTATCTGCTCAATTCAAACGATCCGGCACATATTGCACTGCGTCCCTCCGCGACCAGTCTGGCGCAGGTGCCGGGTAAACAAGAACATCAGTTAATCGATGCGCAAAATGGTCAGCCGCTGCCAACGGTCGATGTTATTTTCCCAATTGTGCACGGCACGCTGGGTGAAGATGGTTCACTGCAAGGCATGCTGCGCGTGGCGAATCTGCCGTTCGTCGGTTCAGATGTGCTGGGCTCTGCAGCCTGCATGGATAAAGACGTCACCAAACGTCTGCTGCGCGATGCCGGATTAAACATCGCGCCATTTATTACGCTAACTCGCGCCAATCGCAACAGCATCAGCTTTGCCGAGGTCGAGTCCCGCCTGGGCCTGCCGCTGTTTGTGAAACCGGCCAACCAGGGGTCGTCCGTTGGCGTCAGTAAAGTGACCAGTGAAGCACAGTACAACCAGGCCATCGCACTGGCATTTGAATTCGATCATAAAGTTGTGGTCGAGCAAGGGATCAAAGGTCGCGAAATAGAATGCGCGGTGCTGGGCAACGATCATCCGCAGGCCAGTACCTGTGGCGAGATCGTGCTGAACAGTGATTTTTACGCGTACGATACCAAATATATTGACGATAACGGGGCCAAAGTCGTGGTTCCGGCGGCGATTGCCCCAGAAATTAACGACAAGATCCGTGAGATCGCTATTCAGGCTTACCAGACGCTGGGTTGCGCCGGGATGGCGCGGGTGGATGTGTTCCTGACCGCAGAGAATGACGTGGTGATCAACGAGATCAACACGCTGCCGGGCTTTACCAACATCAGTATGTATCCCAAACTGTGGCAGGCCAGCGGCTTAAGCTATACCGATCTGATCACACGTCTGATCGAGCTGGCGCTGGAGCGCCACGCTGCCGATAGCGCGCTGAAAACCAGCATGTAAAAGCAGACAGGATGCCCGATAACTATTGGGCATCCTTGACATCTTCATCCTCATCGGCGCGGCGGCGAATAATAAGTCCCGCTAGCCAAAAGCTAATCACCCACGTAACCAGCCCCACCGCATAGGTTTGCCATCCTTTCGCTTCAAAACCCAATAATCCCACCACGCCATTCAGAATAAAGATCAGCCCAATGGCAAACGCGTAATAATGCCAGTCGCGGCGAATTTTTACAGGCAGGTTCATAACAGCTCCGGTGGAAGTTCAGCGTTGAACAGCATCCTCGCACATTTCCCTGCGGGCGTCTGTGTCCTGTGCGGAAATTCTTAAATGTGAATCAATTTAACTTAAGGTTACATATTTGTGACGTTCAACAAAAAACCAAAATCCAGGAATAATCTCTACCTGAAATTACCATCATTCTGATATTGACAATCCCGATCACCTGTCAGACTCACTGTCAGTTACTGGTATGGCATCGACAACGCAGGATATCTCTGGAGGTCCCTATGGCTGATTTTACGCTCTCAAAATCCCTGTTTAAGGGCAAGCATCGAGATACCTCCTCTCTGCCCGGAAACATTGCGTATGCCGTTTTTGTGCTGTTTTGCTTCTGGGCCGGGGCTCAGGTTTTAAATCTGTTAGCCCATGCGCCCGGTATCTATGAAGAACTGATGCAGCTACAGATGCAAGAGACCGGACGCCCACGCGTTGAAATTGGCTTAGGCGTCGGCACCCTGTTTGGACTGATTCCCTTCCTCACAGGCTGCCTTATCCTTGGCGTCATCGCGGCGGTGGTGCGCTGGCGCCATCGTCATCACAACGATGACTGACCCATACACTTCGCCCGACGATCGTCCACGCGTTTAGCAAACCATGCCGTGGTCAAATTACGCGTAATCTTCGGGCTTTCCAGTTGAATACCTGGCAGCATTTCCCGTGGTAACGTTTTTCCTGCCTTCGCTTCCGCCAGCTTATACATCTTCTCGTACAGCGCAGTCTCCTCGAAGGCCAGGCTGTCGCCTTTTTGCAACTGACGATGGATATCGCTCTCACTCATCCCCAGCTTCCCGGCAAGCTTGCGTACCGCCAACTCCGTTTTACCCGGTTCTTTGCTGTTGTAGAGAATCAAATCCCCATCCAGCGCCAGCTTCACACCACTGGCTTTGCTGACGGCATTCTGAAACGCCGCATTACGGCTGGCATACCATCCCGCATTAAAATCCGCGAAACGGAAGACAGGCGCGCTATAGTTCGCCGGGTAATTCAGCAAGTGATACGTGCCGAACCAGAGTCCGCCGCGCAGGGTAAAGACTTCCTGACGTACCGTTCCTTCCATTTTCCACGGATACCCGGAAGTATGCTGTTCGGCAAACGCAATGCTAACCTGCATCGGCCCCCCGGTATGCACCGGGTTGAGCGAACCAAACAACGTCTGTCCCATCGGCACCATATTGATGAAATCATCAAAAATGGCGCTAAGCTGCTTTTCCGTCTTCACTGAATCCAGACGCTCGCTGTAGCTTTTCCCATTTGGCGAGTTAATCTTCAGTGCGGTATGAACCAAAAACACCGGGATATGCATACGCTCGGCGCGACGGTCAATCTCTTTCCAGGCTATTTTGCTTAAATTCGGGACAACCGGATCGGCCTGATAGTTGGACTCCTGCTGCGCCACGGCCAGCACCGAACAGATATTTTCAACCGTCGGCGCCAGCTTCTGGCTTTCAAACGTTTTCGCCAGGTCCTGCGCCCACGCGTCCCGGTCTTTCACACTGGCAGGCATTTTTTGCCGCACCACGCTCGCCACATCGACAGCTTTCTCCCCTTTCTTTAATGGCTGCGCGGGTTGGCTACTACACCCCACCAGCACCAACGCCGCCAGGCCAGACCAGGGGTAAAGACGGGAAACCGTCGGCATAACATCTCCTTTTGTTAGCTAAGCGTATGGGTAACAGCCTGAATTTCCTGACCATCCAGTTCACGTTCGAAGCTGCGCAGACGCTTATAGATAGACATCAGCTCAACCAGCGTTGTCCACGAATTAATCAAATACTGGAACGAGCCGCGTACCTGACCAAACACGTTGGTGATTTGCGTCATCAGACCGAGCGTAATCGTACCGGCAACAATCGATGGAAACAGCAGGAACAAGCCGAAAACGTTATCAACCTGCAGGTAAAGGATACGGGCGATATTGAAGTACATATAGTGAAAATAGAGGCGAAAGTAGTTTTGACGCACCGCGTGGAACAGCTCGCGAACCGTCGGCGGCGTCGCGCGATTACCATCATCTTCACCGTACACCAGCTCTTTACGGTACGCCGCTTCCACCCGCTGATTTTTGAACTCCAGCCCAGGCAGTTTGATCCCCACCACGGCCAGCAGCCCGGTCCCCATCAACGACCAGACAATCGCAGCAATCACCAGACCGTAAGGAATATGTCCAACAATCGGCAGATCCGGGACATGCGCAGAAAGCGTAACCAGTACCGGCAAGAAGGCAATCAGCGTCATAATCGCGTTAATAAAACTCACGCCCATGTCTTCCAGCGTGGAAGCGAAACGCATGGTGTCTTCCTGCACACGCTGCGCCGCACCTTCGATATGACGCAGATGCTGCCAGTGCGCCATATAATGTTCGTTCATCGCGGTACGCCAGCGGAAGACGTAATGACTGACGAAGAAGTTGTTCATCACGCCAATGACGACGGCTATCAGCGCAATCCCGAGAAAGATCCCCACTTCCTGATAGAACTGCTCAATTTTCACCTTATGCGGTGTGCTGAGTGCGGTTTGAATCAGGTCGTAGAACGGGGCATACCACGCGTTGACGGCGACGCCGACTTCAACCAGAAACCAGGTGACGAAGATAATCAGCGAGGTACCGAGTATCGACCAGTACTGCCAGCGGTGCGGACTGTAGATAAACCAGAACAGCGCAAACACGCCAACGCACAAAATGTAGTATGCATAAAAAATCAGATAATCCAGTGACCAGAATCGCGCCGCGCTAATCGGTACATCCCCCGATGCGCCGGTAATCTGTGCAACCCAGGCTCCCCCGCCAGCCTGCCAAAATACAACAGCGACCAGTGCCCAAATAAATGCCGAAATAAAGAACGGCCCCGGCTTTGGGAAAAAAGACTTAAACATAGTGCTCTCCTGCTAACTTTTTATCGTTATGACGACTGCTGTGCATTTGCCACGGTGGATTACCGCGGCAAGACGGCTTACGCCCAATAAACACAAGCTGAAACCGACAATTGTGACCAGAACCAACGCACTTAGTTCGCTATCTGGTTTTGTAGAATTGTTTCTGCGGTTTTCACACCGACAGCGTTCCGGCATGTTCAGATTATTACAGCGTGAGATCACAAAAGCGAACATCCACTCTCCGGGAAAAGCCCACGTTTACTCATCGTTACGTTTTTCCCACTATCATTGGCTGATAAGCGCTTTGCAATATGCCAACGAGTAGTATAAATACGCATACGCACGTCATCTTTTATTTCCTCTAACTCATGGACACCACCGTTGAAACGTAGTCTGCTTTTTTCTGCCGCGCTGTGTGCGGCGTCATTGACATCTGTCCAGGCGGCACAGCCTATAACCGATCCCGTCTTTGCCTCTGACATCGTCGACCGGTATGCCGATCATATTTTCTACGGCAGCGGCGCTACGGGGATGGCGCTTGTGGTGATTGATGGTAATCAGCGCGTGTTTCGTAGCTTTGGTGAAACGCGCCCCGGCAATAATGTTCACCCGCAGTTGGATTCCGTTATTCGCATCGCGTCGTTGACCAAATTAATGACCAGCGAAATGTTAGTGAAATTACTCGATCAGGGCACAGTAAAACTCAACGATCCATTGAGTAAATATGCACCACCAGGCGCACGCGTCCCGACATATCAGGGAACGCCTATCACGCTGGTGAATCTGGCGACGCACACCAGCGCACTGCCACGCGAGCAGCCTGGCGGCGCGGCAAAACGCCCGGTCTTTATCTGGCCGACTCGCGAACAGCGCTGGAGCTATCTCTCTACCGCAACGCTAAAAGCCGCACCTGGCTCGCAGGCTTCCTATTCGAACCTGGCATTTGACCTGCTGGCCGATGCGCTGGGAACCGCGTCCGGCAAACCTTATCCGCAGTTGTTTGAAGAGAAAATCACCCGACCGCTCGGGATGAAAGACACCACCTTTACCCCGTCCCCCGATCAGTGCGCACGCCTGATGGTCGCGGAAAAAGGCGCCAGCCCGTGTAACAATACGCTGGCGGCCATGGGCAGCGGTGGCGTCTATTCTACGCCCGGCGATATGATGCGCTGGATGCAACAGTATCTCTCCTCTGATTTTTATCATCGTAGCCAGCAGGCCGACCGGATGCAGACGCTGATTTATCAGCGTACGCAGTTAACCAAAGTGATAGGGATGGATGTTCCGGGCAGAGCCGATGCGCTAGGTTTGGGCTGGGTCTATATGGCGCCGAAGAATGGGCGTCCAGGAATTATTCAAAAAACCGGTGGCGGCGGTGGCTTCATTACTTATATGGCGATGATCCCACAGCAAAACGTCGGGGCCTTTGTCGTGGTAACCCGCTCCCCGCTGACCCGCTTTACCAATATGAGCGACGGGATCAACAATCTGGTGAGCGAACTGAGCGGCAACAAACCGCAAGTGATCCCCGCCTCCTGATTCAATACTCAAAAGGCAAACGGTTAATACTCACCAGTTTGCCTTTATTCATTTCAATATATCCACCTTTACGCAATGCTGCGAGAACCTCAGCGACAACTGAGCGTGAAATTCGTGTACGTTGGTGAATATAGTTCATGACGCCGATACGCGAACGCAGAACCTCGTCCCATTTCGTCATGGAGATCAACGTGGCGCGAATCTGATCGTAGGAGTTGTTACCGATCAACTGCAGATCGCGCAATTCGAGCATGGCGTTTTGCCATGCCAGCCAGCAAAAAGCTTCCCGCCAAAGCTGGTATTGTTCAATGATATTAATTGTTTGTGAGGCAGGAAGATGATATCCCGTACAATTACTTTCGGTCATTAATCTGTATTGTACATCTGTTTTCATCACGCCATCAGAAAGGCCCATAATAAAAGGCGCCTGTGCAATCCCGACCAGCACGTTTTCCCCTCTACGCAGGGAAACAACACCACTTAAAATGATAAAAGTGTCATCACCATCTATATCATGGGAATATATAATTTGTTTTTTACTATCACATTCGAAATGTTCGCCATACTTAGACAAACATTTATCCAACATCCCAAATTCAACCAGCGGTTTATTTGTAGATAGCATGTGCGCACTCCTTGCAGTAAATGCCCGTCAAATCCGTGACGGGCATTATTACGAGTAAGTTACCTTATTTTCTCTGCAAAAAGGCTCTTACCAGGTATATTTAACACCTACATTTGCAGACCAGTCTTGATCGACATCACCTCCGCCGAGGTAGTTAGCATCGGTGTACGCACTGAAATTTTTGGTAAAGCTGAACTGAGTACCCAGTCCAACACGTACCGCAGAACCTTCTACGCCGTTGTCGATAGAGTCACCGTTTACGTCAGCATCGTTATTAGAATCGTCGTAAACGTAGGCCAGTTTGAAGTACGGGGTCAGCGCCTGGTCGTCGCTGTAGGCGAAGGTATAGCCTGCATCTACACCCAGTTCATAACGCATGCTGTCATAAGACTGACCATCAACTTTCATGTCGTTACTCAGCTTATAGTCATCACCAGACTGGAACAGACCGGATACGCTACCGTAAGGCGTTACGTACCCTGCGTCACTCAATTTCAGGTCATAACCCAGTTTCAAGCCAAAGCCCCAGGCATCAGCAGAGGTGCTGCCGTCAACATACTGACCGTTGCTCATGTTAGCAGACAGATCGTTGTTGAAGTGGGAGTAGCTTAAGTTACCGTCAACAAAGATGTTGTTGGCAAAGTGAGCAGAAGAGTAGATATAGGCAGTCTGGCTGTCCTGATCCACCTGACCGGTACGATCGCTCATATCACCTTTCGCGAAGCCTGCTGCTGCACCGACAATCCACTTGGCGTTGTTACCATCAATTTTGGAATCAACACCGACCATGATGCCGTTAACATCCTGATCGTAGTTGATGGTGCCGTTATCCGCATCGAAGCTACCACCGAAGTAGCTTACCCATGCGCCACCGTTATCAACCAGACCATGACGTGCGTTAGTCAGACGAGTACCAACAGTGTCTTGTTCCAGGTTCCAGATATTGGTGTTAGCAGACGGGATGCTCAGAGCCATATTTGCGTAGTCGGTCAGCTCCATCTGCTGCAGAACAACGGTGTTACCCTGCTGCTGCGTCTGATAGGTGTAAGCGCCGAGGTCAGCTTTGTTCGCTGCTGAGAAGGTTGCGGTGCTGTTGGTGTCGTTAACGTAGATCAGCTCGTTACCTTTGTAATCAGCAACAGAACCAGCGCCAGTCGCGTTATCGATACGCACTTTATAGTTACCGGTTGCTGCCGCTACGTGGTCACCATAGTTATCAACTTCAGATTGATCGTAGGAGGTGTCGGAATCGCCGTTACCGTTGATAGTCAGATGACCATCAGAGTTCATTGCGATTACGCCATAACCGTAGTTAGCCTGAGTTTTGTCGTTAGTACGATCGTTGGTCAGGTCAGCATTCAACACATAGTTAGTGCTGTTGATGTCGAAAACACCCGCATTAACATGGTTGTAAGCATCGGTGTAGCTGGTCAGGTTCAGCGTATCAACCTGCAGTGCATCACCTGTGCTGTTACCCACATCCAAAATACCGTTGTTGGTAACGTTGATGGTGTTGGCATACAGTGCAGCACTACCTACACTCCAGCCAGCAGCAACATCATCAGCAATCGTGACGGTACTGTTGTCAATAGACAGGGTATCGGTCGCAACATGGCCATCTTCGTTGATGTTCAGGGCAGAAGCACCGGTCAGAGAGATGGTGTCAGAAATCAGGGTAGAATCACCCACATTCACGACGGAACCGCTGTTAATGCTCAGTGTGTCAATCAGAGAGGTTTTGGTGGTATCCCACTGTGATGCGCCGTTCAGCGTGACGTTGAACAGACCGCTCTGGTAAACAGCGTTGCCAACCACATGACCATTTTCGTCATAAGAGGTCGTGTCGCTATCGATACCGTAGGTTGAATCAGGCCACAGACTATTGGCTGCAATATCAATCAGCGTCGCGGTAGCTTCTGTGCCTGCTGCATAGCTGTCGTAAACACCGTCGCCATCAGCATCAACCTGATGTACGGACATTGCCGCACCCACCCACTTACTGCCGTTGTTCAGGGTCAGATCCAGACGGTCAGTACCATCCCAACCGTTGGTATCCAGGTCGGCATCAGTATCACGATAAGTATCAGCGCCGTTCGGGAAGAAGTTCTCATCGAAGTTGCTGGAGAACAGAACATCACCCATCAACGTAGAATTATTAAACGTGGCAGTCGTCTGCATCGCGTTATCGGCATCTGGATGTGCAATAACAGCCAATGCAACATCATCAGCAGTATAAGAACCGCTGTAATCGCTTGCATTGCTGGTATTACCAAACCAGCCGGAAGTGCCTTCATCAGACCATGAACCAGAGGTCAGGGTAGAATCGCTAACAGCAATAGTATTATTAAATACTTCGCCGCTGTTTACACCAGTGCTGACGGTGTTATCGTCAATGTCTTCCCACTCATAACCCTGAGTCAGCGTAATACCCGCAACGTGAGAGTTGTTGGAGATAGACAGATCAACTTCTTGATCCAGCGTGATAGCCGTACCCAGGTTATAAACGTCGACAACGTGCGTATCAGCCGCATCGTTATAGGTACCGTTGTAGGTATAATGTTCGTAGTTGTCATCGATAGTTGAGTTGATGACGTTCATCGCCAAACGATCATAGTAATAGTCGGTACCCGTACGGTTAGTACAATCCGTGGTCATACACTCGGAAGTCACCATACCGTGAATGGTACTATTTTTAATCGTCAGGCTGTTGTTATTGCTGTTAGTAGATAGTCCATCATCCAGATAATAAGTAGAAATAACGCCGTTAACAGTAGCGTTATTGATTACTGGATAAATATCACCGTTATAAATACTATCAGCTTCGTAATTGTTCCAACCGACATACCCATCGTAGTAAACACCATCGGCATAAGATGCGTCATTATAATGGGTGAACGTTGTGTACGTGGTTCCAGAAATATCGGTTGAAGCATTCGCCTGAGAAGTGATTGCCAAAGTGCAGGCTAATGCTAATTGTGAGACTACAAGTTTCTTTTTCCAGATGTGCATTTGTCATCCCTCCTCAGGGACGTAATATAGTTGATCCATCAATTATCAATGCAAAGAAAACATTTTATGTTTCGCAGGGCCGATTATGCTGTTTCACAACGGAAAGGTTCAATTATTCTTTGCTCACTGTCCGAAATCGGACAACATCATGAATTAACCAGGTCTTAACAACAAAACAAAAATACAAATATTTTCAACAAGATATAAAACACACAACATCTAACGCATATAATTATCAAATAATCCACCCAATACTCAAACAAATAAAAAATAAATAGGCTAGAGTTATGTTGCGTGATAAACAAATAAATCCATCAACATTTAAAATAATAAAAACAAAAACAAACAAAATAATGAATATAAATAAATTGCTCTAATGATTCAGCCTTTCGCCACGGGAAATCCAAATATAAAGCCAACTTTCGTAAACCACCCGCCCTCAGGTTCGGGTATACTACGGCCTTCGATTTCACAAACATCAGGCATACCATGACAGACCTAATCCAACGCCCTCGCCGCCTGCGCAAATCACCTGCGCTGCGCGCTATGTTTGAAGAGACAACACTGAGCTTAAATGACCTGGTGTTGCCGATCTTTGTTGAAGAAGAACTCGACGATTACAAAGCCATCGAGGCCATGCCAGGCGTGATGCGCATTCCAGAGAAGCATCTGGCACGCGAAATTGAACGCATTGCTAATGCAGGCATCCGCTCAGTCATGACCTTCGGTATTTCCCACCACACCGATGACACCGGCAGCGATGCATGGAAAGAAGACGGTCTGGTGGCGCGCATGTCGCGTATCTGTAAGCAGACCGTGCCGGAAATGATTGTCATGTCCGATACCTGCTTCTGTGAATACACCTCGCACGGTCACTGCGGCGTATTATGCGAGCACGGCGTGGATAACGATTTAACCCTGGCCAATCTTGGCAAGCAGGCGGTGGTTGCTGCCGCAGCGGGTGCTGACTTCATCGCGCCTTCCGCCGCGATGGACGGCCAGGTGCAGGCGATTCGCCAGGCGCTGGACGCCGCGGGCTTCACCGATACGGCGATCATGTCCTACTCCACCAAATTTGCTTCTTCTTTCTACGGCCCGTTCCGTGAAGCCGCAGGCACCGCGCTGAAAGGCGATCGTAAAACCTATCAGATGAACCCGATGAACCGTCGGGAAGCGATCCGCGAATCGCTGCTGGATGAAGCCCAGGGCGCAGACTGCCTGATGGTCAAACCGGCTGGCGCATACCTCGATATTCTGCGCGATATCCGCGAGCGCACCGAGCTGCCGATTGGCGCTTATCAAGTCAGCGGTGAATACGCGATGATCAAATTCGCGGCGATGGCGGGTGCTATAGATGAAGAGAAAGTGGTGCTGGAAAGCTTAGGCTCGATCAAGCGCGCTGGCGCGGATCTGATTTTCAGCTACTTCGCACTCGATCTGGCTGAGAAAAAAATCCTGCGTTAATTCCTTTCAACGCCCCGCACTGCGGGGCGTTTTATCATAAAACGTCACCAAACCGCCATCTAACCGACACATCGCCCTTCTACTGTCACAAAAGGACAGAGGAGGAGCCGCTATGTTTAGTCTCGACAATGTCATCGACGACCTGTGGCCAGAGGCGAGGCCCGCCCCGTGGCAAAAAAAAGTGCTGAGAAAACTGTTACATGAAGAGGAATTCCAACAGTTTGCCGCTCGTCACCGCCATCTGAAAGGGTTAGATACCGTCGAACAGGTGCTGGAGCATCTCAACATTCACTGTCAAATTCCGGTCCGTAGTCTGGAACAAATTCCCGAACAAGGGCCGCTGGTTATCATCGCCAACCACCCTACCGGCACACTCGACGGCCTGGCCCTGCTGTACGCCGTTTCTCGCGTTCGCCGCGATGTTAAAGTCGTCACCAACCGCATGCTCACTCATCTCGAACCGCTCAGTTCGCTGTTTATTCCGGTGGATAATATCAATGGCCGCACCGCTAAAGCAGCGCTACAGCTGATGGATCGACAGTTGCAAAACGGCGGTGTGCTGATCTTCTTCCCGGCCGGTGAAGTTTCGCGCATAACCCGGCGCGGCATTCACGATAAAAAATGGCACTCCGGCTTTATTAAGCTCGCCGCCAAATACCGTGCACCGCTCTTACCTGCGTGGATTGAGGCACGCAATAGCACGCTGTTTTATGCCAGCGCACTGGTATCGCAAAACCTGCCGATGCTGTTGTTAATGCAGCAGATGTTTCGCCGCCGGAACAGCAACCTGCCGGTGACCATTGGCGAGCAAATTGCGTGGACGACATGGTGCAACCCACAAACTACGCCGCGAGAAATGACAGACAAGTGCTACCGACACGTTCAGCTACTGGGAAAAGGACGGCCGGGCGTCTTTAAAACCGAAAGCGCGATCGCTCGCCCGGAACCCCGTGCCCTGCTCAAGCGCGAGCTACACCAGGCCGAGTGCCTGGGGCGTACAGCAGACGGTAAGGTTATCTATCTATGGCAGCGTAATGGTCAGGAAGAGGTTCCGTTGCTACGTGAGCTGGGCCGTCTGCGGGAAATCGCCTTCCGCGCGGTAGGCGAAGGTAGCGGCAAACGCCGCGACATCGACAGTTACGACGATGACTACCTGCATCTGATCCTGTGGGATGAAGACGATTTGGAGATCGTCGGTGCCTACCGCTTTATGCCGACCGCCCTACAGATGGAAAAGCGCGGGCTGGACGGCATTTACAGCTATAGCCTGTTTCATTACGACGAACGGATGGACGATATCCTCCAGCACGGCATTGAGCTGGGGCGCAGCTTTATTCAGCCACGCTACTGGGGACGCCGCGGCCTGGACTATCTGTGGTCCGGTATCGGCGCGTATCTGGCGCGCCATCCACACTATCGCTACCTGTTTGGCCCAGTTTCTATTTCTGGTGGGCTACCGCCTTCGGCCCGCGATTTGCTGGTTGCCTTTTATCGCCTGTGGTTTCCGGCAACACATCCGCTGGCGGAGTCACGCCGACCGTACCCGGCCTCGTTACCCGACGCACTGGCGCAGTTTGGCGGGGAAAATTACAGTGAAGACCTGACGCGGCTGAAGTCGCTGCTCGGCAACCTTGGTTGTGGTATTCCACCACTCTACAAGCAATATTCCGAAGTGTGTGAGCCAGGTGGCGTACAGTTTATCGACTTTGGCAGCGACCCGGACTTTAACAACTGCGTGGATGGTCTGGTACTGGTGGATTTAACGTATCTGAAGGCAAATCGCTACCAGCGGTATATCGGACCGCATTTAGGTTCGTAGACCGGATAAGGCGTTTACGCCTTATCCGGCCCACAATCGGCACCGGTCAGGAACTCACGACGCACGATAGAACGGCTTATCCCCTAAAATCGTGGCCCGATGCATAATGCGCCGCTGCGGCAGATAATCCGCATTGGCGTAATGTTGCGTCACACGGTTATCCCAAATCGCCACATCGTCAGGCTGCCAGCGCCAGCGCACCTGAAACTCTGGTTTAGTGACATGCGCAAACAGGAACCCGAGTAGCGCTTCGCTCTCTTTCTCCGTGACATCCACAATCCGCGTGGTAAATCCCTCGTTCACAAACAGCGCCTGTTTACCGCTTACCGGATGCGTGCGCACCACCGGATGCAGTAACGGGGGATGTTTGGCCACCGCGTCCAGCCAGCGCTGGTGCTCTTCTTCCGTCTTACGGTATTTGTACTCCTGGAACGATTTGCGGAAATCATGCTCTGCCCGCAGGCCGCTCAGCAACTGACGAAACGGTTCAGAGAGCGCTTCAAAAGCGGCAATCCCGCTGGTCCACAGGGTGTCGCCCCCGGTTGATGGCAGCTCTTTCGCCGCTAAAATCGCCCCGGCAGGCGGCGTGTCGATAAAGGTGACATCGGTGTGCCAGTTGTCGTTATCCGGCGGATTATCGTTATGGGTATCCAGCACGATAATTTCTTCTACTCCTTCGGCATGCGGATAGACCGGGTGAATATGCAGATCGCCAAAACGTAGCGCCAGCGCACGCTGCTGTTGCGGCGTAATCACCTGCTCACGCAGAAACACCACCTGGTGACGCAGTACGGCGTGATAAAGCTGCTCAAACTGGTTATCGCTCAGCGGGCGCGCCAAATCCGCACCGGTGATTTGTGCGCCAATATACGGCCCCAGCGGGGTAATGCTCAGACGTTCACTCATTGTACTTCTCCATGCCAGGGCGTCAGACGACGTTGAAGCGCGCGCAGACCCAGTTCTAAAATAAAGGCGATAACGGCAATTACCGCGATCCCCGCCAGCACCACATCCGTTGCCAGAAATTCACCGGCGGACTGGACCATAAAACCCAAACCTCGCGTGGCGGCAATCAGCTCTGCGGCCACCAGCGTTGACCAGCCGACACCCAGCCCGATGCGCAGCCCGGTGAGTATTTCCGGCAATGCACCGGGTAAAATAACAAACCACAACACCTGCGCACGGCTGGCCCCTAGTGATTGTGCGGCGCGTACTCTTACCTGCTGCGCGCTGCGGACACCGGCCAGCGCCGACATCGCAACAGGCGCGAAAATCGCCAGGTAGATCAACAAGATCTTGGAGGTTTCACCAATACCAAACCAGATCACCATCAGCGGTAAATAGGCCAGTGGCGGAACCGGACGGTATAATTCAATGATCGGATCGAGAATGCCGCGCATCGTCGGGCTCAGGCCCATCGCGATCCCAACCGGGACGCCCAGCAGCACGGCGGCCAGCAGGGCGATAACAATTCGCGCCAGGCTCGCTGCCAAATGTTGCCACAGCGTGGCATCCATAAATCCCTGTGGCCCGGCAATAACGAGCAGTTTTTGCAAAACCTGCCCTGGCGGCGGCAAAAACAGCGGGCTGATTAATTGCAGCGCTGCCACCGTCCACCACACCGCCAGAATGACGGCCAGCGTACCAAGGCTTAACGTTATCTGACGTGAAAACGGCCAGCGCCAGTTCAGCGTGCGCTGTCGCGGTTTATCATTAATAACTACGCTCATGAGAACGCCTCCCGTTGCGCAAAGACGCGGCTTAACACGTACTCGCGCATGGCAATAAACTGCGGATCGGACTTAATACTGCGGCTCGCTTCCCCGGCCACAAAGCGCCGGGCAAAATTAAGCGGCAGACGCTCCATCACCCGACCAGGGCCGGATGAGAGCAGCACCAGCTCGGTGGCCATAAATACCGCTTCTTCAATATCGTGCGTAATCAACAGCACCTGTTTACCCGTCTCATGCCACAACTTCAGCAGCAGAGTTTGCATCTGCTCGCGGGTAAACGCGTCGAGCGCACCAAACGGTTCATCGAGCAGCAGGAGCTGTGGATTGGCCGCCAGCGCCCGGGCAATACCAACACGCTGACGCTGGCCGCCAGAAAGCTGCCAGATAAAACGTTTGCCCGCGTCCTCCAGCCCGACTTTCTGCAACATCTCCAGGGCAATACGCTGACGCTGAGGTTTATCCACCCCCGCCAGTTGCAGACCAAAAGCCACGTTGTCCTGCACGTTACGCCAGGGCAGCAGACCTTCGTTCTGGAATACCACCCCGCGCTCCGCGCCTGGACCTTCCACCTTCTTACCTGACAGCGTAATGCTGCCGTGCTGATACGGCACAAACCCGGCAATCAGATTTAGCAGCGTGGTTTTGCCGCAGCCGGAAGGGCCGAGTACCACCAGCAGTTCGCCGCTATCAAGCGTCAGGTTGATATCATCCAGCACCGGTTTTCCACCGTAGCTGGCTGCGAGGTGAGAGATTTGCAGCATCAGCGCCTCCTTTTATTGCACGAAGCGATCGGTAACGTACTGGCTGTAATCCGTCGCGACAGCGGGGACTTTGCCCTGCTCTTTGAGGAACTGCGCGGTGTCGATAATGGCTTTGTTCACCGATCCGGTCAGTTCGGCAGTCTGCTGTTGCGGCGTCAGGTAAGTGTTACCTTTCACCAGTCCCGGCACATCCGCTTCCGGCACGCCGCTTAAACGCGACAATTTGCTGATATTCTCCGGCTGCTTCAGCCACTCATCGGGATTAGCGATATAAGGTTGCTGCGCATCGATAGCGCTTTTGGCAAAGGCTTTCACCACCTCAGGATGCTTCTCGGCAAAATCTTTGCGTACCACCCACACGTCCAGCGTCGGTGCGCCCCACTCACCAACCTTCGNAGAGTCGGTTAACACCTTGCCGTCTTTTTCCAGCGCATTGACCGCCGGCGCCCAGACGTACGCGCCGTCAATATCCCCACGCTGCCAGGCGGCAATAATTGCCGGCGGCTGCAGGTTCACAATCTCCACCTGACCGGGTTTGATACCCCAGTGTTTTAACGCCGCCAGCAGGCTGTAGTGGGTGGTGGAGATAAACGGCACCGCAATGCGTTTGCCCACTAAATCTTGCGGTTTACTGATATTTTTCTTCACCACCAGCGCTTCAGAATTGCCAAGTTTTGATGCCAGCAGGAAAACCTCAATCGGCACCTGCTGACTGGCAGCGACCGCCAGCGGGCTGGAGCCAAGATTACCGATCTGCACGTCGCCGGAAGCCAGCGCCCGCACGATGCTCGCGCCGCTGTCGAATTTGCGCCAGTCAACGGTGGCTCCGCTCTCTTTAGCAAAGGTGTTATCCGCCTGCGCCACTTTGGCGGGTTCAGCGGAGGTCTGATAGGCGACGGTGACGTTCACCGCCTGCGCCTGAAATGCGATGAATGCCAGTGCACCGAGAAGTGCGTTACGCGATGAAATAGCCATGATTGTCTGCTCCCCTGTCTTGTTATGGAGGCAGTATTTCGTTGCGGCACAATTTGATAAAGGAATTAAAAATTCTGGCTAAGAACAAAGCGTTTTTAGAAAAAAAGCGGCAATGGTTAGCAATTTCGCTCATTACAGAACGTAGGCCTGATAAGCGCAGCGCCATCAGGCACTGTTGCCGGATGGCGGCGCAAGCGCCTTATCAGGCCTACACTCGCTGTAAATTATTGCGATTTTGTTACATTCGTTACATAACTGCGTCTGGATGATTGCCAGCGTGGCGCTGGCAGGCATCATAGATATTCTTGTCAGGCAAAAGAGCAATATCATGATTCATGTTGTGCTGGTGGACGACCATGTGGTGGTGCGTTCCGGTTTTGCGCAATTACTCGGTCTCGAAGAGGATCTCGCCGTTATCGGCCAGTACAGCAGCGCAGCAGAGGCCTGGCCGGCATTACTGCGCGAGGACGTCAATGTTGCGGTCATGGATATCGCCATGCCGGATGAAAATGGCCTGAGTCTGCTAAAACGGCTGCGGGCGCAAAAACCCGGTTTTCGCGCCATCATTCTCAGCATCTATGACTCACCCACGTTTGTGCAAAGTGCGCTGGATGCCGGTGCCAGCGGTTATCTGACCAAACGCTGTGGACCAGAAGAACTGGTGCAGGCGGTACGATCGGTCGGTATGGGCGGGCATTACCTGTGCGCCGATGCGCTGCGGGCGCTACGCGGCGGCGAACAGCCCGCGCAGGTACTGGAAGTACTGACCCCACGCGAGCGCGAAGTGTTTGAGCTGTTGGTCAAAGGCGACAGCGTAAAAGAGATTGCCTTCAAGCTCGACCTCAGCCACAAGACGGTGCACGTTCATCGGGCGAACGTACTGGGCAAACTGCAATGCCACAGCACCATCGATCTGGTGCATTTTGCCCTCGACCACCAGCTATTAACGGGGCATTAATGTCTCGTAGCCTTCGCCACTGGGTTATCTCTCTGTTTATTCTGCTGGCCTGGGGTTCGGGCTGGCTAATGCTGTGGACGTTAGGTTTTTACCTGACCCACAATGGTCAGCAGGCGGCATTATTTCTGCCACACGGCGTGTATCTCGCGCTATTGATCCTGCTGTCTCGCCGCTACTGGCCCGCGCTGGTATTGCCGCCGGTATTGATCCTGTTCTGGCTGCACAACGAACAGTTACTCAACGGTTATCTTCTGCTGGCCGCACCGCTGATAAGCCTGATACCGGCCAGTATCGGCCAGTCATACTGGCACCGCTTCCCCCTTTACTGGCAGCGCTTAACGCTGCTGCTGGCCGCGGTGACGCTCACCTCATTGCTCAATACCGCCCTGCTTTCACCTTTTATTCAAAGCCCGGCAACGTTAATAGGTCTGGCGTCGTTTACCGGTGGTGTGCTACTGACGCCGTTTGTCTATCTGATCTATGAATTTTTGCGCCAGCAGCACCGCTACCATCTGCTCGGGCTGGATACCACCAATCCCCCGCTGCGCACCTCACTTATCATCTGGTGCAGCCTGTTTTTTATTATTGGCATCGGCACCCAGATGGTGCTGTCGCCGGAGATCGAGCGCCTGCTGCTGATCGTGGTGTTCCTACCGAACGTGGTGATGGCGTGGAAATTTGGCTGGCAGGGCGGCGTGTTGTCCGGATTGCTCGGCAGTATGATGATCACCATCGCCCGGCAAATCGGCGTCGGGTTCAGCAACTTAGTGGAGCTGGAGATTTTCCTCGCCACCCAGGCGCTGCTGGGTATAGGGCTGGGGATCGCCATCAGCCGCCAGCAGCATCTGGCGCAAAACCTGCACCATTATCGCCAGCGTCTGGAAAGCGAACTGGCGGCCCGCCGCGCGCTGACTGAACAACTGATCCGCACGGAAGAAAACACGCGCAAAAACCTGGCGCGGGAACTGCATGATGAAATTGGTCAGAACATCACCGCCATTCAAATTCAGTCTCAACTGGTTAAACGTTCGCAGGGTCCTGAGCAAACGCTCGACGCGGCGAACCAGATCAACGATCTTGCCCGGCGTATCCACCACTCGACCCGCCAGCTACTGCGCCAGCTACGCCCACCCGCGCTTGACGAGCTGTCTTTTAAAGATGCGCTGCACCATCTGGTGAATGAATTTGCCTTTGCCGAACGGGGTATTCACTGCCGGTTTGATTACCGACTGGCAAATACGCCTGAAAATGAAACGGTGCGCTTTACGCTGTACCGTCTGTTGCAGGAGTTACTCAATAACGTCTGTAAACATGCCGACGCCAGCGAAGTGTCGATTGCGCTGCGCCAACGGGATCACTGCCTGTTGCTGGAAGTCACGGACAACGGCGTGGGCATTCTGCCGGAAAAAATTCCCGGTTTCGGTATCCAGGGAATGCGTGAGCGAGTCAGCGCTCTTGGCGGCGAGCTGACGCTCGAATCGAACAGCGGCACGCGGGTAATTGTTAACCTGCCCACAAATTTGCAACAAATCAGCCACTAACCAGGAAAAAGTCTTAGCCACTGCGGACTTTCTCTCATCCCCTTTCGATTTCACTTTCTTATAGTCAGCAAAACGGAGACGGCTATGCGTACCGACATCAACCAACAATACCGGACGCTGCGTCCACAACTGCTGATGTGCATGGTCATCGGGTACGCGGCGTTTTACCTGACGCGCAAAAGCGTTAACTACGTGATCCCGGCACTGCAAATGGATCTGGGACTGGATAAAAGTGATATCGGTCTGTTGGGATCGCTGTTTTACCTGACCTATGGTTTGTCGAAGTTTACCGCGGGACTCTGGCACGACAGCCACGGGCAGCGCGCATTTATGGGCATTGGCCTGTTCGCTACCGGCATCCTGAACGTGGTGTTCGCGTTTGGTGAATCGCTGACGCTACTGCTGGCGATCTGGACGCTAAACGGTTTTTTCCAGGGCTGGGGCTGGCCGCCCTGCGCCCGCCTGCTGACCCACTGGTACTCGCGCAACGAACGTGGATTCTGGTGGGGCTGCTGGAATATGTCGATCAACATCGGTGGCGCCGTTATCCCACTGATTAGCGCCTTTGCCGCCCACTGGTGGGGCTGGCAGGCAGCGATGCTGGCACCGGGGATTATCAGCATGGCGTTAGGTATCTGGCTCACCCTGCAACTGAAAGGCACGCCCCGGGAAGAGGGATTACCGACGGTTGGGGAATGGCGGCATGATCCGCTGGAGCTGCGTCAGGAGCAGCAAAGCCCGCCGATGGGACTGTGGCAAATGTTGCGCATAACCATGCTGAAGAACCCGATGATCTGGCTGCTTGGCGTGTCGTATGTACTGGTTTATTTAATCCGCATTGCGCTCAACGACTGGGGCAATATCTGGCTGACAGAAAGCCACGGCGTGAATTTGCTCAGCGCCAATGCCACGGTGATGCTGTTTGAGGTCGGCGGCTTGCTCGGTGCGCTGTTTGCCGGATGGGGATCGGATCTGCTGTTCAGCGGTCAGCGTGCGCCGATGATTTTGCTGTTCACGCTGGGGCTGATGGTCTCCGTCGCCGCGCTATGGCTGGCGCCGGTGCACCACTACGCGCTACTGGCTGTCTGTTTCTTTACCGTGGGCTTTTTTGTGTTTGGCCCGCAGATGCTGATTGGCCTCGCGGCGGTGGAGTGCGGACACAAAGCAGCGGCAGGTTCAATTACCGGTTTTCTCGGGCTATTCGCCTACCTGGGGGCCGCGCTGGCGGGTTGGCCGCTGTCGCTGGTCATAGAACACTACGGCTGGTCGGGAATGTTCAGTTTGCTCTCGGTTGCAGCTGTCTTTATGGGTTTATTGCTGATGCCGCTGCTCATTGCGGGCATTACCCCTTCTCTCAGTCAAAGGATAAAACAATGAAACTGACGCTTACCTCTACCCTGATTGCTTCCGCGCTGACGCTGGCGGCCTTCAGCAATGCAGCCCAGGCGCAGGGCCGTCTGGTGGTGTATTGCAGCGCCACTAACGAGATGTGCGAAACCGAAACCAAAGCCTTCGGTGAAAAATATGATGTGAAAACCTCATTCATTCGCAACGGCTCGGGCAGTACGCTGGCGAAAGTCGATGCCGAGAAGAAAAATCCGCAGGCGGACGTCTGGTACGGCGGTACGCTGGATCCGCAGTCCCAGGCCGGTGAAATGGGCCTGCTGCAGCCGTATAAATCACCCAATCTCGAACAGATCATGGAGAAATTCCGCGATCCCGCGAAGGTGAAAGGCAATCTCTCCTCCGCGGTTTACGTCGGTATTCTGGGCTTTGGCGTCAATACCCAGCGCCTGAAAGAGAAAAACCTGCCGGTGCCAAAATGCTGGAAGGATCTGACCAAACCGGAATACAAAGGTGAAATCCAGATTGCTGACCCGCAAAGCTCCGGTACCGCCTACACCGCACTGGCGACTTTTGCCCAGCTGTGGGGTGAAGATCAGGCCTTTGACTACCTGAAACAGCTCAACGCCAACGTCTCTCAATACACTAAATCCGGCATTGCTCCGGCGCGTAACGCCGCCCGTGGCGAAACGGCGATTGGCATTGGCTTCCTGCACGACTACTCGCTGGAAAAAGAACAGGGCGCACCGCTGGAGCTAATTTCACCGTGCGAAGGTACTGGCTATGAGATCGGCGGCGTTAGCATTCTGAAAGGCGCGCGCAACCTCGACAACGCCAAACTGTTCGTTGACTGGGTACTGTCAAAAGATGCTCAGGAGCTGGCGTGGAAGAAAGGCAAGTCCTATCAGATCCTGACCAACACCACCGCCGAGACGTCGCCTAACTCGCTGAAACTCGACGATCTGAAGCTTATCAATTACGACATGGATAAGTACGGCTCGACCGACGTGCGTAAAGCGTTGATCAATAAGTGGGTCAGCGAAGTGAAGATGGGTAAATAAACCTACATCGGCGATCATTTGCCGGGTGCGGCGTAAATACCGCATCCGGCCTGGAATACCGGAACCGCTATGTCACACACACTTGCACTCCATCCCGTGAAAAAACGGGATGCGATATTTCTTTGGGTTTTGCTCGGCTGGCTGGCGTTTGCCCTGTTGCCAGGCTGGAGCCTGGACTACGGTCTGCTGGAGTCGACGCGCGAGGAAATACTCGCCGCCTACGGCTGGTCACAGTTGAATATCAGTTGGCTGTGGTATCTGCTGCCAAGCCTGCTGCTGGTTCGCCCGTTCCATGAGGCCAGGCGCGAACAGCGCGGCCGCCATTATCTTGATGCGGGCTGGGCTTTTTTCTGTATGGCGTTTATCGTCGCCAGCGCGACTCTTGAGGGGCGTGGCTTAGGCTATGCCACCATCGTGCTATTTATCGCACTTGGCGCGATCATGACCCTGGCGCTCACCCGTCTGGAATGGCTGGGTGGCGACCGTTTCGTCATCGGCTCGCTCACCGCGATTATCGCCTTGATCGGTATTTTTATCGTCTGGCCGAGTATCGCGATTTTTATTCCGATGTTCACCAACGACGCCGGGGAATTTGCCCCGCTGGCGTTTATGAATGTGCTGTCTCAGGCGCATATCATTCAGGTGATCCTCAACTCGATTATGCTGTCGATTGCCGTCGGCGTCGGCTGTACCTTCTTTGGTCTGGTACTGGCTATCTATACCACCCGTATCGCCAGACGCAGCGCTATTATCGGACGAATTTTCTCGATTCTGCCGATCGTCACCCCGCCGTTTGTCGTGGGTTTAGGCGTCACGCTGATGATGGGACGCTCCGGCTACATCACCGAATTTATGGTCGAATGGTTTGGCTTAACCAACACCAACTGGCTGTACGGTTTTACCGGCATCTGGCTGGCGCAGGTACTGGCCTTCACGCCGATGGCGTTTATGATCCTCGACGGAGCAATCAAAACCATTCATCCGTCGCTGGAAGAAGCGTCATACACCCTGCGTGCCAGCCGCTGGCAGACCTTTAACGGCGTGTTTGTCCCACTGCTGAAACCCGCGCTGGCCAACGCCTTTTTGATTGTGGTTGTGCAATCGCTGGCCGACTTTAGTAACCCGCTGGTGCTCGGCGGTAACTTCGACGTGCTGGCAACACAAATCTACTTCTACATCACCGGTTCGCAGCTCGACTACCAGGCCGCCAGTACGCTGGGTGCATTCCTGCTGCTGTTCTCGCTGCTGGTGTTCTGCGTGCAATATATGTGGATTGGTAAACGCTCATACGTCACCGTTTCCGGTAAATCCTACCGGGGCGACGTGCAGCCGCTGCCGGTGACGCTGGTATGGAGCGTGGTCGCGCTGCTGGCGGTGTGGATTGCCTTTAACGCCCTGTTGTACGGCAGCATTTTCTACGGCAGTTTCACCGTTAACTGGGGCGTGGACTACACCCTGACGCTGGCGAACTTTACCAAACTGTTCGGTCAGGGGATGAGCGACGGCGCATGGCCTTCACTGCTCGACACCCTGCTCTACGCCGGTATTGCCGCGCCGATCACCGCCATCTTCGGCCTGCTGATCGCCTGGGTAGTCGTGCGCCAGCAGTTTAAGGGCAAAAAGACCATCGAGTTCACCACTATGCTGTGCTTTGCCGTTCCAGGCACCGTCGCGGGCGTATCGTACATTCTGGCCTTTAACAGCGCCCCGGTGTACCTCACTGGTACGGCGGCGATTGTCATTATCTCGATGGTAATGCGTAACGTCCCGGTCGGTATTCGGGCGGGTATCGCGGGCTTAGGCCAGATCGATAAATCACTGGACGAAGCCTCGCTCAGCCTGCGCGCCGGTTCGCTGCGTACCATTACGCACATCCTGCTGCCGTTGCTGCGCCCGGCGATCCTTTCGGCGCTGATTTACAGCTTTGTGCGCGCCATTACCACCGTCAGCGCCATTGTGTTCCTCGTCACGCCGGATACCCGTGTAGCGACGGCCTACATCCTGAACCGCGTGGAAGATGGCGAATACGGTGTGGCGATTGCCTACGGTTCCATTCTGATCGTGGTGATGCTGGCGATTATTTTCATCTTTGACTGGCTGATCGGTGAATCACGTACCTCCCGTTCAAAAGCCAAAAACCAGGCGTAATGGAGCGCACTATGACTCAGAAAAATTTCGTTGAACTGCGCAACGTCACCAAACGATTTGGCAGCAACACGGTTATCGACAATATCAACCTCACCATCCCGCAGGGGCAAATGGTGACGCTGCTCGGCCCATCCGGTTGTGGTAAAACCACCATTTTGCGCCTGGTCGCCGGGCTGGAAAAACCGAGCGAAGGGCAGATTTTCATTGATGGCGAAGACGTCACCCATCGCTCAATTCAGCAGCGTGATATCTGTATGGTGTTTCAGTCCTATGCCCTGTTCCCGCATATGTCGCTGGGAGAGAACGTGGGTTACGGTCTGAAGATGCTCGGCGTGTCCCGCGCTGAGGTGAAAGCCCGTGTCAAAGAGGCACTGGCGATGGTGGATCTGGAAGGCTTCGAAGAGCGCTATGTCGATCAGATCTCCGGCGGTCAGCAACAGCGCGTGGCGCTGGCGCGCGCATTGATCCTCAAGCCGAAAGTGCTGCTGTTTGATGAGCCGTTGAGCAACCTCGACGCCAACCTGCGTCGCAGCATGCGCGACAAGATCCGCGAACTGCAAAAGCAGTTTGATATCACCTCGCTGTACGTTACCCACGATCAGAGCGAAGCCTTTGCGGTTTCCGATACCGTGCTGGTGATGAACAAGGGGCACATCATGCAGATCGGTTCACCGCAGGATCTTTATCGCCAGCCCGCCTCGCGCTTTATGGCAAGCTTTATGGGTGATGCCAACCTGTTCCCGGCCACCTTCAGTGACCAATACGTTGATATCTACGGCTATCATCTGCCGCGCCCGCTGCACTTTGATACGCAAGGCGAAGGTATGGTCGGCGTGCGCCCGGAAGCGATCACGCTCAGCGATCGCGGCGAAGAGAGTCAGCGCTGCGTGATCCGCCACGTGGCCTATATGGGACCCCAGTATGAAGTCACGGTGGAATGGCACGGGCAGGAGATCTTATTGCAGGTCAACGCTACGCGTTTACAGCCGGACGTCGGCGAGCAGTATTACCTCGAAATCCACCCGTACGGCATGTTTGTTCTGGCGGATGCGGCATAACGTTTTGTGGCATTGTAGGCCGGATAAGGCGCTTGCGCCGCCATCCGGCAATGCCTGATACGCTACGCTTATCAGGCCTACAGTGAACGATGTAGGCCGGATAAACTCTCAGCTTCGCGCTTTTAGCGCGGCAATATCCGCAGGCGTGGTGCGACAGCACCCGCCAATCAACCGTGCGCCAGCGGCCTGCCACTGCGGCAGATAGTCCGCCAGATGCGCACAATGCTCACCATGATGATGCCAGGTTTTGCTCACGGCATCATACTGCTCGCCCGAGTTCGGATACACCACCAGCGGCAGCGCCGTTAAACCGTGTAAATGCTGCAACGCAGCGGTGGTGTTTTCCAGCGCAATGCAGTTAATACCTAGCGCCACCACCTGCGGATAACCCGCCAGCAACGCAACCACGTCACGCAGCGGCGTACCGTCGCTCAGGTGCTCGCTGTCGCGCAGGGTAAATGAGAACCACGCCCGTGCGCGCGGATACGCGGTCAATAGCTCAGCCAGCGCGCTAATTTCGGCAAAATTTGGCAGGGTTTCACAGGCCAGCAGATCGGCCCCGGCATCCAGTAACGCTTCCACGCGCGGGCGGTGAAACGCCTGAAACTCTTCAGCGCTACGTTGGTAATCACCACGGTATTCAGAACCATCCGCCAGATACGCGCCGTAAGGCCCGACGGACCCTGCTACCAGCAGCGTGCCCGCCTGCGGGTTCTCGGCCAGATACGCTTCACGGGCTTTACGCGCCAGCTCCACGCTTTTACCAATTAGCGCTTTCGACTGCGCTTCATCCAGGCCACGGGCGGCAAACCCCGCCGGTGTCGCCTGGTAGCTGGCGGTAATCGCACACTGCGCCCCTGCCCGGTAGTAATCGAGATGGACTTCGCGGATAAGCTCCGGATTTTCGACCAGCACTTTGGCTGACCACAGGCTGTCGGCTAAGTTACAGCCACGCGCTTCCAGCTCCGTCGCCATCGCACCATCGAGCAGCAGGAAATCCTGTTTATCAAGGATGGCGCTTAACGGATTATTCTGCGACATGTTCGGGCTCCTGTTTGGCTTTACGCGGTTGAGTAAGGAAATAAGCACCATAACACACTGCCACAAACGGTAACCCGCACCACAGCGCAATTCTCTGCGCTGGATCGAATGCCAGCCCGACACAAGCCACCAGGCACAGCACAAATCCCAGTACCGGCACCAGCGGATACCACGGCGCGCGATAATGCAATTCACTCAATGCCTTACCCTGCTGCAGATGACGGCGGCGAAAGACGAAGTGCGAAGCGCAAATGCTCAGCCACACCGCCACCACCGCAAACCCGGAGATTGCCGACAGCGCAACAAATACCGTATCCGGAGCCACCACGCTGGAAAATAGCGCCAGTACGCCACCAAGCATGCTGACCGACAGCGCCGTCAGCGGCACGCCGTTTTTCGTTACTCGCGCAAAACAGGCCGGTAGCGTACGTTCATTTGACAGCGACCACAGCATGCGCCCGGAGGCATACAACCCGGAATTTGCCGCAGAAAGAATAGCCGTCAGGATCACGAAGTTAAAAATATCGGCGGCGTACGGAATCCCCACCTTCTCAAACACCAGCACAAACGGGCTTTTCTCCACGCCCGCCTGCTGCATTGGGATCAGCGCCGCCAGCACAAACACGGTGCCGATAAAGAAAATAATCAGTCGCGCGATGGTGGTACGAATCGCCACCGGAATGACCTTGCGCGGGTTTTCTGTTTCTCCGGCGGCAATACCGATAAGCTCGGTTCCCGAAAAAGCAAAATTCACCGCCACCATCGTCATCAGGATCGGTAAACCACCGTGTGGGAACCAGCCTTCCGCCGTGATATTACTCAGTCCCGGCGCGGGCGAGCCATCCTGCATTGGGATAAAACCAAAAATCGCCGCCCCACCGAGGATGATAAAGGCGATGATAGTGACCACTTTTACCAGCGAGAACCAGAACTCCCCTTCGGCAAAAAAGCGCGTGGAGATAACGTTGAGGGCAAAAATAATCGCGCAAAACACCACGCACCAGACCCATACCGGTACCTGCGGAAACCAGTACTGCATACAGAATCCGGCGGCGGTAAAACTCGAACCCAGCGCCACAGTCCAGGTCAGCCAGTAGAGCCAGGCCACGGTATATCCCGTTGCAGGGCCAAGATAACGAGCAGCATAGACGTGAAACGCCCCGGTCTCCGGCATCGCGACCGACAGCTCGCCCAGACACTGCATAACCAACCAGACCACCAGCGCGCCAATCAGATAAGCCAGCAGCGTTCCCGCCGCCCCGGTGGTGGAGATGATGTACCCGGTATTGAAGAATAACCCTGTGCCAATCACGCCGCCTAAGGAGAGCATAATCAGGTGACGCGTTTTCATTGTGCGCTTCAGTGGCGCATTTTGTTGTGTTGTTTGCATATAACCTTCTGAACGTATGGACATCTAAACATCCAAAGAAGGTTTGTTATACCGCGTTTGTTAACAGAATGCAAAGTCAACCCTGCACCAGGCGCAGATGCCCACGCCGGGCGCTTAATATCGGATGGGGATTAATAATCAAATACAAAAAGGGCCGCCAGCTCATAACGCCTCCGTTGCCAGGCTTTATGTAAACTCTGGCAACGTCCTCACCGACTGGCGTTCACCCGGAAGTGGGAACCGTATCTCCCCTGCTCATACTACCGAATGAGCGCTTAAGCACCGCTGGCAGGGATCGGCATCTGTGATTTGCGGCTCATCAGGATAAATACCGCCAGGCCTGCCAGCAATATCCCCGGCGCAGAAGCCGCCATCACCCCTACCGTTCCGGTGCCGAGCGCTAACATTTTCCCTGCCAGCAGCGGACCGCTCATCGCGCCCAGACGACCGACGGCGACGGCGGTGCCCACGCCGGTGGCGCGGATCTGCGTGCTGTAAAACAGCGGTGCCAGCGCATACAGCACGCTTTGCCCCCCGGTGGCAAACATCCCCGCCACGAATCCCGCCATCAACATGCCGCTCAATGACGACACCGTCCCCAGCGCCAGCAATGATGCCAGCATCCCGGTGTAGATCAGCAGCGACATGACCACCGGACGCAGTTTGTCCATCAACGCCCCGAGGATTAAGGTGCCGCTGGCCGCGCCAATTTGCAGGGCAAACATCACGCCCGCCGCCTGCGAGGGCTGAAAGCCCTGCCCGACCAGCAGCATCGGCAGCCAGTTGATCAGCATATACACCACCAGCAGGGTGAAGAAATAGCACAGCCACAGCAGCAGCGTGGCTGTCGCGGTAGTTGGCGCAAACAGCGCGCGCAGCGGCGCGGCAGCCACCTGCGTTTGTTGGGCGTAAACCTGCGATTCCGGCAACCAGCGCATCAACAGCGGTACCAGCAGCAGCGGGATCACCCCGCCAACCCAGAACACCGTTTGCCAGGCGGAGGCCAGACCGCTAAACCCGAGCGCTGCCGCGAGCGCCGCGCCAATCGGCACACCGCAATACATCAGGCTCACCGCCGTACCACGAAAACGCGGGCCCGCCGCCTCGGAGGTCAGCGCGATCAGGTTCGGCAACGCCGCGCCCAGCCCGACGCCGGTCATCAGACGAGCAAACACCAGCGATGAGAAATCCCAGGATATCGCCGTTGCCAGCGAGAACAGACCGAACAGCGCCACAGAGGCAATAAGAATGCGTTTGCGGCCATAGCGATCGGCCAGCATGCCGCCCACCAGCGCGCCGGGCAGCAGCCCGAGAATGCCCGCGCTGAAGATCCAGCCCATCTGCATTTTATCCAGCGCAAACGCGTGAGCGATACCGACGGCAGCGATCCCGGCAGCCTGTAAATCCAGCCCTTCCATCAGGGCGACTAAAAAACACAGCCCGACGGTCAACGTCAGGCGGGATGAGGATGCGGGGGTACGAGTAGTCATAAGATGTACCTCTGAGGTCACGATGCAGGTGAATCGCGGCTGATACGTTGCCAGCCGCGTAATCATTTTTATTTGCTATTGCGCAGATCCAGCGCCACGTCGACGATCATATCTTCCTGGCCGCCAACCATCCGGCGTTTGCCCAGTTCAACCAGAATATCTACCGCGCTCAGGCCATAACGCGCCGCTGCCACTTCGCAGTGGCGCAGGAAGCTGGAGTACACTCCGGCATAGCCCAGCGCCAGCGTTTCGCGATCCACCCGCACCGGGCGGTCCTGCAGCGGACGCACCAGATCGTCGGCAGCGTCCATCAGCGCATAGAGATCGGTGCCGTGCTGCCAGCCAAGCTTATCCGCCGCGGCGATAAATACCTCCAGCGGCGCGTTGCCTGCGCCTGCGCCCATACCGGCCAGGCTCGCATCGATGCGGTCACAGCCCTCTTCCACCGCGGCAATCGAGTTCGCCACGCCGAGGCTCAGGTTGTGGTGGGCGTGCATCCCGGTTTCTGTTTCCGGCTTCAGCACCGCTTTCAGGGCGCGGAAGCGGTCACGGATATCAGACATGTTCATCGCCCCGCCGGAATCGACCACATAGATACAGGTCGCGCCGTAGTTTTCCATCTGCTTCGCCTGCTGTGCGAGGTTTTCCGGCGTGGTCATATGGCTCATCATCAGAAAGCCGACGGTGTCCATACCTAACTCGCGCGCATACTGAATATGCTGGGCCGACACGTCCGCTTCGGTGCAGTGGGTCGCCACGCGTACGACGCGCGCCCCAGCCTGATATGCATTTTTCAGGTCATGAATCGTGCCGATGCCCGGCAACAGCAGCGTGGCGATCTTAGCGTGCTTGACCACGTCCGCCGCCGCTTCAATCCACTCCAGGTCGCTGTGCGCGCCAAAGCCGTAGTTAAAACTGGAACCCTGCAGACCGTCGCCGTGCGCCACCTCAATGGAATCGACCCGTGCGTCGTCCAACGCTTTGGCAATCTGGCGCACGTTTTCCAGCGAATATTGATGACGAATGGCGTGCATACCGTCGCGCAGGGTCACGTCAGAGATATAGAGTTTTTTACCGTTCATGCTGCTTCTCCTGCCTGACGAGTGAGTGACTGCGCCATCTTCTCAGCGGTCGCCAGCGCACTGGAGGTCATAATATCGAGATTGCCCGCGTAGGCTGGCAGATAGTGCGCCGCGCCTTCCACTTCCAGATAGACGGCGGTTTTCAGCCCGGAGAACTGACCGATACCCGGCAGATTGACCGGTTTATCCTGCGGGATCACTTCAAACTGGACACGCTGTTTCAGACGATAGCCCGGCACGTACGCCTGCACCGCCGCCGCCATCTCATTAATCGATGCTTCAACTTCAACCTCAGAGGCCGCTTCGCTCAGCACATACACCGTGTCGCGCATCATCAGCGGCGGCTCGGCCGGGTTAAGGACGATAATCGCTTTACCTTTTGCCGCGCCGCCAACCACTTCAATCGCCTTCGAGGTGGTTTCGGTAAACTCATCGATATTAGCGCGCGTACCAGGACCTGCAGATTTACTGGCGATCGAGGCGATAATTTCGGCGTAATGGACTTTTGCCACGCGAGAAACTGCCGCCACCATCGGGATAGTCGCCTGCCCGCCGCAGGTCACCATATTAACGTTCTGCTGATCAACGTTGGCCTCCAGATTCACCACCGGCACGCAGTACGGACCGATCGCCGCGGGCGTCAGGTCGATCAGGCGGATGGCTGGTTTAACGGCGCGCAGCGCGGCGTCGTTCTTCACATGCGCGCCTGCGCTGGTGGCATCAAAAACAATGTCGATATCGGCGAATTCCGGCATGGCGATAAGCCCTGTCACCCCTTCATGGGTGGTGGCAACGCCCATGCGTCGGGCACGCGCCAGACCATCAGAATCTGGATCGATACCGACCATCACCGCCATTTCCAGATGCTTCCCGTGACGCAGAATTTTTATCATCAAATCGGTACCGATGTTGCCGGAGCCGATAATGGCGACTTTACGCTTACTCATGACTGACTTCCTCTTGTAACCGCCGCTGAAAAAGTGGCGGCAACTGAACCAATACCGTCGATATGGGCCTCGAAACGATCGCCCGCATTCACCGCCACCATCGGGCCTAACGCTCCGGTGAGAATGATATCTCCGGCACGTAGCGGCTCGCCGAGGCTGGCCATTTTGCGCGCCAGCCAGACGGCGGCGTTGATCGGATGTCCCAGGCATTCGCTGCCGCGTCCGCTGGAAACCTCTTCGTTGTTGCGCGTCATTTTCATCGCGCAGTTTTTCAGATCTAATCCTGCCGGACGCTGTGCCGGGCCGCCGACCACATACACCCCGCAGGAGGCGTTATCCGCCACGGTATCAACAAACTTGATTGACCAGTCACGGATACGGCTGCCGACCACTTCCAGCGCGGGCAGCACCCACTCGATGGCGTTATACAGCTCGTCAAAAGTAGTGTCGGCATTGGGCAGATCGCGGTTCAGCACCAGCGCGATTTCCGCTTCAATACGCGGTTGCAGCACGCGCTCAAACGCAATGGTGTCGTTATCGCCGTAGCACATGTCGGCAAACAGCGTGCCGAAGTCCGGCTGATCGACGCCCAGTTGCTGCTGCACTTTCGGGTGCGTCAGCCCTACTTTGCGCCCGACCACGCGCCGCCCACGCGTCACCTCGTACTGCACATTGATGCGTTGAATGGCGTAAGCCGCTTCGCCGTTGTCCACGCCGATCAGTTCACGCAGCGGGGCAATGGCTTCCCCTTTTTCCTCCGCCAGACGTAAATCGGCGGCTAACTGCTCAAGATTAAGATTGGTCATGTCCGTTCCTTAAGGGCGTGCGAGGAAATTCAACACCAGCTGATTAAAGGCATCCGCATGTTCCCACTGCGCCCAGTGTCCGCAGTCGCGGTAGATGTGCAGCTCAGAACCGGCAATCCCGGAGAGCAGGCGCAGACCAGCATCCATCGGCACGAAGCGGTCATTGCGTCCCCAGACAATCAGGGTCTGGGCTTTAATTTCCCCCAGGCGCGGGCCGAAGTCCGGGAACTGTTTCGGGTTGGCTTCGAGGCTTTTCACAAAGTTATCCAGGTGATCGCGGCGCGACAGCATATTGTTCAGACGCGCTTCAAACAGCGCCTCAGTGAGATCGCTGGTATCGAAGACAAAGATATCCATCATCAGCTTCAGGTTCTCGATAGTTGGCGCGCGGTACAGCTGATTCAGCCGCTTAATACCTTCGGTCGGCATCGGCGTAAACAGACTCATGCCGCCCGTCCCGCCGCCCATCAGCACCAGCTTGCCCACGCGCTCCGGCCAGCTCAGGGTGAACGCCACGGAACTGTGGCCGCCCATCGAGTTGCCCAGCAGGTGGATTTTCTGAATATCCAGTTGATCGACTACGCTTTTCAGGATGCGGGCGTTGAGATCGGATCGCGAACCGCGGTTAACGATCCCATCGCTTTTACCCCAGCCAGGACAATCCAGCAGGATCACCCGGTATCCGGCCTGTACCAGCGGATCAATATTGCGGCTGAAGTTTGCCCAGCCCGTCGCGCCAGGACCGGAGCCGTGCAGCAGCACGACGGTCTCTTCGCCCTGTCCACAGTCATTGAAATGCACGCGTAGTGTTTCGCCTGCTTCCTGCACCTCCAGAAAACGACTGGTCGCGGCTTCGGTTTGCGGTTGATAAGTCATGGTTTTCTCCTGCATATTCAGTTCTGTTTCAGTTCTGTGTGGTGGCGCTCAGGGAGCCGAATCCGGCGATCCACTCTGGGATCGGGCGGTAATAACGGCCTTCGCTGCGCCAGTTGCCAAAGGCAGAAATGGCGGCGAAGGCGGCAACCCAGGTTTTTACTTCGTGCGTTGATTTGCCCGCCATCGCGGACAACTCTTCGTTACTGACCGCGTCCAGCTCCTGCAAACGCCCCTGCTCAAGCAGGCTCATAAAGCGGTTATCCCAGACAGGGTTCAGCGGATGCAGCGAGTTTTGATCGGCCACGAACTTCTCGGCGGCGCTGATCACCCGCTGCTGGCGCAGCTCGCGCTCGTTTTCGGGCAGTTGTTTACCGCTGCCAAGCAGACGGTCGCGCATATGAGCATCGGCCTTCGCCAGCTCCGGTACCGGCGGCTGATGCGACAGCCCGCCGGAGCCTAAAAACAGTACGCGTTTATTCAATGAGCTGGCGAAACGGCCAATCGCTTCCCCGAGCATGCGGGTACGCTGAAAGCCTGGCAGCGGCGTGGCGACACCGTTAATAAACACCGGCAGCACAGGCACCTTATCCAGCCCACCAAGCAAGAACTCCAGCGGCTGGGCGAAACCATGATCGACCTGCATGTTGTAGGACACGGCGAGATCGATGCCGCTTTTCATCACCGCGTGGGCGCAGGCTTCAGCGAGATCTGTCGGCACTGGCAGTTCTCCCGCTGCGCTGCCGAAATCGCCGATCGCCGTAGCTCCCACGCCTAAACAGAACGGCGGCATCACGTCGTAGAAAAAACCGTTGTAGTGATCGGGGGCAAACAGAACTACAAGTTCCGGGTCGAACGCCGCAATACGCGCCCGGGCGCTGGCGATCACGCCGTTAACCTCATCAAGCACAGCCTGTGCTGGGTCGACATAGCCCACCAGCGGCGAGTGGGAAAGACAGTGAAGATAAGCGTGCATATCAGGCCACCTTTTCAACAGGAATATCGGCAGTAGCGCGGGTAAGCGTCATCACCGACGCCAGTTTATTCAGGGTACTGCCCAGAGTTTGCGGAATAGCGATGGCGGCCACAAAGCGGTCCGGCCGCATCACCACCAGCGAAGCGTTGTACTGGGCAAACCACGTGCGCAGGCGGTTTTGCGTATCGCCAATGCGGATAACGCCGTCATAGTTATCCTGCTCGGTATGAATCTGCGTATCCGGCACCACCTGGATAAACCGCGTGCCCAACGCCTGCCACTGTTGGATCTGCGCCTCGCTCATGCCCCACAGCGGGTTACAACCCCAGCCAATCACCGCAAAATTCGGCCCGATGACATTGTCGAGCAGCGTCACGTCACCCGATTCCAGCGTCACCTTCGGCTGGATAAACATCTTGCCGACCGGAGACGTTTTCGCGTCGCCTTCACGTACCAGTGCCCCGACGTGGTACTGCGGCATCGGCTTAAATCGCATTTCGAGGAAGTAGCGTTTGACCGGCGGAATGTAGTTCAGCAGCCAGGAAACCCCGTCGCGTACAGCACCGTGCCAGCGTTTTGGCGGCGCAAGTACGTTGCCAGCGGTCACGGAGAGGTCGATCATTGCTTTGGCGTGGTCGCGGCGTTCCTGCTGGTAGGTATCCAGCAGCGCATCACCAGCTTTGCCCTTAATGACCAGCGCCAGTTTCCACGCCAGGTTGAAGGCATCGCGCATGCCGCTGTTGTACCCCTGCCCCTGCCAGACCGGCATAATGTGCGCCGCATCGCCGGCCAGCAGCACGCGGTCAATGCGAAAACGTTCGGCCAGACGGGCGTTATGGGTATACACACGCTGGCGGATCAGTTCGACGTTATCCGGGTTCGGCAGCACTTTGCTCAGCAACTGGCGCATATTTTGCGGCTCGCTGAGCTGCGCTTCGGTTTCTCCCGGCATCACCATAAATTCAAAGCGGCGCACCGCATGTGGCAGCGCAGCGGAGACATACGGGCGCACCGGATCGCAGCACAGATACACATGCGGCGTGCTGAGCGGATCGTTGGCGATATCCACCACAATCCACTGATTCGGCGCGGTTTTGCCTTCAAACGGCACGTTCAGCGAGCGTCTGACGTTGCTGGCCCCACCGTCGCAGGCCACCAGCCACTGGGCCTTCACCGTTTCACGTTGACCGTCCGGCGTTTTCAGATTCAGCGTCACTTCGCCGTTTTGCTGGCTGAAGGCCTCCAGTTCGCGGGAGAACAGGCAGCGCACGTTGGGAAAACGCGACAACCCTTCCAGCATCACCGCATCCACCTGTGGTTGAATAAACGCGTTACGGCGCGACCAGCCAAATTCGTCAGTCATCGGCTGGATATCAGCAAAGCAGCGGCCTTTCGGGGTGAGAAAGCGCATCGCGTGCCACGGCGTGGTGTGCGGCAAAACGCGCTCGACCAGCCCCACAGACTGCATGGTGCGCAACGCTTCATCGTCAATGCCGATGGCTCGGGGATAGTCGATCAGCGTGTCGAGCTTCTCTACTACCAATACCTCAATGCCCATCTGGCCAAGATAGTTGGCCATCATTAGCCCCACCGGGCCGGCACCGGCAATCGCCACCTGCACGGTGTGCTGCACAGCGGGTTGGATATCAGGGTTTATTGTTGTCATTTCAGAACCTCACGACTCGGACAAAACGCAATTGCAGACCCTGGCGAGGCGCAATTCATTTTGTTAAAAAGATGTAAATTATTTTTTATTGTGCGGTCAGTATAGGAGTGAGTTTTTGCGCTACAATCAAAACATGCCTGGATGTGCACTAAGTGCACAACTTTGTTTTACCTGTAGATTTGTCAATAAATATGAAAAATGATGACGGTACTGAATACAAAACCGTACGCGGATTAACGCGCGGATTAATGTTATTAAATATGTTAAACCGGCTCGATGGTGGAGCCAGCGTTGGCCTGCTGGCTGAGCTGAGCGGCCTGCACCGCACTACGGTCAGGCGGCTGCTGGAAACGTTGCAGGATGAGGGTTACGTCCGACGCAGCCTGTCCGATGACAGCTTTCGCTTAACCATCAAGGTCCGTCAGCTTAGCGAGGGATTTCGTGACGAGCAGTGGATTTCTGCGCTGGCCGCCCCGCTGCTGGGGGATTTGCTGCGCGAGGTGATCTGGCCGACCGACGTTTCCACGCTGGATGTGGACGCGATGGTGGTACGTGAAACAACCCACCGCTTCAGCCGCCTGTCGTTTCACCGGGCGATGGTCGGGCGTCGTTTGCCATTGCTGAAAACCGCTTCCGGCATGACCTGGCTGGCATTTAGCCCGGAGAATGAACGTCAGGAACTGATTGAAATGCTGGCCTCCCGGCCAGGAGAAGAGTTCCAGCTGGCGCGCGAACCCTTAAAGCTCGACGCCATTTTGACCCGGGCGCGGAAAGACGGTTTTGGTCAGAACTATCGCGGCTGGGATCAGGAGGAGAAAATCGCTTCTATCGCCGTCCCCATCCGTAGCGGACAGCGGGTGATCGGCTGCCTGAATCTGGTGTATATGGCCAGCGCCATGACCATCGAACAGGCCGCAGAAAAGCATCTTCCGGCCTTACAAAGGGTGGCGAAACAGATTGAGGACGGCGTCGAGTCGCAGGAGATTTTGGTTGCCGGGAGGTGAAGTGGATCACAGTTATGCGCATCATCTGATTGATAGTTGGGATGACTCACTCATCAGCCGATATCACGCGGTGTCATCTTGCTTTAATGATATCTTCATTGCAGAGTGTGCATTCATTTTTGCCAGGAGGCTGCATGTTAAAGGTCATTGCCGAGGATTTCATCAAACCTGAGTATATTGAAACCGTTCTCCCGTTGTATCGTGAGCTAATATCGGCCACCAGGAAAGAACCGCGCTGCATTGCTTATGACCTCTATATTGATGAAAAAGATCCGGGCCATTTTATTTTCATCGAAGAATGGCCAGACCACGCGGCTCTCGATGAACATTGTGCCAGTGAGCATTTCCGGCGACTTGTGCCGTTAATCGATCAATACACGCGCAAAGAAGCACGTTACACACTGATGAATGACATCGTAAATCCAGGGGCGCAAAGTCTCTTGTGAAGAGGCTTTAATCTTTCTTCCTGTATAAGGATACGCTACTCTCGCAAATGCGTTCGCTGGTAACATGCTTCGGGACATGCAGCCTGATTACGTCACGGAAAGACTTAGGCTAAAATATGATATTTGATTGCAAATCAAAGGATAAAAAGTGAAAAAAACAACTCCAGAATATACGGCTGTTGACTTGTCTCGTTGGCCAAGGAAAGAGCATTTTGAGGTATTTCAGTCTTTTGCTCAAAGTACAATTAACCAAACTGTTCTGTTAGACATTACCGCAGTACTAAAACATATAAAAGAGATTGGCTGGAAATTTTACCCTACTATGATTTCCCTCCTTGCTAAAGTTGTCAACAAGCATACTGAATTCCGTATGGCTATAAAGAACAATGAGCTTGTCATATGGAATGAAATTCATCCAAGCTATACCATTTTCCATAATGAAACTGAGACTTTTTCATCATTATGGAGCCGCTACGATGGCAATATTCATCACTTCCAAAACACTTATTCAGAAGACGTTGCACGCTATTGTAATAATCTTTCTTATTGGCCGAAGGAAGAGTCTCCGGAAAATGTATTTTTTGTATCGGCTATCCCTTGGGTAAGTTTTACCAGTTTTAATATCAACATTGCGAACATGCAGAACTTTTTTGCCCCCATGTTCACACTTGGGAAATACTATGAACAAGATGGGAAAGTAGTGTTACCTCTCGCCGTTCAGGTACATCACTCCGTGTGCGATGGCTTCCATTTAGCACGATTAATCAATGAACTACAGGAAATGAGTCATGACCTACGGCACCATTCAGAGGAACGCAACGTCTGATGCAGCAGACGTTTCTTTATATGGCGTGAGCAGCAAGAATAGTCGCCATGTCCGCAAACAAGAGGGGTCGACATGAACGGTCTGGGAAGAACATAAATTTGGGTTCGCAATGGCAAGGGTAATACTTAAAGCTTTCGCAAAAGTCTGGCCGGATTGCCAGCATACACGCCTTTTACCAGCACGGGCTTTATCACCACACTACCGGCACCAATCACCGCACCACTGCAAATTTCCGTTGTTAAAATTGTGGCTCCACTGCCCACCGTTACTGCGTTACCTAATACAATATTAATCCAGCTTTTTGCAGAAGCGTCAGGACTTCCGCTCTTGAAAAGATCGTTAGCAAAGGTCACGCCATGCCCTATAAAGCAGTCCTCGCCTAAGGTAACGTTTTCACAGATGAAAGTATGGGACTGCACTTTAGTTCTGTCGCCTATGACACATCCCTTTTGTATCTCAACAAATGGCCCGACAAACACATCATGGCCCAACTCGCATTCATAAAGATTCACAGGCATGACTATTGTGACATTTTCACCTTGTTTTACGTCACGAATACCACTTTCAATAATATTCATATCAGCACTGTCCTTACTCAAGATAATACGCTTCAGTATTGAAGACCTGAACTTGCAGGAGCGCCTTTGCCATTTATTATCAGATAGTTTAGGCCAGGAATTTCAATTGATGCGTTTCTTTTAGCGATAGTATTTTTATCTATTCGTTATAATCAACACATCTTATCAGACATGTTGATCATAACAAACTTACAATTTATAAAATCTGCCATAATGACAGATTTCTTTAATTTATAATCAGAGATTTGCAACGTTATGATATACTTTTTGAACATCATCATCATCTTCAAGGGCATCAACAAGTCCTTCAAAGATTTCTAAATCTTCTGGTGAAAGTTCAACTTCTGATTGAGCAATCATTTCTAATTCTGTGGTTGAGAATTCAGTAATCCCAGCTGCTTTGAGGGCTGCAATTCCTTTATGAAGATCTGTAGATTCAGTATAAATAATGATGTTGCCTTCTTCTTCGGTAACATCACGTACATCCACTTCAGCATCAAGTAAAATTTCAAAAATACGGTCAGGGTCTGTTCCCGCAAATACAATCACGCCAGTATTGTCAAACATATAGCTGACAGCACCCGCCGCGCCAATATTCCCGCCTTTTTTATTGAAGATTGAGCGAATATTAGCAATCGTGCGGTTAACGTTTGAAGTCAGGGTTTCAGCGATAATCATGGAACCACTTGGACCAAAGCCTTCATAACGCCCTTGCATGAACGTTTCGTCGCTGCCACCTTTGGCTTTATCAATAGCTTTATCAATAACGTGCTTTGGAACCTGGGCTTGTTTCGCACGTTCAATAACGAATTTTAAAGCTGTGTTTAATTCTGGGTCTGGTTCACCTTGTTTAGCCGCAGCATAGATTTCCACACCGAATTTGGAATATACTTTAGACGTTGCACCGTCTTTAGCCGTTTTTTTACCAACAATATTGGCCCATTTACGTCCCACTGGAATAGTCTCCTCGAAAATTTATTTACATGACAGGCAGCTTAATAAGCTGCCTGTTTTTCCCGCCATATTATATCACTATATGTAAATTCTCGTCTATGAGAAATAAAAACATCCAAACCTTACGGAGTGTTACTTTAATTTCATCAATAATTAACATTATGGATAAGTTACTACATTACTTTCTGCTGATTTTTCTATTTTTATTTTTAACACTGGCGCAGCAGCAATAATAGATAAGACAAGAGAATCAAAAGTAATAACCCCGGCAAAGTACCACTTTCACTTCTTATATAAAACGTTCACATCTGCTTCTGACACAAAGCAGCTTTTGCGCCCATATACCTACCCGATCTGACTGAATGCAAAAAAAAACCGAAACCCTGCTTTTGAAAAGAGCAGCGTTTCGGCATTCATTCACTCTGAAGGACGTCAGACTTTCAGCAGCTTCACCGTCTCGTCGATGTCGATTTCATCTTCCGAGAAGATCAGCGTCGTGCCCTGGAAGGTAGTGATCGCCAGCTTTTTCAGTGTGCGCATTTCGCCAGGCTTCACGTCTGATTTCGGTCGTATGCTGTTCATCAGCACGCCGACAGACAGCACCGCGTTTTCTTTGTCGATACGGGTTTCAACCGGCACTTCTTCGCTGTACACCAGGTATGACTTGATCGCCGTGAGCTTCAGGCGCTCGCCCGCGATATAGATGTACTTGCTGTCGGGTATGACTTTCACCGCATAGGCAGACAGGCCTTTGTTGTTGGTGGTGGGTTCAAAAGTCACCGCCGCGTCTTTCTTGATCAGCTCAGGATTAGCAACCTTAATCACATGAAAATAGCGGTTGTCGCCGTTTTCATCTTTGATAAATCCAAAGCCTTTATCTTTAAACCACGTTGTGATTGTTCCGTTCATTGCTGTTTCCGCCTGATTAAACCGAATACTCGTAGAGTATACCTACTCAATTTGCGCGCAGTGTAAAACACAGGCCCCGTCTTTGGCTACTCGTTACCCCAGCGATTGAGGAACTCCGCAATGTCATCAATACGCTGTGCGTCGACGCCGGCGACAGTTGCCATCTCCTGCTGCGCGTCTTCGCTGATTTCTTCGTTGTTCATCAAACGGGTGATCAGTTGCTGGAAGTAGTGCGCCAGCGCATCGCGTTCGGCATCGTTCACCGGCTTTGCAGCCTCAGTCGCGTACTCATCAGCGATATCATAATATTTTAGCGGAATGTCGTTGTTCATCAGGTGCTCCGGGGTAAATGCGTGTGCCAGCAGTTGCCTGCCGCGTCTGGAGCGAATGATAGCATTGTTATTTCATGGTTCGCGATCTGTTTCCTGGCTGTAATGTGTTGCATAAATCAACAATATTGTCTGGAGCCACTTCGCATTTAATTAATTCTCCTGAATTAAAATGACTGTTTCTTTATTTAGCTCGGTATAATAGCCGCAGAGTAAATAATGCAGAAAAAAGGAAAGTATACGTTTATTAATTTAGATAATGAGACGGCGATTAAACGCCATAAATAACGTTCTCTGCAGGCTGGATGCGATTGGCCCAATCCCATCGTTAGTCGCCCATTTGCCCACATTCATCTTCTGGACAACACTCTACGATGATACCACTGACCCAACACGCAGAGCGCACACCATGAACATCACGCAAATCCGTAACGCCACGCAGCACATCACCTTTGGTGGCAAAAGCTTTCTGATCGATCCTATGCTGGCGGCAAAAGGTACTTATCCGGGTTTTACCGGAACGGCTCGCGCCGAGATCCGCAATCCGACCGTCGATCTACCCGTCGATATCGA
>NZ_CP080033.1:1333920-1381193 GCF_019382635.1 Citrobacter sp. Colony219 | reverse complement strand
CAGGGTTTCACGCAACTGACCGTCCTGACGCACAACACCGTGCTGGGCGACATCACTCTGCGTAAAACCGGTGGCCAGCACGGCTCAGATCGCGCCTATGCCATTCCACAAATGGCAGAACGCCTGGGTGATGCCTGTGGCGTTATCTTTATGCATCCGGCGGAAAAAACGCTGTATCTGGTCGGGGACACCCTCTGGCGCGACGAGGTAGAAGCCAACATGCATACCTTCCAGCCAGGCGTGGTGGTTCTGAATGCGGGTTTTGCCCACGTCATCGGTTTTGGCCCAATTATCATGGGTGCGGAAGATGTGCTGAAAACCCACTTCACCTTACCCGAAGCACACATTGTGGCGACCCATATGGAGGCGATTAACCATTGTCTGTTGACCCGCGCGGCCCTGAAAGAGTACGCCCGCGACAACCAGATTGCGCAATATGTCAACGTGCCGGAAGATGGTGAAACCCTGGCATTTTAATCTCTACAAAGGAATCGTATGCAGCCGCTTAACGTCGCCATTGTTGCCGTGGAAGATTTCAGCCCATTTCACTTCTCGGTGCCGTGTATCATTTTCAGTGACAAAATGGCGGTGAAAAAGCGCTTTGAGGTACAGATGTGCGGCGAAAAACCGGGCATCATCTCCTCGCAGGATGGTTTCTCCATTACCGCAACCCACGGCTATGAAGCGGTGGAGGCTGCCGACATCGTGGTGATCCCCTGGTGGGGCACCACCGCGCATCGTCCACCACAAAGCCTGCTTGGTGCGCTCAACCGCGCGCGACAAAACGGCGCGCAGATTGTCGGGCTGTGTCTGGGCGCGTTTGTCCTCGGCTATGCGGGGTTACTGGACGGTAAACGAGCGGCTACGCACTGGGAGTTCGAGCAGGATTTTCAGGCGCGCTTCCCGGCGGCCCAGTTGGATATCAACGCACTGTACGTGGATGACGACGGTATTATTACCTCAGCAGGTACCGCCGCCGCGCTGGATTGCTGTTTGTACGTAATTCGCCAGCGTTTTGGCAGCACGGTGGCGAATCAGATTGCCCGACGGATGATTGTGCCACCGCATCGTGAGGGCGGTCAGGCGCAGTTTATCGAACAACCGGTAGCGAAAAATACCCAGGATCAGCGCATTAACGCCCTGCTCGACTATTTGCGCCAGCATCTCCACGAACCGCATAATCTCGACGAGCTGGCACAGCGGGTGATGATGAGTCGTCGCACTCTAACCCGTCATTTTATGAAGGCCACCGGGTCAAGCGTGGCTGAATGGCTGATTACCGAGCGCCTACACCGCAGCCAGATCCTGCTGGAGTCCAGTCAGTTACCCGTTGAACGCATCGCCGAACAGGTAGGTTTTCTCTCCCCCGTCACCTGGCGGCAGCATTTTAAATCCCGCTTCGGCGTCAGCCCGGCTGAATGGCGTAAAACCTTTCGCGGCGATTAACCTCTTTTTTGCGCCAGCCAGATGGTGTGCCCGGTACAGTGCGGATCTTCCATCACCCTCTCAATCACCGTAAAACCGTGCATCGACAGCAATGCGTGATACTCATCAGGCGCGAGGCTGGCGTGAAACAGCGGCTCACCCTCAAATTCCCCCATCGCAATGCCGTTGTCCGTACCGCTGGTAAACATCAGCGCACTGCCGGGATGACTGAGCCGGTCAAAAATGGGGAACATCTTTTGCTGGTCCAACTGGGTTAAATGGAAAAAGCTGTCCCAGGCGATCAGACCGTCGAATGTCTCGTTAAGCGCCAGCTCACGCATATCCTGCTCCAGCCAGCGCTGTGCGGGAAAAGAGTGCCGCGCCCGCGCCAGCATTTCCGGGGAACCATCAACCCCCGTCAACTGAAAACCTTGCTGGATAAAATAACCCGCAATCGGCTGACCGTTTCCGCAGCCAATATCCACAATATAGCCCTGCCCGCCCATCACGTTGATGAACTTATCCAGCCAGTTTTTTTCAAACAGCGCGCGCGAACGCTGGCGGGCAAAAGCCTCAGCATGGCGTCGGTAGATGGACAGAATATTATTTGCCGCAGAGTCGCTCACGATGTCCTCACTTTTTAATCTGATAAGTTTAACGACGATAAATCCTCCCGCACACGATCCGCAACCCTGGAATGCGCCTCGCAGAACCTATGCGTAAATCCCCCAAAATCGTCCCGCTGTGGCATCATAGCGCGCAGATAACATCATGACAGGGGTGATAAACGTGAAACCGGTAACGCTATACGATGTCGCAGACCATGCAGGCGTCTCTTACCAGACCGTCTCGCGCGTTGTGAATCAGGCCAGCCACGTTTCCGCAAAAACCCGACAGAAAGTTGAGGCCGCGATGGCGGAACTCAATTACATCCCCAACCGCGTCGCACAGCAACTGGCAGGCAAACAGACGCCGCTGATTGGCGTCGTGACGGCGAACCTTGCCCTGCATGCCCCCTCACAAATCGTTGCCGCCATAAAATCCCGCGCCGACCAGTCCGGCGCCAGCGTGGTGATCGCCATGGTCGAGCGCAGCGGCGTTGAGGCGTGTAAAACCGCGGTCCACAACCTGCTTTCTCAGCGCGTAACCGGGCTTATCATCAACTATCCGCTGGATGAAGAAGACTCCATTGCCATGGCCGCCGCCTGCGGTACAGTGCCGGTACTGTTTCTCGATGTCTCTGACCAGACGCCGATTAACAGCGTGATTTTCTCCCATGATGACGGTGCGCGACTCGGCGTTGAACATCTTGTACAGCATGGTCATCAGCGAATCGCCCTGCTGAGCGGGCCGCACACTTCAGTTTCGGCAAGGCTTCGCCGTGCGGGCTGGCATAAATATCTGGCGCACTACCAACTACGTCCCATTGTAGAACGTGAAGGTGACTGGAGCGCCATGTCCGGCTTTCATCAAACCATGCACATGCTTAACGACGGTATCATTCCAACCGCTATGCTGGTCGCTAACGATCAAATGGCGCTGGGCGCAATGCGGGCAATCAGCGAGTCTGGGCTGCGAGTTGCAGCGGACATCTCCGTGATCGGCTACGACGACACCGAAGACAGCGCCTGCTACATCCCGCCGCTGACCACCATCAGGCAGGATTTCCCCACTCTCGGACAGACCAGCGTTGACAGGCTGTTGCAGCTTACGCAGGGTATGTCCGCCCCCGGCAATCTGCTGCTGCCGGTCACGCTGGTCGAACGGAAAACCGTACTGCCGCCTGACGCACAAACCGCCACGCCTCAGGTGCTGGCGGAGTCGTTGATGCAACTGGCGCGTCAGGTCTCTCTGCTACCATCCGGCGAGCGCTAATTACTGTGAGTCAGTTCACCCATTAAACCCGCCCGGCTTTACAGCGTCTCACCGCAGGCCTTATGTTTATTAAATTGTGAGCGAATAACAAACATGAGATACCGCTATGACTCTGAGCTCGGACTCACTCGCCGCCGTACTGGCGCGCCGTGACTGGGAAAACCCCGGCGTCACACAGATAAACCGTCTGGAGGCACATCCGCCGTTTTGTAGCTGGCGCTGCGTGGATGATGCCCGTAACCACCGGCCTTCATCCCAACGAATTTCGTTAAACGGCGAGTGGCAGTTCGCCTGGTTTGCCACACCAGAGGCAGTGCCAGAAAGTTGGCTTGAGCATGATTTACCGCAGGCCGTTGCCCTCTGCGTGCCGTCTAACTGGCAGATGAGCGGTTATGATGCGCCAATCTACTCCAATATCACCTATCCATTCCCGGTCAATCCGCCTTCTGTTCCGACGCAGAACCCTACCGGATGTTACTCGCTCACATTTAGTGTTGAAGATGCATGGTTAGATGAGGGTCAGACGCGGATTATTTTTGACGGCGTGAACTCCGCGTTTCATCTGTGGTGCAACGGTCGTTGGGTCGGCTACGGTCAGGATAGCCGCCTGCCGTCTGAATTTGATCTTCGCGATTATCTGCTGCGCGGCGCAAACCGCCTGGCCGTCATGGTGCTGCGCTGGAGCGATGGCAGCTATCTGGAAGATCAGGATATGTGGCGCATGAGCGGCATCTTTCGCGATGTTTCTTTACTGCATAAACCCACAACACAGATCCGTGACCTACGCATCAACACGCGCTTTAATGATGATTTCAGCCGCGCGGTGCTGGAAGCGGAAGTCCGGATAGCAGGCGACGAGCGTGAAGATGTACGTGTGACCCTGCAATTGTGGAACGGCGAAACGTTGGTTGGCGAGCTCACCTCACCGCCCGGCAGCGAGATTGTTGATGAACGCGGCGCTTATCACGACCGTACTACGCTGCGCCTCAACGTTGAACACCCGGCGTTGTGGAGTGCCGAAACGCCTAATCTGTACCGCGCCGTTGTGCAGCTACATACCGCTGACGGTACGCTGATTGAAGCCGAGGCCTGTGACGTCGGCTTTCGTCAGGTTTGCATTGAAAACGGACTGCTGTTACTCAATGGTAAGCCGCTGTTGATTCGCGGTACCAACCGTCATGAGCACCATCCGGTCAACGGTCAGGTGATGGACGAGGCAACGATGGTGCAGGATATTCTGCTGATGAAGCAGAACAACTTTAACGCCGTGCGTTGTTCGCATTACCCAAATCACCCGCTATGGTACACCCTGTGCGACCGCTACGGCCTGTATGTGGTGGATGAGGCCAATATCGAAACCCACGGTATGGTGCCCATGAATCGCCTGAGCGATGACCCAACATGGCTTCCCGCCATGAGCCAGCGCGTCACGCGCATGGTACAGCGTGACCGCAATCACCCAAGTATCATCATCTGGTCGTTGGGCAATGAATCTGGTCACGGCGCGAACCACGACGCGCTGTATCGTTGGCTGAAATCGGAAGATCCCTCTCGCCCGGTGCAGTACGAAGGTGGCGGCGCGGATACCGTAGCCACCGATATTATTTGCCCGATGTACGCCCGCGTCGATCAGGATCAGCCCTTCCCCGCCGTACCCAAATGGTCGATTAAAAAGTGGCTGTCGATGCCCGGCGAGCAGCGCCCGTTGATCCTCTGCGAATATGCTCACGCGATGGGTAACAGCCTCGGCGGCTATGCCAAATATTGGCAGGCATTCCGCCAGTATCCGCGTCTGCAGGGCGGATTTGTCTGGGACTGGGTGGATCAGTCGCTGACCAAATATGATGAGAACGGCAAAGCATGGTCAGCCTATGGTGGCGATTTTGGCGACACGCCTAACGATCGCCAGTTTTGCATGAACGGGCTGGTGTTCGCCGATCGCACCCCACACCCGGCGTTATATGAGGCCAAACATGAACAGCAGTTTTTCCAGTTCACGTTACTGCCGGGCGCTGAACGCCAGATTGAAGTGACCAGTGAATATCTGTTCCGCCGCAGCGATAACGAAGTTCTGCACTGGTCTATTGCCCAGGACGGCAACCCGCTGGCCGCCGGAGAGGTCGTTCTGGATATCGCCCCACAAGGCCGCCAGGTGATTACCCTGCCAGATGTCCCGATGCCGGAAACCGCAGGTCAGCTGTGGCTGACGGTGCGCGTCGAACAACCTCAGGCAACCGCGTGGTCAGACGCCGGGCACATCAGCGCCTGGCAGCAATGGAAGCTGGAAGATAAACTCAGTCTGGCGCTTAAACCTCGCGCCAGCACAGCGCCACAGCTGACGATCTGCGATGACACGTTTACGGTAATCGTCAGTGATAAACGCTGGGAATTCTGCCGCCGTACAGGCTTACTGACGCAATACTGGCTGGTCGAAAAAGCACAGCTGTTAGCACCGTTAATCGATCAGTTTACCCGTGCGCCGCTGGATAACGACATCGGCATCAGCGAAGTAACGCGCATCGATCCTAATGCCTGGGTCGAACGCTGGAAGGCTGCGGGCCATTACCATGCTGAGCCATGGCTATTGCAATGCGAGGCCGAAGCGCTGTCGAACAGCATCCTTATCACCACCGCGCATGCCTGGCAGTATCGGGGCGAAACGCTGTTCATCAGCCGAAAAAGCTACCGTATTGACGGCAAGGGTGAAATGCAGATAGCGGTGGATGTCGACATCGCCAGCGGTACGCCGCATCCGGCCCGCATCGGCCTGAGCTGCCAGCTGGCGCAGGTGGCTGAACGGGTAAACTGGTTAGGCCTTGGGCCGCATGAGAACTACCCGGACAGGCTGAACGCCGCTTGTTTCGACCGTTGGGATTTATCGCTCGATGAAATGTACACCCCGTATGTTTTCCCAAGTGAAAATGGCCTGCGCTGCGGGACACGCGAATTACGCTACGGGGATCATCTGTGGCGTGGTGACTTCCAGTTCAACATCAGCCGTTACAGCCAGAAGCAACTGATGGCAACCAGCCATCGCCATCTGCTGCAGCCTGAAGCCGGAACATGGCTCAACATTGACGGTTTCCATATGGGCGTCGGCGGGGATGATTCGTGGAGCCCTTCAGTGTCACCAGAATTTCAGTTGAGTGCAGGGCGTTATCATTATCAGCTGAGCTGGCGCTAATCACGTTGCTTTTGCCGGATGGCGCCGCTTCGCGGCTTATCTGGCCTACGGTGCGCGGTTTCGTAGGCCGGATAAGGCGAAGCCGCCCCCCGGCAACGCCCTACTCCTCGATCGCCTGGCGGATTTGCTGTAACGATGTTGGATCGTCAATGGTGGTCAGATCGCCAGGATCGCGGCCTTCGCAGATCGCCTGGATCGTCCGTCTGAGCATTTTACCGGAACGTGTTTTCGGCAACTGCGACACGAACCAGACATGTGCCGGACGGCCAAAGTTGCCAATCTGGCTGTCCACCAGCGCCATAATCGCCTTTTCTTCCGAATGGGCGATGTCGCGGTCTTCCAGACTGTCGCTCTGCTTTGGAATGACAAACGCGACGGCCACCTGCCCTTTCAGCGCATCCTTCACGCCGACCACCGCCACTTCCGCAACGTTCGGATAGCTGGAAATACTCTCCTCGATCTCTCGCGTACCGAGTCGGTGTCCGGCGACGTTGATCACGTCATCCGTACGCCCCAGGATGAAGTAATAGCCATCGGCGTCGCGAATGCCCCAGTCAAAGGTGGCGTACACCTGGCGGGAGAACAGCGACCAGTAGGTATTCACAAAGCGTTCGTCATCGCCCCAGATGGTCTGAATACAGCCCGGCGGCAGCGGCCCTTCAATCACCAGCATGCCCTTCTCGTTTGCCGCACAAGGTTCACCGGTCACCTCATTGAGCAGTTGTACGTTGTAGCCGTACATCGGCACGCCGGGACTGCCCAGACGCGACGGCCTGTCGTCCAGCCCGCGGGCAATTGCCATAATCGGCCAGCCGGATTCGGTCTGCCAGTAGTTATCGATAACCGGGACGCCCAGCGTTTGGGTTACCCAACTGGCGGTTGGTTCGTCCAGCGGTTCCCCCGCCAGATACAGCACCTCCAGCGAGGAGAGATCGTGATTACGGATTTGCGCGGTCGGGAATTTCTTCAGCACACGGATAGCTGTCGGGGCCGAGAACATCCGGCTGACCTGATACTTCTCAACAATTTTCCACCACACGCCACAGTCCGGATACGTTGGCAGACCTTCGTAAACCACCGTCGCCATCCCCGCCAGCAGCGGGGCATACACGATATACGAATGCCCAACTACCCAACCGATATCCGACGCGCAGAAGAACACGCCGCCCGCTTTACCGCCGAAAATGGTGTCCATCGAGGTCGCCAGCGCGACCGCATAGCCGCCAACGTCGCGCTGGACGCCTTTCGGTTTCCCGGTTGTCCCGGAGGTGTAGAGAATGCAGGACGTTTCGTTTGATTCCAGCCAGACAACTGGCACCCGCGCGCCGAGATGCTGTTGGCGCAGCGCGGCAAAGTCGAGGTCACGTCCCTCGACCCGCGCCATTTTCGCCAGACCGCGATCCACCAGCACCACATGACGCGGTCGGTGCTGCGCCTGGTCGATCGCATCATCGAGCAGCTTTTTATACGGCAGGATCTTGCCCCCGCGCGCCCCGGCATCCGCCGAAACGATAACCACCGGTCGGGCGTCGTCGATACGCGCCGCCACGCTGTGCGAGGCGAAACCACCGAACACCACCGAATGAATTGCTCCAATGCGTGCGCAGGCCAGTAGCGTAATGTGCGCCTCGGCGATCATCGGCATATACACCAGCACCCGATCGCCACGCTGTACGCCCAGCGACAATAGCATCGCCGCCACGACGTTCACTTCGTCATACAGCTGACGAAAGGTAAACGTGCGTTCTTCTTCGGTTTCGGATGACACAGCAATCAGCGCCAGCGCGTCAGGCTGTTTCTCCAGCCAGCGGTCGATGGCGTTATGGCACAGATTGGTCGTGCCGCCGCAAAACCAGCGGGCAAACGGCGGGTTGCTGTGGTCCAGGACCTGCGTATACGGCTGCTGCCAGTCAATACGCTGGGCCTGCTCGGCCCAGAACGACTCCGGTTGCGTTATAGAACATTGATAAAACTCGCTATAAGACATAATGCTCTCCTGTTGAACTTACGCCTTGCTGCACGCTGGTTTAAATAATGAAGAGATCCATATACTCATTGACCGGCATCTGCTCCAGGCGAGTTCTGTCCAGGGAGACATCCAGGATGCGCTGCTGCTGGCGGGTCGGGAACTGACGCGCCAGGTTGATTTTGAACTTCTCGACCAGCTTCGGCATGCCGTCAGTACGACGACGCGCGTGGCCGATTGGGTATTCCACTACCACTTCTTCAAAGCGTGAGCCGTCGGTGAATTCCAGAGTGATGGCGTTGGCGATGGCGCGTTTTTCAGGGTCGTGGTAATCGGCGGTAAAGGCCGGATCTTCGAAGCAGTTGATCTTCTCGCGCAGGGCATCGATGCGCTTGTCCTGCGCCACGCCGTCTTCGTAATCTGCCGCCGTTAAGCGCCCGAACAGCAGCGGAATGGCCACCATATACTGGATACAGTGATCCCTGTCCGCCGGGTTATTCAGCGGGCCTTTTTTATCGATGATGCGGATACAGGCTTCGTGCGTGCGAATGGTGACTTTTTCGATATCGGCAGCGGTCTTACCTGCGGCCTGTAACTGCTCGTACAACGTCATTGCTGCTTCTACCGCGGTCTGCGAGTGGAACTCGGCCGGGAAGGAGATTTTAAACAGCACGTTTTCCATCACGTATGAGCCGTACGGGCGCTGGAAGCGGAACGATTCGCCTTTGAAAGAGACGTCATAGAAGCCCCAGGTTTTCGCCGTCAGCGCAGACGGATACCCCATCTCACCGGTTTTCGCCATCAATGCCAGGCGTACCGCGCGCGAGGTCGCATCGCCTGCGGCCCAGGATTTACGCGTGCCGGTATTCGGCGCATGGCGATAAGTACGCAGCGACTGGCCGTCGACCCACGCCAGCGACACGGCGTTGAGAATTTCATCCCGGTTCAGGCCAAGCATCTCAGCGACCACCGCCGTGGAGGCCACTTTTACCAGCAGGACGTGATCGAGACCAACACGGTTAAAGGAGTTTTCCAGCGCGATACAGCCCTGAATCTCATGAGCTTTAATCATACCGGTCAGCACTTTTTTCATGGTCAACGGTGCTTTTCCCGCCGCTACCGCATTGCGTGACAGCCAGTCAGCCGTGGCCAGAATACCGCCGAGGTTATCAGAAGGATGACCCCACTCAGCGGCAAGCCAGGTATCGTTGAAGTCCAGCCAGCGGATCATCGCACCGATGTTAAACGCCGCCTGCACCGGGTCGAGCTGGAACTGGGTGCCAGGTACGCGCACGCCGTTCGGTACCACTGTACCTGGGACGACCGGCCCCAGCAGTTTTTTACAGGCCGGATATTCCAGCGCTTCCAGGCCGCAGCCTAAGGTATCAAGCAGGCAATAATGCGCGGTGTCATACGCCACCTTCGAGGTGACCTCGTAGTTCATGACGTAATCAACGATATCAACGATTTCACGGTCAAATTCCGGGCGGACGTTCGAAATATGTGCGGACATAGGGTACATTTCCTGTTTTTTATCTTTAGAGGTTTTTGAATTAGCAACGTTTTTCAATCGGGACAAATTCGCGATCTTCCGGGCCGGTGTAATTGGCGGAAGGACGGATAATTTTATTGTCCTGGCGCTGTTCGATGATGTGCGCCGCCCAGCCAGTGACGCGGGCGATGACAAACAGCGGGGTGAACATTTCGGTGGGGACGCCCATCATGTTGTAGGAGACCGCCGAGAACCAGTCGAGGTTGGGGAACATCTTTTTCGTTTCCCACATTACGTCTTCCAGACGGTCGGCAATGTTGTACATTTTCAGCGAACCGCCTTCCTGAGAAAGCTGTTTCGCCACGCGCTTGATCACCTGATGGCGCGGGTCGGCGATGGTGTAAACCGGATGACCAAAACCAATCACCACTTCTTTGTTTTCCACGCGTTTACGGATATCCGCTTCAGCTTCGTCCGGCGTTTCGTAGCGCTGTTGGATCTCCAGCGACACTTCATTCGCCCCGCCGTGTTTCGGTCCACGCAGTGCGCCAATCGCGCCGATAATCGCGGAATACATATCGGAGCCGGTCCCGGCAATCACGCGGCCGGTAAAGGTGGAGGCGTTAAATTCGTGCTCGGCGTACAGCACCAGCGAAATATGCATCGCTTTTTCCCAGCTTCGCGACGGCTTTTCACCATGCAGCAAATGCAGGAAGTGACCGCCAATAGAATCATCGTCGGTCTCCGGCTGAATACGCTCGCCGTTATGGCTGTAGTGATACCAGTACAGGAGGATAGAACTGAGCGATGCCAGCAACTTGTCGGCAATATCGCGCGCGCCGGAGACGGTATGTCCTTCTTTTTCCGGCAGCGTACAACCCAGCGCGGAGACGCCGGTGCGCATCACGTCCATCGGATGCGAGGCGGCGGGCAGCGCTTCCAGCACGGTACGCACGTTAGCGGGCAGTCCGCGCAGCGCTTTGAGTTTGCTTTTATAGGCGGTGAGTTCATCGCGAGTGGGTAATTTCCCGTGGATCAGCAGATGCGCGACTTCTTCAAATTCGCACTGCTGCGCCAGGTCGAGAATATCGTAGCCACGATAGTGCAGGTCGTTACCGCTTTTGCCTACGGTACACAGCGCGGTATTTCCGGCGGCAACGCCTGACAGCGCAACCGATTTTTTAGGTTTAATGACATGGGTACTATTTTGCAGGATCGTTGTGTCGCTCATGTTGTCCTCGTCATTTTTATAATATGTAGGGTACAAATTTATTGCCGGATGGCGGCTGTGCCTTATCCGGCCTACGACGGTTACTTTTTGCTATACAGCGCGTCGAGTTTCTCTTCGAACTGGTAATAATTGATGCTTTCGTACAGCTCGTTACGCGTCTGCATAATGTCGATCACGCTCTTTTGCGTTCCTTCCTGACGCAGCACGTTGTAAACCTTTTCCGCAGCACGGTTCATAGCGCGGAAAGCCGACAGCGGATACAGCGCCATCGCGACGTTTGCGCTGCGCAGTTCATCGGTGGTGAACAGCGGCGTAGCGCCAAATTCGGTAATGTTGGCAAGGATCGGCACCTGCACCGCGTCGGCAAACTGGCGGTACATCGCAAGCTCGGTGATGGCTTCCGGAAACAGCGTGTCCGCGCCCGCTTCGACGTACGCCTGGGCACGATCGATGGCTGCCTCTAACCCTTCCACCGCCAGCGCATCGGTCCGCGCCATGATGACAAAGTTGGGATCGGTACGTGCATCCACCGCGGCGCGGATCCTGTCGACCATCTCTTCTTTAGAGACGATCGCTTTGTTCGGGCGATGGCCGCAGCGCTTAGCGCCGATCTGATCTTCAATATGCAGCGCTGCAGCACCCGCTTTGGAAATCGACTTCACGGTACGCGCCACGTTGAAGGCTGACGATCCAAACCCGATATCCGCATCCACCAGCAAGGGCAGCGGGCAAACATCCGTAATGCGACGAATATCAGTCAGCACATCATCAAGGGTTGAAATACCAAGATCCGGCAGCCCCAGTGACCCCGCAGCGACGCCGCCGCCGGAGAGATAAATCGCCTGATACCCGGCACGTTGGGCCAGCAGAGCGTGATTGGCGTTGATGGTGCCCACGATTTGTAATGGATTTTCTTTGCTGAGCGCGGCGCGAAACGCCAGCCCTGGGGAGTGTAGAGACATATCCCGTCCTCTTGTTATCAACTTGTTAGCATTCGTTGATTTACTTAAAGCAAGGGGTATGCCAAAGACCTTAATTTTTAATTAATTTATACATCCCCCTTAAAAAACAATATGTTAACATAAATTACTGTATCTTTGATGCACAAAAGCGTGTCAGCTATCGTTTCATGAAACGTTCCTTCACGTTTCATTGCAACATTTATGAAACACAACTAAACCCTAATACTCAGTTCCTTACTTTTTGGGTTGGTTATGGCTGATACGCATCTTCCACCGCGGGTGAACGACGACAAACCGGTTATCTGGACGGTTTCGGTCACGCGTCTGTTCGAACTGTTTCGCGACATCAGCCTGGAGTTCGACCACCTGGCGACCATCACCCCCATTCAGCTTGGTTTCGAAAAAGCGGTCGCGTATATCCGCAAGAAGCTGGCCACCGAGCGTTGTGATGCCATAATTGCGGCTGGCTCCAACGGGGCGTATCTGAAAAGCCGTTTATCGATCCCGGTGATCCTGATTAAACCCAGCGGATTTGACGTGCTACAGGCATTGGCGAAAGCGGGAAAACTCACATCATCGATTGGCGTCATTACCTATCAGGAAACCATTCCTGCGCTTCTCGCCTTTCAAAAGACCTTCAATTTGCAGCTTGAACAGCGCAGCTATATCACTGAAGAAGATGCTCGTGGGCAAATCAACGAACTGAAGGCCAGCGGTACACAAGCGGTAGTCGGCGCGGGGCTGATTACCGATCTGGCAGAAGAAGCAGGTATGACCGGCATCTTTATCTATTCAGCGGCTACCGTGCGCCAGGCCTTTGTCGATGCGCTGGATATGACGCGCCTGACGCTACGGCGAAACGGTCAATACGCTTCTGGCGATACGATGCGCACCCGCTACGCGCTCGGTGATATGCGCGGTCACTCTGCGCAGATGGAACAGGTACGGCACACCATAATGCTCTACGCCCGTTCTCGCGCACCGGTGTTGATTCAGGGCGAAACGGGCACGGGTAAAGAGCTGGCGGCGCAGGCCATTCATCGTGAATATTTCACCCGTCAGGAGAATCGACGCGGTAAACCCTCACCACCGTTTGTCGCCGTCAACTGCGGGGCAATCACCGAATCCTTACTGGAAGCGGAGTTGTTCGGCTATGAAGATGGCGCTTTTACCGGCTCACGGCGGGGCGGACGCGCGGGTCTGTTTGAAATCGCCCACGGCGGAACACTGTTTCTTGATGAGATAGGCGAAATGCCGCTGCCGTTACAAACCCGACTGCTACGCGTGCTGGAGGAAAAAGAGGTTACCCGGGTCGGTGGGCACCAGCCGATTCCGGTCGATGTGCGGGTGATTAGCGCCACCCACTGCAATCTGGAGCAGGAGATGAAACAAGGCGAGTTTCGTACCGATTTGTTTTATCGCCTGAGCATTCTGCGCCTCAAGCTGCCGCCGCTACGCGAGCGGTTGCCCGATATCCTGCCGCTGGCGGAAGGCTTTTTAAAACAGTCACTGGCGGAATTAGATGTACCGTTTTCTGAGCCTGTGCGCAAAGGACTAGGGCTCAGCCAACATATGCTGCTGAATTACGGCTGGCCGGGGAATATTCGTGAGCTGCGCAATATGATGGAGCGTCTGGCATTATTTTTAAGCGTCGAGCCACAACCAGAACTTAACGTCCATTTCTTGCAGCAATTATTGCCAGAACTGGCGATTGTCGCCGAAATACCCCAGATATCATCATCACTGACGCCACAGCAGGTGCTGGCACAATTCAATGGTGATAAAACAGCGGCAGCACGATATCTCGGTATCAGCCGAACCACGTTTTGGCGCAGGTTAAAAGAATAACCCGCCAGTACAGAGGCTGGCGGGTATTTTATCTTTCAATGCAGCGTATTATTTTTTCTTGTAGATATTGGCTGTGCCATGGATTTTATTATCCGTTTGACCGGAAGTTAATACCACAACATCGGCGCCTTTCTCTTCGGCTTTCTTCAGCAGCTCTTCTTTAGCATCTGCGACAGAAACTTCATTACTCGTTGAGATATCACCGATTTTTGTGTACTGCGACTCAACCTTTTCAAACTCAAGTTTTGTCATAAATTCCGCAGCATATGCGTTGGTCACGACAAAAGCTAATGCACCAATAAGTACTTTAATTCCAGTTTTCATAGACCAGCTCCAGGTTTTGTTATGACGCCATCATCGATCCCTGAACATGAGATAACGCGATTCAAGGATGATTAATAACTAGTCCAGCCTGGATAAAAAATCCACACTCAGCAGAAATATATAGAAATTTTGCGGCACAGAAAAAACCAGCCATCGCGTATCCGCATTTCAACCGGTTCAAAGTTTCAATAGCCAGTGTGAGTTAATCCTCAGAACAGCCAGCTCGTTGAAATTATAGTGTTAACTTTATGAATATTTGAGGAATGGTTGTCTATGGAACCGCTACACGCCGTCGTACTCACCGTCAGCCTGTTTGTTTTAACCTTTTTCAACCCCGGGGCGAACCTGTTTGTGGTGGTGCAAACCAGCCTGGCATCAGGACGGCGCGCGGGGGTGATGACCGGTCTGGGCGTGGCCCTGGGCGACGCGTTTTACTCCGGCCTTGGCCTGTTTGGTATGGCAACGCTTATTACCCAGTGTGAAGAGATATTTTCGTTGATTAAGATTGTTGGCGGAACCTATCTGCTGTGGTTTGCCTGGAACAGCATTCGCCATCAGGCGACACCGCAAATGCCCACGTTACAGCAGCCGATATCCGCCCCTTGGTACGTATTCTTTCGTCGCGGGCTGTTAACGGATTTATCGAATCCGCAAACCGTACTGTTTTTTATTAGTATTTTCTCGGTCACCTTAAGCGCAGAAACCCCGACCTGGGCCAGGCTGATGGCATGGGCAGGCATTGTGCTTTCTTCTGTTATCTGGCGTATTTTTCTCAGCCAGGCGTTTTCTCTTCCTGCAGTACGCCGTGCATATGGTCGCATTCAGCGCGTTGCCAGCCGGGTAATTGGCGCCATTATCGGCGTCTTCGCCTTAAGGCTGATTTATGAAGGTATTCGCCATCGTTAATGCGTAAAGAGAGTTTCACTTGACCATCGTGACGTAATTGTCCGTAATACCGCCTGAATTTTTCAATCACATTTTGAGTGGCTGTGAGATGGAACAGGTTGATCCCGTAAACGACACATTACTCCTTACAGAATGGCGGGCGCTAATACGCCAGACATCCCCTGACGTTCATACGATCCTCACAGGGTTAAGCGACGATGAGATCCGCCATTTAGTGACCGTTTTTTATGACTACATGCTCTCTCATGCGGAGAGCGCGTTGTTTCTGAATACGGAGCAGGTCAGTACGCGACTGAGCGGCAGTATGTTTGACTGGTTGCGCAGCGTGCTCGGCAGCGCATATGAAGACCTCCCGCTCTTGCTGGCAAAACAGCGTGAAATTGGTGTGGTACACGCCCGTATCGGCCTGCCTATCGATCTGGTTAACCGCGGTGCACGTAAGCTAAAAGAAGAGCTGTATCAGTTGCTGAAAAGTAAGGCCGACTACTCTGTCAGCCTGTTGAGCGATGCTATCTGTTTCAGCAGTCTGGCGATGGACACCGCGCTGGAGGCCATGACCGTTTCCTACTCTCCAAGCTATCAAAACTCGCTGCACACGCAGGAGCAGTATCGGCTGCAGACCATTTACGACGACGTCAACGTCGAGCGCGAACGGCAAATCCGTTCGTTTACCGATTGGGAAAATCAGTTTATCTACAACATTGCGACCGGCTTACCGTCCGGTGATCTGGTGTTCCTGGCGGACTCAGATTTTGGTATGTGGTTCTCCCATAAAGGAAAACACATTCTTGGCAGCGGTAATCTGCTGGCAGAAATGGAATCCGTGATCGCTGAAATCGATAACCGTCTGGCACAGGCACTCTCGAATCAGCAACAACCTGGCGAAACCGAGCGGATGAGCTTATTGCAGGATATCCGACAGCTCTCGGCCAAAATCCATTTTCTCCTCGCCTCAATGTTTGAAGCGCTGGTCAAACAGGAAAATGGCAAAGACTCGCTGACCCAGCTGCTTAATCGCCGCTTTATTCCGACGATTATGCGCCGTGAAATCTCGCTGGCGTTACATTCACGAAGACCCTTTACCCTGGCAATGCTGGACATTGATTATTTTAAGCAGATCAACGACAGCTACGGACATAACACTGGCGATATGACGCTGAAAAACGTCGCGGCCGTTATTTATGAGCACATCCGCAGTAGCGATTACGTATTCCGTTATGGTGGTGAAGAGTTTATGATCCTGCTCGTCGAATCAGACGAATCGCAGGCCTCGATTATTCTGGAAACACTGCGCAAGAAAATTGCCGAGCTGCGTATCGCCGCTTCCATGACTGAATCCTTCTCTATTACCGTCAGTATCGGCGTTGCCGAATATGACTATCACCCCGACTACAAACAACTGGTTGATAAAGCCGATCGCGCGCTCTATCTGGCGAAAAGCCATGGCCGTAACCGCGTAGAAACGTACCGGGAATGACTGTCGTCCCCCACAGATAAATAAATACCCCGTTCAGGGTATTTATCTGACCTGTGATAAATATCGTGCTGTTATTTTTATACATGCCCATTAGCGTGATAAAAATGGCAGCCGATTAATAAGATGCAAATCAAATACACCATATCTTTATAGCGGTAGCATATCCCGGTGATGAGTCTTCCTGAATGCAGGGGGAAATATGAGGGATAATAAAAGATCATGAACGGGAAGAAGAAAACGCGCTGGCAGCGCCGCCCTGGTACCGTCGGAGGAAAACTGCCGTGGAATGACTGGCGCAATGCCAGTAGCTGGAGAAAAGCCACCCAGTTTCTCCTGTTGGCTATCAATATCTATATTGGCGTGACGTTCTGGTATTGGGTTCGCTATTTCGAAACAGCCGGTGCCAGCGTTTATATATCAAGACCCGGCGGTATTGAGGGATGGCTACCGATCGCGGGCTTGATGAATATCCGCTACACACTGGAAACCGGCTTTCTTCCCCCTATTCACGCCGCTTCCATGCTGCTGCTTGTTGCCTTTATCCTGATGAGTCTGCTGTTAAAAAAAGCGTTCTGCTCGTGGTTGTGCCCGGTGGGTACGCTGTCTGAGCTGATAGGGAATCTGGGCAAAAAAATAACGGGTCGCAACTTCACCCTGCCGCGCTGGCTGGACCTCCCTTTGCTGAGCCTGAAATATCTGCTGCTGAGTTTCTTTCTGTATATCGCCCTGTCGATGCCAGCACAGGGGATTCAGTATTTTCTGATGTCAGCCTACGGCATGATTATCGACGTTAAGATGCTCGATTTCTTTCGTAATATCGGCTCGACGACGCTCATCGTAGTGGCGGTTATCAGCATCATGAGCCTGTTTATTCGCAATGCGTGGTGCCGTTATCTGTGCCCTTATGGCGCACTGCTTGGCCTGTTCTCTTTGCTGTCGCCGTTTAAGATCCGCCGTAATGCCGACAGTTGCATCGATTGCGGCAAATGCACAAAGAACTGCCCGTCGAATATTCCGGTCGATCGCTTAATTCAGGTACGCACCGTTGAGTGCACAGGATGTATGACCTGTGTGGAATCCTGTCCGGTAGCCTCGACGCTGACTATGTCACTGAAGACACCGCCTGGCGCACAATCAGGGCATAGCGCAGCGCCGACACCATGGTGGCGACAAGGTAGGTTATCAGGGTGGACAATGACGCTACTGCTGCTCGGTATTCTGTTTGCCGCCGTAGGTTATGCGGTGTACGCCAACGTCTGGCAGACGCCGGTGCCGGATCATATGTATTTCCAGTTGATCCCGAAGGCCAGAATGATCGGCCATTAATGGTTTGATCTGTCTGCCTTTATGCCGGGTGGCGACGTCCCACTACCCGGCCTACACATCGGGTATAACCGGTTTATTTCTTCGCCCCGGATTTACCAATGCCCCGATACAGTTCGTTAATCCGTTTCACGGACTTAATTGAACGTTGCGGCGCAGTCGAAGCAACGGACAGGACGATCATTTCCAGACACACCAGCACCGTACCGTGAAGCGGCATTTTCCCATTCTCGCCGCCGCGTGGCACGTTAATCACCACATCCGCTTCTTTACTAAAACGGGAATCCAGCGCGTTCGTCAGTAAAATAACCGGGACACCCAACCGCCTGGCCTCGCGAATGGTCGTCAGCCCTTCCCGATGCGGTGATTTCTGCGCCATCATGATCAGCACATCTCCCCGCTGCAATGCGATCAGTTGCTCTGCGAGGTTAATCCCGGTGCGATTAAATGCTACCGCAGGCAGGCCAATACGGCTGAGCAGACGAGCGGTATAATCCGCCAATACGCCGGATGCGCCAATACCAAAAATCCCCACCTGACGGGCTTCTACCAATAACGCCACCGCCTGGGCAATCGCATAGCGGTTTTGCGGTGTAGAAAGAGCTTCACAGGTACGCTGATGCCCCTGCAGGACGAAATCAATGCTTGAGTTAACATCGCAAGAGAGCGTATTCACCGTGGTGGTCATCTTCTCTTCTGAGGTCACGCCAGGGCCAAACCAGTGTTCAATGGTCTGCTTTAAATCGCGCAACCCGGCAAACCCCAGCGCCTGAATTGCCCTGACCACCGTCGCGTCAGAGGTTTGCGTGGCGGCAGCGATTTCTATCGCTGTAAACTCCAGCACCACTTCGCGGTTTTCGTTGATATAACGCGCCACGGCCTGCATACGTGGCGAGAGTAAATGCGCCCGGGCGCGAAAACGATCACCATAGACATCAATACGGTTTTTGGCTTTTTTCGCCGTCAGCATGGTTATTTAGCCTCCGGTAGCCATCGTCCGGCGATATGCGTTTGCACCTGCGCCACCATCAGACTGAGCGAGGCATAGGAATTGGATATCGCCTCTTCACGGGAGAGTAAAACGTAATGTCCGCGCTGGCAGGCGGTCAGGAACTCACACCAGCCAGGCATCACCGCATCCATCGCCGCGATTTCATCCTGCGGTTTACCGCCGGTATCGCCACGCCAGGTCGCGAAGACAAAATCGGCATCCAGTTCAGGCAGACGTTCCGCACTGACATCAATGCGCCCACCCGGCGGAATACTGTCGATAAGCTTCGGGAAAGTGAAACCAGCATCGCGTAAAACTCGCCCCAGGGAATGATAGGTGTGCAACGCATTGATTTTGCCCTGATTGGCCTGTATTACCGCCACAGAGATGTGCTGCGTATCGACCGTCCGCTTGAGCTGGGCTATTTCTTCACGGTAGCGCCGTTCCAGCAATGCCAGTCGGTTCTGCGTACCGGTAAGCTGCGCCAGCTTGCGGTAGATTTCCGGCGCACCGCCATCAAGATGATCGATGCTGACCGTCGGCGCTATTTTTTCCAGTTGCTCAATCGGCGTGTTACGGCTGGGTTCGGTGATAATTAAATCCGGTTTTGCCGCCACAATGGCTTCAATATCAATGTCTGCCGTACCGATATACGTCATGTTCGAATTATCAAAATCCACGCCGGTCAGCAGCACGCCGGAGCGTAAAAAATGGCTGCCATCCGGGCGCGTTCGGCCATGACTGGCTACCGGAGGCACGCCCAGTTCGATCAGCGGAATAGTGATGTCGAGATCGTGCAATGACACAATACGCTGCGGATGCAGCGGCACGTTCACCACTCGCCCGAGATCGTCAGTAAATGACTGAACAGGCACCGCCGCCTGGACGGTGCAGCCGACCAGCAGCAGCAATGAAAAGATTAAACGCATATACCCTCTTAACAATTACAAACGATCCCGGCGACGCCAGAGCAACAGCAAAAAGAACGGTCCACCGACCAGAGCAATGACGATCCCGGCGGGGATTTGCAGTGGTGCAAACGCCAGACGACCCACGGTATCGGTGACCAGCACCAGCAACGCACCGATCAACGCACTTCCCCACAGCAGCGCTGTTTGTCCGCCACGCAGCCAGAATCGTGCCATGTGTGGCGCCATTAACCCGACAAAACCGAGGCTGCCCACGCAGGCAACACTGGCGGCGGTGAGTACAACCGGCGCGAGAAAACGCAACAACGCCAGTCGGGGTAAACGTACACCCAGCCCCGTTGCCGTCGCATTGCCAAGTAGCGCCACATCTGAAGCTCTCGCCGTGGCAAATAAGATGATGGCCGCAGGCAACGTCCAGGCCAGTGCCACCAGCAGTAGCGGCCAGGTGGCGGCATGAAGGCTGCCCGCCAGCCAGACCAGTGCAGTCTGAACGTCACGGACATCCGCGGTGGTCATAAATACGCCCATTCCCGCGGCAAAGAACCACGACACGCCAATGCCTATCAACACGAAGCGAGGCCGGGAGAAATCACGGGCCAGCAGCATCACCAGTGCCGCGACCAGTGCGCCACCGGCCATTCCCGCCAGGGGCCGCCAGACCAGACTTGCGGACGGGAAAAATAGCACCAGGGCCAGCACCACCACGCAACTCCCTTCTTTGACACCGATAAGCCCGGGATCGGCCAACCCGTTGCGGGTGATAGATTGCATCGCCGCCCCAGCCAATCCGAGCATCGCCCCGCACAGAAGCGCCATCAGCAGTCGCGGCAGTCGTACATCCCAAACGACATACTGTTGCTGAGCCGTCAACGCCTGAGGGTCAAACACCGCCCGTCCGATAGCGGAAGCCGGAACCGGGAGCGAACCCTGCATCACGCCGAACAGCAGTAATGCGATTGCCAGCACCGTCAGGCTGAGGCTGTACAGCACGGTTTTGGGACGAATGACACGAGAAAATCCCCCCACCCGCCATGCACGAAGCCCTGCACGCTGCAGCATATCGTTCATTTCAAAAACCTCGACGCAATGAAAATAAACGCCGGTGCGCCCACCAGGGCGGTCATGATCCCTGTAGCCAGCTCCTGCGGAGCCAGCACCGTGCGGGCGGCAATATCCGCCAGCAGCAGCAGCGCCGCGCCCAGCAATGCCGACGTCGGTAGCATCTGACGAATATCTTTTGTTACCAGACGGCGGGTAACGTTAGGCACTAACAGGCCGATAAATCCCAGCGGCCCCACGACAGAAACTGCCGCACCGCACAACAGCGCAATGGCGATCATCGCCAGCAAGCGTATGCGCAAAATGTTCACCCCTAACCCACAGGCCATACGGTCGCCGAGAGCCAGAATATTCAGGCCCGGCGCGATAGCGATCGCCAGCACCATACCGGCAAGCGACGGGGGAACGGCACTTTTGACACTTTCCCAACGCAGACCCGCGAGATCACCCACCAGCCAGGTGCGCATTGCCAACAGGGTTTGTTCATCCAGAATCAGGATGGCCGCAGTAAGCGATGACACCATGGCCGACAGCGCCACGCCGCACAGCGTGACCTTCAGCGGCGTTAAGCCACCGCGCCCGGCAGATGCAAGCGCCATCACCAACGAAAAGAGTGCCGCAGCACCGCCTGCCGCCAGCAATGGCTGGCTTACCCCCGTCACGCCAAGCGCGGTGCACAACACAACGACAAACGCCGCACCGGCATTCAGCCCCAGAATATGCGGTTCTCCCAGCGGATTACGAATCAACGCCTGCAGCAGAACCCCCGCAACACCTAACGCCGCGCCGACCAGCATCGCCGCCGTCATGCGCAGCAGACGTAAGGAGACAATAATCCGGTGGTCGAAATTTTTCGCGTCAAAGTGGAACAGCGCCTGCACGACGGTCTGCGGGCTGATAGTGCGTGCGCCCACACCCAGATGCACCACTGCCAGAACACACAACAGCAGCGTTAACACGGGGAACGCCAGCATAATCTGGCCACGGCGACGAGCCAGTGTGCTTGCCATGACCGTCATTGCTCTTGCCCGCCCGGCGCGCGGAACGGCATAAAGAACGGTTTTCCGGTGAGAGGATTCACCGACATCTGCACGTCGACGTCAAACACGTGCTTAATCAACTCGGGCGTGCAGTTTTCGCCATCATGCACGACGCCCTGCAACGTCCCCTGTTTGAGGAACACCAGCATGTCCCCGTAATTCACGGCAAAATTCAGGTCATGCAGGACCACGACCACTGTACGGCCATGATGGCGAGTCAGTGAATGCAACAGTTCAAGGATCTCCACCTGATAGCGCAGATCGAGAAACGTAGTCGGCTCATCCAACAAGATGACCGGCGTTTGCTGTGCCAGCGCCATCGCAATCCAGCAGCGCTGACGTTGCCCACCGGAAAGGCTCTCCACCGGCAAATGCGCAAAATCAGCAGTTCCGGTTAACCGGAGCGCCTGCTCCACGGCGCGTTCGTCATCGTCCGTCCATTGCGAAAGCATGTTCTGCCAGGGAAAACGCCCACGCGATACCAGTTCGAAAACGGTAAGTCCTTCTGGCACCAATGGGGATTGCGGCAGGATGCCGAGCTGGCGTGAAACCGCTTTGGTGGGCTGTTGATGAATGGCTTTGCCATCCAGCAATACGCTGCCGCCGTGCGGTTTCAACATCCGAGCCATGGTGCTTAACAACGTTGATTTACCCGAGCCGTTCGCCCCCACCAGCACCGTCATTTTGCCTTGCGGAATAGTGAGACAGATATCGTGGACAATGGTGTTATGGCGATAACCCGCAGAAAGCTGTTGTAGTTCAATGCCCGTTCTGTGGGCGGTATTTTCCACATGCTGTGGCATGTTCACTCCTGCGCCGCCGCATGGCAAAGCCTGCATGCGTAATTCTCTAAATAAAAATAAAACTCATTCTCTTTGTGATCTTGCTGGCTTGCGCTGTAGTAGTCAAGCAATTACACCCTGTAGTTACATCACCTGTTGCCAACAACCAAAGCACAAATAAAAAATGCCGAAAAATCAATAAAAACCATTCTTTTTCAATGTATTGTAAATTAAATACCCTTAAAAAAACGACGGTTAAGTTGTGTCGAATCGCCTGTAGTTTCTTTTTCATTTTTACGTTTACTACTACAAACGCCCATGATTGAATGATTCTCAATTACACATCTGATGCCAGTAACGCCGGCTTACAGATGGATAAATGCAGGGCTGGCAAGCCGGGCAATGAATTGAATCAACCTGTTTCCCTGCCCATTTTTGGCAGGGTCTTTTGCGGAATAAATAAAATAATGGCTGAGTTAACGACTTACTTTTCGGGGATGAAAGGGCGGGCATTGTGCTCTGCTCTCTTTCTGGGCATAACAACAACACCTACGGTATTTGCAGCGGAGAAAGAGACGACTCCGCCTAAAGGGGAAGATACCATCACCGTTCGGGCAGATGCGTCGTCTGCCGATCAGGCCGTAACATCGGGTTATCAACCGCTGAGCTCGTCCACCGCGACGCTGACATCCATGCCATTGTTGGATATCCCACAAGTGGTGAACACTGTCAGCGATAAAGTTCTGGAAGATCAGCATGTCACGACGCTGGACGAAGCGCTGTATAACGTCAGTAACGTTGTGCAAACCAACACATTAGGTGGCACACAGGATGCGTTTGTCCGCCGTGGCTTCGGCGCAAACCGTGACGGCTCGGTGATGACCAACGGTCTGAAAACCGTGTTGCCGCGCAGCTTTAACGCCGCAACCTCACGCGTGGAAGTGCTGAAAGGCCCGGCCTCAACCCTGTACGGGATTCTCGATCCCGGCGGCCTGATTAATGTCGTCACCAAACGTCCGGAAACGCAGTTTGGCGGGTCGATTTCAGCAACCTCCAGCAGTTTTGGCGGCGGTACGGGGCAGTTTGACGTGACAGGGCCGATTGAAGGTACGCCGTTGGCGTATCGTCTGATTGGCGAGTACCAACACGAGGACTACTGGCGCAACTTTGGCACCAATCAGAGCAGCTTTATCTCCCCTTCTCTGACCTGGTTTGGCGACAACGCCACCGTCAGCGTGCTCTATTCACACCGCGACTACAAAGCGCCATTCGATCGCGGCACCATTTTCGATCTCAACACCAAACACGCGGTGAATGTGGATCGCAAAACCCGCTTTGATGAGCCGTTTAATATCACCGACGGCAAATCGGATCTGGCACAGTTGAATGCCGAATACCGCTTCAACAGCGAATGGACAGCGAAATTCGACTACAGCTTTAGCCAGGATAAATACAGCGATAATCAGGCTCGCGTAATGGCGTATGATTCTGCAACCGGAAATCTGACCCGCCGTGTCGATGCCACTCAAGGCTCCACCCAGCGCATGCACGCCACACGTGCCGATTTACAGGGCAACGTCGATATCGCTGGCTTTTATAACGAGATCCTCACCGGTGTCTCTTATGAGAACTACGATCTGCTACGCACCGACATGATCCGCTGCAAGAACGTAAAAGGGTTCAATATTTATAATCCTGTCTACGGTACGTTGGATAAATGTACTAACGTTTCTGCCGCTGATAGCGATCAGACTATTCAACAAGAGAGCTATTCTGCGTATGTGCAGGACGCGCTGTACCTGACCGATAAATGGATCGCCGTCGCCGGGATGCGTTATCAGTACTACACCGAATACGCTGGCAAAGGGCGTCCGTTCAACGTCAACACCGACAGTACCGACCAACAGTGGGTGCCCAAATTCGGTATGGTTTACAAACTGACGCCGTCGGTATCGCTGTTCGGTAACGTGTCGCGATCCTTCATGCCGCAATATTCTATCGCCAGTTATATTGGCGAACTGCCACCTGAAACCTCAACGGCTTATGAAGTGGGGGCAAAATTCGATATCTTTGACGGTATCACCGCCAATATTGCCCTGTTTGATATTGATAAACGCAATGTGCTGTACAACGAAATGATCAATGGCGAAACCGTGGCGAAAACGGCGGGTCGCGTGCGTTCACAAGGCGTGGAAGTGGATGTCGCCGGTTCGTTGACCACCAACACCAATATTATCGCCAGCTACGGTTATACCGCCGCGAAAGTGACGGAAGATCCTGATTACAAAGGTAAGCCGCTGCCTAATGTACCGAAGCATACCGGCTCATTATTCCTCACCTACGATATTCAGAATGCTTTTATGGGCAATACCCTGACGATTGGCGGTGGGGGTCATGGGGTGAGTCGCCGTTCCGCAACCAATGGTGCAGACTATTATCTGCCAGGCTATTTTGTCGCCGATGCCTTTGCCGCTTATAAGATGAAGCTGCAATATCCGGTCACATTGCAGCTCAATGTGAAAAACCTGTTTGATAAGACCTATTACACCTCATCCATTGCTACCAATAATCTGGGTAATCAGATCGGCGACCCACGAGAAGTGCAGTTCACGGTGAAAATGGAATTCTGATCCTCTTCATCCATTAACCCTGCCAATTCTGGCAGGGTTTCCCGCTTATTCCGCCATTTTAAGATAATTGCACTTGTGCTGTCGTCGCCCCGTTTATACAACCCTAAAGATCACCTGTAATTTGATGACTTTTATTTTGTTATGGGCGACTGGGGACCACAATAATGAATGGGATAACATCATGACTAAAACAAAACTGACGCTGCTATTACCTTTATTTTTAGCTGGCTGTTCAATGAGTGACGGAGAATTAAGAAATGCTTATGCTCAGCATTATCAGCAACCCGCCGCCTATGTCGATATCTATAAGCAGAAAATAGCCGGGATGGATATTAATGCACTGGCACAATATGCCGCCGCAGAAGATAAGAAAAAAATGCGTGGTCAGCCAAGACTGAAGATCGACGAATTCATTACCATTGAGAACGTGCAGGCGAAAGGGAATCGGGTGGTCTACGATTATACGCTGTCCGAGAGCTGGCTGGCGCTGTCCGCAGATAAACAGCGCGAGAAGCAGAGCAATATGAATAAAGATTTGATCTACCGAACCTGTTCGCTGGAAACGGTACGTCTGGCGCAGGCAAAAGGGCTGGAAGAAGAACATAACTATTACCGCCAGTATCCTGACAAGTTAGCCTTCACCCTGAGAACCAGCGCACAGATTTGTATGCAGAACGGTTTTACCAAATAGCCGCAATCCACTATGCCTGATGCGCTGCGCTTATCAGGCCTACAATTTGCACGCTGCCGTATGCCGGATAAGGCGCCAGCGCCGCATCCGGCTTAAGCATCAGAACTTCCACGAAACGCTGCCAACAATGCTGCGCTCGGCACCGAAATAACAGTATGAGAGCGAATTACAGGCTGCAACGTAACGCTTGTCGGTCAGATTGTTGACGTTCAACTGCGTGCTCAAACCTTTAATACCAATATTCGTTAAGTCGTAGCCAATCGCCAGATCCACCAGCGTATACGATGGCAGGGTGTGAGTATTCTGGCGATCGCTGGTAATACCGTTGACGTAACGCACGCCTGAGCCCAACGTTAGCCCCGCCAGTGGGCCATTTTTCACATCGTAGCTTAACCAGGTGCTGGCCTGATTGCGCGGCGCATAAACGGCACGCTTGCCCTGCTCTTCCGGGCTGCTTTTCTTATAGCGAATGTCGGTATAGGTATACGCCGCCTGCAAACGGAAACTGTCCGTCAGTTGGCTAATAGCTTCCAGCTCTACCCCTTCAGATTCAATTTCGCCAATCGAACGGTACGGATCGGTCGGCTCTTCTTTGGTGGCAATATTGGTCTGATTAATGCGGAACACCGACGCGCTAAACTGGCTATTCAACCCTTCCGGTTCATATTTCAGCCCGGCTTCCCACTGCTTGCCTTTCATCGGTTCCAACAGGTTACCGTTCTCATCAGCAAAACTGGTTGGCGTAAAGGCGGTGGAATAGCTGATGTACGGCGCAACGCCGTTATCGAACAAATAAAGCAGAGCAGCGCGACTGCTGAAGTTATTTTTGTCCAGATCGCTGCGAGTGCCGTTTTGCTTATCAATATTAGATATGCTCACCTGATCGTAGCGGCCACCGAGCGTTATACGGAAGCGATCCCATGACATCTGATCCTGCAAATAGTAGCCCGTCTGGCGCAACTTGTGTTTCTCGCGCGCATACATATTGATGTAATCCGGCTTCGCGCCGTACACCGGGTTAAAGGCGTCAATCGGCGGGAACGCCCCGTAGTAGCCGGTGGTATTGTTGCTGCGATCCTGATAATCGATGCCCACCAGCAGACGGTGGTTAACCTGCCAGGTATCAAAGCTACCATCCAGTTGATTATCCAGCGTTATCGCCGACATGTTTTCGTCTGAGCCGGAGTAACCGCGATTAAGCTCGGTTTCATTCAACCAGCCTGCCGCATACACCTGGTTCAGCTCAACGTCGGTATGCAAATAGCGTAACTTTTGCCGCACCGACCAGCCGTTATCAAACAGGTGCTCAATGTTGTAGCCCACCATGTTTTCACGACGATCGTATTTATCGTAATCATCCTCGCCTTCGTAAAAGGTGTTGGAGATCTTTTGCCCGTAATGGGGAACCACAGTGCCGTCATACGGCAGACCGGAGTGGCTACCGCCTTCAGGATCACGGTGCAGATAGGCCATCAGGTCAAGACGCGTTTGATCGGTGATGCGCCAGGTGAGGCTCGGCATCAGCGCGTAACGTTCTTCCTTCAAGGGACCAAACTGCGAGTCCGCATAACGCGTCATTCCACTCAGTCGTGCGGCGACGCGATCGTTATCATCCAGCGCCCCGGTGACGTCAAACGCCGCGCCGCGCTGATTATTGTTGCCAGCAAACAGCTTCACTTCTCCGCCCGCATCAAACGACGGTTTACGCGATGTCAGCGCCACGATCCCGCCCGGAGAGGAACGGCCGTACAGCACGGAAGCCGGGCCGCGCACCACTTCAATATTGTCGAGAAACCACGGATCGACCACCAGCGAACTGTGCGAGTTAGTGTCGCCCATCATTTTCAGGCCGTCGAGATAGACGTTGTCCAGACTACCATCGGAGAAACCGCGCAGCACAATGTAGTCAAAGCGGTTGGAGGCACCAATCTGATTGCTGTACACCCCAGGTGTGTAGCTAACAGCCTGCCGCACGCTGGTTGCGCCCTGCTCTTCAAACTGTTCACGGGTAACGATCGATACCGACTGCGGTGTTTCGATATCCGGTGTGGCAAGCTTGGTCGCCCCACTCTGCATTTGCGAAGTGACAACCACCGTATCATTTTTTGTTGTTTCCTGCGCCAGCAGAGGAAAAGCCACACTGCCGGTCACCCATCCTATCAGCAGCGCCAACCGAGTCTTCGCGAACATGAACATCTCCCAAGGCATACCTATCTGTAAATGAGAATTATTGCCATTTTTGTATCAGGAGTCGCTATGCCGAATGCCAGGTTGCATATGCGCAGCGCCAAATTATGAATCAGCTTCGCGCATAAAACGGGAAAATGGATTAGCAAAGTTTGAGAACATCACCGGGCGGGAAGCCATAGCGACGACGAAAAGCGGTAGAGAAGTTAGTTGCGTGCTGATAACCCGACATCCAGGCCGCCTGCTGTACGCTGTATCCTTCCAGTAAATAGCCGCGCGCACGTTCCAGACGGCAGTCGCGCAGGTAGTCAAAAACGGAGCAGCCATATGCCGCACGGAACTTGCTGCGCAAACTGCTGGGGCTCATCGCTGCGCGCTGCGCCAGCTCGTTAAGCGTGTAGTCATTTTCAGGGGATTGCTCCAACAGACGGCGCACCCTTTCCAGCCGCTGCTGTTCGCCACTGGCGGCGAGGCATTTTCCGCTTTCCACCTGACAAACGCTGAGACCGTGACCAAATAATTGTAAAATCAGTCCTTCCAGCATCAACTGGCGGGAAACATGGCTAAGTGAGCCCTGCTGCGCATACTGTAATCCGCTGAGTAAAAACCCCGGCACCTGCCAAATAAGCGTTGGCGTCTGACAGTTTTCCCACTCACGCATGAGGGATTCAAGTAATCCTTTGCGCCATGCTCCGTCAGGATACAACCCGAGTGATAGCGTCCGTAGCTTGCAGTCGGCAGGGTGACGGGCGCTCATTGCCTGGCGTTCACTCAGACGCGAACTAAACGCCATGCCGGAACGTACCACATGTTCCTGCCCGTTGAGCGTCAGTATCACGCAACCTTCCAACACCACCAGCATATACAAGGGGCTACTGTGCCGGGAGGTAGTTTCATACGGTTGCAGCACCTGTACATCAGAGTGTGTGACGCACATCCCGCAAGGGAGCATCATCTCCTCTACTTCCCCTTGCAATACAACACTGGAACACGGAAGACCCGTTTTTTGCGCCAGCAACGGAAAACGGTAATCGATCCCGTAACGCTCACCAAAGTCCCTAAACTCACTGACGGAGAAGGTGCGGGTAAAACGTCCGGATGTATTCTGGATGGTGGTGTTGTTCATGCTGTCTTCTGCACAAGAAATGGAATTTGCAACGTACGATGGGTGGCAACATTACCATTACCCGTACAACACAACAATAATAATGAGAATTGTTATCAATATGGTGTTCTGCGGGTTACTCCAGCCTGAGCAGTTCTGCTATGTCAGCCTCAGGCGCAGCTTCTTTTAACCAGCGATACAGCAACTCAATATTTCGAAGCCGGGTTGACGCTTTTGGCCAGACGAGATAATAGCCGTCCCCTGTCGCGACCACCTGTTTAAACGGTAACGCCAGCATCCCACTCTCAATAGCCGTCAGGCTTAATAGCAGATCGGCGACCGCTACCCCATGCCCGCTCATTGCCGCAAGACTCCCCTGCTCCAGGGTGTCGAACACGTTGCCACGTGCCAGGTTCAACGCAGGAAACGCCCCGGTACGCTGCAGCCAGCGACGCCAGTCGCGGCGATCGGCGGAAGGATGAATCAATTCACAGGCGGCAATATCACTTTGCGCCTGAGCCTGCAACGCAGGCGCACAGACCGGGATTAGCCACTCCTGAAACAGCAACCGGCTGTCGGTATCGTCACCAAAATGGCCATTCCCTAACAGGATCGCACAGTCATACGGTTCACGACTGAATGCGACGGAATCGGTGTCCATCCAGACGCTGGAAATTTCGATCACCGGGGTCGGATGCGCTTCACGGAAAAGACGCAGCACATCCAGCAGCCAGCGCATGGTCAACGTAGACGGCGCTTTCAGCCGTAGCTCATGGCTGCTGCTGCGAAAGGCATGACACGCGTGTTCCAGACTCTGAAACCCAGCCGTCAACTGCTGTGCTAACCCTTGGCCAGAAGGTGTTATCTCGATACGCGGGCCGCTGCGGATAAATAGCTCACAGCCAAACCAGGCTTCCAGCGTGCGAATATGACGGCTTACCGCGCCCGGAGTCACGTTCAGTTGAATAGCTGCTTTGCTGAACGATCCCAGACGAGCTGCGGCTTCAAAAGCCCTCAGGGCATACAACGGAGGTAGCGTCATCATCGGCTTCCATGTTGACTTTTACTCACAGTAGAGCGCAGTTTTATTCGTTTTTCAATGTGACACGCAAGCGGAATACTGATGAAAAATAACGTCAGGATCATCAGATATGAATCTCGCTTTACTGGCTGTATACAGCCTCTCGGTGCTAACACTGTTGCTAACGCCTGGTCCTGTTGTGGCACTGATTACCGCGACGGCGGCACAGTACGGCTATCGCCAGGCCTTTATGACGCTATGCGGAACTAACGGTGCTTCATTGCTCTTGCTTGCGCTCGCTGCGCTGATGCTGGCGGGGGTGGTATCACTCTCTCCTCTGCTGCTGTGTGTGTTGGGTCTCGCCGGATCGCTGTATATCGGCTATAGCGCGTTTTGCAGTCTGTGGGCAAGAAATCAAGCCGCCAGCGAAGACTCTCGCCAGCCGTCTCATGGGGGATTTATCAACGGTTTTCTGATTGGCGTATCAAACCCGAAAGATATTCTGTTTTTCGTTTCATTCTTTCCACAGTTCATCACCATTACACATAATTTCGCCACCAGCATGCTGATACTCACGCTGGTATGGATCATTTTTGACGTTGCCGTTCTGTCATTTTATATCGTGATTTTCAAACGCTGGATGCCCACGCGGTTTGTCAGATACAGCGTTTTTATCTCATCCCTGTTCCTGCTGGCGGTAGCGGTGTTTGGCATTATCTATAACACCAATGCAATACGAATGTTGTAGCCCGCATAATCAGGTCATGATGATTTTACCGATGTCTGATGTAATTTATCGGTGTTAATATTCAGCACATCAGAGAATATATACCGTAATATTTCCCCGACTTTCTGCCGGAACTCTGACCCAGGATAATGCGTCAACCGTGATAATCGCCATTTCATTTTCCAACCTTAGCAGGGGAGTCTTGTCGTCAGGAACAGATGAACTTTCGCATATTTCGATTACCCCTCGAAAAGCGATGAACACACGGTCAGGAACATCAGATAACTTTATCCATTCAGTCGTGATCGTTAACTTTCGCGTAAACATCCCCGATCCCTCTATCGCGATTTATATCTCAGAATGTAAAATCTGGCTACAACAACGTATTATGACTGGCAAATTTTATTTATGTATCGCCAGTGTTCATCACCCATCCAGATTAAAATAAAAGTAGTAAAACTCATTTGAAGTATGCTTTACAAACTCAACCGGAAGATTATTTTTGATGAACAGCGACTTTGCAAATTCGACATCACCATAAACCCGAAGACAGAAAGGTTTTAATATCTCGCCCTGAGTACCAAAGCACTCCTGAAGTCGGGTGTCATCCATAAAAATAAAATTGCCTTTGCGAACCTTAACATCTTCACTCAAATCACGCCATTTCCCGGGTGTGAGAAGAAAACTCTCCCAGCCATTATTCCTTAGATTTTCAATAACATGAGTAAATTTAAAATAGTAACTCTGCATTGTGACATCACCACTTGATGTAGCATATAAATACTCTATCTTAAATTTAAGTTGGGCATTAATGCTTTTCCTTTTCCCCTCTTCTATTAACCACTGAAGTTCGTTGGCGATAGTTTTTGAAAATATCTTCCTTTTTTTCGCAATCGCCAGCCAGTTCATAATGAAGAGATGTTCTGATATTTTAGAGTAAACCTTCTGGTCCTGTATTGCGATACCCACGGCAACTAACGCACTCCAGGTAAACGTTTCAAGTTCATCCTGGTAATTGTGCCTCGATGCGCTGATCTTTCCTAAATCACTGACCACTTAAAACCCACCCAGATAAATCGTTATCACATTTGGACTTGGCATCACTTCATTTAAAAAACTACTACAATTAAAACCAGCATAATATGATCCAGATTAATTAATTCTCACGTATAAAAAACGCCAGATTAACATATTACCTTCCTTAATCATTCATCTATATACGACACCGTGGTAAAACAATAAGAATAATGCGATAAAGATGAAAACAAATAATAACTCATGACAACCAGTTTTATTTGAGATTATAAATAACATTATCAAGCAAACCTCCGCGCCCCGGAGGTTTGCTTGCAGCAGTTACGACTAATAGAAAATACCGATAATCAAAGTATGGGTGACAAAGCCCACAATAAGCGGCACAGCAGTACGTTTAACTACATCGAAAGGTGTAATTTTTGCCCCACTTGAAACCGCAATAACAACACCGGATACCGGCGAAATAGCCCGCCCCATATGTGATGCCTGCTGCATAGGTAGGATCATAGCAACCGCGTTAGCGCCCATGCTCGCGGCAATTTGTGGGATTAACTCAACAAATGCCAGGAATGGCGCATTCCCCGAGCCCATAATAATTGCTGCCGCAAGCGTCACCAGCGCAAAGACGACGGCCATCGCAAAGGGTGGTAATCCGACATGTTCTGCCATCAAAATTAACTGATCAATGGCACCAATGACTTTGATGCCATGCGCGAAAACTCCGGCTGCGACCAGCAGGCCCACAACACCGGTAAACGCCGCGCCCATTCCTTTCAGAAAATGGCTGAACCCTTCACACACCGACTTTAAATCACGCGCTCGTATCCATTCAATCAGCATACAAATAGCCATTGCGATAAGCACGATGGTGATTATGTTTAGATTAATTCCACTGACAAACATCGCGGATGATCCTACCGCCATCAGTATAGGCAGCATGGGAAGCACAGCATAAAAAGCCGGCGCCTTTCCTGAATCGACAATCTCAGCGCTCCCGATTTCCCGAGGTAACGTCCCCGCGTTGCGATCGCAATGACGTTGCCAGAAAAAATGGCAAACGCCGACAACCAGTACGGTTGCAAGCGCTGCTGGCCCCTGGTGGTAAACAACGTATTCCACCACATCCATATTGACTGCTTTCGCTCCCCTGATGGCATCAATCGCTGTTGGGGTGTATGCCACCCCCAGCGAGGTGGCGATGACCCCGGCGGCCGAAGCCGCAGAGAGCCCCAGGCCCAGCATAATCGGGAACATTGTCCCCATCAGTAACACGGCAAGCCCGGTCGCTGAAGGGATGGCCAGTTGCAGGAGACTGGCAAGCAGGTAGGAAAAAAACAGCAGAATATAAGGAGATCGCAGTGCCCGTAACGGTTTCGTCACCACGCGCACCACCGCTTCATTTGCCCCGATATGATCCATGTAGTGAGCAAATCCCATCAACGCCATGATCATCAGACCGAGATCGGCTGCACGTGTGCTGAACAGATCGCGCATAACTTCAAATGGATCGAGAAAAGCAATCCCGGTACTGGCAACCCCCTTCGGCAATACGGAGCCCCATCCGGTTAATCCGGTACAAATCATTAGCACCAGACCCGCGATAAATAACACGGGTTCGGCCCGGTACCCCTTCAGGATCAGACGAGCGACCACAACGATAACCAGAAGGGCAATTATTACCTGAATCATGACTGAGTTCTCCCTTCGGCGAACTCAGCGTAGGTTTCTTCAATAACTGCGACTACAACATCACTGGCTGCCCGTAGCGATCGCACCGGCAAGTATTCATAAATTGAATGGAAATTATGCGCACCGGTAAAAATATTCGGACACGGTAACCCTTTCTGCGACAGAACCGCGCCATCATACCCGCCACGCATGGCGACAGGTTGCGGAGTGATTCCGCATTTCTGATAAGCACGTATAGCAATATCAATAGGATAATGCGAATCGCCCTGCAGGCTATTAAACACATTCGCATAGCGGTCGGTTAAATGGCAGACCACACTATTTTCGCCCCATAGTGCACAGGCACTTACTGCAAGCTGGCGAATAAATGCCATACGGGACTTATAACCTTCTTCACTAAAGTCGCGAATATCCAGTTTCAGTACGGTACGGGCACTGTTACCCTGCAGCTGTTTTACCCAGTAATATCCTTCACGACCTTCCGTATATTCAGGTGCTTCTCCGCCCGGCAGCATCGCAATAAACTTATGCGCCATCAGCAGAGAATTCTTCAGTTTACCTTTAGCTGACATTGGGTGCGCAGATTGACCGGTGAAGATAATTTCCGCATCGCCTGCATTCCAGTTTTCATAGACAAACTCACCTATGCCGCAGCAATCCAGGGTATAGCCAAAATTTGCGCCAAACGCGGCAACATCAAAAGCTTTGGCACCCCGTAGCCCCTGCTCTTCATCAGGAACAAAACCGACCTTCACCGGTCCATGTTTAATCTCCGGATGTGCAACCAGATACTGTATGGCATTCATGATGGCAGCGATGGCAGCTTTATCATCAGCACCTAACAGGCTGGTTCCATCCGTCACGAGCAGGTCATCACCGATATAGTTTTTCAGTTCTGGAAATTCACTTTCGCGCAGATAGATATTATGTTCTTTGTTCAGGCATAAATCGCCACCGCTATAGTGAAGGCGTTGCGCATGCGTGTCTGCAGTCTGTTCGGCACTGGTATCCAGATGACCAAAAAAGGAAACGACAGGAATATTATCGTCAGTATTTCCAGGTAATGTTGCCGTTACAATCGCCGTATCCCTGACTTCAATGTTTTGCATCCCTAATACTTCAAGCTCTGCTGCGAGCAGTTTTGCCAGCACCATTTGGCCTGGGGAAGACGGCATGATGCCATTTGCGCCATTTTCCCGTGAGGTTGTGGTATTGATTTTGGTGTAGTTAATAAAGCGTTCAACAATATCCATTGTGGGACATCCTTTAATGTTTCATTCATGGGGTACTGCGAGGAGATACCTGCATGCAGCGAGAGAGGGATACATCTGAAGTGTCAAATAAAATCAGCGCTCATCCCAGACCACTGATCTCATGAGTGTTCTGACAACGATTTATATTAAGGAAGATAAAAAACCGATCGTTATGTTTGTAATAAAAATCGCCTTTTTGATGATCACATCATATTCCCTGCTTGTTTTTACGACTATTTTACATGGTGTTAAGCTAACAGAAGCCATAACAGTTTCCGTCTACCCAAGAGATAATGGAAATCATTTAAGTCTCCATATCCTATAAAGACACAAGGCAAACCATCGCTATATTTTTTTAATGAACGAATACCATTACAGCTACGTGCAACCGTTTGCACTTCTCTAGAAATAGCCATTTAGTGCATTAAAATCCATGAGCAAGGTCACATTTATCCCAACGACAAGAAAAACATATCACGCTGAAAAACAGACAATTATAAGCGCCACTATACTATACCCTGGTAAACAGAGGGATAGCTGAACAATTCATTACGGAATAGAAACGCCGCGGTACTATTATAAAACCATGATATCCGGCATCATTAGTCATAGTAGCCATAATAACACCTGGCACGGTGTTAAATTATTATTAATAGGTGCTACCCGATGAATTACAGGTAAAAAAACCTCTACCCTGAGAAGAGATACAGAGTAGAGGAAATACGGGTGTAAAGGACATATTTATAATTTTAATGATAACAGAAGAGTCTCTTGCAGAAACAAGTATACACATTTCTCACCATAGAGAGAATTCTTAAACAGAAATAATTTACAGAACATCATCCTGCGATAGCTATAATAAATACTGCTTATCATAAATAAGACAATCAATCCCGACACGCTTAAATCAGGCTAATATATTAGCGTGAAACATAAGAACGAAGAGTGCAGAATAACTCAAATTCATATTTTTAAAGCCATTTAACTATAAAATATTTTAATGATTTAATGTGTTAATAACATTACAACAATTTAAAGCTATTCGATGCGACGAGATGTCCTTCCAGGCCATTTTTCCGTTGCGGGTCACACTTTTACTGGCGCAAGATTCCCATCCAACATTCCACTGCTATCATACACCGTGTAAATACCTTTCAACTCAACCCGAGGCTTTGATGCTGGAGAATGTCATCATCAGATAATCAGTTTGCCGACCTTATCAGGCCGGACTGGTTATCAATGCGCTGAAATCGAATGCGGACACCGCTGTGTGTTTGCACGTTTTGCACATGATGATTAAACAGGTTTCCCAGTATGAATTTATCCCGTCAGGAACAACGTACCTTACACGTTCTCGCCAAAGGAGGCCGCATTGCGCACGTCCGCGACAGCGCTGGCCGCGTCACATCCGTTGAATGTTATAGCCGTGAAGGATTGCTGCTCTGCGACTGCACGCTTGAGGTGTTTAAAAAGCTCAGAACCAAAAAGTTGATCAAATCTGTCAATGGTCAGCCCTACCGCATCAACACCACCGGATTAAACAATGTTCGAGCCCAGTTAGATAATCGCTAAGGAGAGAGTGATGGATATTCCCAAGATTTTTACGATCAGCGAAAGCGCTCATCGCATTCATAATCCGTTCACCGCGCAAAAATATGCCACATTAGGTCAGGCGCTACGTATGACGCCAGGAACCCGTGTTCTGGATCTGGGCAGTGGTTCCGGTGAGATGCTCTGCACCTGGGCACGCGACCATGGCATTACGGGGATCGGTATTGATATGAGCCAACTGTTTAGCGCACAAGCCAGACAACGCGCGGAACAGTTGGGCGTCACCGATCGCGTGAGCTTTATCCATAACGATGCGGCAGGTTATGTCGCGGATGAAAAATGCGATATCGCTGCCTGCGTCGGCGCAACGTGGATTGCAGGCGGTGTCGCCGGGACAATCACGCTGCTGGCAAAGAGCCTCAAACCTGGCGGAATCATCGTGATCGGTGAACCGTACTGGCGTCAAATGCCCGCCGCAGAAGATATTGCCCAGGCATGCGGAGCCGGCTCGGTGGCCGATTTTCTTTCCCTTGCCGACCTCGTTTCGTTTTTCGACAAACTGGGCTACGACCTGGTTGAAATGGTGCTGGCAGACCAGGAAGGCTGGGATCGATACGAAGCCGCTAAGTGGTTGACGATGCGTCGATGGCTGGAGGCGAACCCAAATGATGACTTTGCGCAGGAAGTCAGAGAGCAACTGAGGACGTCACCGGGACGCCATGTCACCTTCACCCGGGAATATCTCGGCTGGGGGGTATTCGCACTCATGCAACGGTAATTTTTTGCAGTCGGTATAGCCGGATGGGTTATACCGACCTGCAAAGCCGGTACCCGTTACTTCATTAATACTTCAACAAATTTAGCCAACCAGGCAGGATGAGCAGGCCATGCCGGCGCGGTAATCAGATTGCCGTCGACGTGCGCCTGGTCAATCCCGATATCGGCATAATGCCCACCGCTCAACCGAACTTCTGGCGCACACGCTGGATACGCGCTGCAGGTCCGGTTTTCTAACACTCCGGCTGCCGCCAGCAGTTGCGGGCCATGACACACCGCGGCGATAGGTTTACCCGCAGAGTTAAAGTCTTGTACCAGTTGAATGACATCCGGATTCAGACGTAAATACTCCGGCGCCCGCCCGCCAGGGATCAACAAGGCATCATAATCCGCCTCGCGCGCATCAGAGAAATTCGCATTCAAGGTGAAGCGATGCCCGGGTTTCTCACTGTAGGTCTGCGCCCCATCAAAATCGTGAATGGCGGTCTGAACGTAGTCACCCTGACTTTTATCCGGACAGACGGCATCCACACGATGCCCAAGCATTTGCAAAGCCTGAAAAGGCACCATCGTTTCATAATCTTCGACATAATCTCCGACCAGCATCAGTATCTTCTTCATGCACATCCCCCACTCACGGTTATTAATGATGAGAAATAACGGCCATCTTTACTATAGTCCACACGGTTCATGGCATTAATAAATACAACAGAACAACCGGCCAGATCACAATCCGCGACAAGGCCCGTCAGACGAGGCTTCAGAGCCAACGGCGTGACACATGTTCATGCTGATAAATATAAATTATATATAAATATATAGTTGAGAAATTTTAATAGTAGTCAATTTCACTCATAATATAAAACTAAGAGATTGCAACGAATATCTCCTGTGCTATATTCCGCATGAAACTTACCCGCAATCAATTTATTTATTATTCAATATTTAAAATACGCAGAACATTAATTATCTATTATTATTTTATTCATCCAATATCAGATAAATATACGCAAAGGTTAATCCCATGATAACAAGACGTTCATTTGTCAGGCAGAGCCTGGTGACGTCAACGAGTATGCTACTCGCCAGCATGACGGGTATCAGTTTAAGCCAGGTTGCCCGCGCAGCAGAGAGCCGCCGCTGGCAGATGCCGGATGAAGGAGCACCTCATGCTGCCACCTGGATGGCGTTTGGTGCCAGTGTGGCTATCTGGGAACCTCACCTGCTTCCCGTGGTACGGAAAAATCTGGCGCTGGTCGCGAACACCATTGCCGCCTTTGAACCCGTGAATATGCTGGTGCGCGAAGAAGACCACGCGCTCGCGGCAAAACTATGTGGGCCATCAGTTAACCTGCTGGTTCATCCAATTGACGATCTGTGGATCCGCGATACCGGACCAGTATTTGTGAAAAGCCCCCACGGCATGCCCGGTGGCGTTGGATTTAACTTCAACGGCTGGGGCGAGAAGCAGGAACACGATCGCGATGCCGAAGTGGCTGAATTTGTCACAGATTATGCTAAAGCTGAATTTATCCGCTCAACCTTGATCCTTGAAGGTGGCGGGATAGAGGTAGACGGCGAAGGGACAGCCATTATTACCGAAAGTTGTGTTCTCAATCCCAACCGCAACCCGGGCGTCAGTAAAGTTGAATGTGAAGCCGAATTAAAGCGCCTGCTGGGACTGGATAAGATCATCTGGCTACCAGGTATTGCCGGAAAGGATATTACCGACGGCCATACGGACTTTTACGCCAGATTAACACATCCGGGTACGGTGGTAGCGGGTCTTGAGCAGGACCCTACATCGTTTGACTACGCTGTAACCCGGCGACATCTGGAAATCTTACGCACAGCCACAGATGCAAAAGGACGGCACCTGAACGTGATCACGCTGGAAGGACCATCAACTATTCGCCAGAGCTATGCGAACAGTGATTTTGCCGCCGGTTATATCAATTTCTATCTGTGTAATGATGCGGTCATTGCGCCGGAGTTTGGCGATAAACGCACGGACCGTAACACGCGCGATATTTTGCAGGAGCAATTTACCGGGCGTGAGATTATTCAATTGAATATCGACGGTATCGCGGCCGGTGGCGGCGGTATTCACTGTGCGACCCAGCAACAGCCGCGTTAGCGGCTACTCCTTCTTTGCTAATAAAGCGGTGTATTAAAAATAAACGGCAGGTCAATTTATAGGCATCGATAATGAATAAAGCATGGGCTGCGCGGTTTACAGCATGCAAGAACCTTCACTCATACCGAGAGGACAGGACCATGAAGATGCACGCCATGACGAAAATACTGCCGTTGATTTGCCTGATCTCAGGCGGGTTGCTCTACTCCGCTGCAGCCAGCGCCATGGGAAATGACGATACCACCACCCCAACATGCCCGAAGGGTCAGGTTTACGACAACAAAACCCAAAAATGTTTGCCCGAAAAAAGCAGCATGATCGACGATCAGGATAAAACGCAGTATGCGTATCACCTGGCGAAAACCGGCCATTATCAGGATGCCATCAATTTACTCGATACCTTACAGCAGCCCAATACGCGTGAAGCCTGGAACTATCGAGGCTACGCGACACGCAAGCTAGGGCGTACGGATGAAGGGATAAGTTACTACCAACGATCGATTGCCCTTGATCCGCACTATGCGAAAGTGCGCGAATATCTTGGGGAAGCATGGATGGTTAAAGGCCGCCCCGACCTGGCGAAAGCGGAGCTGGCAACCATTAAGAATATCTGCGGCACCCAATGCGAAGAGTATCGCGATCTGAAAGCCGCGATCGACGGACACCCAGAGTCATAGACCGGAAGATCCAAAAAAATCACCGTCAACGATGCGCATTTTCAATGGATACAGCCGTTGGATCGCATCGTCGACATACCGTTTATTGCCTCAGAAATTCGCGGAGAATGTAGGCAGTTCACAACTCTGTCGTCCCTCGATTACGGTTCGTATTTTCGCATGATAGGCTTTTCAGATGACCCTTTCTGCTCTGGCCGCTGCGGACTACATGAAACTCAGATTGTCCTTTCAGGTAAAGCTGTTCCTCTCGCTGGTGGCTTTTTCCTGCCTTCTGCTGGCGCTGCTTGGCGTATTGCTGTTTCACTTTATCGACCGTCAGTTGCACCACGATTTGGGCCAACGCGCGCGAGTACAGGCCAGCGAAATTGCCCTGATTCCCGGTCTGGCAGAAAAAGTACAGCAGCGGGATATTCCTGGTATCGCACAACTGATTCAGCCGCTGCGCGCCGAAAGCGACGCCAGCTATATTGTGATTGGTGATGCGCGTGAACAGCATCTTTACCACTCAGAATCCCCGGAGCGCCTTAACCTGCCGATGATCGGCGGCGACAATGCTGATGTACTGAAGGGCAAAACCATTATCACTGTGCGTAAAGGTGGGATCGGTGTCTCGTTACGCAGTAAAGCACCTATTTTCGATAGCCATCATCAGGTAATCGGCATTGTCTCCGTCGGTTACCTCACCTCCTACATCGCCAATATCAACGCCCGCCTGCTGTGGCGCACCGGAATGTACGGCCTTGCCCTGCTGCTGCTGCTGTTTATTTTTTCCTGGTTACTGACCCGCACGCTGAAAAAACAGATGTTCGGCCTGGAACCCAAAGATATCGCCCAGTTGGTGCTGCAGCAAAAAGCGCTGCTGGAGGCGATGTACGAAGGAGTCTTTGCGGTCAATGCCGATAAACAGCTCATCCTCATCAATCGTGCCGCCCGGGAGATGCTCAATATTCGCCAGAGTGAACAAGCGCTGCTCGGCAAGCCATTGGATGAGGTGATTCAACTGCCGCCGTCATTTTTCGCGCCTGGCAATACCGCTTATGACAGCCGCCATCACGATCATATTACCGTCCTGAATCAACGGGAAACCATCGTCAACCGCGTGGCTATTGAAGTCGAGCCGGGCACCCAAAGCGGTTGGGTATTCAGCTTCCGCGATAAGAACGATATCAATACGCTCAGCAGTCAACTCAGCCAGGTGACCCGCTATGCCGATAACCTGCGCATCATGCGCCACGAGCAGCTCAACTGGACGGCGACGCTCGTCGGTCTGCTGCAGATGCAGCGCTATGACGATGCGCTGCGTTATATTCAGGTACAGTCAGAGGGGGCCCAGCAGGTGCTGGATTTCCTCTCCAGGCAGTTTGTCTCTCCGGCGCTGTGCGGCCTGCTGCTGGGGAAATATGTCGGTGCCCGCGAGAAAGATGTTGAGCTGGTTTTCGACCCCGCCTGTCAGCTCTCGCGCCTACCGGAAGGGCTGAGCGAAACGGAGCTGATGTCAGTAATAGGTAATCTGGTGGACAACGCTGTCGATGCCACGCTGAAAACGCCAGCACGTACCGCGCCGGTGGAAGTGTATATATCGGATCGCAACCACGAACTGGTGATTGAAGTGGCTGACCGGGGCTGTGGCGTTGATGAGGCCATGAAGCCGCATATTTTTGAGCAAGGCTTTACCAGTAAACCCACTGACAGCAGTGAACTCACCGGTTCAGAACATGGTATTGGCCTGTACCTGGTCGCGGGCTACGTTCGTCGGGCTGGTGGCAGCATCGAAATAAGCGATAACATCCCGCAGGGTACCGTATTTTCGGTTTTCATCCCGTTCCAGATTTCTCTTTCGACAGGACCTTCCCATGACTGATATCCGCCCTCTTGAGGTTGTTATTGTTGAGGATGAGCCACATCTCGCACAGTTGCATCGGGAGTTTATTGAGCAAAACTTCCATCTGCGCATCGTGGGAATCGCGGGATCGCTGGAACAGGCCCGCGAACTGATCCTCCGTCATCAGCCACGTCTGCTGCTGCTGGACAACTATTTGCCGGACGGTCAGGGCGTTGAGCTTATTGATAGCCCGCTGCTCAAACAGTTTGAGTGCTCGGTGATATTCATCACCGCCGCCAGCGATATGCAAACCTGCAGCCATGCTATGCGCAGCGGCGCGTTTGACTACCTGCTAAAACCCGTATTTTCCCACCGTCTGCGGGCCTCGCTGGAGCGCTTTATGCTGCTGGAGCACACGCTGCGGCAGGTGAAAGTGGTGGATCAGCACGCGCTGGATAAGCTGTTCAATTTGCCTGCCGGGGAGGCTGCGGGGCAGCCGTCGACCAAGGGGATTGAGCCTGCGACGCTGGCGCGGGTGCAGCGGATTTTTAGCGATCATCCGGCGGTGAGTTGGTCGGTTGAGCAGGTGGTCGAGGAGGCGGGGATCAGTAAAACGACGGGGCGTCGGTATCTGGAGTACTGCGTGGAGATTGGGTTTGTTGTGATTGAGATTCAGTATGGGAGTATTGGGCATCCGCGGCGGTTGTATCGGAAGGGGGCTGACTGACAACTCCGTAGGCCGGATAAGCGAAGCGCCATCCGGCAGTGTTCCGTATAGTGCCGGATGGCGCTTCGCTTATCCGGCCTACAACGGTGAGCATTCCATTCTCTCAAATCCCCGCGCTCACGGTTTCTATGGTGTTAATTACCGAAACAACGCCAACAATCACATTTCCACCAGCCGGCTCTCTCTCCCCTCTTGTCTCTCCTCTCCCATCCGCTATGTTGACTTTTAGTTCCCAAAGTGTAACTAGAAGGTTAATAATAATGACAAACACATTCCGCATCTCTCTGATCTCTGCTGCTGTTTTCATGTCGTTTTCTGCCCTGTCCGCGCTACCGCAGGGGTATCCGGCTGACTACCAAAAGGTGGTTGATGCCGCCACCAAAGAAGGCAAAGTCGTGGTTTACTCCACAACGGATACCAAAGCGGCGGGGCCGCTGATTCAGGGCTTTGAAGCCACCTATCCGGGCATCAAAGTTGAATATAACGATATGAACAGTACCGAGCTGTATAACCGTTATATCAGCGAACAGGCTGCTGGCGGCGGCAGCGGTGACGTCATCTGGAGCTCCTCCATGGATACCGCGATGAAGCTCGCGACCGATTATGCGATGGAGTATGTTTCAGCAGAGCAGAACCAACTGCCGAAATGGGCTGTCTGGCACAACAAAGCGTACGGCACCACCTACGAGCCAGTGGTGTTTATTTACAACAAGCGCCTCATCCCGGCGAACGAGGTTCCGGATTCTCACGCCGCGCTGGCAAAGCTGATTGCAGGCCAGGTGGATAAATTCAAAAGCAAAGTCACCACCTACGATATCGAAAAATCCGGGGTTGGCTTCATGCTATCGGTGCTGGATTACAAGGCCGATCCGAACTACTTCAAAACATTGGCCGACGTGGCGAAAGGCGGGTTAGCCGTGCAATCGTCCACTGGTACGATGATGGAGAGGGTTTCATCGGGTGAAAACCTGATTGGTTATAATATCCTCGGCTCTTACGCCGAAGCGCGTGCCAAAAACGACCCGTCACTGGGCATCTCCTATCCGAAGGACTACACCCTGGTGCTGTCACGAGTTTCTTTCATCAGCCAGCAGGCTGAACATAGCAATGCCGCCAAACTGTGGCTGGACTATGTGCTGTCTGAAAAAGGGCAAAACATCCTCGCCAACCAGGCTGATATTCCCTCTATCCGTAACGACATCGAAGGTAAAAATGACATCGACGGAATGACCCAAATGCTGGGTAGCGCGCTGAAGCCGATCCCGGTTGATGAGTCATTACTTGAATACCTGCAACCGAAAAAACGTCTGGACTACATCAAACAGTGGCGTGAAGCCGCGGCCAAATAAGAGCCAGAACCAGGCGTACGGTTCACTGGTGCGCCTGGTACTCGCTTCCTGAATTCGTGTTACCGGATCTCCGCTTATGAATGCATTACGCAGAAAGTGGCAAAGCTTGCCGCGCGGCATCGTCGTGCTGTTAACCGCGCTGGTTATCTACACGCCATTGTCGTTCATCGTGATACAAAGCTTTTTGTCCGCGCCGTTTTTCTCGCCGGCAAAGGACTGGAGCCTTGAATCCTTTGGCTTTATTTTTACCGACCCTGACTTCTATAAGGCGCTGAAAAGCGGCTTTATTCTCGCATTCGGTCTGGTCATTATCGCCATTCCTCTGGGCGGCATACTGGCCTTCCTGATGGTACGTACCGACTTACCGGGTAGACGTCTGATTGAGCCGCTGATCCTTGTGCCTATTTTTGTTTCACCGATGGTGCTGGGTTTTGGCTATGTGGTGGCCGCAGGCCCGGTAGGCTTCCTGTCACTGTGGGTACAATCGCTGATTGGCTTCGTGCCGTGGAATATCTACGACATGTCGAGCATCGTGGTGATTGCGGGTCTGACGCACGTGCCGCACGCCTACCTCTATATCTCGTCGGCGCTGCGCAGTGTGAGCTCAGACGTGGAGGAAGCCGCGCGTATCTCCGGCGCTTCCCCGCTACAGGTGATGACCTCGGTCAGCCTGCCGATGGTTCGCCCCTCGATTCTGTACGCCGTTGTGCTGCTGTTTTTCCTCGGTCTGGAAGTCTTTGGTCTGATGCTGGTGCTGGGCGATCCGGAAGGCAACATGGTGCTGGCGACCTACCTGTACCAACTGACCAATAAACTGGGTACGCCGTCGTATCACCTGATGGCGGCGGTCGCGGTGGTGCTGATTTGTCTGACCATCCCACTGGTCATGCTACAACGTCGCCTGATGCGTACCGCTAACCGCTTCGTCACCATGAAGGGTAAAGCCTCGCAGGCCCGCGCGCTGCCGCTGGGTAAATGGCGCTGGATAGCGGGGGCTGTGGTGGCGTTCTGGCTAACCATCACCATTGGCGTGCCACTAATGGGCGTGGTGCTGCGTGCGTTTATCTCCAACTGGGGCGTAGGCGTTTCGCTGTGGGATGAGCTGTCGCTTAGCACCTTTCGCACCATCTGGGAACAGCCGAACCTGTTGCGGGCCATCGTCAACTCCATGGCGATTGGCGTAATAGGCGGCGCACTGGCGGTAGGTTGCTATCTGTTTATTGGTATCGCGATGCACCGCAAGCCGGATAACACCACGCGTTTTCTAGACTACAGCGTGCTGGTGCCCCGTGCTGTGCCGGGCCTGCTCGCGGGTCTGGCGTTTTTGTGGGTGTTTCTGTTCTTACCGATGTGGCTCGATAGCGCGCTGAAATCCGGCTGGTTATCCGGCATGCCGTGGTCGCAGTGGTTGCGAGACACGCTGATTGTCTGGCTGCGCTCGCTGCGTAGCACCATTTTCAGCGTCTGGCTGGCGTATACGGTGGTGTGGATGGCCTACGGCCTGCGCCTCATCTCCTCAACGTTGCTACAAGTGGGGCCAGAGCTGGAGGAAGCGGCACGCAGCACCGGTGCGACGCGTGGCCAGATTACCCGCCACGTTACCATTCCGCTTTCGCGTTATGGGCTGATTGGCTCATGGCTGCTGATGTTCCTGATCTTTGAGCGTGAGTATTCCACGGGCGTCTATCTGCTGTCGCCGGGTACGGAAACCATCGGCTCGATGCTGGTATCTCTGTGGGCGGCAGGTGCTATCGACATCGTCGCCGCACTCTCGTTTATCAATATTCTGTTGGTGGTGGTGGGCCTGGGTATTGCCCTACGTTTTGGAGTGAAATTACATGATTGAATTATCGGTCGAGAACCTGCACTTAACCTACGGTGATAATCCGGTGCTAAAGGGCGTGACCATGGACCTCAAACGGGGCGAAGTGGTTTCGTTACTCGGGCCGTCCGGGAGCGGTAAAACCACCCTTCTGCGCGCGGTGGCCGGGCTGGAAAAACCGACACAAGGGTCAATTACCATCGGCAACAACAAGGTCTACGACGGCACCCCGCGCAGCGAAATCCCCGCCGAAGAGCGTAATCTGGGGCTGGTATTCCAATCCTATGCCTTGTGGCCGCATAAAACCGTATTTGAGAATGTGGCCTACCCGCTGAAGTTGCGCAAAGTCTCCACCGCAGAGATCAACCAGCGGGTACAGGGTGTGTTGGATCAACTGGGCCTGGGACATCTGGGTAAGCGCCATCCGCATCAACTTTCTGGCGGCCAGCAACAGCGCGTAGCGATTGGCCGGGCGCTGGTTTATAACCCACCCGTGATCCTGCTCGATGAGCCATTATCCAACCTTGATGCAAAACTGCGGGAAGAAGCGCGCGTATTCCTGCGTGAGCTGATTATTAATCTCGGGTTGTCCGCGCTAATGGTGACGCATGACCAGGGAGAAGCGATGTCGATTTCTGACCGCATTTTGTTGCTCAACAACGGCAAAATTGAACAGCAGGGTACGCCGCAAGAGATGTATGGTTCCCCAAAAACGCTGTTCACCGCTGAGTTTATGGGCAGCAACAACCGTCTGCATGGCAAAGTCACTGACGTGCGTGACGGCAAAGCACGTATTGAAGGACGCGACTGGGTCCTGTGGGGTCAGGCGGGCGACGGCGTTCAGGTTGGCCATGAGGGCACCGCGGTGATCCGCGTTGAACGTGTGGCGCTGGCCGACGGGCCAGGCGAAAACCAGTTGGCTCTCCCGTTGCTCACCAGCATGTATCTCGGTGACCGCTGGGAGTACCTGTTCCGCACCGTAGCTGATGATTTTGTCATCCGCGCCTACGGCAACGAAGTACGCGATCCTCAGCATTGCCACCTGGCGTTACCCGAAAAACATGTTTGGGTGTTCCCAAAATCCTGATGCCAGAAGGGAGCGGCTGTCGCTGCTCCCTTTTCTGGAGGAAGGATAGCGGTAATACAGAAGATATATTTGAGTACAATGAGATGATGATGACATCAAACGGCCTGGGCCTGGTACAGGAAATGGGAAAAATCAGTCCGAGGAAATAGAGAAATGGTGCGATAATAGGAGC
>NZ_CP080033.1:1309017-1331319 GCF_019382635.1 Citrobacter sp. Colony219 | reverse complement strand
GATGGTGCCGATAATAGGAGTCGAACCTACGACCTTCGCATTACGAATGCGCTGCTCTACCAACTGAGCTATATCGGCCCTGATAAGGACATGCCCACGAATGCGAACACGGGGTAGAAGGTTAAAACTAACCGGGCGATGCGTCAATGGCCTTGTGAATCAAACGCCTAATTTTGCATCATCCGGTTTCAATTACGCACGAATCGTGTCGTGACAGGAATGCTTGTACCCGGTCGGGTATGACTATAGCCAGCGGCGAACCTGTCGCTCAAAGCGATCCCATTCCAGCCCGAAATGTTTTCGCAATTGTTCCTCTTCAAAATCAATATGCAATCTGGCAACCGCCAGCATAAACAGCGGTACAGCCACTACGCCAGCCGGACTGCCGATGAACAGAGCAAAGGCTAGCTGGAGTCCGCTCATACCAAGGTAGATCGGGTTGCGACTCCAGGCGTAACATCCGCCGGTAACAAGCGTGGTCGATTTATTTGCATGAAGCGGGTTCAGGGTCGTACGTTTCATCCGCATTTGCCATGCGGTATGCAGTATCATCCACAGACTGACACTGGCCAGTAATGCGCTTATCACGATATTTACCGCGCCAAATGTGAAACGTGAGCTCGCCGTCAACGCATCGGCAACGAGGAAAAGTACTAAGATGAGTGGCGGCGGAAACCAGGCTCTTAATTTTTGCAGGAAATGACGCATGGCTATGGACTAACCTCGGAAGCGGTTTGATTAACGCTGATACCGTTATAAATACCCTGTAAAAGACACATAAACAAACGATGCTTCATTCACTACAGGCTTTCGCCTTCACCAGACAGGCAGGATCTGTAGCACTAACCTCTGCAAAAATACCGGCATCAGAGGCATCCGCCCCTGATGTTCCCGACAGGTTTACGCTGAAAAAGTTGAATCCGACGCTGATTCAAACAACCCTACAGACTGCTTGTAAAAACGCATAAAATCATCAAACATCACTGGCGGTAAAAATTGATAGCCCTGCAGGTAATCCACATTATTTTTCCCCAACCATTGCTGCTGATAGCCATATTCAACGCCTTCCGCCACCATGCGTAATCCCAGGAGCCCGGAAAGATGAATGATTGACTCGAGCATAGGGATATGTTGCTCAGCTTCTTTAATAGCCTTGATGAAAGTTTTATCAATTTTGATAACATCCAGGTCTAACTCATTGAGATAGCAGAGGTTAGCGTATCCCGTCCCAAAATCATCTAAAGCAAACAGAACTCCTCTGTTTCGCAACGATCGTATCAGCTCTTTGATGGCTGGAGTGATAGTGAGAGTCTGATTTTCGGTTATTTCAATCATTAATTTTATCGGTAGTCTTTGCGTTATCTCCATAAAATTAAGGCATTCCCAATAAAAAACGGGATTACTTAAACCTGATGGACTGACATTAAAGGAGACGAATAGTGTTTTATTTATCCCTTCGCTTCCGTCGACCAGATTACGCGCAACGGTGGTCATTAAATAGCTCGTTAACTCATTCATTAAGCCACTTTTTTCAGCCAGAGGTATAAACTCACGCTGAGAAATCGCATAATTATGGCCCTGTGGCCATCGAGCCAAAACCTCAACGCCACAGACGTCCCCATTGATATTTACGATGGGCTGAAAATAAGGAATGATTTCTTCATTCCTTATTGCCATACTCAGTCGACCAGAATCTGAGACATCATATGCTTCGCCGTAAATTGCATTCTCACCAGAATAATTGTTTGCCGGGTAACCTTCATGCAATAAATTATTCCTGGTTAAAAAAATGATGGTTTCATTAAAATGAGAAAATCCCAGGCGAGCGGTTATCCGTTCCCGATATCGATACACTGACTTAGTTGTTAGTGAGTTAGCAATACAAAAATCGTGCAACTTTTCTTTTGTGAATGATGCATACAACATTTCCTCTTCAAATTCAGTCAAATGAAAAGTAAACATCGTCGAACCTTTAGTGACCTCCACAACCTCATTGGGTGCCATTAAATTGGCTCTTAGCTGAGAAATCAATTGATCAGATAATTCTCGTCCATTAATGAAAGCATACTCCTCGTATCCTCGATTAACAGAACGAGTTTCATTCATCCGAAGAACAATACAGTTTATGTTGATAAACTGCGTGCTATTTCTCTGAAACCATTTCCTGACCAGGAGCAATGGTAACCGGTTATCGATCACCAGCAAACAGGACGGGTGTCGTGGAATAACTGACTGCGTACCAGAAATAAATGTTCGCGCATCAACCAGTACCAGATTTGGCAGCCATGCTTTTATCCCTGAGAAAAGAAAAATATCATAACTGAGCAGAAAAACCTTTTTCATATTCATAGTTACCACCAACTTAAATTTATGGCATAGCAGGTCCCTCGTTATATACACGAGAGAATATACAACACCTTCAGCCTCCAGCAATTATAAGGCGGTTCGTGAACTAACTTTATCCATAAGTCATATCACGTAGTTTCAGATTTTATAATCACAATTATCCATATGCGTATTCCCATTAAATGGTAAATCCATTTTAAATATCGAAAAAGGAAAATTCCTAATTTTCACCAGTACAAATCCTTTTACTCATTTTCACCACAAGGCAAAATAAAAGACTACAAAAATAAGAAACAACAAAATATACAACCACAAAAATCAAAATACTAACATATTACCTCGATTCATGCTGCCCGACAAACCATGAGCGTACGTCGCAGATCTCTTATCGCATAGACATTTCCGGCGATACGGATGACCTTATAATAGAAAATATCCTGTTGAGACATAAGCAGTTCGGTAATTTCATCGGGAACATTATCATTTTTGTTTTTGACGATAGTCTGGCGACGAGTTTGCAAATATCCGTCGCGGTCTTTGCCAATAAAATTCAGAACAACATTACGATCTACAGCATAGTGCTTACCTTGAATATTAAGGCTCCCTACCTGGGATACCCGCCCTTCGGTAGTGGAAGAAATACGAAAAACCAACAGAACTTCACCTTCAATTTTTACCCCCTGAGTTTGCGCCTGCAAATGAAGGTAATTCTTGGCAGAGCAGGTCAACGTCTCAGGTTCTTGATGGCGATAAAAAAAGTATGCTGTTATCACAGCAAGAAAGATCACCCCGCTAATAAAGATAATTTTCGCATTCACGGGCAACCCCTCCTTTATCCAGCGTACAGATCCCCAAAAAATTCTCTTTAAGATTATTACCTGCCGATAAATTATTATCATCATAAAAAACAATTGTTTTCTTGCCATTATGACAAATTGTATTTACTTTTCGCCACATATCAGAAGATAAAAATGCCTTCGTTTTATCAGCATTATTGTCATCGGCAGTATAAAGTTCACAATCACCTATTGCCCTGATATAGATAAAATTCGTGGTACCTGAGTTAAGAGCTGGCAATATCAAAACCGCGCTCCCAAGAAAAGCGAACAACAAAATGAACAGAAGAATATTTTTGCGTTTCGGTGTTGCGGGTGAATTCACCGTTTCTGTTACCGAACGAACAGGTACATCCCTACTGAAAGATGACTGTTCATCATTGACCGAAGCATGGAACAAAAATCCCTGCCGGGGCAACGTTTCAATGGGGTTTTCGGCCCCCAACTCACTAAATGCTTTTCGCAATATACTGATACTTTTATTAAGGCTATGACCCGATGGGGCCATGCCATGCTTCTTCCATACTTCTTCTATGATAAACTCACGGTGGAGTTGTTGATTTTTATAGGCAATGAATAGCTCAAGTAGTCTCGCTGTAGATGCCGAAAGGATTATTGTAGTATCGCGATGTTTCAGGCTTTTTCTGGTGGAATCGTACTCAACCTGATCATTAATTATACTTTTCATACTACCTGACTCTTAAATACCGTGACATGGAGTACAAATGACCAAAGTTTCATCTGTGCCAAGCTGATTACTGCATTGTATAAAGATAGTTACAGTATAGGTTCGATATCTAACCATGACATATCGGATCAGACTCAATACTTACTATTGATTGAGTTTGAAGCACCCCTGACCCACTGGAATGTATTTCTGCAACGCTACGATAAACTTTCGGTTTTTAGTTTTCAGCTCGCTGCTACGCCAGGTTTCACCCGGCAACACATAACGCATGGTGGCTTCATCATCGGTTGAGTTACACCCCTGGTGTACGATGATTTTAAAAAAAGTATTCCCGGTGTTTTTCAGTGTTCCGTTAGCCTCATCAATGGTGTAGGCCAGATTTATGTTTCTCGGGCGAACAACCAATATGGTGTCCATAGCGATCACCGGGAGAGCCTGCCCGCCTTTCCCTTGATTACGTTCAGTAAACAGCGTGATCGGCATTTCACGAAACAGAATTCGGTAATAGCGTTCTTTATCATCCTGCGGCCCACGGTAGAAAATCTTAAAAAACTCACTCGCCTGCGGAGCCAGTGAAAAATTCAGCGGAGTAAACAGAAGTTCGCCTTCAGCAATAGCACTTCTGTTTTCTCCTCCCGGTCCCGGCTTATCAATTTTTACTGCGCCGATACTGTATAAATTCTGTTTCTGGCTATCGTTATAGATTCGTTTACTGATAAATGATTTATCCGACGGCATCTCATAAATGGTCGACTCCAGGTAGACTGCCTGTGTAGAGAATGCTGTCAGACCGGAAAGTAGAATAAATACCCATCTAAGCGCCAGACGACGGCGGTTCATGGCGTCACTCCCACCCAATTCGCCGTGACTTTTATCTCTCCACTAGCGCTGACGACACCTTCCCAGTCAGCGCCGGAAACGGTTAACATCGAACGCGAATCATTCATTGGGAAAAGCAACTTTAAATCAGTAGCATAATAGCTTCCATCGTCATTGTTATTTGCGTCCCAGGGCGTCTGTTGCCACTGCGCATCTCTCATACTGACTGCCGCTTCACTGCAGCTATTTCGTTTTTGCACCACGCCCCCCGACTGACTGTTGTACTGCAGAAAAGCGGGAATGGGGACGGACAGCCCGCCTTGCGCAGACGTAAACAGACAGTAGGGCACACTGTTTATCGTCGTACTTTCCCCAATAACTTGCGCGGTGATACTGTCGGCCTGACGGGGGCCAGAGACGGTTACGGTGTAATCCATTTCTATAGGAGCGGCATCACCAATCGTGCCACTACCGCTCGCAGAAGCTGTGTTGTCCGAAGAGACGATACTGATCCCATACTCCTTCGGCACAATATTGAGCTGTAGCGAAGGGGTAAACTGGTAGTGTCCTGACTCTGGTGTTAAGCCATTATAAAAGCCGAAGGTAAAGGGCTGACTGTTAGTAATGCTGATCCCTGAATCGACAAGATTCTTCAAAAATGCTTTTGACAGAAAAATATAAATGTATTCTCCAGAGGTCGTAAAAACGTTGTAATAAGCAGTTGAAGTACCATAGTTATACCAGTTTGAACCATTCCCGGAGTATCTCACGGTGGCCGCTCCGGGCGTAAAACCTAGCATCGCCGTGTCGACAAAAGCGCGAAACGTCAAGGAGGCGGTCAGATTGGCCGTTTGTTGCAAGTTATAACTCACCATTTTGCAAATCACACCGTCAGTACCGCCCACCACGCCAAGTTCGCAATAACCAGAGTCTTTGGTGATGCTCGGCGTACCGTCGCTGGCAACCCAAAGCTCCTGAAATGCGTTAGTCGAGACAAGTGACAGATGACCGCGTTTAGTTAACGTGTAATTGACGTAATTCCATGATCCTGTCGATTGGTCTTTGCACCGTTGCCCGGAAGAATAATCATAATTCACAGAAGTATAACAGCGGTTGAACACATAGGTTTCGCTGCTACCGGTAGGCACATTGCGAAAGTACTCATAAGCAGTATCGGTCAGGGAAGCGAATCCGTAGGCGCCACCAATAACGCCTGCGACAGAGCCGACCTGCGCATGATAAAAACCGTTTTTGTCTGTGCCCAATCCGGCAATAAACCCGGTTGATGGACATTGAGTGCCACTATAACAACGGATTCCCCGGAAAGGCCCGTTAATCGGGGAGTTATCAATCCACATGTCCTGATAATAATTTCCAGGCGCAGTCCAGCCGACAAAACCTAAATACCCGAGACTGACCTGAGAGGTACCGTATTTTATCCACGTGTTTGATCCGCTGAAACGTGGATCAAGTGCCGATGGGGTAATAAAGTATTCACTATCAATGGCATTTTCGATAAACAAATAGTTATTACTGACTGATCCCGAAGAGATTGCATTCAACGCCAAAGCAGGCACAGGTGAAAAACTCCCTACGGTACAGATTACAGTAGCTAATTTAATCAATACTTTCATTTTATTACCTCTGCGCCATCGTGGTTTGCGTTGCACATTTCACATCACCAATCCACGCTGCGCCCCGTGCTTTTTCCAAATCAAGATCGGCTTCGCATATGCTGCCATTGGCTGAAATTAACGTGATGACCGGATACTTTTTATCGATATCAATAGCAAACTCACCCTTTTCATCCGTACGCGTTTTACCGATGTGGTTATGGATATCGGTATTTGCAGCCAACTGCCCATCGGGATAACGAATGCGCCCGAATACGGTGACCATGCTTTTCACTTCAGGGTTGATAACACCCACATTACCCGGATATAGCGTCAGCTCCTGTTTGCGTCCTGAAACAATATCGAAGCTGTCCTCAGAGTTTTTATCATTGAGGATTTCCAGCTTGTACTGAGCATAGGGCGGCAGTGCAATGAAATTTGATTTACCGCTGAGAAGATAGTTGCGGTTATTAATCTTCGCAGCCAGTTTCCCTTCGCCGGTCAAATCTGTTTTCACAATGATGCCAGACCGCTGCCGCTCTTTACTCAGGCCGAAATCTTTACCTGCCCACGCCAGAGAACCCTGGGAAGAGAAGTTCATATTGGTGGAGTTGTCAGCAGAACGCGTTACCGATACGGTGCCGGCGTTATATTTCGTGTCATAACTCAAATTGCCGTTTACCGAATAATTATTGTCGTAATACTGTTCACCACTCAGACGCGTTGATGCCGACAATCCGACCGATTTAATCGGGCCCTCAGCATACTGCTTGCGCGCGCTAAGATTACCCTGAGTACTGCCATAGCGATCCCGGGAGACGCCCATGCTCAACCAGGATGCCAACGGCAACGATAAATCCAGACTGACATAACGTTCCTGTCGCCCATCGTCATTCCGGTTGTTGTAGTAATAACGCTGAATACCTGCACGCAACCCAACCGTGGCATACCTGCCTGAATAAAGGGTCGTGCTGTAGTCCAGATTACGATATTTATTTCCCGAGTAGCGATTCTCCGTCTGACTCACGGTGAGCGAGCCGCCATGAGGAATAAACTTTCCGAGGTTAAGAGTCCCGCCAATGGAATAATTATCACGCTCCTGCATGGGCAGACGATCGCCAATTTTACTGTCTTCACGAGATGCCCAAAGGGAACCGTATCCCTCAGGTACATTAAGGTTGATGTTACTGATATTTCGCCATGACGAATCGTTCGCCACCAGCGTCTGATTGCCAATGCTTACGTATTCATTCACATTGAGCGTGACATCCGTTTCATTAACCGCATTGTTGTCAAAACCGTAGAGCGTGGACTTCAGGCCCAGCCCCGACAATATCGCCAGCGTCACCGATGCGGCCCCCCCGGCAATCCAGGTCTGCTCGCTGCCCAAATCCTGATAATGATTTCGCTTATAACTCACACGGTCATAATCCAGTGGACCACCAAACAGCTGCCACGAGAGCTGATCAATCCCGGCAGCTTGCTGGCGGGCAAAGATTTTATTAACCCTGCTGATACGACTATTAATTGTCCGGCCATTGACCACGATATCTACCGTGACGTCATAAACACCATACGGAAAACGACTGGTATCAATTTCATAACTGCCCATATTAAAGTTCTGCACGCTGAGCAAACGCCCATCACGGAAGACATGAACCTCGCCAGCGGCTGGCAAAAATACGGTAATCGGCGTAAGTGAAAGCGCGGTATTCTCAACAACCGTACTTCCTTTGTTTCCGTAGCTCACACCGTAAATTTTCCCGCCATTCAGTGCATTCAGGCTGGCAATAGACTGGACATTCCAGGTGTCGAGCATCCCGAGCGCCAGTCGATAACCGTCATAATCACGCTCATACATCGCACGATAAAGTTTGCTGGTGCCGTTGCTGTCGCCGATGCCGTAAAACGAACCGTTAATGTTGATATGGTGCTCACGCAGCGATGTTGTGTTGTCAACCGTCAGATAGCTGCGGGTACTGCTGCCATTATGATAATCGTTGTAGTAGGTACCAAAGTTATAGTTCAGGACGTTAGAGAGAGACTCCACGCTGGAAGGTCCAAGCAGGCTACTGCGTGCGACAATCGCTTCAGTTAACGCATCTTTGCTGACAATCATCTCCAGGTGAAATGAAGAGACGTTGAGCTGCAGGCGTGCATTGTCCGATAGCTCGATATTGGTGTTATCGTGAAATTTCACATCACGAATTTTTTCTACCAACGCACGAGTTTTTCCAGATAACACGGCATTATTAGGCAATTCAGCAAGAGTCAGGGCTTTAACTGTAATATTGCCATCAACAAGCGAAATCACCGCATCGGCAATTTTTTGCTGACTTTTCTCGTCAGTCTCGTTGTAACGAATATATACCGGCACCGTCATTCCCTGCTCCAGTGAACGGGCGAAAGCACTGGGAATAACGTAATTACCCACTTTTACTGGGGCTGCATGTGAAGTTCCTGGTGTCAGCGCAAGAAAAAGACAAATGCTACCGCCGACAATATTTATTGTTGTCATATGCATCCTTACATTCCGGTATTTTTATTTATCCCGTACAGATGGCTGCAATCGACCATCACTTCACTGTAATAAACTGCTTACCGTGCCAGATACCGATGCGTGAACGGCTATTGCTGATGTCGGTAAACTGTAATTTTATTTTCGTACCCGGCATAATGTAATAACGTTCGCGACAACCTCGTCCCTGATCGCGAGCCTTATCCTTACAGGCGCCATAGGCGATCACACGAAACGAAACATTGCCAGTATTGGTAATAACATCGCCATTGCGGCTATATTCAAAACGCTCTTTTCGCGGAGCGACCACCAGAATAGTGCCAATTTCTGCCGACGCTGTTGCAACCGCCATTTTATTCGCCCGGGTTTCCGCGCTCTCGGTGACCGGCTCATCTATCCATTGCAGACGATAATAACGTTCGAGATCATCTGCTGGTCCTTTATAAAAGAAGCGAAAAACATCCTTTGCCTGACCAGGAAGAATAAGATTGGCAGGTGTAGAAAGTAACTCTCCGGAATTAACAGGCTTTATTTCGACTCCCCCCGCCAAAGGTGATGACAATTGTTTTACCGAAACACTGACATAACGCGCCGCATCAGTTGTATTAGTAATTTCTTTCGATAATGAACTCTCAGCAGAAGTCATTATCGATGTGATTTCACCCACATTAATTGCCCATCCGGGAAAAGATGCTACTAACCCTACCAACATCGCTGTCGGTAAATATTTTTTCATGACGCCATTCCTGATAAATTCGGGAGAAAAAATTCTCCCGAATTTTTATTACTTAGGCAGACGGAGTCGTCCAGGTTGCATTAAACTGTACTTTTACATCGCCGGTCCAATAGCCGTCTGGCAGAGCAGAGTAATCCGTTACTGCCTGGCTACCATCAGAAGTCGCTGACGCGATGGTGAATTTGAAGTTGGATTGATCGCTGACACGAGCAGCACCGTTATAAGCGCCATCAGCCATCAGGCTTTCAAGACCAGAAGTCGAACTGGAGTTAACCAGGACAGTATCTGATGAATTAGTCAGCGCGGTGCCATTCCATGCCACCCCTACGTTCAGGGTAGATGCATCGCCACTGGCGTTGGTCAGCGTGTTACTAATGATCTGAGCAGTCAGCTCAAAATCAGTTGCCGTTTCCTGACCCTGAATAGTCACATCAAAAGCACCGTCCTGAGAGTTGAAGGCGTTCAGTCCTTCAGCATACTGGAAAGTCAAAGAGTTCAGCGGAGTGACAACCAACATGCTGGTGGTATCTTTTGTTGCCGTCGCGTCCCACGAGGCAGTTGCAGAAGCAGTAACGTCTGCCATTGCATTTGCTGCAACAAATACAGAAGCCAGAGAGGTTACTAATAATAATTTTTTCATTTTTATCTTCTCCTAAGAACAAACTCACCACCGAGTCTTATTTTTAAATCACTCCAGCGGTTCCATTAATTGCGAGCCAGAATTGCCGCGCCAAAAAATTATCATTTGAATTAAGTAACATCTCAACAAACCCCGAAACGCAAAAATTACAAAAAACTAAGAATTTTCCCACCAAAAAATCTATCTAAGAAGTTTCCTAAGACGCAATTACTTAAAATATGCCATGTTTCAGAATTATCACCCACACAAATAAGTAATACCAAACAATTCATCTTTTTTATGTTTTTGATAAATATCAAAAAGATCATACAAATAGCACCTAAGCAAAACCCTTACAAAACATAAAGATAATTAACACCTCCATATTTTCTCTATAATGCTTATTATTTGTTGCAATTATGCTAAATTTTTAACTTCACAAGAAAATTCTCATAAAATATTCATATATGAGGGAATATTCTTATAAAATAAGCACTAATCTGGAGGATTAGTATTCGAATTGATAATTATTTCACAAAAATAAAACCAGGAATTTTCCATATAAAAAGAATATTCCTGGAATATCAAGATTTATATAACGTTCAACCATGAGAGATTTAGCTGAAACCTTTTAATCCCAAATAACTATTAAGTGTTACCGTACGCACTCGATGTAGGGTAATCAAATTTTGTTGTTCGAGGGATTTTAATGAGCGGCTAACGGTTTCAATTTTAAGGTCAAGATAACTGGCAATTTCCTCCCGGGAGAATGGCAAGTGCAGCGTCGTTTCTGGCCTGCCAATACGTAAATGCATCTCGTAAAATTCCACCAGAAAAGCAGCGATCCTGGCCTCAGCATGTTTATTCGCATAGCGCCGCAGTTTTTCAACAATGAATCCATTGTCCCTGCAGAGAAACTTGATGACTGCGGCAGCAACCGACGGATCCTTTTCTGCTACTTTGAACAACCGCGCAATATCGATATGACATACCTCCGCAGCCGTTGCCGCCTTAATCGTTGTCAGGTACTTCCCCCCTTCGACAGCATCCAGCGCCATGATATCTCCCGGAACATAAAAGCGACTGATAAAATCGTTATCACCGCATTCCACGCTGGACTTGCAGTATCCCTCGTGAATAACAAAAAGCATGTTTGCGGCTTCATCCTGCCTGGCGAGTATCTCCCCTGCTTTAAACCTTCTTCTTTTGTCTATTAATCGGTGTTGATTATCACGATCAATTGCCGCTCCCTTTGGACACAGCGAACAATGGCGGGGGGGAAACGGGTTGCCGAGCGGCACAACAGGAATGCGATGTTTGTGAATATCCGATTTCACGCAACAACTCCTCATAAAAATGAGACTGATTCTAATAGATCGGGCCATGGGAACAATACGTGAACTGAAGACCAGGAAAATTCATGCTGGCAGGGAAAATTCTGTGATACATCGCCTTTATGGCGCAGGGACGCATGAGTCAAAACCAGACTGATGATGTTAAAACGCAGGATAGAAAAAATGTGGCAGTGGAGTGAAGGTTAGAATTAACGGGGCGATGCCTTAATAGCCTTGAAAATCAGAGTGCTATTATGGCATCGCCCGTTTTCAATTACGCACGTATCGTGTCGTCGCCGAAGCCAACCCATTTGTATGTAGTCAGTGCTTCCAGCCCCATTGGGCCACGCGCGTGTAATTTTTGCGTGCTAACTGCCACTTCCGCCCCGAGCCCAAACTGACCGCCATCGGTAAAACGGGTGGAGGCGTTCACATACACAGCGGAAGAATCGACTTCATTCACAAAACGATCGGCGTTGCGCAGCGTACGCGTCAGAATCGCATCGGAATGCTGAGTACCATGCTCACGAATATGGGCAATGGCATCATCCAGACTGGTGACGATTTTTACGTTCAGATCCAGCGATAAAAACTCATCGTCATACTGTTCCTCTTTTACCGCTACGACGTTTGCCGGTCCGGCCTGCAACGCGGCAAGCGCAGCATCATCTGCATGAAGCGTCACGCCGCTTTCTGCCATTTGCTGGCTTAGAGCAGGCAGGAAGCGCTCAGCGATACTCTGATTCACCAACAGTGTTTCGACAGTATTACACGTGCTCGGACGCTGGGTTTTGGCGTTAACGATAATCTTCAGTGCCGGGGCGATCTCCGCCGTGTCATCTACATAGATATGACATACACCAATACCACCGGTGATAACCGGGATAGTCGACTGTTCACGACACAGCTTGTGCAGCCCTGCGCCACCGCGAGGGATCAGCATATCGATGTACTTATCCATCCGCAGCATTTCAGTGACCAGCGCACGATCCGGGTTATCAATCGACTGCACCGCGGCAGCCGGTAAACCGCAGGCTTGCAGCGCATGCTGGATCACCGCAACAGTGGCGGCGTTCGTCCGGTACGTCTCTTTTCCACCGCGCAGAATCGCTGCATTGCCCGTTTTCAGGCACAGCGAAGCCACATCAACGGTGACATTAGGACGCGCTTCATAAATCACGCCAATCACGCCCAGCGGCACGCGACGACGCTCCAGACGCAGACCGCTATCCAGCAGACCACCGTCAATCACCTGCCCGACCGGGTCAGCGAGATTACACACCTGGCGTACATCGTCAGCAATCGCTTTCAGACGCGCTGGCGTCAGTTCGAGGCGATCAAGCATCGCTTCGCTCAGGCCATTTTCACGCGCCTGTTCAACATCCTGTGCGTTCGCGCTGAGGATGCTTTCCGTTTGCGCTTCCAGTTCATCAGCAATGGTTTCCAGCACGCGGTTTTTTTCGCGACTGGAGAGTAGCGCCAGCTTATATGACGCAGCTTTGGCAGCAATGCCCATTTGTTCCAGCATATGCCTGTTCCTTAACGGGTAATCATATCGTCACGATGGACAGCAACCGGACCGTATTCGTAGCCCAGGATGGTGTCGATCTGTTGTGAGTGATGTCCGGCAATACGGCGCAGCGCATCGCTGTTATAGCGGGTGACGCCGTGGGCAATATCGCGCCCTTCCAGATTGCAGATGCGGATCACTTCACCACGAGAGAAGTTGCCTGTCACGCTTTTAATCCCTTTTGGCAGTAATGAGCTGCCGCGCTCCAGAATCGCTGCGGTAGCACCCTCATCAACGGTAATTTCCCCGGCAGGCGGCGCGCCGAAGATCCAGCGTTTACGGTTCTCCAGTGGAGAAGCCTGAGCATGAAAACGCGTCCCAACGGAAACGCCTTCCATCACGTCGCCAATCACGCCCGGTTTGCTACCTGCGGCAATTATGGTGTCGATGCCGGCGCGGCAGGCCACGTCGGCGGCTTGTAATTTTGTTCCCATCCCGCCGGTTCCCAGACCAGAGACGCTGTCTCCGGCAATGGCGCGCAGCGCATCATCAATACCGTGCACGTCTTTGATAAGCTCCGCCTGCGGATTGGTGCGCGGATCGGCGGTAAACAGCCCCTGCTGATCGGTCAGCAGCAGCAGCTTATCGGCTCCGGCAAGGATCGCCGCCAGCGCCGAAAGATTGTCGTTGTCACCGACTTTAATTTCAGCGGTCGCCACCGCATCGTTCTCATTGATGACCGGAACAATGTTGTTATCCAGCAGCGCGCGCAGCGTATCGCGGGCGTTGAGGAAGCGCTCTCTGTCTTCCATATCCGCACGCGTTAGCAGCATCTGCCCGATATGAATACCGTATATCGAGAACAGCTGTTCCCACAGTTGAATCAATCGGCTCTGCCCTACCGCCGCCAACAGCTGTTTCGAAGCTATCGTTGCCGGGAGCTCAGGGTAACCAAGATGCTCACGTCCGGCGGCAATCGCGCCCGAAGTAACGATAACAATACGATGTCCTGCAGCGTGGAGCTGTGCGCACTGGCGAACCAGTTCTACGATATGGGCGCGGTTCAGGCGGCGCGATCCGCCCGTTAACACACTGGTGCCAAGTTTTACCACCAGCGTCTGGCTGTCACTCATGATTCTCTGCCATTCAAAATTGGGGAAAATGATATCAAACGAACGTTTTAGCAGGACTGGCCCCGGTTGCCAACAGCCAGCGCACAAAGCATGAAATTTTATTGCGCAGGATCAGCAAGCGTAGCGGCAGACTTTGACGCATTTATTACAGACACAAAAAAACATTCTTTTTTAAAAATATTCTTACTTTGTCATAAAACGTTCATTGCCAGACGTTAAAAACCCTCCTGTCTTTTAACGGGGATCACACCCAGTAAATATTAGCGCGTACTTTAAATCAGGAATGAAAATGAAAAAGAGCACTCTGGCATTAGTGGTGATGGGAATTGTTGCATCGGCGTCCGTACAGGCGGCAGAAGTCTATAACAAGAACAGTAATAAACTGGACTTGTATGGCAAAGTCAAAGCGATGCACTACATGACTGATTATGACAGCAAAGACGGCGACCAGAGCTATATCCGCTTAGGTTTTAAGGGCGAAACACAAATTAACGATCAACTGACCGGTTATGGTCGTTGGGAAGCTGAGTTCGCAGGGAATAAAGCGGAAAACGAAACCAATCAGCAAAAAACACGTCTGGCTTTCGCCGGTGTGAAATTAAAAGATTTTGGCTCGTTTGATTATGGTCGTAACCTGGGTGCGCTGTATGACGTGGAAGCCTGGACGGATATGTTCCCGGAATTCGGCGGTGACTCTTCCGCGCAGACCGATAACTTTATGACCAAACGTGCTAGCGGCCTGGCGACCTACCGTAATACCGACTTCTTCGGCGTCGTCGATGGTCTGGACCTTACCCTGCAATATCAGGGCAAAAACCAGGACCGCGATGTGAAGAAACAGAACGGCGACGGCTTTGGTACCTCCGTGACGTATGACTTTGGCGGCAGCGATTTCGCCATCAGTGGTGCGTATACCAACTCCGACCGTACCAATCAGCAGAACCTGCAAAACCGGGGTACTGGCGATAAAGCAGAATCCTGGGCGACAGGTTTAAAATATGATGCCAACGACATTTATCTGGCAACGTTCTATTCTGAAACGCGCAATATGACACCTATTTCCGGTGGCTTTGCTAACAAAACTCAGAACTTCGAAGTGGTTGCTCAGTACCAGTTTGACTTTGGTCTGCGTCCATCCCTGGGTTATGTGCTGTCGAAAGGTAAAGATATTGAAGGCGTAGGTAATGAGGATCTGGTGAATTATATCGACGTGGGCGCAACATACTACTTCAACAAAAATATGTCAGCGTTTGTTGATTATAAAATCAACCAGCTCGATAGCGATAATAAACTGGGCATCAACGATGATGATATCGTGGCCGTCGGTATGGTTTATCAGTTCTGATGTAACATAAAAAATGCCGGATGGGGTTGCGCCGCCATCCGGCATTTTGCTGTTCATTATGCCGTTAATTTAACCGGCTCATCCTTAAAGTCGTCAGCAGGCTCCAGCGCCAGATTCAGCGTCGTTAACAACCCACGCAACTTTTCATGAAACTCGCGTAAGGTGTATTCCAGTCGCTCTACCACTTCAGTCTCTTTAATCGGCACGGCGGTCCAGTTGCCATCTTTATCGAACAAACCAAACTGGTAGCTGTACGTAAAGCGTTTCTCCTGCGCTTCCAGCTCCATCCACCAGCCCCAAAATTCACGTTTCTCTGGTGCCGGTTTCACGTTGACGCAAACAGCCAGACAATCGAAAAAGAATCGATTATCTTCGCACTGCCCTTCGCGGATGTACGGGCCAAGCGCGGTGAATTTTTTGATCAATCTACTTTTCGGGTGCCCACTCGGTAACGTCATTGCGATCTCCTTAGGTGAAGCAACTGTTTTACCAAACCAATAAAATTTAGCAATCTATTAACACAATCTATGATTGATCCACCCGGTAATTTCTTGCAGCGCTTTGTCAAAATTGCGATACACCGGGTTGAACGGAACCTCCAGCAGCTTACCGTCAGAAGATGACGACGTAATTAAGCGAGATTCCTCTTCCGGGCTAAACGGATCGTTCTTCCAGAACCCCGAAAGCATTGGCGTCGGGCAGCGTCGCCCCAGCAGCCCTTGTACCTTTAATGAATAACGGTTTAGCTCGACGCGTAGCGCTTCATCGGACGCATCGTGCATCCCCAGACGGCTGGCCAGAACGTCAAGATACATTTCCGGTACTGAAGCCTGACGCTGTGGGTCGCTAAGCAGCGCATGAACCACCGGTCCCAGACAGGCCACAGCCTTCAGGCGCGATGATTCAAGATAGGCCAGGCGTACTGCGACGTTAGCGCCAAAGCGAAAACCGAATGCCGCCACACGGGTGTGATCCACCCAGGGAATATTCGGCAGCGCTTTTAATACGTGCTGGTGCAGCAGGCTGGAATCCTGGGTCAGTTTCCATTTTGACGAGAACCCAACCGACGGCATATCCAGCGTCAGCATGGCGATACCACGCGGAGCGAAATAGCGCTCATACAGGGTGTAGTAGTCGGTTTGCATAGAATCCAGACCACCGCACATCAGCACCGTCGGGAACGGGCCGTCGCCTTTTGGCATGTGCAGGAAGCCGGTTATCGGCGCACCGCCGGCAACGGCAAATTCCATCTCGCGCAATGTACCTGGCAGTCGTTGGGCCGCCTCTTCGTAAGCGCGGTTGGCCAGGGCCTGCGCCTGCTCTGCCAGCTCATCACCTTTTAAATGCGGGTATGCTGCAATGTTGTACAACGTGGAAGCATGCAGCCAGTGGCGTCCGCTCACCTGCGGATCCTCTTCCATAGACGCTTTCTGTTGCCAGTCCATCGCCTGCTTCGCCCACTCGTAGATCCAGTTTCCACCACGATAGCCAATGACCGTATCGTAGAGATCTTTATCCGTGCGTTCGGCTTCGCTCATGACGATACGCGCCTGCACCTCAAGGATTTCACGCGGATCGACCCCACGCCAGATCCACATCAGGCGATTCACCATGCGATACCAGTGCGGGATTGTTTTACCATCCAGAGCGGACTGCACAGATGGCTGCGCGCCGTGGTTAAAACGACGAACTAACGTTGACGTTTCAGGATGTTTGAAGCGGGGTTTAAACAGAACTTCGCTGAGGTTAGCCTGCGACATGATTACGGCCTCCATGAGTACTCACTAAGGCATAGTGTAACCTGACACCGCACAAAAAGAACAACGCCCGACAGTGCGGGCGTTGAAAACTTTTTAGATTAGCGACCAGAGATCGGCGGAACAAATACCACGCCCATATCCCACGGCTGCTCAATCCAGGTATCCTGCGGAATATCAACCACATAGTCATTCACCAGCGGGCGACCAGCCGGCTTAGCGAAGATCGTGACGAAATGCGCTTTAGGATACATTTCGCGGATAGCAACGGCGGTACCACCGGTGTCTACCAGGTCATCGATCACGATGAAACCTTCACCGTCACCTTCCGCACGCTTCAGCACTTTCAGTTCGCGCTGGTTGTCGTGATCGTAGCTGGAGATGCATACGGTATCGACATGGCGAATACCCAATTCACGCGCCAGCAATGCGCCCGGCACCAGACCACCACGGCTAACGGCAATAATGCCTTTCCATTGTTCAGAAGGCATCAGGCGGCTTGCCAGTTTACGTGCATGGACTTGCAACATGTCCCAGGTGACGACGTATTTTTCGCTCATGTGAAGTGTCCCAGCCTGTTTATCTACGGCTAATTAATAAATTGAGGGTGAACTAGGTTGCGCGAGATTATAGAGATCTGACGCACTAAAAACCAGTGTTTCGCGGAATCCGCGCCTCTTTTTGCATGCTTTATACTAGCCGTCAGCGAAGAAAGTGGTATTCTCAATCGCATCGCGCAAGCCTGACTTGTGGTGTTTTTAATTCCGCTAACCCCGTGGCCTGCAAGTCAATTTTGCAGGACATCGCCAAGGAGACTCAACGTGTCTGAACTGTCTCAGTTATCCCCGCAACCGCTGTGGGATATTTTTGCCAAAATCTGTTCTATTCCTCATCCGTCCTACCATGAAGAGCAACTCGCTGAACACATTCTGAGCTGGGCCCAGGAGAAAGGTTTCCACGTCGAGCGCGATCAGGTTGGTAATATCCTGATTCGTAAACCCGCTACCGCTGGCATGGAAAATCGCAAGCCGGTCGTTTTGCAGGCGCACCTGGATATGGTCCCGCAAAAAAATAACGACACCGTGCACGACTTCACCAAAGATCCGATCCAGCCTTATATTGATGGCGAGTGGGTAAAAGCCCGTGGTACCACGCTGGGTGCAGATAACGGTATCGGTATGGCGTCCGCACTGGCGGTACTGGCTGATGACAATGTGGCACACGGTCCGCTGGAAGTGCTGCTGACCATGACCGAAGAAGCGGGCATGGACGGCGCATTTGGTCTGCAGGCGAACTGGCTGCAAGCGGATATCCTGATCAACACCGACTCAGAAGAAGAAGGTGAGATCTATATGGGTTGCGCGGGCGGGATCGACTTTACCTCTAACCTGCCGCTGTCCCGTGAAGCAATCCCGGCTGGCTTCCAGAGCTTTAAGCTGACGTTAAAAGGCCTGAAAGGCGGCCACTCCGGCGGCGAAATCCATGTGGGTCTCGGTAACGCGAACAAGCTACTGGTACGTTTCCTGGCAGGCCACGCTGAAGAGTTAGATCTGCGTCTGGTTGATTTCAACGGCGGTACGCTGCGCAATGCGATTCCGCGTGAAGCCTTCGCTACCCTCGCCGTGGCTGCCGATAAAGTTGATGCGTTAAAAGCGCTGGTCAGCACCTACCAGGAAATCCTGAAAAACGAACTGGAAGCCAAAGAGAAAAACCTGGCGCTGCTGCTGGATGCCGTGACTAACGACAAAGCCGCGCTGACTACCTCGTCTCGCGATAGCTTCATTCGTCTGCTGAATGCCACCCCGAACGGTGTGATCCGCAATTCTGACGTCGCCAAAGGCGTGGTAGAAACCTCGCTGAACGTCGGTGTGGTAACCATGACTGACGATAATGTTCAGATCCACTGTCTGGTTCGCTCGCTGATCGACAGCGGTAAAGACTACGTGGTGAGCATGCTGGATTCACTGGGTAAACTGGCTGGCGCCAAAACCGAAGCCAAAGGCGCGTATCCAGGCTGGCAGCCGGATGCGAACTCTCCGGTTATGCACCTGGTTCGTGAAACCTATCAGCGTCTGTTCAATAAAACACCAAACATTCAGATCATTCACGCTGGTCTGGAATGTGGCCTGTTCAAAAAACCGTATCCGGAAATGGACATGGTTTCCATCGGTCCAACCATCACCGGTCCACACTCCCCGGATGAGCAGGTTCATATCGAAAGCGTCGGCCACTACTGGCGGCTTCTGACTGAACTGCTGAAGTCTATTCCGGCGAAGTAAGTCTGCGCTAAATGCCGGATGGCGCTGTGCTTATCCAGCCTACAAGCAGATTTGTAGGCCGGATAAAGCGTTTAACGCCACCATCCGGCAATACATCAACGTCAAAGCCCCAACAATAACTGCCTTTCTATTTGTGGATCGAGCAGCGTGACATGTAATCCCACCAGCCTCACGCCTCGCCCTCCCCGACGCGCTTCCCAGGTTTTGTGTGCCGTCGCAATTAAGTCGTCTTTATTTAAGCGCGGCCAGACGTGCTCCTGCGTGGTCTGCTGAAAATCATTAAACTTGAGTTTTATCCCCTGGCGGGCGATCAGCAGATCCGGCTTGACCTTTGCCAGACGCCGTTCCAGTTCAGGATAGAGCCGCTCAATAATCGCTTCGCACTCTGACCACTGATGAATATCTTCCGCCAGCGTCCGCTCGACGCCGACGGATTTACGCAGCCGCTCGTTGTTGACGTCCCGCTCGTCAATCCCCTGGCTGCGCTCCCACAACACGCGGCCAAACTTACCAAAACGTTTGAGCAGCGTAGCCAGGTCGTATTTTTGAACATCTTCGCAGGTACGCAATCCCATTGATTCCAGCTTAGCGGCGGAGACTTTGCCGACGCCGGGAATTTTCCCCAACGGCAACGTTTTGAGAAATTCAGGGACATCAGCAGGGGTTATCACATATTGCCCGTTGGGTTTATTGAGATCGGAGGCGATTTTTGCCAGGAATTTAACCGGCGCAATCCCGGCAGAGGCGGTGAGCTGTAGTTCGTTGAAGATCGTCTGGCGGATCTCCTGGGCGATCAGCGTCGCGGAGCCGTGGCAATGAATGCTGTCGGTGACATCCAGGTAGGCTTCATCCAGCGAAAGCGGTTCGATGAGTGAGGTGTAGCGGGAGAAGATCGCCTGAATCTGGCGAGAGGCCTCTTTGTAAGCCTCGTAACGACCGGGTAACAGGGTAAGATGCGGGCACAGCTTTAACGCCATTCCGGTTGGCATCGCGCTGCGCACGCCAAATTTACGCGCCGGATAATTGGCCGTGCTGATAACTCCCCGGCGTTCACGACTACCGCCAATGGCAATGGGAATGTCACGCAGGGCGGGATTATCACGCATCTCCACCGCCGCGAAAAAGCAGTCCATATCGACATGTATGATTTTGCGCATGACTCACCTCTCACAACACTGTTTAAGTATACAGTATTTTTACGATATGAGAAGTCTGTACCTCTGCTACGTCAGTGCGGGTCCATTCATCACAAAGCGCGCATCACACAGATAACGCACAATGTCTTTTGGCGCATGGTCGGCGGGATTTCCTGCCGTACTGACAAACAACTTATTCACTTTGCGCACATTTGCCCGCAAAAGTTTTTCAATCGTCATCAGACGAAATGCATCATCCTCGACGCAGAACAGCTCGTAGTCACCCAGGCGTTCTCCACAGATTTCACAATGGTTCATCCAGTAACGTAGCCCGGTCGTTTTACTTTTATCCAGATAGTAATTGCTGGCTTTGATGTTCTTTTTTATCTCTTCCGGCAGCGTGTTGATATGGAACAAAAATGTATTGCGCCGCACGGACATCCATCTTTTATCATCCTGATTTTGTTTGATAAACCGGGTAAGCATCACACCATGAATATACGTGGGCTGATGGCAATTCCAGCATTGCATTTTCGACGTAATAACCAGGTAATAAGGAGCCACAATATTAAAATTGTCCGTCGCGTAAACATGCTCGCGCAGCGTCTCATTTAACTCATGAGGTTCGGCGTACCAGATACCTGAAACCGGGTCGAAATGCGCCCCCTGACAAGCCACATCGGTGACGTTATCAGTATGAATATCCAATGGGATAATATGGGCTATATCTATCATATTGCCTTCCTGCGGGATAATTTGCCCCCACATTGCGTGGGGGCGGAGAACAGAATTAATGCGTGGCGGGAGCAGAGGGTTGACGTAAAGAAGTCACCTGCTTTTGCTTGTCCAGCTTATCAACCAGCGGCTGAACCACTTTCTCGCCGTGCTGACCAAAATATTGATACAGCGTATCGGAAGCACTTTGCGTTAACACCATGATCTCAATACGACGGTTGCCTGCGCTTTCCGGGTTTTTCGCATCCAGCAGCATTTGGTCCGCCATGGCGCTAACCTGCATGACTTTATCCTGCGGCATGCCGGCGTCTTCCAGCACGCGTCGTGCTGACAAAGCACGGTCGCCAGAGAGGTTCCAGTTGTTGTAAATGTTGCTCTTATAGCTCATCGCATCCGTATGGCCGGTGATGATTATCTTGTTGTCCAGCGAGTCAAACACGGGGGCCAGCGCAACCAGCAGCGATTTAAAGAACGGCATAATTTTGGCGCTACCGCGTTCAAACATATTCCGGTTCTGGTCATCTTTAATCAGCACGCGCAGCCCCTGAGGAACAATCTCCATCTCAAGGTTGGTTTCCATATGCGCATTGCGGGCGATGACGTTAATGTCGGTCGCCAGCTCACCCAATTCACGGGCTGATTTTTGCTTCAGCAGCACCGCTTTTTCATTCACATCCAGCGCTTTTTTGGCGTTATCTTCGGTGATTTTCGCCGTCTCTTGCGGGTTAACCGTTTTATCCAGCTTGTTGCGCGTGACGTTTTTCTTCTGCGCGCCTGGCGCTATCGGCTGTTTGCCGAGCTTGTTTAACGGTGCCATGCCGCCACCGTTAAAAATAGACTGTCCATGCAGCGCCGCGACGATGTTTTCACGATCGGCCTTACTGACGCTGTTCACAAT
>NZ_CP080033.1:1246601-1268576 GCF_019382635.1 Citrobacter sp. Colony219 | reverse complement strand
ATTAACTTTATCGTGGTTACTAAGGGTGCAGAGCGTATCTCCGAAGTTTCGGCCCGCTTTACGCTGGACGCCATGCCCGGCAAGCAGATGGCGATCGACGCCGATCTGAACGCGGGGCTGATTAATCAGGCCCAGGCGCAGGCCCGACGTAAAGATGTGGCGGGCGAAGCTGATTTCTATGGCGCAATGGACGGCGCGTCGAAGTTCGTGCGCGGTGATGCCATCGCCGGGATGATGATTCTGGCCATCAACCTGATCGGCGGGGTCTGTATCGGTATTTTTAAATACGATTTAAGCGCTGAAGCCGCCTTCCAGCAATATGTCCTGATGACCATCGGTGACGGCCTGGTCGCCCAGATCCCCTCTCTGCTGCTGTCGACGGCGGCGGCGATTATCGTTACTCGCGTGAGCGACAGCGGCGATATCGCCACCGACGTTCGTAGCCAATTGCTGGCAAGCCCCTCCGTACTTTATACCGCCACCAGCATCATGTTTGTGCTGGCAGTGGTGCCGGGAATGCCACATTTCCCGTTCCTGGTATTCAGCGCCCTGCTGGGGTTTACCGCCTGGCGTATGAGCAAGCGCCCGAAGGTGGCGGAGACCGAAGAAAAAAATCTTGAGACGCTGACCAAAACCATCGTTGAAACCACCGAGCAACAGGTCAGTTGGGAAACCATCCCCTTAATTGAGCCAATCAGCCTGAGCCTGGGATACAAACTGGTGGCGTTGGTGGACAAATCCAAAGGAAATCCGCTTACCCAACGTATTCGCGGCGTGCGACAGGTTATCTCAGACACCAACGGCGTGCTGCTGCCGGAAATTCGCATCCGCGAAAACTTCCGTCTGAAACCGACCCAGTACGCCATTTTTATCAATGGGATCAAGGCTGATGAGGCCGATATTCCCTCAGATAAGCTGATGGCGCTGCCCTCAAGTGAAACTTACGGCGAGATCGATGGCGTTTTAGGCCACGATCCGGCCTACGGTATGCCGGTCACGTGGATTGTCCCGGCGCAAAAAGCCAAAGCGTTAAATATGGGGTATCAGGTTATCGATAGCGCCAGCGTTATTGCGACGCATGTGAATAAGGTCATTCGCAGCTATATTCCCGACCTGTTTAACTACGATGATATTACGCAACTGCATAACCGCCTCTCTTCAATGGCACCTCGCCTGGCGGAAGATCTGAGCGCAGCGCTGAATTACAGCCAGCTATTGAAGGTTTACCGGGCACTGCTGGTTGAAGGCGTGCCGCTGCGCGATATCGTCACCATTGCCACCGTCCTGGTCGCCAGTAGCGCCGTCACCAAAGATCATATTCTGTTAACGGCCGATGTGCGTCTGGCGCTTCGTCGCAGTATTACCCATCCGTTTGTGCGCAAAGATGAACTGGCGGTGTACACGCTGAATAATGAGCTGGAGAATCTGCTGGCTAATGTGGTGAATCAGGCGCAGCAAAGCGGCAAAGTAGTGCTCGATAGTGTACCGGTCGATCCGAATATGCTCAATCAGTTCCAGACCAATATGCCGCAGATTAAAGAACAGATGAAAGCGGCGGGTAAAGAGCCGGTGCTGTTGGTCGCACCGCAGCTTCGTCCTCTGCTCGCGCGTTATGCCCGCCTGTTTGCACCGGGTTTGCAGGTACTGTCTTATAACGAAGTTCCGGATGAGCTGGAATTAAAAATCATGGGGGCGCTGAGTTAACCCGTGGCAAGGCGGTGCCATTCGCACCGCCTTATTGATTACAGAATGGTATTTTCCGTCAGAATACGACGGGCGCCGAGATAATGATCCTGCCAGAAGTCATCGGATAAATGACTCACCCGAATAGTTTCTCCCGTACGCGGCGATTCAATAAATTGCCCCTGTCCCAGGTAGACCCCCATATGATCGGCAATATCCCGGCTGTGAATATGAAAGAACAATAAATCACCACGACGAAGGTCGCGATTGGCGACGATGGTCGCCCGCCGGTAGTGATACATTTCATTCGCCGTACGCGGCAATTTTGCCGCCAGGATTTTGTTGTAGGCATAAAAAATCAGCCCACTGCAGTCAAAGCCTTGATCCGGGCTGGTCCCGCCCCACAAATAGGGTTTACCTAACTGCTGCTCAAGACGGTGGATTGCCACTTCGGTCATGTTGTGCAGATGGTCGCTGCTGAGAAAATGGTCATTCTCCGCCAGCTCCTGCCAGCGATGATCGCTCGCTTTCAGCGGCCCAGGGAACCACTCCGGGTGCTGTTTAATCAGCGTCCTGTTCTGCTGGCGCAGCGCGCTTTTACTTTGCGCATTACCTACCACCACATAACTTGCCTGCTTTTTTACCTGCGCGTGGTATTGCTTCAGCAGCCGGGCACGATTACGCATGCGCATTTGCGCCGCATAGCTTAGATGGGCGTCAGATAAGAGGGGCTGAACTTTGGCGACAGACGGTGATGACAACACAACACACAAAGACAGCAGACCCGGCAAAAAGCGTCGGGGTGCAGAGACAAAAGACATGAAAACAAAAATACCTAATCAAACACGTTCGGCGCAGTCTACCGCTATTGCCGGGTATTCCATTTTAATATTCGATTATTAAATTATTAATTTTTTAAATTCAATACATTAGAAATTCTGCACTAAAAAGACTCAATGACGTTCGCTAACCTGCAAAATACGCCGGTGTCTGACAGACTTTAAGCACAATTTTCCGTATAAAGAAAATCTAAAGTGTAAACGCAGCACGAGAGACTTGCGAAAAACTCTCTGGGTGATAATGTGAGCGCTCCAGATCCAGATTTATCCGATTTGGGGACTCTTTTTGCCGTCCTGGCGTGTGTAATCGTTTTATCAAGGAATAAGCAGTATGCGTAAAATCGCATTTTTTCTTGCGATGCTTTTATTGCCGTGCGTTTCGTTTGCCGGTTTGCTGAGCAGCAGCAGCCCGACCACGCCTGTCAGCAAAGAATATAAGCAGCAATTAATGGGCTCCCCTGTCTATATTCAGATCTTCAAAGAAGAGCGAACGTTGGATCTGTACGTCAAGATGGGCGAACAGTATCAATTGCTCGACAGCTATAAGATCTGCAATTATTCCGGCGGCTTAGGGCCGAAACAGCGTCAGGGTGATTTCAAAAGTCCGGAAGGGTTTTACAGCGTACAGCGCGGACAGCTGAAACCGGATAGCCGCTTCTACAAAGCGATTAACATTGGTTTCCCTAACGCCTACGACCGCGCACACGGTTATGAAGGTAAATACCTGATGATCCACGGTGCCTGCGTTTCCGTCGGCTGCTACGCGATGACCGATAACGGCATTGATGAGATTTTCCAGTTTGTCACCGGCGCGCTGGTGTTTGGGCAGTCCAGTGTGCAGGTCAGCATTTATCCGTTCCGTATGACCGATGCCAACATGCAGCGTCATAAGTTCTCGTATTACAAAGAGTTCTGGTCACAGCTAAAACCGGGATACGATTACTTCGAACAAACGCGTAAGCCACCAACTGTTTCCGTCGTCGATGGCCGTTATGTTATCAGCAAGCCGTTGAGCCACGAAGTCGTTCAGCCGCAGCTGGCATCAAACTACGCGCTCCCCGAGACAAAATAATGCCCACTCGCCTGGCATAATCTTTTGCCAGGTTTCATTGCCGGTTAACGGCTGCGTGGCAATCACGGTGACCACATCATTGGGTGTGGTCTCTGAGCTAAAATCGATTTCCACATCCTGATCCAGCAACGTCGCTACGCCAAATGGCGCACGCCGCGTGATCCAAAACAGGTTGGTCGAACAGAAGGCCATCACATAACGCCCGTCAGACAGCAACATGTTGAAGACGCCCTTCTCCCGCAGTTCACCTGCCAGCATCGCGATATATTTAAATACCGCCGTCATATTGCCAGGCGTGCGTGGATAACGCTCGGTCAGCTTATGCAGTAGCCAGCAAAACGCTTTTTCGCTGTCGGTTTCGCCGACCGGACGGAAATTACCAGTTTCCAGCGATTTATAGCCGCTGAGCTGGCCGTTATGGGCGTATGTCCAGTTACGTCCCCACAGCTCTCGCGTAAATGGGTGGGTATTTTCCAATGCCACTTCGCCACGGTTCGCCTGACGAATATGGGCAATCACAGAACAGGATTTGATGGGATAGTCTTGTACCAGTTTGGCGATAGGCGAATTAAAGCTGGGTTGCGGATCTTTAAACGTACGGCAGCCCTTACCTTCATAAAACGTAATACCCCAGCCGTCTTTGTGCGGACCGGTACCTCCGCCGCGCTGAACCAGCCCGGTGAAGCTAAAGCAGATATCGGTTGGCACATTGGCGCTCATCCCGAGCAGTTCGCACATACATCACCTACCTTAAAACCGTGAACTGCCTGATGGCGCTGCGCTTATCAGGCCTACGTGGCGCTCATGTAGGCCGGATACGGCTTCAGCCACCATCCGGCAATCGTCTTCTTATGGTTTAACCATCTCTTTTTCGATCAACTGGATCAGGATATGAATCACTTTGATATGAATTTCCTGAATACGGTCAGCGTAGCCAAAGTGCGGCACGCGAATTTCAATATCTGCGCTGCCGGCCATTTTACCGCCATCTTTGCCGGTCAGGGTGATGACTTTCATTCCCTTCTCACGCGCCGCAGCAATCGCTTTAATCACGTTACCGGAGTTACCCGAAGTGGAGATGCCTAACAGGACATCGCCCTCGCGGCCCACGGCTTCCACGTAGCGGGAGAATACATAATCGTAACCGAAATCGTTGCTGACGCAGGAGATATGGCTGACGTCAGAGATAGCGATCGCCGGGTAGCCCGGACGGTTTTCGCGATAGCGTCCGGTCAGCTCTTCGGCGAAGTGCATCGCGTCGCAATGGGAGCCGCCGTTACCGCAAGAAAGTACCTTACCGCCGGCTTTGAAGCTGTCTGCCAACAGGACCGCCGCGCGTTGAATGGCGTGAATATTGGCGTCATCTTTAAGAAAATTAGCCAGCGTTTCCGCCGCTTCGCTCAGTTCGTTACGAATAAGATCCTGGTACATGAGGATATCCTTCAGCATGAATGTAAATGACAAGATGCAGTGTACCGGATAGCGCTACCAGCGAGAAGTACAAGCCACAGGAATGGCTGTCGCTTTTGATTTTTTGTGCCGGTTAAAACAACAACAATGTGAGCTTTGTTGTAATTATTTTGTAAACACATTGCTAAAAGAATTCACATCCACTACAACCATATCATCACAAGTGGTCAGACCTCCTACAAGCAAGGGAGCTTTTCGTTATGATGATTTTGAGTATTATCGCTACGGTTGTTCTGCTCAGCGTTCTGTTTTATCACCGCGTGAGCTTATTCCTCAGCAGCTTAATTTTGCTCGCCTGGACGGCCGCGCTTGGCGTGGCTGGCCTGTGGTCAGTCTGGCTGCTGGTTCCTCTGGCCATTATCCTCGTACCGTTTAACTTTACGCCGATGCGCAAATCCATGATCTCTGCGCCGGTGTTCCGCGGTTTCCGTAAAGTCATGCCGCCGATGTCACGCACCGAGAAAGAAGCGATTGATGCCGGTACGACCTGGTGGGAAGGCGACCTGTTCCAGGGCAAGCCAGACTGGAAAAAACTGCATAACTATCCTCAGCCGCATCTGACTGCTGAAGAACAAGCGTTTATTGATGGCCCGGTGGAAGAAGCCTGCCGCATGGCGAACGACTTCCAGATAACCCACGAACTCGCGGATCTACCGCCGGAGCTGTGGGCGTATCTGAAAGAACACCGCTTCTTCGCAATGATCATTAAGAAAGAATACGGCGGGCTGGAATTCTCCGCCTATGCTCAGGCTCGCGTTCTGCAGAAACTCTCCGGCGTTTCCGGTATCCTGGCGATCACCGTTGGCGTACCTAACTCATTAGGCCCAGGCGAACTGCTGCAGCATTACGGCACCGAAGAGCAGAAGAACCATTACCTGCCGCGTCTGGCACGTGGTCAGGAGATCCCATGCTTTGCCCTGACCAGTCCGGAAGCGGGTTCCGATGCAGGCGCGATCCCTGATACCGGTGTGGTTTGTATGGGCGACTGGCAGGGGCAGCAGGTGCTGGGGATGCGCCTGACCTGGAACAAACGCTATATCACGCTGGCACCTATCGCTACCGTACTGGGTCTGGCATTTAAACTCTCCGACCCGGAAAAACTGCTGGGTGGCGAAGAAGATCTTGGCATTACCTGTGCGCTGATCCCAACCTCAACGCCAGGCGTACAAATTGGACGTCGTCACTTCCCGCTGAACGTGCCGTTCCAGAACGGCCCGACGCTGGGCAAAGATGTCTTTGTTCCAATTGATTACATTATCGGCGGCCCAAAAATGGCCGGTCAGGGCTGGCGCATGCTGGTGGAATGCCTGTCCGTAGGACGCGGTATTACCCTGCCGTCTAACTCGACGGGCGGTGTGAAATCGGTCGCAATGGCCACCGGTGCGTATGCGCACATTCGTCGCCAGTTCAAAATCTCTATCGGCAAGATGGAAGGTATTGAAGAGCCGTTGGCACGTATTGCCGGTAACGCCTACGTGATGGACGCTGCGGCATCACTGATTACCTACGGCATTATGCTGGGTGAAAAACCGGCGGTGTTGTCGGCCATCGTGAAATATCACTGTACTCACCGTGGGCAGCAGTCAATCATCGATGCAATGGATATCACTGGCGGTAAAGGCATTATGCTTGGCGAAAGCAACTTCCTCGCCCGTGCTTATCAGGGCGCGCCAATCGCCATTACCGTTGAGGGCGCCAACATTCTGACCCGTAGCATGATGATCTTCGGTCAGGGTGCGATTCGCTGCCATCCGTATGTTCTCGAAGAGATGGCGGCGGCGCAGAGTAACGATGTGAATGCCTTCGACAAACTACTGTTCAAACACATTGGTCACGTCGGCAGTAACAAAGTGCGTAGCTTCTGGCTTGGCCTGACGCGTGGTTTAACCAGCAGCACGCCAACTGGCGATGCGACCAAACGTTACTACCAGCACCTGAACCGTCTGAGCGCCAACCTGGCACTGCTTTCGGATGTGTCCATGGCCGTACTGGGCGGTAGCCTGAAGCGCCGTGAACGTATCTCCGCGCGTCTGGGTGATGTGTTAAGTCAGTTGTATCTGGCCTCCGCGGTGCTGAAGCGTTATGACGATGAAGGCCGTAATGAAGCAGACCTGCCGCTGGTCCACTGGGGCGTTCAGGATGCGTTGTACAAAGCGGAGCAGGCGATGGACGACCTGCTGAAAAACTTCCCGAACCGTCTGGTCGCAGGCTTGCTTAATGTGGTTATCTTCCCTACCGGTCGCCACTACCATGCACCGTCTGACAAGCTGGATCATAAAGTCGCGAAGATTTTGCAGGTTCCAAGCGCCACCCGTTCTCGTCTTGGTCGCGGTCAGTACCTGACGCCAAGCGAACACAACCCGGTTGGCTTACTGGAAGAGGCGCTGCTGGATGTGATTGCAGCCGACCCTATCCACCAGCGGATCTGCAAAGAGCTGGGTAAAAACCTGCCGTTTACCCGCCTGGATGAACTGGCGCACAATGCGCTGGCCAAAGGGCTGATTGATAAAGACGAAGCCGCAATTCTGGTGAAAGCCGAGGCGAGTCGTCTGCGCAGCATCAACGTGGATGACTTTGAACCCGAGGCGCTGGCGACTCAGCCGGTAAAGTTGCCAGAGAAGGTGCGTAAGGTCGAAGCAGCATAACGCTAACGCACAACGTTCAGCCCCGCTCAATGCGGGGCTTTTTATTGCCACATTTTCGTTAAGGCTCATGCTACAGTGTCAAAATGCTGTTCAACGAGGAGCCTCGATCGTGCCAGGTTTAAAAATTACGCTGCTGCAACAACCGCTGATCTGGATGGATGGCCCGGCCAACCTGCGCCATTTCGACCGCCAACTGGAAACCGTCACCGGGCGTGACGTTATTGTGTTGCCCGAGATGTTTACCAGCGGATTTGCGATGGAAGCGGCAAACAAATCGTTGCCGCAAGAGGAAGTTGTAAGCTGGATGCGTAGCAAAGCGCAGCAGACGAATGCCCTGATAGCAGGTAGCGCGGCGATACAGTCTGAACGGGGGCCGGTGAATCGTTTTTTGCTGGTTGAACCCGAAGGCACCGTGCATCTCTATGACAAACGCCATCTGTTCCGCATGGCGGATGAGCATCAGCATTATCAGGCAGGTGAAGAGCGCATCATCTTTGAATGGCGTGGTTGGCGCATTCTGCCGTTGGTCTGTTATGACTTGCGTTTTCCGGTGTGGTCGCGTAACCGCAACGACTACGATCTCGCCTTGTATGTGGCTAACTGGCCCGCACCGCGCTCGCTGCACTGGCAGATTCTGCTCACCGCACGGGCGATTGAGAACCAGGCTTATGTAGCAGGATGTAACCGTGTGGGCACTGACGGTAACGGGCATCATTATCGCGGTGACAGCAGGGTGATTAATCCGCAGGGTGAGATTATTGCCACCGCCGAGCCGCATCAGGCCACACGTATTGACGCTGAGTTGTCACTCTCGGCGCTACGCGAGTATCGCGAGAAGTTTCCCGCCTGGCAGGATGCTGACGCTTTCATCCTGTAGAGTTTGCCTTCCCTCCCGCCACGGACCATGTATCCACGGCGGGATTGTTTCACTCCGTAACCAACCGCAAAACAAATTCGCGTGGCGACATGCATCGGGCAACGTATTCTGCAAGGGATAATCACTCGTCACCAGCGAGTGGCAGACAATGTCGATAATTCCCTTATCAGGATTTCAATAATGAAAAACTTCGTACGCATGACTTTGCTGGCAGTTACCGTGGCTGGCGCTTCTTTTAGCTCGCTTGCAGCAACCACATCTAATGTTCCGGCTCCGGCCCAGGATCCGGTCGTTCAACACCTTAAGTTGACCAACGACCAGGTGGCGCAGATTAAAAAACTGCACCAGCAGCTTGAAACCAATGTCGGTCAGATTTCAGTGAAAGACGTTAAAGACGGCGCGCTAATTGACGTCATCAAGTCCGGGAAATGGGATGAAGCAGCCGTCAAAAAACAGCTTTCGGCGTTCAGCAACATCGAACAACAGGCGCGTTATTACCGCGTGAAATACTACTTTGACCTGAACAAAGTGCTGACCCCAGAACAGCGCCAGCAGGTGCAAAAAGATATCGCACAGACGCTGAGCGAGTAACAGCAAGGCCTGCAATAACATATGGTTGCAGGCTTTTATTTTTTTGGGCAGTAAAAACGACGAAAGCCTGAATCATTTCTGATTCAGGCTTTCTGAATAGTGGCGGAATGGACGGGACTCGAACCCGCGACCCCCTGCGTGACAGGCAGGTATTCTAACCAACTGAACTACCACTCCGCGTTGTGTTCCGCTTGGGAACGAAGCGAATATTACGGATTGCCTCGCGCCTCGTCAACGCTTTTTCTCACGTTTTTTAATCGTTTGCTGCAAAAATCACCCGAATGACCATTTCTGTACTGTAAATACCAGAACTAGGCCCGCCAGAGGCAACTTCCGCCCTTCTTCTGTACCAGGTCAAGGCGCGACTCATGGGCTGCCAGCTCTTCATCAGTGGCGAAAACAACGCGTAATTTACTGGACTGACGCACAATGCGCTGGATCCCCGTATCATTCTGCTGCTGGCTGTCACCTTCCATTGAGAACGCCATGGTGGTCTGCCCACCGGTCATCATCAGATAAACGTCGGCCAGAATCTGGGCATCGAGCAATGCGCCGTGCAGGGTACGCTTGCTGTTGTCTATCTCATAGCGCGAGCATAACGCATCAAGGCTGTTACGCTTGCCAGGAAACATTTTCCTCGCCAACGCCAGGCTATCGGTCACTTTACAGAAGGTGTTCGTCTTCGGGATATCGCGATGGAGTTTCGCGAATTCGTAATCCATAAAGCCGATATCAAACGATGCGTTATGGATAACCAGCTCCGCGCCACGGATATAGTCGAGAAACTCATCGGCAACATCGGCGAACGTGGGTTTATCAAGCAGGAATTCATCGGCGATTCCGTGTACGCCAAACGCTTCCGGGTCCACCAGCCGATCCGGCTTCAGGTAAACGTGGAAGTTATTTCCGGTCAGGCGGCGGTTCACCACTTCAACCGCACCGATCTCAATGATCTTGTGGCCTTCGTAGTGGGCGCCAATCTGGTTCATACCGGTGGTTTCGGTATCGAGGACTACCTGTCGTGTAATTCCAGTGCTCATAACGGTCATTTATGTCAGACTTATCGTTTGATTTCGATTTGCTAAAACAGGAAGTCTACCAGAGATGCTTAAACAGGTAGAAATTTTCACCGATGGTTCATGCCTGGGAAATCCAGGGCCAGGTGGTTACGGGGCGATTTTACGCTATCGCGGGCGCGAAAAAACCTTTAGCGAAGGCTACAACCTCACTACCAATAATCGCATGGAGCTGATGGCGGCAATCGTTGCGCTGGAAGCCCTGAAAGAACAGTGTGAAGTGATACTCAGCACGGACAGCCAGTATGTGCGTCAGGGCATTACGCAGTGGATCCACAACTGGAAAAAGCGCGGCTGGAAAACCGCAGATAAAAAACCGGTGAAGAACGTCGATCTGTGGAAACGTCTGGATGCCGCGCTGGGGCCGCACCAAATCAAATGGGAATGGGTTAAAGGGCACGCGGGTCATCCGGAAAACGAACGCTGCGATGAGCTTGCTCGTGCTGCGGCAATGAGTCCCACCCAGGATGATGTTGGGTATCAGGCAGAGTCTTAAGCATCTGGCTTGCGGTATTGTCGGGTGGCCCCAACGGCCTGGCGGATGCGTGCCTTACTTTTACTTTGCTTCATCGGATTGAGCGTAAGCGGAATTGTTCGCTTGCGCGCGACAACCAACTGCAAACAGCCCAGCGCGGGGATATGGGTGCTTAACATTTTACCGCCCTGCTTCGCCCAGGGCAGCACGTGGAACCGACTATAGTGCAGCACCTCAAAATTCAGCAAAGAGAGCCAATCCAACTGGCGCATCAGGGTAAACATCCGGCTGTTGTAAGGCGGTGTTTTACGTAGCACTGGCACCAGCTTACGCAACCCCATCAGGCTAACCGGGTTAAACCCGCTCAGTATTAACCAGCCATCATCAATCAGTACCCGGTCGGCTTCACGCAATAAGCGATGCGGATCGGCGCACCACGGTAGTGTATGCGCCAACAGGCAAACATCCACGGATTTATCGGCAAAAGGAAGGTGTAAAGGATCGGCTGTGACCTGCATGGGCGAACCTTGCAAAGAAACATTTACCTGATGAGAAACCGCGCACGCTTCAGAATCGATTTCTGCGCTTAAATTACCAATCTTAAGCAGATGAAAACCGTACATTTTTGCGAACCACGGATTAAGCTGATGTTCCAGCGCCTCACGATAGTGCTCACCCCAGGGTAAATCATCCCAGCTAATGGGCGCTACGACAGTTTGAGGGATCCTTGCCGGTTTCATCACAACCTTCCGTTACGCATTGAGAGGTAATTTATGAATCTTAACAGTATTCCTGCATTTCAGGACAATTACATCTGGGTCCTGACAAATAATGAAAATCGTTGCCTGATTGTTGATCCGGGCGAAGCCGCTCCCGTTTTGAAAGCCATTGCAGAATATCACTGGGTGCCAGAGGCCATTCTCCTCACCCATCACCATCAGGATCACGTCGGCGGTGTGAAAGAACTTTTGCAACATTTCCCACAATTAGTGGTTTACGGACCGGCTGAAACGCAAGATAAGGGAACGACCCATATAGTCAAAGATGGCGATATTGCACTCGTTTTAGGGCATGAATTTAAAGTAATTGCCACGCCGGGTCACACTTTAGGACATATCTGTTACTTTAGCCAACCTTACCTATTTTGTGGCGATACGCTCTTTTCAGGCGGCTGTGGCAGACTATTTGAAGGTACAGCTTCACAGATGTATCAATCACTTAATAAATTAAGTGCGCTTCCTGATGATACATTGATCTGCTGCGCCCATGAGTACACATTAGCAAACATGAAGTTCGCCTTAAGCATTCTGCCGCACGATTCGTTTATTAATGATTATTATCGTAAAGTTAATGAGTTACGGGTAAAAAAACAAATGACGCTACCCGTAATTCTGAAAAATGAGCGACGAAATAATCTTTTTTTAAGAACAGAAGATATTGATTTAATTAACAAAATAAACAAAGAAACAATATTGCAACAACCTGAAGAGCGTTTTGCATGGTTAAGGTCAAAGAAAGATACGTTCTGACAATTCTGGGTTGCCTTTTGAAAACTTCGCCGTTATGATCGGTCGTCTTTTAAGCAACTATTGACACACACATGAAGGCAAAAGCGATATTACTCGCCTCTGTCCTGCTTGTTGGGTGCCAGAATACTGGTAACGTCCAACAGCACGCACAGAGCCTTTCTGCAGCTGGTCAAGGGGAAGCAGGAAAGTTTACAAGTCAGGCGCGATGGATGGACGATGGAACATCTATCGCTGCTGATCAGGATTTGTGGGCTTTCATTGGTGACGAGCTAAAGATGGGAATTCCGGAAAACAACCGGATTCGCGAACAAAAACAGAAGTATTTACGCAATAAGAGCTATCTCCACGATGTAACTTTACGGGCAGAGCCGTATATGTACTGGATAGCCGGGCAAGTTAAGAAACGTAACATGCCTATGGAACTGGTACTACTACCCATAGTGGAGAGCGCTTTTGATCCTCACGCAACGTCTGGCGCCAATGCCGCAGGTATTTGGCAGATCATTCCGAGCACGGGGCGCAATTATGGTTTAAAACAGACCCGCAATTATGATGCACGTCGCGACATTGTGGCTTCCACCACTGCCGCGCTGGACATGATGCAGCGTCTGAACAAGATGTTTGATGGCGACTGGCTGCTGACTGTTGCCGCGTATAATAGCGGTGAAGGTCGTGTCATGAAGGCAATCAAAGCGAACAAATCTCGGGGTAAATCCACCGATTTCTGGTCGCTCCCTTTGCCTCAGGAAACAAAGCAGTATGTGCCCAAAATGCTGGCGTTGAGTGATATTCTCAAAAACAGCAAACGCTATGGCGTGCGTCTGCCAACTACAGACGAAAGCCGCGCGTTGGCACGTGTTCGCCTGAACAGCCCGGTTGAGATGGCTCAGGTTGCCGATATGGCGGGTATTTCCGTCAGCAAGCTGAAGACCTTCAATGCAGGTGTGAAAGGCTCCACGTTGGGTGCCAGCGGTCCGCAATACGTGATGGTACCAAAGAAGCATGCAGAGAAGCTGCGTGAGTCTTTGGCTTCCGGCGAAATTGCAGCCGTACAGTCAACGCTGGTTGCGGATAACACGCCGCTGAACAGCCGTAGCTACAAAGTTCGCTCTGGCGATACGCTTTCCGGCGTCGCTGCACGTCTTGGCGTGAGCACGAAGGATCTGCAGCAGTGGAATAATCTGCGTGGATCATCGCTGAAAGTGGGCCAAAGCCTGACCGTAGGTGCGGGTACCAGCGCGCAGCGGTTGGCTAATAACAGCGATAGCATCACCTATCGTGTGCGTAAAGGCGACTCGCTGTCGAGCATTGCCAAACGCCACGGGGTTAACATCAAGGATGTGATGCGCTGGAACAACGATACGGACAATCTGCAGCCAGGCGATCAGCTCACGTTGTTTGTGAAAAACAACGGCATGCCGGACTCCTGATAGCATTGTAGAAATGAAGGCACTGGCTTCCCCCCAGTGCCTTTTTTATTTATCCCGCTTTATGCGCCTCAACCATGATCGTGTCGCTGGTAAACGAGCCATCTTCCTGCAACGCAAAGTAGGTTTTCACTTCAACAGAAGCACTCTGTTGGTAAACACGAATCGCGCCGCTCAACGCTGCAGGCGTGCGCATCCGCGCCACCCACGAACTGAACTCCAGCGGCAGACGGTCACTTAACAACGTATCGGCAATCAGATTGGCATCATTGATTAACGACAACCACTCTCCGCTGGAATAGTTGCGTACGTGTGAGGTATCACGTAACGCCTCCACGGTTTGCAACCAGATATCACGGACCGGATGGCCTGGCGACATCACATCCATCACAATCAGCACACCGCCGGGCTTCAGAACGCGGTTCACTTCCCTCAGCGCGCGCCCGACATCATGCCAGTGATGCGCGGAATAGCGGCTAATCACCACATCAAATACGTTATCTTCAAATGGCAGGCTTTCAGCATACCCCTGCCGTGTGGCGATATTTTCCAGACCTCGGTCTTTTGCCGCCTCAGCAACCACTTCAAGCATCTGCGACGATAAATCATAAGCCACGACCTGTTGTACGTGTTGCGCAGCCACAAAGCTGGCGTGCCCCGCTCCACATCCCATATCCAGTACCCGTGCCTGTGGAAAAGCAGACAGCCTTTCCGCCAGTCGTTGTAAATCACGACCCGTAGCATGTACGGTGCTGGTTAAATAGGCATTAGCCTGAGAGCCAAACTGCTTTTCGACGTTGTCATGGTGGGAGCGTGTTGTCATTGTGTTGTCCTTCGGTTGTTGTGAAATATGAAGGGCAGCACCATCACAGGCCTGCCCTACGGCAGACCTGACACACCGTTATTGTTCAGGTTTGCCGGGACTGAATTCAACGAGTAGCGGGTTGTGGTCAGATGCGCGGGTGACCAGCACAGAGGCTTCACTCACGTTCAGACCGCGATAGAACACAAAATCGAGAGGACGACCAAACGCGCGGCGGCGCTGATCGTCAGTAAAGCGTACCTGGCGCAGTGACATTTCACGCGCAAAGCGGTACAGCGCATTCATCCGTCGACGGCTCCAGGCATTAAAATCGCCGGCCATGATCACCGGACCGCTGTGATGAGCAATCTGATCGCCAATCGGAAGTAACTGCTTGCTATAGACATCAACGCCAAGGCTAAAGTTAACCGCGTGGATATTCACCACCATTAATAGCCGAGTGTCAGGCAATGGGTACACCGTCACCAGCGCCGATTTCGCCAGCCGTAAAATCGGCTCACGCTCGCGCAATGGGCAGCAGTAAACGGGGTGGGCGGAGGAAAGCGTCATGACGCCAGAGGGATGCTGGGGCAGCACAAAGGCCGGAACCTGATCGGCAGCAAGATAGTTAGCGGTCGCAAACTGCACCAGTTCTGGCGTGGTTTGCGCTTCCTGCAATAACACCAGATGCGCGTCTTTGCCAAAATTCTTCAACACCGACTGCCATTCTGCCCGTTGTTGCTTAAAAATATTCCACACCAGCACGCGAATGCGATCTTCACTGCTTAACGGCACGCCTGCAGGTAATGCCTGGCCGATATGCGCAAATGACCCAGGCGGTAAAATCCGCTCAACGGGCTGTCCGGCAACATAGCGCATGGCATAGGTGTTTTTTCGCACTTTAGACTTTCAAACCTCTATAACGTCAACCAGCCCGCAGCCGGACTGGTTCTTCTGTTATAGGGACTTTAGCACTCACTTTCAACGAACAATTACAGTTTGTTTTGTAAGTGGGTACTTACATCAATGAATTATCCCAATACTACCCGCGCCGGTTTATCCAGGCGACCGCTGATACTCATCAGTAAAAAAGCGACCAGAACAATCAGCGCGCCAATCCACGGAGTCTGTGCTAAACCATAATGCTCTACCGTTTGTCCGCCAATTACAGAGCCAAGCGCAATGCCAATATTAAACGCAGCAATATTCAGACCTGATGCCACATCCACCGCATTTGGGGTAAATTGTTCCGCTTTCTGTACCACGTAAACCTGCAACCCCGGTACGTTACCAAAGGCAAAGATCCCCATCACCAAAATGGTAGCCAGCGCGGCGTACTGCGTGGAGGCCGTCAGTTGGAAAACCATCAGCAGAACAAACAGCGCGGCGAAGATAAATTTCAGCGCCGGGACAGCACCATGTTTATCCGCCAGCTTACCTCCCCAGATATTACCGATAGCGACCGATACGCCATAGCCCAGTAAGATCCAGCTTACCGCTGCCGGCGAAAAGCCAGCCAGGTCCTGCATCATAGGAGCCAGGAATGTGAATGCAGTGAAGACACCACCGTAACCCAGTGCCGTAACCGCGTAGATAAGCAACAGGCGCGGATGGGTTAACACCTTTACCTGATCACGAATGCTGGCGGCCGCCCGACCCGGAATGTTGGCCGGGATCAGCTGTTGGCTGCTAATCAGTGCAATCACACCCAACAGAGATACAGCAAGGAAAGTCTCGCGCCAGCCAAAGTGCTGACCGATAAACGTACCCAACGGCACGCCCGTCACCAGCGCCACCGTTAAGCCGCCAAACATAATGGCGATGGCGGAAGCGGCTTTCTCTTTTGGCACCAGGCTTGTCGCGATGGTAGAACCAATCGAGAAGAATACGCCGTGTGCCAGGCCTGTCAGCAGGCGGGCGACAATGAGTGTCATATACCCGGGTGCCTGCCATGCCAGCAAATTCCCCGCCGTAAACAGAACCATCAGCGCAACCAACAGTTGCTTACGTGGCAGACGTCCGGTCAGGGCAGTCAATACTGGCGCCCCGATCGCGACACCCAGCGCATAGATTGAAACCAGCATCCCGGCAGAAGGTAAAGAGATCGCCAGTTGTTCAGCAATGGTCGGCACCAGGCCGACAATCACAAATTCAGTCGTGCCAATAGCGAAGGCACTTATTGTGAGTGCAAATAAAGCGAGAGGCATAAATAGCTCCATATCATCAATAATCAGATGACACGTAGTATGCCGGGATGTTTTAATGACAAAAATATTCAAAATCTCAATATAATTTTGCTTCAGGTGCAAAAATGAAAGCGACATCCGATGAACTTGCGATTTTTGTAGCCGTAGTTGAAAGCGGTAGCTTTAGCCGGGCGGCAGAACAGCTTGGACAAGCCAATTCCGCGGTCAGTCGGGCAGTAAAAAAGCTGGAGATGAAACTGGGCGTCAGTTTGCTGAATCGCACAACCCGACAGCTAAGCCTGACTGAAGAAGGAGAGCGTTACTTCAGACGTGTGCAGCAGGTACTGCAGGAAATGGCAGCTGCAGAAATGGAAATCATCGAGTCGCGTAATACTCCGCGCGGTCTGCTACGTATCGATGCGGCAACACCGGTGATGTTGCATTTCCTGATGCCCCTGATCAAACCTTTCCGTGAGCGCTATCCCGAGATGACGTTGTCGCTGGTTTCCTCAGAGACATTTATCAATCTTATTGAACGAAAAGTGGATGTTGCGATACGAGCGGGTACACTGACTGACTCGAGTCTACGTGCGCGTCCGTTATTTACCAGCTATCGCAAGATTATTGCCTCACCGGACTACATTGCCCGTTTTGGTAAGCCAGAGACTGTTGAAGAGTTAAAGCAGCATCTGTGTCTGGGGTTTTCCGAACCGGTTTCGCTCAATACATGGCCCATTGCCTGTAGTGACGGACAATTACATGAGGTTGAGTGCGGCCTGTCTTCGAACAGTGGCGAAACGCTGAAGCAGCTTTGCCTGAACGGCAACGGTATTGCTTGTCTTTCAGATTATATGATTGATAAGGAGATCGCTCAGGGTAAGCTGGTCGAATTGATGGCGGATAAACGACTGCCAGTCGAGATGCCTTTCAGCGCAGTGTATTACAGCGATCGTGCCGTCAGTACTCGTATTCGGGCATTCATCGATTTTTTAAGTGAATATATAAGAACAGCTCCCGAAGGAGCTGTAAAAGAGGGTTAAAGGCACAGAGGGGTCAGGCAATTAATCCCACTCAGGCGCCAGACCTTCCGGGCTAACCAGGCGGTCGTTGCAATCCAGAGCAGCGATTGCCGCTTTGTCTTCCGCATCAAGGTACAGTTCCAGCGCCAGCAGGTTGCTTGCCAGGTTTTCACGCTTGGTAGAAGAAGGGATCACAGAGTAACCTTCCCCCATCGCCCATGCCAGAATCACCTGGGCCGGCGTCGCGTTATGTTTAGCCGCAATGCCAGCAATCACTTCATCTTTCAGCGCCTTACCGTAAGCCAGCGTCATGTATGAGGTGATGTGGATACCGTGCTCTTTCGCCCAGTCAACAACCTTACGGCTTTGCAGATATGGAGATAACTCAATCTGGTTAGTCGCAATATTCTCTGCACCCACAGCAGCAATAGCTTTTTCCATCAATGGGATAGTGAAGTTAGAGATACCAATTTCACGAGTCAGCCCTTGCTCTTTAGCTTCGAGCAATGCTTGCATAAACTCTTCAACAGAGACGGCATCACTTGGTGATGGCCAGTGGATCAGCGTCAGATCAACATAATCTGTGCGCAGTTTCTTCAGGCTTTCTTTCAGACTTGGGATCAGTTTTTCTTTGCTGAGATTTTCAATCCAGATCTTGGTGGTGATGTACAGTTCGTTACGCGGTACGCCGCTTTCGGCAATCGCCTGACCAACAGCCGCTTCATTATCATAGATTTGTGCAGTGTCGACAGCACGGTAGCCCAGATCAAGCGCCGTTTTAACAGAAGCGATAACCACGTCGTCTTTCAGGCGGAAAGTACCTAAACCAAATGCAGGGATTGTCATAGAATTCCTCTTTTTAATCACAATGTTCGTTAACTGAGGGGATTATGACCTTCTGCTCTTTATAGAAAAAGAGCGAACAATGCAGAGGATTTTTGCGAATTCAGCAATAATAAAGTTACAGGCAAAGAAAAAGCCCTGAGCAAATGCTCAGGGCTCTTAATAAGTGGCGGAACGGACGGGACTCGAACCCGCGACCCCCTGCGTGACAGGCAGGTATTCTAACCAACTGAACTACCGCTCCACCGAATTTCTTTGTCACTACCCGGATTATTCATCCCGGTTTACTGCAATTTGATGCCTGGCAGTTCCCTACTCTCGCATGGGGAGACCCCACACTACCATCGGCGCTACGGCGTTTCACTTCTGAGTTCGGCATGGGGTCAGGTGGGACCACCGCGCTACAGCCGCCAGGCAAATTCTGTTTATCAGACCGCTTCTGCGTTCTGATGTAATCTGTATCAAGCTGAATCTGATGTCTCTTCGCCAAAACATCTTCGGCGTTGTAAGGTTAAGCCTCACGGTTCATTAGTATCGGTTAGCTCAATGTATCGCTACACTTACACACCCGACCTATCAACGTCGTCGTCTTCAACGTTCCTTCAGGAGACTTATAGTCTCAGGGAGAACTCATCTCGGGGCAAGTTTCGTGCTTAGATGCTTTCAGCACTTATCTCTTCCGCATTTAGCTACCGGGCAATGCCATTGGCATGACAACCCGAACACCAGTGATGCGTCCACTCCGGTCCTCTCGTACTAGGAGCAGCCCCCCTCAATTCTCCAGCGCCCACGGCAGATAGGGACCGAACTGTCTCACGACGTTCTAAACCCAGCTCGCGTACCACTTTAAATGGCGAACAGCCATACCCTTGGGACCTACTTCAGCCCCAGGATGTGATGAGCCGACATCGAGGTGCCAAACACCGCCGTCGATATGAACTCTTGGGCGGTATCAGCCTGTTATCCCCGGAGTACCTTTTATCCGTTGAGCGATGGCCCTTCCATTCAGAACCACCGGATCACTAAGACCTGCTTTCGCACCTGCTCGAGCCGTCACTCTCGCAGTCAAGCTAGCTTATGCCTTTGCACTAACCTCCTGATGTCCGACCAGGATTAGCTAACCTTCGTGCTCCTCCGTTACTCTTTAGGAGGAGACCGCCCCAGTCAAACTACCCACCAGACACTGTCCGCAACCCGGATTACGGGTCCACGTTAGAACACCAGCCATTAAAGGGTGGTATTTCAAGGTTGGCTCCATGCAGACTGGCGTCCACACTTCAAAGCCTCCCACCTATCCTACACATCAAGGACCAGTGTTCAGTGTCAAGCTATAGTAAAGGTTCACGGGGTCTTTCCGTCTTGCCGCGGGTACACTGCATCTTCACAGCGAGTTCAATTTCACTGAGTCTCGGGTGGAGACAGCCTGGCCATCATTACGCCATTCGTGCAGGTCGGAACTTACCCGACAAGGAATTTCGCTACCTTAGGACCGTTATAGTTACGGCCGCCGTTTACCGGGGCTTCGATCAAGAGCTTCTCCTTACGGATAACCCCATCAATTAACCTTCCGGCACCGGGCAGGCGTCACACCGTATACGTCCACTTTCGTGTTTGCACAGTGCTGTGTTTTTAATAAACAGTTGCAGCCAGCTGGTATCTTCGACTGATTTCAGCTCCATGAGTAAATCACTTCACCTACATATCAGCGTGCCTTCTCCCGAAGTTACGGCACCATTTTGCCTAGTTCCTTCACCCGAGTTCTCTCAAGCGCCTTGGTATTCTCTACCTGACCACCTGTGTCGGTTTGGGGTACGATTTCGTGTTACCTGATGCTTAGAGGCTTTTCCTGGAAGCAGGGCATTTGTTACTTCAGCACCGTAGTGCCTCGTCATCACACCTCAGCGTTAAAAAGGTACCGGATTTACCTGGAACCTCCGCCTACATGCTTAAACCGGGACAACCGTCGCCCGGCTAACATAGCCTTCTCCGTCCCCCCTTCGCAGTAACACCAAGTACAGGAATATTAACCTGTTTCCCATCGACTACGCCTTTCGGCCTCGCCTTAGGGGTCGACTCACCCTGCCCCGATTAACGTTGGACAGGAACCCTTGGTCTTCCGGCGTGCGGGTTTTTCACCCGCATTATCGTTACTTATGTCAGCATTCGCACTTCTGATACCTCCAGCATGCCTCACGACACACCTTCAACGGCTTACAGAACGCTCCCCTACCCAACAACACATAGTGTCGCTGCCGCAGCTTCGGTGCACAGTTTAGCCCCGTTACATCTTCCGCGCAGGCCGACTCGACCAGTGAGCTATTACGCTTTCTTTAAATGATGGCTGCTTCTAAGCCAACATCCTGGCTGTCTGTGCCTTCCCACATCGTTTCCCACTTAACTGTGACTTTGGGACCTTAGCTGGCGGTCTGGGTTGTTTCCCTCTTCACGACGGACGTTAGCACCCGCCGTGTGTCTCCCGTGATAACATTCTTCGGTATTCGCAGTTTGCATCGGGTTGGTAAGTCGGGATGACCCCCTAGCCGAAACAGTGCTCTACCCCCGAAGATGAATTCACGAGGCGCTACCTAAATAGCTTTCGGGGAGAACCAGCTATCTCCCGGTTTGATTGGCCTTTCACCCCCAGCCACAAGTCATCCGCTAATTTTTCAACATTAGTCGGTTCGGTCCTCCAGTTAGTGTTACCCAACCTTCAACCTGCCCATGGCTAGATCACCGGGTTTCGGGTCTATACCCTGCAACTTAACGCCCAGTTAAGACTCGGTTTCCCTTCGGCTCCCCTATTCGGTTAACCTTGCTACAGAATATAAGTCGCTGACCCATTATACAAAAGGTACGCAGTCACCCCATAAAGAGGCTCCCACTGCTTGTACGTACACGGTTTCAGGTTCTTTTTCACTCCCCTCGCCGGGGTTCTTTTCGCCTTTCCCTCACGGTACTGGTTCACTATCGGTCAGTCAGGAGTATTTAGCCTTGGAGGATGGTCCCCCCATATTCAGACAGGATACCACGTGTCCCGCCCTACTCTTCGAGTTCACAACCTGTGCATTTTGGTGTACGGGACTATCACCCTGTACCGTCGGACTTTCCAGACCGTTCCACTAACACACAAGCTGATTCAGACTCTGGGCTGCTCCCCGTTCGCTCGCCGCTACTGGGGGAATCTCGGTTGATTTCTTTTCCTCGGGGTACTTAGATGTTTCAGTTCCCCCGGTTCGCTTCATTACGCTATGGATTCACGTAATGATAGTGTGTCGAAACACACTGGGTTTCCCCATTCGGAAATCGCCGGTTATAACGGTTCATATCACCTCACCGACGCTTATCGCAGATTAGCACGTCCTTCATCGCCTCTGACTGCCAGGGCATCCACCGTGTACGCTTAGTCGCTTAACCTCACAACCCGAAGATGTTTCGTAAAAC
>NZ_CP080033.1:1240212-1245212 GCF_019382635.1 Citrobacter sp. Colony219 | reverse complement strand
GGTGCTTCTTCTGCGAGTAACGTCAATCGCTGCGGTTATTAACCACAACGCCTTCCTCCTCGCTGAAAGTACTTTACAACCCGAAGGCCTTCTTCATACACGCGGCATGGCTGCATCAGGCTTGCGCCCATTGTGCAATATTCCCCACTGCTGCCTCCCGTAGGAGTCTGGACCGTGTCTCAGTTCCAGTGTGGCTGGTCATCCTCTCAGACCAGCTAGGGATCGTCGCCTAGGTGAGCCGTTACCCCACCTACTAGCTAATCCCATCTGGGCACATCCGATGGCAAGAGGCCCGAAGGTCCCCCTCTTTGGTCTTGCGACATTATGCGGTATTAGCTACCGTTTCCAGTAGTTATCCCCCTCCATCGGGCAGTTTCCCAGACATTACTCACCCGTCCGCCACTCGTCACCCAAGGAGCAAGCTCCTCTGTGCTACCGTTCGACTTGCATGTGTTAGGCCTGCCGCCAGCGTTCAATCTGAGCCATGATCAAACTCTTCAATTTAAGTTTGATGCTCGTGAATTAAACTTCGTAATGAATTACGTGTTCACTCAGAGACTTGGTATTCATTTTTCGTCTTGCGACGTTAAGAATCCGTATCTTCGAGTGCCCACACAGATTGTCTGATAAATTGTTAAAGAGCAGTTGCGACGCGCTTTAGCGCTCTGTCGCGAGGTGGCGTATATTACGCTTTCCTCTTTCAGAGTCAACCCTCATTTTCAGGTTTCTCTCTTCAACCGGCCCGGCTAGTTTGTGTGAAGTGATTCACATCCGCCGTGTCGATGGAGGCGCATTATAGGGAGTCGACCCAGGAAGACAAGCGGAAAAATGCATTTTTGTTTCAACCGCTCACCTTTTATCCATAACGCTTACTTTTGCTGCTTTTTTATCGCCATTGGCAGGTCCGCCAGACTATTTAGCACTAAATCTGCCGCATTTTCTGCTTCCGGAGTGACTGGCTTGCCAGTGCGCACTAATACCTTCGTTCCTACATTTGCAGCTGTCGCCGCCTGCATATCTTCTATTTTATCGCCCACCATATAAGAAGCAGCCATATCGATGTGCAGAAAGTCTCGCGCTGAGATAAACATACCCGGATGCGGTTTACGGCAGTCGCAGACCTGGCGGTACTCTTCGACTGTGCCCTGCGGATGATGAGGACAATAATAGATACCATCCAGATCAACATCACGATCGGCCAATGACCAATCCATCCACTCTGTCAACGTTTCGAATTGTGCCTCGGTAAATTTGCCACGGGCAATACCAGACTGGTTCGTCACGACAATCAGCGCATAACCCATCTTTTTAAGTTCACGCATGGCATCAATAACGCCGTCGATAAATTCGAACTCGTCGATCTCATGGACGTAACCGTGGTCCACATTAATAGTGCCGTCACGGTCGAGAAAAATTGCGGGTACAGATTTTGCCACCTTTTATAGCTCCTGAATAAGGCATGTGGCTCTAGTATCGCATGTTTCGGCGGGCAAGAAAGTGCTCATCGTGCAAAGCTAGATTGATTTAGACGTCTGGATGCCTTAACATCCATCTTGTTGACGGCGTCGACCGTCCCAGACAGACGAAAATGCCACGGCTAACTTAATTACGATAATAAATAACCAATGATTAAACTTTCGAATATCACCAAAGTGTTCCAGCAGGGGACTCGCACCATTCAGGCGCTAAACAATGTCAGCCTGCATGTTCCTGCCGGGCAGATTTATGGCGTTATTGGCGCCTCCGGTGCCGGTAAAAGTACGCTCATCCGCTGCGTAAACCTGCTAGAGCGCCCCACCGAAGGCAGTGTTCAGGTCGGCGGCCAGGAGCTGACGACGCTATCTGAATCCGGGCTGACTAAAGCGCGCCGTCAAATTGGCATGATTTTCCAGCACTTTAACCTGCTCTCTTCCCGCACCGTGTTTGGCAACGTTGCGCTGCCGCTGGAACTGGATAACACACCAAAAGAAGAGATTAAACGCCGTGTAACAGAGCTGCTGGATTTAGTCGGTCTTGGCGACAAGCACGACAGCTACCCGGCCAACCTTTCCGGTGGACAAAAACAGCGTGTGGCGATCGCCCGTGCTCTGGCAAGTAATCCCAAAGTACTGCTGTGCGATGAAGCCACCAGCGCCCTTGACCCAGCAACAACCCGCTCGATTCTGGAATTGTTGAAAGACATTAACCGTCGCCTGGGTCTCACCATTCTGCTGATTACCCATGAGATGGACGTTGTAAAACGCATTTGTGACTGCGTCGCGGTCATCAGTAATGGCGAACTGATTGAGCAGGACACCGTCAGCGAAGTGTTCTCACACCCCAAAACTCCGCTGGCGCAGAAGTTTATCCAGTCCACGCTGCACCTGGATATTCCGGAAGATTATCAGGAACGTTTAAAAGCAGAGCCGCAAGCCGACAGCGTGCCGATGTTGCGTATGGAATTCACCGGTCATTCGGTCGATGCGCCGCTACTCTCTGAGACGGCCCGTCGCTTTAACGTGAATAACAACATTATTAGCGCGCAGATGGATTACGCCGGCGGCGTGAAGTTCGGCATCATGCTGACTGAAATGCACGGCACACAGGAAGATACACAAGCAGCCATCAACTGGTTGCAGGAACACCATGTAAAAGTAGAGGTACTGGGTTATGTCTGAGCCGATGATGTGGCTGCTGGTTCGCGGCGTATGGGAAACGCTGGCAATGACCTTTGTGTCCGGTTTTTTTGGTTTTGTGATTGGTCTGCCGGTTGGCGTGCTGTTGTACGTCACGCGCCCGGGGCAAATCATTGAGAATGCGAAGCTCTACCGTACGCTCTCTGCACTGGTGAACATTTTCCGTTCCATCCCGTTCATCATCTTATTGGTGTGGATGATTCCGTTCACCCGCATGATCGTAGGCACCTCTATCGGACTGCAGGCCGCTATCGTCCCGCTGACCGTCGGCGCCGCGCCATTTATTGCTCGTATGGTGGAAAACGCCCTGCTGGAAATCCCGACCGGGCTGATTGAAGCCTCACGTGCGATGGGCGCTACACCGCTGCAGATTGTTCGTAAGGTATTACTGCCAGAAGCGCTGCCAGGGCTGGTCAATGCGGCCACCATCACCCTCATCACGCTGGTTGGTTACTCGGCGATGGGCGGTGCTGTCGGTGCCGGTGGTCTTGGCCAGATTGGCTATCAGTATGGCTACATTGGGTATAACGCTACCGTAATGAATACAGTACTGGTATTGCTCGTCGTTCTGGTTTATTTAATTCAGTTATCTGGCGATCGCATCGTCCGGGTAGTCACGCACAAATAACGTTACACACAACACTAAAAACTCATTAAGAAAAGGAAATAAGCATGGCGTTCAAATTCAAAACCTTTGCGGCAGTTGGAGCCCTAATCGGTTCTCTGGCACTTGTGGGTTGTGGCCAGGATGAAAAAGATCCTAACCACATCAAAGTGGGTGTTATCGTTGGCGCAGAGCAGCAGGTTGCTGAAGTCGCCCAGAAAGTGGCTAAAGAAAAATACGGTCTGGACGTTGAGCTGGTCACGTTTAACGATTACGTTCTGCCTAACGAAGCGCTGAGCAAAGGCGATATCGATGCTAACGCCTTCCAGCACAAACCGTACCTGGATCAGCAGATCAAAGATCGTGGTTACAAACTGGTTGCCGTAGGTAATACCTTTGTTTATCCGATTGCAGGCTACTCCAAAAAAATCAAATCACTGGATGAACTGCAGGATGGCTCTCAGGTCGCTATTCCAAACGACCCGACTAACCTCGGCCGTTCCCTGCTACTGCTGCAGAAAGTCGGTTTGATTAAACTGAAAGATGGCGTTGGCCTTCTGCCGACCGCGCTGGACGTGATTGAAAACCCGAAAAACCTGAAGCTGGTTGAACTGGAAGCGCCGCAGTTGCCACGCTCACTGGATGACGCGCAAATCGCGCTGGCAGTCATCAACACCACCTATGCCAGCCAGATCGGCCTGACGCCAGCAAAAGACGGTATCTTTGTTGAAGATAAAGATTCTCCGTACGTAAACCTGATCGTGACGCGTGAAGACAATAAAGATGCTGAGAACGTGAAGAAATTCGTTGAAGCATACCAATCAGACGAAGTTTACGAAGCGGCAAACAAAGTCTTCAACGGCGGTGCTGTTAAAGGCTGGTAATTTTAGGCTGTTTTCACAATCTGTAATATCATCAGGACGGGCGCTTGCCCGTCTTGTCATTTATGCAAGCACCTGATTCAATATCTGACGTTTAGATCATTCATTGAGGAAATATTATGCGTGCTTTACCGATCTGTTTAGTAGCACTCATGCTGAGCGGCTGTTCTATGTTAAGCAGATCCCCTGTTGAACCCGTTCAAAGCACCGCTACCCCGCCAAAAGCGGAGCCGGAAAAACCAAAAGCACCGCGCGCGACGCCGGTAAGAATCATCACTAACGCTGAAGATTTAGTGGGCAAACCGTTCCGCGATCTCGGCGAAGTCAGCGGGGAATCCTGCCAGGCATCCAACCAGGATTCCCCGCCGAGCATTCCAACCGCACGCAAACGCATGCAGATTAACGCCTCTAAAATGAAAGCAAATGCGGTATTGCTGCACAGCTGCGAAGTAACCAGCGGGACGCCGGGCTGCTATCGTCAGGCAGTTTGCATCGGTTCTGCTCTGAACATTTCGTCTAAATGAGTCATTTTCAGTTCGAGCAAATAGGCGTTATCCGCTCTCCTTATAAAGAAAAGTTCGCCGTTCCGCGCCAGCCAGGTCTGGTGAAAAGCGCCTGCGGCGAACTGCATTTGCTCGCGCCCTATAACCAGGCCGATGCTGTTCGCGGCCTGGAAGCATTCAGCCATTTGTGGGTGATTTTTGTTTTTCATCAGACAATGGAAGGTGGATGGCGTCCAACCGTGCGCCCACCCCGTCTGGGCGGTAACGCCAGAATGGGCGTCTTTGCCACGCGTTCGACCTTTCGTCCTAACCCTGTCGGTATGTCGCTGGTTGAGTT
>NZ_CP080033.1:1235018-1239813 GCF_019382635.1 Citrobacter sp. Colony219 | reverse complement strand
TACTCTTTTGACATCCCTTTCTCGCTGGTAAACTAAACCACTTTTGTTTTGTGTCAGGCTGGCATCCAGCCTGTTCGATCGTTCAACTGGAACCGTAACAACATGCGTACTAGCCAATATCTGCTCTCCACTCTGAAGGAGACACCTGCCGACGCCGAAGTCATCAGCCACCAGCTGATGCTGCGCGCCGGGATGATCCGCAAGCTGGCCTCCGGGTTATACACCTGGCTGCCGACCGGCGTGCGCGTCCTGAAAAAAGTCGAAAACATCGTGCGTGAAGAAATGAACAACGCCGGTGCGATCGAGGTGTTGATGCCGGTCGTTCAGCCTTCTGAACTGTGGGAAGAGAGCGGTCGTTGGGAACAGTACGGCCCGGAACTGCTGCGTATCGCAGACCGTGGCGATCGTTCATTCGTACTCGGCCCAACGCATGAAGAAGTCATCACCGACCTGATCCGTAATGAGCTGAGCTCTTACAAACAGCTGCCGCTGAACTTCTATCAGATCCAGACGAAATTCCGTGACGAAGTTCGCCCACGATTCGGCGTGATGCGTTCCCGCGAATTCCTGATGAAAGATGCGTACTCTTTCCATACTTCTCAGGAATCTCTGCAGGAAACTTACGACGCGATGTATGCCGCGTACAGCAAAATCTTTAGCCGTATGGGCCTGGATTTCCGCGCAGTACAGGCTGATACCGGATCTATCGGCGGTAGCGCTTCTCACGAATTCCAGGTACTGGCACAGAGCGGCGAAGATGACGTTGTATTCTCCGACAGCTCCGATTTTGCTGCCAACATCGAATTTGCTGAAGCCGTTGCGCCGAAAGAGCCGCGCGCAGCAGCAACTCAGGAAATGACGCTGGTTGATACTCCGAACGCCAAAACCATCGCCGAACTGGTTGAGCAGTTCAACCTGCCTATCGAAAAAACCGTGAAAACCCTGCTGGTGAAAGCGGTTGAAGGTAGCAGCTACCCGCTGGTTGCTCTGCTGGTTCGCGGCGATCACGAGCTGAACGAAGTCAAAGCAGAAAAACTGCCGCAGGTTGCCAGCCCGCTGACTTTTGCTACTGAAGAAGAAATCCGTGCCGTCGTGAAAGCAGGTCCGGGTTCGCTCGGTCCGGTGAACATGCCGATTCCCGTAGTTATCGACCGTACCGTTGCGGTAATGAGCGATTTTGCCGCCGGCGCCAACATCGACGGTAAGCACTATTTCGGTATTAACTGGGATCGTGATGTTGCAACTCCGGAAGTGGCAGATATCCGTAACGTGGTCGCAGGCGATCCAAGCCCGGATGGCAAAGGTACACTGCTGATCAAACGCGGTATCGAAGTCGGCCACATCTTCCAGTTGGGTACCAAGTACTCTGAAGCGATGAAAGCCGCCGTACAGGGCGAAGATGGTCGTAACCAGATCCTGACCATGGGTTGCTACGGTATCGGGGTCACTCGCGTGGTTGCTGCTGCTATTGAGCAGAATTTTGACGATCGCGGCATTGTATGGCCAGACGCCATCGCACCGTTCCAGGTCGCTATTCTGCCGATGAACATGCACAAGTCCTACCGCGTGCAGGAACTGGCTGAGAAGCTGTACGCTGAGCTGCGCGCACAGGGCATCGAAGTGCTGATGGACGATCGTAAAGAGCGTCCGGGCGTGATGTTTGCCGATATGGAGCTGATCGGTGTTCCGCACACTATCGTGCTCGGCGACCGTAACCTCGATAACGATGATATTGAATACAAATATCGTCGTAACGGCGAGAAACAGCTGATTAAAACCGGCGACATCGTTGACTTCCTGGTGAAAGCCATTAAAGGCTAATACCAGCAAAAGGCCCTGAGGATCAGGGCCTTTTTTACATCAATTAATTACATCCTTTACCGGGGATAAATTTCGCATCTTTATCCGCCATCAGCGTTTTCACTTTCTCGCCAGTGTCCGGGTTCGCCTCCATTGTGAAATGCGCTTCCAGCGTCAGCAATACAGATTGCCCGTTTTCCGCGCGCGCGGCTAAATAGTCCCGCTCAAGCTGGGCGTTATTCGCCACTGGCATCCGCTTACCCGTTGCGCAGTCGGTAAAGATTGCCGCATCAGCCATATAGAAGTACATTCCCCGCATCGGCATTGGCGTCACCGGTAAACTGGCGGAAACTGGCTGGAGGGTGTAGTTGAACTGCGACTCTATCGGATTACCTTCACGATCGAGCATTTCCAGCGCCTCGCCTTTTGCCCGGTAGTACGACTTTTCACCTTTGCTGTCGGTCAGCACCAGCTTATCAGCCGTACGCGCCCACGAGCCATATGAAGCAAACGAAGACGGTTCATCACGTACGCCCTGATAGCGTTCGTTCATTACCCATGTTCCATCTTTTTCCAGGAACAAAGAAGTTTCAATCCCTTCGCAGTCAGCGCAAGGCAAGATGCCACGCCAGCTTTGCTGCATCGGTTTTAATTCTGCCGCTTGCGTCGGTTGCAAAGCATCGACTTCAGAGCGGTTGTTACAGCCGATCAAGGCAAAGAGTGTAAATACAGCTGCTAATGACAGTATTGCTGTTTTCACCACAGATTCCTTCTCAATATTGTATTCCCATTCGTCAGTCCTGTGGGCGACGAACTCTCCCGCGCAGTGCCTTCACAGTGGATTTTTGCGCCTTCGATGACAACCTGCGCTCTTTCGAGGCGCGTGTAGGGCGAGTTGCCTGTCGGCTTTTTTGCACTGCGGTTAATTCTTTTATCACCGCCACCAGTCGGGAGATTGCCGCTTCCCGGTTCAACTCCTGGCTACGGTATTCCTGCGCCTTAATAATAATCACGCCATCGCCTGTAATCAGATGATGACTGGCAGCCAACAGGCGTTCCTTGTAATACTCTGGCAGGCCAGAGGCCCGAATGTCAAAGCGCAAATGGATAGCCGTCGAGGTCTTATTAACGTGCTGACCGCCCGCGCCCTGTGCCCGAATCGCCGTGATTTCCAGCTCGTTATCTGGGATAGAGACATTTCGGGAGATAACAATCATGAACGCGGCTGCCACGTGGTCAGGTGAATTTCCAGATTATTCTGAGAATCAGACAGCCAGATAGCGCCATCCTGAATAGTCGCCTGTAGCGCCATTGTACGACCGGCAAAGTCACTCAGTTGCGCCAGTTGTTCATCATCCAGATACCACACGGTAAGATTCTTAAACTGCGCGCATTTGCTTTGGTTCTGCTGCCACCAGATTTGCGCTGCACGGCTGTTATAGGCAAACAAAGCGACTTCAGCAGACTGGGTACACGCCTTCTTAATGCGACGCTCATCCGGCAAGCCGAGTTCAATCCAGAGATCAATGCCCAGGTGGTCGTTGCGCAACCATGCTTCGGGTTCGTCTTCAGCGCTTAAACCCCGCGTGAATTGCAGCCGCTCGTCAGCATATTTAATCCATGCCAACAGACGCAACATCATGCGCTCCTGGGTTTCAGAGGGGTGACGCGCCAGCGTCAAGGCCGCGTCAAGGAACTGGTTGCGGTCAAGATCCGCTACGTTGACGACGGCTTTATAGATTGTCGCTTTAAGCGCCATGGGAGAACTCCTTTTGAATCAGGCAGCCATTGTAGCGAAAACTGCGGCAAAAGGCTGCTAACTGCTCCTCTATCAAGGCGCTGATATTGCTTGAATGAGTATGGTATAGTCACCTTGCTAAACAGAGTTTATCTTCGTAGGCTTAGACTTGCATCCACGGTTAAGTCAGAGTGCTGACAGGAGGGCATGTGGAAAAATATTGTGAGTTAATACGCAAGCGGTACGCGGAAATCGCCAGCGGAGACTTAGGGTATGTCCCGGATGCGCTGGGTTGCGTATTGAAGGTACTTAATGAAGTGGCGGCAGACAGCGCCCTTTCAGAGTCGGTCAGGGAAAAGGCGGCCTATGCTGCCGCGAACTTACTGGTGAGCGATTATGTCAATGAATGAAACGTATCAACCCATCAACTGCGATGATTACGACAATCTTGAACTCGCCTGCCAGCACCATTTGTTACTGACGCTGGCACTAAAAGATGGCGAAGTTTTGCAGGCGAAAGCAAATGACCTGGTTTCCCGCAAAAATGTGGAATATCTGGTCGCCGATGTTTCGGGTGAAACCCGTGAGCTTCGCCTCGACAAAATTGCCAGCTTCAGCCACCCGCAGATCGGTACCGTGGTGGTCAGCGAATCTTAACTTTTTTTCGCCTTATCCGGCCTACTTTCCATGTGATACGTAGGCCTGTTAAGCGCAGCACCATCAGGCATGCCATACCAGACTCACGCCTTCTTCGCCTTCCGCCGCCCCCTCACGCGTCACGAAAACACCCGCAGCCGCAATCAACGTTTCGCCGTAAAACAGCAGCGGTGTGATATCTCGTCGCCAGGGCGGGATCCCCTGCTCCTGCCAGATTTTCTTTAATTTCCGTCCGCCGTTACGCCCGACAATATGCAATACCCCTGGCGCTTTAAAACGGATACTGACGACTTCATCCGCTTGCGGCAAGCGCAAATCACCCGCAGAGATTAACTGAACCGAACCCAATCCGGCAGGCAGCGCCAACGGTGTTTTCCACTCTAACCACGGGATAACAGTTTCGCTTTGCCCATCGACTGATTTCACCCACCACAGCTGTGACTGATAACGACGGACCTCGTACTCCCCGAGGCGAAAACTTGGTGACGCATCTTCCCGCGCCAGCGCCACTTCCTGCCAGATACGTTCCAGCCCATCACGGGAAGGCATCGGCGCATTTAACCCCGCCAGCCAGCGACGAAGCAGCGCGGCACGTCGTAC
>NZ_CP080033.1:1192479-1234963 GCF_019382635.1 Citrobacter sp. Colony219 | reverse complement strand
TCGGCTAAATCGCTGGCCAGCAGTTCATCCAGTAAGCCCTCCTGCTCGGCGCACAGCGCGGCGCTGCGAGCAGTGGCTTGCGCGAAGTGCGGCCAGCGCTGTTGGAGCAATGGGGTAACGCACAACCTGAGGAAATTGCGATCGTAGGTGTCATCCTGATTGCTTTCATCTTCAATCCAGCGTAATTCATGCTGGCGCGCCCAAGTTTCAAGCGCCTCTCGCGTTTGCGCCAGCAACGGTCGAATCAGTTGGGTTCCGGCGAACGGTGAGTTTTCGCCCATGGCGGAAAGTCCGGCAGGACCGCTGCCACGCTTAAGCGCCAGCAGGAATGTTTCACACTGGTCATCCAGATGCTGGGCGGTCATCAGCACCTCTCCAGGCAGCAGCGTCTGCGCAAAGGCCTGATAGCGCGCGCGTCGAGCCTGCGCTTCGATGCCCAGGCCATCATCCTCAAGATGGACCCGTTCAACCACCAGCGGCACCTGCCACTGCGCACATACCGACTCACAGTGCTGTACCCAACTGTCTGCGTGCGGGCTTAATCCGTGATGAATATGGATTGCGCGTAGGGCGACATCAGGATGCTGCGCTCGCCACAGCACCAACTGATGCAGTAGTACGGTAGAGTCGAGGCCGCCGCTAAAGGCAACGAGGATCGCGTTAGTGTTCAGAAGTGAAGTGTTCAGTGTAAGTGTCGTCATGATGATTGCTTACAATAGCATTGCCCGGCACGTTACCGGGCTAACGCCACAATGACAAGCCTTACAGCTCGTACAGTTCAAGCGGTAATCCGTCTGGATCGTTAAAAAACGTAAAGCGTTTGCCGGTAAACGGATCGATGCGCACCGGCTCACATTTCACATGATGGGCTTCAAGATGAGCAATCGACTTTTCCACATCCTCGACGCTGAACGCCAGATGGCGTAAACCGCAGGCTTCCGGTCGACTCGGGCGGCAAGGCGGAAACGGAAAAGAAAACAGCTCAATCACGTACTGGCCGTTCAGCGCCAGATCGCCTTTCCAGGAGTCACGCTCTTCCCGGTAGGCTTCGCTCATTAACGTGAAACCTAATACATCGCAGTAAAATGCCTTACTGGCCCTGTAGTCCGTCGCAATAATGGCAATATGGTGAACCTGTTTTAACCCCAGCATGCTCTTCGCCTCTTTAATTTTACTCTCAGCACGTTACTCGTGCGCAACGGGTTCAGGCAAGTCGTTATGCCATTTTCAGGACTCTCACACGATACACGCCGTCCTCACCCAGTTTAGCGCCATGGATATCGGTTTCAAATCCAGGGTAGCGCTGCCCCACCGAGCACAGCATCAGCAGGAAATCGAGTACAGCACGGCTTTTGGCAGTGATCATTTCCCCGGGCATCAGCAGCGGCACACCGGGAGGGTAAGGCAGGATCATATTGGCGGAAACGCGCCCCACCAGTTGATCAAGTGCTACCGTTTCGACTTCACCCTTGATCTGCCGCTGCCAGGCCTGGTGAGGTGTCATTTTCATTTCCGGTAAGGTATCAAATGCCCGCAGCATCAGCCCGGAGAGATCGTGCTGGCGGATCAACTGATGGATCCCCTGCGCCAGATCCTGAATACGCATATTACGATAGAAATCAGGATCTTCGGCATACAGATCCGGCAGCATATTTTTCACGCGTAAATTCAGGTCGTATGAACGTTTAAATTCCGTCAGGCCGCGCAGCAACCCCATCGCCCGGGTTTTATCAATACCAATGCTGAACAGGAACAACAGGTTATACGGTCCCGTTTTCTCGACGACGACGCCGCGTTCATCGAGGAATTTCGCCACCAGCGCTGCGGGGATCCCCTCTTCGCTCATATTTCCCTGTTCATCCATTCCCGGCGTCAGAATGGTCACTTTCACCGGGTCGAGGAACATGTGGTCGGCGTCAGCATCGACAAATCCGTGCCAGTCTTCACCTGGCGCTACCGGCCAGCACTCTGCTTCATCCACCCTTTCCGGCTGCCAGATGTCAAAGAACCAGCCATCTGACTCTTCGCGTAGCCGCTGCACTTCTTTACGGAAATGCAGCGCCCGTTCCACCGAACGATTGATTAACCGCTTGCCTGAATTGCCACGCAGCATTGCCGCCGCCGTTTCTATCGATGCCACAATCGGGTAGCTCGGAGACGTGGAGGTGTGCATCATAAAGGCTTCGTTGAACGTGTCTTCGTCATAATCGCCTTTAATATGAATCAGCGAAGCCTGTGACAACGCCGCCAGCATCTTGTGGGTGGACTGGGTTTCAAAAATCACCTTTCCCGGAACCCGTTCGCCGCTCATCCCGCTTTTCCCCTGATAGATCGGATGAAAATGGGTATACGGCACCCAGGCTGAATCAAAATGGATGGAGGGCACATCCAGCGTTTGTTTGATCCAGTTGGTGTTATACAACAGGCCATCATAGGTGGAGTTGGTGATCACCGCGTGGACCGGCCATTGCGCCTGATTGGTTTCCTCAACTTTGCGTTCAATGCTTGCGTGGGTAAATTCCCGACGGGGTATACCGCCGAGGATCCCCAGCGCGTTACGCGTAGGCTTCAGCCAGATTGGCACCACATCACTCATCATCAGCAAATGCGCCAGTGACTTATGGCAGTTGCGGTCAATCAGGAGCGTACTGCCTGCAGGTGCAGCATACATACCGACAATCTTGTTCGATGTCGAGGTGCCGTTGGTCACCATATAGCTCTGCTCGGCACCAAAAGTACGCGCGATATACTCCTCCGCTTCCAGATGCGGACCGGTATGATCAAGCAATGAGCCCAGTTCGGTTACGGAAATGGACACGTCGGCTTTCAGCGTATTGCCGCCAAAGAAATCATAGAACAGGCAGCCGACCGGACTTTTCTGGTACGCCGTTCCCGCCATGTGCCCAGGCGTGCAGAAGGTATACTTCCCTTCCTTCACATAGGTAAACAGCGCTTTGGTAAAAGGTGGCGTAATGTTGTCGAGATATTCATTGGTGTACTGGCGAATACGCGTAGCAATATCATCAGACTGGCCCAATGCGTACTCAAAGAACCACAGCGCCATGCGCAGGTCGTGTGCGCTGACATCCATCGTCGAATGGGTATTAATAAAAGCGTAGAGCGGGAGATACTCATTGAGCTGGTTGATGTCGCTGCACAGATCCAGACTGTATTCATCCCAGTCAAAAATGACGCCGCAAATTCGCGGGTTATGCTCGATAAACTTCAGCAGGTCGACGCTATTCTGCGGCCAGATAATCTGAAATCCCTGCTGCTGCAGCGCACGTTCAAGTTCCTTGATGGGCTCATCTTTATAAAAGACGCCATGCGGTCCCATGATGGCAATGATATTCATGCGTTCCTCCTGGAAAAACCTTAGTTAAGCATAGCCTGGTCAAACTGCAGGTAAAAAAAAGGGCCACAGCGTTGTGGCCCTTTTCAGAATTAATGCAGTTTACGCGTAACCATAGCTCATCAGACGCTGGTAACGACGGTTTTTCAAATCTTCTTTGCTTAACACGTCGAGATCGGCGAGATCGGCCAGCAGTTGTGCTTTCAGGGATGCCGCCATCACTTCCGGGTTACGATGGGCGCCGCCCAACGGTTCCGGGATGATAGAGTCAATCAGCTTCAGCTCTTTCAGACGCGGGGCGATGATGCCCATCGCTTCTGCGGCCAGTGGCGCTTTGTCGGCGCTTTTCCACAAAATGGAGGCGCAGCCTTCCGGAGAGATAACGGAATAGGTGCTGTACTGCAGCATATTCACTTTATCACCCACGCCGATCGCCAGCGCGCCGCCGGAGCCACCTTCACCGATAACGGTACAGATAACCGGCACGCTCAGACGCGACATTTCACGCAGGTTGCGCGCAATCGCTTCAGACTGGCCACGCTCTTCCGCGCCCACGCCCGGGTATGCCCCAGGGGTGTCGATGAAGGTAATGATCGGCATATTGAAACGTTCAGCCATTTCCATCAGACGCAGCGCTTTGCGATAACCTTCCGGCGCTGGCATGCCGAAATTACGACGGATTTTTTCTTTGGTCTCACGGCCTTTCTGATGACCAATGATCATCACCGGACGGCCATCCAGACGCGCGATGCCGCCGACGATAGCTTTATCATCCGCATAGGCACGATCGCCCGCCAGCTCATCAAATTCATCAAATGCCAGGCGGACATAATCCAGGGTGTACGGACGCTGTGGATGGCGCGCCAGTTGGGCTACCTGCCATGCGCCAAGATCGGCGAAGATTTTACGCGTCAGTTCTACGCTTTTTTCACGCAGACGATGCACTTCTTCATCGATGTTAATATCCAGTTTCTCATCCTGACGGCTAACCGCAGTCAGAGAATCGATTTTTGCTTCCAGCTCTGCAATCGGCTGTTCAAAATCAAGGAAATTCAGACTCATAGTATTCCTGTATTAGTCAAACTCCAGTTCCACCTGCTCCGAACCAATAAGGCCACGGAGATCGTTTAGCAAACGATCGCTCGGAGAGACACGCCACGTTGCGCCAAAACGCAAACGCGCACGCGCATCCGCCCTCTGATAGTAGAGATGTACTGGAATTGTCCCCGAGCGGTGGGGTTCCAGAGACTGACGGAGTCGGTTTAAAAGCTGGTCATCAATTTGCCTGTCCGTCAGCGAGATAGCAAGCCCGCGAGCATATTTTTCCCGGGCTTCGTCAATATCCATGACTTCACGGGCCATCATTTTAAGCCCGCCGCTGAAGTCATCAAAGCTGACCTGTCCGCTGACGATAAGTATGCGGTCTTTTTCCAGCAATTGCTGGTATTTATCCAGAGCATCGGTAAATAACATCACTTCCAGACGCCCGGAACGGTCATCCAGTGTACAGATGCCGATACGATTGCCGCGCTTGGTGACCATTACCCGCGCAGCAATGACGAGCCCCGCAGCCGTGGTGACTTTACCACGTTCTGTCGGATGCATGTCTTTCAGCCTGTGACCTCCAACATAGCGCTCAATTTCTTTTAAATACTGATTGATAGGGTGTCCCGTCAGGTAAAGACCTAACGTTTCACGCTCACCGTCTAATACCACCTGCTCCGGCCACGGCGTACAGTTGGCATAAGACTGTTCAATTTGTTCCGGCTCTTCCGCCAGTACGCCAAACATATCAGCCTGACCAATTGCTTCGGCTTTCGCATGCTGATCGGCGGCTTTTAGGGCATCGCTGAGCGAGTTCATCAACGCCGCGCGATGCGGGCCAAGGCGGTCAAACGCCCCGGACATGATTAGCTTTTCCAGCACCCGGCGGTTGAGTTTTTTGATATCCGTACGCGCACAGAGATCAAACAGCTCGCGGAAGTAACCACCTTCATTTCGCGCCTCAATAATAGCTTCAATTGGCCCTTCACCCACGCCTTTTATCGCGCCGATGCCGTAGACAATCTCGCCATCATCATTCACGTGAAAATGATAAAGCCCGGAGTTGATGTCCGGCGGCAGGATTTTGAGCCCCATGCGCCAGCATTCATCCACCAGTCCGACGACTTTCTCTGTGTTATCCATATCGGCGGTCATTACCGCCGCCATAAACTCGGCAGGATAATGCGCCTTCAGCCACAGCGTCTGGTAAGAAACCAGCGCATAGGCAGCGGAGTGCGATTTGTTAAATCCGTAACCGGCGAATTTCTCCACCAGGTCAAAGATTTTCATCGCCAGTTCGCCGTCGACGCCGCGCTTTTTCGCCCCTTCTTCAAAGGTGCCGCGCTGCTTGGCCATCTCTTCCGGCTTTTTCTTACCCATCGCACGACGCAGCATATCCGCGCCGCCAAGGGTGTATCCGGACAGCTCCTGGGCAATCTGCATAACCTGTTCCTGATACAGGATAATGCCGTAGGTCGGCTCCAGTACCGGTTTCAGACACTCATGCTGCCATTGTACGTCCGGGTAGGAAATCTCTTCACGGCCATGCTTACGGTCGATAAAGTTATCTACCATCCCTGACTGTAGCGGACCCGGTCGGAACAGGGCCACCAGGGCTATCATATCTTCGAAGCAGTCAGGCTGCAGACGTTTGATCAGATCTTTCATGCCGCGGGATTCAAGCTGGAAGACGGCTGTTGTCTCCGAGCGTTGCAGCATGTCGAAGCTTTTCTTGTCGTCCAGCGGAATCGCGGCGATATCCAGCGGCGGTTCGCCGTTCTTCTCACGCCGCGCGTTGATCATCTCCAGCGCCCAGTTAATGATGGTGAGCGTACGCAGACCGAGGAAGTCGAATTTCACCAGGCCGGCGTATTCCACGTCGTTCTTATCAAACTGGGTAACCGGGTGCAGCCCCTGCTCATCGCAGTACAGCGGCGCAAAATCGGTAATTTTGGTCGGTGCGATAACCACGCCACCGGCGTGCTTACCCGCGTTACGCGTGACACCTTCCAGCTTGCGCGCCATATCAATAAGCGCTCTAACCTCTTCATCTGCCTCATAGATTTCCGGCAGTTGAGGTTCGGCTTCAAAGGCTTTAGCCAGCGTCATGCCCGGATCGGGCGGCACCAGTTTCGAAATACGGTCAACAAAGCCATACGGGTGACCCAGTACGCGACCCACGTCGCGGATAACCGCTTTTGCCGCCATCGTACCGAAGGTAATAATCTGCGAAACCGCATCACGACCGTACATTTCCGCCACGTGTTCAATGACCTGGTCACGTTTCTCCATACAGAAGTCAACGTCGAAGTCAGGCATTGAGACACGTTCCGGGTTCAGGAACCGTTCGAACAGCAGGTCAAATTCCAGCGGGTCGAGATCGGTAATTTTCAGCGCATAGGCAACAAGTGAGCCAGCGCCGGAACCACGCCCCGGGCCTACCGGTACGCCGTTATCTTTCGACCACTGGATAAATTCCATAACGATCAGGAAGTAGCCCGGGAATCCCATCTGGTTGATAACTTTAAGTTCAACTTCCAGACGTTCATCATAAGGCGGGCGCTTCTGCGCGCGAACCTCAGGGTCAGGGAACAAAAATTCGAGACGTTCTTCCAGCCCTTCGCGTGATTTCGCCACAAGGAAATCTTCGGTGGTCATGTCGCCAGTCGGGAACTGCGGCAGGAAGTATTCACCCAGGCGCACCGTCACGTTGCAACGTTTAGCAATCTCGACGGTGTTTTCCAGCGCTTCCGGGATATCGGAGAACAGCTCGCACATCTCCTCTTCGCTGCGCATGTACTGCTGCGGCGAATAGTTACGCGGGCGTTTGGGATCATCAAGGGTGAATCCGTCGTGGATTGCTACGCGGATTTCATGCGCGTCAAAGTCACCGGTTTCAAGGAAGCGAACATCGTTGGTCGCGACCACCGGCAGGCCGCGTGTTTCGGCCAGCGCTACTGCAGCATGCAGGTAATTTTCTTCATCCTGTCGACCGGTACGGATCAGCTCAAGGAAGTAGCAATCAGGGAAATGCTCTTCATAAAACGCCACGCACTCGTCGACCAGTGCGTTGTTCCCACGCAACAGGCTGCGTCCGACGTCGCCCATACGGCCGCCGGAAAGCAAGATTAACCCGTCTTTTAGCTCAACCAGCCAGTCTCTGTCGATCACCGGCCCTTCTGCGCCATAGCCGCGCTGATAGGCTTTTGATATCAACAACGTCAGGTTCTGGTAGCCCGTATTATTAGCAGCCAGTACAGTCAGTTGCGTGAGTTCATCACCCAATAGTTCGCTACGGACATGAAAATCTGCGCCAACAATCGGCTTAATACCTGCGCCATGACCCGCTCCGTAAAACTTCACCAGACCACACAGGTTGGTAAAATCGGTGATCGCCAGCGCAGGCATGCCCAACGCGGCCGCCTTTTTCACCAGCGGCCCGGTTTTCGCCAGCCCATCGATCATGGAGTAGTCGCTGTGCACCCGCAGGTGGACGAAACGAGGTTCAGACATCTTCAGATTCCTTCGACACAAGAATCAGGACGTGAGTCCCAGTGCGCGTTTGACGGGGCCAAAACTACGGCGATGGTGCTCTGTTGCGCCATGCAGTGCCAACTTTTCCAGATGAAAAGCGGTCGGATAACCTTTGTGCTGTGCAAAGCCATACTGCGGGAAAACCGTATCCAGGGCCGCCATTTCAGCGTCACGGGTGACTTTTGCCAGTATCGACGCAGCGCTAATCTCCGCCACGCGGCTATCACCTTTGACCACCGCCATTGACGGCATCGGTAATGCCGGGCAACGATTGCCGTCAATCAGCACGTATTCCGGCGCAATATGCAGACCCGCAACCGCACGCTGCATCGCCAGCATGGTGGCATGCAAAATGTTCAGCTCGTCGATTTCATGCGGTTCCGCACGACCCAAACTCCAGCTTAACGCTTTTTCTTTGATTTCATCGTAAAGTGACAGACGACGCTTTTCCGACAGTTTTTTTGAGTCGTTAAGACCGATAATAGGGCGAGCCGGATCCAGAATGACGGCGGCAGTCACTACCGCGCCGACCAAAGGGCCGCGCCCGACTTCATCCACACCCGCTACCAAATGCGTATGCGGATAAACAAATTCAATCATTGTGCTAACTCCAGGACTGCATCCGCCGCCTGCTCATCCGCATTGCAACGGATCTGCTGGTGCAATTCGCGGAACGTGTCGTGCATCGCATGGCTGGTTTTACCGTTCGCCAACAGAGGCAGCAACGCGTGCGCCAGCGCCTGCGGCTCACATTCATCCTGCAACAGCTCTTTAACCAGTTCTCTTCCCGCCAGCAGGTTAGGTAGCGAAACGTAATCAGTCTTCACCAGACGCTTCGCCAACCAGAAAGTGAAAGGTTTCATACGGTAGCCAACCACCATCGGGCATTTCGCCAGCATACATTCCAGTGCAGCCGTGCCAGAGGCCAACAGCGCAGCATCACTGGCGACCATTGCTTCGCGTCCCATTCCATTGAGCATATGCACGGAAAGTTCCGGGGCAACCTCAGCCTTGATACGTTCAAATTGCTCGCGCCGTTTGGCATTGACCAACGGCACGACGACTTCGAGATCCGGATAATGCTGACGTAATAGCTGCGCCGTTTTCAGAAAATCAGCGCTGAGCATCTCCACTTCTGCACCGCGACTCCCAGGCAAAAGCGCCAGGCAGTGAGCATCATGAGGAATGCCTAACACATCACGCGCTGCGTTTTTATCCGGATCCAGCGGCATGGCATCCGCCATAGTGTGGCCGATGAAGCGGCACGGGACGTTAAATTTGTCATAAAACGCTTTTTCGAAAGGCAGAAAGGCCAGCACCATATTGGTGGATCTGCCTATTTTGAAAACGCGTTTCTGTCGCCAGGCCCACACAGAAGGACTGACGTAATGAATAGTTTTTATGCCCTGCGATTTCAGGTTGCCTTCGAGGGTAATGTTGAAATCAGGCGCATCAATCCCGACGAAAACATCCGGCTTAAGGTCGGTGAATCGGCGAGTGAGATCGGCACGGATATGCAGTAAACGGCGCAGGCGCCCGAGCACTTCTACAATGCCCATTACTGCCAGTTCTTCCATTTCGTACCAGGCTTCACAACCTTCCGCCTGCATCAATGGACCCGCAACGCCAACAAACCGCGCATTGGGAACACGGGCCTTGAGTGCACGAATTAAACCGGCACCAAGAATATCGCCGGAGGTTTCTCCGGCGACAAGGGCAATCGTTAAAGGACGCTGTTCAGTCATTAACGAATCAGACCACGCGTTGAGCGTTCAAAGAAGTCACTAAAAGCCTGAACATCGGGGTACTGCTTCGCCAGTTCGGCGATTTCCGGTTTCACTTCCTCAAGCGTTTTACCGCTGCGGTACAGCGCTTTATAGGCGTTGCGGATCGCAGTAATGGCTTCACGGGTGAAGCCGCGACGCTTCAGACCTTCGATATTAACGCCAAATGGCGTCGCGTGGTTACCCTGGGCGATAACGTATGGCGGGACGTCCTGGGCTACGCCAGAGCAGCCACCCACCATCACGTGTGCACCAATAATGCAGAACTGATGCACCGCGGTCATGCCGCCGATGATAACAAAATCATCAAGCGAAACATGTCCGGCAAGTGTCGCGTTATTCGCCAGAATGCAACGGTTACCTACCGTACAATCATGCGCAACGTGTGCGTTAATCATCAGTAAGTTATCGCTGCCCACCTTCGTCAACCCACCGCCTTGCACTGTGCCACGATGAATGGTGACGCTTTCGCGAATGCGGTTGCGATCGCCAATTTCCACACGGGTCGGTTCACCAGCATATTTCAGGTCCTGGTTCACTTCACCGATGGAGGCAAACTGATAAATCTCGTTATCGCGACCAATTTTGGTATGGCCATTCACGACAACGTGAGACTTCAGTACGGTACCCTCACCAATTTCAACATGGGGTCCAACAATACAAAATGGGCCAATGTGAGCATTAGCGCCAATGCTGGCGCCGTCTTCGACAATGGCTGTTGGGTGAATAAAGGCGGATTTATCAATCACGTATCAGGCCTCCCGGCTACGGGCACACATCATCGTTGCTTCGCACACAACTTTACCGTCGACCAGTGCAACCCCTTTGAAACGGGTCAGGCCGCGGCGCGTTTTCTCGAAAGTCACTTCCATGATCATCTGATCGCCAGGCACGACGGGACGCTTAAAGCGTGCTTCATCAATACCAGCGAAATAATACAGTTCGCCCGGTTCCAGTTTTCCTACGCTTTTAAACGCCAGAATACCCGTGGCCTGCGCCATCGCTTCCAGAATCAACACGCCAGGAAAAATCGGTTTACCCGGGAAGTGGCCCTGAAAGAAAGGCTCGTTAACGGATACATTTTTCACTGCGCGCAGAAAACGACCTTCTTCAAAATCCAGCACGCGGTCTACCAGTAAAAACGGAAAACGGTGCGGCAGAAGTTCTAAAATCTCTTCAATATGCAGAGTATGAGTGTTAGTAGTCAAAATACTCTTCCTGTCAAAATATACTAAAAGGCAATAATAACACGGCCTGTCGCAATCGTATGAATGGGACAGGCCGAAAAGTCAGACATGCAAAGACGGTGCTTTAGTCTTGTTGATTAACCTTGCGCTCAATCGCTTTGAGGCGCTTGCTCATATCATCAATGTTCATCACCAGTGCAGCTGTTTTACGCCATACCTTGTTGGGTTGTAGCGGAATGCCTGAGGAGTAGACGCCCGGTTCAGTGATAGGACGCATCACCATACCCATGCCAGTTACCGTGACTTTGTCGCATATTTCCATATGCCCATTAATCACGCTGGCGCCGCCAATCATGCAGTAACGGCCAATCTTCAGGCTACCCGCCATAATGACGCCACCGGCTACAGCCGTATTGTCGCCAATCACGACGTTATGCGCAATCTGGCACTGGTTATCAATGATAACACCATTACCGATCACGGTATCGTCCAGCGCACCACGGTCAATTGTGGTACATGCGCCAATCTCAACACGATCGCCAATAATCACGCGACCAAGCTGCGGGATCTTCACCCAGTTACCGCGATCGTTCGCGTAACCAAATCCGTCGGATCCGACAACGGTGCTGGACTGGATCAGGCAATTTTCACCGATCTGAATGTCGTGGTAAATCGTCACATTCGCCCACAAGCGTGAACCTGCGCCGATTTTTGTGTTTTTTCCAACGAAGCAACCTGCGCCGATAACCACGTTATCGCCCAGTTCTACGCCAGACTCAATGACCGCATTCGCGCCCACAGAAACGTTGTTACCCAACTTCGCCGTCGCATCGATTACTGCACTCGGTGCAATATTTTGCGCAGGCTGAGGCGTGGTATCTAAAATTTGCGCCATTCGTGCATAGGTCAGGTAGGGATTCTTCACTACCAGCACAGCACTCTTAGCAAATGGAAGGGAGTCCTGCGTCATCACAACGGCAGAAGCCTGGCATGCACTCAGGTGCTCACGGTACTTTGGATTCACCATGAACGTGATATTGCCAGTTTGCGCAGATTGCATGGACGCTACGCCGGTGATGACGATATCGCCATCACCGTGTAATTCTGCATCCAACTGCTCTGCTAAATCAGCCAGTCGAATTGAAGGCATTACTTATTTAACCTGTTTCAGTACGTCAGCGGTGATGTCTTTTACATCGCTGCTGTTGTATGCAACGGTGTTCGCGTCAACAACCAGATCGATGCTCTGGCTGCTCGCAACAGATTTCACAGCTGTCTGGATACGATTAACCAGCTTGCCGCGTTCTTCGTTAGAACGACGTTGACGATCCTGCTCGAAAGCCTGCGCTTTCTGAGAGAAAGTCTGGCGCTGAGCCATTACGTCTTTTTCCAGCTTGGTACGGTCGCTGCCTGCTTTCATTGATTGCAGACGCTGCATTTTAGATTGCAGGTCGGATTCCATACGCTGCAGTTCGCTGGCGCGGCCTTTGAACTCATTTTCCAGCGTAGTAGAAACACCCGTCTTCTGTGCAACCTGTTGGAACAGGCTACCCATGTTGACGATTGCAATTTTGTCAGCAGCCTGTGCGGACGTTGCCATCGCTAAACCGAGACCTGCAGCTAATAACCACTTTTTCACAATTAACTCCTTACCATCCCATTTGCACCCGAAGGTGCAGTTCTTTGCGTGGCCAGGCGATCCCATGCAAGATCGCCTAAAGTCAGCGCTACACTACCACTACATTCCTTTGCGAAGAACAATTACCAGGTTTTACCAATGTTAAACTGGAACTGTTCCGCTTTGTCTCCATCGTACTTCTTGAACGGTTGGGCGTAGGAGAAAACCAACGGCCCCAATGGGGACATCCATTGTAACGCGATACCCGCAGACATACGGATATTATTCGGATCGCTGTAGTCTGGCACGCCAACTGCACGGGTGTCAGCGGTATTCTGCCAGTTCGTATCCCACACGGTACCCATATCCCAGAAGAAGGAAGTACGGACCGAGTTAGCATATTTATCGCTGATAAACGGCGTAGGTGTGATGAATTCCAGGCTCGCTACAGCCATGGCGTTACCGCCGACTGCATCGTCTGATTGACAAGGTTTATTGTCAGTTCTCGAGCACTCTTCATAGTTACTCGAATTGGAATCCGATTTAGCACCTGGCAAATAGACTGCTTTTGGACCAATGGTGTTTGACTGGAAGCCACGTACAGTGCTGGAACCACCCGCGTAGAAGTTCTCATAGAACGGCATCTCTTTGCCGCCAATGCCATCACCATAACCCAGCTTGGTGCGTCCCAAAACCACCCATTTGTGGTCGTCATCGATCGGCACATAGGTCGCCGTATCCAACGTCGCTTTATAGTATTCGTTATCAGAACCCGGGATGGTCACTTTACCGTTCAGGTTGACACGCGTACCTTCCGTAGGGAAATACCCACGGTCCAGCTTGTTGTAGGTCCAACCGTAGTTGAAGGTGAAATCATCCGCGGCAAAGCTGTTGGTATTGTCTTCACCCATGGATTCAAGATAACGATCCATCGCAATCTGCGGCTGCATGTTGGACAGTTTGTTATGTACATAACCCAGGCCTGCACGCAACGTGTTGTATTCGTTGACCGGGAAGCCCAGCGTTACGTCCGTACCATAGCTTTTGTTGGTATAGTCGGACAGATCTGCATCATCCGCCTGGAAGTCGTTATAGAAGACACGGCCACCGAGACTCACACCATCGACGGTGAAGTACGGGTTGGTGACAGACAGCTCAGTATAGGTCTGATAGTCGTTTTTGGTGCCGCTAATCCCGACGGAATAACCGGTACCTAACCAGTTATCCTGCTGAACGCCCGCCTGGAAGCTCACGCCACTTTCAGTGCCGTAACCCACACCGAAGTTAAAGCTACCGGTGTTGCGCTCTTTCACCTTATAAACCACATCAACCTGATCAGGACTGCCCGGAACACGTTGAGTATCGGTATCGACAGTTTCAAAGTAACCCAGACGGTTCAGACGCTCTTTACCCTGGTCAACCAGATCGCTGCCCAACCAGGCACCTTCCATCTGGCGCATTTCGCGACGCAGCACGGAATCTTTCGAGGTGTCGTTACCTTCAAAACGGATCTTACGCACATAGAAACGGTTACCCGCATCCACGTTTACACGCAATTTAACGGTTTTGTCTGCATCGTTGATTTCAGGCTGCGACTGTACACGCGGGTAGGCATAACCATAGCGTCCCAGTAGCTTCTTGATATCATCTTCCATTTTGGTCACTTTAGTGCCGTTATAGAGTTCACCCGGTTCGATTTTCGTCAGGGTCTCAATTTCGGCAGAGTGCCCGGCCAGATTACCACTCACCTGGACCCCAGAAAGCTTGTACTGCTCGCCTTCTGTGATGTTAACGGTGATGTAGATACCTTTTTTATCCGGCGTCAGGCTAACCTGCGTGGAATCGATATTGAAGCGAGCATAGCCGCGATCCAGATAGTAGCTGCGCAGGGTTTCAAGGTCGCCCGCCAGTTTCTGTTTCTGGTATTTACGATCGCCCACCACGTTCCACCACGGTACTTCATCGCGCAGTTGGAAGTGAGAGATAAGCTCGTCGGTTGTGAAGGCATGGTTGCCGACGATATTGATCTGTTGGATCTTCGCCGAAACGCCTTCCTGGAAGACCAGTTTGAGGTCAACGCGGTTACGCGGCAACGGCGTGACCACTGCTTTCACACTGGCGCTGTATTTACCGACGCTATAGTAGAAATCTTCCAGACCTTTTTCGATATCGGCAAGCGTTGTGCGATCCAGAGACTCGCCAACACGTACGCCAGACGCCTCGAGGTTTTGCTTCAGCATGTCATCTTTCACCGATTTGTTACCGGAGAAAGTGATGCTGGCAATCGTCGGACGTTCTTTTACCTGAACCAGAAGGGTATCACCATCGCGCAGGACGCGGACATCCTCAAAGTTACCGGTGGCGAACAGAGCACGAATGGTATTACTGATATCTTCATCATTAACCGTGTCGCCTGTGCGCACCGGCATACTGAGGAGAGCCGCACCAACGGCGACTCGCTGTAGGCCTTCGAAATGAATGTCCTTCACTACGAACCCTTCAGCACCGTATACGGTGGCGCTGCTAAACAGCAGCGACGCTATGAGCAACTTTTTCATCGCCATCGTTATTATGCGTTCTTCCTAACACTCTCTTACAACCGAGAGAAATCATTGAAAAGTGCAAGCCCCATTAACAACACCAGCAAGATAGAGCCAATGCGATAACTAAAGTCTTGAACCCGCTCGGATACCGGACCGCCCTTCAGCTTTTCAATCGCCAGGAACAGCAGATGCCCCCCGTCAAGAACGGGCAACGGAAACAGGTTGATTATCCCTAAGTTCACGCTGATAAGCGCAAGGAACATCAGGTAATAAATAACCCCGAACTCCGCTGACATCCCAGCCCCCTGGGCGATAGAAATCGGCCCACTGAGGTTGTTCAGTTTTACATCACCGGTAATCAATTTTCCCAGCATACTGACCGTTAGCTTCATCAACTGCCACGTTTTATCCGAGGCTTCGAGGATGGCGCTGAATGGCCCATACTGGCGTACAGTCTTATACTCATCAGGCAGAGGAATAACTTTAGGCACCACGCCCGCAAAACCTTCTGCCTTCCCGTTAACCTCTTTTGAATCTGGGGTTAACGTTAAAGACAAGGAACTTCCTTGTCTTTCAATATCTAGCGCTAACGGCTTATCCGGATTATCGCGCACCAACGTCACGAACGTCATCCATTGCGTCAGCGGCTGACCATTGACTTTAACGATCCTGTCGCCAGCTTGCAAACCCGCCTTACTTGCCGCGGAGTTTACCTGCACTTCTGACAGCACAGGTTCAATCTGCGGACCACGAGGACGAATGCCCAAACTCGTGACGGGGTCCTGTTTGTCTGGCTCAAATGCCCATTGGCGCAAATCCAGCGTTTTATCCTGTCGCTGGTTACTACCAAACGGTGCCACGCTGAGGATAGTCTGCTCATCACCAATTTTGGCTACCAGCTGCAATCGGACGGTATCCCAATCAGGGGTTTCGATACCATCAACCGCTTTTAGTTCCGTACCTGGCTGAATTTGCGCCTGGGCAGCAATCGAGTTGGGTGTTATTTCACCAACAACCGGACGAACGCCAGGGACACCGATGATAAACACCAGCCAGTAGGCAAAAATAGCGAAGAGGAAATTTGCAATCGGGCCTGCAGCGATAATGGCCGCGCGCTGCCCAACTGTTTTATTGTTGAAAGCATAGTGGCGCAGCTCCGGTACAACGGGCTCAGCGCGCTCATCCAGCATTTTGACGTAACCGCCGAGGGGAATTAAGGCGATCACGTATTCCGTACCCTGTTTATCGGTACGGCGCCAAAGCGCTTTTCCAAAGCCAATGGAAAAGCGCTCGACGCGGACTCCGCAGCGCCGTGCAACCCAGAAATGACCAAATTCATGCACGGTGATAAGTACACCAAGTGCAACGATGAATGCAGCCAGATTCCAGAGAATACTCAGCATAAGACCATCCGTTAGAGCGTCCTGAATACCAGTAACAACAGGCAAGCAAAGACCGGCACCGCAGCCGTCAGGCTGTCAATACGATCCAGAATACCACCGTGTCCTGGGATTAAGTGACCACTGTCCTTAATACCTGCTTCACGCTTAAACATACTCTCGGTCAGGTCACCCAGCACGGAGGCCAGGGCTGCAACGATGGAGCAAATGAGCAAGGTGACAGGCGCAACTTCAAGATTCGCCCACATACCATAACCCCACGAGATTACAGCTGCAGTGGCAAGTCCGCCAATAAAACCCTGCCAGGTTTTACCAGGAGAAACCTTCGGCGCCAGTTTATGTTTGCCAAACATCTTACCAAACATATAGGCACCAGAGTCCGCTCCCCAAACGAGGATCATGACATAGAGCAGCCATAGCGCGCCACTATAATGATTCTCATCATAGTGCCAGGCACGTAGCGCCAGCATTCCCCAAAAGAAAGGAACAATGGTTAACACGCCGAAAATTATGCGTAATGTTTTGGAATTACGCCAGACCGAGGCTGAACCGGGGTAAAACAACACCAGTAATAGCGCCACGGCCCACCAGCCCAGCGACGCCCAAAGCGACACTTCAACCAGCGGTTGGTGAATATTATGATGATACTCAGGCAGCAAAAACAGCATCAGTGCCAGCAATAGCCCGCACAAAACCGCCAACCAAACTCGCTGTGTACGCGTGGCAAAACCGCTTAACTGTCCCCATTCCCAGGCGGCCAGCATACAGACGACCAGCGTAACAATGGCGAACCCCACCGGCGGCAACAAAAACAACGCCGCGATGACAACGGGTATTAAAACAAAAGCAGAAATCAGGCGATACTTCAGCAAAAGCGACCCCCATCAGGCTTTTTCATCACCGGGCTCGGTGCCGCCGAAACGACGCTCACGATTAGCAAAGGCATGTAGCGCACCTTCAAAGTCTTGTTCATCGAAATCGGGCCAGAGAACATCCGTAAAGTAAAGTTCGGCATAGGCAATTTGCCACAACAAAAAATTACTAATTCGATGCTCTCCCCCAGTCCTTATCACTAAATCCACAGGAGCCAGCTCATGCATACACACTTGCTGACCAAGCATCTCTTCATCAATTTGATCTGGACGCAACAGACCTTCCTGCACCTGTTGTGCCAGTTGCCTGACGCCCTGGACAATATCCCACCGTCCACCGTAATTCGCGGCAATATTCAGCGTTAACCCGGTATTCTGGGCTGTAAGCGCTTCCGACTTGCGAATCCGTTCTTGCAAACGTGTGTTAAATCGACTGATATCCCCAATAATACGCAGACGCACGTTATGGCGGTGCAGGTTTTTCACTTCGCTATCAAGTGCCCACACAAACAATTCCATTAACGCACTAACTTCCTGCGCTGGTCGGTTCCAGTTCTCACTGCTAAAGGCATACAGCGTTAACGCGTCAATACCGTTATTGGCAGCAAAAGAGACAGCCCGGCGGACGGATTTTGCTCCGGCCTTATGCCCAAAGGCGCGGATCTTCCCTTGCTTTTTCGCCCAGCGGCCATTGCCATCCATGATAATTGCGACATGGCGACAACCATGTGCTGGCAAGTTCTCGCTTAATGGTTTAGTTGCAGACAACATAACGCGTTTTTAGTCCCTGAAAGGATTATACGGTACTCAGGAATACTGAAGCCTATCCACAAAAAAGCCGTGTCAAACCACGGCTTACCCGATCGAAAAAAAGCAAATACCTGCGATCAGGTGGCGCAGACTATATCACTGAAGCCCAACGCTAACAAATAGCACGATCCCTCACAGAGTGATTATCATCAGCTTGAGAGTCGTGTCACTTGTTTTGTCGCGACGTCTCTGGCGATGGCATCGACCCTCAGCACATCTTCAACGCTCTGCGGTTCCTGCAAATCCATCCTATCCAGTACGGACAAATTGAGATCGGCGATATCCGTAAATCGAATCTGCTGCGCCAAAAATGCAGCAACGGTAATCTCATTTGCGGCGTTCAGCGCAGTTGTCGCAGCCTGTCCTTGCTCAAACGCGTCCATCGCCAGTTTCAGGCACGGATAACGCTGATAATCAGGTGCGGAAAACGTCAACGCACTGAGTTTGCAAAAATCGACAGGCTTAACCCCAGAGCTCACACGTTCCGGCCATGCCATCGTATGGGCGATAGGCGTGCGCATATCAGGCTCACCCAACTGGGCCAGGACGCTACCATCCTGATAACGGACCATCGAGTGAATAACCGACTGTGGATGGATCAGCACTTCCATCTGGCTTGCACTGGCATTAAACAACCAACGCGCTTCAATGTATTCCAGACCTTTATTCATCATGGTGGCGGAATCGACGGAGATTTTTCGTCCCATCGACCAATTCGGATGACGACATGCCTGATCGGGAGTCATTAGAGCCAGATCGGGCAATGGCGTTTCACGGAAAGGGCCACCAGACCCGGTAAGCAAAACAGACACAACGCCGTTTTGCTCAAGGTCAGCGTATCCCAGATTGTGTTGGATAGGTTGCGGTAAACTCTGAAAAATTGCGTTATGTTCGCTATCTACCGGCAAAAGCTGCGCTTTATGCCGTTTCACGTCGTCCATAAACAGACGTCCGCAGGTTACCAGAGACTCTTTATTCGCCAGCAAAATGTTTTTGCCTGCGCGGATTGCCGCAAGCGTTGGCAACAAACCTGCCGCGCCAACTATCGCCGCCATGACCTGATCGACATCATCCAGCGCGGCCATATCACAGGCCGCCTGCTGCCCGCACATAACCTCGGTGCGACTTCCATGATCCCGCAATGCGGATTTCACCAGCGCTGCACTTTTTTCGTCATCCATCACCGCGTAGCGGGGGGAAAACTCAAGGCATTGCTCCACCATACGGGCGACATTTTTACCCGCTACCAACGCAGCAACACGAAATTTATCCGGGTTATGGCGTACTACATCGAGCGTACTGCAACCAATAGAGCCGGTTGAGCCCAGGATGGTTAATTGCTTCATGAGACATCCAGAAGAATTGAGACAGGATAAAAAAGCAAAACGCCGCCATCCAGCCTTCTCAGGCCTTCTAAGCGGCGTTTTTAGCGTACAGGCGAATCAGAACTGCATCAGTTCCGCTTCTTTCTCTGCCAGCGCCGCATCAACTTTCTTGATTGCAGCATCGGTCAGTTTCTGTACGTCGTCCTGAGAACGGCGATCGTCATCTTCGCTGATCTCTTTATCTTTCAGCAGCGCTTTCACTTTGTCGTTGGCATCACGGCGTACGTTACGCACAGCAACACGCGCACCTTCAGCTTCACCACGTACGATCTTGGTCAGATCTTTACGACGTTCTTCGGTCAGCGGTGGCAGCGGAACGCGGATGTCAGAACCCGCTGAGCTTGGGTTCAGACCGAGGTCAGAAGCCATAATCGCTTTCTCAACAGCCGGCCCCATAGAACGGTCAAACACGTTGATTTTCAGGGTACGGGAATCTTCAACCGTTACGCTTGCCAGCTGGCGCAGCGGAGTCGGCGTGCCGTAATATTCTACGATAATGCCATCCAGCAGGCTGGGAGAAGCACGACCCGTGCGAATTTTGCTGATTTGATTTTTGAATGCTTCGACGCATTTGTCCATGCGTACTTCAGCATCTTTTCTGATATCGTTGATCACGTTACGAATCCTTGAAAGCTTGTTTCAGTCAGACCATACCCACCACGCAAGATGTGACAAGTATAGTCTTGATTAATTTTGAGGGACGTATCCCGCGACATTAAAGCGGAATATTACCTGCATTTAGCCGCAACGGGAATTATTCCGTGATTAACGTGCCTTCTTTTTCACCCATCACAACGCGGCGCAACGCACCCGGTTTGTTCATGTTGAAGACACGAATCGGTAATTTGTGGTCACGAGCCAGCGTGAACGCAGCCAGATCCATCACTTTCAGTTCTTTATCCAGTACTTCAGCATAGGTCAACTGTTCGTACATGGTTGCTGTTGGATCTTTAGCTGGGTCGGCGGTAAACACACCATCAACTTTAGTGGCTTTAAGAACCACATCCGCTTCAATTTCAATACCACGCAGGCAGGCTGCGGAGTCAGTGGTGAAGAACGGGTTGCCTGTACCAGCGGACAAAATAACCACGCGGTTGTTACGCAACAGGCTGATCGCTTCCGCCCAGCTGTAGTTATCACACACGCCGTTCAGAGGGATAGCGGACATCAGGCGAGCGTTCACATAGGCGCGGTGAAGCGCATCGCGCATCGCCAGACCGTTCATTACGGTGGCTAACATGCCCATGTGGTCGCCCACGACGCGGTTCATCCCTGCTTTCGCCAGACCAGCACCACGGAACAGGTTACCACCACCGATCACTACGCCAACCTGGATTCCCAGCTCGACCAGCTCTTTGATTTCCTGAGCCATACGGTCAAGTATGCTTGCATCAATACCGAAGCCCTCTGAACCTTGCAGAGCTTCGCCACTTAACTTAAGCAGAATACGTTTGTAGACGGGTTTTGCATTGGTAGCCATGTTTCTTTCCTGAGACTGTCAACGAATGAGATGAGTTAATTCCAGCGACATTGTATGTCGCTTTTCAGCCCTGCCACTATAGCGCTTAGCTGAATTTACAAGTCGGGCGCAAAAAGAAGCCGCCCTCAGGCGGCTCCTTTTAAAATTAAGACTGCTTGGACATCGCAGCAACTTCTGCTGCAAAGTCAGTCTCAACTTTCTCGATGCCTTCACCCACTTCGAAGCGGATGAAACCAGTTACGTCAGCGTTGTGCTCTTTCAGCAGCTGAGCAACAGATTTGCTCGGTTCCATAACGAAAGGCTGACCAGTCAGAGAAACTTCGCCGGTGAATTTCTTCATGCGGCCTTCAACCATTTTCTCTGCGATTTCTTTCGGCTTGCCAGACTGCATCGCGATATCCAGCTGAACCTGGTATTCTTTTTCTACTACTTCAGCAGAAACGTCTTCCGGCTTAACGAATTCTGGTTTGCTTGCAGCAATGTGCATTGCCAGCTGTTTAACCAGTTCTTCATCAGCGCCAGTTGCAGCAACCAGAACACCGATACGCGCACCGTGCTGGTAGCTACCCAGTACTTCGCCTTCCAGGGAAGCCACGCGACGGATGTTGATGTTCTCACCGATTTTAGCAACCAGAGCAACACGTTCTTCTTCGAACTGTGCTTTCAGAACTTCAACGTCAGTGATTTTGCCAGCAACGGCAGCGTCCAGTACTTTGTCAGCAAATGCCTGGAAACCAGCATCTTTAGCAACGAAGTCAGTCTGGCAGTTAACTTCCAGAATGAAAGCGATATTGCCGTCGATTTTGGTTTTGATTACGCCGTCAGCAGCAACGTTGCCTGCTTTTTTCGCTGCTTTAATAGCACCGGACTTACGCATGTTTTCGATTGCCAGCTCGATGTCGCCATTAGCTTCAGTCAGTGCTTTTTTGCAATCCATCATGCCTGCGCCAGTACGCTCACGCAGCTCTTTTACCAGGGATGCGGTAATTTCAGCCATTCTAAAATCCTCGGAAGATTTGATCTGCCCGGCATGAAACCGCACAGATTTAAAAGTGAAAAAGGGGGCCATATACAGGCCCCCTAACCAAACGTGATACTACCTGGCCTATATCCGTCATTCTTCAAGCTGCTGGTGCGTTGTTTTCCTTACTCACCCCAGTCACTTACTGACGTAAGCTCCGGGGGATTCGTTGCGTCAACGCCTTCCAGCAACTCGAATTACCTAGGATATATAAGGGGTCGCTCTAACGAGCGTGCCTTATTATTCAGCTTCTACGAAGCTTTCTTCCGCCTGGGAAGCCAGATCCTGAGAACGGCCTTCACGAACGGTAGTAGCTACAGCGCCCAGGTACAGGGTCACAGCACGGATTGCGTCGTCGTTACCCGGGATAACGAAGTCAACACCGTCCGGATCAGAGTTGGTATCAACGATAGCAAATACCGGGATACCCAGGTTGTTTGCTTCTTTGATAGCAATGTGCTCGTGGTCAGCATCGATTACGAACAGAGCGTCCGGCAGGCCGCCCATGTCTTTGATACCGCCCAGGCTGTTTTCCAGTTTCTCAAGCTCACGGGTGCGCATCAGCGCTTCTTTCTTGGTCAGCTTTTCGAAAGTACCGTCCTGAGACTGAGTTTCCAGATCTTTCAGACGTTTGATGGACTGACGAACGGTTTTCCAGTTAGTCAGCATACCGCCCAGCCAGCGATGGTTCACGAAGAACTGGTCGCAGCTGTTAGCAGCGTCTTTCACCGCTTCGCTTGCAGCGCGTTTAGTACCAACGAAAAGGATTTTACCTTTACGAGCAGAGATCTTGTTCAGTTCAGCCAGAGCTTCGTTGAACATCGGTACAGTTTTCTCAAGGTTGATGATGTGAACTTTGTTACGCGCACCGAAGATGAACGGCTTCATTTTCGGGTTCCAGTAACGGGTCTGGTGACCGAAGTGAACACCAGCCTTGAGCATGTCGCGCATGGAAACAGTTGCCATGATTAAAACCTCTATATATAAAAGTTGGGGTTAAGCCTCCACGCATCCCATATTACCGACCCTTAAGGGCACCCCGGAATATGTGTCGATACGTGTGTGTTGTTACACAAAGTGAGATTTGTCGCTCCCGTCCATCGTGTGTAGTCTGCGAATAGAACGGAAGTCCGGCGCGCTTTATACCACAAATACGCCGTCGACACCAATAATTGTTGGTACTGTGTGCTGAATGAACGATGAATTTCGTGTTACAGGAAGGCGGCAAATTTTTGAATCTCCAGGAGCTTACATGTAGTAAGTGACTGGAGTGAAAAAATACAGCCAACGCACCTGTGGCACGAAAGGCGAAGTTTAGAATGATTCTCAATTTGGCAGCATGTATGCGGGACTGATACCATTGGCAGCACTTAAACAATTATTGCCGATATCATCGGCACTGATGGACAGAATTCATGGCTATCTCAATTAAGACTCCTGAAGAAATCGAAAAAATGCGCGTCGCTGGCCGTCTGGCCGCCGATGTACTGGAAATGATCGCACCGTTTGTTAAACCGGGCGTCAGCACCGGCGAGCTGGATCGCATCTGTAACGACTACATCGTGAATGAACAGCAGGCCATTTCCGCATGCCTGGGCTATCACGGTTATCCGAAATCCGTGTGCATCTCTATTAATGAAGTCGTGTGCCACGGGATCCCGGACGATGCCAAGCTCCTGAAAGACGGCGATATCGTCAACATTGACGTCACAGTGATTAAAGACGAATACCACGGCGATACGTCCAAAATGTTTATCGTCGGGAAACCGACCATTCTTGGCGAGCGTCTGTGCCGCGTCACGCAGGAAAGCCTGTACCTGGCGCTGCGCATGGTAAAACCAGGTATTCGCCTGCGTACCCTGGGTGCTGCAATTCAGAAATACGCGGAAGGCGAAGGTTTCTCTGTGGTCCGTGAATACTGCGGTCACGGCATTGGTCGCGGCTTCCATGAAGAACCGCAGGTTCTGCATTATGATGCGGATGACGGCGGTGTGGTACTGCAGCCGGGCATGACCTTCACCGTAGAACCGATGCTGAATGCCGGTGATTACCGTATCCGCACTATGAAAGACGGCTGGACGGTGAAAACCAAAGACCGGAGCTTGTCTGCTCAGTACGAGCATACTATTGTGGTGACGGAAAACGGCTGTGAAATTCTGACGTTACGCACGGATGACACCATCCCGGCGATCATCACACACGGCGAATAATGTTTTGCCTGATGGCGATGCCCCTGCATCTTATCAGGCCTACAAATTGCACCTTTACTCAAAATCATTCGAGTTGCTTCAAGACGGCAAGAGAGTGAATCTCCAGAAGCGTACAAAAGTACGTGACTGGAGTGAACGAGCGCAGCCAACGCAGAAGCAGCTTGAAGGATTAAGAGTAAATCCGTAGGCCGGGTAAGGCGCATTAGCCGCCATCCGGCTTTTTAATGGGTGGCGCATAATGAATACTCTTCCTGAACAGCACGCAAATACTGCCCTCCCCACCCTGCCTGGCCAACCGCAAAACCCAGGGACATGGCCACAGCACGACCTCAACTGCCCCGGCATTAAAGCGCATATCGACGCTTTCCAGCACTGGTTAGGCGAAGCGTTTGACAGCGGGATCTCCGCAGAGCAACTCATTGAGGCCCGCACCGAGTTTATTGACCAGTTACTTCAGCGTCTGTGGATTGAAGCCGGTTTCGGTCAGATTGCCGATCTGGCGCTGGTTGCTGTTGGCGGTTACGGACGCGGCGAACTGCATCCCCTTTCCGATATTGACCTACTGATCCTGAGTCGTAAAAAGCTCCCTGACGCACAGGCCGAAAAAGTCGGCGAGCTGTTAACGCTGCTATGGGACGTGAGGCTAGAGGTTGGGCACAGCGTGCGGACGCTGGAAGAGTGTCTGCTGGAGGGGCTATCGGATTTAACCGTCGCCACCAACCTGATAGAAACACGCCTGCTGATTGGCGACGTGGCGCTGTTTCTGGAGCTACAAAAGCATATTTTTAGCGAAGGTTTCTGGCCGTCCGATAAATTTTACGCTGCCAAAGTGGAAGAACAGAATCAACGCCATCAGCGCTATCACGGCACCAGCTACAACCTGGAGCCGGATATCAAAAGCAGTCCTGGTGGACTGCGCGACATCCACACCCTGCAATGGGTCGCCCGCCGTCATTTTGGTGCCACGTCGCTGGATGAGATGGTCGGCTTCGGCTTCCTGACGCTGGCGGAGCGCGCCGAACTGAATGAATGTTTGCATATTCTGTGGCGCATTCGCTTTGCATTGCATCTGATCGTGAACCGTTACGATAATCGTCTGCTGTTTGATCGACAGCTCAGCGTGGCTCAACGCCTCAATTATGGCGGTGAAGGCAATGAGCCGATCGAGCGGATGATGAAAGACTATTTCCGGGTCACGCGACGAGTGAGTGAACTGAACCACATGCTGCTCCAGCTGTTTGACGAGGCGATCCTCGCCATGCCGGCTGATGAAAAACCGCGCCCAATTGATGACGACTTTCAGTTGCGTGGCACATTGATTGACCTGCGCAATGACGACCTGTTTATCCGCGAGCCCGAGGCTATTTTGCGGATGTTTTACATCATGGTACGCAATAGCGCGATCACCGGAATTTACTCCACCACACTGCGTCATTTGCGTCATGCCCGCCGTCATTTAACTCAACCGCTGTGCTACATTCCGGAAGCGCGCTCGCTATTTCTCAGCATGTTGCGCCATCCGGGTGCAGTGAGTCGCGGCCTGTTGCCAATGCATCGCCACAGCGTGTTATGGGCCTATATGCCGCAGTGGTCACACATTGTCGGTCAAATGCAGTTTGACCTGTTTCATGCTTATACGGTGGATGAGCACACTATCCGCGTAATGCTCAAACTGGAAAGTTTTGCCAGGGAAGAGACTCGCCCGCGCCATCCGCTGTGTGTGGATCTGTGGCCGCGCCTGCGTCAACCGGAACTCATTCTGATTGCTGCGCTGTTCCACGATATCGCCAAAGGACGTGGCGGCGATCACTCTATTCTGGGGGCTCAGGACGTACTCAAGTTCGCCGAATTACACGGACTCAACTCGCGTGAAACAAATCTGGTCATGTGGCTGGTGCGCCAGCATCTGCTAATGTCGGTGACCGCTCAGCGCCGTGATATTCAGGATCCGGAGGTGATCAAGCAATTCGCTGAAGAAGTACAAACGGAACATCGTCTGCGCTTTTTAGTGTGCCTGACCGTCGCAGATATTTGCGCTACTAACGAAACACTGTGGAATAGCTGGAAGCAAAGCCTGTTGCGCGAATTATACTTCGCCACGGAAAAACAGCTGCGTCGTGGGATGCAAAATACACCGGATATGCGCGAGCGTGTGCGCCATCATCAGCTGCAGGCACTGGCGCTACTGCGTATGGACAACATTGATGAAGAAGCGCTGCACCACATCTGGTCGCGCTGTCGCGCCAACTATTTCGTGCGCCACAGCCCAAATCAACTGGCCTGGCATGCGCGTCATCTGCTGCAGCACGATCTCAGTAAACCACTAATTTTACTCAGCCCGCAGGCCACGCGAGGCGGAACGGAGATTTTCATCTGGAGCCCGGACCGCCCTTACCTGTTTGCCGCCGTCTGCGCCGAACTGGACAGGCGTAATCTTAGCGTTCACGATGCACAGATTTTCACCACCCGTGATGGCATGGCGATGGATACGTTCATCGTTCTGGAGCCGGACGGCAGTCCGCTGTCGTCAGACAGGCACGAAGCGATCCGTTTTGGGCTTGAACAAGCCATTACTCAACGCAGTTGGCAACCGCCGCAGCCGCGTCGTCAACCGGCAAAATTACGCCACTTTACCGTCGATACCGAGGTCACTTTTCTTCCGACCCATACCGACCGCAAATCATTCCTTGAGCTTATCGCTCTCGACCAGCCTGGACTGCTGGCGCGGGTCGGGCAGATTTTTGCCGATCTGGGAATTTCGCTGCATGGCGCCCGAATTACAACTATTGGCGAACGAGTAGAAGATTTATTCATAATCGCCACCGCCGACCGGCGTGCCCTTAATAATGAGCTACAGCAGGAAGTACATCAACGGTTGACAGAGGCCCTCAATCCAAACGATAAAGGGTAATGTTTTTATTTATTATGGAAAGAGTTTAACAATGCAGCAGTTACAGAACGTTATTGAGTCCGCTTTCGAGCGCCGTGCCGACATTACTCCGGCAAATGTAGATACCGTAACCCGCGAAGCGGTGAATCAGGTTATTGCTTTACTGGATTCCGGTGCACTGCGCGTCGCAGAAAAGATTGAGGGTCAGTGGGTCACGCATCAGTGGCTGAAAAAGGCGGTCCTGCTCTCTTTCCGTATTAACGATAATCAGGTTATCGAGGGTGCGGAAAGCCGTTACTTCGATAAAGTGCCGATGAAATTCGCCAACTACGACGAAGCACGCTTCCAGAAAGAAGGTTTCCGCGTGGTTCCGCCAGCGGCCGTACGCCAGGGTGCGTTTATCGCCCGTAACACCGTGCTGATGCCGTCTTACGTGAACATCGGCGCTTATGTGGATGAAGGTACGATGGTTGATACCTGGGCGACCGTGGGTTCCTGCGCGCAAATTGGTAAAAACGTTCACCTGTCCGGCGGCGTTGGCATCGGTGGCGTACTGGAGCCGTTACAGGCTAACCCGACCATCATCGAAGACAACTGCTTCATCGGCGCGCGCTCTGAAGTGGTTGAAGGCGTGATCGTCGAAGAAGGCTCTGTTATCTCTATGGGCGTGTACATCGGTCAGAGCACCCGTATTTACGATCGTGAAACAGGCGAAGTGCATTATGGCCGCGTACCGGCGGGCTCTGTTGTCGTTTCCGGCAACCTGCCGTCGAAAGATGGCAAATACAGCCTGTACTGCGCGGTGATCGTGAAGAAAGTCGACGCTAAAACGCGTGGCAAAGTGGGTATCAACGAACTGTTACGTACCATCGACTAACAGCAATTTGAAAAAGCGGGCTTAGCCCGCTTTTTTTACATCTGCGAGTGGCATAAACAAGGCTTTTCGTTAATTATTCAATGGTTATGGTGAGCTTAAGGGTACCGCTATGTATGACAATCTGAAAAGTCTGGGCATTACTAATCCTGAAGAAATCGATCGTTACAGCCTGCGGCAAGAAGCCAACAACGATATCCTGAAAATCTATTTCCAGAAGGATAAAGGCGAGTTTTTTGCCAAGAGCGTGAAGTTCAAATATCCCCGTCAGCGTAAAACGGTTGTCGCCGATGGCGTCGGCCAGGGCTACAAAGAAGTGCAGGAGATCAGTCCAAACCTGCGCTATGTGATCGACGAACTGGATCAGATCTGCCAGCGCGATCGCAGCGAAGTCGATCTTAAACGCAAGATCCTTGATGATTTACGTCATCTGGAAAGCGTCGTGACCAACAAGATCAGCGAAATTGAAGCCGATCTGGAAAAACTGACGCGTAAGTAACCGCATGTGAATGTATTCGTAGGCCGGGTAAGGCGAAGCCGCCCCCCGGCATTTTGCCTGATATGTGTAGTGTCATCAGGCAAGGAATTAATGCTGTTCATCCAGTTGCAACGCCACATACAACAACAGTCGGTCGTCAAAATTCCCCAAATCCAGCCCGGTTAGCTCTGAAATTCGGTTCAGGCGATATTCCAGCGTATTACGGTGGATAAACAACGCTTTTGAGGTCGCCAGCGGCTGAACGTTATGCCGAAACCACGCCGCTAAAGTCCGACGCAGCAAGCCGTTGTTATCCATCGCTTTCAGCCGAACCAGCGGACGCGCCAGCTCGTTGGCCTGCCAGCCGCCGCGCAGGCTGTCCAGCAGCACTGGCAACATTAAATCCTGGTAGAAATAGCTACGGCTTTCCGGCATGCGCTGCTTGCCGACCATCATGGTTGTACGTGCGGTGCGATACGAACGGGCAATGCTGCCCGGCCCGGTAAAATAGTTGCCCAGCGATACGCGAAAGCGTAGTTGTCCGTTCTCTTTCATACGGGCGATCAACTGTTCAACACGCTTGCGGTGATCTTCCGCGTCCCAGCGACCAAACTGATTGAGCGCCGGTTTCAGCACCACCATCTCGGTCAGGGAAACAATCGCAATCAGATTATTACGTTCAGGCGTAGTCAACGCGTTCTGCAATTGCTGTAGCTCCGCCATCGCGCTGTCAACGCCAAGCTGGCCACTATCAACCTCTACCACTGCCACCACGCGCGGCTGGTTCAAATCAATGCCTAAACGTTGCGCCCACTCCATCAGCGCCGGGGTATTCTCTTCCGCCTGAATCAGGTTCATCACCAGTTCTTCGCGCAGACGACTGTCCTGCGCTAACAGATGCATCAGGCGCGACTGCTCCAGCATCATTTCGGCTGTCATGCACACCAGCTCGCCGTATTTACGCAGATGTTCCGGTTCACCGGTAAGGCCGATAACGCCAACGATTTCGCCTTCGAGCCGCAACGGCAGGTTTATCCCCTGACGCACGCCGTGCAAATGCCTCGCCACTGCATCGTCAATGTCCACCACCCGGCCCTGCGAAAGTACCAACAGCGCACCTTCGTGCAATTCACCAATGCGTTCGCGATCGCCACTGCCGATTATCCGCCCACGGGCATCCATTACGTTGATATTGGTATCAATGATGCGCATGGTTCGCGCCACGATATCCTGCGCCATTTTGGTATCAAGGTGCCAGCCAGCCATAAACCCCTCCTGTGAGCAGAGCTCAAGCATAGGGAAGATAATAAGCGGCGACATTGTGCAAATGCACAAAGCGGAAGGGAGAAATATGGAGTTGTGGGAGGTATCACAAAAAGAAACCCCTTCCCTGATACAGGAAGGGGTTGAGGGAGATTACTGCATCAACAGATAGATGGAGCTGTCGCCACGCTGAATGTTCAGCGCCAGTACAGCGGGTTTGCTGTCGAGGATTTTGCGCAATTCGGCGATGTTTTTCACCGGCTGCTGATTCGCACCGATAATCACATCCCCTTTCTTCAGGCCGATCTGTGCAGCCGGAGAATTCGGTTTCACGTCGCTTACCACGACACCTTTATCCTGGCCTTTGTTGCTCATGTCGGCACCTTCAATGCCTTTGAAGATAGAGCTGGAATCAACCTGAGTCTGGCTGCTCTGCTGCAATTCCAGGTTCACGGTGACCGGCTTACCGTCGCGCAGCAGGCCAAGGTTAATTTTGCTACCCACTGGCATGGTGCCGACCTGCGCACGCAGGGCAGCGAAGCTGCTGATTGGTTTACCGTTCAGGGAAGTAATCACGTCCCCGGCTTTGATACCGGCTTTCGCTGCAGAAGAGTTCGGCATAACCTGGCTGACGAATGCCCCACGCTGGGCATCCACTTTCATCGCTTTCGCCAGCTCAGAGCTCAGCTCAGTCCCCATAATACCCAGCTCACCGCGTTTAACCTGGCCGAACTCAACCATCTGCGAAGTCAGGTTTTTCACCATGTTGCTTGGGATAGCAAAACCGATCCCGATGTTGCCACCGTCCGGCGCGAGGATCGCGGTGTTAATCCCGATCAACTCACCATTCAGGTTAACCAGCGCACCGCCAGAGTTACCGCGGTTGATCGCCGCATCCGTCTGGATAAAGTTCTCGTAGTTTTCGGCATTCAGGCCACTACGCCCCAGTGCAGAAACGATACCTGATGTCACCGTTTCACCGAGGCCAAACGGGTTACCAATCGCTACAGTGTAATCACCCACGCGCAGCGCATCAGAATCTGCCAGCTTAATTGCCGTCAGGTTTTTCGGATCCTGAATTTGGATCAACGCGATATCAGAGCGCGGATCTTTTCCGACGATTTTTGCGTCAAACTTACGCCCATCGCTCAGTTGAACCTTGATCACCGTGGCATTATCGACCACGTGGTTGTTGGTCACAACATACCCTTTCGCGGCATCAATGATGACGCCAGACCCCAGCGCCATAAATTTCTGCTGCTGGCCACCGCCGTTGTCAGCGCCCGGAGCACCGCCCTGGCAGAACGGTGAGCTCTGGAACGGAGAACCGTCCTGGCAGAACGGAGAGTTATCACCAAAGAACTGCTGGAAATTACGCGGCATACGCGGCGTATTGACCGTCGTGCTCCCCTCGACATTAATACTCACCACCGATGGCATCACTTTTTCGAGCATCGGGGCCAGGCTTGGCATCTGTTGGGCTGTTGTCGCTGAAGACGCTGTCTCAGCCGCCGTTGCAGACAGGGGGGACAACGCCAAACCTAAACTCAGAGCCAGTGCACTCATTGCTAATGTGGTTTTTTTCATGTGTTTCGTTCTCGATTAACAGGTCACGCAAAATTGCTGTATACCTCAGAGTCGTTTTATAGCGCTAAGTTCCAGAATGAAGTTTAAGGAAAAAGTAAAATTTTATTGTCCGTCTTTACAAATGAGTATTTATTGTTCTACCGCCATCAGCCGTCTATATTCATCCCAGGCATACAAGTCAGTCATCCCGCTGATATAATCCTGAATTAAACGGCAGCGGTAATAATATTCCATGACCGGGAACTCGGCACTACCCGGCAATATTTTACTGACCGCCTCAACATAAGCAAGACGATGGCGGGTAGACAACTTTTGAAATAATCGTGATTCGATAGGGAACTGTTTTAATCTTTCGTGTTCAACCAGTCCGCTAAAGTCGGATAATGACATTTTTAGCAGTGGTTGGTAGATTTCCAGAAGCCCACTGATAACCCGATAGCCTTGCAATTCCAGCTGTTCCACATCTGGATGACTAAACACATGTTTTACCGCTACATTTTTATATACCCCTAGCAACTGACTGAAGCTACTGGCATCATCTAATAAAGCGTGATTAAAACTCCCCTCAAAAATTTGCGGCAAATTATCAATAAAACGCTGAGCGGCGTACGGTACCAGCTTATTCAGCGTATTAACGCGTAAATACATAAAGAACTGATCTTCAGTACTGCGGCTTAATGTATTTGAACGAGATTTTTCCCAGGCGTTCTCAACAACCTGACTAAACAGGGAACCTTTTTCATGATGCCCCCACGCCTCATACAGATGGTGGTAAAGCTGCTCGACGCTGAAGATTCTTTTCTCAACAGCATCCTCCAGATCAGCCACACAATAAGAGATATCGTCCGCTGCTTCCATAATCCAGGTTAATGGAAAGCGACTGTAAGGTGCTAAGGATAATTCTTTACGTAACCGCTCAATATACGGTTCCTCGGAAAGGTAATAGCCCGGTTTCTTCATTAAATAGTTATGCGTCGCCGGCGTACCTCCACGCCACCATGCCGGGCGCGTATATTTTAAAATTCCCCCCACCTGCGACCAGGTCAGGTTCATGCGCATCAGAGTATGCACCAGCCGAATGCCCTGCGCATTGCCTTCAAAATGGCACAGGTCCTGACGTACCTTGCGGCGAATATCATTGAGCGACTCTTCACCTTCACGCAAACGTAACGCAGACACCAGGCAGCGATCGTCGCTTAACGGCTGACTTTCAGCGTCAGCCGGATAGAGTCGCTGGCGAAACCAGTCATTAATCGCTGCCTCGCCAAAATGACCAAACGGCGGATTGCCGATGTCATGCATCAGGCAGGACATTTCGACGATGCTTTCAAAGGGACCGGTCAACTCATCCAGGCCGTACTGCTCCAACAGCTTTTGCTCTTTCAGTCGGCTGAGGATCTCTTTGGCGATATAACGCCCTACCTGCTGAACTTCCATCGAGTGCGTCAGGCGCGTACGCACCGCCGCGTTACGCTCCAACGGAAAGACCTGGGTTTTTTGCTGCAGTCGGCGAATAGCCGGAGAATTGATAATGCGTCCACGGTCGCTTTCGAAAATGCGCAGGATCTCATGCTCAGATTTCACGCCCTGCGGTGAACGGTAACGACGATGCCAGTTTATTTTTTTTCGGAAATCGATCTGTGCCATGTCCTCTCCCGCCTGAGAAATGCGCTACCCCTTAAGCGCATGATAGACTATGCCCTCAAATCTGGCTTATCGCGAGTAAATCTATGAAAATCGGCATCATTGGTGCAATGGAAGAAGAAGTTACGCTGCTGCGTGACAAAATCGAAAACCGTCAGACAATCGCTCTTGGCGGTTGTGAAATTTACACCGGCCAACTGAACGGTACTGAGGTTGCGCTACTGAAATCAGGCATCGGTAAAGTAGCTGCGGCGCTCGGCGCTACGCTGCTGCTTGAACGCTGCAAGCCGGACGCCATCATCAATACCGGTTCTGCGGGTGGCCTGGCTTCTACGCTGAAAGTGGGTGATATCGTGGTTTCTGACGAAGCGCGCTATCACGATGCTGACGTCACCGCATTCGGCTATGAATTTGGCCAGCTACCGGGCTGCCCGGCCGGTTTTAAAGCCAACCCGACACTGATTGCTGCGGCGGAATCCTGCATTGCCGAACTCAATCTGAACGCCGTCCGTGGACTGATCGTCAGCGGCGATGCCTTCATTAACGGTTCCGTTGGTCTGGCAAAAATTAAGCATAACTTCCCACAAGCGATTGCCGTTGAGATGGAAGCAACCGCAATTGCGCACGTGTGTCACAACTTTAATGTGCCGTTTGTTGTCGTTCGCGCTATCTCTGACGTCGCCGATCAGCAGTCCCATCTCAGCTTTGACGAGTTCCTGGTCGTTGCCGCGAAACAGTCAAGCCTGATGGTTGAAACGCTGGTGCAGAAACTGGCACATGGCTAAATACATCTCCAGGGCGCTGGTCGCCCTGCTTTTCATTCTTCCGGCGTGGCTTTACGCCGCGCCGCGCGTTATTTCGCTTTCCCCAGCCAACACTGAACTGGCCTTCGCCGCCGGTATTACCCCCGTTGGCGTCAGCAGCTATTCAAACTACCCGCCCGAGGCCAAAAATATTGAAGAGGTCTCAACCTGGCAAGGCATGAATCTGGAACGTATTGTGGCGCTCAAACCCGATTTGGTTATTGCCTGGCGTGGAGGGAATGCTGAGCGACAGGTTAATCAACTGACCGCCCTGGGAATTAAGGTCATCTGGGTCGATGCCGTCACCATCGAGCAGGTCGCAGATGCATTGCGTCAACTTGCGCCATGGAGTCCCAAGCCTGAACAGGCAAAGCAAGCTGCGCAAACCCTGCTTGATGAGTATGCTTTACTAAAGTCTCAGTATGCCAACAAACCTAAAAAACGTGTGTTTCTCCAGTTTGGCGCAAATCCTCTATTTACCAGTGGAAAAGGTTCCATTCAAAACCAGGTTCTTGAGGTATGTGGTGGAGAAAACATCTTTTCCGGCAGCCGGGTTCCATGGCCGCAGGTCAGCCGCGAACAGGTACTGGCAAGAGCCCCTCAGGCAATTGTTGCTACCGGCGGTTCAGGCGAAATTCTTAAAATTGAGCAATACTGGGGAAATCAGCTAAAAATCCCGGTTATTACTCTTGATAGTGACTGGTTTGAACGCGCGAGCCCGCGTATTATCCTCGCCGCAAAACAACTCTGTAATGCGCTTTCACAAGTAAATTAGCGCCTGCCCCCACCAGGTTTATTGTGAGGATGTAAAGATGCTCGTCTATTGGCTGGATATTGTCGGTACCGCGGTATTTGCTATCTCTGGCGTATTGCTTGCCGGAAAACTGCGTATGGACCCCTTCGGCGTTCTGGTCCTGGGCGTGGTAACCGCCGTCGGTGGCGGTACGATCCGTGATATGGCGCTGGATCATGGCCCCGTATTCTGGGTTAAAGATCCCACCGACCTGGTGGTGGCGATGATCACCAGTATGTTGACGATCGTGCTGGTGCGTCAGCCAAGACGCTTGCCGAAATGGATCCTTCCGGTGCTGGATGCCGTTGGCCTGGCGGTGTTCGTGGGTATTGGCGTGAATAAAGCGTTTCTCGCCGGAACCGGACCGTTGGTGGCGATTTGTATGGGAGTGATTACCGGCGTCGGCGGCGGAATTATTCGCGACGTGTTAGCGCGTGAAGTGCCGATGATTTTGCGCACCGAAATCTACGCCACGGCGTGTATTATCGGCGGGATCGTGCATGCGACAGCGTTTTATACCTTTAATGTATCGCTGGAAAACGCCAGTATGATGGGGATGATTGTCACCCTGTTGATTCGGCTTGCCGCCATTCGTTGGCATTTGAAATTGCCGACGTTTGCGCTGGATGATAACGGGCGTTGATGTGACGATGCAAAACATGTAGGCCGGATAAGGCGTTTACGCCGCCATCCGGCACATTGCCCGGTGGCGCTACGCTTACCGGGCCTACACCATCAGACCACCGGTATTGCAGACAGCAATCAGATGCTGAAAGAGGAACCACACCCGCAGGTGCTTTTGGCGTTCGGGTTAGTCACAACGAAGCGAGAACCTTCCAGACCTTCGGTGTAATCAACCGCACCACCTACCAGATACTGCAGGCTCATCGGGTCAACCACCAGACCAACACCTTGTTTCTCAATGGTCATATCACCATCGTTTACCTGATCATCAAAGGTAAAACCGTACTGGAAACCGCTGCAACCACCGCCGGTGATATACACGCGTAATTTCAGATTTGGGTTATCTTCATCTGCGATCAGGCTTTTTACTTTATTGGCTGCTGCTTCAGTAAATTGCAGTGGCAGCGCTACGTCATCACTCATATTTTGCTCCAAACGACATTGGCAATTGGGCAAATTATAACCCAATGGTTAAGGCCATTATCTAATACCCTGGTATTTCGTTCAAGTATTCTCGCCCGTGGCGGTACTCTGGCTTTTTGCCGCCTGCTCCGCTTCCTGTTTAGCCAGCGTGCGGGCAAGGATAGTCGAGTATAGCGGTTTTCCACCCATAAACTGGGCTAATAGTGTTGCGCCAAGACAGGTAATAATCATTGGCAAAATGAGCTGATAGTTATCCGTCATTTCCAGCACCAGCACAATGCCCGTTAACGGCGCACGCACTGAAGCGGCCAGCAATGCCCCCATCCCGGCAATAGCAAACGTCCCCGCCTCCAGATGATACTGCGGAAAAGAGGCTGCTGCAGCCATGCCAAATGCAGTTCCCAGCAATGTGCCTAACGCCAGCATTGGGGCAAATATCCCACCAGGCGCGCCGGATGAGAAGCACAGCAGCGTGGTGATAACCCTGGCGATAAAGATAAACAGCAGCAGGCCCACGCTGAAATTGCCCGCAGCGGCAATCGGGATCAGGTTAAATCCACCGCCTGCCGCTTCAGGTTGAATCAAACCGAGGATCCCGCACAGGCCGCCGATCGCACCGCCCATCAGCACCCATTTTTTAATTTCACCACCGTGAAAGCGTTGAAACATATCCTGGGTACGCAACACCATGGTATTGAACAACGGCCCGACGCAACCAAAAATAATCCCGAGGATGAGGTACAACCACAGCGTATTAACCGGCGCATTGGAGAGTTTCCCGACCTCAATAATCGGGGCCTCGCCGTTGAAAATACGAAATACAATGCTCGACATAATCACGCCAGTAAATACGGCTTTGATCGACACGAGGTTATAACGAAACTGTGGTCGCATCTCTTCAATAATGAACAGAATGCCGGCCAAAGGCGCATTAAACGCGGCTGACAGCCCCGCAGCCGCACCGGTTGCCAGTAAGGTGTGCCGCGCTTCGGCGCTACGCATGCGGAAAATATCCAGCACCATGCGCCCGATATTGCCACCAATCTGCACGGTTGGTCCTTCTCGCCCAAGCACCATTCCGGCACCCAGCGTACCCATACCGCCGATAAATTTTACCGGCAGCACACGCCACCAGCGCACCGGGCGGAGCTCTTCCAATGCGCCTTCAATCTCAGGGATCCCCGAACCACCGGCTTCCGGGGCAAATTTACGCACCAGAAAATAACCCACCATCGCCAGCAATGCAGAAAGAATAAACGCCAAAGGCCATACCAGGACGGCGTGGTCAGCAACCTGTGCCAGCGTGCCAATACGCAGATTCTGCACCCAGGTCACGGCTTTCTCAAACGCCACACCCACCAACCCCGTCACTGTCCCAACCACGGCGGCCATAAAGAGGATCGCCAACGGCGTTTTGTCACGATCAAGGAGTCGACGGATCTGATCCCTGCGCCGTAAACGCACAATTTGTTGTGCTTCAAAAGAAGGGGTGTCTGTTTTCATCAGATAATCATTAATTGGTAATACAAATACGGAAACGGCATTCTACTCGCACGTTTCGTGAAAATCCCCTGTAAATCGTATTGTTTCAAATACGCAAAACTTTCATAACCTTCTCTGAATAACTAGAATAGCGGGCATTTACTTTTTCTACGAACCAGGACCCCATCCATGAGTAAGTCTGAAAACCTCTACAGCGCAGCACGCGAACTTATCCCCGGCGGCGTTAACTCCCCCGTTCGCGCCTTTACTGGCGTGGGTGGTACTCCGCTGTTTATTGAAAAAGCTGACGGCGCATATCTGTATGATGTCGATGGTAAAGCCTATATCGATTATGTCGGCTCCTGGGGGCCGATGGTGCTGGGTCACAACCACCCGGCAATTCGCAATGCCGTGATTGAAGCGGCAGAGCGCGGTTTAAGCTTCGGCGCGCCGACCGAAATGGAAGTAAAAATGGCGGCGCTGGTCACTGAGTTAGTGCCAACCATGGATATGGTACGTATGGTGAACTCCGGTACCGAAGCCACAATGAGCGCGATCCGTCTGGCGCGCGGTTTCACCGGTCGCGATAAGATCATCAAATTTGAAGGCTGCTACCACGGTCATGCCGACTGTCTGCTGGTCAAAGCCGGTTCCGGCGCGTTAACGCTGGGTCAGCCTAACTCCCCGGGGGTTCCGGCAGATTTCGCAAAACATACCCTGACCTGCACCTATAACGATCTTGCCTCAGTACGTGCGGCATTCGAACAGTATCCGCAGGAGATCGCCTGCATCATCGTTGAGCCGGTCGCGGGCAACATGAACTGCATCCCGCCGCTGCCGGAATTCCTGCCAGGCCTGCGTGCGCTGTGCGATGAGTTTGGCGCGCTGTTGATCATCGATGAAGTGATGACCGGTTTCCGCGTGGCGCTGGCCGGTGCGCAGGATTATTACGGCGTTGTACCGGACCTGACTTGTCTTGGCAAAATCATCGGCGGCGGCATGCCCGTTGGCGCATTCGGTGGCCGTCGCGATGTGATGGACGCACTGGCGCCGACCGGACCGGTTTACCAGGCGGGGACGCTTTCCGGTAATCCAATTGCGATGGCGGCCGGATTCGCCTGTCTGAATGAAGTCGCCCAGCCGGGGATTCATGAGACGTTGAACGAACTGACGACGCGTCTGGCGGAAGGTCTGCTGGAAGCTGCCGAAGAAGCGAATATTCCGCTGGTAGTTAACCATGTCGGCGGGATGTTCGGGATTTTCTTCACCGATGCCGAAACCGTGACCTGCTATCAGGACGTGATGGCCTGCGATGTTGAACGCTTCAAGCGTTTCTTCCACATGATGCTGGATGAAGGCGTTTACCTGGCGCCGTCCGCCTTCGAAGCGGGCTTTATGTCTGTCGCGCACAGCGAAGACGATATCAATAACACCATCGACGCCGCACGCCGGGTGTTTGCGAAATTGTAAGTGATGAATTGCCGGGTGGCGCTTACGCTTACCCGGCCTACATTTGCCCCCGTAGGCCGGATAAAGCATTTATGCCGCCATCCGGCATAATTAACGACTCTGTTTTCTCAGCAGATAGATAAAGTACGGCGCGCCAATAAACGTCGATAGCAGTCCCGCTGGGATCTGATACGGAAACAGCACCATACGCCCACACCAGTCGGCAAACACCAGCAACACTCCTCCCGCCAGCGCCGAAATCAGCATATGCGGCATCGCCCGGCGAAAGCCCATCATACGAGCAATATGCGGCGCCATTAGCCCGACAAAGCTCAACGGTCCAATGGTCATGGTTGCTGTTGCCGTCAGCCCCGCCGCCAACAGCAGTAATCCTACTCGCGACGGCGTGATCGCCATCCCCACTGCCCGCGCCGTATCGCCGCCAAGCGGTAAAATCGTCAGCCAACGACGGCACAGCGGCGTCATTGCCAGCAGGATAACCATTACAATTCCGGTGCGCAGCACCTGTTCGCCCGTCGCGTTATAGGTTGAGCCGGAGATCCAGGTCAACACACCCGCCATGCGCGGATCGCCGCTGGCCTGCAGCATCATCAGCAGCATTGTAAACGCCGTGCTGAGCGCCATCCCTGCCAGCAACATGCGGTGCGGTGAAAAGCCCCCGCGCCCGGCGGCAATCATAATAATAAGCAAGGTGGCTGCCGCCCCGAGGCTCCCGGCCGGCATCAGCCAGCCAAAGGCATTTCCGGGGACCAGAAATAGCATTAACACCACGCCAAATGCCGCCCCGGAACTAATGCCTAATACTTCCGGGCTGGCCATTGGGTTTCCGGTCAGACGCTGAATAATACAACCCGCCACAGCCAGCATTACGCCAGCCACCAGTGCAGCCAGAATACGCGGCCAGCGCCAGGGCATCAACTCATCCAGCATTGCACCACTGGCCCATGTCCAGCCGTGCGCATCGCGACCAAACGCGAGCGCCACAATAACGGTCAGCAGCAATATCGCCCCGCCTGCCAGGGCAAACATCAGTACATTCTGGCGCTCAGCAGCGATGCGGTTACTGGCATTCATATCCGGCGCGCTCATACTTCTAAGGCGCGGCAACAGCCACAGCAGCAATGGCGCGCCAATCAGCGCCGTCACCGAACCAGTGGAGACTTCCATCCATACGCGGGTCAGCCACAGAATAATTTGGTCAGAGAGCCAGAGGATCAATGCCCCAATCAGCGGAGCCAGCATCAGACGCGCCAACAAACGCCGCGCGCCGAGCATTTTCGCCAGCAGCGGTGCAAACAGGCCAATAAAGCCGATAATCCCAACGGCGTTAACCAGTAAGGCGCTGAGAACAATCGCCAGCGACAAGGCCGCCAGGCGCGCCAGCGATAACGCCAGACCGAGGTTACGCGCCACGCCGTCATCCAATCCCATCAGCGTCATCGGGCGCAGTAACAGCAGCGTCAGCATCACGCCGCCCAGCAACTGCGGCCACAGGCGCTGTACGCCGCTCCAGTCGGTTTGGGTTAGCGTACCGCTGCTCCATAAAAACATGCTTTGCAGCTGATCGTGATGGAAGATAACCATCAACTGATTAATTGCCCCGCAGTACAGGCTGACCACCAGCCCGGCAAGGATTAACGTCACCGGAGAAAGACGCTTGCCCCAGGCAACGCCAAACACCAGTGCCCCAACAACACATGCTCCCGCCAGCGCCGCGAATTGCGTGGTCAGCGCACCGGGAATCGCCCATAGCGTGGTGACGGTAATGCCCAACTGCGCACCGGTTGCGACGCCCAGCGTGGTTGGCTCTGCCAGTGGGTTACGCAGCACCTGCTGAAATAAGACGCCGACCAGCCCCAGCCCGGCACCGACCAGCAGTGAAATCGCCAGCCTCGGCAGCAAACTGTAGTGGAAAACCATCTGCTCAATGATATCGATATTCGGTGACCAGATAGCCTGTTGCCACTGGCTACGCGGTAGAGCAGCGGAAAAGTTAAACCAGGTCAGCCAGCAGGCAGCCACAAACAGAACCGCCAGCAGAAGGATCGGGAATAGCGCAATTCGTTTACTCACGCTTTGCCCCCCAGCGCATTATCCAGAATGCGGGCAAAATGCATCGCCGATAGCGTTGCACCATAGAACCAGACGGCGGGAACACGCTGAAAACGTCCGGCGCGAACAAATGGCATCGCCTGCCACAACGGTGTGGACATCAGTGCCTGCATATCCCTGTTGTTACCGTGATCGAAGCACAGCACATCAACATCTTTGTAGGCGGCAAGCCGATCAATTCCTACTGCGGTGCTGCCCCAAAAGTTGGTTTCGCCTTGCCAGGCGTTGCGGATCCCGTACTCATCCAGCACCTCCTGAAACAAGCAGTTAGGCCCAAACACCAGCATATGGCGAGGATCGAGCAGGGTCATCAGCAGTAATGGCCGTGAGCCTCGCTGAACAAAGCGCAGTTTCAGGCTGGCAATCACGTGTTCGTACTGCGCCAGATGACGTTCGGCAGCGGTCTGCAGATTCAGCAACTGCGCCAGTTCTTGCAACGACTGACGCGCAACCGCCAGCGGTTTTTTGCCATCACTGAAGTTAAAGCCACGACCCGGCGCAATACGTGCAAGCTTCTCAGGTGCAGGACCGTAACCTGCCGACCAGACCATAAATGAGGGTTTCATTTCGGTCAGCAGTTCGAGGTTTGGTTCAGTACGTAATCCGACATCAATGACGGAGTCCGGCAGCACGGGTTCGTTGACCCACAGTTTGTAGTTTGGAACATCCGCGACGCCGTAAGGTGCAACACCCAGCGCCAACAGCAGCTCAACCGGAAGCCATTCCAGCGCCACTATACGCTGTGGATCAACCGCCGCCGCACGGGCTGTATTCATTTGCCACAGTAGCGGCGACAACGCCATTGCCGTTAGCAGCCGTCGACGGGAAAGATGAGGTAATCCAATCATTAATAGACAAAACTCACGGGTGCGGCACCGGCCGGATGCGGCAAAATGCCCATCGGGATACCGTAAATCAGTTCCAGGGTTTCACTACGCATCAGTTCCGCGGGCGTTCCCTGGGCAATCATTTCACCGCCGCGCAGCGCGACCAGGTAATCACAGTAGCGGGCCGCCATGTTGATATCATGCAGTACGGCAACCACAGTCAACCCACGCTGTTGGCTCAAGCGATGCACCAGCGCCAGCACGTCAACCTGATGCGCGATATCCAGCGCCGAGGTCGGTTCATCAAGCAGCAGGCAGCGGCTGTCCTGCGCCACCAGCATGGCAATCCACGCACGTTGACGCTCGCCGCCAGACAAGCTATCTACCAGGCGATGCGCCAGCGGCTTTAAGCCGACCAGCGAAATAGCCTCTTCTACTTTCTCTCTGTCAGCCACGCCAAAACGTCCCAGCGCCCCATGCCACGGATAACGACCAATCGCCACCAGCTCACGTACCGTCATCCCTTCGGCCAGCGGTAACTGCTGCGGTAAATAGGCGACCTTACGGGCAAATGCTTTACTGCTCCAGCTCTCCAGCGGCTGCTCATCAAGCAGGATTTCACCTTCTGACGGCGGCTGATGGCGTCCCAGCATTTTCAATAAGGTGGATTTACCGGAGCCGTTGTGGCCGATAAGACCGGTCACTTTACCCACGGGAAAGGTTAACGAGAGAGGATGCAAAAGCGTGCGGCCAGGCACACGGAAGGAGACATTCTTCAACGCAAACGTCGTGTCGGGATGGGATCTGTTTTCCTGCATAGCGGCCAACTTGTAAAACGGGCACGCAAAGCGTGCCCAAAAGAAATTAGAAACGGAAGGTTGCTGTTGCAACGACCTGACGTTCTGCGCCCCAGT
>NZ_CP080033.1:1191764-1191842 GCF_019382635.1 Citrobacter sp. Colony219 | reverse complement strand
GCTATAGCTAAAGTACGGAGAAATACCATTATCAAACAGGTAGTTTACACCGCCACGCCATGTAAACTGATGATCGTT
>NZ_CP080033.1:1072856-1190584 GCF_019382635.1 Citrobacter sp. Colony219 | reverse complement strand
TCCATCTCTTCACGCGTCACAACCGAAACAGACTGCGGGGTCTTTTCGATAGGCGTATCAGTCTTGGTTGCGGTGGCGGAACGCTTCGCGGCAATCGTCGGCGAAGGCCCCCATGCGCTTTCTTGTGCGGCAGGTGCTGCGGTTACGGTGATTGTTTCTTCTTTCGGTTGAACCGCCGCCTGTGCATACACAGACATGCCGCTAACCGCTGTGGCTACCACGACTGCAATTTTACGCAGTGAGGAGTTTGGCTGAGCAGTTTTAAGACGCGCCATTGGTATTTCTCTGATGAAAGTGAATGATAACGTAAACGAGAATTATTATTATAACGGGAGCATGATATTCGAAACGCTGTTGCGATCGCAAGCACTACGCGCCCCTACTAAAACTAAGGGGTTAAGAAATAACCAGATGAAAAGAAAGGGTTAATAAATTAAGCTGAAATGTTTTAACGGAAGACGTACCGGATAGCGACACGGCTGCTCAAATTCCGTAGGCCTGATAAGCGCAGCGCCATCAGGCAAAACAAAACCGAATGGCGTCAAAAGAAAAACCCGCCGGAGCGGGTTTTGAGGTAGGCATTAGTTGCTGCCAAACATATCCTTGATCCAACCTGCGACGCCGTCGCTGTCTTTCTTCTCCTGCTGCGGCGGCTGCTGTTGCTGCTGCTGTTGAGGCTGCGACTGCGTTGATTGATCGAACGGATTACCTGACTGCTGCTGCATCTCACCTTGCTGACACAACGAATCCGGATCGGTAGTCCACACTGGCAGCGTACGCATACCACCACTGCACACAAAGTTACCGTCGTAATCTACGCCCATATCAACAACATCCTCCGGCGGCGTCAGCACCAGTGGTGTTGGCGTCTGGTTCGCCAGATAACGCTGATAAATCGACATCGCGCCGCTGGCACCGTACAACTTGGTTGGCTGGTTGTTATCGCGGCCTACCCAGGTAATCGTCACCTGGCTGCCGTCGATACCGGCAAACCAGGTATCCACGTTGTTGTTGGTGGTCCCGGTTTTCCCTGCCAGATGCAGCCCTGGGTACTTCGCACCAAGCTGGCGACCCGTACCGCGTTGAACCACCTGTTGCATGGTCCACAGCGTCATATATGCCGCCTGTGCAGGCACTGCGCGCTCTGCCTGCGGGAAGCTTTGATACAGCACGGTCCCATCTTCAGCAATGACCGAACGCAGTGCTGATAATGGCGCACGGTTACCCCCGCTGGCGATGGTCTGGAACGCCTGTGCCACTTCAATTGGCGTCAGGTTCAACGCCCCCAGCAGCATCGCCGGAACCGGATTGAGCTGATCTTTCGGGGCGCCCAGTTTCGTCCAGGTTTCGGTAACCGCGGGCAGGCCCAGCGCCATCCCCAGATTGACGGTCGGGACGTTCATTGAACGCGTTAACGCATCCACCAGCATCACTTTACCGCTTTCGCTATAGCGACGGTCATCGTTCTGCGGTGACCACACCTGACCGTTCGGCTGGCGCAGCGCAATCGGCGCATCGGCGATCCAGGTATTCAGGCGATACAGCTTCGGCTGGCTCAGCGCCGTCAGATAGGTTGCCGGTTTTGCCAGAGAACCGATGGAACGACGGGCCTGCATCGCGCGGTTATAGCCCGCAAACTGCGGCTCTGCGCCGCCGACCATCGCACGAACCTCGCCGCTAAAGCGGTCAACGACCACAATCGCGGTTTCCAGATCGCTCAGCTTGCGCTGTTTCTTCAGCACCGGAATGCCTTCCACCGCCGCTTTTTCTGCCGCATCCTGTGCCACGGAATCAAAGGTGGTGAAAATTTTCACACCGGAGAGATCTTTGACTTTATCGCCCAGCTTCGCCTGTAGCTCCTGGCGTACCATCTGCATAAACGCTGGTTGTGGTGAAATCACCCCGCCACGCGGCTGCACGCCTAACGGGCGCGCGCTCAGCATGTCATACAGGTCCTGATCGATAATCTGCTGCTGTTGCAGCAGGCGCAGCACCAGATTACGACGCTCCAGCGCCAGCTTCGGATTACGCCATGGGTTGTAGATTGACGCCCCTTTAACCATCCCCACCAGCAACGCCTGCTGGTCGAGACTCAGTTCTTCCACCGGACGACCGAAATAATAGAGGCTCGCCAGCGGGAAGCCGCGAATTTCATTATCGCCGCTTTGACCGAGATAAACTTCGTTCATGTACAGCTCAAGAATGCGGTCTTTGCTGTAGCGCGCATCCATGATCAGCGCCATATAGGCTTCGTTCGCTTTACGCCAGTACGAGCGCTCGCTGGACAGGAACAGGTTTTTCACCAGTTGCTGTGTCAGCGTACTGGCCCCCTGCACCGTACGACCGGCCGTCAGATTCGCCAGCACCGCACGTCCAATGGAATAGAGGCTGATGCCGTCGTGCTCATAGAAATGGCGGTCTTCGGTCGCCAGCAGCGTATCTACCAACAAATCCGGGAAGCCGCTGCGCGGAACGAACAGACGCTGCTCACCGTTAGGGGAAGACAGCATGGTGATCAAACGCGGATCGAGACGGAAGAAACCGAACTGGCGGTTGTTATCCATATTCTCAATAGTATCCAGATGATCGCCATCAAAGGTCAGACGCGCACGCACCTGCCCTTCTTTACTGTCCGGGAAATCAAACGGACGGCGGATCATCTCAATGCTCTTCGCCTGCACGGTAAATTCGCCCGGGCGCGTCATTTTCGTCACCTGACGGTACTGTGTCGCCTCCAGCAGTTTCACCATCTCGTTCTTGCCGATGGGCATTTCTGGCTCAAGGTTAACCATCCGGCCATAAACAGCCGCAGGCAGTTGCCAGACTTTGCCATCAATGCGGCTACGGATTTTTTGGTCCAGGTACACGCCATATATCGCGATCAGCACCAAAAAGACGATCGACAGTTTTACCAGCAGCCAGAACCAGCCACGCTTACCACGAGGCTTACGCCCTTTGCCCTTACCCTTACGCGGCATCGGTTCTTCATCCTCATAGTCATCATCATAATCGTCGTCATACTCGTCATCTCTGAGTTGACGACGGCTCACCTTTTGTTTCACCGGACGTGACGGTTTCCCTTTACGTCCAATTGGCTCGCGGTCATTCCCCGCCATGCTTTTTCTCCGCAACATTCAGGCGCAAAGGCCCGATTCTCTGTTCTTCCGTCAGGCGACAGAAGAAGAAATCTCTCAATTTATGAATACTTTTTGGTGCGCCGCGTTGGCGCGGTATTCGCCGGATCGTCCGGCCAGACGTGTTTGGGATAACGCCCTTTCATCTCTTTTTGTACCTCACGGTACGATCCTTTCCAGAATGCGCTCAGATCGCTGGTGACCTGTAGCGGTCGCTGGGCCGGAGAAAGCAGCTCCAGCACCAACGGCACACGCCCCCCGGCGATGGTTGGCGTATTCGCTTCGCCAAACATTTCCTGCATCCTGACCGCCAACACCGGGGGATTATCCTCGTGATAGCGGATGGCTATCCGGCTTCCCGTCGGCACAGTGTAATGCGCAGGCAGTTCACTATCCAGACGTTGCAGCATTGACCAGTCCAGCAAACCGCGCAATGCCTGAGCCACATTTAATGCTTTGAGCGCGCGTAAAGAGTGCACACCGCTCATATGCGGCAATAGCCAGCTCTCCAGCGCCGCCAGAAGAGAATCCTCATCTACCGCAGGCCAGTCGTACTCCGGCAACCAGTTTGCCGCGCAATGCAGGCGCAGCCGAAACTGTTCAGCCTCCGGCGTCCAGTTGAGCACACTTAGCCCTTTATCGCGAATACCATTCAGCATCGCCTGATGCAACTCGTCTTCCGAAGGTTTAGCCAACGGCTGCACTTTTAGCGTCAACTGGCCTATTCGCGTGAGGCGCAGTGCTTTTAACGTTCCCTGGGCTTCATCCCATTCGATGGTGTCGGACTGTTGCAGCAGTTCAGGACACGTCTGCATCAACGCTTCAATATCCAGCGGCAACGCTAACAAAATACGCGCATCCGGTGACGCGCTTCCTTGCAATAACAACGGCGCAATCAACCACTCATGGCGCCCCAGGGCGTCATCGGAATCCAGCATCGCCCCCATCCCGTTGGCCAGTTGATAACGTCCATCCAACCCGCGACGGCGCGCGATCCTGTCGGCAAACGCCTGCGCCAGTAAAAGTGCTAACCGTTCGCTATCGGGCTGGCCTCCCCGCACATTCAGGCGCTTCAATAGCTGCTGGCTACGCAGTTGCCAGGCGGGCTGATTTCGTGAAAATGCGACGGCTAAATCGGTACTGCCACCGCGCGGCGGCTCTTCCAGAATCGCGGCCAGTTTCGCCGCCGTTGCCGCTTCGTTATCATTGTTGGTGCTAACCAGCATAGCCGCTAAACGGGGATCATTACCCAATACCGCCATTTTCTGCCCCGTGGCACTTAGCCTGTTGCCCTCCAACGCGCCCAGCATCTGTAACAGCCGTTTTGCCGCCTGCAGGTTGATAGCGGGCGGCGTATCCAGCCAGTTCAACTGTGCAGGATCGGTGCATCCCCATTGCAACAGTTCCATTAGCAGACCGGACAGATCGCTCTGTAATATCTCAGGCTCTCCCTGCGCCGCCGCTCTTTCCGCCTGCTCTTTGGCAAGCAGATGCAGACAGATACCGGGCTCCAGACGACCTGCACGCCCGGCTCGCTGGGTCATCGATGCCTGGCTGATGCGCTGGGTAATCAACCGCGTTAAACCGGTGCGCGCGTCATAGCGCGCCACGCGTTCCTGGGCGCAGTCCACCACCAGCCGGATGCCTTCAATCGTTAAGCTGGTTTCGGCAATATTGGTTGCCAGCACCACTTTGCGCTTACCTTGCGGCGCGGGCAAAATCGCCAGGCGCTGCTCGGCAAGCGTCAATGCGCCGTACAGCGGACACAACAGAATATCGCTACCCACGCGGCCTGCCAGCTGTTCCTGCACGCGCTGAATTTCCCCTACACCGGGTAAAAACAGCAGCAACGAGCCACTCTCGTTACGTAGCAACTCCGCGGTGGCAATAGCAACCGCCTCATCAAAACGTAAATGCGTCGCCAGCGGCTGGTAGCGCCGTTCAACAGGAAACGCACGTCCTTCGGAAACAAGGGTAGGCGCGTCAGGCAACAGCTGCTGCAAACGCCCGTTGTCCAGTGTGGCTGACATAATCAGCAGTTTTAAATCGTCCCGCAAGCCTTGCTGTACGTCCAACAGCAGCGCCAGTGCCAGATCCGCCTGCAGGCTGCGCTCGTGAAATTCATCAAGGATCACCAGACCAACGCCCTGCAATTCTGGATCACGTTGGATCATGCGTGTGAGCACACCTTCCGTGACCACTTCAAGCCGGGTTTGCGGCCCCACGCAGCTTTGCGCACGCATGCGATAGCCCACGGTTTCGCCGGGCTTTTCGTTCAGCGACTCCGCCAGTCGTTGTGCCACATTGCGAGCCGCCAGGCGACGCGGCTCCAGCAGGATAATGCGCCCCGATATCCCCTGATGCGCCAGAAGCTGTAGCGGCAGCCAGGTCGATTTCCCGGCACCGGTCGGCGCGGTCAGCAGGACCTGCGGTGAAGCATCAAGGGCAGTAAGCAGTTCAGGCACTATGGCGGCAACGGGCAACGACGTCACAAATGACTCCAGAGGGTTAACATTCTTCGCGCTGCATTGTAGCATCGCGTTAATTCATAACCGAGTATCCATCATGTCTGAGCCAAAACGGCTGTTCTTTGCCATTGAATTGCCTGCTGAGGTTCGGGAGCAGCTCATCCACTGGCGAGCCGCACAATTTCCACCGGAAGCGGGCCGCCCGGTCGCCGCAGACAATCTGCACCTGACGCTGGCTTTTTTAGGGGATGTGAGTGTCGAGAAACAGCAGGCGCTATCACAACTGGCTGGACGCATTCGCCAGCCGGCGTTCACGCTCAGGCTGGACGATGCAGGGCAATGGCTGCGTTCGCGGGTTGTGTGGCTGGGAATGCGTCAGCCGCCACGCGGGTTATTGCAACTGGCCAATATGCTGCGAGCACAGGCCGCACGCAGCGGATGCTACCAGAGCCCACAGCCCTTTCACCCGCATATCATGCTCTTGCGCGATGCCAGTCATGCAGTCGCCATCCCGCCCCCCGGTTTTTGCTGGTCATTTCCGGTTACGGAGTTTGCGCTTTATGCCTCGTCATTTGAGCGAGGACGCACTCGCTATTCAACCTTGCAACGCTGGGTGCTGAGCAAATAATCAAGGGTATTATTCATGCAATTTTCTCCCCCTTTACAACGCGCTACGCTAATTCAGCGCTATAAACGTTTTTTAGCGGATGTGATCACACCGGATGGCACAACCTTGACGCTACACTGCCCAAATACCGGAGCAATGACCGGATGCGCAACCCCGGGTGATACCGTCTGGTATTCAACATCAGAAAATATTAAGCGGAAATATCCACATACCTGGGAATTAACGCAAACCGCATCTGATGCATTTATTTGTGTTAACACGCTATGGGCCAATCGCTTAACGAAAGAGGCTATTCAGAATGAACTCATTGCGGAGCTTTCTGGCTACAGCGTGTTGAAAAGTGAAGTAAAATACGGCGCAGAAGGCAGCCGTATTGATTTTTTGTTACAGGCAGATTCCCGGACTGACTGCTATATTGAAGTAAAATCAGTCACGTTGGCGGAAAAAGAGTATGGTTATTTTCCCGATGCCATAACTGAACGAGGTCAGAAACATCTTCGGGAATTGATGAGCGTAGCGGCTGAAGGTAAACGTGCCGTCATATTTTTCGCGGTACTACATTCAGCCATTACACGGTTTTCACCCGCGCGCCATATCGATGCAAAATATGCGCAGTTATTAGTCGAAGCACAGCTAAAGGGGGTCGAAATTCTGGTTTATAAAGCGGAACTTTCTGCCCATGGTATGACTCTTAAAGAGCCGTTGCCCATTGCCTTGTAATGGTGTAAACAACGGGTTAATTAATATTCTGGCCGCGTGCGCAAATACGCTTTTCCTCACAGGGTTGTCAAGTGTTACGTATAGATAATTGCTATCCGGAAAAGCATCTGCTATTTATAGCGACCTGATTTTTCCCCCGAACATGGGGATCGATAGTGCGTGTTAAGGAGAAGCAACATGCAAGAAGGGCAAAACCGTAAAACATCGTCCCTGAGTATTCTCGCCATCGCTGGGGTGGAGCCGTACCAGGAGAAACCGGGCGAAGAGTATATGAACGAAGCCCAGCTGTCGCACTTCAGGCGTATTCTTGAAGCATGGCGTAATCAACTCAGGGATGAAGTCGATCGCACTGTGACTCATATGCAGGACGAAGCGGCTAACTTCCCTGATCCGGTTGACCGTGCCGCACAGGAAGAAGAATTCAGCCTTGAGCTGCGTAACCGTGACCGTGAGCGCAAACTGATCAAAAAGATCGAGAAGACACTGAAGAAAGTAGAAGACGAAGATTTCGGCTACTGCGAATCATGCGGCGTAGAAATTGGTATTCGTCGTCTGGAAGCCCGTCCAACAGCCGATCTGTGCATCGACTGCAAAACGCTGGCAGAAATTCGCGAAAAACAGATGGCGGGTTAATCCCGTAGACTGTTGCATGCCGGGTAGCATCACGCTAATCCGACAGTACCTGGGCGGGAGTTTCTCCCGCCTTATTCTTTTATATTATCCATCGACATGACAGACAAACCCTACATTGGCCGTTTTGCCCCTTCACCTTCCGGTGAACTGCATTTTGGTTCCCTGGTAGCCGCCCTCGGCAGTTATCTGCAGGCCCGTGCACAGCGCGGAATCTGGCGGGTACGCATTGAAGATATCGATCCCCCTCGTGAAGTTCCCGGTGCTGCAGAGACGATTCTGCGTCAGCTGGAACATTATGGACTGCACTGGGATGGCGAAATCATGTGGCAGTCGCAACGCCATGACGCCTACCGTGAGGCACTGGCCTGGTTACAACAACAAGATTTAAGTTACTACTGTACCTGCACACGCGCCCGTATTCAGAGTATTGGCGGGATTTACGACGGTCATTGCCGTGCGTTACGCCACGGGCCGGAAAATGCAGCGGTACGCATCAAGCAACAGCATCCCGTTTTACACTTTAACGACCTGCTGCGCGGCAATATTCACACCGACCCAGAGCTTGCACGGGAAGACTTTATTATCCACCGACGCGACGGACTGTTTGCTTATAACCTTGCAGTAGTGGTTGATGACCACTTCCAGGGAGTAACAGAGATTGTACGCGGCGCGGATCTCATCGAACCGACTGTACGCCAAATTTCGTTGTATCAACAGTTCGGTTGGCAAGTACCGGACTATATTCATCTGCCGTTGGCGCTCAACGAGCAAGGCGCTAAACTTTCTAAGCAGAATCATGCGCCTGCCCTGCCGCAAGGCGATCCACGCCCGGTTCTCATCAACGCGTTGCGCTTCCTCGGTCAGAACACTGTAATACCGTGGCAAGCGCTGAGTGTGGAAGAATTACTGCAAACTGCGGTGCAAAATTGGACGCTTACGACTGTGCCGGGTTCAGTGAATGTAAATCCGGCATTCTCAAATGACTCATGCTGAGCTATGATTAGCCGCGATTTTTACACAGCAACACTTGTTCTGACTGAAGTTTGACACTACCGAGGTGCACTATTTTTACCCGAGTCGCTAATTTTTGCCGCAAGGTGCTAAGCCGTGAGGAGCGCGAGGCCGAGCTTGCCGTCGCCCGTCCGCATATGACGGTAATCCCGCGTGAGCAGCACTCTATCTCCCGCAAAGATATCAGTGAAAATGCCCTGAAGGTAATGTACAGGCTCAATAAGGCCGGATACGAGGCATGGCTGGTAGGCGGTGGCGTACGCGATCTTTTGCTGGGCAAAAAGCCGAAAGATTTTGATGTCACCACCAATGCAACACCAGATCAGGTGCGAAAACTGTTTCGTAACTGTCGCCTGGTTGGGCGTCGATTCCGTCTGGCCCATGTCATGTTTGGCCCGGAAATTATCGAAGTTGCGACCTTTCGTGGACACCATGAAGGCAGTGAGTCCGATCGCACAACGTCACAGCGCGGGCAAAACGGTATGCTGCTGCGTGACAACATCTTCGGCTCCATCGAAGAAGATGCCCAGCGCCGCGACTTCACGATTAACAGCCTGTATTACAGCGTGGCCGATTTCACCGTGCGTGATTACGTCGGAGGCATGCAGGATCTCGAAGATGGCGTCATCCGCCTGATTGGTAATCCGGAAACGCGCTACCGCGAAGATCCTGTACGTATGCTGCGTGCCGTGCGCTTTGCCGCCAAACTCGACATGCGTATCAGCCCGGAAACCGCAGAGCCGATCCCACGTCTGGCAACGCTGCTTAACGATATTCCCCCCGCACGCCTGTTTGAAGAAGCGCTCAAACTGTTACAGGCGGGCTACGGGTATGAAACCTATAAAAAACTGCGTGAGTACAGCCTGTTCCAGCCGCTGTTCCCAACCATCACCCGCTATTTCACCGAAGACGGTGACAGCGCGATGGAACGCATCATTGCCCAGGTACTAAAGAATACCGACACCCGTATCCACAATGATATGCGCGTGAATCCGGCATTCTTGTTTGCCGCGATGTTCTGGTACCCGTTACTGGAAGCTGCGCAGAAAATCGCACAGGAAAGCGGTCTGGCCTATTACGACGCTTTCGCACTGGCGATGAACGATGTACTGGACGAAGCCTGCCGCTCGCTGGCTATTCCTAAGCGTCTGACGTCGCTCACCCGTGATATCTGGCAGCTTCAGTTACGCATGTCCCGTCGTCAGGGCAAACGCGCCTGGAAGCTGATGGAGCATCCAAAATTCCGCGCTGCCTACGACTTGTTGGCCCTGCGTGCCGAAGTGGAAAATAACGCCGAACTGCAGCGTCTGGCGCAGTGGTGGGGCGAATTCCAGGTTTCCGCGCCGCCGGAACAAAAAGGCATGTTGAACGAACTCGACGAAGAACCAGAACGCCGCCGCCATCGTCGTCCGCGCAAACGTGCGCCACGTCGCGAAGGTTCCGCGTGACCCTCGCTTATATTGCGCTCGGCAGCAATTTAGCCTCACCTCTGGAGCAGGTTAATGCTGCCGTGCAAGCGATCGGCGACATTCCCGACAGCCGCATCGTCGCCGTTTCCTCGTTTTACCGTACGCCGCCGTTAGGCCCACAGGATCAGCCAGACTACCTGAACGCGGCCGTGGCGCTGGAAACGACTCTCGCGCCCGAAGAACTGCTTAATCACACCCAACGCATTGAGCTACAGCAGGGTCGCGTACGTAAAGCTGAACGCTGGGGCCCGCGTACGCTGGACCTCGACATCATGCTGTTTGGCGATAAAGTGATTAACACCGAACGTCTGACCGTGCCGCACTACGACATGAAGAGCCGCGGCTTCATGCTGTGGCCGCTGTATGAAATTGCGCCTGAACTGAGCTTCCCGGACGGAACCAGCCTACATCAACACCTCGCCCAACTCGGTGCAGCAAAACCTGCACACTGGTAAAGTAATCCTTTCCCTTTAGCGTTTACTGCTTTCGCGCCAAACGATTGCTTAAATCAATTGCCCCCCTGAATGTGACTGCTAGAATGCCGTTAAATATGACTTTCACCATCAGGAAATGTTATGAAACCGACAACAATCTCATTGCTGCAAAAATACAAGCAAGAGAAGAAACGCTTCGCGACGATTACGGCTTACGACTACAGCTTCGCGAAACTCTTTGCCGACGAAGGTATCAATGTGATGCTGGTTGGCGACTCGCTGGGCATGACCGTTCAGGGCCATGATTCTACCCTCCCCGTCACCGTTGAAGATATCGCCTACCACACCCGCGCCGTGCGTCGCGGGGCACCCAACTGCCTGCTGCTTTCCGATCTCCCGTTTATGGCCTACGCTACGCCAGAACAAACCTTTGCAAATGCCGCGGTGGTTATGCGTGCGGGCGCCAACATGGTCAAGGTAGAAGGCGGTGCGTGGCTGGTCGATACGGTGAAAATGCTCACCGAACGCGCGGTCCCGGTGTGCGGTCATCTGGGGCTGACCCCGCAGTCCGTCAACATTTATGGTGGCTATAAGGTGCAAGGCCGTGGTGATGCCGGGCAAACGCTGCTCGACGACGCGCTGGCGCTGGAAGCGGCTGGCGCTCAGTTGCTGGTGCTGGAATGCGTACCGGTTGAGCTGGCGAAGCGCGTCACCGATGCGTTGTCGATTCCGGTTATCGGTATTGGCGCAGGTAACGTCACTGATGGACAAATCCTCGTCATGCACGATGCCTTTGGCATTACCGGCGGCCATATCCCTAAATTTGCCAAAAATTTCCTCGCTGAAGCGGGCGACATGCGCGCCGCAGTACGGCAGTATATTGCTGAGGTTGAATCCGGCGTCTATCCGGGTGAAGAACACAGTTTCCATTAAGGAGTCCAAGTGTTAATTATTGAAACTCTGCCGCTGCTGCGCCAGCACATTCGTCGTCTGCGTCAGGAAGGCAAACACGTCGCGCTGGTTCCGACAATGGGCAACCTGCACGACGGCCATATGAAGCTGGTTGATGAAGCAAAGGCTCAGGCTGATGTGGTGATCGTCAGTATTTTTGTCAACCCAATGCAGTTTGACCGTGTGGAAGACCTGGCGCGCTATCCACGCACGCTGCAGGAAGATTGCGAAAAGCTGAACAAACGCAAAGTCGATATCGTCTTTGCGCCATCAGAGAAAGAAATCTATCCGCAGGGCACGGAAGGTCATACCTATGTTGATGTTCCGGGACTGTCTACCATGCTTGAAGGCGCCAGCCGTCCGGGTCACTTCCGTGGTGTTTCCACTATCGTCAGCAAGCTGTTTAATTTGATCCAGCCAGATATCGCCTGCTTTGGCGAGAAGGATTTCCAGCAACTGGCGCTGATCCGCAAAATGGTGGCGGATATGGGTTATGACATTGAGATCGTCGGCGTACCGATTATTCGCGCCAAAGACGGCTTAGCCCTAAGCTCGCGTAACGGCTATCTCACGGCAGAGCAGCGTAAAGTCGCCCCTGGCTTGTACAAAGTGATGAGCCGCATTGGCGAAAAATTACAGGCTGGGGAACGCGATCTGGAAGAGATTATCGCCATTGCTGAACACGAGCTGAATGAAAAAGGCTTCCGCGCCGACGACATTCAGATCCGCGACGCCGACACGCTGCTTGAACTGACTGAAAGCAGTAAACGCGCAGTGATTCTGGTTGCCGCCTGGCTGGGTCAGGCTCGTCTGATCGATAATCAAAGCGTTACATTAGCCCAGTAGACAGGGGTCAAAAATCAGGCAATACTGCCTGAAAATTCTCAAAGCAGGTCAGTAGCACCTGCTTAGCCAAGGTAAACGACAGGGTATAGAAGTTATGATTCGCACCATGCTGCAAGGCAAGCTCCACCGTGTAAAAGTCACGCAGGCGGACCTGCACTATGAAGGCTCCTGCGCCATCGACCAGGATTTCCTTGATGCCTCCGGTATTCTGGAAAATGAAGCTATTGATATCTGGAACGTGACGAATGGGAAACGTTTCTCAACCTATGCAATTGCGGCTGAACGCGGCTCCAGAATCATCTCGGTGAACGGTGCGGCAGCGCATTGTGCAGAGGTTGGCGACATTGTGATTATCGCCAGCTTCGTCACCATGTCTGATGAAGAAGCCCGTACATGGCGCCCGAAAGTGGCTTACTTTGAAGGCGACAACGAAATGAAGCGTACTGCGAAAGCTATTCCGGTACAGGTTGCCTGATAGCCTTACCCCTGCGGCTGGTTGCTTATCAGCCGCGACATCGTCTCCAGCGAATCCGTTCTTAAAATATAAAGCCTTTTCAATAAGAACGGATTATCTCCCGGCTTAACCTTCCCTCTCACCGTGGTGACCGCCATGTGGAATCCCGCGTCGCCTGCTGCTTTTACCGCCGTGGCGTTATAACCGCCAAACGGGTACGAAAGATACAGGACGTGAGGGTTAAACTGGGACAGTGCCCGGCGCGAACGGGCGAAATCGAACAAAATATTGTGATAGCTGCGACTCAGCAGGATCGGCCGGCGATTCGCATCAACCCGATGTAAAAAATGGGTGTGCGACTGGAAGTCGAACACGTCCCGGATCTCATTCAGTTCAGAGATGCTCATAAACTGCAGCGATTTCGGATCCCACTTCTGCGGGTGCCGCTTGATGCGTGAGGAGATGATAAACGCTGTTGCCTTCATGCCGTGCTGCTTCAGAATCGGATAAGCATAACGACTCACCGACTTGAGACCATCATCAAAAGTCAGCACCACCGCCCGTGCAGGCAGGTTCATTTTATTCTGCACGTAGCCTTCCAGTTGATACATCGTCAACGTGGTGTAACCACGATCCTGGAGCCAGGCCATCTGGTTACTGAACGCACGCACAGAAGTCGTCGTGGAGGTGTGGCGAAAACGGGTATTCTCTTCATCACGCAGAATATGATGGTAGGTCAACACGGGAATACCGTGGTCTTCCTGCGCATCCAGCGCACTGATATAGGCCAGCCTGCCACCAATGCGGATCTGAAACCAGGTCTGATTAAGTCGGTCTTTGAGCTTACTAATGATGGGATAGCGCAGGTTGTCCGCCAGTACGCCAAACGGGGCGCTACCGACATCCGGAGCATTATAAACGGGCGTGTCTTTCCAGGTTACCAGGCTTTGATTGCTGAGCGGCTTGTTGAGGTCGCCTAAACCATCGTCAACCTTCTGCCGGCCCTGAACAGGCTCCAGGTGTCCCTTATCGATAAACCCGATACCAAAGCCAAAGGGGAATTCGTAATAATCTGCCGCAATGGGCTCAACGGCGAGGATTTGCCCGGCGCGAATATTCCCGACCGTCACCATTTTATTACCGATCTGCGCCCACACGGCAGCCGCTTCGGTCGTTTGCATATAACGAGCAGGCAACGCCGCAGCAACGCTGCCAGAGAACAGGAGCAATAAAACAAGCAGAAGGCGCATAACCATATGAGATAACCGAGGCGAGAAACCCCGGCTATTGTAGCAAAAGCGCCATCAATACCAATGATTAATACTCATACAAATCATGCTTCAACACGAAGGGGGGATTTTTTTGTTGCTGATGCCAGAGACTGGAGACTTCAGGGCCTCCAAGTGCGACGATGCAATCCCGAAACGCAGAACTGCTCAGCGATTCCCGCGACGAAATCATTCGCTCAAGTAATGAATAGCTGATACCAGAAATGACTTCACACTGGGGATGTTTATGGCTCATTAACGAAGCCACGCGGTAAGGCGCAGCCCCGGCCATATCGGTCAGGAATATCACGCCCTCGCCTGAGTCTGTGGCATGCAGGGCATGGCACATCATACGGCTTAGCATGTTCGAGCTGAGACCTCGCCAAAAACTCACCGCCTGACACTGGACCAAAGGGCCGTGCTTTTTTTCCAGACGCTGCAGCATATCCTGTGCCTTATCGTCATGACAGGTAATTACCCAACCTAGCATCGCCTACCTCCTTAGCAGGCAAGTAGTTTATCAGGGTGATAAATATGTAAGGGTGATAAACATCAAAAGTTTCCTCTCCCGTTCAGGGAGAGGAAAAGAGGTTAGCTGCGCAGTCCGCGCCCGCGCTGAATCAGATACCAGCACAGTAAATAAAACGCGGCGATAAACACCACCAGCACACCGAAGGTCGTCACCAGCGGCACATCGTGAATGCCGAGGAAACCGTAGCGGAACCCGCTAATCATGTAGACAATCGGGTTCAGGTGCGACAGTCCCTGCCAGAACGGCGGTAACAGCGTTAACGAGTAGAAAACGCCCCCCAGATAGGTCAGCGGCGTCAACACGAAGGTCGGGATCAGACTGATATCGTCAAAGGTTTTGGCGAAAACCGCGTTCAGCAAGCCCGCCAGCGAAAACAGCACCGCCGTCAGCACCAGCGTCAGCGCCACGAAGACCCAGGAGTGCACCTGGAACGGCACGAAGAACAGTGAGATAGCCGTGACCAGAATGCCCACACACAGACCGCGAGCCACGCCACCGCCGACAAAACCGGCGATGATTACGTGCGTCGGTACCGGTGCAACCAACAGTTCTTCAATGTTGCGCTGAAACTTGGCGCTAAAGAACGACGACGCCACATTAGCGTACGAGTTGGTAATCACCGCCATCATGATAAGCCCCGGCACGATGAACTGCATGTAGCTAAAACCGTGCATTTCACCGATCCGTGAGCCAATCAAATTACCAAAGATAATAAAATAGAGCGTCATGGTGATAACGGGCGGCACCAGGGTTTGCACCCAGATACGCATAAAGCGGTGGATCTCTTTCGCCCAGATGCTTTTCAGCGCCACCCAGTAAAGCTGCATCATGCGCGATCTCCTTGTTTTTCATGAACCAGAGAAACAAACAGCTCTTCCAGCCGGTTCGCCTTGTTCCGCATACTCAATACCTGAATACCCTGAGCGCTCAGCTGCGAGAACACGCTGTTCACCCCCTGTTCGCGCAGAACTTCAACTTCCAGCGTGGAGGTATCAACCAGGCGGTATTGATAGCCTTCCAGCTTAGGTAGCGGACTTTTCGCCGCCAGATCGAGAATAAACGTCTCAGATTTGAGCTTAGAGAGCAGATTTTTCATCGAGGTGTTTTCCACCAGCTCGCCGTGCTGAATAATGCCGATATTGCGACACAGCATTTCCGCTTCTTCAAGGTAGTGGGTGGTTAGAATAATCGTCGTACCTTTATCGTTTAAATCCTTTAAAAAGCCCCACATTGAGCGGCGTAATTCAATATCAACACCGGCAGTTGGTTCATCAAGGATGAGTAATTTTGGCTCGTGCATCAGCGCACGGGCAATCATCAGGCGGCGCTTCATCCCGCCGGAAAGCATGCGCGCACGCTCGTTACGTTTTTCCCACAGGTCGAGTTGTTTTAGATAAATTTCACTGCGTTTAACCGCCTCTTTATACTCTACGCCGTAGTAACCGGCCTGGTTGACCACGATCTGCTGCACGGTTTCAAACGGGTTAAAGTTGAACTCCTGCGGCACCAGCCCAAGCTGACGCTTGGCGTTAACCGTGTCTTTATCGAGATCGTAGCCGAACACGCTCACCCGCCCGGAGGTTTTATTCACCAGCGAGCTGATAATACCGATGGTGGTGGACTTCCCCGCGCCATTGGGACCTAGCAGCGCATAGAAATCACCCGCTTCGACTTGCAAATCTATGCCACGCAACGCCTGAACGCCACCGGGATAGGTTTTTTTAAGTTGTTGAAGTTCCAGAGCAATGGTCATGGTTTTTTACTTACCTTACGTTCTGACATTTTATATATAGTTTAAATAATGCCGGAGTTACCCTATATTAGCCCATCGAATTTATCTGGCTTCGGGTTGTACAACTCCATGAAAGACATAGATACACTCATCAGCAACAATGCACTATGGTCAAAGATGCTGATAGAAGAGGATCCCGGATTTTTTGAAACGCTGACGCATGCGCAGAATCCGCGTTTTCTATGGATTGGATGTTCCGATAGCCGCGTTCCCGCTGAACGTTTAACCGGTCTTGAACCGGGTGAACTGTTTGTTCACCGTAATGTTGCTAATCTGGTCATTCACACCGACCTGAACTGTCTCTCAGTGGTTCAGTATGCGGTGGATGTGCTGGAAGTGGAACACATTATTATTTGTGGCCACTATGGTTGCGGCGGCGTCCAGGCGGCTATTGAAAATAAAGAACAGGGGCTGATTGATAACTGGTTGCTGCATATCCGCGATATCTGGTTTAAACACAGCTCACTGCTGGGCGAAATGCCGCAGGAACGTCGCATGGACACCCTGTGCGAACTGAATGTTATGGAGCAGGTCTATAACCTGGGCCACTCAACCATTATGCGTTCAGCCTGGAAACGCGGTCAGAAAGTGACAATTCACGGCTGGGCTTACGGTATTCATGATGGTCTGCTGCGCGATCTGGACGTCACGGCTACCAGCCGCGAAACACTGGAGCAACGCTACCGACAGGGGTTGTCGAACCTCAGCCAGAAGCACAGCAACCATAAGTAAGGTGATATTGCCGGGTGGCGGTTACGCCTTACCCGGCCTACAAATCAGCGCCGTAGGCCTGATAAGCGAAGCGCCATCAGGCGCTCCAGCCCATTACTCGTCCAATAGCACCACTTTGCCAACATACGGCAGATGGCGATAACGTTGTGCATAGTCAATGCCGTAGCCAACAACGAACTCATCTGGAATGGAAAAACCGATAAACTCGACCGGTACGTTCACTTCACGGCGAGAAGGTTTATCCAGCAACGTACAAATCGCCAGAGATTTAGGTTCACGCAGGCTCAGGATTTCACGCACTTTTGACAGCGTGTTGCCGGAGTCGATGATGTCCTCAACAATCAGCACGTCTTTGCCACGAATGTCTTCATCCAGGTCTTTGAGGATTTTAACATCACGCGTGGTGGACATTCCGCTGCCGTAGCTGGAGGCGGTCATGAAATCGACTTCGTGGGAGACATGCACTTCACGGCACAGGTCAGCCATAAACATAAATGAACCGCGTAACAGGCCTACCAGCACCATATCACTGCCGCTGTCCTTGTAACGCTCGTTAATCTGACGTCCCAGTTCGGCAATACGCGCTTTGATCTCCGCTTCCGGGATCATGACTTCTACAGTATGTTTCATAAAAGAAATAACTCACTGATTTTTATCAGTTAACACATCATGCAAATCGAAAGAAAGCACTTACCTTGATACACCGCCAAAGAGACGGTGGCTCGCACTAACCACAAAACTTGCGACAGCATACAAACAATTCAGTAGGTGAAGTATACCAGCAAAGAGACCGCATTCCTCTGATAGTTACTCAGAGAGCCTGCGCACGCATTTTAACGCGCTCTGAATACACGAAAGCCGGGCAACGAACCCGGCTTTTAGCGTGAGCAAAATCGGACTTTTTCAGGTCAGAACGTTTCCCAATGTTGATCCTGGGTAGTAGAGACAACGCGATCCTGGCGCGGAGCGTCCTGCAGTGGTTTTCGAGCCCCACTCACCGCCTTCTCGCGGGTAATACGAAATACCGCAACGGCCTGCCGCAACTGCTCGGCCTGTTGCTCCAGAGAGGCCGCCGCCGCCGCAGACTCCTCCACCAGCGCGGCGTTTTGCTGGGTCACGCTGTCCATCTGCGAAACCGCGAGGCTAACCTGTTCAATCCCCCGACTCTGCTCTTCAGAAGCAGACGCAATTTCGCCCATGATATCGGTCACACGGGTCACCGCCGCGACAATTTCTGCCATGGTTTTACCGGCATCCGAAACCTGCTGCGATCCCATGCCTACACAGTGGGTTGAATTATCAATCAGCGCTTTGATCTCTTTTGCTGCCTGGGCACTACGGCTTGCCAGAGTCCGGACTTCACCTGCCACAACCGCAAAACCGCGCCCCTGCTCTCCGGCTCTGGCCGCTTCTACCGCGGCGTTCAGCGCCAGAATGTTGGTCTGGAAGGCAATACTGTCGATAACGTTCGTGATCTGCGCGATTTGCTGCGAGCTGTCCGCTATTTCACTCATCGTATGCACAACGGTATCAACAACACGGCCACCGCGAGCAGCTGTATCAGAGGCGTTTTTCGCCAATTGGGTTGCCTGTTTCGCATTGTCCGTATTCTGCTTCACTGTCGCGGTCAACTGCTCCATGCTGGCGGCCGTTTCCTCAAGCGAGGCCGCCTGCTGCTCGGTGCGCGAAGAAAGGTCGTTGTTGCCCGAGGATATTTCAGCGGCCCCGGTATGAATTGACTCCGAGCTATTGCGTACGGCAGTGACTGTCGAAATCAGCGACTGTTGCATCTCTTCCAACCCCATCGCCAGTCGGCCCATTTCGTTGCGACCTTCAACATTGAGCTTATGGGTTAAGTCTCCACCGGTAATGACGCGAATATGCTCCATAATCTGCGCCAGCGGTTTAAGCAGGATGTGTTGCAACCCGCTCCAGATCATGCCCAGAACGATCAGCACAACCAGAACGATGCCTCCCAGTGTCCACTGCATACGGGAAAAACTGAGCTGATTCTCCGCAGCAGCATGCTGCAGCAGCGCATTATTCTCGTTTCGCCAGTGCTCATAGCTCGTTTCCATCTCATCCTGCGCTTTCTGGGCATCAAGATCGCCATAAGCCTGATAGTTATTCGCTCGCAGATACTCAATCGATAATTTCATCACTTCGTGCATCTGGCGATACTGCTTTTCCATTTCACTGGCGATCTGCGGATCTTGCCCTGTCACCTGCGGTAATCCCTGATACTGGGCGAAATAGCCTTCGGCCTTCTTCATTGAATCACTGGCGGTATTGAGCAGCGTGTTGATCGCGGCCAACGAGGCGGGATCGCGCTGATTTTTTAAAAAGCGGATGGCGACGCGCGTCACCGTAACACGGGTTTTAATCAACGTATTGACGCTGTCACTCAGATTTTCTTGCTGAGCGTTGAGGGTGCCTGAGTTCTGGAAATTATGCCTGTCATTGTTTACCGCAGAGTAAAACAGGCTTCCCGTAACGGCCTGCAGTAAACAGAAAATGGCGAGAACCAGCAGAATACCGGTAATAACACGAATATTTTTAATCACGTTTTTTCATCCATTGAACTCACATTGGGTATGTGATGATTATCGGCCCCAAAGGCGATTACTTTATGTTCAATGGCAGAATATGCAGGGGATGTGCCTTACCCAGCCGACAAGAAATATCCTGCAGGCCGGGCAAGCGCAGAGACGTCGTTGTTTAAACCGTAAAACCGAGCATCATGCCGGTATCTTCGTGCTCCAGCAGATGGCAGTGCGCCATATAGGCATGTTCTTTCGGCGCATCGTGGTCAAACTTCACCAGTACCTCGCTGACGCCGCCCTCTACCCGCACAGTGTCTTTCCATCCCGTACGGTGCGCAGCAGGCGCTTTGCCATTTTCAGACAAAATGCGGAACTGCGTGCCGTGAATGTGGAACGGGTGCAGCATCATGTCGCCCTGACCGGAAATGACCCAGCGTTCATGCTGGCCTTTCGTCGCGGCAAACATCGGTTTATTCATATCAAACGCCAGCCCGTTAATCCGGTTGGCATTATGGAAATCGAATGTGCCATCCTGCTTCATGTTGCCCATGCCGCCATGCTGCATATTCCCCATCTCACCGTGGTTCATATTGCCATGATCCATGTTTCCGTGGCCCATATTGTCGTTATTCATATGGCCCATCATCTTCCCATGATCCATCCCTGCCATGGCCTGCCCGCCGTATTTCTTCATCAGCATTTGCATGCCCATCATGTCGAGCATCGGATCCATAGACAGCTGCAGTTTGCGTACCGTCACCCCATCAAGCGACGGCAGCGCCGGCATAGCTGTCAGCGTATCCAGCAGCGTGCCGGAGGCGGTAATCAGCAGCGGCTGAACGCGCATCACCGGATGTGGCTTATCAAATGGCGCGATCGCCATCCCCATCTGACTGACAGGCAATGTGACCAGATCGAAAGCTTTTCCGTCGCTCACATCCACCAATACTTCAAAACGCTCACCCATCAGCATCGGTAGTTCGGTCACTTTTACCGGCTCAGCTAACAATCCACCATCACTGGCAATCACGTACAGGGGACGGTTATCGCTGGCCGCGATATTCAGTGAGCGTGCGTTACAGCCATTCAGCAGACGCAAGCGCAACCAGCCGCGAGGCGCGGCATGTTGTGGGTAAATCGTCCCATTGGTTAGCAGCGTATCGCCAAACCAACCGACGGCGGCGGTCATCATATCCAACTGATAATTAATTTGTCCGTCAGCGGAAAACTGTTTGTCCTGAATAATCACCGGCACATCGTCGATACCCCACTGCTTCGGTAGCAATAGTTTGCGGATCTCGTCATCTTCAATCAGTACCAACCCAGCCAGGCCCATCGCAACCTGACGTCCGGTTTTCCCGTGTTGATGCGGATGGAACCAACAGGTTGCAGCCCGTTGCGCGGGGGTAAAGGTCACTGAACGCTTCCCGCCCGCCGGAATAACACCTTGCGGCCCGCCATCGACTTCTCCAGGAATTTCCAGCCCATGCCAGTGCAACGTCGTCTCTTCGGCCAGCTGATTATGGATATCCACGCTCACCGCCTGACCTGTATTCAGTTTTACTGCGGGTCCGAGCAGGTTACCGTTATATCCCCAGGTGGTGGCGGTTTTCCCCGCAAACGTCGACTGCCCGGCTTTCACAATCAGCTGTATGCGATTAGAAGCATCCGCAGTTAACAGGTCTGGAATGGGTAACGCAGGACGGTCAGCCGCAAAAGCGGTGCGGCTCCACAAAGGTAAAGCTGACGCGACGCCCAGCGCCACGGAATACTTTAAAAAGTCACGACGTTGCATATTCATTTCCTTATATTCAGCAGCTTAAGCAGGCTATCTTTTAAGCATAAGCCCTCCCCCTACGGGAAGGTCAAGTGAACGGCTGATAATAAAGGTCGTCGCTTCGCTCGCAGTATGCTAACGTTTAATTTCCGTGATGCAGTGGTAGAAGCAATGAAGACGTTTTTCAGAACAGTTTTGTTCGGCAGCCTGATGGCCGTATGCGCAAACAGCTATGCGCTGAGTGAGTCCGAAGCCGAAGATATGGCCGATTTAACGGCAGTTTTTGTTTTTCTGAAAAATGACTGTGGATACCAGAATTTGCCCAACGGGCAGATACGTCGCGCACTGGTCTTTTTTGCTCAACAGAACCAGTGGGACCTCAGTAACTACGACACCTTCAATATGAAAGCACTCGGTGAAGACAGCTATCGCGATCTCAGCGGTATCGGCATCCCTACGGCAAAGAAATGCAAAGCGCTGGCGCGCGACTCCTTAAGCCTGTTGGCTTACGTTAAATAAGGCACCGTGCCCGATGGCGCTACGTTTATCGGGCCTACGAACCGGGAATGACATCGTTGCGCCAGTCCGGGTAAACGCAGCGCCCCCCGGCAGAGCCGAGTGCGAATTAACGCTGTTGCACAAATTCACGATACGCGGCAACCACCTGCAAGAAATCTTCAACGCCGCACAGAGATAAACTCTCTTCGTCGTAGTAATTCATTCCTTCTTCCATTTCATCGCCCGTGAACTCCAGTTGATTGGCGCGAACCATAACCTCTTCGCCATCCAGCCAGAGCGTGTATTCATGCCCTGCTCGCTGCCAGGAACGTTCACTGCCTTTTACCGCACGCGCCGCCTGTTCCACTTCATCGAGCAAGGCCAGGTTATCTTTCACTTCTTCATTAAACCAGTGCCCCACCACTTCGTGGCCCATGGACATACGCACCTTTACCACTCCGGTAATATCGCGCAGAAATTCGTAATCCATAATGTGTTCCTCTGCTCCCGGCAGTGCGCCAATACCGCACTGCACCTTGCTGTAATTATCGCAGCAGCGCGGCAGAAAAAAAGCGTAGCGGGTATAAGGAATAGAAATAAAAATGCCCGAAGAAGCTGACCTCTCCGGGCATTGATGCGTTTTTGCGCAAAATGCGCTAGCGAATTATACCGCCGTCTGGAAAATCACACCTTCCGCTTTCTCGGTGTACTGAGACAGCTGGTCGAAGTTCAGATAACGGTAGGTGTCGACAGCCGTTTTATCTACCTGTGCCACATAGGTCTGATACTCTTCCGGCGTTGGCAGTTTGCCAATCAGTGCCGCGACCGCTGCCAGCTCCGCAGAAGCCAGGTAGACGTTCGCCCCAGTCCCTAAACGGTTCGGGAAGTTACGAGTAGAAGTCGACACCACGGTTGAGTTGTCCGCCACGCGCGCCTGGTTACCCATGCACAATGAACAGCCTGGGATCTCAATACGCGCCCCGCTCTTACCAAAGACGCTGTAATAGCCTTCCTCGGTGAGCTGTGCCGCATCCATACGCGTTGGTGGAGCCACCCACAGACGGGTCGGTAACTGGCCCTTATGCGCATCCAGCAGCTTACCCGCTGCACGGAAGTGACCGATGTTGGTCATGCAGGAACCGATGAACACTTCGTCGATCTTCTCGCCCTGCACGTCAGACAGCAGACGCGCGTCATCCGGATCGTTCGGCGCGCACAGGATCGGCTCTTTGATATCCGCCAGATCGATGTCGATCACTGCCGCGTATTCTGCATCAGCGTCAGCTTCCAGCAACTGCGGATCCGCTAGCCATTTTTCCATGCCCTGCACACGACGTTCCAGCGTACGGCGATCGCCGTAACCTTCGGCGATCATCCATTTCAGCAGAACGATGTTAGAGCTGAGGTATTCAACGATCGGCTCTTTGTTCAGCTTGATGGTACAACCCGCAGCGGAACGCTCAGCGGATGCATCGGTCAGTTCAAATGCTTGCTCAACTTTCAGATCCGGCAGACCTTCAATTTCCAGAATGCGGCCAGAGAAGATGTTTTTCTTGCCTTTCTTCTCAACGGTCAGCAGACCTTGTTTGATCGCATACAGCGGAATGGCGTGAACCAGGTCACGCAGGGTGATACCCGGCTGCATTTTGCCTTTGAAACGCACCAGAACAGATTCCGGCATATCCAGCGGCATCACGCCGGTCGCAGCCGCAAACGCCACCAGACCAGAACCCGCCGGGAAAGAGATACCGATCGGGAAACGGGTATGAGAGTCACCACCGGTACCTACGGTATCCGGCAGCAGCATACGGTTCAGCCAGGAGTGGATTACGCCATCGCCCGGACGCAGCGACACGCCGCCACGGTTCATGATGAAGTCAGGCAGAGTATGGTGGGTGGTCACGTCAACAGGTTTCGGATACGCAGCGGTATGACAGAACGACTGCATCACCAGGTCAGAAGAGAAGCCCAGGCACGCCAGGTCTTTCAGTTCATCGCGGGTCATTGGGCCAGTGGTATCCTGAGAGCCGACGGAAGTCATCTTCGGTTCGCAGTAGGCCCCCGGACGGACGCCGGTTACGCCACATGCGCGGCCAACCATTTTCTGTGCCAGAGAGAAGCCGCGGCTGCTTTCCGCTACATCTTTCGCCTGACGGAATACATCGCTGTGCGGCAGCCCCAGCGCTTCACGCGCTTTGGTGGTCAGGCCACGACCGATAATCAGCGGAATACGGCCACCGGCACGTACTTCGTCAACCAGCACATCGGTTTTCAGTTCGAAGGTAGCCAGCAGTTCGTTGGTTTCGTGGTTACGCACTTCGCCCTTGAACGGGTAAACGTCAATCACGTCGCCCATGTTCAGGTTGCTTACGTCCACTTCAATTGGCAGCGCGCCCGCATCTTCCATAGTGTTGAAGAAAATAGGTGCAATTTTGCCGCCGAGGCACAGACCGCCGCCGCGCTTGTTCGGTACATGAGGAATATCATCACCCATAAACCACAGCACGGAGTTGGTCGCAGATTTACGCGAAGAACCAGTACCGACAACGTCACCCACATAGGCCAGCGGGTAACCTTTTTTCTGCAGTTCTTCGATCTGTTTGATTGGGCCTACCACGCCCGGCTGATCCGGTTCGATACCTTCGCGGGCGTTTTTCAGCATCGCCAGCGCGTGCAGCGGGATATCCGGGCGGGACCATGCGTCCGGTGCCGGAGAGAGGTCATCGGTGTTGGTTTCACCGGTCACTTTAAAGACGGTAACGGTGATTTTTTCAGCCAGAGCCGGACGGTTGAGGAACCATTCGGCATCAGCCCAGGACTGCATGACCTGCTTCGCATATTCGTTGCCCGCTTTGGCTTTTTCTTCCACATCGTAGAAGTTATCGAACATCAGCAGCGTTGAAGAGAGCGCTTTGGCAGCAATCGGCGCCAGTTTGGCATCATCCAGCGCGTCGATCAGCGGATGAATGTTGTAACCGCCCTGCATGGTGCCCAGCAGTTCGATGGCTTTTTCTGGCGTGATCAGCGGAGAGGTAGTGTCACCTTTAGCGACAGCGGCGAGAAAACCGGCTTTAACGTAAGCGGCTTCATCTACACCAGGGGGAACGCGGTTAATCAACAGGTCTAACAGGAATTCTTCTTCGCCCACAGGCGGGGTCTTCAGCAGCTCGACAAGTGCAGCCATTTGGGTTGCGTCTAAGGGTTTCGGCACAATCCCCTGGGCAGCACGCTCAGCTACGTGCTTACGGTATTCTTCTAGCACGACGATATCTCCTCGCTCTCATTGTCATAATGCGGCGCTTTTGTATATGGGCGATTCTCTTCACGCTCCTGTGAGACAGCAGTTAGTAGGGTAAATGCCCGGTACCGCAAAAGGCACAATAACAGGATTTTCGTTGGGTGTTAATCTGTTTACAAAAAAGCAACATAAAAAATTGGCTGAATCGTTAAGGATGGTCTAACGCTCTTCGTCATGGCAGAAGGGGAATGATAATTTCGCCCGCAATGTTTAGTCACATTATTTAGTTCCCTGGTAATAAACTTGCGTTAACGATCCCAAGATTCGTCAAAAATTAAACTATTGTCTCTTTATACTCACGGAACACTGCACCCACTGGCGGCAGGCATAATGACTATGACGATTCTTAATGAGTCGGGAGAGATAAAATGACGTTGCCCTTTAAGCCCCATATCATTGCTCTGGCGTGCAGTGCAGGGTTATTTGTCGGTGCGGGCGTACTGTATGTAAACAGCCGCACACCAGAAGCCCCCTCTCAGCCTGCCCCGGCAGCAGCGCCTCAACCGCCCGTTGCGGCGGCTCCCGCAGTAGCCCCGGTGGCGCCAACAACGTATACCACAGCTCAACTCGATCAGTGGGTTGCCCCTGTTGCGCTCTACCCTGACCCGTTGCTGTCTCAGGTGCTGATGGCCTCAACATATCCATCGAACGTGGTGCAGGCGGTTCAGTGGTCTCGTGATAATCCGACACTGCAAGGTGACGCCGCCATTCAGGCAGTGTCCGGCCAGTCATGGGACCCCAGCGTGAAGTCGCTGGTGGCATTTCCGCAATTGATGGCCTTGATGGGCGAAAACCCTGACTGGGTACAAAACCTAGGGAATGCGTTTCTGGCACAACCACAGGACGTGATGGATGCCGTACAGCGCCTGCGTTTGCTGGCTCAGCAAACAGGCTCGCTAAAATCCACTCCGCAGCAAACGGTCACGAACACCCAGAAAACAACCGTGATTCAGACGCCGTCATCATCAACGACGAAAGTGACCAGCAGCGCGCCCACCTCGACGGTTATCAAAATTGAGCCGACCGATCCACAGGTGGTATATGTGCCGAACTACAATCCAACCGTTGTTTACGGCAGTTGGCCTAATACCGCCTACCCCCCTGTCTATCTGCCGCCCCCTCCGGGCGAGCAGTTTGCCGATAGCTTCGTCAAAGGTTTCGGCTATAGCCTGGGCGTTGCGACGACGTATGCACTGTTCAGTAACATCGACTGGGATGACGACGACCATCACCATGATGATGACTATCATGACCATGACGGCCCTCACGGCGGTAATGGCTACCAGCACAACGGAGATAACATCAATATTGATGTTAACAATTTCAACCATATATCCGGACAAAACCTTAAAGGGCAAAACATTGCCTGGCAGCATAACCCTGCGTACCGTAACGGCGTGCCTTACCAGAACGACGCGGTCGCACAACGTTTTCATCAGACCAACGTTAGCGGGGGATTAAGCGCCACTCAACATACACCGACCACCACTGCCACACGAGACAGCCAGCGTCAGGCCGCAATGACGCAGTTCCAACAGCGTAGCCAGACCTCCCCGGCAAACTTGTCGGGTCAGACATCGCGGGATGCTCAACGCAAAGCAGCCTCTTCACAGCTAAATCAAATTGCCCAGCGCAATAACTATCGTGGCTATGACGAAACACAAAACAACAGCCGTCGTGAAGCAGCACAGAAGACGCTGAATAAATCCACTACGCAACAGCAGCACCGCTCTGAACTGAAGTCAAAAGCTCAGCAGAATCCGGTTTCACAGCAGCAAAGGGAAACCGCTCGCCAACGCGTTGAATCATCCAACTCGCAACAACGTCTGGCCTCCCGTCAGAATACGCATTCAAACGTCTTCAGCGGGAATGACAGTCGCTCACCGTCGTGGCAGTCCCAGCAACTGCGTGGGCAGGAAAGCCGTCGCGCGGGCAACCTCAACAGCGGGCAGCGCGCTGCGGCACGTGAAAATTTTTCTGAGCACCACGAATTTCGCCGTCGTTAACCGGAGCCGATGATGAAAAAAATTATGTTAAGCGCCCTGTTGCTCTCCTTGCCGCTGGTGAGCTATGCGCAACAGGCGTTCACCTCCCCCGAAGACGCGGCCAGTGCATTTGCCGTTGCGGTGGCGCAGCAAAATGAAAAGCAGCTCACGGCGCTACTGGGTGAAAACTGGCGACATTTTTTGCCACCAGAAGGGGCCGATCCGGAAGCAGTGGCACGCTTTAATCGCGACTGGAAGGTGAGCCATCACATTGTGCTGCAGGGCAATATGGCGCATCTCAACGTAGGGCAAGATGACTGGCAGTTACCCATACCGATGGTGAAAACCAACAAAGGTTGGGCGTTCGATATGACCGAAGCCCAGGAGGAGATCCTCACTCGAACGATCGGTCGCAACGAGCTTTCAGCCATCGAAGCGCTGCACGCCTACGTTGACGCGCAGCAAAGCTATTACGCGCTGAACAAATCGTATGCGCAAAAAATTGTCAGTAGCGAAGGTAAAAAAGATGGGCTTTACTGGCCCGTCACACCAGGCGAAGTGCCAAGCCCTCTGGGACCCGCCTTCAGCCCACAAGAACCCGGCACGGGTTATCACGGTTATCGTTTCCGCATACTGCCGGACAAAGCCAGTGGTTTCGCCATGATTGCATGGCCGATTAGCTACGGTCACACCGGAGTGATGAGCTTTATGATTAGCGGCGATGACAATGTTTATCAGGCCAACCTTGGCGAAGCATCACAACAGAAAGCACAGGCGATGACTGAGTACAGCCCTGAAAAAACCTGGCATCCCGTAGCGCCCTGAACAGCCAACGCATTGGTTGTCTCGTCATTAAGAGACTGCCGGGAAAATTGCGGTGAATCTTAAGGCAAAAAAAACGCCTCCGAAGAGGCGTTTTCACAAAAGCGGGAAGATTACTTCTTCTTCGCTTTCGGGTTTGGCAGGTCGGTGATGCTACCTTCGAACACTTCTGCCGCCAGGCCCACAGATTCGTGCAGAGTCGGGTGCGCGTGGATGGTCAGCGCGATGTCTTCAGCGTCACAACCCATTTCGATCGCCAGACCGATTTCGCCCAGCAGCTCGCCGCCGTTGGTACCGACAATCGCACCACCGATAACACGGTGAGATTCTTTGTCGAAAATCAGTTTGGTCATACCATCCGCGCAGTCGGAAGCGATAGCACGGCCAGAAGCAGCCCACGGGAAGGTGGCGGTTTCGTAGCTGATGCCTTTTTCTTTCGCTTCTTTCTCAGTCAGGCCAACCCATGCAACTTCTGGTTCAGTGTACGCGATGGATGGAATAACTTTCGGATCGAAGTAGTGTTTCTTACCGGCGATAACTTCAGCGGCAACGTGACCTTCGTGAACACCTTTGTGCGCCAGCATCGGCTGACCGACGATATCGCCGATAGCAAAGATGTGCGGCACATTGGTGCGCAGCTGTTTGTCAACGCGGATGAAGCCACGGTCATCAACTTCCACGCCAGCTTTGCCCGCATCGAGGTTTTTACCGTTCGGTACACGACCGATAGCCACCAGCACAGCATCGTAACGCTGAGCTTCAGCAGGCGCTTTTTTGCCTTCCATGGAAACGTAGATACCGTCTTCTTTCGCTTCAACGGCGGTCACTTTGGTTTCCAGCATCAGGTTGAATTTCTTGCTGATGCGCTTGGTGAAGACTTTAACCACGTCTTTATCGGCAGCCGGGATAACCTGGTCGAACATTTCAACCACGTCGATCTCTGAACCCAGCGCATGGTACACGGTACCCATTTCCAGACCGATGATACCGCCGCCCATAACCAGCAGGCGCTTAGGAACAGTTTTCAGTTCCAGTGCATCAGTGGAATCCCACACGCGCGGATCTTCATGCGGAATGAATGGCAGTTCGATCGGACGGGAACCCGCCGCGATGATTGCGTTGTCGAAGTTGATCACGGTTTTGCCGTTTTCGCCTTCAACTTCCAGGGTGTTCGCCCCGGTAAATTTACCCAGACCGTTAACCACTTTCACTTTACGGCCTTTGGCCATACCCGCCAGACCGCCGGTCAGTTGAGTGATAACTTTTTCTTTCCAGGTACGAATCTTGTCGATATCAGTTTTCGGCTCGCCAAAAACGATACCGTGTTCAGCCAGCGCTTTGGCTTCTTCGATAACTTTTGCTACGTGCAGCAGCGCTTTAGAAGGGATACAGCCGACGTTCAGACAAACACCACCAAGGGTGCTGTAACGTTCTACGATGACGGTCTCCAGACCTAAATCTGCGCAACGGAAGGCAGCAGAGTAACCTGCAGGGCCTGCCCCAAGTACCACGACCTGAGTTTTGATTTCAGTGCTCATCATGACCTCTTAATTTATACCCGTCGTCCACCGGGTCGTTCTATCCGCCCGTATTTTACAAAATTGTTAACAATTTTGAAACAACAAACGGCAACCGATTTGTCTTTCGCACAATAACCTCACTGACTTCATGAGATTACCAGAAAAAAGCCGGCCGTCGGGCCGGCTTTTTCGCTTACATCACCAGGCGGCGAATGTCAGACAGCATGTTGTTGATGATGGTGATAAAGCGCGCACCATCAGCACCGTCAATTACACGGTGGTCGAAGGAGAGCGAAATCGGCATCATCAGACGCGGCATAAACTCTTTACCGTTCCACACTGGCTCCATAGAGGACTTGGAGACACCGAGGATAGCCACTTCCGGCGCGTTAACAATCGGCGCGAAGTGGGTAGTACCCAGGCCGCCGATGCTGGAGATGGTGAAGCAACCGCCCTGCATTTCGCCAGCAGTCAGCTTGCCATCACGCGCTTTCTTGGAGATCACGGTCAGTTCACGAGACAGCTCGGTAATACTCTTCTTGTTCACGTCTTTGAAGACCGGAACAACCAGACCATTCGGCGTATCTACCGCCACACCGATGTTGATGTATTTCTTCAGGGTCAGGCGCTGACCGTCTTCAGACAGGGAGCTGTTGAAGCGCGGCATCTGTTCCAGAGCTGCGGCAACGGCTTTCATGATGAAGACTACTGGGGTGAATTTCACGTCCAGTTTACGTTTTTCAGCTTCGGCGTTCTGCTGTTTACGGAACGCTTCCAGATCGGTGATATCGGTCTTATCGAAGTGAGTAACGTGCGGGATCATCACCCAGTTACGACTCAGGTTAGCACCCGAGATTTTCTGGATACGGCCCAGTTCCACTTCTTCGATTTCACCGAACTTGCTGAAGTCCACTTTCGGCCATGGCAGCATGCCCGGGATACCGCCGCCTGCTGCTGCAGCCGGAGCCGCTTCAGCACGCTTGATAGCATCTTTCACGTAAGCCTGAACGTCTTCACGCAGGATACGACCTTTACGGCCAGACCCTTTCACTTTCGCCAGGTTCACACCGAATTCGCGCGCCAGGCGACGAATCAGCGGCGTAGCGTGGACGTAAGCGTCGTTCTCAGCAAATTCAGATTTGCCTTCTGCTTTCGCTGCCGGAGCAGGCGCTGCAACAGGTGCAGCGGCCGGAGCCGGAGCTGCAGCTTGCGCAGGGGCGGCAGCCGGTGCTGCGCCTTCTACTTCGAAGACCATAATCAGAGAACCGGTTTTAACTTTGTCGCCGGTGCTGATTTTGATTTCTTTTACGGTACCCGCGAACGGTGCCGGAACTTCCATTGACGCTTTATCGCCTTCAACGGTGATCAGTGACTGCTCAGCGGCAATTTTATCGCCCACTTTAACCATCACTTCAGTGACTTCCACTTCGTCACCGCCGATGTCCGGTACGTTAACTTCTTTCGAACCAGAAGCAGCCGGAGCCGCTGCTGCTGGAGCAGCCGCCTGAGCCGGAGCAGCAGGCGCTGCGCCCGCCACTTCGAAGACCATAATCAGGGAGCCGGTAGACACTTTGTCGCCGGTGTTGATTTTGATCTCTTTCACCACGCCCGCGAACGGCGCTGGAACTTCCATGGAAGCCTTGTCGCCTTCTACGGTGATCAGAGACTGTTCAGCCGCAACGGTGTCACCCACTTTAACCATGATCTCGGTAACTTCAACTTCGTCGCCGCCGATGTCCGGTACGTGTACGTCTTTCGCTGCCGCAGCAGCAGGTGCTGCTGCCGGAGCCGCTTCTTTCTTCTCTTCTGCCGGAGCAGGTGCAGCCGCTGCTGCACCGTCGGCGGAATCGAAAATCATGATCAGTTTGCCGGTCTCAGTTTTGTCGCCAACAGAGACTTTGATCTCTTTAACGATACCAGCCTGAGGAGACGGAACTTCCATAGAGGCTTTGTCGCCTTCTACGGTGATCAGCGACTGTTCAGCTTCAACTTTGTCGCCTACTTTGACCAGGATCTCGGTGATTTCAACTTCATCAGCCCCGATGTCCGGTACATTGATTTCGATAGCCATTATTCTTTTACCTCTTACGCCAGACGCGGGTTAACTTTATCTGCATCGATGTTGAATTTGATGATTGCGTCAGCAACCACTTTCTTATCGATTTCGCCACGTTTAGCCAGTTCGCCCAGGGCCGCTACAACCACATAGGAAGCATCAACTTCGAAGTGGTGACGCAGATTTTCACGGCTGTCAGAGCGACCGAAGCCGTCAGTACCCAGTACGCGATAGTCATCAGCCGGTACATAAGTACGAACCTGTTCGGCAAACAGTTTCATATAGTCAGTAGATGCTACTGCCGGAGCGTCGTTCATCACCTGAGCGATGTACGGAACGCGCGGCGTTTCCATCGGGTGCAGCATGTTCCAGCGCTCACAATCCTGGCCATCACGCGCCAGTTCAGTGAAGGAAGTGACGCTATACACGTCAGAGCCTACGCCGTAGTCGTTCGCCAGGATCTGCGCTGCTTCACGGACGTGACGCAGGATAGAACCGGAGCCCAGCAGCTGAACTTTACCTTTCTTACCTTCGAGGGTTTCGAGTTTGTAGATACCTTTACGGATACCTTCCTCGGCACCTGCTGGCATTGCCGGCATGTGGTAGTTTTCGTTCAGCGTGGTGATGTAGTAGTAAACGTTCTCTTGTTTCTCACCGTACATACGCTCCAGACCATCGTGCATGATGACCGCAACTTCGTACGCGTAAGACGGATCGTAAGAGATACAGTTCGGGATAGTCAGAGACTGAATATGGCTGTGACCATCTTCGTGCTGCAGACCTTCACCGTTCAGCGTCGTACGACCGGAAGTACCACCAATCAGGAAGCCACGAGCCTGTTGGTCGCCAGCCTGCCAGCACAGGTCACCGATACGCTGGAACCCGAACATGGAGTAGTAGATGTAGAACGGAATCATCGGCAGATCGTTGGTGCTGTAAGAGGTCGCAGCAGCCAGCCAGGATGCGCCAGCACCCAGTTCGTTGATACCTTCCTGCAGGATCTGACCTTTCTCGTCTTCTTTATAGTAAGCAACCTGCTCACGGTCCTGCGGGGTGTACTGCTGACCGTTCGGGCTGTAGATACCGATCTGACGGAACAGACCTTCCATACCGAAAGTACGCGCTTCGTCAGCGATGATCGGCACCAGACGATCTTTGATCGACTTGTTCTTCAGCATCACGTTCAGGGCACGAACGAAAGCGATAGTGGTGGAGATTTCTTTGTTCTGCTCTTCCAGCAGCGCACCAAAGTCTTCCAGAGCCGGCAGTTCCAGCTTCTCGGTGAAGTTCGGCTGACGAGCAGGCAGGTAGCCGTGCAGTTTCTGACGCTGAGCGTGCAGATAGGTGTGCTCTTCAGAACCTTCCGGGAAGGTGATGTAAGACAGGTTTTCAACCTGCTCATCGGTCACAGGAACGTTGAAACGGTCGCGGATGTAACGTACGCCGTCCATGTTCATTTTCTTAACCTGGTGAGCGATGTTTTTACCTTCGGCGGTGTCACCCATGCCGTAACCTTTGATGGTATGGGCGAGGATTACAGTTGCTTTGCCTTTGGTTTCCTGCGCTTTTTTCAGTGCAGCGTAGACTTTCTTCGGATCGTGACCACCGCGGTTCAGAGCCCAAATCTGCTCGTCAGTCCAGTCAGCAACCAGCGCTGCGGTTTCCGGGTATTTACCGAAGAAGTGCTCACGTACGTATGCGCCGTCTTTGGATTTGAAGGTCTGGTAGTCGCCATCAACGGTTTCGTTCATCAGTTGGATCAGTTTACCGCTGGTGTCTTTACGCAGCAGCTCATCCCAACGACCGCCCCACATGACTTTGATAACGTTCCAGCCAGCACCTGCGAAGATGCCTTCCAGTTCGTTAACAATCTTGCCGTTACCGGTGACCGGGCCGTCAAGACGCTGCAGGTTACAGTTGATAACAAAGACCAGGTTGTCCAGTTTTTCACGGGTGGCGATGGTGATCGCACCTTTTGATTCTGGCTCATCCATCTCGCCGTCGCCCAGGAAGGCGTAAACGGTTTGTTTAGAGGTATCTTTCAGACCACGGTGTTCCAGATATTTCAGGAATTTAGCCTGGTAGATAGCACCGATTGGGCCCAGCCCCATAGATACGGTCGGGAACTGCCAGAATTCAGGCATCAGTTTCGGGTGCGGGTAGGAAGACAGGCCTTTGCCATGAACTTCCTGACGGAAGTTGTTCATCTGCTCTTCAGTCAGACGACCTTCGAGGAATGCGCGTGCGTAGATGCCCGGAGAGATGTGGCCCTGGAAGTAAATCAGGTCGCCGCCATCCTGCTCATTGCGTGCACGGAAGAAGTGGTTGAAACAAACGTCATATACCGTTGCGGAGGACTGGAAGGATGCCATGTGGCCACCCAGCTCGAGGTCCTTTTTAGACGCACGCAGTACGGTCATGATGGCGTTCCAGCGGATAGCAGAACGAATACGACGTTCCAGCTCCAGATTGCCCGGGTATTCCGGTTCATCTTCAACGGCAATAGTGTTTACATAATTGCTGGCCCCTGCACCTGCCGCTACTTTCACGCCGCCTTTGCGGGCTTCTGAAAGCAGTTGGTCGATCAGATACTGAGCACGCTCAACACCTTCTTCACGGATGACCGATTCGATCGCCTGTAGCCAGTCGCGAGTTTCGATCGGATCCACGTCATTTGGGAAACGTTCTGACATGGGGGTATTCCTTATCTATCTAATACGTTGAGTTATCTGGAACCTGTCCCATTGAGTTCTCGCTCGCGAGAACGCAATAAGACAGGTTCTGCGTTTAGTTGCCGCGCATTTTAWWTCGCGCTTGATTTACAACATCTTCTGGTTAACGTTCTGCCAGAAAAATCACTAATTCTTTCGTTGCTCCAGACGGCGTAAGGCGCGTTCACGACGGCTTTCCTCACGGCTTCTGTCCAGCAGAATCTCTTCGATAAACGCCAGGTGACGGTGGGACGCTTCACGCGCCTCTTCCGGCTTCCCGGCAATAATTGCTTCAAAAATACGGGTACGGTGACTGCTAACCAGTGGCAGCATTTCACGACGCGCATACAGCAATTCGAAGTTTTGCCGAACGTTCTGAGCCAGCATGGGCTCCATACACCTTAGCAAATGGAGCAGCACCACATTGTGTGCCGCTTCGGTGACAGCAATTTGATACTGCAGTACCGCATCAGATTCGCCGTCAAGATCGCCGGACTGTTGAGCCAGCTCGATCGCATGGTGGAGTTCACGGATTCGCGTTTTGTCTTCATCCGTGCTGCGCAGTGCGGCGTAATAGGCAGCAATACCTTCCAGCGCATGGCGCGTCTCAAGCAGGTCAAACTGGGATTCAGGATGGTCGGAGAGCAGCTCTACCAGTGGGTCGCTAAAGCTTTGCCACAGGCTGCTCTGAACAAAAGTGCCACCGCCCTGACGACGAAGCAGTAACCCCTTCGCTTCAAGGCGTTGGATCGCCTCGCGTAAGGAGGGGCGGGAGACGTCGAACTGTTTTGCCAGCTCGCGTTCCGGTGGGAGTTTTTCTCCGGGGCGAAGTGTCCCCTCAAGAATTAAAAACTCCAGCTGCTGCTCAATCACATCGGAGAGTTTTGGTTGGCGGATTTTGCTGTAGGCCATGATTTCCTGTCTTAAGCCATTTGCCCGGAGTCAATTGGTCTTACCAATTTCATGTTCTTGACGCTAAAGTAACAAAGTATTCACCTTCTGTCCATACAGGTTTTGATTGAAATCAGTAAAGGAGGCATATTTTAACAACATTACAGAAATAACGTTTCAAACATGTAACTATGCACAAATGTTAAATTTACCCATCCCGAGGTAGTTTTAACCGAATTGAAACGAAAAAATATATTATCTGAACCGATTCACCTGCTTATTTATCGATTTATCAATCACTATTTTCGAATAAAAATTCAAATTGGAAATTTTGTGGTAGATAAACTCGCGCTTACAAATGGTTTCTTTTTATTCAACTCGTCTCTCACGCCGCATAAAGCAGGTGCATTCGCGCTCGCATAACATTATTCTGATCAAGACAAAAGTCTTTAGGCAACATTTCATAATTCATTGCTGTAAATAAATTAATACAACAAACGGAATTGCAAACTTACACACGCGTCACTGCGTGGTTCAAAATATAAGTACTCGAAAGATGAAGAGTAAAACCACACACGAGGTTTCATGATGGAAAGTCAACAGCATGGCGATCAGCTAAAGCGCGGCCTTAAAAACCGCCATATACAGCTTATCGCGCTGGGTGGCGCGATTGGTACCGGGTTATTCCTCGGGAGCGCATCCGTTATTCAGTCTGCAGGGCCGGGTATTATTCTGGGTTACGCTATCGCCGGATTTATCGCCTTTTTAATTATGCGTCAGCTAGGTGAAATGGTGGTTGAAGAGCCGGTAGCAGGCTCCTTTAGCCACTTTGCTTATAAATACTGGGGCAGTTTCGCAGGTTTCGCCTCTGGCTGGAACTACTGGGTGCTGTACGTTTTGGTTGCCATGGCTGAGCTGACGGCCGTGGGTAAATACATTCAGTTCTGGTACCCGGAGATCCCAACCTGGGCCTCTGCGGCCGCCTTCTTCGTGATTATTAACGCCATTAACCTCACCAATGTGAAAGTGTTCGGTGAGATGGAGTTCTGGTTTGCCATTATTAAAGTCATTGCCGTAGTCGCGATGATCATCTTCGGCGGCTGGCTGCTATTCAGCGGCAACGGCGGGCCGCAGGCCAGCGTCAGTAACCTGTGGGACCAGGGTGGCTTCCTGCCGCACGGCTTCACCGGTTTGGTAATGATGATGGCAATTATTATGTTCTCTTTCGGTGGGCTGGAGCTGGTCGGGATCACCGCAGCAGAAGCCGATAACCCGGAGCAAAGCATTCCTAAAGCCACCAACCAGGTCATTTACCGTATCCTGATTTTCTATGTGGGTTCGCTGGCTGTACTGCTTTCCCTGATGCCATGGACGCGTGTTACGGCTGATACCAGCCCGTTTGTCCTTATTTTCCACGAACTGGGCGACACCTTTGTTGCCAATGCGCTGAACATCGTGGTGCTGACCGCTGCCCTTTCTGTCTATAACAGCTGTGTCTACTGTAACAGCCGTATGCTGTTCGGCCTGGCTCAACAGGGCAACGCGCCAAAAGCGCTGATGAACGTCGACAAACGCGGCGTACCGGTGAACACCATTCTGGTTTCTGCGCTGGTTACGGCTCTATGTGTGCTTATCAACTATCTGGCGCCAGAATCCGCCTTTGGCCTGCTGATGGCGCTGGTGGTTTCCGCCCTGGTGATCAACTGGGCAATGATCAGCCTGGCGCACATGAAGTTCCGCAAAGCAAAACAGCAGCAGGGGGTTACCACCCGCTTCCCGGCACTGCTCTATCCGCTGGGTAACTGGGTGTGCCTGATTTTCATGGCTGCAGTACTGGTGATTATGCTGATGACGCCGGGCATGGCGATCTCTGTGTACCTGATCCCGGTATGGATTGCCATTCTTGGCATTGGCTATCTGTGCAAACAGAAAACGGCCGGTGCCGTGAAAGCGCATTAATCCTTCCCCCCACCTGCACCAGGTGGGGGTTGTTACCTGCCTCACACTTTCCCACAGATGACTGTTTAGTCCATATCAGCGGCGCTATCCTGCAACGCAAAAACACCAACACCAGACAATAATTCTCTCCATATCACATTAATGGAGTGCGCTTGATGGAAACCAGAAAGCTGTCGGTGAAAGAAAAGATCGGCTATGGAATGGGCGATGCCGGATGCAACATCATATTCGGCGCTATCATGCTGTTTGTTAACTATTTTTACACAGATATTTTTGGTCTTGCGCCTGCACTTGTCGGCGTATTGCTGCTTTCTGTACGCGTTATTGATGCCGTTACTGACCCTATCATGGGTGCAATGGCCGATCGTACCCGCAGTAAATATGGTCGGTTTCGTCCATGGCTTCTGTGGATGGCTTTCCCGTATGCATTATTCAGTGTATTAATGTTTACCACCCCGGAATGGACATATAACAGCAAAGTTATCTATGCGTTTGTCACCTACTTCCTGCTCTCTATTACCTATACAGCAATTAACATTCCCTACTGTTCACTCGGTAGCGTCATCACCAACGATCCGAAAGAACGCGTCGCCTGCCAGTCGTATCGCTTCGTGCTGGTCGGGATTGCAACTCTGCTACTCTCACTCACGCTACTGCCAATGGCAGACTGGTTTGGCGGGGAAGATAAAGCCAAAGGCTATCAGATGGCGATGGCCGTGCTGGCTTTCATTGGTATGTGCATGTTCCTGTTTTGTTTCGCGACCGTGCGCGAACGTGTACGCCCTGCGGTACCCACGAACGACGATTTGAAAGCCGATCTGAAAGACGTGTGGAAGAACGATCAGTGGGTGAAAATCCTGCTATTAACCTTGTGCAACGTCTGTCCGGGCTTTATTCGTATGGCCGCCACCATGTACTACGTCACCTGGGTTATGCAGCAAAGCACACAGTTCGCTACGTTGTTTATCAGCCTTGGCGTTGTCGGCATGATGATCGGCAGTATGCTCGCGAAGGTATTAACCGATCGCTGGTGCAAACTGAAAGTCTTCTTCTGGACCAACATCATCCTGGCGATTTTCTCCGCCGCATTTTACTTCTTCGATCCGAAAGCCACCATGATGATTATGGTGCTCTACTTCCTGCTCAACATCCTGCATCAGATCCCATCCCCGCTGCACTGGTCGCTGATGGCGGATGTCGATGACTACGGCGAGTGGAAAACCGGTAAACGCATCACCGGGATCAGCTTCTCTGGCAACCTGTTCTTCCTGAAGCTGGGGCTGGCGATTGCCGGCGCGATGGTGGGCTTCCTGCTTTCCTGGTACGGCTACGATGCAGGCGCTAAAGCGCAAAGCGACTCCGCGATTAACGGCATTATGCTGTTGTTCACTATTATTCCGGGCGTAGGCTACCTGATTACTGCAGGCGTGGTTCGCCTGCTGAAAGTTGACCGCGAGTTCATGCAGCAAATCCAGACAGATTTAGAAAAGCGCCGCGCCAATTACCGTGAACTGAATGAATACCACGAGATAAAAACAACTGAAACCGTAAGGAAAGCCTGATGAATCAGTGGCCTAACCCCTTTATTGAACAACGTGCCGACCCGTTTATTTTACGTGACGGTAGCCACTACTATTTCATTGCTTCAGTGCCCGAATACGATCGCCTGGAGATCCGCCGGGCTGACTCTCTGGGGGAATTACGCACCGCGGAACCCGTTGTTGTCTGGCACAAACCGGACAGCGGCCCTATGAGCCAACTCATCTGGGCGCCTGAAATCCATCATCTGGCAGGTAAGTGGTACATCTACTTTGCGGCCACGCACACTCAGGCGCTCGATACGTTGGGTATGTTCCAGCATCGCATGTTTGCGTTGGAGTGCGCAGATGCCGATCCGCTAAGTGGTAAGTGGGTTGAAAAGGGGCAAATTAAAACCCAGTTTGATACCTTCGCGCTTGATGCCACAACCTTTAACCATCAGGGAAAACAGTGGTATCTGTGGGCGCAGAAATCGCCCGATATCGCCGGGAACTCCAATATCTACCTCGCTGAGCTGGAAAATCCATGGACGATTAAAGGCGAGCCAGTGATGCTCAGCCATCCAGAATATGACTGGGAATGCCGGGGTTTTTGGGTCAACGAAGGTCCGGCCGTCATGGTTCACGGCGACAAGCTGTTCATCAGCTATTCCGCCAGCGCCACCGATGAGAATTACTGTATGGGATTATTGTGGATTGACCTCAACGCCGATCCACTCAACCCGCAGAACTGGCATAAATCACCGCGCCCGGTCTTTACCACCAGCTACGAAAACCGCCAGTTCGGCCCAGGACACAACAGCTTTACGCAAACGCCGGAAGGTGAAGATGTGCTGGTGTACCACGCGAGAAATTACACCGAAATCGAAGGCGATCCGCTGTACGACCCAAACCGCCACACTCGTCTGAAGCTCGTGCGTTGGGACGAAAACGGCATGCCAGATTTTGGCGTGCCGCCTGCTGATACGAACTAAGCCGTTGCACTGTCCGGTAGCGCTAACGCTTACCGGGCCTACACGTTTTTTCATTGTAGGTCGGATAAGCGTTAGCGCCATCCGGCACAACGCTATACTAATGCCCCATAAATGGTCAGCAGCGCAATGACCACCACCACCACAAACGAAGTTTTCTTCGCCATCGAAACGGCAGCTTTTGGCGTTTCGACTTTATCGGTATGGGGTTCGCGCGCCAGCGAGAACTGCGCCAGGCGCGTCAACACCTGATACTGCGAAGTATGCATATCCGCAAGCGAGGCAAACCAGGCCGGTAGCGCTTTCTCGCCGTGTCCTAACAGCGCATAGACCACGCCCGCCAGGCGCACCGGGATCCAGTCCAGCACATGCAGAATTGCATCGATACCCGATTGCAGACGCTGATGCGGCGTCTGATAGCGCGCCAGCCAGGACTGCCAGGCACGTAAAAAAGCATAACCCACCAGCGTCACCGGTCCCCACGGACCACCGACGATCAGCCAGAATAACGGCGCCAGATAAAAGCGAAAGTTGTTCCATAACAGCGCGTTCTGCAGTTCACGCAAAAACTCACGCTCATCGCAGTCCGGCGGCACGCCATGAATCAGCGTCAATTCGCTGGCCATCGCCTCACGGGCGTGAGCGTCATCGCGAGCCGCCGCGTTCAGATAGGCATGATAATGAAGACGCGTCTTGCCAGCGCCGATGCACAGCAGGCCAATTAAGATCCACGCCACCAGCAAGGGCACGTTAAACAGCAGCCCATGGAGTGCGCGCAGCAGCAGGAACGTCACCCCCATCGCAATCAGGGCCATGCCTACCGTACGCATCATCGAGAAATGCTTAACCCGACGGAAAAGAGCTTCAACCCGGTGATCAAGCTGCCAGTGCTCACCCAGCTTAAACAGGCGTTCAACAATCAACACCAGTAATGTTGTAAACAGCGTCATGTCATCTCCTTGTGTGACGAGGGGGTGACCAGGGCGCGAAACCTTGCCCAGTCAAATGAGGGGCCGGGATCGGTCTTACGCTCGGGCGCAATATTGCAATGCCCAGTCATGTTACTGGCAATCGCCGGATAACGCTGAATCAGCGTCTGCGTCACGGCAGCCAGTTGCTGGTACTGCGCATCGGTATAAGCCAGCGTATCCGTCCCTTCCAGCTCAATACCAATTGAGAAATCATTACAGCGTTCGCGGCCCTGATAGCTCGAGACGCCGGCATGCCAGGCGCGTTTATCAAAGGGGACATACTGCACGATCTCACCATCACGGCGGATCAGACAATGGGCAGAAACGCGCAAATGGGCGATTCCGGCAAAATAAGGATGGGCATTGGGATCAATCGTGCCCGTAAACAGCGCGTCGATCCATGGGCCGCCAAATTCACCGGGTGGCAGGCTGATATTATGCACCACCAGAAGAGAAGGGGTTTCGTCATCCGGGCGGCAATCGTAATGAGGAGAGGGAACGCGTCGCGCCTCTGCCAGCCAGCCCTCGTCTAACAACATGCAGAATCTCCTTATTGGTGGTGCTCATATCAGGTTCAGGGTAGCATGTTTCCACCTTATGATTCGTTAGCAATTTGGAGTTTTATCATGCCGCCTCGCCGCTATAACCCTGACTACCGACGTGACGCGCTGTTGGAACGCATAAATCTGGATATCCCTGCCGCTGTCGCTCAGGCGCTGCGTGAAGATTTAGGCGGAGAAGTTGATGCCAATAACGATATCACCGCACAGCTTTTACCCGAAGATATGCGCTCCCACGCTACCGTAATCACCCGTGAAGATGGCGTTTTTTGTGGGAAGCGTTGGGTGGAAGAGGTCTTTATTCAACTGGCTGGCGATGATGTCAGCGTCACCTGGCATGTCGAAGATGGCGACAGCATTAAGGCTAATCAGCCGCTGTTTGAACTGGACGGCCCTTCCCGCGTACTGCTGACCGGTGAACGTACCGCACTCAACTTTGTGCAAACGCTGTCTGGCGTAGCGAGTGAAGTCCGTAAATACGTCGACCTGCTGGCGGGGACAAAAACCCAGTTGCTGGATACGCGTAAAACCCTGCCTGGGCTGCGTACGGCGCTGAAATACGCGGTATTGTGCGGCGGCGGCGCAAATCATCGTCTGGGGCTTTCTGACGCTTTCCTGATCAAGGAAAACCACATTATTGCGTCTGGTTCGGTGAAACAGGCCGTGGAAAAAGCCTTCTGGCTGCACCCGGATGTGCCGGTTGAAGTCGAAGTAGAAAGCCTGGATGAACTGGACGACGCGCTGAAAGCCGGGGCGGACATCATCATGCTCGACAATTTCGAAACCGACCAAATGCGCGAAGCGGTCAAACGTACCAACGGCCAGGCGCGTCTGGAAGTATCTGGTAACGTCACCTATGAAACGCTACGCGAATTCGCGGAAACCGGCGTGGATTTCATCTCTGTGGGCGCGCTGACCAAGCACGTTCGCGCACTCGACCTCTCGATGCGTTTTAGCTAATCGCTGACTGTTCTGCCCGATGGCGCTTCGCGTATCGGGCCTACAGCCCCCAGCCGTATACGCCGCCGATCGGCAGTTTATTCGAGCATCTTCGCAAATACGTTGTCTGATTCTGTAATTTCGTAACATTCATCTGAACCGGCCTTCTCGTTCTATTTTTTGCCTCTCGCCTAAAATCCCTTCGATTTGCCAAAGTAGCGCCAGCTAACTCAAGGAGCAAATCAACAATGGACAAACAACGAGGCTTCACGCTTATCGAACTGATGGTGGTCATTGGCATCATTGCCATCCTCAGCGCTATCGGTATCCCCGCTTATCAAAACTATCTGCGCAAAGCCGCGCTGACAGACATGCTGCAAACCTTTGTCCCCTACCGTACTGCCGTCGAACTCTGCGCGCTGGAGCACGGCGGAACAGAAACCTGTGATGCCGGGACAAATGGCATCCCCTCTGTGACCACCACCCGCTATGTCTCAGGTATGAGCGTGGAAAAAGGCGTGGTCAGCCTCAGCGGGCAGGAAAGCCTGAACGGGCTAAGCATCACCATGACGCCGGGTTGGGACAATGCCAACGGCATAACGGGCTGGAATCGCAACTGCGCTATCCAGAATGACAGCGCGCTGCAACAGGCTTGCGAAGACGTTTTTCGTTTTGATGCCAACTAAGGAAAAGAGATGAATACCACCCAACTAACGGCGCTGTGCCAGCGCTATCAGGCCATATTACTGGATGCAGACAATGACGCGGTGCATATCGCCGTTGTGGATGCCCCTTCCCACGAACTGCTGGATGCACTGCATTTTGCCACGACCCGACGCATCGATATTGTGTGCTGGACGCGTCAGCAAATGGAGGGCCACACACACGCGCCGCGTAAAATGCTCCCGGCCATCATCACAGAAAGCAGCGCAACTGCCGCAGGGTTGCTGAACCATGTTTTTCAATCCGCGTTGGCACAACGGGCTTCTGATATTCATATTGAACCTGCGGAGAATCACTACCGGATCAGGATACGTGTGGATGGCGTACTACACACATTACCGGAAGTCACAACCGAGATGGGCATTGCTCTCACTGCAAGATTAAAGGTATTAGGCAGTCTGGATATTGCCGAGCACCGACTCCCGCAAGATGGACAATTTACCGTGGAGATTTCAGGTGACCCCATTTCGTTTCGCATCGCCACGCTGCCTTGCCGATGGGGTGAAAAAGTAGTGCTACGCCTGCTTCATCAGGTTAATCAAACGCTGGAGGTCAACACACTGGGCATGCATGAGGCACAGTTGGCTGCGTTTTCACAAGCATTACAGCAACCACAGGGTTTGATTCTGGTCACCGGGCCGACCGGGAGCGGCAAAACGGTTACCCTGTACAGTGCGCTACAAACCCGAAACACCCCCGATGTGAATCTCTGTAGTGTAGAAGATCCGGTCGAGATCCCCATTGAAGGACTCAATCAGACACAAATCCATCCTCGCGCCGGACTTAATTTTCAGGGTGTATTACGTGCACTACTGCGCCAGGATCCCGACATTATTATGGTAGGCGAAATCCGCGACGGTGAAACAGCTGAGATTGCCCTGAAAGCCGCACAAACCGGTCATTTGGTTCTTTCGACACTGCATACCAATTCCACCAGTGAAACACTGATACGCCTGCAGCAAATGGGGGTGGCACGCTGGATGATTGCCTCCGCGCTGACATTAATAGTTGCGCAGCGATTAGTCAGAAAATTATGCCCACATTGTCGGCGACGACTTGATACTCCCATAACACTCCCGGCAACACTTTGGCCCACGCCACTACCGCGTTGGCAGGCACCCGGTTGCCAACACTGCTATCACGGGTTTTATGGTCGAACCGCTCTGTTTGAAGTACTGCCCATTACGCCTGCGTTGCGGCAACGTATTGCCGATGGTTCATCCGCAGACGTTGTGGAATCGGATGCTCAGCAAGCTGGCATGAGTACTCTTTTCGAGGATGGCTGTCAGGCTGTGGAACAAGGGTTAACGACATTTGAAGAACTGATCCGCGTACTGGGCACGCCCCATGCCAACTAAACACCTCTGGCGCTGGCAAGGAATAACCCACGAAGGTCAACCTGTAGCAGGGATGCTATGGGCTGATACCCGACCATCGCTCCTGTTTGTGCTCGAACAGCAGCAGATTACGCCGATTCACATTAACCGGATGCGCGTTAAAACCTCGCACTGGAGCAGAGCAAACAGTGCCGAAGCCATACGCCAGTTGGCAACATTGCTTAAAGCGGGATTGACGCTTTCCGCTGGGTTAACTCTGCTTGCTGAACAGCATCCCAGCAACCAGTGGCAGGCATTACTGCGCACGCTGGCTTACGATATGGAACAAGGCATTGCGCTGTCAGCCTCGCTTTCGCGGTGGCAACACGTATTTCCCCCGCTGTACCAGGCAATGATCCGCACCGGAGAACTAACGGGCAAACTGGACGACTGCTGCTTTGAACTTGCCCGTCAGCAAAAAAACCAACAGCAACTCGCTGATAAAGTCAAAAAAGCACTACGCTACCCCATTATCATTCTTGCCATGGCGATAATGGTCGTGCTGGCGATGCTGCATTTTGTGTTACCTGAATTTGCCGCCATCTATCGCACGTTCAACACCCCGCTACCGACGCTCACTCAGTGGATTATGGCCGCGGCACACTACAGCAGTCGATGGGGATGGCTGGCAGGGTTGCTCTGTCTGGTGCTGGGAACAACATACGGGTTGATAAAGCAGAAACCCTACTGGCTTATTCTGCGTCAGAAAATACTGCTGCACTTCCCCATCATCGGGCCGATGGTCAGGGGGCAAAAACTTACACAGATCTTCACCGTACTGGCATTAACACAAAACGCGGGCATTCCCTTTCTGCAAGGTCTGGAGAGTGTCACTGAAACCCTTAACTGCCCTTATTGGTCCCAACGTTTGGCACAGGTGCATCACGATATCAGTGCCGGGAAGCCGGTATGGCTGGCGCTTAAAAATAGCGGTGAATTTAGTCCACTTTGCTTGCAACTGGTGAGAACCGGTGAAGCTTCCGGCTCTCTGGATGCGATGTTGCAAAACCTCGCCCGACATCACAGCGAGTACACGCTATCTCAGGCCGAAAATTTGGCGTCATTACTTGAGCCAGCCTTGCTTGTCATTACGGGGTTGATTATCGGTACGCTGGTTGTGGCAATGTATCTACCGATTTTTCATCTGGGAGATGCAATGAGTGGTGTGGGATAAATTTAAATGTCGGATGACGGCATAAACGCCTTATCAGGCCTACACAGAGCATGAGCGTAGGCCTGATAAGCTGTGCGCCATCAGGTGTTTAACAGTACGACCTGTTCTTACAGGCTATTGAAAACGCGGTTTTCTTGTTCCTGTACACGAATAAACGTTGTACGTTTGGTCAGCTCTTTCAGACGGGATGCACCGACATAAGTACAAGCAGAACGCAGTCCGCCAAGGATATCGCGAGCGGTATTATCAACCGGGCCACGCAGCGGCAGCTTAACGGTTTTACCTTCAGCTGCACGATACTGAGCAACACCACCAACATGGCGCGTCATAGCAGACTCAGAGCTCATCCCGTAGAACAGCATGAATTTCTCACCGTTCTCTTCAACGATTTTACCGCCGCTTTCTTCATGGCCGGCCAGCATGCCGCCGAGCATCACGAAGTCCGCACCACCGCCAAACGCTTTTGCCACATCACCCGGCATTGTGCAACCACCGTCGCTGACAATCATACCACCCAGGCCGTGCGCTGCATCAGCACATTCAATGACGGCAGAAAGCTGCGGATAGCCAACGCCGGTTTTTACGCGGGTGGTACATACAGAACCTGGGCCAATGCCCACTTTGACGATATCAGCACCGGAAAGCACCAGTTCTTCACACATCTCGCCGGTGACCACGTTGCCAGCACAGATCGTTTTTGTCGGCCAGGCCGCACGTGCTTTCGACACAAACTGAACAAAATGCTCTGAATAGCCATTTGCCACATCAATGCAGATAAAGTTCAGCGCTGGATTCAATGCCAGAATCTGTTTGGTTTTTTCGAAATCAGTGTCCGAGGTCCCGGTTGAAACCATCACGTGTTTCAGTACATCGGCTGAGGAATCTGCAATGAAAGCGGCCCAGTCTTCAACAGAATAGTGTTTATGCACAGCGGTCAGGATGTCGAAGGAGGCAAGCGCCGTTGCCATGGCAAACGTCCCAACGGTGTCCATGTTCGCGGCGATAATCGGCACGCCGGACCAGGTCTGACCTGAATGTTTAAAGGTGAATTGACGTTCCAGTTCAACATCGGAACGACTTTTGAGAGTAGAACGCTTAGGGCGGATAAGAACGTCTTTGAAACCTAACTTCAGATCTTCTTCGATACGCATGTGCGGATTCCTGGGGTTAATGGCGAAAAATCGAAACTCACAACTCCAGTGACGCTATCATACGCACTAATCAATGCCGCGCAAGACTGCGAAATTCTCTTTTTTTACGCTACAATCCCATAAATTTACCTGGCGAATAGTAGGTTAATCCTGCAGCAGCCTCGCCTTCGCACGCTTAACTTTTAACTGTTTGATAATCAAACTTAAACTCCAGGATCTGCATCTATGAGGTATACGGTAGCCTTAACCGGCGGCATTGGCAGTGGTAAAAGTACCGTTGCAAATGCGTTCGCTGACCTCGGAATAAACATCATTGATGCAGATATTATTGCGCGCCAGGTGGTTGAACCCGGCACACCCGCCCTTAAGGCGATTGCAGAACATTTTGGTTCCGAGGTGATAGCCACGGACGGATCGTTGCAGCGACGCATTTTACGCGAACGCATTTTTTCCGATCCTGATGAGAAAAAATGGCTAAATGCCTTGCTCCACCCACTTATTCAGCAGGAAACACAGCGTCAGTTTCAGCAAGCGACCTCTCCTTATCTGTTATGGGTCGTCCCCTTGTTGGTAGAAAACGCGCTGTATAAAAAAGCCGATCGCGTACTCGTCGTGGATGTCACCCCTGAGACTCAACTCAGGCGAACCATGCAGCGCGATGATGTTACGCGCGAGCACGTTGAACAAATTTTGGCTGCCCAGGCAACACGTGAAGCACGCCTTGCCGTGGCAGATGATGTTATTGATAATAATGGCGCACCGGATGCTATCGTCTCGGATGTCGCCCGCCTGCACGCACTCTATTTGCAATTCGCGTCGCAGTTTGTCTCACAGGAAAAACCGTAATGCACACCCAGGTCCTTTTTGAACACCCTCTCAATGAGAAGATGCGTACATGGTTGCGCATTGAGTTTCTGATCCAACAACTCTCCATTAATTTGCCCATTGTGGATCACGCAGGTGCACTGCATTTTTTCCGCAATGTGGGGGATTTACTGGATGTATTTGAACGTGGCGAAGTCCGTACTGAACTCCTCAAAGAGCTGGAAAGACAGCAGCGAAAACTTCAGGCCTGGGTTGAAGTTCCGGGCGTCGACCAAAGCAGAATCGACTCTTTACGTCAGCAATTAAAAAGTGCGGGCAGTATTCTGATTTCTGCCCCGCGCATCGGACAAACCCTGCGTGAAGACCGTCTGATTGGCCTTGTTCGCCAGCGTTTAAGTATTCCCGGCGGATGCTGCAGTTTTGATTTGCCGACTTTACATATCTGGCTGCATCTGTCACAGACTCAGCGTGACACACAGGTTGAGACCTGGCTTGCCAGCCTGAACCCGCTCAACCAGGCATTGTCTCTGGTCCTGGATTTAATCCGCAACTCAGCACCGTTTCGTAAGCAAACCAGCCTGAATGGTTTTTACCAGGACAACGGCGATGATGCAGACCTACTGCGTTTACAGTTGCCGCTCGCTTCGCAGCTTTACCCGCAAATATCGGGTCATAAGAGCCGCTTTGCCATTCGCTTTATGCCACTGGATAGCGAGAATGGTCAGGTGCCTGAGCGCCTCGATTTCGATCTGGCGTGCTGTTAAGGAGTTAAGATGTCTGAACAAACTATCGTAAACTGCCCAACCTGCGGTAAAGCAGTCGTGTGGGCAGAAGTCAGTCCGTTTCGTCCATTCTGCAGCAAACGTTGTCAGTTAATCGACCTTGGTGAATGGGCCGCGGAAGAGAAGCGTATCCCAAGCTCCGGCGATCTGTCAGAAAGCGATGACTGGAGCGAAGAGCAGAAGTAATTCAGCGACAACGGCAGGCCGGATAAGCGTTGCGTCCCCGCAATAATTTGCCGGATGCGGCGTTGCCTTATCCGGCCTACAACACCATTAGCCAGCAATCAACTTTTCAATGACCGGCGCATTCGCGGGCGGGAAATCCTGCGCATTCAGAGCGGCTTGCGCAATCCACTGCGCGGGCTGCCCCTCTTTTCCCCATGGATCTCCTTCCCAGCTTTCAACCAGCCAGAACCACAGCGTGATATGTCTGTCCGGAAACTGATACTCCAGCTTTTCGAACAATGAGCTTTGAGTCGGCGTAATACCAACTTCTTCCTGTAGCTCGCGAACCAGCGCCTGTTCCGGCGTTTCGCCCGCTTCTATTTTTCCGCCGGGGAACTCCAGCTTATTTGCCATATGAGCATCGGCGGCACGCTGAGTGATAAAAATCTCGTTGTGCTTATTACGAATAATTCCAACAGCGATTTGCAGTACTTTCATATTTATCGTCCATAAAAAAGGCGCAGAATTCTGCGCCTTTTCAGTGAGTTATTTTCTTAGCTCAGACGGCCATGGCACTGTTTGTATTTTTTACCGGAACCGCAAGGGCACGGATCGTTACGTCCCACTTTACGATCGCCGGTTTGTGCCGCCAGCTCTTCTGCGACAGCAGACTCATCATCTTTGTGGCTCAGTTGCTGCATCTGCGCTAAACGCTCAGCATCTTCGCGACGCTGCTGCTCCATCGCTTCTACTTCTTCAGGCATACGCACCTGAACTTTGCTCAGGGTGCTGATCACTTCGTACTTCAGTGATTCCAGCATTGATGCAAACATAGAGAAGGATTCGCGTTTATATTCCTGCTTCGGATCTTTTTGCGCATAACCACGCAGGTGGATACCCTGACGCAGATAGTCCATCGCCGCAAGGTGCTCTTTCCACAAGGAGTCGAGAGTTTGCAGCATCACGCCTTTTTCGAAGTGACGCATCATCTCTGCGCCCACAACGTCTTCTTTACGCTGATAAACTTCTACGGCGTTTGCCAGAATACGTTCGCGCAGCGTTTCTTCGTGCAGCTCAGGCTCTTTATCCAGCCACTCTGAAATCGGCATCTCGAGGTCGAAATCGTTTTTCAAACGTTCCTGCAGACCCGGAATATCCCACATTTCTTCCAGTGACTGCGGCGGAATGTACGCATCAATGGTGGCTTTGAAGACATCTTCGCGAATGCTGTTGATGGTTTCGCTAACGTCGGACACATCCAGCAGTTCATTACGCTGGCTGTAGATGGCACGACGCTGATCGTTGGCAACGTCATCGTATTCCAACAGCTGTTTACGAATATCGAAGTTGCGGCTTTCTACTTTACGCTGCGCGTTAGCAATCGCTTTGGTTACCCATGGATGTTCAATCGCTTCACCTGGCTTCATACCCAATTTACGCATCATGCCAGACACGCGGTCGGAGGCAAAAATACGCATCAGCGCATCTTCCATCGACAGGTAGAAACGAGAAGAACCCGCATCCCCCTGACGACCGGAACGGCCACGCAGCTGGTTATCGATACGGCGAGATTCATGACGTTCGGTACCAATGATGTGCAAACCACCGGAGGCCAACACCGCGTCGTGACGCACCTGCCAGTCAGCTTTAATCTGTGCGATTTGTTCTTCTGTCGGATTTTCCAGCTCGGCGACTTCTGCCTGCCAGCTACCGCCCAGCACGATATCCGTACCACGACCCGCCATGTTAGTGGCAATGGTCACGGCTGAAGGATAGCCTGCCTGTGCGACGATTGCTGCTTCGTTAGCGTGGAACTTGGCGTTCAGCACGTTATGCTTGATACCGGCTTTGGTCAGTTCGTTAGAGACCACTTCAGATTTCTCAATGGAGATAGTCCCCACCAGCACCGGCTGACCATTCGCGGTACGCTCTTTAATATCTTCGATAATGGCCTGAATTTTTTCCGCTTCGGTCATGTACACCAGATCCGGCAAATCCTTACGGATCATCGGACGGTTGGTCGGCACCACTACGGTATCCAGTTTGTAGATAGAGCTGAATTCGAACGCTTCGGTATCTGCTGTACCGGTCATACCGGCCAGTTTTTCGTACAAGCGGAAGTAGTTCTGGAAGGTGATAGAAGCCAGCGTCTGGTTTTCGTTCTGGATTTCTACGCCTTCTTTGGCTTCAACAGCCTGGTGCAGGCCGTCGGACCAGCGACGCCCCTGCATGGTACGTCCGGTGTGTTCGTCGACGATGATAACTTCGCCGTCTTTCACAATGTAGTCTACATCACGGGTGAACAGCACATGTGCACGCAGTGCAGCAGTCACGTGATGCATCAGCATAATGTTGCCCGGAGAGTACAACGACTCGCCTTCATCCATAATGCCTTCTTTCACCAGCAGTTCTTCAATCAGAACCAGACCACGTTCGGTAAGGTTAACCTGGCGCGATTTCTCATCGACAGAGAAGTGGCCTTCGCCCTGGAATGTGTCAGAATCTTCCTTCTCCTGACGGATCAGGTTTGGAATGATTTTGTTCACTTTCTTGTACATTTCCGAGCTGTCTTCAGCCGGGCCGGAAATGATCAGCGGAGTACGTGCTTCATCGATAAGGATGGAGTCGACTTCATCGACCAGCGCATAATGCAGTTTACGCTGAACGCGCTCTTCCGGGCTAAACGCCATGTTGTCGCGCAGGTAGTCAAAGCCGTATTCGTTGTTGGTACCGTAAGTGATGTCAGCATTGTAAGCTTCACGCTTGGCCGGAGCCGGCAGACCTGACATGTTGATACCTACGGTCATACCGAGGAACTCAAACAGTGGGCGGTTATTTTCGGCGTCACGCTGAGCCAGATAGTCGTTCACAGTAACGACGTGTACACCTTTCCCGCTTAATGCGTTCAGGTAGGCTGGCAACGTTGCGGTCAGGGTTTTACCTTCACCGGTACGCATTTCTGCGATACAGCGATCGTTGAGGACCATACCACCCAGCAGCTGAACGTCGAAGTGACGCATACCGAACACACGCTTACTCGCTTCACGGACTACCGCAAATGCTTCCGGGATCAGGCTTTCCACGCTGGCACCTTTTTCCAGACGGGCGCGGAATTCAGCGGTCTTCGCTTTCAGCTCATCATCGGAGAGTTTTTCCATCTCCGGTTCCATCGCGTTGATGACGTTGACTACTTTGCGCATACGACGCAGCGTACGCTCGTTACGGCTACCGAATACTTTCGTTAATAATTTGATTAGCATAATAAAATCTCAAACGCCCCGCGGTGCGGAGTCAAAAATTATAAGTTGGAAGGTTCTTTTTTAGCTGAGGCGTTGAGGACCAGCGCGGATACCCTGCTGCTGGCTTATCCAGACAGGAACACTAAACGCGGCCTGAGAAGTGAAATGGGCATATGTCACGCGACTTACTGTCGCCGGCGGTCTGCCTTCCTGCGTCAGCATCGCGCTAAGCGTATTCAGTAACGCAAGATGGTGCGCCTGGATTGGCAACGGCTCTTCGGCAACGGGCAGCGCCTGAGGGGCCATAGCAAAAGAAAGATGGCGTATAACCGTACGAATGGCATGTTGATGCCAATAATCAACAGTAAAATTCGGGCGACGGTTAGTGGCTTCCAGCAAAGCAAGCTGGTTAAAGTTAACTTTAGCGCCTTGATCGTGATTGCTGGCGGTCGCCTTCGCGGGGGTATTAGGTTCAGCAGCATTACCGATCGCGGGCAGGCCAAAACTTGCCGCGACCATCCCTAATAAGAGATGCGGCCAGAAGTACCGTCTGCCTAACTGTCGCCAGCGCGTCAGTATTCCACTCACGTTATTGCCACCTGATCTACCCTGCGTTTGGGGTTATAAATGCAAAACCATTTTTTGCGCACAAATATTACCATTAATGCGTTCGCACCACAGCAGTAATGACGCAAGTCGCGGGTAAATATGCTTAAGAAAGCAGCGATCGCTCAGTATTTTAATCTGACAGCGGGAAAAAAGCCGCATCGAAAAAGACGGTGAGCTATTGGAGGATAAAAAAAACGACTGGCTCACCTGGCCGGAGAGAGTGCCAGATTGACCAGTCGAATTTATACGACAACGTATGTCGTTATGCCAGTACGGTCGAAGGCGCTTTGAACGCCAGCGGCAGTTCTGCGTCGTCCTGGAAGGTCACATATTCCCAGGCTTCCTGTTTTGCCAGGACCGCCTGCAACAGTTTGTTATTCAATGCATGACCGGATTTATACGCGGTAAATGCACCAATAATGTTGTGACCACACATGAACAAGTCACCGATCGCGTCGAGCATTTTGTGACGAACGAATTCATCTTCAAAACGCAGGCCGTCTTCGTTCAGTACGCGATAATCGTCAACAACGATGGCACAATCGAAGCTGCCGCCCAGGCACAGGCCGCGGGACTGCAGATATTCGATATCACGCATGAAGCCGAAAGTACGCGCACGGCTGATCTGACGCATGAACGCATCAGCAGAGAAGTTCATCGCATAGCGCTGGGTGCTGGAGTCGATCGCCGGATGGTTAAAGTCGATGGTGAAATCCAACGTAAAACCATTAAACGGCTTAAACTCAGCCCACTTGTCGCCATCTTCGACGCGAACGGTCTCTTTGATGCGGACAAATTTCTTCGCACTGTTCAGTTCTTCAATACCTGCATCAAGCAGCAAGTAGACGAACGGAGCAGCACTACCATCCATGATCGGGATTTCCGGGGCATTAACCTCAATAACGATGTTATCGATACCTAAGCCCGCCAGAGCAGCATTAAGATGCTCAACGGTTGAAATCCGCACATCATGCTCGTTGACCAGACACGTACAGAGCATGGTATCACGCACAGATTTGGCATCGGCCGGGAAATCTACCGGAGGATTCAAGTCGGTGCGACGATAGATGACCCCGGTGTTGGCCGGCGCAGGGCGTAATGTCAGGGTGACTTTTTTGCCGGTATGTAAACCGACGCCAGTCGCCTGAACGATACGTTTAAGAGTCCTTTGTTTGATCATCGTATAATCTCGCCAAATTACCTATCCAACCGAAGTGTACTATACATTCGGTGGGCCAGTTTAGCACAAAGAGCCACAATCCCCAAATTCCAGCTAATTCTTAATCAGCTTGCTTACGCAGGAATGCAGGGATATCCAGATAATCCGGCTCTTTAGTGGTCTGCGGCGTATTGTCGTTAACCACCTTCGCTACCGGTTTTTGCTCTTGCGTCAACGGCGCCATGCCGTGCTGCTGGTAACGATCCATTACCGGCTGCTGAACCTGCTTGTTGGTCACCAGAGTGATTTCAGGACGCTTGTCCATACCAATTCCAGTGGCAACAACGGTAACGCGCAGTTCGTCGTTCATATCCGGGTCCAGAGAAGTACCGATAACCACAGTCGCGTTATCCGATGCAAATGCACGGATGGTGTTACCCACGGTTTCGAACTCATCCAGACGCAGGTCGAAGCCCGCAGTAATGTTAACCAGCACGCCACGCGCGCCAGACAGATCGATATCTTCCAGCAGAGGTGAAGAGATAGCCATTTCAGCCGCTTCTTCAGCGCGATCTTCACCGCTCGCCACGCCAGAACCCATCATCGCATAGCCCATTTCGGACATCACGGTGCGCACGTCTGCAAAGTCGACGTTCATCAGGCCCGGACGGGTAATCAGTTCAGCGATACCCTGGACTGCGCCTTTCAGCACATCATTCGCTGCGCCAAACGCATCCAGCAGGGAGATACCGCGACCCAGCACTTTCAGCAGTTTGTCGTTCGGAATAGTAATTAGAGAGTCCACATGTTTGGACAACTCGGTGATACCCTGCTCCGCAAATGCCATACGCTTCTTGCCTTCAAAGTTGAAAGGCTTAGTCACGACAGCAACGGTCAGAATACCTAAATCTTTTGCTACTTCAGCAACCACTGGCGCTGCACCGGTCCCGGTCCCGCCGCCCATGCCTGCTGCGATGAACACCATGTCTGCGCCGTCAAGCGCTGCACGCAGAGCTTCACGGTCTTCGTCTGCCGCATTGCGACCGACTTCCGGGTTTGCACCCGCGCCCAGACCCTTGGTGATGCCGCTACCAATCTGAATGGTCTGTCCAACCGCCGTTTTACGCAACGCCTGAGCGTCGGTATTCACCGCGAAGAATTCAACACCTTCGATGCGCTCGCGCACCATGTGTTCAACGGCATTACCGCCGCCGCCGCCGACGCCGATGACTTTAATCACCGCGTCATTGGTCAGTTCCATAGGTTCAAACATAGTTTCTCTCTCCGTTTTACACTTTATCCTTCAAGCCGCCTCTTTGTTGGCTGCCTTCACTCACTCCCGTCACATAGTAAACTATGTTCCAGGAGATTCGCTCAGTTGCCGTCGCGATGCAACTTGAATGACGTTGTGTATGTGCCTGTCGCCTGAGGCCGTAATTATTGCCGGCCTCATAAAAATTAAAACTCTTTTCGCAGCCAACTATTGAGTCGTTTAATCCACGAGCCAACTGATGCCGTTACACGTTTTTCAACTTCAGCTTCACCACTTAAATGGGATTCTTTCCCGTAATGAAGCAACCCCACTGCCGTTGAATAATACGGCTCCTGGGCATAATCTGTCAGACCGGTAATATTGAGCGGCGCACCAATACGCACCTGCGTATGAAACACGCGCTGAGCGCAGGCCGCAAGACCTTCAATTTGCGCAGCACCACCGGTTAACACAATCCCCGCCGCCAGATGATGTTTCACACCCTGCTGGCGAAGTTGTTCCTGTAATTGCAAAATTTCTTCGTTGACCAGGTTAAGCAGCTCGGTATAACGCGGCTCAATGACCTCAGCCAGAGTCTGACGTTGCAGACTGCGTGGCGGACGACCACCGACGCTTGGCACTTCAACGCTCTCATCTTTACCAACGATAGAACCCAGCGCACAACCATGACGCACTTTGATGGCTTCAGCATCGCTCGGCGGCGTACCAAAGGCATACGCGATATCGCTGGTGACCACATTCCCTGCATAAGGGATTACTTTGGTATGGCGCAACGCCCCGCCAGTATAAACGGCGATGTCCATTGTACCACCACCAATATCGACCACGCAGACACCCAGCTCACGTTCGTCTTCCGTTAACACGGAATAACTGGCTGCCAACCCGGCAAATATAAGTTGGTCAACTTTCAGGCCACAGCGTTCAACGGCTTTGACGATGTTCTTCGCCATGTCGTTGTGGCAGGTAATCAGATGTACTTTTGCCTGCATACGCACGCCGGAAAGCCCGACCGGATTTTTAATGCCTTCCTGGTAGTCAATGGCGTATTCCTGTGGAATAACGTGCAGTACACGATGTTCATCGCGCACACGTACGGATTTTGCCGTATGCACAACATTTTCCACATCTTCCTGGGTCACTTCCTCTTCGGAAATGGGCACCATACCAATTTCATTCTGACAGCTAATATGTTTACCTGAAAGCGCCAGATACACTGAGGAAATCTGGCAATCTGCCATCAGTTCAGCCTGGTCAATGGCGCGCTGTACGCATTTCACCACTGACTCAAGGTCATTCACCCCACCTTTATCCATACCTCGCGATGGGCAACTGCCCACGCCAATGATATTGACCATACCGTCGGGCAGAACTTCCCCTACTAAAGCGGCTACCTTCGCGGTGCCAATCTCCAGTCCAACTACCAGTTTTCTGTCCGTCGCCTTGATCATTGTTGTTCTGCCTGTGCCTGATTCTGTTGCTGATTAGATTCCTCAGGAGGCAAGGGAACCCAGCCTACTGCCGCTCCTGAGTCATAACGCAAATCAACGTAGCTAATCCGTTTGCCATCGGTTTGCGCCTGCTGCTGTAAAACCGGGTAGAGTTCCACAAAGCGAGCCAAACGTTTTATCGTATCGCCCCTGCCAAGATTGAGCTTAATATCGTTATTAAGCGTTAACTGCCAGGAACGACGAGCGGTCATCGCCGCTTCCTTCAGGGTGAATCTATCCTTAGCCAGCACCTGTCCCATATCGCGGAACCCTTGCAACACTTCACTCGCGCTGCCTTCCGGGCCATACAACATGGGTAATACCTGCTTATTGGCCCGACCGGTTGGGACGCTGAACGTATTGCCATCGGCATCCACCATATGTTGGTCATTCCAACGCGCTATTGGCACATATTCAACCAGATGAATCTTCAATTCATCAGGCCACTGCTTTCTGACGCTCGCCTGCTTAATCCAGGGAAGGCGTTCAATCTGACTCTGAATGATGTTCACATCCTGAGTCATAAAGGTTCCCGGAGCGCCCAGCGCCAGAATGGACTGACGAATATCGTCATTGCGCGTGTAATGTCGCTCACCGGTCAATACCAGCTTCGACAATGGCAAACGCTGCGCATCTTCCATCCATCCCAACACTACCCAGCCGCTGACAAACACGGTGCACAGCACTGTCAGCAGAAACAGAATTCCTGCAAGACGCGTTCCATTATTGCGGCGTGAGGAGGCTACCTCTTCTTCATCACCGTTTCGCGTGTTCAGCGCAGCCTGCGACATATCAGTCCGCCAACGCCAGAATTCGAACCACCAACTGCGAGAAGCTCAGGCCCGCCTGACGCGCCGCCATCGGCACCAGGCTGTGGCTGGTCATACCCGGAGAGGTATTCGCTTCCAGCAGATAAAACTGGCCATCGCTGTCCAGCATGACGTCAATACGGCCCCAGCCTTTACAGCCCAATGCATTCCACGCATTCAGGACTAACGCCTGTAATTCGGCCTCCTGGCCAACTTCCAGACCTGCAGGACAGAAATATTGTGTCTCATCAGACAGATACTTCGCCTCATAATCATAGAAGGTTCCCGCGGGTTGGATACGTATTGACGGTAAAATTTCTTCGCCGAGTATCGCAACTGTGAATTCTGGCCCACTGAGCCATTTTTCAATCAGTACTTCTTCATCATGCTGAAAAGCCAATGCTAATGCAGTTTGCAAAGCATTTTCTTCTTCAACTTTTGACATCCCGACGCTGGAACCTTCACGGCTTGGCTTCACAATCAACGGCAAGCCTAACGCAGAAATTCTCGTAACCACTTCATCGCTAAGTCCTTTTTCAAACTCAGCACGGGTCAATGCCACCCATGGCGCAACAGGCAATCCAGCCCCCTGCCACAGCAGCTTGCTGCGCAGCTTGTCCATTGAGATAGCCGATGCCATAACGCCGCTACCGGTATACGGCAGGCCGATCTGCTCCAGCATGCCCTGCAACGTACCATCTTCACCGCCGCGACCGTGCAGAGCAATAAACACCTTCTGAAAACCCATTGATTTCAGAAGAGTGACATCAACCTCTTTCGGGTCAACCGGATGGGCATCTACACCACCTTCACGCAACCCGGCGAGTACAGCCGCGCCAGAATTCAGCGACACTTCTCGTTCTGCGGAGGTGCCCCCTAACAGGACCGCGATTTTATCAGCCATGTTGTTCCTCCTCCGGGTTTTGCGGCTTCAGTTTGATTTCAGCTAAGGAACGTGCGATTTTGCCGATATTTCCAGCACCTTGCACCAAAATCAGATCGTTGCCGGTTAATACCGGTGCCAGCATTTCCGCTACCTGGGCCGGATCGGACACCAGAATAGGATCGATCTTACCGCGACCACGAATGGTACGGCACAGCGAGCGGCTATCTGCACCCGGAATCGCGGCTTCGCCCGCGGCATACACGTCCAGCATCAGCAGCGCATCAACCTGTGTCAGCACATTGGCAAAGTCGTCGTACAAATCGCGCGTACGCGTGAAGCGGTGCGGCTGGAACAGCATCACCAAATTTTTGTCCGGCCAACCTGCGCGTGCGGCTTTGATCGTGGCGTCCACTTCCGTTGGGTGATGGCCATAGTCATCGACCAGCATCGCAGTTCCGGCTTTCCCGTTCACCGGCTCAAGCGGGAACTCGCCGAGGAAGTCAAAACGACGCCCGGTCCCCTGGAAACTTTCCAGCGCGCGTAAAATAGCCTCGTCTTCAATGCCTTCTTCTGTTGCAACTGCCACCGCCGCCGCCGCGTTCAGCGCATTGTGGCGGCCCGGCGCGTTTAACGTAACGCGTAAATCAGCCATCCCCTGGCGCAGCAGCGTAAAGTGCCCTTGTGGGCCGATCTGTTGATAATCTTCCACGCGAACGTCAGCATCATCGCTGAAACCATAGGTCGTAGTCTGACGGCCAACTCGCGGTAACAGCTCGCGAATAACCGGATCGTCAACGCACATCACCGCACGACCATAAAACGGCAAGTTATGCAGGAAATTAATAAACGTCTGCTTTAAATTTTCGAAGTCGCCATGGTAGGTATCCATATGATCGGCTTCGATATTGGTAACAATCGCCACCATCGGCTGCAAATGCAGGAACGACGCGTCGCTCTCATCCGCTTCGGCAATCAAATAACGGCTATGACCCAGACGAGCATGGACGCCTGCTGCTTTCACCAAACCGCCGTTGACGAAAGTCGGATCCAGACCCGCTTCCGCATAGATGCTGGAGACCATCGCCGTGGTCGTGGTTTTACCGTGGGTCCCGGCAATGGCGATACCGTGACGAAAACGCATCAACTCTGCCAGCATCTCCGCACGGCGGATCACCGGGATACGCGCTTCATGGGCCGCAACAATTTCTGGGTTATCCGCAGAAATAGCGCTGGACACCACCACCACGCTCGCATCACGCACGTTTTCCGGGCGATGATTAAAGAAAATCGTGGCGCCCAGATTCGTCAACTGCTGCGTCACCGGATTCGGCGCTAAGTCAGAACCGCTGATCTGATAACCTTCATTGGCCAAAACTTCGGCAATACCGCCCATACCGGCACCACCGATGCCGACAAAGTGGATGTGCCGAACGCGACGCATTTCGGGCACGATGGAACGCAGTTTTGCCAGTTGTTGTGTATTCATTCTTTAGCCATTAACTTCTTAGTTCATGCGATGCAAAAGGCATCACCACAATTACGCCCGGGCAGCCCGGCTCACTTCATTAGCAACACGCTCTGTGGCATCCGGTATGGATGCGGCGCGCGCACGTTCTGCCATGGTTAATAAGGTTTCTCGCGACCACCCGGAAAGGGTGTTAGCGACGGCATCCACAGTAAACTGCGGCTGCTCAAGAATTTTGGCGGCGCCCGCTTTCTCCAGCGGCAGCGCATTCCAGTACTGCTGTCGGTCTTTGTGCTGGAAAGGCACAAACAGTGCAGGCAAACCTGCGGCAGCAATTTCGCTTACCGTCAGCGCGCCTGAGCGACAAACTACGACATCCGCCCACGCGTAGGCTGCCGCCATATCATCAATAAATTCAGTGACCTTGTGTTGCGGTTGTCCCGCATCGGCATAAGCCTGCTCAACGGTTTGCTGCGCGCCTTTACCGCTCTGATGCCAGATAGTCACTGCGTCGCCAAGTTTAGCGGCGACCTGCGGCATCGTCTGGTTCAGCACGCGCGCGCCCTGCGAACCTCCGACGACCAGCACGCGCACCGGACCTTCACGCCCAGCCAAACGTTCTTCGGGTAACGGCAGTGCAAGGACATCAGTACGCACTGGATTCCCCACCACGTCCGCATTCGGGAAAGCACCAGGGAAGGCCTGCATCACCTTCGTCGCGATCTTCGCCAACCATTTGTTGGTTAATCCCGCAATACCGTTCTGCTCATGCAGAACTACCGGAATGCCTAATGACCAGGCCGCCAGACCGCCAGGGCCGGACACGTAGCCGCCCATACCCAGCACCACATCAGGCTTAAACTGCTTCATGATGGCGCGCGCCTGACGCCAGGCATTAAAAATACGCACGGGGGCGGCAAGCAGCGCGTTAACACCTTTGCCACGCAAACCGGAGATGCGAATAAAGTCAATTTCAATGCCGTGTTTCGGCACTAAGTCCGCTTCCATACGATCGGCGGTGCCCAGCCAACGAACCTGCCAGCCCTGGGCCATTAAATGGTGCGCAACCGCCAGCCCCGGGAAGACATGTCCACCGGTACCGCCCGCCATCACCATTAACCGCTTCGGTTGACCACTCATCGTGCACCTCGTGTAAACGCCTGGGCTTTTTCCAGACGCGTTTCATAATCAATACGTAACAAAAACATGATGGCTGTCGACATGATCAACAAACTTGAACCACCATAACTGATCAACGGCAACGTCAGACCTTTCGTTGGCAGCATACCCGCCGCCGCGCCGACGTTTACCAGCGCCTGGAAGCTAAACCAAATCCCGATGGAGCAGGCTAAGAAACCTGAAAAACGGTGGTCAATTTCCAGCGCCTTACGACCAATCGACATCGCGCGAAAAGCGACGAAGAATACCATTAAAAGAGCGAGTACCACACCGATATAACCCAGCTCCTCCCCAATAATGGCGAAGATAAAGTCGGTGTGCGCTTCCGGCAAATACTCCAGTTTTTGGACTGAATTACCCAATCCCTGGCCCCACACTTCACCGCGACCAAAAGCCATCAGAGACTGTGTCAGCTGATAGCCGCTGCCAAACGGATCTTCCCACGGGTTCCAGAAGGAAGTTACGCGGCGAATACGATACGGCTCGGCAAGGATCAGCAGTACGACCGCCGAAATCCCCATGCCGATGATGGCGATGAATTGCCACAATTTGGCGCCAGCCAAAAATAGCATCGCCAACGTGGTAACAAACAGCACCACCACCGTACCGAGGTCAGGCTGCGCCAGCAGTAAAATAGCCAGCACCAGGATCACGCCCATCGGTTTTAAGAAGCCGCGCAGGTTGTTACGCACCTCATCCACTTTACGCACCAGATAATTGGCGAGATAACAGAACAGCGACAGCTTGGTAAATTCCGCAGGCTGAATACGCAGCGGGCCCAACGCAATCCAGCGCGACGCCCCGTTAACGGAGCTACCCACCACCAGTACGATCAGCAGCATGATGATTGAGGCTATCAGCATCGTCGTACTGTACTTTTGCCAGAACTCCATCGGCAGACGCAGCGTCACCATCGCCAGACAAAACGCGAGAAAGATGTACAACGCGTCACGCTTAGCAAACAGGAAAGGATCGCCCGCCAGGCGTTGCCCTACAGGCATCGATGCTGATGTCACCATCACAAAACCAATCGCTGCCAGACCAAAGGTCAGCCACAGCAGCATGCGGTCATACATGATCAGGCTGTCGGCGTCTTTATCACGCGAAGCCATCACCCAGCCTTTAAGCGCCGCAAAGATCCACGCCAGGACACCCAATCCCGGTACGCGCGGCATTCTCAGACGAGGGAGAGATAAACGCATCAACCCAACTCCTTCGCCAGACGGGCAAAGACGTCGCCACGTTGCTCAAAGTTCTTGAACTGGTCAAGGCTGGCGCAGGCTGGCGACAGCAGCACCATATCGCCCGGCTTCACGCGCGGCGCAAGCAGACGCATAGCCTGCTCCATGGTTTCAGTTTGTTCCGCAACATCAGGTCGCAGAGCGGCGAGTTGCGCGCCATCGCGACCAAAGCAGTACAGACGAATATTGTTGCCGCTCAGGTAACGTTGCAGCGGCATAAAATCAGCGGATTTTCCGTCGCCGCCCAGCAGCAGGTGCAGCGTGCCGTCAACGTGCAGGCCATTCAGCGCGGCTTCGGTACTGCCCACGTTGGTGGCTTTCGAATCGTTAATCCAGCGTACGCCGTTATGGTTCAGCACCAACTGAAAACGGTGCGCCAGACCGGTAAAGGTGGTCAGTGCTTTCAGGCTCGACGCCCGTGGCAGACCCGCAGCATCCGCCAGCGCCAGCGCTGCCAGGGCGTTGGTATAGTTATGCTGGCCGGTAAGCGTCATCTCTTTCACGTTGAGGACTTTTTCCCCTTTCACTCGCAGCCAGGTTTCGCCCTGCTGACGATTCAGGTGATAGTCCCCCATATTGACGCCAAAGCTCACGCAACGCTCATCTGCACCACGAACCGGCATAGTCAGCGCATCATCGGCGTTGACCACGCATACTTTCGCGTTCTCATAGACGCGCAGTTTGGCTGCACGGTACTGCTGCAGTCCAAACGGATAACGGTCCATATGATCTTCAGTGACGTTCAAAATGGTGGCCGCGACAGCCCGTAAGCTGGAGGTTGTCTCCAGTTGGAAGCTGGACAGTTCCAGAACATACAGTTCGCGTTCGTCATCCAGCAGCATCAGCGCAGGCAGGCCAATATTACCGCCAACGCCGACGTTTACTCCGGCCGCTTTCGCCATTTCGCCAACCAGCGTCGTGACGGTGCTTTTACCGTTGGACCCGGTGATCGCGACGATCGGCGCCTGTGCTTCGCGACAAAACAGCTCAATGTCGCCAACAATTTCAATCCCTGCATCAGCAGCGGCGCTCAACGAAGGATGCGCCAGGGCAATACCAGGGCTGGCGACGATGAGATCGGCAGCCAGCAGCCAGTCATCATTCAGGCTGCCAACATGACGCTCAACCGCTTCCGGTAATTTATCCAGGCCAGGCGGCGTCGCACGGGTATCCATCACGCGCGGCGTCACGCCACGCGCCAGAAAGAAATCCACGCAGGACAGCCCGGTCAATCCCAGACCGATAATGACGACTTTTTTACCCTGGTAATCAGCCATGATTAACGTACCTTCAGCGTTGCCAGGCCAATCAGCACCAGCATCAGCGAAATAATCCAGAAGCGCACAATAACGCGCGGTTCCGGCCAGCCCTTCAGTTCATAGTGATGGTGAATCGGCGCCATACGGAAGATGCGCTGTCCGCGCAGCTTAAAGGAGCCCACCTGCAGAATGACCGACAGCGTTTCTACAACAAATACGCCGCCCATGATCACTAACAGGAACTCCTGACGCAGCAGTACGGCAATAATGCCCAGCGCGCCACCCAGTGCCAGTGAACCGACGTCGCCCATAAAGACCTGCGCCGGATAGGTGTTAAACCACAGGAAGCCTAAACCTGCGCCGACAATCGCCGTACAGACAATCACCAATTCGCCAGCGTGGCGTAAATAAGGAATGTGCAGATAGTTAGCAAAGTTCATGTTACCGGTCGCCCATGCCACCAGCGCAAAACCGGCGGCCACAAACACGGTCGGCATAATCGCCAGTCCATCCAGGCCGTCGGTAAGGTTTACCGCATTCCCGGTACCGACAATCACGAAGTACGCCAGCAGCACGTAGAACAGCCCCAGTTGCGGCATCACGTCTTTAAAGAACGGCACCACCAGCTCGGTCGCCGGAGTGTCTTTACCGGCCAGATACAGCGCAAACGCGACCCCTAATGCAATGACCGACATCCAGAAGTACTTCCAGCGGGCAATCAGGCCCTTGGTATCTTTGCGCACCACTTTGCGGTAGTCATCGACAAAACCGATAATGCCGTAGCCAATCAATACCACCAGCACGCACCATACGTACGGGTTCGACGGATATGCCCACAGCAGTACGGAGATAACTATCGCGGTGAGGATCATGATCCCACCCATGGTTGGCGTACCGCGTTTACTGAAGTGCGATTCCGGACCGTCGTTACGTACGACCTGTCCAAAGGACATTTTTTGTAAGCGGGCGATCATGCGCGGGCCCATCCACAAAGAGATGAACAGCGCGGTCAGCAGGCTGACGATGGCGCGAAACGTCAGATAGGAAAAGACGTTAAAGCCGGAATAATATTTGACCAAATGTTCGGCCAGCCAAACTAACATGTCCCATTCTCCTGTAATGCGCGTACTACCTCTTCCATGGCGGCACTACGTGAACCCTTCACTAAAATCGTCATGATCTGATGTTCTGCAATCAGCGCTTTAAGATGCGCGGTCAGCGCGGTTTTATCCGCAAAATGCTCACCAACGCCGCTGGCATGGCTAATTGCCTGACTCAGTTTCCCTGTACTCAGCACACGGTCGATACCCGCCGCCTTCGCAGCGATACCCACCTGCACGTGGCAGGCTTCGCTTTCCGCGCCAAGCTCTGCCATATCGCCAACCACCAACACGCGGTAGCCAGGCATTTCAGACAGCACCTGTACCGCTGCGGTCATTGAGCCGACGTTAGCGTTATAGGAGTCGTCCAGCAGCAGCTGATTTTCCGCGAGTTGAATCGGAAACAGACGTCCCGGGACCGCTTGCAAATCTTTCAGACCCGCTTTGATCGCCTCTGGCGTCGCGCCTACCGCCATAGAAAGCGCCGCCGCCGCAAGGGCGTTAGCGATATTATGGCGACCCGGTAACGGCAGCAGGACATCAATGCTTCCGGTCGGCGTTTGCAGAGAAAATTCCGTGCCATGCGAGGTCACATGTACGTTGGCCGCCGAAAAGTCGCTGTTAGCCGCATTCGGCGAAAAACGCCAGACTTTGCGATCGCCGATGATGCTTTGCCAGTTCAGCCAGTCGTTGTTGTCGGCATTCATAATGGCGATACCGTTCGCTGACAGGCCGGTAAAAATCTCACCTTTTGCCTTCGCCACGCCCGCCAGAGAACCGAAGCCTTCCAGATGCGCGGCGGCCAGGTTGTTCACCAGCGCCGCTTCCGGACGCGTCAACCCAACGGTCCAGGCGATTTCACCCTGATGATTGGCGCCAAGTTCAATCACGGCATAGTCATAATCGTTGTTTAAGCGCAGCAGCGTCATCGGTACGCCGATGTCGTTATTCAGGTTGCCCGCGGTATATAGAGTGTTACCACACTGGCTCAGAATGGCAGCCGTCATCTCTTTAACGGACGTTTTACCGGATGAGCCGGTCAGCGCGACAACGCGCGCCGGAACCTGGGCGCGTACCCACGCCGCCAGTTCACCAAACGCCAGACGCGTATCTTTCACAATCAGCTGCGGCAGGTCGGTGTCCAACGGGCGGCTGACCAACAGCGCACCGGCCCCGCTCTCTTGCGCTTTGTCTGCAAAATCATGGGCATCAAAGCGTTCGCCTTTCAGCGCCACAAACAGGCAGCCCGGCGTCACTTTACGCGTATCGGTTGTCACCGCATCAAGGGCCAGATCGGCCCCTTTCAGTTCGCCACGGAGGATCTCCGCCAGTTGGCTGAGCGTTACGCTAATCATGCGATAACCCCCAGCAGACGTGCTGCCGTCACGCGATCGGAGTAGTCGAGACGGTGTGCACCAACAATCTGGTAATCTTCATGGCCTTTGCCAGCGACCAGCACCACGTCATTTTCTTTTGCCTGCATGATGGCGCTAGTGACCGCTTCAGCACGGCCTTCCATTACTTTGGCCTGCCCGGCATCCAGCATCCCCGCCAGAATGTCATTGATAATGGCGCGAGGCTCTTCGGTGCGCGGGTTGTCATCCGTAACCACAACGACATCGGCAAACTGCTCGGCAATGGCGCCCATCAACGGACGTTTACCTTTGTCGCGATCGCCGCCGCAGCCAAAGACGCACCACAGCTTGCCGGTGCAATGCAGACGGGCCGCCTGCAGCGCTTTTTCCAGTGCATCCGGCGTATGGGCGTAATCAACTACCACGGTGGTTTTGCCCGGCGCGCTGAACACTTCCATGCGCCCGCAAACCGGCTGCAGTCGTGCCGCCGTTTTCAGTAAATCAGCTAACGGATACCCCAACGCCAACAGTGTGGCCAGCGCCAGCAGCAAATTGCTGACGTTAAACGCCCCCATCAGGCGGCTTTCAATTTCGCCGTCGCCCCATGAGGAAGCAAATCGAATCGTCGCGCCGCTATCGTGATAATCCACGTCAATCGCTTTTAACCAACGACCGTGACAGTTCGGGTTAATGTGGTCTTCCATTGATACGGCAACCGCATCGGGAAGTTTAGCCAGCCAGCGGCGACCGACTTCATCATCCGCATTAACAATGGCCTGCCCGCAATGGTGCGTGGAATACAGCAGCCATTTCGCGGCTTCGTAGTGCTCCATATCGCCGTGATAATCGAGATGGTCACGGCTTAAGTTGGTAAATACTGAGGCCGCAAATTTCAGCGCCGCCACGCGGTGCTGAACCAGACCATGCGATGAAACTTCCATCGCGCCAAAGGTCGCGCCCTGTTCAACCAGACCCGCCAGCACATGCTGAACGTCAACGGCTGAACCAGTAGTATTTTCCGTCGGGATCACTTTACCCAGCAGGCCATTACCTACCGTTCCCATTACCGCACTGGTTTCACCAAGCAGTTGGCTCCACTGTGCCAGCAGTTGGGTGGTGGTGGTTTTACCGTTCGTTCCGGTCACACCGACCAGACGCATTTTTTCAGAAGGCTCGTGGTAAAAACGGCCCGCCAGTGCAGATAAGCGTTCGTTAAGCTGGCTCAGATAGATAACCGGTACACCGTGCATTTCGCGGATTTCACCGTCAGCAGCTTCATCTTTTGCTTCTGCAATAATGGCAGCCACACCTTGCGCTATCGCCTGCGGGATATACCGACGCCCGTCCGCCTGATGACCCAATACTGCGACAAAGAGATCGCCCGATGCAGCCACACGGCTGTCGAGTGTCATCTCTCGCAGTGCTCGCTCCGGTGCACCCGGCACCCATGGAGCAAGAAGGTCGCGCAAATTACGATCTGCCACCTGTTGCCTCGCCTTGATTATTCACAAATTCATTTTTATCGCCCGTTGTCAGCGCATCCGGCTCGATGTTCATGGTGCGCAAAACGCCGCCCATGATGGCACCAAAGACCGGCGCGGAAACGGCGCCACCGTAATATTTACCCGCCTGCGGATCGTTGATAACAACAACCAGCGCGAAGCGCGGCTGACTCGCAGGCGCAACACCTGCGGTATAAGCAATGTATTTATTGATGTAGCGGCCATCTGGCCCGACTTTTTTCGCCGTACCGGTTTTAATGGCGATGCGATAGCCTTTAATCGCCGCCTTCACGCCGCCGCCACCAGGCAGCGCCACGCTTTCCATCATGTGCACCACGGTGCGTACGGTCGCTTCCGGGAAGATACGCTCGCCCGGAACAGGAGGGTCAACTTTGGTAATCGACAGCGGGCGATAAACGCCATAGCTGCCGATCGTTGCGTAGACTCGCGCTAACTGTAACGGCGTTACCATTAGCCCATAGCCGAAAGAGAAGGTGGCCCTCTCTATGTCAGACCACCGTTGTTTTTGAGGATATAAGCCACTGCGTTCTCCGACCAACCCCAAATTGGTCGCTTTTCCCAGCCCAAAACGTGAGTAAGTATCTACTAACGCTGAGGACGGCATCGCTAACGCCAGCTTGGAAACACCGACGTTACTCGACTTCTGCAAAACCCCGGTAAGGGTCAATTCGCTATAACGCGCCACGTCTTTAATTTCGTGGCCATTAATTCGGTAAGGAATGGTGTTAAGTACGGTATTTTCACGTACCACGCCACGCTGCAGCGCGGTCATCACCACCATCGGTTTAACGGTAGAACCCGGCTCAAACACGTCGGTAATGGTACGGTTACGCATCGCGTCTTTCGGCGTACCGGTGAGATTGTTCGGGTTGTAAGACGGACTGTTGGCCATTGCCAGCACTTCACCGGTGTTCACATCCACCAGCACCGCACTGCCTGACTCAGCCTTGTTAAACGCCACGGCGTTATTCAGTTCACGGTAGACCAGCGCCTGTAAACGCTCATCGATACTCAGCGCCAGGTTGTGCGCCGCCTGGCTGTCGGTAGAGGAGATATCTTCAATGACGCGGCCATAGCGGTCTTTACGTACAATACGTTCACCCGGTTGTCCGGTGAGCCATTTATCGAAGCTCTTCTCAACGCCTTCAATGCCCTGGCTGTCGACGTTGGTAAAACCGATGAGGTGAGCGGTCACTTCTCCCGAAGGATAGTAACGGCGGGACTCTTCACGCAGGTGAATACCTGGCAGCTTCAGTTTTTTGATGTAGTCAGCCATGTCAGGGTTTACCTGACGCGCCAGATAGATAAAGCGCCCTTTCGGGTTGGCGTTAATGCGGGAAGCCAGTTGATCGAGCGGGAGATTCAGCGCGGTTGACAGCGCTCTCCAGCGTTCGCCAACGCTCACTCCGCCTGCATCATGTACTTCTTTCGGGTCGGCCCATATAGCTTTAACCGGAACGCTCACCGCCAGCGGACGACCAGAGCGGTCGGTAATCATTCCGCGCGATGTAGACACTTCCTGGACGCGTAAAGAGCGCATATCACCCTGACGCACCAGCATGTCCGGCGCGATGATTTGCAGCCAGGCAACGCGACCCAGCAGAAAACCCAGTGCCAGCAAAATACAGCCGCACAGTAACGCAAAACGCCAACTGATAAAGTTGGCTTGTTCTTCCTGGCGTTTTGGTTTGTGCGTTTTTGCCGCTGCTTTCATGCGTCGCGTTTATCCTTATTTTTGTACTACGATGTTTTCTTGTGAGGGATCAACATGCTGCATTTGCAGCTTTTCCGTTGCGATCCGTTCAACACGGCTATGGTCGCCGAGCGCGTTCTCCTCAAGGATCAAGTTGCGCCATTCGATATCCAGCGCATCTCGCTCCAGAACCAACTGCTCACGCTGCGCGGTCAGTAACCGCGTATGGTGTGCTGTTGTCACGACGGTAACCGCCGTCAAAATAATGCAAATGAACAGGCAGAGTGGCAGCTTCCCAAACCGCAAAAGATCGTCACCGATCACACCAGGCAAGGCATGGCGCTCGTTGCTTCCTATCGATCCCTTAACTTTGCTGAGGGCTTCTGTCACTCTGCTGATCATGCGTTCGTCCTCTCTGCAATACGCAGAACTGAACTACGGGCACGAGGATTTTCAGCTACCTCTTCTTCGCCCGGCATCATCTTGCCTAGTGCTCTTAACTCACGGCCGCCCAGCTTTTTGATCTGCGCTTCGGTCATCGGTATTCCAGCCGGAACCTGAGGACCACGGCTTTGTTCGCGCATAAAGCGTTTCACAATGCGATCTTCAAGCGAATGGAAACTGATTATCGAAAGGCGACCACCTGGTGCCAGCACGCTGAGCGAGCTTTTTAGCGCCTGCTCTATCTCCTCCAGTTCACTGTTCACCCAAATGCGCACCGCCTGGAAGGTACGGGTCGCGGGATGTTTGAATTTGTCTTTCACCGGCATTGCCGCCGCAATCACTTCCGCCAGCTCTTTGGTGCGAGTCATCGGTTCGATGCGATTGCGCTCGACAATGGCGCGAGCAATGCGTTTGCCGAAGCGTTCTTCGCCAAAGGTTTTAATCACCCAGGCAATGTCTGCTTCATCGGCGGTTTGCAGCCATTCAGCCGCTGACTGACCGCGTGTTGGGTCCATACGCATATCTAACGGACCGTCACGCATAAACGAAAAACCGCGCTCCGCGTCATCAAGCTGCGGAGATGAAACCCCAAGATCGAGAAGAATCCCGTCGATCTTACCGGTCAGTCCGCGTTCGGCGACATAGTCAGCCAACGCAGAAAAAGGTCCATGTACGATGGAAAAACGGGGATCTGTAATCGTCTTTGCAACGGCAATAGCCTGCGGATCGCGATCGATTGCCAGTAAACGTCCCTCTTCACCAAGCTGTGAGAGGATCAGACGTGAATGACCACCGCGACCAAATGTCCCATCAATGTAGATGCCGTCTGGACGAATATTCAGGCCGTTTACGGCTTCATCCAGCAACACCGTGGTGTGTTTATAATTTTCCATCATCTTATAGAGACAAGTCCTGCAATCGTTCCGACAGCGCGCCGGTCACAGACTGCTCAGCGTCGATATCTTCCTTGACCTGTTGATACCAGGTCGTTTCATCCCACAGCTCAAACTTATTGAACTGCCCAACCAGCATCACTTCTTTCGTTAGCCCTGCGTGTTGTCGCAGAATGGGCGCGATCAATAAGCGACCGGCGTTATCCATCTGACATTCGCTGGCATGACCCAGCAATAAGCGCTGTACGCGACGCTCAACTGGATTCATGCTCGACAGACGCGATAACTTCTGCTCGATAATTTCCCATTCAGGCAGGGGGTACAGCAGCAGGCACGGGTGATGGATGTCAATGGTACAAACCATTTGACCGGTAGCGCTCTCGAGCAGTTGATCCCGATAACGGGTAGGCACCGATAAGCGCCCTTTACTGTCGAGATTAACTAACGTTGCTCCCCGGAACATGCCAGTCTCACCCCCGATTACCACTTTATCCCACAAATTCCCACTTAAAGGAGTTTACGGAGCGGAGGAAAACCTTGTCAAGCAAGTCACGGCGCTTAGCGGAGCAAAAAACCCATTGTTTACGGCTAATATCTGCGTTGAACAAATTCCGTACAGCAAACGAAGCAAATTAACGTCATGAATATTTGTAAGAAAAAAATCCAACAACTCATCATTGTTTAAAACAACTCAATATCAACCGAGGAAAATATAAAGTGTCAGTTTGCGACGCGAGCGGCATTTTAGGACAATATGCAGCGAGATAACAGTACCAGTTCATCGGTCTGTACGGCCCGTACGGCCAAGGAAGGTGAGAGATTGCCGCAATTCGGCGGCAAAGTGTTTGTTAATTCGGCAAATCCACACAAGCATGTAACAAAATAATACAAACGTAACGCGCCGTTACGTATCAATAACCCAAAAAAGGATAGTTGCATTTTTAAATTAGGATAATTAAAGAATAAATTTCAGATAATTCTAAAGAATATTCTTAAATAGAATAAGGTTATTTCTGAGAATAAAATATTTGATGGCATCGAAGCATTCTCTCCAATGCCATCAATAGCAACCACTTAGTTACGGCTAAGGATGCCGCGGCGGTACAGATTACGCCGAATGCGCGTTAATCCTGGTTTTGGTTTACGCGGTTCATCAAGGCTTGCAAGGACGATCTCCAGCACACGTTCAGCCACATCTCGGTGGCGCTGTGCCACTGCCAGCACCGGACATTGCAGGAAGTCGAGCAGTTCGTGATCGCCAAACGTGGCAATGGCTAAATCGGATGGCAGTTGCCCATCGCGACGCAATGTCACATCCATCACCCCCTGCAATAGCGCGAATGAGGTGGTGAACAGTGCCTGAGGCATCGGATGTGTTTCCAGCCATTTATCAAACAACTGCGCTGCTGCCTCCCGCTCATAGCTATTGGCATACAGGAAGTGCACGTCACGCGGATCGTCTTTCCACGCGGTACGGAAACCCTGTTCGCGCAGGAAACTGACCGATAATTCAGGGAGCGCCCCCAGATAGAGCACGGTTTCAGCAGGGAATTTACGCAATTCCTCCGCCAGCATTTCCGCATCATCCTGGTCTGCGCCGACAACACTGGTGAAGTGTTCACGATCCAGCGCACGATCCAGCGCCACAATCGGGAATGAACTGTTCGCCCAGCGCTGATAGAACGGATGTTCCGGCGGTAATGAGGTAGACACAATAATGGCGTCAACCTGACGCTGCAAAAGGTGCTCAATACAGCGCATTTCGTTATCCGGCTGATCTTCAGAGCAGGCAATCAGCAGTTGATACCCACGCTGACGCGCCTGACGTTCCAGGTAGTTTGCAATGCGGGTATAACTCGTATTCTCCAGGTCCGGGATTACTAACCCGATAGAACGTGTGCGTCCAGCACGGAGCCCGGCCGCCACAGCATTAGGGTGGTAATTATGTTCGCGCACCACCGCCATGACTTTTTCGACCGTTTTGTCGCTTACGCGGTATTGCTTTGCTTTGCCATTAATAACGTAGCTTGCAGTCGTTCGCGAAACGCCGGCCAACCGAGCGATTTCATCCAGTTTCACAATTGCCCCTTGCGTAAAATGTACAAACCATAACCTTTAAGATGGCATGGGTTAAATTTATTAACATCTAAGCGCAGAATAATGACTGCGGCAACCGCTTTTGTCTCTGGTTACTGCTGATTTCGCAAAAAAAAGCGCAACAGGTAGCATCAGCGAAAACGGGTACGTTACCTGTAGGCCGGATAAGGCATTTACGCCGCCATCCGGCATGACCTCCACGATGATGCCTGATGGCACTGTGCTTATCAGGCCTACAGTCGGCTATTAACGCATGATTTTATCGCCTCGGGAGAGTCCCACCACGCCGGAACGGGCAACTTCCACAATTTTAGCGACTTCACGCAGCGTTGCCAGAAACGCATCCAGCTTATCGCTGGTGCCCGCCAGTTGTACGGTGTAGATCGACGGCGTAACGTCGATGATTTGCCCGCGGAAAATCTCCGTGTTACGTTTCACTTCTTCCCGGCCATAACCGCTGGCCTGGATTTTCACCAGCATGATTTCTCGTTCAACGTGAGCGCCCTGCCCCAGCTCGCTAACGCGCAGAACATCCACCAGTTTGTGGAGCTGCTTTTCAATTTGCTCGAGGACCTTTTCATCGCCCACGGTCTGGATCGTCATCCGTGATAAGGTCGGATCGTCAGTCGGCGCGACGGTCAGGCTTTCAATGTTGTAACCACGCTGAGCGAAGAGGCCTATTACGCGCGATAATGCCCCAGACTCGTTTTCCAGTAATACTGATAATATCCGGCGCATAATCAGGTCCTCTCCGTTTTGCTTAACCACATCTCATCCATACCGCCCCCTCGAATTTGCATCGGGTAGACATGCTCACTGCCATCGACGGTGACATCAACAAACACCAGCCGGTGGTTGCGCACATGTTCCAGTGCTTCCCCCAGTTTGCTTTCCAGCTCATCCGGATGATTTATCTGGATACCAATATGCCCATATGCTTCAGCAAGACGAACAAAATCAGGTAGCGACTGCATATAAGACTGCGAATGACGCCCGGAATAGATCATGTCCTGCCACTGTTTCACCATGCCGAGATAGCGGTTGTTAAGGTTGAGTACCAGCACCGGCAGCTCATATTGCAGCGCCGTCGACAGCTCCTGGATATTCATCTGAATACTGCCATCACCGGTAACGCAGACTACCGTTTCATTCGGCAGTGCCATCTTCACCCCTAACGCTGCGGGTAAACCGAATCCCATGGTGCCAAGACCGCCTGAGTTGATCCAGCGGCGCGGTTTATCAAACGGATAGTACAGCGCAGCAAACATCTGATGCTGACCAACGTCAGAGGTCACATACGCCTCCCCTTTCGTCAGACGCCAGATGGTTTCGATCACCGCCTGCGGTTTAATACTTTCGCTTTGAGTGTCGTATTTCAGGCACTGACGGGCGCGCCAGTGCTCAATCTGTTGCCACCAGTCACGGTTATCGTCCAGCGGCTGCTGCGATTTCTCCTGCTCCAGCAGCTCAAGCATCTGATCCAGCACCAGGAGAGCATCGCCCACGATTGGAATATCCGCCGTGACGGTTTTTGAAATAGAGGTGGGGTCGATATCGATATGTAACACGGTCGCATTCGGGCAATATTTTGCCAAATTATTGGTTGTACGATCGTCAAAGCGCACGCCGACCGCAAATATCACATCCGAATGATGCATAGTCATATTCGCTTCATAGGTACCATGCATACCCAACATGCCCAGCGCCTGACGATGCGTTGCCGGAAACGCACCTAAGCCCATCAGTGAGGAGACAACCGGCAGATTTAGTGCTTCAGCAATCTGCCTCAGCTGTTCGTGGCAGGCAGCATTCACCGCCCCGCCCCCCACGTACACAACCGGTTTTTTCGCGGCTACCAGCGTCTGCAGAGCACGTTTTATCTGTCCTTTGTGCCCGGTCGTCGTCGGATTATACGAACGCATGCTCACCGACTCCGGCCAGCTGTAAGGCAGTTTCTTCGCCGGATTCAGAATATCTTTCGGCAAATCCACTACCACCGGTCCCGGACGACCACTTGCCGCCAGCCAGAAGGCTTTTTTCAGCACTTGCGGGATGTCTTCCGTTTGTTTAACCAGAAAGCTGTGTTTTACCACCGGGCGAGAAATCCCCACCATGTCGCACTCCTGGAAGGCATCGTAGCCAATCAGAGAGGTAGCCACTTGTCCGGAGAGGATCACCAGCGGGATGGAGTCCATGTACGCCGTTGCGATACCGGTGATCGCATTGGTTGCTCCCGGCCCTGAGGTGACCAACACAACGCCCACTTCCCCCGTCGCACGTGCCAGACCATCGGCCATATGGACCGCTGCCTGCTCATGGCGGACCAGCACATGATCAATACCACCGACCGTATGCAAAGCATCATAAATATCGAGGACTGCGCCCCCGGGATACCCGAATACCTGCTTCACACCCTGATCGATGAGCGATCGGACGACCATCTCGGCTCCAGACAACATCTCCATGGCTTGCCTCCACTCTTATAATGAATAACGGTTTAACAACACATTAACCGCTGACGATAAGGCATGGCAATTGACACTGAAGTGGTGGCGTAACGGCGGATAAGAATAAAACGGAGGAAAGAATCGAATAAACGGAGAATTAAACCAGTATAAGCAAATGAAATGACAAATAATCGCTTAAAAATGAGCACTTACAGCGATTACTCTATTTTTTCGCCCTCCCGGGCAAAAAACAAAAGCAGATTTCAGCATAAAATTTCAAATAAAAATAAAAAAGCAGAATAAACCAGACGCATCATCGGATTTACTCTGCCATAGGTCACTGCTTACAGATGGAGACTAACAGCTCTTCCATCCATTGATGTCCTTTATCCCGACCAGCGGCTTCATGCCAGGAAAGATAACAAGTCCGGCTATTCAGTTTTAACGGTAGCGGTAATATTTGCAGTTCTAAAGCCTCAGAGAACTCTTCAGCTAACCAGCGTGGCGCAATAGAAACCAAATGAGTTTGGGATACAATATTCAGTACGCTGATTAATGCCATTCCCTGATAAGCTACGCAGGCTTGTTTATCCTGAGTGTCATACCAGGGTTGACTGAATGACGCAAAGCGTTCGAGAGAAACTACCGCATGCTGTTCATTATAAACATCACTCTCCAGTAATGGACCGCTAATGCGTGGGTGTTTTTTACTTGCGACTAACACCATTTCATCATTGAATAACGGGATGCTGGTGAACTCAGGACGGCGGAATTCTTCATAACTAATAACAAATTCTGTTTCCTGATACCGTAATTGATGTTCTGTATTTTGGTTGAGCGAGGATTTAAATACAACATGAATATTAGGCGCAACTTGCTCAACGCGATTGTAAATCAAGGACGTGAGGATATTATCCAATGGGCTACAGACGCAAAGATTAAATACACGTGAGCTGCTGGTGGGTTCAAAACCGGACCCTGGCAGTTCATTCTGCACCAATTGCAGCGCCTGACGAATAGAGCCAAATAGCTGAAAAGCTCGTGCAGTTGGCTGGATGCCTCGGCCATAGCGCACAAAGAGCTCATCATTAAACATAACCTTCAGACGCGCGACTGCGTTGCTGACTGCAGGCTGAGACATACCCAGAGAATGCGCTGCGCGAGTAATATTCTGTTCTTGCATCACCGCATCAAAAACGGTTAATAAATTAAGGTCAACCATGCGCAGCTGCGGTTTCCCCATCTCTAAAAGATTAGGTTTATCTATTATTTTTACTTCTGGCATATTTAACTCCACTGTCACTCAAAACTCCCTTTTCCCAGACGGAGCTCAGAAATAACCTCCGCTAATATGATTTACCATGCATATAAAATAAGAAAAAGGGAAAGCATTAAAATTAGGAAAACATAAAGCCCCTGGCCTGAATGAACAAAAACCAATGCGAGCGCAGTGGGGCAGAGGTCGCTGCACGATGATTCATACGTTTAAATGTCGAAAACAATATAAACATAACCATGACAAATACACAATCATGCACGAAGTGAATGTATATTTAAGATTTAATTAAATGTTTATATCATTAACACCGCGATGCTTAACATTTATTTATCAATCATTTTTACCACGGCACCTCAAATCTATTCAGGATTAGTATAAAAACCAATAAATCATAAAGATAGAAAATCCATCCACAAGTTATCTCTTCAATATGCCGTTACAATAGCTGAAAACAAATATGCTCAAATATGTCAAATCGTGAAAAGTATGTAATCCACACGCTGATTTATTTTATACAACCATAAAAATTCAGCACAATTCGCTCAAAGTTCAGGAGATTTTTTCCGCCGAGTGGGGGCATTTGTGGGGGATGGGGTTGACATCAATCTTCATATCCAGTACCACTAAAAGCATATCGCATTCGCCTGGAGCTTGATTGATGACTTACATTGCTCGTTTTAACGGTCTACTACTACTAAACGCATTCTCATTGCGCGGTAGACTGGTGGACGACATTCAGCATTAAGTCAGCTCCAGTTAAGACAAAAACCCGCGCCATTGCGCGGGTTTTTTTATGCTCGAAGCAAGGCGCCCTAAACACCAAGGACTTAAACCATGAGCCAGCAAGTCATTATTTTCGATACCACCTTACGCGATGGTGAACAGGCGTTACAGGCAAGCCTGAGTGTGAAAGAAAAACTGCAGATAGCTCTGGCCCTCGAGCGTATGGGCGTTGACGTGATGGAAGTGGGTTTCCCGGTCTCTTCTCCAGGTGACTTTGAGTCCGTACAAACCATCGCTCGTCAGGTTAAGAACAGCCGCGTGTGTGCCTTAGCACGCTGCGTAGAAAAAGATATCGACGTTGCCGCGGAATCGCTGAAGGTCGCTGAGGCTTTCCGCATTCATACCTTTATCGCCACCTCGCCGATGCATATCGCGACGAAATTACGCAGCACGCTGGATGAAGTGATCGAACGAGCAATCTATATGGTTAAGCGTGCGCGTAATTATACAGATGACGTGGAGTTCTCATGTGAAGATGCGGGACGTACTCCTATCGCCGATCTGGCCCGCGTGGTCGAAGCCGCCATTAACGCCGGTGCCAAAACCATCAATATCCCTGATACCGTCGGTTACACCATGCCATTTGAGTTTGGTGGAATCATTTCTGGCCTGTATGAACGCGTACCGAATATCGATAAAGCCATCATCTCCGTGCACACCCATGATGATTTAGGTCTGGGCGTTGGCAACGCGCTGGCGGCCGTTCACGCCGGTGCTCGCCAGGTGGAAGGCGCAATGAACGGTATCGGCGAACGCGCCGGTAACTGCTCACTGGAAGAAGTGATCATGGCGATCAAAGTACGCAAAGATATTCTGAACGTACAGACCCGCATTAATCACCAGGAAATTTGGCGTACCAGTCAGTTAGTCAGCCAAATCTGCAACATGCCTATCCCGGCCAACAAAGCGATTGTCGGTAGCGGCGCATTTGCCCACTCTTCCGGTATCCATCAGGACGGTGTGCTGAAAAATCGTGAAAACTACGAAATCATGACGCCTGAATCCATCGGCCTGAACCAGGTACAGTTAAACCTGACCTCCCGTTCCGGACGCGCTGCGGTAAAACACCGTATGGACGAGATGGGATATAAAGAAAATGAATACAACCTGGACAACCTGTACGACGCCTTCCTGAAACTGGCGGATAAAAAAGGTCAGGTATTTGATTACGACCTGGAAGCACTGGCCTTTATTAACAAACAGCAAGAAGAGCCAGAGCATTTCCGTCTGGATTACTTCAGCGTGCAGTCCGGCTCAAATGACATCGCCACCGCCTCCGTCAAGCTGGCCTGCGGTGAAGAAGTGAAAGCCGAAGCGGCGAACGGTAACGGCCCGGTCGATGCCATTTATCAGGCCATCAACCGTGTTACCGAATACAACATTGAACTGGTGAAATATAGCCTGACCGCCAAAGGGCACGGTAAAGATGCGCTGGGTCAGGTGGATATCGTCGCCAACTATAACGGTCGCCGCTTCCACGGCGTCGGTCTGGCAACGGATATCGTCGAATCTTCTGCTAAAGCAATGGTCCATGTGCTGAACAACATCTGGCGCGCTGAAGAAGTCGAAAAAGAATTGCAACGCAAAGCTCAGAACAACGAGAACAACAAGGAAACCGTGTGATGTCGAAGAATTATCATATTGCTGTTTTGCCGGGTGACGGTATTGGCCCGGAAGTGATGGCGCAAGCCTTGAAGGTACTGGACGCAATCCGCAACCGTTTTAACATGCGCATTACCACCAGCCACTACGATGTGGGTGGTGCGGCCATTGATAACCACGGCCAGCCGCTGCCGCCTGCGACGGTTGAAGGCTGTGAGCAAGCTGACGCCATTTTGTTTGGCTCCGTTGGCGGCCCGAAATGGGAACATCTGCCGCCTAACCAGCAACCCGAGCGTGGTGCGCTGCTGCCGTTGCGTAAGCACTTCAAATTATTCAGTAACCTGCGTCCGGCGAAGTTGTACCAGGGGCTGGAAGCCTTTTGCCCGCTGCGCGCCGACATTGCAGCTAACGGTTTCGACATCCTGTGCGTACGTGAACTGACCGGCGGGATCTACTTCGGTCAGCCAAAAGGCCGCGAAGGCAGCGGACAACATGAAAAAGCGTTTGATACCGAGGTTTATCACCGTTTCGAGATCGAACGTATTGCGCGTATCGCGTTTGAATCCGCTCGCCAGCGTCGCCGTAAAGTCACATCGATTGATAAAGCGAACGTACTGCAAACATCGATTCTGTGGCGCGAAATCGTCAATGAAATTGCGAATGAATATCCGGACGTTGAACTGGCGCATATGTACATCGACAATGCGACGATGCAGTTGATCAAAGATCCCTCCCAGTTCGACGTGCTGCTGTGTTCCAACCTGTTTGGCGACATTCTGTCTGACGAATGCGCCATGATCACGGGCTCAATGGGGATGTTGCCGTCTGCCAGCCTGAATGAGCAGGGTTTTGGCCTGTACGAGCCCGCTGGCGGTTCTGCACCCGATATCGCAGGGAAGAATATTGCCAATCCTATCGCGCAAATCCTGTCGCTGGCGCTGCTGTTGCGTTACAGCCTGGATGCCAATGATGCGGCAACCGCCATTGAGAGCGCCATCAACCGCGCATTAGAAGAAGGTATTCGCACCGGTGACTTAGCCCGTGGCGCTGCCGCAGTCAGTACCGATGAGATGGGCAATATCATCGCTCGCTACGTCGCTGAAGGGGTGTAATCATGGCCAAGACGTTATACGAAAAATTGTTTAATGCGCACGTCGTCTTTGAGGCGCAAAACGAAACCCCGCTGTTGTATATCGACAGACATCTGGTGCATGAAGTGACCTCTCCGCAGGCGTTTGATGGGCTGCGTGCGCATGGCCGCCAGGTGCGCCAGCCGGGTAAAACCTTTGCCACCATGGACCACAACGTTTCGACACAAACGAAAGACATTAACGCCTCCGGCGAGATGGCGCGTATTCAGATGCAGGAATTGATCAAAAACTGTAATGAATTTGGCGTCGAACTGTACGACCTGAATCATCCGTATCAGGGGATCGTCCACGTAATGGGGCCTGAACAAGGCGTGACGTTGCCGGGTATGACCATCGTCTGCGGCGACTCCCACACCGCCACCCACGGCGCGTTCGGCGCGTTGGCCTTTGGTATTGGCACCTCTGAAGTTGAACACGTGCTGGCGACGCAGACCCTGAAACAAGGGCGCGCCAAAACCATGAAGATTGAAGTCAACGGTAAAGCAGCCCCTGGTATTACCGCCAAAGATATCGTGCTGGCGATTATCGGTAAAACCGGTAGCGCGGGCGGCACCGGGCACGTGGTTGAGTTTTGCGGCGAAGCCATTCGCGAACTGAGCATGGAAGGCCGTATGACCCTGTGTAACATGGCCATTGAAATGGGTGCCAAAGCGGGTCTGGTCGCACCGGATGAAACCACCTTTAACTATGTGCAAGGGCGTTTACACGCACCGAAGGGCGAAGATTTTACCCACGCGGTTGAGTACTGGAAAACGCTGAAAACCGACGATGGTGCCACCTTTGATACCGTCGTCACCCTGCAGGCAGAAGAGATCGCGCCGCAAGTCACCTGGGGAACGAACCCGGGTCAGGTCATCTCGGTAAACGATAATATTCCCGACCCGGCATCATTTACCGATCCGGTGGAACGCGCATCGGCTGAGAAAGCGTTGGCTTACATGGGATTAAAACCGGGCATTCCGTTAACAGAAGTTGCTATCGATAAAGTGTTCATCGGTTCCTGCACCAACTCGCGTATTGAAGATTTACGCGCCGCAGCGGAAATCGCCAAAGGCCGTAAAGTCGCACCGGGCGTACAGGCGCTGGTGGTGCCGGGTTCTGGTCCGGTGAAAGCGCAAGCGGAAGCAGAAGGTCTGGATAAGATTTTTATCGAAGCAGGATTCGAATGGCGTTTACCGGGCTGTTCGATGTGTCTGGCGATGAACAATGACCGCCTGAATCCGGGTGAGCGCTGTGCCTCCACCAGCAACCGTAACTTTGAAGGCCGTCAGGGCCGTGGTGGTCGCACGCATTTAGTCAGCCCGGCCATGGCCGCCGCAGCCGCCGTTACCGGTCATTTTGCCGACATTCGCAGCATCAAATAAGGAAACTACCATGGCAGAGAAATTTACCCAGCATACCGGCCTGGTTGTCCCACTGGATGCCGCCAACGTTGATACCGACGCCATTATTCCCAAACAGTTTTTGCAGAAGGTGACGCGTACCGGTTTTGGCGCCCATCTGTTCAACGACTGGCGTTTTCTGGACGAAAAAGGTCAACAGCCTAATCCTGAGTTCGTGCTGAACTTCCCGGAATATAAAGGTGCGTCAATTCTGCTCGCGCGGGAAAACTTTGGCTGCGGCTCTTCTCGCGAACATGCGCCGTGGGCACTGACCGATTACGGCTTTAAAGTGGTGATCGCCCCAAGCTTCGCCGACATCTTCTACGGTAACAGCTTCAATAACCAACTGCTGCCGGTCACCCTGAGTGATGCGCAGGTGGATGAACTGTTTGCGCAGGTGTTAGCCAATCCAGGCATTAAATTTGAAGTGGATCTGGAAGCGCAGGTGGTGAAAGCGGGCGATAAGTCTTACAGCTTTAAAATCGACGACTTCCGCCGTCACTGCATGCTGAATGGTCTCGACAGCATCGGGCTGACGCTGCAGCATGAAGCGGCCATCACCGAGTACGAAAACGAGCAGCCAGCGTTTATGCGCTAGTCTTTTGTTATACCGGATGCGCTGCGCTTATCCGGCCTACATATGCGCTCCAATTGTAGGCCGGATAAGGCGTTTACGCCGCCATCCGGCACTTTATAAATCAAACATCCTTCACCCGCCCGGTCATCACCAACGTAACCACTGAAATCGCCGCGATTACCCAGTAAACGGCAAAATGTCCGTAACTTTGCGCAACAGCACCCTGAATCACCCCCGCCAGAATGACGCCGGTCGAAATACTGTTGGTAAATAATGTGGTCGCTGAACCCGCGCGTCCGGGCATCAGATCCTGAAACCACAGCATGCCTATCCCAGCGACAATACCGATGAATACGGCGTTAAACAGTTGCAATATAAGCAGAGCCGTATGGCTATGAAAGAAGATCAGCCCCAGATAAAACAGCACGCCGGCCGCCACGGCGACGATCATCATTCGCCGTTTACCAAAGTGTTTCACGTAGTAGCCCGCCAGAATCATCGCCGGAATTTCCAGCCCGGCAGCCGTCCCCATTAAAATGCCCGCCAGCTTATCGGGCAGCCCTAAATCCTGGCTAATCCACAGTGGCATATCAATGATGTACATGGTATTGCAGGTCCACATCAGCGTGGAGGCAATAAACAGCATACGCACATTTTTGTCCTGCCAACCGCCGGTTTGTTCCAGCGGCACGTCAACGGACTGCTCCACCCGAGCGACAGACGGCAGTATCAGCGCAATCAGCACCAGGCTAATGGCAAAAATCCCTGCGGCAATGGAAAACATCGCCGTAAAGCCGTAATTCAGCGCCAGCATGAAGGCCAGCGGCGGTCCGATCACCCAGGCCAGCGAAAGCTGCGCACGCATCACCGAACTAAACATCACTACTTCACGCGCGGAGTTATCCGCATATTCCCGCGCCAGCGCAAACAGCTGCGGCATGGCGGTATTCGCCAGCGAGGCCAGCAGCACACCGCAGGTGATCAACGTGAGATAATGGCGATTAAACGCAAACAGCAGCGCGTTGCCAATCGCCATCAGGCAGCAAAACATGATCAGCTTGCGCCGATCGCCCTGGCTGTCGGATCGTTTTGCAAGCCCGAGGCTAACCACGATCCCGGCAATCGCATTGACGGTGTAAAACAGCCCGACCCAAAATGGTTGCGCCCCGACTTCGCGGCTCAGGAACAGGCTCAGCGTGGGGGCCTGCAACGCCCCTGCCACGCCCATCATAAAAGCGACCAGCATAAATGCCGCGTAAACGCCGTTGAGGCGCCGTCCCATGGTCATAATCCAGAGCATTGTTATCCCTATTGGCTGGGCTGATACGAAAAAAGCCAGCAGAAAAAATCTGCTGGCGGGTGATTTTACACCAATACTCAGTCACACATGATGTCTGCAATGCGTAATTCAGAGGTCAGGCTGTCACCTCCCACTGCATCAGTTCTTCGAGCATCTTTAAGCGCTGCGGTGCGCTCAGGCAAGCCAACCAGGACGTTTTTTCCGTCGCGGTAAAGTACTTCAACCAGAATTGACGCATAGATGACCCCTTCGTTGTCTCATCGCTTCATCGGAATCTATTATTGGCTTAATATAGGGATAATAAAATTGCTGAGTTTTTCGCAGGAGTTCCCCTTTTATGTCTTCTGGTCGTTTGCAACAACAGTTCATCCGTCTGTGGCAATGCTGTGACGGCAAAACGCAAGACACCACGCTGAACGAGCTGGCAGAGCTGCTTAGCTGCTCGCGCCGCCATATGCGTACCCTGCTTAATACCATGCAGGAGCGCGGTTGGTTAACGTGGGAAGCCGAGGTTGGACGCGGTAAACGCTCACGCCTGACATTCCTCTACACCGGGCTGGCGCTCCAGCAGCAACGCGCAGAAGACCTGCTGGAACAGGATCGCATCGATCAACTGGTGCAACTGGTCGGTGACAAAACGGCCGTACGGCAAATGCTGGTTTCCCACCTCGGCCGCAGCTTTCGTCAGGGTCGGCATATCATGCGCGTTCTCTATTATCGTCCCATGCGCAACCTGCTACCTGGTACGGCGCTACGCCGCTCCGAAACCCATATCGCCCGACAAATCTTCAGCGCCTTACTTCGCGTAAATGAGGAAAATGGGGAACTGGAAGCGGACATTGCCCATCACTGGCAGCAGATTTCACCTTTACACTGGCGATTCTTCCTGCGACCGGGGATCCATTTTCATCACGGTCGTGAGCTGGAGATGGACGATGTGATCACCTCATTGACCCGAATTAACACGTTGCCTCTGTACTCTCACATTACACAAATCGTCTCTCCCACGGCCTGGACGCTGGATATCCATCTGTCCCAGCCCGACCGTTGGCTTCCCTGGTTATTGGGGCAAGTCCCCGCCATGATCCTGCCGCGAGAATGGGAAACGCTGAATAACTTCTCCAGCCACCCGATTGGTACTGGCCCATATGCGGTGATGAGAAACACCAATAACCAGCTGAAAATTCACGCATTTGATGATTACTTTGGTTACCGGGCGCTGATCGACGAAGTGAACGTTTGGGTGTTACCTGACATCGGCGAAGAGCCAGGCGGCGGTTTGACGCTAAAAGGTCCCACAGAGGATGAAAAGGCGATTGAAAGTCGCCTCGAAGAAGGTTGCTACTACCTGCTGTTTGATGCACGATCCCACCGCGGCGCAAATCAGGAGGTCCGCGAGTGGGCTAGCCGCGTACTCTCGCCAACCCATTTAATTTGCCACGCCGACGAACAGTATCAGCGACTGTGGTTCCCCGCCTACGGCTTACTGCCTCGCTGGCATCACGCCAGACCCGGCCATGGTGAAAAACCAGCCGGGCTGGAAACGCTGACGCTCACTTACTATCGCGATCACATCGAACACCGGATTATCGCGCAGATCATGAAAACGCTGCTGGCTGCGCATCAGGTGCAGTTGACTATTCAGGAGATCGACTACGATCAATGGCATGCGGGAGAAATCGTCAGCGATATCTGGCTAAACAGCGCCAACTTTACCCTACCGCTGGACTTCTCGCTGTTCGCCCATTTGTGCGAAGTCCCGCTGCTGCAAAACTGTATCTCACGGGACTGGGAAAACGATGCGGCTCGCTGGCGAACGGGCGAAATGAGCCTGGCAGCATGGTGCCAACAGCTGCTCGCCACAAAGGCCATTGTGCCATTAATCCACCACTGGTTGATTATTCAGGGACAGCGCAGTATGCGCGGGTTACGCATGAATACCCTCGGCTGGTTTGATTTTAAATCGGCGTGGTTTGCTCCGCCGGATCCTTAATTGCTGCTAAGCAACAAAATCATTACACTAACGCCGTTCTCAACGGGGTGCTAAATAAAAACATACACAGAATCATTCGATCTGCGTATGGGCTGAGAGATACCCGTCGAACCTGATCCGGATAATGCCGGCGAAGGGATTTGAGGCTTATCTCAAGTCCTTTGCCACCCAACTCTTGAGGTGCAAAGTGTTTAAAAAATATCTTCCGCTTTTACTGCTGTGCGCAGCGCCTGTCTTCGCCAAACCTGTACTGACCGTCTATACCTACGACTCGTTCGCGGCTGACTGGGGCCCGGGCCCAACAATCAAAAAAGCCTTTGAAGCTGACTGCAACTGTGAATTAAAACTGGTCGCGCTGGAAGATGGTGTTTCATTGCTTAACCGCCTGCGCATGGAAGGAAAAAACAGTAAAGCCGACGTTGTACTCGGTCTGGATAACAACCTTCTGGAAGCCGCCACACAAACCAAACTGTTTGCCAAAAGTGGTGTAGCAAACGACACCGTTAACGTACCCGGCGGCTGGAAAAACGATACCTTCGTTCCGTTTGACTACGGCTATTTCGCCTTCGTTTATGATAAGAACAAGCTGAAGAATCCGCCCAAAAGCCTGAAGGAACTGGTTGAAAGCGACCAAAAATGGCGCGTCATTTATCAGGATCCGCGCACCAGCACGCCGGGTCTGGGTCTGCTGCTATGGATGCAGAAAGTCTATGGCGATAAAGCGCCAGAGGCGTGGCAGAAACTGGCAGCCAAAACCGTCACCGTCACCAAGGGCTGGAGCGAAGCCTACGGCCTGTTCCTGAAAGGTGAAAGCGATCTGGTGCTCAGCTACACCACCTCTCCGGCCTATCACATCATCGCCGAGAAAAAAGACAACTACGCCGCCGCTAATTTTAGCGAAGGCCACTATTTGCAGGTGGAAGTCGCCGCGCGTACCACGGCCAGCAAGCAGCCGGAACTGGCCGAGAAGTTCCTGAAGTTTATGGTGTCTCCGGCATTCCAGAATGCGATTCCGACCGGCAACTGGATGTATCCGGTGACGCAGGTCGCCCTGCCGTCAGGATTCGAGCAACTGACTAAGCCAGCCACCGCGCTGGAATTTACGCCGCAGCAGGTTGCAGCTCAACGCCAGGCATGGATTAGCGAATGGCAACGCGCCGTCAGCCGTTAATCCCCGGCTGGCTGGTTCCAGGGCTTTCAGCTGCCACATTGATGGTGGCTGTCGCGCTGGCCGCGTTTCTGGCGCTGTGGTTTAACGCCCCGCAGGGAGAGTGGCTCTCACTGTGGCAAGACGACTACCTGTGGCACGTGGTGCGCTTTTCTTTCTGGCAGGCTTTTTTATCCGCAGTGCTATCGGTTGTCCCGGCGATTTTCCTTGCCAGAGCGCTCTATCGCCGCCGTTTTCCAGGACGTCTGGCGCTGCTGCGTCTGTGCGCCATGACGTTAATCCTGCCGGTGCTGGTCGCGGTCTTCGGTATTCTTAGCGTCTATGGTCGCCAGGGTTGGCTGGCCTCGCTCTGGCATACATTCGGGCTAGAGTGGACGTTTTCGCCATACGGCTTGCAGGGCATTCTGCTGGCGCATGTCTTTTTCAATCTGCCGATGGCCAGCCGCCTGCTGTTACAGTCGCTGGAGAATATTCCCGGCGAACAGCGGCAGTTAGCCGCTCAGTTAGGTATGCGTGGCTGGCATTTCTTCCGTTTTGTTGAATGGCCGTGGCTGCGTCGGCAAATCCTTCCCGTCGCGGCGCTCATCTTTATGCTCTGTTTCGCCAGCTTCGCCACCGTTTTATCGCTGGGCGGTGGGCCGCAAGCTACCACCATCGAACTGGCTATCTATCAGGCGCTGAATTTTGATTACGATCCCGCCCGCGCCGCCATGCTGGCGCTGATCCAGATGATTTGTTGTCTGGCACTGGTGCTGCTCAGCCAACGTTTGAGCCGCGCCATCGCCCCCGGCACCACGCTGGTTCAGGGCTGGCGGGATCCCGACGATCGTCTGCACAGCCGTCTGGCTGACTTAATTCTGATTGTTCTCGCTCTGTTGCTGTTGCTTCCGCCGTTGCTGGCGGTGATTGTCGATGGCTTAAACCGCCATGTACTGGATGTTCTTAGACAACCCGTACTGTGGCAGGCGCTGGGAACCTCGCTGCGCATTGCGCTGGCGACAGGTGCGTTGTGCGTCATACTCACCATGATGCTGTTATGGAGCAGTCGTGAACTGCGTGCCCGACAGCAGGTGCTGGCAGGTCAGATGCTGGAACTGAGCGGCATGATGATCCTCGCCATGCCGGGTATCGTGCTGGCAACCGGCTTCTTTCTGCTGCTCAATAACACTATTGGGCTTCCCGAATCTGCCGACGGCATTGTTATTTTTACCAATGCGCTGATGGCGATCCCTTATGCATTGAAGGTGCTGGAAAACCCAATGCGTGACGTCACTGCGCGCTATAGTATGTTGTGCCAGTCGTTGGGCATTGAGGGATGGTCGCGCCTGAAAGTGGTTGAACTGCGCGCCCTGAAGCGCCCGCTGGCACAGGCGATGGCGTTTGCCTGCGTGCTGTCGATTGGCGATTTTGGTGTAGTGGCGTTATTTGGTAATGAAGATTTCCGCACCCTGCCGTTTTATTTATATCAGCAGATTGGCTCTTATCGCAGTCAGGATGGCGCGGTTACGGCGTTATTACTGCTGATCCTGTGCTTTACGCTGTTTACCGTTATTGAGAAATTGCCGGGTCGAAATGTTAAAACTGATTGATATCACATGGCTTTATCACCATTTGCCCATGCGCTTTACGTTGTCGGTCGCGCGCGGTGAGCAGGTAGCGATACTCGGGCCAAGCGGCGCCGGGAAAAGTACGCTTCTGAATCTGATTGCCGGCTTTCTGACACCTGCCAGCGGCACGATGATGATTGCAGGTGAAGATCACACCACCACACCGCCCTCTCGTCGCCCGGTTTCGATGCTGTTTCAGGAAAACAACCTGTTCAGTCATCTGAACGTGCAGCAAAATATCGGTCTGGGCCTGAATCCAGGATTGAAGCTGAACGCATCGCAGCGGGAGAAAATGCTCCATATCGCCCGGCAAATGGGTCTTGATAACCTGCTGGACAGGCTTCCGGGCGAGCTTTCCGGCGGGCAGCGACAACGTGTGGCGCTGGCGCGTTGCCTGGTGCGCGAACAACCTATTTTGCTACTTGATGAACCGTTCTCTGCGCTTGACCCTGCGCTGCGCCAGGAGATGTTAACGCTGGTGGCTGAGGTCTGTCGCGATAAGCAGCTGACGTTGCTGATGGTTTCGCACAGCGTAGAAGATGCGGCGCGCATTGCGACGCGTTCGATTGTGGTCGCCGACGGGCGCATCGCCTGGCAGGGCGATACGGACGATCTGTTAAGCGGTAACGCCAGCGCCTCGGCGCTATTGGGCATTAAAGCATAATGCGTTGCCGGATAAGGCGAAGCCGCCATCCGGCAAAAGATTCGTCAGTAACCCACGACTTTACGCAGAATATCGATATACACCGGCATCAGTGGATGTCGCAGCAACGCCACCAACGCAACCACACCGATCCCGAGCGTCAACGGCGCCAGATACAGCAAACGGCTGCGGGGGAAATACGCCGTTAAGCGATCGACAGCCGCTTTGCCACTGCGCCATAGCCGCCAGCAAAACCAACCGCCTACCCACAACAGTAGCGCCGTCGCCAGCAGCAACCATTTGAAATCCCCACTCTGCATATCAGCAGGAATATCAATTGCCGCCCCCGCCAGGATCCCCGGCAGAAAATAGAACGGCGGCCACAACACGCAGCCGATGATATTGGGCACAATAAATTTCGCGACAGGCAGATCCAGCATGCCTGCTACCATCGGCACCAGCGGTCGCGTCGGGCCAACAAAGCGCCCTACCAAGATGGTAAACATGCTGTGCTGATGCAGCGCGTGCTCGGTTTTATCCAGCAATGCCTTGTTCTTTTTCATGAACGACCAGCGGTGCAGCGGCTTTTTAAAACGCCAGCCCAGCCAGAAGGAGATCCAGTCTCCCAATAAGCAACCAATGATGCCCGCAAGCCAGGCATGCCAGAAGTTCAGTTCGCCACTGCCAATCAGCGCCCCCAGCCCGGCCATCATCACGGTACCGGGCAGGATCAGGCCAACCAGCGCCAGCGACTCCAGAAAGGCCACCAAAAGTACGGCGATCAGAGAGTACAGGGCGGACTGGAGAATAAAGTGTTCCAGCAATGCTTGCATAATGTGTCCGTCAGATTTACGAAGCAGGGATTCTGCTAACCCTTCTCAACTTCGTCAAGCCATCAATTGTCTGAATAGATTGCGAGTTATGACAACTTTCAGGACACATCATTCACTTTTTATTCACATCCGGCGCGAAACTCGCTCGGACTGGCACCGGTACATTTTTTGAAAACGCGCGAGAAATAGAGCTGGTCGTCGAAGCCAACATTGCGACCCACCGTAGCAATAGGCATACGGGTGGTACTTAGCAATAGCTTGGCCTGGCTGATACGCTGATCCTCGCGCCAGCTTAATACGCTGATGCCCAACTGTTGGCGGAACAGATGCGACAACCGGGACGGTGACAGGCAGACATGCTGCGCAACGCTGGCAATATCAAAATTACTGTCCGCCAGATGATCGCTGATGTACTGGCAGGCATCGCGGACGCGGTTGTCCATGGGTGGGTGCAGCGATTCATTAATGGCGTCCATACGTCTGAGCAATAATTGCTCCAGCAGGTTTATCGCCAACAGTTCGGAATAGCGCCCTTCCCCCTGTCCGGCATGAATGATCTGTCCAAACAGTTCGTTAAAATGCGGCTGGTGCGCTTCATCCGGGCGGAAAAAACCGGTCTGGGCAAAGATTGCCGGCCAGGCCAGCCACTCCTGCCAGTAGGCGCGCGGGCGAAAATAAACCCACTGGTGATACCACTCGCTGGCGTCAGGGTGGCGTCCGTAGTGGTGAATTTCTCCGGGTGGAAACAACAGAATATCGCCAGGCCGGCAGACAAACTGTTTGCCCTGATTATTGATAACCCCTTCGCCACGGATGGTGAGATTGAGGATATAACCCTTCATACCCAGCGGTCTGTCGATAAAAAAATCCAGGTATCCGTTCGCCTCAATGGGGGTTAATCCGGCCACCAAATGCGCGTTAAACGAATAACCTGGCAACAGGGGATCGTTTTGCGTTTCAGCCATAAATTCAATACTCCCTATGTCCTGCCAAGAAACAATTTGTCCATATCACGCCAGACATTATCGCTGTCGCCCCTGCGGGCCGCTGTATTTGCGGTAATGGACCACCAACCCCGCTTGTGAAAAGCTCTTTGTAAAAAACATGTACTACGCCAACCTCAAAATCGGCTAACAAAAGTGTCTATAACTACGGCAGAAATGTCCACATTGATTATTTGCACGGCGTCACACTTTGTGATGCCACAGCATTTTAATCCATAAGATTAGCGAATCCTGCCTGACGGTTTTTATCCCTGGTCACTACTGTTTATCCATACCCGTATTTTTGGATGGAGTAAAACGATGGCGATTACAATTGGCCTCGATTTTGGTAGTGATTCAGTACGCGCGTTGGCAGTGGAATGCGCCACCGGTGAAGAAATCGCCACCAGCGTAGAGTGGTATCCACGTTGGCAGGAAGGGCAATATTGTGATGGCCCGAACAACCAGTTTCGCCATCATCCGCGCGACTATATTGAATCGATGGAAGCGGCGCTGAAAACCGTGCTGGCCGAACTGAGCGCTGAACAGCGTGCGGAAGTGGTCGGGATCGGCGTTGACAGTACCGGCTCAACCCCGGCGCCCATCGATGCAGACGGTAACGTACTGGCACTGCGTCCGGAGTTCGCTGAAAACCCGAATGCCATGTTTGTCCTGTGGAAAGATCACACCTCAGTAGAAGAAGCCGAAGAAATCACCCGCCTGTGCCACACACCGGGCAAGATCGATTACTCCCGCTATATCGGCGGCATTTATTCCAGCGAATGGTTCTGGGCCAAAATCCTGCATGTGACCCGCCAGGATGATGCGGTCGCAGAGGCTGCGGTTTCATGGATTGAGCTGTGCGACTGGGTTCCGGCCCTGCTCTCCAATACCGTACGCCCGCAGGATATTCGCCGCGGACGCTGCAGCGCCGGACACAAATCCCTGTGGCATGAAAGCTGGGGCGGTCTGCCGCCAGCCAGTTTCTTTGATGAGCTCGACCCCATCCTTAACCGCCATCTGCCATACCCAATGTTTACCGATACCGTCACGGCCGACCTGCCGGTTGGCACCCTGTGCGCCGAGTGGGCACAGCGCCTGGGGCTACCGGAAAGCGTGGTGATTGCAGGCGGCGCTTTTGACTGCCATATGGGCGCAGTCGGCGCGGGCGCACAGCCCAATACGCTGGTAAAAGTCATCGGCACCTCAACCTGCGACATTCTGATTGCCGACAAACACAGCGTCGGCGAACGCGCGGTGAAAGGCATATGCGGCCAGGTTGATGGCAGCGTAGTGCCTGATTTTATTGGCCTTGAGGCGGGACAATCTGCTTTCGGCGATATCTATGCCTGGTTTAGCCGCGTACTGAGCTGGCCTCTGGAACAGCTTGCCGCGCAGCATCCGGAGCTGAAGACCCAGATTAAAGCCAGTCAAAAACAGCTGCTGCCAGCGCTCACCGAAGCCTGGGCGAAAAATCCGTCGCTGGATCACCTGCCGGTGGTACTCGACTGGTTTAACGGTCGCCGTACGCCCAATGCCAACCAACGTTTGAAAGGGGTGATTACCGATCTCAATCTGGCCACCGACGCACCAGCGCTGTTCGGTGGGCTGATTGCCGCCACGGCCTTTGGCGCGCGCGCAATTCAGGAATGCTTCACCGAACAGGGCATTGCGGTTAACAACGTAATGGCGCTTGGCGGTATCGCGCGCAAAAACCCGGTCATCATGCAGACCTGCTGTGACGTGCTGAACCGTCCGCTACAAATCGTTGCTTCCGACCAGTGCTGCGCACTCGGTGCGGCTATCTTCGCTGCCGTAGCCGCTAAGGTCCACGCAGACATTCCCGCCGCCCAACAAAAAATGGCGAGCGCAGTAGAAAAGACGATGCAACCTCGCCCAGACCAGGCTCAACGTTTTGAACAGCTTTACCGCCGCTACCAGCAATGGGCAGTAAGCGCTGAACAACAATACCTTCCGACTGCCATGCCGGCGCAAAAAACACCGGTAAACCAGGCAACCCTGACACATTAAGGACACGACAATGACGATTTTTGATAACTATGAAGTGTGGTTTGTGATTGGTAGTCAGCATCTGTATGGCCCTGAAACCCTGCGTCAGGTAACCCAACATGCCGAGCACGTCGTTAACGCACTGAATACTGAAGCTAAACTGCCCTGCAAACTGGTCTTAAAACCGCTGGGTACCTCGCCTGACGAAATCACCGCTATTTGCCGTGACGCCAACTATGACGATCGCTGCGCAGGGATGGTGGTCTGGCTGCATACCTTCTCGCCGGCGAAAATGTGGATCAACGGCCTGGCGATCCTCAACAAACCGCTGATGCAGTTCCACACCCAGTTTAACGCCGCCCTGCCGTGGGACAGCATTGATATGGACTTTATGAACCTGAACCAAACCGCGCACGGCGGTCGTGAGTTCGGCTTCATCGGCGCACGTATGCGTCAGCAGCACGCCGTGGTCACCGGTCACTGGCAGGACAAACAGGCACACGAACGCATCGGCTCCTGGATGCGACAGGCCGTGTCCAAACAGGACACTCGCCATCTGAAAGTCTGCCGTTTTGGCGACAACATGCGCGAAGTTGCGGTCACCGATGGCGATAAAGTTGCCGCGCAGATCAAATTCGGCTTCTCGGTAAACACCTGGGCCGTGGGCGATCTGGTGCAGGTCGTGAACGCAATTAGCGACGGCGAAATCAACGCACTAATCGATGAGTATGAAAGCTCTTACACCATGACGGCGGCAACGCAAGTCCACGGTGAAAAACGTCAGAACGTCCTGGAAGCCGCCCGTATTGAACTGGGGATGAAGCGCTTCCTGGAACAGGGCGGATTCCACGCCTTCACCACCACATTTGAAGATTTACACGGCCTGAAACAGCTCCCGGGTCTGGCCGTACAGCGTCTGATGCAGCAAGGCTATGGCTTTGCTGGCGAAGGCGACTGGAAAACCGCCGCTCTGCTTCGCATCATGAAGGTGATGTCAACCGGTCTGCAGGGCGGCACCTCATTTATGGAGGATTACACCTACCACTTCGAGAAAGGCAACGATCTGGTACTTGGTTCGCACATGCTGGAAGTGTGCCCGTCCATCGCGGTGGAAGAGAAACCGATCCTCGACGTACAACACCTCGGCATTGGTGGTAAAGACGATCCCGCCCGTCTGATCTTCAACACTAAAACCGGCCCGGCCGTGGTTGCCAGCCTGATCGATCTCGGCGATCGCTATCGCCTGCTGGTTAACTGCATTGACACGGTACAAACGCCGCACTCTCTGCCAAAACTGCCTGTAGCTAACGCGCTGTGGAAAGCTCAACCGGATCTGCCAACCGCATCTGAAGCCTGGATCCTCGCCGGTGGCGCGCACCACACCGTGTTCAGCCACGCGCTGGATCTGAACGATATGCGCCAGTTCGCTGAAATGCACGATATCGAGATCGCCGTGATCGACAACGACACCCGTCTGCCAGCCTTTAAAGACGCGCTGCGCTGGAACGACGTGTATTACGGTTTTAAACGCTAAGGTACGGATTGCCCGGTGGCACTGCGTTTACCGGGCCTACGATCCTGTAGGCCGGATAAGCGAAGCGCCATCCGGCAGGGAGACAATAATGTTAGAAGATCTTAAACGTCAGGTGCTGGAAGCCAATCTGGCGTTGCCTAAGCACAACCTGGTCACCCTGACCTGGGGCAACGTTAGCGCCGTCGATCGCGAACGCGGCGTATTTGTGATTAAACCATCCGGTGTCGATTACAGCGTAATGACCGCAGAAGATATGGTCGTCGTCAGTATCGCTACCGGTGAAGTGGTGGAAGGTAATAAAAAGCCCTCTTCCGATACCCCAACGCACCGTCTGCTGTATCAGGCTTTCCCGACCATTGGCGGCATTGTTCACACCCATTCCCGTCATGCAACCATCTGGGCGCAGGCGGGTCAGTCGATTCCGGCCACAGGGACCACCCATGCGGACTATTTCTACGGTTCGATTCCCTGCACACGGAAAATGACCGACGAAGAAATCAACGGCGAATATGAATGGGAAACCGGCAATGTGATCGTTGAAACCTTTGAGAAACAAGGTATTGACGCCGCACAGATGCCTGGCGTGCTGGTGCACTCTCACGGTCCGTTTGCCTGGGGAAAAGATGCCGAAGATGCTGTACACAACGCTATCGTGCTGGAAGAAGTGGCCTATATGGGGATCTTCTGCCGCCAGCTCGCACCGCAATTGCCGGATATGCAACAAACCCTGTTAGATAAACACTACCTGCGCAAACACGGTGCAAAAGCCTACTACGGACAGTAACCTTGATATAAGCGCGTTTTGATCGTCACGCGCTTTATTTCTACTCGGCTATATATTCAGCAAAAGCACTTTGATAAACACAGTTATTAGAACAAACATACTCAATCACATTGTCATAATTCCCATGAGTTTCCTCTCCTTCCAGAGAATGGAAGAAAATATAATCTGTTATCGTTGACTGCCATTTCTGCCCACGCAACAAATAATTAATTACCGTATCACGATGACCATTTCTTCTGTCATGCCCCTGCCAGTGAAAAAAAACGTTTCCACTTTCAATTATTTCAGCCCGCCAAATTTGTCCGGTCCATGTTTTGTACTCAATATATTTGCTCACAGTTTTGATTGATGGGTTTGAAAGTTGAGTGTTAACAAACAGATAATACTGGTATCCAGGCAAAATCGCCTGAGTATAGACATTCATAAAAACTCCATTTCATCATTTTCCCGGATATGTATTAAGAAGCACCCGAACAGCAAGCTGAGAATAAAATCATATCCCGAGATAAAAACCAAATTATACAGAGAGACTCCCGACGAATTCGAACTGAAAATCCGTTTCTATTCGGCAATAAACATGATTAAATATATATTATATTTCAAACTCATATCCGGATGCTTCGAATAAAATCTTTACATCAACCATTAATAAACACAAATGAAAAAAGTAATTTTTCCTGAATCCGAGAAAGATGTAGCAAAAATAAATAAGCACAAATCTGAAAAATAGCAAACATCCGATAATGGACTTAATAATACCAATCAATAACCCAGATGGACAGTTTCCATTTAAAACAACAGCCACACAAATAAAATAGTTTACTGCAACGCGTCTTAGGCACGACATTCATATATTAAATGCGAAGATAACCCATGCTGACACAACACATTTTTTACTCAGAGACGCTTTTTACTCCAGCGGATACCGCGTCTTACGCCTCATACCTGTACAAAATAACAGTACAATCATGTAAACCAGGCTATAATAATGTCTGGTTTTTTGATGGATACGCAGCGTGGCGCAGGCAGGATTTATTTTAACCCGGCACTGGCGGGATACCCCGCAGGGGACAGAGGTTTCATTCTGGCTGGCAACAGACAGCGGGCCATTGCAGGTCACGCTAGCGCCGCAGGAGTCGGTCGCTTTTATCCCCACCAGCCAGACACCCCGCGTCACCACACTGTTACGCACTGAAAAAGGTTATCGCCTGACGCCGCTTCAGCTGCAAGACTTTCACCGTCAGCCCGTTTCTGGCCTGTATTGCCATTCACATCGCCAGCTTATGCGGCTGGAAAAACTACTGCGCGAAAATGGTGTAACGGTCTACGAGGCCGATATCCGTCCGCCGGAGCGCTATTTGATGGAGCGCTTTATTACATCTCCTGTCTGGGTCGAGGGCGACAGGCATGACAGCGCGCTGATCAATGCCCGCCTGAAGCCGAATCCGGATTATCGACCGCCGCTGAAATGGGTCTCGCTGGATATCGAAACCACGCGCCACGGTGAACTCTACTGCATCGGTCTTGAAGGTTGCGGGCAGCGTATTGTCTATATGCTCGGTCCGCCGAATGGCGATGCCTCCCGGCTGGATTTTGAACTTGAGTACGTTGCGAGCCGTCCGCTGTTGCTGGAAAAGCTCAATGACTGGATCGCCCATCACGATCCTGATGTGATAATCGGCTGGAACGTCGTGCAATTCGATTTACGCGTCCTGCAAAAGCACGCCGAACGCTACCGTATTCCCCTGCTTTTTGGTCGGGATAACAGCGAACTGGAGTGGCGCGAGCATGGATTCAAAAATGGCGTTTTCTTCGCGCAGACTAAAGGTCGTCTGATTATTGAAGGCATTGAGGCGCTCAAGTCCGCATTCTGGAATTTCTCATCGTTCTCGCTGGAAACGGTGTCGCAGGAGCTGCTGGGCGAAGGAAAGTCGATTGATAACCCATGGGACAGAATGGACGAAATCGATCGCCGGTTTGCCCACGATAAGCCCGCGCTTGCCACCTACAATCTCAAAGACTGTGAACTGGTCACCCGCATTTTTCATAAAACCGAGATCATGCCATTTCTGCTGGAGCGTTCAACGGTTAACGGCCTGCCAGTCGACAGGCACGGCGGTTCGGTCGCCGCTTTTGGCCATCTCTACCTGCCGCGCATGCACCGGGCGGGTTATGTGGCACCGAATCTGGGTGAAATCCCTGCGCACGCCAGCCCCGGCGGCTACGTGATGGACTCACGTCCGGGTCTGTACGACTCCGTGCTGGTGCTGGATTACAAAAGCCTGTACCCCTCAATAATTCGTACTTTTTTAATCGATCCGGTGGGGCTTATCGAAGGGATGGCGCAGCCGGATCCGGAGCACAGCACCGAAGGGTTCCTTGACGCCTGGTTCTCACGTGAAAAGCACTGCCTACCGGAAATCGTGACCCGGATCTGGCATGGGCGCGATGAAGCAAAACGCCACGGGAATAAGCCGCTCTCGCAGGCGCTGAAAATCATCATGAACGCATTTTACGGCGTGCTGGGAACCACCGCCTGTCGCTTTTTCGACCCGAGACTGGCCTCGTCCATTACCATGCGCGGTCATGCGATCATGCGCCAGACCAAAGCACTGATTGAAGCTCAGGGTTACGACGTTATCTATGGCGATACCGACTCGACCTTTGTCTGGCTGAAAAAGGCGCACTCAGAAGATGATGCCGCCCGGATTGGCCGTGAGCTGGTGAGCTATGTCAACGACTGGTGGGCGCAGTCCCTGAAGCAACAAAACCTGACCAGCGCGCTGGAGCTGGAATTTGAAACCCACTTTTGTCGATTTCTGATGCCGACCATTCGCGGTGCAGATACCGGCAGTAAAAAGCGCTACGCCGGGATGATTCAGGAAGGTACAGAGCAACGCATGGTGTTTAAGGGCCTGGAAACGGTAAGAACCGACTGGACGCCACTGGCCCAACAGTTTCAGCAGGAGCTATACCTGCGAATTTTTCGAAACGAACCTTATCAGGAGTTTGTTCGCGAGACTATCGACCGTCTGATGGCGGGTGAACTGGACGACCAACTGGTGTATCGCAAACGCCTGCGTCGCCCGTTAAGTGAATACCAGCGCAATGTGCCGCCACACGTGCGCGCCGCGCGCCTCGCCGATGAGCAAAATGTAAAGCTGGGACGTCCGCCGCAGTATCAGAATCGCGGCACCATTAAATATGTCTGGACGATAAATGGTCCAGAACCCGTGGATTATCAGCTTTCAGCCCTTGACTACGAGCACTATTTGACCCGGCAGATCCAGCCCGTAGCCGAGGGAATACTTCCCTTTATCGATGATAACTTTGCTACACTACTCACAGGGCAACTGGGGTTATTTTGACGCGTGACGAAACCGTCGCCATCCAGTACCATAGCGCCCTTTCCATTCCTGGACCCCAATACACTTGCTGCCACTTTACTCTGGCAGAGGGTGAGTATTGCCTGCAACTAAAGATATAGAGCCGAACATATATGCCTTTTACACTTGGTCAACGCTGGATCAGCGATACAGAAAGCGAATTGGGACTTGGTACCGTTGTCGCCATGGATGCGCGAACCGTCACTTTACTTTTCTCTTCGACGGGTGAAAACCGTCTGTATGCGCGCAGTGATTCCCCCGTGACCCGCGTGATGTTCAATCCTGGTGATACGATAACGAGCCATGAAGGCTGGCAACTGCATGTCGATGAAGTAAAAGAAGAAAACGGCCTGCTTGCCTATATCGGAACCCGCCTTGATACCGAAGAAACCGGTGTAACGCTGCGTGAAGTGCTGCTGGACAGCAAGCTGGTATTCAGCAAACCACAGGATCGCCTGTTTGCCGGCCAGATTGACCGTATGGACCGCTTTGCGCTGCGCTATCGCGCACGTAAATTTCAGAGCGAGCAGTACCGTATGCCGTGGAGTGGTTTGCGTGGTCAACGTACCAGCCTGATCCCCCACCAGCTCAACATTGCCCATGACGTCGGCCGTCGTCATGCCCCTCGCGTATTGCTGGCAGACGAAGTGGGTTTAGGTAAAACCATTGAAGCCGGGATGATCCTGCATCAACAGCTGCTGTCAGGCGCCGCAGAGCGCGTACTGATCATCGTCCCGGAGACGTTACAGCACCAGTGGCTGGTCGAAATGCTGCGTCGCTTCAACCTGCGTTTTGCGCTGTTTGATGATGAGCGTTATGCAGAAGCGCAGCACGATGCCTACAACCCGTTTGAAACCGAACAGTTGGTTATCTGTTCGCTGGACTTTGCCCGTCGCAGTAAACAGCGCCTGGAGCATCTGTGTGACGCCGAATGGGATCTGCTGATTGTCGATGAAGCGCATCACCTGGTGTGGAGCGAAGACGCGCCCAGCCGTGAATATATGGCCGTTGAACAACTGGCAGAACGCGTACCGGGCATCCTGCTGCTGACCGCAACGCCGGAACAACTGGGCCTGGAAAGCCACTTTGCGCGCCTGCGCCTGCTGGACCCAAGCCGCTTCCACGATTTCGCCCAGTTTGTTGAAGAACAGAAAAATTACCGTCCTGTCGCCGATGCCGTCGCTATGCTGCTGGCTGGCAACAAACTGAGCAACAATGAGCTGAACATGTTAGGCGACATGATTGGCGAGCAGGACATTGAGCCGTTATTGCAGGCGGCAAACAGCGACAGCGAAGATGCCCAGAGCGCGCGTCAGGAGCTGGTTTCAATGCTGATGGACAGACACGGCACCAGCCGCGTGCTGTTCCGTAACACCCGTAATGGTGTGAAAGGCTTCCCAAAACGCGAGCTGCACACCATCAAGCTGCCGCTGCCGACCCAATACCAGACGGCGATTAAAGTCTCCGGCATTATGGGTGCGCGTAAAAGCGCGGAAGACCGGGCGCGCGACATGCTCTACCCGGAACAGATTTATCAGGAATTCGAAGGCGATACCGGCACCTGGTGGAACTTTGACCCGCGCGTGGAATGGCTGATGGGCTACCTGACCAGCCACCGCTCGCAAAAAGTATTAGTTATCTGTGCAAAAGCCACCACCGCGCTTCAGCTGGAGCAGGTTCTGCGCGAGCGCGAAGGTATCCGCGCGGCCGTGTTCCATGAAGGGATGTCGATCATTGAGCGTGACCGCGCCGCTGCCTGGTTTAGCGAAGAAGATAGCGGCGCTCAGGTAATGCTGTGTTCTGAAATCGGCTCCGAAGGGCGTAACTTCCAGTTCGCCAGCAATCTGGTGATGTTTGACCTGCCGTTTAACCCGGACCTGCTGGAACAGCGTATTGGCCGTCTGGACCGTATTGGTCAGGCGCATGATATTCAGATTCACGTTCCGTACCTGGAAAAAACCGCGCAATCCGTGCTGGTGCGCTGGTACCACGAAGGTCTGGATGCGTTCGAACACACCTGCCCGACCGGCCGTACCATCTACGACACGGTCTATAACAATCTGATCGGCTACCTGGCTGAACCAGAAAATACCGATGGCTTTGACGATCTGATCAAAACCTGTCGCGAACAACATGACGCGCTGAAAGCTCAGCTGGAGCAAGGTCGCGATCGTCTGCTGGAGATCCACTCTAACGGCGGTGAAAAAGCGCTGGCACTGGCTGAGAGCATTGAAGAGCAGGACGACGATACCAGCCTGATCGCCTTCGCCATGAACCTGTTTGATATCGTTGGTATTAATCAGGATGACCGTGGCGACAATTTGATCGTGCTGACACCGTCCGATCATATGCTGGTGCCTGATTTCCCTGGGCTGCCGGAAGATGGCTGCACCATTACGTTTGAACGTGATGTCGCCTTATCGCGTGAAGATGCGCAGTTTATTACCTGGGAGCATCCGTTAATCCGTAATGGTCTGGATCTTATCCTCTCCGGCGATACCGGTAGCAGCACCATTTCGTTGTTGAAAAACAAAGCATTGCCGGTCGGAACTCTGTTGGTTGAGCTGGTGTATGTGGTTGAAGCGCAAGCGCCGAAACAGCTGCAGTTGAACCGCTTCCTGCCACCAACGCCGGTACGCATGCTGCTGGATAAAAACGGCAATAACCTTGCCGCACAGGTTGAATTCGAAACCTTTAACCGCCAGCTCAGCGCTGTTAACCGCCACACCGGCAGTAAACTGGTCAACGCCGTGCAGCAGGACGTTCATGCCATTCTGCAACTGGGTGAAGCACAGGTGGAAAAATCAGCTCGCGCGCTGATCGACGCGGCGCGTAAAGAAGCGGACGAAAAACTGACTGCGGAACTGTCGCGCCTCGAAGCGCTGCGTGCCGTTAACCCGAACATCCGTGATGACGAACTCAGCGCAATTGAAAGCAACCGTCAGCAGGTGATGGAAAGCCTGGATCAGGCTGGCTGGCGTCTGGATGCCCTGCGCCTGATCGTCGTGACGCATCAGTAACGGAGCCATACATGGGGATGGAAAACTACAATCCACCGCAGGAACCCTGGCTGGTTATCCTGTATCAGGATGAGCATATTATGGTGGTCAACAAGCCGAGCGGTTTGTTGTCCGTGCCGGGTCGTCTGGATGAGCACAAAGACAGCGTGATGACGCGTATTCAGCGCGACTATCCGCAGGCTGAATCCGTACATCGTCTGGATATGGCCACCAGCGGCGTGATTGTAGTGGCGCTAACAAAAGCGGCAGAACGTGAGCTAAAACGCCAGTTTCGCGAACGCGAGCCGAAGAAACAGTACGTGGCACGGGTGTGGGGACATCCCGCACCTGCCGAGGGACTGGTTGATTTGCCGCTGATTTGCGACTGGCCGAATCGGCCAAAGCAGAAAGTGTGTTATGAAACCGGGAAATCAGCGCAAACTGAGTATGAGGTGGTGGAGTTCGCGGCGGATAACACCGCCCGAGTGGTGCTCAAACCCATTACCGGACGCTCCCACCAGTTGCGTGTACATATGCTGGCTTTAGGGCATCCAATCCTGGGCGACCGCTTCTATGCGCCGCCGGAAGCGCTGGCGTTGGCGCCGCGCCTGTTGCTGCATGCAGAGATGTTAACCATCACCCATCCCGAATACGGCAACAGTATGACGTTTAAAGTCCCGGCGGATTTTTAAATTCAGTTCCCATTTATGCCGGRTAAGGCACTAGCCGCCATCCGGCATAACGATTATTTAAAGCCTTTCTGCTCTTTAATTAGCTCGTAGGCTTTTTGAATTTCCTGCGCTTTTTGCTTCGCCATTTCCATCATTTCTGGCGGCAGGCCTTTCGCAACCAGCTTGTCAGGGTGGTGCTCGCTCATCAGCTTACGGTAGGCGCGCTTAATGGTGGTCGCATCATCGGTCGCTTTCACACCCAGCACATTGCAGGCGTCTTCCAGCGTCGGGCCGCGTTGCGCCTGCTGCCAGCCACCGCCGCCGGACTGCTGCTGATATCCGCCGCCAAACTGCGCGCCGCCCTGCATCATACGCAGGAACTGATCAAATTGGGTCCGTGAGATCCCCAACTCTTCAGCAATAACATACAGCACTTCACGCTCGTTAGGGTGCAATGACCCATCGGCAAATGCCGCCTGAATCTGAATCTCCAGGAACATGCGGATCAGATCGAATCGACCAAAACAGACGCTGCGAAACTGACGCATTTTTTCACGTAATGGGTAATTGTCTGATTTTCCCACCCGGAAAGCATGCTGCGCGGCCGTACGCGAATCACCGTGCAAATTCATGCGGTCCATCAATTGGCTGGCGATATGAATATCGGCTTCCGTGACGCGGCCTTTGGATTTGGTCAGATGCCCCATCACCTCAAAAGTGGTGGCAAAAAACAGCGCCTGACGCTCTCGTTGGTTGGCGAACCACGCCATTTTGCGCATGCGGGCTTTGTCGAACATATGGCCAACTAACAGGCCTAACACCACACCCCAGAAGCCGCCGCCCATCATTAAGGCCACGGCCACACCAATAATCTTTCCCCAATACTGCATATATTCCCCAAATCTTTATGCTCTTGGCCAGGCTATGTCCCACAATATAAGGTGCTTTTACCGTTTTACGGCTGCGGTCAATTGTGGGACATCGCCTATAATTTGCATTATCATACCTGTCATTCAATGCCGTGCCTAACACCACGGAGCCTTAATCGGCAGGATTAACACTAGCGCAGTGAAGATGAGATAAGTTAGGCTGTGACCGTTTGTCACGCGCGACGCTACTGATGATGGAACAATAAATACAACGTATGAAAAAACGTATTCCCACTCTTCTGGCCACCATGATTGCCAGCGCCCTTTATAGCCAACAGGGTCTGGCAGCCGATCTCGCCTCACAGTGCATGTTGGGCGTGCCAAGCTACAACCGTCCTCTGGTGCAGGGCGATACCAATGAGTTACCTGTCACCATCAATGCCGATCACGCGAAAGGGAACTACCCTGATGACGCCGTGTTTACCGGCAACGTGGATATTGCGCAGGGTAACAGCCGCCTACAAGCCGATGAAGTGCAGCTTCATCAAAAGCAGGCCGAAGGTCAACCCGCTCCCGTTCGTACCGTCGATGCGTTGGGCAACGTCCATTATGATGACAACCAGGTCATTCTGAAGGGACCAAAGGGTTGGGCAAACCTGAATACGAAAGACACCAACGTCTGGGAAGGTGACTACCAGATGGTGGGACGCCAGGGGCGCGGGAAAGCGGACCTGATGAAACAGCGCGGTGAGAATCGCTATACCATTCTGGAAAACGGCAGTTTTACCTCCTGTCTTCCGGGTTCCAATACCTGGAGCGTCGTCGGTAGCGAAGTGATCCATGACCGTGAAGAACAGGTCGCTGAAATCTGGAACGCCCGTTTTAAGCTGGGCCCGGTTCCTGTGTTTTACAGCCCCTATTTACAACTCCCAGTCGGCGATAAACGCCGTTCCGGTTTCTTGATCCCGAACGCAAAATACTCCACCAAGAACTATTTTGAGTTCTACCTGCCGTATTACTGGAATATCGCGCCCAACATGGACGCCACCATTACGCCGCATTATATGCATCGCCGTGGCGGCATTATGTGGGAAAACGAATTCCGTTACCTGACCCAGGCGGGCGCAGGTCTGATGGAACTCGATTATCTGAATTCCGACCGGGTCTACGACGACGAACATCCGAATGATGATAATTCACGCCGCTGGCTGTTTTACTGGCAACACGCCGGTGTGATGGACCAGGTGTGGCGTTTCAACGTCGACTACACCAAAGTCAGCGACTCCAGCTACTTTAATGATTTTGACAATAAGTACGGTTCCAGCACCGACGGTTATGCGACACAGAAATTCAGTGTCGGCTATGCGGTGCAAAACTTTGATGCGACGGTCTCAACCAAAAAATTCCAGGTTTTTGACGATCAGAACAACAGCAGTTATTCCGCAGAACCACAGTTAGACGTCAACTTCTATCAGAATGACGTCGGTCCATTTGATACCCGTATTTATGGACAGGCGGTGCATTTCGTCAATACCAATGACGACATGCCGGAAGCGACGCGTGTTCACCTTGAGCCGACCATCAATCTGCCGCTATCCAATCAGTGGGGAAGTATCAACACTGAAGCGAAGCTGATGGCAACGCACTACCAGCAGACCAATCTGGACTGGTACAACAACAATCAGGATAACGTAAATAAGCTCGACGACTCCGCTAACCGCGTCATGCCGCAGTTCAAAGTCGACGGTAAGTTGGTATTCGAACGTGACATGGAAATGCTGGCGCCGGGCTATACCCAGACGCTGGAGCCGCGTGCGCAGTATTTGTATGTGCCTTATCGCAACCAAAGTCATATCTATAACTATGACTCTTCCCTGCTGCAAGCTGACTACAGTGGCCTGTTCCGTGACCGTACCTATGGCGGTCTGGACCGTATTGCCTCCGCTAACCAGGTAACGACTGGCGTCACATCTCGCGTTTATGATGACGCGGCCGTTGAACGTTTTAATATTTCTGTGGGTCAAATCTACTATTTCACCGAGTCTCGCACTGGCGATGACAACATAAAATGGGAGAATGACGACAAAACCGGTTCATTGGTATGGGCAGGTGATACTTACTGGCGCATCTCCGATCGTTGGGGTTTACGCGGTGGGATCCAGTACGACACGCGTCTGGACAGTGTCGCCACCAGCAGCAGCAGCATCGAGTACCGTCGCGACGAAAACCGCATGCTGCAGTTGAACTACCGCTATGCCAGCCCGGAATATATCCAGGCAACACTGCCGTCGTATTACTCTACGGCAGATCAGTATAAAAACGGGATTTCTCAGGTGGGTGCAGTGGCGAGCGTGCCGATCGCTGAGCGTTGGTCAATCGTCGGAGCTTACTACTTCGATACCAATGTGAACAAAGTGGCGGATTCCATGCTGGGCTTACAGTACAACTCCTGCTGTTATGCCATTCGCGTCGGCTATGAACGTAAGCTGAATGGTTGGGATGACACCCAGAAACACGCGGTATATGACAACTCGATCGGCTTTAATATCGAACTGCGCGGCCTGAGCTCTAACTATGGTCTTGGCACCAACCAGATGCTGCGTTCGAACATTTTGCCGTATCAAAGCTCTTTATGATCTGATTGATTTACAACGTAATCCGCATTGCGGTTAATTGATAATGGAAAAAGTATGAAGAACTGGAAAACGCTGCTTCTCGGTATCGCCATGGTCGCGAATACCAGTTTCGCTGCCCCACAGGTAGTCGATAAAGTCGCAGCCGTCGTCAATAACGGCGTCGTTCTGGAAAGCGACGTCGATGGCTTAATGCAGTCAGTAAAACTGAACGCGGGTCAGGCAGGTCAGCAATTACCGGACGATGCCACGCTGCGTCATCAGATCCTGGAGCGTTTGATCATGGATCAAATCGTTCTGCAGATGGGTCAGAAGATGGGCGTAAAAATCTCTGATGAACAGTTAGATCAGGCCATCGCCAATATTGCCAAGCAGAACAATATGACGCTGGATCAAATGCGCAGCCGTCTGGCTCAGGATGGTCTGAGTTATTCGACCTATCGCAACCAGATCCGTAAAGAGATGACCATCTCTGAAGTGCGTAATAATGAAGTTCGCCGTCGCGTCACGATCCTGCCACAGGAAGTTGATGCCCTGGCGCAGCAGGTCGGCAACCAAAATGATGCCAGCACCGAACTGAACCTGAGCCACATTCTGATCCCACTGCCGGAAAACCCAACTTCCGATCAGGTAAACGAAGCGGAAAGTCAGGCGCGTTCAGTGGTTGATGAAGCACGTAATGGTAGCGATTTCGGCAAACTGGCCATCACTTATTCTGCCGATCAGCAGGCGCTGAAAGGCGGCCAGATGGGCTGGGGACGCATTCAGGAACTGCCGGGCATCTTCGCCCAGGCGTTAAGCACCGCGAAAAAAGGCGATATCATCGGCCCAATTCGCTCTGGTGTCGGCTTCCATATCCTGAAAGTCAACGACATGCGTGGCCAAAGCCAGAGCATCTCCGTGACTGAAGTTCATGCCCGCCATATTCTGCTGAAACCGTCGCCGATCATGACCGATCAACAGGCGCGTCTGAAACTGGAACAAATCGCGGCAGATATTAAGAGCGGTAAAACTACCTTTGCGGCAGCGGCTAAAGAGTTTTCTCAGGATCCGGGGTCTGCCAACCAGGGCGGTGACCTGGGTTGGGCTGCAGCCGATATTTTCGATCCGGCTTTCCGCGATGCGCTGACTAAACTTCATAAAGGCCAGATGAGCACCCCGGTGCACTCCTCATTCGGCTGGCATCTTATCGAGCTGCTGGATACGCGTAATGTTGATAAAACTGACGCGGCACAGAAAGACAGAGCTTATCGCATGCTGATGAACCGTAAATTCTCGGAAGAAGCAGCGACCTGGATGCAGGAACAGCGCGCCAGTGCGTACGTTAAAATTCTGAGCAACTAATGACTCAAATTCAACGTGTTGTGATCACTCCCGGCGAACCTGCCGGGATTGGTCCGGACCTTGTGATCCAGCTTGCACAGCGCGAGTGGCCGGTAGAACTCGTTGTTTGTGCTGATGCCACGCTACTCCGTGACCGGGCAGCCATGCTCGGTTTGCCGCTCTCGCTCCTTCCCTACTCTCCAGATATCCCAGCCCAACCACAATCAGCGGGTACGCTGACGCTATTGCCGGTTGCGTTGCGCGCGCCTGTCGTCGCGGGCCAACTGGCGGTAGAGAATGGGCAATATGTAGTCGACACGCTGGCTCGCGCCTGCGATGGTTGTCTGCAAGGTGAGTTTGCAGCGCTGATTACCGGTCCGGTTCACAAGGGCGTCATCAATGACGCTGGCGTCCCGTTTACCGGGCATACCGAGTTTTTTGAAGAGCGTTCACAGGCGAAGAAGGTTGTCATGATGCTGGCAACCGAAGAGCTGCGTGTTGCCCTGGCGACCACGCATCTGCCGCTTAAAGCCGTTGCTGAAGCCATTACCCCSGCATTATTGCGAGAAGTAATCGGTATTCTGCATCATGATCTACGCACTAAGTTTGGCCTGAACGATCCGCGTATTCTGGTGTGCGGCCTTAACCCGCATGCCGGTGAAGGCGGTCATATGGGAACGGAAGAGATAGACACCATCATCCCGGTACTGGATGAAATGCGTGCGCAGGGGATGAAATTAAACGGTCCACTGCCCGCAGATACGCTGTTTCAGCCTAAATATCTCGACCACGCGGATGCCGTGCTGGCAATGTACCACGATCAGGGCCTCCCCGTGCTAAAATACCAGGGATTTGGTCGCGGTGTGAATATCACGCTGGGCCTGCCCTTTATTCGCACATCCGTCGATCACGGTACCGCGCTTGAACTTGCGGGACGTGGACAAGCAGATGTCGGCAGTTTTATTACGGCGCTTAATCTCGCCATCAAAATGATTGTTAATACCAATGAATAATCGAGTCCATCAGGGCCATTTAGCCCGTAAACGTTTCGGGCAAAACTTCCTCAACGATCAGTTTGTGATCGAAAGTATTGTCTCTGCTATCAACCCGCAAAAGGGCCAGGCAATGGTCGAAATCGGCCCGGGCCTGGCTGCATTGACCGAACCAGTAGGCGAACGTCTGGACAAGCTCACGGTCATTGAGCTGGACCGCGATCTCGCCGCGCGCCTGCAAACGCACCCGTTTTTAGGGCCGAAGCTGACTATTTATCAGCAAGATGCCATGACCATGAACTTCGGTGAGCTTTCACAAACGATGGGTCAGCCGCTGCGCGTATTTGGCAACCTGCCGTACAACATCTCCACGCCGCTGATGTTCCATCTTTTTACCTATACTGATGCCATTGCCGACATGCATTTTATGTTGCAAAAAGAGGTGGTCAATCGTCTGGTTGCAGGGCCAAACAGTAAAGCGTATGGTCGATTAAGCGTCATGGCGCAATATTACTGCAATGTGATCCCGGTGCTCGAAGTTCCACCGTCGGCTTTCACACCAGCACCGAAAGTAGATTCCGCCGTTGTACGCCTGGTCCCTCACGCGACGATGCCGTACCCGGTTAAAGATGTTCGCGTCCTGAGCCGCATTACCACCGAAGCGTTTAATCAGCGCCGTAAAACGGTACGTAACAGCCTCGGTAATCTGTTCAGCGTTGAAGTGCTGACAGAGTTGGGCATTGACCCGGCAATGCGAGCGGAAAATATCTCTGTCGCGCAATACTGCCGGATGGCTAACTATCTGTCAGAAAACGCGCCTTCGAAGGAGAGTTAAGCATGATCAATTCGCCCCGAGTGTGTATTCAGGTACAAAGCGTCTACATTGAGGCGCAATCCTCACCTGATGATGAACGTTACGTTTTTGCTTATACCGTGACTATCCGCAATTTGGGGCGAGCGCCAGTGCAGCTGTTGGGGCGTTATTGGTTGATAACCAATGGTCATGGGCGCGAAACCGAAGTTCAGGGTGAAGGTGTGGTTGGTGTTCAGCCCCATATCGAACCTGGCGAAGAGTACCAGTACACCAGCGGCGCCGTTATTGAAACGCCGCTGGGCACCATGCAGGGTCATTACGAAATGATCGATGAGCAGGGCATCGCCTTTACTATCGATATTCCCGTATTCCGACTCGCCGTTCCAACACTCATTCATTAAAACAATAACTATGGCGACATACCTTATTGGCGACGTTCACGGTTGTTACGATGAACTGGTAGCCTTGCTGCATCAGGTAGACTTTAATTCCAAAAAAGACACCCTATGGCTCACCGGCGATCTGGTCGCTCGTGGGCCGGGTTCGCTGGACGTTTTGCGCTACGTGAAATCACTGGGCGACAGCGTGCGGTTAGTATTGGGTAATCACGATTTACACCTGCTGGCCGTGTTTGCCGGCATCAGTCGTAATAAACCAAAAGACAGAGTCACATCGCTGCTCGAAGCGCCGGATGCTGACGAATTAATCAACTGGCTTCGTCGTCAGCCGCTGCTGCAGGTAGACGAAGAGAAAAAACTGGTCATGGCGCACGCTGGCATTACCCCTCAATGGGATTTGCAGACCGCGAAAGACTGCGCACGGGACGTAGAAGCCGTGCTGTCGAGCGACTCGTATCCGTTTTTTCTTGATGCGATGTATGGCGACATGCCGAACAACTGGACCCCGGAGCTGACGGGGCTGGCGCGCCTGCGTTTTATTACCAACGCGTTTACCCGCATGCGTTACTGCTTCCCCAATGGTCAACTGGATATGTACAGCAAAGAGTCACCAGAAGACGCACCTGCCCCGCTGAAGCCGTGGTTTGCCATTCCTGGACCTGTCAGTGAAGCGTACAGCATTGCATTCGGGCACTGGGCATCGCTGGAAGGCAAAGGCACACCAGAAGGTATTTACGCGCTGGATACGGGGTGTTGCTGGGGAGGCGATCTCACCTGTCTGCGCTGGGAAGACAAACAGTACTTTGTGCAGCCATCAAATCGCCATCTGAATCTGGATCCCGGCGAGGCGGTCAACGCCTGATAGTCGTCTGCTGAGAGGTTTATGCCTGAGGGTGCTACGCTTATCAGGCCTACACTTGGCACAAGAGTAGGCCTGATAAGGCGTTTCGCAGCCATCCGGCACTTACAGGATTAACGACGCTCCAGAATCTCGAAGCAGTAGCTGTGAGAGTTTTGCGCGTCGGCATCATGGAACTCACTGGAAACAGACTCCCAGTCATCCGGTTCGTAGTCCGGGAAATGCGTATCCCCTTCGACTTCAGCATCAATGTGCGTCAGATACAGCTTCTGCGCTTTTGGCAGGAACTGCTCATACACGCGCCCACCGCCAATCACCATAATCTCTGGTTCATCACCGCAGGCCGCAATGGCTTCATCAACAGACTTCACCCACTGCACGCGATCGTCGGTGCCGGGTTTGCTGCTGATGACGATATTTTTACGCCCAGGTAACGGTCGCCCGATGGATTCCCAGGTGTGGCGTCCCATGACAACCGGCTTGTTTAAGGTATTACGTTTAAACCAGGCGAGATCGGCAGGGAGGTTCCACGGCATGGCGTTCTCCATACCGATGACGCGATCTACCGCTAACGCCGCAATCAGACTGATCATTGAATATTTCCCGGATACAAAAAAATTGTCGCCACTATACGGAAAGCGCAATCTTTCGTCGACTGGCGGAAAGAGGATGAACAGGAAAATTTTCCGTTCTGCTGGCGAACCGACCTATTTAAGGTGGTACGCCAGCATTACAGTAGTTCAAAAACAGCCAATTAGCAGTAAAGTTTGCAGAACATCACATTTTTTACCCTATGCTGACGGTTTCACTTCCGGCTCATCGGCGACGTCGCCCGTATGTTTACCTTCATCCGTGCCTTGCCAGCCATGGCGTTGAATCAACGATAAATGTTGACGATCTTCGGCAATAATTTCACTCAGCATTGCGCTGGTGCGCTTATAAACAGCCGCACGCGAAATCGCGTCATTTTCCCCTTTCACCATCTCCTCTACCATCATGGTATTGAATCGGCGGAATACGTCGGCCCGCTCACGCGCTTCATAGCGCCCAAGCCCGAGACCCTCCAACGCCAGACGTCCGGTCTTCAGTGCACCTTCAAAGGTTTCGCGTTCCGGCATATCCACGCCTGCCTGGCGTAGACGGATGTAATGATCCACGTCGCGCGCACGGGCAATAATTTGTAGATGCGGGAAATGTTCTTTCACCATTTCGGTCAGTTGCAGGCTGGTTTGCGGATCGTCAATGGCATTAATGATCACTTCCGCTTTGGCTGCTCCGGCTGACTCCAGCAGATCCATCCGGGTCGCATCGCCATAGAAAACCTTCATCCCGAATTTACGCAGCGTTTCGATATGGTCCGGGTCATGATCAAGAACCACCATTTTGACCCCGCTCGACAACAACAGACGACCGGTTATCTGGCCAAATCGCCCAAATCCAGCGATGATCACCCGCGGTTGCTCCTCATCGATTTCATCCGCTTCCCGCGCTTCACCGGTCGCCGATTTTTCCAGACGCGTAAGAATCACCAGTAAAATCGGCGTCGCCGCCATCGACAGCGCGACTGCCAGCGTCAGCGATTTCGCCCAGTCAGGGTCAAGCACGTTCGCCATTTGCGCCGCGCCAAATACCACGAACGCAAACTCACTACCCTGCCCAAGTAATACGGCAAACCAACGACGCTGCTTGTTCGGCACCTGCAAGGGTTTCGCTATCAGCCACAGCATGACGGTTTTAATCACCAGGAAACCGACCAGCAAAATGATAATGCGCAAGGGATTATCAATCAGCGTACCGAAGTCGATAGACATCCCCACGCCGATGAAGAACAGCCCCAGCAGCAGCCCTTTAAACGGCTCAATATCACTTTCCAGCGCGTGGCGATACTCAGAGCTCGCCAGCAGCACCCCGGCCAGGAAGGCCCCCATCGCCATCGACAGGCCAACCTCTTCCAGGAGCAGACCAAAACCGAAAACGAGGAACAGCGCGACGGCGCTGAACACTTCCCGCAGGCCCGAGCGCGCAACAAAACGTAAGGCAGGACGGGTGACATAACGCCCTAACAGCACCACCAGCACCAGCGCGCCCGCGACCTTAAGGGCGGACAATGCAAATGCCCCAAGCGTGGTCGATGCACCGCTCGCCGCCAGCAATGGGATCATCGCCACCAATGGAATAGCGGCGATATCCTGGAACAGCAGCACGGCAAACGCGCTGCGGCCCAGTTGCGAAACCATCAGGTTGCGTTCATTCATTGCCTGCATAGCGATGGCCGTTGAGGAAAGCGCCAGCGTCATGCCGATCAGTTCCGCTACCTGCCAGCGCAGGCCAAGGAACATACAGAACAAACCAATTAAGCCGCCGCAAACCACCATCTGTAGCGCGCCGCCGCCGAACACCGAGGCCCGCAGCTTCCACAAACGCTGTGGATCCAGCTCCAGACCAATGACAAACAGCATCAGCACCACGCCGATTTCCGCAAAATGCAGGATAGATTCGGCGTCCGTCACCAGCCTCAAACCCCATGGTCCGATAATGCACCCGGCGATGAGATAGCCCAGCACCGACCCTAACCCCAGCCGCACGGCAATGGGGACTATCAGCGCCGCCGATCCGAGATAAATCAGCGCCTGTATCAGCGTATGGCTATCCATGGTGTTCCTCCTGCCATTCCATCAGACGCTGTTTGTAGTGACGCGCCTGCGCCTGCAGCGTTTCGTCATCACAGATAAACGTACAGTGCATCGCAAACGGCGGCAGCCATTTGAGTCCGCAATATAACGCTGTTGCCTGTAAAGGCTGAGAAAGTACATCAAAACCAGGATGGGAGCCGATATCGAAGTGGTTTTCACCGCCGCCGGTCGTCACCGCCCACAGCAGTTGTTTACCGTGCAGCGCAGTACCGCCGTGACCATACGCCCAGCCGTGGGAGAGGACCTTATCCATCCACAATTTGAGTAACGGAGGAGTGCTGTACCATTGCATGGGATGTTGCCAGATAATCAGGCTCGCACGTAACAGCGCGTCCTGTTCTGCGGCGATATCGATATTGAAATCGGGATAGAGTTCATAGAGCGAACGAACCTCCACCCCTTCCAGTGTCCTTACCTGCTCAAGCATCCGCTTATTCGCATGCGAATGCTGCGGATAGGGATGCGCATAAATGATGAGAATCATGATTAGCCTGTGTCACTGCATTATTGTAATAACAGTGAGTTTAGTCACTTAATCCACAGGCTAACAGTCAATATTATTGAGTGGCTGAATGGAGAAAACTGAACTAGTTGTCCAGTTCGCTCATATCCTTAACCTGATCGCGGTTAATTTGTTCCGTCTTACCCGTTTGCGCGTTTTTGTACGAGACCAGGCCCGTATCTTCATCCACTTGCGGTTTGCCATCAGTGACGATCGTTTTGCCGTCGGTCGTTTTAACCGCCTGATTAGAAGAGCAACCGGCAACGGTAAACAGCGCTGCGGCGGTAAAAATGGAGGTGATCAGAATATGTTTTTGCATGGTGTTCTCCCTGCTTTTCAGTCATTTTCAGTGATATGCCCGTTAACTGTAGGCTAACTGACTGAGTTGCAGGGAAAATACAGAACACTCTTAACCGCTCGCTCTGGACATCGGTTTTCTGCGAATCGTCATTTGGCTGGTTTGCGCCAGCGTCAGACCTCGCGTTTCCGGGGCGAAGGCAATAGAAACCAACAGACCAATCAATGAAATCCCTGCCCCCATTAACATCACGGAATTAATCCCATATTTCGTGATGAAGATCGGCAGTGCCCAGGTTGAAACAATAGTGCCAATACGGCTTAAGGACATAATCACGCCGACGGCAGAGGCACGAATATCGGTGGGGAACAGTTCGTTAGGGTATAGCCACTGCAGGTTCCCGGGTCCCCCTGAGAAAAACGCGTATACGGCAAACGCCAGCACCACCAGCCATGCGCCCATATCAGGGATTAGCCCCAGCACGGCCAACGCCAGCGTCATCATAATAAAGCTGCCAATCAACAGCGGTCGACGGCCCGCGCTATTGAGCCAGAACATCGGTGGAATACATCCCAGCATGAAGCACAGGCTGATCACCACGTTACCCAACACGGCGCTTTTTCCAACACCAAGGCCCAGCAAGCCGACAATCTGCGGGCCGAAAGTATAAATAGCAAACATCGGGATCACCTGACAGGTCCAGATGGCGGCAACAAACAGGACAAATGGAAAGTGACGACGATTAAACAACTGAAGGAAACGCGTCTCCTGCGGTGCTTCTTCGTCGAATACCACCGGTTCGCCAAACAGTTTGATCATCATCTCTTCGCACTCTTTCACCCGACCTTTACGCAGCAACCAGCGTGGCGATTCAGGAAGATCGAAACGCCCAATCAGGATCAAAATGCAGGGGATCACCGCGCTGCCCAACATCCAGCGCCATCCGCCCTCAACATCATACAAACAGTAACCGACCAGATCGGCACAGGTGGCGCCGACATACCACATCGCGGCGATAAAACCGATGGAGAAAGCGCGCTGACGAGTATTGGAGAACTCGGTAATCATCGAGGTTGCAATCGGGTAATCGGCACCAATCACAATGCCGATCAGCACGCGCATCACCAACAGTTCAACGGGCGAGGAAACAAACATGGTTGCTGCCGATATCACGCCAATGGCGATAATATCGATGATGAACATTTTGCGCCGCCCGACCTTATCGGAAATGTAGCCAAACAGCGACGTCCCCACAAACAGACCGGCGAGCGTGCCGGCGCCCAGCAGACCAATCCACTGTGCGTCCAGTTTCAATGCTGGCGTGAGCTGTTCCAGCGCCACGCCAATCATCACCAGCACATAACCATCCAGAAACGGCCCACCGCTTCCCCACAGCATTATCCGGCGGTGAATAGAGGTAAATTTGATGTCATCAAAGTTCCTGGGCTGCTGCATAGCGACTTCCTGTTTCAACACGGGCAAAGCGTCATCTGTAGGCCGGATAAGGCATTTACGCCGCCATCCGGCACTGGCGCCACATGATTGCCGGATGGCGACGCTACCGCATCTTATCCGGCCTACGGGTGCACAACCTGGTACTTATTAGCCGTAGCGGAACTCCACGCCAAACGTCCCGCGCGGGTATTCCCACTTTTCCAGCGCTGTATCGAGCCCGAGAATGCGGCACGTTCCGCACTCCAGGCACCCGGCGTAATCAAACCGTACGCTGCCGTCGTCCTGTTTTTTATACAGCCCTGCTGGACAGGCCTTAATCAGCACTTCCAGCGCCTGTTTATCAGGATCGGTTTTGAGAATGATATGCGGGCTGTCTTCATCGACATTGAACTTATTGACGCCCAGTTTGACGTCCACATTGACGGGAGATGTCATAATACGGTCACTCCTTTCAGGCCATCTTTCATCAGGTTGATGAAGCCCACTTTCTTCGCATGGCGCAGGATTTTTTTACGCATTGGCACTGGGGCGGAACCATCTACGGTGAACAGGTCGCGTGCGATACTGACCGCCATTTCGGGATAGGCGGTAAACATGCGCGGGTTATCAAGAAATGCAGGCAGCTTCTGGTACATACGCATATCGCGCATCGGGCCATCGTCCAGATGCTGACGATATTCACCCAGCGACTGCTTGCTAAAGTCGTCGCGTTTCATGGCTGAAAGCACCGTTTTCGCCGCCGCCTCGCCTGCGGAAATGGCGAGATCCATACCGCGAATGGTAAAGCCGAGGTTCATACACATTCCGGCAGCGTCACCGGCAATCAGCACACCGTCCCCCACCAGTTCTGGCTGCATATTCATACCGGCTTCAGGTACGACGTGCGCGGAATATTCCACCAGCTTGCCACCGGCGATCAGTGGGGCAACCGCCGGATGCTGTTTGAAATCTTCCAGCATTTGCGGGACCGATTTTTTCGCGTCTTTCAGGTGATGAAGGCCGCAGACCAGCCCCAGAGAAAGGGTCGTTTCATTCGTATAGAGAAAGCCACCGCCCATCAACCCATCGGTTGGCGATCCGGCAAACAGGCAGGCTGCGCCTTCGTTCCCCTGTAACTGGAAACGATCTTCAATCACTGATTTTGGCAATTCGATCAGCTCTTTTACGCCGACGGCAACATGCGATGCCTCGACGCGCTTTGCCATACCCAGCTTTTCAGCCAGCAGAGAATTTACCCCGTCGGCGAGGATCACTACTTTGGCTTCCAGAATATCGCCGTCGGCTTCCACGCCCACGACTTTACCCTCGCGCTGCACAACGTTATCCACGCGAATACCGGTGATGAGCTGAGCGCCCGCCTCTTCGGCCTGCTCCATCAGCCAGGCGTCAAATTTGCTACGTAAGACGGAATAAGAAACCTGCGACGATGCGGCCTCTTCACCATTGCAATAGTCGATGGTCATCGCCCCTTTGTCGGTCATAAAGGCGAGCTTTTCGTGGGTGATTATGCGTTCAATGGGGGCCTGCTCAGCAAAACCGGGAATGATGCGCTCCAGGCTATGCGCATACATGCGCCCACCGGTGACATTCTTCGCGCCAGCAGAATTGCCGCGCTCGATAACCAGCACCTGTGCGCCTTCCCGAGCCAGCACCAGCGCCGCAACCGAACCAGCCAGACCTGCACCCACGATGATGGCATCAAAGATATCTTCGGACATACGTACTCCTGTCAGCGGCAGGACGCCTTCGCATCCTGCCCGAATGATTTAACGCGCTAAGGCAGCCGTCAGCGCAGGCAGGATCTTCAGCGCATCGCCAACGATGCCGTAATCCGCATACTGGAAAATCGGCGCATTTTTATCTTTGTTAATGGCGAAAATCGTCTGTGCGCCGTTGGCGCCGACCATATGTTGGATCTGCCCGGAGATCCCCACCGCCAGGTACAGTTCAGGCTTGAGCATCAGGTTGGAAATGCCGACGTAGCGTTCGTGCTCCATCCACTTCTCGTTTTCCGCCACCGGACGGGAACAAGCCAACTCAGCGCCAATCGTCTGGCACAGCGCTTCTGCCAGCGAGATATTTTCTTTGCTACCAATACCGCGTCCCACGCTGACCACCAGACGGGCTTTGTCGAGATCGACGCTGTTGCTCTGACGCGCCTGAGTTGCCGTACGGGTCACGGCAACGGACGGATCCTGCCACTGGACGCTGTGCACTTCGCCGCTGCGAGCGGTATCCGGTTGCTGCGCGTCAAACGTTCCGCTACTGAGCGTTACCACGGCAAACGGTGAAGCGATTGTTTCTGCTCCCATCGCCAGGCCGCCGTAAACCATATGTTTGACCGCCGCTTTACCGTCCTGCACGGCGACTGCGCTGGCGTCGTTTGAAACGGCTGCCGACAAGCGAAAACCCAGTTTTGCCGCTAACAGCTTGCCGCGACGCGTATTCGGCAGCAGCACTGCGCCGCCCTCGCTGTGCTGACGAATGGTTTCGGCCATCGCATCGGCGTAGTCTTCAACCATACGGTCTTCTGGTTTGCCGCTGAGCAACCAGACATGATCTGCACCCAAATGACATGCCGTTGCGCTGTCCGCATCGCTGAGCACAAACGTGTTAACTTTTTCACCTAAAGCCTGCGCACCTTTCATCAGTTCCGGCAGACGAGAAGGGGTATCGCTGAATACCCAGACACTGGAAAATTTGTTCATAACATCCCCTGATAATTAAATGATTTTGCGAAGATTCTCGACAAACGCGGCAATCTGTTCTTCACCGTCACCTTCAATTACAACGCGCTGACGCTCGCGCTGTTTCGGTGCAGCAACCTGCTGTGCGGAATACGCCTGCACGCTGTTCAGCCCAATGTCTGCAGGCGACCAAACCTGAACCGGTTTTTTCGCCGCGACAAGAATGGCTTTCATGGAAGGGATTTGAGGGGTGTTGATATCCGTTGAGACCGCGATCACCGCCGGGAGCGGGATGCTCAGTGTTTCGACTTCATCTTCCAGCTCACGCTCTACCGTCAGCGTGCTATCGGTAAGAGAGAGGATTTTACTCACGCCATTAATCGTGGGAACGTTCAGCGCTTCGCCCACCAGCAGACCAACCTGCTGAGCATAGAGATCGGAAGAACCGTCACCACAGATAATCAGATCGAAACCGGCTTTTTGCGCGGCGGCGGCCAGCGCGGTAGCCGTTTGTTGTGGTAACGCCTGTTCAAATTGATCGTCAATCACAACAATCAGTTCATCAGGGCCACGGGAGAGTACATCTTTGCGCCCTTTTGCATTGGTCAGCGCTTTGCCGCCGACGCTCATGGCGACAACCTGGGCCTCTCCTGCCTGTTGTTTTAACTGACAAGCCGCTTCGATCGCATTCAGGTCGTACTGGCTGATTTTGCCATCCGCTTTGCTGAAATCGAGTGAACCATCAGTATTATTAATCGCAATATCCTGTTCATCAGGTACACATTTGTAGCAAGTAATTATCTTCATTGCATCTCCAGAAATCATGAAGGAAACGTATTTATATCGGCGGTGTTAAATACAGATATCACGCTCTTTAATTCGGAAATAAAACCTTAATCACCAATATTGAAAATGTCACACATTGAAATTCGTAACTTTCAATAGTGTTACGTACCTCACCAATATTGAAAGAGTCACGTCAAATATGAAAATTTTCAATATTGTCTGCGGGTTCAACAATATTGAACGCCAGTCACTTAAAAAAGTTAAAAAAC
>NZ_CP080033.1:1061412-1072810 GCF_019382635.1 Citrobacter sp. Colony219 | reverse complement strand
CAAAATAACTAGCATAAAAAAGTGTGACGCAGATAACAGAATCGCCCGAAATGAATACTCATTATGAGTTACTCACTGAGGCGACCCCAGAGGTTAAAAGTTATCAACAAATCATTAATAATAAATAAACAAACGTTCGTTCACGGGCTCGCTAAATAAATTTCGTTTTCACACTGGAATTCACTTATGAAAAATGAAAAGAGAAAATCGGGAATTGAACCGAAGGTTTTTTTTCCGCCATTAATAATAGTTGGAATACTTTGTTGGCTAACAGTAAGAGATCTCGATGCCGCTAATGTCGTTATTAATGCGGTATTCAGTTATGTCACCAATGTCTGGGGCTGGGCATTTGAATGGTATATGGTCGTCATGCTAGGCGGCTGGTTCTGGCTGGTTTTTGGCCCGTATGCCAAAAAGAAATTAGGCGACGAAAAACCGGAGTTTAGTACCGCCAGCTGGATCTTTATGATGTTCGCCTCCTGTACTTCAGCCGCGGTGCTGTTCTGGGGCTCCATCGAGATCTACTACTATATCTCTACCCCGCCGTTCGCCCTGGCGCCCAATTCCACCGGTGCGAAAGAGATAGGCCTGGCATACAGCCTGTTCCACTGGGGGCCGTTGCCGTGGGCAACCTACAGCTTCCTCTCCGTTGCCTTCGCCTACTTCTTCTTTGTGCGCAAGATGGATGTGATCCGTCCCAGCTCCACGCTGGTACCGTTAGTGGGCGAAAAGCATGCGAAAGGGCTGTTCGGCACCATCGTGGATAACTTCTACCTGGTGGCGCTGATTTTTGCGATGGGTACCAGCCTCGGTCTGGCGACGCCGCTGGTAACCGAGTGTATGCAATGGCTGTTCGGTATTCCGCATACGCTGCAATTAGATGCCATCATCATTACCTGCTGGATCATTCTGAACGCCATTTGCGTAGCCTGCGGCCTGCAAAAAGGGGTCAGGATCGCCAGCGACGTGCGTAGCTACCTGAGCTTCCTGATGCTGGGCTGGGTGTTTATTGTCAGCGGCGCCAGCTTCATCATGAACTACTTCACCGACTCGGTCGGCATGCTGCTGATGTATCTGCCGCGCATGCTGTTCTATACCGATGCCATCGGCAAAGGCGGCTTCCCGCAGGGCTGGACTGTTTTCTACTGGGCATGGTGGGTCATTTACGCCATCCAGATGAGTATCTTCCTGGCGCGTATTTCTCGTGGTCGTACCGTACGTGAACTGTGCTTTGGGATGGTGCTGGGCCTGACTGCTTCCACCTGGATCCTGTGGACAGTCCTTGGCAGCAATACCCTACTGCTGATGGATAAAAACATTCTCAACATCCCGCAGCTGATTGAACAACACGGCGTGGCGCGCGCCATTATCGAAACCTGGGCGGCCTTGCCATTCAGCACCGCCACCATGTGGGGCTTCTTTATCCTCTGCTTTATTGCCACCGTCACGCTAATTAACGCCTGCTCCTACACCCTGGCGATGTCCACCTGTCGCGAAGTTCGTGATGGTGAAGAACCGCCGCTGTTGGTGCGTATCGGTTGGTCCGTTCTGGTCGGCGTCATCGGCATCGTTCTGCTGGCGCTGGGTGGGCTGAAGCCCATTCAGACCGCAATTATCGCCGGAGGATGTCCGCTGTTCTTCGTCAACATCATGGTGACGCTGTCCTTTATTAAAGACGCCAAAGTGCACTGGAAAGACAAGTAATTCTTATTAACCCAATTGATCAAGAGGCTGAAAGATGGATTTCAACTTAAATGACGAGCAGGAGCTGTTTGTCGCCGGTATTCGTGAACTGATGGCCAGTGAGAACTGGGAAGCTTATTTTGCCGAGTGCGATCGCGACAGCGTCTACCCTGAGCGTTTTGTGAAAGCGCTGGCGGATATGGGCATCGATAGCCTGTTGATCCCGGAAGAACACGGCGGGCTGGAAGCCGGTTTTGTCACCGTTGCCGCCGTCTGGATGGAACTCGGACGTCTTGGCGCACCGACTTACGTGTTGTACCAATTACCTGGCGGTTTTAACACTTTTCTGCGTGAAGGTACTCAAGAGCAAATTGATAAAATCATGGCGTTCCAGGGAACCGGTAAGCAGATGTGGAACTCTGCGATCACCGAACCGGGAGCGGGATCGGATGTTGGTAGCCTGAAAACCACTTATACACGTAAAAATGGTAAGGTTTATCTTAATGGCAGTAAGTGCTTTATCACCAGTAGCGCCTATACCCCGTACATCGTGGTGATGGCGAGAGATGGCGCATCGCCGGATAAACCTGTTTATACCGAGTGGTTCGTTGACATGAGCAAAGCGGGTATCAAGGTCAACAAACTGGAGAAACTCGGTCTGCGTATGGATAGCTGCTGTGAAATCACCTTTGACGACGTTGAGCTGGACGAGAAAGACATGTTCGGTCGGGAAGGTAACGGTTTCAATCGCGTGAAAGAAGAGTTTGACCATGAACGCTTCCTCGTCGCGCTGACCAACTACGGTACGGCAATGTGCGCGTTTGAAGACGCCGCGCGCTACGCCAATCAGCGCGTGCAGTTTGGCGAAGCTATCGGCCGTTTCCAGCTGATTCAGGAGAAGTTCGCGCACATGGCGATCAAACTGAACTCCATGAAAAACATGCTGCTGGAAGCCGCATGGAAAGCGGATAACGGCACTATTACCTCGGGTGACGCGGCAATGTGCAAATACTTCTGCGCCAACGCGGCATTTGAAGTGGTAGACACCGCCATGCAGGTGCTGGGTGGCGTGGGTATCGCGGGTAACCATCGCATCACGCGCTTCTGGCGTGACCTGCGCGTTGACCGTGTTTCTGGTGGTTCTGACGAAATGCAGATCCTGACGTTGGGTCGTGCGGTATTGAAGCAATACCGTTAATCGACCCCTTGTAGGCCTGATAAGACGCTCGCGTCGCCATCAGGCAATTATGCCGGATGGCGCTGTGCTTATCCGGCATACATACCGCAAAAAAATGCCAGGAGCAAAATTATGGATCACTTACCAATGCCAACCTTTGGCCCACTTGCCGGGGTACGAGTTGTCTTTTCAGGGATCGAGATTGCCGGTCCGTTCGCCGGACAGATGTTCGCCGAATGGGGGGCTGAGGTTATCTGGATTGAAAACGTTGCGTGGGCCGATACCATCCGCGTACAGCCTAACTATCCGCAGCTCTCACGTCGTAACCTGCACGCCCTGTCGCTCAATATTTTCAAAGATGAAGGCCGGGAAGCGTTTCTGAAACTGATGGAAACCACCGATATCTTCATTGAAGCCAGTAAAGGCCCGGCCTTTGCCCGCCGCGGTATTACCGATGAAGTGCTGTGGGAACATAACCCGAAACTGGTTATCGCCCACCTTTCCGGCTTCGGCCAGTTTGGTACCGAGGAGTACACCAATCTTCCGGCTTACAACACCATCGCGCAGGCGTTCAGCGGCTATCTGATTCAAAACGGTGATGTTGATCAGCCGATGCCAGCCTTCCCGTACACCGCCGATTACTTCTCCGGGATGACCGCAACGACAGCGGCGCTGGCGGCTCTGCACAAAGTCCGCGAAACGGGTAAAGGTGAAAGCATTGATATCGCCATGTACGAGGTGATGTTGCGCATGGGTCAGTACTTCATGATGGATTACTTTAACGGCGGCGAAATTTGCCCACGCATGACCAAAGGCAAAGACCCGTATTACGCTGGCTGCGGCCTGTATAAATGCGCCGATGGCTATATCGTCATGGAGCTGGTCGGCATCACGCAAATCAACGAGTGCTTCAAAGATATTGGCCTCGCCCACATTCTTGGCACACCGGAAGTCCCGGAAGGCACCCAGCTTATCCATCGCGTGGAATGCCCTTACGGCCCGCTCGTGGAAGAGAAACTGGACGCGTGGCTGGCAACACACACCATCGCCGAAGTCCAGGCGCGCTTTGCTGAGCTGAATATCGCCTGCGCGAAGGTGCTGACCATTCCGGAACTGGAAGGCAACCCGCAGTACGTTGCCCGTGAATCGATTACTCAGTGGCAAACGATGGATGGTCGCACCTGCAAAGGACCGAATATCATGCCGAAATTTAAAAACAACCCAGGGAAAATCTGGCGTGGCATGCCGTCACACGGCATGGATACCGCCGCCATTCTGAAAAATATTGGATATAGCGAAGCAGACATAAATGAGCTGGTCGGCAAAGGCCTGGCCAGAGTTGAGGAATAAACGCGACGCGCTGACCCGCGAGTGGGTTAGCGCTCACGCCTGATTTCAGTGGATAAAGCAATATGGATATCGTTGGCGGACAAAACTTACGTCTGATGTGGGACGACCTGGCCGGGGTGTATGGAGATAAAACGGCGTTAATTTTCGAATCCTGCGAAGGAAACGTTCGGCAATTTAGCTATGCCTCGCTCAATGAAGAGATTAACCGCACGGCAAACCTGTTCCATTCTTTAGGGATCCGCAAGGGCGATAAGGTCGCATTGCATCTGGATAACTGTCCGGAATTCATTTTTTGCTGGTTTGGGCTGGCAAAAATTGGCGCCATCATGGTGCCGATTAATGCCCGTTTGCTGGGTGAAGAAAGCGCCTGGATCCTGCAAAACAGCCAGGTAAGCCTGCTGGTCACCAGCGCCCAGTTTTATCCTATGTACCGCCAGATACGGCTGGAAAATACCACACCGCTGAATCATATCTGTCTGATTGGCGAACAGCTTCCGGTTGATGACGGCGTGAGCCACTTTACCCAACTGCAATCCCGCCAGTCCGCCACGCTGTGCTATACACCTGCGTTATCCACTGACGATACGGCGGAAATTCTGTTTACCTCTGGCACCACCTCACGGCCTAAAGGGGTGGTGATTACCCACTACAACCTGCGATTTGCCGGCTACTACACTTCCTGGCAAATCGCCCTGCGCGATGATGACGTCTACATGACGGTAATGCCCGCTTTTCATATCGACTGTCAGTGTACGGCAGCCATGGCGGCATTCTCCGTAGGCAGCACCTTTGTGCTGTTGGAAAAGTACAGCGCCAGGGCATTTTGGGATCAGGTACGTAGATACCAGGCGACAGTCACCGAATGCATTCCGATGATGATCCGAACGCTGATGGTTCAACCCGCAGCGCCAACGGACAGACAGCATCGCCTGCGCGAAGTGATGTTCTATCTCAATTTATCCGAGCAGGAAAAAGACGCCTTTACCGAACGTTTTGGCGTCAGGCTGCTGACCTCCTACGGTATGACCGAAACCATCGTCGGCATTATTGGCGATCGCCCCGGAGACAAACGGCGTTGGCCCTCTATTGGCCGCGTGGGTTTTAGCTATGAAGCCGAAATCCGTGACGATCGCAACCGTCCCCTGCCCGCCGGAGAAATTGGCGAAATCTGCATCAAAGGCGTGCCGGGCAAAACCATCTTCAAAGAGTACTATGCCCAGCCGGAGGCTACCGCCAAAGCGCTGGAACCTGAAGGCTGGTTACATACCGGTGATTCGGGCTATCAGGATGCGGACGGTTTTTTTTATTTCGTCGACAGACGCTGCAACATGATTAAACGCGGCGGAGAAAATGTCTCCTGCGTCGAGCTGGAAAATATTATTTCTGCGCACCCAAAAATTCAGGACATTGTGGTTGTCGGTATTAAAGATTCAATCCGTGATGAAGCCATTAAAGCGTTTATCGTCCTTAATGAAGGTGAAACATTAAGCGAAGCCGAGTTCTTCAGCTTCTGCGAAAACAATATGGCGAAATTCAAGGTTCCCTCTTTTATGGAGATAAGAACCGACCTGCCGCGCAATTGTTCAGGAAAAATAATCAAAAAAAATCTGAAATAACCCTCCCGGTAGGAATTCCTCCTGCCGGGAAATCTATTTATCTGGAGATGAACTATGAGTGAATCATTACATCTGACCCGTAACGGCCCGATCCTGGAAATTACCCTCGACCGGCCTAAAGCCAATGCCATTGATGCCAAAACCAGCTTTGCCATGGGTGAAGCGTTTCTTAATTTTCGTGATGACCCGGAATTACGCGTAGCGATAATCACGGGCGGCGGCGAGAAATTCTTTTCTGCGGGCTGGGACTTAAAAGCGGCAGCTGAAGGTGAAGCGCCGGATGCCGATTTTGGCCCAGGCGGCTTTGCCGGTTTAACCGAAATTTTCGACCTCGATAAACCGGTCATCGCTGCGGTAAACGGCTATGCGTTTGGCGGTGGTTTTGAATTGGCGCTGGCGGCGGATTTTATCGTCTGTGCGGAAAATGCCAGCTTCGCGCTACCGGAAGCCAAGCTCGGGATCGTGCCTGACAGCGGCGGCGTTCTGCGTCTGCCGAAGCTACTGCCACCGGCTATCGTCAACGAAATGGTGATGACAGGCAGACGAATGAGCGCCGAAGAAGCGCTACGTTGGGGTATCGTCAACCGCGTTGTCAGCCAGAGCGAACTGATGGATAGCGCGCGCGAACTGGCGCAGCAGCTGGTGAATAGCGCCCCGCTGGCTATCGCCGCGCTGAAAGAGATTTATCGTGCGACCAGCGAAATGCCGGTAGAAGAAGGCTACCGTTACATCCGCAGTGGTGTGCTGAAGCACTATCCGTCGGTGCTGCACTCGGAAGATGCGCTGGAAGGACCACAGGCATTTGCGGAAAAACGCGATCCGGTGTGGAAAGGACGCTGATAACCGATGAGCTATTACGCCTTTGAAGGCCTGATTCCGGTAGTACATCCAGAGGCGTATGTTCATCCCAGCGCCGTGTTGATTGGTGATGTGATCGTGGGGGCTGGCGTCTACGTCGGCCCACATGCCTCACTGCGCGGTGACTATGGTCGCCTGATTCTGGAGGCAGGTTCTAACTTGCAGGATGGCTGCATCATGCACGGTTATTGCGACACTGACACCATCGTGCATGAGAATGGGCATATCGGCCATGGCGCAATCCTGCACGGTTGCGTGGTGGGCAGAGATGCGCTGATCGGCATGAACAGCGTCATTATGGACGGCGCAGTGATTGGTGAAGAGAGCATTGTCGCCGCCATGAGCTTTGTCAAAGCCGGCTTTCAGGGGGAGGCCAGGCAGATGCTGGTGGGCTCACCCGCTCGCGTATTGCGTGAAGTCACGGTTCAGGAACTGCACTGGAAACGGTTAAACACCAAAGAGTATCAGGATCTTGCGGTCCGCTGCCGGGCAGGTTTACGCGAAACGCAGCCATTAACGCGGGTCGAAGAACACCGGCCGCGCCTGAAAGGCACGACGGACGTAAAACCCAAATCAGCACAGTAATTGATGCCGGATGCGCTCACGCTTATCCGGCCTACGCGTCAACCACCGTTTATACCGCCATCAGGCAAACTGACAATTAGCGACGCATACTCTTGGAGAGCATCATCTGCCATTTCTGCTCACGGTTGAGCTCTGTTGGCGGAACGGCAGACAGCCGCGGCGTTTTCGCCACACTCACCTTTTTTTCCTGCAAATTGTGGCTCAATCGGTTGTAGAGGTGAGAATCAATACTGATGACTTTTACCAGACGCTGGCACTGGCAGCCCCGGCCTGCAATCTGATTAGGGATCATCTTAACTTCACAAACAATTTCTCCCACTTCCGACAGAATATAAGAGAGAGTATTAATTGCTTTGCAGTGCTCAATATCAAAATGGCGGGAAATTTCCTTTGCGGTTATCCAACGATCCTCAGCCATCATCCAGTCAGCAATTAACAAATAAAGCGGTCTTTCAACATATTTTTCACACATAAGCACACCATTTCACAAATTAAAAATCTGGCTACGGCCTGTCCAAATTAATAAAAACTAAGCCATATTAAAATTGTGGATATAAAGGATAGTATGCGACTTGAATGTTGATTAGTGTGAGCTATATCGTGCTTATTACATTGAAAATGTGGTTATGAAAGTGCATCTGGCCAGGAATGACCTTACGCGAATTTAAAAAAGGGTTTCTTTACAGAAACCCTTTCAAGATTATATTGCAGGTCAGGTTAACACAATTATCACCGAACCTATTTTTTATGACTTTTTGATCTGTGCGTGCATTTCCTGCACAGAGGTCACCTTCTCAGTGGCATCGGCATTCAGCGCCATCGCCGTCGCGAAACCGCCGTTCAGGGTAGTGTCATAATGCACTTTGTACTGCAGTGCGCTGCGGCGAATCAGCTTGGAGTCTTCAATCGCCTGACGCCCTTCGGTGGTGTTGATGATGTAAGTGTACTCGCCATTCTTGATACGGTCCTGAATGTGCGGACGCCCTTCATGCACCTTGTTCACCAGACGTGGATTGATACCCGCTTCGCCCAGCACAATCGCCGTGCCGTGCGTCGCATCCAGCTCAAAACCAAACTTCAGCAGTTTCGCCGCCAGGTCAACCACACGCTCTTTATCGCCTTCGCGAACGGAGAGCAGCGCACGACCCTGTTTTTTCATGGTGGAGCTGCTGCCCAGTTGTGCCTTAGCGAACGCTTCCGCGAAGGTACGGCCCACGCCCATTACTTCCCCGGTAGAGCGCATTTCTGGCCCTAACAGCGGGTCAACGCCCGGGAATTTGTTGAACGGCAGCACCACTTCTTTTACCGAGTAGTACGGCGGGATAACTTCTTTGGTTACGCCCTGCTGTGCCAGCGTTTTCCCGGCCATCACGCGCGCCGCAACTTTCGCCAGCGGTACGCCAGTTGCCTTGGAGACGAACGGTACGGTACGCGCCGCACGCGGGTTCACTTCAATCAGGTAAACTTCGTTATTCTTCACCGCAAACTGAACGTTCATCAGACCGCGAACCTGCAGTTCGAAGGCCAGTTTCTGCACCTGCTGACGCATCACATCCTGAATTTCCTGGCTCAGGGTGTACGCTGGCAGAGAACATGCGGAGTCACCGGAGTGTACGCCCGCCTGTTCGATGTGCTCCATGATGCCGCCAATCAGCACCATTTCGCCGTCGCAAATAGCGTCCACGTCCACTTCAACCGCATCGTCAAGGAAACGGTCCAGCAGTACCGGCGCATCGTTAGAAACGCTGACCGCAGTCTGGAAGTAGCGACGCAGGTCGGCTTCGTCGTAGACAATTTCCATAGCGCGGCCGCCGAGAACATACGACGGACGCACCACCAGCGGGTAGCCAATCTCTTTCGCCTTCTCAACAGCCTGTTCGATAGCCGTTACGGTAGCGTTCGCCGGTTGCTTCAGCTTCAGACGGTCAACCGCCTGCTGGAAGCGCTCACGGTCTTCCGCGCGGTCGATGGCATCCGGGCTGGTGCCGATAACCGGTACACCTGCAGCTTCCAGCGCACGCGCCAGCTTCAGCGGGGTCTGGCCGCCGTACTGTACGATGACGCCTTTCGGCTTCTCAATGCGCACGATTTCCAGTACGTCTTCCAGGGTTACCGGCTCAAAGTACAGGCGGTCGGAAGTGTCGTAGTCGGTAGAGACGGTTTCCGGGTTACAGTTGACCATAATGGTCTCGTAACCGTCTTCGCGCAGCGCCAGAGAGGCGTGTACGCAGCAGTAGTCGAACTCAATGCCCTGACCGATACGGTTTGGACCACCGCCCAGCACCATGATTTTATCGCGGTCGACGGACGGATTCGCTTCACACTCATCTTCATAAGTGGAGTACATATAAGCGGTGTCAGTCGCGAATTCTGCCGCACAGGTATCCACGCGCTTGTAGACCGGGTGCAGGTTATATTGGTCACGCAGTTTGCGGATTTCCGCTTCGCGAACGCCGGCCAGTTTTGCCAGACGCGCATCAGCGAAGCCTTTGCGCTTCAGTACGCGCAGGAAGTCAGCGTCGAGGCCGTTGATGCCAAGGTCAATGACTTTTTCTTCCAGACGCACCAGTTCTTCAATCTGCACCAGGAACCAGCGGTCGATGTTGGTCAGGTTGAACACACCATCGACGGACAGGCCAGCACGGAAGGCATCGGCGATGTACCAGATACGCTCAGCGCCAGCGTCTTTCAGCTCGCGACGGATTTTAGTCAGTGCTTCCGGGTCGTCCAGGCTGACTTTCGGGTCGAAGCCGGTCGCGCCGACTTCCAGACCGCGCAGCGCTTTCTGCAGCGATTCCTGCTGGGTGCGGCCAATCGCCATCACTTCGCCGACAGATTTCATCTGCGTGGTCAGACGGTCGTTAGCACCGGCGAATTTCTCGAAGTTGAAGCGTGGAATCTTGGTCACAACGTAGTCGATGGACGGCTCAAACGAAGCCGGAGTACGGCCGCCGGTGATGTCGTTCATCAGTTCATCGAGGGTATATCCAACAGCCAGCTTGGCGGCAACTTTCGCAATCGGGAAACCGGTGGCTTTAGAGGCCAGCGCCGAGGAGCGGGATACGCGCGGGTTCATCTCGATGACAATCAGGCGACCGTTTTTCGGGTTTACCGCAAACTGGACGTTAGAACCGCCGGTTTCCACGCCAATTTCACGCAGTACCGCCATCGAGGCGTTACGCATGATTTGATATTCTTTGTCAGTCAGCGTCTGGGCAGGTGCTACGGTGATGGAGTCACCGGTATGGATGCCCATCGCATCGAAGTTTTCGATGGAGCAGACGATGATGCAGTTGTCGTTTTTATCACGCACCACTTCCATCTCGTACTCTTTCCAGCCAATCAGCGATTCATCAATCAGCAGCTCGTTGGTTGGGGAAAGGTCCAGACCGCGTTCGCAGATTTCTTCGAACTCTTCGCGGTTGTAGGCGATACCGCCACCGGTGCCGCCCATGGTGAAGCTAGGACGGATAATGCACGGGAAGCCAACGTCAGCGGCAACCGCCAGCGCTTCTTCCATGGTGTGAGCGATGCCTGAACGCGCGGTGTCGAGACCAATTTTCTTCATCGCGATGTCGAAGCGACGACGGTCTTCCGCTTTATCAATAGCATCCGCCGTCGCGCCAATCATGGTCACGCCGAACTCAGCCAGTACGCCCTGGCGTTCCAGTTCCAGTGCGCAGTTCAGCGCTGTCTGACCGCCCATGGTTGGTAGCACCGCATCCGGGCGCTCTTTCTCAATGATTTTGCGTACCACTTCCCAGTGAATTGGCTCGATGTAGGTGGCATCGGCCATTTCCGGGTCGGTCATGATGGTTGCCGGGTTGGAGTTCACCAGAATAACGCGGTAACCCTCTTCACGCAGGGCTTTACACGCCTGGGCGCCGGAATAGTCAAACTCACACGCCTGACCGATAACAATCGGACCCGCGCCCAGAATCAGGATACTTTTTATGTCTGTACGTTTTGGCATGGCTCTTTTACTCCTGATTATTTCGCGGACTGACGGTATTGCTCAATTAACTCGATAAAGTGGTCGAACAGCGGTGCGGCATCGTGCGGACCGGGGCTCGCTTCCGGGTGCCCCTGGAAGCTAAAGGCTGGCTTATCAGTACGATGAATGCCCTGC
>NZ_CP080033.1:1060231-1061360 GCF_019382635.1 Citrobacter sp. Colony219 | reverse complement strand
AGGCTTCATCGACCGCAAAACCGTGGTTCTGCGCGGTGATCATCACGGTGTTGTTATCAATATCTTTTACCGGATGGTTGCCGCCGTGGTGGCCGAACTTCATCTTAATGGTCTTCGCTCCGCTCGCCAGCGCCAGCAGTTGATGGCCGAGGCAGATACCAAATACCGGAATATCGGTTTCGAGGAATTTCTGAATCGCGGTAATCGCGTAGTCGCACGGCGCCGGGTCGCCAGGGCCGTTGGACAGGAAGATACCGTCCGGATTCATCTTCAGAACGTCTTCTGCTGAGGTTTTCGCCGGTACAACCGTCAGGCGGCAGCCGCGGTCCGCTAACATACGCAGAATGTTACGTTTAGCACCGAAATCGTACGCCACAACGTGGAACGGCAGTTCATCGGTAGATTTGGCTTCCGGCAGGTCACCGGCCAGCGTCCAGCTACCTTGCGTCCAGCTATACGGCTCCGCAGTGGTGACTTCTTTCGCCAGGTCCATACCGTTCAGGCCAGGGAAAGCTTTTGCTTTTTCCAATGCCAGCGCCGCATCCGGGTTATCACCCGCGATGATGCAGCCGTTCTGTGCACCCTTTTCACGCAGCAAACGCGTCAGCTTACGGGTATCGATATCGGCAATCGCCACAATGTTATGGCGCTTCAGATAAGAAGAGAGGTCTTCGGTATCGCGGAAGTTGCTGGCAATCAGCGGCAGGTCACGAATGACCAGACCTTGCGCATGTACCTGAGAAGATTCAGCATCGGCTTCATTGGTGCCGACATTACCGATATGAGGATAAGTAAGAGTGACGATTTGGCGGGAATAGGAAGGATCAGTGAGGATTTCTTGATAACCGGTCATTGAAGTATTGAAAACGACTTCCCCAACCGCCGAACCTGTTGCCCCTATGGCCCGACCGTGAAACTGGGTTCCGTCTTCCAGAACCAATAGCGCTGACTTAATCAAAACACCCTCCAGAGAATATTCACTCACTTTATTTGCATATTAATTCATTAACGCATCATGAATCAATGCAAATTTGCTTACCTATGGATTTCTGGCAAACGGCGGCATTCTAGAGATAGCCCACGTAAAAGTCTACCCAAAAGGGTGATTTTTATTATTATTTTGCGCCAT
>NZ_CP080033.1:1058907-1060028 GCF_019382635.1 Citrobacter sp. Colony219 | reverse complement strand
AAATAAAGGGCAATAAAATATTGCCCTATGTAATCAATTAATTATGATTACAATAACCACATCACGAAGGGTAATAAAAGCTACAAACTGCGTAAATCAAGCACATCTTTCATATCAAAAAGACCATTTGGCTTTGATTTTAGCCAAATTGCCGAACGCACTGCGCCATTGGCGAAGGTCATGCGGCTGGACGCTTTATGCGTGATCTCAATACGCTCGCCAATATCAGCAAACATCGCGGTATGCTCACCAACGATATCCCCCGCCCGCACCGTGGCAAAGCCGATCGTGCCCGGTACGCGCTCGCCGGTGTAACCCTCACGGGAATAGACTGCGCAGTCTTTCAGATCTTTATCCAGCGCCCCGGCAATCGCCTCGCCCATCGCCAGCGCAGTGCCTGACGGCGCATCCACTTTATGGCGGTGGTGGGCTTCAATAATCTCAATATCGGTGTAATCGCCCATCACTTTCGCCGCTTTCTCCAGCAGCTTCAGCATAACGTTCACGCCGACGCTAAAGTTCGCGGCGAAAACGATAGCAATCTCCTGCGCGGCATCACGAATAGCCTGTTTACCCGCGTCATCAAAGCCGGTGGTGCCAATCACCATCCCTTTACCGTGTTGGCGGCAAAACGCCAGATGCGTCAGCGTGCCTTCCGGGCGGGTAAAATCGATGAAAACATCGAAATCATCTTTCACCGCTTCAAGGCTACTTTGTACGGTAACGCCCGTTTTCCCGGCTCCCGCTAACTCTCCGGCATCGCTTCCTAATAAGGAGGAACCTTCGCGCTCCAGCGCCGCGCCCAGCTGTACGCCTTCCATGCCGAGAGTGGCCTGAATCAACTGACGCCCCATGCGTCCTCCGGCTCCCGCGATGGCAACGCGGATTTGTGCATCATGCATAGCTATTCTCTTTTGTTAATTTTACGTAAATCGTTTTCAGATTAACCAGCGCAACGCTGCGCCGCCAGCCGAAAACGTCGATAATTAGAATTTAATGATAAACAGGCAGAGATATCAGTAAAAGGCATGACGCCACGGAATAAGCAGCGTCATCGGGTTATAAAGCGTGGAGATCAAGGGGCCAGCGCCAGTACCTCTGCCACCCACTGCTGGAACCCC
>NZ_CP080033.1:1001910-1058784 GCF_019382635.1 Citrobacter sp. Colony219 | reverse complement strand
AGGGTAAACAGTTCCGGGCGCACCAGCCAGGCAATGGCACACAGATCGTGCATTCGCAGCCCCGTATTCATACTGCCGCTACGGTAATGGCTAAATAGCGCGTGCAGCATTTTTCCCGTCTGGTTAAGCTGGGGGAGCGTCGCCAGATAGTCCGGGGCGAGCATGGCCTGGTTAGTGACATCCAGCCCACACATCACAATATCCAGCCCGCTCTGGAAGACTTTCGCGGCAGCCTCGGGATCGATAGCAATATTAAACTCGGCGTTGGGTGTGAAGTTCCCGCGCCCGGCAGAGCCGCCCATAATCACCAGACGGTGAATGTTGAATACGCATTCAGGATAATGGGTCAGCAGCAGCGCAATGTTGGTCAGCGGGCCAATTGCCACCAGCGTCACGGGCTGCGGGGCATGCATCAGCGCATCGCGAATCGCCTGGAAGGCGGGTTTTGCCATCGCCTGGCGGTCGTGTTCGACAAATTCATACCCTTCCATACCGGACTCACCATGCACGGAAGCGGCATCACGCAGCGGCCGCACCAGCGGCATCGATGCTCCCTGCGCCAGTGGAACATCCGCATTCCAGAAGTGCAGCAGTTGCAACGCATTACGGGTGGTTTTTTCCACCGACACATTGCCTGCTACCGTGGTCATCAGTTGCAGATCCAGCTCAGGGGCAAACAGCGCGGCGGCAATGGCGGCGGCATCATCAATGCCGGGATCGGTATCAAGAATGATCGGTAAGCGCATGGTTTCTCCATAAAAAAATGCCAGACGTTAAGTCTGGCATCTTCTCATAATCGTAACCGGAAAGACTTACTCTACTTCACGAACATCCACACGCAGCTCTTTCGGCACTTCGAAAACGATGTTCTCTTCGCGGCCTTCCAGCGGAATAGCTTCCCCACCGCCAAGTTCCTGCAGGCGAGCAATCACGTTTTGCACCAGGATATCCGGCGCCGAGGCTCCGGCCGTCACACCTACGCACTTCGCCTCTTTCACCCACGCTTCCTGGATGTCGGTCGCATCGTCAATCAAATACGCCGCTTTCCCCATTCGCTGTGCCAGTTCAGCCAGACGGTTGGAGTTAGAGGAGTTCTTCGAGCCGACCACCAGCACAACATCAGCCTGTTCCGCCAGCGCGCGAACCGCTTCCTGACGGTTGGTGGTGGCATAACAGATATCGTCTTTGCGCGGTCCGACAATTTTCGGGAAGCGTTGACGCAGAGCATCAATAACGTCAGAAGTGTCGTCAACGGAGAGCGTGGTCTGCGTCATGAAGGATAATTTGCCTTCATTTTTCACATTCAGTTTCAGCACATCTTCCGGTGATTCAACCAGGTACATTCCCCCTTGCGGGTTGCTGTACTGGCCCATCGTGCCTTCGACTTCCGGGTGACCGGCGTGACCAATCAGAATGGATTCTTCGCCACGACGGCTGGCGCGGGCAACTTCCATATGCACTTTCGTGACTAGCGGACAGGTTGCATCAAAAACCGTGAGGTCGCGGCCTTTGGCTTCGTTACGCACAGCCTGAGACACGCCATGAGCGGAGAAAATCAGGATCGCACCATCCGGCACTTCGCTGATCTGCTCGATAAAAATAGCGCCGCGCTCACGCAGGCTATCCACCACATAACGGTTATGTACCACTTCATGACGGACATAAATCGGCGCGCCGTAAATAGCCAGCGCGTTTTCCACAATGCTGATAGCGCGGTCTACGCCAGCGCAAAAACCGCGCGGGTTGGCCAACAGGATCTGCATTTTACGCCTCCAGTGCCGGTTCGACTTCCAGCACTTCAATATCAAAATGAACGGTATGCCCGGCCAGCGGATGGTTGAAATCAACCGTGATCGAGTCACCGTTGATTTCGCGGATCACACCTGGCATCTCACTGCCGTCCATTGCGGTAAAGAGCATGATAGCGCCAATTTCTGGCTCGCCCGCGTCCATAAATTCCCGACGCGAGAAATACTGAATTAAGTCCGGACTTGATACGCCAAAGGCGGCATCCGGCTCCAGAGCAAAGGTGGTTTTATCGCCTTCTTTTAGCCCCAGCAGGTGTTGCTCCAGTCCTTCAGACAGAGAACCGTCGCCCAGGCGAAACAGCGCAGGCTTGCCGTTATTGCGGGTTGACTCTGCGGTGGAGCCATCGTCGAGCTTAAGGGTGAAGTGCACCAGCACCGCACTGTTACTCTGTACTGATTTAGACATGCAGGTTGCTCTTTAAAATTGCTGCCGCCTGTCTGCCCGGTGGCGCTACGCTTACCGGGCCTACAAGGATCGCAGTAAATTGTAGGCCGGATTAGCATAGCGCCATCCGGCATTTTTTTATGCGGCTTTTTTCTCTTTCGACGGCAGGAAGCCTTCGAGAACAATCAATGCCGCCCCGATACAGATAGCTGTATCGGCCAGATTGAAGGTCGCGAAATGCCAGTCGCCGACGTAAAAGTCAATCATATCAACTACGAAGCCGTGCCACAGGCGATCGAACAGGTTGCCCAGCGCACCGCCAATGATTAACGCATACGCGATGTTATTCAGCTTCTGCGTCGCCTTCGAGCGATACATCATCACCATCAGGATGACGCAAATACCGATGGCAATACCGGCAAAGAACCAACGTTGCCAGCCACCGCTGTCGGCTAAGAAGCTAAACGCCGCGCCATAATTACGCGCATAGTGCAGATTAAGCGACGGGAACAGCGACACCGTATCCCCCAGAGCAAAGTTCTGGAGGATCAGGTATTTGCTGCCTAAGTCGATAATCAGCACGGCTACCACCAGCCACAGCCAGCGTAGTCCTGTTGAACAGAGAGGCTTACTCATCAGGCAAACTTACGTTGTTCGCCATCACCGGCGATGTTGCTGACACAGCGTCCGCAGATATCTGCATGTTCCGCCACCTGGCCGACGTCGGTAGTGTAATGCCAGCAGCGCGGGCATTTCTCACCTTCGGCTTTGCTCAGTACGATTTTCAGACCTTTGAGCAGTTCGCTCTGCTGAGCATCAGCTGGAGCCGCTGCAAAATCCGCAACCGTCGCACCAGAGGTCAGCAGTACAAAACGCAACTCTTCACCCAGCGCGGTCAGTTTCGCCGCCAGCTCAGGTTCAGCGTACAGGGTCACTGCCGCTTCCAGAGAACCGCCGACTTTCTTATCCGCACGCGCCTGCTCGATAACCTTGTTCACTTCGCCGCGCACTTTCAGCAGCTCGTCCCAGTAGGCATCGTTCATCGCTTCGGTTTCGCCTAAGCCAAACAGACCTTCGTACCATTCACCGGTAAAGACGTACTTCTCACGATCGCCCGGCAGGTAACCCCAGATTTCATCTGCGGTAAAGGACATGATCGGCGCCATCCAACGAACCAGCGCTTCTGCAATATGGAACAGCGCAGTCTGGCAGCTACGACGCGCCACACTGTCCGCTTTCGCGGTGTACTGACGGTCTTTGATGATGTCGAGATAGAACGAACCCATTTCTACGGAGCAGAAGCGCATCAGGCGCTGTACCACTTCGTGGAAGTCATAAGCTTCATAGGCTTTCAGGATTTCGTCCTGCGCCGCTTGCGCACAACCTACCGCCCACCTGTCCAGCACCACCATATCTTCCGGTTTCACCATGTCTTTAACCGGATCGAACCCGTTCAGGTTCGCCAGCAGGAAGCGCGCGGTGTTACGGATACGACGATAGCTGTCGGCAGCACGTTTCAGGATTTCGTCAGAAACGGCCATTTCACCGGTGTAGTCGGTAGAAGCAACCCACAGACGCAGAATATCCGCGCCCAGTTTGTTCATCACGTCCTGCGGAGAAACGGTGTTACCGATAGATTTGGACATCTTACGGCCCTGACCATCAACGGTGAAACCGTGGGTCAGTACCTGGCGATAAGGTGCTTTGCCTTTCATGGCGGTGGAGATCATCAAAGAAGACATGAACCAGCCACGGTGCTGGTCAGAACCTTCCAGATACATATCTGCCGCATGGCCCGCAAACTCAGGACGCACGTCTACAACGGATGAGTGGGTTGAACCGGAGTCGAACCACACGTCCAGCGTATCCGGAACTTTGACATACTGGTCAGCTTCGTCGCCGAGGATATCTTTCGGATCGAGATCCCACCACGCCTGGATGCCGTCAACTTCAACGCGTTTAGCCACTTCTTCCATCAGTTCGATAGCGCGCGGATGCAGCTCTTCGGTGTCTTTGTGAACAAACAGAGACATCGGCACACCCCACGTACGCTGACGGGAGATACACCAGTCAGGACGGTTGGCAACCATCGATTCAATACGCGCCTGGCCCCAGTCCGGGATCCACTGTACGCCTTTGATCTCTTTCAGCGACTGCGCGCGCAGGCCTTTCTGATCCATGCTGACGAACCACTGCGGGGTCGCACGGAAGATGATCGGTGACTTGTGACGCCAGCAGCATGGGTAGCTGTGCTGCATCTTCTCAACGTGCAGCAGCGCGCCTTTTTCGCTCAGCAGCGCAACGATTTTGTCGTTGGCTTTAAAGACGTTCACACCGTCCAGATCCGGATAGGTACCCGCCAGGTATGCGCCGTCCGGGCCAACCGGGTTAGCGATTTCCAGACCGTATTTCTGGCTGATGACGTAGTCATCCGGACCGTGACCGCCAGCGGTATGGACCGCACCGGTACCCGCATCCAGTGTAACGTGATCGCCAAGGATAGCCGGCACGTCAAAGCCCATAAACGGATGGGTAAAGCGCAGCAGTTCCAGCTCAGCGCCTTTCACGGTGCCGAGAATGGTGTATTCAGCCGCGCCAATACGCTGCATGACGCTTTCAACCAGATCTTTAGCCAGAATCACAGCCTGGCCGTCAATCTGCACCAGCGCATAGTCAAAATCAGGTGCCAGAGAGATTGCGCGGTTCGCCGGTAACGTCCACGGGGTAGTGGTCCAGATAACCAGCGAGATCGGGCCGTTGACGTCAGAAACGCCAAATTTCGCTTTCACCGCATCCTGATCGGCAGCGTGGAACGCCACGTCGATGGACGGAGAGGTTTTGTCATAATACTCAACTTCCGCTTCCGCCAGCGCGGAACGGCAGTCAACGCACCAGTGCACCGGCTTCGCACCTTTGTGCAGGTGACCGTTGCCGATGATTTTACCCAGCGCACGAATGATGTTGGCTTCAGTTTTGAAGTCCATGGTCAGGTACGGATGCGACCAGTCGCCCAGTACGCCAAGACGGATAAAGTCTTTACGCTGACCATCTACCTGGGTCGCTGCGTATTCACGGCACTTAGCGCGGAACTCAGCAGCGGTGAACTTCTCGCCCGGCTTGCCGTATTCCTGCTCAACTTTCAGCTCGATCGGCAGACCGTGGCAGTCCCAGCCCGGAACGTACGGCGAGTCATAGCCCGTGAGTCCTTTGGACTTCACGATAATGTCTTTCAGAATCTTGTTAACCGAGTGACCAATATGAATGCTGCCATTCGCATAAGGAGGGCCATCATGCAGAATGAAGGTTTTTTTGCCTTTTTTGGCCGCACGAATGATGCCGTACAGGTCATCATCAGTCCAACGCGCCAGCATTCCCGGTTCGCGCTTGGCGAGATCGCCGCGCATCGGGAACCCTGTTTCCGGCAAATTCAGGGTTGATTTATAGTCACTCATCAGATTCTCGGTTCCGTATTTAAAACTCGTATAGGCATTAAGCCGGTTTTGTTAGCCCAAAAAATTCACGGGCAGTCAACTCATCACGCGCAATCTGCGCTTTTAGTTCATCCAGCGAGGCAAATCGCTGTTCGCTGCGTATTTTTTTACGCAGTACTACATCTATATGGCGACCATACAGGTCCATTACAACGTCCAATAGATGCACTTCCAACTGCTGGCGTACGCCTGCTACCGTCGGGCGGGTGCCGATGTTGGCGACGCCGGGCAACGGTTTGTCACCCAGTCCCATCACTTCAACCGCATAAACACCTTTCACCGGAGAAACCTGACGACGAAGCGGTAAGTTTGCCGTCGGAAAACCGATGGTGCGCCCTAACTCATCACCGTGAACGACGCGTCCTGAGATAGTAAAAGGATGCCCAAGCAGGCTTTCGGCCAGTTGCAGGTTATCTTCGGCCAGCGCCTGACGTACTGCGGTGCTGCTGATACGCACACCGCCTTCACAGAAGGTTTGGGTACTGGTGATATCAAAACCATACTCAGCGCCCGCTTCCTGTAATAACAAGAAATCACCCGCACGGCTAGCGCCAAAGCGGAAATCATCGCCAACGGCAAGAAATTGTACACCAAGGCGCTTAACCAGCAGATCGCTGATAAAAGTCTGCGCCGTTAATGCGGCAAAACGTCGGTCAAAACGCACGCACAGTACGTAGTCCACACCGCATTCGGCCAGATAACGCAGTTTTTCCCGCAGGCGGGTAAGGCGCGCAGGTGACTTGTCCGTCGCAAACAGTTCCAGCGGCTGCGGCTCAAAAATCATCACCATTACTGGTAAATTGCGTTTGCGCCCTTCTTCCCGTAAGCCCTGCAGCAACGCACGGTGACCACGGTGCACGCCGTCGAAATTACCAATAGTCAGCACACACCCATGCGGGGCCTGACTGAGATTATGTATGCCTCGTATCAGCTTCATGTCTGGCTCAAAACAGTGAAAATCGTGAAAGTATACCCTGTACCGCGGTCAACGTTAACCGGCGATTGTTTCTACGAAACAGAAAGAGGATGGTTTTCATTGTTATGAAACAAATTGACGCCCTTCACCGGCACGCCAATGCAATTTTTCTCGTCGAAAAGCTGTATTCACGCCACGCAAGCTGGTAGAATCCTGTGCCATCACTACGCAACGAGTGCTGGAATTTAAACGGCGCTTATTTGCACAAATCCATTGACAAAAGAAGGCTAAAAGGGCATATTCCTCGGCCTTTGAATTGTCCATATAGAACACATTTGGGAGTTGGACCTTGGCTAATATCAAATCAGCTAAGAAGCGCGCCGTTCAGTCTGAAAAGGCCCGCAAGCACAACGCTAGCCGTCGCTCTATGATGCGTACTTTCATCAAGAAAGTATACGCAGCTATCGAAGCTGGCGACAAAGCTACTGCACTGAAAGCATTTAACGAAATGCAACCAATCGTGGACCGTCAGGCTGCTAAAGGTCTGATCCACAAAAACAAAGCTGCGCGTCATAAAGCAAACCTGACTGCACAGATCAACAAACTGGCTTAATCGCCTGTCTGTTGTCGCTTTGTGAAAAAACCCGCGCAAGCGGGTTTTTTTATGCCTGTCGTTTGTACAACCAGCTTCGAAGGCAACCGTCATCCACTGACCTTGTTCGTACTCCTCTGGGCCGCTTCTCTTTTCAGCCAGCCGCCTTACCGGGCACATGAAAGTCATTTTCTTTCACTGTTTAATTTTTTTAATTTCATTGCTAATCAAATTGTGACCGTCATAGCAAATGACATAATTACTCCCCCAAAAACGAATAAACGCAATCCTGATGTAAGATTTGATAATTGATCACAATGCCCGTGTTAACTATTTTTCACCAAACCAATTAACCACTATTTCTCTCCAAAGGTTTAATTTTTTAGATAAAAAATAACAACTACCCTACTGCTTAGAAAGTAAAAGCTGTTTTTCTGGGCGTATCGCACCAATATCGGAGTTATTATTATGAGTTCTGTTATTGAGGATACCCAGTCTTGCGGGTCAGCATCATTATCTTTACTACAGCGTATTAGCTACGGCTCTTTGGATGTGGCAGGTAATCTGCTGTACTGTTTCGGTTCAACCTACATCTTATATTTCTACACTGACGTTGCGGGTATAAGTCTCGCCGTAGCAGGTGTCATCCTGCTACTGGCGCGTATCGTAGATGGTATAGATGCCCCAATCTGGGGGATCATTATCGATAAAACACGTTCACGTTACGGTAAATGTCGTCCCTGGTTTTTATGGCTGCCGCTGCCTTTTGGTGTATTCAGCGCGCTGTCATTTTGGTCTCCAGATATCAGCATGACAGGAAAAGCCATATATGCAGCAATATCCTATATGATTGCCAGCATTTTATTTACCGGACTTAATACACCGCTCAGTGCAATATTACCTCTGATGACCCTGTCCCCTAAGGAACGGCTGGTATTAAATTCCTGGAGAATGACCGGAGGACAAATCGGGGTTTTATTAATGAATGCCACAGCATTACCCCTGGTTGCATTTTTAGGTAACGGAAATGATCATGCCGGATTTATTTATACGGCGATTCTGTTTGCTGCGATATCCTGTTCGCTAACGCTTTTCGCCTTTAAAAATATCCGCGAAATGGATGCGGATAAAATACAGCAAGAACCCAAACTGCCGATGAAAAAAAGTTTCACGGCGATGAAAGGTAACTGGCCATGGATCCTGATGGTGCTGGCCAATCTGATCTTCTGGATTGCCCTGCAACAGCGGTCCACCACCATTGTTTATTATCTGACCTACAACCTCGATCGCAAAGATCTGGTTCCGCTGATTAACAGTCTGGCGACGATTCAGATCCTGTTTATCATCGCCATCCCTTTCTTTAGCAAATACCTGGCTAAAACCTGGATATGGGTAGGCGGCTTGCTGGTCGCCACGTTCGGCGGCGTCTTGATGTGGCTGGCGGCGGACAACATACCTTTCCTCATCGCGGCCTGGGTGCTCGGCAATATCGGTAGCGGAATCGCCTGCTCAATGCCGTTTGCCATGTTGGGCTTTGCCGTCGACTTCGGTGCCTGGAAAATGGGCATCAAGGCCACCGGCATTCTTATCGCCTTCGGCAGTACTTTCTGCATCAAGATGGGCAGTGGTCTGGGTACCGCTTTCGCCGCCTGGATCATGAACAGTTTTGGCTATGTCCCGAACCATGCCCAAAGCGCTGCGGGTCTGGAAGGCATTACCTGGGCCTTTATCTGGGCGCCCGCCCTGCTCTTCGCACTCGCGGCGATCCCGCTACTTTTCTTCCGTAAGTACGAAGCAATGGAAGAGAGGATTCGCCACGATCTGGAAACCATCACCCAATAACTTTCTTAATCTTTACCCTCAAAATATGGGAGGCACCACCATGCCATTTGTGCAACATGACCCGCGTCGTCTGGTCTGGCAGCAAAACGATCGCTATTTGTGGATTGAACCCTGGGGCGAGAACAGCCTGCGCGTTCGCAGTGGCCGTCATCTTCCGGTTATGCGAAATGAGAACTGGGCGCTCACGGAGCCAGTCACAGAAAGCGCCTGCCACATCGTTTATGACCACAAGCAGGCGACGCTAACCAACGGAAAAATTAGCGCAATCGTCAATCAAAAAGGGCAAATCGCTTTTTATCGCCATCCGCATAAGTGCCTGTTGCAGGAGTTCTGGCGTCTGCGGGGCGAAATCGGCGAGGACGAATCTTCCCACGGCCAGTATGTCAGCGCACTCAACCTTGAGGGACGCGAATTCCGCCCTATTCAGGGCGGGAAATATTCACTTAAAGCCCGCTTCGAAGCTGCCGAAGGGGAAAAAATTTACGGCATGGGCCAATATCAGCAGGCCAATCTGGATCTCAAAGGATGCGTGCTCGAACTGGCCCAGCGTAACTCTCAGGCCTCGGTGCCCTTTATGCTCTCAAGCCTGGGCTACGGATTTTTATGGAACAACCCGGCGGTCGGCCGCGTGACGTTCGCCCATAACGTGACCGAGTGGGAAGCTCAGGTCAGCGAACAGTTGGACTACTGGATCACCGCTGGCGATACCCCGGCAGAAATTAGCCAGGCGTATGCGCTCGCCACGGGCACGCCGCCGATGATGCCGGATTACGCCATGGGCTTCTGGCAGTGCAAGTTACGCTATCGCACCCAGGAGGAGTTGCTCGCCGTCGCCCGCGAGTACAAACGGCGCAATCTCCCCATCTCGGTAATCGTTATCGATTTCTTCCACTGGCCAAATCAGGGGGACTGGATGTTCGACTCGCGCGACTGGCCCGATCCCGATGCCATGATCGCCGAGTTAAAATCGCTGGGTATTGAGCTGATGGTCTCCGTCTGGCCGACGGTGGACAATCGCACCGAGAGCTATCGGGAGATGCGCGAAAACGGCTGGCTGGTACAAACGGAGCGCGGATTGCCAATTAATATGGATTTTCTCGGCAATACCACTTTCTTTGATGCCACCCATCCCGGCGCTCGCGACTACGTCTGGAGTAAAGCAAAACGCAACTATTACGATAAAGGCGTGAAGCTCTTCTGGCTAGATGAAGCCGAGCCGGAGTTCAGCGTTTACGACTACGATAACTATCGCTACCACGCCGGACCGGTGCTGGAAGTGGGCAATATCTACCCGCGAATGTACGCCAAAACCTTTTTTGACGGCATGAAAGCCAATGGCGAAGACCAGGTTATCAACCTGCTGCGCTGCGCCTGGGCTGGAAGTCAGAAATACGGCGCGCTGGTGTGGTCAGGTGATATCCACTCATCGTTTCGTTCTCTGCGCAATCAGTTTGCCGCCGGGATGAATATGGGGATTGCAGGTATCCCATGGTGGACAACAGATATTGGCGGCTTTCATGGCGGCAATATTCACGACCCACGCTTTCATGAGCTACTGATTCGCTGGTTCCAGTGGGGCGTATTTAGCCCGGTGATGCGCCTGCACGGCAACCGCGATCCGCAGATTTTACCGCAGCAGCCTTATCGGGACGGGATTGCCCAGTGCCCTACCGGCGCGCCCAACGAGATCTGGAGCTACGGTGAGGATGTGTGTGATGTGCTAACGGGTTGCCTGACACTGCGTGAGAAGCTCAAGCCCTACATCAAAGCGTTAATGACAGAAACGCATAACTACAATACACCGGTGATGCGTACCCTGTTTTTTGAGTTCCCCGATCAGCTAAAAAGCTGGGAAATCACCGACCAGTACTGTTTCGGCCCCGATCTGTTGGTTGCGCCCGTTATGCATGAAGGTATGCGCGAACGCGACGTTTGGTTGCCAGAAGGGGAAACATGGACGGATTTTGCGACCGGCGAGAGCTATCAGGGAGGACAAACGCTGCGCTATGACGCTCCCCTGAACAGAATTCCGGTATTTATCCGCGAAGGCGGGCAGTATCGTAATATATTGAAACTGTAATTATAGCCCGGCTGCGGTTAGTACACCGCAGCCGGCAACATAAAGGCGTTTAGACCTGTGGCGGCTTGAACAGTGCTGAATAGTTGGCATTGCAAATACGCTGCACCGCCGGATGCTGGATCATCCTCTCCGCGAATATGGCGTGATACTCCTCCATCACATTCTCAACGCGTCCAATTTCAACAATAGAATCATCAGCATAGAAATTGTGTGAATACAGCGTAGGGGCAACGAATATCGCGTTATGCGTTGCGCCAAACGCTTTCATCAGCGCGGCGTCATCAAACTCGCCAAGGATTTCAACGTTCAGTCCTTGTGAGTTAATCCAGTTCAACAGCTTACGTCCAAGCATCGAACGACGACCTGGGATCAGCAATCGACGCTCTTCCAGACAGGCCGGAAACGGTTTCTCAGGCAGCGGCCTGGTGCACCAAAAGCTCACGCTGCATTCGCCAATCCGCACCGAGAACAGCCCTTCCTGCTGCGTTGAGTCGATCGGGCAATCGGAGATAATCATATCCAGCTTATGCTGGCTGAGCTGCTCCAGCAGCATCTCGTGTGTTGATTCAAAACAACGCAGATGGATTTGCTCGTTCTCAACCACAGCAGCATCCAGCACGCTGCTAACCAGTTGCTTCGATAATGCATCCGCCACGCCGACATCAAACAGCAAATTCGACTCTTTGCGATAGTTCACGATATCCAGCATTTCCTGGCTTAAGGTGAACATTTTATCCGCATAACGGAAAACTAATTCGCCTAACTCGCTGGGTTCCAGCCCTCGCCCCTTACGCTTAAACAACTTCCCTTGTAAGCGTTCCTCAAGCGCTTTGATCTGCCCGGTAATAGTTTGCGGTGTCAGATAAAGCGCTTCTGCGGCACCCACCACCGATCCTTCTTTATACACATGCCAGAAGTAATACAGGTGGTTGTAATTTATATGAGACATACTCTCTCCCTGAAATTGTCACCAAAGAGTTATCTGCTCAGGCTGACGTATTCAACCGGGTACGCAGCCAGCTATAACCAATAACTGCCGACAACAGTGAACCAATCAGGATCCCCAGTTTTGCCCAGTTAATCAGCTCCGGATCAACGTTACCAAACGCCAGACTGGCGATGAAAATCGACATTGTAAAGCCGATGCCGCACAGAATACCGACCGCCATAATTTGCTGGAAACTCGTGCCTTCAGGCAGTTGCGCCACCTTGAGACGTAATGCCAGCCAGCAGAACAGACTGATCCCCAGTGGCTTACCGATAAGCAGGCCGGCGATAATTCCCAGCGGCAGGATAGAGGTCAATCCATTCAGCGTCACGCCCTGCAGCGAAACACCTGCGTTAGCGAAGGCAAACAGCGGCAGGATCAGATAAGCCACCCACGGATGCAGGACATGCTCCAGACGCTTTGCCGGTGAGCGCCCATGTTTTTCCTTTAACGGAATGAAGAAACCAACGATCACGCCTGCCAGAGTGGCATGCACGCCGGACTTCAGCACTGCCGTCCATAGCACGACGCCAACCAGAATATAAATACCGGTGCGTCTCACACCGCACAGATTCAATGCCGCCAGGACGAGAATTGCGCACGCGGCGACGCCCAGAGACAACAACGAGAGATCGCTGGTGTAGAACAACGCGATGATCACAATCGCGCCGAGGTCATCGATAATCGCCAGCGCCATCAGGAAGATTTTCAGTGCCAGCGGAACACGACTACCCAACAGTGCCAGTACACCGAGCGCAAAAGCGATATCCGTTGCTGCCGGAATTGCCCATCCTTCACGAGTGATAGGGTCGGCATAGTTGAATGCCAGATACAGCAACGCCGGGACAATCATGCCGCCAATCGCGGCAATAATTGGAAACGCCGCCTGACGCAGGCTGGCAAGCGAGCCCTGCATTAACTCACGCTTCACTTCCAGACCAATCAACAGGAAGAATACCGCCATCAACGCGTCGTTGATCCACAGCAGCATATTTTTGTTGATTTCAAGCGCGCCAACCCGCAGTTGGACAGGTGTTTCCAGAAAGGCGTGGTACCATCCACTGGTAACCCCGATATTTGCCATCAGCATAGCGACTGCGGCTGCGATGATCAGGATGATGCCTCCCGAGGCGTCGCTACTAAAAAAACGATGCAGATGTTTCACTTTTATTCTCTCTATTGGGTGAATACTTCGTAATTACTATCTTACACCCGCAAAAAGCTCGTTAAAATTAGATTATTCATGATGAATGAATCGGCTTTTCCGAGCATTGTCTAATGAGAAAACACAGGATTAGTTAGTCTGCATCTGAGTGATGCCTCGCATTAAACGCGTATCTGAGATGGTCCAGCGTTGCCGTCACATTTGCCGGAGACATACGGTTGAGGTGTGCCAGAAAAGGATGTGTATCGATAAAATGGATAAAACGGGTCGCACTCACAAGCGTGGCGCTGCGTTGCATACTCGTTTTTCGGTTCTCTGTTAAGTTGCATACTGCCAGCGCGTAGTCACGCGTGGTGAATGTTCGCCAAACGTTATTACGGATGCCGCCCCCCATAAACAACCTTGGCGGAATATCTTTTTGCGGCGCTGATTCTCCACGTTCTCTCACAAAAGCAATGTGGCAACGCCCTTGCTGAACATGCTGTATATTCGCCATCATACATCCTCCCAGGATAAAGCATTCCTGATCGAGGTAATGCTGAATATTGAGAGAACGTTCATCCGTGAGCATTTTAACCAACTCGAAATGGCGATAAGCTGGCAAAACGGGTTTAACTAACATCCCCGGATCATTTTTGTGCAATATTGCAGGACCGTAATCCACATCAAAAAGCGTCTCCCGCCGCATCGTTATCACTTCTTTACGTTGCACAATATGCGCCAACGTACCGGGAGGCAGGCGTTCTTCATAGTCAGAATGATACTGATACTCAGCCTCTACGGGATGAGCTGAGTAATTTGTCGTAACGGCAACAATTCGACCGGTATTCTCTTCTGCAGTGACCAACACATACAGAAAACTATCACTACCGTTAAATTTGATCCGAAAAGCGCGCGTGCTCATGGCGATATCAAACGTAGGAAAAGTAAATTCGCGTTCCGCCAGATTTGCATTGCGAGAGAGTTTCTGTAACTCCCGATTCAACCCGGTGCTATCCAGCACGAGTGCGGTGCGAATATCCGCCAGTGTCGCACCTTCCTGAATCAGCGTGGCGAGATAATCCTGACGCGCATCTGTTTTCTGCCTGACAGGAGAAATAAATGTTTTATGACAACGCTGACAGTAAATACGCGGTTCTCCTTGCGCAGAAAAACCGTACTTTTTGAGTGAAATTCCCCCGCAGTGGGGGCAGGATTTTATCAGTCCTTTCCATGCCTGATTAACCGACTGACGAAAGCGGTTGAGTGATCGTTCCGAAATAATGGGGAAGAGAAAACCGCAGGCCCGGCATAGTATATTTTTCCCTTGGTTTTGGTAATCCGGGCTGTTCAACATACCCATATTTTTGCAGCCGGGCGTTTTACAACTATCGACATTAATCCAGGAAAACATATTCACTCCCTGCGAATACGATACGTTCAAGCAAATACTGATTTTATCTCTACAGGTGAAAAACCATTTTCGTAGAGTGTTTTCATGGCACTCATCGTCATTGCGGTATGAGAGAAAAACGACTTATATCCCGCGCACAAATAGTTGTGATTTCTTTTACCTGATATTGACGGCAAAAAACGATGCTTAGGACAACCGCCATAACAGGCAAACTGCCATGAGCAGGAGTCACATTCTTGTGCCATTGTGCGTCGCTTATCCTCGCCAAACTGCCGGTTTTTTTCGCTATTGTTCATCGCGCGCAGCGTCGAATCCTGAATATTCCCCAACTTGTACTGCGGATACACAAAATGATCGCAGTTATACACATCGCCGTTCATTTCCATGGCGAATGCGCTACCGCAGGTTGGCGCAAACACGCATACCTGCGGTGGTAACCCGCACCACGCCGCGAGCGTCTGCTCAAACATCTGTATGCCGATATCACCAATATCGTTACGGACCCAGACATCAAAAATAGCGTTGAGAAAATGGCCAAATTGCAGTGAATCAACCGACCACGGCATCATTCTTGTTTGTCCGCCTTCAGGATGTGCCAGACCAATACCGCCCTCTTCAGCGCTTCTTTCGATGAGCGGAATAAACTGCATATAGCGACTGCCAATGCTTTTCAGATAGTTATAGACTCGCACCGGGTGATGCATATTCGTGTGATTCACCACCGTCAGCGTATTAAATTCTACACCGTGGCGTACCAGACATTTAACGGCCTGTTCAACTTTCCCATGCGTCGGTTTACCTGAACGAGTAACCCGCCATTCATCATGTAACGCGGCATCACCATCAATAGAAACGCCCACCAGGAAGGCGTGTTGCTTAAAAAAAATAGCCCATTCGTCGTCAATCAATATACCGTTAGTCTGGAAGGTATTTATAATCGTTTTACCGCCAGAATAACGCTGCTGCAATGCCAGCGCTCGCCGATAAAATGCCAACCCCATCAGCGTAGGTTCCCCCCCCTGCCACGCAAAAATCACGTCATTCACATCCTGCGCGGCAATATGCTGTTTGATGAATAACTCGAGCATGTCATCTGACATTCTGTAATTCGCTTTTCTATCCGGATAAAGCATCTCCTTTTCCAGATAAAAACAGTATTTACAGTCCAGATTACATACCGAGCCTGTCGGTTTAATCATGACCTGACAACTTTTTGTCTGCATTGTGATAGCTCCATAAATAAAAGAACCTGGCTCAGCACAAAAGCGTTGAACCAGGCGGGCATAGCCCTAAGTGGCATACCTTATGTTTCTTATAATTATTCTGTTAGCCCCAGGTGACTGGCGTTGGCTTGTCACCGCGAGCTTTCATCAGCGAATCGTTGTCAATGTCCTGTTTGTATTTCAGGAACTTGCCATACAGTTGTTTCTCGATTTCAGGTTGTTTCCCAATCTGATTAAGCGTTTCAAAGCGATCTTTTTTCAGGTTGTAGAGGTATTTGGGTTTATTTTCACGATCGATAATCATCTTCCAGTCGCCATCACGGATCGCCCATTCGTCAGTAGGATCATCCTGGAACGGCATATCAATGCCAAAGATGAGTGGTTTCTGACGTGCTAACGTTTTCTGTTCAAGTAATGGAACCAGAGACTGCCCATCGTAGGTACGATCTGTTGGCAGTTTAAAATTCATCATGTTTGCTAACGTCGGCACCCAGTCAAGACCATAAACTGGCGTATCCGTTACCATCCCCTGCGGAATATGTTTACCGTACTTGATGATTGCCGGAACACGGATACCGCCTTCCCAAAGGTTATCTTTACGGCCGCGAAGCCCATCCGTTTCACCCGCCAGGTTCAGTTCATATACTTTGCGAGCCTCGCGGGTCACTGGGCCGTTATCACTGGTGAAAATGACAATGGTGTTATCTTCTTCACCCATTGCCTTGATCTTATCCATTACTTTACCGACCTGAGCATCCATATAGCTGATGTTCGCGTAGTATTCGCCTGTTCCTCGCCACGGCTTATCCGCCCAGTCGCCATAAAACAGATCCGGATGCTGTTTCTGGTAAGCGCTCATATATTGCGAATACATGTCGAGGTAATTTTTCGGTGAGGCCAGCGGACTGTGAACTTCCGTGAACGCGACATATAAGAAGAACGGTTTGTCGTCTTTCTTGTTATCCAGCCAGTTGACGACTTCAGAACTGACAAGCTCGCCGCTCATGGTGTCCGCACGACCAATATGCTGTCCATTACGGATCCAGCCAGTGGGATGCACCATGCCATAGCGGGGACGTTCTTTTGCGTTATCAAGCGTAGCATCCGTGACGAATCCCGCCGGGTTTACCAGGGTGTAGTCAAACCCCATGTCCTTCGCCTGCGGTTGATCGGTGCGATCGCCCCCGGCATTTAGGTGCAATTTCCCCATCATCGCCGTGTCATACCCCTGTTGCTTTAACAGGTTGGCAATCGTCAGTTCATTCCGTCCCAACGCGACATCTTTGCCTTCAGGGATCCAGGAACGGATCCCTGTACGGAATGGCATACGTCCCGTTAATAAACCCGCACGAGAAGGAGAGCACAGCGGCGCGGGCGCATAGTAGTCGGTAAATTTCACCCCTTCCTGTGCCAGCTTGTCGATATTAGGCGTTTTGACGATTTGATGGCCATAAGTCGCGAGATCGCCATAGCCCAAATCATCAGCCATAATAATCACTAAATTAGGCTGTTTCGCTGAAGCTGCATATGTTGTTTGTAATGCGCTCCCGGCACATAATGCCAGCCCAACCAAACTCGCCACGACTGTTTTTTTCATTTCCGATCCTTTGGTTTTATTTAAAATGAATACCCAATCATATAAATCATCTGATCCCCGTAACCGTCATAACCCAGTTTGTTTTCAAAATAGCGATAAGTCACTGTAGCTTTCCATCGTGGATAAAATTTCCACGCCAGTGTTAATCCGCCATTTAATCCATTCCGGCCAAATTGCTGTTCCGCATAAGCATCATTTCTATCAAGCTCAATTTCATTCCAGTCAGATAAAACAAATTTCTCACCAAATAAAGTAAAATTGTAAGCCGCAGTCCAGCCAATAACGTAGCCATTCCAGCCGCTGGTTTGTCCGTATCGTTGTGATACATAATCACCAGATTGGTTATGCAAACCTATATAGGGTTTTAAAAACCCCCAATCTCCGCTCCAGCCGAGATAACCCAGACCATAAAACATATCCAGATCGTCGCCCCAGGAGTTATCCCACTGGCCATAAATCTTGCCAAAGAAGGTATAATCAGAATCAAAGAGACGCACATGGGTCATCGCCGACACCGTATGATTTCGACCGGCTACAGCATGATTTAACACATTACTTTCAATAAATGAGTAAAATTCGGCTTCTCGAAAATTGACACCAAAATCCGCTGTTGCTTTCCAAACCTCGCCACGATGTACATTGACAAATCCGCTATTCCAGTCGGCATAACCGGCATTAATAGACCCAAAAGAATTTTTATACTCCAGAGCTTGTGCTGCATGGCTAAAAAGAGAAGGCACTATAAGTATAAGACAAGCTAATAGTCCATTTTTTATCCGAGGCATTGAATGTATTCCCCATAATTATAATTAATCCATCAATAAATATTGTGTTACCGCGGTGACAAATAATAATGAAATAGAATGACAGGATAGTGATGTAAATCTCACATCAAGGAAGGTGAATCGTTATTACTGGTAGTGTGTCAGAATATGTTGTTTGAGAGGAGATAAGTAATTATTTCGCCAGAAATATGACTGTAGTTGCCTTTTAAATTAGGTTGGCCGTGATTATTTATTGATGTTAAAACAATCACATCAACCTGGTATGCGGCTGTGAATAGCCAAAAAAGATGTTAGTTCTAAAACCGTAGCACTGCTCCACACATCATACTATTCCAACAAAGTTGGATAATATATCCGATGCCGGTAAGGGTCTGGATATCCATCTGCCAGGTAAAAAAAAGGCCATCTCATCGCTGAAATGGCCTTTTCTCTACTTTTATTTTAGCGCGTCAAATCGTCAAAGAATTTCTTCACGCCGTCGAAGAAGCTTTTGGAACGCGGGCTGTTTTGTTCACCCGTCGGGCCACCAAAGCTATCCTGCAAATCTTTCAGCAGTTGCTTCTGCTTGTCATTCAGGCCAACCGGAGTTTCCACTACCACGCGGCACAGCAGGTCTCCCTGAGCGCCACCGCGTACAGACTTGACGCCCTTTCCACGCATGCGGAAAAGTTTGCCAGTTTGCGTTTCGCCCGGAATTTTTAGCTTCACGCGACCATCCAGCGTCGGGACTTCAATCTCGCCACCCAGGGCTGCCATTGCAAAGTTAATCGGCACTTCGCAGTACAGGTTATTGCCTTCACGCTCGAAGATTGGGTGCTGTTTAACCTGCACCTGCACGTACAGATCACCTGCTGGCGCGCCATGCTCACCGGCTTCGCCTTCACCAGACAAACGGATACGGTCGCCGGTATCAACCCCTGCCGGGATTTTAACGGACAGCGTTTTGCTCTTCTCAACGCGACCATGCCCGTGGCATTTGTTGCACGGATCTTTGATCAACGTACCGCGGCCCTGACAGTGCGGACAGGTCTGCTGTACGGCAAAAAAGCCCTGACGCATCTGTACCTGACCAGAACCGTGACAGGTTGGACAGGTTTGCGGCTGAGTGCCTGCCTTCGCGCCGCTGCCGTGGCAAACGTCACACTCTTCCAGAGTCGGAATACGGATCTCTTTGGTGACGCCACGCACGGCTTCTTCCAGAGTGAGATCCATGTTGTAACGTAAATCAGCACCACGTGAGGCGCGCTGACGACCACGACCGCCGCCAAAGATATCGCCAAACACGTCACCAAAGATATCGCTGAAGTCAGCCCCGCCGCCAAAACCGCCGCCGCCGCCCATGCCGCCTTGCTCAAACGCAGCATGACCGTACTGATCGTAGGCCGCACGTTTTTGCGCATCGGTCAGGATCTCGTACGCTTCTTTGATCTCTTTAAACTTGGCTTCGGCCTCTTTATCACCCTGGTTGCGATCCGGGTGATATTTCATGGCCAGGCGCTTGTAGGCCTTTTTGATTTCACGCTCTTCCGCTGATTTGGAAACGCCTAAAATCTCGTAATAGTCTTGCTTAGCCATCTCTTTTTATCTGCCCCTAACATGCGTGCACGGGCGGAGAGGAAACCTCTTCGCCCGTGCCAGTAATTACCCGTTCAAAGGGCGATTATTTTTTGTCTTTCACTTCTTCAAACTCGGCGTCGACAACGTCGTCATCTTTCGCGTTATTTGCAGAAGCATCAGCGCCTGCTGCACCAGCCTGTTGCTGTGCGTGCTGCTGCTGAGCGATTTCCATCAGTTTCTGGGAAACCTGTGCCAGCGCCTGCATTTTCGCTTCGATATCCGCTTTGTCTTCACCTTTCAGAGACGTTTCCAGCGCGGTCAGTGCAGACTCGATGGCTGTTTTGTCGTCAGCCGGCAGTTTGTCGCCTGCCTCTTCAACCTGCTTGCGAGTGCTGTGCAGCAGATGGTCACCCTGGTTACGGGTCTGAACCAGCTCTTCAAACTTACGGTCAGATTCTGCGTTCGCTTCTGCTTCGCGAACCATTTTCTGAATCTCTTCTTCGTTCAGACCAGAAGAAGCCTTGATGGTGATCTTCTGCTCTTTACCGCTGTTTTTGTCTTTCGCGGAAACGTGCAGGATACCGTCGGCATCGATGTCAAAAGTAACTTCGATCTGCGGCATACCGCGCGGAGCCGGGCTGATGCCATCCAGGTTAAACTGACCCAGATCTTTGTTATCAGCAGCACGTTTACGTTCACCCTGCAGCACGTGGATGGTTACCGCAGACTGGTTGTCTTCAGCGGTAGAGAACACCTGGCTGTGCTTGGTCGGGATAGTGGTGTTTTTCGCGATCAGCGGAGTCATTACGCCACCCATGGTTTCGATACCCAGAGACAGCGGGGTAACGTCCAGCAGCAGCACGTCTTTAACATCACCGGTCAATACACCACCCTGAACAGCAGCACCGATTGCTACGGCTTCGTCCGGGTTAACGTCTTTACGCGGTTCTTTACCGAAGAACTCAGCGACTTTCTTCTGCACCATCGGCATACGCGTCTGACCACCAACGAGGATAACGTCGTTGATATCAGATACGGACAGGCCAGCATCCTGCAGAGCAACTTTCAGCGGCTCGATAGAACGGTTAACCAGGTCTTCAACCAGGCTTTCCAGTTTCGCACGGGTCACTTTGATGTTCATGTGTTTCGGACCGGTCGCGTCTGCAGTGATGTACGGCAGGTTCACGTCGGTCTGCTGAGCGGAAGACAGCTCAATCTTCGCTTTCTCAGCGGCTTCTTTCAGACGCTGCATCGCCAGCGGGTCATTACGCAGGTCGATACCCTGATCTTTCTTAAACTCGTCAACCAGGTAGTTGATCATACGGCTGTCGAAGTCTTCACCACCCAGGTGGGTATCACCGTTGGTTGCCAGAACTTCGAAGGTTTTTTCGCCGTCAACTTCGTCGATTTCGATAATAGAGATATCGAAAGTACCACCACCGAGGTCATATACCGCGATAGTACGGTTGCCGACTTCTTTATCCAGACCGTAAGCCAGCGCAGCTGCGGTTGGTTCGTTGATGATACGTTTTACTTCCAGACCTGCGATACGACCGGCGTCTTTAGTTGCCTGACGCTGAGCATCGTTAAAGTATGCAGGTACGGTGATAACTGCTTCAGTTACCGGCTCACCCAGGTAATCTTCAGCCGTTTTCTTCATTTTTTTCAGCACTTCAGCAGAAATCTGCGGCGGTGCCAGTTTCTGACCTTTTACGTCAATCCATGCATCACCGTTGTCAGCACCGATGATTTTGTACGGCATGATGGCTTCATCACGCTGTACTTCTTCGTCCTGGAAGCGGCGGCCAATCAGGCGTTTAATCGCAAACAGGGTGTTTTGCGGGTTTGTCACTGCCTGACGTTTAGCCGGCTGACCAACCAGAGTTTCACCATCCTGGGTATAAGCAATGATAGAAGGCGTGGTGCGATCGCCCTCGGCGTTCTCCAGCACACGTGCAGTAGTGCCATCCATAATCGCTACACAAGAGTTGGTAGTACCCAGGTCGATACCAATAATTTTACCCATCTAAACGTCTCCACTAAAAATTCGGTCATCATGTGGTTGTGAATCTGTAATAAGGGCGAAACGTGCGGTTTCAACTACCCTGAATCGTTTTTTTTCAGACTCACCACTGCGGTTGCTTACAAGATGGGGTCGTAACCCACGTCATCAAGGGGGGCATGAAAATTTTTTTTTAGCGCAGTGGCGATAAAATCGTAGAGAAAAGGCAGAAAGCTGAAAAAATGAATAGTCGCCAATTAAAATTAATTCATAAAACCAATGAAAATCGTAAAGTTATTCACGAAAAAATTGTAATAAAAAGAAAAGATTACGAGCATGAATCATGATTCTGACAGCGGTAAGATGGTCTGAAACGACACACTTTTACAGCCGTCAAAGAGAAATTCCATGAAATCCGTATTAACCCTTTCCGCCAGCCTGCTTATGGGCCTGCTACTGAGCAGCGCCGCACACGCTAATGATCATAAAGTCCTCGGCGTGATCGCCATGCCCCGTAATGAAACCAACGATCTGACGCTGAAACTTCCCGTTTGCCGCGTGGTGAAACGCATTCAACTTACGGCCGATCATGGTGATTTACAGCTCAGTGGTGCATCGGTTTATTTCAAGGCTGCCCGCATGTCCAGCCAGAGTCTGAACGTGCCTTCCTCCATCAAAGAAGGGCAAACGACCAATTGGATCAACATCAATAGCGACAACGACAATAAGCGCTGCGTGAAAAAAATTACCTTTTCCGGTCATACGGTGAACTCTTCTGATATGGCGACGCTGAAAATCATCGGCGACGACTAATCCCTTCTGCACAAGTAGAATTCAGTATGAATGTCACCTATTTGAATGACGACGATCTCGACTTTCTTCAGCATTGCAGCGAGGAGCAGCTCGCCAATATTACCCGCCTGCTTACGCATAATGAAAAGGGGAAAGCCCGTCTGTCGAGCGTACTCAACCACAACGATTTATTTAAATCGATGGAAGGACATCCGGAACAGCACCGCCGCAACTGGCAACTAATCGCAGGCGAGCTTCAACATTACGGCGGTGACAGTATTGCCAACAAATTGCGCGGACACGGGAAATTATACCGGGCGATTTTGCTGGATGTCTCAAAGCGGCTAAAGCTCAAAGCAGATAAAGAGATGTCTACGTTCGAAATTGAACAATATCTGCTGGAACATTTTTTACGCAACGCCTGGCAAAAAATGGATGCTGAGCACAAGCAAGAATTTCTTCAGGCGGTCGATGCAAAAGTCTCTGAGCTGGAAGAACTGTTGCCGCTATTAATGAAAGACCGCAATCTGGCAAAAGGGGTGTCTCACCTGCTCTCCGGCCAGTTAACCAAAATTCTGCGAACCCACGCCGCTGTCAGCGTAATCGGGCACGGATTACTGCGCGGAGCCGGACTTGGCGGCCCGGTAGGTGCGGCCTTAAACGGGGTTAAAGCGGTGAGCGGCAGCGCCTATCGCGTGACGATCCCAGCGGTACTCCACATCGCCTGCCTGCGCAGAATGCTCAACCACACATAAGCGTGATGCCCATCACAGGGAAAATAATTCATTTTCCCTTCGTGAGATCATAGACAGTGCCCTCTCCCCTGATTATTATGCCGCGCCCCGAAGACAGTGATCGTTATTTGGGGAAACTATTTCACCATTCAATCAATGATGATTTTGAGGAATTATGGGCAACACTAAGTTGGCTAATCCGGCACCGCTGGGCCTGATGGGCTTTGGCATGACCACCATTCTGCTTAACCTGCACAACGCGGGTTTCTTCGCTTTAGACGTTATTATTCTGGCGATGGGCATTTTCTACGGCGGTATCGCGCAAATTTTTGCCGGTCTTCTGGAATATAAAAAAGGCAACACCTTCGGTTTAACCGCCTTTACCTCCTACGGTTCGTTCTGGCTGACGCTGGTTGCGATTCTGCTGATGCCGAAAATGGGCCTCGCGGATGCAACCAATGGTCAGTTCCTGGGCGCTTACCTGGGTCTGTGGGGCGTGTTCACTCTGTTCATGTTCTTCGGTACGCTGAAAGCCGCGCGCATGCTGCAGTTCGTGTTCCTGAGCCTGACCGTGCTGTTCGCCCTGCTGGCCGTTGGCAACATTGCAGGTAACGAAGCAATCATTCACGTAGCGGGTTGGGTTGGCTTAGTGTGTGGCGCAAGCGCCATTTACCTGGCGATGGGTGAAGTGCTGAACGAACAGTTTGGCCGTACCATCCTGCCGATTGGTGAAGCACACTAATCTGACAATATCCCCCCTTACGGGGGGATATTCCTTACAAACGCTGTAACTCTCCCTGTACGCTCGTATCGCGATGATAAATATCCTGTCGCAGCCAAATCCCCAGACCTAACCCCACCAGCGATAACGCCAGCACATACCAGGCTGGAGCCATTGGCGACACGCTCATTAACATCGTCACGGCGATTGGCGTCAGACCACCAAAAATGGCATATGAGACGTTATAGGAAAAGGAAATACCGGTAAAACGGACTTCCGCCGGAAACGCCCGCACCATAACATAAGGCACTGCGCCGACCACGCCAACGCATAATCCCACCAGCCCGTATAACAGGAACAAGTGCTGAGGATGGCTGCCGGTCAGGTGATAGAAAAACCAGCTCGAACAGGCCAGCAGCAGGCTGCCGACAGTAAAGGTTTTGCTGGCGCCGACCCGGTCGACAATAAACCCGGCCAGCAGACAGCCGACGCACAGCATAATGGTAGCGACACTGTTGGCCTGTAACGTTAGCGCGGGAGCGAAGCCATACTGCTTTTGCAACCAGACGGGCGACATCAGGATCACCACCACAATCCCGGCCGATAACAGCCAGGTCAGCAGCATTGAAATAACCACCGCTTTTTTATGCTTACTCACCACCGACTTCACCGGTAGCTCTTGCGCAAGTGCTTTTCGCTGCTGCATTTCGAGGAAGATGGGCGTTTCCTGCAGCCAGCGGCGCAGGTACATCGCCACCAGCCCAAAAACGCCCCCCAGCAGGAACGGGATACGCCAGCCGTAGTCATGCACCGCCTGTTGCGTAAAACTGGTGTTCACCAGCGTCGCCACCACCGATCCCAGCAGAATTCCCACCGTTAGCCCGGCGGTCAGCGTGCCACAGGCAATGCCGATGCGGCGCTCCGGTACGTGCTCCGCCACGAACACCCACGCGCCCGGCACTTCTCCGCCGATGGCAGCGCCTTGCAAAATGCGCATCAGCAGTAACAGCAGCGGTGCGAGGATCCCCATTGAGGCGTAGGTAGGCAAAAGACCAATCGCCAGCGTCGGTATCGCCATCAGCAAAATGCTCAGGGTGAACATTTTCTTACGCCCGACCAGATCGCCAAAGTGCGCCATGATGATGCCACCCAGCGGACGCGCCAGATATCCGGCGGCAAAGATGCCGAAGGTTTGCACCTGACGTAGCCACTCAGGAATGTCTGCCGGAAAGAAGAGTTCACCAACAACAGCGGCAAAGAAGACGAAGATAATGAAATCATAAAACTCAAGCGCACCGCCGAGGGCAGCAAGCGTAAGAGTTTTATAATCCTGGCGATTCAGCGGTCGAGTGTGTTGTGACATAGCAAACCATCAGTCAGTGGAGTTATTGAATCTGTCTGTCGACATATGTAAAGCAAAAATTACTATATCGTAAACAATTCAATACTCCACTGTGATTGGCACTTATGTCATGATCGGGCTACTTTCAGGCGTTTGTATCGCGAATTGCGCTTTTAGGACGAAAAGATGCTACAACAGCCGGTGCAGTTTCCACATACGGCCCATCCAGCAACTGTATACAATACGGTACACTTGCAAAAATACCCGGTACGATAACCTTACCGTCGGCATCTTTCACGCCTTCCAGCGTTTCTTTGATTGATTTCGGTTGCCCCGGCAGATTCAGGATCAGCGCCTGTTTACGAATCACGCCGACCTGACGAGAGAGGATCGCCGTTGGCACAAAGTGCAGACTTATCTGGCGCATCTGTTCGCCAAAGCCTGGCATCTGGCGGTCGGCTACGGCAAACGTGGCATCAGGCGTCACGTCGCGACGGGCCGGCCCCGTTCCGCCGGTAGTCAGCACCAGATGACAGCTCATTTCATCCACCAGCTCGCATAAGGTCTGTTCGATGATCGCCTGTTCATCCGGGATCAGTCGCGTTTGCAGCTCAAAAGGGGTGGTAAGGGCAGATGCCAGCCACTCTTCCAGGGCCGGGATACCTTTATCCTGGTAAACGCCGCTGGAAGCACGGTCAGAAATGGAAACCAGGCCAATGCGTAAAGTATTCATAATTATTCCGTTTAAACAGTCTCGTTAAACAGAATGATACACTGCGAAAGGAAGGACAGACAGGTTTCAGAAGAGGTAGCGTGACCCATATCAGGGCCACGCCGAAATGATTACAGCAGATCGCCGATCATTTTTTCCAGTTTGCCCTGGTCTACAGCAAACTTACGGATACCGTCCGCCAGTTTGTCTACAGCCATCGGATCCTGGTTGTGCTGCCACAGGAACTCAGCTTCGGTGATGCGTGCAGGACGCGCTTTCACTTCGCCAGAGAAGGACAGTTTACGTTCGATAGCGCCTTCGCTTTCCGCCAGCTCTTTCAGCAGTGCCGGAGCAATCGTAAGACGATCGCAGCCTGCCAGCTCAATGATTTCGCCGATGTTACGGAAGCTCGCGCCCATGACTACGGTTTCGTAACCGTGCTGTTTGTAGTACTCGTAGATTTCCGTTACGGAAACCACACCCGGATCTTCTGCCGGTGCGTACTCTTTCTTGTCAGTATTGGCTTTGTACCAGTCAAGAATACGGCCAACGAACGGAGAAATCAGGTATACGCCAGCTTCAGCACATGCACGCGCCTGCGCGAAGGAGAACAGCAGGGTCAGGTTACAGTTGATACCTTCTTTTTCCAGCTGCTCAGCGGCACGGATACCCTGCCAGGTAGAAGCCAGTTTGATCAGAATACGATCGTTGCTGATGCCAGCATCGTTGTACAGTTTGATCAGACGTTTTGCTTTCGCGATAGACGCGTCGGTGTCGTAGGACAGGCGAGCATCAACTTCAGTAGAGATACGACCCGGGACCAGTTTCAGGATCTCCAGACCGATATTGACGGCCAGTTTGTCGGTCGCGTCGACGACCTGTTGAGCGCGGTCGTTGCTCTGCTGCTTAGCCCAGGCTACAGCGTCATCAATCAGCTTGCGGTATTCTGGGATCTGCGCTGCGTTAAGAATGAGAGAAGGGTTAGTTGTGGCATCCTGAGGCTGATACAGCTTCATTGCCGCGATGTCTCCGGTGTCGGCCACTACTGTGGTGAACTGACGAAGGGAGGTCAATTTGTCCGTCATGATAGCGATTCTCTTTAAACAGCTTGTTAGGGGGATGTAACCGATCTTCCCTGATGATAGCACGACGCACTCTCAGCGCAACCGCCGGGATTGTCCGACCAGCCGCTCAGCCCTGATTACGCATCTTAAAGCCCCTGATGCGCAATTAAGGGTTATCCCCATTGTTATGGTAAACTCCCGCAATCACTCTCCTGACAAGGTATATACTGTTCGATAATTGGTAGCGCTTACATGGGAATATTCGCGCGTACCGGCATCAACAAGAGGGATGTTAATGCCTGATTTTTTCTTGTTTATTAATGAAATACTCTGGGGTTCGGTGATGATCTACCTCCTGCTTGGTGCAGGATGTTGGTTCACCTGGCGTACCGGGTTCGTGCAGTTCCGCTACATTCGCCAGTTTGGCACAAGTCTTAAAAACAGCATTAGCCCGCAGCCGGGTGGCTTAACCTCGTTTCAGGCATTGTGCACCAGTCTTGCCGCACGTATTGGTAGCGGGAACCTGGCCGGCGTAGCGTTGGCGATCGCCGCTGGCGGCACAGGGGCCGTCTTCTGGATGTGGGTCTCAGCGATCATTGGCATGGCAACGTCATTCGCCGAGTGCTCACTCGCGCAACTGTATAAAGAACGCGATAGCAAAGGACAGTTCCGCGGTGGCCCTGCGTGGTATATGGCACGTGGGCTGGGCATGCGCTGGATGGGCGTACTCTTTGCCATCTTTTTACTTATTGCCTATGGACTGATTTTTAACAGCGTTCAGGCAAACTCTGTCTCCCGCGCATTGGCATTTGCGTTCGACATCCCTCCCCTCGCTTCCGGCATCGCTTTGGCGATACTGTCATTCCTGGTGATCATTGGCGGTATTAATGGTGTTGCCCGTCTGATGCAATGGTTTGTGCCGATCATGGCGCTGCTGTGGGTTGGATGTAGCATCATCATCTGCCTGTGGCATATCGGGCAGCTTCCCGACATTATCGTCACCATTATAAAAAGCGCCTTTGGCTGGCAGGAAGCCGCGGCGGGTGCGGCCGGATATACGCTAAGCCAGGCTATTGCCAACGGTTTTCAGCGCGGCATGTTTTCTAACGAAGCCGGAATGGGATCTACGCCGAATGCAGCCGCGTCAGCAGCCTCCTGGCCACCGCATCCTGCGGCACAAGGCATTGTGCAAATGATCGGTGTGTTAGGCGACACTCTCGTTGTCTGTACGGCCAGCGCCATGATTATTCTGTTGGCGGGCAATGGCGCCGGCTATGTGCCCATGGAAGGCATCCAGTTGCTGCAGAAGGCCATGGTCTCACTGACCGGCGAATGGGGGGCTGGGTTTGTCGCATTTATTGTGATTCTGTTTGCCTTTAGCTCAATTGTCGCCAACTACATCTATGCGGAAAACAATCTCGTCTTCCTGAAACTGGACAATATGCGTGTCATCTGGCTATTGCGCATCGCCACCGTTAGCACCGTTATCGGCGGAACATTAGTCAGCTTCCCGTTGGTCTGGCAGTTGGCCGATATCATTATGGCTTGTATGGCCATCACTAACCTGACGGCAATTCTGCTGCTTTCTCCGGTTGTCCATACCATCGCCAGCGACTATCTGCGCCAGCGCAAACTCGGTGTGCGCCCGGAATTTGATCCGCACCGTTATCCTGATATCAGACAACAGCTTGCACCGGATACATGGGATGAAACGCCGCGCAGCTAGCGCGGCAATCACAACCATCGATCAATTCTGTCGTTTTTTTTGCTAAAGTCGCAGTAAATCTCCTGCAAGGACTGGATATGCTGATTCTGATTTCACCTGCAAAAACGCTCGACTACCAAAGCCCGCTGGCTACCACACGCCATACGCTGCCTGAACTGCTGGACCACTCCCAGCAGTTAATCCACGTGGCGCGTCAACTCTCTGCGCCGCAGATCGGCAAGCTGATGGGAATTAGCGACAAGCTGGCGGATCTGAACGCCACGCGTTTCCACGACTGGCAGCCTGACTTCACGCCGGACAATGCGCGCCAGGCCATTCTGGCATTTAAGGGCGACGTGTATACCGGACTGCAGGCTGAAACCTTCAGCGAGGCGGATTTCGACTTCGCTCAGCAGCATTTACGCATGCTGTCCGGGCTGTATGGTGTTCTGCGCCCGCTGGATTTGATGCAACCCTACCGTCTGGAGATGGGCATTCGTCTGGCCAATGCGAAGGGTAAAGATCTCTATCAGTTCTGGGGAGATACCATCACCGATAAACTTAACGAAGCGCTGGGAGCACAAGGTGACAGCGTGGTGATAAACCTCGCTTCGGATGAGTATTTTAAATCCGTGAAGCCGAAAAAGCTGAACGCAGAACTGATTAAACCGGTATTCCTTGATGAGAAGAACGGCAAATTCAAAGTCATCAGCTTCTATGCCAAAAAAGCCCGCGGCCTGATGAGCCGCTACATCATTGAAAACCGCTTAACGCAGCCAGAACAGTTGACCGCTTTTAACAGCGAAGGCTATTTCTTTGATGAAGAAGCGTCAGGAAACGGCGAACTGGTGTTTAAACGCCACGAGCAATAATTTACATGCCGGATGACGGCTAACGCCTTATCCGGCCTGCAGGTTTTGTAGGCCCGCTAAGCAAAGCGCCAGCGGGCATCAGCATTAACCGCGAGTCATCATCAGCTTACGCAGTTGCGCAAAATCAGCGGGCAGATGATGCGAAAGCAGCGGCAAGTCTGCACGTTCAGCCAGCTCTTTTGGTAGATCCAGCGTGACATTCAGAATCTGTTCAACGCTTTCTTTAAATTTCGCCGGATGCGCGGTGCCAAGGAACAGGCCATATTCGCCCGGATTCAACTGGTCACGCAGTGCACGATACGCCACCGCCGCATGCGGCTCTGAGGTGTAACCAATCTTCTGCAGTTCGCGCATGGTGTCCTGCGTCGTTGCATCATCAACGGCGGCATAACCCAGCTCATTCAGACGCCAAATTTTACGGCGGAACAGTTCTTCCACGCGCGGCCAGTTGTTCGGCTGGCTGACATCCATGGCATTCGATAACGTCGCCTGAGTCGCTTTCGGCGCCCACTCACCTTCAGCAAGGAAACGCGGAACCGTATCGTTGACGTTAGTTGCCGCAATAAAGCGCTTCACCGGTAAGCCCAGTGATTTCGCCAGCAGCCCGGCGGTCAAATCGCCAAAGTTACCGCTGGGAACGGAAATAACCAGCTGATTCCGCGCCTCTTGCGGCAGTTGAGCCACGGCTTCAAAGTAGTAGCAGATTTGCGCCAGCAGGCGACTGATGTTGATGGAGTTTGCGGAATTCAGCCCCAGAGCAGTCTTCAGCTCTTCATCATCAAACGCCTGTTTCACCAGCGCCTGGCAGGCATCAAAATCACCGTCGATGGCGACAGTTTCAATATTGCCGCCCAGCGTACAGAACAGTTTTTCCTGTAATGGGCTGATCTTGCCATTTGGGTAGAGGATCACCACACGCACATTTTTCAGGCCATAAAAAGCATGTGCAACTGCGGCCCCGGTGTCTCCGGATGTCGCAGTCAGGATTGTCACCGGTTTGTCGCCGCTGATGTGCGTTAGCATTTGCGCCATAAAGCGCCCGCCAAAGTCTTTAAACGCCAGTGTCGGACCATGGAACAGCTCCAGACAGCCGATATCACCTTCGACCTGAGCGACCGGTGCCGGGAAGGCAAACGCCGCACGCACGCGCTCCTCCAGGATCTCTTGTGGGATCTCCGTGCCAATAAATGCGGAAAGGATCTTAGCGCTGCGGCTGACGAAGTCCTGGTTCAGCATCTCATCCACTTCTGTCAGATTAAATTCCGGCAGCTCGTGTGGAAAAAACAATCCCTGATTCTTGCCAAGCCCTTGCGTGACGGCCTGCGCAAAGTTGACCTGTTCGTTGTGATCTTTCAGATTATAGAGTTTCATTGATTATCCCAGTACCCGTGCGCCCGCCGTGTCCAGCCGGCAAATATGAACAAAGCCTTCCTGATTTTGCAGGTAATTTTTACCCAGCCAGTCTGCTACGCGCTGTGCCGTATCCGGCTTATCGCATAAGGCGAACAGCGTCGGCCCCGAGCCGGAGATGCCGCTGGCCAGCGCGCCGATTTCCGCTACCGCCTGACGCGCCTGGCTAAAGCCAGGCAGCAAGCGGGTACGGTACGGCTCAGCAATGACGTCCTTCATCAGCTTCGCGGCAAGCCCAGGCTGACGGGAATAGCAGGCATGGATAAATCCAGCCAGATGTCGCCCGTGGGCAATACAGTCCTGACGACGATATTGCGCAGGTAAAATCGCCCGCGCTTCCGCTGTGGAAACTTTAATACCTGGATATGCCAGCACCCACAGCCACTCATCAAAGCCTGGCACCTGCTGGCTGATAATGCCGTTTTCTTCGATCATTAGCTGCATGCCGCCCAAAAAGCACGGGGCGACATTATCGTAGTGAATACTGCCGGAGATACGCCCTTCCAGTTCACCCATAATCGCCAACAGTCGCGTATCGTTGAGCGGTTTACCGCAGTACTCATTCATCGCGACCAGCGCCGCCACAACGGAACAGGCGCTGGAGCCTAACCCGGAGCCAATCGGCATATTTTTTTCCAGCGTCATCGCCACCGGAACGTTTTTACCCAACTCCTGACAGAAACGCTCCCAGCACTGGTAGACGATATTTTCTCGCGGCTCAGACGGCAGCTTGTTAGCAAAACGCCCGAGATTGTTCAGGCTGAACTGGTCAGCCGTCTCAACCGAGACCACGTCACCCAACAGTGAACCATCTACGGGGGTTACCGCCGCGCCAAGCACATCGAACCCGACGCTCATATTGGCACTGGAAGCCGGGGCATAAACTCTCACCATGTCAGACTCCTAACTTCCATGAAAGGGTGCGTAACAGGTCGGCGAATACGCCCGCAGCCGTCACGTCGTTACCCGCACCATATCCACGCAGCACCAGCGGTAGCGGCTGATAATAGTGGCTGTAAAACGCCAGCGCGTTTTCACCGTTTTTCACTTTGAACAGCGGATCGTTGCCGTCTACTGCCTCTATTTTCACGCGACAGACGCCGTCTTCTTCAATATTGCCAACATAGCGCAATACTTTACCCTCATCACGGGCTTTCGCCACGCGCGCGGCAAACTCGTCATCCAGCTGCGGCAATTTCGTCATAAACGCGGAAACATCACCGGAATCATCAAACTCTTTTGGCAGGACCGGCTCAATAACAATGTCAGAAAGCTCCAGCTCACGACCGGTTTCACGGGCGAGGATCAGCAGCTTACGCGCTACGTCCATACCGGAAAGATCGTCACGCGGGTCAGGTTCGGTGTAACCCATCTCACGCGCCATGCTGGTGGCTTGCGAGAAGCTCATTCCTTCATCCAGCTTGCCGAAAATAAACGACAGCGAGCCGGAAAGAATACCGGAGAAACGCTGCAATTCATCACCTGCGCTGAGTAGATTTTGCAGGTTTTCAATAACCGGCAAGCCCGCGCCCACGTTGGTATCGTAGAGGAATTTACGGCGGGACTTCGCCGCTGCAAAACGCAGCTGATGGTAGTAATCCATCGACGAGGTGTTGGCCTTTTTGTTCGGCGTAACCACATGGAAGCCTTCGCGCAGGAAATCAGCATATTGATCCGCCACCGCCTGGCTTGACGTACAGTCGACGATCACCGGATTAAGCAGATGATATTCTTTTACCAGACGAATTAAGCGCCCAAGGTTGAATGGCTCTTTCGCGCTTTCCAGCTCCGCCTGCCAGTTTTCCAGATTCAAACCATGGACGTTGGTCAGCAGAGCCTTCGAATTCGCCACGCCGCACACGCGCAGATCGATATGCTTCTTTTTAAGCCAGCTTTGCTGGCGCTTGAGCTGCTCAAGCAGTGCTGAACCCACCCCGCCTACGCCAATGACAAAGACTTCAATCACCTGGTCGGTGTTGAACAGCATCTGATGGGTGACGCGTACGCCAGTGGTTGCATCGTCGTTATTCACCACCACCGAAATAGAACGCTCAGACGAGCCTTGCGCGATGGCCACGATATTGATGTTGGCGCGGGCCAGCGCAGCAAAGAATTTCGCCGAGATGCCGCGCAGCGTGCGCATGCCATCACCAACCACTGAGATGATCGCCAGACGCTCAGTCACCGCCAGCGGCTCCAGCAGGCCTTCTTTCAGTTCGAGATAGAATTCATCCTGCATCGCGCGTTGCGCACGCGCGCAGTCGCCCTGCGGAACGCAGAAGCTGATGCTGTATTCAGAAGAGGATTGCGTGATCAGCACCACCGAGATACCCGCACGCGACATCGCGGCAAAAACGCGCGCCGCCATGCCCACCATGCCTTTCATTCCCGGGCCGGAGACGCTAAACATCGCCATGTTATTAAGGTTAGAAATACCTTTCACCGGCAAATCGTCTTCATCACTGCTGGCGCCGATCAACGTGCCCGGCGCTTGTGGATTGCCGGTATTTTTAATCAGGCACGGGATCTGGAACTGAGCAATTGGGGTAATGGTGCGCGGATGCAGAACTTTGGCGCCGAAGTAAGAAAGCTCCATCGCTTCCTGATAAGACATCGACTTCAGCAATCGGGCGTCGGGTACCTGGCGCGGATCGCAAGTATATACGCCGTCAACATCGGTCCAGATCTCACAACAGTCCGCGCGTAAACAGGCGGCCAGTACGGCGGCAGAGTAGTCGGAGCCATTGCGCCCCAACACCACCAACTCACCTTTTTCATTCCCGGCAGTAAAGCCTGCCATCAAAATCATGTGGTCCGCAGGAATACGACTGGCGGCAATGCGGCGCGTAGATTCGGCGATATCAACGGTAGATTCGAGGTAATGGCCTACCGCCAGCAATTTCTCGACCGGATCGATAACGGTAACGTGGTGCCCGCGCGCCTCCAGCAGGCCAGCCATGATAGCGATCGACATTTTTTCGCCACGGCAAATAAGCGCGGCATTGATGCTGTCCGGGCACTGTCCCAGCAGGCTGATACCGTGCAGGACATGTTTAATTTGGGCAAATTCTTGTTCAACGAAGGCTTTGAGCGGAGCCAGCGGAAAACCCGGCTGCGCGGCGGCGAGACCAACCAAAAGCTCTGAGAAAATACGTTCGGCGTCACTGATATTGGCTAAAGCGTCCTGGCCACCGATGGTCTTCTCAATCATCGCCACCAGATGGTTGGTAATTTTTGCGGGGGCAGAGAGCACGGTCGCGACCTGCCCCTGCCTGGCATTGCTTTCCAGAATATCGGCAACTCGCAGAAAGCGCTCTGCATTTGCCACTGATGTACCGCCGAACTTCAACACTCGCATGGTTTACCTCGTTGCCTTTGGTCGAAAAAAAAGCCCGCACTGTTTAGGTGCGGGCTTTTTCTTGTGTTTCCTGTACGCGTCAGCCCGCACCGTTACCTGTGGTAATGGTGATGGTTGTTGTAATGGTGATGCTGATGCGTTTCATGATGTTGTGTGCTCTGTAATTATTTATGACCTGTCTTGTATTCTTTTAGGGTTAAAGTATCTGCTGACCTAAGTCAATAAATTTTTAAATTGATCACATTCCGAAACTTGTTCACGAGCGACTGCTTGCCCTTTTATTTTCAACCAATACAGCGTGCGCACCCCACTTGAAGTCAGAATCAAACACTAAAAAATAAAACAAAGAAGAAATTTTATTTTGTAATATTTTTTTCGATATCATGTAAAAAACGGTGCAACATTGCCGTGTCTCGCTGCTCTAACAGACCCATTCGCTGTTGCAGCCAGTCCGTCAGCTTAATGTCGTCAGAAACGTTCAGCGTGGCTAATAAACGCAAAACACGTTCGCGCAATGCCTGTAGCTGATGCTCATCCGTCACCTCAATGTTTCTGGCCGGTTGTTGTATTAAACCTGCTAATTGATAGCAATACACCATCACCGCCTGCCCCAAATTGAGTGATGGATAGTCAGCCACCATAGGTACACCGGTGAGTACATCCGCCAGAGCCAATTCTTCGTTGGTCAACCCCGAATCTTCACGACCAAAAACCAGCGCGGCGTGATCCATCCACGTTGATTTTTCCTGCAACAGGGGAACCAATTCGACCGGCGTGGCGTAATAATGAAACTTCGCCCGGCTGCGCGCCGTGGTGGCGACGGTAAAATCCACGTCGTGAAGCGCCTCCGCTAATGTTGGAAAAACGTTAATATTATCAATAATATCACCCGAGCCATGCGCAACCCATCGCGTCGCAGGCGCCAGATGAGCCTCGCTATCAACGATCCGCATTTGTGTGAATCCCATGGTTTTCATAGCACGAGCTGCCGCGCCAATATTTTCGGCTCTGGCGGGAGCAACCAGAATAATTGTTAAACGCATTTTGATACTCTTTTTGACCGGCCTGCAGATAATTATGTGATGTGCATCAACATATTACGCAGCGCGAATTTACATATTTTTAACAGAAATCACTGAAAAAGCATTTTACATTCAGTAAAAAATGCTAAACTATTTCCTGCATGTACTATTGCTTTTTATGTTAACAGAAGTTGCATATCCTTCTGTTTATCCATGATAATTTGATTTAGAATGGTTCTCATAGATTGGATTCATTACATTTATTAATTAGCGCGTGCAACTAGTTGTAATATTGCAATTTTGTGATGAAAGCTATCATTTAGATACGTTGATTTCATCAAACTGTTAACGTGCTACAATTGAACTTGATATATGTCAACGAAGCGTAGTTTTATTGGGTGTCCGGTACGTCTTAGCCTGTTATGTTGCTGTTAAAATGGTTAGGATGACAGCCGTTTTTGACACTGTCGGGTCCAGAGGGAAAGTGCCCACGACCAAGCTAATGATGTTGTTGACGTTGATGGAAAGTGCATCAAGAACGCAATTACGTACTTTAGTCATGTTACGCCGATCATGTTAATTTACGACATGCATCAGGCAGGTCAGGGACTTTTGTACTTCCTGTTTCGATTTAGTTGGCAATTTAGGTAGCAAACATGCAGACCCCGCACATTCTTATCGTTGAAGACGAGTTAGTAACACGTAACACGTTGAAAAGCATTTTCGAAGCGGAAGGCTATGATGTATTCGAGGCGACAGATGGCGCGGAAATGCATCAGATCCTCTCTGAATATGACATCAACCTTGTGATTATGGATATCAATCTGCCAGGTAAAAATGGTCTTCTGTTAGCGCGTGAACTTCGCGAACAAGCTAACGTTGCACTGATGTTCCTGACGGGCCGTGATAACGAAGTCGATAAAATTCTCGGCCTCGAAATCGGCGCTGACGATTACATCACCAAGCCGTTTAACCCACGCGAACTGACTATCCGTGCTCGTAACCTGCTGTCCCGCACCATGAATCTGGGCACAGTGAGCGAAGAGCGTCGTAGCGTCGAAAGCTACAAGTTCAATGGTTGGGAGCTGGACATCAATAGCCGCTCTCTGATTGGCCCTGACGGCGAGCAGTATAAACTGCCACGTAGCGAATTCCGTGCCATGCTTCACTTCTGCGAGAATCCGGGCAAGATCCAGTCTCGCGCAGAACTGCTGAAAAAAATGACCGGCCGCGAACTGAAGCCGCATGACCGTACCGTTGACGTAACAATCCGCCGTATTCGTAAGCATTTCGAATCCACGCCGGATACACCAGAAATCATCGCTACCATTCACGGTGAAGGCTACCGTTTCTGCGGCGATCTGCAGGATTAATGTCATCCTGACTGGTATAAAAACGGCGCTTTATGCGCCGTTTTTCATTCTACTACGCCCCTATTTCCACAACCGTAATTCATCGTCCTCAGTTGCGTTCTCCTTTTTGGGCTTTGGCTGTGCAAGCCGGTGCCAGTCAAGATGACGCGTCAGGAACATCACCCCACAAAGCGCCAGTAACAGCACGCCCGTTCCCAGCAGTAACGCGCTGTCCTGCGAACGCAACAGTACCCACATCACGCCATCCAGTCCCAGCAATGCTGCGGTAAAAAACAGACTGTTACGCCATCCCTGTAGTATCGCCTGTAAATACACGCCGTTCATCAGCGCGCCTACCAGGCTTGCCGTAATCCACGCCGCAGTAAAACCCACATGCTCCGACAGCGCCAACAACAGCAAATAGAACATCACCAGTGATAATCCCACCAACAGATATTGCATCGGGTGCAGACGCAGACTGGTCATACTCTCGAGCACAAAGAAAGACATGAAAGTCAGTGTAATCAATAAAATGGCATACTTTGTCGCCCGATCTGTCAGTTGATACTGATCCGCAGGCGTAGCCACAGCAACGCTAAACGCAGGCATGCCCTGCCAGCCAATCTTCTCATCGCCGAAGCGTTCTCCCAGATTATTCGCGAACCAGCTACTTTGCCATTGCGCCTTAAACCCTGACTCACTGATTTCACGCTTAGCCGGAAGAAAATCGCCGAGAAAGTTAGGGTGTGGCCAGTTGCTGGTCACAGTCATTTCGCTATTACGACCAACCGGGACGACAGAAAAATCACCGGTTCCACTCAGATTAAGCGACAACACGACACTGAGATTTTTTTCCGCCCAGCCGGCATCCGGTAGCGGAATGTGGATCCCCTGAGCACGGCCATCCAGCCCAGTACCGGGTTCGACCGCCAGCGATGTTCCATTAATCTGCGAAGCCTTCACGACGCCAATCCCGCGCGCGTCGCCCACGCCAACCACAATAAACGGTTTACCGACGCTGACATTGGGATGGTTTAAATCGCTCAGCCGTTCGGCGTTAAACTCAGCCTTCACCGATAAATCGTTGTGCCAGACCTGTCCTTCATAAATACCTATCTTCCGCGCTTCAACGTTCTGGTTACCCTCAACAACCAGCGATTCCGGCAACCAGAAGTGGATGTAGCTGCGCTTTCGCTGGATCTGTTTGTCACCTTCCAGCTCGGTATACAGTTCCGTCACCGGGACGGCAATCAGCGGGCCTACCACCTTTTGCGGCCCACTGGTGCTCTGTCGAATAGCATCTTCTACCTCACTACGGTAGTCCGACCGCTCAACAATAATCTGCCTGATCATCGTCAGTGGAATTAACAGCAGCAGCATAGCGCCACCTAAGGTGACTATTTTCCAAAACAGGGGGGATTTAAACATAGCGTTCTCCTTTGCGATATCAGCAAGGTAGAACAGCTATGTGCGGGGAATTTGAAGTTATGTGAAGTGACGGTGAAGTGTAAACGAGGCCTGCGCCCCGCCTTCTGGTCGGTTGCATAACGTCACGTCACCTCGATGCAATCGCGCAACCTCACTGACAAACGCCAGCCCCAGCCCACTACTCTTATGCCCATTCTCACGGGGCAGCGAGTAGAAGCGTTCAAAAATACGCGGCAACGCAAAGTCAGGTATGCCACTACCGTTATCACTGACCTGTATTGTGACGCGGTCCTCCTGCGAATGCGCGCTCAATACAATTGTCCCGTTCTCCAGCGTAAAATCGATGGCGTTATCCAGCAGATTACCCAACGCTTGCTCCAACAGTGCGGCATCGGCGGCAACCGTCAGCGATGAAGGTACAACGGTAAGCGTGATATTTTTTGCCGCCAGCTGCACACTACGCGCCTCTTTAAGCTGGGTAAAAAGCGCACCTACCGCCACCGGCGTCAACGTAATGTCCTGTCGATTCTCCAGTCGTGCCTGGCGTAGCAAAGTTTCGACCAGCGCCTGCATGCGCGCATTCTGCGTCAGAATATTATCGGTGAAACGCGCAACCACGTTCGGCGGCGGCCCTTCGCGCAAAATCTCAGCCGCACCGCGGATCGCCGCCAACGGGCTTTTTAACTCATGCGTCAACGCATAGACGTACTGCTCAATATAATTCTTGCCCTCCAGCTTCAGACGCATACTTTCCAGCGCCTGCGCCAACTTGCGTAGCTCACTGCTACCAAGATCAGGAAGCGCAACGGGGCGATCCTCAGTGACAGAATCAGCATAGCGTGCCAGCCGCGCGATAGACCGGTTTATCCACCATACCATCCCAAAGCCAATCACTAAGGCGATCCCCAGTAACACGGCGCTGGCCCACAGCATCCGCCGCTCACTGCGTTTAATCACTGGCGTCATTGCCGCATTCGGTTTACCAACGCTCAGCACCCCGATAATACGTCCGCCGTCAACAATCGGTGCGGCAACATACATCACCGAACTTTCCGGATCGGCCGTGTTCTGTGGCGTACTTCGTGCGCCATACTGCCCACGCAGCGTTAACCATACGTCGTTCCAGCGAGAATAATCTTCGCCGACGGCCTGGTTGGCGGAATCAAATACCACCTTGCCCTGCACGTCCGTCATGTAGACGTGATACTCATTGCGCACTTTGTTAATGCCACTGATATTGGCGCGAAAAGGACGATCGTGCAGTTGCGAAAAGGCCTGTGCCAGCCTGCCATGGGAAGGAGAGCCAGACAGCAAATCATCACGCGCCAGCGCGGCCAGCAGCGTAGCGGTATCAATCAGCGTCCCTTCCGTCGCACGACGAACGCCGGGCTTAATCTCCTGTACAAAGATAGACAGAACGAACCAGGCGGCGACGGCAACAATCAGAAAATAGCCGAGCAGCAAACGCATGCCAATGCGCATCAGACGCTCCTCAGGCTGTATCCCATACCGCGATGCGTATTGATGGGGGAAAGCTCGGGGTTGATGGCCCGCAGCTTGGCGCGCAACGTTTTGATGTGGGTATCAACCGTTCGGTCAAAGGTATCCTGGGCATCGGCCCAGACTAAATCCATTAACTGTTGGCGTGAGTAGACGCGTCCCGGCGACAACAGTAATGTCTTCAGCAACAAGAATTCATAGCGCGTCAGATTTAACGGCATCCCAAACCAGGTAATCTGTGCGGCAAGCTCATTGAGCTCAAAATCCCCACAGCGCGTCGCCGGTGAAGGCGTGGAGAATTTTCTCACCCGCCGCAGCAATGTACGCACGCGGGCGCACACTTCACGCGGAGAGAAGGGTTTCGCCACATAATCATCCGCACCAATTTCCAGCCCCAGCAGGCGATCGACTTCATCGCTACGCGCAGTCAGAAAGAGGATCGGTAATGCCGGATGGCGTTCCAGCAATCGTCGGCACAGTTCAAAACCGCTGATATCCGGGAGTCCGACATCCAGAATGATCGCATCCGGACATCTCTGGCGTGATTTTTCCAGCACGGGCAATCCACGCTCAAAAGCTTCAACGCTAAAACCTTCCTGCTGCAGCATGTAGATAAGCGTATCCGCAATCCCCTGCTCGTCCTCAACCAACCAGATCAGCGCCTGTTGCATTTTGCCTGCCTGTTATCGCTGCCACGGCATGATAGGTACCGCGCTGATAGCATTTTTGGGCGATCCATCAACCACCTTATCTGAATAGGCCAGATAGGCCAGCGCATTACGTTTTGCATCATAAAAACGCACGACCTGTAAGGATTTAAACACCAGCGATGTACGTTTCTTAAAGACCACCTCGCCCTGGGCTTTGCCGTTTTTAATTCTGTCGCTCAGCTCCACCGGCCCCACCTGCTGACAGGAGATAGCCGCGTCGGAAGTATCTTCAGCCAAACCCAGTCCACCTTTAATTCCACCAGTTTTGGCGCGGCTAACGTAGCAGGTCACATTGGTGACATCAGGATCATCAAATGCCTCGACCACAATTTTATGATCCGGTCCAAACATTTTGAACACGGTATCGACAGATCCAATCTGCTCCGCATGGGCAACCTGCGCCATCATCAGCAGAATTGAGGAAATGACTAAGCTCTTATATTTCATATTGTTACCATTTTTAAAAGTTACTCTGTGCAATTATTCGACATTCTAAGATAAAACGTATATAGATCACAGGATTACAATAATCACGCTTTCGTATGTCCGAAAAAAGCATTTATGAGCAAAAAAAACACTGAATGCTAAAACAGCAAAAAATGCTATTATCCTCATACCTGACGTCAGGTACTCGTTGTTGAAAGGATGAGGATATTTTATGGATCAGGCTGGCATTATTCGCGACCTCTTAATCTGGCTGGAAGGCCATCTGGATCAGCCTTTGTCGCTTGACAATGTGGCGGCAAAAGCAGGCTATTCCAAGTGGCATCTGCAGAGAATGTTCAAGGACGTGACGGGCCATGCTATTGGCGCCTATATCCGCGCCCGCCGTTTATCGAAGTCCGCAGTGGCACTACGCCTGACTGCGCGTCCGATTCTGGACATCGCCCTGCAGTATCGCTTTGACTCTCAACAAACCTTTACCCGCGCGTTCAAGAAACAGTTTTCTCAGACGCCTGCGCTGTATCGTCGTTCGCCGGAATGGAGCGCTTTCGGTATTCGCCCGCCGATGCGACTGGGTGAATTTGCTATGCCTGCGCATGAGTTTGTCACGCTTGAAGATACGCAACTGCTTGGCACTACGCAAAGCTATTCCTGCTCGCTGGAACAGATTTCAGATTTCCGTCATGAAATGCGGATCCAGTTCTGGCGCGACTTCCTTGCTCAGGCTCCTGCGATCCCGCAGGTTCTGTATGGACTCAATGAAACGCGCCCCAGCATTGAGAAAGATGACGAACAGGAAGTGTTTTATACCACCGCGCTCACACCAGAGCAGGCCAACGGATACGTGCAGTCGGCGCAACCCATCCTGTTACAGGGCGGCGAATATGTGATGTTTACCTATGAGGGTCTGGGGACGGGCGTGCAGGAGTTTATCCTGACGGTTTACGGCACCTGCATGCCGATGCTGAACCTGACGCGCCGTAAAGGGCAGGATATCGAGCGATACTACCCGGCAGAAGATGCCAAAGCGGGAGATCGCCCTATTAACCTGCGCTGCGAATTCCTGATTCCGATTCGCCGCTAGCGCTGCAGTTCATCCAACGCAGGGGCGTCCAGATGAGAGATGTCCCCTGCCGTTTCAACTACCCATCCCGGTGCCAGCCATAAACTTTCCTGGTAATCGACACGAGAAATAGAGCAGTTGCGCAGACGCAGGCGACGTTCAGCCCATGCCGGTAATCCCAGAATCGTACTCACCAGGCAACCCAGCGCGATACCATGACTGACCAGCAGCGGTCGACTCCCCGGCGGCAGTTCCAGACAGGATGCCAGCGCCGCGTTAACGCGATCGCTCAGTTCCTGCATCGATTCCCCTTCAGGAATACGGCCATCCACCGTACCGTTCACCAACTGACGACGCCAGCCCTCTTCCTCCGGCGTCAGCGTATCAATATGACGTTGCTCCAGCACGCCCATATTCAGTTCACGCAGACGTGAGTCATAGGTGATATCACAGCCGCAGGCCTGGGCGATGATTTCTGCGGTGCGTCGTGTACGACCTAAATCGCTACTGATGACATGCGTAATACCAAACGAGCGGGCGCGTTCACCCACCTGCATGGCTTGCTGCTCACCTTTAGCGGTCAGTGGGCTGTCTGACTGGCCTTGAATACGTCGCTCGGCGTTCCACTGCGTTTCGCCATGGCGAACAAGGTATACCTGTAACATGCTTTTTTTCCGTTATACTGCGATGCGATGAATTTTCAAACTGAGCTTAATTATGCACAAGGTTATCTCTGCGACCACCAATCCTGCCAAAATTCAGGCAATTCTGCGGGCATTTGAAGAGATTTTCGGGGAAGGATCCTGCCATATTGAACCCGTCGCCGTCGAGAGTGGCGTGCCGGAACAACCTTTCGGAAACCAGGAAACGCGCACTGGCGCACGAAATCGCGTTGATAACGCGCGTCGTCTGCACCCGCAGGCTGATTTCTGGGTCGCTATTGAAGCGGGAATTGACGATGACGCCACCTTCAGTTGGGTGGTAATTGATAACGGCGTCCAGCGCGGCGAAGCCCGTTCAGCCACGTTGCCATTGCCTGCTGTCATTCTCGACAGAGTCCGCAAAGGTGAAGCACTCGGCCCGGTGATGTCGGACTATACAGGTATTGATGAAATTGGCCGTAAAGAGGGTGCAATCGGCGTCTTTACCGCGGGTAAGCTGACGCGCTCGAGCGTTTACCACCAGGCGGTGATTCTGGCTCTCAGCCCGTTTCATAACGCGGTGTATTTATAGCATTGTGCCGGATGTTCAATCGTAGGCCGGATAAGGCAAAGCCGCATCCGGCGGATCAATTTTTCCCGAGCAACACCTGTTCCAGCCACTGACGCAGATCCACCGGTGCGGATTTGAGGCTATTCGACCCTCGCGTAATAGTAGCAATCCCCGCCCCGAGCTCGTTTTTAAGCTCACGCTGGCTCATCTCACCGCGCAGCAGCTCTTCAATGATACGCACACGCGTGCCCAACGCTTCACGCTCATCCGGCGTTAACATCAAATTGAGCAGTGGCAGGTGTAAATCTTGTTCGTAGGCGTGTTTAAGCAGATCGACAAAACGTAACCACTCCTGGTGACGTTGTTCTGCCATCTCTGCTGAATAGGGTGATTGCTGAGTCATAAGTTATCGCCATCGTTGCGGGGGGAAGCGTGCTTGCTTCCCCCTTTGTACTCTTTAACGAGTACGATAGCATAACACAATCGACACGATCAGTAACGACGTTGCCATTCTGCGTCGCTCATCAACTCCGGTTTATCGCCGAGAAAATAGCGATAGTACGCATCGTATGCCAGCACGTTCTTCACATATCCTCGCGTTTCCGAGAACGGAATACTTTCGACAAACGCCACGGCATCAATACGACCTGCGCTATTGCCAAGCCAGGTGCGAACGCGTCCCGGGCCGGCGTTATAGGCTGCTGACGCAAAGATGCGGTTATTGCCAAATTGCTGATACACGTACTGCAAATAGCTGGTTCCGATGTTGATGTTGGTATCAGGATCCAATAGCTGGCTCGGACTGCTGTAACCTGGAATCGAGAACATTTTCACCGTATGCGTCGCCGTACCCGGCATAATCTGCATCAGCCCACTGGCGCCTACCGGCGATTTAACTTTCGGGTTCCAGGCGCTTTCCTGACGCGCTATCGCCATCGCATAGCTTGGCGGAATATCTTTGCCGCTGGTGTAACGGGTAAAAAGATCTTTATAGGCCAACGGGAAGCGCTCTTCCAGATGATCCCACAGCTTTCCGGCGATCGTCGCCTGAACGCTTAGATCCCACCAGTGATTGTTGAACGCGTAACGCGCCAGTTGTGCCTGTTCAGACTTCGTGCGGCTGGTAACCAGATTCGCCCACTCACTGCGTGCGGTATTGTCCATGTTCCAGTACATCAGTTCACGAACACGCGCCATTTCTGGTCCCTGAGTTAGCGCAGAGTCAACGTTGTCCGGTGCTTTATCCACTTTCAGCGCGTACTCTTCTCCCAGGCGCTGTGCCGCCACCATCGGATAGAAACCGCGCTGCTGCATGAGTTGGTGCAGGATCTCTTTCGCTTCATCATTGCGTCCGCGCTCCAGCAGCAGATCCGCCTGCCAGTAGCGCCATTCATCTTTTTCTTTGGCTTCCATTGGCAAACGCGCCAGCCAGGTATTCAGGCCACGACGATCACCGGTTCCCAGCGACATGCGCACCCGGCGCTCCACAAGCGAGGTGGAGTTGGAGCGCATAATCGCATCATCACGCCATTTGGCCTGCTCGTCGGTAACGTCATTGCCCATCAGACGCCAGGCGACAATGTCGCGCAGCTCCTGGGTTTGCTCGTCATTAAGCTGTTGCGCCTGCACCAGGGAAGGGATCATCAGGCGGGCGTTTTCCACATCCTGACGCGCCACGCTGGCAAAGGCGACCGCCGCCATCTGCCGGGTGAAATCCGTTGCGCCAGTGGTGCGAGCAAAGGTCATTACCGAATTCGGATCGTTGGCCAGCGCGATGATCGCAGAGGCAATGGTTTGGTATTGCGCGGGCATCTGTCCGGCCAGCGCCGTCACCAGACCGGTATTCCCGGCTTTCATCGCCAGACGAATACGCTCCAGATACGCCAGCGGATCCTGAGTACCGGAAGCGCGCCATACGCCAAATAATTTGTCACAAGCGTTCGGCTGGCTTTTGCCGGTTAACCACAGTTCTTTTGCACCCTGCCAGGCCTCTTCAGTTTGTCCGGTGCTCCATTTCGCATAGTAGTAGTTACATTGCGCTTCGGTGGTGCCAGGCTTATCCGGGCTGAACGCCAGCAGTCCACGCCAGTCTTCGCGGCGCGCCAGTTCGTTCACGAAACGCGATTGCAGAGTACGCGCTGGCGGCAGCGTCGGGTTGGCGCGCACAAAATTGGTGACGGTAATGGTGGGCTGATTCATCAGATCGTCAGTGATCTGGCGATATTCCAGATAAGGATACAGAGGATAGTTCTTCAGCCCGGGCATCATCTGCTCTACGACGTCCATTTGTCGGTTATCCCAGGCTTGCTTAATTTGCGCATAGCGATTGCGCTGCTCATCCAGGGAATCGGCTCGCGCCACTTGACTGACCGTCAGCAGACATACGCTGGCCGCCAGCAGGCGCCAGGTAAATTGTTTGGCTTTGTCCACAAGCTCTTCCTCTTGTCGTTTACGTCTGTGCAGCATCATGCCGCTTAATTCATTCATGCTAACCAGACATTGCAGAATGTGCCACGTCACGGACACTTTTTTACTTTTGTTGCGAGTGAGATCTGCTGGCTGGGATTGGGCAATGAAAAAGGCTACACTTCGCCTTTGATAACTATTTACCAATAATTAGCCCTAAATAATTCAAGTTGCAGCAAGGCGGCGAGGGAGTGAATCCCCTGAGCGTACAAAAGTACGTGACTGGGGTGAACGACACAGCCAACGCATCTGCGGCTTGAAGTATGACGGGATAAACATTAGAGGCGAGTCCAACGTGGCCCAATTCGTTTATACCATGCATCGTGTCGGCAAAGTCGTTCCGCCGAAACGTCATATTCTTAAAAACATCTCACTGAGCTTCTTCCCTGGCGCCAAAATCGGTGTACTCGGTCTGAACGGCGCGGGTAAATCTACCCTGCTGCGCATCATGGCCGGCATTGATACCGATATCGAAGGCGAAGCTCGCCCACAGCCTGGCATTAAAATCGGTTACCTGCCGCAGGAACCGAAACTAAACCCGGAACATACCGTTCGCGAATCCGTTGAAGAAGCGGTTGCCGAAGTGGTTAACGCGCTGAAAGGTCTGGATGAAGTGTACGCCAAGTACGCCGAACCGGACGCTGACTTCGATAAGCTGGCCGCGCAACAGGGCAAGTTTGAAGAGATCATTCAGGCGCACGACGGTCATAACCTGAACGTGCAGCTTGAGCGTGCCGCTGATGCCCTGCGTCTGCCGGACTGGGATGCCAAAATTGAGAAGCTTTCCGGTGGTGAACGCCGCCGCGTCGCGCTGTGCCGCCTGCTGCTGGAAAAACCAGACATGCTGCTGCTCGACGAACCGACTAACCACCTGGACGCCGAATCCGTGGCGTGGCTGGAACGCTTCCTGCATGACTTCGAAGGCACCGTGGTGGCCATTACCCACGACCGGTACTTCCTCGACAACGTAGCGGGTTGGATTCTGGAGCTTGACCGCGGTGAAGGTATTCCGTGGGAAGGCAACTACTCCTCCTGGCTGGAGCAGAAAGATCAGCGTCTGGCCCAGGAGGCCTCTCAGGAAGCGGCTCGCCGTAAATCCATTGAGAAAGAGCTGGAGTGGGTACGCCAGGGCGCGAAAGGCCGTCAGTCTAAGGGCAAAGCCCGTCTGGCGCGCTTTGAAGAACTCAACAATACCGAATACCAGAAACGTAACGAAACCAACGAACTGTTTATTCCACCAGGACCTCGTCTGGGCGATAAAGTCGTTGAAGTCACCAATCTGCGTAAATCCTACGGCGATCGCGTACTGATTGACGACCTGAGCTTCTCGGTACCGAAAGGCGCTATCGTCGGCATTATCGGTCCGAATGGCGCGGGTAAATCGACCCTGTTCCGCATGATGTCCGGTCAGGAACAGCCTGATAGCGGCACCATTGAGCTGGGTGAAACCGTGAAGCTGGCGTCTGTTGACCAGTTCCGTGATGCCATGGACAACAGCAAAACCGTGTGGGAAGAAGTGTCCGGCGGGCTGGATATCATGAAGATCGGCAACACCGAGATGCCAAGCCGCGCCTACGTAGGCCGCTTTAACTTCAAAGGGGTGGATCAGGGCAAACGCGTCGGCGAGCTGTCCGGTGGTGAGCGTGGCCGTCTGCACCTGGCGAAGCTGCTGCAGGTTGGCGGTAATATGCTGCTGCTCGATGAACCAACCAACGACCTGGATATCGAAACCCTGCGCGCGCTGGAAAACGCCCTGCTGGAGTTCCCGGGCTGCGCGATGGTTATCTCGCACGACCGTTGGTTCCTTGACCGTATCGCGACCCACATTCTGGATTACCAGGATGAGGGTAAGGTTGAGTTCTTCGAAGGTAACTTTACCGAATACGAAGAGTACAAGAAACGCACGCTGGGCGCGGATGCACTGGAGCCGAAGCGTATTAAGTACAAGCGTATTGCTAAGTAATTACCGTTAAGCGCCGGATGGCGGCGTGACGCCTTATCTGGTCTACGAGGTTAGTGCGACTTGTAGGCCGGATAAGCGCAGCGCCATCCGGCATGTAAACTATCTCTGTTCGCCCATCAACTCTTTCACCAGCTCCACGCAGCGCAGGAAGCGACCATCGTAGTCCGGCTCCTGAACGTGCACAAAATCGATGTTGTTTTCCTGTAACATCTCCACCAGCAGCGTCTGAAACGCTTTTCTGTCAACCGAGCTGCCAAGGCTGCGCAAACCATCTGCCACCCACGGGGTGTTGTTTTCCAGCAGGATAACCAGGTCAAAACGATACTCGTCAATCAGCGCCTGCACAAACGGGTGTTCACGCCCTTCGTACTTTTTGCAGAAGGCCTGAGTGGTCACGAAATCGGTGTCGATGAACGCCACTTTATTGGCATACTTAACAGCAAAATCAATGTATTGCGCTTGTCCCAGCGCAATTTTATCGTAGTCCGAGTACTGCAACGCCATCTCATCGCCGCCCAAATGGGAGAAGACGTAATCACGCCCATATTCCCACGCACTGGTGGTGTTAAAGATGTTGGCGAGCTTGTTCACCAGCGTCGATTTACCGCTCGACTCCCCGCCGAGGATCGCCACGGTGCGCACGAAAAACGGCTTCACTTCGGTGGGAATATACTCCCAGTAGCGAAACGGGTTCTCACGGATTTGCCCGCCGCTGATGCTCATAAACGTCCGCTTGGGATCCACCAGCACGGTTTCGATCCCCAGATGTTCGAGATACTGCGGGGCATCTGATTCTTCAGAGGTGTAGATCCAGTTTGGCTGGATCCCTTTCTCCTGCATGAACGTTTTTATTCCGTTGCTCCACACGTCCCAACCATGTGGATACGGCTCCATGCCCTCTTCGTTGAAGGCATGAATACGGATATTTTTCTGATATTTAAAGGTTTGCAGCAGCCAGCGTAGACGATCGGGCACCGTAGGCTGTTGCGACATAGCACTGTCTTCAAACAGGCTACGATCGCGCGTGTCGTCATAGCCCATGATGATATGCAGTTCATCAACCTGACTACAGGCGCGCTGGATAAGATAGATATGGCCGGTATGCAGCGGATAAAACTTACCGAATACCACACCGATATTTTTCTGCTGGCGCGGAAACTCCAGCCCGAGAAAACGGTGCAACGCCTCCAGCTTTTGCGCGCTGGGGCTTTTAATTTTGGCATTCAGAAGCTGGCTCAGATATCCCTTGGTCATGCCACTGGCATCCGCCACCTGTTGCAGGGTACAGCCCTTTTGCTTAATGGCGGTTTTCAGATAATCAAATGACACAAGAGCCTCCTGCTGTAAAAATAAACGTAATACCCAATGCCGTCGGAAAGACGGCGGGTATTTGATTATAGGTCGTCAAACACGCTTAACGCATCTGCAAGCTTCTTAACGCCAAAGACCTGCATCCCTTCCGGCACTTTTTTCGGAACGTTAGCGGCAGGAACAATCGCCCGGCGAAAGCCGTGCTTCGCAGCTTCCGAAATACGCTCCTGCCCGCTGGGTACCGGACGGATTTCGCCTGCCAACCCCACTTCGCCAAAGACCACTAAATCCTGTGGCAGCGGTCTGTCGCGCAGGCTGGAGACCATTGCCAACAGCAGTGCCAGGTCGGCGCTGGTTTCGGTAACCTTTACGCCGCCGACCACGTTGACGAACACGTCCTGATCCGCCATCTGTAAGCCGCCATGACGATGTAACACCGCCAGCAGAATCGCCAAACGGTTTTGTTCCAGACCGACCGCCACGCGACGCGGATTCGCCATCATTGAGTGATCGACCAGCGCCTGAATCTCTACCAACAGTGGGCGCGTGCCTTCCCAAACCACCATCACCGAACTACCGGAAGTGACTTCATCGCCACGGCTTAAGAAGATTGCAGACGGGTTGCTGACTTCGCGCAGCCCCTGCTCGGTCATGGCAAAGACGCCCAGCTCATTCACCGCGCCAAAGCGGTTTTTGTGGCTACGCAGAGTGCGGAAACGAGAATCAGCGTCACCGTCGAGCAACACCGAGCAGTCAATACAGTGCTCCAGCACCTTCGGCCCGGCCAATGAGCCATCTTTGGTGACGTGGCCGACCATCACAATCGCTACGCCGCGCGTTTTGGCAAAACGCGTCAGGTAAGCCGCAGTTTCACGCACCTGCGCCACGCTGCCCGGCGAAGACTGAATGTCCGCCATATGCATCACCTGAATGGAGTCGATCACCATCAGTTTCGGCTGTTCTTCTTCAGCAATCAGGCAAATTTGTTCGATACTGGTTTCCGACAGCATGTTCAGGTTCGCCGTCGGCAGGCCAAGTCGATGCGCGCGCATCGCCACCTGTTGCAGCGACTCTTCGCCAGTGACGTACAGGGTTTTCATCTGCTCAGCGAGCCTGCACAGCGTTTGTAGCAGCAGCGTTGATTTCCCCGCGCCGGGGTTACCGCCAATCAGAATAGCGCTGCCAGGCACCACACCGCCGCCGAGCACGCGGTCAAACTCTTTAAATCCGGTAGAAAAACGCGGCAGTTCCTCAAGGCTGATGTCAGAAAGCTTCTGCACTTTTGCGACGCCCGCATTTCCGGCGTAGCCGCTGAGTCGCTCGTTGCGCGCCACCGTTGGCGACGCGGCAAGGCGCACCTCGGTTATGGTGTTCCAGGCCTGACAGGCGCTGCATTGCCCCTGCCAGCGCGGGTAATCGGCCCCGCATTCATTACAAACAAAGGCGCGTTTAGGAGCTTTTGCCACGTTTTACCTCATTATTTCTGATTCATGCTGCCAGAGAGAATGCAGAACACGCCCATCAGGTCAGCGTGACGGATAGTAATCTCCGTCTTTTCATTCACTTTGGGTTTCGCATGATACGCAATGCCCAGCCCGGCCGTTTTGATCATCGGCAGATCGTTGGCACCGTCGCCGATCGCCACCGTCTGCGCCATCGGGATCTCATATTCTTGCGCCAGGCGGGTCAGAGTACTGGCTTTGTACTGCGCATCGACGATATCGCCGATCACGTTGCCAGTGAATTTACCGTCCATGATCTCCAGCTCATTCGCTACAGCTGCCGTCAGGCGCAGCTTGTTACGCAGATAATCGGCAAAGAAAGTAAACCCGCCAGAAGCGATAGCCACTTTCCAGCCAAGCGTTTCCAGTTTTAACACCAGTTGCGTCAGGCCTGGCATCAGCGGCAATGTTTCGCGCACCTGGTGCAGAATATTGGCATCAGCACCCTTCAGCGTCGCCACGCGGCTGCGCAGGCTGGCGGTAAAATCCAGCTCGCCGCGCATCGCGCGTTCGGTGACTTCAGCAACCATTTCGCCGGTTCCGGCCAGTTTAGCAATTTCATCAATGCATTCGATCTGGATAGCCGTTGAATCCATATCCATCACCAGTAAACCCGGCGTGCGCAGATGCGGAATTTTACCTAATGGGGCAACATCCAGTTTGGCGTCATGCGCCAGTTTTGTCGCTCTCGGCGTTAACGAGCCCGCCAGACGAATCACCTGATAATCCTCAACGCACCAGGCGGCTACGATCACCATCGCCGCACCCAGTTTGCTCTGGTATTGCGTTAAACGTTGTTTATCCAGCCCACGACCATACAGCAGCCAGCCACTGCGGCCCGCGTGGTAATCCAGCGGCATGACTTCATCACCGCTTAAAGAAAGGGGCAGACCTGGCCACAGAGAGACATCTTCAGGTAGATCGCACCAGGTAATGTTAGGCATTAAAGCTCCTGTAAAATCGTTCGGGTCGGAATCATCCAGCGGAAAATAACGCATGAGGCTACCCTGTAACCAGCGCTTCTGGCAACATTAAGCCTCAAATTTTCAGCAGGTGGAATATGGCTCGCGCAAAACTGAAATTCCGACTTCATCGTGCAGTGATTGTATTGTTCTGTCTCGCGTTGCTTGTCGCCCTGATGCAGGGTGCATCCTGGTTTAGTCAAAGCCACCAGCAGCAACGTAATCCGCAGTTGGAAGAACTGGCGCGTACACTGACCCGCCAGGTCACCTTAAACATCGCGCCGCTGATGCGCACCGAAACACCGGATGAAAAGCGCATCAAAGCCGTACTCACGCAGTTAACGGAAAGTAGCCGTATTCTGGATGCGGGCGTGTACGATGAACAGGGCGATCTGATTACCCGCACTGGTGAGAGTGTCGATGTCCGTGACCGGCTGGCGCTCGATGGCAAAAAAGCCGGGGGCTATTTTAATCAGCAAATCGTTGAGCCCATTCAGGGGAGAAACGGCCCGCTGGGTTATCTGCGCCTGACACTCGACACCCACACGCTTGCCACCGAAGCGAAGCAGGTAGACAACACCACCAACATCTTACGCCTGATGCTGCTTCTGTCACTGGCTATTGGTGTAGTCCTCACACGTACATTATTGCAAGGCAAGCGTACCCGCTGGCAGCAATCCCCTTTCCTGCTGACCGCCAACAAACCGGTGCAGGAAGAAGACAACGAGAAAAAAGAGTAATTCAAAGAAAGGAAATCGACCATGACCACACTACGCCTGCTTATCTCAGACTCTTACGATCCGTGGTTTAACCTGGCGGTTGAAGAGTGCATTTTTCGCCAGATGCCCGCCACGCAGCGCGTCCTGTTCTTGTGGCGTAACGCCGATACGGTGGTGATTGGCCGGGCGCAAAACCCGTGGAAAGAGTGTAATACCCGCCGGATGGAGGAAGACAACGTGCGGCTCGCCCGTCGCAGCAGCGGCGGCGGCGCGGTGTTCCATGACTTAGGTAATACCTGCTTTACCTTTATGGCCGGTAAACCGGAATACGACAAAACCATCTCCACGGCAATAGTCCTCAATGCGCTGAATACGCTGGGCGTAGAAGCTGATGCCTCCGGGCGTAACGATCTGGTGGTGAAAACGCCGGATGGCGATCGTAAAGTCTCTGGTTCTGCTTATCGTGAAACGAAAGACCGCGGATTCCACCACGGCACGCTATTGCTGAATGCCGATCTCAGCCGCCTGGCAAACTATCTCAATCCCGATAAAAAGAAACTTGCCGCTAAAGGCATCACTTCGGTTCGCTCGCGCGTGGCGAATTTGACCGAGCTGTTACCGGGCATCACTCATCAACAGGTCTGTCAGGCCATCACGGAAGCCTTTTTCGCCCACTACGGCGAACGCGTAGAAGCCGAGGTAATCTCCCCAGACAAAGCGCCGGATCTGCCGAACTTCGCCGAAACCTTTGCCCGCCAGAGCAGTTGGGAGTGGAACTTTGGTCAGGCGCCGGCCTTCTCGCACCTGTTGGATGAGCGTTTCACCTGGGGCGGCGTTGAGCTGCATTTCGACGTTGAAAAAGGCGTGATTACCCGCACCCAGGTCTACACCGATAGCCTCAATCCCGCGCCGCTGGAAGCGCTGGCGGGTCGTCTGCAAGGATGCTTGTATCGTGCGGATATGCTGCAACAAGAGTGCGAGGCGCTTCTGGTTGATTTCCCGGAGCAAGAAAAAGAGTTACGCGAGCTGTCGGCATGGATTGCCGGAGCGGTGCGTTAAGCACTGGCCTGAAATTGCCGGATGGCGGCTGCGCCTTATCCGGCCTACATACTGCTGTAGGCCCGGTAAGCATAGCGCCACCGGGCACAAACAACTTACTCTTTATCGCCCAGCAGAACGGATTCCAGTGCGATTTTGATCATGTCGTTGAAGGTCGTCTGACGTTCAGCGGCAGTGGTCTGCTCGTGAGTACGGATATGGTCGGATACAGTGCAGATGGTCAGCGCTTTCGCACCAAATTCAGCCGCAACGCCGTAGATGCCCGCTGCTTCCATTTCCACGCCCAGCACGCCGTATTTTTCCATCACGTCGAACATTTCACCGTCCGGAGAGTAGAACAGATCAGCGGAGAACAGGTTACCCACGCGCGCGTCTACGCCCAGCGCTTTTGCTGCATCAACGGCGTTACGCACCATGTCGAAGTCAGCGATAGCAGCGAAATCATGATCTTTAAAGCGGATACGGTTAACTTTGGAGTCGGTGCAGGCCCCCATACCGATAACCACGTCACGCAGTTTGACGTCCATACGCACGGCGCCACAGGAGCCTACGCGAATGATTTTCTTCACGCCGAAATCGGTGATCAGCTCTTTGGTATAGATGGAGCAGGACGGGATACCCATACCGTGGCCCATTACGGAAATCTTACGGCCTTTGTAGGTACCGGTGAAGCCTAACATGCCGCGAACGTTGTTCACTTCACGAACATCTTCGAGGAAAGTTTCAGCAATATGTTTCGCACGCAGCGGGTCGCCCGGCATCAATACGACGTCAGCGAAATCACCCATTTCTGCATTAATATGTGGAGTTGCCATTTTTTATCCTTATTTCGTTGTTATTGCCTGATGGCGGCTACACCTATCAGGCCTACAAAACGTATGCAAAACAGTGAAATACCCTAAGGATTTCGCGTTGTAGGAAGGCGACGAATTCGTGAATCCCCGGGAGCATAGATTAACTATGTGACCGGGGTGAGCGAATGAAGTCAACGCATCTACAGCGCGAAAGACAACGGGTATTACAGCATGTTTTTACCGTAGTCCATCGGCGACGTACCAAAGTAGCTCGCCAGCGTCTGGCCGATATCCGCGAAGGTTTCACGGTGACCTAAAGAACCTGGTTTCACTTTCGGGCCGTAAACCAGTACCGGAATGTGTTCACGGGTGTGGTCAGTCCCGGTCCAGCTCGGGTCGCAGCCGTGGTCAGCGGTCAGGATCAGAATGTCATCTTCCCCCACCAGCTCCATCAGCTCAGGCAGACGGCGGTCGAACAGTTCCAGACCTGCGGCATAACCGGCGATATCGCGACGGTGACCCCAGGAAGAGTCGAAATCAACGAAGTTGGTGAAGACGATGGTCTTATCACCGGCTTCTTTCATCTCTTTGATGGTGGCGTCAAACAGCGCGTCCAGACCGGTGGCTTTCACTTTTTTGGTGATGCCGCAGTTCGCATAGATATCCGCGATTTTACCCACGGAAACCACGTGGCCGTCTTTCTCGTCGACCAGTTTCTGCAGCACGGTCGGTGCTGGCGGCTCAACGGCCAGATCGTGACGGTTACCGGTACGCTGGAAGTTACCGGCTTTATCACCGATAAACGGACGCGCGATAACACGACCGATGTTGTAACCACCTTCGGTCAGTTCCTCACGAGCGATTTCGCACAGTTCGTAGAGTTTATCCAGGCCAAAAGTCTCTTCGTGACAGGCAATCTGGAACACGGAGTCAGCGGAGGTATAGAAAATCGGCTTGCCGGTTTTCATATGCTCTTCACCCAACTGATCCAGAATCACGGTACCGGAAGAGTGGCAGTTACCGAGGTAGCCCGGCAGGTTGGCACGTTTTACCAGTTTATCCAGCAGTTCCTGCGGGAAGCTGTTTTCATGATCGGAGAAGTAACCCCAGTCAAACAGAACCGGTACACCGGCGATTTCCCAGTGGCCAGACGGTGTGTCTTTCCCGGAAGAGAGTTCATGCGCCCAGGCGTAAGCACCAATCACTTCCGCATTACCGTCCATGCCGGCAGCAATTTTACCAGTAGAACCTTCGTGAGCTTTCACCAGGCCCAGACGGGTCAGGTTAGGCAGATTCAGTGGGCCTTTGCGACCATTGTCAGCTTCACCTTTCGCACAGGCTTCTGCAATGTGTCCCATAGTGTCTGAGCCTACGTCGCCAAAGCGATCCGCATCTTCAGTCGCACCAATACCAAAGGAGTCCAGCACCATAATAAATGCACGTTTCATCTTGTTCTCCATACATCTGCGCCGCAAAAAAGCGATCAGATCAGTATACAGTTATTCGGTTATACGACGATAGACTGTCGGTGTAATTTCTGGCGCTTTATCGTCAAGGCTAATTGCCGCTTTGACCGCTTTCGCCGCTTCCTGCCAGCTGGCTTCGTCTTTGGCGTGGATCACCGCCAGCGGACGCTGTCCGTCTACGCTGTCGCCCAGACGCGCCATGTCGCTAAAGCCAACGCTGTAATCAATGGTGTCCGAGGCCTGACGACGACCGCCGCCCATGGAAACGACCGCCATCCCCAGCGCACGGGTATCCATCGCGCTGACAAAACCTTCGGTATCAGCATATACCGCTTTGCTGAGCATTGCCGTCGGCAGGTACTTCGCATAATTTTCGACGAAATCGGTCGGGCCTTTCTGCGCCGCAACCATGCGACCAAAAATCTCTGCCGCTTTACCGTTATCCAGCACCGCCTGCAATTTCGCACGGGCTTCGGCGTCATCTTTCGCCAGCTTGCCGGAGATCAGCATTTCCACGCACAGCGCCATAGTGACGTCTAACAGACGTGGATTGCGGTATTCACTGGTCAGGAACTGCACAGCCTCGCGAACTTCTACCGCGTTACCTGCGCTGGAGGCCAACACCTGGTTCATATCAGTTAACAGCGCGGTGGTACGTACACCCGCACCGTTTGCCACGCCGACAATCGCTTCGGCAAGGGCTTCAGAGAGCTCGTAGGTCGGCATAAAGGCACCGCTGCCCACTTTCACATCCATCACCAGCGCATCCAGCCCTTCCGCCAGCTTTTTCGCCAGGATGGAACCGGTAATCAGCGGGATGGAATCCACCGTCGCAGTAATATCGCGGGTGGCATAAAAACGTTTATCCGCCGGTGCGAGCGAGCTGGTTTGCCCAATAATCGCCACACCCACGTCTTTAATAATTTCACGGAAACGGGCGTCGTCCGGGAAGATGTCAAATCCTGGAATCGCTTCCAGTTTATCGAGCGTACCGCCGGTATGCCCCAGGCCACGCCCGGAGATCATCGGAATATAGCCGCCGCACGCAGCAACCATCGGGCCTAACATCAGTGACGTTACGTCACCTACGCCGCCGGTAGAGTGTTTATCCACAATCGGGCCGTTCAGTTGCAAGCTTTTCCAGTCCAGCACGGTTCCTGAATCACGCATTGCCATGGTCAGCGAAACACGCTCAGGCATTGTCATATCGTGGAAAAAAATGGTCATCGCCAGGGCGGCGATTTGCCCTTCAGAGATGGTATTGTCGCGAATGCCATTGATAAAAAAACGAATTTCTTCATCGCTCAGCGCATGACCATCACGTTTTTTACGAATAATTTCTTGTGCGAGAAACACGGTAACCCCCG
>NZ_CP080033.1:966678-1001850 GCF_019382635.1 Citrobacter sp. Colony219 | reverse complement strand
AAGCCGTTGTAAGCCGGGTAAGCAACGCGCACCCGGCAGTCGTACTGATGCCGGATGGCGGCTACGCCTTATCCGGCCTACAATGGGCAATTCAAACTTAGTAGCTGCTTGCGCTCTTGCCGTCGCCGTGACCCAGCGCTTTCAGCAAGCTAGCCAGCAGGCTGGATGCGCCAAAACGGTAGTGACGAGAATCAGCCCAGTCAGCGCCAAACAGTTCATCGGCAATCGCCAGGAACTGCTGTGCATCTTCTGCAGTACGCACGCCGCCAGCCGGTTTGAAACCTACAGTTTTAGAAACACCCATGTCGCGGATAACTTCCATCATGATGCGTGCGCTTTCCGGCGTCGCATTGACCGGCACTTTACCGGTAGACGTTTTGATGAAATCAGCACCGGCTTTGATGGAGATTTCAGATGCTTTGCGAATCAGTGCTTCTTCTTTCAGCTCACCGGTTTCGATGATCACTTTCAGCAGAACGTTTGCCGCCGCACACGCGTCTTTGCAAGCTTTAACCAGATCAAAACCAATCTGCTCGTTACCGGCGATCAGCGCACGGTACGGGAACACCACGTCAACTTCATCGGCACCGTAGGCGATCGCCGCGCGAGTTTCCGCCAACGCAATCTCGATGTCGTCGTTGCCGTGCGGGAAGTTGGTGACGGTTGCAATGCGGATGTCCGGCGTACCCTGCTCTTTCAGAGTCTTACGCGCAATAGGGATGAAACGCGGATAAATGCAGATTGCGGCAGTGTTGCCAACCGGGGTCTTCGCCTGATGACACAGCGCGATCACTTTTTCATTGGTGTCGTCGTCATTCAGGGTGGTCAGGTCCATCAGTTTCAGTGCACGCAGGCTGCTTGCTGTTAAATCGGTCATAACATTCTCCAACGGCGTCGCCGTATAAAATTTCACCTTGCGAGTTTGTTAGTATTCTAACATCCGCTCGCTATTACACTTCGATATACATCACAGTTAATGAAAACCACATACAGATTTGCATTACTCTAATGAGATCTACCTCAAATAAATGACCTTTACTGGCGGCGTGCGGTGACATCAGGCGCATCCGGATCAAAGGTTGTGGCGGCGTTGCTTTCTACAATGGCGTTACACCTTCGGGATAAAAAGGAATCAACGATGCCCACGTCAAGCGAACTCGCGCTGCAACAGCGTTGCCAACAAATCGTGACCAGTCCGGTGCTCAGCCCTGAGCAGAAACGCCACTTTCTGGCGCTGGAGGCTGAAAACGCGCTGCCCTACCCGCAACTGCCTGCTGAGGCACGCCAGGCACTGGATGACGGGGTGATCTGCGACATGTACGAAGGCCATGCTCCGTTCAAACCGCGTTATGTTTTACCCGACTACGCGCGTTTTCTGGCCAACGGCTCATCATGGCTGGAGCTGGAGGGGGCAAAGGATCTCGATGACGCATTATCCTTACTCACTATTCTTTACCATCACGTTCCGTCAGTGACGTCGATGCCGGTCTATCTCGGTCAACTCGATGCCCTGTTGCAACCGTATGTTAGAATTCTAACACAAGATGAGATCGATATTCGAATAAAACGTTTCTGGCGTTATCTCGACCGTACCCTGCCAGATGCCTTTATGCATGCCAACATTGGCCCGGCCGACACGCCGATTACACGCGCAATTTTACGCGCAGATGCAGAGTTAAAGCAGGTTTCACCTAATCTTACCTTTATTTATGATCCGCAAATTACCCCTGACGATCTGCTGCTCAACGTGGCGCAAAATATTTGCGAATGCAGTAAACCGCACATTTCTAACGGCCCTGAAAATGATAAAATTTTCACAAAAGGCCACTACGGCGTCGTCAGCTGTTACAACTCTTTGCCGCTCGCCGGGGGTGGTAGCACGCTGGTCAGGCTCAATCTGAAAGCCATCGCAGAGCGCAGCACCTCTGTCGATGACTTCTTTACGCGCACCCTACCGCACTACTGCCAGCAGCAAATCGCTATCATTGATTCACGATGTGAATTCCTCTATGAAAAATCACATTTCTTTGAGAATAGCTTCCTGGTGCAGGAAGGGTTGATTGATCCCAAGCGTTTTGTGCCTATGTTCGGGATGTATGGTCTGGCGGAGGCGGTAAATCTGCTGTGTGAAAAAGCAGGGCAATGCGCGCGTTACGGGAAAGATGCGTTTGCCAATCAGCTCGGCTATCGCATTAGCGCCCAACTGGCGGAATTTGTAGAAAGCACGCCGGTGAAATATGGCTGGAATCAACGCGCGATGCTGCATGCGCAGTCGGGGATCAGTTCTGACATCGGCACCACGCCGGGCGCTCGCCTGCCCTACGGTGATGAACCGGACCCGATCACCCATCTGCAAACCGTTGCGCCGCATCACGCGTATTATCACGCCGGTATCAGCGACATTCTCACGCTGGATGAAACCATCAAGCGTAATCCTCAGGCGCTGGTGCAATTGTGCCTCGGCGCATTTAAAGCCGGGATGCGTGAATTTACCGCTAACGTTAGCGGTAACGATCTGGTCCGCGTCACCGGTTATATGGTGCGCCTGTCGGATCTGGAAAAATATCGTGCCGCAGGTTCTCGCACCAACACCACCTGGCTTGGCGAAGAAGCCGCGCGTAATACGCGCATTCTGGAACGACAACCTCGCGTGATTAGCCATGAACAGCAGATGCGCTTCGGTAAGTAAGCTGATTCCCTTCTCCTGCGTCGACGGGCCGGGGAGTCGCCTGGCCCTGTTCCTGCAGGGATGCAATTTGCGCTGTAAGAATTGCCACAACCCGTGGACGATGGGACGCTGCAATGACTGCGGGGAGTGTGTACTGCATTGCCCACATGAAGCGTTAAGTCTGAGCGCGGGAAAAGTATGGTGGCAATCTGATATTTGCCAGCAATGCGACACCTGCCTGCACATGTGCCCCCAGCAGGCTACGCCGATGGCGCAGACCATGAGCATTGATGAGGTACTGCAGCATGTTCGCAAAGCCTCGCCGTTTATTGAAGGAATAACGGTCAGCGGCGGCGAAGCAACGACCCAGCTACCGTTTATTGTGGCGCTGTTTAGCGCGATCAAAACCGATCCGCAGTTGCAACACCTGACCTGCATGGTAGACAGCAACGGCATGCTGAGCGAAACCGGCTGGCAAAAGCTGTTGCCGGTGTGCGACGGCGTAATGCTGGATTTAAAAGCCTGGGATAGCGCATGTCATCGTCAGTTGACAGGGCGCGATAACACGCTGATTAAACAAAGTATTACCTTTCTGTCCGGGCAAGGGAAACTTGCGGAACTGCGCCTACTGGTTATCCCTGGTCAGGTGGATTATCTCCAGCATATCGATGCGCTGGCGGCGTTTATCAAGCGTTCAGGTGATGTACCGGTGCGGCTGAATGCCTTTCATGCGCACGGGGTATACGGCGAAGCAAAAGACTGGCCGAGCGCCACGCCGGAGGATGTGGAGCACCTGGCGCAAAGATTGCGCGAGCGCGGGGTGGATAATTTGATCTTCCCGGCTTTGTATCTGTGAAATGCCGGATGAGATGCGAAAGCGCCGCATCCGGAAATCAAAAATCAAACAACGCCGTCGTATTCCGATACAGCGCGTCAGCAATCACGTCCGCAGGTTCCGGGCGCAGCTCGCATAAGACGTCAAACACTCTGACTACCTGCTCCGGGCGGTTGGGCTGGCCCTGAAATCCGTTGAGCGGCATATCCGGCGCATCGGTTTCCAGCAGCAGTGACTCCAGCGGCAATCGCGCCATTACCTCGCGGGTTTTGCTGGCGCGTGGATAAGTAATGGTGCCGCCCACGCCAATTTTGTAGCCCAGTTGCACAAAGCGTTCAGCCTGCTGAAAACTCCCGGAAAATCCATGCACCACGCCGGTTCGCGGCAAAGCATGGCGTTTCAGGTGCATAGCCAGCTTGTCATGGGTACGTCGTGAATGCAGGATCACTGGCAGTTCGTAACGCTTCGCCAGCTTCAGCTGCGCCTCCAGAATCCACTCTTGCTGGTCAAATTGCGGATCGTCCCGGTACAGATCCAATCCAATCTCACCTACTGCCACCAGCTTTTGTGGACGCTTATCCAGCGCCTGCTGCAGTTGGTCCAGGCAGTCATCGCTGTGGTGTTCAATCACAATGGGATGCAGGCCCAGCGCGGCAAACAGCGGGGGGTAATTATCCGCTAACGCCAGCACGCGGGAAAAGTTCGCCGCCTCGGTGGCCGGGACGATAATACTGCCCACACCGGCTTCACAGGCGCGCTGCAGGCTGGCGGATTCGTCGCCAGTAAACGGAGGGAAATCAAAGTGACAATGCGTATCGATAAAGCGAAAACTCACGCCAAATCCTCATTATCAAACGTGGTGTCGTTAGCCTGGGGCGCGCTGCTCGCAACGGACGCATGGGCATCGTTGGCAACGGGTGCAGGTGGAACCACCACCGGTCCCGGCACCACAATCTTCGGCGTCTGACGAGGCAGCGGCGCGTTTTTCGCCAGCAGTTTACCAATCGTTGCCAAAAAATAGCGCCCGCACAGGCGTCCGGTTTTGTAGTCTTCACGCAATGCCGGAATACGGCTCCCCAGTGCCATACTATGGAGTGGCTTTGGTGGGTAGATCTCAAAGATACGCAGCTTGCCCGGCGGTTTCTCAATAAAGCTCTGAATCGCGCGATAGGTGGCTTCATGGTGCTGCACCAGATTCAACAGTGGTTGCAGGCTGCTTTCGCCCAGCCAGCGTTCCATACGTTTGAACCATTGTGGGGTGTAGTACATTTGCGAAGGCACCGTGCGGATAACCACCAGCGTTTTCGCCCCCTGCTTCGCCGCTTCCTGCACGGGAATAGCGTCGCTGACGCCCCCATCCAGGTAATTCACGCCGTCCAACACAACCCCAGTGCGGTAGAACCCGGGAATCGCGCTGGAGGCACGAATGAGATCCAGCCAATTGTGCCGGTTCGGCGAAAAATAGCCCGGTGTGTAGTCATCTCCCCGGCAGGCGCACATATAAAACGCTTTACCTGCCTCAAACAGGCGCTCGGCGTTATCCATTGCCAGCGGCATTTGGGACGAGGTCGAATCCACCAGCCAGTCGAGGTCGATTAAGTTTCCCCCGCGCACAAAGCGCACCGGGTCAAAAAACTCACGTCGGGTAGTGTAACGCATAATGACTTTGCGCCCGTAACCGGGCTGGTTACAGAGATAGGCCGACAGATTTTGCGCACCAGCAGATGTCCCGTAGAAGAGATCAAAAGGATTGAACTGGGCGCGCATGAACTCATCCAGTACGCCGGCAGTAAAGATCCCCCGTTGCCCTCCACCTTCGCACACCAGCGCCATGCTGCCTGGTTGAAATGGACGTAACGATAACGGCGCTATATTACCGAGCGTAACGGGTATTCTCTGCCCCACCTCTGCCTTCCTGTTGTTTTTGTAATAGAGCAACAAGGTAACGCAAATTGCCTGGCGCTAAAACCGTAAAAGCCAGTCCAATGGACTGGCTTAGTAGCAAGTTATCTTTACGGTTTTCGTACTAGGGTCGTTTACGCCCGGTAAACAAGCTGACCAGAAACAGAATGATACCCACCACAAAAACAATTTTCGCTGCGCCTGCAGCGGTACCCGCCAGTCCACCAAATCCCAGAGCGGCGGCAATTAACGCGATAACCAGAAATATGATGCCCCATCGAAACATATGCTTCTCCTTTACCATAGTTAATTTCACCGCTTGATATGAGCGCTCAGGCTACCCATCGGCGATATTTTTAGTGTGGTGCACAATACGCCTCCCGACAAACGTCAGGAGGGCGAATTAAGTCGAATTACTGAGTTTTGAGGTCGTTTTTGACGCTTTTCACGCCATCAATTGCTTTAGCGATACTCTCAGCACGCTCACTTTGCGCCTGTGAATCGACAGTTCCTGAAAGCTGGACCACACCATCGGTCGTCTCTACTTTCACTTTACGAGAAGGGACAATGTCATCGGCCAGCAGCTTAGCTTTCACTTCGCTGGTGATGGCCGTATCGCCGGCATAGCCTTTTACAGAGGTGTTTTTGCTGTCACGCACGTGCAGTTTGTCGCTAACGGAGGTCACGCCCTCAACGCCTTTCGCGACTTTAACGGCCTCTTCGGCCTGCGCCTGGCTTTCAACAAACCCGCTTAACGTCACTACTTTCTGGTCCGTTTTGACGGAGATATCGGTGCTCTTAATGCTTTCGTGGTCCACCAGCGCGGCTTTTACTTTGGCGGTGAGGGTACTGTCATCCATGAAATTACCGACTTTGTTCATAGAGCTATCGACTTTCTGCCCCGCACTTTCGAGCCCGGATTGCGCTTTATCCATTGTGGCGTTTTCTGCATAAGCAGAACCCGTTGCCACAGCGGAAGTCAGCATCACGGCCAGTAGCGTTTTAGAAATCTTAAGTCCTGTCATTGTCATCGATGTATTCCTGTTTGTTGTGCTTATAGCGATGTTCTGCCGCTTCGCGGTCAGAACCAGCAACTAATCTCGTGACTGAAATAAATATCAGCTAAAGGGGCTGCAAAATGCTTAATGAAGAGCATTAAAAGCCGATATTTATGTCATCACATTGTTAAATATAGTTCACGATTTCGCGGTTGTTGCCTGGATTGATTAAAAAACAAACAAAAGTCAGGGGATTTAAGAACATTCCGCAAGGGATTTAAAAGACAGGGAAAGTTGCAGGGCACGGCGAATACCGTGCCCTGGAAGGTCGATTAGTGTTCGCGTGTTTTACGGAACTGAACGTCAGGGTAACGTTCCTGGGTGAGATTCAGGTTAACCATGGTCGGCGCGATATAGGTGAGGTTATCACCGCCATCCAGCGCCAACTGAATTTCGTTTTTACGCTTAAATTCTTCGAATTTCTTCACGTCAGAACATTCTACCCAGCGCGCAGTCGCCACGTTGACCGACTCATAAATGGCTTCAACGTTGTATTCGCTCTTCAGACGAGAAACCACCACGTCGAACTGCAGCACACCGACGGCACCTACGATCAGATCGTTATTGGCGATCGGACGGAATACCTGCACCGCACCCTCTTCTGACAGCTGAACCAGCCCTTTCAGTAGCTGTTTCTGCTTCAATGGATCCTTCAGGCGAATACGACGGAACAGCTCCGGCGCGAAGTTCGGAATACCGGTGAACTTCATCATTTCGCCCTGGGTAAAGGTATCGCCGATCTGGATAGTGCCGTGGTTATGCAGACCAAGAATATCGCCCGGATATGCTTCTTCCACATGAGAACGGTCACCGGCCATAAAGGTCAGCGCATCGGAGATCACCACGTCTTTACCAATGCGCACCTGGCGCATTTTCATGCCTTTCTCGTACTTGCCGGAAACCACACGCATGAACGCCACACGGTCACGGTGTTTCGGGTCCATGTTGGCCTGAATTTTAAACACGAAACCGGTGAACTTCTCTTCAGAGGCTTCCACAACGCGGGTGTCGGTTTTACGCGGCATCGGCGCAGGCGCCCACTCCACTAAGCCGTCCAGCATATGGTCAACGCCGAAGTTACCCAACGCGGTACCGAAGAAGACCGGGGTGATTTCACCCGCAAGGAACAACTCATGGTCGAACTCGTTGGACGCGCCCTGCACCAGCTCCAGCTCGTCGCGCAGCTGCTGCGCCAGGTCTTCACCCACGGCAGCATCAAGTTCCGGGTTGTTGAGACCTTTAACAACACGCACTTCCTGAATAGTGTGGCCTTTACCGGTCTGGTACAGATACGTTTCATCTTTGTACAAGTGATAGACGCCCTTGAACAACTTCCCGCAGCCAATCGGCCAGGTGATCGGCGCACAGCCGATTTTCAGTTCGTTCTCAACTTCATCCAGCAGCTCCATCGGATCGCGGATGTCACGGTCGAGTTTGTTCATAAAGGTCAGGATCGGCGTATCGCGCAGACGGGTAACTTCCATCAGCTTACGGGTACGATCTTCAACACCTTTCGCAGCATCGATAACCATCAGGCAGCAGTCCACCGCCGTCAGAGTACGATAGGTATCTTCGGAGAAGTCTTCGTGCCCCGGGGTGTCCAGCAGGTTCACCAGGCAGTCATGATACGGAAACTGCATCACAGAGGTGGTAATGGAGATACCACGTTGCTTTTCCATTTCCATCCAGTCAGATTTTGCATGCTGGCTGGAGCCACGGCCTTTTACCGTACCGGCGGTCTGAATGGCCTGTCCGAATAACAGTACCTTTTCAGTAATTGTCGTTTTACCGGCATCCGGGTGAGAAATAATGGCAAAAGTGCGGCGTTTGGCCACCTCTTGCAAATAAGGAGACAACGTCATAGTCAAATCTTCTTAGGTAAGCACGGCAACGGGCCGGGCAAGTTGAATACGAAAAATTGCGGCTATTTTACCCATCAACGGGGGGGAGGCAATCAGTGTTTACACAGGAGCTGCTCCAGTTCGCTTAATGACGTGACCGTCCAGGTCGGCTGAATGCCCTCTGGCTGCTCGCGATGATGCGTATTGAGCCAGCAGGTGGATAGCCCGGCGTTAATGCCGCCAAGAATATCGGACTCTGCGGTGTCACCCACCATTAGCACGCGAGAACGGTCAGGATTGCCCGCCTGCGCCAGCGCATGGTCAAAAATACGGGGATCGGGTTTTGCCACCCCAACCTGCTCAGAAATCACCAGCAGATCGAAATAATCGCGCAGCCCCGTCCGCTCAAGACGGATTTGCTGTAACGCCGTGAAGCCGTTGGTAATAATGCCAATTTTTGTTTTATCACGAATCGCATTGAGCAGAGAAACCGCCCCCGGCAACGGCGAGCAGATCTCCGCCATCGCATTGATGAATGCATCATTAAGCTGGCCCGGTTCAACCTTCAGGCGTTCGGCCCAGCTCTGAAAACGGGCATGCTGCAGCTGTAATGAGGTAATCGCACCGTTTTGATAATCCACCCACAGCGGTTTATTCACGGCCTGGTAGTCCTGAAAATCTTCAGCGGTAAAGGTAATGCTATAGTCGAGAAACATCCGCTGTAAGCCGGTAAACGAGTCAAATGTAAACAGCGTTTCGTCGGCATCAAAGAAAATCCAGTCCCACTTCTTCATCATTACACCTTGTCTTACATGCTGATTGGCAACGCCATGATGATGGCGTCTTCGTGACCATCGGCCGTTGGATAGTAATTGCGACGGATCGTCGCCTCGTTAAAGCCTAAGCTTTCGTACAGCGCGATAGCGGCGGCGTTTGAGGCGCGCACTTCAAGCCACAGCGTCAAAATGCCACGCTTTTCCAGCTCATCGATCAGATGCTCCAGCAGCTCACGCCCCAGCCCACGGCGCTGAAAGTCAGGGTCGACGGCAATATTGAACAGCGTAGCTTCATCCAGCACGACCTGCGTAATCGCAAAGGCCGCCATCACGTCATCAACCCTCAACTGAAAATTGAGGTAACGATCGCCCTGGTTGCTGGCAAATGTTTTTTCACTCCAGGGAAAAGCGTGGGCGCGTTTTTCAATCTGAAATGCTGCGGGTAAATCAGTCGGTTCGAGGGAAGAAATCGTGTTCATATGCGCAGATTTGTTGCCATAACGCGGCGCGGGCCGCGGGGTTTTCCCGTAATTCATTAAACGCAGGACTCGCGACCTGAGCGCCCTCCAGCAGCAGCGGCTCTTCGGTTCCCAGCCGCCAGCTATTACAGCGACTACCTTGCGGCAGCATGGCGACACGGTCAGGCGTCAGTTGTAAAACCTGATCCGAGCTGACGGTTAATGCGCGTAAAATATCGCTCATCAATGGTTCGGTTAGCGCGGGTAACTGTTCCGCAACCATCACCAAACGGACATGCGCAGGAATGGAAATCGCGATTTCGCCCTGCAGTGCGCCAGGACGACGCAACGACCACTGCGTAATGCCCAGTTGCTGTAACTGCCAGTCTCGTCGGGATGTCATAGCGAAACGCTCCTGTAATCAGGGGCGCAAATATAGCAAATTTGTCGAATCCGTGCCATCAAACAACTATAATCCCCCGCTGTACAATTTAAGGAGCACTCCATGTCTGCTTTTACCCCGGCAAGTGAAGTCTTGCTGCGCCACAGTGATGATTTCGAACAAAGCCGTATTCTGTTTGCCGGTGATTTGCAGGATGACCTGCCTGCCCATTTTGAAAGCGCCGCCAGCCGTGCGCACACTCAGCAGCTTCACCACTGGCAGGTGCTTAACCGCCAGATGGGCGACAACGTCCGCTTCAGCCTCGTCGCTCAAGCCGATGACGTCGGCGATAGCGATACGCTGATCTACTACTGGCCGAAGAATAAACCTGAAGCCCAGTTCCAGTTGATGAACCTTCTTTCGCTGTTACCGGTGGGTACCGATATTTTTGTTGTTGGCGAAAACCGCAGCGGCGTACGTAGCGCCGAGCAGATGCTGGCCGAATACGCGCCGTTGAACAAAGTCGACAGCGCACGTCGCTGTGGCCTGTACCACGGTCGTCTGGAAAAGCAGCCGGTCTTTAATGCTGAAAAATACTGGGACGAATACCAGACTGACAATCTGACCATCAAAACGCTGCCGGGCGTATTCAGCCGTGACGGCCTGGATGTTGGCAGCCAACTGCTGCTCTCCACGCTGACGCCGCACACCAAAGGCAAAGTTCTGGATGTCGGCTGTGGCGCGGGTATCCTCTCCGTCGCGCTTGCCAGCCACTCGCCAAAAGTGCGATTAACCCTGTGCGATGTTAGCGCAGCCGCCGTTGAAGCCAGCCGCGCAACGCTTGCCGCCAACGGTATTGAAGGTGACGTCATCGCCAGTAACGTCTTTTCTGACGTAACGGGTCGCTTTGATATGATCATCTCCAACCCGCCGTTCCATGACGGCATGCAGACCAGCCTCGATGCCGCGCAAACGCTGATTCGCGGGGCGGTTCGTCACCTGAACAGCGGCGGTGAACTGCGCATTGTTGCCAACGCCTTCCTGCCTTATCCGAAAGTACTGGATGAAGTGTTTGGCTTCCACGAAGTTATCGCGCAGACCGGGCGCTTCAAGGTCTATCGCACCATCATGACGCGCCAGGCGAAAAAAGCGTAATTGTCTCGCAGCGAACGGCCATTCACGTGGCCGTTTTTGCATCAATCGGCCCAGCCTGGACAATTAACTATTGACGAAAAGTTGAAAACAACTAGAATGCGCCTCCGTGGTAACGATACTTTTTGAGTGTCGATGGTATGCGAAGGTGGCGGAATTGGTAGACGCGCTAGCTTCAGGTGTTAGTGTCCTTTCGGACGTGGGGGTTCAAGTCCCCCCCCTCGCACCATAATCCACGTTGATATTGCTCGCACTGGGCGAAGGTGGCGGAATTGGTAGACGCGCTAGCTTCAGGTGTTAGTGTCCTTAGGATGTGGGGGTTCGAGTCCCCCCCCTCGCACCAACGAGGCGATATCAAAAAAATAAGATGACTGTGCGAAGGTGGCGGAATTGGTAGACGCGCTAGCTTCAGGTGTTAGTGTCCTTAGGATGTGGGGGTTCGAGTCCCCCCCCTCGCACCAATTATCTTATCTTTCCTTCGATTTTCTTCCCTGTTTTGCTCATCCCTGATTCCAGTTCATCATTACCAAAACAATGCCGCCGATCAGCGCCGCGCATGAAGGTAATAAGACAAAGTGCCGTAAACGCTTGTGGTATAACATGAGTGAAGTCAGTAGTAATCCTAATACAATCATCGCCTTCCATGCGTCGAGTGACAGATCAGTAAATGCCAGCCCGGCAATCACTATCCCCGGCAGCAAAACCCCCCATCCACTGCCCAGCGCACGTTGCAACATGGTTTCACCTATGACATTGATAATGATAACCAATATCATATGATAAATTTTCTCATTTGTCAGCCAGGAAAGGCTATCAATTCTATGAGTTTTACTTAACGATTGATGACATAAATAGTTTAAGGTGATAAATTGCTCGCCGGTTAGCTTTTCATCAAAAAACAATAACGACCTGAACGAATGATTTTTCGCTCATCATTTTTCCTTACAAACACACCTTCGTATATTGCAGATAAATAACAATATTTACCTATGACAGTACAATCCTGGCGAACTCTGCGCACTAAGAAATATCAACTTTCTTTACGTCTGTTTCTGCTTCTCAATGCAGTCTCCGCGCTGTTTACGCTTGTTTTCCCACTTTTTGCCGTCAAAGCCGTATCTGTCCCGGCGTTGCTCATCCTGGCCACCAGTACATTGCTGTTGGCATGGCATGGCAAATATGCGAATAAAAAAATTAATCTTCCTTTTATTTCAATCGTTTTTGGCTTGCTATGGGCATTACATATTTTTCTGAAATATAACGCGCTAGGTCATAATGATTATTATTTTCTGTTAATCGCACTTCTCAGCGTGCTGTTTATTGGTTCTATCGCTTTTGCCAACAATATCATCGCCTTTACGCTGCATTCGTTACCCTCAGTCGTCGTCTGTTTATGGCTTAACGGCAGCGAGCATGGTCTGCGAATTTTCTATTTTATGGCGCTACCCATGGCCGGGATCGCCATCCAGCATGTGATACAAAAGCGCTACGACGGCTTCGCCCAGCAGCTGATGTACAAACTACTGGAAGAACGGGAAACCCTGAACGGACTCAGCATGCTCGACCCGCTAACCGGTTTGTACAATCGCCGGGGGCTGCAACACAGACTCGATACGCTGTTGGCCCTGAGCAACTCGAAGCACTACGTCCTGCTGATGGATATCGACCATTTCAAGGCCTATAACGATCATTACGGGCACATGATGGGCGATCAGGCGCTGATTCGCGTTTCTGCCGCGATTCGTGATTCCGTACGCTCCCGGGACGTGGTGGCACGTTTTGGTGGCGAAGAGTTTATGGTTTTGCTGACCGCGGTCGATCCCCAACAGGCCCAGGCTGCCGCCGAACGTATTCGCCAGAAAGTGTACGATCTTAAAATTCCACATATGTTTAATGAGAGCGTAGCAACCAATGTGACGGTCAGCATCGGTATTGCGCCTTTGGTGGAACAGGATATTGACTCCGCGATTACCAGAGCAGACAAAGCGCTTTATGAGGCCAAGAATATGGGTCGAAACAACACCCTGGTCAGCGATGAGCTGCGGATAAACTGCACCTCTTCCTGAGTTTTCCGTGCGGAACAGCCCGATCTTGCGACAAAGATCTTGCCATCGTTTACCCCCATCTATAGGATTAGAAATCATTATCATTTAGATTAACATCCTTATATCGCCATGGCTTACCGTTCCGCACCCATCGTTGAAGATGTCATCTGGCACAGCCATCTCCCTTCAGAGATGCCCTCGCTGGCGGCTTCCGTGCGTGCGACCATAGCCCAAACCCGCGAACATTTGCTGGATTTCATTCGCCTTGACGAGACCCCGCCGCAAGGTGCAATGACATTACATGAATGGACGCAACCGACAACGTTAAGTTCGCTTCTGGCCGTTTATTCAGACCACATCTACCGCAACCAGCCCACATTAGTACGCGAAAATAAACCGCTGATCTCCCTTTGGGCGCAATGGTATATCGGCCTGATGATGCCCCCGCTTATGGTGGCTCTGCTGACGCAAAAAGAGGCTATCGACGTCTCTCCTGAACATATGCACGTGGAGTTTCACGAAACCGGGCGTGCCGCCTGCTTCTGGATCGACGTGCATCAGGATCACCAGACCACGGCACTCTCACCGCAACAACGTATGGAAACGCTGATTTTGTCAGCCCTGACACCGGTCGTTCAGGCACTGGAATCAACGGGTGAGATCAACGCGAAACTTGTCTGGAGCAATACGGGATACTTAATTCACTGGTACTTAACGGAAATGAAGCCGTTGTTAGGTGAAGAACTGTTGAACACGCTGCGCCAGACCTGCTTCTTTGAGAAACAACTATCCTGTGGCCAGGATAATCCGTTGTGGCGCACCGTCGTTCCACGCGAGGGACTGTTAGTACGCAGAACCTGCTGCCAGCGCTATCGCCTGCCCGATGTTCAGCAATGCGGCGACTGCACGCTAAAATAAGCGAGGAGCCATAGCCCCCCGCCAACACTTTATGCAACCTGCTGATTTTCCTCTTCTATCCGCTGTGCTTCTTCTTTTTCCTGCGCCAACAGTTGCCTCTCATAAACCTTAAAGAATGGGAAGTAGATGATGGCAGAAACCAGCGCCAACACGACCACCAGGATCGCCGCACGATAATCCCAGCCTAATGCCCATGCCGCGCCAACGGGCGCCGGTGCGGTCCAGGGAACCACTGAAATCACCCGCCCAATTAGATCCAGTTTCATCGCCGCCCAGGCCAGCACCGCGTTCACCATTGGGGCCAGCAGGAAGGGAATAAAGAACACTGGATTCATGACAATCGGCGTACCGAAAATCACCGGCTCGTTAATGTTGAAAATACTGGGGACCACGCTCAAACGCCCAATCGATCGTAGATGGGCCGAGCGGCTGCGCAGATAGCAAATCACCAGCCCCATCGTCGCCCCCGATCCCCCCACGACGATAAAGAACGTCCAGAACGCTTCCATAAAGATATGCGGTAAAGGCGCGCCCTGCGCCAGCGCCGACTGGTTCATGCCGAGGTTGGTCAACCAGAACATTTGCAGCATACCCGACACAATCGCCGCACCGTGAATACCGGCAAACCACAGCAGATGGCCGATCAGTACTGCCAGCAGTATCGCCGGCAGAGAATCCGCTGCGGACACCAGTGGTTTAAAGATGGCCATAATGGCCTGCGGGATCAGCATATCAAACTGCGACTGTATCACCAGGCTCAGCGGGTACAGCGTCAGCACCACCACCAGTACCGGGATCAGGAGATCAAATGAGTTTTTGATCATCGGCGGCACTTGATCGGGTAAGCGGATCCCGATGTTGTGCGCCTTCAGGAAGCGCATCATTTCAACGCAATAAATTGCCACCAGGATGGCAGTGAAAATTCCCGTACCGCCGAGGCTATCAACCGGCATCGTACCTTTGGTTTTCGGTGCGGCAATCAACAAAAACGCCATGATCGACAGCATCGCACACATAAACGGATCTAACTGATGCGACTTCACATAGTGCTTGCCCAGGTTATAGGCAATAGCCGCACATATGTAGACCGACATGATCCCCATCGTCATATCAAACGGCGTGAGTATCTGGCCTTCAAATTGTTTTGCCAGATCCAGCCATGCGCGGGCAAACCCCCAGGTGGTATCCGGCGAAAAAGGCGGATAGGCAAAAACCAGCAGAAAAGACCCTACAATCATAAACGGCATCGCCGAAATGAAACCATCACGTATTGCCATCACATGGCGTTGTGAAGAAATGCGCCCGGCGACAGGGCTAACGTAGCTTTCAACAAAGCGGAAAATCACATTAAATACAGCATGGTTAGTAGACATAGCCGTTCTCCCGTTGTGCTAAACCCTGCAACCGTGCTGGTATCAACACCACCACGTAAAACCCATTCCTACTTTTCGCAACCGTGCCGGGAGAAAAACCAGCCTTACCGCTTTTTGAGTTAAGTTTCATAGATGGCTCTTATTATGTGATACAGAGGGAGTGACAGCTTCAGTATTAATCGCCATTTCAGTATTCCGCAACCGGTTACTGTAACCGGTTTCTTTGATTGTGAAGGTGATCGAGAAACTGCCAATGTTGCTGTGTTGTTACAATAAAATATTTACAGTAACGCTGCCCCTATGACAAATTACGCCAGGCGGTTTTCTGCTATGCAGGACTGCGGATAAGCGAGAGGGAGAGAAGAATGAGTTTACAATCAGTACGGCAGTTTTTAGCGCAACATGCGCCAGATATTAAAATCATCGAATTAGATCAAAGCACTGCCACCGTCGATCTGGCAGCCAAGGCCCATAACGTCGAACCAGGGCAGATAGCAAAAACGCTGTCACTAAAGGTAAAAAACGACATTATCCTGGTCGTCGCCAGAGGAGATGCTCGCCTCGATAATAAAAAACTGAAAAATACGTTTGGCGCCAAAGCGCGCATGCTGAGTAGCGATGAAGTAGTCAACGCAACAGGTCATCCCGTAGGAGGCGTATGTCCTTTCGGGTTGGAGACACCCATATCGGTGTACTGTGATGTCTCGTTGAAACACTATACAGAAGTGCTCCCTGCAGCAGGAGCCACTCACAGCGCGGTTCGCATTGCGCCAGAAAGAATAGCAGAACTGACTGCGGCAACCTGGGTTGATGTGTGCCAGTGATCGATTTACCTTTCCATGCCAATGACTACGCCGGTACGCATCTTCTCAAGCACGCCATAACGGGGCAGTACGACGAAAAGATGACGGTTCTGCAGAGCGCACATGCAGCAGGATATCGGCAGCATTCAGTAATCCGGCATCCGAACTAACGCCCAGTTTGGACATCACATTGAATTTATGCGCACGAATCGTTTTAATGTTTCGCTCAAGCTCAATCGCGATCTGCAGCATCGAATAACCATTCGACATATAGCGCAGAATTTCGCGCTCGGTTGGGCTAAGCATACGGCATTGATTGATATACCAGAGCTTCTTCGTGTCTTCTGTTTCCCCTCTGGCGCAATCCAGCGCTACAAATAATTCTTCCTGCAACACACTCAGCGTGGATGCTTTGCTAATCACGGCATCCAGTGGTAGCGGTGACAGCGAGCCAATTAGCCGCGCCTCGTCGTCATCATCGGCAATGACTACCCGCTTGATGCGAGGGTGTTTCACCGCCAGCTCCGTCAGATAAGCCAGTCCGGTGCGGCGATCGGTTCTTTTCGCGGAAAGTGAAAAAATAACCGCGGAAAATGACGTCTGTGACATCGCCTGGCTTAAGGCTGGCTGTCCTGAAAAGGGATGAAGTTGGTATTGATTGTTCGGTCTGGCATTAAATAAATTATAAATACCCACGCTGCTCATTACACACTTTTCTACCAGTGCGACATTTCTTTTGATACTTCTGTCTTCCATTCCGTGGTCTCTCCATAAACTGAAGGTAGATTCAACTCTCGTGCTCCTTGAGAACTATTTATCCAGGCATACATCTCCGCATTGCTGTGTATTGACAGACGACGCATCGCACTATTTTTCTGGGCGCTGATTGTCTTATTACTTTTTTTAAGTAATGTGGCAATCTGATTAATCCCCCAGCCCTTTCCCAGAAGCCGTAACACTTTCCGTTCAGATAGCGTCAGAATAATTGAGTGTACGCTATGATCCTGTTTTTCTGGTGCTATTACCGGAGAGAGCAATACCGGGCTAATTCTGTCGGCATAAACATTCCCTGCATCAATAGCATTTACTAAACTATCAATCGGTTCGGCATCAGATAACAGCGTACTGATTGGACACATCAGCATCTCAACGGCCACAGGATAATAATTTCGAGAAACGAGAAAGACCCAGTGAATATCACGATATTGAGGTAACAAAGAATAATATTGTTCGCAGACCGCACGCGGATGACTGCAGTCTCCGGCTAAATCAGCGATAACCAGATCTGAACGTCGCAGTTGCATCAATGTTAGTTCTTCTACGGCGCGGCAGTAGGTCAGTTTGTAATCAGAGAAATGCGCTTGCATTACCCCTTTAAGCCCAATTTGTATGATAGGTAATTTACTAATAATAATTGCGTTCTTGCAGCGTCCTGGCAACATAACTCCTCCATATTCACATGTCTTCAATCTTGCGCGCGCAAGTATCACCTACAATCAAATAAAATAATTAATAAATAGACATGCGTTAAACAATAGACAGGATGAATTATTTATCCTTATTCTAAATAGAAAATGGCGATGCTACGTTCCCAATAACATCACACTATAAATTTATCATGCCATAATCACGCACATGTACATTCATTGTACAATTAAAATAACTACATTAAATTATTAGCATTCCTTACGTAATTACTGTTCATCTCGAAAAATTTAGCCCTGGTTCAGGAGTGTGTCCCACGATACGATTTCCTACAACCACCAAGTGACTTGTTTCTTTTTTCAACACAAAAATTGATCTTATCCAGAGCCAACCGACTCACGCTTCATGATAAAAAGAAGATATTCTTCATTAAGAGAGCATCTTTTAGTCAGAGCGAGCTATGCAAACAGAGCAGTCGTCACAAAGAACGGTTACACGGTTATGTATACAATGCGGGCTTTTTTTACTGCAACATGGCGCAGAAAGCGCGTTGGTCGATGAACTCTCCACCCGCCTGGGTCTGGCGCTTGGGATGGACAGTGTAGAAAGTGCCATATCATCGAATGCCATCGTCCTGACGACGATCAAAGACGGACAATGCCTGACATCGACCCGAAAAAATCAGGATCGTGGCATCAACATGCACGTCGTGACGGAAGTGCAACACATCGTTATTTTGGCAGAGCATAATCTGTTGGATGAAAAAGGGGTAGAGAAACGGTTTAACCAAATCAAACCGCTACGCTATCCCAGATGGCTGGTTGCTTTCATGGTAGGATTGTCCTGCGCCTGCTTTTGTAAACTCAATAACGGCGGCTGGGATGGCGCGATGATCACCTTTTTCGCCAGCATGATCGCCATGTACATTCGCCAGATCCTGGCTTCCCGGCATTTGCATCCACAAATCAACTTTTGTATTACCGCTTTTGTCGCGACCACCATATCCGGCCTGCTGCTTACGCTACCGACGTTTAATCACACACCTACCGTAGCCATGGCCGCCAGCGTGCTGTTATTGGTCCCCGGTTTTCCGTTAATCAATTCGGTTGCGGATATGTTTAAAGGACACATTAATACCGGGCTCGCTCGCTGGGCGATTGCCAGTCTGCTTACGCTGGCGACCTGTATTGGCGTGATCGTGTCGATGACCTTATGGGGGCTGCGCGGATGGGCGTGATCGATTTCATTTTGGCGCTGATGCAGGACATGATCCTGTCGGCGATCCCGGCGCTTGGCTTTGCCATGGTATTTAACGTACCGCATCGGGCACTCCCCTGGTGTGCATTACTCGGCGCACTCGGTCACGGCTCACGAATGGTCATGATGACTGCAGGGTTTAATATCGAATGGTCCACCTTTATGGCCTCGCTGCTGGTCGGCTGCATTGGGATCCAGTGGTCGCGCTGGTATCTGGCGCATCCGAAAGTCTTCACCGTTGCGGCAGTAATCCCTATGTTTCCGGGGATCTCCGCCTACACCGCCATGATATCCGCCGTAAAGATCGGTCATTTCGGCTATAGCGAAGCGCTGATGATCACCCTGCTGACCAATTTTCTGAAAGCCTCATCGATTGTGGGCGCACTCTCAATTGGACTTTCCGTGCCAGGATTATGGTTGTATCGCAAACGTCCGCGCGTATAACGAATGAACCTGTTTACCCCTTTGCAGATGGGGGAACCTTCCCTCATCTGCTGCTCTCCTCTCTCTCTGTGTTACTATAAAAGCAGTTCCTTCTCGGTTGTTGTTCAGTATTGAGAAACATTATGCCCTGCAAAATTTTGACGCCGGACGTCACTAGCATTGACGCCTTACTACACGATCACCAAACTGTGCTGGCCAGGTCTGCGGGCGGTGCCGTAGCCGTATTCGCCAACAACGCGCCAGCGTTTTACGCGGTGACGCCTGCACGGCTGGCAGAGTTGCTGGCACTTGAAGAGAAGCTGTCACGCCCGGGAAGCGATGTAACATTAGATGCCCAATTTTATGAAGAGCCGCAAGCGGCCCCGGTTGCCGTGCCAATGGGTAAATTTGCTATGTACGCTGACTGGCAGCCAGATGCTGACTTCCAGCGTCAGGCCGCCTTGTGGGGCGTGGCGTTAAGAGAGCCCGTCACCGCCGAGGAACTGGCTTCATTTGTTGCCTACTGGCAAGCCGAAGGCAAAGTCTTTCACCATATTCAGTGGCAGCAAAAACTGGCGCGCAGCATCCAGATTGGACGGGCCAGCAATGGCGGAATGCCAAAGCGCGATGTGAACAGCGTCAGTGAACCTGACAGCCACATTCCACCGGGTTTTAGAGGATAACGATGAAAAACGTTGGCGACCTGATGAAACGTTTGCAAAAAATGATGCCACCCAATGTTGAGCCAGCCTTCAAAACAGGCGAAGAACTGCTGGCATGGCAAAAAGAGCAAGGTGAAATTCGCGCCGCCGCGCTGGCCCGCGAAAACCGGGCCATGAAAATGCAGCGTACATTCAACCGTTCCGGTATCCGTCCGCTGCATCAGAACTGTTCGTTCGATAACTATCGAGTGGAGTGCGAAGGTCAGATGAATGCCCTGAGCAAAGCTCGCCAGTACGTTGAAGAGTTTGACGGCAACATCGCCAGTTTTATCTTCTCTGGCAAGCCCGGCACGGGTAAAAACCATCTGGCCGCCGCCATCTGCAACGAACTGCTGCTGCGCGGCAAGTCGGTACTGATTATTACCGTCGCCGATATCATGTCGGCGATGAAAGAAACGTTTAGCAATCGTGAAACCAGCGAAGAACAGTTGCTCAACGATCTGAGTAATGTGGATCTGCTGGTGATCGACGAGATCGGCATGCAGACCGAATCCCGCTACGAGAAAGTGATCATCAACCAGATCGTCGATCGCCGTTCGTCGTCTAAACGTCCAACCGGCATGTTAACTAACAGCAATATGGATGAAATGAACAAACTGCTGGGTGAGCGCGTAATGGACCGTATGCGCCTTGGCAATAGCCTGTGGGTTATCTTTAACTGGGAAAGCTACCGTAGTCGGGTAACCGGTAAAGAGTATTAACGTATTAGGACCACTCCTAAGACTGCCAGCGCTATACTGCGCTGAAAAGGCATAACACGAGTTGCATATAATGATGAAAACTACCAAACGTCTGCTGTGCTGTGCGCTTGCCGCCGGCACGCTCATCTCCACCAGCGTTTTTGCCGCCTCCTGGCAGGATTCGCTCTCCAGCGCGGCCAGTGAGCTGAGCAAACAAAGCTCCGGCTCACAAAGCAGCTCATCGCTCTCTTCCCTGACCAGCCTGCTGAATGGCAGCAATCAGTCGTTGACCTCCAGCAGCATGAATAACGCCGCCGGGATCCTGGAATATTGCGCGAAACAGAAGCTGGCCTCAGTCACCGACACGCAAAACGTCAAAAACCAGGTGCTGGATAAACTGGGCCTCAGCGCGCCTGAGCAGAAACAAGACACCAACTATATGGACGGTATTCAGGGTCTGCTCAACGCCAAAGATGGTCAACAGTTGGACCTGAACACCATCGGTAACAGCTCGCTGGCGCAGAAAGTTAAAACCAAGGCCTGCGATCTGGTGTTAAAACAGGGGATGAACTTCATTTCCTGATGCCACAAATGCCGCGCCCGGCCATTTCACCACCGGCGCGGCAGCAATCAATCCCACGAAGATATTTACCTACCACATGCGGAGTGATTGCCCGCAAAAACCCGCATATCTAAACCAATTCTGAATAACAACGTAATTAAATGTCACTACAATTGCAGCAATATAACAACGCTATTACATTGTACTGTCCAGAAATGATTAGCCTGCCAGGCGTGTGCCGGGTTTACTGAGGATCGACCGTTGTCAGAATTCATCTCCATCACTTTGTTTCTCGCTTCAGTGCTGATTTACGCCTGGAAAGCGGGTCGCAACACCTGGTGGTTTGCCGCCACGTTAACGGTGCTGGGGATCTTTATTGTCTTAAACATCACGCTGTATGCCAGTGACTATTTCACGGGTGACGGCATCAACGATGCGGTCCTGTACACCCTGACCAACAGCCTGACCGGCGCGGGGATTGGAAAATATATCCTGCCGGGCGTTGGGATAGCCCTGGCGCTGACCACCGTTTTTGTCACGCTGGGTTGGATACTGCGTCGCCGTCGCCATCATCCGCATCATGTGGGTTACAGTCTGCTGGCCCTGCTGCTGGCGCTGGCTTCTGTTGATGCCAGCCCGGCGTTCCACCAGATAACTGAACTGGTTAAATCCCAGTCACGCGATGGCGATCCCGATTTTGCGGCCTATTACAAAGAGCCATCAAAAACGATCCCCAATCCGAAGCTGAACCTGGTTTATATCTACGGCGAAAGTCTGGAGCGCACCTATTTTAACAACGACGCATTCCCGGATCTGACCCCGGAACTCGGCGCGTTAAAAAATGAAGGTCTGGATTTCAGCAATACCATGCAGCTTCCGGGTACCGATTACACCATCGCCGGGATGGTCGCCTCCCAGTGCGGTATTCCGCTGTTTGCACCATTTGAAGGCAACGCCTCGGCGTCGGTCTCAAGTTTCTTCCCTAACAATATCTGTCTGGGCGATATCCTGAAAAACTCCGGCTATCAGAACTACTTTGTGCAGGGTGCCAACCTGCGCTTTGCCGGCAAAGACGTGTTCCTGAAATCTCACGGCTTTGACCATCTGTACGGTGCACAAGAGTTAAAAAGCGTGGTGGCGGACCCGGCTTATCGTAACGACTGGGGCTTCTACGACGATACCGTGCTGGACGAAGCATGGAAAAAATTCGAAGAGCTTTCGCGCTCGGGCCAGCGTTTTTCACTGTTTACCCTGACCGTGGATACCCATCATCCGGATGGATTTATCTCACGTAGCTGCAACCGTAAACGTTATGACATCGACGGGAAGGCCAACCAGTCGTTCAGCGCGGTCAGCTGCAGCCAGGAAAATATCGCCGAATTTATCAATAAAATCAAAGCATCACCGTGGTTCAAAGACACCGTGATCGTGGTGTCTTCCGATCATCTGGCGATGAACAACACCGCATGGAAGTACCTGAACAAGCAGGATCGCAACAACCTGTTCTTCGTGCTGCGCGGCGACCAGCCACAGCAGGATACGCTGGCGGTGAAGCGTAACACCATGGATAACGGTGCTACCGTACTGGATATTCTCGGCGGCGATAACTTTATCGGCCTTGGACGCAGCAGCCTGTCTAGCGAATCCGTATCGGAAGTGTTCCTGAACATCAAAGAGAAAATGCTGGCGTGGAAGCCCAATATCATCCGTTTGTGGAATTTCCCGAAAGAGATGAAAGCATTCACCATCGATCGGGACAAAGAGATGATCTCTTTCTCAGGGAGCCATTTCCGTCTGCCGCTGCTGCTCCGGGTCTCGGATCAACGCGTCGAACCGCTGCCGGAAAGTGAGTACTCAGCCCCGCTGCGCTTCCAGCTGGCGGATTTCGCCCCACGCGATAACTTCGTCTGGATAGACCGCTGTTACAAAATGGCGCAACTGTGGGCACCAGAACTGGCACTCTCTACCGACTGGTGCGTATCACAGGGGCAACTGGGCGGGCAGCAGATCGTGCAGCATGTCGATAAAACCAACTGGAAAGGGAAGACGACATTTAAAGACACGGTGATCGACATCGAACGCTATAAAGGTAACGTCGATACGCTAAAAATTGTCGATAACGATATTCGCTACAAAGCTGACAGCTTCATTTTCAACGTAGCGGGCGCGCCGGAAGAGGTGAAACAGTTTAGCGGAATTTCACGCCCTGAGTCCTGGGGACGCTGGTCTAACGCCCAGTTGAGTGAAGCAGTCAAAATCGAATACAAAACTCCGCTACCGAAGAAATTCGATCTGGTTATCACCGCGAAAGCTTTTGGTGACAACGCGAATCGCCCTATTCCCGTACGCGTCGGCGGCCAGGAACAAACGCTGGTATTAAGCCTGGAGGTCAGCACGACCACCTTGCATTTTGATAATCCGACGGACGCCAATACGCTGGTGATTGTCCCGCCCGATCCGGTTGCCACTAACGAGGGCAACATTCTCGGCCACTCGCCGCGTAAGCTGGGGATCGGGATGGTTGAAATCAAAGTAGTGGCTGCTCAGGGATAAAAAAAACAGCGCCCAACACCACACCGGGCGCTGCATGGCAACCTTATTCCAGACCGTTCACCGCCTGGCGCATACCCTGCACCAGAATCATCTCCAGGTTAGCCGTCACCTGTCCGGCAAGCCCTGGCCGCAACGTTAAATCTTCACCCCAGTGCGCCGTATCGCCGAGCACGGTATCCACCAGTTCACGCAGCGTTAAATCATTACCTACTCGCGGCCACAGGCTGGCATACAGGCTTACCCACTGTTCATCATCCTGGATCGGATAGCGTTCCCCGTCGCGCTCTGCACTATAAAATGCCAGCAGCGCAGCGAGGGCAAACGTTAACCGCACGGGCCAGCGCCCATTTTGCTCACCCACCAGCAGTTGCGGCAAAATTCGGGTACGAAATTTAGTCATCCCGTTAAGCGCAATGGAAAGCAACTGGTGACGGATGTAAGGGTTCTGAAAACGCCCGCTTACCGCGTCGGCAAATTCATGCAGTTCATCCGCCGGGAGATCCAATGCCGGTATGATTTCCTCGCTAATCGCCTGTTCGACAAAGCGGCGGACATCGGCATCCTGCATCGCCTCACCGACGGTCTCCAGTCCGCACAGCCACGCCACCGGCACCAGCGCCGTATGCGCCCCATTGAGAATAGCGACCTTACGCTCTTTGTACGGTTTGATATCGCTCACCACACGGATATTCAGCGGACATTGCGCCAGCTTCAGCTCCTCTGCCAGCCACTGCGGCCCCTGAATAACAAACAGATAAAAATGCTCCGCGGTATCGAGAAACGCATCGTGATAACCAAGCGTAGCTTCCAGCGCGGCAGCTTCTTCACGCGGGTAGCCGGTGACAATGCGGTCGACCAGCGTGGAACAGAACGTGTTTGCCGTCTCCACCCAGTCGGCAAACGCCGGGGGAAGCTGCCATTCCTGCGCATACTGCAGCACCAGCGTTTTAAGCGCCTCACCGTTATAGTCGATAAGCTCGCACGGGATAATCACCCAGCCCTTATCCACCGCGCCCTCAAAGTGGTTAAAGCGCTCCAGCAGCAGGCGCGTCAGTTTGGCCGGAAAGCTCACCGGCGGCGTATCATCCACGCAGTCTGCCGCGTGATAGCTAATTCCGGCTTCGGTAGTATTTGAAAACACAAAGCGGATATCCGCATTATGCGCCAACGCCAGATACGCCGCGAAGTCCTGATAAGGATTGATTTCGTTATTTACCGAGCGGATCAGCCGCGCCTCGCTTACCGCCTCACCCTGCTCGTTTAACCCGCGAATCAGCGTGGTATACAGCCCGTCCTGGGTATTCAGCGACGGCGGAAAATCGGTATTAATTGGCCGAACGATGGTCACGCCCGCGTTCAGACTGGTATGCTCGTTGAGGATATCCAGTTGCCAGTCGACAAACGCCCGCAGAAAGTTACCTTCTCCAAACTGGATCACGCGCGTTGGGTAGCTGGCTCCCGGAAAATCACATCGATTCAATGTCTTCATCCTGTTTTCCCTCTCAGAACGTGATCACGCCTTTAATCAGTTCACGGTTGTTGATCACATCCCGCTCGTAAATTTCTGCCAGTGTGGCAAATGCGTAACGGTGCGTAAGCATCATGTCGGCGGTCAATTTGCCTTCCGACATCAGGCGGCCCACTTTGGCGAAATCTTCCGGTGTGGCGTTGCGACTGCCCATCATGGTGGTCTCTTTCTTGTGGAACTCAGGGTCTGAGAACTGCAAATCGCCTTTAAACAACCCAACAAAAACGATGCTGCCGCCATGGCGAATCAAATTCACCGTGTTATTCATCGCATGCTGATTCCCCGTGGCATCAATCACCTTTTGCGCCAGCGAACCGCCAAACTGGTTTCGCAGCTGCGTATCAAAATCGTCAGCGGATGGGTCGATAACCGGAAGTCCCAGGCGGGAAACCACATGCTCCCGGCGCGCGGGACTGGTATCGGCAACCACCACCTGTGCGCCATCGGCTTTGGCAATCGCTGCAGCCCCCAGGCCAATCGGACCGGCGCCAACCACAAGCACCTGCTCACCTGGTGCCACCGCCGCCCGGCGTACCGCATGCGCGCTGATGGCATAAGGCTCAATCAGTGCCGCCGCCTGCGGTTCAATCCCCTGCGCATCCAGCAGATTGGTAACCGGAACAGAAAGATATTCACTGAAACCGCCATCCTGATGGACGCCAATCACCGAAATCTTCTCGCAGCAGTTGGTACGCCCGCTCAGGCATGCCGGACACTGCTGGCAGGCCACGTAAGGAATAACCGCCACCTGCTGTCCATTTTTCATATTCTGGATATTTTTGCCCAGCCCAACAATTTCCCCACATATTTCATGACCTAACACTCGTGGGTAACTGAAAAAAGGTTGATTGCCGCCCCAGGCATGAATATCGGTACCACAAATTCCTACCGACTTAATTTTAATGAGTGCTTCACCCTCACCCGGAATAGGTATTTCGCGCTCTTTCCAGACTAATTTTTTAGGTTCCTGGCAAATCAACGTATTCATCGTAGACATGATTCTGCTCTCCTTTTTTTCTGTTGCCTCAGATATCAACGAAAATAAAAAAGCCGGAGAAAGCAGAAACACAATCTGTGAATTCCAGCGCATAAAAATGTTTTAAATCGGGTTTTAATAGCCAAAAAGGAGAAGCCATGAGCCGTTCACAAAACTTACGCCACAACGTGATTAACCAGATAATCGATGATATGGCGCGGGGTCATATCCCTTCCCCACTTCCTTCGCAAAGCGCGCTGGCGGAGATGTACAACATCAGCCGCACCACCGTGCGCCATATGCTGAGCCACTTAGGCGAGTGCGGGGTGCTGACCCAGGTCGGTAGCCACTATGTCATCGTGCGTAAACCTGACCATGACGACGGTTTTGCCTGCACCACCGCCTCCATGACCGAGCAAAACCGGATTTTTGAGCAGGCGTTTTTCACCATGATCAACCAGCGCCAGCTGCGCGCGGGCGAGAGTTTCTCCGAACTGCAGCTTGCCAGAGCCGCGGGGGTAAGCCCGGTAGTGGTACGGGAATATCTTTTAAAATTCGAACGTTACAACCTGATAAAAAACGAAAAACGCGGTCAGTGGAGCATGAAGCAGTTCGATCAGGCCTATGCGGAACAACTGTTTGAACTGCGAGAAATGCTGGAAACCCATTCCCTGCAGCATTTTCTCAATCTGCCCGACGATGACCCACGCTGGCTGCAGGCGAAAACGCTACTCGAGCGCCACCGGATCCTGCGCGACAGCATCGGCAGCAGCTTTCGTATGTTCTCGCAGTTAGACCGCGAGTTTCATGCTTTACTGCTCTCTGCTGCCGATAATATATTTTTCAATCAATCACTTGAAATCATCTCCGTGATTTTCCACTTCCACTATCAATGGGACGAAAGCGACCTTAAGCAGCGCAATATCATTGCCATCGATGAGCATATGACCATCCTCAGCGCACTGATTTGCCGCAGCGACCTGGATGCCACCCTGGCGCTGTGTAACCATTTGAATTCAGCCAAACAATCGATGATTCGCTCCATCAACCAAAGTCATAGCGCAGCACATTAAGTACCGATAAAAAACAGCAAACTATTACCGGGAGCACGATTTTATAAAAATAAAAACGCCGGAAAAATACCTCTTGCCTATGCTCACGCTAAGTCGACTGCATTAAAAAATTTTGTGAGCGGTGATGAGTAAATTGTTTCATCACTGGTATTTTTTCAATACTGCACAGCCCGGCTGTGTGAATAATAAATTATTGAGGTTCAGGAGTCCGGCGTGGAAAAAAATAATATTACCCTCGACCCGAGTTCTTCGTTTGGCACGTCGTCATCTGCGGATATTAATGTTCCGCCTGAAGGCATGGTGCAACGCAGTAGCCGAATAAAACGTATTCAGACCACGGCAATGATTTTATTATTTCTTGCTGCGGTAATTAATTATCTCGACCGCAGTTCTCTGTCGGTCGCTAACTTAACGATTCGTGAAGAACTGGGGCTGAGCGCCACGCAAATCGGCGTGCTGCTGTCGGTTTTTTCTCTCGCTTACGGTATTGCCCAGCTCCCCTGCGGCCCGCTGCTGGATCGCAAAGGTCCGCGCATTATGCTTGGGCTGGGGATGTTCTTCTGGTCGCTGTTTCAGGCGATGTCCGGCATGGTACACAGCTTCACTCAGTTTGTGCTGGTGCGTATCGGGATGGGGATCGGCGAAGCGCCGATGAACCCGTGCGGCGTAAAGGTCATCAACGACTGGTTTAACATCAAAGAGCGCGGTCGCCCGATGGGGTTATTCAACGCCGCTTCCACCATCGGTGTAGCCATTAGCCCGCCGATTCTGGCTGCCATGATGCTGGTAATGGGCTGGCGCTGGATGTTTATTACCATCGGCGTGCTGGGCATTTTCCTCGCCATCGGCTGGTACATGCTGTATCGCAACCGCGAGCAAATTGAGTTGAGCGCCACCGAACAGGCGTACCTGAACGCCGGTAGCGTCAATGCCCGTCGCGATCCCCTGAGCTTTGCCGAATGGCGCAGCCTGTTTCGCAATCGCACGATGTGGGGCATGATGCTGGGCTTTAGCGGCATCAACTACACCGCATGGTTATATCTGGCCTGGCTGCCAGGCTACCTGCAAACCTCCTATAACCTGGATTTAAAAAGCACCGGATTAATGGCAGCGATCCCGTTCCTGTTTGGCGCAGCCGGCATGTTGATCAACGGTTTTGTCACCGACTGGCTGGTGAAAGGCGGTATGGCGCCGATTAAGAGCCGTAAGATTTGTATTATTGCCGGGATGTTCTGTTCTGCGGCCTTCACCTTCGTGGTCCCGCAGGCCACAACGTCGATGGCCGCGGTGTTACTGATCGGCATGGCGCTGTTCTGCATCCACTTCGCCGGAACGTCCTGTTGGGGTCTGATCCATGTTGCGGTGGCTTCACGCATGACCGCCTCCGTGGGAAGCATCCAGAACTTCGCCAGCTTCATCTGCGCGTCATTCGCCCCGATCGTCACCGGATTTATTGTTGATACCACCAACTCTTTCCGTCTGGCGCTGATCATCTGCGGCTGCGTCACCATGGTGGGCGCTCTCGCCTACATCTTCCTGGTGCGCCAGCCCATCAGCGATCCGCGTAAAGATTAATCCTCACAATGCCCGATAACACCGCGCTTATCGGGCATGTTATGCTCGACAAATGAACATCATCTTACGCGCCACCACGCTGGCAGACACTGCCGCGCTTCCCGCCATCGAACGATCGGCGGGGCAACGTTTTTTACAGATCCCGGAACTGGCGTGGATTGCTGACGACCAGATTATATCAGTTGCTCAGCATCAGGCATTTGCCGCCGCTGGCTTGAGCTGGCTGGCGCAGGCCGATGAGCATCCGGTCGGCTTTTTAGTCGCCGAAACGCAGGATTCATCGCTGTTTATTGCGGAACTGTCGCTGCATCAGGCGTTGCAGGGAAAAGGCATTGGCCGCAGATTGCTTGACTATGTTGCCGAACAGGCGCGCGCAAAAGGTTATACGTCGCTTACGCTGACCACCTTCCGCGATGTGCCGTGGAATGCGCCATTGTACGCGCGACTGGGTTTTGAACTGCTGGCTGACGAGACACTTCCTGCAAAGTTGCGCCAGAAAAGAGAAGAGGAAGCGGCGCATGGCCTGGCATATGAATCACGCTGCGCCATGCGCCTGATGTTGCGCTAATTGCCCGATGGCGGCTACGCCTTATCGGGTCGACATAACTTTCCCGTAGGCCGGATAAGCGATAGCGCCATCCGGCATCACAGTCTTAGAACGTTTCCCAGTTATCCCCGGCATCCGCTACCGCGGCTTTACGCGGCTGGACCGTTGAAACCGGTTTAGCGGCCGCAACGTCACGCGCGCGCTGTTGGTCATGCTGAATACGGAACACCGCAACGGCCTGAGTCAAACGGCTGGCCTGTTCTTCCAGCGCTGCTGCTGCGGCGGCGGATTCTTCCACCAGCGAGGCGTTCTGCTGCGTCACGCGATCCATCTCGGCGACGGCCAGACCGACCTGGTCGATCCCGCGGCTCTGCTCGTCAGAAGCGGAGGCGATTTCACCCATGATATCGGTCACGCGGGTCACCGCATTGACGATCTCATCCATGGTTTCACCGGCGCTTTCAACCAGCGTTGAACCGACATCCACGCGGCTGACCGAGTCTTCAATCAGGCTCTTGATCTCGCGCGCGGCCTGCGCACTACGCTGGGCCAGGTTACGTACTTCACCCGCAACCACCGCAAATCCACGGCCCTGCTCGCCCGCACGTGCGGCTTCTACAGCGGCGTTGAGTGCCAGAATGTTGGTCTGGAAGGCAATGCCGTCGATGACGCTAATAATGTCGGCGATTTTCTGCGAACTGGAAGCGATATCACGCATGGTTTGCACCACGTTATCCACCACTTTTCCGCCTTTCTGCGCCGTTTCTGAGGCACTCAGCGCAAGATGGCTGGCCTGACGGGCGTTTTCGGCGTTCTGCTTCACGGTCGCCGTCAGCTGTTCCATGCTGGCCGCGGTTTCTTCCAGAGAAGCCGCCTGTTGCTCAGTGCGTGAAGAGAGATCGTTGTTACCCATGGCAATCTCGCTGGCACCGCTATAGATAGCGTTAGCACCATTACGCACATCACCCACGGTGTTCATCAGTTCACCCTGCATATGACGCAGGCTTTCTGCCAGTTGCCCAATCTCGTTGGACCCTTCTACATCAATGCGCTTTACCAGATCGCCGCTGGCGATATGGCGAATGCTGTCAATCAGACGGTTCATCGGAGAGATAAGAGAAAGTTTGATACCGAACCAGACCGCAACAATCGCCGCCAGCACGGTAATCAGCACGCACGCCAGTACCCACATCGCCTGGCTGTAAGAGCTGTTGTTATCTTCAACCGCAATGTCATACAGACGGTCATTCTGCTGCATGTAATTGACATACTGCTTCTCAAAACCATCCTGATAGCTTTGCGTCGGTTGATCAAAGAATGCGTTGATCTTCCCTTCACCCAACAGTTGGATCAGCTCCGCCAGCGCACCATGATAGATGTCATAGGTGCGGTTGATCTCCTGGAAAGCGGCTTCACTTTGACGCGGGTCACGCGGGAGAGATTCATAAACCGCCCAGTTTTTTTCCGTCAGTTTCAGCGCCGTGCTCGCTACCTGCATCAGTTCAGCAACGGTCGCACCGCTGCCGATATTGTTCTGATCCATCATGTAGCGAATACCCGCCCGGTTAAGGGTGTTTCGCGTTTGCAGCAGTTCAACCCAGGTGGCATTCAGCGCAGACTGCTGCTGGCGAATGGTTTGCAGAACGGTAAAGTTCTCTTTGTCATTCTTCAGTGAGTTAAAGAACAACCCGCCCGAGGCCAGTTGTAAAACGCCAAATAGCGCCAATACCAGCAGTAAGCTGGTAACAATCTTCATTCGTTTTAACATGTTTTCTCTTTCCGCTAGACAGATGTCAGAATTTTCGGCCTGGAAAGGGAAAACTTTATGGAATTCGTGCTAACTGAATCGATCTCAGCATCGACGATTCGTCGATCCCCGCAGTCAGCCCAGGATCTAAAGGCGTTTATCAGTGATCTCAATCACATAATTATCCCCACTCACCGGCACCAGGAACCGCTCACTGACACTTGGGACCGCTTAAGCTGACATACAACCACTCACTTATTTACCTTACTTTACGCGCGTAACTCTCTGGCAAGATCCTCCCAACATAGCAGTCAACTTATCTCCTCAAACACACAATCAACCCCCCAGCGGCCTCGGCCAATTATTAGGTTTTACTATGGATACGAAAAAGATATTCAAGCACATACCCTGGGTCATTCTCGGAATCATCGGTGCATTCTGCCTCTCGGTAGTGGCATTACGTCGGGGTGAACACATCAGCGCCCTGTGGATCGTGGTCGCCTCTGTCTCCGTTTATCTGGTGGCCTATCGTTACTACAGTCTCTACATCGCCCAAAAGGTGATGAAACTTGACCCGACGCGCGCCACGCCGGCGGTCATCAACAATGATGGTCTGAACTACGTTCCAACCAACCGTAACGTATTGTTTGGTCACCACTTTGCCGCTATCGCAGGTGCGGGTCCGCTGGTTGGGCCGGTACTGGCCGCGCAGATGGGCTACCTGCCCGGTACGCTGTGGCTGCTGGCTGGCGTAGTGTTGGCCGGTGCGGTGCAGGACTTCATGGTGCTGTTTATCTCTTCTCGCCGTAACGGCGCCTCTCTGGGTGAGATGATCAAAGAAGAGATGGGCCCGGTGCCGGGAACCATTGCGCTGTTTGGCTGCTTCTTAATCATGATCATCATCCTCGCGGTACTGGCACTGATCGTGGTGAAAGCACTGGCTGAAAGCCCGTGGGGTGTGTTCACCGTCTGCTCAACCGTACCTATCGCGCTGTTCATGGGGATCTACATGCGATTCCTGCGCCCAGGACGCGTGGGCGAAGTGTCGGTGATTGGTATTGTGTTGCTGGTTGCCTCCATCTACTTCGGCGGCGTGATTGCGCACGACCCGTACTGGGGCCCGGCGCTGACCTTTAAAGACACCACCATTACCTTTACCCTGATCGGTTACGCGTTTATCTCTGCGCTGCTGCCGGTATGGCTGATCCTCGCCCCGCGCGACTATCTGGCGACCTTCCTGAAAATCGGCGTTATCGTCGGTCTGGCGGTGGGGATTGTTATTCTCAACCCGGAACTGAAAATGCCAGCAATGACCCAGTACGTTGATGGTACTGGCCCGCTGTGGAAAGGCGCACTGTTCCCGTTCCTGTTCATCACCATCGCGTGTGGTGCGGTATCTGGCTTCCACGCGCTGATCGCTTCCGGTACTACACCGAAGCTGCTGGCCTGTGAAACCGACGCACGTTTCATTGGTTACGGCGCGATGCTGATGGAATCCTTCGTGGCGATTATGGCGCTGGTTGCAGCCTCCATCATCGAACCGGGTCTGTACTTCGCAATGAACACCCCGCCTGCGGGCCTTGGCATCACCATGCCGAACCTGCATGAAATGAGCGGTGAGAACGCGCCGCTGATTATGGCGCAGTTGAAAGACGTTACCGCACACGCAGCGGCAACCGTCAGCTCCTGGGGCTTTGTGATTTCGCCTGAGCAGATCCTGCAAACCGCGAAAGACATCGGCGAGCCGTCCGTTCTGAACCGCGCAGGTGGCGCACCGACGCTGGCTGTGGGTATCGCCCACGTGTTCCACAAAGTGCTGCCGATGGCTGACATGGGCTTCTGGTACCACTTCGGTATCCTGTTCGAAGCACTGTTCATCCTGACCGCACTGGATGCAGGTACCCGTTCTGGCCGCTTTATGCTGCAGGATTTACTGGGTAACTTCGTCCCATTCCTGAAGAAAACCGACTCCCTGGTTGCTGGCGTCGTGGGTACTGCGGGCTGCGTAGGTCTGTGGGGTTACCTGCTGTATCAAGGCGTGGTTGACCCGCTGGGCGGCGTGAAGAGCCTGTGGCCGCTGTTCGGTATCTCTAACCAGATGCTGGCTGCCGTGGCGCTGGTTCTGGGCACCGTGGTACTGGTTAAAATGCAGCGCACCAAATACATCTGGGTTACCGTTGTTCCGGCAGTATGGCTGCTTATCTGCACCACCTGGGCGCTGGGTCTGAAACTGTTCAGTACCAACCCGCAGATGGAAGGCTTCTTCTTCATGGCGAATCAGTACAAAGAGAAGATTGCTAACGGCGGCGAACTGACCGCACAGCAGATTGCCAATATGAACCATATTGTCATCAACAACTACACCAACGCAGGCCTGAGTATTCTGTTCCTGGTGGTAGTGTACAGCATCATTTTCTACGGGTTCCGTACCTGGCAGAAAGCCCGCACCATCAACGGTCGCTCTGATAAAGAAACACCGTATGTACCGGTGCCAGAAGGCGGCGTGAAAACTTCTTCACATCACTAACCTGAAGCCGGGTGGCGCGCTGCGCTCCCGGCCTACATCACTTAGTACCGCAGGCGTAATTGGCGCAGTCAGTTTGGCCGCGGACAGCGCGCAGCAACCGGAGCGTACACGCTGTACGTGAGGATTGCGAGCACTGCCCGCGGTCAAAATGGCAAGTGAAATAGCCTGCATCTACGAGCTCAACATATATCCGGGGCGTTTTATGTTTGGTACTTTAGGTCAGGCAAAAAAGTATCTCGGTCAGGCGGCAAAGATGCTGATTGGCATTCCGGACTACGACAACTACGTCGAGCACATGAAGACCAACCATCCCGATAAGCCGTACATGACCTACGAAGAATTCTTCCGCGAGCGCCAGGAAGCCCGCTACGGTAGCGGCGGAAGCAGTTGCTGTTAGAAGGAGAAGTGAATGACCCCGATTGCAGTTACCCTACTCACCGGTTTTCTTGGCGCGGGTAAAACCACCCTGCTGCGCCATATTCTTAACGAGCAGCACGGTTACAAGATTGCCGTTATCGAAAACGAATTCGGCGAAGTCTCAGTGGACGATCAGCTGATTGGCGATCGCGCAACACAGATCAAAACCCTGACCAACGGCTGTATTTGCTGTACCCGTTCGAGCGAACTGGAAGACGCGCTGCTCGATCTGCTCGACAACCTCGACAAAGGCGCGATCAATTTCGACCGTCTGGTGATCGAATGCACCGGCATGGCCGATCCCGGCCCGATTATTCAGACCTTTTTCTCCCATGAAGTAATTTGCGAACGCTACCTGCTGGACGGCGTAATTGCGCTGGTTGACGCAGTGCATGCCGACGAACAGATGAACCAGTTCACCATCGCTCAGTCGCAGGTGGGCTATGCCGACCGAATTCTGCTGACCAAAACCGATGTGGCAGGCGAAAGCGAAAAACTGCGAGAGCGCCTGGCGCGCATCAACGCCCGCGCCCCGGTGTATACCGTCACGCATGGCGATATAGATCTCTCGCTGCTGTTCGACACCAACGGTTTCATGCTGGAAGAGAACGTGGTCAGCGCCAAACCGCGCTTCCACTTTATCGCCGACAAGCAGAACGATATCTCCTCGATCGTCGTCGAACTGGATTACCCGGTGAACATCAGCGACGTATCCCGGGTGATGGAAAACCTGCTGCTGGAATCCGCCGAGAAACTGCTGCGCTACAAAGGTATGCTGTGGATTGAAGGCGAACCAAACCGCCTGCTGTTCCAGGGCGTCCAGCGCCTGTACAGCGCCGACTGGGACCGCCCGTGGGGCGACGAACAACCGTACAGCCAACTGGTGTTTATCGGCATTAACCTGCCGGAAGACGAGATCAGAGCGGCGTTTGCGGGGTTGAAGAAGTAA
>NZ_CP080033.1:955751-956135 GCF_019382635.1 Citrobacter sp. Colony219 | reverse complement strand
GTGCCCGTGCTGCAACACGAGCGCCTCGCTAATCACAATCACTATTTTAGRGAATAGCCATCATGACTACCCCGCATTCTATTGCAGATCCGTGCGATACAGAAGTCTCCCCGACAAATAATCGTCTGGGTACCGTCACTTATGCGAGTCGTTATCCGGATTACACGCATGTTCCGGCAATTATTATGAAAGGCCAGTGGCTGGAAGCCGCCGGTTTCGCCACCGGAAGCAAATTCGATGTCAGAGTGATGCCAGGCTGTATTGTGCTAACGACAAAACTGCCGGAGCCGGAAGAACCGGCGTTATTGCAGTCGCTGCGTCGGGTGTGCAAGCTGTCCGCGCGTAAGCAACAGCAGGTACAGGAGTTTATCGACGTGATTTCGG
>NZ_CP080033.1:947479-954035 GCF_019382635.1 Citrobacter sp. Colony219 | reverse complement strand
GCCGCCATCCGGCACTCACAACCCCACTCACTCGGTGATCACAAATCGTGTCGCCGCAAAGCAGTTCAAAACCCGGTGCACCAGAAATACCATCGTTAACGTGGCCAGCAGCGCGACGGTAACGGAAGTGATGCGGTAGAGATCGCTGAATACCAGGTCCCTGTCCGGATGCAGGTTCTGCCCGAACATAATGCCGATGGTGGTGATACTGGCAAAACCCACGCCCGCACCGACTTTTTCCATCACGTGCAGGCGGGCGCTGAATGCCAGTCCAAGGCCAATCAGCGGCATCATCAGCAGCATATGGTTGCTGAAATCATAAATAAGCAGCTGCACCAGCAGAATGTACAGACAAGCCAGTACCACGCCGACCACGCGCCAGAGAGAGCTCAACACCGCGCCGCGATAATGCATCGGAAACAGGATCAAAATCCCAGCCATCAGCGCCGACAGCGAATCGCTCAAGTCACAGATCTGGAAAACCACAAATATCATTGTCGCCACCGAACCGGAAAGCAGCGACTCGTGGCGAACCCGGGCGTCATCTTTCTCAATGCGCGGGGGCGGCTGGCGGGGCTCTGCATCCGGGATCAGATAATGCAGCAACGCGCTCAGCGCCACCGCCATGACGCAGGCTTCCATATTGGAGAACATCAGCGTATGCCAGTTGGTGGTGGGATAGCTCATAAAGTTGAGCATCGTGCTCTGGCACACCACGCCCATTGAGCCGAACAGAAACAGCGGTCCTTTGCTCATCAAACGAAAACGCATCACGTACAGGCCAAATACCACCAGCGTCATAATCAGCGGCCATTGTGAGAGATAGCCGACAATCAGTACCATTTCGACGCAGTTCACCGCAGCACTGAACACAAACTGTTTGGCCACATGGAGGTTGAACACCGGCACCAGCGACAACAGCATCAGCGGATAAACCACAAAAAACACGCCGTACTGCACGTTATAAAAGGTCGAGATACTCAGCGCGATTGTCCCGGCAACCGAGATACGCAGAGTCTGGCGAAAATCATTGGCGGTGTAGACAATATTCCCGTGCGGCGTAAAGACGTGAGCCAGGGTGTTAATAGACATAATGCAGCCAGCTAACGAGATGGATCTGCGCTCCGGCAAAGGTGCGGGCGAACATCCCTTCGCTGTTATACAACTGCACCGTGGCGCGTGCCCCGGTCGGCAACGGCGTGTCGAGCGGTTCGTTCAGCGCGACGTGAATACGCATACGCTGGGCATCGCGCACCCAGCGGGTGGACTGTTCCGGTTGCGACAGCTGGCCGTTAACCTGCTCCTGGCCCGCCAGAATACCGGCATCGCTGCTGGTGACGCGGGCAGAGAAAACTTTGCCCGGCATGGCGTCGAACACCACGGCGGCATCGGTATCCACCCGGGTGTGGCGCAGGCTTTTCTCGCGAAAGTCAGCCACAATGTCGGTCTGGTGGCTGACCAACGCCAGCAATGGCGTGGCGGCAGTGGCGTAAAGTCCGGGACTAAGCTGGAGATTGCTCACCGTACCGTCGGTCTGTGCATACACTTTGCTCCAGCCGAGGTTCAGTTGCGCCTCTTCCAGCGCATTACGGTATTTTTGCAGCGTCACATTGCGGTTTTCATCGCGCTCGCCGCGCTGGATCAGCAGGTTCTGAATACTGGCGTTGAGCGCCGACACCGACTGCTCGCTGGTTTGCCAGGCGGTGCGCACCTTGTCGAGATCGGCTTGCGACACGTTCTGCATGGCGCTCAGGCGCTGATAGCGGTCAAAGGTGGTCTTGTCGTTCCGGGCGTTGAATTGCGCGGTGCGCAGGTTGGCACGGGCAGAGGCGATCTGCGCATCCAGCTGTTGGTTGCTCAGCTTTGCCTGCTTAAGGGCGATTTGCGCAGCCTCGACCTTATTGATAAACGGCGTCGGATCCAGTTCGTACAGCAAGTCGCCCTTTTTCACCTGGCTATTGTTATGTACATGCACCTGCGAGACGTAGCCGGATACGCGTGAGGAAACGGGCGTTACCACGCGCATCACCGTGGAGTCCGGCGTCAGCGGGATCCAGATATCGGCAACGATAAACCAGGCGAATATGACCAGGAAAGCGGCAATACTCACCCTTACCCAACGGGCAAATTTTTGTTCTGGGGTCATCATAGTTTTTTAGTGTTGATTGTCTTCTTCGCGGATTGTCCGCAAATTGCAGGCGAGTTGATTTAAGGTCGAGCTGAAGGCGGCAAGCTCCGCTTCAGGGATGGTACTCGTAACGCGATGTTGATAGTTCTCAATCAACCGGTTTAGTTCTTCCAGCCTTGTGCGGCCTTGCGCGGTCAGCGTGAGCAGGCGAATGCGTTTGTCATAAGGCGATGTGGTACGCAGCAGATAGCCGTGCTTTTCCAGCTGTGAGAGGGTACGCATCAGCGGCGGCAGTTCAATACCCTGCACCTGTGCCAGTTCACTGACCGAGACGTTGTCTCCCAGTTGATACAATTGCATCAGTACCGTCCAGCTTGACTGCGTCAGACCAGTGTCGGTAATGGCTGCATCAATAATGGCCCGCCACTGGCGCACCACCATTGCCATGCGCATCCCCATCGGGCGGCGGGCAAACAGTTCATCTTCAGTCATGTATCCTTCCCCTCATCGCTGATGAAGAAAATAATACTTATCATGGTAAGTATCAAGAAACACATCATTCAGAAGCATGAATTGATAAATACCATGAATACAAAAGAGGCCGGGCGATGACCCCCAGCCTCTGCCGATGAAAGAAAATCACTCCACCTGATCGCGTCGCAGCCCGACGTCCCGCAGCCGCTCGTCGCTCATCTGTTGCAATAAGCGCCGCGTTTGCGCCCGCAAATGCCAGCGTTTTATCACCTGCCAGATCTGCACAAATCCAATAAACGGCTGCTTTGCTTTATTTTCGTGAAATTCCATACCTTGCCTCCCCGTCTTGCCAGAGGCTTTATCTTCACGGATTTGGCCAGGCACAATACAGACTCACAAAGTACTTTTATTTAACATACAGATTGGTTAAAAAGGATTCTGCATCGCATTAATTACGCCAATCTGTACTGGTTTTTTAATCTGTATGGTACCCATGAGGGATACAGCATGACCCGTTACCAACATCTGGCCAATCTGCTGGCCGAACGCATTGAGCAAGGGCTGTATCGCCATGGCGAAAAACTGCCTTCGGTACGCAGCCTGAGCCAGGAGCACGGGGTCAGCATCAGCACCGTTCAGCAGGCGTATCAGACGCTGGAACAGCGTCAGTTGATCACCCCCCAGCCACGTTCCGGCTACTTTGTCGCGCCGCAAAAAGCGCAGCCTCCGGTGCCGCTGATGTCGCGACCGGTCCAGCGTCCAGTGGAGATAACCCAGTGGGATCAGGTGCTGGATATGCTGAAAGGCAACGCGGACAAATCCATCACGCCTTTCAGCAGTGGCGTACCCGATATCAATCAACCCAGCCTGAAGCCGCTCTGGCGCGAGTTAAGCCGCGTGGCGCAGCATAATCTGAAAGCGATTTTGGGCTACGATGAAATCTCCGGGTGCCGTGAACTGCGCAGTCAGATTGCGCGCCTGATGCTGGACAGCGGTTCAGTCGTCAATGCGGATGATATTGTTATCACCAGCGGCAGCCAGAGCGGAATGTCGCTGGCGCTGCTGACGGTCTGCCAGCCTGGGGACATTGTTGCCGTTGAATCACCCGCCTACTATGGCACGATGCAGCTGCTACGCGGCTTAGGCATCAAGGTGATTGAGATCCCAACCGATCCGGACACCGGGATCAGCATTGAAGCGCTGGAGCTGGCGCTGGATCAGTGGCCGATCAAAGGCGTGCTGCTGGTTCCCAACTGCAACAACCCTCTCGGATTCATTATGCCGGATACGCGTAAGCGGGCGGTGCTCGCCCTCGCCCAGCGTCACGACATCGTCATTTTTGAAGACGATGTGTATGGTGAACTGGCTACAGAGTATCCGCGGCCGCGCACCATCCACTCCTGGGACAGCGACGGCCGTGTAATACTCTGCAGTTCGTTTACAAAATCCGTCGCCCCCGGTCTGCGCGTCGGTTGGGTGGTTCCCGGTCGCTATTACAACAAACTGCTGCACATGAAGTACGCCGTCATTGGCACCAACGTTCCTGCCACGCAACTGGCGGCCGCCACCTTCGTGCGCGAGGGGCATTACCATCGTCATATCCGACGCATGCGCCAGATTTATCAGCGCAATATGGAGATCTACACCTGCTGGGTACGGGAGTACTTCCCCTGCGGGATCTGCGTCACCCGACCAAAAGGTGGCTTTATGCTGTGGGTAGAATTGCCGCAGCAGGTCGATATGGTCTGCGTTGCTAAACAGCTCTGTCGGTTGAAAATACAGGTCGCCCCGGGATCGCTGTTCTCCGCATCCGGAAAGTATCGTAACTGTGTGCGCATCAACTGCGCGTTGCCGCCCAACGAGAAGCATCAGGAAGTGATGCAAAAGCTCGGGGAAGCAGTAAAGGCGGCAATGGAGTAAATCAGACCGCCCGGTGCTACCGGGCTGGCGATTGCGCGGTTCAAGTCATATTTAATGGCTTAAGTCGTGAATATCGTCGGCGGAAAGCCGGGTAATTTGTTGTACCGTGTTGATATCGATACCGTCGGTCAGCATAGTGCGGGCAATACGGAGCGCTTCATCACGTCGCCCCTCAATTAGACCTTCCTGCTTACCTTTTTGCTGACCTTCGAGCCACCCTTTTTGAAATCCAGCCTCATGCAATCTGTCCGCGATCGTCATCAAATGCTCCTTATGCTGCGGTGAACGTTCGGCAACCCCACGAATAAACTCATTGAATCGAGGTGCATCGCCGGTTCGCAAAATATAATTAAACAGCGTCTTTATCTGGCTGTCATTAGTGGACCCAGTAACTAACAGAGAAACAATTTGCTCAACCAGTCCCATAGGTACGCCTCGCCCTCACCCCCGACTTTCTCTGTTTGCGAGGCGATTTCCGGGATAAAAACGTCCCTATGTAACGTCTGCATTTGTCTGGAACCCGTCACGCAGAATCGCTATCTCAATACGCATTCCCGCTTTTTGACCGCGCAGCCTGTGCTATAACAAATCATCACTTTCAGGGAGGACGCGATATGACATACACCCGGGATATTCCACAGTCGTTCTGGCGTGATGAACAGCTCCCGTGGCTGGAGCTGCGCAGCACCTGGCAAAGCCAGCAGGCCTATAAACGACATCACCACTCTCAGCTCTCAATCGGGGCAATTCTTGAGGGGGAAACATGCTGCCAGTGCAATGGCAAGGAATACCGTCTGAAAGTGGGCGATCTGATTGTGATCCCGCCACTGGCACCCCACAGCTGCAACCCCGTTAACGGGCAGTTTCGCAGCTATCACATGCTTTATCTTGATACCCAGTGGTGTCTTGCTAGTCTTCCTGCGCAGAACAACAACCAACTGCTTTGTTCGCGCGATCCCGTTATCCGCGATCCGCAATTATTCCAGCGCTATTTGGATCTTGTGGCACTTATGCAGCAACGGCAAACGACGCGGGTAACGGATGCCGCACAAGCATTGCTGCGCTCGCTGCCATTGCAGTCGGTAGCACCGGAGAACCTAAGCGCCGCCAGCCAGTATCTGCGCGAGCGGTTGCAGACCAACCTGCAGGCTCCGCCCTCGCTGGGCGATTTGGCGCAAGAGTGCAGCATGCGTAAAGAAACGCTGATCCGTACCTTTAAGCAGGACACCGGACTCACACCGGCAAGTTATCTGAACATCTTGCGGGTTGACTATGCCCGCCAGCGGCTTCGTGCCGGGGATGAGATTGCCGATGTCGGCTATCAGAGCGGGTTTGCCGACCAGAGCCATTTCCACCGCACCTTTGTCCGCTACACCGCAGCCACGCCGCGCCAGTATGCGTTGGGACGATCAATATCAGACAATAATTAGCGCTGCGCCAGGCGTACAGTTCTCTCAGATTCATTGTCTGAGGTCGCTATGTCGTTGCTTACTGAACTTTTTCCTTCTGCTTTCCCCGCGCTGGCGCTGGCGCATTTTGTCGCACTACTCAGCCCCGGTCCGGACTTCTTTTTACTGGTCGGTTATGCCGTACGATACCGGATGCGCGGCAGCACCGGGCTGTGCGTGGGGATCGCTATCGGCAACGGGTTGTATATCCTGCTGGCGATTATCGGTTGGGGGATCCTGCGCCAGCTTCCCCTGCTGTTTACCATTATTGAGCTGCTGGGCGCGCTCTATTTATTGTGGATAGGCAGCCTGCTGATACGCAGCCGCCCGCAAACTCTGACCGGAGCAGATGCCCGGTCTAACTGTCCAGGATTTGGTAAACAACTGCTGCTGGGATTAGGTTCGTCACTGCTTAACCCAAAAAATGCGCTGTTTTATCTGGCGCTGATGACCGCCCTGCTCGGCCCATCGGTAACGCTGCTGCAACAAGCAGTGAGCGGGATCTGGATGACCAGCGTGGTGCTGTTATGGGATCTGCTGATTGTGATGTTCATCGGCTTGCCGCAGATCCAGCGGCGGTTAACCA
>NZ_CP080033.1:920700-947362 GCF_019382635.1 Citrobacter sp. Colony219 | reverse complement strand
ATAAACAGGATAAATCCGTTTAATTAATATCCAGTTCGCATTACACTTTGGGTGGCTATTATCCATTCAACCAATTCTTCCCGAGGTGCGATGTGCTGATTGTTACCTGTAATCGTTACGTTTTCTGACCCAGCGTCTGAAAACGTTTCTCCTGTTTGCGCCTCGCGCGGGCAGCGTTTTTGATTACATGAAATTCAGTACATTTGCAGTCTGCTTTTATTCTGTCATCGGCCTGACGTCTCAAAGACGGTATTGAATTTCGCTATTCCCGTTGAGGGTTTTCTCCCGACAAGGAGCTGTTTTATGCAACGGATTCTCGCGTTTTTCTCCCAACGCGCTACGACGCTATTTTTTCCTATTGCGTTGATTTTGTATGATTTCGCCGCCTATCTGTCGACGGACCTGATCCAGCCCGGCATCATTAATGTCGTACGCGATTTCAACGCCGACGTCAGTCTGGCGCCCGCTGCGGTGAGCCTCTATCTGGCAGGCGGCATGGCGCTGCAATGGCTGTTGGGGCCGCTTTCCGACCGGATTGGCCGTCGACCGGTGCTGATCGCGGGGTCGTTAATCTTTACCCTCGCCTGCGCTGCCACGCTGTTCACCACGTCAATGACGCAATTTCTGGTTGCCCGATTTGTGCAGGGCACCAGCATCTGTTTTATCGCCACTGTGGGTTATGTCACGGTGCAGGAGGCGTTTGGGCAAACGAAGGCCATTAAGCTAATGGCGGTAATCACCTCTATTGTACTGGTTGCGCCGGTTATTGGCCCGCTCTCCGGAGCAGCGCTGATGCACTTTGTCCACTGGAAGTTTCTGTTTGCCATTATTGCCGTCATGGGGTTTATCGCCCTGATTGGGTTAGCGTTAGCCATGCCAGAAACCGTCCAGCGCGGCACGGTGCCGTTTAGCGCGCGTGGCGTACTGCGCGATTTCCGCGACGTTTTCCGCAACCGGGTATTCCTGTTTGGCGCAGCCACGCTATCGCTAAGCTATATCCCGATGATGAGCTGGGTGGCGGTCTCACCAGTGATCCTGATTGATGCGGGCGGTATGACCACATCGCAGTTTGCCTGGGCGCAGGCGCCGGTATTTGGCGCGGTGATCGTCGCCAATATGGTGGTGGTTCGTTTTGTGAAGGATCCAACCCAACCCAGTTTTATCTGGCGCGCCGTGCCTGTTCAACTGAGCGGGTTAGCGGTGCTGATCGCGGGTAATTTGCTGTGGCCGCACGTCTGGCTGTGGTCAGTGCTGGGAACGAGCCTGTATGCGTTTGGCATTGGAATGATCTTCCCGACGCTGTTCCGCTTTACGCTGTTTTCCAACAACTTACCGAAGGGTACGGTTTCCGCGTCGCTGAATATGGTGATCCTGACGGTGATGGCGGTTTCTGTCGAAATTGGACGCTGGCTATGGTTTAACGGCGGCAGGATTTCGTTTCATCTGCTGGCGGTTGTGGCGGGGATCGCTGTCGTGTTCACGCTGGCAGCCTTGCTCAAACGGGTGCGCCAGCATGAGGCAACGACGTTAGCCACTGAAAACTAACCTGCCCGCTTATCCGGCCTACGACAACTATGTAGGCCGGATAAGGCGCTTGCGCCATATCCGGCACTAATCACATCACCTTACGCAATGCGTGCAAATCCCGCTTCGAGATCGGCAATCAGGTCGCCAATATCCTCCAGGCCAATATGCACCCTGACCAGCGTGCCGCTGAAATCCACCTCTCCAGCCGGTCGGATGCTGTTCAGCTCTTCCGGCTGGTTCGCCAGAATGAGCGACTCAAATCCCCCCCACGAATAGGCCATATGGAACAGCGAGAAATTATCGAGGAAATTCGCCATCTGTTCGTCGGTGAGTCTCTTTTTCAGCACAAATGAGAACAGGCCTGAGCTTCCGGTAAAATCACGCTGAAAATACTCGTGGCCCGGACATTCCGGTAACGCCGGATGGTTCACCCGCGCCACTTCCGGTCTGGCCGACAACCAGCGGGCAATATGGATACTGCTCTCCTGATGCTGCTTAAGGCGTACCGCCAGGGTGCGCAATCCGCGGCTGCCGTTGTAGGCGGTATCGGCATCCAGCGTTTGCCCCATCAGATAAGAGTTCTCGCGCAGACGATCCCAACAACGGGCGTTAGACACCGCCGTGCCCAGCATGCCGTCCGAATGACCGATGGTGTACTTCGTTCCCGCCTGAATGGAAATATCCACGCCATAATCCAGCGCTTTGAACAGCACGCCCGCCGCCCAGGTGTTGTCGATCATAATGACAATCTCCGGATTCACCGCGCGGATAGCCTTCACCATCCCCGGCACGTCCTGGACTTCCATGGTGATAGAACTTGGTGACTCAAGGAATACAACCTTCGTTTCCGGACGCAGAAGATCGACGATACCCGCGCCAATCAGCGGATCGTAATACGTTGTTTCAACATTGAATTTACTCAGGATCTTATTGCAAAAATCCTGGGTTGGCTCGTAGGCCGCGCCGGTCATCAGGATATGATCGCCACCCTGAACAAACGCCAGAATCGCATTGGTCACCGCCGCAGCACCACATGGGTACAGCGCGCAGCCAACGCCGCCTTCCAGTTCGCTCATTGCCTTCTGGAAGGCAAAGTGGGTATAGGTTCCGCGACGACCGTAAAACAGCTCGCCGTTCGCGCGATTGGCGGTGGCAAATTTCTTGTCCTTCACGGTATCAAATACCAATGAAGAGGCACGTTGGATAACTGGATTCACCGCTCCCTGGGTGTAGCGTTTGTCACGACCCGCAACAACCAGGTGCGTCTCAAGCTTCATTGCGTCTTTCATAACATCTCCTGTTCTTAATCCGTGTGAATACCTATACCACCGCAGCAGTAGAGTTTATTTCAGTGTTGGTCTGCTTTTTTCCTGCGAACCGTTCAACAATCTGCGCCGCATTCAAATCATGGATAACGTTAATCAGTGTGGCCGGCGCATCGGTAATGGTGCCCAGCACCACCAGCATCGGAATCGCTTCCATTGGCAGGCCCAGCGTGGTGACGATAAAGATTTCACCGAGGAACGCCCCGCCCGGCACGCCGCCAACGATAATGGCGGAGAGCACCGCAATCAGCATCGTCAGGAAGAAGGTTTCGGTCGTGAACTCCATGCCCAGCACGGAATAGATAAAGACGATTTTCAGCGCGGCAATCATCGCCACACCGCCCTTGTTCAGGTTAACCAGCAGCGGAATGGAAACATCAACGATTTCCGGGTTAATCCCCATCGCCTTACCGGCGCGCAGGGTTACAGGTAGCGTTCCCAGTGAAGAGCAGGTCCCCAGCGCGGTCGCAGACGGTTCAATCGCGTTACGCCAGAAGGCTTTGACCGCCGGAATACCGCCGCCAATATACGAATAGAGAATCGAGCCAAAAACGAAGTAGACCAGCGTAGCAACCATAAACAGGCCGATGGCGCGGGCAAAGGTTAACAGTAGTGCAGAGTCCTGACTGGCCATGGTGGCCGCGAAATAGCAGCCCAGACCAACCGGCGCCACCTTCATAATGATCGAGACGATCTTCATGATCACGGTATTGGCATCTTCCAGCAGCGACGCAATGCGTTTACCCGCCTGATCTGATTGCCCAATCGCCACACCGGCGATGATCGCCATTACGATCAGCGCCAGAATATTGGACTTAGAAAACAGTCCGATAAAGTCGCTGGTGGTGATCATGCTGACAAAATCCATCTTGCCGCTGCCCGCCTGCACCGACTGCGAGAGATCGATAGTGACGCCCTGCGCCGGGTTATACCAGAGCGCCAGCGCGACGATCCCAGCAGCAGGAATAAAGGCCATTGCGATCGAAACAATGAAGATAATCGCCATAATACGTCCCAACCTTTTCAGGTCGGTCATACTGGCGATGGAAGACATGACGCTGATCCCCACCAGCGGCACAATAATCATAAATAACAGGTTCAGGAATATCTGACCTATCGGCTGGAGTTTACCTGCAAACGATGGGGCATAAATACCTAATAAGCCGCCAATCACCAGAGCAACTAATAAAATAATCGACGATCTGTAGGGTTCGAGTCGTGACCACATAATCGGTACCTTTAGAATAATAATTAATGAGATTAAATTCACAATGTGATGAGTTTCCGTTTCGCCTCCTTTTATTTTGTGACGTAACTCACCTAAGTTGTTATTTTTTCATTTTGCCAGCAAGTTGTTTCCTGTGATTCAATAGTTGCATGTTTAAAAGGCGAATGTAACGGCCTATTCGTACCGTTTTTGCAAATCACTTGTGAATTTAAGGAAATTATGAGTACGCCGATTTCACTCAAGCATCTGGAGTTTTTTACTAAAATCGTCGACTGCGGAGGATTGTCAGAAGCCGCGGCGCAGCTCAACGTCTCGCCGTCTGCGGTCAGCAAAAGCCTGGCAGCGATGGAAGATACGTTAGGCACGACATTAATTAAACGCACCACCCGCAGTATTACCCTGACCGATGCCGGGCAATATCTCTTCAACCGCGCTAATAAGCTGTTGAAAGAATTCGATGAAACGCTGAATACCACCTCCGGTTATTACCACAGCCCGCAGGGTGAATTACGCATAACCTGCTCAATTGCGTTTGGTTATTCCCGGCTAGTAAACCTGGTGGATAAATATCGCTCCCAGTTCCCGGATGTGAATCTGTATATCGATCTCAACGATAACTTCGTCAATCTGAACGAAACGGATTTCGACATTGCCCTGCGAATTTCCACCGCGCCGCCGCAAAACTATGCGATGCGCAAGCTGGTGCCTGTTCGCTGGGCGTACTGTGCCTCACCCGGCTACCTCGCCAAAAAAGGCATGCCCCAGCGTCGCAGCGATCTGGTAGATCATGATTGCCTGGTTTACCCGGGCCTCACGCCGGTACTGAAGGTGGCAGATGAACAGGATCGACTGCATCAGTTAAAACTGCATATGCCGATCCAGGCCAACAGCAGTCTGGTGCTGTTGAAGTCGGTGTTAGAAGATCAGGGGGTGGCATATTTGCCCACTTATTTGATTGGCGATCATATTCAAAAAGAGGAGATCACGCCGCTGATGCTCGACGGCACCATCACCTGTGAAACTCATGCCCTGTATGCGCTGTACTTTCCCAGCAAGTACAGCAATCCGAAGGTGCGATCGTTTATCGATTTTCTGGTGGCGGAACTCGGCCCCTTACCCGCCTGGGACAACTGGATCCCGGAGTAAACCCAGCCCACTTGAAAATGGGAGGCACTCCACAATTTTTGCGCGATCCCCCCGTCTGGCTCTATCCTTAAGCCTATGAATAAAATTGCTGAACTCAAACGTGCCAAGCGACTGGCGCTCTCATTGCTGCTGATTGCCGCCGCGACCTTCGTCATCACGCTGTTTTTGCCGCCTAACTTCTGGGTACTCGGGATCAAAGCGATTGCCGAAGCGGCGATGGTCGGCGCGCTGGCGGACTGGTTCGCCGTGGTAGCACTTTTTCGTCGGGTGCCGATCCCGTTTATCTCGCAACACACGGCTATTATCCCGCGCAATAAAGACCGAATCGGCGAAAATCTTGGTCAGTTTGTACAAGAGAAATTCCTCGATACCCAGTCGCTGATAGCCCTGATCCGCCGCCATGAACCGGCGCTGTTGATCGGCAACTGGTTCAGCCAGCCGGAAAACGCCCAGCGCATCGGCCAGCATCTGCTGCAGATCATGAGCGGTTTTCTCGAACTGACCGACGACGCCCGCATTCAGCGGCTGATCAAGCGGGCGGTGCACAAGGCCATCGACAAGGTCGATCTCTCCGGAACCAGCGCGCTGATGCTGGAGAGCATGACCAAAAACAATCGCCATCAGGTGCTGCTCGACACGCTGATCGCCCAACTTATCGCCCTGCTCCAGCGCGACAGTTCACGGGCGTTTATCGCCAGACAGGTAGTGCACTGGCTGGAGACCGAACATCCGCTGAAAGCGAAGATCCTGCCGACCGAATGGCTGGGCGAGCACAGCGCCGAGCTGGTATCGGATGCCGTTAACTCCTTGCTGGATGACATCAGCCACGATCGGGCGCATCAGATCCGCCACGCATTCGATCGCGCCACGTTTAAGCTCATCGACAAGCTCAAACACGATCCTGAGATGGCCGCGCGGGCCGAAAGCATGAAAAGCTATCTGAAGGAAGACGAAGCCTTCAACCATTATCTTGGCGAGCTGTGGGCAGACCTGCGTCAGTGGGTGAAAACCGACATTAACGCCGACGATTCCCGCGTGAAGCAGCGCATCGCCAGCGCCGGGCAGTGGTTCGGCGAAACGCTGGTAGCCGACAGCGCCCTGCGCGCCTCACTGAATGGGCATCTGGAGCAGGCCGCGCATAAAGTTGCCCCGGAGTTCGCCAGCTTCCTGACGCGCCATATCAGCGACACGGTGAAAAGTTGGGATGCACGCGATATGTCACAGCAAATTGAGTTAAACATTGGCAAAGATTTGCAGTTTATTCGCGTCAACGGCACGTTGGTTGGCGGTTCAATCGGGCTGGTGTTATATCTGTTGTCGCAAATTCCGTCCCTGTTGACGCTGGCGAATTTTTAAGGAGGAAGATTCAATGACGATGAGCATCCGCATTTTTTCCCTGCGCGAGACGCCAGAAAAGCTGCACGAGATCACCGCTTACTTTCAGCAGCAATGGGCCTCAGAAGACTCCATGGCGGTATACGAGGATGCATTGCGCCGTTGTATTGGCGCAAAGAACCCGCTACCGCAGTGGTACTGGCTACAGGATGGTGGCAGCATTGTTGGCTGCGCTGGATTGATCACCAATGATTTTATTAGTCGCGGCGAACTGTGGCCGTGGCTATGCGCGCTCTATATCGATCCTCGCTATCGTGGTCACGGTCTGGCGTTTCGCCTGATCGAACATATTGCACAGCAGGCCAGACAGCTGGGTTTTACGCAGCTCCATCTGTGTACTGACCTGGAAGGTTTATACGAGAAAGCGGGATTTTACTTTGACGGGCCAGGCTATCATCCGTGGGGGGAAGTCTCGCGGGTCTACAGCCGTAATCTGTAAACGCGCAATTGTTGCACATCAATAAAACCTGACATATTACAGGGTTATAATGCGGCGTCTTTTTACTGTCTCCCGTGTTACGGGGAAGGAAAATCATGTCGCTAATCACCGATTTACCCGCTATTTTCAATCAATTCTCCGACGCCCGTCAGAAAGGTTTTCTCACCGTAATGGATCTTAAAGAGCAAGGTATTCCGCTCGTTGGGACCTATTGCACCTTTATGCCGCAGGAGATTGCGATGGCGGCGGGCGCGGTCGTCGTTTCCCTGTGCTCGACCTCTGATGAAACCATTGAAGAGGCCGAAAAAGATCTGCCGCGGAACCTGTGTCCGCTAATCAAAAGCAGCTACGGGTTTGGCAAAACCGACAAATGCCCCTACTTCTATTTCTCTGACCTGGTGGTGGGCGAAACCACCTGCGATGGTAAAAAGAAAATGTACGAGTACATGGCCGAATTTAAAGCGGTACATGTAATGCAACTGCCCAACAGCGCCAGCGATGCGGCTTCCCGTGCGCTATGGAAAGCCGAGATCCGGCGTCTGCAGCAGGTCGTCGAAGCCCGTTTTGGCACAGCCATTACCGAAGCTGCGCTGCGTGAAGCCGTTATTCTCAAAAACCAGGAACGCCGGGCGCTGGCGAATTTCTACCGCGTTGGCCAACTTAACCCACCCGCACTTAGCGGCAGTGACATTCTGAAAGTCGTCTACGGCGCCACCTTCCGTTTTGATAAAGAAGCGTTGATCGACGAGCTTAATAGCATGGCCGAGCGCGTACATCTGGAATGGCAGGCAGGGAAACGTCTGGCGTCACGTCCGCGCATCCTGATAACCGGCTGCCCCATTGGCGGCGCGGCAGAGAAAGTCGTTCGTGCCATTGAAGAAAACGGTGGTTGGGTCGTGGGTTATGAAAACTGCACCGGCGCAAAGGCCACCGAACAATGCGTGGCGGAAACCGGCGATGTCTACGACGCGCTGACTGATAAATACCTCGCCATCGGCTGCTCCTGTATTTCTCCTAACGATCAACGCCTGAAAATGCTCAGTCAAATGGTTGAAGAGTACCAGGCTGACGGCGTCGTCGATGTCATTTTGCAGGCTTGCCACACCTACGCCGTTGAATCACTCGCTATTAAGCGTCACGTACGCCAACAGCACAACATTCCTTATATCGCGATTGAAACCGACTATTCCAGCGCAGATATCGGCCAGCTCAGTACCCGCGTCGCCGCATTCATTGAGATGTTGTGAGAAACGCAGATGACATACTCAATTGGGATTGATTCTGGATCCACGGCGACGAAAGGCGTTTTGCTGGAAGGTAACGTCATCAGACGCCGCTTCCTTTGCCCAACGCCTTTTCGCCCCGCGGACGCGATCACGCAGGCATGGGAAACGTTGCAGGCTGGGCTGGAGAACCGACCATTTTTAACCCTCACCGGGTACGGACGGCAGCTCGTCGATTATGCCGACAAACAGGTCACTGAAATTTCCTGCCACGGGCTTGGTGCGCGATTGCTGGCTCCCGGCACCCGCACAGTGATTGATATTGGTGGTCAGGACAGTAAAGTCATCCAGTTGAATGACGATGGCAATCTCAGCGATTTCTTAATGAATGACAAGTGCGCTGCCGGAACCGGACGGTTTCTGGATGTTATCTCACGCACCCTCGGAGCCAGCGTAGAGCAGTTGGATACGATCACTGCTGGCGTCGAACCGCATGCTATCACCAGCATGTGTACAGTATTTGCCGAGTCAGAAGTCATTAGCCTGCGCTCTGCGGGCATCGCGCCAGAGGCGATTCTGGCTGGCGTGATCAACGCAATGGCCAGACGCAGCGCTAACTTCATCGGGCGGCTTTCAGCACAAGCACCGCTGTTATTTACCGGCGGAGTCAGCCACTGTCACGCCTTTGCCCGTATGCTCGAAGGTCATGTAGGCATTCCCGTACACACGCATCCCGACGCACAGTTTGCCGGTGCAATCGGAGCGGCGTTGATAGGCCAGCGTCAGGGGAAACGTCAGTGAAGGAAACGCTGTTCTTGTTTCATTCCACTGTCGGTGTCATCAAAATGCGCAAGGCGCTACAGGCCGCAGGGGTCCGCTTTCGGGTGGCGGATATTCCCCGCGAGCTACGCGGTGGTTGCGGACTCTGCATCTACATCGACTGTGCTACTGGCATGGAAGAAGAATGGGTGATCCCTGGGCATACCGAATCTATCTACCGCCAGGAAAACGGAAACTGGCGCTGTATAGCCGCGTTCCCCGCCTCCTGAACACGCCTGATTAGCGCGAAACGCTGATATATACTCGAATTATCCAGGGTATAAACAACCGCTTATAGTCTGTAAAGACCATCACTCCGCTAACGCCATAAATATATTTTCATCAGATTGTTCTGCAATTAAATGTCAGCATTTAATAACCTGTAAATAACAGTCAAACACCTCTCTAAAAACTTTATAATTTACTTTTATGTATATACATTTGCTGATAGTACATGCGTAAAAATGGACATATTACTTAAATTGCAACAACACTTGCGGGAAGAGCACATGTCGAGGTTAAAAAACTCATACTTGGGTTGATTATTCTGGCTGGTTTAATTAGCACGGTAGGCGATTATAAAAACTTTGGTCTATTTGGTGCAGCAGGATTGTTGATTATATTTCTGTTAACAACCGTTTTCTTGTGGCAATGGGCTTCTGGAAAGTTTCCGATGGAAGTCATGCGTATTTCCATTACGCATAATCCTCTTTTTTACCTCATTCTCTGTGCCGTTGCATGGGTAAAAGTGGATATCTGGAAATGGCTATTTAGCGATCTACAGACGGAACAAAACCAACCGATGTGAGTCTCAAAAGCATATGTAAAAAAGGCGTCTTACTAAAGACGCCTTGTTCAATCATTACAAAAACTTAGAACTGGTAAGTCAGACCAGCAACAACCTGGTTATCGTCGTTTTTGCCATCAAGCAGGTTAATTTTGTAACCCACATCAGCCACCATGTTTTTGTTGAAGTAGTAATCAGTACCCAGCGCAACGTATTCGGTCTTATCCGTGTTGTTATTGGTGTCACGCGTATGCACGTATGCCACGTTCGGACGCAGGCCAAAATCAAACACATAGGCAGCCATCGCTTCAAAATGTTGTGCTTTATCAACACCCTGAATCAGATTATGGGACTCGCCGTACAGGGTCGCAACGTAGATAGCATTCGCGTCATATTTCAGGCCAGCGCCCCAGAATTCAGCGTTATTACCTTCCCACTTACCGTCTTTATTGCCTTTCTTTTGGTCTGCGGTAATTGAGCTATTTGTGTAGGTCGCAATGGCAGAAACACCGGAATCCGAAATATTGTCATAGCCCAGGGAGAAGCCGTAGCCGTTACCGTGCTGCTTAGCCGGATTTCCATTGGTATCATCCTGACCCTGGTATTGCGCGCCGATGTTCAGACCATCAACGGCACCAAACAGATTTTTGGTGCGGAGTGTTGCAACGCCAGAAGTGCGTGTAGTAAGGAAACGGTCAGTATCCTCAAAGGAGTCGCCGCCGAACTCTGAAAGAGTATCAGTATAAGCTCCCACATCGTAAGCGATGCCATAGTTACGACCGTAGTCAAAACTGACGTCATGACCATAATCCAGGCCAGCAAACGCCAGACGTGTATTAACGCCATCCTGAGAACCTTCTGCTTTAGCGGCATCAAACTGACTTTCAAACTGGCCGTAACCGGACAGTTGATCGTTGATTTGTGTCTCACCGCGAAAACCCAGACGCGCGTAAGTACCATCAGAATCTTTACCATCAGTCCAGGAATGTACCGCTTTTACTTTGCCGTACAGATCCAATTTGTTGCCATCTTTATTATAAATTTCCGCTGCATGAACGGAGGTTACCCCTAATGCCATTACAGCTATGGATTAAGGGGCAATACCAATAACACACCAAAAAAAATACCAATGAAGGTAATAATGAAGTGGCAAGACATAATTTATTTTTGGATTTTCAATCAAAACCGGACAGCGATAATTACTCGAGACTTTCACTCTCATTAACTGAGCGATGCAACATTAATGCTTCAGCAATAATATCTTGTTTACTTTTACGCGTTTCAAATGCCAGTGTTCGGACATATTCCCAAAGAGAAGTATCAACACGGGCACTTAAAAGAACCATATCTTTAGATCGGGTCCCTCTGGCTTTTCGGATATCGGGATAATCTCGAGAAGGCATTTTTAACTCCTGAACGCAATAACACGCTTATGGCGATGAAATATGCAGTCAGTGTAAAAACATGTCAACGGCAAAAAAAAATCACAATAGTAATGAAACTGTTAATAAACCCAAAAAAAGTGGAACGATATTTCAAATGAAAGATAACTTGATTGTAGAATAATGTGTAATTTTTACTTTACGAATATTTTTTCTTACTCATTTGATTAAAATGGGAGAGGCTGGACGAGTAATCAACCTGCGTAAACAAAACATCATTCTGACCAATAAGTTACAGAGCGTGATTAATGTCTACTTTTATCTAAACCCTCTGTTTTTATACGCCCTTAAGTACACATTAACGGCACTAACCGTTGGGCAAATCAGTGTGATTCTCACTTCGCATTGACCTGTTTTGTCGAAAAATAAGCACGAAAAGGTAAAAATAAGGTAAATGGTGCATTTTTTTGCACGCGAAAATAAGTTATTTTTAATTGATATATATCAATTTTCGCTCTGCAATTACGCTGAAAAAAATGCCATCAGCATTGATGGAAACATTATTTTACGTCGCGTCCAGACGGGGAAAATAGTCAGCGAAAATCAGCGGGAAGTGATACGCGGGCCGGGATGGCCCACGTTGTAAAAGGGAAGGAAAATCAGGCGTTAACTTTATCCAGCGGCCAGGAATCAAACAGATAACCATCAAAATCAATGTCATCGACATTTGAAAACTCCAGCAGACGCTGTTTGACGTTTTCCAGATGCTGCCACATGGCCAGCTTGGCCGCGCGGGCATCTTTTTTAATGAGTGCCGCCAGGATCTGCTTGTGGTCGCCCATCCACTCTTTTCGGTAATGAGTATCGTCGAGGTGGCTATGGAGCTGGATCCACATCGGGTTGTTCTCACGCCACTGCCATGACTGGCGAAACAGCTCCACCAGCATGCTGTTATGCGTGGCTTCAGCGATGGCGAGATGGAACTGCATGTCGCCGCTTTCAGAACCGTTCGGCTCACTGGACGCCAGCTCCCGCTCTTCGAGTTGCAACGCCTGGCGCATTTTGACGATATCTTCGCGGGTAGCCTGCAGCGCGGCAAATTCGGCGATATTGCTTTCCAGCAGTTGTCGCGCCTGCAGCAGCTCAAACGGGCCCGCATCATTGCAATGATTTGCATCCGTACTGTCGATAGTCTGCGCGTCCGCGTTGTCGAGCACGTAGATCCCGGCCCCGCGGCGCACGTCCACCAGGCCTTTAATTTCCAGCATGATTAACGCTTCGCGAACCACCGTACGAGTGACATTGAGCATCTCGGCAATTTCACGCTCTGGCGGCAAGCGCTCACCGGGCTGGTACGGCGTCTGGACAATCAGATCGCGGATCATGGCACCCACTTCCTGGTAGGGTCTTTGCTGAGAAGTGTTCGATTTCATCGTGTTACGTCCGTCAGATGCGTGTAGTCAGATACGGGGAATAGGTATCGAACTATAGCATTTGCGGGAAGCCAAAAACAGAAAACGGGTCAACCAAACCAATATTTTGATTGACCCGTCATAGTTCGGAGGTTATGCGTCAGCGCTTAATGCCGCAACGCACTCACGTGCGCCGTGTTCACATAGCTGTTGATACGTCGCGATAATGGTCTCCACAAAGCCAGCGTTTTCCGCCAGGTCATGACCAAAAATACCAGACAGCCCCAGCAGCGCCGTCACACGCTCGGCTCCCTGGTACTGTTGGTTAATGCGCTGAAATTCCGCCAGCATTGGGTCGACAACATCAATGGCCTGCCCCTGCTCATCCACACCGTGGGTGTAGCGCATCCAGCCCGCCACGCCCAACGCCAGATGACGCCAGCCGCTGGCGTTTTGCAGGTGCAGACGCACCGGGTCCAGCAGGCGCTGCGGTAATTTCTGGCTGCCGTCCATCGCAATCTGCCAGGTACGGTGGCGCAGAGACGGGTTGCTGAAACGCTCGATCAGCAGCGTGGCGTAGGCGTTGAGATCGGTGCCTTCCGGCATCGAGAGCGTCGGCGCTTGCTCCTGCATCATCAGCGCAAACGCCGCTTTGCGGTACGCCGGGTTGGTCATGGTATCGGCGATGGTTTCATAGCCACCGAGATAGCCCAGATATGCGAGGAAAGAGTGGCTGCCGTTGAGCATGCGCAGTTTCATCATTTCAAACGGCACCACGTCGGCCACGAACTGTGCGCCAACCTTGTCCCAGTCAGGACGACCGTTAACAAAGTTGTCTTCAATTACCCACTGACGGAACGGCTCACAGGCGATAGCACACGGATCGTAAACGCCCAACTGGTCGGCAATCTCCTGCAACGTTTCCGGCGTCGCCGCCGGAACAATGCGGTCGACCATCGTGCACGGGAAAGTCGCATTAGCTTCAATCCACTGCGCCAGCTGCGGGTCGCGCGCCTGCGCCAGCCCCAGTACCGCGACTTTCGCCACATGACCATTTTCACGTACGTTATCGCAGGACATCACGGTAAAAGCCGCCAGCCCCTGCTCACGGCGCAGGTACAGCGCTTGTACGATGTAACCAATCGCCGATTTCGGCGCGGTCGGATTCGCCAGATCGTGTTTAATCAGCGGGTTATTGAGATCTAACTGACCGCTGGCCGCATCGGTGCAGTAGCCTTTTTCGGTGACCGTTAGCGAAACAATTGCCGTCTGCGGGCGCGCCATAGCCTGTAAAATACCGTCACAGCCGTCAAGATCCGGGTGCAGCGCTTCTTTCATTGAGCCAATCACTTTCAGCACGGTGTTGTCCGCGCCTTTTTCCGCCACGGTATACAGCAGTTGCTGCTTGCGCAGATTTTCAATCAGTACGCAGTCGTTACCCGGCATCAGGTTAACTTCACAGATCCCCCAGTCGCTGTCAGTGGTTTCCAGCAAATGATGGGTGTACAGCGCCTGATGCGCGCGGTGAAAAGCGCCACATCCCAGGTGAACAATGCGGGATTGCAGGCGCGAGCGGTCCCATGCAGGGCGCGCAACCGGCAGGTCGCTATTGGCAATTGTCGTTGTCATCGTGAACTCCAGAACCCGTTGAAAGGCCAACGGATGAGAAAAGAAAAAAGCCGGCCAGACAGGTGGCCGGCAACTCGCTTTAGCGGCTAAAGAAAGCGCGCTGGATAGCCATCTCAACGCCGCGCACTTCCGCCAGCCCTTTCAGGCGACCAATCGCGGAGTAGCCTGGGTTGGTTTTCTTTTTCAGATCGTCCAGCATCTGGTGGCCATGGTCTGGACGCATTGGGATCAAATCTTCTTTACCTTCGGCTTTACGGCGTTGCTCTTCTTCAACGATCGCTTTCACCACCTCGTACATGTCGACATCGCCATTAAGATGCGCCGCCTCATGGAAGGTTTTCGGGTTATCTTCACGCAGCGTGGAGCGCAGATGGGTGAAATAAATGCGTGGACCAAACTGTTTGATCATGTCGACCAGATCGTTATCCGCCCGCACGCCGTAGGAGCCGGTACACATGGTGAAACCGTTCGCCATGCTGTTGACCGTATCGACCATCCACTGCATATCTTCCACGGTGGAAACAATGCGCGGCAGGCCAAGGATCGGGCGCGGCGGATCGTCCGGGTGTACCGCCATGCGTACGCCAGCTTCTTCCGCCACTGGAATAATCGCCTTCAGGAAGACGGCGAAATTCTCACGCAGCGCGGCTTTGTCGATATCTTTATAGCGCGCAAGATGTTGGCGGAACTGGTCGAGCGTGTAGCCCTCTTCCGCGCCCGGCAGACCGGCGATGATGTTGCGGGTCAGACGCGCTTTGTCTTCATCGCTCATGGTGGCGAAGCGTTCATTTGCCTGAGCAATCTCTTCGGCGGTGTAATCCGCTTCCGCGCCCGGGCGTTTGAGGATATGCAGCTCAAAGGCGGCAAACTCAATCTGGTCAAAACGCAGCGCTTTGGAGCCGTCCGGCAGAACGTATTCCAGGTCGGTACGGGTCCAGTCGAGAACCGGCATGAAGTTGTAGCACACGGTGCGAATACCGCACTGAGCCAGGTTACGCAGGCTTTGCTGGTAGTTGGCGATCCACTGCAGATAGTTGCCGGAACGGGTTTTAATGTCTTCGTGGATCGGCACGCTTTCGACGACCAACCAGACCAGGCCCGCCTGCTCAATAATGGCTTTGCGTTTTAGGATCTCATCAACCGTCCACACTTCCCCGTTCGGGATATGGTGCAAAGCGGTGACAACGCCTGTGGCACCCGCCTGACGTACATCCGCTAAGGTGACCGGATCGTTAGGACCATACCAGCGCCATGTCTGTTCCATGTTTTATTCCTCGTTACGTTATGGACTCGACGATATGGCACATAAATTCCTCCTTTTGGTATGACATGTCAACCTGAAGCTCGAAATTGGTTAACCAAATCACGATTTATGCTAATGAGATCGCCATTTTACGGCCATGCAGCCCAGTAAGAATGTAAACATGTAACGCAATGTGACATTCATCGCATCAATGGTTAACCAATATATGTAACATCTCAACCAAAATCATAATAGTTCAACCAATAAAGGTAGACGTTATATGCACGTTCTCAATATTCTGTGGGTCGTATTCGGCATCGGTCTGATGCTGGTGCTCAATCTAAGATTCAAAATAAACTCGATGGTCGCCCTGCTGCTGGCGGCGCTCTCGGTCGGTATGCTGGCGGGTATGGATTTAATGGAGCTGCTGCACACCATGAAATCCGGCTTTGGCAGCACGCTGGGTGAACTGGCGATTATCGTGGTATTCGGGGCGGTCATCGGTAAGCTGATGGTTGATTCCGGGGCGGCGCATCAGATTGCCCATACGCTGCTGGCGCGCCTCGGCCTGCGCTATGTGCAGCTGTCGGTGATCATTATTGGTCTGATCTTCGGCCTGGCGATGTTCTATGAAGTGGCATTTATTATGCTGGCGCCGCTGGTGATCGTCATTGCCGCGGAGGCGAAGATCCCGTTCCTCAAGCTGGCGATCCCCGCCGTTGCCGCCGCCACCACCGCTCACTCGCTGTTCCCACCACAGCCGGGGCCGGTGGCGCTGGTTAACGCCTACGGTGCGGACATGGGCATGGTTTACATCTACGGTATTCTGGTGACCATTCCGAGCGTGATCTGCGCCGGGCTTATCCTGCCGAAATTCCTCGGCAACCTCGATCGCCCAACGCCGTCATTCATGAAGGCCGACGTACCGGTTGACCAGAATAACCTGCCATCCTTCGGTGTTTCTATCCTGGTGCCGCTGATCCCGGCGATCATCATGATCTCCACCACCATCGCCAACATCTGGCTGGTGAAAGGGACCCAGGCGTGGGAAGTGGTCAACTTCTTAGGCTCTTCACCGATTGCAATGTTTATCGCTATGGTTGTCGCCTTCGTGCTGTTTGGTACCGCGCGTGGTCACGACATGCAGTGGGTGATGAACGCCTTTGAAAACGCGGTGAAAAGCATCGCCATGGTGATCCTGATCATCGGCGCGGGCGGYGTACTGAAGCARACCATTATYGATACCGGCATYGGCGATACCATCGGCATGCTGATGTCGCACGGCAAYATYTCTCCGTACATCATGGCGTGGTTGATAACCGTGCTGATTCGTCTGGCAACGGGTCAGGGCGTRGTCTCMGCCATGACGGCGGCRGGGATTATTAGCGCMGCMATYCTCGACCCGGCAACCGGTCAACTGGTGGGCGTCGAYCCGGCGTTRCTGGTRCTGGCAACRGCGGCAGGCTCCAACACSCTGACCCATATCAACGATGCYTCGTTCTGGCTGTTCAAAGGCTACTTTGAYCTGTCGGTGAAGGATACGCTGAAAACCTGGGGTCTGCTGGAGCTGGTRAACTCCGTGGTTGGCCTGRTAATCGTGTTGATCATCAGCATGATTGCATAACGTTGATACCGCTCTGGCCCRCAGCGCCAGAGCGGTTTTCCATCCTGCCTCAACAATCCTCAATAATCAGATAYACCGCCTTCACCGGRCCATGCACCCCAACGACCTTGATAAGCTCAATATCCGCCGTCGARCTGGGTCCACTGATGATRTTAATGCACGATGGCATACGCTCACCGGCCTGYGCYTTCTGATGCAGTTTTTCTGCCAGYTGCGCCACGCGCGGCAGGATRGTGCTTTTACGCAGCACGAAAATWGARGAYTCCGGCAACAGGCTCAGGGARCGCCCGCGCTCCGGYGCGGAAAACAGCACCACGCCRCCGGACTCGGTCAGGCCATAYTCRGCATACACCACGCCSACTTTCGCCTKYTCGGCCTGGGTAATATTTTCGCTRCCACGCGCCGGATCCCAGACCACGGCGTTRCATTCCTGYTGCAAGCGTTCGGTRATGCCCAGCKCCRCCAGCCGGCTGTCGCCGCTSAKSACCACYGGCTGCTGACCCAATTCTTCGCACAGRCGSARYGCCGCGTCTGCGGCCTGGTCYTCGCKRGTCAGYTCRCAGCGGGCCAGCATCACTTCRCTGGCAAACTGGAYAAACGCAKMGCAGCGCTGCTSSGGGCTAAGYTCGGTCAGGCGCTCGTTRGCATAGTTGTTAACCGGTGCGGCATCCGYTTGCGGTTCGAAGCGCAGCGGGCGACCCAGCGCCTGGGCRATGGTGTYTAAAAACGCGGTACGGTTATCCATTCTTTTTCTCCTGCGCCTGATGTTTCTTAAACCAGCTGCGGAAGCTCTCGCCGTCRGCATCAGGCAGATCGCGCGCCTCCATCCAGTCACCAATCGCGCCAACCTTGAGCGGGGTTTTGCCRCCRTTGATAAACCAGCTCGCCGCATGYGCGCCCGCCATCATCCCGACTTTCCACAGCCCCGGATGGCTATTGGCATAKGCGAACATYTTGATCGCCCGYCGCTCGGCTTTCGGCGTAATGCCCTCCTCRGCCATCACCCGGCGATGACGCAGGATCAGTTTTGACARCGGAATTYKMACCGGRCARACGCTGTCACARGCCGTGCAYAAWGAACAGGCGTAYGGCAGRTCTTTAAAATCTTTATAGCCGCCGAGCAGCGGAGARATCACMGCGCCGATAGGGCCGGGATAGATAGARCCATARCCGTGYCCGCCRATGTGGCGGTACGCCGGRCAGGTGTTCATACARGCYCCGCAGCGGATGCAGCGCAGCACATCGCGAAACTCTGARCCCAGCACCTGCGAGCGGCCRTTATCGACAATCACCAGRTGGAACTCTTCCGGKCCGTCRACGTTRTCCGCCTCACGYGGGCCGGTCAGCCAGGTGTTGTAGCCCGTCAGACGYGCGCCCACGGCGCTGCGCGCCAGCATGGTRATCAGCACATCCACMTCGGCAAAGGTCGGYGCGATACGCTCCATGCCCATCACCGCAATGTGCGTTTTCGGYARCGTGGTRCACATSCGCGCGTTGCCTTCGTTGGTCACCAGRCAYACMGAGCCGGTTTCCGCCACGGCAAAGTTACAGCCRGTAATACCGATTTCGGCACTGAGGAAATCCTCGCGGATCTTCTGRCGAATGAAYAAGGTCATMGCYTCYGGSGTTTCCGGGCCGTCRTACCCCAGACGYTCRTKCAGCACGCGGCGGATCTGRTAGCGATCTTTATGAATMGCCGGRACCACRACGTGCGAAGGCGGATCCTGATCCAACTGCAGGATATATTCGCCGAGATCGGTTTCGATCACCTGRATTCCGGCATCCTGCARCACATGGTTGACGCCGATYTCTTCGGTCACCATCGACTTGGACTTCACCACCTTCTKCGCATTTTTACTYTGCGCGACCTGCAAAATGTAGCGRGTRGCGTCTTCTTTGGTYTTKGCGAAATARACGTGKCCGCCGTTTTSYGTCACTTTCTCGGAGAGTTGRTACARGTAAGCGTCGAGGTTGCTCAGAACRTGATCGCGGATCTGRCTGGCACGATCGCGCCAGTCTTCCCAGTGGCCTARCTCATCRACCATTTTYTGCCGATTCGCRCCRATACGCTCCTGCGCRTTGGCCACGGCTTTGCGCATRATCGGATCTTCKATCTGCTGACGAATRCGCAGTTTAAAYTCTACATCGCTGGTTTTTATCGACATCTCTTTCCCCTCAGCGGCTCATCAGCACTTCAGCAATATGCATCACTTTGACCGGCTGGCCTTCMCGTTGCAGTCGRCCGCCAATRTTCAGCAGGCAGCTRACGTCWGCGCCAATCAAAAAYTCCGGCTTYGCRTCCATCAGATGTAAKACTTTYTCTTTCACCATCTCACCGGATATCTCGGCCATCTTGACCGAGAACGTCCCGCCAAAGCCGCARCARGTATCCTGATCGGCAAACGTCAWCAGCTCCAGYCCGCGCACGTTTTTCAGCAGCGTMAGCGGCTCTTCCTTCACTCCCAGYTTGCGGGTCAGGCTRCAGGAAGGATGATAYACMGCGCGGCCCTGCAGGCTGGCRCCRACRTCCACCACACCCAGTTTGTTGACGATAAARGAGGTGAGATCCTGCATACGYSCGGMAACYTTCTCRGCRCGCAGCGCCCATTCMGGYTCATCSGCCAGATACGTCGGGTAGCTTTTWACCGCGTAGGTGCAGGAGCCYGCCGGGGAGATAATYGGATCGTCGTTGTCTTCCAGSGCGGCGATCAGGTTTTTCATCCCGGGGATCGCCTCTTTGATGTAACCGCTGTTGATGGCTGGCTGACCRCAACACCCTTGYTTCTCGGGGAAATTAACGYGACARCCCAGTTTTTCCAGCAGCAATACGGAGTCTCGTGCCATCCGTGATTTCAGKGCGTCACCAATACAGGTRACAAAGAAATTTACATTCACAATAAYTACTCCATTGCTTCATTTCTGTTTATTGCGCTTGATATCGCKATATCACGCCCAGTCTTCTGTTTGCTGGTTTTGCCGATGTCTGGGTTCATGGTGTTTGTTGGATCATGCTCCTGAGATGGTCGATTTCCGCTTCTTATATCAGGACCATCCTAAATGCCTGCATTTTCATTTGTATGACAAAATCAAATAATCCTCCAATCAACTCGTACATGCAATACCCTGGTTTATTTCTTTCGGCCTCGCTCACATTTTTATATTGAAAACCACCGCGTTATGAACAGCTTAAAAATAGTTTCAGGTGCTGACTATTCCTGTCACTACCATTAATAAAAAGGTTATTAAATAACTATTTATAGGTACTTAGCCTGCTCTTAAGTATATTTACCTGGCATTGAATTTTAATTAAAAGATTACAATAGTTACAAAACCATTAATCATAATTACTTTATTCACTGAAGCGATTCAGTTTGCATCTTTTATTTACGCGGCAATATAGCCTTCCCGCCATAAATATAAATCAGGTTTAATAAACCAATCAGGAATAGCAATGAACGAATACTTTATGTTTGCCCTGGCACTCTCTCCTTTACTACTGATGGTATTTTTAATATTGAAATTRAAAATGCCYATCCATTATTCCGTRCTGATCTCTTTRGTATTCACCGCKGCRCTRTCGGCWRTRTTCTGGGARATGCCCRYACAGAATCTRAAAGCCGCGATAGGCTATGGYGCACTGAAGGGAYTATGGCCGATYGTRATTGTKATCCTCGGCGCYATCTTCAGTTATAACGTYATGCAGGCGACCAAAGCGCTGGATATTCTGCGCGATATTCTCGCCAGCATTAGCGAAGATAAGCGTATTCAGGTGCTGCTGATTTCATGGTGYTTTGGTGGATTTCTTGAAGCCGCKGCGGGYTATGGYACRGCGGTYGCYATTCCGATCGGTATTCTYATYGCRCTGGGWTTCAACCCGYTGAAGGCGGCRATWGCYTCYCTSGTRGCAAATACCGTTCCSACYGCATTYGGCGCGGTYGGGATCCCGGTTTCWATTCTGGCAGARCAGGTTAAYCTGCCGGTTTATACYYTRGGCGGAACCATTATTYTGCAGCTYGCGCTGTTTAATATCCTGCTGCCRTTTGTGATTRTCTGCATTATTGGCGGYGGYCTGARAGCCATTCGCGGCGTATTTYTRATCACGYTGATTTGCGGYATTWCCACGCTGGTTCCGCARTATTTTGTCGCYATYCATCTYGGCGCKGAATTACCCGCCTTTGCCGGTAGCCTGGTCAGCCTGTTTGCCGTGGCGATGGTYAGYCGCCTGCGCAAAGGGMAAACCGATCCYGARTGGCGMATTGARGTCAGCCATAMCCGCGAAACCACGCCGCGYTCGGCAAAAGTGTTGTTCCGSGTKGGYTCTATYTATCTGTTTATTTTTGTSTTTATCCTGCTGTGTTCGCCGCTGTTCCCGACRATAAAAGGCGCRGCMTCMCAACTGGCYTCGGTGCTGCATTTCACGYTKGCYGACGGCAAAACGMTGGCGCTGAARGTTGAATGGGTGACCACGCCRGGGATGCTGATCATCTTTGCGACYATTATCGGCGGYTTTATTCAGGGRGCGTCCGCRCGYGGGATGCTGGAAGTRTTTATCAAAACSATTTTCCAGCTTAAAAAYTCYATYGTSGCRATTATGGCGATCGTCGCRCTGGCCACGGTGATGGATCTCAGCGGGATTATCTCCACRCTGGCCCAGTCGATTGTCGATCTGACCGGCAGCTCRTACGTCTTCCTCGCCCCGGTGATTGGCGCRCTGGGCACGTTYGTKACCGGCAGCGATACCAACTCGAAYATTCTGTTCGGCAARCTGCAAACYATTGCCGCCAGCAARYTRCATATCGAYCCYAACTGGCTGGCGGCGGCCAAYACCTCTGGCGCWACGGGCGGGAAAATGATTTCGCCGCARAGYATCGCCATYGCRGTTTCCGCCACMAAAATGGACGGTCAGGCCAACCAGATTATGTCTGGCACCATGAAATACTGCTGYGCCTACATCGTGATCCTCGGCCTGAAAGTCGGTCTSTTTTATTACTGGTTTATGGCGTAARCCATTGTCAACCCCGTCAAATTCGCGGCAATCGWATTTGACGMMATRGTGAMCWAAAAGGTTTACACCGMCCCGGRAWCGGAACGASGYMACWGRCTTTACGATTTGTCGGCGCTGACTAMAATAGCGCCGATGTTTCAAATCGAGGATTGTTGTTATGTTGTTCTGGAAAAAGATGGTGAAGAAGTTCGACGCCTTTTCCGCGTTGATCCCACCACGCTACTTCCGGGTGTAATGCCTGATGGCGCTTCGCTTATCCCGCCTACGTTTAACGCTCTTTTGTAGGCCGGATAAGGCGCAAGCGCCGCATCCGGCAGCGACCGCAGAATAAAGCACACCTTCTTTCACTTACGCAGCCTGCACGCCCTTAACACCCTGACCCACAAACGAAGCCACGCAAAACGGTAGATCAGCGGATGCTGAAATCGTAGCAATGTGAGAAACATAACTCCCCCGCGCTAACGAAACGTTGGCAGCAGACCAAATACATCCAGAACAACCGTCAGATAGACAACCGCTCCGCAGATAATCACCAGGTTAAGCACAGTGTTATTACAGGGCGCGGTATAGCTGCTGGTTGGAAAACGTTTCCGCGCGGCTTTCACCAGGAACGGCGGCAGGATCACGCTCCAGATGGTAAAGGCCAGGCCGGCGTAACCAATCGCATGCACAAAACCATTCGGGAAGAAGAAGCACACGGCGGCCGGGGGGAAGTAGGTCACCAGCGCGGTTTTCAGGCGACCCATGCCGTCGTCCGGGAAGTGAAACAGGTCGGCGATGTAATCGAACAGACCAAGCGTTGCCGCCAGCAGGGAACTGGCTACCGCGAAGTTGCCGAAGAAGGTCAGGATCAGATCCATATAACGGCTGGTGAACAGCCCGCTGATGGCCTCGACAAACACATCGATATTGCCGCCTTTGGCGATAATCGGCGGGAATGAGGAACGGCTGATGTTACCCATCGTCACGCCCAGCCAGAAAATATACAGCAGCAGGGCAAAAAGCGTACCGATGATAATCGAACGCGTAATATTCGAAACTCCGCTTGTGCCATACAGTTTGACCAGGCTCGGCACGTTACCGTGAAAACCGAACGAGATGATGCAGAACGGCAGCGTCATCAGGATGTACGGCAGATACTGCGAATTGGGCAACGCCACCGCCACGCTGTCGATGAGTTTTGCCACTTCGATATGGCCAATCAGCCCGGAGAACGTGGCAAAGAACGCCACAAACTTACCGATAATCAGCACGGTAGTGATGCGTCCGACCAGCAGGGAGCTGTACCAGGCAATCGCCCCTACCAGCATACTGACGATCACCACCGAGATATTCGCCGGAAAGCGCACGCCGCTGTATTTGAACACGGTTTGCGCCATCACCGCCGACGAACCGGAGATATAGGCATAGGTCAGAATATACAGCACAAAGCCGAAAGCGATACCCACCACGATATTCCACTTCCGGCCTAATAAATCCTGAGTAAAGGTATTAAAACTGGCACCGGCGCCATAATGCAGATTGACTTCAACCAGCATCAGACCGGTTAATAACATCATGATGGCGATAAACAGAAGAATAACAGAGGCACCGGGAAACCATACGCCGGCCATCGCAATCGGCAGGGAAAACATCCCACCACCCACTACGGTTGCGATAACCAACATGGTTCCGCTAATCAGTCCGGGGGTACTACTCTGTCGCTCAATGGCATTAATATCCATGATAAATGTTCCTGTAGACTATTCGTTATAATTACAGCTGTCATTTGTACATCATGCGGATAATAAAAATGTCGGAGTCAGGGTTTACTTTTTTTTAGTTATGTCACGGTAACGGGCACCGCAAAGGCTTCCTGTTCATGGAAAAGGAATACAAAAAAGCCCCATCACGTGATGGGGCCATAACTATTTTTAGATGTAATCAAAGCGTGCAGTAAAGAAACGCAACTGCTTCGGCTCGTAAATAAACTTCAGCCCGCGAATATCTTCTTTGTGCTGGTAAAGTTTAATAATACCGTCAGCCACAACATCCATATGTGCGTAGGTATAAACACGACGTGGAATAGTCAGACGCACGGTTTCCAGTTTCGGTCTGTGGTGTTCCCCGGTCACGTTATTACGGCCCGCAGAGATAATTCCGCGCTCCATACTGCGCACGCCAGTTTCCACATAAATGCTCGCCGCCAGACTTTGTGCCGGGAACTCATCTTGCGTCAGATGCTCGCAGAAGCGACGCGCATCGAGGAATACCGCGTGACCGCCTACCGGTTCAACAATCGGTACGCCAGCGGCTTTCAGTTTGTCGCCCAGATAGCGAACCTGCTTCACGCGGTGCTCAATATATTCGTATTGCATGGCTTCGCGCAGGCCAATCGCCATGGCTTCCATATCACGTCCGGCCAGGCCGCCGTAAGATGGCATCCCTTCGTAGACCACGACTAACTCTTTGGCAGAAGAGAACATTTCGTCATCGTTCATGCACAGGAAACCGCCGATGTTCACCAGACAGTCTTTTTTACCACTCATGGTACAACCGTCGGCGTAGCTGAACATCTCATGCACGATCTCGGCGATGCTCTTGTTCTCAAAGCCCTGCTCTTGCTCTTTGATAAAGTAGGCGTTTTCTACGCAGCGGGTAGCGTCGTAGAACACTTTAATGCCGTGCGCTTCTGTCAGTTCACGCACCGCACGCATGTTCGCCATCGAGACCGGCTGGCCGCCCGCGAGGTTAACCGTCACCGCCAGGCAGATATACGCAATATTCTCTGCGCCTTTTTCATCAATCAGCTTTTGTAATTTTTTAAGATCGATATCACCTTTAAAGGCAATATTCAGTCCGGCATCGTGCGCTTCGTCACGAACAATATCCACAAACACCGCACCATTTTTTTCCTGGTGATAACGGGTGGTGGTGAAATACATATTCCCGGCAACATATTGCCCAGGTTTAATAGCCAGCTGCGATAACAGGTTTTCTGCGCCACGCCCCTGGTGAGTCGGAACAATATGTTTAAAGCCGAACAGTTCCTGCACGGTTCTTTCCAGATGATAGAAGTTTTCGCTGCCCGCGTAGGCTTCATCACCCATCATCATTCCGGCCCACTGCTTGTCGCTCATGGCGTTGGTGCCGCTGTCTGTCAGCAGGTCAATATAAATATCTTTCGAATTTAACAGGAAAGTATTGTAACCCGCTTCCTGCATTTTTATCAGGCGTTCATCACGCGGGATCATAGATACAGTTTCAACGCTTTTAATACGGAAGGGTTCTGCCGGATAATTCATTTTGTTTCTCCAGTAACAGTGGTCATGTACGTATTAATGTGAAGTAAAGCATATCGTATTCATCAACAGAGATTGATGAAATATAACTATTCGCCTCCTGAGTCAGGGGGAGAAATAATGTGGAGGCACTATGCAAGATTTGATTGATTATGGAAATAGCCCGGTCAACATTAATCACTGGCAATAATTTAAAAAGCTGTAAATGTGAGTGATGCAAATCACACGTCATTTTTTTACCCGTTAATATTCAACAAGTTTTTTTTTGCGTTTCGATTTGCCATTCGCGGTAGTGCGCCCACTGAGGGGGGAAATACTGAAAACTTAACTTTCCAGGCTGTGCGCATAATGTATTCGTGAATGAGTACACCCCATTTTGTGAGAGTCGGATCACTTCACGGACTTATATTTGTGATTCACATCACTAAAAGTGTAAAGCAAAGTGTACAAAACGGTGTTGTTTCAGAGTTTACTATTTGCTTCAGTGAGTGAGATCGCATTTTTGGCCAGATGCCGACAGGCGTTGTTTTCTGGAAATGGCCGGTATTTAGCAGACTGGAGGGGAATGGATTTATACGGTGAATAATACCGGGTTTATTGGGATGAAGGCGTTTTCTATTTATTCCGAAAGCGTGCTATTCGCGCTTATTTCATATTATTTACATCTGGACTTTCCCCAGTTTACTGGCGTCATTTACAGGGGTTTTATTAGCGCGATGCAAAGGTGTTGGCGCACCTTCACATCGCTGATCGCAGTAACTATTATCGGAGAATAGTCACCATGACTGATACGCATTGTATTGCAGTTTCATTTGATCCAGAAGTCCACGCTGCGGATAACCGTCGCCTGAAGGTGGGTTATGCGAGCCGTTATCCCGATTACAGCCGTATTCCGGTGAAGTACGTTCGGTTTCCGTCAATTGTGATGAAGGGCCAGTGGCTGAAAGCCGCTGGATTCGACACCGGCACCGACGTTGATGTGCGCGTAATGCAAGGCTGCATCGTGCTTACCGCCCGCGCTGCCGAACCCGAAGAGTCAGAACTGATGAAATCCCTGCGCGCCGTGGAAAAGCTCTCCGTGCGTAAGCAAAAGCAGGTGCTGGAGTTTATCGGGGTAATTGCGGGGAAAGCGTTGAAGGGGTGAGTGTGTGATTGTCATTGTCATTGTAATTGAGGCGCCTGCGAGCGCCTTTTTTG
>NZ_CP080033.1:917365-918317 GCF_019382635.1 Citrobacter sp. Colony219 | reverse complement strand
GCTTGATCAGGTGATATTTTGCGAGCATCATCGCAATTATTTACCCGATAATGAAATCAATGACTTCCAGTAAAACCCTGCAACAGGCGATTGCCGACATCACCATCTGGCGTAAAGGCGAGCAGCGTGCGCCGCACAAGCCCCTGCTGCTGCTTCATGTGCTGGCCGGTTATCAGCAGGGTCATGGCCGCCTGTTTGACTACGGTTCGGAGGTTCGCGACCCGTTGCATAGCCTGCTGGAGCGATTTGGACCACAGCGCGCGCAATACCGCCCGGATATGCCCTTCTGGCGCTTACAGGGAGATGGGTTCTGGGAGCTACAAAACACCGAGCACTGTTCAACATCCGGTAGCAGCAAACAGCCCCCTGCCGGGGAACTGGTAACGCACAACGTTGCCGGAGGTTTTGATGAACAGCATTTTGCCCAGTTGAAAAAGAGCAAAAGCCTCATCAACGCCCTGGCCCAGCAAATCCTCGAGGCGCACTTCACCGAAAGCATCCAAGAAGAGATCGCGGATGAACTGGGATTTGATATCCTGCAAATCCGCAAACAGCGGGACCCATTGTTCCGCCAGCAGGTTCTGCGTGCCTATAACTATAAATGCGCTATTTGTGGCTTCAATATGCGCCACGACAGCACCTCGGTCGCCCTGGAAGCCGCCCATATCAAATGGAAACAGCACGGCGGCCCGTGCGAGACTTCAAACGGCCTGGCGCTGTGCGCAATCCACCATAAAGCCTTTGATAAAGGTTCGATTGGGCTGGATGAAAGTATGCGAGTACGGGTGTCACCCGCAGTAAATGGCAGCGGCATAGTGGGCAGAATGTTCTGGGATTTCGAGGGTAAATCGATAGCGCTGCCGATGATGCGCGAGAATTATCCAAAAAAAGGGTTTGTAGAGTGGCACAGGAAGGAGGTGTTTAGAGGGTGAGTGCGAAGGCCGGACTCGAA
>NZ_CP080033.1:900678-912761 GCF_019382635.1 Citrobacter sp. Colony219 | reverse complement strand
AATGGTGCCGAAGGCCGGACTCGAACCGGCACGTATTTCTACGGTTGATTTTGAATCAACTGCGTCTACCGATTTCGCCACTCCGGCACGGAAGGGATGCGGAAAACGTTGTGGATTATACCTGCCGTGCGCCACCATGCAAGCGCCAGCGTGTGTCTGGCCTGCTAAGTGTTGAAAATTTCAGCATTACCTTTCTTAGCTGTAACCCTCATCACAGTTTGCCCTCTTCTTAATCCCCCCTTCTGCGAAGCGCCCCGTTTCCCCATGCTCTACACTTCCAGTTCAACACCACACTGAGGGAAACACGATGTCGATGATAAAAAGCTACGCCGCCAAAGAAGCAGGCAGCGAACTCGAACTCTATGAATATGATGCGGGCGAGCTCAAGCCGGAAGATGTCGAAGTCCAGGTCGATTACTGCGGTATCTGCCATTCCGATTTGTCGATGATCGACAACGAATGGGGATTCTCTCAGTATCCGCTGGTTGCCGGGCATGAAGTGATTGGTCGCGTGGCAGCGCTCGGCAGCGCGGCGCAGGATAAGGGTCTGAAGGTTGGTCAGCGCGTCGGTATTGGCTGGACGGCGCGCAGCTGCGGACATTGTGACGCCTGTATCAGCGGTAATCAGATTAACTGCCTGGAAGGTTCCGTTCCTACTATTCTCAATCGCGGCGGCTTTGCCGAGAAGCTGCGAGCCGACTGGCAGTGGGTGATCCCGCTGCCGGAGAGCATTGATCTGGCGGCGGCTGGCCCCTTGCTGTGCGGCGGTATCACCGTGTTCAAACCGCTGCTGATGCACCATATCACCGCCACCAGCCGCGTCGGGGTGATCGGTATCGGCGGCCTGGGGCATATCGCCATTAAGCTGTTACACGCGATGGGCTGCGAAGTGACCGCATTCAGCTCCAATCCGGCGAAAGAGCAGGAAGTGCTGGCGATGGGGGCGGATAAGGTGGTCAACAGCCGCGATCCGGATGCGCTAAAAGCGCTGGCGGGCCAGTTCGATCTCATTATTAACACGGTTAACGTCGATCTCGACTGGCAGCCCTATTTTGAAGCGCTGGCCTACGGCGGAAACTTCCATACCGTCGGCGCGGTGCTGAAGCCGCTGCCGGTGCCGGCATTTACCTTAATTGCTGGGGATCGCAGCATCTCCGGTTCGGCGACCGGGACGCCATTCGAGCTGCGCAAGCTGATGAAGTTTGCCGGGCGCAGCAAGGTGTCGCCTACCACCGAGCTGTACCCGATGTCGCAAATTAACGAAGCAATCCAGCACGTGCGTGACGGCAAGGCCCGCTACCGCGTGGTGCTGAAAGCCGACTTCTGATGCCGGGCTCAGTCCCGCAAGGGACTGGGCTTATTGCCCGTTACGAAACGCGAGCACCGCCTGGCGGCACTGTTCCGTCACATGCTCAATGTCATGGTTCACGTCGATGCGGGCAATATCTTTCTCATCGTCCTGCGGGCACTCCAGCGCGTCGAACTGGCTTTTGAGTAATCCCACCGGCATAAAATGCCCTGCCCGACGCTGCATGCGCGCCAGAATAGTCTCGTAGTCGCCGTCCAGCCACAGAAAATGCACATTCGGGCTGCCCTGACGCAATATATCGCGGTACTGTTTTTTTAATGACGAGCAGACAATAAACCCGGTCTCGTTCTTTTTATATAAACTGTATGAGGCGTCATTTAATCGCGCTAGCCACGGCAGTCGGTCTTCATCGGTTAATGGAATACCGTCAGACATTTTATCAATATTTTTAGCGGGATGGAGATCGTCGCCATCAATGAATTTAGCCGATAACATTGCGGCAATTTTGCTGCCAATTAATGATTTACCGCTTCCCGAAACGCCCATCAAAATATAACTTTCCCCGGCCATTGAAAAAACTCCAGATTCATATTCCATGGCGCGATACTACGCCTTCCACATTACAGAATTCACCTTTTTTCGCCGCGACTGAGCAGATTTACAGGGCGCATCACGTTATGCGTAACATTGTAGTGTAACAATTTCTCAGCGTGATCTGCGTCACAAATAATAACAATTAAAACCGTTTAAATGCTGCCGAGGTTACTACCTGACCAGTGAGGCATTTATGCAAGTCAAAACCCAATCCTGCGTTGTCGCGGGTAAGAAAACTGTTGCCATTACCGACCAAAATATAGAATGGAATAATAAAGGAACGCTGGTACAAATTACCCGCGGGGGAATTTGTGGTTCCGATTTACATTATTATCAGGAAGGCAAAGTCGGTAATTTTACCGTTAAAGCGCCGATGATTTTAGGCCATGAAGTTATTGGTAAAGTAGTGCACAGCGATTCAACAGAATTACATGAAGGTCAGTCGGTGGCGATTAATCCGTCGAAGCCCTGCGGTCACTGCAAATACTGTCTGCAGCATGAAGAAAACCAGTGTACGGAAATGCGTTTTTTTGGCAGCGCCATGTATTTTCCCCACGTCGACGGCGGCTTTACTCAGTTTAAAACCGTCGATACTGCGCAGTGCATCCCCTACCCTCAAGAGGCCGATGAAAAAGTCATGGCCTTTGCCGAACCGTTGGCGGTCGCGATCCACGCCGCGCATGAAGCGGGCGACCTGCAGGGCAAGCGCGTGTTTATCTCCGGCGTTGGGCCTATCGGCTGCCTCATCGTCAGCGCGGTAAAAACGCTCGGCGCGGCAGAAATCGTCTGTGCGGATATCAGCCCGCGCTCGCTCTCGCTGGCGCAACAAATGGGAGCCGACACGCTGATTAACCCGCAGCAGGACTCGCTCGACGCGTGGAAAAAAGAGAAAGGCTACTTCGACGTCAGCTTTGAAGTCTCCGGCCATCCGTCCTCAATCACCACCTGTCTGGAAGTGACCCGCGCGAAAGGCGTGATGGTGCAGGTCGGCATGGGCGGCGCGGTGCCGGACTTCCCGATGATGATGCTGATCGGCAAAGAGATCGCGCTCAAAGGTTCGTTCCGCTTTACCACCGAGTTCAACACCGCAGTGTCGTGGCTGGCGAATAACGTTATCGATCCGCTGCCGTTACTCAGCGCCGAATATCCGTTTACCGACCTCGAACAGGCGCTGATCTTCGCCGGGGATAAAACCCAGGCGGCGAAGGTCCAGCTCGTTTTCGAAGACATAAAATAAGGAATAGCATGATGAACGATCTTTTTTCACTGGACGGCAAAAATATTCTGATCACCGGTTCGGCCCAGGGTATTGGTTATTTACTGGCGACCGGGCTGGGTAAATATGGCGCGCAGATTATCGTCAATGACATTACGCCGGAGCGCGCGGAGGCCGCCGTCGCCAAACTGCAGCAGGAAGGGATCCGCGCCGTGGCCGCGCCGTTCAATGTTACGCATAAACAGGACATTGACGCCGCCATCGACCATATCGAAAAAGACATTGGCCAAATTGATGTGCTGGTGAATAACGCCGGTATCCAGCGTCGCCATCCGTTTACCGAGTTCCCGGAGCAGGACTGGAACGATGTGATTGCCGTGAACCAGACGGCGGTATTCCTGGTCTCCCAGGCGGTAACGCGTCGCATGGTGGAACGTCAGGCTGGGAAGGTCATCAACATCTGCTCCATGCAGAGCGAACTGGGCCGCGACACCATCACGCCGTATGCCGCCTCGAAAGGCGCGGTGAAAATGCTTACCCGCGGGATGTGTGTTGAGCTGGCACGCCACAATATCCAGGTCAACGGGATCGCGCCGGGCTACTTCAAAACCGAAATGACCAAAGCGCTGGTCGAGGATGAAGCCTTCACCTCCTGGCTGTGCAAACGTACGCCAGCCGCGCGCTGGGGCGATCCGCAGGAGTTGATCGGCGCGGCGGTATTCCTCTCTTCTAAAGCATCCGATTTTGTTAACGGGCACCTGTTGTTTGTCGATGGCGGCATGCTGGTCGCCGTCTGATACCACACAACGCAACATCACGCAGCGCCCAGGCGCTGCATTTTTGGCTCCCCCCTGAATAATTCGAGTTACAGCCAACACGCCTGCAGCTTGAAGGATGACGGGGATATAAGAGAAACGATTATGCCATTAATAATAATTGCGGCAGGCGTCGCGCTGCTCCTGGTCCTGATGATTGGCTTTAAAGTTAACGGCTTTATTGCTCTGGTCCTGGTGGCGGCGGTCGTTGGTTTTGCCGAAGGGATGGATGCACAGGCCGTTCTGCACTCAATACAAAACGGGATCGGTGGCACGCTTGGCGGGCTGGCGATGATCCTCGGCTTCGGCGCAATGCTCGGCAAGCTGATTTCCGATACCGGCGCGGCTCAGCGCATCGCCACCACGCTGATTGGCACATTCGGTAAAAAGCGCGTGCAGTGGGCGCTGGTGATCACCGGTCTGGTTGTCGGTCTGGCGATGTTCTTCGAAGTCGGCTTTGTGCTGCTGCTGCCGCTGGTGTTTACGGTGGTGGCCTCGTCCGGCCTGCCGCTGCTGTATGTTGGCGTACCGATGGTCGCCGCGCTGTCCGTGACCCACTGTTTTCTGCCGCCTCACCCGGGGCCGACCGCGATTGCCACCATTTTTGAGGCCAATCTCGGTACCACCCTGCTGTACGGCTTTATTATTACTATCCCGACGGTGATTGTCGCCGGGCCGCTGTTTTCTAAGCTGCTGACCCGCTTTGAGAAAGCGCCGCCGGAAGGATTATTCAACCCGCATCTGTTCACCGAAGAAGAGATGCCGTCGTTCTGGAACAGTATCTTTGCGGCGGTTATCCCGGTCATACTGATGGCGGTCGCCGCCGTGTGCGAAATTACGCTGCCAAAGACCAACAGCGTGCGGGTGTTCTTTGAGTTTATCGGTAACCCTGCGGTCGCGTTGTTTATTGCTATCGTGCTCGCCATTTTTACCCTTGGTCGACGTAACGGGCGTACGATCGAGCAAATTATGGATATCATTGGCGACTCTATCGGCGCAATCGCGATGATTGTGTTTATCATCGCCGGGGGCGGCGCGTTTAAGCAGGTTCTGGTCGACAGCGGCGTAGGGCAATATATCTCGCACCTGATGACCGGCACGTCGCTTTCTCCGTTGCTGATGTGCTGGACGGTTGCCGCCTTGCTGCGCATCGCGCTCGGTTCAGCCACCGTGGCGGCGATCACCACCGCAGGCGTGGTGCTGCCGATTATCAACGTCACGCATGCCGATCCGGCGCTGATGGTGCTGGCTACCGGCGCGGGCAGCGTGATTGCCTCCCACGTTAACGACCCGGGATTCTGGCTGTTTAAAGGCTATTTTAATCTCAGCGTGGGGGAAACGTTGCGCACATGGACGGTCATGGAGACACTGATTTCCATTATGGGGCTGCTGGGGGTTCTGGCGCTGAACGCCATCCTGCATTAAGACGGTCATCACCGGGGAGCACAGGTCAACGCTCCCCGGCACTGGAGAGAAAATGAGGAACCACAGAATTTCTTTGCAAGACATCGCCACGCTGGCGGGCGTGACCAAAATGACGGTGAGCCGCTACATTCGCTCGCCGAAAAAGGTCGCAAAGGAAACCGGTGAACGCATCGCGCAGATTATGGAGGAGATTAATTACATCCCCAACCGCGCGCCCGCGATGCTGCTGAACGCGCAAAGCTACACGCTCGGCGTGCTGATCCCCTCGTTTCAAAACCAGTTGTTCGCAGATATTCTGGCCGGTATTGAGTCAGTCACCTCGGACCATAACTATCAGACGCTGATCGCCAACTACAATTACGACCGGGAATCAGAGGAAGAGTCGGTGATTAACCTGCTGTCGTACAATATCGACGGCATTATTTTGTCCGAGAAATATCACACTCTGCGCACAGTTAAATTTCTGCGTTCAGCCAACATTCCGGTAGTCGAGCTGATGGATATTCAGGGCGATCGTCTGGACATGGAAGTAGGTTTCGATAACCGTCAGGCGGCGTTTGATATGGTCAGCACCATGCTGGATAAACGCCAGCGGCGCAAAATCCTCTACCTAGGTTCGAAAGACGACGTCCGCGATGAACAACGCTATCGCGGCTACTGCGATGCCATGACGCGTCGGGGTCTGGTGCCGCTGCGCGTCAATCCGCGCGCTATTTCGTCCATTCATCTTGGCACCCAGATGATGCGGGACGCGCTGGCTGCGCATCCGGATGTAGACGGCGTGTTTTGCACCAACGACGATATTGCGATGGGCGCGCTGTTGCTGTGCCGCGAGCGCGAGCTGGCCGTTCCGGAGCAGATCTCAATTGCCGGTTTTCACGGGCTGGAAATGGGCAGGCAGATGATCCCAAGCCTCGCCAGCGTGATCACCCCGCGTTTTGACATTGGCCGCATGGCGGCGCAGATGTTGCTGAGCAAAATCAAGAACAACGACCATAACCACAACACCGTGGATCTTGGGTATCAGATTTATCACGGCAATACGCTTTAAGTCATTTTCTCTCGCCATCGCATACTCTCTTTGATGGACATTGCCTATACTCCAGGCAGGATAAATGGAGGAAATCTCAATGAGCGCACCCCTGCTAATTGCCCGCACGCCGGACACCGAACTGTTTTTACTGCCAGGCATGGCCAACCGTCACGGGCTGATTACCGGCGCGACCGGAACCGGTAAAACCGTCACGTTACAAAAGCTTGCCGAATCGCTGTCCGGGATTGGCGTACCGGTATTTATGGCCGATGTGAAAGGTGACTTAACCGGCGTGGCCGAGGAAGGACAAGCCTCTGAAAAGCTGCTCGCCCGCCTGAAAAACATCGGCATTACCGACTGGCAACCGCATGCCAATCCGGTCACCGTGTGGGATATCTTTGGCGAAAAGGGTCACCCGGTGCGGGCCACGGTATCTGATCTCGGGCCGCTGCTGCTGGCTCGTCTGCTGAATCTCAACGACGTGCAGTCCGGCGTGCTGGATATTATCTTCCGTATTGCCGATGACCAGGGTCTGTTGCTGCTGGATTTCAAAGATCTGCGGGCCATTACGCAGTACATCGGCGATAACGCTAAATCGTTCCAGAACCAGTACGGCAACATCAGTAGCGCCTCGGTGGGCGCTATCCAGCGCGGACTGTTGTCACTGGAACAACAGGGCGCGGCGCACTTCTTTGGCGAACCGATGCTGGATATCAAAGACTGGATGCGAACCGACGCCAGCGGCAAAGGGATGATCAACATCCTCAGCGCCGAGAAGCTCTACCAGATGCCCAAACTGTACGCCGCCAGCCTGCTGTGGATGCTCTCCGAACTGTACGAACAGCTGCCGGAAGCAGGCGATCTGGAAAAACCAAAACTGGTGTTCTTCTTTGATGAAGCGCATCTGCTGTTCAACGATGCCCCGCAGGTGCTGCTGGATAAAATCGAACAGGTGATCCGCCTGATCCGCTCGAAAGGGGTCGGCGTGTGGTTCGTCTCGCAAAACCCGTCGGATATTCCGGACAACGTGCTTGGTCAGTTGGGTAACCGCGTGCAGCACGCCCTGCGCGCGTTCACGCCGAAAGATCAGAAAGCGGTGAAAAGCGCGGCGCAAACCATGCGCGCCAACCCGGCGTTTGATACCGAGAAAGCTATTCAGGAGCTGGGCACCGGCGAGGCGCTGGTGTCCTTCCTGGACGCCAAAGGCAGCCCGTCGGTGGTGGAGCGGGCAATGGTGATTGCGCCCTGCTCCCGCATGGGGCCGGTGACGGACGATGAGCGCAACGGGCTGATTAATCACTCTTCGCTGTACGGAAAATATGAGGAAGAGGTCGACCGCGAATCCGCCTATGAGCGTTTACAGCAAGGCGTGCAAGCCAGCACCGGGCAGCAAAATACGCCTCCCGCCAACGGTAAAGCGGTCGAGGTTGACGACGGTATTCTCGGTGGGTTGAAGGATATTTTGTTTGGCAGCACAGGACCGCGCGGCGGCAAGCGCGATGGCGTGGTACAGAGCGTGGCGAAAAGCGCGGCGCGACAGGTCACTAATCAGATAATCCGCGGCATGTTGGGGAGTTTGATGGGCGGGAGAAAACGCTAGTGTCCGTGTTACTGTGCCGGATGGCGGCGTAAACGCCTTATCCGGCCTACAGGCCCTGGTAGGCCTGATAAGCGCAGCGCCATCAGGCACTGCGCTTTACTGTGATTACGACCTACGCAGCATCAGCCACAGACTAATCAGCAGGAAGCTGGCACTTGGCAGCAGCGCGCCGATAATCGGCGGAATGCCGTACACCAGCGTCAGCGGGCCAAAGATTTGGTCCAGCACATAGAACACAAAACCGAAGCTAATCCCCGTCACCACACGCACACCCATCGGCACGCTACGCAGCGGGCCGAAGATAAATGACAGCGCCATCAGCATCATGACCGCCACTGACAGCGGCTGGAACACTTTGCTCCACATATTGAGCTGGTAGCGTCCGGCGTCCTGGCCGCTCGACTTCAGGTACTTCACGTAATTATGCAGACCACTAATCGACAGCGCGTCAGGATCCAACGCCACGACGCCGAGCTTGTCGGGCGTAAGGTTGGTTTTCCAGGTGCCGCTCACCGTCTGCGAACCGGTAATTTGTTTCGGGTCGGTCAGGTTGGACTCATCCACCTGCGACAAACGCCAGACCTTCTGCTCCGGGTCAAACGTCGCGCTGGCGGCATAGCGAACGGACTGCAAACGACGCTTGTCGTTAAAGGCGTAAATGCTGATTCCGCCTAATTCGGCGTCCCCTTTCACTCGCTCGATGTAAACAAAGCTGTCGCCATCTTTCGCCCACAGTCCTTGCTGGGTAGAGAGCAGCGAGCCGCCGTACATCTGCTGCGCACGGTAGTTACGCGCCATCTGTTCACCCTGCGGTGCCACCCATTCCCCGATGGCCATCGTCAGCAGCACCAGCGGAATCGCGGTTTTCATCACCGACAACGCTACCTGCATACGGGTAAAGCCGGAAGCCTGCATCACCACCAGTTCACTGCGCTGGGCCAACATGCCCAGCCCCAACAACGCACCCAGCAGCGCCGCCATCGGGAAGAAGATCTGGATATCTTTCGGTGCGCTGAGCAGGGTATACAGCCCGGCGCCCATCGCATCGTAGCTCCCCTGCCCGGCTTTTTTCAGCTGGTCGACAAACTTGATGATCCCGGAGAGCGACACCAGCATGAACAACGTCATCATGATGGTGGTAAAAATGGTTTTACCGATATAGCGGTCAAGTACACCAAAGGGCTGCATTATACCGCTCCTTTACGCATAAAACGGGCACGCAAGCGGCGCATCGGCACCGTATCCCAGAGGTTAAGCACAATCGCCAGCGCCAGATAGGCCAGGTTTACCACCCACATCCAGAACACCGGATCCAGTTTACCTTTGCCACCGTTCGACTTCAGCGACGTCTGCACCAGGAAGAACAGCAAATAGAGCAGCATGGCTGGCAGCATGGATAGTACGCGACCCTGCCGCGGGTTAACCACGCTCAGCGGGACAACCATCAGCGCCATCATAAATACGGTGAATACCAATGTGATACGCCAGTGCAGCTCCGCACGGGCCCGAGCGTTGTCGGTATTCCACAGTGTGCGCATATCCATCTGGTCGGTATCGTTGGGATCCAGCGCCACGGCCTGATGGCCGATAATCGCCTGGTAGTCCTGGAAATCGGTAATGCGGAAATCGCGCAGCAGCGCGGTCCCTTCAAAACGCGTACCTTTATTCAGCACCACGACCTGAGAGCCGTCACGCAACTGAGTCAGATGTCCGGAATCAGCCACAACCACCGAAGGACGGGCGTTACCTTTCGGGCGGATTTGCGCGAGGAACACATCTTTGAAGCTGCTACCATCAACACTTTCGATAAACAACACCGAACTGCCGTTCGTTGCCTGCTGGAATTGCCCTTGAGCAAGCGCCGCCATGCCGGGGTTCGCTTTTGCTTCCGCCAGCACTTCATCCTGATGCCGGGAGGACCACGGTCCGGCCCACATTACGTTGACTGCCGCAACGATACTGGTAAACAACGCCAGCACCATCGCCGCTTTTACCAGCACAGCCTTGCTCAGCCCGCAGGCGTGCATGACCGTAATTTCACTTTCGGTATACAGTTTGCCCAGCGTCATTAGCAGCCCAAGGAAGAGGCTTAAGGGCAAGATAAGTTGCGCCATTTCTGGCACGCCCAGCCCCAGCAGCGAGAGCACCAGATTCGCCGGGATATCACCGTCAACAGCCGCACCCAGGATCCTGACTAACTTTTGACAAAAGAAGATCAAAAGCAGGATGAATAGGATCGCAAGTTGGCTTTTGAGCGTTTCCCGAACCAGATATCTTATGATTATCACTTTAAATACGCCCGTAAAAACCCGTCTTTTGCCGGAATTTAGCTTGTTTCATGGCTTAAACGTCATTTATTCTCTTGAGTCGTCGAAATCGTCGCTAAGATCATTATACTCAACGGATCCACCTCTCAGAAATTGTTCTGACGTGCCAATACCGTAATAACGTTAAGATTAACACGAAGTCACCGCAACAGCGGGTATGAGTTACGAAAGCTTGCAATTCTATCCGTAGCCACCGCTGTTGTCTTTAAGATTCAGGAGCGTAGTGCATGGAGTTCAGTGTAAAAAGCGGTAGCCCGGAGAAACAGCGGAGTGCGTGCATCGTCGTGGGTGTCTTTGAACCACGCCGCCTCTCTCCGATTGCAGAGCAGCTCGACAAGATCAGCGACGGGTACATCAGCGCACTGCTGCGTCGTGGCGAACTGGAAGGCAAACCGGGTCAAACCCTGTTGCTGCACCATGTTCCTAACGTTCTGTCTGAGCGAATTCTCCTCATTGGTTGTGGCAAAGAGCGTGAACTTGATGAGCGCCAGTACAAGCAAGTCATTCAGAAAACCATCAATACGCTGAATGATACTGGCTCAATGGAAGCCGTCTGCTTCCTGACTGAGCTGCACGTCAAAGGGCGCAATAACTACTGGAAAGTGCGTCAGGCCGTTGAGACAGCCCAGGAAACGCTGTACAGCTTTGACCAGTTGAAGACCAACAAAAGCGAGCCGCGCCGCCCGTTGCGTAAAATGGTCTTCAACGTACCGACCCGCCGTGAGCTGACCAGCGGCGAGCGTGCTATTCAGCATGGTCTGGCGATCGCCGCCGGTATTAAAGCAGCGAAAGATCTCGGCAATATGCCGCCAAATATTTGTAACGCCGCCTATCTGGCTTCTCAGGCGCGTCAACTGGCAGACAGCTACAGCAAAAATGTTGTGACCCGCGTGATCGGCGAGCAGCAGATGAAAGAGCTGGGTATGCACTCTTATCTCGCCGTCGGCCACGGCTCGCAGAACGAGTCACTGATGTCGGTCATCGAGTACAAAGGCAATCCGTCCGAAGACGCGCGTCCGATTGTGCTGGTCGGTAAAGGGTTAACCTTCGACTCCGGCGGTATCTCCATCAAACCAGCCGAAGGCATGGATGAGATGAAGTACGACATGTGCGGCGCGGCGGCAGTGTACGGCGTAATGCGCATGGTGGCCGAGCTTCAACTACCCATCAACGTCGTCGGCGTACTGGCGGGCTGCGAAAACATGCCGGGTGGCCGCTCGTATCGCCCGGGCGATGTGCTGACCACTATGTCCGGGCAGACCGTTGAAGTGCTCAATACCGACGCCGAAGGCCGTCTGGTGCTGTGCGACGTGTTAACCTACGTCGAACGCTTTGAGCCGGAAGCGGTGATTGACGTTGCGACCCTGACCGGCGCGTGCGTGATTGCGCTGGGCCATCACATCACCGGCCTGATGTCGAACCACAACCCGCTGGCGCATGAGCTGATCGGTGCGTCCGAGCAGGCTGGCGACCGCGCGTGGCGTTTGCCGCTGGGTGATGAGTTCCAGGAACAGCTGGAGTCCAACTTTGCGGATATGGCGAACATTGGCGGACGTCCTGGTGGAGCCATTACCGCAGGCTGCTTCCTGTCGCGCTTTACCCGTAAGTATAACTGGGCGCACCTGGACATCGCCGGCACCGCATGGCGTTCCGGGAAAGCCAAAGGCGCAACTGGTCGTCCGGTGGCGCTGCTGTCGCAGTTCCTGCTCAATCGTGCCGGTTTTAACGGCGAAGAGTAGTTTGCATGATTGCCGGATGGCGCCG
>NZ_CP080033.1:895565-900580 GCF_019382635.1 Citrobacter sp. Colony219 | reverse complement strand
ATATATGAGGAATGCGACCTTTTATATTCTGGACAATGACAACACCATCGACGGCCTCAACGCCGTTGAACAACTGGTGTGTGAAATTGCCGCAGAACGTTGGCGGGCTGGCAAGCGTGTGCTGATCGCCTGTGAAAACGAAAAGCAGGCTCTGCGACTGGATGAAGCCCTGTGGGCAAGACCGGCAGAAAGCTTTGTTCCACATAATCTGGCGGGTGAAGGCCCCAGAGGCGGCGCCCCGGTAGAGATTGCCTGGCCGGAAAAACGCAACAGCAGCCCGCGCGACCTGCTCATCAGTTTACGCGTTGGCTTTGCAGATTTTGCCACCGCTTTCACAGAAGTGATAGACTTCGTTCCTTACGAAGATTCTTTGAAACAATCGGCACGCGATCGCTACAAAGCTTACCGCGTGGCTGGTTTTAACCTGAATACGGCAACCTGGAAATAATGGAAAAGACATACAACCCACAAGATATCGAACAGCCGCTTTACGAGCACTGGGAAAAGCAGGGCTATTTCAAACCTAACGGCGATGAAAGCAAAGAGTCCTTCTGCATCATGATCCCGCCGCCGAACGTCACCGGCAGTTTGCATATGGGTCATGCTTTCCAGCAAACCATCATGGATACCATGATTCGCTACCAGCGCATGCAGGGCAAAAACACCCTGTGGCAGGCCGGTACCGACCACGCGGGTATCGCAACCCAGATGGTGGTTGAGCGTAAGATTGCCGCTGAAGAAGGTAAAACCCGTCACGACTACGGTCGCGAAGCGTTTATCGACAAAATTTGGCAGTGGAAAGCGGAATCCGGCGGCACCATTACCCGTCAGATGCGCCGTCTCGGCAACTCCGTTGACTGGGAGCGCGAGCGCTTCACCATGGACGAAGGCCTTTCCAATGCCGTGAAAGAAGTCTTCGTTCGCCTGTACAAAGAAGACCTGATTTACCGTGGCAAGCGTCTGGTCAACTGGGACCCGAAACTGCGCACCGCTATTTCTGACCTGGAAGTGGAAAACCGCGAGTCTAAAGGCTCCATGTGGCACATCCGCTATCCGCTGGCCGACGGCGCGAAAACCGCAGACGGTAAAGATTACCTGGTCGTGGCGACCACTCGTCCGGAAACCATTCTGGGCGATACCGGCGTAGCCGTGAACCCGGAAGATCCGCGTTATAAAGATCTGATCGGCAAATTCGTCATGCTGCCGCTGGTTGACCGCCGTATTCCTATCGTGGGCGACGAACACGCCGATATGGAAAAAGGCACCGGCTGCGTGAAGATCACCCCTGCGCACGACTTTAACGACTATGAAGTCGGCCGTCGTCACGCCCTGCCAATGATTAACATTCTGACCTTTGATGGCGACATCCGCGAAACCGCGGAAGTGTATGACACCAAAGGTGAAGAGTCTGACGTTTACTCCAACGCTATCCCGGCTGAATTCCAGAAGCTGGAACGCTTTGCCGCGCGTAAAGCGATCGTCGCTGCCATCGATGCGATGGGCCTGCTGGAAGAGATCAAACCTCACGATCTGACCGTTCCTTACGGCGACCGTGGCGGCGTGGTTATCGAACCGATGCTGACCGACCAGTGGTACGTCCGTGCCGACGTGCTGGCAAAACCGGCGGTTAAAGCGGTTGAGAACGGCGACATCCAGTTCGTACCGAAGCAGTACGAAAACATGTACTTCTCCTGGATGCGCGATATTCAGGACTGGTGTATCTCCCGTCAGCTGTGGTGGGGTCACCGTATCCCGGCATGGTATGACAACGACGGCAACGTCTACGTTGGCCGTACCGAAGATGAAGTGCGTCAGGAAAACAACCTCGGCGCCGACGTTGCGCTTCGTCAGGACGAAGACGTTCTCGACACCTGGTTCTCCTCCGCGCTGTGGACCTTCTCTACCCTCGGCTGGCCGGAAAACACCGACGCGCTGCGTCAGTTCCACCCAACCAGCGTGATGGTTTCCGGCTTCGACATCATCTTCTTCTGGATTGCCCGCATGATCATGATGACCATGCACTTCATCAAAGATGAAAACGGCAAGCCGCAGGTTCCGTTCCATACCGTCTACATGACCGGTCTGATCCGTGACGACGAAGGCCAGAAGATGTCCAAATCCAAGGGCAACGTGATTGACCCGCTGGATATGGTCGACGGTATCTCGCTGCCGGAGCTGCTGGAAAAACGTACCGGCAACATGATGCAGCCGCAGCTGGCCGAGAAGATCGCCAAGCGCACCGAGAAGCAGTTCCCGAACGGCATCGAGCCGCACGGCACCGACGCCCTGCGTTTCACCCTGGCGGCGCTGGCCTCTACCGGCCGCGACATCAACTGGGATATGAAGCGTCTGGAAGGTTACCGTAACTTCTGTAACAAGCTGTGGAACGCCAGCCGCTTCGTGCTGATGAACACCGAAGATCAGGATTGCGGCTTCAACGGCGGCGAAATGACCCTGTCTCTGGCCGACCGCTGGATCCTCGCTGAATTCAACCAGACCATCAAAGCGTACCGCGAAGCGCTGGATAACTTCCGCTTCGATATCGCTGCGGGCATCCTGTACGAATTCACCTGGAACCAGTTCTGCGACTGGTATCTGGAGCTGACCAAGCCGGTCATGACCGGAGGAACTGATGCTGAACTGCGCGGCACCCGTAATACGCTGGTGACCGTGCTGGAAGGCCTGCTGCGCCTGGCGCACCCGATCATCCCGTTCATCACCGAAACCATCTGGCAGCGCGTGAAAGTGATTTGTGGCAACACCGCAGATACCATCATGCTGCAGCCGTTCCCGGAATATAACGCGGCTCAGGTTGATGAAGCGGCACTGGCTGATACCGAATGGCTGAAGCAGGCGATCGTTGCCGTACGTAATATTCGCGCGGAAATGAACATTGCCCTAGGCAAACCGCTGGAGCTGTTGCTGCGTGGTTGCAGCGCGGATGCAATGCGTCGTGTCAACGACAACAAGAGCTTCCTGCTGAACCTGGCGCGTCTGGAAAGCATCACCGTGCTGCCTGCCGATGACAAAGGTCCAGTTTCGGTGACCAAAATCATCGACGGCGCCGAGCTGCTGATCCCGATGGCTGGTCTCATCAACAAAGAAGATGAACTGGCGCGTCTGGCGAAAGAAGTCGCGAAAATCGAAGGTGAGATTGCCCGTATCGAAGGCAAACTCTCCAACGAAGGCTTCGTTGCCCGCGCACCGGAAGCGGTGATCGCCAAAGAGCGTGAGAAGCTGGACGGTTACGCGGAAGCCAAAGCGAAGCTGATTGAGCAGCAGGCAGTTATCGCCGCGCTGTAAAAATCGTGCCCATACGTTTGCCGGATGGCGCTTGCGCTTTTCCGGCCTACGGGCACCGTCAACGTAGGTCGGATAAGCAACCGACAGCTCGTGAACCCGATAAAGCCTCTGGCGTTCTCGCTCAGAGGCTTTTTCTTGAATTATCCTCGCTTGCGCTTCCCCTCACCGCAGTGGTATTAACTGCATATGTCTCACTTTTATGTCATGAGTTCGCTATGAGTGCCATTACCTCCGTCGCGGCAACGCTGCGCCGAATTTCTGCCGATGATAACGCCGCAATTGCCCGCGTTATCCGCAAAGTTTCCGCTGAATACGGCCTTACCGCCGATAAAGGCTACACCGTTGCCGACCCTAATCTGGACGAATTGTTCCAGGTTTACAGCCAGCCGGGCGCGGCCTACTGGGTGGTTGAGCAAAACGGTGAAGTCGTGGGCGGCGGCGGTGTTGCACCGTTAGGATGTAGTGAACCAGACATTTGTGAGCTGCAAAAGATGTACTTCCTGTCGAGCGCGCGCGGTCAGGGGCTGGCGAAAAAACTGGCGCTGATGGCGCTTGAACATGCCCGTGAGCAAGGTTTTAAGCAGTGCTATCTTGAGACCACGGCTTTTCTGACTGAGGCAATTCGCCTGTATGAGCATTTAGGCTTTGAGCATATCAGCGAAGCGCTGGGCTGTACCGGGCACGTAGATTGTGAAGTGCGAATGTTAAAGCCCCTCTGACCTTACGCCGAGAGGCTTTAACCGCGTTACTGCATCTCGGCTGAGAGCATCAGTCGAATAACGCCAGCCGCGCGAGCGGTTGGCAGCTTCAGCACCTGTGACCATAAATCTTGCACCATTTCACAGGCGACTTTCTCTTTGCCCACGCCTTTACTCGGATCGGCCATGATTTGGATATCCGGTCCAAAGCGCTGTACCAGCCCCGGACTGATGGATTGCAGATCCTGAAGTGCCAACTGTTTTTCTTCCGCCGTAACCGTATGTTTGTTCGGGCCATAGGCCGCGTGCATCATACTCATGTCGCTGGCCATACGACGGTTCATGAGCTCGCGCGGAATAATACGCACCGGGTTAATCCCGCCTTTCACTGCCGGGAATAAAAAGCGAAAACATTCGTCATTGCCCACTTTTGCCACCGCGGCAATCTGCTCGAGATTAATCTTCATATACTCGATCACGTTGGCATCAGGCGCCTGCTGCAAACGCGCCATCTGTACCTGTAGGATCTGCGGCTGAATAGCGTCGATAATCTGTTGCTCGCTTTTCCCCGCCTCCTTCAGCTGCGTTGCCTGGGTGAGGATGTTCTGCCACAGCGCTGGCTCCTGCTCCTTAAGCACCTGATAAACAGGCATGGACAGCATCGCGTTTTCAAATTTCTGCGCATCCGTCAGACCATAATCCGGGCTTTCGCGTGGGATCAGGTAGTGCACATCAAACAAATTCCACGCAACAATCGCCACCACAAAAACCACCGCGCCGGAGACCTTACCCAGCCAGCCTTTTTTGCGAAACATGCCGACGACGATAGCAATCACCGCCCCGATATAACCCGCCAACAATACGTGTGCCCAGTTCATTAACCATCCTTATGATAAATCGTCTCTGTTCTGGGGATATATTTCCCCTTCGCTGTTTTGATTATTACGGCAGCAGCAAGCGATTGCCAGCCACCAGATTTTGCTAACAGCAACAGGAAGGGTTAAACCGCGCGGC
>NZ_CP080033.1:893140-895479 GCF_019382635.1 Citrobacter sp. Colony219 | reverse complement strand
GCTTCCACTTCACCAAAGAATCGCACCCGGCTACTGATATCGTCAGCAGAAACCTGCTGCGCCAGCGCCAGGTAATCCTGATAATGGCGCGCCTCGGATCGCAGCAGCGACAGATAAAACGCCTGCAGATCGTCATCCAGATACGGTGCGAGCGCGGCGAACCGTTCACAGGAACGCGCCTCAATGTAAGCCCCGCAAATCAGTTTATCGATTAACGTCAGCGGCTCGTGGGTGCGCACCTCTTTGAGCATGCCTTTGGCGTAACGGCTGGCGGTAATCTTAATATAGGGAATGTTGCGACTCATCATCGCCTCACGCACCTGCCAGAAATGATGCAGTTCTTCCTTGATCAGCAAAACCATGCTGTCGATAAGCTTGCGTCCCCACGGGTCGTCGGTTTGCGGCATCACGCTTTTGCTTATCTGTTTATTCAGCGCGATAAAATCCGGCTCATCCCCTTCTCTGAAAGCAAACGCTTCATAGGGTTTCAGCCAGTCCAGCAGCGCCTGAGATCCCTGTTTATCTGCGACATACTTACGCACCAACAGCATCGCCGTTTGCGCCGCTTTCAGCTCACAGACGAGGTGGTCGGTCAGCAGCAGGGGAAGATTTGCCGGGTTCTGCGCTTTATCAAGCCATGCCTGGGGTGTTTTGCAGTGCAGGAAGTTGTGGATCGGGGAGAGTATTTGCGGGTAATCCATACGTTGTCCTTGCCCTGCGGCAGCCTGGGCTACCGCAGGTCAGTAGATGACTTAGTGACGCACGCCGTCATCATCTTCGTCGACGAGATCTTCATCGTCGCCGTCTTCACCTTCTTCGCCGTTCGGGTCTTCAAAATAGGTGCCCCAACCGTCGTATTCCACATCATATTTTTCAGCCAGGTTCATCAGCTGCTCAACCTGAGCATCGATCAACTCCGCATTCAGTGCACATTCGCTCAGGATGTCACAGCAAATAACCGTGTCGCCTTCTTCCACTTCCAGCTCTTCCGGCTCGGTCACTTCATAACCCAGCTTGAAGGCTTCTACTGCCACTTTTTCCAGGGTTTCGAAGTCATCCGCGGAAAGGTGATGCTCAATGGTGTACAGCGCGTCTGGATCGCTGCCATCTTCGAGTAACTCTTCAATAATCAAGCGCGTTTCTTCACGCTGTTCTTCCAGTAGTTCCGGGTTTGCCATGGCTCGTTCCTCATAATGTCCTGCCGATACTCTTATTGTCACATACCGCTGACATTGCCTCCACCTTTCCAGGAAAGATTTGTTAAACAAGGTTGCAAATGAATAAACATCCATATAAATTGAATTTTAATTCAATAAATGGCTTAAGCCATGTGAGGAAACCATGTCTGCGTTTTATCAGAAGCACTTTTTGAAACTGCTTGATTTCACCTCTGCTGAACTCACGTCACTGCTCCAGCTCGCCGCGCAGCTTAAGGCGGATAAGAAAAACGGTACAGAGGTCGCTAAACTCACCGGTAAAAATATCGCGCTCATCTTCGAAAAAGACTCAACCCGCACCCGTTGCTCTTTCGAAGTTGCCGCATACGACCAGGGCGCTCGCGTGACGTATCTCGGGCCAAGCGGCAGCCAGATTGGCCATAAAGAGTCGATCAAAGACACCGCCCGCGTGCTCGGCCGCATGTACGACGGTATTCAGTATCGGGGCCACGGCCAGGAGATTGTCGAGACGCTGGCGGAATATGCCGGAGTTCCGGTGTGGAACGGATTAACCAACGAGTTTCATCCCACCCAGCTGCTGGCGGATCTGTTAACTATGCAGGAACACCTGCCGGGTAAAGCGTTTAATGAGATGACGCTGGTCTACACCGGTGATGCCCGCAACAATATGGGCAATTCCATGCTGGAAGCCGCTGCGTTAACCGGGCTGGATCTGCGCCTGGTCGCACCGCAGGCCTGCTGGCCAGAGGAAAGTCTGGTTGCAGAGTGCAAAGCGCTGGCACAGAAAAACGGCGGCAATATTACGCTGACCGAAGATGTCGCCGCGGGCGTGAAAGGTGCGGACTTTATCTATACCGACGTCTGGGTATCAATGGGCGAAGCAAAAGAGAAGTGGGCCGAACGTATTGCGCTGCTGCGTAAGTACCAGGTTAATAGCACGATGATGGCGTTGACCGGCAATCCACAGGTGAAATTCCTGCACTGCCTGCCCGCGTTTCATGACGATCAAACCACGCTTGGCAAACAAATGGCACAGGAATATGGTCTGCACGGCGGTATGGAAGTGACTGATGAGGTCTTTGAATCACCCGCCAGTATCGTATTTGATCAGGCGGAAAACCGGATGCACACCATCAAAGCGGTGATGGTGGCGACGCTTGC
>NZ_CP080033.1:858382-893124 GCF_019382635.1 Citrobacter sp. Colony219 | reverse complement strand
GTAAGCCGGGTAAGGCGCAGCCGCCCCCGGCAAATACGCTTATGCCACTTGCATTTTCACCACGGCTTTGCGTACCAGCGCTGGAGCACCGACCGCGCACAGCGGTTTATGCACTTCACCCGGATAGAACACCACGAAATCACCTTCGTTCAGCACCACCGTTTTCTCCTGTACCCCTTCCGGCAGGAAGGCGATATCTTTATCCGCCAGCCAGTCAGTTTCCGGCGCGCCCGCAGGCTGCGTGCTGAAGGTCATTCCTTCCTGGCCTTTGAGCAGGATCTGAATATCCAGATAGCGGGCGTGATACTCGGCGCGGCGCTGTGCAAACGGCTCCGTCATATCTTCGGCAATCAGATAAAACAGGCGATCGCCGTCAATGTCGTGCTTACCTTTTTCCGTCGCATCCGTCACATGCGCTTTAATGTGTTCAATTGCCTGACGCAGCTCTTCCGGCAGCCAGGCATCCAGGTTGTGAATATTGCCGACAATCATCTCAAACCCCTTAATTAAAACAACGTTTCATTTTTGTTGTTATACGAAAAAACCGCCTGCCATACCACTGCTATTTGCTGATATTTTGCGTCAACGCATGTTTATCGCTGATGATGTTAAATAATTGCTAACTCTCAGCAACAGGTTATGCATAAACTCTGCATAAATTTCGGCCACCCTTTTTCAATCCAATCAGTAACCCACTGTTCTTAAAAACTTTGTTAGAAAAACCAGCCATCGATCACAGTTCACATCTCCTTCACTATCCTTCTTCATCATCATATTTATTTTGAAATAAGCATTACAGTGCAAATAATAAAATCATAAATTCGCATAATAATTCATTACACATAAAAAAGCACAAACAAATCAATACATTACTTATATTGCAGCACTTTTAAACATGTACATAAAATTAACACCGATAAATAACAAGACATATTCCCGCGTAGTAATTCAATTATTCGCATTTTTATTTTGTTAATTCTCAGAGCCATCTCATAAATTAAACAACAAAAGCCAACCATCGACCTGACTGTGAAATAAATCACATTTCCTCATCAAATAAGATCTAAATATAGATTCTGAAATCAGCTGAAAAATCATGGCTGCAATAAATATTATTTGCAGGCACCTCCTCTTTATTTTTTAAAATCGTATTAAAGGAATAATGATGGAAAAGCATTATGTCGGGTCTGAAATCGGTCAATTACGTAGCGTAATGCTACATCGCCCTAACCTCAGCTTAAAAAGGCTGACGCCATCAAATTGTCAGGAACTGCTTTTTGATGATGTTCTTTCGGTAGAACGTGCAGGAGAAGAACATGACATTTTCGCCAACACGTTACGTCAGCAAGGGATTGAGGTTCTGTTACTCACTGATTTATTGACACAAACCTTAGATGTCCCGGATGCCAAAGGCTGGCTGCTGGAGACACAAATCTCTGATTATCGCCTTGGCCCCGCTTTCGCTACCGATATTCGCGCATGGCTTGCAGATATGCAGCACCGGGAACTCGCCCGGCATTTAAGCGGCGGGCTAACCTACGGGGAAATTCCTGCCTCCATCAAAAATATGGTGGTCGATACTCACGATATTAATGACTTTATTATGAAGCCATTACCCAACCACCTATTTACTCGCGATACCTCCTGTTGGATATATAACGGTGTATCCATTAACCCGATGGCAAAAACCGCACGCCAGCGGGAAACCAATAACCTGCGAGCAATTTACCGTTGGCATCCACAATTTGCCGATGGTGAATTTATTAAATATTTCGGCGATGAAAATATTAATTACGACCACGCCACATTAGAAGGTGGCGATGTGCTGGTGATTGGTCGCGGCGCGGTACTCATCGGTATGTCGGAACGCACCACGCCGCAGGGCATTGAATTCCTTGCCCAGTCGCTGTTTAAGCATCGCCAGGCTGAACGCGTCATCGCGGTTGAACTGCCGAAACATCGCTCCTGTATGCACCTCGATACCGTTATGACCCACATCGATATCGATACCTTCTCCGTCTACCCGGAAGTGGTACGCCCGGATGTCCAGTGCTGGACCCTGACGCCAGACGGGCGCGGCGGCCTGAAACGCACCCAGGAAAGCACGCTGGTACACGCCCTCGAAAAAGCGCTGGGCCTCGACCAAATCACGCTGATCACCACCGGTGGCGACGCCTTCGAAGCTGAACGCGAACAGTGGAACGACGCCAACAACGTCCTGACGCTGCGCCCCGGCGTGGTGGTGGGTTACGAGCGCAACATCTGGACCAACGAAAAATACGACAAAGCCGGTATCACCGTTTTACCCATTCCTGGCGACGAACTGGGACGCGGACGCGGCGGCGCGCGCTGCATGAGCTGCCCACTGGAACGCGACGGTATTTAAGGAGACGTTATGGAAAACAAACCTACTCTGGTTGTGGCGTTGGGCGGCAATGCGCTGCTCAAACGCGGTGAACCGCTGGAAGCTGACATCCAGCGCAAGAATATTGAGCTGGCGGCAAAAACTATCGCTCAGCTTACGCAGCAATGGCGCGTGATTCTTGTGCATGGCAATGGCCCACAGGTTGGACTTTTGGCGTTACAGAACAGCGCTTATGACCGCGTTACCCCTTATCCGCTCGACATTCTCGGTGCGGAAAGTCAGGGAATGATTGGCTATATGCTGCAACAAGCGCTGAAAAACCAGCTGCCGCAACGTGAAATTAGCGTCCTGCTGACTCAGGTTGAAGTCGATGCCCACGATCCAGCCTTCAGTAATCCGACCAAATATATCGGACCGATTTACGACAACGATCAGGCTAAAACGCTACACGCGGAAAAGGGCTGGATTTTCAAAGCCGATGGTAAAGCGTTCCGTCGCGTTGTGCCCTCTCCACAACCCAAACGTATCGTTGAAAGTGATGCTATTCGCACATTGATCGCCCGCGATCATCTGGTGATTTGCAACGGCGGTGGCGGCGTACCGGTGGTGGAAAAAGCCGATGGCTTCCACGGCATTGAAGCAGTGATCGACAAGGATCTCTCCGCCGCCCTGCTCGCCCGCCAACTCCATGCCGATGCGTTGTTGATCCTCACCGATGCTGACGCCGTGTACCTCGACTGGGGCAAACCTACCCAGCGCCCGCTGGCCCAGGTCACCCCGGAACTGCTCGGTGAAATGCAATTCGACGCCGGTTCAATGGGCCCCAAAGTCACCGCCTGCGCGGAATTCGTCTCTCACTGTCGGGGGATTGCTGGCATCGGTTCACTGGCCGACGGTCCGGCCATTCTCGCCGGCGACAAAGGCACGCTCATTCGTCTCGAAACCACCGACGCTCACGCTTAGGGCTTTTTTTGCCGGATGGCGGCTGCGCCTTATCCGGCCTACATAAGGACATTTTCATGACTGTTAACCTGAAAAATCGCAATTTTCTCAAACTGCTGGACTACACCCCTGCAGAAATCCAGTACCTGATCGATCTGGCTATCGAATTAAAAACGGCAAAAAAAGCCGGGTGCGAAAGGCAAACGCTGGTCGGTAAAAATATCGCGCTGATCTTCGAAAAAACCTCCACTCGCACCCGCTGCGCCTTTGAAGTCGGCGCTTTCGATCAGGGCGCACAGGTCACCTACCTCGGCCCAAGCGGCTCGCAGATCGGCCATAAAGAGTCGATGAAAGATACCGCCCGCGTGCTAGGCCGCATGTATGACGGCATCGAATACCGCGGCTACGGCCAGGAGATCGTGGAAGAACTGGGACAATTCGCCGGTGTGCCGGTCTGGAACGGGCTAACAAATGAATTTCACCCCACCCAGATCCTCGCGGATCTGATGACCATGCTGGAACACGCGCCGGGTAAAACCTTGCCGGAGCTGAGCTTCGCTTACCTCGGTGACGCCCGCAACAACATGGGTAATTCGCTGATGGTCGGCGCGGCGAAAATGGGGATGGATATTCGTCTGGTCGCGCCAAAGTCCTTCTGGCCGGACGAGGCGCTGGTTGCCGAATGCCGCGAAATCGCCAGCGTAACGGGCGCACGCATTACGCTCACGGACGATGTTGCGGAAGGGGTATACGACGTAGATTTCCTCTATACCGATGTCTGGGTTTCGATGGGCGAACCTAAAGAAGCGTGGGCAGAACGCGTCAGCCTGATGACGCCCTACCAGATTAATCAGCAGGTCATCAATGCGACCGGCAATCCCAATGTGAAATTCATGCACTGCCTGCCCGCCTTTCATAATGAGCACACCAAAGTGGGCCGTGAAATCGAAGCGGCTTACGGTCTGAAAGGACTTGAAGTCACGGAAGAGGTATTCGAGTCAGCGCATTCCATCGTCTTCGACGAAGCGGAAAACCGGATGCATACCATTAAAGCGGTCATGGTAGCGACACTCGGCGACTAACCCCTGCGGGCATGTGTCGCCTGGCGGCATATGCCCAAGCTATCCGGAGAACATCATGGGCAAATTCAAATTTCCCAGCGCGTATACCATCCTGTTTATTCTCATTGCACTCGTCGCCGTTATGACCTGGATTGTCCCGGCAGGGAAATACCAGATGGCGATGAATGCTACCCTCGGCAAAGAAGTGCCGGTTGCCGGTACTTATGCCCCGACCGAGGCGCATCCACAAGGCATAACCGCTGTCCTGCTGGCACCGATTGACGGGCTTTATAACCACGAAACCTACACCGCAGGCGCAATTGATGTCGCGCTGTTTGTCCTGATCATCGGTGGGTTTCTCGGCGTGGTAAACAAAACGGGCGCCATCGACGCAGGCATCGAACGCGTGACGGTCAGGCTGAACGGCAAAGAAGAGTGGATGATCCCCATTCTGATGGGGCTTTTCGCCGCCGGAGGCACGATTTACGGCATGGCGGAAGAATCACTCCCTTTCTACACCTTATTAGTTCCGGTCATGATGGCCGCGCGCTTTGATCCACTGGTTGCGGCGGCGACCGTGCTACTCGGCGCAGGCATCGGCACGCTCGGTTCGACAATCAACCCTTTCGCGACGGTTATCGCCGCTAACGCCGCCGGGATCCCCTTCACCCAGGGAATGTTGATGCGCATTCTGCTGCTGGTCGTCGGCTATGTTATCTGCGTAGTGTGGGTCATGCGTTATGCGCGCAAAGTCCGCAATCACCCGGAGTTGTCGATTGTGGCGGATAAAATGGAGGAAAACCGCGCGCATTTTCTCGGCAATCGCGGCAATGCCAATCTTGAATTCACGGCCACGCGTAAGTGGATCCTGCTGATATTCGCCGCCGCCTTTGCGGTAATGATTTATGGCGTCGCGGTACTCGGATGGTGGATGGCAGAAATATCCGCAGTCTTTCTGGCTTCTGCGATTATCGTCGGCGTGATTGCCCGCATGAGTGAAGAAGCCTTCACCAGTACCTTCATTGACGGTGCGCGGGATCTGCTCGGCGTGGCGCTGATTATCGGCATTGCGCGCGGTATCGTCGTGGTGATGGATAACGGTATGATTACCCACACCATTCTGCACAGCGCCGAAAATTTAGTCTCCGGTCTTTCCACTACCATTTTCATCAATGTGACCTACTGGCTGGAAGTATTGCTCTCCTTCCTGGTCCCTTCCTCGTCTGGTCTGGCGGTGCTCACGATGCCCATTATGGCCCCGCTGGCCGACTTCGCCCACGTGCAAAGGGATCTGGTCGTTACTGCGTACCAATCCGCTTCTGGCATTGTGAATCTGATCACCCCCACTTCAGCCGTCGTGATGGGCGGGTTGGCTATCGCTCGCGTTCCTTATGTGCGCTACCTGAAATGGGTCGCCCCGCTGCTGCTGATTCTGACGGTGCTGAACATGGTCGTCCTGAGTATCGGCGCAATGCTGTAGCCGTTTTGGCCGTCGGCTCCCGACGGCTTTTTTGAGCGTGCTCTCGTTTTTCTGCACAACCGCCCGTTTGAGCCGTTATTGATATAGCAAATGTGGTGAATTTCGCCATCGCATTGATACAAATAATAAATTTAGGGTGTTTTTATGAAGGAATTCGATGATTACTCGACCAAAGAACAGAAACAGCTGGCGATTTGTCAGCGCCTGATTACTGAAAAAAGCTACCTGTCCCAGGAAGCGCTTCGCCGCGATCTACAACAGCATGGTTTTACCGGGATTAGCCAGTCAACGGTATCTCGTCTGCTAAAGCTGCTCGGGGCGATAAAAATAAGAAATACAAAAGGGCAAAAAATTTATTCTGTAAATCCGCAATCGCGACCCGCTCCTGATGCTGCCCGATCGATTGCTGAAATGGTGGTCAGCGTGGAACACAATAGCGAGTTTATCCTCATTCATACTGCAGCAGGTTATGGCCGTGCCGTTGCCAGAATCCTCGATTATCACGCGTTGCCAGAAGTTCTCGGCGTGATTGCCGGTAGCAGTATTGTCTGGGTTGCGCCGCGAGTCGTGCAGCGAACGGGGCTGGTGCACAAGCAGATTAACTATCTATTTAAAATGAATTAAAATTCATAAGAACCGTTTGCGATGAATAAATCGTGCATTTTTCGCTTGATCCCATAACGGAGCTGAGTATAATCGCGGACAATTTGCCGGGAGGATGTATGGTTCAGTGTGTACGACATTTTGTCTTACCGCGTCTGAAAAAGGACGCTGGCCTGCCGTTTTTCTTTCCGTTGATCATCCATTCCGAGCCCCTCAATTGAGGGGCTTTTTTTTTGCCCAGGCGTCAGGAGATAAACATGGCTAACCCGCTCTATCAAAAACACATCATTTCCATAAACGACCTCAGCCGCGACGACCTCAATCTGGTCCTCGCGACGGCGGCGAAATTAAAAGCCAACCCGCAGCCGGAGCTGTTAAAGCATAAGGTCATCGCCAGCTGCTTCTTTGAGGCGTCAACCCGCACCCGTTTATCCTTTGAAACCTCGATGCACCGCCTGGGCGCCAGCGTGGTAGGTTTCTCTGACAGCAGCAACACGTCGCTTGGCAAAAAAGGCGAAACGCTGGCCGACACCATTTCCGTCATCAGCACTTATGTCGACGCCATCGTGATGCGTCACCCGCAGGAAGGTGCTGCGCGTCTGGCAACGGAGTTCTCCGGTAACGTTCCGGTACTGAACGCCGGCGACGGCTCCAACCAACACCCGACCCAAACGCTGCTGGATCTGTTTACCATTCAGGAAACGCAGGGTCGGCTGGACAATCTGCACATCGCCATGGTGGGCGACCTGAAATATGGCCGCACCGTCCACTCCCTGACCCAGGCGCTGGCGAAGTTTGAAGGTAACCGCTTCTACTTTATCGCCCCGGACGCGCTGGCCATGCCGCAATACATTCTGGATATGCTGAATGAAAAAGGTATTGCCTGGAGCCTGCATGGCACTATCGAAGAGGTGATGGCGGAGGTCGATATCCTCTACATGACCCGCGTACAAAAAGAGCGTCTGGACCCGTCCGAATACGCCAACGTGAAAGCACAGTTTGTTCTGCGCGCCAGCGATCTGGCGGGAGCCAAAGAGAACATGAAGGTGCTGCATCCGCTGCCGCGCATCGATGAGATCACCACCGATGTCGATAAGACGCCGCACGCCTGGTATTTCCAGCAGGCTGGCAACGGCATCTTCGCCCGCCAGGCGTTACTGGCACTGGTACTGAATAGCGAACTGGCACTGTAAGGGAGAAAAAGAGATGACACACGATAACAAACTGCAGGTTGAAGCCATCAAACGTGGCACCGTGATTGACCATATCCCCGCACAGGTTGGTTTTAAGCTGCTGACGCTGTTCAAACTGACCGAAACCGACCAGCGCATCACTATCGGACTGAACCTGCCGTCTGGCGAGATGGGCCGTAAAGACCTGATTAAAATCGAAAATACCTTCCTGACCGACGAGCAGGTCAACCAGCTCTCCCTGTACGCTCCGCAGGCAACGGTAAACCGCATTGACGATTATGATGTGGTGGGTAAATCACGCCCCAGCCTGCCGGAGCGCATCGACAACGTGCTGGTGTGCCCGAACAGCAACTGTATCAGCCATGCTGAGCCGGTTTCCTCCAGTTTTGCAGTGAAAAAGCGCGCCGATGACATCGCACTCAAATGCAAATACTGTGAAAAAGAGTTTTCGCATTATGTGGTGCTGGCCAACTAATTAGGGTTGGTTATGAAATCCCGGCTCCCTATAATGAGCGGGAACATTCTATTACCGCTGTAATTCAGGAGAAATCATGAGCAAGACTATCGCGACGGAAAATGCACCAGCAGCAATCGGCCCATACGTTCAGGGTGTTGACCTGGGTAGCATGGTAATCACTTCCGGTCAGATCCCGGTCGATCCGAAAACCGGTGCCGTAGCGGAAGACGTGTCCGCTCAGGCGCGTCAGTCGCTGGAAAACGTAAAAGCTATCGTAGAAGCTGCAGGCCTGAAAGTGGGCGATATCGTAAAAACGACCGTTTTCGTTAAAGACCTGAACGATTTTGCCACCGTCAACGCGACCTACGAAGCGTTCTTCACCGAGCACAACGCGACCTTCCCGGCACGCTCTTGCGTGGAAGTGGCCCGTCTGCCGAAAGACGTGAAAATCGAGATTGAAGCGATCGCCGTTCGTCGCTAAGTCTTATTAGAGAGCCCTGCTCTGGCAGGGTTCCTTAAGTATTGCAGCCTATAACTGAAAAAATCAATTCTCTTCCATTATTCTTTAAGGTGATGGTTTCATTTTCGATTATCCCCACACCCCAATTATATAATTCCATTTCCCCTTTTTGCTGTGATTCTATATTCTCTGAGAAACAGGTTTGTCCTAAAACCCAGTTCAACCTTGAACTATAAATATTAATTTTAAGATCATCATCACTATCATTCTTCATCTTTTCCAATGTATAAACTACCTTATTGTGAATTTTAAAACCAACAATGTTGTTATATCTTTCAACTGAATTAATAGAAAAAATACAGATAAACATTATAATTAGTAAAAAAAATATTTTTATAGTAGCTCGTCTTATAAAAGTCTTCATTGGCCATGTCTCCATAAAAAAGAATAACCAGATGAACCAATGAGCGCTTTATTTTTTCCCTGACACTTAATTACCCCCCATTTCTCTGCGACCAAGGATATATCATTTTCATGTGCAATTTTACGGTAAACGTACCGATAAGGCTGAAATGGATCGTGTAGAGGAGTGTTCATTTCCCTTACAATAATATTCCCAGACGATTTCTCCAAATAAACATATAAACCATGCCAGGATAAATTCTTTGCATAGTGGGTATTTGAATCATCGTTACGGCACCATTGTACAACCAGAAGATAGTGACTTTCACGTACTGGTAACCAGCAAACCGAAATAATATACAGCATATAACAAAAGGCACAAACTAAAGCGAAAGTAAGTATTTTTTCTATGTAAAATAAAGTGCCATGCTCAGTCATGCCATTTTACCTCTGACTCAATGGCACCAAAAATATTGTACTCTCTGGCCAGACACTCCTGATGAAACCTCCCCATAAAAGTATCATTCACAGGAACGATACTACCTAAACGAACTCCAGAATTTGCGACACTAACATTCCAGTTATACCTGTCAAAAAACTTAAACTGAAATGTCAAATTATAACTACATAGTCTACTACCATTGCTCATTGTATTTTTATACTTATCTTCGGTAATTTGCACTCGACCTTTGCCCCAGTATTGATAACCTCCTATAGCATAAAACAAGTCTGGATCGCTAGAAATAAAATCATCAGTATTAACATGCGCAGAAGTAAACTCATGCTGACCTGGCGGTAATGTTTTACAAAAACTCTTTGCTGCATCCAATAATTGCACATAATTATCCCTTAACTGGGCTGATTTTCCTATCATATCAGTTAAGTTAATATGTATGTCTTCACCCGTATTTTGCAAATAATGCAGTAAATTTTCTCGTGCAAAAGGATAGCGATACTTTAAATATAAGCTCCCATCAATCAATTGCTCCAGGTAATATTTATAATAATAAAATTGATCTGAAAAATGCCCCGCACTGCACCATTCACCACTTCCAACATCAATACTATATTCAGGTTCCTCTCTCCCCAATATATAAGCGTTCATAATGCCTCCTGAGAATAATTAACATGACAAGATGTTAACATTTATAATCTAGCGTATTCTGTTGGAAGACACTGGCAATGCCATAATTCAGAAAATATTTAGCTGCATTGTGTGAAACACAAAAAAAAAGGGGCATGGAAGCCCGGAATGAATTTAGGTAGGCCCGGTAAGCGCGAGCGCCACCGGGCATTTATCACATCACGCCAAACAGTTTCGGCAAGAACAGCGAAATCGCCGGAATGTACGTCACCAGCATCAGCACCAGGAACAGCACGAGGTAGAACGGCAGCATCGCCTTCACCACCTGCTCTATTTTCTGCTTACTCACCGCACTGGCCACAAACAGCACTGACCCTACCGGCGGCGTAATCAGACCGATCCCTAAGTTCACCAGCATGATCATGCCAAAATGGACCGAATCAATGCCGAGCGCGTTGGTCACCGGCAGCAGAACCGGCGTCAAAATCAGGATCAGCGGCGCCATATCCATCAGCGTACCGATCAGCAACAGCATGATGTTAATGCACATCAGAATGACGTATTTGTTGTCCGAAATACTGGTGAAGGCTTCAGTGATACGCATCGGCAACTGCATATAAGTCATGACGGCGCCGAACGCAGCGGCAAAGCCTATCAGGATCATGACGATCGTGACCGTTTTCACCGTGCGGAACATCAGCTTTGGCAGCTCAGACCATTTATAGTCACGATAGATAAACATGGTGACAAAGAAGGCCCACAGACAGGCAATTGCCGCTGATTCCGTCGCGGTAAAGATACCTGACAGGATACCGCCCATGATGATCACAACCGTCATCAGGCCCCACAGCGTATCGACGAAAATCTTCAGCGCCTGGCGAAACGGCACGCGTTCCCCTTTTGGGTAACCGCGTTTGTGCGCAAACGCCACACACATTACCATCAGACTGAAACTTAACAGCAGGCCCGGCAGGATCCCGGCGATGAATAGCGCGGCAATCGACACCGTGCCGCCGGTTGCCAGCGAGTAAATAACCGAGTTATGGCTGGGCGGTGTGAGGATCGCCTGCACCGAGCCGCTGGCAGTAACCGCCGCGGCAAAATCGCGCGGGTAGCCTTTTTTATCCATCTCCGGGATCATCACCGAACCAATGGATGCGGTATCAGCTACAGACGATCCAGAAATTGCGCCAAAAAAGGTCGATGCCACAATGTTTACCAGCGACAGCCCTCCGCGAATAAAGCCAACAAAAATATAGGCAAAGTTCACCAGCCGCCGCGCGATTCCCCCTTCGGCCATAATAGCTCCGGCCAGAATAAAGAACGGGATCGCCAGCAGCGAAAACTTATTCACCCCACTGGTCAGTTGGATCATCACCGCTTCCAGTGGGATATCAATGTACCAGGCCCCAATGATGGCGCTAATCCCTACCGCGTACGCTACCGGTACCCCAATCGCCAGCATAATGCCGAGCGTAAAGACGAGAATAAATGCATCCATCTGCTTTCCTTTCTGAAATGGGGGCGGTAACTAGCTGGTCGAACCCAGCATGACAACGGGACGTTGGTACTGCGGACCACGGAAAATCTTTTCCGCGATAAATAGCAGCGTTATGGCAGAGCCAATCGGCAATGGGAGGTAGTTTTGCCCGGCGCTTAAAAGCGGGAATTCCGCCACGGGCTGGTCCCACAGTTCAAGACAGAGATTGGTTCCGTACCAGAGGATAAACAGGCTTATCGCCACCAGCATAACGTCTGCGATTATCGAGCAATAACGACGGGAAGCATCACCCAGACGATCAGTCACCATGCTCACTGCGATATGCGAACCTGCGCGATAGCTCACCGCCGCACCAATAAAGGTGAATGTCACCATACAGAGAATGGCGACGGGCTCAGGCCATGACAGAGCGTTATTCAGAACATAACGTGCGAATATGCCAATAGGGATAATGGCAACCATGACTAATAATGAGATACCGGCAATCCACATTGATACCCGATAAAGAAAATCCATTACCGATGAATAGCATTCACCCATAATCATCACCTCGAATTAATCAAAAGATTCAGGCGGAGGGTTGATATCCTCCACCTGATGAATTACTTCACATCCTGAATCCGTTTGATCAAATCCTGGTGGTCTTTACCGTAATTATCCCGCACTGACTGCGTGGCTTTATAGAAATAGTCCGTATCAATATCGTGGAACTGAACGCCATTGGCTTTCATGGTCTCCAGCGATTTCGCATTATAATCCTGCCAAAGTTTGCGTTGCTCTACCTGGGCTTCTTTAGCGAGCTTAATAATGAGATCCTGGTCTTCTTTTTTCAACTTATCCCATTTAGCTTTCGAGAACAGAAAAAGCTCAGGAATAATAAAATGTTTGCTCCAGGTATAGTTTTTCACGACCGGCAAATAGTTATGCGCAACAAACGTTGGCGGATTATTCTCCGTACCATCAATAACGCCGGTCTGCATGCCGCTAAAGACTTCACTGACGCCCATCACAACGGAGTTAGCGCCCATCGCTTTCAGGGTATCCAGCGCTATCGGACTCCCTTGAACACGGATTTTCATGCCGTGTAAATCTTCCGGTTTCACCACCGGATTTTTGGTGATCAGGTTGCGCGTTCCGGCATCCATCCAGCCGAGGAACACCAGCCGCGATTTGGTGTTTGCCGTCAGGCGGTCGCCAATCTCCTGACCAATCATGCCGTCGAGAACCTTATGCAGATGGTCTTCATCACGAAAGATATACGGCAGGGTAAAGACGTTAATTTCAGGGAGAATGGCGGCAACCGGCGTCATTGAAACGCGAATAATATCGATAGCGCCTAATTGCGCCTGTTCAATCATCTGTTTTTCGTCACCTAACACGCCACCGGGAAAGGTTTTAATCTCCAGACGACCGTCGGTGGCGGCACTCAGTTTTTCCCCCATATGTTTGACGGCGACAACGTTCGGGTAATCAGCCGGATGCACATCTGCGGCGCGAAAGGTTTGTGCCAGCGTTGCATGACTCGCCAGTAATACCGACGCGCCAATACACAGACTTAACAGGTTTTTTGTCAGTTTCATTTGTCCTTCTCCAGAAGTTCATAATATCCATTAACAGGAATAGCTTGCAGAGCAAATGACTGCCGGAATTAAAAATGGGCAGCGTGAAACTTTCTTAACGATGTTACCTGTGCAGACTAACTGGTGTAACAACTTATTTCGATGACTGTGTTCACAAAAAATCACAGACGCCCATTATTTTTAGCACACTGTTTCATTTTTGCAATGCAGATCGTTTTATTGATAAAAAAGCAACGCAAAGAAGGCAATTTGATACTAATTACCGCGTGAGCATTTCAATAAAAATAAAACACCAATATTTCGAGGGAATATCTTTCGAATGAAAAAGAGAAATGCAGGATGGTATTAACACCATCCTGCAGAAGAGAAGTTGAGGATTACTGCCAGCCGTAGCGGCGGCTATAAAAACCTTTCACAAGCTGAGTTAATGTCATGTAACCCGCCAGAATCGCAACCAGCCACGGGAAGTAGCTCAGCGGCAGCGCCTGCAATTGCAGATAGCTGGCCAGCGGTGAGAACGGCAACGCAATGCCCACCACCATCACGACCAGCGTCATCAGCATCAGCGGCCATGCGGCGCGGCTTTGGATGAACGGCACGCGACGGGTACGGATCATATGCACAATCAGCGTTTGCGACAGCAGACCCACCACAAACCAGCCAGACTGGAACAATGTCTGATGTTCAGGCGTATTGGCATGGAAGACGAACCACATCAGGCAGAAAGTCAGAATGTCAAAGATCGAGCTGATCGGTCCAAAGAAGATCATAAAGCGGCCCAACTCGGCGGGATTCCAGCGCTGCGGCTTTTTGATCTGCTCTTCGTCGACGTTATCAAACGGAATCGCCACCTGGGATACATCGTACAGCAGGTTCTGAATCAGTAAGTGCAGCGGCAGCATCGGCAGGAACGGTAAAAAGGCGCTCGCCACCAGCACGCTAAATACGTTACCGAAGTTAGAACTGGCCGTCATTTTAATGTACTTCAGCATGTTAGAAAAAGTACGGCGTCCTTCGATCACCCCTTCTTCCAGCACCATCAGGCTCTTTTCCAGCAGAATGATATCTGCCGCTTCACGGGCAATATCAACCGCACCATCAACGGAGATACCAATGTCCGCCGCGCGCAGCGCCGGGGCGTCGTTAATGCCATCGCCCATAAAGCCGACCACATGACCTTCACGCTTGAGCAGTGTGACAATGCGCTCTTTGTGCATTGGCGTCAGGCGGGCAAACAACGTGGTGCGCTGGGCAAGTCGGGCCAGCTCGTCGTCGCTTAACCCTTCAATGCTGCTGCCGATAACCACATCACCTGCATCCAGACCCACTTCATGACACACTTTCGCCGCAACCAGTTCGCTGTCACCGGTGAGAATTTTCACCGTAATACCGCTGGCTTTCAGCGCTTTCAGCGCCGGGGCGGTGGTCTCTTTCGGCGGATCGAGGAACGCGATATACCCTTCGAGGATCAGATCGGATTCATCAATACGCTGATAGTCCCCTTCACGCGCAGGCAGGTATTTGGTTGCCACCGCCACCACACGCAACCCCTGACGATTCAGCGTATCGGTAACGCGTTTCACCCGACGCAGCATGTTGTCATCTAACGGGACAATCTCACCGTTATGGCGCACCTGGGTGCAAACGCTGAGGATCTCCTGCAGCGCGCCTTTACATACCAGTTGGTGCACATCGGTTTCTTCAGCGACCACCACCGACATGCGGCGGCGTTCGAAATCAAACGGGATCTCATCGATTTTTTGCCAACGGGTAGAGAGCCGGCGGGCGGATTCTTCGTCCACGCCTTCCAGCACTGCCGTATCCAGCAGATTCTTCAGCCCGGTCTGATAGTGGCTGTTCAGCCACGCGGAATGCAGGACGTGTTCGCTGGGCTTGCCGGAGATATCGGTATGATTCTCCAGCACTATTTTATCTTGTGTCAGCGTGCCGGTTTTATCGGTGCACAGAATATCCATCGCGCCAAAGTTCTGGATAGCGTCGAGGTGTTTAACGATGACCTTTTGTTTTGACAGCTTCACCGCCCCACGCGCCAGCGTCGAGGTGACGATCATCGGCAGCATTTCTGGAGTAAGTCCCACCGCCACAGACAGGGCAAACAGCGCCGCTTCCCACCAGTCACCTTTGGTGTAGCCATTGATGATAAGCACGATGGGCGCCATCACCAGCATAAAGCGGATCAGCAGCATGCTGACGCGGCTGATCCCTTTCTGGAAGGCATTCTGCTCGCTTTCCTGCTCGCTGACGCGGCCCGCCAGTTGCCCGAACCAAGTATTGGCCCCGGTCGCAATCACGATGGCCTGCGCCGTGCCGCTCACCACATTGGTGCCCATAAAGCACAGGGTATCGCATTCCAGCGGGTTGCTTTGCTGCGGGTCGCGGCTGGTGGCGACTTTCTCCACCGGCAACGATTCGCCGGTCAGTGAAGCCTGGGCCACGAACAGATCGCGCGCCTGCACCACGCGCAGATCGGCTGGGATCATATCCCCTGCTGCCAGCTTAATAATATCGCCAGGCACCAACTGGTCGATCGGCAGTTCAACCCAGCCGTTCTCCCCTTTCTCGTTGATGACGCGCAGCACCGTAGCAGTGTTGCTGACCATCGCTTTCAACGCATCCGCCGCTTTGGTGGAACGCGCCTCCTGGACAAAATTCAGCAGCGTGGAGATGACAACCATCAAGGCGATAACGCCCGCGGCAAACAGATCCTCGGTGGCATAAGAAATGCCGCCTAAAATAGTCAGCAGAATATTAAACGGGTTGCGGTAGCAGACCCACAGGTGTACCCACCATGGCGACGGCTTCTGCGCCGGTAGCTGGTTCTCGCCATGTAACTCGCGAGCGTTTTCCACTTCTGCGGCGTTCAATCCTTCCGGGTGCGCGCCAAACGTTTTCCACAGCGCTTCTTCGTCCATCAGCGCCATTTTCAGGCAATGTTCGCTCAGCGAAGGCGGGATCGGCGTGCTGGCGACGGTCTGCGCATTGGGTAGCGGATCGCGATGCACCAGACGATGCGGTAAATGGCGGTTTAGCCGGGCAAACAGCTGGCGAGTAATATTTTTGAACATAGGCAGTCCCTCTGCACCAGTATAAGCGGGCGCAGTAAATCCTTCAGGCGTGGCAAAGCCTTGCCTGGTGGCAATTTTAAAATCACAACAGGGACGTCAGAACGTCACTGTCTTACAGCTCCGGTAAGACAGTGAAAACAGGCTTACCGGAGAGGGGGGGTTCTCCATTTAGGGAGAGGGGTGGGATCGGGATCCATATAGCCTCCGGTAAGTGAATGATAAGCGCTGCGGATTATACGCAGAAAACCATAAGGTTTGTGACAATTATGGCGGTATGATACAGCATGGAAACTAAACCAAACGTATACACATCGCCTGAAGGGTGAACGGTTTAAAGCAGACTTTCCCCATTGCACTCCACATGGGTAAAGTTACTCTCTTTGATATAACTGAAAAAGTGCGCAACGGGAAAACAGGATGCAAAATCGGCTGACTATTAAAGACATCGCCCGCTTAAGCGGTGTGGGGAAATCAACGGTTTCCCGTGTGCTCAACAACGAAAGCGGCGTTAGCGAACGCACCCGTGAACGTGTTGAAGCAGTGATGAATCAGCACGGTTTCTCCCCTTCCCGCTCCGCACGTGCCATGCGTGGGCAAAGCGACAAAGTCGTGGCGATTATCGTCACGCGTCTGGACTCACTTTCGGAAAATCTCGCCGTGCAGACCATGCTACCCGCCTTTTATGAGCAGGGTTATGATCCGATTATGATGGAAAGCCAGTTCTCACCTGAACTGGTAGAAGAACATCTGGGAATGCTCAAACGTCGCAACATTGATGGCGTCGTGTTGTTTGGTTTTACCGGCGTAACGGAAACCATGCTCACCTCCTGGCAGGACTCTCTGGTTCTGCTGGCCAGGGATGCCAAAGGCTTTGCCTCCGTCTGTTATGACGACGAAGGCGCCATTCATACCCTGATGCAGCGTCTGTACGATCGCGAACATCGTCATATCAGTTTCCTTGGCGTCCCCCATAGCGACGTGACCACCGGTAAGCGCCGTCATGAGGCCTACCTGACCTTCTGCAAGAAACATAAGCTGCATCCTGTCGCTGCTCTGCCTGGTCTGGCCATGAAACAGGGCTATGAGCATGCCGCCGATGTCATTACGCCGGAAACAACTGCGTTAGTCTGTGCGACGGACACGCTTGCCCTTGGCGTCAGCAAATATCTGCAGGAACAGCGAATCGACAACCTGCAACTGGCAAGCGTCGGTAATACGCCGCTGATGAAATTCCTCCATCCGGAAATCATCACTGTCGATCCCGGCTACGCTGAAGCCGGACGGCAAGCAGCCTCGCAGCTGATCGAACAGATCAACGGCCGTAGCGAACCACGACAAATCGTTATTCCCTCCAGCCTCTCCTGATTGCTTTCTGAGCACTAATTTGTGATCTTCACTGCGTTTCGGGAACGTTCCCATTTTTAAATATTCACCGACGATATACTCTGGCACCAACAACGAGACAGCTGCCGGATGACGTCGCGAAAGCGTCTAATCCGACCTACGGGGAACACACGTCATCATGAGCAAAGTAAAACAAGCGGATATCGACCGGCTGATTGAGCTGGTAGGCGGGCGCGACAATATCGCCACGGTGAGTCACTGCATTACGCGCCTGCGTTTTGTGTTGAATCAACCCGCGAATGCCAGACCCAAAGAGATCGAACAGCTACCGATGGTCAAAGGCTGCTTCACCAACGCCGGGCAGTTTCAGGTAGTGATTGGCACCGAGGTGGGCGATTACTACAAAGCGCTGCTGGCGACAACCGGACAGGCCAGCGCCGACAAAGAGCAGGCGAAAAAAGCGGCGCGGCAGAATATGAAATGGCACGAACAGCTGATTTCTCATTTTGCGGAGATCTTCTTCCCGCTGCTGCCCGCGCTAATTAGCGGCGGTTTGATCTTAGGTTTCCGTAACGTGATCGGCGATCTACCGATGAGCAACGGCCAGACGCTGGCGCAGATGCATCCTTCGCTGAAAACCCTTTACGACTTCCTGTGGCTGATTGGCGAGGCGATCTTCTTCTATCTGCCGGTCGGGATCTGCTGGTCGGCAGTGAAAAAAATGGGCGGTACGCCGATCCTCGGTATTGTGCTGGGCGTAACCCTGGTTTCACCGCAACTGATGAACGCCTATTTGCTCGGTCAGCAAGTGCCGGAGGTGTGGAACTTCGGTCTGTTCAGCATTGAGAAAGTGGGCTACCAGGCGCAGGTTATTCCGGCGTTGCTGGCCGGGCTGGCGCTCGGGTTTATTGAAACGCGCATGAAGCGCATCGTGCCGGATTATCTGTATCTGGTGATCGTCCCGGTGTGCTCGCTGATCCTTGCGGTATTCCTTGCGCACGCCTTTATCGGTCCGTTTGGCCGCATGATCGGCGACGGTGTCGCGTTTGCGGTCCGCCATCTGCTGACCGGCAGCTTTGCCCCAATCGGCGCGGCGTTGTTCGGCTTCCTGTACGCCCCGCTGGTGATCACCGGCGTGCATCAGACTACGCTTGCCATCGACATGCAGATGATTCAGAGCATGGGCGGCACGCCGGTATGGCCGCTGATCGCGCTGTCGAATATCGCTCAGGCCTCTGCGGTGGTGGGCATCATTATCTCCAGTCGCAAACACAACGAACGTGAAATCTCAGTCCCTGCAGCCATCTCCGCGTATCTCGGGGTCACTGAACCGGCAATGTACGGCATCAACCTGAAATACCGCTTCCCGATGCTGTGCGCGATGATCGGCTCCGGTCTCGCCGGACTGCTGTGCGGCCTGAACGGAGTGCTGGCAAACGGGATTGGCGTCGGCGGTTTGCCGGGCATCCTCTCTATCCAGCCGACCTACTGGCAGGTATTTGGCATGGCGATGGTCATTGCGATTGTTATCCCAATGATACTGACCTCATTTGTTTACCAGCGTAAATACCGTCTGGGCACATTACAAATTATCTAACTTTTCTTCGGGGCGCAGTTGCGCCCCAGCGTATTTCCAGGAAACAACCATGAATATTCCCCACTGGTGGCAAAACGGCGTTATCTATCAGGTTTACCCCAAGAGTTTTCAGGACACTACCGGCAGCGGCACCGGCGATTTACGCGGCGTGACGCAGCGCCTCGACTATCTGCAAAAACTGGGCGTTGATGCCATCTGGCTGACGCCATTCTATATTTCGCCGCAGGTTGATAACGGCTACGACGTCGCGGATTACCTGTCTGTCGATCCGGCCTACGGTACGCTGGAAGATTTTGACGAACTGGTGGCGCAGGCGAAAACGCGCGGCATCCGTATTATTCTGGATATGGTTTTTAACCACACCTCAACCCAGCACGCCTGGTTTCGTGATGCGCTGGATAAAGACAGTCCGTATCGTCAGTTTTATCTCTGGCGCGGCGGCACGCCAGACAGCCCGCCGAATAACTGGCGTTCCAAATTTGGCGGTAACGCCTGGGGCTGGCACGCCGCAAGCGAGCAGTATTATCTGCACCTCTTTGCTCCTGAACAGGCAGACCTGAACTGGGAGAACCCGGCGGTACGCGCCGAGCTGAAAAAAGTGTGCGAATTCTGGGCCGATCGCGGCGTGGACGGTCTGCGTCTCGACGTGGTGAATCTTATCTCTAAAGATCAGAGCTTCCCGAACGATCCCGACGGCGATGGACGCCGTTTTTATACCGATGGCCCGCGCGCGCATGCGTTTTTACGCGAGATGAACCGCGACGTCTTCACGCCACGCGGCCTGATGACGGTGGGAGAAATGTCATCCACTACGCTGGAAAACTGCCAGCAGTACGCCGCGCTCGATGGCAGCGAACTGTCGATGACATTTAACTTTCACCACCTGAAAGTGGATTACCCCAACGGTGAGAAGTGGACGTTAGCCAAACCCGATTATGTCGCGCTGAAAACTCTGTTCCGCCACTGGCAACAAGGCATGCATAATCAAGCCTGGAACGCGCTGTTCTGGTGTAACCACGATCAGCCGCGCATCGTGTCGCGTTTTGGCGATGAAGGTAAATACCGCATTCCGTCGGCCAAAATGCTGGCGATGGTGCTGCACGGTATGCAGGGCACGCCCTATATCTACCAGGGGGAAGAGATCGGCATGACCAATCCGCATTTCAGCCAGATTACCGATTATCGCGATGTGGAAAGCCATAACATGTTTGCCGAACTGAACGGTCAGGGGCGAGATGCCGACGAACTGCTGGCGATCCTCGCCAGTAAATCCCGCGATAACAGCCGCACGCCGATGCAGTGGGATGCCAGCCAACACGCGGGCTTCACCAAGGGCGAGCCGTGGATCAATCTGTGTGACAACGCGGCGGAGATCAACGTGGCGGCTGCGCTGAGCGATGCCGACTCAGTGTTCTACACCTATCAGCGGCTTATCGCATTGCGCAAAGCGGAGCCAGTTATTACCTGGGGCGACTATCAGGATCTGTTACCGGACAGCCCACATCTGTGGTGTTACCAACGCGAGTGGCAAGGGCAGCGGTTGCTGGTCATTGCTAATCTGAGCGATACTTTCCAGAGCTGGCAGCCAGCCCAGACCGATGGAAACTGGCAGGTGCTAATGCACAACTATGCCGAGGTCGCCAGCCAACCCGCAGACATGACGCTACGTCCTTTCGAAGCCGTCTGGTGGGTGCAAAAATAGCTTGCAATTGGTTTTGAGCCCGGTACGTATAGCGCTATCGGGCTTCAATGCTGACACTGCATTTACCTTCCTGTTTTTGTTGAATAATTAATCAGATTTTTCTTGCCACAATTTACAATCGCTGTACTGCCCGTCATCTGTACGCTCCGATTTTTACTTTGCGCTACATCAAATAAATCGTAAACATCCTTGATGCAAATCACTACATATAGAACTTAAAATGCACGCCGACCCAATATGTTGTATTAATCGACTACAATTGCTACAACTACAGTGCACCGCTTTACGGTGGAATTGTGGATAAAGTGGGTCAGGATTGCGGGAAGTCATTGGCCTGATAGATGAATAAACCCATGACCGCTTCCCCAACCTCTGTGGATAACCTGTTCTTATAAATATGGAGTGATCATGACACCGCATGTGATGAAACGAGATGGCTGTAAAGTGCCGTTTAAATCAGAGCGCATCAAAGAAGCCATTCTGCGTGCAGCTAAAGCAGCGGGAGTCGATGACGCAGATTACTGTGCCACCGTCGCAGAAGTCGTTAGTAGCCAGATGAATGAGCGCAGCCAGGTCGATATCAACGAGATCCAGACAGCGGTAGAAAACCAGCTGATGTCTGGTCCGTACAAACAACTCGCCCGTGCGTACATCGAATATCGCCACGACCGTGATATACAGCGTGAAAAGCGTGGCCGTTTGAACCAGGAAATTCGTGGTCTGGTTGAGCAAACCAACTCTGCTCTGCTGAACGAAAACGCCAACAAAGACAGCAAAGTGATCCCGACCCAGCGTGACCTGCTGGCCGGTATCGTCGCCAAACACTATGCGCGTCAGCACCTGCTGCCGCGTGATGTGGTCCAGGCACATGAGCGTGGTGATATTCACTATCACGACCTCGATTACTCGCCGTTCTTCCCGATGTTCAACTGCATGCTGATCGACCTCAAAGGCATGCTGACACAGGGCTTTAAGATGGGTAACGCGGAGATTGAGCCGCCAAAATCCATCTCGACCGCGACCGCCGTCACTGCACAAATCATCGCGCAGGTTGCCAGCCACATTTATGGCGGCACCACCATTAACCGTATTGACGAAGTTCTCGCGCCGTTCGTCACCGAGAGCTTTAATAAGCACCGTAAAACCGCTGAAGAGTGGCAGATCCCGGATGCCGACGGCTATGCGCATTCTCGTACCGAGAAAGAGTGCTATGACGCATTCCAGTCCCTTGAGTATGAAGTGAATACCCTGCATACCGCCAACGGTCAGACGCCATTCGTCACCTTTGGTTTTGGCCTGGGGACCAGCTGGGAATCACGTTTGATCCAGCAATCCATTCTGCGTAACCGCATCGCGGGACTGGGTAAAAATCGTAAAACAGCCGTCTTCCCGAAACTGGTGTTCGCCATTCGTGACGGTCTGAACCACAAGTTCGGCGATCCAAACTACGACATTAAACAGCTGGCGCTGGAATGCGCAAGCAAGCGTATGTACCCGGATATCCTGAACTACGATCAGGTAGTGAAAGTCACCGGTTCGTTCAAAACCCCAATGGGCTGCCGTAGTTTCCTCGGTGTCTGGGAAAACGAGAACGGCGAACAGGTTCACGACGGGCGTAACAACCTCGGCGTTATCAGCCTCAACCTGCCGCGTATCGCGCTGGAAGCGCACGGTGATGAAGCCACCTTCTGGAAACTGCTCGACGATCGCCTGGTGCTGGCGCGTAAAGCGCTTATGACCCGCATTGCGCGTCTGGAAGGTGTGAAAGCCCGCGTTGCGCCAATCCTGTATATGGAAGGCGCCTGCGGCGTGCGTCTGAAAGCGGACGATGATGTGTCTGAAATCTTTAAAAATGGTCGCGCATCCATCTCTCTGGGTTACATCGGCATTCATGAAACCATTAACGCGCTGTTTGGTGACAAACATCTGTACGACAGCGAGGAGCTGCGCGCCAAGGGTATCGCCATTGTCGAACGTCTGCGTCAGGCGGTCGACCAGTGGAAAGACGAGACCGGCTACGGCTTCAGCCTGTACAGCACGCCGAGCGAAAACCTGTGCGACCGTTTCTGCCGTCTTGATACCGCCGAGTTTGGCGTGGTACCTGGCGTTACCGACAAAGGTTACTACACCAACAGCTTCCACCTCGACGTGGAGAAAAAGGTTAACCCGTACGACAAAATCGATTTCGAAGCGCCGTACCCGCCGCTGGCAAGCGGAGGCTTCATTTGCTACGGCGAATACCCGAATATTCAGCACAACCTGAAAGCGCTGGAAGACGTGTGGGATTACAGCTACCAGCACGTGCCGTATTACGGGACCAACACGCCAATCGATGAATGCTACGAGTGTGGCTTTACCGGTGAGTTCGAATGCACCAGCAAAGGCTTCACCTGCCCGAAATGTGGTAACCACGACGCCGCGCGCGTGTCGGTCACCCGCCGCGTCTGCGGTTATTTAGGCAGCCCGGACGCCCGTCCGTTTAACGCCGGTAAGCAGGAAGAAGTGAAACGCCGCGTTAAGCATTTGGGTAACGGGCAGATAGGTTAATCCGCTGTTACGTTAATGCCCGGTGGCGCTGCGCTTACCGGGCCTACGGACCGCACTCTTATTGTAGGCCGGGTAAGCGCAGCGCCACCCGGCATGGTTACAAGCTATGAACTTTCACCAATACTATCCCGTCGACATCGTTAACGGCCCCGGCACCCGCTGCACGCTGTTTGTGTCCGGGTGCGTGCATGAATGTCCCGGTTGCTATAACAAAAGCACCTGGAGGCTCAATTCCGGCAAGCCATTTACCAAAGAGATGGAAGACAAGATCATTGCCGATCTGAACGATACGCGAATCAAGCGTCAGGGGATCTCGCTCTCCGGTGGCGATCCGCTACATCCGCAAAACGTGCCGGAAATCCTGAAACTGGTACAGCGCGTTCGCGCTGAGTGCCCCGGCAAAGATATCTGGGTGTGGACTGGCTACAAGCTCGATGAACTCAACGCCGCGCAAATGCAGGTGGTCGATCTCATCAACGTGCTGGTCGATGGCAAATACGTGCAGGATCTCAAAGACCCGGCGCTAATCTGGCGCGGCAGCAGCAACCAGGTCGTACATCATTTGCGTTGATCGCTAAAGCCGTTTGTTTGCATCGAGATAAACGGCCGAATGTTCTCGCTTGCCGACCGCGACAACAAACACGGTCACAACCTCATCCCGAACCTGGTACACCAGACGATAGCCGGACGATTTAAGCTTAATTTTATAGCAATCTGGAAGACCGTTTAAACGGGCAGAGTCAATTCTGGGGTTCAACAACACGTCGGCCAACTTCTTCTTAAACTGAGCCTTCACCGTATCACCCAGTTTATGCCACTCTTTTAAGGCTCTCGGGTCGAATTCCAGTTCATAAGTCATCCAGACTAACCTTGATTCCTTTTTGCGGGCTGGCCAGCCTCTCCCGGACTGTCTGAATCAGTGTATCTTCGCTGTCGCTAACGGTGACGGTTTTCACTGGCATGCGCCCCGTTTCCGCGACGTACTGAAACAGTAATCGCACAGCTTCCGTTGGAGTAATGTTCAGTTTTTCCAGCACGGCATAAGCCTCATTTTTGAGTTTGTCATCCAGACGGACGTTCAGCGTGGCCATTATGCCTCCAGTAGAATCGAATGTGTAATGCAGTTTAGCATTACATACGCATTACATCGAATTCTGGATAACGCCTCTCAAAAACGACTGACACACTCCATGGCGACGGTTTTGAACTCGGTGAAATTCCGGCATGCGCAGAGCCGCGTCATGGCGCGTTCACGCAGGAAGGTGACGAAAATATCGTAGATCGCCATCGCTTCTTCGTACTCGCTTTTACTAATGGCGAGCAGGAAGATCACGTGCGCGGTTTCATCGCCCCAGGCAATACCCTGCGGGGCGAGGATGGTGTAGACCACCGTTTTCTTTGCCAGCAGACCGAGGGCGTGCGGCAGCGCGATGCCATCACCCAGCATAGTGCTGACGATGGCCTCACGTTCAACCACCGAATCAAGAAACTCCGCGTCGACAAAACCTTCATCCTGCAACTGATGGCATAACGTTTTGAACAGCGTCTGCTGATCCATGGTGCCGTCGATCACGCGAAAATGGGCGGCATCGAAAAATTTATTCAGCATCCACGGGCGGGTTCTGTCCACCAGCACCAGCTTGCCAATTTGCTCCAGTTGATAATCGGTCGGAAACGGCGCAATCATCGCCACGGGCTTATCTTTTTCACCGATCCGCGCGGTCGAGATAACAAAATCTTCGCTAATGCTTTCCCGCTGTTCGTAGTCGCGCAACGTGACGGTATCGACGATTTCAATCTGCGGATACTTACGCGCCAGCACCGCTTCAATCATCCGCGCCATCGCATTTCCAGCATCGCATACCAGCAGAACTTTCGGTTGCCTCTGGTAACCGATGTTGTAACTACGTTCCAGCCCCACGCCAATATGCAGGACCAGAAAGCCAATCTCATTTTCACTGATGGTATACGGCGTATATTTCCCCCATCCCGAGACGGCGGCCAGCGTCATATCCCATGCCATCGGGTAGTGCTGTTTAATATTTTCCAGCAGCGGATTGGGGATCATTATCTGGTAACGCACCCGGGTGATCATCGTCTTAATATGCGTCAGCAGATCGGCATGCAACTGTTTGTCATTCAACAGGTTGTAGTTGTATTGAGTATTGATAAAACGCAGGATGTAATTAACCAGCGCTTCGTCATCATCCGCATTAATAGCACTGGGGGCGATCTCTTGAACCTGACGGGCAGCGATGTGCACCTGTAGCCAATTCTCTTCGAAAACAGAAAGCGGTTTGTCTGCCAGCCGGTGCAGAACCGCCGCAATCTCACGCGCGGCCAGGCACACCGCCTGTTCAGTTTCTTCAGCGGCAAACTCCGGCAATGGATACCCTTCACTAATCCGCCGGATAGCCACCGCACAGTACAAGCGTAAAAACAGCTCGCCCTCGTCGGTCAAACGAATATGAAAACGAGCAAAAATATCCTGTAAAACGGGCTGTAGCTGCTCAGGGATCCCGGCATTCAGCGCCTCCTGCATCACTAACGGGTGCTGCGGATCCTGCTGTGCCAGCGTCCACAACAGATCGGTCAAACAGGCGCGGATCGCCATCTCGCTGCCAAACAGCTTCATGCCGTGACGGGGACGCGTTTCCAGCGTCAGATGATAACGTTGCAGATGCTCACGCACCTCAGCCATATCGTTTTGCAGCGTCGCGCGGCTGATAAACCATTCATCAGCCAAATCTTCAAGCTTTAGCGAAAAGGCCGACGTCAGAAAACGGACCACCAGCCAGTGTACCCGCTCCTGGCTGGTTCGCGGGATGCGCAGCAACGTTTCAGGCTGCTGCGTTTGCAGAGAGTGATAACTTGCCGGGTCGTCAATTTTGAGCTGATAACCGCTGCCCCGGCTGAGGACAAACTGCGCGCCGTACTGAGTAAGTAGCGCGTTTAGCGCAGTGATATCCGCCCGTACGGTGCGTGTAGAAACCGACAACCGCTGCGCCAGCTCATCCTGTGGAAGCGCTTCGTTTTGCAACATATCAAACAGCTGTGCTAAACGTTGGTTGGGGAATCGCACGTCAGTCTCCTCATCTGTCAGTTAGCCTATGCAAGCCCGGGTCATCGCCATCAGTTGGCGCACGTCGTCCGGGCGGGTGTTACCACTCACCTTATCAATAATCGAACTATAGATGTGAGGAATGATTTTGCTCACTCCGGCATCCAGGGCGATCTGCAGGATTTCAGTAAAATTATCCAGATCGATACCCCCGGTAGGCTCCAGCCAGAAGTCATGCCGGGCACAGGCCTGCGCGACGGCGATGTACTCGTCACGGCATTTCAGGCCGCCCATCGGGAAGTATTTAATCGAGCTACCGCCCATATCTTTGAGCAGCGCAATTGCGGTTTCTACCGGCACAATGCCGTCCGGCGTCTGGCTGCTCAGCGGACCGGTGGAGATTTTCACCATCCCCGGCGTACCCGTTGGCGAGACCAGACCGTTGACTACCGTCTCCTGCTGGCCCAACAGCGCCCGACTGGTCGCCACGCCGGTAAAGACCTGATTAACATGCTGCGGCTGTACCTGACGGGAGATCTCACTGACCATCGCCGACTGGTTTGGATCGCCCGCCCCCAACCCCACTGAAAGCGCATTGTCGATAAGCGCTGCGTATTCACGCATATCCGCGACCGCGCTTGCGACATCCGGGTAATTTTTTGACAACACGCCGACCAGCACGTGTCCTTCCGCCGCCGCGTAAATATCCCGCGCATTTTCTTTGGAGCCTGCCAGCACGTTCAGGCAGACGCGGTCGCGATAAAAGTTAGGGGTCAGTTTCATGCGTTTTTCTCCTGCGAAATCACTTCACCAATTCGACGGGCCACAATTTCCAGCTGCGCGCGATCCACGCTGCGCACATCGGCTTCGATAATGCCTTCGTTGGCTTTGTACCCACGGAAGTAAATCGCGTACTCGCCGTGTTTCAGGGCTTCAACCAGTTCGCCCGTGGCGATACCAGTTACCGCTTCGTCAAACTTAATTTCGGTACGGGCGATGTCGCGCCCTGCGCTGTCCCACACCACGCGGGCGCTGACGCCATTAAAGGAATTTAGCGCATTAATGAACGGCGTCATTTTCTCGACCATCTCCGCACCGCTCTCTTTCTGCGCGTTCAGATACAGTTCGATAGCGCAGGTCAGGCCAAGAATCCCCTCTTTGCCCACCTTCATCGCCCGGCCGATCCCCGCCGTCTGGCGTTTCACCCACTCAACATACTGGGTTTTGCCAATCACCAGTCCACTGGTTGGCCCTTCAATCGCCTTTGCGCCGCTATAAATCACCAGATCCGCACCAAGGCGGTAGTAGCACTGCAAATCTTCTTCCGCCGCCGCATCCACGATCAGCGGCAGGTTATGCGTGCGCGCCACCACCGCGGCCTGCTCCACGCTGAGCATGCTTTTCTGTACGCAGTGGTGAGATTTGATATACAGAATCGCCGCCGTGCGCGGTGTAATGGCTGCCGCCAGCTGTGCCGCGGAACATTCATTGGCATAGCCCGCTTCCACCAGCTTGCCGCCGCCAAGCGCCACCATGGTGCCAACCGGGGCACCAAAGTTGACGTTGTGGCCTCTGGGCAGCACGATTTCGTTGTTCTCGATGGGCGTAACGTGCAGATTCTCCAGCAGCCAGTCGCTGTCTTTCACCAGCACCGCAGCCACCGACTGGGCGATTCCAGCCGATGCGCAGGAGACGACGGTCGCCCCTTCCACTTCCAGCAATTTCGCGATGTAGTCGCCGGTTTTATTGACCAGATCTTTCATTTCGAAGTACTGATTCATCCCCGCCATCGCAGCCTCAACCACTTCTGGTCGCGGCGTGGAAACGCCGAGCGCCGTCATGCGGCCTGATGTGTTAATCACCTGTTTTAAATTGTATTTCTCAAAAATCGAAGGCATGTTCCGCGCTCCCTTGTTCGGTCATATAGCCCTTGCCCGCACGTATTGCGGCAAGCGGCACCAGCATTTGTTCAGCCTGCAGGCTGTCGTTTTCAGCATCTACCAGCACGGTTGGCTGGCGCTTAAGCGTAAAGAGGGTTAAATCGGCATCCAGACCAGGCTGCAGTCGCCCTTTCTGTTTCAGGCGCAGGCCGTCAGCGGCATTGGCGGTCACGCACTCAATGACCTGTGGGAGCGACATCCCCATGGCGAGAAATTTCGACATCACATTCGCCAGGGAATACACCGGACCGCTGATACGGTTGCGGCAATAAATATCGGAGCTGATGGTGTGCGGCAAAATACCAAGATCGATAGCGCGTTTTGCCACCGCAAAGCTCAGGCTGGCCGTACCGTGACCCACGTCCAGACGCACGCCGCGTTGCAGCGCACGCGTGACAGATGCGCGCAGCTCGCCCTGCGGCGTCAGAATACGGTTTGGTTTACCGTTGTAGCAGTGGGTAATAATATCGCCTGCGCTCAGGCGCTCGGCGATCTCATCGAGATTCGGCGGGTTGTTGCCAATGTGCACCATCAGCGGCAGGTCGCCGTTCTCTTTTTGCATCGCTTTGGCACGATCCAGCGGCGTGATGCCGTTTTCACCTACCACGCTGCTGCTCATGCGTGCCTTCAGGCCGACAATAAAATCAGGGTGGCGTTTCACCGCCTGGCGCACCGCATCGGCGTCAATGTTGGCCATGTTGGCCAGCTCGTTCTGGGCGATAAGCCCAACGCGGGAGATGTTCAGCAGCGCATACACTTCCGTCGCTGCTTCCCGGGTCAGGGTGTAAAAATCGTCGATATCATCCGCCCCGGTACTGCCCGCATCCACGACCGTGGTGACGCCAGTCGCAATACCGACGCTGTCCGGCTGGTCGTGATAAATCGGGGATTTCGGGTAACAGTGAACGTGGGAATCAATCCAGCCTGCGCTGACGTAGCACTCGCCGCCGAGCTCAATAGTTTTCAGCGCCGGACCATCAACGTTGCCTAATGCCGCAATTTTGCCGTCTTTCAGCGCAATATCGCTCACCGTATCGTCAACGAGGCGCGCACCGCGCAGGAGTAAATCAAACATCGCTCTCTCCTTTGCCGGATGGCGGCGTAACCGCCTTATCCGGCCTGCAAACCAACAGTTAGCTAATGGCAATCGGGAAGATGGAACCCAGGATCATTGCCCCAAGGATCGCCCCGCCGGTGATCGGTTTTTGCCACAGATAAAACAGCAGCGCACCCGCCAGAGAACCGATTCCGATAGGAATAGAAGCCGTCATCGCGCTGAGGATAATCAATGGCCCGAGGAAGCGACCGGAGGCGTTACCGGCCCCCATCATGACGTCCGCCCCGTAGGTTGAATCGCTCTGGTTGATGGTGAACTTACGCGCCAGAATGATGATGTAGCCAATCGCCAGGCCAATCACCAGGCCGGTGACCAAAGAGGCGGCAAAGTTGGCGACCGGGAAGATAATGCCCGCGCCCAGCAGCAGCGCCGGAACACCTAACCCGACCCCGGTCTGAATCGCGCCACCGATATCCAGAATCCCCACCAACGAACCTTCAATGATACGGGCAAACAGGAAACTTGCGCCAAATGCCGCCACCGCGCCGTAAGAGCCGGTGTCCATTCCCGCCTTTAGCATCGCCACAAAAGCGACTTCGTTAAATGCGCCGATACCGTACAGGTAGTACATGTGCGTTCCGGCAAAGACGCCAGAGGAGAGCAGGCCAACGAAGATCGGGAACGACCAGTCGGCAAACCAAAAACCTTTATTCTGTTCCATGATGGCCTCCGTTATTTGCCGCTGAGCGAGTTGTGGATCAGTTCCAACCAGTTCGGCACGGTCAGATGGAAGGATTCGATCATCTTCATGTCGAAACCGCGGAAGAAGCCGCTCAGGACAAACAGCGCGACGATAGCTACCATCATCACTTTCGTGACGTGGTTCCAGCCGCTTTCTTCAACACCTTTGCCGATCAGAATGCCGAGCACCAGCCCCGGAACGGCGTTGCCCATGATCAGTTGCGCCGCGCCGCCAAAGACGGTGGCCCAGAAGCCGGATTTCTTACCGGCATCGATCGCCGCCAGCCAGAAGATCACCGGCATCACGGTATTAACCAGCAGGTTAGCCGCAGGCACCAGCACCTTGACGGCGGTAACCTGCAGCGCTTCCGGTACGGATGACGCGGTGAGGTTCAGGAAGGTCACGACAATCATCCCGATAACGCCACAGGCAATCGCCATGCGCTTGGGATCGTGCAGCGTTTCACCGACGTTGCGGTTTTTAACCATCAGCGCGGCGGCACCCCAGTTGGGAATGATGCGATGGTCGACATCCTGCGTGAACGCCCCCGCCGCAACGGAAGAAGCCCAGGCGTTAAAGAAGAAGCCCAGGCCGAACGAGAAGTGAGAAGCCGGATCCCCTTCGCAGGAATTCAGTTCTCCCAGAGTACGAAACGCGCCCATCCCTTGAGTGGTAGGCGCATGAAACATGCGTGCAGCCCCAGCGCCGACACCGACGCCAACCAGGCCACCAATGATGAGCGATTTTATTAATATTATCAGGAACATATTTATGCCTTTTAATAAAGAATCAGCGTTGCGTAACGAAATCCACCTTGTCGAGATTGATGGCAGTCACGTTGACGGTCACATCCAGCTCCACGCTGAAGGTGCGTCTTTCCCGGCGCAGAAAGAGGAATAAAAACGCCTCTTTGCGCACCGTTTCACGCGCTTGAACAACCTGCACATCCTGTGGCTCAATACGCAGTAAGATATGCGGCGACGCTTTCATCACCGCAGCCTGAACGTGGTTCAGGGCATCGGCAAAGGCGCGCGCTTTGGCCTCGCCCTTGCCAGTGACTCTCACCGTGGTGGTGAATTGCTCTTTCATACTTAAGCGCCGTGTTTCTTTTGCCACGCCTGAACCAGGCGTTCACCGAGCTCTTCTTTATCCATAAAACCGAACCCCAGCACGTTGCAACCTTCGTTGATGGCCGTTACGCCTTCATCAACCGAGCGCATGCCATATTTCGCCTTGTAGCCGTATTTGGTCTGTGCGGTAATCGCCCCTGCCCCGCCACTGCCGCAAAACGAGATACCAAAGGTGGCGTTTTCCGCTTTCATTACGTCACCCAGCTTCATGTCAGCCGCCACGCCCGGTACCACAACCGCACGGCCACCCGCTTTCTCAACGCCTGCCGCCACTTTCTGGCCTTTACCCAGACGATCGCCAATCACTACGGTAATCTGTTCCATCTTTTGCTCCTTAAAGGTTGTCTTTCGCGACTTCGAAGTGCACCGACAGCAGCCAGGCTTCTTCCTCGGGAAGATTGCCAAACTCGGCGACCACGTCGCGGGCAAGCGCCATTGATTCGGCAGAAATTTCATCAAATAAGCTGGCATCGACTTCTGGTAAGGTTTCACCCGTTATCGAGCGGTGCGCCATGGCGCGAACATGCGACGTCAGCATCTGTTCCTGTACGGCGTTGGGAATAATGTGGCGTTCACGCAGCAAGGCATATACCTGCGCCAGCATGCGGTCGGCCAGTTCCACCGATTCCCCCATGTCATTCATTACAGCTCCGTTATTCACTCGTCTTACCCCACTAATGGCTCTGGGGATAAATTAGCGGTGGGGGTTAAAAGTTTGTAGCGAGTTGTTTTCCACTTCGAAGTGGAAAGGGGGTCAGCGATAGTGATCTGTGCCGCAAAACGGGTCGGGTTCACGATTTATCACTGGAAGAATGTGATTGAGATCGCAAGAGTGAGCCGCAAATTGGAAGGAAGTGCGAACAATGAATGGACGATAAAAATGAAAAAATGTGATGGGTATAGCGTTTACTTATGGGGYGTGCAGTAGCGGGGGATCTTATCCGGCCCACGGTTATGCAGGCCGGATAGCGTAGATTAGCGGAACTTCTTGTGGTTTTCGTTGCGCGTGGTTTTCAGGTCTTCCGCAACGGCTTTCGCCTCTTTGACTTTACCTTCGTTCGCCAGCTTAAGCGCGCCATCAATCTGGCCGATCAGCGTGTCAAAACCGTGGCGGAAATCTTTCATCTCCGGGCTGTCCGGGGATTTGCTTTCCAGCTTCGGCGGTGTGGCCTTTTGAGCGTCCAGCGCGGCTGCGCGCATTTTGGTTAACGCATCTTTCAGTTCAGTCGCATTATCCGTTTTTTCGACGATCTTCAGGTTGTCGTTGAGGATCCCCATGTCGTCTTCAAGATCGGCTGCAAACGCAGAAGAACCAAGAACCAGCGTTGAAGCCGCGACGATCGCTAACAGGTGTTTACGCATTGCTCACTTCCTTTTTTATTATTAAAAATTAACGCCTTAACGAGTATCACTGCCCGGCGATTTTCATCTCCGGTAACAATACCGAACCACATTGGATATTACTGCGCGTTTCAATATCGTTCCCCACGGTCACAATATTGCGCCACATCTCTTTTAAGTTCCCGGCGATGGTAATTTCACTCACCGGATACTGAATTTCACCATTTTCGACCCAGAAACCCGCCGCGCCGCGCGAGTAATCGCCGGTAATGCCGCTTACGCCCTGGCCCATCAGCTCGGTAACCACAAGGCCTGTGCCCATCTCTTTGAGCAACTGCTCGAAGCTTAGACCCTGTCCCGGAATTCGCCAGTTGTGGATCCCGCCCGCATGCCCGGTGCTCTTCAGCCCCAGCTTACGCGCAGAGTAGTTGGTCAGCAGCCACTGAGTCAGCACGCCGTCTTTAATGATGTCACGGCGTTCAGTCCGTACCCCTTCACTGTCGAACGGTGAAGACGCCAGTCCCTTCAGCAGGTGCGGATGCTCTTCAATGGTCAGCCATTCCGGCAGAATTTGCTTGCCCAGCGAGTCGAGCAGGAAGGTGGATTTGCGGTATACCGAACCACCGGCAATCGCGCCGACCAGGTGTCCGAACAGTCCGGTCGCCACTTCGTTGGCGAAAATCACCGGCGCTTTCATGGTGGACAGCTTACGCGGCGACAAACGAGATAAGGTGCGGCGAGCACAGTCAGCCCCTACCCACTCCGGCGTTTGCAAATCGCCCATCGCCCGACCAATGGTGTAGGCGTAATCGCGTTCCATATCGCCATTTTCTTCCGCGATCACACAGCTGGAAAGGGAATGACGCGTGGAGCAGTAGCCCTGCAGCATGCCGTGGCTGTTGCCAAAGACTTTGATGCCATAGTGGCTGTTAAAGCTGCCGCCTTCGGTATTGGTGATGCGCTTATCAGCCTGCAATGCAGCCTGTTCAGCGCGCGCCGCCAGTTCGATAGCTTCGTCAGGGGAAACTTCCGCCGGGTGGAACAGGTCCAGATCGGGCGCATCAAAGGCCAGCAGTTCTTTATCTGCCACGCCTGCGCACGGATCCGGCGAAGTGTAACGTGCAATGTCCAGCGCAGCCTGCACGGTGCGTGCAATCGCCTGCGGGCTTAAATCGGTAGACGATGCGCTGCCCTTACGGTTCTGGTGATAAACCGTAATCCCCAGTGCACCATCGCTATTGAATTCGACGTTCTCCACTTCACCATAACGGGTGCTGACGCTAATACCCGTGGTCTTGCTTACAGCGACTTCCGCGCCATCCGACTTACCTGACGCTAATTCCAGTGCCGTCGAGACCGCTTCTTCCAGAATCTTACGCTGCGCTTCAACTTGTGAGATTACTTTCATCGCAAATGCCATAATGTAGAGAGAGTTTCTCTGAAGTCTAACAGAGAACCGTTTTTCAGTGCGCATCTTAACTGGTAACATTAGCCTCTTTTTTTAAGGAGCCTGACATGACTAAGCAGCCCGAAGACTGGCTCGACGACGTTCCCGGTGATGACATCGAAGACGAAGACGATGAAATTATCTGGGTCAGTAAAAGTGAAATAAAACGTGACGCCGAGGAGTTAAAACACCTGGGTGTGGAACTGGTAAAACTGGGGAAAAACGCGCTGGATAAAATCCCGCTCGATGCGGATTTACGTGCCGCGATTGAGCTGGCCCAGCGTATTAAGATGGAAGGTCGCCGCCGCCAGCTGCAGCTGATTGGCAAAATGTTGCGCCAGCGCGATGTTGATCCTATCCGTCAGGCGCTGGACAAGCTGAAAAACCGTCACAACCAACAGGTCGTTGTCTTCCATAAGCTGGAGCAACTGCGTGACCGTATGGTTGACGGTAGCGATGAAGCCATCGAAGAAGTGATGAACCTGTGGCCTGACGCCGACCGTCAGCAACTGCGTTCGCTGGTGCGTAACGCCAGGAAAGAAAAAGCGGGCAACAAGCCGCCAAAATCTTCCCGCCAGATCTTCCAGTATCTGCGTGAACTGGCGGAAAACGAAGCGTAA
>NZ_CP080033.1:829125-858364 GCF_019382635.1 Citrobacter sp. Colony219 | reverse complement strand
GTGCCGGATGGCGGTGCAAACACCTTATCCGGCCTACAATCCGTGAATTCGTTGTAGGCCCGGTAAGCGTAGCGCCACCGGGCATTTTTTTACTCTTGCGCTTCCGCCTGAGCTTTCTTCGCCAGACCATCCAGCAGTTTTTGATGAATACCACCAAATCCGCCGTTACTCATCACCAGAATGTGATCGCCTGGCTGCGCGGTTTTCACCACCATATCTGCCAGGGCATCCACATCACCACTCCAGTGCGCCGGCTGAACGCAGGCTTCAGCGACTTCTGCTACCTGCCACGGAATATGCGGGGGTTGCAGCAGGAACACTTCGTCCGCACGGCCTAACGACGGCGCCAGATCATCTTTGCACAGTCCCATTTTCATGGTGTTAGAGCGAGGCTCCAGCACCGCAATAATGCGTGCCGTACCGCCAACTTTCCCGCGCAGCGCCGCAAGCGTTGCCAGAATCGCGGTTGGATGATGGGCAAAATCGTCATACACCGTCACGCCGTGCGCTTCACCACGCAGTTCAAGACGACGACGGGCGTTAATGAACGAGCCTAGCGCATTGGCTGCATCCGCAGGCACGACGCCCACGTGACGGGCTGCCGCAATCGCCATCAGGCCATTGTGCATGTTGTGTTCGCCGACCAGACCCCACTTAACTTCACCCACTTTTTCACCGTCCAGCCACACTTCCCACTCGGAAGCATCGGTAGTGAGCTTTTTCGCCTGCCAGTGACCCTGCTCGCCCACCAGCTCCTGTTCGCTCCAGCAGCCCATCGCCATCGTTTGTTTCAGATTGATGTCGTTTTCCGGGTAGATGATGCGTCCCTGGCCCGGCACGATACGCACCAGATGATGGAACTGTTTCTGAATCGCTTTCAGATCGTCAAAGATATCTGCGTGATCGAACTCAAGGTTATTGAGGATCAGGGTACGCGGGCAGTAATGCACGAATTTAGAACGCTTATCGAAGAACGCGCAGTCGTACTCATCCGCTTCAATCACGAAGAAGTCACTTTCGCCCAGACGCGCGGAAACCTCAAAGTTACCCGGCACGCCGCCGATCACAAAGCCCGGTTTATAACCACAGACCTCGAGGATCCAGGTTGCCATTCCAGCTGTAGTCGTTTTGCCGTGCGTCCCCGCCACCGCCAGTACCCAGCGGTCGCGCAACACAAAGTCATGCAGCCATTGCGGGCCAGACATGTATGGAATGTTCTTCTCCAGCACCGCTTCCACGCAGGGGTTACCACGGGTCATCGCATTACCGATGATCACCAGGTCCGGCTGTGGATCGAGCTGGCTGGCATCGTAACCCTGAATCAGATCAATGCCTTGCTTCTCAAGTAAGGTGCTCATCGGCGGATACACATTGGCGTCCGAACCGGTTACTTCATGACCGAGCGAGCGTGCCAGCATCGCCAGACCGCCCATGAAAGTGCCACAAATTCCCAAAATATGAATGCGCATACGTCACTATCCTTTTTTAATCTGGGGGCCATTTTACGCACATGTCTGGCAACTGAGAAACGCATTTCAGGATATTCCGTAGTTTGCTGGCGCGATTCACCTGAGCGCGATAGCTGAAATATTTGTTAATATTGTTGCGGTCGCTTTACTCCACATAAATTGCAGGGAAAGTGTTATGAAAACGTTAGGTGAATTTATTGTCGAAAAGCAGCACGAGTTTTCTCATGCTACCGGTGAACTCACTGCTTTGTTGTCGGCAATAAAGCTGGGCGCCAAGATCATCCACCGCGATATCAATAAGGCCGGTCTGGTCGATATCCTGGGTGCCAGCGGTGCAGAGAACGTGCAGGGAGAGGTGCAACAAAAACTCGATCTGTTCGCAAACGAAAAACTGAAAGCTGCACTGAAGGCACGCGACATCGTGGCGGGAATTGCCTCAGAAGAAGAAGATGAAATTGTCGTCTTTGAAGGCTGTGAACACGCAAAATACGTTGTGCTAATGGATCCGCTGGATGGCTCATCCAACATCGATGTTAACGTCTCTGTCGGTACGATTTTCTCTATTTATCGCCGCGTAACCCCCGTCGGCACGCCGGTCACGGAAGAGGATTTCCTGCAGCCGGGCAACAAGCAAGTTGCTGCGGGCTACGTGGTTTATGGTTCTTCCACCATGCTGGTGTACACCACCGGCTGTGGCGTGCACGCCTTCACCTACGATCCTTCTCTGGGCGTATTCTGCCTCAGCCAGGAACGTATGCGCTTCCCGGCGAAAGGTAGCACGTACTCCATTAACGAAGGCAACTACATTAAATTCCCGAATGGCGTGAAGAAATACATTAAATTCTGTCAGGAAGAAGATAAGTCAACCCAGCGCCCGTACACTTCGCGCTACATTGGCTCTCTGGTTGCCGATTTCCATCGCAATCTGCTGAAAGGCGGGATCTATCTGTACCCAAGCACCGCCAGCCACCCGCAAGGGAAACTGCGTCTGCTGTACGAATGCAACCCAATGGCCCTGCTGGCTGAGCAAGCCGGCGGCAAGGCGAGCGACGGTAAAAATCGTATTCTGGATATCATCCCGGAAAGCCTGCACCAACGCCGCTCCTTCTTCGTGGGTAACGACCATATGGTTGACGATGTAGAGCGCTTTATCCGCGAGTTCCCGGACGCATAAGCGCAACATCCGGCCTACAGCACGTTGCAGGCCGGATAAGCGAAGTACCATCCGGCACAATGCTGTGATATTGCCGGATGGCGGCTTCGCCTTATCAGGCCTACGTTCGGTTAGGCTGTCTGTAGCTTAAATACGGCCATGGCTTCGATTAGCGCTGAAGACTGCTCTTCCAGCGAGCGGGTAGCCGCTGAAGACTGCTGTACCAGCGCCGCATTTTGCTGCGCCGTTTCATCCATCTGAATCACCGCAATATTCACCTGCTCAATGCCGCGACTCTGTTCCTGGGACGCACTGGCAATTTCACGCATCAGTTTGGTCATACGCATGACCTCGGTCGCAATCTCATCCATGGTTTCACCCGCCTGCTGCGCCAGTTCACTTCCCTCACCCACATGCGTATGGGAATCGCTGATCAATGTACGGATCTCTTTTGCCGCCTCGGCGCTGCGGCTGGCCAGATTACGTACTTCACCTGCAACAACCGCAAAACCACGGCCTTGCTCACCCGCGCGCGCCGCTTCAACGGAGGCGTTAAGCGCAAGGATATTGGTCTGGAAAGCAATACCGTCAATCACACTGAGGATATCGGCAATTCGGCTGGAGCTACCGGAAATATCGCGCATTTTTTCAATTACATAACACACCATCTCACTGCCCCTATCGGCGGTATCCGATACCGATTTTGCCAGCTGATGCGCCTGCTCCGCGTTCTGCGCATTCTGTTTCACGGTCGCGGTGAGTTCTTCCATACTGGCGGCGGTCTGTTCCAGCGACGTGGCGGTGGATTCTGTACGTTGTGCCAAATGCTGGTTACCTGCGCTCAATTCACGGCTGCCAACATCAATTTGCGAGCTGGCTTCACGCACACGCTGCACAGAATCACCCAACGCATGGCGCATTTCATCCATCGCAGCGTTAAGGCGGTTGAATTCAGCGCTGGCCGACAGCGTGGTAACAGGCGACAAATCCCCCGTCGCCAGGCGTTCCAGTTGCTCCACTATGCTATCCAGCGGCTTGAGAAACTTATTTCGCAGCATAAACCAAATGACCGCCAGCAACACAATGGCAGCCAACATGGCAGCACTCATAATACCGTGATAAACCAAAGAGTTAATAACGCGGGTAGCGGCATAAAGCCCCATGCCGCCGGTCAGCAACAGAAGAAACGTCAGCAGAGACAATAACACCAACAAACTTGATCGAATTGAAAGGGATTTTGGCATCGTTATATTTCCGGTTGTAGGGTTAAAACAGACCTGTACAGAACCTATCGACTACAACCGGAAAAAGTTTAGGTATTTAAATGTTTTGTGCAAAATCAGGATGTTACTTTGGTGTTGCCGCCGTACCCACTCGGGTAACCGGCGAGCTTTGACGATTTTCCCAAAGCACCGTCAGGCCGCGTTGTAACGCTATAAAAATAAACAATAAAATGCCAATCGCGATCTTCGTCCACCAGGAACTTAATGTGCCATCAAAATTAATGTAGGTCTGGATCAGCCCTTGGATCGCCACGCCAAATAGCGTACCCAACACCGTTCCCACGCCGCCGCTTAGCAGCGTTCCGCCAATCACCACTGAGGCAATCGCATCCAGCTCAACGCCAACGCCCGCCAGCGCATAACCCGCCTGGGTGTAAATGGAAAACACAATGCCGGCAAGCGTCGCCAGCCCGGTAGACAGCATATAAATGCGGATCGTTGTGCTGCGAGTAGAAATGCCCATCAGGTTAGCAGAGGTGGCGTTGCCGCCAATGGCGTAAACCTGATTACCAAAGCGCGTACGGTGCGCAAGGAAGATGCCAATCACCACCACGCCCAGCATTAACAACCCCATCGCGCTCAGGCGACCGCCGCCAGGAATTTTCCATGCCAGACTGGAGAGCGTGTCATAAATCGGATGGTTAATTGGGATGGATTCTTCTGAAACCAGATAGCTGACGCCGCGCAGGAAGAACATTCCCGCCAGAGTGATAATAAATGCCGGGATCTTCAGCGCATCAATCAGTAACCCCATAAATGCGCCAAACGCGCAGCCCATCAGCAAAATCAGGGGGAACGCCAGCAGTGGCGAAATCCCCCAGTAACCAATCGCCTTTGCTAAAAATACCCCCGTAAAGGCAATCACCGACCCGACGGAAAGATCAATCCCCCCGGAGAGAATGACGAAAGTCATGCCCACGGCAATAATCCCTAAAAAAGCGTTATCGGTCAGGATATTGCAAATCACCCGGGTGGAAGCAAAAGCCGGGAATTGCGTCAGGCAGTAAAGGTAGCCCAGCACAAACACGCCGAGGGTGATCATCAGCGGTAAATTACGTTTTATCATGACCGCGCACTCCTTTTATCAGGCTGATAAAGCGTTGTGACTGCACGACCAGCACGCACAACACCACGATGGCTTTGACCACCTGATTCAGTTCCGGCTGGAAGCCCGACAGCAAAATCCCGGTGTTCATCCCCTGAATGATCAACGCGCCAATTACCGATAGCAGCAGGTTAAAGCGCCCGCCCATCAGCGAGCCACCGCCAATAACCACCGCCAGGATGGCATCCAGCTCCAGCCATAATCCGGCGTTATTGGCATCTGCCCCACGAATATCCGCCGTGACGATAATACCGGCGATAGCCGCACACAGGCCGCTCAGCACATAAGTGAGCATCACAATGATGCGGGTATTCACCCCGGCGTTTTTCGCCGCACGAATGTTAATGCCCACCGCTTCAATGAACATGCCCAGCGCCGTTTTACGCGTTAGCAGCCAAAAGGCGACCAGCGTCAGCAGCGCGATAATCACCGGCGTGGGAAACAGTAACAGCGAGCCGCTGCCAAACCACGACAGCTCGGGCGAGTTGAAAGTGACGATCTGCCCGGAAGTGATAAGCTGCGCCACTCCACGCCCGGCCACCATCAGGATAAGTGTCGCAACAAACGGCTGGATCTTGAGGATTGCCACCAGAATCCCGTTCCACAGCCCGGCCAGAATGCCGGAGCCTAAGGCAGCAAGCAGCACCACCGGCAGACTGTGCCCGGCCACCGTCATCGCCGCGGTGGTCGCTCCTGCAATAGCCATCACCGCGCCAACGGAAAGATCGATGCCGCCAGTGGCAATCACCAGCGTCATACCAATCGCCAGCAGCGCCACGGGAGCGGCACGGTTGAGAATATCAATCGGGCTGCCGAACAGGCGACCATCCTGCAAAATCACCTGGTAGAAGTGCGGGGCCACCAGGCTGTCGACCAGCAGCACCAGCAGTAGCGCCACCAGTTGCGGCATACCTTTTGGCCAACGGAACCGTCGTTTCGCGGTGTTGGATTGAGGGAGAGATTGAGGCATCACCATAGTCTCCTTAGGCCGCAATGGCATTCATGATCGCCGGTACGGACAGTTCAGCCAGTGGGATCTCGGCTACCTGTTTGCGATCGCGCATAATAATGACCCGATCGGCATAACCCACTAACTCTTCCAGTTCGGATGAAATCACCAGCAGCGCCAGACCATCCGCGCACAGCGTTTCGATCAGGCGGATGATCTCGGCATGCGCGCCGACGTCGATCCCGCGCGTGGGTTCATCGAGGATCAGGAACTGCGGTTTGGTCAGCAACCAGCGCGAGAGCAAAACTTTTTGCTGATTACCGCCGGAGAGAAACTCGATCGGCTGTTCAGCGTTGGGGGTACGAATTCCGAGCTGGCGGATAAAACGCTCGGCAATCTCGTTTTGTTCTTTCCGTGGGATAGGCCGCAGCCAGCCACGCTGCGCCTGCAGGGCCAGAATGATATTTTCCCGTACCGAAGCCGCGGCGATGATGCCATCCGTTTTGCGATCCTCCGGACAGAAGCCGATCCCCAGACACGAAGCCTGATGCGGCGATCGCAAGGTCTGCGGTTTGCCTTTGATCAGCGCACTGCCGCTGTCGGCGGGTTTAATGCCGAAGATCACCTCGGCCGTTTCCGTTCGCCCGGATCCCAGCAGTCCGGCGAGACCGACGATCTCGCCGGGACGCACCTGTAGATCAAACGGCGCGATGGTGCCTTTCTTGCCAAAGCCGCTAAAGGCCGCCACCGGCTTATCGCTCAGCAATGTGCGGCCCGCACGCTGTAGCGCATGGGTATCCAGTTCGCGACCCAGCATCATTTTGACCAGTTCAATTTGCGGTAATTCCCGGGTTTCACGGCAGCCAACGAAGCCGCCGTTACGCAGGACGGTGATGCGATCGCTGACCTGATAAACCTGATCGAGAAAATGGGTGACGAAGATCAGGCTGACACCGCGATCGCGCAGATGACGCATCAGGCCGAACAGCATTTCAACTTCCTGGGTATCGAGGCTGGCGGTGGGTTCGTCGAGGATCAGCACTTTCGCGGAGAGATCTATTGCCCGACAGATGGCAACTATCTGCTGCATCGCCACGGAAAAGCGGTTCAGCGGCTCGCGGACGTCGAGGGAAAAACCGTATGACGCCATCAGCTCCGTCGCGCGTTTTTCCATCTGCTTACGCTGTAGCAGACCAAAACGCCGCGGCTCACGGCCAATAAACAGGTTATCGGCAACCGACATATTGGGCAGCAGGTTCACTTCCTGGTACACGGTGCCAATCCCCAGTTGCTGGGCATGGGCGGTGTTTTTCGGGGAGATCGGCTGGCCTTCGAGCCAGATAGTGCCGCGATCTGCATGGTAAACGCCGGTCAGCGCTTTGATGAGCGTCGATTTGCCGGCTCCGTTTTCCCCCAGCAGCGCCATAATCTCGCCCCGACGCAGACTGAAATCCACGTTATCCAGTGCTTTGACGCCGGGAAAAAATTTACTTAATCCTTCGGTGCGGAGGATCTCCTGATGTTGGTCGGTGGTCATGGTATTCCTCCGGAACGAAATCACGGCGTTTCGTAGGCCTGATAAGCGCAGCGCCATCAGGCAATAAATGCCGGATGGCGGCGTAACGCCTTATCCGGCCTACGGAAGACCGACAGCAAAACTAGTAGCCCATGTTTTTCTTCTTCTCTAACTCTTCTTTCGCCGTATCCGGCAGATAGAGGATAGATTTGGTAATGGTCAGCTTCTCAGGCATCGTGCCGTCTTTCTTGAATTTCTCCAGCGCATCGAATGCCGGCCCTGCCATATTTGGCGTCAGTTCGACGCTGGCGTTGGCTTCGCCATCAATCATCGCTTTATAGATATCCGGTACGCCGTCGATTGAACCGGTCAGAATATCTTTGCCCGGCTTCAGACCCGCTTCTTTGATCGCCTGGATAGCCCCGATCACCATGTCATCGTTGTGAGCGTAAACCATGCAGATGTTCTTGCCGTTGTTTTCAGCTTTGATAAAGCTCTCCATCACTTCTTTGCCTTTGCTGCGGGTGAAGTCCCCGGACTGAGAGCGAATAATTTTGATGTTTGGCGCGCTGGCGATGGCTTCGGCAAAACCTTTTTTACGGTCAATCGCCACGCTGGCCCCGACGGTCCCTTGCAGCTCAACGACGTTACACGGTTTGCCATTCACCTCTTTAATCAGCCAGTCGCCGATTAATTTACCTTCCAGCACGTTATTGGCGGTAACGGTGGTCATATAGAGAGATTTGTCTTTTACATCGATGGAACGATCGAGCAAAAAGACCGGAATGTTGGCATCTTTCGCTTCTTTTAACACCGGCTCCCAACCCGTTGCCACGACCGGCGCAATGAAGATGGCATCTACGCCCTGCGCAACAAATGAGCGTACGGCTTTAATCTGGTTTTCCTGTTTTTGCTGGCCGTCAGCGATTTTCAGCGTAATACCTCGCTTTTCGGCCTCGCTTTTCGCCACATTGGTTTCCGCCGCGCGCCAGCCGGATTCAGAGCCAACCTGCGAAAATCCTACGGTTAAAGGGGCTGCCAATGCCATAGACGACATGGCTGTCGAAACTGCTGTGACTAAAAGTAAGCGCTTCCACATAAGTGCGTCCTCGTAGGGGGATTATTGTTGGTTAATAAACAGTCGCGAAAAAACTATAGACAATTGAGCATGTAACGAATTGCGTTACATCACACTTCAAAAAAGTAAATAAAACGTTAATCACAACTTTGTAATCGCTTTCATATCACTATGAAAAATGCGGCTGAAGATATGGATTTTTCTGTCACAAAAGAGAAGGGAAAAGAAGAAAATGTGCGCCGCGAAATCGAAAACAAGCGGAGACATTCGGCGCGAGTTGGCTATAATACCCGCCACTTGTTTGCCATAGCTTATTTAAAGGAAACAGACATGAGCTTACTCAACGTCCCTGCCGGTAAAGATCTGCCGGAAGATATCTACGTTGTTATCGAGATCCCTGCAAACGCAGATCCGATCAAATACGAAGTTGACAAAGAGAGCGGCGCCCTGTTCGTTGACCGCTTCATGTCCACCGCGATGTTCTATCCGTGCAACTACGGTTACATCAACCACACCCTGTCTCTGGATGGTGATCCGGTAGACGTTCTGGTCCCGACTCCGTATCCGCTGGAGCCAGGTTCAGTGATCCGCTGCCGTCCGGTTGGCGTACTGAAAATGACCGACGAATCCGGCGAAGATGCAAAACTGGTTGCGGTACCGCACACCAAACTGAGCAAAGAATACGATCACATTAAAGATGTGACCGACCTGCCGGACCTGCTGAAAGCGCAGATCACCCACTTCTTCGAGCACTACAAAGACCTCGAAGCAGGCAAATGGGTAAAAGTTGACGGTTGGGACAACGCTGAAGCCGCTAAAGCTGAAATCGTTGCTTCCTTCGAGCGCGCGAAGAAGTAAGTTCGCCTGCTCTGAAAACCCTGAACACCAGCCTCTGGTTAGTAAGGGTTTTTTTATGCCTGTGCTTTTCCTCCCTTTATTTTCCCGGTATCCCGCTGGTTTCTTTTTGACCTACCAGATTGGGTAGTCACATTTCATTTATCTTAATTGCGAATGAGATTAGATCTCATTATCATTCGATGCATGTAAATAAATGTGAATAAAAGTCAATGAACCTCCACACTGTGAAGTCCCTGAAACACTATTCTTGTGTGGCGCTCGCCACAGCACTGTTATTTACCAGCCTGCCCAGCGTGGCGCAGACGCTACCTGAGAAAGATTTTCTGACCCACGACGTCGGGAACGGCGTGTATGAACTGGCGGTTGATAGTCAGCAGAACACGCTCTTTGCCGCCTCGTCTCCGTCATTTGATAAAGACAAAACCCGCGGGCTTATCTACAAACTCGATCTGGAAAAACTCACAACCACCGAAGTCATCGACACCAGCCGTCGTGCCTTTGCCACCGCGCTGGACGAAGAAAATCAGGTGCTATATGTGGGCAACACGCTGGAAGGTTCGGTAACGCTAATTGATACCCGCAGCGGTAAAGAGTTGGCGATACTGCAACTGAGCGAGACCAAAAATCCAAAGGAAATCGTCCATACGCGTGAAATGGTGCTCGATAAGCAGCATCACCGTCTGTACGTTTCCGGCGTGGCTGAAAAAGGCATTGTCTGGGTGGTGGATACGCAAAAGCGCGAAAAAATCGCCACCATTGAAAATATGGGTCAGTATCCGACCGGTATGGCGGTGGATGCAAATAAGAACCACCTGTATGTGGTGAATGGCAGAAACGAGCTGATTACGCTGGACACCAGCAGCCACAAAATCATTAGCCGCTTTTCCATTGAACCCGCTAAAAAACATTTCTTCCTGAATATTGCGCTGGATGCAAAAAATAACCGCGCGTTCCTGACCGATCCGGATTTAGCGGATGTTTTGGTTGTCGATATTAATACTGGCAAAGTTATTGCGCCAATTAAGGTCATTAACTCTTTGGCAGTTATATATAACGAAAAACGCCAGGAAGTGTATATCACCCACCGCAATGCAAAGCGCATCAGCATTGTGGACAGCAAGACTTATCAGGTAAAACAAAGCATTGAAACCACTGCGTTACCTAACAGTCTTGCACTTTCTCAGGACGCTAACACCTTGTATGTCAGCGTAAAACAGCCGGAAGAAATGATTGGCGTAAAGCCCGATTACGTGCTGAAAATCGATCTCTCTAAATATTAATAATTAAAAACGCTTCTTACACCTTGCAGCTTTTCCGGGTTGCAAGGTGATGCTTTTGTTTTTTACTTTTCAGGTGTCTTATATTATGAAAACGCGTCAACTTATTACGCTGACAGGGATCGTTGCATTCTCTGGCGGGGTTATTTTCCCCACTCAGGCAGAAGAACTCACCGAAACCTCACGCAATAATGAAGATGAAATGGTGATCACCGCATCCGGGTTCTCGCAGCAAAAGCGCGAAGCGCCGGCCACCATTTCAGTTATCGATCGTAAAACGCTGGATATTCAGCCGGACCGTAGCATTGGTGAAGCGATTAAAAACCTTCCTGGCGTCTCGGTTACCAACAGCAGCGGCATGAATGCGGGCAGCATTATGATCCGCGGTATGGACCCGTCCTATACCGCTTTTATGGTCAACAGTGTCAAACAAAATACCGGTGAGTCGCGCCCCTACGGCCATGATATCGGTACTGAAGCCAACTTCTTACCGCCAATGGAGGCCATTGAGCGTATCGAAGTTATCCGCGGGCCAATGTCCTCGCTGTACGGCTCAGATGCCATCGGCGGTGTGGTCAACGTGATTACCAAAAAGCCGTACGGCGCGAAAGACTGGACGACGGCGATTGCGGCGAATACCTGGCTTCAGGAACACCAGTATTTGGGTAATACCAGCCAGATGAATCTGTTTACCATGGGGCCGATTGTGCCAGATGTTCTCGGCCTTAGCGTAGCGGCTGACTGGCTCGACCGTCGCGATGACGATCGCAATGACTATTTCGGCAAACACAACCGTAAATCCGTTGATATGACGCTGGGCCTGGCCGCCAGCGAAAACAACCTGTTCGACCTCAACGTTGTCACCGGCGAGCAGGAGAAAAATCGCACTCAGAAACGCGGCGCGCCGTGGTCATGGCTGTTTGATCGTAACGCCGCCACCCTGACACATACCGGCTGGTATGCAGATGACACCATCGCGACGACCAACTACATCAACTACGAAAAGGGTCGCTCAAAATACGTTTATGACGGTCAGTCCCCACAGTATGTACAGATGGAAAACTATGTCGCTAATTCGCAAACCACATTTACACTCGACAACCATAAACTGACCATCGGGGCGAATTTTACCCGCGAAGAGTTAAATGACCGCTTTGATGTGGCTAACAAAACGCTGCCCGGCTCAGAGCCGGTAACCAAAATCAGCCGCAACGGCTGGGCGCTGTTTGCTGAAGATGGCTGGAGTATTGACGATTTCATCCTGACCACTTCGGCGCGTATGGATCAGGACGATAACTTTGGTACACATATTACGCCAAAAATGTACGGCAACTGGGCCTTCAGCGATGCCTGGGCGCTAAAGGGCGGCGTTTCCGCTGGCTATAAAAAACCAGAGCTGCGAGCAACGTCCAGCAACTTCGTCACCCCTTACGGCTCAACCGTGCCTTATCCCTTCCTGACGGTAGGTAATGACGACCTGAAACCAGAGAAAAGCGTTAACTCTGAACTGGGCCTCTACTGGACGGGCGATGCGCTGGCGCTGGATAGCACGGTCTTCTATACCCAGTTCAAAGACAAAATCGCTGAACAAACCATTTGTGAAACCACGGCGACAAACCAGTGCTCGGTGAATGGCTACAAAGCAGATTCCGTCAGTAAATACTTTAACGTCAGTGAGGCAGACGTATACGGCATTGAGCTGAATGCCGACTGGCAAATTAGCGCCGACCTCAAAGCCAACGCTAACTACACCTGGAACCACAGCGAGCAGAAAAGCGGCGCCAATAAAGGCTACGCGCTAAACGACTACCCGCGTCATATGGCGAATCTGTCGCTGACCTGGGCGGCGACACAGAGTCTCGACGTGTGGAGTACGGTGAACTATCGCAGCAGTAACCGCAACAGTGGTAATAACTACAAGTACGATGACTACACAATGGTTGATGTGGGCGTACGTTATCAGCTCAATAAGCACACGCAGTTGATGGCAGGGGTCTACAACGTGCTGGATGAGGATCCGAAGCTGACTACCGCGTGGAATGAATCCGCGCAGGTGGAAGGCCGTCGCTATAATCTCGGCGCGCGCGTAGAGTTTTAAGCCTTAAATAAACAACGCCACCCGAAGGCGGCGTTGTTTATTCTCGTAGGCGATATATCAGTACTGGTCTCGGTCTAACCAGTTACCGCTTTCAATCAGCGTTAATCCCTCGACTGAACGTTGGTACACGTACATCCATGCACTTCCGTACGGCGTCTGAATTAACTGGCGTGCATATTCGCCACCTCGCGTACGCAGAGCGTCAAGCTCTGCCAGCGTGGCGTTGTCAATACGATAAACTTCCCCGTGTACCGTTCCGTTCCCCGGAACTGCGCCTGGATAGTGGCCCAGGCTGTACAACTGGTAGTTGTCGATACTGAAATTTCCCAGCAACAGGGCATTGGTCATCCAGTGGCTGTTGCCTTGTTTGGTTCGTAAACTGCCGTAGACAAATATTCGCATTGCTAAAACTCGAACTGATAGAGCAAATCAAGTGCCTGATCTACGCCAGACACGGCTTCCAGATATAGCTTAGGCATCAGACGATAACGTAGCGTGAGTGTCGCTAAGGAGTCAAATATACCCACACCATATTTCACCTGCAGACCTGGCAGTACGTATCCGCTGACAACCACCTGAGAGGAGTCACCCACCCCTTGCGTGTCCAGTGCCAGATTGCTTACGCCAAATGTCTCCCCGATTTTACCCACAACCTGACCACTTTGTGCAACCCCCAGGCCAATAAGCATTGAGGTCATCGCCGCGCTGTCGCTCTGCTCGCTGTCCAGCCCTTGTCCGCGCAGCAGGTAGGAAAGCGCCATTTGCTGCGACATTGCCGGGTCAGAGAAGATCTCCGCTTTCGGTTCATCAGCAGTGCCGGTGACGCGAACGCCGGCGATCACATCGTCTTCGGTGGCATCCGGGTTACGAATCGCTTCGATGTTGAGCAACGGCTGATCCGGCGGGCCGGAGAACAACAGCTCGCCCTTACGCACAATCAGATCCTGACCATAGGCATGGAAGCGACCGCTCGGGATATTAATTTGTCCGTTCAGCCCCAGCCCCTGCTTATCCTGCGCAACTTTCAGATCGCCCGTCAGACGCGCTTTCAGACCAAAAGCATCAATACGTACGTTGTTGCCTACATGAATGTTCAGGTTGCTGTTGATCGGAATACCGGCGCTTTGCGGCTTCTCTGGCTGCAGGTTGTCATTGAGCATGACCATGTCGCTGGACACCCCTACCGCACTTTCCGGCAGGTCGTGCACCACGATACGCGCCCACGGCACATCCACGTTGCCATCCAGGGTAAACAGACTCGGCGTGGCTTCAAAGACCACGTCCGGAGAGACATCCAGACGAACCATCGGCGGTACGGTAATACGAACCCTACTGCCTTTAGCCGCGACCCGCGCCCGCCAGTTGTCTATCTGACTCCAGTCGGCATCGCCGCTCAGGTTAATCTGCCCCTGCTGCGTACGCACCACGCCCGCTAACGTCGAACGCGTTCCGGTGAAGTTAACGGCTAACTGGCTGGGCTGCATGTCAAACGGCATAAAGTTGCCGTCGATATCCAGACCGCTCAGTTGCAGTTGTCCAAGCAGTTGTGGGCTTTGCACATCGCCGCCCAGACGCAGGTTGGCGTTGATCATTCCCGCGGCTTTTTCACCTCTCGAGAAGATAGGGTTCACCATCGCCAGATTGAAGTTGCGAATATTGACGTTACCGCCCAGATTACGGCGTCCCTGCGGATCGGTTACCTGCACCTGGCCGTCGAACTGCCCGTTGTTAGTCAGGCGAATCAGCCAGCCCAGTTCAGCACGGTTGTTGTGCAGGTCAGCGGTCAGATTCAGCGTCTCAAACGCCACCGGTAACGCGGCATCGTTTACGCTCTGGGTGACCTTCACGTTACGCCCACTTAGCGTGACCTGTCCCTGCGGCAGCCCATCTTTGGTGGTGTCCCAGCTCACATCGGCTTTACCGGTGAACACGCCGCTGGCCTGGGTTGTCTCCGGCATAAACGGTTTCAGCATTGCCAGATCGAAACGGTTCAGATTCACCACCGCGCGCCCTTCCGCGCCCGCATCAATCGTCTGTGGCACGCACAGTTCCGCATTCGGGTTATTCCAGCAGTGTGGCCCAATGCTGATTTTCTGTTCCTGATTACGGTAATCAAGCGCAATCGCGCGGTTAAGCGACCACGGACCAACCGGCGTCTGGAAGCGGGTATTGCTCAACGCCCCTTTCCAGCGCTGTTCTTTGCGATCGAAGCTGCCGGCAAGATCCAGTTGCCCGGAAACCGGTTCCCCCTGAATGCGCAACTGCAGCTCGTGCTGCTTTTCACTGCCTTTCGCGTTGAGCGTCACGAGGCCGATATTCACGTCAGGTTGTACAATCCGCTCTACGCGAACATTGAGATTACCGGCGATTTGCTCGGCCGATTTCACGTCGCCTTCGACGCGTACCTGAGCGACGGAAAGTTCCTGCCAGCGCAGACCACGGGCGGTGATATCCGCCAGCAGCTGTGGTGCTTCAACCGTACCGCGAACTTTTACCAGCCCTTTCGCCGTACCGCCCAGCCCCGGCAGCGCGTTATCCAGGCTTGGGGCATCAATCGTCGCATCCAGATTGAGATCTTTAACCCCCAGTTCCCCTTTCACATCCGCGCTGTTGCGTCCCAGCTCCAGATGCAGGCCCGGAATGATCCATTGCAGGTAACTGTTACCCTTCAGCGAACCGTTCACATTGACCTTATTCTGTTTTACATTCCCAGTCAGCTTCAGCTCCGGAACCTCCATCTGCCAGCTTCCGCCATACAGACTGCCGCGGGTTTTCACCAGACCATTCAGTTTTGACGGCCAGTCCGGGATCTCTTTTGCCGTATTGATGCCATCCAGCGTCAACTCTCCGCGCCAGCTGATCGCCTGCTGCCAGTCCACCAGCGCTTTCAGCTCGGTTTTTCCTTCCAGCGCCGCAATGCTGAGTTTGTCGAGATTGATCTGCTGTTCGTTGCCTTTAGCATCCAGCGTGATGGTAGCTGGAGGAATATCCTGTCCCTTCACGGCGGTACGCATCGACAACGTGTAGTCGGTCATCTTGCCGGTCAGCTTGAGCTTGATGTCATCGGCCTGAAACTGTTTGTCGCCGGTAAACGGCCAGTAAATCTGCTTACTCACCACTTCCAGATTGAGCGGCAACCCGGCTTCCGCCAGACGCGTTTGCGCCCGCAGATCCATATCCACCGGACCGGACAGGTTTATGCCGACTTCCAGTTGGTCACGCAGCGCGCCGCCGACCTTCAGCTTCACCTTTTCGCCTTTTAACGGGTCGATGTTCAGCGTGCTGTTTAACGTGATATCGACCGGCCATGTGTCGGTGAGCTGCGCCGTGCCGCTGGCTTTTACCGCCCCCTGATTCGAGTCGATATCCAGCGCGTCCAGCTTCATGTTGCCGTCAATGCTGCTCACTTTCAGCAGCAGGTTATGTACCGTGAGATCCGTATCCCCGGTCACGCGCAGCTGCTCGCCGCGAAATTCTTCAATATTGAGATTGAGCGGCAGATGCACATCGGCCATTTCCGGCAGCACCGGCTTTGAGAACAGATCTTTTAGCGTTTCGCCGAGCGGTTTTTCATCCGGCTGCGGGTTTTGAATTTTTGGTTCAACGACCTCTTCCTGTGCCACTTCCGCCACTTTAGGCAGGGCAATCAGCAACCCCTGCAATGACGTTGGCTTCAGGGTCAGCGTTTTTTCCTGCCAGTTCAGGCCAGAGGTAAAATCCAGCACGGAAACCGTGGTGTCATCAATTTTGATATTGATGTTGTTAAGCGCCACGTGTGAAAGCGTGATGGGGTAAGGCGTGGAAAGGTTAAGCGGACCGCTCTCTTCTTCCTCCACCGGCGCTGATGGCGGCATTTTTTTGCTGTCGATCGCTACGTTGATATTTTTCAGCGACAGATCGTTGACGCACAGACTGCTGTTCCACAGGCAATTAAGCCCCACGGCCAGATGTACTTCGCCAGCATTCACCGCCACGCCGGGCTGGTCATAACGAATATTTTTCAGTGATAAATCCCGCCAGCCGCCGGTGACCTGACCGATCTCCAGCCCAGGCACCCAGCGATTAGCTGCCTTGAAGACCAGATGCAGACCGGAGGTTGTCCCCACCAGGAATGCGACGGTACCTAACAACAGCAGGACAACAACCAGTACCCCGAGGCTTATCTTCTTCCATAAACTCATAATTCAGGCCCCAGACCGATGTAAAACTGTAAACCATGTTCATCTTTGTCGCCGACGGGGACGGCAAAGTCGAGCTTGATAGGTCCTACCGGCGACTGCCAGCGAACGCCGACCCCGGCACCGGTTTTGAAATCGCTTTTGCGAATATCGCTAACCGCTTCACCGCTATCGACAAACATCGCGCCCCACCATTTCCCGGTCACGTTGTACTGGTATTCCAGCGAGCCCGTCGCCAGCTTCGAGGCCCCTTTCAGCTTGCCGTCGCTGCCTTCGGGTGAAATAGATTTGTATTTGTAGCCGCGGATACTACGGTCGCCCCCGGCGAAGAAACGCAGATCTGGCGGGACTTTGTCGAAGTCACCGGTTTCAATCCAGCCGAGGTTACCGCGCATCACAAAACGGTGCTTGTCGTACAGTGTACGGATCCAGACGTTCTGCGCCTGGAAAACGGAGAAATCAACGTCTGAACCCCAGGCAGTATTCGAATAGTCAATGGAATAGCGTTGGGAATCCCCCCAGACAGGCATCAGGCCGCCGCGCGAGCGCGTCCGGCTAATCATCACCCCCGGATAAAGCAGCATGGTGGTATTGGTGACGTTACCCTGGGTAAAGTGGTCGAGGCTCCAGCGCAGGTTGATTGCACGCTGCCAGCCACTCGACAGATCCCAGTAGCGGGAGACCGCGAGCGTGGTTGAGTCCTGCTCGGTGTCGTTTAAATCGGTACGCTTAAAGCCCCCCTGCACCAGGTAATACTGCTCCAGCGGGTTCTTTAACAGCGGCATTTTATAGCTGAAATCAAGGACCTGCTCTGGCGCAGAAATACTGGCACTGGTGGTCAGGCTATGGCCGTAGGAGTTCATCCACGGCTTTTTCCACGAGGTTTTCAACCGCGGTCCCACGTCAGTAGAGTAGCCGGCCCCGGTTTCGATGGTATTTTCGGTGCGCGGCGAGACCACGCCTTTTAGCGGCAGTACTTTGGTTTCACGGGCTTTATCAAATTCAGGCGCCACCACCACGGAATTAAACCATCCGGTTGCCGAAAGGCGACGGTTTAGCTCTGCCAGATCTTTCGACTCGTACTCTTTGCCCTCTTTGAACGGCACCAGGTTTTGCAGGTACTCATCGCGAATTTGCGAACCTTCAAAAGTGACATGGCCAAAGCGGTAGCGCTCTCCGCTGTTGTAATCAATATCCCAGAATGCCTGGCGGCGATCGAGTGCAATTCCGAGCTGACTTTTATTAAATTCGCTGTCGAAATAGCCTTTACGCAATGCCACGCTGGTGAGCGACTTTTTGAAGCTGTCATAATCGCCCTGATTCAGCACGGTGCCGATTGCCGGGCGTGTTTTCAGCAGATCCAGGTAATCTTTATCCGTACGTGCGCCACCGCGCAGAATCACTTCTGTGCCGCCAATCAGCACCGGCTCACCGGGGGTCACTTTGGCAATCAGCACCTGGCGTCCTTTCGCCGGCGGCGGACGCAGTTCAAAATCAATGGTCGGCTCAAAGTAGCCCAGCGCTTTTAGCCCTTCGCGGATAGCATCATCAACGCGCGCACGAAAGCGTCGGTCTGGTGTGACTTCGTCACTTTGAATCGTGGACAGCTGCGCACGGACGTTTTTCTCCAGCGGCCCTGATAATCCTTCGACCTGTAAGCGAACATTCGCAGCAGCGGCGGAGCCACTTAAGCACAGTAATCCCACCCAACATAACTGACGGATATGTGGCACATTTTCTCCTGAATATCCTTTTTTCCACCCCTGGAAAAAAATACTATGCCGTTCCTCGGCTTAACAAAAAATCAACAATAAGAGTTGAAAAACAGACGACAACCCAAATATTTCTTATGTTTAACTCTAGACGCATTCACGCTGTTTATTTTGGGCAAAGACGCGTCTCGTTACAACCTTAACCCAAATGACTGATTTCGGGAGAACGGCCATGAGTTTATTTGATAGAAAGCATCTCGTTACTCAAGCAGATGCCCTACCTGGACGCAACACCCCGATGCCAGTGGCAACGCTGCATGCGGTTAACCAACGTTCGATGACCAACGTGCCCGATGGTATGGAGATAGCTTATTTCGCCATGGGATGCTTCTGGGGCGTTGAACGTTTATTCTGGTCATTACCCGGCGTATATAGCACCGCAGCCGGCTACACCGGTGGCTATACCCCTAACCCAACCTATCGGGAAGTCTGTTCCGGCGATACCGGACACGCCGAAGCGGTACGCGTCGTCTATGACCCGCATGTTATCAGCTACGAACAACTGCTGCAGGTGTTCTGGGAAAATCACGATCCGGCGCAGGGCATGCGTCAGGGGAACGACCAGGGTACGCAGTATCGCTCCGCCATTTACCCGTTAACGCCGGAACAAACCGCCGCCGCACAGGCCAGCCTTGAGCGTTTTCAGGCAGCAATGACCGCCGCAGGCGATGAACGCGATATTACGACGGAAATCAGCACGGCGACTCCGTTCTACTACGCCGAGGACGATCACCAGCAGTATCTGCATAAAAACCCTTATGGATACTGTGGCATTGGCGGCATAGGCGTTTGCCTGCCGCCGCAAGGATAATCGCCGCCCTCTGGCGGCTTTACAGTACCTTACGCTATACTAGCTCCTGAAATTGCCGGTCCACTCCCTTCGGACCGGTTTTCAATGTGTATTTCACACAGATTTATCAATTTATCCCTTCCGAGGATCTGGCCTTAACGGTCGGATAAGATATGTTAAACAGTATTTTAGTCATTCTCTGCCTGATCGCCGTGAGTGCGTTTTTCTCGATATCCGAGATCTCGCTTGCTGCGTCACGCAAAATCAAACTTAAACTGCTTGCCGATGAAGGCAACGTAAACGCACAGCGTGTTTTGAAGATGCAGGAAAACCCCGGCATGTTCTTTACCGTTGTGCAAATTGGTCTTAATGCGGTTGCTATTCTTGGCGGTATCGTCGGTGACGCGGCGTTTTCACCGGCATTTAACGGTCTGTTCTCGAAATACTTCGCCCCAGAGCTGTCCGAACAGTTAAGCTTTATTCTGTCGTTCTCCCTGGTGACTGGCCTGTTCATCCTGTTCGCGGATTTAACCCCGAAACGCATCGGTATGATTGCGCCAGAAGCTGTAGCTTTGCGTATCATCAACCCGATGCGCTTCTGTCTGCTCGTGTTCCGCCCGCTGGTATGGTTCTTTAATGGTCTGGCAAATAACATTTTCCGTCTGTTTAAGATCCCGATGGTGCGCAAAGACGACATCACCTCGGACGATATTTACGCCGTAGTAGAAGCCGGCGCATTGGCAGGGGTTCTGCGCAAGCAGGAACATGAGCTGATCGAAAACGTATTTGAACTGGAATCCCGTACCGTGCCGTCTTCAATGACCTCGCGCGAAAACGTTATCTGGTTTGATCTGCACGAAGATGAACAGAGCCTGAAGAACAAAGTGGCGGAACATCCGCATTCCAAGTTTCTGGTCTGTAACGAAGATATCGACCACATCATTGGCTATGTTGATTCAAAGGATCTCCTCAACCGCGTACTGGCAAATCAAAGCATGGCGCTGAACAGCGGCGTACAGATCCGCAATACGCTGATTGTTCCGGATACGCTGACGCTCTCAGAAGCGCTGGAAAGCTTCAAAACCGCAGGTGAAGACTTTGCCGTCATCATGAACGAGTATGCACTGGTGGTGGGGATTATTACGCTTAATGACGTAATGACGACACTGATGGGTGACTTAGTCGGCCAGGGTCTGGAAGAACAGATTGTGGCGCGTGATGAGAACTCATGGTTAGTTGATGGTGGTACGCCGATTGATGACGTGATGCGTGTGCTGGATATCGACGAGTTTCCGCAGTCCGGCAACTATGAAACCATCGGCGGTTTCATGATGTTCATGCTGCGTAAAATCCCGAAACGCACCGACTCGGTGAAGTATTCTGGCTACAAATTTGAAGTGGTGGATATCGATAACTACAAGATCGATCAGCTGCTGGTGACGCGCCTGGACAGCAAACCTACCGTTCTGGTACCAAAGCTGCCGGATGCAAAAGAAGAGACCAAAGCGTAATCCCGCCAGAAACATCAACGGCTCCCATCAGGAGCCGTTTTTTTAACTACTGCATAGCACTTTGATCAAGCCATCTCAGTTTGCAGACGCAAGACCTGACGGTTAACTTCGGACATAACAGAAAAATGCAGTTTGTCCTTCACTTTTGGGATAAGAATCTTACCCTTATCAAACTCAAAAGCGCCTACGTCCTTGATATATAACCGTCCACGAAACAGGATCTTCACGTACTTCGCCACCTGCAGCGGGTTGTATCGTTGGAAAATTTTCATTGTATCTCCTGCTGAGCGTTACGCCTTTGCGGTACCACAATCGGTCCGACAATCCTCAGGCGCAAATTTTAATGCCTTATGACTATAGACTATCTGAACGATGTTTCCAGCGTGTATAAGTTTATTTACCTTCAGGTTACAATTATTCAGAATTATCTTTTCAACGCTTCGCTGTCTTCAGTATAAGCCTTCATTTTTCGCAGGATTTGTGCGCCCGTCCGCAAACTGGCATCGCGCTTGCGGGAAAAAGCATCATTCGCACATATGATTAAATTCCAGGCCCAAGTGGTCGGATCACCTGCCAAATAAAGAAAGAAGGAAAACCCATGACCTTACAAAAACTGCTGGCCCTATCGTGCCTGCTGCTGCCGATGATTGCCTCCGCACATTCGTTTGAGACTAACCAGCGCGTGCCGCCGGTGGGTATTGCCGATCGCGGCGAACTGATTCTTGATAACGATAAGTTTAGCTACAAAAGCTGGAATAGCGCGCAACTGCCAGGGAAAGTCCGTATTGTGCAACACATCGCTGGACGTACCTCCGCCAAAGAGAAAAATGCGACACTGATTGAAGCCATCAAAGCGGCCAATCTGCCGCATGATAAATACCAGACCACCACTATCGTCAACACCGATGACGCCATTCCCGGCTCCGGTATGTTTGTGCGCAGCAGTCTGGAGAGCAATAAGAAGCTCTACCCGTGGTCGCAATTCATTGTCGACAGCAATGGCATTGCGCGTAAGGCCTGGCAACTGGATGAAGAGAGCTCCGCTATCGTCGTTCTCGACAAAGACGGACGCGTACAGTGGGCAAAAGATGGGGCGCTAACGCAGGATGAGGTGCAGCAGGTGATTGCCCTGCTGCACAAACTGCTCAGTAAATAGAGACGCGGAAGCCGGGGTTGAGGAACGATTCACGTGGGGTGTAATCCAGAGGTTTCCCCTGCCAGTCGTGAACGTGCGCTCCGGCTGCGGCAGCAACCGCGTGGCCCGCAGCGGTGTCCCACACGTTTGTGGGTCCAAAACGCGGATACAGTTGCGCCTGCCCTTCCGCCACCAGGCAGAACTTCAGCGAGGAACCAATCGAGGTGGTCTGGTGCTCACCCAACTGTTGCAGATACTCTTTTAACTCATTGTCGGCATGGGAGCGGCTAATCACCACCAGCGGCGGACGCGCATCACGCACCTGGATTTGTTTGCGCACACCGCACTCTTCTTTCCACGCTTTACCTTCTGCTGCGCTGTACATCACTTTCATTACCGGCGCGTAAACCACGCCCAGAACCGGCTTTCCCTTCTCGATAAGCGCAATGTTAACGGTAAATTCACCGTTACGCTTAATGAACTCTTTGGTCCCATCCAGCGGATCGACCAACCAGTAGCGCTGCCAGTGTTGACGAACATCCCAGCCCGGAGGCGCCTCTTCAGACAGAACCGGAATATCCGGCGTCAGCGCCAGTAATCCCTCGAGGATCACAGTGTGCGCTGCGATGTCTGCCGCCGTGACCGGAGAATCGTCCTGCTTGCTGGTAATCTCCATCGGTTTGAGTCCATCGTAGACCTGCATAATGGCATCGCCCGCGTTCCGTGCAAGCTGGCATACATGTTCTAACATTCTCCACCTCGTTTCTTTCGTGGTGTTAACTCGTTGTTTTACTTATACCCGATCGCCAGGGGATCCGCCAACTGTGATAGCGTCTGCGGTTTTAAACGCTATATTCATGTCATGATTCACAGTTCTGTAAGCAAGAAGATTTATATACATTTTCTTTTGTGGCTTAGATCTTAAAAGGATGCCCCTGATGATTAAGTTTAGTGCAACGCTTCTGGCTACGCTGATTGCAGCCAGTGTGAATGCCGCGACCGTCGATCTACGGATAATGGAAACCACTGATTTGCATAGCAATATGATGGATTTCGATTATTACAAAGATACGGCGACTGAAAAATTTGGCCTGGTGCGTACGGCGAGTCTTATCAACGCTGCGCGTGGTGAAGTCAAAAACAGCGTGCTGGTTGATAACGGCGATTTGATTCAGGGCAGTCCGCTCGGGGATTACATGGCGGCCAAGGGGCTGAAAGCGGGCGAAACTCACCCGGTCTATAAGGCGCTGAATACGCTGGATTACGCGGTGGGTAACCTCGGCAACCATGAATTCAACTACGGTCTTGAGTATCTGCACAACGCACTAGCCGGGGCGAAGTTCCCTTACGTTAATGCCAATATCATCGACGTTAAGACCAAAAAGCCGCTGTTTACGCCTTATCTGATCAAAGACACTGAGGTTGTCGACCAGCAAGGGAACAAGCAGACGCTGAAGATAGGCTATATCGGTTTTGTGCCGCCGCAGATCATGACCTGGGATAAAGCCAACCTCAGCGGTAAAGTGACGGTGAACGACATCACCGAAACCGCACGTAAATACGTGCCTGAGATGCGAGCCAAAGGCGCGGATGTGGTGGTGGTAGTAGCTCACTCCGGGCTTTCAGCCGACCCGTATCAGACAATGGCGGAGAACTCCGTTTACTACCTCAGTGAAGTCCCGGGCGTGGATGCCATTATGTTTGGTCACGCTCACGCCGTTTTCCCCGGTAAAGACTTTGCCAACATCAAAGGTGCTGATATCACAAAAGGTACGCTCAATGGCGTTCCTGCGGTGATGCCGGGCATGTGGGGCGATCATCTGGGCGTGGTCGATCTGGTACTGAATAACGACAGCGGGAAATGGCAGGTCACCCAGGCGAAAGCCGAAGCACGTCCGATTTATGACGCGGCGGCGAAAAAATCACTGGCCGTTGAAGATAAGAAAATCGTTGAGATCCTGAAAGCCGATCACGATGCCACGCGCGAGTTCGTCAGCAAGCCAATCGGTAAATCCGCCGACAACATGTACAGCTACCTGGCGCTGGTGCAGGACGATCCGACTGTGCAGGTGGTGAATAATGCGCAGAAAGCCTATGTAGAGCACTTTATTCAGGGCGATCCGGATCTGGCGAAGCTGCCGGTGCTTTCCGCCGCCGCGCCGTTTAAAGTGGGCGGGCGTAAGAACGATCCGGCCAGCTTTGTTGAGGTGGAAAAAGGCCAGCTTACCTTCCGTAACGCCGCCGATCTGTACCTTTATCCCAATACCCTGGTGGTGGTAAAAGCCAGCGGTAAAGAGGTGAAAGAGTGGCTGGAATGTTCCGCCGGACAGTTTAATCAGATTGATATCCACAGCAGCAAACCACAGTCGTTGATTAACTGGGACGGCTTCCGTACCTATAATTTCGACGTGATTGATGGCGTGAATTATCAGATTGATGTTTCACAACCCGCCCGCTACGACGGGGAATGTCAGACCATTAATCCGAAAGCGGAACGTATTAAAAATCTGACCTTTAACGGCAAACCAATCGATCCGAATGCCACCTTCCTCGTCGCGACCAACAACTACCGCGCCTACGGCGGTAAGTTTGCCGGAACCGGCGACAGCCACATCGCGTTTGCATCACCGGATGAAAACCGCTCGGTGCTGGCGGCATGGATAGGTGCCGAGACGAAGCGTGCCGGTGAAATTCATCCAGCGGCAGATAACAACTGGCGTCTGGCGCCAATTCACAGCGATACGCCACTGGATATTCGCTTTGAAACATCACCGTCTGATAAAGCCGCGGCGTTTATCAAAGAGAAAGGGCAATATCCGCTGAAGAAAGTCGCGACCGATGACATCGGTTTTGCCATTTACCAGCTGGATTTGAGTAAGTAACTTTAGTGCCGGATAAGGCGTTAGCCGCCATCCGGCAATACTTTACGCCGCCCGCTCTTCCCGCTGCGCCAACACCTGCGGCAAATTCAGTTCTATCCAGTCCGCCAGTGCGGCGACTTTATCGCTCACCTGCTCACCCAACGACGTCAGGCTATACTCCACATGCGGCGGTACGACCGGATACGATACCCGGTTGATAAACCCGTCCTGCTCCAGCGCTTGCAGAGATTGCGCCAGCATCTTTTCACTGACGCCGCCCATCTTACGACGCAAGTCGCTGAAACGGTGCGTACCGTCGCGCAGCGCAACCAGAATCAACCCCCCCCAGCGGCTGGTGACGTGTTTTAACACCTCGCGGGAGGGGCACTGCTCGGCGAACAAGTTGCCATCGCGTAACTGCTGAGAAAGCGTTGGTGTGGCCATTTTCATACTTACCTTTTTGTACGTACTTACTAAAAGTTAGTTTAGGTGTTAGCGTGTTTAAACACAAGACCAATACCAAGGAGTCACCCCATGATCGCGATTACCGGTGCCACCGGCCAACTGGGCCAACACGTTATTGAAACTCTGCTGAAAACTGTTCCTGCCAGCCAGATTGTGGCCATTGTGCGTAACCCTGCGAAAGCGACGGCGCTTAGCCAGCAGGGCATTACCGTTCGTCAGGCGGATTACAGCGATGAAACCGCCTTTACAGCTGCCCTACAGGGTATCGACAAGCTACTGCTGATCTCGTCGAGCGAAGTGGGTCAACGCGCCCCGCAGCATCGCAACGTAATTAACGCAGCGAAAGCTGCCCACGTGAAATTTATCGCCTACACCAGCCTGCTACATGCCGACTCTTCCCCACTGGGATTGGCTGATGAGCATATCGCAACCGAGAAGATGCTGGCTGAATCCGGTATCGCCTACGCGCTGCTGCGTAACGGCTGGTACACCGAAAACTATCTCGCCAGCGCCCCGGCCGCGCTGGAACACGGCGTCTTTATTGGCGCGGCAGGTGAAGGTAAAATCGCCTCGGCGACCCGCGCCGACTATGCCGCTGCCGCCGCGCGCGTCATCAGTGAAGACGGTCACGCCGGTAAAACCTATGAGCTGGCGGGCGACGCAGGCTGGACGCTGAGCCAACTGGCTGCCGAACTGGCAAAACAGAGCGGTAAAAAAGTGGTGTATCAGAACCTGAGCGAAACTGACTTTGCCGCCGCACTGAAGGGCTTTGGTCTACCAGCCGGGCTGGCGGACATGCTGGCTGACTCAGACACTGGCGCCTCCAAAGGCGGTCTGTTCGACGACAGCCATACGCTAAGCAAACTGATTGGTCGCCCGACCACCTCGCTGGCTGACAGCGTCAAAGGCATCGTGTAAGTGTTAAAAATTAGTTAATTGTGGTGGCATCCCCGCGCATCCTCTCTGATAATGACAGGATGATGCGTGGGGAGAGAAAACGTGCAAGGTGTACCTGAGCAGTTTATTGATGAGAAAGACAGCGCCCGCTTTCGCCATCTGGCGCAGGTGCCGGGCGTAGAGCTGTATCATGCGCACATCTCACGTTACGCCTTTGAGCCGCACACTCATGAAGCGTTCGGCATTGGCGCGATAGAAGCCGGAGCCGAGCGTTTTCGCTATCGCGGCACGCAGTACGTGGCCCCCGCCCATTCCGTCGTCACCATGAATCCCGATGAGCTGCACACCGGCGAGGCCGAAACCGCCGACGGCTGGCGCTATCGGATGATTTATCTTGAGCCCGATCTTCTGGAAGAGGTCACCGGGATCCGCCACTGGTGGTTCCATGACGTTACCCGTCACGATCCGCTGCGCTCGCGCCAGATCTGCTCGCTGATCCAGGGTCTGTGGAACACCGAAGATCCGCTGGCGCAAAAAGGATTATTACTCGATCTGATCGACACGTTCCAACCGCTGGCCCGCCATGCGCCGGTATTACCGGAGGGGGCGCATCGCTTTGAACGCGTGCGCGAGTATCTGCACGATAATTACATGCACCCGGTCACGCTCGATGAACTGGCGCGGGTGGCATCGCTGAGTCCCTGGCATTTTCAGCGCCAGTTCAAATTGCATTTTCACGTCACGCCGCACCAGATGCTGATGGCGATCCGTCTGTGGCGAGCCAAAGGTTTTCTTACCTACGGTATGCCCGCCGCAGAGGTCGCCGCCGCAACCGGCCTCACCGACCAGTCGCATCTCACCCGCGCCTTTACCCATCGCTACGGCATTACGCCGGTACGTTATCAGAAACAAGTCGTCCGGCGTTGATCAGCAATCTCATACAATACGGCGGCATTTTTCCTGCCTACACTCGACCTTATGTTAAGCGATGTGGATGTCAAAAATGATTAGCGGTGTGTTGTATGCCCTGCTGGCCGGGCTGATGTGGGGACTAATTTTTGTTGGACCGCTGATCGTTCCGGAATACCCGGCGGTGTTACAGTCGATGGGGCGTTATCTGGCGCTGGGGCTGATCGCATTGCCGATTGCCTGGCTGGGTCGCGGACGACTGCGTCAGTTGACGCGCAAAGACTGGGTAACCGCTCTGGCGTTAACCCTGATGGGCAATCTGATTTATTACGTTTGCCTGGCAAGCGCTATCCAGCGCACCGGCGCACCGGTCTCCACGATGATTATTGGTACATTGCCGGTAGTGATCCCGGTCTTCGCTAACCTGCTCTACAGCCAGCGTGACGGCAAATTATCATGGTGGCGTTTATCGCCTGCGCTGGTGTTGATTGGTATAGGCCTGCTGTGCGTGAATATCTCGGAGCTGAATCAGGGACTCCCCGACTTTAGCGGCTGGCGATATGGCTCTGGCATCGCACTGGCGCTGATTTCGGTGGTGTGTTGGGCGTGGTATGCGCTGCGTAATGCCCGCTGGCTGCGCGAGAATCCGGATAAGCACCCGATGATGTGGGCGACTGCCCAGGCACTGGTGACGCTGCCTGTTTCTCTGCTCGGTTATATTGCCGCCAGCCTGTGGCTGAACGGGCAAACGCCTGACTTCGCGCTGCCCTTCGGCCCGCGCCCGGGCGTGTTTATCGGCCTGATGATAGCCATTGCGGTCTTGTGTTCGTGGGTTGGCGCACTGTGCTGGAACGTCGCCAGCCAGAAGCTGCCGACGGTGATCCTCGGCCCGCTGATTGTCTTCGAAACGCTGGCTGGCCTGCTGTACACCTTTATTCTGCGCAAGGAATTTCCGCCGCTGCTGACGGTAAGCGGTATTGCACTGCTGATAATAGGCGTGGTGATTGCGGTGCGGTCAAAACCGCAGAAACCGGCCGTAGTGCCGGTTTCGGGGGATGCCTGATGGCGCTGCGCTTATCAGGCCTACAAGGACTGTACGATCTCATGTAGGCCGGATAAGGCGTTTACGCCGCCATCCGGCGCGACACTTTAAACACCGCCACCGTCTGGTTCAACCGCGCGGCCTGCTCTTCGAGCGCGGCGGCGGCGGAAGCGGACTCCTCCACCAGCGAGGCGTTTTGCTGCGTGACGCGATCCATCTCAGCCACCGCCTGGCCGACCTGATCGATACCCCGACTCTGTTCATCGGAGGCCGAGGCTATCTCGCCCATAATATCGGTCACGCGGGTCACGGCGCTGACGATTTCCGCCATCGTTTCACCCGCTTCATGCACCAGCGCTGTACCGGCATTAACCCGATTCCCCGAGTCATCAATCAGCGCCTTAATCTCTTTTGCCGCCTGAGCGCTACGCTGCGCCAGCGTGCGGACCTCACCGGCAACGACAGCAAAGCCGCGCCCCTGTTCGCCCGCGCGCGCCGCTTCTACCGCCGCGTTCAGCGCCAGGATGTTGGTCTGGAAAGCAATGCCGTCGATAACAGTGGTAATTTGCGCAATTTTGCTGGAACTGGTGGCGATTTCATCCATCGTACGCACCACACCGTCGACCACGGCTCCACCTTTCTGCGCCGTCTGCGAGGCATTTTTTGCCAGACTGGTCGCCTGACGCGCGTTATCCGCATTCTGTTTCACGGTTGCGGTGAGTTGTTCCATGCTGGCAGCAGTTTCTTCCAGAGAAGCAGCCTGCTGCTCGGTACGTGAAGAGAGATCGTTACTGCCAGCGGCAATTTCACCCGCCCCGGTATAGATGGTGTCAGCCCCGTCACGCACCACGCTGACAGTGTTCGCCAGCGCCTGCTGCATCTCGCGGACGTTG
>NZ_CP080033.1:819767-828899 GCF_019382635.1 Citrobacter sp. Colony219 | reverse complement strand
TGGCCAGCGCGGTTTGCGCGGCACGCCATTCCTGATAAACCTCTTGCATGGCCGTCTGCTTTTGCTCGGCATTCTGCTTGAACATCTCTTCCAGCTTGCCTTCAGCCAGCAGCGCGTTCATTTTTGCCAGCGTCGCAGAATAGATGCCGTACTGTTCTTCCAGTCGATCGGCCAGATGCTCATCCAGTCCCGGCGTTTCCGGCAAGGCGTAGTAGGTATCGTAATGCTCTTTCGATTCGGCCAACAGGCGATTTGCCGTGTTCACCAGTTCCTTCAACTGACCGCCGTTAATATCGCTGGCCATCGTGCCCTGTAAACGTAGCATGCCCCGGTTGAGCGTGACGCGAGCCTGGTTCAGGCTAATCCATGCATCGGTAAACTCCGCCACGTTCTGGCTGGAAAGTTGAGAAACGTTAAAGTTTTCCTTGTCGTTTTTAAGCGCGCCAATAAATACGCCTGCGGAAATGAGCTGCATTGCGCCCAGGGCGAGTAACACGGTGATAAGTAAGGTTATCACTTTGATTCGTTTGAACATCTGTTGCCTTTTAATTATGCAGGTATTGTCTGAGGTCTAACTATCGGCAGCTGCGTCGGCTTATTTAATCTTGTGGCGTAGCTTTTTTCGCCGCTTTGTCCCTTTTCAATAAGATTCAGCATGTTAACGAGATAAGAAATTTTCGTGACAATCATCACAAAATCCTCTGACCCGAAAGGGTTATATCCTTCCTCATAAGTTGCATTTAAAATACATCTTATATTATTGAGAATGAGGTAACGGCTATGTCTTATCGCGATCAACCTTTAGGTGAACTGGCGCTCTCTATTCCTCGCGCTTCGGCCCTGTTTCGTAAATACGATATGGATTACTGCTGCGGCGGTAAGCAAACGCTGGCACGCGCTGCCGCACGTAAAGAGCTGGATGTGGAAGCTATCGAGGCGCAGCTCGCCCAGTTGGCTGAACAACCGCTGGAAAAAGACTGGCGTACCGTGGCACTGGCAGAAATCATCGACCATATCGTCATTCGATATCATGATCGCCACCGCGAACAGCTGCCGGAGCTGATCCTGCAGGCCACTAAAGTTGAACGTGTTCATGCCGACAAGCCGAGCGTACCGCGTGGTCTGGCGAAGAACCTGACGATGCTGCATGAAGAGCTGTCCAGCCACATGATGAAAGAAGAGCAGATCCTGTTCCCAATGATCAAACAGGGCATGGGTAGCCAGGCGATGGGGCCAATCAGCGTGATGGAAAGCGAACATGACGATGCGGGTGAACTGGTGGAAGTGATCAAACACATCACCCATAACGTGACGCCGCCACCAGAAGCCTGCACCACCTGGAAAGCCATGTATAACGGCATTAACGAAATGATCGATGACCTGATGGAACACATCAGCCTGGAAAACAATGTGTTGTTCCCGCGTGCCCTCGCAGGTGAATAAAAAAAGGCGCCCGAGAGCGCCTTCCTGAAGTCCGAATTCGGCCACTGCTTATGTGGCCTTTTTTGTGTCCGATATGACAACGCTTAACGCATACCCGCCATACGTTTCTTACCGATAAACAACCAGCCCAGACCCAGCGCGATGAACCACAGCGGCGTCACCATCAACGCCTGACGGGTATCTTCTTCCAGAGTCAGCAGCACCAGTACGAAGACAAAGAACGCCATACATACCCAGCACATTAGCTTGCCTAACGGCATCTTGTAGATCGATTTCTCATGCAGGTGTGGACGCTGTTTGCGGTACACCAGGTATGAGCAAAGAATGATGGTCCAGACAAACATAAACAGGATTGCCGACACGGTAGTGATCATGGTGAACGCGCCAATCACGCTCGGGTTCACATAAAGCATCACCACGCCACCCAGCAGACAGATACAGGAGAAGGTTAAACCTTTCGCCGGAACCGCGCGTTTAGACAGCTTGGCAAACGCTTTAGGCGCAACGCCTTCCTGTGCCAGGCCGAACAGCATACGGCTGGTAGAGAACACGCCGCTGTTTGCGGAAGAGGCCGCTGAAGTCAGCACCACAAAGTTAATCAGGCTCGCCGCCGCAGGCAGACCGACCAGCACAAACAGCTCAACGAATGGGCTCTTGGTTGGTACTACCGAGCTCCACGGCGTCACGGACATAATCACGATCAGCGCGAAAACGTAGAACATGATGATACGGATTGGAATCGAGTTAATAGCGCGCGGCAGAGACTTTTCCGGATCTTTAGTTTCTGCAGCCGTCGTACCTACCAGCTCAATACCAACAAACGCGAAGACTGCTATCTGGAAGCCAGCAAAGAAGCCGCTTAGACCTTTCGGGAACCAGCCACCGTCATTCCACAGATGCGTGAACGAAGCCTGAACGCCGGTTGGCGACTGGAAGTGCGTCAGTACCATCACCAGACCGACGACAATCAGGCCGACAATGGCGACGATTTTGATCATCGCAAACCAGAACTCCATCTCACCAAACATTTTCACCGTGGCGAGGTTAAGAGCCAGCAACAGAATGATCACCGCCAGTGATGCCACCCAGTCTGACAGTCCGGGGAACCAGAATTGCGCATACGCCGTAATCGCAACAACGTCTGCCATCCCTGTAACCACCCAGCAGAACCAATAGGTCCAGCCGGTAAAATACCCGGCCCATGGCCCGAGCAGGTCGGAGGCGAAATCACTAAAGGATTTGTATTCGAGATTCGAGAGCAGTAATTCTCCCATTGCCCGCATCACGAAAAACAGCATAAAACCGATGATCATATAGACAAAAATGATCGACGGCCCGGCGAGGCTGATGGTTTTCCCTGAGCCCATAAACAGGCCGGTACCAATAGCGCCACCAATGGCAATAAGTTGAATATGACGGTTTGTGAGATTGCGCCGTAGCGACTGTTCAGACGAAGCCTCTTCAACGGCGTCGACTTTTACCTGATCTACCATGTTTTTTCTTCCTGTACCTGTCTGTGTTGTTCAGGCTCTACGGCCTTTAGTGTGTCTATGATACGACGATCCTGTTGGCAGGACTCATCGATATTAGGTAAGAATCGGCGGGATGAATACTAAGATTTAGATATAATGTTAATTTTATGTTTAAAGTGAGTGTCATATCACTCTGATAGCGAGAATCAGTTCACAAAAATACACGCAATAACATCATTTGCAAGATAAAATATCGACATCGACGTAACTATAGCTTTTCACGCTATTTTGTTGCTCCCCCCAGCGTCGGGGGGAACAGAAGTTACTGCTTACAGGATTTCAAGCAGCTCAACTTCAAATACCAGTGTGCTGAACGGAGGAATGGATGCGCCAGCGCCACGCTCACCGTAAGCCAGTTCCTGAGGAATAGTCAGTTCCCATTTGGAACCTACCGGCATCAGGGTCAGTGCTTCAATCCAGCCAGGGATCACGCCGTTAACCGGGAATTCAGCCGGTTCGCCACGCGCAACAGAGCTGTCAAACACGGTACCGTCGATCAGTTTACCGGTATAATGCACGCGTACGTGGTCGGTACGTGCCGGGATAGAACCTTCGCCCTGAGTCAGAACACGGAACTGCAGACCGGATTCAGTGCTGTTCACACCCTCTTTCTCACGGTTTTCTTCCAGATATTTGACGCCATCAGCCGCCATAGCCTGGAAACGCTCGCGACGTACTGCATCAGCACGTTCGTGAATTTCACGCAGCGCACGGTGCACAACATCAACAGGCACTGCCGGGTGTTTACCTTCCAGCGCATCAGCGATACCCGCTACCAGCGCTTCAGGCAACAGCCCTTCCAGACCGGATTCGCTCAGCTGTTGTCCTACCTGCAAACCAATGCCGTAGCTTGCTTGCGCTTCGATAGTGTCAAAAGTCGGGTTAGCCATCATATTTCCTTTCATCGGATGTAAAGTAGCGGGCAGCATATCAGCCATGCCGCATCCGGTAAAACTTTGTCTCGGGAACAGATGACAAATCGCGAGGAAAAAGAAACAATGCTATTGCCCGCATCAATGTCACGAAAGCGGGTACCTGAACAAGTATCATAGAGTTAGCGATCTATACTCTATGACAGAGGAACGAGACGCGGAGCAGGAGGAAAGCCATGCCCGGGCGCTTTGAATTAAAACCAACCCTGGCGAAAATCTGGCATGCACCGGACAATTTTCGCATTATGGACCCGCTACCGCCTATGCACCGACGCGGCATTATTATTGCTGCTATCGTGCTGGTGATAGGTTTCCTGCTTCCTTCCAGTGACACTACTGATACCCCTGTGGTTACGCGTACTGCCCAGCTGGATTTACAGTCACAGTCGCAGCCGCCAACCGAGGCTCAGCTTCAGGCACAGTTAGTGGCCCCGCAAAACGATCCCGGCCAGGTGGCTCCCGTTGCGCCGGAACCCATCCAGGAAGGAGAACCAGACGCGCAGCCGCAGGCTCAGCAATCACAGCCTCAGACGCAGCCCTTTCAGCAGAATAGTGGTATTGAGCAGCAGTGGCGTACCTACCGCGTAGACTCAGGGAAAACGCTGGCGCAGGTCTTCCGGGACCATAACCTTCCGCCAACTGATGTGTACGCCATGGCGCAAGTGGAAGGTGCCGGGAAGCCGCTGAGCAATTTGAAAGACGGCCAGATGATCCAAATCAGGCAGAATGCTAACGGGGTGGTGACCGGGTTAACCATTGATAGCGGAAATGGTCAGCAGATATTGTTTACCCGCCAGCCCAACGGCAGCTTTATTCGCGCACGCTAAGACTGTCTCAGTCAGTAGGCCTGATGCGCGTAGCGCCATCAGGCCTCAAGGTGAAGCACTAACGCTTCACCTTATTCACCCACCAGATCCCCGAACAGACCAGCACCAGCGCCAGCGCATATTTCCATTCGAGAATGTTTTCGCCGAGGAATATCGCCGACAGCACCGCCCCCGAAACCGGGATCAGGAAGTTAAACGGCGCAATCATCCCCACGCGGTTGTACTTGAGCAAAATGCTCCACAAAGCGAAGGCCACCGATGAAAGCAACGTCAGGTAACCCAGAATAGCCACTGAAGCTAAGCCGTGTACGGTCAGCGTGCCACCAAAAGCATAACCGCCGATAACTAACGCCAGACCGCCCATCCCCAGTTGGTAGCCTGTCATGACCGTCGGGTCTACCGTCTGAGAAATGCGTTTACCGTATAGCGTGGCAGCAGAAAGAATAAAGGCCGCCATCACCACTGAACCATCACCTAACAGGCTGAAGCTAAAATCCATTCCGCTGTTAAAGTTCACCACCATCACGCCGGTAAAACCCAGAATACAACCTAGTGCTTTGTTGTAGCTTAGTTTGTCGTTTTGATAGATAAAATGGGCCAACAGCACGCTAAAGAATGTCCCGGTCGCATTCATGATGGACCCTTTCACCCCCGTCGTGAACGCCAGGCCAATATAGAAGAAGATGTATTGCAGCGAGGTTTGCGTCAGCCCCAACAGCGTGAGTTGGCCGTACTGACGCGGGCTTAACCGGCCAATCGGTTTACGCTGCGCCATCGCCAACAGTAGCAGCAATAATCCCGCAAACAGGAAGCGATAGCCGGCAAAGACAATTTTTGACGGAATATCATCCGTGGCAATCTGGAAGATCTCGTATCCGCTTTTTATCGCTGGATAAGCGCTCCCCCACAACAGACAACAGAAGGCTGCGCCCAGGTAGACAACATTTTTACGCGCGAACAGAGGTTGGTGCGTTGGTTCCATTCCATCACCACTTTGAAATAATGTTTTATTTTTATGATTATCCCGAAAAGGACAAAGAATAGCCAGAGAGAAAAACAGGAGGGTAGAAAAGCAAAACGCCGGCACAGGGCCGGCGCTTTTACGCGGTCATCAGAATAAAAACTTATTCTGCAACTACGTTTACAGTCAGCTTAGCAAACACTTCGCTGTGAACCTGGAAGCTCACTTCGTGCTCACCAGTGGTACGCAGAACGCCGTTCGGCAGACGAACTTCGCTCTTAGCAACTTCAACGCCAGCTGCAGTTACAGCGTCAGCGATGTCGCGAGTACCGATGGAACCGAACAGTTTACCTTCGTCGCCAGCTTTAGACGCGATGGTTACGGTTTCCAGTGCGTTGATTTTCTCAGCACGAGCTTCAGCAGCGGACAGAACGTCAGCCAGTTTGGCTTCCAGTTCAGCGCGACGCGCTTCGAAAAATTCAACGTTTTTCTTGGTAGCAGGAACAGCTTTACCCTGTGGTACCAGGAAGTTACGAGCATAGCCCGCTTTAACGTTAACCTGATCACCCAGGCTACCCAGGTTTGCTACTTTATCAAGCAGAATAACTTGCATTACCTTATCCTCTCAAAGTCGTATTAATGGACCGTGACCGATTACTGATGACGATCAGTGTACGGCAGCAGGGACAGGTAGCGAGCGCGTTTGATAGCGCGAGCCAGCTGACGCTGGTATTTTGCACGGGTACCGGTGATACGGCTTGGGACAATCTTACCGCTTTCGGTGATGTAGTTTTTCAGCGTAGCGATATCTTTATAGTCGATCTCTTGAACGCCTTCCGCGGTGAAACGGCAGAACTTGCGACGACGGAAATAACGTGCCATATGGCTAGTCTCCAGAATCTATCAATTCAATCTGCTCGGCATGCAGAACCATTTTGCTCAGGCCGTTCTTTGCCTTGTGGCAAGAGATGAACCCCTGAACGGTCACTGCGCTACCGACCGTTATACTGTGAGTAATGGCCTGGTTTTCGTGTCCGCTAATAATAACGGGCATTTGGCACCACGCCTGCCGGTGAAACCCGGCTTCCTCCTGCACAGAACGATGCTCAAGCACGAACTGGCAATGAGGAATTCCTGATGGACTGACCTTTCGAAGGGGAGCCCTGCACACGGTGCCGGACAGCGCCAGACGGTTGGTCATCAGAAATTACTCTTCAGAATCCCCAGCTTCAGCATCATCTGCGGTTTCGTTAGCGAAATCATCGCGACGTTCACGACGCTCGTCTTTCGCTTTAACCATCGGAGATGCTTCGGTAACAGCGTGTTTAGTACGCATAACCATGCTGCGGATAACGGCATCGTTGAAGCGGAAGGTAGTTTCCAGCTCATCGATCACTTCCTGCGGCGCTTCAACGTTCATCAGAACGTAGTGAGCTTTGTGCAGTTTGTTGATCGGGTAAGCCAGCTGACGGCGGCCCCAGTCTTCCAGACGGTGGATCGTGCCTTCTGCACCAGTGATGGCAGCAGTGTAGCGTTCGATCATACCCGGAACCTGTTCGCTCTGGTCAGGATGGACCATAAAAACGATTTCGTAATGACGCATCGAATTGCTCCTTACGGATTATTCAGCCTCCTGTCTGGGTCAGCCGAGGCCCATGGAGGCAAGGAACGTGTTAAAGGTCGGCTGAAAAATGACGCGTCATAATACTGGGGTCAGCAGGTAAACTCAAGGTGCTTGTACGATTATTTATCATGTCGCCATTAATACATATCCAGCAGCATTTTGACGCTGATGCAAATGGAGACAATGACAATCATCGGCCGGATAACTTTCTTCCCGCGCGTCAGTACCACCGTCGCACCAAGACGTGCGCCAAGGGATTGTCCGGCAAACATCACCAGCCCCAGCGACCAGATCATTTTACCGCCGAAAATGAAGAACAGAATAGAGGCAATGTTCGACGCCAGGTTGATAAAATTCGAGTGAATTTGCGCTTTATCGATACTGTACCCCCACAGCAGGATATAGCAGAGCGTATAAAAGGAGCCGGCCCCGGCACCGAGAAAACCATCATAAAACCCAATACCTCCCCCGCAGATCAACGAGAAGAGAAACAGGGATACCTGCTGCTTTCTTTTCGGTTCGCTAAGATTAGGCGCAGAAATAAAGTAGATGGCGACCGCGATTATCAGGATCGGCAGCAATTTCTTCAACACGTCCGGCTCAATAAACTGGATAAGCGTCGTGCCCAGCGCAGAACCGATAAAGGCAGATAAAAAGACATATTTGTGTTCCTGCACATTAATATGTCCCCGGCGTAAAAAGTAAATTCCGGAGGTCAGCGAACTGCCCAACGCCTGAATCTTATTGGTTGCCAGCGCGTTAGCCGGGGGTAAACCGGAAATCAATAATGCGCCAATAGAGAGAAAACCGCCGCCGCCCGACACCACATTAATAAAGCCTGCCACCAGCGCGACCATAAACATAATCACAAAGTAGCTGAAATCCATGAATGAAGTATCCATAAGTTTTTGCCTTATTATCATAAAGTTATATTAATTATCTGGCTCACTATAAACGGCGTACTCACCCGATTAAATTGACTATTTGGTAAGAGCTTATGCGCGTAAGGCAGGTATTTTTAACCGCAGCGGAAGGCATCAGCTGATTGTTAATTAAAGAAAAGATGGCTTTGCGGTAATTTTTTGAACAACTGCATCAGAAATGGTCGCTATCGACTGCGCCGGCAGCAGTTAAAATTAAATCAGAAGTTATCCACTCACAGGAGAGAGCTAACCAGAGACCGCAGTCGAGGAGGTACCTATGCGAGCCCGTGTTTTGACCCTTCTGGCTGTACTTTTGCTCAGTGCAAATGCAACGGCAGCCATCAAAATTGACAATCATCAGGCCAGGAATATGGATGATGTGCAGAGCTTAGGCGTTATTTACATAAATCATAACTTCGCCACTGAAAGTGAAGCCACTCAGGCCCTGAATGAAGAAACCGATGCGCAAGGCGCAACCTACTATCACGTGATCCTCACCAGGGAACCCGGTAGTAACGGAAATATGCACGCCAGTGCAGATATTTATCGCTAGCACCCAGAAATAACCAACGAGAACATTGCCACAGTTTGACTTGCCCCCTTCATTGGGGGCTTTTTTTTTTTGCAAAAAAATCCCGAAGCCAGACCGATCTCATCCCCATGAAGAGTTGGCTTCGGAACGTTTTTTCTTACTTCTGCCCGTAATAGGCGTTTGGGCCGTGCTTACGCATGAAGTGCTTATTCATCAGATAACCGTCAATAGCGCTGAGAGCCGGGTTAATGCCACGCGCAATCCATGCCATTTTTGCCACCTCTTCCATCACAACAGCGTTATGTACTGCGTCGTGAGCATCTTTGCCCCAAGCAAACGGGCCATGTTGGTACACCAC
>NZ_CP080033.1:794177-819734 GCF_019382635.1 Citrobacter sp. Colony219 | reverse complement strand
CAGCGTTTCAATAATCACCCTACCGGTATTAAGTTCATACTCCTCCTGAACTTCAGCTTCAGTTAAAGCCCGGGTACAGGGAATATCGCCAAAGAAGTAGTCCGCGTGAGTGGTACCCAGTGCCGGGATCGCCAGCCCCGCCTGCGCCCAGGCCGTGGCATGAGTAGAGTGCGTATGCACGACTCCCCCCAGCGACGGATAACGCTGGTAGAGCGCCAGATGGGTGGCGGTATCGGAAGAAGGACGAAAGCCGCCTTCTATCACCTTCCCTGACATATCGACCACGACCATATCATCAACGGCCATGTGCTCGTAGGCGACGCCGCTGGGCTTGATCACCACCAGCGCACGTTCACGGTCAATGGCGCTGACGTTGCCCCAGGTAAATGTCACCAGCCCGTAGCGCGGCAGATCCATGTTAGCCTCAAAAACCTGCTGTTTAAGTTTTTGCATTACACCGCCTCCACCAGACCTGCGTTGGCCATACGCGTTTTCACCCAATCGCGCGCCTTCGCAACTTCACGTACCGGGTCATCCGACGTTTCACTCCACATCTCAATCAGGTATGGCCCGCAGTATCCACTCTGTTTGAGCGTCGCAAAACAACGTTCGAAATCAACGACTCCTTCACCAAACGGCACATTTTTGAATACGCCAGGTTTGGTATCCTTCACGTGTACCGCGACGATATGGCCTACCCCAGCCTGCAGTTCCATCTGCACGTCGTTATCCCACGCCGACAAATTGCCAATATCGGGATACAGCTGGAACCACGGATTGTTGAGATAGTGGGCGTAACCCAACGCCTTGCTGATCGAATTCATCAACGGATAATCCATGATTTCCATCGCCAGCGTCACCTGCGCACGGCTCGCCATCTCCACGCTCTCTTTTAGCCCATCGCGAAACCGACGACGCGTTTCGTTATTGGCCTGCTGGTAATAGACGTCGTAACCCGCCAGTTGAATAACGCGAATACCAATATCCTGCGCAAACTGAATGGCTTTACGCATAATTTCCAGCCCCTGTTCGCGTACCGCATCATCTTCGCTGCCAAGCGGGAAACGACGATGAGCGCTCAGGCATATGGACGGTACTCGTATCCCTGTCTCGGCGATAGCCGCCACCAGCGCCAGTCGCTGCTCGCGATTCCAGTCAAGACGCGCCAGACGGGCATCGGTTTCATCAACCGACATTTCGACAAAGTCAAAGCCCAGTTCCTTCGCCAGTTGCAAGCGTTCGAGCCAGCACTCCCCGCCGGGGAGTGCTTTTTCATAAATACCGAGCGGGACCTGTTTCGACAACATAGCCGCTCCTTATCCCCACAACTGGGCGATGGAACGTTTAAACTGACGAGCGGCCTCAACCGGAGAAGCGGCGTCGCGAATGCTGCGACCAGCGATAAAGACGTGAATCGGGATCCCTTTGAACAGCGGCAGATCCTCCAGCGCCAGACCACCAGTAACGGTAACTTTAAAGCCCATATCGGCCAAACGCCTGATCGCACTGATATCCGCCTCTCCCCACGCCACGCCTGCCGCCTGCGCATCACGACTGCGGTGATAGACAACTTGCCCAATACCCGCGTCACGCCACTCCTGCGCCTGCTCCCAGGTCCAGTAGCCGGTCAGTTCAATCTGTACGTCACCGTTAAATTCTTTCGCCACCTCCAGCGCACCCTTGGTGGTGTTGATATCGGCACAGCAGATGACAGTAATCCAGTCAGCGTTGGCTTCGAAACACATGCGGGAGAGGATTTTGCCCGCGTCGGCAATTTTAGCGTCCGCCAGCACTATTTTATGCGGGTAAAGCGCCTTCAGATCGCGAACGGCACGAACGCCCTCTGCCACGCAAAGAATCGTACCCACCTCAATGATATCGACCTCTTCGGCAATCAGACGCGTCGTTTCATACGCGGAAGACATTGATTGGTTATCCAGCGCTACCTGCAACATAGGTAATGACATTTTGGTATCCTTTTAAACAGCCGCCGCAGTGGCGTTATCAATTAAATCCAGCACTTCCTGCGCGGTGCGGCAGGCGCGTAAACGGTCGAAATTGGCTTCGTCGTCAAACAGATTCACGATCTGCATGATGCCTACTTCCTGATGCGTGTTGGCGTCAACTGCCGCCATCGTGATCAGAATATCGACCGGGTCGTTATCTTCGTGGTTAAACACCAGCGGCGTTTTCAGCGTCACCAGCGCAAAACCGGTTTTCTTGACTCCTTCCTCCGGACGGCCGTGAGGCATCGCCAGGCCTGGCGCAATCACAAAGTACGGGCCAAACTGCTCAACGCCATCAAGGATGGCCTGGTAGTAGCGTGGTTCAACCACATCAGCCTTAACCAGCAGATCCACGCCAAGCTTTACCGCTTCCTGCCAGGTGCTGGCCTCGGCCTGTAAAAGGATGGAATTATTGTTTGCCAGCGAATCACGTAGTTTCATGGTGCGTCCTTACTTCACGTCCTGTGGGAAATGCGCTTGGATCACTTCCAGCAGTTTTGGTCCAAAATCGGCGGGAGACAGCATGTTGCGCACGCCGACAACATATTTATTGCCAGATACGGTAATCTCGCCGGCAATATGGGTAGAGGCGATGATGATATCTGCGCCGCTCAGTTCACTTTTGTATTCCCCCACGGCACAGCTGTTTACCGTATGGTCGATATTTGACTGGGTTAAAAACTGATCCACCTTCATTTTCATGATCATGGAACTGCCCTGCCCATTGCCACATACAGCCAGAATACGTACGGTCATAATCGGAACTCCTTTTTAAGCAGAGTGTTCTGCCAGTTGTTTTTCTGCGTCTTCCTCAGCGCGCAACGTACGCCCTGCGAAAAACATATAAGCCAGTGCAATCAGAATAATGACGGCCATAAACACGATGCCGATGGAGGCGAAACCCTGCATCATCGGCGGCGCCAGAATTGACCAGTCCGCCATGCCCATCCAGGCACTCATACCGGTAAGCTTCACCGCCCAGACGCAGCCAAAGATTTCGATCATCCCCATCACCAGGCAAATCTTGAGCGCCGCGCGCCAGCCGCCAAAGTGGTTAGCAAATACGCCGATAGTGGCGTTCGAGAAGAACATCGGGATAAAGCCTGGGATAATCAGGATGGAGGAGCCGCAGCCCACAAGGATGCCCACCGCAATCAGTTGGCCGATAGTGCCCCACATAAAGCCCCAGACCACCGCGTTAGGAGCAAAGCTATAAATCGCCGCGCAGTCGATGGCCAGCACCGCGCCGGGAATCAAACGTTGAGAGATACCGTTGAACGCTTCTGAAAGTTCAGCAACGAACATACGTACACCCTGGGTGATGATGAAAATAGCGACGGCGAACGAAAAACCAGTCTGCAGGATATAGACTGTCCAGTGGGTTTTACCCGCCATAGTCTGAACCACATCAATGCCAAAAGAGAGCAGGATCGCGCCGAAGAAAATGGTCATCACTATCGCGGTAGAAACGATGTTGTCATGGAAGATATTCAGCCAGCCTGGCAGCTTGAGATCTTCCACGCTCTCCTCTTTCTTACCCAGGTAAGGCGCGACTTTGTAGGCAATCCACGAGGCGAACTGCTGCTGGTGACCGATGGAAAAGCCGCAACCGTCGGTCACTTCCTGGGTCGGTTTGTACATCATATTGGAGGTAATACCCCAGTAGAGCGACACCAGCACCGCAGTGCAGATGATGGTCGTCCACATGGAATAACCAAAGATGTAGAGAGAGACGGCAATCAGGCCCGCCTGCTGGAACATGATGTGCCCGGTCAGCATGATGGTGCGAATACCGGTTATCCGCCGTAGCAGTACGTAACAAATGTTTAGCGCCAGCGCCAACAGTACCGCGTACCCTACCCAGCTATAGGCATCCCCCATACGTCCGATGGTTGCCATCATGGAAGCATAGGTATCGGAGATCGCGCCATTGATACCGTAAACCTCGGACATCTTCGCCACTACCGGTTTGAACGTGCTGGTGAGAATGCCAGATCCCGCCTGCAGCAGCATAAAACCGATAATCGTTTTGATCGTGCCTTTAATGATAACGCTGACACTTTTACGCAACAGGATATAGCCAAGACAGGTCACAATCCCCAGCAACAGCGGGGCGTTGGTCATAACCTGATTAAAAAAGACGGTAAAGATGTTGTAGAGGATCTCCATAACGATCTCCAGTAGACGAAGTTGCCGGGCTTTCCACACGCCAGGATGTTGTGCACTCACTGTAATTTTCAAAAGTAATCACAACAAGATTAAATTTGATTAAATGTGATGCAGTACGCAAATAATTACCACATTTGAAGAATGGGTAATTATTCAATGCTATGAAAAACATTCAATACCAATTAAATCAATGAATTACAGAAAGCGGAATAGCGTAAAATCACCTAAAATCATTACATTACCTTTTCTGTTATCCGCACAAAGCTCAAAAATCCCCCATTGCCAATATGAAAAAATAATGTCAGGATTAATCAAAACAAATCACATATTGATTTAATTTGAACAAAAATGAAGGTAAATGCGATGAGTAAAGTAAAAAGCATCACGCGTGAATCATGGATCCTGAGTACATTCCCGGAGTGGGGAAGCTGGCTGAATGAAGAGATCGAACAGGAACAGGTCGCACCAGGCACTTTCGCTATGTGGTGGCTTGGCTGTACCGGAATTTGGCTGAAGTCGGAAGGCGGGACTAACATCTGCGTCGATTTCTGGTGCGGCACGGGTAAACAGAGTCACGGCAACCCGCTGATGAAAACCGGCCACCAAATGCAACGTATGGCTGGGGTAAAAAAACTGCAGCCTAACCTGCGCACCACGCCGTTTGTTCTTGATCCGTTTGCCATTCGACAGATCGATGCGGTACTGGCGACGCACGATCATAACGATCACATCGACGTGAATGTTGCGGCAGCCGTCATGCAGAACTGCGCCGACGACGTGCCATTTATCGGCCCACAAACCTGCGTGGATCTGTGGATCGGTTGGGGTGTGCCAAAAGAACGCTGCATCGTGGTGAAACCGGGCGACGTAGTTAAAGTAAACGATATTGAGATTCATGCGCTCGACGCGTTTGATCGTACTGCATTAATCACCTTGCCTGCAGATCAAAAAGCAGCAGGCGTCCTGCCTGACGGCATGGATGCACGTGCAGTTAACTACCTGTTCAAAACGCCGGGCGGTACGCTGTACCACAGCGGTGATTCGCACTACTCCAACTACTATGCGAAACATGGCAACGAATATCAGATCGACGTCGCGCTCGGCTCCTACGGCGAGAATCCGCGTGGGATTACGGACAAAATGACCAGCGCCGACATGCTGCGTATGGCGGAAGCGCTGAATACAAAAGTCGTGATCCCTTTCCATCATGACATCTGGTCAAACTTTCAGGCCGACCCACAGGAGATCCGCGTCCTGTGGGAGATGAAAAAAGATCGCCTTAAGTATGGCTTTAAGCCATTCATCTGGCAGGTAGGCGGCAAATTCACCTGGCCGCTGGACAAAGATAACTTTGAATATCACTATCCGCGCGGCTTTGATGACTGTTTCACGATTGAGCCGGATTTACCGTTTAAATCCTTCCTGTGATCCACACAAAATGCCGGGCTATCCCGGCATTTTTTCCCTTTTACTTTAGTATTTCCAGGCTATTTCAAATATCATCTTTTCAAATCAATTTGTATCGGAATAGCTCATGACTGAAGCACAAAGACATCAAATATTGCTGGATATGCTGGCGCAGTTGGGCTTTGTTACCGTTGAGAACGTAATTGAGCGTCTGGGGATTTCACCCGCAACGGCGCGTAGGGACATCAACAAACTCGACGAAAGCGGCAAACTCAAGAAAGTCCGCAACGGCGCAGAAGCTATTACCCAGCAGCGTCCACGCTGGACGCCAATGAATTTACACCAGGCGCAGAACCACGATGAAAAAGTCCGTATTGCCAAGGCGGCATCCCAGCTTGTGAATGCGGGAGAAAGCGTGGTGATCAACTGCGGATCGACCGCTTTCCTGCTGGGTCGTGAAATGTGCGGCAAGCCGGTGCAGATCATCACCAACTATCTGCCGCTGGCAAACTATCTGATCGACCAGGAGCATGACAGCGTGATCATCATGGGCGGGCAATACAACAAAAGCCAATCCATCACGCTTAGCCCACAAGGCAGTGAAAATAGCCTGTATGCCGGACACTGGATGTTTACCAGCGGTAAAGGATTGACTGCGGACGGACTGTATAAAACCGATATGCTGACCGCGATGGCCGAGCAGAAGATGCTTAACGTGGTGGGCAAACTGGTGGTACTGGTCGATAGCAGTAAGGTCGGTGAACGCGCGGGAATGCTGTTCAGTCGCGCCGATCAAATCGATACGCTGATTACCGGTAAAAACGCGAACCCTGAGATTCTGCAACAGCTTGAAGCTCAGGGCGTGAACATTTTGCGGGTTTAGAGGTGCTGGCGGAAAAATGCTACCGTCGCAGCCAGCGCTTCTGGCGTGATGCGGTGTCGGACACCCGCTTCCCACAGGCAGGTCAGATTGTTGTCCAAACCTGCCTGAATCAGCGATTGCTGTAAGCGAAAGGTTTCAACAGCCGGTACAACATCATCATCCTGTCCATGCCACAGCAGCAACGGCCTGTCGGCGAGGCGTGGCAACTGATGCGTAACATCCCATTCGGCAAGCGGGGCGATAACGGCATCAAATTCCGCCTGTTGCTCTGGGGTCTGAACCTGTAAAGGAGGAAAAAGCGTCTGCGCAAGCCGGGTAAAATAGCCCGACCCCATCAGGCTGGCTACACATTTAACCTCGGGGTGGCGGGCCATAATGCCCAACGCCGTCATTCCTCCCATTGACGCCCCCGCAACGGCAAGTCGTTCATCTGATAGCCAATTTTCCGCCACCAGCGCCGCACGTAACGTCGTAAACTCCTGCATATTTTGCTGCAAAATCTGCCAGAAGCGGTACATTCTCCCCTGTGCATCACTAGTGAAGCGGGCACCATGATCGGCCGCATCTGGCATCACGACCCGGAATCCAGCCTGAGCCAGAGCAACGGCAAAATAGCTGTAGACCAGGCTTGAAGAGGTAAACCCGTGATAGAAGATAATACAAGGGAGTGAACATTCGCGTTTGCCAGCCGGAACGGCGTGCAGGACAGGGATACCCGCCAACTGTCGTGTTTCAATTTCGATCATTTGTCGCCTCTTTCTTTCTGGTATGCCATGCAGCAATACTTAACGCAAGCGAATGTGTTCGGCAATGATTCATAATGTTGAGAACTGGGTTACGCTTTCGCAACATTTTCATTCGAAAATCGCGTGAGAGATAACAATTCGGGAACATTCCCCTAAAGGGAATTTAATAAGGCACTACACTATGGCTATCAGGAAACGAGATAGAGTTATGCGTCGGTTTGCCTCTTTGTTGCTGGTGACGTTTTTAAGCGCCTGTAGCGTGTTACAGGGTACACCACAACCTGCACCGCCCGTAGCCGACCACCCGCAAGAGATCCGCCGCGACCAAAGCAACGGGTTGCAGCGAATAGGGACAGTCAATGCGCTGGTAAGAGGCTCTCCAGATGATGCGCTGGCAGAGATCCGTGCCAAAGCCGTCGCGGCTAAAGCTGATTATTACGTTGTCTTATTAGTTGATGAGACCATCGTGACAGGCCAATGGTATTCACAAGCTATTTTGTATCGTAAATAACATTGGCTTGAAATTTAGTCAGCTTTACATTGCTTTGCGCCCCTATGCGTTTACCTGTGCACAATAAACCAACAGCAGGGAGCTTGAGGTTTATTATCGCGATGGAATGCCCTGCCATGTGTAGGGGTACGAATAATGGAGCTGACGATGAAACAATCACTTGCCTTATCCTCACTGCTGTTTTCTGCCGGACTGGTAGGTACAACGGCGCAGTCTGCCGAGTTCGCCAGTGCTGACTGCGTTACGGGCCTGAACGAAATTGGCCTGATCTCTGTCAGTAACATTGCAGGGAATCCGCAGGATGTAGAACGTGTAATCGCGTTAAAAGCGGATGAACAAGGTGCCTCATGGTACCGGATTATTCAGATGTACGAAGAACAGCAGCCAGATAACTGGCGCGTACAGGCCATACTTTATGCATAACAGATTGCCGGATGGCGTAAACGTATCCTGCCTGTATTGAACGTAGACAGGATACGACGCGACAGCATCGCCATCTGGCATAGTATTACCGTATTCCTCCCGTCGCCCGCAGCAGCAAATCACCCTGCACCTGTGCAGAAAACTGTGTTACACCACGCGTATCCAGCATCATCTGACACCAGGCTTGCGCGACTGGCGGAGAGGCATAACGCAACATCTGCGCCCCGCAGCCGAGCAGGAACAATTGCTGCGTAATCTCCCGTCCCAACTCCTCGCTGGGTTTACGTAAATGCTGCTGCAGCTTGCGCACCATTCGATCGTAATGCCGATCTTGTCCCTTTACCTCCGCAAAGGCTTCGCTGAGCATATCGTAGATGCCGGGTTGTTTTGTCAGTACCCGCAATACATCAAGGCACATAATGTTGCCGGAGCCTTCCCAGATACTGTTTACCGGCATCTCACGGTACAGGCGCGGTAGCTCGCTCTCCTCGCAGTAGCCAATCCCGCCCAGTACTTCCATCGCCTCGGCAACGAACGGCATGCCATTTTTGCAGATGGCAAATTTCGCTGCGGGTGTGAATAATCTGGCCCACAGCGCTTCTTTCGTATCGGTACGACGATCCCAGGCTCGCGCCAGCCGAAACAGTAGCGCGGTCTGCCCTTCCAGTTGCAACGCCATTCGGCTTAGTACCTGACGCATCATCGGTTGTTCGATCAAAGGTTTACCAAATACCTGCCGCTGATGCGCATGGTAAATCGCCACGGAAAAAGCACGTCGCATCATGCCGTGACTGCCGAGCGCGCAGTCAAAACGCGTCATCCCGCCCATTTTCAGGATATGGCGGATACCTTCCCCTTCTTCACCCAATAGCCAGCCGATCGCATCGTGGAATTCAACCTCGCAGCTGGCGTTGGAGCGGTTGCCTAACTTATCTTTCAGTCGTTCAAGGCAAATCGCATTCCGGCTCCCATCGGGTAAAAATCGCGGTACAAAAAAACAGGATAAACCGCCCTTTGCCTGGGCCAGCACCAAATGGGCATCGCTTTGCGGTACGGAGAAAAACCACTTATGTCCCACCAGCCGATACGCGCCGTCTGCAAGACGTTCTGCCTGAGTGGTATTGCTCAGCACATCTGAGCCACCCTGCTTCTCCGTCATCCCCATACCGATCAGCAACCCACGCTTTTGCCCTCCGGGCAGTAAATGCGAGTCATAACGGTCGCTTAGCAGCGGCGTCAACCAGTCGTGAAATTGTGCAGGTAACATTTGGAGCAACAGCGGCGTGGCGGCAAACGTCATGGTCACCGGACACAAGGTGCCCGCTTCCACCTGCGCATGCAGCATGAAACGGGCAGCCCGGGCAACAAACGAGCCCTGCCTGGCCTCCTCTTCCCAGGCCAGGTTATGTACGCGGTTGGCGCACAATCCCTGCATCAGCAAATGCCAGGCGGGATGAAACCGCACATCATCCAGCCGCTGCCCCTGCGGGTCGTAGCGCAACAGTTCGGGTGGATAAGCGTTAGCTAACCGACCCAATTCGAGCGATTCTGCAGTCCCTAACTGCTGACCAATACTGGCGAGGAGATCGCTGTCCCAAGCTGCGCCTTCGCGATTGACCGCTTCGCACAGTGCGCCATCTGACAGGTATAAGTTGCTGTTATTGAGCGGTACAGGTTGGTTAAAAACGGTATGCGTTTGCCAGTGCATTGTGTCTCCCTTCGTCAATGGCCGTCGCCTTAAGTATGGCCAGTCAGAGAAGAGAGTGCCTGGGATTAAGGTCACAAAAAAGCCATCCCGAAGGATGGCTTAAGAGAAGGAGGAATCAATTACCCGCGTTGACGAACAGCTTCAAACAGGCAAATTCCCGTCGCAACAGAGACGTTAAGCGATGAAACGCTCCCGGCCATTGGGATGCTGATCAGTTCATCACAGTGTTCACGGGTCAGACGGCGCATACCTTCGCCCTCTGCACCCATTACCAGCGCCAGACGTCCGGTCATTTTGCTCTGATACAACGTATGGTCAGCTTCGCCTGCGGTACCAACGATCCAGATGTTCTCTTCCTGCAACATACGCATGGTGCGCGCCAGGTTGGTCACGCGGATCAGCGGTACGCTTTCTGCCGCGCCACAGGCGACTTTTTTCGCCGTCGCATTCAGCTGCGCAGAACGATCCTTCGGTACGATAACCGCATGCACGCCGGCAGCATCGGCGCTACGCAAACATGCGCCCAGGTTATGCGGGTCGGTGACGCCATCGAGGATCAAAAAGAACGGCTGATCGAGTGTAGCAATCAGATCCGGCAGATCGTTTTCCTGGTACTGACGACCCGGTTTCACGCGAGCAATAATTCCCTGATGTACCGCACCCTCGCTTTTCTCATCCAGGAACTGGCGGTTAGCCAACTGGATGACAACACCCTGTGCTTCCAGTGCGTGGATCAGCGGCAGCAGGCGTTTATCTTCACGACCTTTGAGAATAAAGACGTCCTGGAAGCGCTCCGGCGCACGTTCCAGCAAAGCCTGCACCGCATGGATGCCGTAAATCATTTCACTCATGAATGTACTCGTTAATAGTTTATGCGTAACGCGGGCAACGCGGGGTTGCCCGACTTACTGTTTGTGGCGGTTATTGTGCGACGCTCTTTTTCGCTGCACGTTTAGCTTTGGTGGCGGCAGCGATTTTAAGCGTTTTTGCCGATGGCTTTTTCGCTTTTTTATCGCCTTTCTTCTCAGCCGCTTTCTTATCCGCCTGAGGTTTGGCTCTGCCTTTCTTCTCGCCGCGGAAAGCGCTGTCCGGCTCGAAATTCACCTTTTTGCCCATCTGACGACGTTTACCGGTATTTTTACCCGCATCGCCTTTTTTCGCTTTTTCGCGCGCGGTTTTACCTTCATTGCGCGGCGCACGTTCGCTGGAGATCAAACTGAAGTCGATTTTACGCTCGTCCATATTGACAGCTTCCACACGGACTTCCACCCGATCGCCCAGGCGATACATTTGACCGCTGGATTCCCCCGTCAGGCGCTGCCCAACCTGGTCGAAACGATAGTAGTCGTTATCCAGGGAGGAGACATGCACCAGACCATCGATAAACAGCTCATCAAGGCGGACAAAGAAGCCAAAACCCGTCACGCTGGCAATCACGCCTTTAAAGACATTACCCACCTGATCCAGCATGAAGTCGCACTTCAGCCAGTCAGAGACATCGCGCGTGGCTTCGTCAGCACGGCGCTCTGCCATTGAACAGTGTTGACCCAATTGCAGCATCTCTTCCATCGAATAATGGTAGCCACCGGTTTCCGTGGTGTTGCCTTTATGGCCCTGCTCCTGCGCCAGCAGATACTTAATTGCCCGGTGCAAGGAGAGATCCGGGTAACGACGAATCGGCGAGGTAAAGTGCGCATAAGATTGCAGCGCCAGACCAAAGTGCCCACGGTTTTCCGGATCGTAAATCGCTTGCTTCATCGAACGCAGCAGCATGGTTTGCAGCATTTCTGCGTCAGGTCGGTCAGCAATCGACTCCAGCAGTTCCGCGTAATCACGTGGCTCCGGTTTGTTGCCGCCAGGCAGCTCCAGTCCCAGCTCCGCCAGCACGGAACGGAACGAGTTAATCGCTTCGGTCGTCGGCTTATCGTGAATACGGAACAGCGCGGGCTCTTTGGCTTTCTCAACGAATCGCGCCGCTGAGATGTTCGCCATGATCATGCACTCTTCAATCAGTTTGTGCGCGTCATTACGTTGCGTCTGCTCGATACGCTCAATACGGCGTTCAGCATTGAAGATAAACTTCGCTTCTTCACTTTCAAACGAGATACCACCACGCTCTTCACGCGCTTTATCCAGCACTTTGTAGAGGTTGTGCAGCTCTTCAATGTGTTTAACCAACGGCGCGTACTGCTCACGCAGTTCCTGGTCGCCCTGCAGCATGTGCCAGACCTTGGTGTAAGTCAGACGAGCATGGGAACTCATGACCGCTTCGTAGAATTTAAAGCCGGTTAAACGGCCTTTCGACGAAATGGTCATTTCGCAGACCATACACAACCTGTCCACCTGCGGGTTGAGCGAACACAATCCGTTAGACAGCACTTCCGGCAGCATCGGAACAACCTGCGATGGGAAGTAGACGGATGTGCCGCGGCTGCGGGCTTCCTGGTCCAGCGGAGTCGGCGGGCGAACGTAATAGCTTACGTCGGCAATTGCCACCCATAAACGCCAGCCGCCGCCACGTTTCTTCTCGCAATAGACGGCATCATCGAAATCACGCGCATCTTCACCATCGATAGTAACCAGCGGCAAATCGCGCAAATCAACACGCCCGACTTTCGCTTCTTCCGGTACTTCTTCTTTCAGGCCGGCGACCTGTTTCTCTACTGCCTGCGGCCAGATATAGGGAATTTCATGAGTACGCAGAGCCATATCAACGGCCATGCTGGTGCCCATATTATCGCCCAGCACTTCAACAATTTTACCCACCGCTTTGGTACGGCGAGTCGGGCGCTGGGTGAGTTCAACCACCACCACAAAGCCCATACGAGCCCCCATCACCTCTTCCGGCGGGATCAGGATATCGAAGCTCAGGCGGCTGTCGTCAGGGACAACAAACCCAACGCCAGCGTCGGTGAAGTAGCGACCAACAATCTGGCTGGTTTTTGGCACCAGGACGCGCACAATACGCGCTTCGCGACGACCTTTACGGTCCGCGCCCAGCGGCTGTGCCAGTACCTGATCGCCATGAATGCAGGTTTTCATCTGCTCGCTGGACAGGTACAGGTCATCTTTGCGGCCTTCAACGCGCAGAAAGCCGTAGCCATCACGGTGGCCAATAACGGTGCCTTTCAGCAGGTCAAGACGTTCTGGCAGCGCATAGCACTGACGGCGGGTGAAGACCAGTTGCCCGTCACGCTCCATGGCGCGCAGGCGGCGACGCAGCGCTTCTTGCTGCTCTTCACCTTCAATGTTGAGTTCAGCGGCCAGCTCATCGCGGTTGGCCGGTTTTTCACGTTTAGTTAAATGTTCGAGGATAAATTCCCGGCTCGGGATAGGATTCGCGTATTTTTCTGCTTCGCGTTCCTGGAAAGGATCTTGTGACATCGAGGTTCCTCCATTGTCAGCTCTGATGGAATTCCTTCGTCTTTCACGACGCCTCTTTGTTGGCTGCCTTTGCTCCCCCTCAGTCACTTACTTTTGTAAGCTCCCGGGAGTCGCTCAGTTGCCGCCGCGATGCGACGCGAAATACTTTGGACTTCATTACTCCACCAGCAATAATTTATAAAGCGGTTGATTCTCTTCAACCAAATCAGCAAGTGTGTAGTTGTCCAGCTCCGTGAGAAAACTTTGCACTGCCTTAGAAAGCGCCTGTTTGAGTCGACAGGCCGGGGTAATGTGGCAAAACTCGCTGCTACAGTTGACCAACGATAAGGGTTCCAGCTCGCGAACCACATCACCAATACCAATATCCTTAGCGGGTTTACCCAAGCGGATACCGCCATTTTTTCCTCGAATAGCAGTAACAAAGCCCGCCCGGCTAAGTTGATTGATTATTTTGACCATATGATTACGGGACACGCCGTAGACTTCTGTCACCTCAGAAATACTGGTCATACGTCCTTCGGGAAGTGACGCCATGTAGATTAGCGCACGTAATCCGTAATCGGTGAAACTTGTTAACTGCACATCAACCTCAGGAAAAGGGATAAAACGGATAAACCTGGTGGTATTAATTATATTGATGATAAACCAGCCACCAGCCAGGTCGCTAATTTATTTCAGTTCGGGAAGGAAAAAAGCGAGGAACTTACGTGATTTTAAGCCGGATTCTGATGCAAAGCACCTTATCCGGCTTGAGATATTGCAAGCGTAGCGCCATTCGACGCCACGCTATAACCAGAATTATGCGTCGAACGGGTCGCGCAGGATCATGGTTTCAGTACGGTCTGGGCCAGTTGAGATAATATCAATCGGCACACCAGTCAGTTCTTCAATACGCTTGATGTAGTTCAGTGCAGCCTGCGGCAGACCGCTACGTTCCTTCACGCCGAAGGTAGATTCAGACCAGCCCGGCATGGTTTCGTAAATCGGCTCAATACCTTTCCAGTCGTCTGCTGCCAGCGGAGTAGTCGTTACTTCACGGCCATCCGGCATACGGTAAGCGACACAGATTTTCACCTCTTTCAAACCGTCCAGTACGTCCAGTTTGGTCAGGCAGAAGCCAGACAGGGAGTTAATCTGTACTGCACGGCGTACAGCAACGGAGTCCAGCCAGCCGGTACGACGACGACGACCGGTGGTCGCGCCATACTCGTTACCTTGTTTGCACAGGAACTCGCCAACGTCATCAAACAGTTCAGTCGGGAACGGACCCGCACCTACACGAGTAGAGTAAGCTTTGATGATACCCAGAACGTAGTCCACATAACGTGGGCCCAGGCCGGAGCCGGTTGCCACGCCACCTGCGGTGGTGTTGGAGGACGTTACGTACGGATAGGTACCGTGGTCTATATCCAGCAGCGTACCCTGCGCACCTTCAAACATGACGAAATCGCCACGCTTACGCGCCTGGTCCAGCAGATCGGAAACATCAACAACCATCGAGGTCAGGATGTCGGCGATAGCCATCACATCATCCAGCACTTTCTGGTAGTCAACTGCTTCAACTTTATAGAAATTCACCAGCTGGAAGTTGTGATATTCCATCACTTCTTTCAGTTTTTCAGCGAAGGTTGCTTTATCAAACAGATCGCCAACGCGCAGACCACGACGAGCTACTTTGTCTTCATAAGCCGGACCGATACCACGACCGGTAGTACCGATCGCTTTCTCGCCACGCGCTTTCTCACGAGCGTTATCCAACGCAACGTGATAATCAAGGATCAGCGGACAAGCTTCAGACAGCAGCAGGCGCTCGCGAACCGGGATACCACGATCTTCCAGTCCTTTCATTTCTTTCATCAGCGCGGACGGAGACAGAACAACACCGTTACCGATGATGCTGATGACATTCTCGCGAAGAATACCTGATGGAATAAGATGGAGGACGGTTTTTTCACCGTTGATTACGAGAGTATGGCCTGCGTTGTGACCACCCTGGTAGCGCACAACATATTTAGCCCGTTCAGTCAGAAGATCGACGATCTTCCCTTTACCTTCGTCACCCCATTGGGTGCCCAGTACGACGACGTTGTTACCCATTTTTCAAAATCACCGTTTGCTTAAAAATGGATTCTACCACCGCTTTTTCAGATATACAGCACTTTTTGCATGCAAAATCCNGCAAATTAGTCTACTTATTAATCAGCCAATCGTTTTCCTCAACATGTAGTAGACCACAACGCCCGCAACCACAAGACCTCCACCAAAACGACGCAAAATATTTTCGGGAAGTTGCGCCATTGCAGAGATCATTTTCTTCCATGCGCTGGGATAAAGCATCGGACCCAGCCCTTCCAGCACCAAAACCAGCGCGAGCGCCAGCAAAATTGTTGAATTCATCCATCGCCCTTATATAAAAAGAAAACCACCGCATCCCTGGGGATGCCGGTGGTTTTGCTGCTTTAAAACCGCTGGAGCGAGATTAGCGTGTCGCGGAACTCGGTGTCTTCATGTAGCGGAAGAAATCGCTGTCCGGACTCATGACCATCACGTCCTGGTTGCCTTCGAAGCTCTTCTCGTAAGCACGCAGGCTACGGATGAAGGCGTAGAAGTCAGGATCCTGACTAAACGCATCGGCAAACAATTTAGCGGCTTCTGCATCGCCTTCACCGCGCATGATTCGGCCCTGACGCTCAGATTCTGCCAGCGTTTTAGTGACTTCATAGTCCGCCGTTGCACGCAGTTTTTCCGCCTCTTCCTGACCTTGTGAACGATGGCGACGTGCTACCGCTTCACGCTCAGCGCGCATACGGTTGTAGATAGCCTCGGACACTTCAGCAGGCAGGTTGATTTGCTTAATACGCACGTCAACCACTTCAATGCCCAATGCCGCCATACTGTTCGGGTTGATGACCGGTACTTTACCGTTCGTTTCAGCCTGAACACGTTCAGCCGCTTCGGCAATCGCGCTATCTGCTGCCGGAGTCGCCACTTCATCTTCCGTGCCAGCAGAGCCGGAGTTCAGCGCGTCACGAACTTCCAGGGTCAGACGACCGCGGGAATCGGTAACGATGTCCTTCACGTCCAGACGACCAATTTCAGAACGCAGACGGTCAGAGAACTTACGTTTCAGCAGGACTTCCGCCTGAGAAACATCGCCACCGCCCGTTGCCAGGTAGTAACGGCTAAAGTCACTGATGCGCCACTTGATGTAGGAGTCAACAATCAGGTCTTTCTTCTCTTTGGTAACAAAGCGATCGGCCTGGTTGTCCATGGTCTGAATACGCGCATCGAGCATCTTCACAGATTCAATAAACGGAATCTTGAAGTGCAGGCCTGGTGCAACGACCAGCGGCTTGTTTTCATCGTCACGCAGAACTTTACCAAAGCGCAGAGTAATACCGCGCTCGCCTTCTTTGACCACAAAGACAGACATGAACAGAACTACCAGAACGATGATGATAATCGCAATAACTGACTTACGCATCGTTATTCCCCCTGACGCTGGTAGTCGTTACGCTGCGCATTCGCGCGGCGTTGGTCCATAATATCGCCCTGACTGGTGGACGATGTATTGCTTGCTCCAGTGCTGGAAGTCGTTGCTGGCGGCAGACGCAACAGGTTTGAACTGCTGTCAGTCTTTGCTGCTGGCGCACTACCACCTTTCAGCATTTGATCCAGCGGCAGAACCATCAGATTGCTGCCTTTATCGTTAACCAGGACTTTGCGGGTATTGCTCAGCACTTTTTCCATGGTTTCGATATACAGACGCTCGCGGGTAATTTGCGGTGCGGCTTTATATTCCGGCAGAATTTTTGCGAAGCGAGCCACTTCACCCTGTGCTTCCAGGATGGTCTGAGTCTTATACGCACGCGCTTCTTCCAGGATACGCTGAGCCTGACCGTTTGCACGCGGCTGAACTTCGTTGGTGTACGCTTCTGCTTCACGGATGTACTGCTGCTCGTTTTCACGGGCTGCGATAGCATCGTCAAACGCCGCTTTTACCTCTTCCGGTGGACGTGCTGCCTGGAAGTTGACGTCCAGCAAGGTGATACCCATGTTGTACGGACGGATCGTTTCTTCCAGTTCACGCTGGGTATCGCTACGAATAACGGTACGCCCTTCGGTCAGGATACGGTCCATGGTGTATTTACCGATAACCCCACGCAGGGCGCTGTCAGTTGCCTGACGCAAACTGTCATCCGCACTGGTTACGCTAAACAGGTAACGCTGCGGATCGGTCACGCGGTACTGTACGTTCATTTCGACGCGCACGACGTTTTCGTCAGAGGTCAGCATAACGCCGGATGCGGCAAGTTCACGCACGGCTTCAACGTTGACCGGTGTCACTTCATCGATAAAGGTCGGTTTCCAGTTCAGACCCGGTTCAACCAAATGGCTGAATTTACCGAAGCGTGTCACCACGCCACGTTCCGCTTCTTTAATGGTATAGAAACCGCTAGCCGCCCAGATAATGACGATGGCGGCCGCTGCGATAGTAAAGACTCGACCGCCCAGTTGCGGACGCGGGCCTTGCGATGAACTACCACCGCCAGAACCAGTACCTTTACCGCCACCCAGACCACCGAGCTTTTTACTCAGTTTGCGGAAGATATCGTCCAGATCGGGAGGTCCCTGCTCGCGACCACCTTTGTTTCCATTTCCCTCAGGGTTGCCGCCAGGTTTGCTGCTTCCCCAGGGGTCGCGGTCTTGTCCGTTATTACCGGGCTGATTCCACGCCATGTTTGTGCTCCATATTTGTTATGCGATGCTATACCTGCGTTTTTTGCGCTGCAGATGCGTTGGCTACATCTTTCAACCCCAGTCACATAGTTGACTATGCACCTGGAGATTTCAGGACTTGCCGCCTTTCTGCCGCATAAAATCCACGAGGAATAGAGGCGAAAAAATCTTCAGGCCATATCCGTCAGGTCAGACAACATAGTCTTCCAGTGCCGGTTCTTGTTTACAGAGGCGACGCCAGTCTACGATCGGCATACGAACCTGCAGACCTACGCTGCCGTCCTCCTCCATCCACTCTTTCTCTATTGCCTGAAGTTGGTAAAACCGGCTTCTCAGTCGCCCTTCCTGCGGCGGCAAACGCAACGTATGTTGCGCAACCTCACCGGAAAGTCGCTCTGTCAAAGCCTGAAAAAGCTGTGGTATACCTATTCCCGTTTGCGCTGAAACCCAAACGCGAATCGGTTTATTCTCTTCATCTCTGTCGATACGCGGTTCAAAATCATCCAGCATATCGATTTTATTCATCACCAACAGAGTCGGGATCTCATGCGCATCGATCTCTTCGAGCACCGTGTCGACGGCCTCAATGTTTTCCTGCACACGAAAATCTGCTGCATCAATGACGTGCAGCAGCAATGTCGCCTGACGAGTTTCCTGCAGGGTGGCTTTAAACGCCGCCACCAGGTCGTGCGGTAAATGACGGATAAACCCTACGGTATCCGCCAGCACGGTTTCACCGACGTCCGCTACGTCTATTCGGCGCAGCGTCGGGTCCAGGGTCGCAAACAGCTGGTCCGCTGCGTAAACCCGGGCTTCGGTTATCTGGTTGAACAGGGTGGATTTTCCGGCGTTGGTATATCCCACCAGTGATACGGTTGGGACATCCGCTTTCTTGCGCGACTGCCGCCCCTGCTCACGTTGCTTTTCAACTTTTTCCAGGCGCGACTGTATTTGCAAAATGCGATTACGCAGCAAACGACGGTCAGTTTCGAGCTGGGTTTCACCCGGACCACGCAAACCAATCCCGCCCTTTTGCCTTTCAAGGTGAGTCCAGCCACGGACCAGGCGTGTAGCCATATGGCGCAACTGCGCCAGCTCAACCTGCAACTTACCCTCATGGGTCCGCGCACGCTGGGCAAAAATATCTAAAATAAGACCAGTCCTGTCGATAACAAGACACTGGCACAACTGTTCCAGGTTACGTTCCTGGGCAGGGCTTAGAGCATGATCAAAAATCACCACCGCAGCGCCAGTCGCTTTTACGGCTTCGGCAATTTCGATTGCCTTACCTTCACCAACAAAATACTTCGGGTGCGGTGCTTTACGGCTCCCGGTAATCACCTGCATTGCTTCGACACCGGCGGAAGAAACCAGAGATTCAAACTCCTGGAGGTCTTCCATATCTTTGTCTTGCGAAAAATAGATGTGTACCAGTACCGCCTGCTCACCGGCATCATAACGGTCAAACAAGCGTCAACCCCTTAATATATATCAACGGGGAACGCAGGATCGCTGGCTCCCCGTGTGTAAAACAGCTAACAACCTTATTCGGTTTCTTCGCTGTCCTGTTGCGCAGATGAACCTTGCGCGTTGCTACCGTGATGGTAGTTGCTGCCAGTGCCGCCGGTGGCATTATTGCTGTGATGAGAAACCGGGCGAGACGGGACAACAGTAGAAATCGCGTGCTTATAAACCATCTGGCTGACCGTGTTTTTCAACAGGATCACGAACTGATCAAAAGACTCGATTTGACCTTGCAGCTTAATACCATTCACCAAATAAATAGAAACTGGAACACGTTCCCGACGCAGTGCGTTCAGGAACGGATCTTGTAAAGATTGCCCCTTAGCCATTCTCTCTTTTCCTTATATGCTTATTTGTACTTTGAACCTTATGGTTCTGAAAAATTGCGCACGATACGTTTCAATTGTACACATTCAGTTCGCGATAGCACCAACAACCTGTAATACTTCGTTTCGCGCCTGGTCAGGCTTTTCACTGTCAAGCCAGTGCACCCCTTCCCAACCACGCAACCAGGTTATCTGCCGCTTCGCTAACTGCCTCGTGGCGCAAACACCTCTATAAACCATTTCATCGTATGAAATTTCGCCTTCAATGTATGACCACATCTGGCGATACCCGACACAACGAATGGAAGGCAAATCCGTATGCAAATCTCCTCGGGCAAAAAGCGCCCGGACTTCTGCTTCAAAACCTGAAGCTAACATCTGATGAAAACGCTGCTCAATTCGCTGATGGAGCAATTCACGGCTCGCCGGAGCGATCGCAAACTGGTGCACCTGATACGGCAAAGCATCTCCTGACGTTTGCGTCAGCTCCGTTAAAGTTTTACCCGAAATGAAAAAAACTTCCAGTGCCCGGGAAAGTCTTTGCGGATCATTTGGATGAATCCGCGCTGCAGCTACCGGGTCAATCTCCTGAAGCTGTCGGTGTAACGCGTCCCATCCAAGCTCTGCCGCCTGCTGCTCGATTCTGGCCCTGACCTCCGGATCTGCCGACGGTAACGGTGACAACCCTTCAAGCAAGGCTTTGAAATATAACATAGTGCCACCCACTAACAGTGGGATACGCCCCGCTGCAGTGATATCGGCCATCTCGGCTAGCGCATCGCGACGAAAATCCGCAGCAGAATACGCTTGCGCCGGATCACGAATATCCAGCAATCGGTGTGGTGCGGCCTTCAATTCATTAGCATCAGGCTTCGCGGTGCCGATATCCATCCCCTTGTAAATAAGGGCGGAATCAACGCTTATCAACTCTACGGGCAAAACTTTACGCAATTCAATTGCTAATGCTGTTTTACCGGAGGCCGTTGGCCCCATCAAAAAAATCGCCTTTGGCAGGCTCGCCTTACAGGTATCACTCATGTTTCAGGGCGTTCATTACCGAATGTAAATCAACAGGTTGTAACAGACCACCCGGCGGTGCCTTCACGAGTTGTGGGCATAGCCGCTCAACATCCGCCAACAGAGTAATCGCCTGGGCCATACTCCACTGCGGATGCTCGCTCATCAGGTTACGTGCAATCCACTGCGCAATGTTGCCCGCTTCGAATACGGTTTGCTGCGCCAGGTAGCCTATCAGTTCAGGAATCAAGATTTGTAAATTTTGTTGGCGTAAGGGTAAAGGCACCGCCCGGATGGTCACATGCTGCGCATCCAGCTGAAATTCAATCCCCAAATCGGCCAGTTGGCTCTGCCCTTTTTGCAACGCTGCTTTTTCATCAGCGGTGACTTTTAGACGTAACGGGATCAGCAATGGCTGAGCGCAAACAGGGGCCTGGCCGGGCGTAAGCTGCGCCTGCCGCAACCACCGTTCCGCAACAGGTAACGCCAGCAGCCGAATCTGGCTATCGCTTTCCAGTAATGCACAGTCGGTCCCTACGATAGTCAGCACCCTTCCAAACCCTTGACTGTTACCGGTAAGAGGTGCTGCCGGCGTTTCAGTGACCGGTGGTTTGTGCATTGGAGCCGGTGTCTGCAGCAGGCGCTGATAAATTTCGCCCTGCTGCTTTTGATATCCAGGCTGGGCATGCGGCCAGCTCGCTGCCTGACGGCCTGCGCCACTACTGCCGCTTCCAGCGCCAGTGGAAGCAGAGTAACGCGGTGTCGCTGGTTCGCGCGCGGGAGTCGGTTCGGCAAAATGGTTACGTCCGGCGGCGACACGGTTTTCCGGGATGTGCCTTGGGGCAGGCTCATTGTCGTCAGCCAACGGCAGTGATGTTTCAAGCTGCTGCTGCAGGACGCTCAACACGCCTTGGTAAATAAAATCGTGCACCAGGCGGGATTGATGAAAACGGACCTCATGTTTGGCAGGATGTACGTTAACATCCACCTGATGCGGGTCGATTTCCAGATACAGCACAAAAGCGGGTTGTTGATCGGCTCCCAGCTTATCTTCACAGGCCTGACGAATAGCATGGTTGATCAGCCGGTCGCGCATCATCCGGCCATTCACATAGCAGTACTGGATTTCCGCCAGCGCAGCCGTTGTGTGGTTCGGATCGGCCACCCAGCCGCGCAGCGTCAAATCACCATGCTGCCATTCAATCGCCAACGCATGCTCCAGAAACGGCGTACCGCAAATCGCGCCCAGTCGACGCTCTTTCTGTCCGTCTGCAGCCACAGCGCGGTACTGGCGCACCATTTTGCCGTTATGTGACAAATTAATCGTCACATCAAAACGTGCCAGCGCAATGCGGCGAATAATCTCATCAATATGATTAAATTCAGTTTTCTCGGTGCGCATAAATTTGCGTCGGGCTGGCGTGTTGTAAAACAGATCCAGCACTTCCAGCGTAGTACCCACCGGATGCGCGGCAGGTTTAACCGTCACATCCATGTCGCGCCCTTCAGCATAGGCTTGCCAGGCCTCAGGCTGCTCTTGTGTCCGCGACGTCAGGGTTAAACGAGAGACGGAGCTGATACTGGCCAGCGCTTCGCCACGAAATCCGAGGCTCACGATGGCCTCGAGATCGTCAAGCGAGGCAATTTTACTGGTGGCATGACGCGCCAGCGCCAACGCCAGCTCGTCTTTTTTAATCCCGCAGCCGTTGTCACGAATACGGATAAGCTTCGCACCACCGCGCTCTATATCAATATCAATGCGCGTCGCACCAGCATCAATGCTGTTTTCCACCAGCTCTTTCACCACTGACGCAGGCCGTTCTACCACCTCGCCTGCGGCAATCTGGTTCGCCAGCTGTGGCGGTAGAACCTGAATCGGCATGGCTAATCCTTAATTTGTTAACGTGTTACCAGGCGATACCGCACTGGCGGTTTGCGCCTGTGCGCCCTGCGGCCCGGTTTGCATCGGGTGCGCCTGGAAATAGTTACGCAATCCTTTGTAAATCGCCTCGGCCAGTTGCTGCTGATAATCATCACTCGCCAACAGACGCTCTTCGCTGTTGTTACTGATAAAGCCGGTCTCAACCAGCACTGACGGGATATCAGGCGAACGTAATACCCCCAGACTGGCGTGTTCAGGACGACGCTTATGCATCGAGCCAATACGTTCTAACTGGCCGATCATGCTGGTCGCCACATCATACCCGACACGTTGCGAATGGCCGAACTGCAGGTCCAGCACGGCCTGGCTGAGATAAGGATCGGACTGGCTGTTTGCCAGCACATCGCCCGCGCCGCCCAACAGCTCTGATTGCTTCTCGTGCTGTTCCAGCCAGCCGGCCATCTCACTGTTCGCCCGACGGTTTGACAGAACCCAGACGGAAGCGCCGGTGGCATCCCGGTTTGGCGCGGCATCCGCATGAATAGAGACCAGGAAATTGGCGTTTTGTTTACGCGCGACGTCTGAACGCCCCATCACCGAGATAAAGTAATCGCCATCACGGGTGAGTACCCCTTTAAACATCGGGTCATCATTGAGCAAGCTGCGCAGTTTGCGCGCCACGGCAATCGTGACGTTTTTCTCACGCGTGCCGCCAGGGCCAATCGCCCCCGGATCCTGCCCGCCGTGTCCGGCATCAATGGCAATAACCACTTTATCGCCGTTACCGGTGCTGGCGCGCGCCGCAGGTCGTGTGGAGGTATTACTGTTAGTAACGATCGTCGTGCGATCATTTTCCGCTTTAAACGGGTTACGCGCAGGCTCGGCAGGACGAGGGGCGACAACCGGCGCTTCAACACGCTTCGCCACCACTGGCGGTGGTGGCGGCGCATCCGCTTTGATGGTAAACACAACGGTATAATTGCCACCGTTCTGACGTTTAACGGCTTCGGCTTTGCCGTTCTCGGTTAAATCCACCACCAGGCGCAGAGACTGCGCATCTTTTGGCGTGCCGGAACGGATAGATTTCACCAGATTATTGCCGCTAAACAGCAGCGGTAATCCCTGAATGACACCGGTTTGTTTAATATCCAACGAGACGGTGCGTTTCCCGTCCTGAGTCACGGCGTATTCAGGATCGCCAATAAAGCTCAGCGTAATCCGCGCCTGTTGATCGCCATTGGAAACCTGAAGATCGGAGAGGCTGGCGGCCCCTGCCTGCGCGCACAGCAGGACCAGGGTTGCCATCAGCCAGTTTCTGATGCGATAAATCATCCCGCCACCCTTAAGGTTAATCGGCTAAACGCGCCAGCAATAATTCACCCGATGAGGAGACAGCACTTACGCGCGCCTCACGACCTTGCGCCTGATATTCAATGTGTATTTCGACGTCCGGGTCTGGTAGTACACCTTTACCTTGTTGCGGCCATTCCACCAGGCAGATGGCATCATTGGCAAAATAATCGCGGATCCCCATAAATTCCAGCTCCTCCGGGTCCGCAAGTCGGTACAGATCGAAGTGATATACCATCAAATTATCGAGCGCATAGGGTTCAACCAGCGTGTAGGTGGGGCTTTTTACATTACCTTTGTGGCCTAACGCCTGCAGGAATCCCCGGCTGAAAGTGGTTTTACCCGCCCCCAGGTCGCCGTACAAATAAATTACCGTCGCGCCGTCACAGGCTTTAGCTACCCGCAGTCCCAGGTCTAAAGTCGCCTGTTCATCAGGTAGTGGAATTACTCGATTCATCATGATAAACGTCAATCACATCAGGGTTAACAATACGCTGTAGCGTGGTAAAGAGATCTGTCGCCAGCATGCCGCGCGTACCAAAACGCGCCGCCAGCACATCCGCTGCCGCACCATGCGCAACACATCCCGCACAGGCTGCATCATACGGGGTAAGCTTCTGTCCGAGCAATGCGCCAATAATACCGGAAAGCACATCACCCATTCCGCCGCTGGCCATCCCGGCATTGCCGGTATCAATAATACCCAGCTCAGCCTGTTCAGCAGCAACAACCGTACCCGCGCCTTTCAGCACAACCACGCCTCCGTACCGTTTTACCAGACGTTGCGCACAAAGTAAGCGATCGTCTTCAATTTCTGCAATGGAACAGCCCAGCAGCCGCGCGGCTTCACCAGGATGCGGCGTGATCACGCGATTGTGACGTTTATCGGGATTGATTGCCAGCAGGTTCAGCGCATCCGCATCCCAGAGCATCGGTTTGCGAAAATTCTCTACTTTTTGCAGCGCTTTTTTGCCCCACTCCTGCTGACCAAGCCCTGGGCCTATCACCACCACATCCGCCCACGCTAGGCTCTCTTCCAGAGTCTGCGGCGTCAGTGCATCGACCATCAGTTCCGGTCTGGCTGTCAAAATAGGCGCGATATTTTCACTGCGCGTCAACACTTTAACCAGCCCGGCTCCTGCACGCAGCGCCGCTTCCCCGGCCATGCGTATTGCCCCTGCCGTACCGTGATCACCACCGATAATCACCAGCCGACCGTGGGAACCCTTGTGCGAGGTGGGTCGACGCGGCGTTAGCCAGTGTGCAAGTTGTTGAGCATCAAAACGTTGCAGCGGCGCGTTCTGCCCCGCCAGCCAGTCGTCCAGCCCGAGTGCGTTAACATGCAGACGTCCGGTGACATCGCGTGCTTTACCAGTGAGCAGACCTGGCTTGAGCGCAATAAAGGTAACAGTATGCGCAGCGTTGATGACTGCCCCCGGCGTCGCTCCCGTCTGCGCCAGCAGGCCGGAGGGAATATCGAT
>NZ_CP080033.1:785511-794050 GCF_019382635.1 Citrobacter sp. Colony219 | reverse complement strand
ATATCTGCCGCGTGAATGACGCCACCAGCGTTAAGCCAGGCATCACGCGCCTGCTGCGCCTCCTCGGGGAGTGGCTTGTCACTCTCCTGCGCCAGCAACGTGACTTCAAGCCCCAGCGCTTTGGCAAGTCTTGCCACCACGTAACCATCACCGCCGTTGTTGCCATGACCACATAGCACCAGCCAGTGTTGGGCGTTCGGATAGGCCTCGCGGGTGACCTGAAACGCCGCTTCTCCCGCCCGTTGCATTAGCTCATACAACGTCAGCCCTAAACTGTCTGCCGCCTCTCGCTCCATCCACCTGATGTCATCGGCGTGCCAGATGAAGTGTGGTATACTTGCGGGGTTTTTCTTCATTGTATGGTCCGTCATGTCAGAGCCCCTCGATCTCAATCAGTTAGCGCAAAATATTAAGCAGTGGGGGCTGGAGCTTGGCTTTCAGCAGGTCGGTATTGCCGATACCGACCTCAGCGAAGCGGAGCCCAAACTGCAGGCCTGGCTGGATAAACAATACCACGGCGAGATGGACTGGATGGCCCGTCACGGCATGATGCGCGCCCGACCTCACGAATTATTACCCGGTACGCTACGCGTCATCAGCGTACGTATGAACTATCTGCCTGCTAATGCCGCCTTTGCCAGCACGTTGAAAACCCCCTCACTCGGTTACGTCAGCCGTTACGCGCTTGGGCGCGACTACCATAAGCTACTGCGTAACCGCTTAAAAAAGCTGGGAGAGAGGATTCAACAGCACTGCGTTTCGCTGAATTTTAGACCTTTTGTCGATTCCGCGCCCATTCTTGAGCGTCCTTTGGCGGAAAAAGCCGGACTTGGCTGGACAGGTAAGCACTCACTTATCCTCAATCGCGAAGCTGGTTCATTTTTCTTCCTCGGGGAATTACTGATCGACGTGCCCCTGCCGGTCGATAAGCCAGTCGAAGAAGGATGCGGGAAATGCGTTGCCTGTATGACCATCTGTCCCACCGGGGCCATCGTTGAACCCTACACCGTAGATGCGCGCCGCTGTATCTCTTATCTCACTATCGAACTGGAAGGCCCGATCCCGGAAGAATTTCGTCCCTTGATGGGGAATCGAATTTACGGCTGCGATGATTGCCAGCTCATTTGCCCGTGGAACCGCTATTCACAGTTGACGACAGAGGATGACTTCAACCCGCGCAAGCAGCTGCATGCTCCGGAGTTAATAGCGCTGTTTAGCTGGAGCGAAGCGTGGTTTTTAAAAGTCACGGAGGGGTCTGCCATTCGTCGTATTGGCCACCTGCGCTGGCTGCGAAATATCGCCGTTGCGTTGGGTAATGCCCCATGGGATGACGCGGTTATTCACGCGCTGGAAAGTCGCAGAGGTGAGCACCCACTTCTCGACGAACACATAGACTGGGCGGTTGCTCAGCAAATTGAGAAGCGAAATGCCTGCGTAGTTGAGGTGCAGTTACCGAAGAAACAACGTTTGGTCAGGGTCATTGAAAAGGGTCTGCCGCGCGACGCGTAAGTCATCCACAGCTTGTGTATAAAAATAAAAACACATTGATATTCAAGAGAGAAAAAATCGTCAAGTGATCGCATTAACAATTTGAAATGATAATTAGTTCAATAATTTCAAATAGTTAAAATGATACTATTCACCCAGCGAAGTTTTTTGTATTCCAGGAATAATACCCGAGCCTGTGGATAAGTCTGTTTACAAGAGTATGTCAATGACGAAACAAAACGTCCCCAACGCGATTATTCGTTGTGGATATTTTTATTGGGGTAAGAATTTGGAGCGGGAAACGAGACTCGAACTCGCGACCCCGACCTTGGCAAGGTCGTGCTCTACCAACTGAGCTATTCCCGCATAATCTTCGTCTTTCGAACCGCTACTGCGTTGGCTGCCTTCATTCGCCTGGGTCACTTACTTCAGTAAGCTCCTAAGGACTCATTCAGTTGCCGCCTTGTCGCAATTCGAAATCCTGCGATTGGTGGTCTGTGCTTTATAAGCACTTTCAAATTTTGGAGCGGGAAACGAGACTCGAACTCGCGACCCCGACCTTGGCAAGGTCGTGCTCTACCAACTGAGCTATTCCCGCTTGGGTGTGTCTTTGCTTTACAAGCATTTTCAAATTTTGGAGCGGGAAACGAGACTCGAACTCGCGACCCCGACCTTGGCAAGGTCGTGCTCTACCAACTGAGCTATTCCCGCAAATCTGTACTGCTTTTGTTGCTGCCGTAACGAGTAATTCTCTGTCGTTACGGGAGGCGCATTATACGAGAAATCCGTTTAGCTGCAACCCCCCGAAAAGCGATTTTCTCATTTTTCTGTTTAAGTGCTGAATTTATCGGCAAGTCGTCTAATTTAGCGACAATTCTGCCTCAGTGCAAGCTCACAGGAACGATATTCGTAGGCCGGGTAAGGCGTAGCCGCCGCCCGGCAATCCACAAAATCAAAGCTTAATGAAATGTTCGCGATAGTAAGCAAGCTCGGCAACCGATTCACGAATATCGTCCATCGCCTGATGCGTTCCCTGCTTGGTGAAGCCAGCCAGGATTTCCGGCTTCCAACGACGCGCCAGTTCTTTGAGCGTGCTGACGTCCAGATAGCGATAATGGAAATACGCCTCCAGCTCCGGCATGTATTTAAACAGGAAACGGCGATCCTGGCCGATGCTGTTGCCACAGATAGGTGATTTCCCTTCCGGAACCCACTCTTTTAAAAAGGCCAGCGTCGCCAGTTCAGCTTCACGATCGCCCATGGTGCTCGCTTTTACGCGTTCCACCAGCCCACTTCCGGTATGCGTACGTACGTTCCAGTCATCCATTAACGCCAGTTGCTCATCAGACTGATGCACCGCAATTGTCGGTCCTTCAGCCAGGATATTCAGGTTGGCATCAGTCACTAGCGTAGCGATCTCAATAATGCGATCGCGCTCGGGATCCAGACCTGTCATCTCCAGATCGATCCAAATCAGGTTGTTTTCATTGGCACTCATGCTATTTTCCACCCTTCAGACGTCACATTCAGTGTGACTATATTCATCTAAAATTGCGTGTATCATAAATGTTTTGCCCATTATGGGCGACCAGGAGCCAGTCCGATTGAGTAAGAATAAACTCTCCAAAGGCCAACAGCGCCGCGTGAACGCCAATCACCAGCGTCGTCTTAAAACGTCCGCGGAGAAGCCCGACTACGACGACAACCTGTTTGGCGAGACCGCTGAAGGCATCGTTATCAGCCGTTTTGGCATGCATGCCGACGTAGAGTCTGCTGACGGGAAAATTCACCGTTGCAACATCCGCCGTACCATTCGTTCGCTGGTTACCGGCGATCGTGTAGTCTGGCGTCCGGGTAAAGCGGCAGCAGGGGGCGTGAATGTTAAAGGGATCGTTGAGGCGGTACATGAGCGTACCTCAGTACTCACTCGCCCGGACTTTTACGACGGGGTGAAACCCATTGCGGCCAACATCGATCAAATCGTAATTGTCTCAGCCATCTTACCTGAGCTGTCACTGAATATTATCGACCGCTATCTGGTGGCTTGCGAAACCTTGCACGTAGAGCCCATCATCGTACTCAACAAAATTGATCTGCTGGACGACGAAGGTATGGCCTTCGTTAACGAGCAGATGGATATTTATCGCCACATTGGTTATCGCGTGTTGATGGTCTCAAGCCGCACTAAAGACGGCCTGAAACCGCTTGAAGAAGCGTTAACCGATCGCATCAGCATTTTCGCCGGTCAGTCGGGCGTAGGTAAATCCAGCCTGCTCAATAATCTTCTCGGCCTGCAGGAAGAGATCCTGACCAATGATGTCTCCGACAACTCTGGTCTTGGGCAGCACACCACAACAGCTTCTCGCCTGTACCACTTCCCTCACGGCGGCGATGTCATCGACTCCCCGGGTGTACGTGAGTTTGGGCTGTGGCATCTTGAACCGGAACAAATCACTGATGGCTTTGTCGAATTTCATGACTATTTAGGCCATTGCAAGTACCGCGACTGTAAACATGATGCAGATCCGGGCTGTGCAATTCGTGAAGCTGTCGAGGAAGGGAAAATTGCTGAGATTCGGTTTGAAAATTATCACCGCATCCTGGAAAGCATGGCGCAGGTAAAAACGCGTAAAAACTTTTCTGATACAGACGACTGACAACTAAGCTAAGCATCGCTAGAATCGTCCCCCTTTTTTCAGGATCCGGCCCATATGCCGGATCGGGAACAAATTATGGCCTGGAGGCTACCTTGTTAAACTCATTTAAGCTTTCGCTACAATACATTCTGCCGAAACTATGGCTCACTCGCCTGGCGGGTTGGGGTGCGAGCAAACGAGCGGGATGGCTGACTAAACTGGTTATCGATCTGTTCGTGAAATACTACAAGGTCGATATGAAAGAGGCGCAAAAGCCGGACACTGCCAGCTATCGCACCTTTAACGACTTCTTTGTTCGCCCGCTGCGCAACGATGCTCGCCCGATTAATACCGATCCAAACGTACTGGTCATGCCCGCTGACGGCGTGATCAACCAGTTAGGCAACATCGAAGAAGACAAATTGCTGCAAGCTAAAGGGCATAGCTATACCCTTGAAGCGCTGCTGGCTGGCAACTACCAGATGGCTGACAAATTCCGCAACGGTACGTTTGTGACCACTTACTTATCTCCACGCGATTACCACCGTGTACACATGCCGTGTAACGGTATCCTGCGTGAAATGATGTATGTGCCGGGCGATCTCTTCTCTGTGAACATCCTGACCGCGCAGAACGTGCCGAACCTGTTTGCCCGCAACGAACGTGTTATTTGCCTGTTTGATACCGAATTCGGCCCGATGGTGCAGATTCTGGTCGGCGCGACCATCGTCGGCAGCATTGAAACCACATGGGCAGGCACCATTACCCCACCGCGTGAAGGCGTGATCAAACGCTGGACATGGCCGGAAGGCGAAAGCGAAGGGTCGGTGGCGCTGCTGAAAGGTCAGGAAATGGGCCGCTTTAAGCTCGGTTCTACCGTCATCAACCTGTTCGCACCTGGCAAAGTTAACCTGGTTGAGCAGTTGCAGGATCTTTCCGTGACCAAAATCGGCCAACCAATGGCCATCTCGACCGAGACTTTCGTGACGCCAGAGGCAGAACCGGCCCCGCTGGCGAAAGAAGAGATCGAAGCAGAACACGACGCCAGCCCGCTGGTTGACGACAAAAAAGACGAAAGTTAAACATAGGAATCGCTGCTGTGCGCCTGATTATCACTTTTCTGATGGCCTGGTGCCTCAGCCTGGGGGCGTACGCTGCGACGGCCCCCGATGCCAAACAACTCACCCAGGAACTGGAGCAGGCAAAGGCGGCAAAACCCGCTCAGCCAGAAACCGTCGAGGCGCTCCAGTCCGCGCTGAATGCTCTCGAAGAGCGGAAAGGCTCCCTTGAGCGTGCTGAACAATATCAGCAGGTTATCGATAACTTCCCCAAGCTGTCCGCAACATTACGCGCGCAGCTAAACAACCTGCGCGACGAACCGCGTAGCGTACCGACCAGCCTCACGACGGATGCATTAAACCAGGAAATCCTTCAGGTCAGCAGTCAGTTACTGGATAAAAGCCGCCAGGCTCAACAGGAGCAGGATCGCGCCCGGGAAATCGCCGACTCGTTAAGCCAGCTTCCTCAACAGCAAACCGATGCCCGCCGCCAGCTCAATGAGCTTGAGCGGCGCATTGGTACCGCCAACGGCAATTCCGCGCAGAATCAAGCGATGCAAGCTGAATCCGCCAAACTTAAAGCCCAGGTCGATGAACTGGAGCTGGCGCAGCTTTCCGCAAACAACCGCCAGGAACTGGCGCGAATGCGCTCCGAACTGGCAGAAAAGCAGAGCCAACAACTCGACGCTTATCTGCAAGCATTACGCAACCAACTCAACAGCCAGCGCCAGCGTGAAGCCGAACGTGCGCTGGAGAGCACGGAACTGTTGGCAGAAAACAGCGCGGGACTGCCGGAAGGTATTGTCGATCAGTTCAAGGTTAACCGCGAGTTGTCTCAGGCCTTGAACCAGCAGGCGCAACGTATGGACCTGGTCGCCTCGCAGCAGCGTCAGGCCACCAGCCAAACGTTGCAGGTACGTCAGGCCTTGAATACGCTGCGGGAACAGTCACAATGGCTTGGCGTCTCGAATATGCTGGGGGAAGCACTGCGTGCACAAGTTTCTCGTCTGCCAGAAATGCCCAAACCCCAGCAGTTAGATACCGAAATGGCTCAGCTGCGCGTACACCGTATGCGCTATGAAGACCTCCTCAACAAGCAGCCGCAATTACGTCAAATTCACCAGGCCGACGGGCAACCGCTAACCGCTGAGCAGAGCAGCATTCTCAACGCCCAGTTGCGCACTCAGCGTGAACTACTGAACTCTCTGCTACAGGGTGGCGATACGCTGATCCTCGAGCTCACTAAGCTAAAAGTCTCCAATAGCCAACTGGAAGACGCCCTGAAAGAGGTCAATGAGGCGACGCACCGTTATCTGTTCTGGACATCAGACGTCAGCCCCATCTCGCTCTCCTGGCCCGTCGATATTGTTCAGGATCTGCGCCGTCTGATCTCACTCGATACATTTAATCAGCTTGGCAAAGCCACTATCATGATGCTGACCAGCAAGGAAACGCTGCTACCACTGTTCGGTGCACTGGTGCTGGTTGGGTTTAGCCTTTCTTCACGTAAACACTTTACTCGCTTTCTGGAACGCTCGTCAGCGCGTGTTGGTAAAGTAACCCAGGATCACTTCTGGCTGACGATACGCACGGTATTCTGGTCGATACTCGTCGCCTCACCGCTGCCAGTGCTATGGGCAACGCTCGGTTACGGGTTGCAGGAAGCCTGGCCTTACCCGCTGGCTGTTGCTATCGGCGATGGCGTTACCGCCACGGTGCCTATGCTATGGGCGGTAATGATTTGCGCCACCTTCGCGCGCCCCAACGGGTTGTTCATCGCCCACTTTGGCTGGCCGCGTAACCGTGTCGCGAAGGCCATGCACTATTACCTGATGAGTATCGGGCTGATTGTCCCGCTGATCATGGCGGTGATTATGTTTGATAACCTCAATGACCGGGAATTCTCCGCCTCACTGGGACGTCTGTGCTTTATCCTGATTTGCGGAGCGCTGGCGATCGTAACCCTGAGCCTGAAACGCGCCGGCATACCACTGTATCTCGACAAAGAAGGCAATGGCGACAACATGGTCAACAGCATGCTGTGGAATATGCTGATGGGTGCACCACTGATTGCTATTCTCGCGGCAGCTGTGGGCTACCTGGCAACATCACAAGCCCTGCTGGCGCGCCTGGAGACTTCGGTAGCAATTTGGTTCTTGTTACTGGTGGTCTATCACGTCATCCGCCGTTGGATGCTTATCCAGCGTCGCCGCCTGGCATTCGATCGTGCCAAGCATCGACGCGCCGAAATGCTGGCGCAACGCGCGCGCGGTGAGGAAGAGCCGCCACACTCAACCAGCCTCGAAGGGGCCGTTGATGTTGACGAAAGCGAAGTGGATCTTGATGCAATCAGCGCACAATCATTGCGCCTGGTGCGTTCTATCCTGATGCTTATCGCCCTGCTTTCGGTTATCGTGCTGTGGTCAGAAATTCATTCTGCTTTCGGCTTCCTGGAAAATATCTCACTATGGGATGTCACCTCCACGGTGCAGGGCGTGGAAAGTTTAGAGCCCATTACACTGGGTGCGGTGTTAATTGCGATTCTGGTGTTTATCATCACGACGCAGTTGGTGCGAAACCTGCCCGCGTTGCTGGAACTGGCGCTGCTGCAACATCTGGATTTAACCCCCGGCACCGGTTACGCCATCACCACCATCACCAAGTACCTGCTGATGCTGATTGGCGGTCTGGTTGGCTTCTCGATGATCGGTATTGAGTGGTCCAAACTGCAATGGCTGGTGGCCGCTCTCGGTGTCGGTCTGGGCTTTGGTTTGCAGGAGATCTTCGCCAACTTTATTTCCGGCCTGATTATCCTGTTTGAAAAACCAATCCGCATTGGCGACACGGTGACCATTCGCGATCTCACCGGTAGCGTGACGAAAATTAATACCCGCGCCACGACCATCAGCGACTGGGACCGCAAAGAGATCATCGTGCCCAACAAAGCGTTCATCACCGAGCAGTTTATCAACTGGTCACTATCTGACTCGGTCACGCGTGTCGTGTTAACTATCCCGGCGCCGTCGGAAGCTAACAGCGAGGAAGTCACACAAATCCTGCTTACCGCCGCCCACCGCTGTTCGCTGGTTATCGATAACCCGGCGCCAGAAGTCTTTCTGGTTGATCTGCAGCAGGGGATTCAAATCTTCGAACTGCGTATCTATGCCGCAGAGATGGGGCACCGTATGCCACTGCGCCACGAGATACACCAGCTGATTCTGGCAGGCTTCCGCGAGCACGGTATCGATATGCCGTTCCCACCATTCCAGATGCGTCTGGAGAGTCTGGGGGGTAAGCAAACGGGGAGAACGTTAAGTTCTGCGGGCAGAGGCAGTCGCCCGGCGGGAAGTTTGTAAT
>NZ_CP080033.1:768304-785331 GCF_019382635.1 Citrobacter sp. Colony219 | reverse complement strand
CGGCGACTGTAGTTCTGATAGATCGCCATCGCCAGCAGTGAGAAGAAGATCGGGCCACCGGTCATCCACAATGCGCTGTTCCAGTCCCCGGCCTCAATCACCGGCTGGATGATGGTGAATACGTTGGCAAACGTCACCACCAGAACGACCACACCTGTTGCCAGTAGCGTCGCCGCTCGGGTTTTAAAGACCACAAACGGTCTTTCCAGACTCGTGCGGGCTTTAAAGAACGGAAACGCCAGCGCAAGGAACAGATACGGCAGCGTCATCGAAACGTTCGCCATCAGGGTCAATTTGTTATAAAACGCTGAAGCCGTATCGCCGCCGAACGAAACCAGCAGGATAAACAGGCTTACCAGCAGACACTGCAACCACATTGCGGTCGTCGGCATCCCCACCGCATTCAGTTTGGTCATCGGCGCGGGCCACAATGCCTTCGGCGTACCCTGAATAATCGCTTTCAACGGCGAGTAGCTAAGGGTAAAAAAAGCACCGGTATAGGCAAGGAACATCGAAAGCCCGGTGATACGCGCGAACCATACGCCCATCGCCATCGCGGTCTCAGGGGAAAGATGCAGCGCATTACCCAACGTCATCCCGAGGCTCTTCATCAGGATATAAGTAATATTGCCGAGGTTGACCGAGCTATTACTTAATACCTGCTGCCAGTTGGTGCTAACGCCCCATAAAAAAATGGCCAGTGAATAACCAACAGAAATGACAATAGCGGCAAAAACAATGCCTTTAGCAAAGTTCTTTTCTGGTTTTTCTGTTTTATCAACTAATCCACCCACGGCCTCTATTCCGCCGTAAGCAAAAATGGCGAATACCACAAATGACAGCATGGACAGACCAGACTGATATCCCGGATTAGGCGAGGAGATAAAATTAATATCCTGAGCAAAGTGGCCACCAGTTAATAACAAAATAGCGACACTCACTAACAACAGAACTAAATTAAGACACATTACGGCAATTCCGCCTACTGCCGTAATACGCGCAATCTTATTAATACCCCGGGAGGCCACGCAGGTCACCAGAATCATCCAGCCAACGGCGAGCAGTCCGACGACCTGCGTAGGCTCAAGCCCCGCGATACGCCAGTGCTGGGTCATGTCTGCGCCAAATAAGAAGGTTGAAAAAGGTACCCAGACTTTCGCGGCAGTACTGACCATCCAGATAACATAGGAGGAGAACCACATAAAGGTGCCGATAAAGGCATAGCGAGGTCCAACGCTATTATTCATCCACGAATAGATTCCACCCTCTTCTTTCCGATAGGCGGAACCCATTTCCGCCATCATTAAAGCAAATGGAATAAAGAATAATAATGCAGAAAATACATACCATGGAATAGCACTGTATCCCATTAAATAGAAAGCCGAAGGGCTATTGGCAAATCCAAAAACTGACGTAAATATCATAAGGATGAGACCTGGCAGGCTCATCTTCTTTATTGTTTGGGTCATTCAACTATCCCTTACTCTGGCAAGCGTTTCGCAAACGCCGCTCACCGATTGGCACCGCTCTCTTTGCAGAGTTCAGCAATTAAAAATCAACACAGAATTGATACCTAAACGATATCAGATATCCAGATGTAAATTGTGGCCATTAGAGGGAAAGTGAAAAAATGTGCTACAAAGTGGCGGTTTTATCGCCACTTTGTATTGTAGAGGGATAACCCGTTATGCACGATCGACGGTAAAGGCGATAACGTCAGCCAGACTCTCAGCGCCCAGCGCCAGCATCACCAGACGGTCAACACCCAGCGCCACGCCAGAGCAATCCGGCATCCCAACCTTCAACGCTTCAAGCAGGTTGGTGTCAATGGGCTGCTGCGGCAGGCCGCGCGCGGCACGTTTACGATTATCCTGCTCGAATCGTTGCTGCTGTTCACGTGCATCAGTCAACTCATGGAAACCATTCGCTAGCTCAATACCTTTGTAATAAACCTCGAAACGCTCAGCCACGCGATGATCTTCGGTACTGATTTGTGCCAGTGACGCCTGACTGGCCGGGAAATGGTACACAAACGTTGGTTTGTCTTTGCCAATATGTGGCTCAACGCCCATTGTAAACAGCAGTTGCAGCAAGGTATCCCGGTCCTCTTCAGTATCCGCGATATTGCTGAGATCCAGCTTCGCCGCCACTTCCCGCAGTTGGGTTTTATCCGCAGACAGCGGGTCAATCTCCAGATGACGCTGGAAAGCTTGCTGGTAAGAAAGGCTTTCGGCAGGTGAACAGTCCAGCACTTGCTGCAGCAAATCATCCACTTCGTTCATCAGGCGATACATGTCGTAGTGTGGGCGATACCACTCAAGCATGGTGAACTCAGGATTATGATGACGTCCCATCTCTTCATTACGGAAGCTGCGACATAGCTGATACACCGGGCCACATCCTGCGACCAGCAGGCGCTTCATATGGTATTCCGGGCTGGTCATTAAATAGAGGTTCATCCCCTGGGAATGACCAGGGCCGACGAAACGCGTTTCGAACGGGAACAGGTGGATGTCCGTTACCGTCGCCTGACTCATGCAAGGTGTCTCAACCTCAAGCACTCCACGATCGGCAAAAAAGCGACGAATCTCCGCTATAATTGCTGCACGTTTTAACAGATTGGGGATGGACGCGCTCGGCTGCCAGGTTGCCGTTTCGCTCATGGTTGTTTCTCCGATTTCAGACAAGGGCACGAAGTCTACTCGTATCGCGCTAGCGAGACAAATTTCACGCGGGAATAATAAACACTGGCTGGCGGGTAAAAAAAGCAACATTGGGTGGTTTAGTAATTAAATTAATCAAATTCAATGATAATTCAGCCCTCTGATACGCTAAAAAAATCGAACACGTCAAATTTCCCTCACATCCCTAAGACTATACTATTGTACCTATAAAGGAGCAGTGGAAACGCGTTCATAACCTGTTTGAATCCGATTAAGCATCTGAATTCGGGCGGGGATGAAATAACAACAATCTGGAGGAATGTCGTGCAAACCTTTCAAGCCGATCTTGCCATTATAGGCGCCGGTGGCGCGGGATTGCGTGCAGCAATTGCTGCCGCACAAGCAAATCCCAACGCTAAAATCGCACTGATCTCAAAAGTGTACCCAATGCGCAGCCATACCGTTGCTGCCGAAGGCGGCTCTGCTGCTGTCGCGCAGGATCATGACAGCTTTGACTACCATTTTCACGATACGGTAGCAGGCGGAGACTGGCTGTGTGAGCAGGATGTCGTGGATTACTTTGTCCACCACTGCCCAACTGAAATGACGCAACTGGAACAATGGGGCTGCCCATGGAGCCGCCGTGAAGACGGTAGCGTCAACGTACGTCGCTTCGGCGGCATGAAAATCGAGCGTACCTGGTTTGCCGCGGATAAAACCGGCTTCCACATGCTGCATACGCTGTTCCAAACTTCTTTGCAGTTCCCGCAAATTCAGCGCTTTGATGAACACTTCGTTCTGGATATCCTGGTGGACGACGGTCATGCTCGCGGCCTGGTCGCCATGAACATGATGGAAGGCACCCTGGTACAAATCCGTGCTAACGCAGTCGTGATGGCAACGGGCGGCGCGGGTCGTGTTTACCGTTACAACACCAACGGCGGCATCGTAACCGGCGACGGTATGGGCATGGCGCTGAGCCACGGCGTTCCGCTGCGTGATATGGAATTCGTTCAGTATCACCCAACAGGTCTGCCTGGTTCCGGTATCCTGATGACTGAAGGCTGCCGTGGTGAAGGTGGTATTCTGGTCAACAAAAATGGCTACCGTTATCTGCAAGACTACGGCATGGGTCCAGAAACTCCGCTGGGCGAGCCGAAAAACAAATACATGGAACTCGGTCCGCGTGACAAAGTTTCTCAGGCTTTCTGGCACGAATGGCGTAAAGGCAACACCATCTCCACCCCACGTGGCGATGTTGTTCACCTCGACCTGCGCCATCTCGGCGAGAAAAAACTGCTCGAACGTTTACCGTTCATCTGCGAACTGGCGAAAGCCTACGTGGGTGTCGATCCGGTTAAAGAACCGATCCCGGTACGCCCGACCGCACACTACACCATGGGCGGTATCGAAACCGATCAGCACTGCGAAACCCGTATTAAAGGTCTGTTCGCGGTGGGTGAATGTTCCTCTGTTGGTCTGCACGGCGCTAACCGTCTGGGCTCTAACTCCCTGGCGGAACTGGTGGTCTTCGGTCGTATGGCCGGTGAACAAGCTGCGGAACGCGCTGCAACAGCTGGCGCTGCAAACAGTGCCGCTCTTGATGCACAGGTTGCTGGCGTTGAAAAACGTCTGAAAGATCTGGTTAACCAGGAAGGTAACGAAAACTGGTCTAAGATCCGTGACGAAATGGGTATCTCCATGGAAGAAGGTTGCGGCATCTACCGTACACCGGAACTCATGCAGAAAACCGTTGATAAGCTGGCGGAACTGCAGGAGCGCTTCAAGCGCGTACGTATCACTGATACTTCCAGCGTATTCAACACCGACCTGCTGTACACCATTGAACTGGGTCACGGCCTGAACGTTGCCGAATGTATGGCGCACTCCGCGCTGGCACGTAAAGAATCCCGCGGCGCGCACCAGCGTCTGGATGAAGGCTGCACCGAGCGTGACGACGTGAACTTCCTCAAACATACCCTCGCCTTCCGCGATGCTGACGGCACGACTCGCCTGGAATACAGCGACGTGAAAATCACCACTCTGCCACCGGCTAAACGTGTTTACGGTGGCGAAGCGGAAGCAGCCGATAAGAAGGAGAAGGCGAATGGCTGAGTTGAAAAACCTGAAAGTTGAGGTGGTGCGCTATAACCCGGAAACCGATACTGCGCCGCACAGTGCTTTCTATGAAGTTCCTTATGATGAAACCACGTCTCTGCTGGATGCGTTGGGCTACATCAAAGATAACCTGGCACCAGACCTGAGCTATCGCTGGTCCTGCCGTATGGCAATTTGCGGCTCTTGCGGCATGATGGTCAACAACGTGCCGAAACTGGCGTGCAAAACCTTCCTGCGTGATTACACCAACGGTATGAAGGTTGAAGCGCTGGGCAACTTCCCGATTGAACGCGATCTGGTCGTCGATATGACGCACTTCATCGAAAGTCTGGAAGCGATCAAGCCGTATATCATTGGTAACCCGCGTACACCGGATCAGGGTCCAAACACCCAGACTCCGGCGCAGATGGCGAAATATCATCAGTTCTCCGGTTGCATCAACTGTGGTCTGTGTTACGCCGCGTGTCCGCAGTTCGGCCTGAACCCTGAGTTCATTGGACCGGCTGCAATTACGCTGGCGCATCGCTATAACGAAGATAGCCGCGACCACGGCAAGAAGGAGCGTATGGCTCAGTTGAACAGCCCGAACGGCGTCTGGACCTGTACTTTCGTGGGCTACTGCTCCGAAGTCTGCCCGAAACACGTCGATCCGGCTGCGGCCATTCAGCAGGGTAAAGTTGAAAGTTCAAAAGACTTTCTTATCGCTACCCTGAAACCACGCTAAGGAGTGCATGATGACGACTAAACGCAAACCCTATGTGCGGCCGATGACGTCCACTTGGTGGAAAAAGCTGCCATTTTATCGCTTTTACATGCTGCGCGAAGGCACGGCAGTTCCGGCAGTCTGGTTCAGTATTGAACTGATTTTCGGCCTGTTTGCTCTGAAGCATGGTGCTGAGTCCTGGATGGGCTTTGTCGGCTTTTTGCAAAACCCGGTGGTGGTCATCCTCAACCTGGTTGTCCTGGCTGCAGCACTGCTGCATACCAAAACCTGGTTTGAGCTGGCGCCGAAAGCCGCCAACATCATCGTAAAAGACGAAAAAATGGGGCCAGAGCCGATCATCAAAGGTCTCTGGGTAGTTACTGCGGTAGTGACCGTAGTCATACTGTATGTAGCCCTGTACTGGTAAGGAGTCCGGGATGATTAATCCAAATCCAAAACGCTCTGACGAACCTGTATTCTGGGGTCTGTTTGGTGCAGGTGGTATGTGGGGCGCAATCATTGCGCCGGTAGTGGTTCTGCTGGTTGGTATTATGCTGCCGCTGGGTCTGTTCCCGGGCGATGCGCTGAGCTATGAGCGCATTATGGCATTTGCCCAGAGCTTCATCGGACGTGCGTTTCTGTTCCTGATGATCGTTCTGCCGCTGTGGTGTGGTTTACACCGTATGCACCACGCGATGCATGACCTGAAAATCCACGTGCCTGCTGGCAAATGGGTATTCTACGGCCTGGCTGCTATCCTGACCGTTGTAACAGCGATTGGCATTCTGACTATCTAATCGCAGCTGTTACCTATTGGGCCCGCCACTGGCGGGCCTTTTTATTTGTGCAATACGCCGATCAGCCAACGAGAAAACTCGCGCATCGCAGGTGTCTCCGGGCGAGATTGCAAACGCGTTATCCAGTAACTCCCCAGATCAATCTGCGTTAAAAACGGCTGTACGATACGCTCACTACTGAGTAAATGCGTGAATATTCTGACCGGGGCGATTGCCACACCAATCCCCGCCTGCGCGGCTTCCAGCATGGTGACCGACGAGTCAAACACCACCACGTTGTGCGTCGGTGACGGCGGCGCTTCTCCAGCGGCCTGCATCCACAGCGCCCATTCATCACGACGATACGATCGTAATAGCGGAAATTTCAGGATATCTGCAGGAGTCTGAATCTGAGAGGCCAGCTCGGGTGAACAAAGCGGAGACATCAGCGCGCTACATAAATATTGCGCATCAGTATCGTGCCAGGCTCCCCCTCCGTAGCGAATGGTATAATCCAGCCCCTCTGCAGCAGGATCAACACGGTTATTATGCGTGGAAAGCTGTAAATCGATATACGGATAACACCGTTTAAAATCGTGTAGAAGTGGGAAAAGGCAACCCACCGCAAAAGTGCCCACCACACCAATTTTCAGTTTTTCCTGAGACTGGTTACCGGCAAAGCGGTCTAACATCGCCGCCATACGATCGAAAGAATCATTAAGTACAGGTAACAGACTCTCACCTTCTGTCGTGAGCATCAGGCCTCGTGAAACGCGAATAAAGAGCTGACAATTCAACTGCTGCTCCAACGCTTTCACATGCTGGCTGATGGCAGAATGCGTCACGTTAAGCTCAATTGCTGCGCGGGTAAAGCTGAGATGCCTGGCGGCCGCTTCAAAAGCCCGCAGAGAATTAAGTGGGATATAGCTACGCGTCATCATCTAACCTGTTAGAAAAACTTATATCTGCTGCTAAATTTAACCGTTTGTCAACACGGTGCAAATCAAACACACTGATTGCGTCTGACGGGCCCGGACACCCTTTCGCTTTTTATTACGGAAATGATTTCATGATGAAAAAATCGTTATGCTGCGCACTACTGCTGACAGCCTCTTTCTCAACGTTTGCCGCCGCAAAAACAGAACAACAGATTGCCGATATCGTTAATCGCACCATCACCCCGTTGATGCAGGAGCAGGCTATTCCGGGTATGGCCGTGGCCGTTATCTACCAGGGAAAACCGTATTACTTTACCTGGGGTAAAGCTGATATCGCCAATAATCGTCCGATTACACAGAACACACTGTTCGAACTCGGTTCAGTCAGTAAGACCTTCAATGGCGTGCTGGGCGGCGATGCGATCGCCCGCGGCGAAATCAAACTCAGCGATCCGGTCACCCGGTACTGGCCGGAACTCACAGGCAAACAGTGGCAGAACATTAGTCTGCTGCACTTAGCCACCTATACGGCGGGTGGCCTGCCGCTGCAGATCCCCGACGAGGTGACGAATAAAACTGCATTGCTGCGCTTTTATCAAAACTGGCAACCCCAGTGGGCCCCGGGCGCTAAACGTCTCTATGCTAACTCCAGCATTGGTCTGTTTGGCGTACTGGCGGTGAAACCCTCTGGAATGAGCTACGAAGGGGCGATGATCAGACGCGTCCTGCAGCCATTAAAACTCACTCACACCTGGATTACCGTTCCGCAGAACGAGCAACGAGATTATGCCTGGGGCTATCGCGATGGCAAGCCCGTACATGTTTCGCCAGGCCAGCTTGATGCCGAAGCGTATGGTGTGAAATCCAGCATTATGGATATGGCTCGCTGGGTTCAGGCCAATATGGACGCCAGCCACGTGCAGGAGAAAACCCTGCAGCAGGGCATCGGGCTCGCACAGTCACGTTACTGGCGCATTGGTGAGATGTACCAGGGCTTAGGCTGGGAAATGCTTAACTGGCCGGTAAAAGCAGACACTATTATCAACGGCAGCGACAGTAAAATCGCTCTGGCGGCGCTTCCGGCCGTTGAGGTAAACCCACCTGCCCCCGCAGTAAAAGCCTCCTGGGTACATAAAACAGGTTCGACTGGCGGATTTGGTAGTTATGTGGCTTTTATTCCGGAGAAAAATCTTGGCATCGTGATGCTGGCCAATAAAAGCTACCCGAATCCTGCTCGCGTCGACGCGGCATGGCGCATCCTTGAAAAACTGCAGTAACCGGCGTTGAGGTCCGATCCGTCGGGCCTCCTTTCTTCCACTTCTTTTCCTGCTGTCATCTACACTTAACAAAAATACAGCAAGGAATATCCCATGCGCATTCTGCCCGTTGTTGCTGCAGTTACGGCTGCATTTCTGGTTGTCGCTTGTAGCTCCCCAACACCGCCGAAAGGCGTTACCGTGGTGAATAACTTTGATGCCAAACGCTATCTCGGCACCTGGTATGAAATTGCGCGTTTCGACCATCGATTCGAACGTGGGCTGGAAAAAGTGACCGCAACCTACAGCCTGCGCGATGATGGTGGGCTCAACGTCATCAACAAAGGCTATAACCCGGACAGGGAAATGTGGCAAAAAACGGAAGGCAAAGCCTATTTCACCGGCGATCCTGGCCGGGCTGCTCTTAAGGTCTCGTTCTTTGGCCCTTTCTATGGTGGGTATAACGTGATTGCTCTCGATAGGGAATATCGTCATGCGCTGGTCTGCGGCCCGGATCGCGACTATCTGTGGATCCTCTCTCGCACCCCAACGATTTCAGATGAGATGAAACAGCAGATGCTGGCAGTCGCGACCCGGGAGGGATTTGAAGTGAATAAGTTGATTTGGGTAAAACAACCCGGCGCTTAGTGGGTGCTGAGCTTCAGGCCAATAATGCCGGCAACAATCAACCCCAGGCTGAGCAGACGTGCCGGACTGGCTGATTCACCCAGTAGCAGAATGCCGGTAATGGCCGCCCCGACGGCGCCAATGCCGGTCCAGACGGCATAAGCCGTACCAACCGGTAGCGTTCTCATCGCCCAGGAAAGCATAGCGATACTGACGATCATCGCCGCAATGGTGATAATACTTGGCGTTAAACGGGTAAAACCGTGGGTATATTTCAGACCAATAGCCCAGACAACTTCAAGCAGGCCCGCGATAAGTAAAACGATCCAGGACATGACTGGCTCCAGTACACAATGGGGCCGTCCCCGGGTGAAAGATGCGTTTGCAGGTCGTCCTGCAAAGCGGATGTATGAAATGGCATTTTTGCCCGGGAGAAAATGAATTTCAACCTTTTTATTCATTGCTTACTTAAAGCAAGAATTAAGCCCAATTAGAGGCGTAGTTCCCGCATTTGGCTCACATTGGACTTCTCTATGATGAAGAGCTTTCTGAACTCAGAAAGCCATTTGATCCTCTTCTGAATGCGAAAGGTTTATGCTTAAAATTTTAGTGATTGACCGGTGCCACTTCACCCGCACAGGGATAGAGGCCTTGCTTAATCATTCTGGTATGTTCAACTCTTCATTTCTGGTGTCAGGGATTAATAATCTGATGTTGGCTAAAGAGCATATTTTGCAGTGGAAGCCACATCTGGTAATCGCAGATTTATGTAGTTTTCTCAGCGATATTCACTCCAGCCCCCCCATCGCACCATTTTTTATGAGCTGCGGCGCCATCCCGCTGATTTTACTACAATCAGGCGACCGATCGCATAACCCAATCGATCCCCCTCACTCTGCCGTTCACTCGACATTGTCCAAACACATCGCGTTGCATGATCTTTCGCGCACGATCCAGAATGCACTACAGATCCGCCCCGTATTGGATACACCTAAAAATGCCACACCGCTGCTTACACCACAGGAAGAGAAGGTACTGTCGTTGTGGATGGATGGCGTTGATAACAATGCAATAGCCGCCGCGCTCTGCATTCATGGTAAGACGGTATACACCTATAAGCGAAATATCCGTATGAAGCTGCACCTGGGGAACCGCTTTTCACCGTTTCTCTCTCTACCTGAGAAGATGAATTAACGGTACGACGGTGCGTCGTACCGTTCATAGCTATTGCTGAGCCTTTGTCGCTGCACCAGAAATGGCACTACCACCCTCAGAAATATCCTGACCTACGCCTCGCGTCGTATTACACGCCGTTAATACGGAAGAAAGTACCAACACAGAAAAGATCGCAGCAATTGTCTTCTTAACCATAACGTCTTCCTTTTTTAGCCAATATTGTTTGTGTATAGCTACTTAATAATAGACAAGATCCGGGAGGGTGACGGATAAACGACCGTTTTTAAGACAACATGAGGGGACTAGCTGGCAGCGTGAGAAATTGAATTACCGAGATGTTTGATATCTTCACCGAAGCCGCGCGCCGTATTACAGCCCGCCAGGAGGGTGCTGGTGAAAAGGATAAGCATTACAAGACCGAGAAGACGTTTCATCATTCCTGCCCTGGAAAAGTATGGCGCAGCAATCTGCACCCACATCTTAGAAATACGCAAAATCATTCAGGCCGCCTGATGCAGCCTGAAAGATGAAGAATATTACTTCACGCGGGATACGTATTCGCCAGAGCGGGTATCCACTTTGATGACTTCGCCGATCTGTACGAACAGCGGAACTTTAACCACTGCACCGGTGGACAGCGTCGCTGGTTTACCACCAGTACCTGCAGTGTCACCTTTCAGACCTGGGTCGGTTTCAACGACTTCCAGCTCAACGAAGTTCGGCGGAGTCACGGAGATCGGCTGACCGTTCCACAGGGTCACGATGCATTCAGCCTGGTCCAGCAGCCATTTAGCGTTATCGCCTACCGCTTTCTCGTCAGCAGCCAGCTGTTCGAAAGTGGTGTTATTCATAAAGTGCCAGAACTCACCGTCGCTATACAGGAAAGTCAGGTTCATGTCGGCTACGTCTGCGCCTTCAGCGGAGTCGGTAGACTTGAAGGTTTTCTCTACGCGAGTACCGGTCAGCAGGCGACGCAGCTTAACGCGCGCAAACGCCTGGCCTTTACCTGGTTTAACGAATTCGCTGGCTTCAACCGCATAAGGTTCGCCGTCCAACATGATTTTAAGACCAGCACGAAAATCGTTGCTATAGTACGTTGCCATAAGGCCCTCTGAAAATTGTTAACTGGTAGCTAAGCCACAAAATGGCGCATATTGTAACCCTAAATACCCCATCCAGAGAAGATTGGTTATCGCAACTTGCCGATGTTGTGACCGATCCTGATGAACTTCTGCATCTTTTGAATATAGACGCAGATGAAAAACTGTTGGCCGGACGCGATGCGAGACGGCTTTTCGCCCTGCGCGTTCCGCGTGCGTTTATTGCCCGCATGGAAAAAGGCAATCCAGACGATCCGCTTTTGCGTCAGGTACTTACTTCTCAGGAAGAGTTCGTTTCCGCACCAGGCTACTCGACCGATCCACTGGAAGAACAGCACAGCGTGGTTCCCGGTCTGCTGCATAAATATCGCAACCGGGCGCTGCTGTTGGTTAAAGGCGGTTGTGCGGTAAATTGTCGCTATTGCTTCCGCCGACACTTCCCGTATGCTGAAAACCAGGGCAATAAGCGCAACTGGCAGGTCGCCCTGGACTACATTAGCGCACATCCTGAGCTGGATGAGATTATCTTCTCCGGTGGCGATCCGTTAATGGCCAAAGACCATGAACTGGACTGGTTGCTCACGCAACTGGAAGCCATCCCGCATATTAAGCGTCTGCGAATTCACAGCCGTTTGCCGATTGTTATCCCGGCGCGTATTACTGAAGGACTGGTCGAGCGTTTTGCACACTCTTCCCTGCAGATTCTGCTGGTCAATCACATTAATCACGCGAACGAAATTGATGAGACATTTCGTCAGGCAATGGCCAGCTTGCGTAAAGTGGGTGTCACATTGCTTAACCAAAGCGTCCTGCTGCGTGGCGTGAACGACAACGCACAAACGCTGGCAAACCTGAGCAATGCACTGTTTGATGCGGGCGTAATGCCCTATTACCTGCATGTACTGGATAAAGTGCAGGGAGCCGCTCACTTTATGGTGAGTGACGATGAGGCACGGAAAATCATGCGAGAGCTGCTGACGCTGATTTCAGGCTATATGGTCCCAAAACTGGCGCGCGAAATTGGCGGTGAGCCAAGTAAAACGCCGTTGGATTTGCAGTTACGCCAACAATAGTCATTATTGAGTGTCCGATTTCGGACACTCGACACGATTACTTATCATTTAAATTCCAACAAGTGGAGCCACACTTTTAATCTGTGCTATTTTAATTAGCGCTGTAAAATCATTCATTCGTAAATTTTATCAATAGTTTCAAATGCAGAACATCAATAAATATATGGTTAGGGAGAACCTTTGATGGCTATCAGTATTAAAGGTATTAATACCGGCGTTATTCGTCAGAAGAATGAATTTGTTGCTTTGGCATTAAAGATAAAAGAACCAAGAAATAAAGAGTCGCTGTTTTTTCTTTCTCCGCTTGGGCTAAGAGACTTGTTTATTGCTCTGGAAAGCAAGCTATACGCCAAACATCAACTAAGCGAAGACGAGCGTGTGCAATATGAGAAAGAATGCGAGAAAGCCAGCAAAAAGATGCACGAAAATATTCCTTTAATTCAGGAAGATGAGTTAAAGAATGCGGATATTAACCGTCGCATAAATTCACTGACGTTAGTGGATGATAAAGGGGAGAACTTAGCATTTTCTCTGACGCTGCATGACGGGAAAACAGATGAATTACTGATTAATGAATTACAGATTCAGGTGTTGGCGCATGCAATTATTCATGCAATAAATAATGCTGGCATGCGGGATTTAGCGCTACGAATTACATCGCTGCTGGATTTTCTGCCGCTGTACGATGTGGATTGCCAGCAAAACGACAATCTGGAATACGATTCTTATACACACCCCGAATGGAAACATAACCTGTTTAATCATTATCTGGCGATTATTTACCGCTATACGGATGATAAAGGAAAAGCCCAGTACTGTGGTTCGGTAGTAAAAACTCGCGCCCTTTCCGGCAGCAAAGAGGCCGAAGCCATTACTCGCCGTCTGCTCGATTTCAGCCCACGGCTGAAAAAACTTGCCGGTGTACCGTGCCAGGTGTTTGTCAGAACGTTGACGGGTGATAAGACGCAAAAGCTCAATCAGGATCAGTGCCTGCGCGCGCTGCATCATTTACGCGTTCAGTCTGCGCATAAGACTCAGAATGCCTGATGGCGCTGCGCTTATCAGGCCTACGATTGCATGAGCCTGTCCAGGCCACTTTATTACACAAAATAATTCAATCTGCATCGCGGCGGCAAGCGAAGAAAATCCCCAGGAGCATAGATAACTATGTGACTGGGGTTTCACAGCGCAGCCAACAAAGAGGCTGGTTGAAGGATGAAGTGTAATCAGTTAGGGCACTTATAAACCTGCCCAATCATCTCACTGGCGGTAGGAACAAAGCTGGACAGCATTCCCTGCGATGGGCTGCTGACGCCATAAATCACGTTACCGCCCATTGCCGCAGCCTGGTTACGCAGATCGTTTGCTGCGCCACGCATTGAGCCGCCCTCTTCGCCGTGCTGGCCAGAAAGCCAGTTGCTTTGCTTACCGGTTGCCGTGCCTATCAGTTGGCACTCTGCGCCAGGCTTGTCTTCGACAAAGCGTACGCTTTGCCCGGCTGAACTCAGTTCGTTGCTGGAGCTACAACCCGCCATCAGTAGCGCGGCACCAACGATCCCTGCTAAATATTTCACGTGCATGTCATTCCCCATAATCAATTAGTTGGACGTTATGTCCGTAGCTGAATCATATACTAAAAAGATGACCAAAAGAAAAACCCCCGGACATTTCTGCCCGAGGGTTTCTCAATTCTGGGAGATGAGCACCCAAATCATTCTGGTTGCAGGAAGGCGGCCAGTTTGTTAATCCCGAGGAGCTTACTCAAGTAAGTGACTGGGGTTAGCAAACGCAGCCAACGCATCTGCAGCCTGAAGGATGCAGGGTGTGGGCAATTACATCATGCCGCCCATTCCACCCATGCCGCCCATACCAGCAGCACCTAAGTCAGGCGCATCGCCTTTCGGCAGGTCGGTAACCATGCACTCGGTGGTGATCATCAGACCCGCAACAGAAGCCGCGTACTGCAGAGCAGAACGCGTTACTTTGGTTGGATCCAGGATACCCATGTCGATCATGTTGCCGTATTCTTCAGTTGCAGCGTTGTAACCGTAGTTACCGTCACCCGCTTTCACGGTGTTAGCCACTACAGACGGCTCTTCGCCGCAGTTCAGCACGATTTGACGCAGCGGGGATTCCATTGCGCGCAGCGCAACTTTGATACCCACGTTCTGGTCTTCGTTCTGGCCTTTCAGGCCGGCAATTTTGCTTGCTACACGGATCAGCGCAACACCACCACCAGCAACCACGCCTTCTTCTACCGCAGCACGAGTCGCGTGCAGGGCATCTTCAACGCGGGCTTTCTTCTCTTTCATTTCAACTTCAGTCGCAGCACCAACTTTGATAACCGCAACGCCGCCTGCCAGTTTCGCTACGCGCTCCTGCAGTTTTTCACGGTCGTAGTCTGAAGTTGCTTCTTCGATCTGCTGACGAATCTGAGTCACGCGACCCTGGATTGCAGCTTCGTCACCCACGCCATCGATGATGGTGGTGGTGTCTTTGTTGATAACAACGCGTTTAGCCTGACCCAGATCTTCCAGAGTTGCTTTTTCCAGCTCCATACCGATCTCTTCAGAGATAACGGTACCACCGGTCAGGGTAGCGATATCCTGCAGCATCGCTTTACGACGGTCGCCGAAACCAGGTGCTTTAACCGCAGCCACTTTCACGATACCGCGCATGGTGTTAACAACCAGAGTTGCCAGCGCCTCGCCTTCAACATCTTCAGCGATGATCAGCAGCGGTTTGCCTGCTTTCGCAACGGCTTCCAGAACCGGCAGCATTTCGCGGATGTTGGAGATTTTCTTATCAGCCAGCAGGATGAACGGGCTTTCCAGTTCTACTGCGCCAGTTTCCGGCTTATTGATGAAGTAAGGAGACAGGTAGCCACGGTCGAACTGCATACCTTCAACTACGTCCAGTTCGTCCTGCAGACCGGTACCGTCTTCAACGGTGATCACGCCTTCTTTACCGACTTTGTCCATCGCTTCAGCGATCAGTTTACCTACAGTTTCGTCGGAGTTAGCGGAGATGGTACCAACCTGAGCAATAGCTTTAGAGTCGGAGCACGGTACGGACAGTGCTTTCAGTTCTTCAACGGCAGCAGCGACAGCTTTGTCGATACCACGTTTCAGATCCATCGGGTTCATGCCCGCAGCAACGGCTTTCAGGCCTTCAGTGATGATGGACTGAGCCAGTACGGTTGCGGTGGTGGTACCGTCGCCTGCAGCGTCGTTCGCTTTAGAGGCAACTTCTTTCACCATCTGCGCACCCATGTTTTCGAACTTGTCTTCCAGTTCGATTTCACGTGCTACGGAAACACCATCTTTAGTGATGGTCGGTGCACCGAAAGATTTATCCAGAACTACGTTACGGCCTTTTGGACCGAGGGTAACTTTCACTGCATCTGCCAGTACATTCACGCCGCGCAGCATTTTCACACGAGCGTCGTTACCGAATTTTACGTCTTTAGCTGCCATTTTCTCTTTCCCTTAAATTCGTATGTTCAGTGTCGTTCGCGGATTAGGCTTCAACGATTGCCAGGATGTCGCTTTCGGACATGATCAACACTTCTTCATTGTCGATCTTCTCAGATTTAACACCGTAGCCATCGTTGAAAATGACGATATCGCCGACTTTCACGTCCAGCGGCTGTACAGAACCGTTGTCCAGGATGCGACCCTTACCGACAGCGATGATTTCGCCACGAGTTGATTTACCTGCAGCGGAACCGGTCAGTACGATGCCACCAGCAGATTTGGATTCAACTTCTTTACGTTTGACGATCACACGATCATGTAACGGACGAATACTCATTGATAGCTCTCCTTTGAGAAAGTCTTTATCAGTTATGGGTGACGCCGGCCCGTAAACGGTATCCCGGCTAGTGACCAGAGAGATGGGGATGGGCTTTTGTGCCTTCAAGGGGGCAAGCGAAAAAAAATTTTTATCAGCAGAAAATCCCGTCAAAACACCGACACGCCTCACATTTCATAACGATTTCAGCTACGTCGTCATAAGCAAATCCGATTGTGATACCATCGAAAATCTGCGCTGTAGCCCGGTACATGGGCATAACCGGATAACAACTTATGAGCGGATTAAAACAAGAGCTGGGACTGGCTCAAGGCGTTGGCCTGTTGTCGACATCATTGTTAGGTACAGGCGTTTTCGCCGTCCCCGCACTTGCCGCGCTGGTTGCTGGCAACAACAGCCTGTGGGCATGGCCGGTGCTGATCGTTTTAGTCTTTCCGGTGGCGATTGTCTTTGCCGTACTCGGTCGCCATTTTCCCAGCGCAGGCGGCGTGGCGCATTTTGTCGGCATGGCCTTTGGCTCACGGCTTGAGCGCGTTACCGGGTGGCTTTTTTTATCGGTAATTCCAGTGGGGTTACCTGCGGCATTGCACATTGCCGCCGGATTCGGCCAGGCAATGTTTGGCTGGCATGGTTGGCAGCTTCTGTTAGCAGAGCTCGGCACGCTGGTATTGGTCTGGTACATCGGTTCGCGGGGTGCCAGCTCCAGCGCAAACCTGCAAACGGTCATTGCCGGACTGATTGTTGCCCTCATTGTTGCTATCTGGTGGGCGGGCGATCTGAAACC
>NZ_CP080033.1:760784-768264 GCF_019382635.1 Citrobacter sp. Colony219 | reverse complement strand
CCCGGTCTGTTCGCCGCGCTGTCGGTGATGTTCTGGTGTTTTGTTGGCCTCGAAGCGTTTGCTCACCTGGCGTCTGAATTCAAAAATCCGGAACGAGACTTCCCACGCGCGCTGATGATCGGCCTGCTGCTGGCTGGGTCTGTTTATTGGGCATGCACCGTCGTCGTTCTCCATTTTGGTGCCTACGGCGAGCAAATGGCCGCCGCAGCGTCGCTGCCAGAAATCGTCGTGCAACTGTTTGGTGTACAGGCACTGTGGGTCGCCTGCATCATTGGTTTTTTGGCCTGTTTTGCCAGCCTCAACATTTATATTCAAAGTTTCGCTCGACTGGTCTGGTCGCAAGCGCAGTATAAGCCTGAGAGTTATCTGGCTCGTCTGTCCCCCCGCCACCTTCCGGGCAATGCGCTAAACGCCGTATTGGGCTGCTGCGTAGTCAGTACTCTGTGCATCTATATGCTGCAAATCAATCTCGATGCGTTAATCGTCTACGCCAACGGCATCTTTATTATGATTTATTTGCTGTGCATGTTGGCGGGTTGTCGATTACTGAAAGGACATTACCGCGCACTGGCGGTCATTGGCGGTCTTCTGTGTCTGCTGCTGTTAGCGATGGTAGGCTGGAAGAGCCTGTATGCGCTGATTATGCTGGCAGGGCTGTGGCTGTTTTTACCGAGCCGGAAAATGGCTGAGGCCAAATAAGCAATAAGAAAGCCCGGTAGCACTTACCGGGCCTGCAGGGTCAGTCGCGACGATCGTCGTCTTTATGATCAAGACGGTTGCGCTCATCATCTTTACGCTGAAATTCACCGTCGAAGGTCTCACCGCCACCGGTTCCGGCACTAAATCCACCACCTGGCATACGCGAAAAACGCAAATGTGGCAGCAACTTCATGGTCAAATGTTTCTGCACCGGAGGTAATAAAAGAAGAAGACCGAGGAAATCGGTGAAGAAACCAGGCAACACCAACAGCAAGCCGGCGATAATCAGCGACACGCTCTTGATCATTTCTGCAGCCGGACTTTCACCTGCCGCCATTTTCTGTTGCATCAGTAAAAAGTTCTTAAACCCCTGGTTACGAACCAGAGACATACCGATAACCGAGGTAAAAATAACCAAAATCAGGGTCATCAGGACACCCAGCACATGGGCAACCTGGATAAAAATAGATATCTCTATGTAAACGTAGAGAAAAATGGCAAGTAATGGTATCCAGCGCAAAGGGCTCTCCTGTTGAAAACAGTCGTTTTCACCAACAACTGCTCGAAAATTGTGTGACTTGCATCACTCTAATATTGGGGTGATTAGCAAAATTTCAAGCTGCTTGTACACTAATATTTGGTGTTAATCCTAAAGGGGTGATCTATTTCACAGAATAATAAATAAGGGGTAAATTCCACGCTTTAAGTGATCCAGATTACGGTAGAAATCCTGAACCAGCATATGATCTCGGGTATCAGACCGATGCAGGGGATAATCGTCGGTCGAGAAACAATCGAAATCACATATATCCTGTGTGTTTAGTCAAATCATTGGCAGCTTGAAAAAGAAGGTTCACATGTTAAACAACATTCGTATCGAAGAAGACTTGTTGGGTACCAGGGAAGTTCCAGCGGACGCTTACTATGGTGTCCACACTCTGAGAGCGATTGAAAACTTCTACATTAGCAACAACAAAATCAGTGACATTCCTGAATTTGTTCGCGGCATGGTAATGGTTAAAAAGGCAGCGGCACTGGCCAACAAAGAGCTGCAAACTATTCCTAAGAGCGTGGCAAATGCCATCATCGCGGCGTGTGATGAAGTCCTGAATAACGGAAAATGCATGGATCAGTTCCCGGTAGATGTTTACCAGGGTGGTGCGGGTACCTCCGTCAACATGAACACCAACGAAGTGCTGGCCAATATCGGTCTGGAACTGATGGGTCACCAGAAAGGTGAATATCAGTACCTGAACCCGAACGACCACGTCAACAAATGTCAGTCTACCAACGACGCTTACCCGACCGGTTTCCGTATCGCTGTTTACGCATCCATCATCAAACTGATTGATGCTCTGAACCAGCTGCGTGAAGGCTTCGAGCAAAAAGCTGTTGAATTCCAGGACATCCTGAAAATGGGTCGTACCCAGCTGCAGGATGCTGTACCGATGACCCTCGGTCAGGAATTCCGTGCTTTCAGCGTACTGTTGAAAGAAGAAGTGAAAAACATTGGCCGTACCGCTGAGCTGCTGCTGGAGGTTAACCTCGGCGCAACTGCAATCGGTACGGGTCTGAACACACCGAAAGAGTACTCTCCGCTGGCAGTGCAAAAACTGGCTGAAGTGACCGGTTTCGCCTGCGTTCCTGCAGAAGACCTGATTGAAGCCACCTCCGACTGCGGCGCATACGTTATGGTGCACGGTGCACTGAAACGTCTGGCTGTGAAAATGTCCAAAATCTGTAACGACCTGCGTTTGCTCTCCTCTGGCCCACGTGCCGGCCTGAATGAGATCAACCTGCCGGAACTGCAGGCGGGCTCTTCCATCATGCCAGCAAAAGTGAACCCGGTTGTTCCAGAAGTTGTAAACCAGGTGTGCTTTAAAGTCATCGGTAACGACGTCACTGTTACCATGGCATCTGAAGCAGGTCAGCTGCAGCTGAACGTAATGGAACCTGTTATCGGCCAGGCAATGTTCGAATCTATCCACATTCTGAGCAATGCTTGCTACAACCTGCTGGAAAAATGCGTTAGCGGCATCACTGCTAACAAAGAAGTGTGTGAAGCATTCGTTTATAACTCCATCGGTATCGTCACCTACCTCAACCCGTTCATCGGTCACCACAACGGCGATATCGTCGGTAAAATTTGTGCCGAAACCGGTAAGAGCGTGCGTGAAGTTGTCCTGGAGCGCGGTCTGTTGACCGAGGCAGAACTGGACGATATCTTCTCTGCACAGAACCTGATGCACCCGGCTTATAAAGCAAAACGTTATACTGATGAAAGCGAACAGTAATCGTGTAGGGTAGTACCAGAGAGGGCACGTCATGATGACGTGCCTTTTTTCTTGCACCAAGTTACTTAAAAACAACAATTTAATATCAACTTGTTAAACAACAAGGAAGGCTAATATGATAGTTTTAGAACTTATCATCGTTTTGCTGGCAATCTTTTTGGGTGCCAGACTTGGGGGTATCGGTATTGGATTTGCAGGTGGGCTGGGTGTTCTGGTTCTCGCCGCTATTGGCGTAAAACCGGGTAATATTCCGTTCGATGTTATTTCCATTATCATGGCGGTTATCGCTGCTATCTCCGCCATGCAGATTGCCGGTGGTCTGGACTATCTGGTCCATCAAACTGAAAAACTGCTGCGTAAGAACCCGAAATACATCACAATCCTTGCACCGATCGTGACCTATTTCCTGACTATCTTTGCCGGTACCGGCAACATCTCTCTGGCAACGCTGCCAGTTATCGCTGAAGTCGCGAAGGAGCAAGGGATCAAACCTTGCCGTCCGCTCTCTACCGCAGTGGTTTCTGCACAGATTGCGATTACCGCATCACCTATCTCAGCGGCCGTGGTTTACATGTCTTCCGTCATGGAAGGTCATGGTATCAGCTACATTCACCTGCTGTCAGTGGTCATTCCGTCTACCCTGCTGGCCGTTCTGGTGATGTCCTTCCTGGTCACCGCACTGTTCAACTCCAAACTGTCTGACGACCCGATTTATCGTAAGCGTCTGGAAGAAGGTCTGGTTGAATTGCGCGGTGAAAGACAAGTTGAAATCAAAGCTGGCGCAAAAACCTCCGTTTGGTTGTTCCTGCTGGGCGTAGTTTGTGTTGTCGTTTACGCCATCGTCAACAGCCCAAGCCTTGGCCTGGTCGCTAAACCGCTGATGAACACCACCAATGCCATTCTGATCATCATGTTGAGCATCGCGACGCTGACGACAATCATCTGCCGCGTTGAAACTGACTCCATCCTGAACTCCAGCACCTTCAAAGCCGGTATGAGCGCCTGTATTTGTATCCTGGGTGTTGCATGGCTGGGTGATACCTTCGTATCTCACAACATTGACTGGATCAAAGATACTGCAGGTAGCGTAATTCAGGGTCATCCGTGGCTGCTGGCTGTCATCTTCTTCTTTGCTTCTGCTCTGCTGTATTCTCAGGCTGCAACGGCTAAAGCACTGATGCCGATGGCTCTGGCACTGAACGTTTCTCCACTGACCGCTGTAGCGTCTTTCGCTGCGGTTTCTGGCCTGTTCATTCTGCCTACCTACCCAACTCTGGTTGCGGCGGTTCAGATGGATGACACCGGTACTACCCGTATCGGTAAATTCGTCTTTAACCATCCGTTCTTCATCCCGGGTACTCTGGGTGTGGTTCTGGCTGTCTGCTTCGGCTTCTTGCTGGGTAGCTTCATGCTGTAAGTTTTACCTGCGGGGTGCTTAGGCATCCCGCAGTACCTCCCCGCCTCGCTTTAACTAACATCCTTCCCTCGTCCGTTGTATAGTTACCGTTCTCTTGCTGGTTACTCTGTTCTTTCGAGGTGTTTATGCTTGATGTTAAGAGTCAGGATATCTCCATCCCCGATACCGTTGTGGTGCTCTGTACCGCCCCGGATGAAGCAACCGCCCAGGATCTGGCTGCAAAAGTACTGGCAGAAAAACTGGCCGCCTGCGTGACGCTGCTGCCCGGTGCAACGTCTCTCTATTATTGGGAGGGTAAGCTGGAGCAGGAATATGAAGTCCAGATGATTTTAAAAACTACCGTCACGCACCAGCAAGCGCTTCTCGATTGCCTGAAGTCTCATCATCCATATCAAACCCCTGAACTTCTGGTTTTACCCGTCACTCACGGAGACTTTGATTACCGCTCATGGCTCAACGCATCCTTACGCTGATCCTGCTGCTATGCAGCACATCCACTTTTGCCGGATTATTTGATTCGCCTGGCCGCTCGCAGTTTGTCCCTGCCGACCGGGCATTTATTTTTGATTTTCAGCAAAACCAACATGACCTGAACTTCTCATGGCAGGTAAAAGACGGCTACTACCTGTACCGCAAACAGATAAGCATTACACCGTCTCAGGCTGATATTGCCGAGGTAAAGCTACCGCCAGGCGTCTGGCATGAAGATGAGTTTTACGGCAAAAGTGAAATTTACCGTAAGCAGTTGAACGTTCCGGTAACGATCAATCAGGCCGCATCTGGTGCAACGCTGACCGTTACTTACCAGGGCTGTGCCGATGCCGGATTTTGCTATCCGCCGGAAACCAAAACCGTTCCACTCAGTGAAGTCATGGCTCGTACAGATGCGACGCCTACACCAACGCCTGATACAGTCGCCCCGGAAAAACAATCACAGCCAGCCGCCCAACTCCCCTTTTCCGCACTGTGGGCATTGCTGATCGGGATTGGCATTGCCTTTACCCCCTGTGTATTGCCGATGTATCCACTGATTTCCGGGATCGTACTCGGCGGTAAACAACGCTTATCAACCGGGCGGGCTCTGCTGCTGACCTTTATCTACATACAGGGAATGGCGCTCACCTATACCGCGCTGGGTCTGGTCGTTGCGGCTGCCGGGCTACAGTTTCAGGCCGCGCTACAGCATCCCTATGTATTGATTGGGCTTGCCATTGTCTTTACGCTGCTGGCTCTGTCGATGTTTGGCCTGTTCACGCTGCAGCTCCCTTCATCGCTGCAGACGCGTCTCACATTGATGAGTAACCGCCAGCAAGGCGGCTCTCCTGGTAGCGTCTTTGCGATGGGGGCGATTGCCGGCCTCATCTGTTCCCCTTGCACCACAGCCCCGCTAAGCGCGATTTTGCTGTATATCGCTCAGAGCGGGAACATGTGGCTGGGAGGCGGCACGCTGTATCTGTACGCACTGGGGATGGGATTACCCCTGATGCTGATTACCGTATTTGGTAACCGCCTGCTGCCTAAAAGTGGCCCATGGATGGAACATGTCAAAACCGCTTTTGGTTTCGTCATCCTTGCGCTTCCCGTCTTTTTACTCGAACGCATTATTGGCGACGAATGGGGCATTCGCTTATGGTCACTGTTAGGCGTCGCGTTCTTTGGCTGGGCGTTCATCACCAGCCTGCAGGCAAAGCACGCCTGGATGCGTATCGTGCAGATTGTCCTGTTAGCCGCAGCACTGGTATGCGTGCGTCCACTGCAAGACTGGGCGTTCGGCGCGCCGCATACTCAAACCCAGGCACACCTTAACTTCACGCCGGTGGCATCGGTAGATGCGTTAAATCAAGCGCTGGAGCAAGCTAAAGGCAGGCCAGTCATGCTGGATCTGTATGCCGACTGGTGTGTAGCCTGTAAGGAATTTGAAAAGTACACGTTCAGTAATCCGCAGGTTCAGCAAGCGCTAGGCAACACGGTGCTGTTGCAAGCTGATGTGACAGCAAACAATGCCCAGGATGTCGCTCTGCTGAAACACCTACAGGTTTTAGGTTTGCCGACTATCTTGTTCTTTGATGCCGAGGGAAAAGAGCATCCGGAGGCCCGGGTAACGGGTTTTATGGATGCCGCGACCTTCAGCGCACATTTGCGCGATCGCCAACCGTGAGCGACACTTGCAACAGGAAATACGGAGGAGAATACCGTGCAACGTGAAGATGTCCTGGGAGAAGCCCTGAAATTACTTGAGGTTCAAGGGATAGCCAATACCACACTGGAAATGGTGGCAGAGCATGTCAATTATCCACTTGATGAACTGCAACGCTTCTGGCCTGATAAAGAGGCCATTCTGTACGATGCCTTGCGTTACCTCAGTCAACGGGTGGATATCTGGCGGCGTCAGCTTTTGCTGGATGACACGCTGAGCGCTGAGCAGAAACTACTGGCACGCTATAACGCGCTGTCCGAATGCGTGAGTAATAATCGCTATCCAGGCTGCCTGTTCATCGCTGCCTGCACGTTTTACCCCGATCCAGGCCATCCTGTCCATCAGTTGGCCGATCAACAGAAAAAGGCTGCACATGACTTCACCCATGAGCTGCTGACGACGCTGGAAGTTGATGACCCGGCAATGGTCGCCAAACAGATGGAACTGGTGCTGGAGGGCTGCCTGAGTCGCATGCTGGTTAATCGCAGCCATGCTGATGTAGAAACAGCACATCGTCTGGCCGAAGATATCCTGCGTTTTGCTCAGTGTCGTATGGGCGGGGCGCTGACCTAAGCGCACAATGCTTATTGGAGAGCGCGAGACTGGGGCACCTCCCTATTTTGTTCAATCTTCAGGCACAAATGCGTAGATTGCCGCAATATTAAGCGGTTGAACGGTTTTCCCCGAAATTTAATTGACTGACCGACGTGAATACGGTTTAATGCGCCCCGTTGCCCGGATAGCTCAGTCGGTAGAGCAGGGGATTGAAAATCCCCGTGTCCTTGGTTCGATTCCGAGTCCGGGCACCAAATTCATATCAACGGACCTCCACGGAGGTCCGTTTTTGCATTCTGAGCCCGCAAAAATCAACGC
>NZ_CP080033.1:745234-745321 GCF_019382635.1 Citrobacter sp. Colony219 | reverse complement strand
AGATAYACGTATATCCCGACCATCACACTGCTTGATAATCTGCAGCGGGAAGGCTTCCAGCCGTTCTTTGCCTGCCAGACCCGCGTC
>NZ_CP080033.1:743382-743448 GCF_019382635.1 Citrobacter sp. Colony219 | reverse complement strand
CCGGGATATCAGCGGCGTACTGGCCGTCTTTGCCGAACGCCGTCAGGACCGCCATGGTCCCTATGC
>NZ_CP080033.1:734509-737452 GCF_019382635.1 Citrobacter sp. Colony219 | reverse complement strand
ATATCGATTCCGAGTCCGGCACCACTATTTAGAAGAACCAGCCTACGGGCTGGTTTTTTGCTTTTGTGGTTCTGATACTTTCCAATCGCTCATCCCTCAATATCCATACAGCACACCCCCTCACAAAATCCGCACGAACGATTAGCCGTACCCGTGTTCAAGCAGACATCTGGATTCTATAAGAAGATGGGATTTAGCGTGACGGGACGGAGGGAAGTGGACGATCTCGGACGACCGTACCCGTTACTCAGTCTCGTACACGGGTAGCCGTACTTATTGCCTGATGCGCTGCGCTTATCAGGCCTACAACAGCCTGGTTATCCGGGAATACAGACGCAAAAAAGCCCATCCGTCAGGATGGGCTTCTTCACTTTAATTAATGCCTGGCAGTTCCCTACTCTCGCATGGGGAGACCCCACACTACCATCGGCGCTACGGCGTTTCACTTCTGAGTTCGGCATGGGGTCAGGTGGGACCACCGCGCTACAGCCGCCAGGCAAATTCTGTTTATCAGACCGCTTCTGCGTTCTGATGTCATCTGTAATCAAGCTGAATCTGATGTCTCTTCGCCAAAACACCTTCGGCGTTGTAAGGTTAAGCCTCACGGTTCATTAGTATCGGTTAGCTCAATGTATCGCTACACTTACACACCCGACCTATCAACGTCATCGTCTTTAACGTTCCTTCAGGAGACTTATAGTCTCAGGGAGAACTCATCTCGGGGCAAGTTTCGTGCTTAGATGCTTTCAGCACTTATCTCTTCCGCATTTAGCTACCGGGCAATGCCATTGGCATGACAACCCGAACACCAGTGATGCGTCCACTCCGGTCCTCTCGTACTAGGAGCAGCCCCCCTCAATTCTCCAGCGCCCACGGCAGATAGGGACCGAACTGTCTCACGACGTTCTAAACCCAGCTCGCGTACCACTTTAAATGGCGAACAGCCATACCCTTGGGACCTACTTCAGCCCCAGGATGTGATGAGCCGACATCGAGGTGCCAAACACCGCCGTCGATATGAACTCTTGGGCGGTATCAGCCTGTTATCCCCGGAGTACCTTTTATCCGTTGAGCGATGGCCCTTCCATTCAGAACCACCGGATCACTAAGACCTGCTTTCGCACCTGCTCGAGCCGTCACTCTCGCAGTCAAGCTAGCTTATGCCTTTGCACTAACCTCCTGATGTCCGACCAGGATTAGCTAACCTTCGTGCTCCTCCGTTACTCTTTAGGAGGAGACCGCCCCAGTCAAACTACCCACCAGACACTGTCCGCAACCCGGATTACGGGTCCACGTTAGAACACCAGCCATTAAAGGGTGGTATTTCAAGGTTGGCTCCATGCAGACTGGCGTCCACACTTCAAAGCCTCCCACCTATCCTACACATCAAGGACCAGTGTTCAGTGTCAAGCTATAGTAAAGGTTCACGGGGTCTTTCCGTCTTGCCGCGGGTACACTGCATCTTCACAGCGAGTTCAATTTCACTGAGTCTCGGGTGGAGACAGCCTGGCCATCATTACGCCATTCGTGCAGGTCGGAACTTACCCGACAAGGAATTTCGCTACCTTAGGACCGTTATAGTTACGGCCGCCGTTTACCGGGGCTTCGATCAAGAGCTTCTCCTTACGGATAACCCCATCAATTAACCTTCCGGCACCGGGCAGGCGTCACACCGTATACGTCCACTTTCGTGTTTGCACAGTGCTGTGTTTTTAATAAACAGTTGCAGCCAGCTGGTATCTTCGACTGATTTCAGCTCCATGAGTAAATCACTTCACCTACATATCAGCGTGCCTTCTCCCGAAGTTACGGCACCATTTTGCCTAGTTCCTTCACCCGAGTTCTCTCAAGCGCCTTGGTATTCTCTACCTGACCACCTGTGTCGGTTTGGGGTACGATTTCGTGTTACCTGATGCTTAGAGGCTTTTCCTGGAAGCAGGGCATTTGTTACTTCAGCACCGTAGTGCCTCGTCATCACACCTCAGCGTTAAAAAGGTACCGGATTTACCTGGAACCTCCGCCTACATGCTTAAACCGGGACAACCGTCGCCCGGCTAACATAGCCTTCTCCGTCCCCCCTTCGCAGTAACACCAAGTACAGGAATATTAACCTGTTTCCCATCGACTACGCCTTTCGGCCTCGCCTTAGGGGTCGACTCACCCTGCCCCGATTAACGTTGGACAGGAACCCTTGGTCTTCCGGCGTGCGGGTTTTTCACCCGCATTATCGTTACTTATGTCAGCATTCGCACTTCTGATACCTCCAGCATGCCTCACGACACACCTTCAACGGCTTACAGAACGCTCCCCTACCCAACAACACATAGTGTCGCTGCCGCAGCTTCGGTGCACAGTTTAGCCCCGTTACATCTTCCGCGCAGGCCGACTCGACCAGTGAGCTATTACGCTTTCTTTAAATGATGGCTGCTTCTAAGCCAACATCCTGGCTGTCTGTGCCTTCCCACATCGTTTCCCACTTAACTGTGACTTTGGGACCTTAGCTGGCGGTCTGGGTTGTTTCCCTCTTCACGACGGACGTTAGCACCCGCCGTGTGTCTCCCGTGATAACATTCTTCGGTATTCGCAGTTTGCATCGGGTTGGTAAGTCGGGATGACCCCCTAGCCGAAACAGTGCTCTACCCCCGAAGATGAATTCACGAGGCGCTACCTAAATAGCTTTCGGGGAGAACCAGCTATCTCCCGGTTTGATTGGCCTTTCACCCCCAGCCACAAGTCATCCGCTAATTTTTCAACATTAGTCGGTTCGGTCCTCCAGTTAGTGTTACCCAACCTTCAACCTGCCCATGGCTAGATCACCGGGTTTCGGGTCTATACCCTGCAACTTAACGCCCAGTTAAGACTCGGTTTCCCTTCGGCTCCCCTATNCGGTTAACCTTGCTACAGAATATAAGTCGCTGACCCATTATACAAAAGGTACGCAGT
>NZ_CP080033.1:691297-734499 GCF_019382635.1 Citrobacter sp. Colony219 | reverse complement strand
AGAGGCTCCCACTGCTTGTACGTACACGGTTTCAGGTTCTTTTTCACTCCCCTCGCCGGGGTTCTTTTCGCCTTTCCCTCACGGTACTGGTTCACTATCGGTCAGTCAGGAGTATTTAGCCTTGGAGGATGGTCCCCCCATATTCAGACAGGATACCACGTGTCCCGCCCTACTCTTCGAGTTCACAACCTGTGCATTTTGGTGTACGGGACTATCACCCTGTACCGTCGGACTTTCCAGACCGTTCCACTAACACACAAGCTGATTCAGACTCTGGGCTGCTCCCCGTTCGCTCGCCGCTACTGGGGGAATCTCGGTTGATTTCTTTTCCTCGGGGTACTTAGATGTTTCAGTTCCCCCGGTTCGCTTCATTACGCTATGGATTCACGTAATGATAGTGTGTCGAAACACACTGGGTTTCCCCATTCGGAAATCGCCGGTTATAACGGTTCATATCACCTTACCGACGCTTATCGCAGATTAGCACGTCCTTCATCGCCTCTGACTGCCAGGGCATCCACCGTGTACGCTTAGTCGCTTAACCTCACAACCCGAAGATGTTTCGTAAAACACCACCGTGTTGCGAAAATTTGAGAGACTCGAACACACCATTTTTCATTTCTTATTACGGAGAAATGAAACAGTGTGTCGTTTCAATTTTCAGCTTGATCCAGATTTTTAAAGAGCAAAACTTCTTAATGCACTCGAAAGTACATTCAGAAGTTCATCATTCATCAGACAATCTGTGTGAGCACTTCAAAGAACGCTTCTTTAAGGTAAGGAGGTGATCCAACCGCAGGTTCCCCTACGGTTACCTTGTTACGACTTCACCCCAGTCATGAATCACAAAGTGGTAAGCGCCCTCCCGAAGGTTAAGCTACCTACTTCTTTTGCAACCCACTCCCATGGTGTGACGGGCGGTGTGTACAAGGCCCGGGAACGTATTCACCGTGGCATTCTGATCCACGATTACTAGCGATTCCGACTTCATGGAGTCGAGTTGCAGACTCCAATCCGGACTACGACGCACTTTATGAGGTCCGCTTGCTCTCGCGAGGTCGCTTCTCTTTGTATGCGCCATTGTAGCACGTGTGTAGCCCTACTCGTAAGGGCCATGATGACTTGACGTCATCCCCACCTTCCTCCAGTTTATCACTGGCAGTCTCCTTTGAGTTCCCGGCCGGACCGCTGGCAACAAAGGATAAGGGTTGCGCTCGTTGCGGGACTTAACCCAACATTTCACAACACGAGCTGACGACAGCCATGCAGCACCTGTCTCACGGTTCCCGAAGGCACCAAGCCATCTCTGGCAAGTTCCGTGGATGTCAAGAGTAGGTAAGGTTCTTCGCGTTGCATCGAATTAAACCACATGCTCCACCGCTTGTGCGGGCCCCCGTCAATTCATTTGAGTTTTAACCTTGCGGCCGTACTCCCCAGGCGGTCGACTTAACGCGTTAGCTCCGGAAGCCACGCCTCAAGGGCACAACCTCCAAGTCGACATCGTTTACGGCGTGGACTACCAGGGTATCTAATCCTGTTTGCTCCCCACGCTTTCGCACCTGAGCGTCAGTCTTTGTCCAGGGGGCCGCCTTCGCCACCGGTATTCCTCCAGATCTCTACGCATTTCACCGCTACACCTGGAATTCTACCCCCCTCTACAAGACTCTAGCCTGCCAGTTTCGGATGCAGTTCCCAGGTTGAGCCCGGGGATTTCACATCCGACTTGACAGACCGCCTGCGTGCGCTTTACGCCCAGTAATTCCGATTAACGCTTGCACCCTCCGTATTACCGCGGCTGCTGGCACGGAGTTAGCCGGTGCTTCTTCTGCGAGTAACGTCAATCACTAAGGTTATTAACCTTAATGCCTTCCTCCTCGCTGAAAGTACTTTACAACCCGAAGGCCTTCTTCATACACGCGGCATGGCTGCATCAGGCTTGCGCCCATTGTGCAATATTCCCCACTGCTGCCTCCCGTAGGAGTCTGGACCGTGTCTCAGTTCCAGTGTGGCTGGTCATCCTCTCAGACCAGCTAGGGATCGTCGCCTAGGTGAGCCGTTACCCCACCTACTAGCTAATCCCATCTGGGCACATCCGATGGCAAGAGGCCCGAAGGTCCCCCTCTTTGGTCTTGCGACGTTATGCGGTATTAGCTACCGTTTCCAGTAGTTATCCCCCTCCATCGGGCAGTTTCCCAGACATTACTCACCCGTCCGCCACTCGTCACCCAAGGAGCAAGCTCCTCTGTGCTACCGTTCGACTTGCATGTGTTAGGCCTGCCGCCAGCGTTCAATCTGAGCCATGATCAAACTCTTCAATTTAAGTTTGATGCTCGTGAATTAAACTTCGTAATGAATTACGTGTTCACTCAGAGACNNNNGTATTCATTTTTCGTCTTGCGACGTTAAGAATCCGTATCTTCGAGTGCCCACACAGATTGTCTGATAAATTGTTAAAGAGCAGTTGCGACGCGCTTTAGCGCTCTGTCGCGAGGTGGCGTATATTACGCTTTCCTCTTTCAGAGTCAACCCTCATTTTCAGGTTTYTCTCTTCAACCGGCCCGGCTGTTTGTGTGAAGTGATTCACATCCGCCGTGTCGATGGAGGCGCATTATAGGGAGTTTCCCTCAGCCCGCAACCCTTAAATGACAGAAAAATGACTGACTGCTGCAWTCCMCAGCARAMCCCCGCCTTATACCYATTTACRCACAGAGTTATCCACAAAGCCGTCAATATTTCCTGCATCACATCCCGGAAAAAGAAGAAACCAACATTGAATCCTCTTTTCTATATAGAAAGAAAATAACGGATGCCCATTTTCTACTACATATATAAGAAGGGATGGCGGCGGGAATGCCCGAATCCCCCTACTACCTTTGAATTACGTACCTCATCGGGCGATAATACCCGCACAAACAGTGATTCCAGGACGGCGATGAGACACCCTCTGCAACGAACGGCTATACGCAAACGCCCGATGAAACTCGGCACAACCGTGATCCTCATGGTCAGCGCGGTCCTCTTCTCTGTGCTGCTCGTCGTTCATTTGATTTACTTCTCGCAAATCAGCAACACGACACGTGATGCCTTAGCAGACAAAGCGCTTGCGGTCGCGCGAACGTTGGCAAACTCTCCTGAAATCCGCGAGGGGCTCAAGAAAAAGCCTGAGGACAGCGGCATCCAGGCAATTGCTCAAGCGGTAAATAAGCGCAACGATTTTTTATTCATCGTTGTCACGGATATGAAAAGCATTCGTTATTCGCACCCTGAAGCACAACGTATCGGCCAACCGTTTAAAGGCGACGATATCCTGTTGGCGTTACAGGGCAAAGAGAACGTTGCCATTAATCGCGGCTTTCTGGCTAAAGCGCTACGCGTTTTCACCCCTATTTATGACGATCATCACCAGCAGATTGGGGTTGTGTCGATCGGTCTCGAGTTAAGCAGGGTCACCGAACAGATCAATAACAGCCGCGGCAGTATCTTTTGGTCTATCTTATTTGGCGTTCTGGTTGGGTTACTAGGTACCTGGGTATTGGTGAAGGTTCTCAAACGCATTCTGTTTGGTCTGGAGCCTTATGAAATATCCAACCTGTTCGAACAGCGCCAGGCGATGCTGCACTCTATAAAGGAGGGGGTCATTGCCGTTGATGATAGTGGTGAAGTCACGCTAATAAACCAGGCCGCCCAGGAGCTATTGGATTACCGAAAGTCGCAGGATGATGCCCAACTCTCCACACTCAGCCATGCATGGTCTCAGGTAGTTGATCTTTCGCAGGTGCTACGTGATGGAACACCACGCCGCGATGAGGAGATCACGGTGAAGGACCGGCTGCTTTTAATCAACACCGTTCCAGTACTCAGCAATGGCAGAATCATCGGGGCAATTTCAACGTTCAGAGACAAGACGGAAGTCCGAAAACTCATGCAACGTCTGGACGGTATGGTTAACTATGCCGATGCACTTCGTGAACGATCCCACGAATTCATGAACAAGTTACACGTGATTCTGGGATTATTGCACCTGAAAAGTTATAAGCAGTTGGAAAATTATATCATTAAGACGGCCAACAATTATCAGGAAGAGATTGGCTCACTGTTAGGCAAAATAAAATCACCGGTGATCGCGGGCTTTTTACTCAGTAAGATTAATCGCACATCTGATTTAGGTCATAGTCTGATCATTAGTAATGAAAGCCAGTTGCCGGAAAATAGTAATGAAGATCAGGTGGCAGTGTTGATCACCGTGCTGGGTAATTTGATTGAAAACGCCCTGGAGGCGCTAGGTCAAGAACCGGGGGGTGAGATCAGCGTATCCTTACATTATCGACACGGCTGGTTGCATTGCGAAGTGAATGACGATGGTCCGGGGATCGCCCCCGAACGCATTGACCACATCTTTGAGAAGGGCGTCTCGTCAAAAGGAACCGAACGAGGCGTCGGTTTAGCACTTGTGAAACAGCAGGTTGAAAACGTTGGCGGCAATATTTCCGTCGAATCCGAACCTGGGGTCTTCACCCAATTTTTTGTACAGTTACCGTGGAATGGTGAGAGGGCCAGCAGATGATCAATGTCTTAATTGTCGATGACGATGCAATGGTAGCGGAGTTAAACCGCCGTTATGTCGCGCAGCTGTCTGGTTTTCATTGCTGCGGAACGGCCTCTACTCTCGAAAAAGCCAAAGAGATCATCTTTCATGGCGAACATCGTATTGACCTGATTCTACTGGATATTTATATGCAGAAAGAAAACGGTCTGGACCTGTTACCCATTCTGCACAGCGAAGGCTGTAAATGTGATGTCATCGTCATCTCCTCCGCCGCCGATGCGACAACCATTAAAGACTCACTCCACTACGGTGTCGTTGATTATCTGATCAAACCATTTCAGGCCTCACGCTTTGAAGAAGCCTTAACCAACTGGCTGCAGAAGAAAACGGATATGGAGAAGCATCAGTACTATGAACAGTCAGAGCTTGACCAACTGATTCATGGTAGCTCTTCCAGCGAGCAGGAAACGCGGCGCTTACCTAAGGGGCTGACACCACAAACGTTACGTACGCTGTGCCAGTGGATTGATGAGCACCAGGACCAGGAATTCTCCACGGATGAACTGGCGAACGAGGTCAATATCTCCCGGGTCTCATGCCGTAAATACCTTATCTGGCTCGTCAATTGTCATATCTTATTTACCAGTATCCATTATGGTGTTACTGGCCGACCAGTTTACCGCTACCGCGTTCAGGCTGAGCATTACTCATTACTTAAACAATACTGCCAATAAAACGCTCCCCCAGGGATTATTCGTTATATAAAAGTAACAATTATTAAAATAATGAAAAATCCCTTTTTATCCCGCTAAAGCAGATAAATAGTGAATTTGCGTTAGATCAAATATATTTGTATCAAACATGTTAAATTCATTATTTTGTTATTGATAAACATCACACTGTTTTTAATTTCAAAATCGCTAACAAAAGTTAATTAAGTATTAACTAACTCACAGAGTGTGTATTTTTACTCCTAAAGGATTAGTCTGAATTTCATCAGACATAAAAATCTAGACTGGTAGCAATGGAGACCATGCTACGTACTATGGACACCGTACATTTTTGTGAGCAAATAAACGTATCCGTACGCCAGACTCATTACCACATGACATGGCGTGACCGCGATCACATAAAGAATACACTCACCTGGTATACCGGTGTTTTACGTAATAGCGGACAATGTAGAACCAACGGTCAGCCCCCGGAAAACCGGTGTAAGCCAGCCCAACTACAGCGTCAGCCGCAGCGCTTCATAACCAGCCCTACTTCCCATCGCCTGAGGATTCTCTCCTCTGATCAATGCCATAGAAAAAAGCTAAATATTTCCAAAAAGTTATAAATACATTCTAGCCAGACATTTAAACATTAATCGCAAATACGGACATATCGAATACTGACCATTTTTTGATGCTTATTCCGGCAAAAAAGAATGTGCCACAGATCCATTTTTCAAAAAATTGACTGGGTTTTTCGCGAGGGTAAATAAAATGTTATTTAGTATACAACTTCTCATAATATTAATATGTTTGTTTTATGGTGCCCGAAAGGGCGGTATCGCGCTGGGTTTGTTAGGCGGTATCGGCCTGGTTATTCTGGTTTTCGTGTTCCATCTCCAGCCGGGTAAACCCCCTGTTGATGTAATGCTGGTTATTATTGCCGTGGTGGCCGCTTCTGCAACCTTGCAAGCCTCCGGCGGTCTTGACGTTATGCTGCAAATTGCTGAAAAGCTGCTGCGTCGTAACCCAAAATACGTTTCTATCGTAGCACCATTTGTTACCTGTACCCTGACTATCCTGTGCGGTACCGGCCACGTGGTGTACACCATTCTGCCGATCATTTATGACGTCGCCATTAAGAACAATATTCGCCCGGAACGCCCAATGGCGGCGAGTTCTATCGGTGCACAGATGGGGATTATCGCCAGTCCGGTTTCTGTAGCCGTTGTCTCGCTGGTTGCGATGCTGGGTAACGTGACATTTGAAGGCAAGCACCTCGAATTCCTCGACCTGCTTGGCATCACCATTCCGTCTACCCTGCTGGGTATCCTGGCTATCGGTATTTTCAGCTGGTTCCGTGGTAAAGATCTGGATAAAGACGAAGAGTTCCAGAAGTTTATTTCCGTACCTGAAAACCATCACTATGTGTATGGCGACACGGCAACACTGTTAGACAAAAAACTGCCGAAAAGTAACTGGCTGGCAATGTGGATCTTCCTCGCTGCCATCGCCGTTGTTGCCGTGCTCGGTGCAGTATCTGAACTGCGCCCTTCTTTTGGTGGCAAACCGCTGTCAATGGTCCTGGTTATCCAGATGTTCATGCTGCTGACTGGCGCATTGATTATCATCTTAACCAAAACGAATCCCGCATCTATCTCAAAAAATGAAGTCTTCCGTTCAGGTATGATCGCGATTGTTGCGGTGTACGGTATTGCCTGGATGGCCGAAACCATGTTCGGTGCGCATATGTCTGAAATTCAGGGCGTACTGGGCGAGATGGTGAAAGAACATCCGTGGGCCTATGCGATCGTCCTGCTGTTAGTCTCCAAGTTTGTAAACTCTCAGGCTGCAGCGCTGGCCGCTATCGTTCCAGTCGCACTGGCTATCGGGGTTGATCCAGCGTACATCGTTGCTTCTGCTCCGGCTTGTTACGGTTACTACATTCTGCCGACCTACCCGAGCGATCTGGCTGCTATTCAGTTTGACCGTTCAGGTACCACCCACATTGGCCGTTTCGTTATCAACCACAGCTTCATTCTGCCTGGTTTGATCGGCGTAAGCGTATCCTGTGTCTTTGGTTGGGTCTTCGCCGCAATGTACGGTTTCCTGTAATCACACTTCGCGTGCCGTCCGCTATGGTGCGGCACGCCACCGTTAAGACGCAGAGAATTTTTAAATTCCTGATAAAAATGAAAAGGCTGGAAGCAAATGTCAAAAGTTGAATTCACTTACCAGGCGGCTTTCCCACTGGGGGAAGACAAAACTGAGTACTACCTGCTGACATCCGATCACGTCAGCGTCGGCGAGTTTGAAGGCGAGTCAATCCTGAAAGTAGCGCCTGAAGCACTTACGCTACTGGCCCAGCAAGCCTTCCACGATGCCTCCTTCATGCTTCGCCCTGAACACCAACAGCAAGTCGCCTCCATACTCCATGATCCTGAAGCCAGCGAAAACGATAAGTATGTTGCGCTGCAATTCCTGAGAAACTCCGAGATTGCCGCCAAAGGCGTATTGCCAACCTGTCAGGATACCGGCACGGCCATTATCATGGGTAAAAAAGGTCAACGTGTCTGGACCGGCGGCGGTGACGAAGCGGCGCTCTCCAGAGGCGTATTTAATACCTATATTGAAGATAACCTGCGCTACTCGCAAAACGCGGCGCTGGATATGTACAAAGAAGTGAATACCGGCACTAACCTGCCTGCGCAAATCGACCTGTACAGCGTGGACGGCGACGAATATAAATTCCTGTGCGTGGCAAAAGGCGGCGGTTCTGCCAACAAAACCTATCTGTATCAGGAAACGAAAGCACTGCTGACTCCCGGCAAACTGAAAAACTTCCTGGTTGAGAAAATGCGTACGCTGGGGACTGCAGCTTGCCCGCCGTACCATATCGCATTTGTAATTGGTGGTACGTCAGCAGAAAGCACCCTCAAAACGGTGAAACTGGCCAGCACACACTACTATGATGCGCTGCCGACTGAAGGTAACGCTCACGGTCAGGCATTTCGAGATCTGCAACTGGAACAAGAACTGCTGGAAGAAGCCCAGAAACTCGGCCTCGGCGCCCAGTTTGGCGGGAAATATTTCGCTCACGACATCCGCGTGATTCGACTGCCTCGCCACGGCGCATCCTGCCCGGTAGGCATGGGCGTTTCCTGCTCCGCAGACCGTAATATTAAGGCCAAGATTAACCGCGAAGGTATCTGGATCGAAAAACTGGAACATAATCCAGGCCAGTACATCCCGGAATCTCTGCGCCAGGCCGGCGAAGGCGAAGTGGTTAAAGTCGACCTTAACCGTCCGATGAAAGAGATCCTTGCCCAGCTTTCTCAGTACCCGGTATCCACCCGTCTGTCGCTGAGCGGTACAATCATTGTGGGTCGCGACATCGCCCACGCGAAGCTGAAAGAACGTATCGAGTCCGGCGAAGGTCTGCCGCAGTACGTGAAAGATCACCCGATCTACTACGCGGGTCCGGCGAAAACGCCGGCAGGTTACCCGTCCGGTTCTTTGGGTCCAACCACTGCGGGTCGTATGGACTCCTATGTTGACCTGCTGCAGTCCCATGGCGGCAGCATGATCATGCTGGCGAAAGGTAACCGCAGCCAACAAGTGACCGACGCCTGCCATAAACACGGCGGCTTCTACTTAGGTAGCATCGGTGGTCCGGCAGCTGTACTGGCGCAACAGAGCATTAAGCATCTGGAATGCGTGGAATACCCAGAGCTGGGAATGGAAGCTATCTGGAAAATCGAAGTTGAAGATTTCCCTGCTTTCATCCTGGTCGATGACAAAGGCAACGATTTCTTCCAGCAAATCGTGAGCAAACAATGCGCTAACTGCGCGAAGTAACCTATTCGGCCCGGCACTGGACTGACACCAAATTTTTGGGGCCAGCCCAGTGATCCCCCCGGGCCAACTTTATCCCCCCATTAACTGGCGTTGAATTTTTGCCGTTCACAGTGAATAGTAATATTTTCCATTACTTGTGAATTCGCCATGCTCCGCACACTGAATCCTGTAATACTGAACACTGGCGCTATAGTGCTGGCGCTGATCCTTATCTACACTGGCTTCTGTGCCACCGAAAAATTGACCTGGCTGATGGAAGTGACGCCGGTCATTATTGTTGTGCCATTGCTGCTCGCCACCATGAAGCGCTACCCGCTGACTCCCATGCTCTACACGCTTATCTTCTTTCATGCCATCATTTTGATGGTTGGCGGCATGTATACCTATGCCAAAGTCCCCATTGGTTTTGAAGTGCAGGCGTGGTTGGATCTCAGTCGCAACCCCTATGACAAACTGGGTCATTTTTTCCAGGGACTGGTGCCAGCGCTGACGGCAAGAGAGATTTTAGTCCGCGGCAATATTGTCCGCGGCCGCAAGATGTTAGCGTTTTTAGTCTGCTGCGTAGCACTGGCAATCAGCGCCACCTATGAGCTCATTGAATGGTGGGCGGCACTGGCGATGGGGCAAGGCGCAGATGACTTCCTGGGTACGCAGGGCGATCCATGGGATACCCAGTCGGATATGTTCTGCGCCCTGCTCGGCGCGCTAACGACAGTGCTTGTACTGGCGCGAGTTCACTGTGCACAGCTGCGTCGCTACGGACTGGTAATCGCCAACTAAATATACATACTGCCGGATGTCGATAACGTTCATCCGGCAGACGCAAGATGGACCTTATTGATGCAACCAGGCCGGCAACCACTCACCGTGCGCGTCAATCAGATCATCCACCAACGCATAAATCTCTTCAATCCCTAATACCGCAGCGGTATGCGGATCCATCATCGCCGCGTGATAAATACGATCGCGATTCTCCGTCAGAATAGCTTCCGTCAGCAGGGTTTGAACATTGATATTCGTTTGCATCATCGCCGCCAAATGAGACGGGAGAGCCCCCACTTTTATCGGCTGAATACCATTGGCATCAACCAAACAAGCCACCTCGACACAACAACCCTGCGGCAGGTTATCGATCAGGTTGTCGTTACGAACATTGCCATACACCACGCTGGGTTCTCCGGTCCAGATAGCGTTCATGATTGTGCTGGCATATTCCCTTGACGGTTTGATATCAATGCGCGCCATCGTTTTGTACTCTTCCAGCTCTTTATGCCAGTTCGCCAGTTGCTCTACACAGCGCTTCGGATATTCATCCAGCGGAATCTTATAGCGCTCAATCAGATCTTCACGACCCGGTTTGATAAACCACGGCGTGTATTCAGCAAAGTGTTCCGACGACTCGGTGACGAAATACCCCAATTTTTTGAACATTTCATAACGCACAATGTTCTGGCAGCGAGTATTGCCGTGGATATTCGGTTTCGGGACCTGGCCTGTTGCATAAGCTGCCAGCAGTTCCGGATAGAGATCGACATAGGTCCCATCAGCCGTTTTACGCTCCAGTTGCAGATAAAACGCCATATGGTTGATCCCGGCGCTGCGATAACGCAAAGAAGCAGGATCAATATCCAGATCCCGCGCCAACTCTTCCGCCGTTCCCTGCACCGAATGACATAACCCAACCTGTTTAATATGCGGATAGCGTGCATACATTGCCCAGGTGTTCATCGCCATGGGATTAACATAATTAAGCAGGGTGGCATGCGGGCAGACGTCGGTCATATCCTCGCAAATCTGCCATAAATGCGGAATCGTACGCAGCGCGCGCATAATGCCACCAGGCCCCAATGTGTCGGCTATCGTTTGTTCCAGACCGTGGCGTTTGCACACGGAAAAATCGGTCACGGTACACGGCTCGTAACCGCCAATCTGGAAAGCGACTATTACAAAATCGGCATCCTGCAATGCCGTTTTTTGATCGGTATAGCAAGTGATCTGGCCGCAAGCGCCAGCCGAGTCCATCAGCTTACGCACCACAATATGCGACTCTTCCAGGCGGGCTGCATCGATATCCATTAAAGCAATATGTGCGGATTTCAGCGCATCGCGGTGAAAGACATCTCCGAGAATATTCTTCACGAAAATCGTCGATCCCGCGCCGATAAAAGTAATTTTGGGTGCAGACATCATGACTCTCCAGAACGTGGGGTGATGACGCCATGGTGGCATGAGGACGCAAGAAAAACGTCCGGCTTCTGTACCGAGTACTCCCAGAAACTCAGTTCGCCTTTTCGTTCGGGCGAAAACTGAGTTTCTGGGATAATTTTTGCCGAAAAGCAGAGTATACGGGTTCAAAAAAGCACACTACCCGGTAATGGTGACCTGATTTGCGCGCCGATTCGCAGTCTTATCCGCTGAAAAATGGCATGATTCTGAACAATCAGGAACTGGAGTTACCATGACCACGCCGCCAATCTCAGCGCTTCCCCCCGATCCGCACATGTGTAACAGCGATGAGAAACAAACCCGTAGCCCACTGTCGCTGTACTCGGAATATCAACGTCTCGATATCGAACTACGCGCACCGCACGCCATGACCACCAGCCACTGGCATGGACAGGTGGAGATTAACGTACCGTTCGACGGCGATGTGGAATACCTGATCAATAACGAAGTGGTGCAGATAAAACAGGGCCATATCACCCTGTTTTGGGCCTGTACGCCGCACCAGTTAATACGACCTGGCGCCTGCCAGAACATGGCTATCTTTAATTTACCCATGCACCTGTTTCTCTCCTGGCCGCTGGACCGTGAGCTGATCAACCACGTCACTCATGGCATGGTCATCAAATCACAGGCCTCTCAGCAGTTGAGCACCTTTGAAGTTCAGCGCTGGCAACAGGAGCTAAGCAGCCCGAACGAACAGATTCGCCAGCTTGCCATCGATGAAATTAGCCTGATGCTCAAGCGGTTTAGCCTCTCCGGCTGGCAGCCCGTCCTGGTCAATAAAACCGCGGGCACGCACAAAAACAGCGTTTCACGTCACGCGCAGTTTTACGTGAGTCAAATGCTCAGTTTTATTGCCGACAACTACGATCAGGCACTCACCATCAACGATGTTGCGGAGCACGTGAAGCTCAACCCCAACTATGCAATGGGGATTTTCCAGCGTGTGATGCAACTCACCATGAAGCAGTACATTACCGCGATGCGTATCAACCACGTTCGCGCATTGCTGAGCGACACTGATAAAACCATTCTGGACGTCGCCCTTACCGCCGGATTTCGCTCCAGCAGTCGTTTTTACGATACTTTCAGCAAATTTGTCGGCATGTCACCACAGCAGTACCGCAAACTGAGCCAGCAACATCGACAATCGATAGCCGGATAAGCGTCGGATGGCGCAAACACATGCCCACTGACAGCACACCCCATTCGGCAATATCAGTATCAGCCAAAAAAATAATTCCCCTGTCGATAAACAATGCTGAAAAACTGCCTTCGATGAATATTAACTATTTGTTTATAAAGGAATAAAAATAAAATACGCTCATTTATCAGCCACTTTACAGCCCAATTTGTCAGGATAATACTTGCCTGCGTCACATTCATACGGTGTGTCTGCAATCCATAAATTGCAACCTCTCCACTACCGGGTAAAAGATGATGAAAGTATTAATTGTTGAAAGTGAGTTTCTGCATCAGGACACCTGGGTTGGTAGCGCTGTTGAGCGTCTGGCTGATGCCTTAAGTCGCCAAAATGTTACCGTCATTAAATCCACCTCATTCGACGATGGTTATGCCATCCTCGCGGCAAATGAAGCCATTGATTGCCTGATGTTCAGCTATCAAATGGAACAACAAGATGAACACCTGAATGTCAGGCAATTGATCGGCAAGCTCCACGAACGCCAGCAAAACGTCCCCGTTTTCCTGCTGGGCGATCGGGAAAAAGCCACCGCATCGCTGGATCGCGATCTGCTGGAGCTTGTCGATGAATTCGCCTGGATTCTTGAAGATACCGCTGACTTTATCGCCGGGCGCGCCGTTGCTGCGATGACCCGTTACCGCCAACAGCTGTTACCACCGCTGTTCAGCGCGCTGATGAAATACAGTGACATTCACGAATATTCCTGGGCAGCCCCTGGTCACCAGGGCGGCGTGGGATTTACTAAAACGCCGGCCGGTCGTTTCTATCATGACTACTACGGTGAAAACCTATTCCGTAGCGACATGGGTATTGAACGCGCATCACTGGGTTCACTGCTTGACCATACTGGCGCGTTTGGTGAAAGCGAAAAATATGCCGCACGTGTCTTCGGCGCTGACCACTCATGGTCCGTGGTAGTCGGTACTTCTGGCTCTAACCGCACCATCATGCAGGCATGCATGACTGATAACGATGTGGTAGTGCTGGACCGTAACTGCCATAAATCCATTGAACAAGGGCTCATTCTTACCGGGGCAAAACCGGTGTACATGGTACCAAGCCGCAACCGCTACGGCATTATCGGGCCTATCTACCCGCAGGAAATGCAGCCCGAAACATTGCAGAGAAAAATCAGCGAAAGCCCACTGACAAAAGACAAAACCGGACAGAAACCGTCATATAGCGTTGTAACCAACTGCACCTATGACGGCGTCTGCTACAACGCAAAAGAGGCGCAAGACCTGCTAGCCCAGACCAGCGATCGCATTCATTTCGATGAAGCCTGGTACGGCTATGCGCGTTTCAACCCGATTTATGCCGATCACTACGCTATGCGTGGTGCACCTGGCGACCATAACGGCCCCACCGTTTTTGCCACCCACTCGACCCATAAGTTGCTGAATGCGCTCTCTCAGGCATCTTACATTCACGTCCGTGAAGGCCGTGGCGCGGTTAATTTCTCCCGCTTTAACCAGGCGTACATGATGCACGCCACCACGTCTCCGCTGTATGCCATCTGTGCATCAAACGACGTGGCAGTTTCCATGATGGACGGTAACAGCGGCCTGTCGCTCACCCAGGAAGTGATCGATGAAGCCGTCGATTTCCGTCAGGCGATGGCACGGTTGTACAAAGAATTCACGGCTGAGGGCGACTGGTTCTTCAAACCGTGGAACAAAGAGGTGGTTACCGATCCGCAGACCGGCAAAACCTATGACTTTGCCGATGCGCCAACCCAACTCCTGACGACCGACCAGAACTGCTGGGTAATGCGCCCCGGTGAATCCTGGCATGGGTTTAAAGACCTGCCAGATAACTGGAGCATGCTGGACCCCATTAAAGTCAGTATTCTGGCGCCAGGTATGGGTGATGATGGTGAACTGGAACAGACCGGTGTTCCGGCGGCGCTGGTTACCGCCTGGCTTAGCCGCCACGGCATCGTACCGACCCGTACCACCGATTTCCAGATTATGTTCTTGTTCTCAATGGGGATCACCCGTGGTAAATGGGGCACGCTGATAAACACACTGTGCTCTTTCAAACACCACTATGATGCCAATACTCCGCTCTCACAGGTGATGCCGGAACTGGTAGAGGAACATCCTGACACTTACGCAAACATGGGTATTCACGATCTGGGCGACACCATGTTCGCCTGGCTGAAAGAAAATAACCCAGGTAGCCGACTCAATGCGGCCTACTCTGGCCTGCCTGTTGCTGAAATGACCCCGCGTGAAGCCTATAACGCGATAGTCAGCGATAACGTTGAGATGGTGGCGATTGAAAATCTGCCGGGTCGTATCGCAGCCAACTCCGTCATTCCTTACCCACCGGGAATTCCAATGCTGCTGTCCGGGGAAAACTTTGGCGATGCCAACAGCCCGCAGATTAGTTATCTACGTTCGTTGCAATCCTGGGATCATCATTTTCCTGGCTTTGAACATGAAACCGAAGGAACGGAAATTATTGACGGTGTGTATCACGTCATGTGCGTGAAAGCCTAATGTCGTTTTTTAGATAGTCTATTTTTTATAAGGTTGACGTGTGATAGTTGAGTAATTCCTGAGTATTGCTGCAAAACAATAACATTGTCATACCTTTTGCGCGGGACCACCCCGCGCTTTTTTTATACGCAAATAGTACGTTGCCACTTGCGTAAAAAATTATGTACATGCCAAGAATCCCTACAGATATTGTAATTACTAAAAATCACGCTATTTTATCGCTTGTCTTGATTCATCATACAATTTTTTTTAGCCGCGATTACTCAGCAGGTGCTGAGTTACGGTATTTGATGTTCATATTCCGGGAGTTTGGGTATGAGGCTTTGCAGCAAAGAAGCTTGTGTTGTTGTATTAACGGAGAAAGATGTTTGGTTAAGGATTAACGGTAAAGAAGCCATCAGTTTAAAAGCTAACCACATGGCTCTGGTGGCGTGTGATAATAATATTATCGATTTTTCTTCACTTAATAACGCACTGGTCGTACATATCAGTCGCGATGTCATTAAAGACTATCTACGATTTTTAAATAAAGATCTTTCACAGTTCCCTCTCTGGCAACGTAGCGCCAATCCGGTGATGACCGCCGTATGCCTGACGCCGGATGTCTTTCGGGTTGCCGCTCAACACAGCGTGATGGAAACGCAAAACGAAGGCGAAAATGAGCGTACCCGTTCGCTACTGTTCACCGTATTATCGCGTTTTCTCGACAGCAAAAAGTTTATCTCCCTACTTATGCATATGTTACGCAATCGCATCAGCGACAGCGTTTACCACATCATTGAGAGCGATATTCATAAAGACTGGAATTTAAGCATGGTCGCCAGTTGCTTATGCCTGAGTCCCAGTTTGTTAAAGAAAAAGCTAAAAAATGAAAATACAAGTTACAGTCAAATAATAACCACGTGTCGTATGCGTTATGCCGTCAATCAATTAATGATGGACGGGAAAAACATTTCACAGGTATCTCAGCTGTGCGGATATAACAGTACTTCATACTTTATCTCCGTCTTCAAAGAGTTCTATGGAATGACGCCACTGCATTATGTCAGTCAACATCGGGAACCCTCCGCTGCCTGATTTTTGATCATTTAGCGATGAGCCATAATAATATCAGCATTGGCGATACCCCTGTTCCGCCATCATAAAATAGTCTTCTGAAGAGGTATGATGTGACGTCATTTATCCTTATCAGGAGTTAAAAAATATGTCGACGGATGCTGATGCTCACAAAGTGGGCTTAATCCCCGTCACCCTTATGGTGTCGGGGAATATTATGGGTTCCGGTGTATTCCTGCTACCCGCAAACCTGGCGTCAACTGGCGGGATTGCAATCTACGGATGGTTGGTCACTATTATCGGTGCGCTGGCACTGTCGATGGTGTACGCCAAAATGTCGTCCTTAGACTCCAGTCCCGGTGGTTCTTACGCTTATGCCCGCCGCTGTTTCGGTCCTTTTTTAGGCTACCAGACCAACGTGCTGTACTGGCTGGCCTGCTGGATTGGTAACATCGCCATGGTCGTTATTGGCGTCGGTTACCTGAGCTACTTCTTCCCTATCTTAAAAGATCCGTTGGTTCTGACGCTCACCTGTGTCGTTGTACTGTGGGTTTTCGTCTTGCTGAATATTGTCGGTCCAAAAATGATCACTCGCGTGCAGGCCGTTGCGACAGTACTGGCACTGGTGCCCATTGTCGGTATTGCCGTCTTCGGCTGGTTCTGGTTCCGCGGTGAAACCTATATGGCGGCCTGGAACATCAGCGGCATGAATACCTTCGGCGCCATCCAAAGCACCTTAAACGTAACCTTATGGTCGTTCATTGGGGTTGAAAGCGCCTCCGTTGCCGCCGGTGTGGTTAAAAACCCGAAACGTAACGTCCCTATCGCCACCATTGGCGGGGTACTGATTGCCGCCGTCTGCTACGTTCTCTCAACTACGGCGATTATGGGCATGATCCCTAACGCTGCGCTGCGGGTGTCAGCCTCACCGTTTGGTGATGCTGCACGCATGGCACTGGGTGATACCGCTGGGGCCATTGTCTCCTTCTGTGCAGCGGCTGGGTGCCTTGGCTCACTGGGTGGTTGGACACTGTTGGCCGGCCAGACCGCAAAAGCGGCAGCCGATGACGGCCTGTTCCCACCGATTTTCGCTCGCGTCAACAAGGCGGGAACACCGGTTGCCGGGCTAATCATCGTCGGGATCCTGATGACCCTCTTCCAGTTCAGCAGCATGTCGCCAAACGCCGCAAAAGAATTTGGTCTGGTCTCTTCGGTCTCCGTTATCTTCACCCTGGTGCCATATCTGTACACCTGCGCGGCATTGCTGCTGCTGGGCCACGGTCACTTTGGTAAAGCGCGTCCGATGTACTTACTGGTGACCTTTGTGGCATTTGTCTACTGCATCTGGGCGGTGGTGGGTTCTGGCGCCAAAGAAGTGATGTGGTCGTTCGTGATGTTGATGGTAATCACCGCACTGTATGCGCTCAATTACAACCGGATCCATAAAAACCCGTATCCTCTGGATGCCCCGACCAACAATAATTAATGCCTGTAAGCGTCGTTGCCCGATGACATAAGCGCATCGGGCCTACGCATCACACACCCCACCAGTACCTGCTAACATTAAGAACTTAATGTTGGCTTAATTTTACTTTGAGAGGATCCGCTCCACTTAGTCGATGGAACCCCCTTAATGTTAAAGCTCCTGTTTAAAAGACCGACTCTCGGGCAAATCAGCTGGCTATTGCTGATCTCATTTTATCTTGCGACCTTCCTGAACATCGCGTTCTACAAACAGGTACTGCAAGACCTTCCGCTGGATTCCCTGCGCAATATCCTGGTGTTCTTATCGATGCCGGTTGTCGCGTTCAGCGTCATGAATATCGTGCTCACGCTGGCCTCTTTCCTGTGGCTTAACCGCCTGGTCGCGTGCATTTTCATTTTGGTCGGAGCATCCGCCCAGTATTTCATCATGACCTACGGCATCATCATCGACCGCTCGATGATCGCCAACATGATGGATACCACACCGGCTGAAACCTTCGCCCTCATGACGCCGCAAATGCTCCTGACGCTGGGGCTGAGCGGCATTCTGGCCGCCATCGTTGCCTGCTGGATAAGAATCAAACCCATTACGCCAGTGCTGCGCAGCGTGTTGTATCGCGCTGCGAATATCCTGATATCGGCACTGCTTATCGTGCTGGTCGCCGCCTTCTTCTATAAAGATTACGCATCGCTGTTTCGTAATAACAAAGAGCTGGTTAAGTCCCTCAGCCCGTCCAACAGCATCGTGGCAACGTCATCCTGGTATTCACACCAGAGACTGGCCAACCTGCCGCTGGTGCGTATTGGCGAAGATGCGCACCGTAATCCAGAAATGGTGAAAGGAAAACGTAAGAACCTCACTATTGTGGTGCTCGGTGAAACGTCACGCGGCGACAACTTCTCTCTGTCAGGTTATTCACGTCAGACCAATCCGTTGCTGGAAAAAGATGATGTCGTTTATTTCCCGCATACAACGTCCTGCGGTACGGCGACAGCCGTTTCCGTTCCCTGCATGTTCTCCGACATGCCACGAGCGCATTACGATGAAGAGCTGGCTCACCACCAGGAAGGCGTACTCGATATCATCCAACGGGCGGGAATTAACGTTCTGTGGAATGATAACGACGGCGGCTGTAAAGGTGCCTGTGACCGCGTACCGCATCAGGATATGACTGCGCTGAACTTACCAGGACAGTGTATTAACGGTGAATGCTACGATGAAGTCCTGTTCCACGGGCTGGAAGAGTACATTAATAACCTGAAGGGCGACGGCGTGATCGTGCTGCACACCATCGGCAGCCATGGTCCAACCTATTACAACCGTTATCCGCCACAGTTTAAGAAATTTACCCCAACCTGCGATACCAACGAAATTCAAACCTGTTCGCAGCAGCAACTGGTGAATACCTACGACAATACCATCCTGTACATTGACTATATTGTTGATAAAGCGATCAATATACTGAAAGCGCATCAGGACAATTTCACCACCAGCCTGGTTTATCTTTCCGATCACGGTGAATCCTTAGGAGAAAACGGCGTCTACTTGCACGGTCTGCCGTATTCGATTGCACCTGACACACAAAAACATGTACCGATGCTGTTGTGGCTCTCAGAAGATTATCAGCAACGCTATCAGGTCTCTCAGACATGTTTACAAAAACGGGCCAGCTCAGAAGATTTCTCACAGGATAATCTGTTCTCAACCCTGCTGGGATTAACGGGCGTGCAAACACAGAAATACCAAGCGGCAGATGATATTCTGCAACCCTGCCGGGGAGGCTAACCGAATGAAAATTCTGATTGTTGAAGACGATACGCTGTTACTACAGGGGCTGATACTTGCCGCACAAACGGAAGGCTACGCCTGCGATGGCGTATCCACGGCCCGTGCCGCCGAGCATTGCCTGGAAACGGGGCATTACAGCCTTGTCGTTCTGGATTTAGGTTTACCGGATGAGGATGGCCTGCATTTTCTGACCCGCATCAGGCAGAAAAAATACACCGTGCCGGTACTCATCCTGACCGCCCGCGACACCGTGAAAGACCGCATCACTGGACTGGATGTCGGCGCTGATGACTATCTGGTCAAACCGTTCGCGCTGGAAGAACTGCATGCCCGCATTCGGGCGCTGTTACGTCGGCATAACAATCAGGGTGAAAGTGAGATTATCATTGGCAACCTGACATTGAATATCGGCCGCCGCCAGGTGTGGATGGATGGACAAGAAATTGTCTTAACGCCAAAAGAGTACGCGCTATTGTCGCGGCTGATGCTCAAAGCGGGAAGCCCGGTACACCGGGAGATTCTGTATAACGACATCTACAGCTGGGACAACGAGCCGTCGACCAATACGCTGGAAGTCCACATCCACAACCTGCGCGATAAAGTGGGAAAATCACGCATTCGCACGGTTCGAGGTTTTGGCTACATGCTGGCCGCTACTGAGGAAAGCTAAGTGAATTTGATGCGTTTTCTAAAACAACCGCTCCCGCTTCGCCAGCGTTTAATGCTGACGATCGGCCTGATTCTGCTGGTCTTCCAGCTGATTAGCACCTTCTGGTTGTGGCACGAAAGCACCGAGCAAATACAGCTGTTCGAACAGGCGTTACGCGAAAACCGTAACAACGATCGCCATATCATGCATGAGATCCGCGAGGCTATCGCCAGCCTGATCGTCCCCGGCATTTTTATGGTCAGCCTGACGCTCATTATTTGCTATCAGGCGGTACGGCGCATTACCCGTCCTCTTGCCGATCTCCAACAGGAGTTAGAAACTCGCACAGCGGATAATCTGGCTCCCATTAATATCCGTAGCTCCACCATTGAGATACAGGCGGTGGTGACGGCGCTCAATCAGTTGGTTACGCGGCTAACAACCACTATCGACAACGAGCGTCTGTTTACTGCCGACGTTGCCCATGAGCTACGAACGCCACTATCCGGCGTTCGTCTGCATCTGGAATTGCTGTCAAAAACCCACAATGTTGACGTTACGCCGCTCATCACCCGTCTCGACCAAATGATGGACAGCGTGTCGCAGCTGTTGCAACTCGCCCGTGTGGGTCAGTCGTTTTCGGCCGGAAGCTACCAGCACGTCAAACTACTGGAGGACGTGATTCTGCCCTCTTACGATGAACTCAGCACGATGCTGGACCAGCGCCAGCAAACGTTGCTCCTACCGGCAAGCGCAGAGGATGTCATCGTACGCGGCGACGCCACGCTATTGCGGATGCTGCTGAGAAATCTGGTGGAGAACGCCCATCGCTACAGCCCGGAAGGCACCCATATTACGATTAGCCTGAATACAGAGCATGATGCCGTCATGGCCGTCGAAGATGAAGGGCCAGGCATTGATGAAAGTAAATGTGGGGAACTGAGCAAAGCGTTTGTGCGTATGGATAGCCGTTTTGGCGGGATTGGGCTGGGGCTGAGCATTGTCAGTCGAATTACCCAGTTACATCACGGGCAGTTCTTTTTGCAAAACCGCCCAGGAGCCAGTGGCACTCGCGCCTGGGTGGTGCTGGAGAAAGATCAGTAAGAGCTCACCCACACGTACAAAAAACTGCTCACAATCAGTACGCTGCAAACGGTGGTCAAACTTTCATAAATACGGGTTTTCATGACACTCTCCTCCGATACTATGGAGGAGAGTTTGCCTGAAGGATATTAAGCCAACCTTAAGTCCACGCGCCGGATGGCGGCTGACGCCTTATCCGGCCTACAAAGTACAATGCTACCCGTAGGCCTAAAAGCTCGCGCCATCAGGCAATGACACGATTACTCATCAATACGCGGATGCTGCTGCACCAGGCGCGAACGCTTAAGCTGCAGCTCTGCAATTTCCTGATCGATGTCTTCGATTTTCTGCTCAATATTGTCGTAGTGCTCGCCGAGGATCTCTTTCGCTTCCTGAATATCCGAAGCGGCAGGTGTCGCCCCTTTCAGCGGCTGATTGGCGGTTTCTTTCATGGTCACGCCGGTAATTAAACCTATCACCGCAATCACCATCAGATAATAAGCTGGCATCATCAGGTTCTGCGAGCTTTCCACCAGCCAGGCGGCCAGCGTCGGGGTCAGACCAGCTACCAGGACCGAGATATTAAACGCGGCGGCCAGCGCACTGTAGCGAATATGGGTCGGGAACATCGCCGGTAACGTTGATGCCATCACCCCGGTGAAGCAGTTAAGGATCACCGCCAGCATCAGCAACCCGGCGAAAATCAGGCCGATAACGTTACTGTTAATCAGGATAAATGCCGGAATGGCCAGCACAAACAGCGCAATACTGCCCATAATCACAAACGGACGGCGTCCGAAGCGGTCACTCAGCAGCCCCATAATCGGCTGCACAAACAGCATACCAATCATAATGGCGATAATAATCAGCACACCGTGATCTTCAGAGTAGTGCAGGTTATGCGACAGGTAGCTCGGCATATAGGTGAGCAGCATGTAGTAGGTGACGTTGGTCGCAATCACCAGACCGATGCACGCCAGCAGGCTACGCCAGTGTTTAGTCGCAATTTCTTTAAACGAAATCTTCGGTCCTTCCTGCAGACCCTGACGATCGCCCTGCTCCAGCTTGTCGACATGCTGCTGAAATGCAGGTGTTTCTTCCAGAGCATGACGCAGATACAGGCCAATCAGCCCTAACGGTAGCGCCAGGAAGAACGGAATACGCCAGCCCCACTCAAGGAAGTTGTCTTCGCCGACGACAGTTGAGATCAGGACCACCACGCCCGCACCCAGCACAAACCCGGCAATCGAGCCGAAGTCCAGCCAACTGCCCATAAATCCACGCTTACGGTCCGGGGAATACTCTGCGACAAAAATCGACGCGCCGGTATACTCGCCGCCGACCGAAAAGCCCTGTGCCATCTTACACAGCAACAGCAGGATCGGTGCCCAGATACCAATAGACGCATACGAAGGGATCAACCCAATACAGAAGGTACTGATCGACATAATCACAATCGTGATAGCCAGGATCTTTTGGCGACCGTATTTATCGCCAAGCATACCGAAGAACAATCCGCCAAGCGGTCGAATCAGAAAGGGAACGGAGAAGGTAGCGAGTGCAGCAACCATCTGCACGCTGGGGTCAGCCCCCGGGAAGAACACTTTACCTAATGCGTAAGCAACAAACCCATAAACACCAAAATCAAACCACTCCATTGCATTACCGAGTGACGCGGCGGTAATGGCTTTTCGCAGTTTTCCGTCATCAATAATGGTGACGTCGCGAAGCGTAATTGGCTTTATTTTTTTCCTTTTTAGCATACCAGTCCTCATAGACTTAGCCCTGTCGCGCTACAGTTCGAGTCTCCCAACGCCGTATGCGCTAAGGTCATCGCCGAGCGGGGATTGCACAGGCGCAATCCCTGTAACAAGCGTAGCAGGTTTACTTACACTGACTGAAAATGAGCAGTACAACCGAACCTGTTGACGCCTGATTGGGCGGTTAATGACCTCTTTACCCTAACAGTGTTTAAATGTGTGATCAACTTCACACATAGTTTTTCATTTCGTCAACCTGCGTAAATAAGGTCATTCTGAGTCAGCTTTTTTACATGGCACGCTTGCGATTTACTGAAAATTAAATACAAGAATAAATCACCTGGCTCCATCAACAATCACAGCAGTCACTATTATTCTGCTAGCAAAAAAACACCTAATCCCTTCACAAAAAGATCACAGGTTTTTTAATAATCGGAGCGACCGGGATCTTTTGCTCGGAATATGTGATAAAGATAACTAAAACATCGTTTTATTTTGATTGAATCAATGTTCCTGTGAATGCAAACTAATTCCAGACGCAATATCCCTGGGAGCAGAAACATGCTCAACGTATGCCGCGTTAGATTTTATAAAACAAAGAGATAGCCGTTTTCTCTGTTAAAAAACACAAGTAACATTTTGAATTTATTAATTTTTACTTTCTTGCGCGTTTATAACCTGCGACAAGACATGAGGACGTTTATGAAAATTAAAGCCACGATTGAACGCATCCCCGGCGGAATGATGTTGATTCCTCTGTTATTAGGCGCAGTGTTAAATACGTTAGCTCCCGATACGGGCGCGTATTTCGGTTCATTTACCAAAGGTATGATCAGCGGGACAGTTCCGATTCTGGCAGTATGGTTTTTTTGTATCGGTGCATCAATTGATTTGCGAGCAACCGGTACGGTATTACGCAAGTCAGGTACATTGGTATTAACCAAAATAGCCGTAGCCTGGGCAGTGGCAATGATTGCCGCTTCATTTATTCCTGATACAGGCATTCAAACCGGGTTCTTTGCAGGTCTTTCCGTACTGGCAATTGTCTCAGCAATGGACATGACCAACGGGGGTTTGTACGCCAGCCTGATGAACCAGTACGGTACGAAAGAAGAGTCTGGCGCATTTGTGTTAATGTCTCTAGAATCCGGTCCGTTAATGACCATGGTCATTCTGGGCTCTGCCGGTCTGGCCTCTTTCGAGCCGCACCATTTCATCGGCGCGGTCCTGCCGTTCCTGATCGGCTTTACACTGGGCAACCTGGATCACGACCTGCGTGCCTTCTTTAGCAAAGCGACACCGGTACTGATTCCGTTCTTCGGCTTCGCACTGGGTAACACCATTAACCTGAGCGTCATCGTTGATACCGGTCTGCTGGGTATCCTGCTGGGTGTGGCCGTCATCGTTATCACCGGTATCCCGCTGATTATTGCTGACCGCGTCATTGGTGGCGGGAACGGTACGGCGGGCGTAGCAGCCTCTTCTGCCGCTGGTGCCGCGGTGGCTAACCCAGTCATCATCGCCCAGATTAACCCGGCATTTGAACCGGTTGCCGCTTCGGCAACTGCTCTGGTCGCTGCCAGCGTGATTGTCACCGCCATTCTGGTGCCGATTATCACCGCGTTGTATGCCAAACGTTTTAATAAAAATCAGGTCGCCAACGAGACGGTGGCGACCCCGGCAGACTCACTGCACCACTAAGCCTGCCTTTGCCTCCCCCCCAGCTCAACTGATAAGCTGGGGGGGTGCGAAAATCTCCTCAACCATCGCATCAACCAGTCGCTTTGCCGAACACAGTCTCGGCATCCCTAACGCCACATTCTGCCAACGCTGCGTCACCGACCAGCTCACCGGATGGCGCTGTGCATCGCACCAGTCACCCAGCCAACTCAGCAGATCGTTATGTTCGCTCGCCCCCCCAACTGCAGGTGAGTTCAGCCATTGATGATAATAATGGCGCGTAGTAGGTGCCGCATTCACGCTATGCGCCAGCGTCTGGGCAGCCATCGTGCGTAAATTGTCTTTTAGCATCGACACTACATCGGCATTCGCCAGCCGACAGGCATCACCAAAGGCGCCCCAGCGCAGTTCCTCCAGCGCAACAAAGCAGCGTCCGGGTAATGACCAGCCGTCATACGCGCCAGCCCGCCAGCGAGTAAAAATCTGTTCACTGTGTTCGCCTGCCTGCACGGTCAGCCCACGTTGCGTCAACGCTTTCTCTTTATATGCGCTACGTTGGGCAAACCCGTCAGCCAGTGAAATTAATTGCTGCATCACGCCGGGAGTTGATTGTCCGCGTGGCTGTTCAGTTTGTTGTAAGAACACCAGTCGCTCGGCAATACGTACCAGCGCCAGGTGACCAGGATCGATAGTACCCGCCAGTTTTTCCACCAGCTTAAGGCGCATCACCAGGTGTTCGCTGGAAACCCCCGCCATCACCCACGCCCGCAGTTGCGTCTGGGATAACACTTCCTGCGTCAGGCGCGCACGCAACCGCTGCTGCTGCTGCAGAAAACCGCCGGAACGTTTGGTTTCATCTCCCTGAACCAGATCGACCATAAACTTCGGGTAGACGCACTCCAGCGTCCGCCCAGGGCCTTCCAGTAACACGTTAGTCATGTATGCTCGGTTGCAAAAAGGGTGTGGATATCGTCACGCAGCAAGCGGGAATCTTCATAAATCCATGCCGCCGTCGTAATACGATGCTGCAATTGTTCATTCATTGCATTCACCGCCGATTCATTTTGCTGGCGCAGGGTCAGACTCTCGCGCAGGCTCGCCTGCAATTGCGTCAGACACAGTGAAAAATCAGCAAAAAACGTGGCCATGCCTGCCGTAACGGAAATATCGACCTGAGCAACTAAAGCTTTACGAATTTGTTGGCAAAACTGAGTGACATAATGGACAAGATTCTTGTGCAACGCGCCCATATCAATGAGGTAACGCGTTTTTGTTTCGACATAATCATTCCATCCCCAGTTGGGCTGATTCAACCAACGTGAGAACGTGTCACGCACAACACCACCGGTGGACGGGGTATTATCAGCAGGGATATCCTGTTCAATAGCCTCGTTAAACAACTGGCGGGTATTGAAATTAAACATCGCCGCATGAAAGGCTGGAAAACGGATCCGCGCCCGAAATCCGGCATGATTCAGATCGTCTTTCACCCGCTGCTCAATAGGCCGCATAGCGTCATTCAGCGCCCGGGATAACGTCGATTCAAGCGCCTCAAAACGCAGCGCTAGGTCCCGGCTGATACTCTCCTGCGCCGCCAGCAGGACAACCTCACAGGAGGAGCGAATTTTATCTAACACAATTTTCGCTTGCCCCTCGTCATGCAACACCAGCATATCACCGGCCATTTCCGCCGTTGCAATGGCAGCTCCCATGCCATGTTGTGACATCATCAGCACGTTTTCTTTAACAAAGAACGTATTGATGCCGCACAGAATCTCGGTCTGTTGCTCACTGAGATAGGCCGCAGCAGCCTCCAGCGCCAGCTCAACCTCGTGACTGACCTCGTCGCCCACCCGCGCCTGGCTTCTCTGCAACTGTTGCATATCATCTTCAATATGCGCGATATTCATCTGCAACTGCTCATAGGCTACGGTTAAGCCGTGGGCGCGAAACTCCAGATATTCGTGTGCGCTTTGCGAATAGTTCAATAACTTGTGTGATGCCGAGCGAAGCGCATACAGCGAAGCATTGGCGTGAGCGGCGTGAATGACTTTCTGGATCGGCTGCTCAAACAACGAATCCTCCCACAGCAGATCGGCGGCATGGCGAATATGTTCTTTATCCTCAAGATCGGTGGTACGCCAGCGCCTGCCGAGTGCCGCTTCGGCAAAGTCCTGGACCCAGCGCTGCTCCTGATGATCCGGCAAGCGCCCATTATTCATGAGTTCATGACGTGCCCTGTTGGCCAGATATCCCCACATTGAGGAGACCGGATAAATACGTTCAGGCGTAATACCACCTTTCATCAACGTGCCGGAAATTAACGCCCGCACCTGCTCTTCATCATCACTGTTGCGGTCTTTCTGATCGAATTTGTTAACCAGCGCATACAGCGGTACTGACTTTCCAACCGCCATAATGGCCTGACGGACTTCCTCATCCGAAATCGACTTCAGTTGGGTATAATCCATCACCGCCAGTACCGCTGAAGCCCGCGCCAGCTGTTCATTGAGCATTTGTTGTAAGTGTGGCTGCCCGGCTTCATTCGGCCCGGGCGTATCCAGCAGCGTCAATTGTCCCGGATAACTTGCCAGCCCGGCCAGATGCACGAACTCAACCTCAATAACCGGAATATGCTCAATTGCAGCATAGGCGACAAACGGAAACTCCACCTCCAGCGCTTTAGACAAACGCACCAGATCGTTCAGGCTCTTGAGAAAATGGAAAATAGGCTGTGCGCCAAGGTAATAGCGTTCAAATGCCACGCCGTTTTCAATATGTTGAAGCAGGGCATTCATATCCTTATCTATTTCCAGCGTCTGAGCCAGACGCTGACGATCGCATTCCCGCACGCGCTGCTGTAATACTTTCATTAAGGCGTCAATTGGCGCGACATGCGAAAAATGCAGCACCGGCTCTTTCTGTCCCGGTGTATGGCGGATAAGGGTCGGTAACGCCGTCATCGGGCGATTACGATTAGGTAAAACCTCAGTTCCGACAATCGCGTTAATCGTTGTCGACTTTCCCGCCTTCATCGTACCGACGATCGCCAGAACCATTTCCAGACGGGTAATCTTTCGCAGTTCATTGTTGAGCGTTGCCTGCTGGACATCCATGCCACGCGCGCTGAAATGCAGGGGCTGAACAACCTGTCCACTATGCTCTCCTTTTTTCAGCATGACATCATTCGCCGAGGTCATTGGCAATTTCTGCAATTGCCTGAGATGTTCAAGAGAGAGCATCAGTAAGCGTTCAGCTTCCTGACTTAATTCATAAATTGTCTGTGTGTACATGGAAAATCTTTCCTTAACGCAAATAGCATTACTTTTATTTAGCCAAATCGTTTTATTTATAGATTTTCGGCTTTTATAATTACGTGTGGAAATAATTAAAATTAAAACAACCAGCTGATATTATTAAAATAAAATTTATCGTATGACTGCTGGCCTGATGCCTCTCACTTACTATATTAAGTAAGAAAGATAAACAGAGTAGTTCAGTTTTAAAAAATGCCAGCTTAATTCCCCTACCAAATTTAAGGGGGTCACAAAGTATTCACTCACAATGACTTAGCTAGTCTGTAAGCCATGCTACCTATGAATATCGGGTGTTTCGCCTCACCTTATCTTAAATAGCTAAACGTAGCAATTTCCCTTAAAAAATATTCCTTCTGGTTTTCATAGACGTGAAAGCAACCTGACGCCACAACAGATAGTTGGGCATAATTGGCCTGTAGCCCCGACAAAAGCAGGGATTTTATGTATAATTGCGGCCTTTTTCGGCAATCTGCCAATTTTGGGCGCTTTTGCCCCTGCTGACTTTTGAGGAAATCCACATGTCATTACCACACTGCCCACAATGCAACTCCGAATACACTTACGAAGATAACGGCATGTTCATCTGCCCGGAATGCGCTCACGAATGGAACGACGCTGAACCCGCTCAGGACAGCGACGAACTGATCGTTAAAGATGCTAATGGCAACCTGCTCGCCGATGGCGACAGCGTTACCGTAGTAAAAGATCTGAAGGTAAAAGGTAGCTCTTCCATGCTGAAGATCGGTACCAAAGTGAAGAATATCCGCCTGGTTGAAGGCGACCACAACATCGATTGCAAAATCGATGGCTTTGGCCCAATGAAGCTGAAATCTGAGTTTGTGAAAAAGAACTGATGCAAATTGCCTGACGGCGCTACGCTCATCAGGTCTACACCAGCTCATCTGCCAGGCGGGAAGCCCATACTTCCCGCCTGGTTTATTTATACAGACGATAACTACACTTAACTGGCTTCTCTTACTCTGAGGTAAAGATTATGCCGTTAAGTCCCTATATCTCCTTTGCAGGCAACTGCGCTGACGCTATCGCCTTCTACCAAAAAACGTTAGGCGCTGAGCTGCTCTACAAAATCAACTTCGGTGAAATGCCCAAATCGGCGCAGGACAGTGAAGAAGGTTGCCCTTCTGGCATGAAATTCCCCGATACCGCTATTGCCCACGCCAACCTGCGCGTTGCGGGCAGCGATATCATGATGAGCGATAGCGCCCCCGACGGAAATGCGCACTACTCTGGCTTTACGCTGGTGCTCGACACACAAAACGTCGACGAAGGTAAACGCTGGTTTGATAACCTGGCAGTAAACGGAAAAATCGAAATGGACTGGCAGGAAACCTTCTGGGCCCACGGTTTCGGTAAAGTGAGCGACCAGTATGGCGTGCCGTGGATGATCAACGTCGTCAAACAGCAGCAGCCGCCAACCGAGTAATCAAACGGGAGGCAACCCCTCCCGTACTGTCATCAAATATCGCTCAACTCTTCATCGCCAAGTAACCTTCCTTTAACGAAAACGTCACATTGATCCGCCACGATGGGGCCACTTTTTTAGGGAGGCCGCATCATGCAAACGGTTATTCGCGTCGAGAAACTCTCCAAATCCTTCAATCAACATCAGGCGCTTAATGCGGTTGATCTGAATATCTGTGCCGGTGAGATGGTGGCTCTGCTTGGGCCGTCCGGCTCCGGCAAATCCACCCTTTTACGTCATTTAAGCGGTTTGATCGTCGGTGATAAATCACCTGGTAGCCACATCGAGCTGCTGGGCCGCACCGTTCAACATGAAGGCCGCCTGGCGCGCGATATCCGCAAAAGCCGCGCCCACACCGGCTATATCTTCCAGCAGTTCAATCTGGTGAACCGCCTGACGGTGCTGGAGAACGTCCTGATTGGCGCGCTCGGCAGCACGCCGTTCTGGCGCACCTGTTTTAGCTGGTTTAGCCAGGAACAAAAACAGCGTGCATTACAGGCGCTGACCCGCGTGGGCATGGCGCACTTTGCATATCAACGTGTTTCCACGCTCTCCGGCGGGCAGCAGCAGCGCGTCGCGATTGCCCGCGCGCTGATGCAGCAGGCCAAAGTCATCCTTGCCGACGAGCCGATTGCCTCGCTGGATCCGGAATCCGCGCGCATCGTGATGGACACCCTGCGCGACATCAACCAGACCGACGGCATCACCGTGGTCGTCACGCTGCATCAGGTGGATTACGCCCTGCGCTACTGCGAACGCATTGTCGCGCTGCGCCAGGGCAACGTCTTCTTTGATGGCAGCAGCCAGCATTTTGACAACGACCGTTTTGACCATCTCTACCGCAGCATGAACCGCGTCGAACAGAACGCGCAGGCTGCATAGTTCTAAAAAACCAGGCGTTATTGGCGCAGCCAGGCTGGAGACGGCCAGCGCGGAAAAACCGGAGCGTACACGCAGTACGTGAGGATTTTGAGCACTGCCCGGATTCAGGCTGGCAAGTGAAATAGCCTGGAACAATGACTAATTAAGGAAACGACATGAGCTATAAGACAGTTGCCGCGCTGGCTTTCACCAGCATGTTTAGCGTCAGTACCTTGTTAAGCCCGGCCCATGCCGAGGAGCAAGAAAAAGCGCTGAACTTTGGCATTATTTCGACCGAATCACAGCAAAACCTGAAGCCACAGTGGGAACCGTTCCTGAAGGACATGGAAAAATCGCTGGGCGTGAAAGTAAACGCCTTCTTCGCTCCGGACTACGCCGGGATCATCCAGGGCATGCGCTTTAACAAAGTGGATATCGCCTGGTACGGCAACCTCTCAGCAATGGAAGCGGTGGATCGCGCTAACGGACAAGTGTTTGCCCAGACCGTAGCCGCCGACGGATCCCCGGGTTACTGGAGCGTGTTGATCGTTAACAAAGACAGCCCGATCAACAACCTGAACGATCTGATCGCCAAACGTAAGGATCTGACCTTCGGCAACGGCGATCCCAACTCTACGTCAGGTTTCCTCGTCCCCGGTTATTACGTCTTCGCCAAAAACAACATCTCCGCCAGCGACTTCAAACGCACCGTTAACGCCGGGCACGAAACTAACGCCCTGGCCGTCGCCAACAAACAGGTGGATGTGGCTACCAACAACACCGAAAACCTCGACAAGCTGAAAACGTCCGCACCGGACAAGCTGAAAGAGTTGAAGGTTATCTGGAAGTCACCGCTGATCCCAGGCGATCCGATCGTCTGGCGTAAGAACCTCTCTGAAGCCACCAAGGACAAGGTGTACGACTTCTTCATGAACTACGGCAAAACGCCGGAGCAGAAAACCGTCCTGGAACGCCTGGGTTGGGCGCCGTTCCGTGCCTCCAGCGATCTGCAACTGGTGCCGATTCGCCAACTGGCGCTGTTTAAAGAGATGCAGGGCGTGAAGGACAACAAAGGGCTGAACGAGGAAGAGAAAACCAGCAAAACCTCGGCGCTGAAAGCACAGCTTGATGATCTCGACCGCCTGACCGCCGCCCTGGGTGCCATGACCAGCGTCACCAAAGCGGTGCAATAACCCTGATGCCCGGTGGCGCTTCGCTTACCGGGCCTACGATGTTTTGTAGGCCGGATAAGGCGCCTGCGCCGCCATCCGGCAATAACCGATGCACGGAGTCAAACATGCAAACCATCACCGTTGCCCCGCCCAAGCGTAGCTGGTTCTCGCTGCTGAGCTGGGCCATTCTTCTCGCCGTGCTGGTGGTCTCGTGGAAAGGCGCCGAAATGGCCCCGCTCACGCTGATCCAGGATTCCGGCAATATGGCAACCTTCGCTGCCGACTTCTTTCCACCTGACTTCAGTCAGTGGCAGGACTATCTCGGTGAAATGGCCGTCACGCTGCAAATCGCCGTCTGGGGTACCGCCCTCGCCGTGGTGTTGTCGATTCCCTTCGGTCTGATGTGCGCCGATAACCTGGTGCCGTGGTGGATTTACCAGCCGATGCGTCGCCTGATGGATGCCTGTCGCGCCATCAACGAAATGGTCTTCGCCATGCTGTTCGTGGTCGCCGTCGGGTTAGGGCCATTCGCCGGGGTGATGGCGCTGTTTATCCATACCACCGGGGTACTCTCCAAGCTGCTTTCCGAAGCGGTAGAAGCCATTGAGCCGGGTCCGGTAGAAGGTATTCGCGCCACCGGAGCCAACAAAATTGAAGAGATTCTGTACGGCGTTCTGCCACAGGTCATGCCGCTGCTTATCTCCTACTCGCTGTATCGCTTTGAATCCAATGTTCGCTCGGCCACGGTAGTCGGCATGGTGGGCGCCGGTGGTATCGGCGTGACCTTATGGGAGGCGATTCGCGGCTTTCAGTTCCAGCAAACCTGCGCCCTGATGGTGTTAATCATCGTCACCGTCAGCCTGCTGGATTTCCTTTCCCAGCGTTTGCGTAAGCACTTTATCTGATTAGCGAGGCATTGATTGCTATGCACTTGTCTACACATCCGACCAGTTATCCAACGCGTTATCAGGAAATTGCCGCGAGACTTGAGCAGGAGCTTCGTCAACATTATCGCTGCGGTGACTATCTGCCCGCCGAGCATCAGCTTGCCGCGCGCTTCGAGGTAAACCGCCACACCCTGCGCCGTGCCATTGACCAGTTGGTTGAACGCGGCTGGGTGCAGCGTCGTCAGGGCGTGGGGGTTCTGGTGCTGATGCGCCCGTTCGACTACCCGCTGAATGCCCAGGCGCGCTTTAGTCAGAACCTGCTGGACCAGGGCAGCCACCCCACCAGCGAAAAACTGCTGGCGGTGCTGCGTCCGGCCTCCGGCCACATTGCCGATGCGCTCAGCATAAACGAGGGCGATAACGTGATTCACCTGCGCACCCTGCGCCGGGTTAACGGGATCGCACTGTGCCAGATCGACCACTATTTTTCCGACCTCTCGCTGTGGCCGCTGCTGCAAGGCTTCAACAGCGGCTCACTACACGACTACCTGCGCGAACAATCCGGTCTGACGCTGCTGCGCACGCAAACGCGCATCAGCGCCCGCCGCGCGCAGGCCAAAGAGAGCAAGGTGCTGGAAATCCCCAACATGGCGCCGCTGCTGTGCGTGCGCACTCTGAACCACCGTGAAGGCGAAGAACAGGCGGCGGAATATTCCGTCAGCCTGACCCGCGCCGACATGATCGAATTCACCATGGAGCACTGAATGCATTTCGATACCGCCACTCGCCAGCGTTGGATGCGCGCGCTGGCTTACAGCAATGCCGATGCCCTGAATGCGCGTATCAAGGCGCTCAAACTAACGCCGGACTATGAGCTTATCCGCGCCCCGGAAAGCGGACTGATGCAGATCCAGGCCCGTATGGGCGGCACCGGTAATCGCTTCTTTGCTGGCGACACCACGCTTACCCGCGCGGTTATTCGCCTGAAAAGCGGGACGCTGGGCTACAGCTACCTGCTGGGTCGCAATAAACAACACGCCGAGCAGTGTGCGGTCATTGACGCATTGCTGCAGGAACAAACGCATTTCCAGAACCTCATGGAAACCTTAATTGCCCCGCTGGAAGCGGAACACGAGGCGCTGATTAGCGCCCGCCGTGCCGAAGTCAACGCCAGCCGGGTCGACTTCTTCACGCTGGTACGCGGAGATAACGCATGACCTTACAGACCGCATTTAATTTACCCGTTCAGGATGCTCAGCAGAGCTTTCGTCGCCTGCTGAAAGCCATGAGCGAACCGGGCGTAATCGTCGCCCTGCATCAACTGAAACACGGCTGGCAGCCGCTGGGTCTGGCGACCACCAGCGTGCTGCTGACTCTGGTCGACGGCGACACGCCGGTCTGGCTGGCGCCGTCGATGGATAACGATATCGCCCGGCAGAACCTGCGTTTTCACACCAACGCGCCGCTGGTGGATCAGCCGCAGCTGGCGGCCTTTGCCGTCACCGACGAACGTATCAGCAGCGAACAGCTAAATGCCCTCTCAGCCGGTTCCGCCGTCGCACCTGAAACCAGCGCCACGCTGATTGTGCAAGTTTCTGGCTTAAGCGGTGGACGCATGCTGCGTCTGACCGGCGCGGGCATCGCCGAAGAACGCATGATCGCACCACAGCTGCCGGAATGCCTGATCCACGAGCTCACCGAACGCCCGCATCCGTTCCCGCTGGGGGTCGATCTGATCCTCACCTGCGGCGAACGCCTGCTGGCTATTCCGCGAACCACCCATGTGGAGGTGTGCTGATGTACGTCGCCGTCAAAGGGGGCGAAAAGGCGATAGCCAACGCCCACGCCCTGCAGGAAAACCGACGCCGGGGCGATGAGGCCATTGCTGAACTGAGCGTGGCGCAAATCGAACAGCAGATGAACCTGGCCGTCGACCGGGTGATGACCGAAGGCGGCATCGCCGATCGCGAACTGGCGGCACTGGCGCTCAAACAGGCCAGCGGGGATAACGTCGAAGCCATCTTTTTGCTCCGCGCTTACCGCACTACGCTGGCAAAGGTCGCTGTCAGCGAACCGGTTAACAGCGCAGAAATGCGCCTTGAGCGCAGAATCTCCGCGGTCTACAAGGATATTCCCGGCGGGCAGTTGTTGGGTCCAACCTACGACTACACCCATCGTCTGCTGGATTTTACCCTGCTGGCGAACGGTGAAGCGCCGCCCCTGCGCACCGCTGAGAGCGAACAAGATGCCTCCCCGCACGTCTTCTCCCTGCTGGCGAATCAGGGACTGGCAAAGCGTGAAGAGGATAACGGCGCTCAGCCCGATGACATCACCCGCACGCCGCCGGTTTACCCCTGCTCACGCGCTTCACGTCTGCAACAGCTGATGCGTGGTGACGAGGGATATTTGCTGGCGCTGGCCTACTCCACCCAGCGCGGCTACGGGCGCAACCACCCGTTTGCCGCCGAAATCCGCAGCGGCTATGTGGCACTGGAAACCGTACCGGAAGAGCTGGGATTTGCGGTGAACGTCGGCGAACTGCTGATGACGGAATGTGAAATGGTCAACGGTTTTGTCGCGCCAGAAAATGAATCCCCCCATTTTACCCGCGGCTACGGGCTGGTGTTCGGTATGAGCGAACGTAAAGCGATGGCGATGGCGCTGGTGGACCGCGCCCTACAGGCAGCCGAATACGATGAAACGGTCACAGGACCGGCGCAGGACGAAGAGTTCGTGCTGGCGCATGCGGATAACGTCGAGGCGGCGGGTTTTGTTTCGCACCTCAAACTTCCCCATTACGTCGATTTCCAGGCCGAACTGGAACTGCTCAAACGCCTGCAACAGGAGGCCACCCGTGACCACTAACCTCTCCGGCTACAACTTTGCCTATCTTGATGAGCAGACCAAACGCATGATCCGCCGCGCAATTCTGAAAGCGGTAGCGATCCCCGGTTACCAGGTACCGTTTGGCGGACGAGAAATGCCGATGCCCTACGGATGGGGAACCGGCGGCATTCAACTTACCGCCAGCGTGATTGGCGAGCCGGACGTGCTGAAGGTGATTGACCAGGGCGCGGACGACACCACTAACGCCGTATCGATTCGTAATTTCTTCAAGCGCGTAACCGGCGTTAACACCACCGAACGTACGGAAGACGCCACGCTGATCCAGACCCGCCACCGCATCCCGGAAACGCCGCTAACAGAAGATCAGATAATCATCTTCCAGGTACCGATCCCCGAGCCGCTGCGCTTTATCGAACCGCGCGAAACGGAAACCCGCACCATGCACGCGCTGGAAGAGTACGGCATCATGCAGGTGAAACTGTATGAAGATATCGCCCGCTTCGGTCATATCGCCACCACTTACGCCTACCCGGTAAAGGTCAACGACCGCTACGTCATGGACCCGTCGCCCATCCCGAAATTCGACAATCCGAAGATGGACATGATGCCGGCCCTGCAACTGTTTGGCGCAGGCCGCGAAAAGCGCATCTATGCCGTGCCACCTTACACCCGCGTGGAAAGTCTCGATTTCGACGATCACCCGTTTACCGTGCAGAGCTGGGATGAGCCTTGTGCCATCTGCGGCTCAACCCACAGCTATCTTGATGAAGTGGTGCTCGATGACACCGGCAAACGCATGTTTGTCTGCTCCGACACCGACTACTGCCGCCAACAGAGCGAGGCCCTCAGCCAATGACGCAACCGCTGCTTTCAGTCAATAACCTGACCCATCTCTACGCGCCGGGCAAAGGCTTCAGCGATGTCTCTTTTGACCTGTGGCCTGGCGAAGTGTTGGGTATCGTCGGCGAGTCCGGTTCTGGCAAAACCACGCTGCTGAAATCGATCTCTTCACGGCTGACGCCGCAGAGCGGTGAGATCTTATATCAGAACCGTTCGCTGTACGGCATGAACGAGGCCGACCGTCGCCGTCTGCTGCGCACCGAATGGGGCGTGGTGCATCAGCATCCGCTGGATGGCCTGCGCCGTCAGGTCTCCGCCGGCGGCAATATCGGCGAACGCCTGATGGCCACCGGCGCGCGTCATTACGGCGAGATCCGCGCCACCGCACAGCGCTGGCTGGAGGAGGTGGAGATCCCTGCCTCGCGTATCGACGACCTGCCAACCACCTTTTCCGGCGGTATGCAGCAGCGCCTGCAGATCGCCCGCAACCTCGTCACCCATCCCAAGCTGGTGTTTATGGACGAACCCACCGGCGGGCTGGACGTTTCGGTACAGGCCAAACTGCTGGACCTGCTGCGCGGCCTGGTGGTGGAACTGGATCTGGCGGTGGTGATTGTCACCCACGATCTGGGTGTGGCGCGTCTGCTGGCAGACCGTTTGCTGGTGATGAAACAGGGTCAGGTGGTGGAAAGTGGGTTAACCGACCGCGTGCTCGACGACCCGCACCATCCGTACACCCAGTTGCTGGTGTCGTCCGTTTTGCAGAACTAAGAGGCTCAAATGATCCGCGTTGAAAACGTCAGTAAAACTTTTGTGCTGCATCAGCAAAGCGGCGTGCGTCTGCCGGTGCTGCAAAACGCCACGCTGGAAGTGAAAAGCGGCGAATGCGTCGTGCTGCACGGTCACTCCGGCAGCGGAAAATCCACGCTGCTGCGCTCGCTGTACGCCAACTACCTGCCGGATGAAGGACACATCCACATTCGTCACAGCGATGAATGGGTGGATCTGGTGCAGGCTCCGGCGCGCAAAGTGCTGGAAGTTCGCCGTTCAACCATCGGTTGGGTAAGCCAGTTTCTGCGCGTGATCCCAAGGATTTCCGCGCTGGATGTGGTGATGCAACCGCTGCTGGATCTGGGCGTCCCCCGTGAGGCGTGCGCCGCCAAAGCGGCCAATCTTCTTACCCGCCTGAACGTACCAGAACGACTGTGGCATCTCGCGCCGTCGACCTTTTCCGGTGGCGAACAACAGCGCGTCAACATCGCCCGCGGGTTTATCGTCGATTACCCAATTTTGCTGCTCGATGAACCCACCGCCTCGCTGGACGCCAAAAACAGCGCCGCCGTCGTCGCATTGATTGAAGAAGCGAAAGCGCGCGGCGCAGCAATTGTCGGAATTTTTCACGATCAAACCGTGCGCGACCGCGTAGCGGATCGTCTGCATCTGATGGGAACAACAGCATGATTATCAATAATGTAAAGCTGGTACTGGAAGATGACGTGGTGCAAGGATCGCTGGAAATCGAGGGCGGGATTATCCGCGCCTTTGCTGAGAGTCAGAGCCGTTTACCAGAGGCGCTGGACGGCGAAGGCGGCTGGCTGCTGCCAGGGCTTATCGAGCTGCATACCGACAATCTCGACAAGTTTTTCACCCCGCGCCCGAAGGTAGACTGGCCTGCCCACTCGGCGATGAGTAGCCACGACGCGCTGATGGTCGCCAGCGGTATTACCACCGTGCTGGACGCGGTGGCGATTGGCGATGTGCGCGACGGTGGTGACCGTCTGGAAAATCTGGAGAAGATGATCAACGCGGTGGAAGAGACGCAAAAGCGTGGGGTCAATCGCGCCGAGCACCGTCTGCATCTGCGCTGCGAGCTGCCGCATCACACTACCCTGCCGCTGTTTGAAAAACTGGTCGGTCGTGAGCCGGTGACGCTGGTGTCGCTGATGGATCATTCCCCCGGCCAGCGTCAGTTTGCCAATCGAGAGAAGTACCGCGAGTATTATCAGGGCAAGTATTCGCTCACCGACGAGCAGATGGCCCGTTATGAAGAAGAACAGTTAGCGCTGGCTGCGCGTTGGTCACAGCCCAACCGCACGGCGATTGCCCAGATGTGCCGTGATCGCCAGATTGCGCTGGCGAGCCATGATGACGCCACCCACGATCATGTCCTTGAATCGCATCAACTTGGCAGCGTGATCGCCGAATTTCCCACAACTTTCGAAGCCGCCTATGCCTCACGCCAGCATGGCATGAACGTGCTGATGGGCGCACCTAACATCGTGCGCGGCGGTTCTCACTCCGGCAACGTGGCGGCACATAGGCTGGCTGAGCTGGGGCTGCTGGATATTCTCTCCTCCGACTACTACCCCGCCAGCCTGCTCGATGCGGCATTTCGCGTAGCGGATGACGATGCTAACCGCTTTACGCTGCCGCAGGCTATTCGTCTGGTGACCCGCAATCCGGCGCGGGCATTAAATCTTGACGATCGCGGCGTTATTGCCGAAGGGAAACGCGCGGATCTGGTGCTGGCACACCGCAAAGGCGGCAACATCCATATCGACCACGTCTGGCGTCAGGGCAAAAGGGTATTCTGACTATGGGTAAACTGATCTGGCTGATGGGACCATCCGGCTCCGGTAAGGACAGTCTGCTGGCAGAACTTCGCCAGCAGGAACCTGCACAACTACTGGTGGCACATCGTTACATCACCCGCGCCGCCAACGCCGGGAATGAAAATCATATTGCGCTGAGCGAACCAGAGTTTTTTACCCGCGCCGGGCAGAACCTGCTGGCGCTGAGCTGGCATGCTAATGGTTTGTACTATGGCGTCGGCGTGGAGATTGACCTCTGGCTGCACGCCGGGTTTGATGTGGTGGTCAACGGTTCACGCGCACATCTGCCGCAGGCGCAGAGTCGTTATGGCACTTCTCTACTCCCCATTTGCTTACAGGTTTCCCCGGAGATTTTACGCCAGCGCCTGCAGGCTCGTGGGCGGGAGAGCGAAACGGAAATCGCCGCCCGTCTTGAACGCGCAGCCCGCTACGCCCCGTATGACTGCCACGTCCTGAATAACGATGGTAGTTTGCAACAGTCTGTCGCTACACTACTCACACTGATGGGACGCAAGGAGAAGAAACATGTCTGTCTGTGAATTACGCCGCGCCACGCTCTACGATACCGATGCGGTTTACGCGCTCATCTGCGAGTTAAAGCAGGGTCAATTCGACCTGCAGGCTTTTAGCGCTGGCTACGCCGCCAATCTGCAGGATCCAAATATGCACTACCAGCTGGCGCTGCTCGACGGACAGGTCATCGGATTGATCGGCCTGCATTTGCAGTTTCATCTGCACCACGCTAACTGGATTGGTGAGATTCAGGAACTGGTAGTGATGCCACAGGCACGAGGGCTAAGCGTTGGCAGCCAGCTGCTGGCCTGGGCCGAAGCCACTGCGCGCAAAGCGGGGGCGGAAATGACCGAGCTTTCCACCAGCACCCAACGCCTTGACGCACACCGTTTTTACCAGCGTGAAGGCTATACCATGAGCCATTTTCGCTTCACCAAACCGTTGTAGGGGGAGCCATGAGTCTGACCATTACGCTAACGGGAACGGGCGGCGCACAGCTGGTGCCGGCATTTGGCTGTGACTGCGCGGCCTGCCAACGAGCACGCTTACAGGCGCAATATCGTCGACGCCCTTGTAGCGGGGTGGTCAAATTCAACAATGCGGTGACGCTGCTGGACGCGGGGATCCCCCATCTGATGGACGACTGGCCGGCAGGCAGTTTCCAGCAGTTCCTGCTCACTCATTACCATATGGATCATGTACAGGGACTGTTTCCGCTGCGCTGGGGGGTGGGAAAAACGATCCCGGTGTACGGCCCACCGGATGAACAGGGCTGCGACGATCTGTTTAAGCATCCCGGCATTCTTGATTTTAGCCAGACCGTCGCGCCGTTTGTGGTGTTCGATTTACAGGGATTGCAGGTGACCCCTTTACCGCTCAACCACTCTAAGCTGACGTTTGGCTATCTGCTGGAGACCGCGCACAGCCGCGTGGCGTGGCTCTCTGATACCGCCGGACTGCCCGACAAAACGCTGAAGTTTCTGCACAATAACCAGCCGCAGGTGATTATCATCGACTGCAGCCACGCCCCGCGTAGCGAGCCACCGCGCAATCACTGTGATTTAAATACCGTTATCGCGTTGAACGACGTTATCCGCTGTCCACGGGTGATCCTGACGCATATCAGCCATCAGTTCGACCTGTGGATGATGGAAAACCAGCTTCCCGCAGGGTTTGAGGCAGGATATGACGGAATGGAGATTATGCTGGAGTAAGGAAATTTGCCGGATGCGATGAAAACATCTTATCCGGCCGACAAGACGACAGTCAGGCGACTTTTTTAGACTCGCTATTTCGCTGAGCGATAAAATCTTTAACCGAAACAATGCGGTTCAGTTCTTCTTGCGCCCGCATGTCATTTTCAACTTCCCACAGGTCAACCGCCGCCTGTAAGTTACGCCAGAAATCAACGGAGGTATCGAACGCTTTGGCCAAACGAAACGCCATATCCGTTGTTAATTTGCGATTATTGTTGACCAGTGCGCTCACCGTATTGCGATGAACATGCAGTATTTCAGCCAGATCGTTAATTTTCAGTTCGAGCGGCTCCAGGTATTCATATTGCAGGATATCACCCACAGTTGTTGGTTTTCTGGTTGCCTGTTTCATATCGTTACCTTAGATTTTCTCTAGTTCTAGTAGATGTGTGGATCTAAGTACACATCTTCGGCCTTACCGTTAACCCATTTAAATATTAATCGGTACTGCTTGTTTACTCTGATTGAAGAATATTCCTGTAATTTTCCGGTTAACTCTTCATACCTGTTACCGGGTGGCGGGCGCAAATCCCGATGCGAAACAGCCGCATTAATGATATCCAGCTTTCTGGCTAATGCAGTATGAATATCCGCTGGTATTTTTCTGTGCGATGTCGCCCGCTCAAAAAAATCTTCAAGCCATGTATCCCGAAAGCTCCTGATATTTAATGATTTAGACATTCCATTGCCGGCTCCTTTTCCATAAGCATAGAGAGATTATAATGCATATATGCACTGTGCTCAAGTGCATGCATTGACATAAAATGGCGAGATGTTGAGCTGACAGCTAAATCCCTTACAGGGGATAAAATATTCTTACATTTAGATAGTTACAGTTAACGATCGTAATCTTCTTCCATTCTGCGTTCTTCGTCTTCTAACTGACGCCGTTCTTGATCAAGCTGGCGCTGACGGTCATCCAGTTGTCGACGTCGGTCTTCAAACTGACGTCGCCTGTCATCATACTGCCTGCGCCGATCGTCACTCATCTGGCGTTCCCAGCCATTGTCGCGGGCGTCGTCGTAATCCCGCCCGTTATCGGGTTTGTATGCGTCGTTAATCGCCTGCTGAATATTGCCGATGGCTTCATCGATAATATCGGCCTGCGCCGAAACGGTGGTCACCATTAGCAGACTGAAAAGAAAGAATGTCAGGGAGCGTTGCATCAAACCCGCCTCATCAAGAAACACACCCCACGGTAATCAAAGCGTATTTGCGCGGGTAGCGGAGGAATCTCAATTACGTGCGAGTCGCAGCGCCTGCGCCAGTTCTCCTCGGGTAAACGGTTTACGCAATAGCGCCACATCCGGCAGCGCCGGGTTATGCGCCGGACGTAAATCCTGACCGCTAATCAGCAGAATGGTGAGCTGGGGGTAGTGCTTCAGCGCATGGTTGACGACATCCACCCCACTTAACCCTCCAGGCAGCATTAAGTCGCTGATAAAAATATCAATCTCGGAGGAAGCCGCCAGCATATGCAGCGCCTGTTCGCCGTTGGCGGCCTCCAGCGTCAGATAGCCCAGCAGATGCAACTGCTCACACAACGTCTGGCGCACGTCGGCCTCATCTTCGAGCACCAGTACCAGCTTTTCACCGCTGTTCGCCGCATGTTCCGCTATCGGTTCTGCCTGAATCTGTACCGGCACAACGGCACGGGGAAGCTGTAACCGGACCGTGGTTCCCTGCCCGGGGGCGCTTTCAATCTCCACCCGACCACCGGATTGACGCACAAAGCCGTACACCATCGATAATCCCAGACCGCTGCCGCTGCCGGTCTGTTTGGTGGTGAAAAATGGCTCGAAGACCTGCGCTTTCACTTCCTGCGACATCCCACTTCCCTGGTCGGCTACCTCCAGCATCACCATGTCCTGCTTACGCCCATCGCTGCGCGTAACCCGCTGATTCCAGGTACGGATTTTAATCGTGCCCGTCTGCCCGTCCATGGCGTCACGGGCGTTCATCACCAGATTGATAATGGCGTTTTCCAGTTGGCTGACGTCAATCCACGCGGGCCAGGCCGGAGACTGGGCTTCAATTTCCAGCGTCAGCGTGGACGGGAGCGAATGGCGCATCAGTTCGCCCAGGTTTTCCAGCAAGGTTTTCAGCTCAACGGCATGCGGATGCAAAGACTGTTTGCGCGAAAAAGCCAGCAGCCGCTGGGTCAGCAGCGCCCCGCGCTCGGCGGCTTTAAGCGCCCGATTGACCCGTGGCGCGTCGGGAGAATCCGGATCCACCAGATCCAGACTGCCGATAATCACCGCCAGCAGGTTATTAAAATCATGCGCTAATCCGCCCGTCAGCTGTCCTACCGCCTTCAGTTTCTGACTGTGCAGCAGCGCTTCCTCCAGCCCCTGACGCTCGGTGCGGTCGATTTCCATCTGCGTGGTTTTTTCTTTCAGCAGCCGGGTGGTGTGTTCGAGCGACGCCGTATTGCGGGCAAAGACGCTAAAGGCACGCGCCAGCTCGCCCAGCTCATCGCGCCGTTGCAGGGCCGGGACGCTGACGTCTGATTCCCCATGCGCCAGCCGGGTCATCGCCCGTGAAATGGCCGTCAGGTTGGAACCGAGATTGCGGTAGATATACCACCCGGCAAAACCGGTGATCACCACCGCCAGCAGCGCAAACGCCAAAATAAACAACGCGCCGGATTGCAGTTCCCGATGACTTTGCGCCACCCGCTGTTCGGAGATAATCGCCACCTGCGAGGCATACTGGTTGATATCGCTGTTGAGGATCGCCACCAACGCTTTGATGTGGAACATATACCAATTGATGGCCAAATCACTTTGCTCCAGCGCGGAAGAGAGCGGCTCCAGCTTATGCAGCTCCTGGTTGAAGTCGTTGAGGATACCGCTAATCAG
>NZ_CP080033.1:688750-691259 GCF_019382635.1 Citrobacter sp. Colony219 | reverse complement strand
CGTCCAGTTGTTTCACCACCGAACGCGGCGTGGGCGTGTCAATGGCGGCAACAATTAAGCGGTCCATCTGCCCCAGCAGCACATCGTCCTGCGCGCCGGTGAGCTTTTGCAGATGACGTAAATAGCTTTGATTCTGATACAGCGAACTGAGCAGCGCGTTACGTTCCTGGTGCCGCCGCTGACCGCGCTGCAACATCCCTTCCACGCTGCTTTGTAGCTCCTGGCTGCGCTGGATAATTCGCTCGACCAGCACCGGCTCCTGCTGCGCCAGCGGCGCGGTAGCCAGTTGTTCAAGCGACTGCTTCAGCGCCCGCTGCGTCTCCTGCAGCCGCTCCGCTTCACCTTTGTATTCCAGTGCGCCAACCACCTGCGACAGCCGCACCGCCGCTGTCGCCACGTTCGCCGTATCACGCGCCAGATTCATGCTGCCGGTCATGTCGTCAACGGTTTGCTGCTGCACCTGCTCCTGGATCTGGCTGGCATGCTGAAATCCCAGCACCGCCACACCGCTGACCATCAGCGTGACCGCCACCACCAGCAGATTAAAGAACAGTAATCGTCCACGCGCACTGGCAAAAAAGTGACGTCCCGGTTGCGGCATATCACGCTCCGTGAAGAAAAATCGCAATATGACAAATATGAACGGCTTCTGACATTTTGCATTTACATTCCTGTGATGGACTGCTGATATCGGCCACCCCACAGGAGATCCGCCATGAGCAGGACACCGGTTCTGGAGATGCGCAACATTGCCAAAGCGTTTGGCAAATTTTACGCGCTGAAAGGGGTCGATTTAACGGTCTGGCCGGGCGAGATTCATGCCCTGATGGGCGAGAACGGTGCGGGGAAAAGCACCCTGATGAAGATCCTCGCGGGCGCCTATACCGCCACCAGCGGTGAAATCCTGATTGACGGTCAGCCGTTTCACATTCGTGGGCCAAAGGATGCGCTGAGCGCAGGCATCACGCTGATTTACCAGGAGATGCAGCTCGCGCCAAACCTGACGGTAGCGGAAAATATCTTTCTTGGCAGCGAGCTGTCGCGCGGCGGTCTGATCCAGCGTAAAGAGATGGTCATGCAGTCACAGAAAGTCATCGACCGACTCGGTGCCCAGTTTAAGGCCAGCGACCGTGTGATGACGTTGACCATCGCCGAACAGCAGCAGGTTGAAATTGCCCGTGCCCTGCACCGTAACAGCCGCATTCTGGTGATGGATGAACCCACCGCCGCCCTCTCCTCACGTGAAACCCACCGCCTGTTTGAACTGATCATGCGCCTGCGCGATGAGGGGATGGCGATTATCTACATCAGCCACCGCATGGCGGAAGTGTACGAACTCTCCGATCGCGTCAGTGTCCTGCGCGACGGGCAATATGTTGGCAGCCTGACCCGCGACAAGCTCAACGCCTCGGAGCTGGTGCGCATGATGGTGGGCCGTCCGTTGAGCGATCTGTTCAACAAAGAGCGCGACATTCCTTTGGGTAAAGCGCGCCTCAACGTCCATCACCTTACCGACGGCCATAAAGTCCAGCCGTGCAGCTTACTGGTACGCTCCGGGGAGATTGTCGGCCTTGCGGGCTTAGTCGGCGCCGGGCGTTCTGAACTGGCGCAGCTGATTTTTGGCGTGCGCAAAGCCATCGGCGGCATGATTGAAGTGGACGGTGAACCGGTGGTGATCCACTCCCCGCGCGAGGCTATTGACCACGGCATTGGCTTTCTGACGGAAAACCGCAAAGAGCAGGGATTATTTTTAGAGCTGGCAGCGGCAGAAAACATCACCATGGCAACGCTGGAACGTGACGCCAACTGGGGCATGCTCGATCGCAAAAAGGCGCAGGCGATTTCCGATGACGCCATCAAATTGCTCAACATCCGCGTGCCGCATGCACAGGTCCGCGCAGGCGGCTTGTCCGGCGGCAACCAGCAAAAGCTGCTGATTTCGCGCTGGGTGGCGATCGGCCCACGCATTTTGATCCTCGATGAACCGACGCGCGGCGTGGACGTCGGTGCCAAAAGCGAGATCTACCGGATCATGAACGAGATGGCGCGCAAAGGCGTGGCGATCCTGATGATCTCCAGTGAATTGCCGGAAGTGGTCGGCATGAGCGACCGCGTGTACGTCATGCGCGAAGGCAGCATTGCCGGCGAGCTGGACGGGAAAAGCATTACCCAGGAAAACATTATGACGCTGGCAACCGGCGTGAACGACTCCCATCATCAGGCGGTGCCCCATGAATAATCCAACCACTCCCCAGCAGGTGGCGAAATCCGCCTCCGCAAAAAAAATGCTGATGAGCGATCTGATGCAAACGGTCGGTATCTTACCGATTCTCATCCTGATAGTGGCGGTGTTTGGCTTTATCGCGCCTAACTTTTTTACCGAAAGCAACCTGCTGAATATTACCCGCCAGGCGTCGATCAACATCGTGCTGGCCGCTGGCATGACCTTCATTATTTTAACCGGCGGCATCGATCTTTCGGTTGGTTCGATTCTCGGCACCACCGCAGT
>NZ_CP080033.1:688028-688689 GCF_019382635.1 Citrobacter sp. Colony219 | reverse complement strand
ATGCTCGGCATGGTGCTGGGGTTGTTTAACGGTGCGCTGGTCGCTTTTGCCGGCCTGCCGCCGTTTATCGTCACGCTTGGAACCTATACGGCGCTGCGCGGCGCGGCCTATCTGCTGGCGGATGGCACGACGGTGATTAATTCCAACATCAGCTTTGAGTGGATCGGCAACAACTATCTCGGCCCGGTTCCATGGCTGGTGGTCATTGCGCTGGCGGTGGTGGTGGTGTGCTGGTTCATTCTTAGGCGCACCACACTCGGCGTTCATATCTATGCGGTTGGCGGCAATATGCAGGCCGCGCGCTTAACCGGGATCAAAGTGTGGCTGGTGCTGCTGTTCGTCTACGGCATGAGCGGTTTGCTCTCAGGTCTTGGCGGGGTGATGAGCGCCTCGCGGCTGTACAGCGCCAACGGCAACTTAGGTATGGGTTACGAGCTGGACGCCATCGCGGCGGTGATCCTCGGCGGCACCAGCTTTGTTGGCGGGATCGGCACCATCACTGGCACGCTGGTGGGGGCGTTGATCATCGCCACGCTGAATAACGGCATGACGCTGATGGGCGTCTCCTATTTCTGGCAATTGGTGATCAAAGGGGCGGTGATCATCATAGCGGTGCTGATCGACAAATACCGTACCCGACACCATCAAAGTGCATAGACAA
>NZ_CP080033.1:687002-687944 GCF_019382635.1 Citrobacter sp. Colony219 | reverse complement strand
ATGAGATTGAAGCCCTTAGTGACCGCGCTCTGTGCTGGCGCACTGCTTGCTGCAGCTCCATTTGTGCAGGCGAAAGAACTGAAATCCATCGGCGTTACGGTGGGCGATCTGGCCAACCCGTTCTTCGTACAAATCACCAAAGGCGCGGAGCTGGAAGCGCGCAAACTGGCCGGTGATAACGTCAAAGTGACGTTGGTTTCCAGCGGCTACGATCTGGGCCAGCAGGTGTCGCAAATCGACAACTTTATTGCCGCCAAAGTCGACATGATTATCCTTAACGCCGCCGACTCCAAAGGCATCGGCCCGGCGGTAAAACGCGCGAAAGACGCCGGGATTGTGGTGGTCGCCGTTGACGTAGCGGCGGAAGGCGCAGACGCGACCATTACTTCCGATAACACTCAGGCAGGTGAAATGGCCTGTAAATACATTACCGACCGTCTGAAAGGCAAAGGCAACGTCGTCATCATCAACGGGCCGCCGGTTTCTGCCGTCCAGAACCGTGTGGAAGGCTGCCAGACCGAATTCAAACGCCACCCGGATATCAAGGTGCTGTCACATAATCAGAACGCCAAAGGCAGTCGTGAAGGCGGTCTGGAGATCATGACCGCCCTATTGGCGGCCAATCCGAAGATCGATGGCGTGTTTGCGATTAACGATCCCACGGCGATCGGCGCCGATCTGGCGGCAAAACAGGCGCAGCGTAGCGAATTCTTTATTGTCGGCGTAGATGGCAGCCCAGACGGTGAAGAAGCGCTGAAGCGCGAAAACTCACTATTTGTGGCGACTCCGGCACAAGATCCGCAGGTGATGGCTGCCAAAGCGGTTGAAATCGGCTATGACATATTGCAGGGGAAACCCGCCCCGAAAGAACCCGTGCTGATCCCGGTGACGATGATCGATAAAAACAACGTCGGCAGTTATAAGGGTTGGACGGTTAAATAA
>NZ_CP080033.1:686788-686938 GCF_019382635.1 Citrobacter sp. Colony219 | reverse complement strand
GCGCTTACCTCATAAAAACTGAGAGTAATAAATGTCCATTTTCTCCTCTATATTATGAGTCAGTATAAAAGAAAAAATCATAACCGCCGTATAAATAACTGGAATACCAATAACTAAAGGAATAAACGTATACCATGGGTGACTTTCGAA
>NZ_CP080033.1:686562-686712 GCF_019382635.1 Citrobacter sp. Colony219 | reverse complement strand
TCATCGAAATCCAGCTTATCAAGTGCAGGCCAGCATCCTGGATATTTAGCAGCTATTATGCCGGATTGAATAGTATCTGCGGATGTACTGGCGAATAACTGATGCCCTTGCCCATATTTTGCAGCATCCGCAGCCAACGCTAATATAACC
>NZ_CP080033.1:679124-679264 GCF_019382635.1 Citrobacter sp. Colony219 | reverse complement strand
TGATTAGGTGCTCTGATTTGTAGCGAACCTTCAATATTTAGAAGTGAATCAGGGGAGATGTTTTTAAGTTTTGATGTGAATGTAATTTTATAGCTGTATGGTTTACTTAAATTTTCATGACCTTCGATTGTTTCAACATC
>NZ_CP080033.1:678952-679037 GCF_019382635.1 Citrobacter sp. Colony219 | reverse complement strand
CCCTGAACCTTTTTTCATTATCGCATCCCTTACCAAAAGAAAGTAATACATAAGAAATCAAGTTCAGCCAGCATATCAATAATAA
>NZ_CP080033.1:649868-678468 GCF_019382635.1 Citrobacter sp. Colony219 | reverse complement strand
ATGAAACGCTCCGCAATAAACGAGATCCTTGGCCACACGCGCCAGTTTTTCTCTCAGCACGACGTGCATCTCCCCCCTTTTGCCAGTTTCCCGCCGACCCAATGGCGCAAGCTTGATGCCGCTGCCTGGAGCGAAGTGTTCGACCTTAAGCTCGGTTGGGATGTCACCGCATTCGGCGGCAACAATTTCGCCGCGCAAGGATTAACGCTGTTCACCCTGCGTAATGGTTCGCCGAAAGGCATGCCTTACGAGAAATGCTACGCCGAGAAAATCATGCATGTTCGCGATGCGCAGGTCACGCCGATGCATTTTCACTGGCGCAAACGCGAAGACATTATCAATCGCGGCGGCGGCAATCTGATTGTCGAACTGTGGAATGCAGGGATCCGCGAGCAAACGGAAGACAGCGACGTCAATGTGGTCATTGATGGCTGCCGACAAACCCATGCCGCGGGCAGCCAACTACGCCTGACGCCGGGTGAGAGCATCTGCCTGCCGCCGGGCCTGTATCACAGCTTCTGGGCGGAAAAAGGTTTTGGCGACGTGCTGGTTGGCGAGGTCTCTTCTGTTAATGACGACGACCACGACAACCATTTTCTGCAACCGATTTCCCGCTACAACGACATTGAAGAAGACGAACCGGCGCTGCTGGTGCTGTGTAACGAATATCGCCTGTTCCGCTAACCAAGGAGCGCATTATGCCGTTGATATCTCTCGCCGATGGGCTTGCCCATGCCCGCGAGCACCGCTATGCCTTAGGGGCATTTAACGTTCTGGACTCACACTTCCTGCGTGCGCTGTTTGCCGCGGCAAAGCAGGAACGTTCGCCGTTTATCATCAATATCGCCGAAGTGCATTTTAAATATATCTCGCTGGATTCTCTGGTCGAAGCGGTCAAGTTCGAAGCCGCCAGACATGACATTCCGGTAGTGCTGAATCTTGACCACGGCCTGCACTTTGAGTCGGTGGTGCGAGCGTTACGCTTAGGTTTCAGCTCAGTGATGTTCGATGGATCCACGCTGGAATATGAAGAAAATATCCGTCAAACCCGCGAAGTGGTGAAGATGTGCCACGCTGTCGGCGTGTCTGTGGAAGCTGAACTGGGCGCAGTGGGCGGTGATGAGGGCGGCGCGCTGTACGGTCATGCCGACGAGTCGCTATTCACCGACCCGATGATGGCGCGTGATTTCGTCGACAGAACCGGTATTGACGCGCTGGCGGTCGCCATTGGCAATGCCCACGGCAAATATAAAGGCGAACCGGTGCTCGACTTCCCGCGTCTGGACGCCATTCGCCAGCAAGCGGCGATCCCGCTGGTACTGCACGGCGGTTCCGGCATCAGCGACGACGATTTCCGTCGGGCAATCGAGCTTGGCATTCACAAAATCAACTTTTATACGGGCATGTCGCAGGCGGCGCTGTCAGCAGTGGAGACGCGGATGGCGAATCGTCAGCCCTTGTACGACGAATTCGCCGAACTGCTGCTCAGCATTGAAGAGGCCATTACTGATACCGTTTCAGAGCAGATGCGTATTTTTGGCAGCGTGGGGCAAATCTGATGGAACGTAAAGGCATTATCGCCGCAGGCAACATGCTGGTCGATCATGTACATCAGATTGTGCAGTGGCCGGAGCGCGGCTGGTTGGCAGAAATCACCCGTAGCGAACGCGCCACGGGCGGTGCGCCGCTGAACGTGCTGCTTACACTGGCAAAAATGCACACCGGATTGCCGCTGCAGGCGGTGGGCTTAATTGGCAAGGACAGCGATGGCGATTACATCATGGCGATGCTGGAACAGTATCACGTTAATCGCCAGCATGTTCAGCGCACAACATCAGCCCCTACGTCAATGTCGCAGGTGATGACCGACCCGAGCGGTCAGCGCACCTTTTTCCACTCGCCGGGTGCCAACAGACTGCTGGATCTGCCCGCTTTTGAGCAACTGGATACCTCGATGAAAATCTTCCATCTTGGCTATCTGTTGCTGCTCGACAGCCTGGACATGCCGGATGAAGAGTACGGCACGCGTAGCGCTCGGCTGCTGGCGCAAATGCGCGACAATGGCTTTGAAACATCGCTGGATTTGGTCTCACGCAAGGGCGACCCGCGCTACCAGCCGCTGGTGATGCCCGCCCTGCGCCATCTCGATTATCTGGTGATTAACGAGCTGGAAGCCGGAGAGTTCAGCGGGCTGGAGATCCGCCAGCCCAACGGCGAGCTGCATATCCCGCATATCGCCACCGCCGCGCGCGAACTGCTAAATGCGGGCGTACGCCAGCGGGTGGTGATCCACTGCCCGGAAGGTGCCTGGGGGGAAGCGCCGGATCGGGCGGGCATTTGGGTTCCGTCACAATACCTGGCGCAGGAGGAGATCGTCGGCAGCGTCGGGGCGGGAGATGCGTTTTGCGCCGGTTTTTTGTATGGCTGTCATGAACGCTGGTCGCTGGAAGAGAGCATCCGACTGGCACACGCCTGCGCGCGAGCCAGTTTGTTGTGCGCCAATGCGATAGACGGCGCGAAAACGCTGGAAGAGTTAAAAGCCGGAATGGCTGTTGCCTGATGCGCTACGCTTATCAGGCCTACGAGGTCGTTATCGCTTTTGTAGGCCGGATAAGGCGTTTACGCCGCCTTGTCGTGATGCTGCACGTCGGCGGCGAATACATAGCCCAGCCCGCGCAGGGTTTTGATCAACATCGGTTGATGCGGGTTAATCTCTATTTTTCGCCGCAATCGCATGATTAACACGTCAATAGTGCGGTCAAACACCTCAACGCTGTCGCTGCGCGTCAATTCCAGCAATTGTTCCCGACTGAGCACCCGACGGGCGTTCTGTGCCAACGCTAGCAGCAAACTGTATTCACCCTGCGTCAGTTCAACCTTCAATTGCTGAGGATTACGTAACTGACAACCTGCAGTGTCCAGATGCCAGCCATTAAAGGATAACCCCGTAGTTTGTGGGCCGCTGCTTTCGGGTGTTAACACACCGACGCGTCTGAGCACCGCCTTCACCCGCGCCACCAGCACCCGGGCATTGAACGGTTTACCGATGTAATCGTCAGCGCCCATTTCCAGCCCGACCACCACATCCGACTCGCTGCCAAGCCCGGTCAGCATCACCACCGGCAGTCCGGGCCTCATCTTTTGCACCTGCTGCAACACCATCAGACCGTTGATATCGGGCAACATCATGTCCAATAACACCAGCGCGATCTCCGGCTGAGTATCAATGCAACGCAGCGCCTCCTGCCCGGTATGACAAGCGGTCACTGCAAAGACGTGTTCGCTCAGCACATCCTGTAAAAGCGAGCAGACCGCCACGTCATCATCCACAACCAGTATGGCTGGCTTCATTGTTTTTCCCCATTTCTGGCCAACTTAAATGAGTGTGATTGATTCTGCCCAGAGTGACAGCGATAAGGCACAAGGATGTGTGGGAAACATAACCTCGGTCACACTGCCGGGGCGTCACGTATTGGAGATTCGTCACGTCAAATATGACGACAGCCTGTTTTTCGTCAGGGTTTTGCGCAAAATTCGCCCGTAATATCGATGAATGCCCCTGATAAAAACATGGCATAAAAGATGCATAACCACAGCGACAAGCGCGTATGCGCGATTTGATTAACTGGAGCGAGACCGATGAAAAAAGTCGTCACGGTTTGCCCATATTGCGCATCAGGTTGCAAAATCAACCTGGTGGTCGATAACGGCAAAATCGTCCGGGCTGAAGCGGCGCAGGGGAAAACCAACCAGGGTACCCTGTGTCTGAAGGGCTACTATGGCTGGGATTTTATCAACGATACCCAGATCCTGACCCCTCGTCTGAAAACCCCAATGATCCGTCGCCAGCGTGGCGGCAAACTGGAATCTGTTTCCTGGGATGAAGCGCTTGATTACGTCGCCACTCGTCTGAGCGCCATCAAAGCGAAGTATGGCCCGGACGCTATTCAGACGACCGGTTCATCTCGCGGTACGGGTAACGAAACCAACTATGTAATGCAAAAATTCGCGCGCGCCGTTATTGGTACCAATAACGTTGACTGCTGCGCTCGCGTCTGACACGGCCCATCGGTTGCAGGTCTGCACCAATCGGTCGGTAACGGCGCAATGAGTAATGCTATCAATGAAATTGATAACACAGATTTAGTGTTCATCTTCGGGTACAACCCGGCGGATTCCCACCCTATCGTGGCGAATCACGTGATTAACGCTAAACGTAACGGGGCGAAAATTATCGTCTGCGATCCGCGCAAAATTGAAACTGCGCGTATTGCTGACATGCACATCGCGTTGAGAAACGGCTCGAATATCGCGCTGCTTAACGCTATGGGTCATATCATCATCGAAGAAAAACTGTACGACCAGGCGTTCGTCGCCTCGCGTACGGAAGGATTCGAAGAGTACAGCAAGATTGTCGAAGGCTACACGCCGGAGTCCGTCGAAGATATCACGGGCGTGAGCGCGCACGATATCCGTCAGGCTGCACGTATGTATGCCACGGCGAAAAGTGCGGCCATCCTGTGGGGCATGGGTGTTACCCAGTTCTATCAGGGCGTGGAAACCGTGCGTTCACTGACCAGCCTCGCAATGCTGACCGGTAACCTCGGTAAGCCAAGCGTCGGTGTTAACCCGGTTCGTGGCCAGAACAACGTTCAGGGCGCATGCGATATGGGCGCGCTGCCGGATACCTATCCGGGCTATCAGTACGTGAAAGATCCGGCGAACCGCGAGAAATTCGCCAAAGCCTGGGGCGTGGAAAGCCTGCCTGCACATACCGGCTATCGCATCAGCGAGCTGCCGCACCGTGCGGCCCATGGCGAAGTTCGTGCGGCCTACATTATGGGTGAAGATCCATTACAGACCGACGCTGAGCTTTCCGCGGTACGTAAAGGCTTTGAGGATCTGGAACTGGTCATCGTACAGGATATCTTCATGACCAAAACCGCCGCTGCCGCAGACGTTATTTTACCGTCTACGTCATGGGGTGAGCATGAAGGCGTATTCTCCGCGGCTGACCGTGGCTTCCAGCGCTTCTTTAAAGCCGTTGAGCCGAAGTGGGATCTGAAAACGGACTGGCAGATTATCAGTGAAATCGCCACCCGTATGGGCTATCCGATGCACTACAACAACACCCAGGAAATCTGGGACGAGTTGCGTCATCTGTGCCCGGATTTCTACGGTGCCACTTACGAGAAGATGGGCGAACTGGGTTATATCCAGTGGCCTTGCCGCGACACCTCCGATGCCGACCAGGGGACGTCTTACCTCTTCAAAGAGAAGTTCGACACCCCGAACGGCCTGGCGCAGTTCTTCACTTGTGACTGGGTAGCGCCAATCGACAAACTCACCCCAGAGTACCCAATGGTACTATCAACGGTGCGTGAAGTCGGCCACTACTCTTGCCGTTCGATGACCGGTAACTGTGCGGCGTTGGCCGCGCTGGCGGATGAACCGGGCTATGCCCAGATCAACACCGCCGACGCAGAACGCCTGGGCATCCAGGATGAAGAGCTGGTGTGGGTGAACTCGCGTAAAGGTCGGGTCATTACCCGTGCGGCAGTCAGCGATCGTCCAAACAAAGGCGCGATTTACATGACCTACCAATGGTGGATTGGGGCCTGTAATGAGCTGGTAACCGAGAACTTGAGCCCGATTACCAAAACGCCGGAGTACAAGTACTGTGCCGTTAACGTTGAACGCATTGCCGATCAGCGCGCCGCCGAACAGTATGTGATTGATGAGTACACCAAGCTGAAAGCCAGCCTGCGCGAAAGCGCGATGGGTTAATCCGTTTTCGTACCTGTTCTGCAACAGCCTCCGCCCGGAGGCTGTTTTTTTATCCATACGATCTCTTTATACTGTTCATTCCGTACCCTAAATAAAACTCAAAATGAAACAAATCATTGCATTGATGTTCTTTATGACATTCTTTGCCCATGCCAGTGATACTGAGCCAGGAAGCCAGTACTTACAGGCCGCTGAGGCAGGAGACCGACGCGCACAATACTTTCTCGCCGATACCTGGTTTAGTTCAGGCGATTTGAGCAAAGCCGAATACTGGGCGCAAAAAGCAGCCGACAACGGCGATGCGGATGCCTGGGCCTTACTGGCGCAAATTAAGATAACCAACCCGGTCAGTCTGGATTATCCACAAGCCAAAACGCTGGCCGAAAAAGCGACCGAGGCAGGCAGTAAGGCGGGGGAAATTACGCTGGCGAGAATTCTGGTGAACACGCAGGCTGGACGCACAGATTACCCCAAAGCCATTACATTGCTGCAAAACGCCTCTGAAGATCTGGAAAATGACTCCACTGTCGATGCACAAATGCTGCTCGGACTGATCTACGCCAATGGCGTGGGTATTCCTGCTGACGATGAAAAGGCCACATGGTATTTCAAGCGCAGCTCGGCCATCTCCCGCACCGGTTATTCCGAGTACTGGGCCGGAATGATGTTCTTAAACGGCGAGCAGGGGTTTATCGTGAAGAATAAACAGAAGGCGCTGCACTGGCTGAATCTGAGCTGTATGGAAGGATTTGATACCGGCTGTGAAGAGTTTGAAAAGCTGACCAATGGTTGATGCTGGTTGCCGGATGGCGCTACGCTTATCAGGCCTACACATCCTTTGTAGGCCTGATAAGACGCGTGAGCGTCGCCATCAGGCACCCATCACTAATTACTGCGCGGTCTTATCAAATTTACCCAGCATCTCGCGCTCGTAAGCCAGCGCTTTCTTGCGGTCAAACTTGTGTTCCCACTTGGCGATTACCAGCACCGCCAGTGCATTCCCCACCACGTTCAGCGCGGTACGCGCCATGTCGAGGATACGGTCAACGCCGGCGATAAACGCCAGGCCTTCCAGCGGGATCCCGACGCTGCCAAGCGTAGCCAGCAGTACGACGAAGGAGACGCCCGGCACGCCTGCAATCCCTTTCGAGGTGACCATCAACGTCAGCACCAATACGATTTCCTGCCATAGTGACAGGTCGATACCGTACAGCTGCGCAATGAAAATAGCGGCAATACTCTGGTACAACGTTGAGCCATCAAGGTTAAATGAGTAACCGGTCGGCACCACAAAGCTGGTAATTGAGGCTGGCGCGCCATAGGCTTCCATTTTCTCAATAATACGCGGCAGTACGCTCTCAGAACTGGCGGTTGAATACGCCAGAATCAGCTCATCTTTCAGGATACGGATTAAGATCCAGATACTCAGACCACAGACACGCGCCACGATACCCAGCACCACCAGCGCAAAGAACAGGATGGCAAAATGCACCAACAGTACCAGCTTCGCCAGCGGCCACAGTGAGGCAAAACCGAAGTTCGCGACGGTCACAGCAATCAGCGCAAAAACGCCAACCGGCGCGTAGCGCATCACCATGTGCGTCACTTTAAACATGGTTTCGGAAATAGAGCGGAACACGGTCACCAGCGGCTCGCGGTGAGTAGCTGGCAGTGAAGACAAGCCTAAACCGAATAACACCGAAAAGAAGATAATCGGCAGCATGTCGCCTTTCGCCATCGATGCGACGATGTTGGTCGGCACCAGTGACAAAATCGTGCCCATCAGGCCATGCGCGTGGCTTTGCACTTCTGCGGTTGTATTTTGATATTTCGAAATATCCACAGTCGCCAGCTGCGACATATCAATCCCGGAACCCGGTTGAAACACGTTCGCCAGCGTAATGCCGAGAATAATGGCGATGGTGGTGATCACTTCGAAATAGAGAATGGTTTTGGCGCCAATACGGCCCAGCTGTTTGGCATCGCCTACCCCGGCAATACCCACAACCAGCGTGGAGATAACAATCGGCACGACAATCATTTTAATCAGGTGGATAAAGATATCACCCGCCGGTTGCAACAGGTTTAACACCAGCCATTCGCGACTGTCACTATGGTAATGCAGGTAACTCCCCAGCAAAATACCCAGCACCATGGCGATGAGGATCTGCCATGCCAGGCTGACTTTCAAATTTTTCATAACAACGGACTTCCTCGATGGAGCGCTATTCCGCATATAAAAATGCGAGAACAGTACATACTGAAAGGGTATGATTTGTGTTGCGTTCGTTTATAGAGTTTTTTAACGCTTATTATCATTATCATTTGCACGCTATCTCGCGCAAGCCTTTCAGAACAGGGGGTTTAGCTGAAATTATGCATAAAAACGCGAGTTTATATCGGTAATCATGAATAACTTTTTGTTATAAAAGAATTTTTATTTGATAAAAAATGAAGAAGTTCTTCCATGAGTTTTTTTTGCCCACTTGTTCAAGTGCCTGTTTTTTAAACAGGCAAAATGATGCAAATCACAAAAAAAACAAATTTATTTTTGCCGATTCTGCAATAATTTCGCCATATTAATCGAGTCGATCAACTGCGCACGATTCACCCTCGGCGAGTTTAAATCCATTACTTTTTGCCACACTGAAATAGCCTGGGCGTAGTCTGCCTGCATAAACGCATCTGAGGCTAACAACATCAGCGCGGTAACTTCGTTACCGTCCAGCGCCAGGGATTTATCTATCATTTCGCGCGTTTGCGGTGTCATATGTTGCCCGGCCTGATAGTACAACACCGTCGCCAGCGCCGAATAGATTTCGGCGTTTTCACCCCGAAAACGCAGCGCCTGCTCATAGGCCAGCAGTGCATTGTGATACGCATTTTGCCAAAGATAATATTCCCCCAGTTGCGCCCATAACACACCGTCCTGTGGAGCAGCACGAATCTGCGACTGCAAAGAAAGTAGCTGTTTTTCCTGAATGTTATCATCGGAGAACGCATGTAATGGGTCCGCCAACCGCGCCTGTTCCTGCCGCACCGCCTGCCATTTTGGCGTCAACAGATAACCGCCGATGCAGGCCACAACCATCAACACCACCGCAGCAGTCAGCCGCTTCACGGGCATTGGTCGTAACGGCACAGTGGGATGTTCGGACTGACTCATTGCACCTCCTCCTCTGCGCGCTGACGCTTTCTCACCCGCCAGACCACCACGCCGACCAGTAACAACAACAGGCACGGCAACGCCCACAGCAGCAGCGTTTGCTCATTCAACGGCGGGTTGTAGCGCACGAAATCACCGTAACGATCGGTCATCCACGTGGTTATCTCGGCTTCACTTTTCCCTTCCGCCACCATGCTGTAAACCTGATGGCGCATACTGACTGCTACCGGCGCATTGGATTCCAGCAAGTTTTGGTTTTGGCACTGCGGGCAGCGCAGTTGGCTGGCAATAGACAGCGCTTTCTCCTGCTGTTGCGGGTTGGCAAACGTCCATGTGTCCACAACCTGGGCATGCGTGGCGAAAGTGATAAAAAACATGACGATAAAACCGCAGATATTACGCATCACGCTTCCTTCCTCGCCATCCGCTCAGCAGCGCGCCAAAGACCATTAACAGTCCGCCGCCCCAAATCCAACGCACGCCGGTCTGCACGTACAATCGCATGGCATAACGGTCCGCTCCGGTTTTTTCGCCCATCACCGCGTACCAGTCATGTAACAGATTCCAGCGGATCCCCGGCTCCATCATCTGTTGACGACGCGCGGCATAGAAGCGCCTTTCAGGTTGCAGGCTGCCAATGTGTTTCTCATTGTGCCACAGCGTGATCTGCGCTTTTTCACTGGTGTAGTTACCTTTGGCTTCCAGGTCGAGACGCTCAAAACGGAAAACGTAGCCTGCCAGTTCCACCTGCTGCCCGGGGCTCAGGTTCAGGCTTATCTCCTGACGGCTCCCGCTGGAAAAGACGATCCCTGCCGCAAACACCAGCACCCCGGCATGCGCCAGCAGCGCCGGAAGCTGACAACGTACAGACACGTTGCGGCTTCTGACCGTTGCCAGCACAATAACCAGCAGCATCAGCAGCCCAAAGGGCAGCGTAGCGCGATTAAAGTACGGTGCGCCCACGGAAAGCCGCCCCCAGCCGAACAGCCCGTAAATCATCGGGTAGAGCGTGCCAATCAGCACAATCAGCAGCACCGCACTAAAGAGCAGCAACGCAACCAGAATCAGCATCTCGCGTGACCAACCGCCAAAACGCGCATTCTGCCGGACTTGCTGGCCCCGCCAGGCGTACAGCCCGAGCGACGCCAGACTCAACACGGTAAACAGCGCAAACAACGGCGCGGCACGAACATTATCCAGCGCGAAAGCATGCACCGAAACGAGAATGCCGGAACGCACAATCAGCGTCCCCAGCAGCGATAAAATCAGCGTGACGATAGCCAGCAGCAGCGACCAGTGGCGGAAGATCCCGCGCTGGCGCGTGATGTACAAGCTATGCAGCAGCGCGCTGGCGGAAAGCCAGGGTAATAAGGAAGCGTTTTCTACCGGGTCCCAGAACCACCAGCCTCCCCAGCCCAGCTCGCAGTACGCCCACCAGGAGCCGAGGATAATCCCCAGCGTCAGCGCGCACCAGCCGGGCAAGGCCCAGCGCCAGCACACCCAGGCGCTTTGTGCGTTAAAGTCACCGCGCAGCAGCGAGGCCAGCGCCACGCCTGCCGCCACCATTAACCCCCCGTAACCCAGGTACAGCAGCGGTGGATGGAGGATTAACCCAAGATGTTGCAGCATCGGATTAAGGTCGCGCCCTTCAATGGCTGGCGGAAAGATACGCACGAACGGATCGGACCATACCACCACAAACAGCAGCAACAGAGCCGTTATCATTGAAAGGACGCTGAGCGTCAGCGGAAACAGCGCGTCGGCATCACGCCGATAGCGATAAGCGAACAGCGCGCTCCAGGCGGAAAGAAACAGCACCCACAGCAGCAGCGATCCTTCATGACCGCCCCACACCGCCGCCAGTTTTAATCCCCACGGCAGCAGGCTGTAGCTGTGCTGGGCAACGTAGACCACCGAAAAGTCACTGGTCAGAAAGCAGAATACCAGAATGGCAAAGGCCAGTAGCAGCAGGGCAAATTGCGTCCACACGCCCACGCATGCCAGGCGCATCACCCCTTGCCAGCGCTGGCGGACACCCACCAACACGGCAAGCGGGGTCAACACGTTGACCCCGAGGCTTAATAACAGCGCCAGAAAACCGGCTTCAGGAAGGAGAACGTCCAGATATCACCTTACGCAACGGTTAGCTGACCCGCATAGAGAATAAAAAAGCGCAGCAGCAGTACGCCGGTCAGGCTGGCGCCGCACACTGCCAGCACGCCATGAAACGTCGAACTGCGATTGGCCCAGGGTTTTAGCAGCATCGGCAGTATCAGCCCAAGCCCGGCCACGCCCAGCCAGAACCACCAGGTCCAGAATCCGCCGCCCAGTGCCGCCGCCAGCGCGCGCATTTTGCCGTCATCGCCCAGCGCCAGACCAACAAAGAACGCCGCCAGCAGGAAGATCTCCAGCCATACCACCGGGACTTCCATGCGATGCACAAAGTGCGCTTCGGTGCTGTGCGGGTTGCTACGATGGCGTAATGCCATGGCGATCAGCGCCACCGCCGCACCGGAGGAGATCCCGGAGAACAGGAACAGCACCGGCAGGATCGGGTTATTCAGGAACGGGTAGGATTTCAGCGCTGACAGCAGGAACCCGGTATACGCCCCGAGCAGGACCGCCAGCACCAGCATCAGCGTCTCAAGCGCGCGATGGAACGGCGTGATTAGCGTCAGGAGTTTTGAGACCATCGTCAGTCGCGGCACGAACCGCTGTTGCAGGGTAATCACCTCTTTTTCAAAGATTTTTGCCAGCCACAGCACTAACACCACCATGTACAACTGGAACAGCATGACCCCCATCGACATCACCGAAGTGAAGCTGTAGTGGAACATCAGTTTCCAGAAGGTCCATGGACGCGTCAGGTGGAACACCAGAATCAGCAAACCGAAGATAATCGCCCCCGGCCCTAACACCAGCGTGGTGCGCAGCAGCGTGCTGTCAGAACCACCCGCCTGCGGATGGAAACGACGCAGCAGAATCGCCAACGTGACCAGTCCGGCAGAGATACCTATCAGGAACAGATAGATGGCAATGGGCCAGTCCCACACCAGTGATTCGAAATGAAATGCAGAAGCGGATGTCATTGGCTCACCTCCCCAAATTTAAAGGGAACGCGGTAGACCTTCGGTTTTGTACCCAACGCCAGTTTGTAACGGTAGGTGGTTTTCTGCTGCAACAAACGGGAGATATCGCTGTTGGGATCGTCCAGATTACCAAACGTCAGCGCCTTCGTCGGACATGACTCAACGCAGGCAGGCTGTTTGCCCGCTTTCAGGTTGGTTTTCCGGCAGAAATCGCATTTATCCGCCGTTTTGCTTACCGGATGGATAAAGCGCACACGATAAGGACACGCGGCGATACAGTACTGGCAGCCAACGCAAAGGTCGGGGTTCACATCCACAATGCCGTTGGCGGCATCGCGATACGATGCCCCCGTCGGGCAGACGTCAACGCAGGGAGCATGGTCACAATGCTGGCACGAGTGACGGAAGAAGCGATACTTCACATCAGGAAATGTCCCTTGCGGCTCGCTGCGAATAATCGTCAGACGCGATACGCCTTCCGGCACGTTGTTAACTTCCCGACAAGCATCCATGCAGGCCGTACAGCCAATGCATAAAGACTCATCATGAACCATACCGTAACGCACACCGTTGATGTTCAACGTCTTCGCCACAACGCGCCCCGCCGTCCCGCTCACTGCCACCAGCGCGCCGACGCCGGTGATAAACTGGCGACGAGAGCAACTCATGGATGCTCCTTAAGCAACGGAACCGACGCCGGGTTAAAGTTCGGATTGTTACGTTGATCGCTGTGGCAATCGACGCAAATCTTGATCCGTCCTTTATCGCTCAGCGTCTGCATCGTGTCTTGCTTCGGATGCAGTGAGTGACAGCTGGCACACGCCACTTTGGTTACGTGGACATCGTGCGGCCAGAACGCTTTTTGCAACTGCTCAGGCAGGTGACAGGACATACAGACGCTGTTCTGCTGCTCCACGTTGTACATCGGCTCATTAAAGCGCATCACATCTTTCACCCCTTCGCGGTGCTTCGGTGACGGCTGGCCGTGACAATTGGTGCAGGTGACAGGCAGTTTGTTATTCGGGTTGATGGCTTCCGCATGCTTACCATGCATGCCTTCGGTATCCGGCTTGTGACAGTCCAGACAGGCGGCATCCGGATTACGCTGTTGGGTAACCGTCCAGCGTTGATCCGACTCCTGCGGCGTTGGCGTGGCAGTGATTCCACTCAGGCTCCATAACAAGCCTGACGCCAGCACCCCAGCAGTTAATAACGAACGTAATACGCTCATATTCACTCCGTTGAGTTATCCGCCCCTTGCGGGGCGAAATGGGGTTATTGGCTTAACAGACCGTTTTTACGCGCCTGATCTTCCCATTGCGGAATCACCGTTTTGATGAAGTCCTGCTTTTCAGCATTGATTTGCTGCATGTTCAGACCAATCGCCGCCTGGGCTTTCTCTTTGGTAGAGATATCCGGTAACGGGATTTCATGCGTGATGCCTTTGGTCGCCAGCAGACGGACCAGTTTGGTACGTGCATCAGCAGCTTTATCCATTGCGCTACCCAGCATCCGCAGACCTTCTTCCGGCGCGTGCATGTGAATACCGTGTGAGGCGATAGACAGGTCCCAACGCCATTGCGCGTGGCGAATGTCTTCCAGAATCGGCTTCATTTCCGCTTCCGTTGCGCCCGCATCCCATGCTGCTTTCGCTTCGAAATGGGCATGTACCAGTTGATCTTCAACCTTGATTTTCAGGTCATGAATGGCCTGTTTACGCTCGGCGACCACTTTTTGCAGGGACGCTTTGTCCTGGGTGTGGCAGTTCGCACAGGTCTGAGCGAAGTTATCGAACGGATTCCCAATCTTATGGTCGGTGTAGATCTTGCCTTCCGCGTTCTGCACTTTCGGCATGTGGCAGTCGATACAGGTCACGTTGTTCTTGCCGTGAATGCCTGCGCTCCAGGTTTCATACTCCGGGTGCTGCGCTTTCAGCATTGGGGTTTTAGACAGGGAGTTGGTCCAGTCAGAGAAGGCGATGGTGTCGTAGTATTTCTCCATGTTCTCGACTTTCATGCCGTCGTCCCACGGGAACTTAACGGCTTTGTTTTTACCGTCGAAGTAGTATTCCACGTGGCACTGGCCGCAGACCATGGATTGCTGGTCAAAGCGACCGGCTTTCTCAAACGGTTTGCCGATGGTTTCCATCGCGCGTTCAGCATAAGGACGCGACAGCGTCAGTTCTGGCTTGCCTTTGGCAAAGTCTGGTGACGCGGTGTTATGGCAATCGCCGCAGCCAAGATTATTAACAATTTCAGGACCGCCGCGCGCCCATTTACCGTGGAAGTAGCCATCTTCACCGTCTTTCTGGATCAGACGCGCCACATCCGGGCTTTTACAGCTCCAGCAGGCCATCGGCAACGGACCATCTTCTGCCGTTTTGGGTGCACCGGTACGTAAGGTTTCACGGACATCGGTCACGGCATACGCGTGTCCGCGCGGTTTGTTGTAATCGCGCGAGAAGGGATATCCCGCCCACAGGATCACCAGACGCGGATCTTCTGCCAGCGCATCTTCACGGGCTGATTGCTCAGACGTGGCTTTCCAGGAGAGATATTGATCGGGATGCTGAGGGGCGAAGACTTCATTCTTCGCTTCAACGGTGACGGTTTTTGCGGGTACGGGGGTTTGTTCAGCGTGAACTGCAGAGATAAATAATAAAGGTACTAACAGGCTGAAGAAACGGCGTACGCGTGATTTTATCCTTGCCATAGGGGTCTCATCCAGATGACGCCATTATCTGCAATGGCGGTTCTTTTATTGTTTTCCATAACAGCAACCACACGAATACTGTCATGACATTGCTCCACCCTATTTGTAACAAGAAACCCTACAAGAAATGTTGTTTTTAATCAATTGTAAGTGTATGTAAAATACCACTTTAGAGTTATTTTCCCCTTCTAATCCCTCACTCTTTTGTCTATATCCGACACAGATCACCTTTTCAAAACTCTCTATATAACCGCATGTTATCGCGAGGTTTAATCAATTTTTGCTAGTTCTCTTCAAAATTCAGTTTGCCGCTAATTTGCACAATTCGGTTATTGCGTGATCTGTCGCCCAAATACTAAACAAAACTCGCAAAGCCCCTACATTTAACGTTTGTGCGACATATTATTAACATCCTACAAGGAGAACAAAAGCCATGAGCCAAATACACAAACACGCTATTCCCGCAAACATTGCGGACCGTTGCCTGATAAACCCGGAGCAGTACGAAGCGAAATACCAACAGTCCATTACCGATCCCGACACATTTTGGGGCGAGCAGGGAAAAATTCTTGATTGGATCACGCCATACAGCCAGGTAAAGAACACCTCTTTTGCACCCGGCAACGTGTCGATTAAATGGTACGAAGACGGCACGCTGAACCTGGCGGCAAACTGCCTTGACCGCCATCTGCAGGAAAACGGCGATCGTACCGCCATCATCTGGGAAGGCGATGACGCCAGCCAAAGTAAAAACATTACCTATCGCGAACTGCATCGCGATGTTTGTCGTTTCGCCAATACATTGTTGAATTTAGGCATTAAAAAAGGCGATGTGGTAGCTATTTATATGCCGATGGTGCCGGAAGCTGCGGTCGCCATGCTGGCCTGCGCCCGCATTGGCGCGGTGCATTCGGTCATCTTCGGTGGGTTCTCACCGGAGGCCGTCGCCGGACGTATTATCGACTCCAATTCGCGCCTGGTGATCACCGCTGATGAAGGCGTGCGCGCCGGACGCAGCATCCCGCTGAAAAAGAACGTCGATGATGCGCTGAAAAACCCGAACGTGAAGACCGTGGAGCATGTGGTCGTCCTCAAACGAACCGGTGGAAAAACGGAATGGCAGGAAGGCCGTGACCTGTGGTGGTCCGATCTTATAGAAAAAGCCAGCCCTGAACATCAGCCGGAAGAAATGAACGCGGAAGATCCGCTGTTTATCCTGTATACCTCTGGTTCAACCGGTAAGCCAAAAGGCGTGCTGCACACCACGGGGGGATATCTGGTTTACGCGGCAACGACCTTTAAGTATGTGTTTGATTACCATCAGGACGATATCTACTGGTGTACTGCTGATGTGGGTTGGGTTACCGGCCACAGCTATTTGCTGTACGGTCCGCTAGCCTGCGGTGCCACCACGCTGATGTTTGAAGGTGTACCTAACTGGCCGACCCCGGCGCGTATGTCACAGGTCGTGGACAAGCACCAGGTCACAATCCTCTATACTGCGCCAACGGCTATCCGCGCCCTGATGGCAGAAGGTGATAAGGCGATTGAAGGCACTAACCGTTCATCGCTACGCATTTTGGGTTCCGTTGGCGAGCCGATTAACCCGGAAGCATGGGAGTGGTACTGGAAGAAAATTGGCAACGAAAAATGTCCGGTCGTTGATACCTGGTGGCAGACCGAAACCGGGGGATTCATGATCACCCCACTGCCGGGCGCCACCGAGCTGAAAGCGGGTTCTGCAACGCGTCCATTCTTTGGCGTACAACCAGCCATCGTTGATAACGAAGGTAACCCGCAGGAAGGGGCGACCGAAGGCAACCTGGTGATCACCGACTCATGGCCGGGTCAGGCGAGAACGTTGTTTGGCGATCACGAACGCTTTGAGCAAACCTACTTCTCTACCTTCAAGAATATGTACTTCAGCGGCGACGGCGCGCGTCGTGACGAAGACGGCTATTACTGGATAACCGGACGTGTGGATGACGTGCTGAACGTCTCGGGCCACCGCCTGGGTACAGCAGAAATCGAGTCGGCGCTGGTGTCGCATCCAAAGATTGCCGAAGCCGCCGTGGTCGGCATTCCACATAGTATTAAAGGCCAGGCCATTTACGCCTACGTCACGCTGAATCACGGCGAAGAGCCGTCACCTGAGTTGTACGCCGAGGTGCGCAACTGGGTACGAAAAGAAATTGGCCCGTTAGCAACGCCAGACGTGCTGCACTGGACCGACTCACTGCCGAAAACCCGCTCCGGCAAAATCATGCGCCGTATTCTGCGAAAAATCGCGGCGGGCGATACCAGCAATCTGGGCGATACCTCAACCCTCGCCGATCCTGGCGTGGTAGAGAAACTGCTCGAAGAGAAGCAGGCCATCGCGATGCCATCATAACCATAACCGTGAAATGCCCGATGGCGCGCTGCTTATCGGGCCTACAAATCCTATCCCTACCCCTCCCCTGACCGGGAAGGAAATATAAAAACCTCCCCCAAAGGATTTCGTGTTACAGGAAGGCGGCAAGCAAGCATATCCCCAGTCACATAGTTCACTATGTGACTGGGGTAGGCGAGTGCGGCCAACGAACCTGTAGCACGAAAGACGCAGGGGGACCTCTGGAGAACTCTGTGATGAATGACAATATTTATCAGCGGATAGAAGACAGTGCGCGTTTCAGGGAGTTAGTAGAAAAACGGCAACGGTTTGCCACCATTCTGTCCATCATCATGCTGGCAGTTTATATCAGCTTTATTTTACTGATTGCCTTTGCGCCTGGCTGGCTGGGTACGCCGCTACACGCGGGAACCAGCGTCACCCGGGGTATTCCGATTGGGGTCGGTGTGATCCTCATCTCCTTCATCCTGACCGGGATCTACATCTGGCGGGCCAACGGTGAATTTGATCGCCTGAACAATGCGGTTCTGCACGAGGTTAAAGCATCATGAAGAGAGTCCTGACGGCGCTTGCCGCCACGCTGCCCTTCGCCGCAAACGCGGCGGATGCTATTAGCGGTGCAGTTCAACGCCAGCCAACCAACTGGCAGGCGATTATTATGTTCCTGATTTTCGTCATCTTTACGCTCGGTATTACCTACTGGGCGTCTAAGCGCGTACGTTCGCGTAATGACTACTACACCGCCGGCGGTAACATCACCGGTTTCCAGAACGGGCTGGCGATTGCGGGCGACTATATGTCGGCGGCATCGTTCCTTGGAATTTCCGCGCTGGTATTTACCTCCGGTTATGACGGGCTGATCTACTCGCTCGGCTTCCTGGTCGGCTGGCCGATTATCCTGTTCCTGATTGCGGAACGCCTGCGTAACCTCGGTCGTTATACCTTTGCAGACGTTGCTTCTTATCGTCTGAAGCAGGGGCCAATCCGTATTCTGTCGGCCTGTGGTTCCCTGGTGGTGGTCGCGCTGTATCTGATCGCCCAGATGGTCGGCGCAGGTAAGCTGATTGAGCTGCTGTTTGGTCTGAACTATCACATCGCCGTGGTGCTGGTTGGCGTACTGATGATGATGTACGTGCTGTTTGGCGGCATGCTGGCAACCACATGGGTACAGATCATCAAAGCCGTTCTGCTGCTGTTCGGCGCCAGCTTTATGGCCTTCATGGTAATGAAGCACGTCGGCTTCAGCTTCAACAACCTGTTCACCGAAGCGATGGCGGTACACCCGAAAGGCTCCGCGATTATGAGCCCGGGCGGTCTGGTAAAAGATCCGATATCCGCCCTGTCGTTAGGTCTTGGATTGATGTTCGGTACGGCAGGCTTGCCGCATATTCTGATGCGTTTCTTCACGGTCAGCGATGCCCGCGAAGCGCGTAAGAGCGTATTCTATGCCACCGGCTTTATGGGTTATTTCTACATCCTGACCTTTATCATCGGCTTTGGCGCGATCATGCTGGTAGGTGCTAATCCAGAGTACAAAGATGCTGCAGGCGCACTGATCGGTGGTAACAACATGGCGGCGGTTCACCTGGCGAATGCGGTGGGCGGTAACCTGTTCCTCGGCTTCATCTCTGCAGTGGCGTTTGCCACCATCCTGGCGGTGGTTGCCGGGCTGACGCTGGCGGGCGCTTCGGCAGTTTCTCACGATCTGTACGCTAACGTGTTCCGCAAAGGCGCTACCGAGCGTGAAGAACTGCGCGTCTCGAAAATTACCGTACTGATATTGGGTGTGATTGCCATCGTGCTCGGCGTGCTGTTCGAAAATCAGAACATCGCCTTCATGGTGGGTCTGGCGTTCGCCATCGCGGCCAGCTGTAACTTCCCCATCATTCTGCTTTCCATGTACTGGTCAAGACTGACCACCCGTGGCGCAATGCTGGGTGGCTGGTTAGGTCTGTTAACAGCGGTAGTATTGATGATTCTCGGCCCAACCATTTGGGTCCAGATCCTCGGTCACGAAAAAGCCATTTTCCCGTATGAATATCCGGCGCTGTTCTCCATCAGCGTAGCGTTCCTCGGGATCTGGTTCTTCTCTGCGACCGACAACTCAGAAGAAGGCAACCGCGAACGCGAGCAGTTCCGTGCTCAGTTCATCCGTTCCCAGACCGGGTACGGCGTAGAGCAAGGTCGTGCACACTAACCTCCCTTCTCCTCCGGCTTTCGGGCCGGAGGATTATATCTTTTCTCAGAACATCAGCCTCGCCACCAGCGGTGCCACCAGCACCATCACCACACCGGAAAGCATCATTACCAGACTGGCAACCACGCCCTCCTGCTGGCCAAGCTCATACGAGCGCGCCGTGCCTGCGCCATGCGATGCAGCGCCAAACCCTGCGCCTTTGGCCATACCTTCGCGGATGGAAAGCCGTAAAAACAGCACATCGCCGACCGCCATGCCGAATACACCGGTCACCACCACGAACAAGGCCACCAGGTCCGGCTGCCCGCCCAAGGGTTCTGCCGCTGCCAGCGCAAACGGCGTGGTGACGGAACGTACCGCCAGGCTACGTTGGATCTCATCAGGTAGCATAAACAGACGCGCCAACCACACAGAACTGGTGACAGCCACCAGCGTCGCTGTGATCACCCCCGCCGTCAGCGACATCCAGTGACGCTTAATCACCGCGAGGTTATCGTATACCGGAACAGCGAAGGCAATGGTCGCGGGACCTAATAACCACAGCAGCCAGTGTGATTCGCCAATATAGTTCTGCCAGGAAATATGCCCGAACACCAGCATCAGCACCAACAGTGCTGGCGTGAGGACCAGCGGCATCAGCGGTAATTTGCGAAAACGGCGATACAAACGCTTATTAGCAAAGTAGATACCCAGCGTAATCACCAGACACAACACGCTTAGCTGGAAATTACTCACGGTTTAACCTGCTCATTTCATAGCGATACACTTTATCGACCACCCACGCCGTGGCACCGAGCACCATCAGCGTGCTTATCGCAATGACAGCAAAAATACGCCAGCCATCGACTAACAACAGCTGCGTATAGTTGACGACGGCCACCACTGCCGGAACAAAAAACAGCAGCATTTCAGCCAGTAACCAGCGGGCACCGGCGCGTATCCAGCTCAGCGGGATAACCCGGCAGATAATTAATGCCAACATCAGCACCATCCCGACCAGGTTGGCGGGAAGCGGTAGATGCAGCCAGGAGACAAGATATTGAGCAAATACAAAGAGACCTGCGTACAACAGAACCTGAACGGGGATCTGGAGTCGTTGAATGACAGCAGGCGTCACGCGGCTTATCGCCACAGCCATGAGGGTATGTCCTTAAAAAATAGAGAGCGCCAGTATAGAGAGCCCCCGTCCAGGACTGAAATGAATTAAACTCATTGCAGGCATAGTCTTAAGGAATAATCATGGATATCAGAACGCTGCGATATTTTGTTGAGGTGGTGCGTCAGCAGAGCTTTACCCGCGCAGCGGAGAAGCTTTTTGTCACCCAACCCACCATCAGCAAAATGTTGAAGAACCTTGAAGACGAGCTGAACTGCACGCTGTTAATCCGCGACGGTCGGCGGCTTTTATTGACCGATACCGGACAGGTTGTTTTTGAGCGCGGTCTGGCGATTTTGGCCGAGTTTCGCCAGCTTGAAGCCGAACTTAGCGACATTAACCATCTGAACAAAGGGCTATTGCGCCTTGGTATCCCGCCAATGGTCGGTATGTTGATGGCAGGTCCCATCAGCCTGTTTCGCCAGCGTTATCCCGGCGTTGAGCTTAAAATATCGGAGTTTGGTGGCTTAACCGTCCAACAGGCAGTCATGAGCGGTGATTTGGATGTCGCCATGACGGCCCTTCCGGTCGAGGAAGAGAGTGGACTGGCAACCTTACCGCTTTTCAGTCATCCGCTCTGCGTGCTGGTCCCCCGCTCCGGTCAGTGGACAACGTGTGAGTCCATTTCCCCCGAGGCGTTAGCGGAGCACCCGCTGCTGATCTATAACGAAGATTTCGCCTTGAGTCGCCAACTGCTTGAACTGTTTAGCCAGCACAACGTCAAGCCGCGCATCGCGGTACGCAGCGGGCAGTGGGATTTTCTGGCGGCCATGGTGCAAGCCGGCGTCGGTATCGCTATTTTACCGGAGCCAATTTGCCAACGACTGGATAAACAGACGCTGCGCTGGATCCCGCTGGAGAGCGATTTACGCTGGCAACTGGGCATGATTTGGCGTGAAGGCGTGTATCTGTCGCACAGCGCTCAGGCGTGGCTGACATGCTGCGAAGGGTTTTGGTTAACGCAAGAATCGTAAGTGCCGGATGCGGCGTAAACGCCTTACCCGGCCTACAATTCGATTCCGTAGGCCTGATAAGCGTAGCGCATCCGGCACAACCGTTTATTGGTTCTCGATCAGCAACGCTTCCAGCAAGTCCAGATCGTGCAACAGTTTCTGCAGCGTTTCATTGCTGATTTCGCGCGTGGCGCGCAGGTGATAAAGCTCTGCACGTTCTGAACGCAATGCCGCCAGGCGGAAACGTCGCTCGAGGTTCTCTTCCTGTAATGAGCTTTCCACATCGTTACGTCCATCGACGCGACGGCGCAGGTTACCGATTACACGAGAGCTCACTTCGGTCAGCAGTTGATTATCAATATTCTCTTCGCTGTCCGCCGCCAGACGCTCTTCCATTTTCTGGATAGCAACAATCGCGACTTCCGCCGTCGCAGCGCGGGCTATCCGCTCTTCTTTCAGTTGCTGCGAGTGATCTGCCACTTCCAGGTGTTGCAGCAGAATCGGTAGCATCACTACACCGACAAACAGCGAGAACAGGATCACGCCCGCGGCAAGGAATACTAGCTCGTAGCGCGCCGGGAAGCCGCTACCATCCGGCAACAGCAGCGGGATAGAGAGCACACCAGCAAGCGTAATCGCCCCGCGAACCCCCGCAAAGGAGGCGATCAGGATTTCACGCGTTGTCCATGAGCCAAACTCCATCGGCTTTTTCTTCAGGAAGCGCAGACTGAATTTTTTCATCGTCCACAGCCAGCCAAAACGCACCAGCATCAGCGCTACGTAAATCAGCACGATATCGGTAAACAGCATCCAGGTTTCAACGTTCGGATCGGCTTCTGCCGCCACCAGAGAAGACTCCAGAATCCCCGGTAATTGCAGCCCTAACAGCAGGAAGACCATGCCGTTAAAGACGAACTCCAGCATTGCCCAGGTGCTGTTAGCACGTAAGCGCATCGCCAATGGCGCACGACGCATTACGCCTGAACGGGTTATCGTCATCCCGGCTGCGACCGCCGCGAGGATCCCGGAAACACCAATGTGTTCGGCAATCAGGTAAGAAGCAAACGGCAGCAGGAACAGCAGAACAATTTGCGTTGCCGGCTCATCGCCGCCCCAGCGGCTAAGAAAGCGCAGAGAGCGTCCATACAACCAGCTGACGACAAAACCCGCCAGGATGCCGCCAATCGCTACCTTAAAGAACTCAACCGTCGCACCACCAACGGTAAACACCATCGTTCCCATTGCCACGGCCACAGCAAATTTCAGCGATACCAGGCCAGACGCATCGTTCATCAACGCTTCGCCCTGCAGGATGCCCATGATTTTCTTCGGTATACGCCCCTCGCCTACAATGCCAGAAAGGGCAACGGCATCGGTTGGCGATAACACTGCGGCCAGCGCAAAAGCGGGGATCAGCGGAATCCCCGGGACCAGCCAATAAATCATAAAACCAATGCCGACCACCGTAACCAGTACGAGCGCCAGTGCCAGACCGAAGATCTCTCGTCCGTGCTCCAGAAACTCACGCGTTGGCGTCTTCCAGCCATCGGCAAACAGCAGCGGCGGGATGAACAGCACCAAAAACAGCTCAGGATCGAATTCCACATGCAAACCAAACGTCGGCCACGCCAGCAAGGCGCCGATGGCGATCTGCATAAGGGGTAAAGGGAGTTGGAAGGGCAATACGCGAGTAAATACCCCCGACAGCGAGACCACAAGGGTCATGATGAGTATGGTGAAAAAGATTTCCATGCGTTCCCTGTTTGCGATGTTTCTTATGATTAGTGGTGAGAGGCGTCGTGCCTCAATTCTATCTACTCGAGAGTAACGCAAAAGACAACGAGTGTGTTCTGAAAATAAAAACGGGCGGCAAAAGCCACCCGTTTTCAGGATCAAGAGCGTATCGGAATTAAATAGCCCAACCGCCTGCATAGAATGCAACCAGCGCCACGGCAATCACCACCGTTCCGATATTCAGTTTTCGCCATTCGCCGGAAACAATACGGCCAATAACCAGAGTGGCAAAACCGATCATAATGCCGGTCACGATATTACAGGTCAGCACGATAAAGACAGCGGTAATCAGTCCCGCCATCGCGTCGACGAAGTCGGTAAAGTCGATTTTCGCCACGTTGCTCAGCATCAGCAAACCAACATACATCAGCGCCGGTGCCGTTGCGTAAGCAGGAACAAGGTAAGAGAGCGGAGAAAGGAACAGGATCAGCAGGAACAGAACACCTACGGTGATCGCCGTCAGACCGGTTTTACCCCCTGCCGCGGTACCCGCTGCAGATTCAATGTAAACCGCTGCCGGAGCAGCGCCCACCAGACCAGAGAATACGCTGCTCAGGGAGTCAGTCGTTAACGCTTTGCCGCCATCGATAATCTGACCGTCTTTATCCAGCAGATTCGCCTGGCCCGCAACCGCGCGGATGGTTCCGGTCGCATCGAAGACGGCGGTCATGACCAGCGCCAGCACGCTCGGCAGAACGACAGGATTCAGTGCGCCCATAATGTCCAGGCTGCCGATCAGCGAGTTGCCGTTTTCGTCGCTCAGAGACGGCATGGCAAAAATACCGGAGAAATGCACGGCCGGATCGAAAATCAGGCCAACAACGGAAATACCGATAATAGTCAGCAGGATGCCACCCGGTACTTTCAGTTTTTCGAGGCCGATAATCACCGCCAGACCAATCAGCGACATAATGACCGGGAAGGTGTCGAAGTCACCCAGCGCAACCGGCAGGCCATCCAGCGGGTTCTTAATGACCAGACCAACGCCGTTTGCCGCAATCAGCAGCAGGAACAGGCCGATACCAATACCCGTACCGTGCGCAACGCCCTGTGGCAGATTGCGCAGGATCCAGCTACGAATACCTGTCGCGGAAATGATGGTAAACAGAACACCCATCAGAAACACCGCGCCCAACGCAACAGGCACGCTAATATGCTGCCCCAGCACCAGGCTGAATGCGGTAAACGCCGTCAAAGAAATGGCGCAACCAATCGCCAGCGGCAGGTTTGCCCACAGGCCCATCACAATAGAGCCGACACCGGCTACCAGGCAGGTTGCCACAAATACAGCGGCTGGCGGGAAACCGGCTTTACCCAGCATTCCTGGAACCACAATAACAGAGTAGACCATCGCCAGAAACGTCGTTAATCCGGCAACGACTTCCTGTCGAACGGTACTGCCACGGTGCGAAATTTTAAACCAGGCGTCGAGTGAACCGCCGGTACGCGCTGAAGGCGTAGACATAGAAAACATCCCCTGAGAGTTTATTTTTCGTCATTATGCGTGCTGGACAATCCACTGCCTGCTTAACGTTTTCTCCCTGTGCCAGGTTTGCGTCAGTAGGGGTGTCGCAAAAAAGCAAACGTTTAGCTCCGCGCATAAAAACGGGTGGTAAAAAAAAGCAAACGATTATCTAGCGATCATGTACTGGTTTTCAACTGAACTTTGCCGCTTTTTACTCATTTCTTCTTATAACGCACAAGAAATAGCCAGTCGATGCGCAAACGTTATCGTCAATGCGCAATCTGGCAACAAATTTCGCGCAGTTATTACAACCCCAGCGGTAATCTTTCACGTTAATTCGCGCAAAAAAACGAATGAAGATGCGGAAAATTTTTCGGCTAAAAAACCATCAATCGACTGGCAAATAGACGGGGGTGGCATACACTTACCTTATCAACACAAGCCGGAACCTCCCCTAATGTGCTCGACTGAGGGGTGTTGATGTCGGGGGAAACCCTCCCGTGAACCAGCGGGATAGAGTGAAAGACGAAGACCGGAACCAAACTAAAGCGCCCTCTGTGGCGCTTTAGTTTTATACCCGTATTTAAACCCATCAATCATCTTCCAGCAGGCGCGCCCCGGTCCCCTGCTCACCAAGCTGATCGCCTGGGTTACGCAACGGGCAATCGCTGCGCGACAAACAACCGCAACCAATGCATCCATCCAGTTCATCACGCAACGCCACCAGGGTATGAATACGCCGGTCCAGTTCTTCACGCCATTGCGACGAGAGCTGTTTCCACTCTTTGGCGCTGAGCGAATGTCCTTCGGGTAATACCCCTAGCGCGTCGCCAATCGTCGCCAGTGGTATACCGATACGCTGGGCAATCTTGATAATCGCGACATAACGCAACACATCACGTTTGTATCGACGCTGATTGCCGCTGTTGCGCATGCTGCTGATTAACCCTTTGCTTTCATAGAAGTGCAGAGTTGATACCGCGACACCGCTACGTTTTGCGACCTCACCTGGCGTGAGCAGCGCTTTTATCCGGGGTAATTTCTTTTCCATAAATCGCTTTACCTCAAGTTAACTTGAGGAATTATACTCGCCCACAGACAAAACGACGAATCGAATACTGAGAAAGAGGCAGCCCTATGTCCCATCAGCAGATAATTCAGACCCTTATTGAATGGATTGATGAACATATCGATCAACCGCTGAACATTGAGGCGGTGGCGAAAAAATCAGGTTACTCGAAGTGGTATTTACAGAGGATGTTCCGCACGGTGATGCGTCAGACGTTGGGTGACTATATCCGCCAGCGCCGACTTTTGTTAGCCGCCGTGGAACTACGGACGACCGAACGACCTATTTTCGATATTGCGATGGATCTCGGCTATGTGTCGCAACAAACGTTCTCACGCGTGTTCCGCCGCGAGTTTGATCGTACACCCAGCGACTACCGTCATCGCCTGTAGGATTATTGCCCGCTCTGCGTCAGTATGGCGGGCGAGCGCTGTAGCCAGAGCATAAACTCCTGCGGCGGTAACGCTTTCGCAAAATACCACCCCTGACAATACTGAACGCCACGTTCAAGCAGCCATTCCATTTGATCTGCCGTTTCCACCCCTTCAGCAATTGTCTTCAGATGTAAGCTTTGCGCCATTTCGATGATATGTTCGGCAATCAGGTGGCTGGTACTGTTGGTCGCCAGCGTACTAATAAAAGATTTATCAATCTTCAGGATATCCACGTTCAGTGCCGCCAGATTGTGCAGATTGGAATATCCCGTCCCAAAATCATCAAATGCCACTTCATAACCAGCCTGACGGAATGCCTGGATTACCGGGGTCATTTTATGCACATCAATAAATCCACGCTCCGTCACTTCGACTTTAATTTGCTGGGCAGCGACTGAGTAATCACGCGCTTTCTCAGCGATCAGGGCAATCAGTCGGGATGAATGGAAATCAGAAGCTGAGAGGTTAATTGAGATATAAATCTGGGGATGCGCTGAAAGAAAATACCCTAAATCATTGAACACTTCTTCGACCACGTAATCCGTGATCCTTTCAATCATGCCTTCTTTTTCAGCCAGCGGAATAAATTCCGTCGGGCTCATGACCTCGCCTTTGCAACCTGGCCAACGCATCAGCGCCTCGGCCCCCACACATTGACCATTCTTGATATCGATGATCGGCTGGTAATGCAGGCGTAGCTGGCGTTTTTCCAGCGCACGCCTTAACAAACGACGAGGGGAATGGTACTGCTGGCGTGTACGCCACCACATCAACAGCATCAGAATGCTGCAGATCACCCCAAAGGGGATCGTGAGTGCGGCTTCGTGATAGAAATTTTGATGGACGCGATCGCGGGTCGTCGAAACAATAATCGCGATCGGGCGCTTCTCAGAACGAACGATGGTATAGAACCGATCGTCCAGTTGGAAGGTAGAGGTTTTACCGCGCACCAGCGGCAGAAATTGCTTAACATGCGCCTGATTGCTGGCGGAGAAGAAAGTATCCGTTATCGTGTCATAGACGCCCCACAATAGGCCAGGGTCATCTGACATGACTTCGCTGTAAGATAATGGGTTAATGACAACGACGTAGTTTCCTCTTTGCATATACGTCATGTTGTAGCCAGAGAAAAAAGGCGTATCGCGATAGTAATAGATCGAAACGTCCGGCGTACGTTTATAGTCAGCGGTTGGCATAATATAGGGAACTGACGGTGCCATCGACGTAGAGCACAAAAAATGATCATCTTGTGCATAAATTAGCTCGCTGATATATAAACGCCCGCGAATAATATTCAGCATACTTTTCTGATGGGCAGGGGTACACATCTTACCCTGATACAGCTGAGCCATATCACGCGCTAAATCAGCTTGCTGGATCACCAGTTCCGTTTTATTTAACACCAGTTGAGCAAATGAGTGGAGTTGAGTGCGGGTTTCGGACGTCGCCCGGATATGAGCAAACCATAGCGCCAGCACCACGGGGAGCAATACCACCGTGAGCGTGCCGAGGAGCTTCAGCATCTTGCTTTGCGCACTGAGATTCATGTCAGCCCTATTTCCCTGTTTCGTATATGCCAGTACCCATCAAGGCAGGATGCTATAAACACCAACTGGTTAAGTTGCATGAATCTATCAACATTATCAACAGACGTCTCTATGTAAAAGTCTGATAATAGTGGATGATGATATTATTTTCCCGTAAGGCAAACTTAAAGTTACGCTTATTTTGCAACATCATTATCAAGAAAGAGTAATGTTTTACACGCGTTATACTGGCGGCACGTATAAAACACATTAACTTTTTTAACGATTAATTTCGGATAAAGAAAACAAGTAACATGAATGCATCTTACATAACGCATAATTTATTATTCGTTTATGAATCAAGATGACCATACAATTAACATGGATAAAAACCGGCAAAAATAACGTCAGATACTGGTGAACAAACGAGCAAATGTGATATAGTTCACAGAAATAATGTAACAGAAACATTGTTTCATTCATGTTATTGCCCGTCGATAGCCAGAGTACCACACCCTCTGTGAATAACCCCGCGCTGTCCTGGGCATCAAGACTTTCTGAGGACGTTTTTCATGGCAACAATAACAACTGGCGTAGTTCTTCTGCGGTGGCAACTGCTCAGCGCAGTACTGATGTTTTTAGCCAGTACGCTCAATATTCGTTTTCGTAAATCAGATTATGTTGGACTGGCCGTTATCAGCAGCGGTTTAGGGCTTGTTTTTGCCTGCTGGTTTGCAACCGGATTACTCGGTATCACCCTGGTAGATGTATCCACTATCTGGAATAACATCGAATCTGTGATGCTCGACGTGATGAGCCATACTCCGCCAGACTGGCCGATGGTGTTGAATTGATAACAG
>NZ_CP080033.1:608225-647004 GCF_019382635.1 Citrobacter sp. Colony219 | reverse complement strand
TATCTTAGAACGGAATATCGTCGTCGAAGTCCATCGGCGGTTCGTTAGACGGCGCTGCCGGAGCGGACTGCTGCGGACGAGACTGTGCGCCGCCGCTGAACTGGTTGCCGCCCTGCGGCTGCTGAGGCTGACCCCAACCACCTTGCTGCTGACCACCACCTGCCGGAGCACCACCGCCCTGACGACCGCCCAGCATTTGCATGGTGCCGCCAACGTTAACAACGACTTCAGTGGTGTATTTTTCTACGCCGGATTGATCGGTCCATTTGCGGGTACGCAGTTGGCCTTCAATATAGACCTGAGAACCTTTACGCAGATATTCGCTGGCGACTTCCGCCAGTTTGCCGAACAGCACAACACGGTGCCATTCAGTCTGCTCTTTCATTTCGCCGGTCGCTTTATCACGCCAGGATTCGGAAGTAGCCAGCGTAATGTTGGCAACTGCGCCACCATTCGGCATATAGCGTACTTCCGGGTCCTGGCCCAGATTACCGACGAGAATCACCTTGTTTACGCCTCTGCTGGCCATGATCGTGTCTCCTGAAAAACGTTACTGAATAAGTGTAAGCGCGGGATTGTAGCATTTCCAATAGCGCTTTTACTACGTTGCGAAGTTGATTCCAGTAAACAACCTCCGCCAGACATTGTTGCACAGGAACATGCGTTTTGCATTCCAATACTGTATATCCATTCAGGTCGGATTGTGTCATAATTAACCGTTTGTGATCGCCGGTAGCACCATGCAGCCAGGCAAAAAAGCGTTTAATCCGGGAAAGATGAATGGATAAGATCGAAGTTCGGGGCGCCCGCACCCATAATCTCAAAAACATCAACCTCGTCATCCCGCGCGACAAGCTGATTGTCGTCACCGGGCTTTCGGGCTCAGGCAAATCTTCGCTCGCTTTCGACACCTTGTATGCCGAAGGGCAGCGTCGTTACGTTGAATCCCTTTCCGCGTACGCACGTCAGTTTCTGTCGCTGATGGAAAAACCGGACGTCGACCACATTGAGGGGCTCTCTCCTGCCATCTCAATTGAACAAAAATCGACGTCCCATAACCCGCGATCCACGGTAGGTACGATTACCGAAATTCACGACTATCTGCGTCTGCTGTTTGCCCGCGTTGGCGAGCCGCGCTGCCCGGATCACGACGTTCCCCTGGCAGCGCAGACCGTTAGCCAGATGGTGGACAACGTCCTGTCGCAGCCGGAAGGCAAACGTCTGATGCTGCTGGCGCCGGTAATTAAGGAGCGTAAAGGCGAGCACACCAAAACGCTGGAAAACCTGGCGGGCCAGGGCTATATCCGCGCCCGTATCGACGGCGAAGTGTGTGACCTTTCCGATCCGCCCAAGCTTGAGCTGCAAAAGAAACACACCATCGAAGTGGTGATTGACCGCTTTAAAGTCCGTGACGATCTCACCCAACGACTGGCTGAATCCTTTGAAACCGCGCTGGAACTGTCCGGTGGTACGGCGGTGGTCGCCGATATGGACGACCCGAAAGCGGAAGAGCTGCTGTTCTCCGCCAACTTCGCCTGCCCGATTTGCGGCTACAGCATGCGCGAACTGGAACCCCGCCTGTTCTCGTTCAACAACCCGGCAGGTGCATGCCCAACCTGTGATGGTCTCGGCGTGCAGCAGTATTTCGATCCTGACCGGGTGATTCAAAACCCGGAACTGTCGCTGGCCGGTGGCGCCATCCGCGGTTGGGATCGCCGTAACTTCTATTATTTCCAGATGCTTAAGTCGCTGGCGGAACACTATAAGTTCGATGTCGAAGCCCCATGGGCCAGCCTGAACCCTACCGTGCATAAAGTGGTGCTGTACGGTTCGGGTAAAGAAAATATCGAATTCAAATACATGAACGATCGCGGCGATACGTCCGTACGTCGTCACCCGTTTGAAGGTGTGCTGCACAATATGGAGCGCCGTTATAAAGAGACGGAATCCAGTGCGGTACGCGAAGAATTAGCCAAATTCATCAGTAACCGACCGTGCGCCAGCTGTGAAGGGACGCGTTTACGCCGGGAAGCCCGCCACGTATTTGTCGAAAATACGCCACTGCCCGCGATTTCCGACATGAGCATCGGTCATGCGATGGATTTCTTCAACAACCTGAAGCTTGCAGGTCAGCGGGCGAAGATTGCCGAGAAAATCCTTAAAGAGATTGGCGATCGTCTGAAGTTCCTGGTCAACGTCGGCCTCAACTACCTGACGCTGTCGCGTTCAGCGGAAACGCTCTCCGGCGGCGAAGCTCAGCGTATTCGCCTGGCAAGCCAGATCGGCGCGGGTCTGGTCGGTGTAATGTACGTGCTGGATGAACCATCTATCGGTCTGCATCAGCGCGATAACGAGCGTCTGCTGGGTACGCTTATCCACCTGCGTAATCTGGGTAATACCGTCATTGTGGTCGAGCACGATGAAGATGCGATTCGCGCCGCTGACCACGTTATCGATATCGGCCCCGGCGCAGGTGTTCACGGCGGTCAGGTCGTCGCCGAAGGGACGCTCGACGACATCATGGCGGTGCCTGAGTCGCTGACCGGCCAGTACATGAGCGGTAAGCGCAAAATTGAAGTACCGAAACAGCGCGTGGCGGCTGACCCGGAAAAAGTGCTGAAGCTCACCGGCGCACGCGGTAACAACCTGAAAGATGTCACTCTGACGCTGCCGGTTGGTTTATTTACCTGCATTACCGGGGTTTCCGGCTCAGGTAAATCGACGCTGATCAACGATACGCTGTTCCCAATTGCGCAGACGGTGCTGAACGGTGCGACGCTGGCGGAACCTGCGCCGTATCGCGATGTTCAGGGTCTGGAACATTTCGACAAAGTCATCGATATTGACCAAAGCCCGATTGGCCGTACGCCGCGCTCTAACCCGGCAACCTACACCGGCGTGTTTACGCCAGTGCGCGAACTGTTTGCCGGCGTGCCGGAGTCACGTGCGCGCGGTTACACGCCAGGCCGTTTCAGCTTTAACGTCCGTGGTGGACGCTGTGAAGCCTGTCAGGGCGACGGCGTGATCAAAGTCGAAATGCACTTCCTGCCGGATATCTACGTGCCGTGCGATCAGTGCAAAGGTAAGCGCTATAACCGCGAAACGCTGGAGATTAAGTACAAGGGCAAGACTATCCACGAAGTGCTGGATATGACGATTGAAGAAGCCCGTGAGTTCTTCGATGCCGTTCCGGCGCTGGCGCGTAAGCTGCAAACGCTGATGGACGTTGGTCTGACGTACATCCGTCTGGGGCAGTCCGCAACGACCCTCTCAGGCGGTGAGGCGCAGCGCGTGAAGCTGGCGCGCGAACTGTCAAAACGCGGTACCGGGCAAACGCTGTATATTCTCGATGAGCCGACCACTGGTCTGCATTTTGCGGATATTCAGCAACTGCTGGACGTGCTGCATCAGCTCCGGGATCAGGGCAACACCATCGTGGTGATTGAGCACAATCTGGACGTGATTAAAACCGCAGACTGGATTGTCGATCTCGGTCCGGAAGGCGGCAGCGGCGGCGGGGAAATTTTAGTCTCCGGCACACCGGAGACGGTCGCTGAATGTGAAGCCTCACACACGGCACGTTTCCTCAAGCCGCTGTTGTAATCCTGCCCTTATCAGGCCTACGGGCACATATCCTGTAGGCCGGATAAGTCGCTGGCGACGCCATCCGGCAAAACGGATCAAGGCTGCACCAGCAACCTGCGTTTATCTTCCGGCAAGGTGTTTATGGCCTGCTGGTAAGACGCGTCCACCAGATAATAAATCTGTGAACCCGGCAGTGAGCCGTCAAGATACACTGTGCTCCAGTGCGCTTTATTGAGATGGCGGCTGGGTCGCACGTCTTTATGTTGCTGACGCAGCAATTCTGCCAGTTCAGGGCTGGTTTTCAGAGAGACCGCCGGGCGGCCTTCGACCTCTTTGACCATGGCAAAAAGTACATCTTCAACTTTGATTTGCGTGGCTTTCCAGTCACTATGCACGCTCTGCTCCGCACCCGTTTTTGCCATGCAGTATTGCAGCAACTCCGAATTCGTCATCTTTATTCCCCTTACCAGCATATTGCCTAATGAGAACATCTTTTATTCAGTGTGCAGCAAGTCCGCAAAAGGTAAAAGCCAGCAGCGTAAATTTGTTTAAAAAAGCAGCATTTCGTATTCTCAATACTCCGAGTTGACGATCACCTCTTCACCAAACGCACCGGCCTGTGGCAGCGGCTTATAAGTGGAGTTAGAGGCGCGCAAAATGCGAATACCACGAATACCCACGTCGCGAGCGGCAGTGATGTCATTATCGGAGTCACCGTAGAACATGCGGATATTTTTATCCTGTAACCACTGCGTTTTGGTGTTCTGGCCCGGCTTATCGCCGGCAAAAATGACCGGATTCATATTGCCAGCCGGGATGTGAAAGTTATCAGACAACGTTTTCGATACCGTTTCGGTCTTCGTCTGACTACGCCCGGTCACGAAAAAGATGCTGTCGCCACGACGCACATGCATATCAATCAACTGGCGCGCCACTTCTTTCGGAATACTGAATTCATCCCAGCCATTGTTCATTTTTTCCCAGAAGGCCGGATTCTTCAGGTAATCCTCACTGTCCGGGGAATACGTTTTTTTACCGCGCCAGAAGCCCGGGCTGGAAAAGAGAACCGTATCATCGATATCAAAGCCAACGGCCATCGGCGGGCGTCCGGTCAGGCTGTTTTCGATTTGTGCCACGGAGACCCAGTGAATGGGGGCCTGCTCAGCGAGTTTTGCAACGTTGGTGCCCGGATTAAGCTGAGAAGGAGAGGAAACTAACGCCTGAGCGGGCTGATTTAACGTGAACAATAAACAAACGGCACTCAGTGCCAGGGTAAACTTGCGCATATTTTTCCCTAAGTAGTCAGTTAGTTATGATTTTTTATTTAACAACTGGTCAAAAAACTATCTGACCTTACCCCCTGGGGGAAGGGAAAGGAAGGATTTTCTCTGGTTTTGTCCAGGAAAAGGAGCATGATCACACAGGAAAGTACGCCTGATGGCGCTCCGCTTATCAGGCCTACAAACTAAAATCCATGTATCCTTGTAGGACAGATAAGGCGTTTACGCGCCATCCGGCATCACACAAAGCCGATTACATGACGGCGGCAAATGCCTTCGCCACGCGCTGCACATTACCGTGATTCAACCCAGCTACGCACATGCGACCGCTGGCGATCAGGTAAACACCAAACTCATCGCGCAGGCGATCGACCTGAGCGGCGCTGAGCCCGGTATAGCTGAACATACCGCGCTGTTGCAGCAGGTAATCAAAGTTACGGCCCGGGATCTCCGCATTCAATACGTTAACCAGTTCCTGACGCATCGCCAGAATGCGGGTACGCATTGCCTCAACTTCCGCCAGCCAGCTCGCTTTCAGCTCTTCATCCCCCAGTACCGCGGCAACCACCTGCGCACCAAAGTTTGGCGGACTGGAGTAGTTCCGGCGCACCGTCGCTTTTAGCTGCCCCAGAACGCGGCTGGCAGCATCGGCGTCTTCACACACCACAGAAAGCCCGCCAACACGTTCGCCATACAATGAGAAAATTTTGGAGAATGAGTTGCTAACCAGAGTTGGTAAACCAGCACTCGCAATCGCACGGATGGCGTACGCATCATCTTCCATTCCGCCACCAAAACCCTGGTAGGCAATGTCGAGGAACGGGATCAGGTCGCGCGCTTTCAGGATCTCAATCACCGCATCCCACTGTGCTGGTGTTAAATCCGCACCCGTAGGGTTATGGCAGCACGGATGCAGCAGCACAATGCTACGCGCCGGTAAGGTATTCAGCGCTGCCAGCAGATCGTTGAAACGCACGCCATTAGTCGCGTTGTCATACCATGGGTAAGTACTTACTTCGAATCCCGCCCCTTCAAAAATCGCGATGTGGTTTTCCCAGGTCGGATCGCTGACCCACACGCCAGAATCAGGGAAATAGCGCTTCAGGAAGTCTGCGCCAACCTTTAGCGCACCGGAGCCGCCCAGCGTCTGAATGGTTGCCACGCGCTGTTGCTGGAGTACCGGATGCTGCGCCCCAAACAGCAACGGCGCAATAGTATGGCGATAAGCGTTCAGACCTTCCATCGGCAGATACAGCGAAGCGCCATGCGGTTTGGCATTGAGTCTGGCTTCCGCTTCCGCTACCGCTTTAAGCTGAGGAATAATCCCATCTTCGTTGTAATACAGGCCAATGCTGAGGTTCACTTTGTCGCTACGTGAATCTTCTTTGAACCGCTCCATGAGCGATAAAATCGGGTCGCCGGCGTAGGCGTCAACTTTTTGAAACACGTGTGGTTCTCCAGGTTTACAGGCAGAGGATATGAACACAATAAACCGGAAGCAGGAGAAGATCGAGAGGATGTTGAGAGGAATATTGCCGGATAGCGGCGTAACCGCCTTATCCGGCACATCATGCGCTTAATCGATATACTTCATCGCCACGCGCGACGTCAGGCGCGTAATAAGTTCGTAAGCACTTACTTTCGTCATTTCAGCAATGCGTTCAACGGGCAGGCCTTCCCCCCACAGGATCACCGAATCGCCAGCTTTATCCTGCGCCTCGGGGCCTAAATCGACGCAGATCATATCCATCGCGACGCGGCCGACGATCGGCACTTCACGGCCATTAACCAGCACCGGCGTCCCGGACGGCGCTGCGCGCGGATAACCGTCGCCGTAGCCCATCGCCACCACACCGAGACGCGTGTCGCGCTCGCTTTGCCAGGTTCCACCATAGCCAACCGGCTCGCCCGCTTTGTGCTCACGCACCGCAATCAGGCTGGAGGTCAGCGACATCACCGGCTGACAGCCAAAATCGGCGCCGATAGAGTGGTTTTCCAGCGGCGATACGCCGTACAGAATCAGCCCCGGACGCGCCCAGTCGAAGTGGGACTGGGGCCACAGCAAAATACCGCCCGACGCAGCAATTGAACGCTGTCCAGGTTTTCCCTCGCAAAAGCTATTAAAGATATCGAGCTGTTTTTCCGTCGCGCCGCATTCAGGTTCATCCGCGCGCGCAAAGTGGCTGACGATATTAACCGGCTGGCGCACATTGTCACATTGCGTTAAACGCTGATAAAACGCTTCGGCCTGCTCAGGGCGCACGCCCAGGCGGTGCATCCCCGTGTCGAGCTTCATCCAGACGGTAACGGGTTCAACCAGATTAGCTGCTTCCAGGGCTTCGAGCTGCTCCTGGTTATGGACGGCTGTATGCAGACGCTGCGCGGAAATAGTCGGCAGATCGGAGGCATCAAAAAATCCCTCCAGCAGCAGGATGGGCTGCGTGATCCCTCCCGCTCGCAACCGCAGGGCTTCTTCAAGACGAGCGACACCAAAAGCGTCCGCATCGGGGAGCGTTCGCGCGGTCTCTAACAGACCATGGCCGTAGGCGTTCGCTTTCACGACCGCAACCAGTTTACTGGCAGGGGCCAGTTCACGCAGACGTTGCAGGTTGTGTCGCAGAGCGCGGCGGTTAATGACTACAGTTGCCGCTTGCATTTGTATTCCTTAGAAATTACTCATCATCATATTGAGGACCGGCATAGTTGTCGAAGCGGGACCACTGTCCGTTAAACGTCAGGCGCACCGTACCGATCGGACCGTTACGCTGCTTACCAATAATAATTTCGGCGATACCTTTTAAATCGCTGTTTTCGTGATAAACCTCATCACGATAGATAAACATGATTAAGTCGGCATCCTGTTCGATGGAGCCGGATTCACGCAGATCCGAGTTGACCGGACGCTTGTCCGCGCGTTGTTCCAGTGAACGGTTAAGCTGCGATAGCGCTACCACCGGCACATGCAGTTCTTTTGCTAACGCCTTCAGCGAGCGGGAAATTTCAGCAATTTCCAGCGTACGGTTATCGGAGAGCGACGGTACACGCATTAGTTGCAGGTAGTCGATCATGATAAGGCCGATACCGCCGTGTTCACGGGCGATACGACGGGCACGCGAGCGCACTTCCGTTGGCGTCAGGCCGGAAGAATCATCAATATAGATGTTTCGTTTCTCCAGCAAAATACCCATTGTTCCGGAAATTCGCGCCCAGTCTTCATCATCCAGTTGACCGGTACGGATTTTGGTCTGGTCCACGCGCGAAAGCGAGGCCAAAGAACGCATCATGATTTGTTCTGAGGGCATTTCAAGACTGAAGATAAGAACCGGCTTATCCTGCAACATCGCCGCATTTTCGACGAGGTTCATTGCAAATGTCGTTTTACCCATCGACGGACGCGCGGCGACGATAATCAAGTCCGACGGCTGTAGACCCGCGGTCTTTTTGTTGAGGTCGTCATAACCGGTGTTTACGCCGGTGACGCCGTCGTGCGGCTGCTGGAACAACTGCTCGATACGCGCGACGGTGGCGTCGAGCACATCGGTGATGTTTTTCGGGCCTTCGTCTTTGTTGGCGCGGCTTTCGGCGATTTTAAAGACGCGGGATTCCGCGAGATCCAGCAGGTCTTCACTGGAGCGCCCTTGCGGATCGAAACCAGCTTCCGCAATTTCATGGGCCACCGAAATCATGTCACGAACAACGGCGCGTTCGCGGACGATATCCGCATAAGCACTAATGTTCGCCGCACTTGGCGTGTTTTTAGATAACTCAGCCAGGTAAGCAAAGCCGCCGACGCTGTCCAGTTGTCCCTGAACCTCCAGCGATTCTGCGAGCGTGATCAGGTCGATAGGTTTTCCCATCTCCTGCAGTCGATGCATTTCCGTGAAGATGTGCCGGTGCGGTCGGGTATAGAAATCTTCCGCCACCACGCGCTCGGCCACATCGTCCCAGCGTTCGTTATCCAGCATTAAACCGCCCAACACCGACTGTTCCGCTTCAATCGAGTGCGGCGGTACTTTCAGCCCGGCGACCTGGGGATCGCGCTCACGAGCATCAGTCTGTTGTTTGTTGAAGGGTTTATTTCCTGCCATAGTGAATGGAGTTACCGAGATAATGATTGGGTCGAAAGATTACCACATTTCTTTTGGAGGAAGCATGGCAACGCGTATTGAATTTCACAAGCATGGTGGTCCTGAAGTGCTTCAGGTCGTCGAGTTTACGCCTGCAGATCCGGCAGAGAACGAAATCCAGGTCGAGAACAAAGCGATTGGCATCAACTATATCGACACTTACATCCGCAGTGGTCTTTATCCACCGCCTTCTCTGCCCAGCGGTCTGGGAACCGAAGCCGCCGGCGTAGTCAGCAAAGTGGGGAGCAAAGTGACGCACATTAAAGCTGGCGATCGCGTGGTGTATGCGCAGTCAGCGCTTGGCGCTTACAGCTCAGTACATAACGTTCCGGCGGATAAGGCCGCCATCCTGCCCAATGCGATCTCGTTTGAACAGGCAGCCGCGTCGTTTCTGAAAGGGCTGACCGTGTTTTACCTGTTACGTAAAACCTATGAAATTCAGCCTGATGAACCCTTCTTATTCCATGCAGCAGCGGGCGGCGTCGGGATGATTGCCTGCCAGTGGGCAAAAGCATTGGGCGCGAAGCTGATTGGTACCGTCGGTAGTGCGCAAAAAGCGCAAATTGCGCTGCAGGCCGGCGCATGGCAGGTCATTAACTACCGCGAAGAAAGTATCGTCGAACGGGTTAAGGAGATAACCGGAGGTAAAAAAGTACGGGTGGTGTATGACTCGGTGGGGAAAGATACCTGGGAAGCCTCGCTGGATTGCCTGCAACGCCGGGGATTGATGGTCAGCTTTGGCAACGCCTCCGGGCCGGTAACCGGCGTTAACTTAGGTATTCTGAATCAGAAAGGCTCCCTGTATGTCACGCGCCCTTCTCTGCAGGGTTACATCACCAACCATCATGAATTAACCGAAGCCAGCAATGAGCTGTTCTCGCTGATTGCCAGCGGGGTGATCAAAGTGGATGTCGCGCCGGGTCAGAAATTTGCGTTAAGTGACGCACAACGGGCCCATGAAGCACTGGAAAGCCGGGCCACGCAGGGATCGAGTTTACTAATCCCATAATGCTTCGACTTCCCCTAAATAATTCAAATTGCAGGAAGGCGGCAATTGAATGAATCCCCAGGAGCTTACTGGAGTAAGTGACTGGGGTGAATGAAAGCAGCCAACACACCTGCGGTTTGAATTATGACGGGGAAGTAAAGAATTAGGGCTTCCCATGGGAAGCCCTTTCTTTTTTTAGTTCGGCTGTATGTAGGGTACAGCTCGATGAATTCGTTAACCACGCAATAGTGACAGATTTGATAATCAATTCCTATTTGGTTCTAAAGGCAATGTTGCAGGTTGTGACGCACCGCTCAATACCTTAGTAAAATCGGCGGTTATTGCGCTGATACTGTGGGACTTTTGGCGCTTTTATCGCCTTGATAACCCACACTACGGCAACGGCCAGTAACAGCCAGGGTAACAGTTTAATCATCAACGCAAACATCCCACCGAGGAACATTACTGCCGTCGCCACCATCAGCGCGGCGAGGATGCCCAACAGTGATATGCCAGTGACCATCAGCATGATAAAAAAACCAATCACAAAAAGTAGTTCCAGCATGACGCTCTCCCGAAATGAAATTCTCTCCATTGCATTACAAGAAACATGCCAAAATTAATACATTGATTTATAAAGAAAATGCCCCGCGACAAAGCGCAGGGCGTGGTGAAATTAACTAACTTTTGGTGAAAACTTAACGCTTGTCTGCCACCAGTTTCAGCGCGTGTTCCAGAACGTTAATATCGGCCCCGGCTTTATGCGCATTTTCACTCAGATAACGACGCCATTGGCGTGCGCCTGGAATTCCCTGGAACAACCCCAGCATGTGGCGGGTCACATGCCCCAGATACGTACCTTTACTCAGCTCCCGCTCAATATAGGGATACATGGCACGCACCACGGCGACAGGGTCTGCATCCGGCGTGGTCGCAGCAAAAATTTCACGGTCGACCGATGCCAGAATCCCCGGGTTTTGATAGGCTTCCCGGCCCACCATTACGCCGTCCATATATTGCAGATGCGTTTTTGCTTCTTCCAGTGATTTAATTCCGCCGTTAATCGACATCGTCAACTGCGGGAAATCACGCTTCAACTGATAAACACGGTCATAATCCAGCGGTGGGATTTCGCGGTTTTCTTTCGGGCTTAACCCCGACAGCCAGGCCTTGCGGGCGTGGATGATAAACATCTCACATTCGCCGTTGCCAGATACCGTGTTGATGAAATCGCAGAGGAATTCGTAGCTGTCCTGGTCATCAATGCCGATACGGGTTTTCACCGTCACCGGAATCGACACCACATCGCGCATCGCCTTCACGCAATCGGCGACCAGTTGCGCATTCCCCATCAGGCAAGCGCCAAACATCCCGTTTTGTACGCGATCGGAAGGGCAGCCGACGTTGAGGTTAATCTCGTCATAACCTCGTGCTTCAGCCAGCTTTGCGCACTGCGCCAGTGCCGCCGGATCGCTCCCGCCCAGTTGCAATGCGACCGGATGTTCTTCTTCGCTATACGCCAGGTAATCGCCTTTGCCATGAATAATTGCCCCGGTAGTCACCATCTCCGTATAGAGCAACGTCTGGCGGGACAGCAGGCGCAAAAAGTAGCGGCAGTGTCTGTCCGTCCAGTCGAGCATCGGCGCGATAGAAAAACGATGAGCGGGAAAAGCGGTAGACTGAGATTCAGGCAGCATGGCGAATATTCAAGCATCCGGTTAAAAAAGGGGCGCTACTATAGCATAGACCGTTGCGATAGTGAGCCACATCATCGTGGATAGCGCCCTTCGTTCGCGTGGATCGTCATTTCCGCCCAGGTTTTCCGTCGTGTGGACCAAAAAACTGTGGAGGATGATCAACCCAGCGATCTTCACGCGTGACTGCATAGACCGGATTGAGTGGATAGTAGATGCGGTTATGCTTCTTGTTCGCCTCACCGACGACCAGCAGCCGCACCTCGTCACTGGTGTTGTTGATAAAAGTGTGGCACACACCGGTTCCTGCCGGAAAACCAACGCTGTCGCCGGGTTCCAGCTTCCATAAGTAACCATTTATCCAGGCTTCCGGGTACCCTTCCAGTACGTAGATGAACTCTTCTTCATCACTTTCAGCGTGTGGATAAGAAGTACGCCGACCCGGCGGCAGACGTTCGTGATGGATGCCTAATCGCCCTAACCCCAACCTGCGGGCCAGCGGCGCGCCAATAGAAAAAAGCTCATCGCTGCCTGGATAGGTGGAGTCATCAGGCCCCTCAACTTCACGCCAGTGGCGAATACAATCGGGTCTTTTCATGTTAATTTTCCAGTGTTGCGATGCGTCAGGTATAGCACACAGCGGTGGATCTCGGCGTTTTAAGCAGAACATGATAAAGTAAGGGATTAACCTTCCACGCAAATCGAGGCGCCAAATGGACAAAACCACCACGCAGGAGTTATTGGCTCAAGCTGAAAAACTCTGTGCGCAACGTAACGTGCGGCTCACGCCACAACGCCTCGAAGTGCTGCGCCTGATGAGCCTGCAGGAAGGGGCAATCAGCGCTTACGATCTGCTTGATCTGTTAAGGGAAACCGAACCACAGGCTAAGCCGCCTACCGTCTATCGTGCGCTCGATTTTCTGCTTGAACAAGGTTTTGTGCACAAAGTGGAGTCAACCAACAGCTATGTGCTTTGCCATCTGTTCGATCAGCCAACCCACAGTTCCGCAATGTTCATCTGCGACCGCTGTGGCGTGGTAAAAGAAGAGTGTGCGGAAGGCGTGGAAGATATTATGCATACGCTGGCAGCTAAAATGGGATTTGCTCTGCGCCATAATGTGATTGAAGCCCACGGCCTGTGTCCGGCATGTGTGGAAGTTGAATCATGCCGCCATCCTGGCGAATGCCAGCATGACCATACCATTCAGGTGAAAAAGAAAGTCGGGCGGTAAATAAAAGAGCGTACGTCCTTGTACTCTCAGGAGGGAGGGGTTAATTACCAGCGGTAATCGTTGCGTTTTTCCCAATCTTTAACTTCTTTCTCCGCCTGATCTTTCGCGTACCCGTATCGTTCCTGGACTTTACCAACCAGCTGGTCGCGTTTACCTTCAATGACCGTCATATCATCATCGGTCAGTTTGCCCCATTGCTCTTTCACTTTACCTTTGAACTGTTTCCAGTTACCACTGACTTCGTCTTTATTCATCATCAAGTCCTCATCGTTAGGTTGTGAATAGCGAGAGTGCCGCGCCCGAATACATGCTGTTTTTGCTGGACGTGATAGTAAGTGTAGTCAGGGATTCTGGGTTTTATTTACTATTCGGAATTTTTAACCATAGGCATCAGGCAAACCAGGTGCCATTACGCCAGTGACGTCGCCAGATGAAGGCCAGTGAAAGCCCGCGCAGCGCGAGAAAAACGGTTAACGCCAGCCACAAGCCGTGGTTTCCCAGCAGCGGTAAAGTCAGGAGCGTTAAGGCGAATCCCACTGCGGCAACGGCCATACTGTTGCGCATTTCTGCGGCACGCGTTGCGCCAATAAACATGCCGTCCAGCAGATAACACCACACACCCACCAGCGGCAAAACCACCTGCCAGAAAAGATAGCGATCAGCCAGGTGTTGGATTTGCGGCAGCGAGGTCAGCAGCGCCACAATCTGCTCGCCGAACAGGGCATAAACCATCGAAAACAAGACGGCAACAATACCCGACTGCCGGCAGGCCGCCCGCCAGACATCCAGCAACTGGCTACCATCGCGTGCCCCATAGGCCTGGCCAGAGTGCGCTTCCACGGCATAGGCAAACCCGTCCAGCGCATAGGCAGTGAACGTCAGCAGGGTTATCAGAACGGCATTGACCGCAATGACATCGCTACCGAGGCGAGCCCCGAGTACCGTGATAGCACCAAAGCAGAGTTGCAACAGCAGCGAACGCAGCATGATGTCACGGTTGAGCGCCAGCAAACGGCGGAAGTTGCCACGCCACGCCTGCTTCAGCATTGCCAGCGAAACTCCGCGCAAATGCAGGACTTTACGTACCATCATCAGACCGATAAGCAGCGTGGCATATTCGGCAATCACCGTCGCCAGTGCTGCACCCTGCACGTTCATATGCAGGCCCATCACCAGCCATAAATCGAGCGCAATGTTGAGAATATTGCCGACAATCAGCAGGATAACCGGCGCACGCGCATATTGTACGCCAAGCAACCAGCCGAGCAGCACCAGATTAGCCAGTGAGGCGGGCGCGCTTAGCCAGCGGATTTCCAGGAAACGCCGGGCTTGTTCCAGTACCGCTTCACTACCCCCGACAATATGCAGCGCTAAATCGATAATCGGCGTGCGAAACAGCGCGATAAGCAGCCCCGCTCCCAGCGCCAGTATCAGCGGTTGTACCAGCGCGCGCGCCAGCGCCTGAGGATTTTTCGCACCGAACGCCTGGGCCGTCAGGCCGGTGGTACTCATGCGTAAAAACAGCAGCAGCATAAAGAGAAAACTGGTCGCTGTTGCGCCGACAGCAACGCCACCCAGGTAGACCGGGCTATCCAAATGACCAATCACTGCGGTATCCACCAGCCCCAGCAGTGGAACAGTGATGTTGGAGAAAATCATCGGTAAGGCAAGGTGCCAGAGTGCTTTATCAGAGGAGGTAAAGAAAGGCATGGAAAAGAGCCTGAAAAGAAATTAACGCGTTTTTGTAGGCCCGATAAGCGTAGCATCATCGGGCAATTTGCCGGAGAGCAGCGTAAACGCCCTTTCCGGCCGACAGGAAATCAGCAGATCATTACAGCCATTCACCGTTACGAATTACGCCGACAGCCAATCCTTCAATGGTGAAGTTTTGCTCGCGCAGATCGACAACGATAGGTTTAAATTCACTGTTTTCCGGCAGAAGTTCAACCTTGTTACCCTGCTTTTTCAGGCGCTTAACCGTGACTTCATCATCAATACGGGCAACAACAACCTGGCCGTTACGCACGTCCTGCGTTTTATGCACAGCCAGTAAATCGCCATCCATAATCCCGATATCTTTCATCGACATACCGCTGACGCGCAGCAGAAAGTCGGCGTTCGGTTTGAACAGTGATGGGTCAACCTGGTAATGGCCTTCGATGTGCTGCTGTGCCAGAAGTGGCTCACCGGCCGCCACACGACCGACAAGCGGTAAGCCTTCCTCTTCTTCCTGCAGCAGGCGAATACCACGCGATGCGCCAGAAACGATTTCCAGCACACCTTTACGCGCCAGTGCTTTCAGGTGTTCTTCAGCCGCGTTTGGGGAACGGAACCCCAAACGCTGCGCGATCTCCGCACGCGTCGGTGGCATACCTGTCTGGCTGATGTGATCTCTAATGAGATCAAACACCTCTTGCTGCCTGGCCGTTAACGCTTTCATTCCGCCCCCTGGGTGTATATACAGTTATGCTGTGAGTATATACAGCTAAAGGCGAATTTGGAACCGCAAACTGCACAAAAAACAGGAGATTTATGAAGTTGTGGAATCTTTATCGCAAATGCGACCACAACAGGATGCCCCAGGTGATCACAGCGACAAAAATAGAAAGCAATACCGCAGCCGATCCCATATCTTTCGCCCGACCAGAAAGCTCGTGATACTCAGAACCAATTCGGTCGACAACCGCCTCAATGGCGCTATTCAGAATTTCAACGATCATCACCAGCATCACCGAACCAATCAGCAGTACGCGGGTAATCGCGTCAACGTCCAGCCAGCAGGCAATTGCTACCCCCAACAGTACGGCAACGCTTTCCTGACGAAATGCCGCCTCATTGATCCATGCTGCGCGGAAACCTTGCCAGGAATAGCCTGCTGCTTTGATAATCCGAGTGAATCCAGTGGTATTATTGGCCATCAAAAGAACCTTTTTACATTATTAGCGTGAGTATTATTGCATCGTTACCCTGTTTGTTTCAGGGCATAAGCAAAGCTGCGCGAAGTATGACGGGATACCACAGAAATTCACTAAACTTTCTGATATCCTTGCAGCGCATTTGCATTATTAACCAGAGGCTTTACATCGTTTATGTCCGGCTGGCCACGAATTTACTACAAATTACTGAATTTACCATTAAGCATCCTGGTAAAAAGCAAGTCTATCCCGGCGGAACCCGCCCCGGAATTGGGACTCGATACCTCTCGTCCCATTATGTACGTCTTACCGTACAACTCAAAAGCTGACTTGCTGACGCTGCGTGCCCAATGCCTGGTGCACGATCTCCCCGATCCCCTGGAACCGCTGGAGATAGACGGGACTTTGCTGCCGCGCTACGTGTTTATACACGGCGGCCCACGTGTATTCACCTATTACACGCCAAAAGAAGAGTCCATCAAGTTGTTCCATAACTATCTCGACTTACATCGCAGCAACCCCGATCTGGATGTTCAGATGGTGCCGGTGTCTGTGATGTTTGGCCGTGCTCCTGGGCGCGAGAAAGGCGAAGTCAATCCACCACTGCGCATGCTGAATGGCGTACAGAAATTCTTTGCTGTGTCCTGGCTGGGCCGCGACAGCTTTGTCCGCTTCTCACCTTCCGTCTCCCTGCGCCGCATGGCAGACGAACACGGCACAGATAAAACCATCGCGCAGAAACTGGCACGCGTGGCGCGTATGCACTTTGCCCGCCAGCGCTTAGCGGCGGTTGGCCCTCGCCTTCCTGCCCGCCAGGATCTGTTTAATAAACTGCTGGCCTCAAAAGCCATCGCACGCGCGGTGGAAGATGAAGCACGCAGCAAAAAAATCTCCCATGAAAAAGCGCAGCAAAACGCTATCGCATTGATGGAAGAGATTGCCGCCAACTTCTCCTACGAAATGATCCGCCTGACGGACCGTATTCTGGGCTTTACCTGGAACCGTCTGTATCAGGGGATTAACGTTCATAATGCGGAGCGCGTACGCCAACTGGCGCACGACGGACATGAAATCGTCTATGTGCCGTGCCACCGCAGCCATATGGACTACATGCTGCTGTCGTACGTTCTGTACCATCAGGGACTGGTTCCACCGCATATCGCGGCAGGGATCAACCTGAACTTCTGGCCGGCAGGTCCGATTTTCCGCCGTCTTGGCGCATTCTTTATTCGTCGTACGTTTAAAGGCAATAAGCTCTATTCCACCGTATTCCGCGAATACCTGGGCGAGTTGTTCAGCCGCGGCTATTCGGTTGAGTACTTTGTCGAAGGTGGGCGGTCGCGTACCGGCCGCCTGCTCGACCCGAAAACCGGCACCCTGTCGATGACCATTCAGGCGATGCTGCGCGGCGGTACGCGTCCGATTACCCTCGTACCGATCTACATCGGCTACGAGCACGTAATGGAAGTGGGCACCTACGCCAAAGAGCTGCGTGGCGCGACGAAAGAAAAAGAGAGCCTGCCGCAAATGCTGCGTGGCTTAAGCAAGCTGCGTAATCTGGGTCAGGGCTACGTTAACTTTGGCGAACCAATGCCGCTGATGACTTACCTCAACCAGCATGTGCCGGAGTGGCGTGAATCTATCGATCCTATCGAGTCTATCCGTCCGGCCTGGCTGACGCCGACGGTGAATAACATTGCTGCCGATCTGATGGTGCGCATTAACAACGCAGGCGCGGCCAACGCCATGAACCTGTGTTGTACCGCGCTGTTGGCTTCCCGCCAGCGCTCTTTGACCCGTGAACAGTTAACCGAGCAGCTCGACTGCTACCTGAGCCTGCTGCGCAACGTGCCGTACGCGACGGACTCAACCGTTCCCGCGCAGAGCGCCAGTGAACTGATCGACCACGCCTTGCAGATGAACAAGTTTGAGGTTGAGAAAGACACCATCGGTGACATCATCATTCTGCCGCGCGAGCAGGCGGTACTGATGACCTACTACCGCAACAACATTGCCCACATGCTGGTTCTGCCTTCGTTGATGGCCGCGATTGTGACTCAGCACCGCCGGATTTCACGCGCCGCATTGCAGCAGCATATTGAAGCGCTGTACCCGATGCTGAAAGCCGAGCTGTTCCTGCGTTGGGAGCGTGATGAGCTTGCCGGGGTAATTGACGAGCTGGCCAACGAAATGCAACGTCAGGGTCTGATAACCCTGCAGAACGATGAGCTGCATATCAACCCGGTTCATTCTCGCACGCTGCAGCTGTTGGCTGCGGGCGCGCGTGAAACGCTACAGCGCTATGCCATTACCTTCTGGCTGCTGAGTGCGAACCCGTCCATCAACCGCAGTACCCTGGAGAAAGAGAGCCGCACCGTGGCACAACGTCTTTCCGTGCTGCACGGTATCAACGCGCCTGAGTTCTTCGATAAAGCCGTGTTCAGCTCCCTGGTGCTGACGCTGCGTGACGAGGGCTACATCAGCGATACCGGTGATGCCGAACCGGAAGAGACGATGAAGATCTATCAGATGCTGGCCGAGCTGGTCACGTCCGATGTGCGTCTGACCATCGAAAGCGCAACGCAGGGCGAGTAAGCATGAAAAAACCGGTCGAAATGACCGGTTTTTATTTTGCAGGCTAAGCCAAACTCAAAGGTGCCAGTAGCTCATCGCCAGCCCTAAGAACAGTACCAGCCCCACATAGTTATTGTTCATAAACGCTTTAAAGCAGGCATCCCGTTCACGATCGACAATCAGTTTCTGCTGATACACAAACAGCGCGCCCGCCACCAGCAGTGACCAGTAATAGCCCAGCCCCAACCCGTTTAACCACCCCACCATCGCCATCAGCGCCAACACACCGACCTGCAGAATGCCAATAATCAGCTTGTCGTTCTGGCCGAACAGAATGGCGGTCGATTTAATGCCAATCTTCAGATCGTCATCACGATCAACCATCGCATACTGCGTGTCATACGCCACCGCCCAGAGAATGTTGGCGAGGAACATCAGCCAGCAGCTCAGCGGTACGGACTCGCTCACGGCGGCGAACGCCATGGGAATAGACCAGCCAAACGCCGCCCCCAGCACCACCTGCGGCAGGTGCGTATAGCGTTTCATGAAGGGATAAACCCACGCCAGTGCTAACGCGGCAACGGACAACAAAATCGTCATCGTGTTAAGAGTCAGAACCAACAGGAAGGCGAGCAACACCAGCACAACAAACAGTGTTCGGGCCTCTTTCTCCGTGACTGCACCGCTCGGCAGCGGCCGGTTTGCGGTCCGTTTGACGTGTCCGTCAAATTTCCTGTCGGCATAATCATTCACCACGCATCCGGCAGCGCGCATCAGCCACACACCGGCGACAAACACCGCCAGTATCCATAATTGCGGTACACCAGGGGTCGCTACCCACAGCGCCCACAGCGTCGGCCAGAGCAGCAGTAAGGCGCCAATTGGCTTATCCGTACGCATCAAGCGGTGAAACGCCAGCAGCTTACTCTGCGTCAGACTCCACTCCATCTTTATCTTCCTCTCAGTACAACGGCGATGCAGGCAAAAAAAGCTCGGTAAGCATCAGCGGCTTACCGCTCAGCCGCAGGCGGGAACGACGCCCCCACAGCGCTGCATCGCGGCCAATCTCAATAAAATCGCGGGTCAATGTCGATGATGTAAACAGATAGCGCCCGAGCGGGGTTTTCCCCAGATTTTGTAAAGCCAGTTCGGGGCCGCACAAGGTGGATTCAGGCACCACGGTCCGCCCGGCAAGCCATGGCTCACCATCCGCGCATAACAGGATTTCCCGCAACCAATAGCGGGATTCTGCCGGCAGCAGCGTCAACTCTTCAGCGACCTCATTTTGCCCAACGAATCCTTCTCGTATCAATGTTACGGTGACCTGTTTTCCCTGCTGCTCAAAACGTTTGGTCATCGAATCTTCCAGTAACAACCAGTCGAGCAATTGAGGGTCAAGCGACGGGATCGCATCAAAATAACGCAGAGCACGCAGTTGCGTTAACGCGGGGTGTGGCATGCCTTACTCTCCGATTCATAACCTGAAGGCATTGTATCGCAGAAAAGGCTTTGCGGGGTGAGCAAACACGATTAAGTGATCGGTAGGGCAACATAAGTGTAACAAGTAGCATCGAAGGATAAAAAAAGGTGCGCCAGGAGACGCACCAGTTGTTGCAAAATCAACAATGTGGGGAGATGGTTACCCCTTGCCTTTTACACTGCTGATAAAGGTGGAACGGGCAGATTTGGATCCCAGACGTTCAGCTTCATCAAGCAGCTTCAGCGCTTTATCAACATCACCTTTCGCCACGGCATCCTTAATCGCCTGGTTAAAATAGTTCTCAGTGTCATTCAGCATCGGCTCGCTTTTCTTCACCGGTTGCGGTGCCGGTGCGGCTACCGCGGCAGCCGGGGCTGCATAGGCCACCGCAGGTGCAGCGGTATTACCCACCGTCACCGGACCCGGGCCAGAGGAGCCAAACAGCGGCCCAACCAGCACGCTGGAGGTGCTGTTAGTTTTCACCTGCAGTTTCACCAGACCATCGGTAGTATGGCGGGCAATCGGGTCCGGAATATCCGGAACAGCATTGCCCACGCCCTTGGCATACGCTTTCGCCGGGTCAAGCAGCGTGGTGGTCTGTTGGAGATCTTTATCAGTAGTAAAGACCAGAACATAAAGCTTCTGCTGTCCCAGCGCTGGCGTCAGACGCATCACCCCTTCCAGGCGATCCGCACTCATCACACCCGGTGCCTGGTAGGTAAAGTAGCTGCTGGGGAAGAACGCAGATGGCGTCATGTTCTGATCAAGAATTAAAACGTTTGGCGCAAATACGCTGGTTTGTTGGTTAACTTCACTGCTCAGCGTCAGGGTCAGTTCACCAATATTGGCCGGTACGCTATAGGCGGCAACCGGGCCGCTAATACCGGCAATGTCCAGACGCTGTCCCGCTGTCGCCAACGGGGTTGACTGGGTTTTCGATTGGTCGACGGGCGTCCAGGCCAATTGTTGCAACGCAGCCGTCGGAATCGACGGTGCAGCTGCGGTGTCCTGCGGAACGATATTCACATCGGCCAGGCTGATTCCAGGAACGCTGGCAAATAACCCTGCCGATAAACAAAGGGCAACGAGACTTTTCTTCATTTTCATTGTTATCACCTCAGATAGCATGGGTTCAGCGGTGGCCAGGCAATAGCGCGCTAAACCGTAAGTAAGAGGGGCTTACGCCCCTCTTTAGGTCATTACGTCAGGTTAATGCTGGATTACCACCAGATTTCCATCTGGGCACCGAAGGACCACTCGTCGCTATCGCCACGGCTGGTTGTGCTGATACCGGAGTTGGTTGCAGCAGCATATTTAGAGACCTTATCTCCGTTTTTCACGTAGCCCCATTCTTCATCCCATTTGGCATAGGTTGCAAAGACGCGGATTGCCGGACGAGACCAGATGCTGTCGCCTGCCTGCCACTGTTGCGCCAGGGTGATTTTGTATTGGCTGTTGCGATCGCCAGTCTGTTGAGATTTGACGTTGTCGTAGCCGACTTCCATCAGGGTGCTCATGATTGGCGTCCATTTGTACATCGGACGAATACCCACGGTGTACCATTCAGTACCCAGGTCGTTATCCATGTCGATATTCTGATACATACCGACGTACATCAGGTCCCACTTATCGCCCAGAGAGATAGCACCGTGGTCAAGTACGCGCACCAGGCTACCGTTGTTATTGATGTTGTTGTTTACATGATGGATAACGGGATCATTTGGTGTTGCCTGGGTATCGAAGGTTGAACCGTAAGTACCCTGCGAGCCACCTTTACCCTGCGTGGTCATCGCGTCAGTTGCATACTGAACCACAAACTTGTTATAGCCCTTCAGCATGCTCTGAGTATGTTCTGCAGTGAACATCCAGCCATCTTTAGAAGCGCTATCCGCGTAGCTATAACCGTCAGTTTTATTCGCACGACCGTAGTCAACACCCAGTTCCAGCATGCCGTCCGGGTTAATGGCCATCTGCGCTAAACGCATGTCGAATACGTCGTTCGCGGTATCTTTGGATGTGTCGTAGATATTCTGGCTACTGAAGGTGTAAGAACCACCCGCTTCCTGAGAACGGGTTGCGGCCAGAGACAGCTTACCAAAGCCCAGATCGATGTTTTCAATACCGGCACCAGGACCTGAAATATCCCAGTAGTAGAAGTCGATCATATGGACGTCATGACGCTGATAGAAACGTTTACCGGCCCAGATGGTGGAACCCGGCAGCCATTCAATCAGGTTTTTACCCTGCACGTTGGCTTCGCGGAAAGCAGGATCGGTCGCTTCCCAGTCATTCTGCTGTGCAACAGAGTAGGCAACGTTAGTGTCGAAGTAGAAGCTCTTATCGCCTTCTTTCCACACTTCCTGGCCCAGCTTAATTTCGGCATAGGTTTCACATTCGTTACCGAGACGGTATTTACTTTGGGCACCGGTTGCCTGGAAACATTGTTGTTCGCCGCCACTACCCGTCCAGCCGATACCGGAACGAGCATAACCATGGAAATCGACAGCCATTGCCTGAACAGACATAATGCCTGCTGCCACAGCAACCGCCAGAGGAAGTTTGCGCAGAGTAATCATCGTTCTATCTCCTGAGATCATTGCTTTTCTTTAAACGCTTCACCTTGACGGTTTTGCGCTTTTTTTTAATGGGATACCTTAAACGCCCGGCTCTTGATGCAACCGACGACATGCAGTGCCATCCTCACGGAACAGATGGCAACGCTCTGGCGGCAGGCCGATAGCGAATGTGGCACCCTCTTCTACCAACACCACGTCGTTCTGGCGGTAAACCAGGTTCTGACGGATGGCGGGGATCTGGATATGGATTTGTGTTTCGTGACCAAGCTGCTCGACTACCTGTACTTCACCTTCGAGGGTGACATCAGCAATATCGCTGGGCAGCAGATGTTCCGGGCGGATACCCAAAGACATATTGGCGCCGACCTGCACCGCACGGCTTTCCACTGGTAGCCATATTTGCTGGCGGTTAGGCAGCTCAACCTGAACCTGATCGATCGCCGTTGCCGTCACTTTCACCGGCAGGAAGTTCATCTTCGGCGAGCCAATAAACCCGGCAACAAAGCGGTCAGCCGGGTAGTGGTACAGCTCCAGGGGTTTACCTACCTGCGCGACGCGGCCGGCATCCAGCACCACAATTTTGTCGGCCAGGGTCATCGCTTCGACCTGATCGTGGGTGACGTAAATCATCGTGCGGCCAAGACGCTTATGCAGGCGGGAGATTTCAATGCGCATCTGGACGCGCAGTGCGGCATCGAGGTTTGACAGCGGTTCGTCCAACAGAAAGACACGCGGCTCTGCAACCAACGTACGGCCAATCGCCACACGCTGACGTTGTCCACCAGAGAGCGCTTTGGGTTTGCGCTCCAGCAGATGGGCCAGTTGCAGCACTTCTGCGACCTGATTAACACGCTGGTTCATCACCTCTTTTTTGGCACCTGCCAGCTTGAGGCCGAACGACATGTTTTCGGCGACGGACAAATGGGGATACAGCGCATAGGACTGGAAGACCATCCCCACGCCACGTTCGGCGGGCGGAATGTCGTTCATCCGGGTCTCCCCGATAAACAAATCACCACTGGTGATGGTTTCAAGTCCGGCGATCATACGCAGCAAGGTTGACTTACCACAGCCTGACGGTCCGACAAACACCACGAATTCCCCTTCGTGAATGTCGAGATTGATATCTTTCGATACCACTACGTCACCCCAGGCTTTCGTTACATTTCGCAGCTGTACGCTCGCCATGCCCTTCTCCCTTCGTTACAACCTGTCATCGACAGCAACATTCATTGATGGATTGACTATGCGTTATCCCTTAACGGCGTGAATCCTCCACCCCCCGGCTTTTTTATGGGGGAGGAGGCGGGAGGATGAGAGCGCAGCGTCTGAGACCCTGGCTGTACGCCGTGGAGGAATTTCGTGATGTCGCTTGCAAAAATCAGTGGGTTTTTATGTGCGCCAGTACGCATTACTCACATTTATGTAACACAGATCACATAAAGAATGGGTGGGGCGTAGGGGTAAGGAGGATGGAAAGAGGTTGTCGTATAAAGAAACTAGTCACCGTTAAGCCACCTCTGCAAAATCACCAAACAGGATGGGAACTATGAAAATCAAAACTGGCGCACGCATCCTCGCATTGTCCGCATTGACGACGATGATGTTCTCCGCCTCGGCTCTCGCCAAGATTGAAGAAGGTAAGCTGGTTATCTGGATTAACGGCGATAAAGGCTACAACGGCCTCGCTGAAGTGGGCAAAAAATTCGAGAAAGACACCGGGATCAAAGTCACCATTGAGCACCCGGACAAACTAGAAGAAAAATTCCCGCAGGTTGCCGCGACCGGTGATGGCCCGGACATCATCTTCTGGGCACATGACCGCTTTGGCGGCTACGCGCAGTCTGGCCTGCTGGCTGAAATCACCCCGGATAAAGCGTTCCAGGACAAACTCTATCCGTTCACCTGGGATGCCGTACGCTATAACGGCAAGCTGATTGCTTACCCAATCGCGGTTGAAGCGCTGTCGCTGATTTACAACAAAGACCTCGTGCCAAATCCACCGAAAACCTGGGAAGAAATTCCTGCGCTGGACAAAGAGCTGAAGGCGAAAGGTAAATCTGCGCTGATGTTCAACCTGCAAGAACCGTACTTCACCTGGCCGCTGATTGCTGCCGACGGCGGTTACGCGTTCAAGTTTGAAAACGGCAAATATGACGTGAAAGACGTGGGCGTGGACAACGCTGGCGCGAAAGCGGGTCTGACCTTCCTGGTTGACCTTATCAAGAACAAACACATGAACGCGGATACCGACTACTCCATCGCAGAAGCGGCCTTCAACAAGGGCGAAACGGCGATGACCATCAACGGTCCGTGGGCGTGGTCGAACATCGACAAGAGCAAAATTAACTACGGCGTCACGCTGCTGCCAACCTTCAAAGGCAAAGCGTCTAAACCGTTTGTTGGGGTACTGAGCGCCGGTATTAACGCCGCCAGCCCGAACAAAGAACTGGCGAAAGAGTTCCTCGAAAACTACCTGCTGACCGACCAGGGTCTGGATGAAGTGAACAAGGACAAACCGCTGGGTGCCGTGGCGCTGAAATCCTTCCAGGATCAATTAGCAAAAGACCCACGTATCGCCGCCACCATGGATAACGCCCAGAAAGGCGAAATCATGCCGAACATCCCACAGATGTCCGCATTCTGGTATGCCGTTCGTACCGCAGTGATCAACGCAGCCAGCGGCCGTCAGACCGTCGATGCCGCGCTGAAAGATGCACAAGGTCGTATCACCAAGTAATACGGTTTCCCTTATTTCTTAGGGAATCAGGTTTATTGAATACGTTGTTACGCGAAATCATTCGCGCTACATCGAGGCGGCAAGGAGGCAAATCCCCAGGAGCTTACATAAGTAAGTGACTGGGGTGCGCTTCCGCAGCCAACAAAGAGGTAGTGCGAAGGATAAAGCGTAAAGAGGAAGATCCCCATGGATGTCATTAAAAAGAAACACTGGTGGCAAAGCGACCGGCTTAAATGGTCAGTGATAGGTCTGCTTGGGCTGCTGGTCGGTTACCTTGTTGTTTTGATGTACGCTCAGGGGGAGTACCTGTTTGCCATCATGACGCTGATTTTAAGCTCTGCTGGCCTGTATATTTTCGCTAACCGTAAAACCTATGCCTGGCGTTATGTTTATCCTGGCGTCGCTGGTATGGGGCTGTTTGTTCTGTTTCCATTGGTTTGCACCATCGCGATTGCCTTTACCAACTACAGCAGCACCAACCAGCTGACCTTTGAACGTGCTCAGGAAGTCCTGATGGATCGTTCTTATCAAGCAGGTAAAACCTACAACTTCGGTCTGTATCCGGCGGGTACGGAGTGGCAACTGGCGCTCACCGACGGTGAAACCGGCAAAAATTATGTTTCCGATGCCTTCAAATTTGGCGGCGAACAGAAACTGCAACTAAAAGAAACGGATGCCTTACCAGCAAGCGAACGTGGGACGCTGCGCATCATCACCCAGAATCGCCAGGCGCTGAACCAACTGACCGCTATTCTGCCGGATGAAAGCAAAGTGATCATGAGTTCACTGCGCCAGTTTTCCGGCACGCAACCGCTCTATACCCTCGCTGACGACGGCACGCTCACCAATAACCAGAGCGGCGTAAAATACCGTCCGAACAGCGACATTGGTTATTACCAGGCGATTAACGCTGACGGTAGCTGGGGTAGCGAAAAACTCAGTCCAGGCTATACCGTTGCCATCGGCTGGGATAACTTCACTCGCGTGTTTACCGACGAAGGCATCCAGAAACCGTTTTTCGCCATCTTTGTCTGGACGGTGGTCTTCTCCGTTCTGACAGTGATCCTCACCGTTGCTGTGGGGATGGTGCTGGCCTGTCTCGTACAGTGGGAGTCTCTCAAAGGCAAAGCGATTTACCGTGTCCTGCTGATTCTTCCGTATGCCGTACCGTCGTTTATCTCGATTCTGATTTTCAAGGGCTTATTCAACCAGAGCTTTGGTGAAATCAACATGATGCTGAGCGCACTGTTTGGTATCAAACCGGCCTGGTTCAGCGACCCAACCACCGCACGTTCGATGATTATTATCGTCAACACCTGGCTCGGTTATCCGTACATGATGATCCTGTGCATGGGTCTGCTGAAAGCAATTCCTGACGATCTGTATGAAGCCTCGGCGATGGATGGCGCAGGCCCGTTCCAGAACTTCTTTAAGATAACGCTACCGCTGCTGATTAAGCCGCTAACGCCGCTGATGATCGCCAGCTTCGCCTTTAACTTTAACAACTTCGTGCTGATTCAGCTGTTGACCAACGGTGGCCCGGACCGACTTGGCACCACCACGCCAGCCGGCTATACCGACCTGCTCGTGAGCTACACCTACCGTATCGCCTTCGAAGGCGGCGGCGGACAGGACTTCGGTCTGGCAGCGGCGATTGCCACGCTGATCTTCCTGCTGGTGGGTGCGCTGGCGATTGTTAACCTGAAAGCCACACGAATGAAATTCGACTAAGGAGGGCACGGAATATGGCTATGGTCCAACCCAAATCTCAGAAGCTACGTTTATTGACCACGCACCTTCTGCTACTGATTTTCATCGCGGCGATCATGTTCCCGCTGCTGATGGTCATTGCTATTTCGCTGCGCGAAGGTAACTTCGCCACCGGTAGCCTGATCCCGGAAAACATCTCCTGGGAACACTGGAAACTGGCGCTGGGCTTTAGCGTTGAGCACGCAGATGGCCGTGTGACGCCGCCGCCGTTCCCGGTACTGCTGTGGCTGTGGAACTCAGTGAAGGTGGCCACCATTACCGCGATTGGTATCGTGACGCTTTCCACCACCTGTGCTTACGCCTTTGCCCGTATGCGTTTCCCGGGTAAAGCAACCCTGCTGAAAGGGATGCTGATTTTCCAGATGTTCCCGGCAGTACTGTCTCTGGTCGCCCTGTACGCGTTGTTTGACCGCCTGGGCCAGTACATTCCGTTTATCGGCCTGAACACGCACGGCGGCGTGATCTTCGCCTATCTTGGCGGTATTGCACTGCATGTATGGACGATTAAGGGTTATTTCGAAACCATCGACGGTTCGCTGGAAGAAGCGGCCGCGCTGGATGGCGCAACGCCGTGGCAGGCATTCCGCCTGGTGCTGCTACCGCTTTCCGTTCCGATTCTGGCGGTGGTATTTATTCTGTCGTTCATTGCCGCTATTACCGAAGTCCCGGTCGCGTCACTGCTGCTGCGTGATGTGAACAGCTATACCCTCGCGGTAGGTATGCAGCAGTACCTCAATCCACAGAACTATTTGTGGGGCGACTTTGCCGCCGCAGCTGTACTTTCCGCCATTCCGATCACGCTGGTATTCCTGCTGGCGCAGCGCTGGCTGGTCAACGGCCTGACCGCAGGTGGTGTGAAAGGTTAAGTTTCATCAAAGTAGTTGTGTTACCCCGCCCGGCAACGGGCAATGCCACTGCAACCCTCAACTTATGTTATCCCAACCTGTGACTGTTATTCGGCGCTCTACGGAGCGCCCTTTTTTTATGTTATTTTGCATTGCCGTTATGATTATTTCCTTTCGTGCTCTCCATCACTGCAATTCTATTTTTCGTCTGGAAATAAACTAATTAAACGGAATTAAGATCACAGAAAAGACAAAACGTAATTGCAATGTAAAAAATGATAATTGTCTTCCCTGCCTGTTAAATTCACCATCACGGCACTGATCAAAAGAGCTGTACCCTCTAAGGCAGGTCTGAATGAACACTCAATATAATTCCAGTTATATTTTTTCGATTACATTAGTCGCAACTTTAGGAGGACTATTATTCGGTTACGACACTGCGGTCATATCCGGAACGGTAGAATCCTTAAATACCGTATTTGTCGCTCCACAACACTTAAGTGAATCCGCCGCCAACTCATTGTTGGGTTTTTGCGTCGCCAGTGCGTTGATTGGCTGCATCATCGGCGGTGCGCTGGGCGGGTATTGTAGTAACCGCTTTGGTCGCCGGGATTCGCTGAAAATCGCTGCGCTGTTATTTTTTATTTCCGGCATCGGATCCGCATGGCCAGAATTAGGTTTTACCACCATTAACCCCGATAATGCTGTGCCTGTTTATTTAGCAGGATACGTCCCCGAATTCGTTATTTATCGCATCATCGGTGGTATTGGCGTAGGTTTAGCCTCAATGCTCTCACCTATGTATATTGCTGAGCTGGCTCCGGCACATATTCGTGGGAAACTGGTTTCCTTTAACCAATTCGCGATTATTTTTGGCCAGTTACTGGTGTATTGCGTTAACTATTTTATTGCCCGTTCAGGCGACGCCAACTGGCTGAATACCGATGGCTGGCGATATATGTTTGCCTCCGAAAGTATCCCCGCCCTGCTGTTTTTACTGCTGCTGTATACCGTACCAGAAAGCCCACGTTGGCTGATGGCGCGTGGCAGACACGAACAAGCAGAAGGTATTCTGCGCAAGATTATGGGTAGCACTCTCGCCACTCAGGCCATGCAGGAGATTAATCAGTCACTCGAGCATGGACGCAAAACCGGTGGTCGCCTGTTGATGTTTGGTGCAGGCGTGATCGTTATCGGCGTGATGTTATCCATCTTCCAGCAGTTTGTCGGTATTAACGTCGTGCTGTACTACGCACCGGAAGTCTTCAAAACGCTTGGGGCCAGCACCGATGTGGCGTTATTGCAGACCATTATTGTCGGCGTGATCAACCTGAGCTTCACCGTGCTGGCTATCATGACTGTGGACAAATTTGGTCGCAAACCGCTGCAGATCATTGGCGCACTCGGCATGGCAATTGGGATGTTCAGCCTCGGCACTGCATTTTATACGCAGGCTTCCGGCCTGGTGGCGCTGCTGTCGATGCTATTTTATGTCGCGGCATTCGCCATGTCCTGGGGACCGGTTTGTTGGGTGTTGCTGGCAGAAATCTTCCCGAATGCGATTCGCGGTAAAGCGCTCGCCATTGCCGTTGCAGCTCAATGGCTGGCGAACTACTTCGTCTCCTGGACCTTCCCAATGATGGACAAAAACTCCTGGCTGGTTTCCCATTTCCACAACGGTTTCTCCTACTGGATCTACGGTTGTATGGGCATCCTGGCGGCGCTGTTCATGTGGAAGTTCGTGCCGGAAACCAAAGGCAAAACACTGGAAGAACTTGAAGAACTGTGGGAACCCACAGCAGAGAAAACCCAGCCTGCCTCTGCGCAGTAATCCTGGCCTGCAACACGCCGCCCCGACGGCGTGTTGTTTTTTTACTCTCGCTTCAACCGCTTCGAGTTGCACAGCCACAGGGTGATCACCAGCAGCAGGATCGCCGCGGAATAGGTAAGCACATCCATAGGTGCTTTATGATCGACAATGATCAACCGCACAATCGCGGTGATCCCGATATAGATAAAATAGCGCAGCGGAAAGTGAAACCCTGACTGAAAGTACTTCACAATCAGTGCGATAAATTCAAAATACAGAAAGTAAACCACCAGTCCTTCCACCAGCTCATATTTGCTGGTTTGTTCCGGCGCGAACAGCACATCTGCCAGATGCAGCGTTTCTTTCCCGAGGAATACGACCAGGATCAGGCCCAGACTCAGCAGCCCCAGATTCAGCACGGTCTGCAAGATGGTGGAGATAAACTCCACGCGGGGACGAGATAGCGACGTCATAACAGCACCTCTTACTCAGTGGCGAGGTTCCTGTATAACGCAAAAATGTGACAGAGATCTACATTTTTTGTTTATATTTTGTTCGCATGACGGTTCTTGCCGGATGCCCGGTAAGCGTAGCGCCACCGGGCGATCAACATTCACATCACCGGAAATTCTCACTCCTGTCACTGGTCATATCGTACAGACCGAACTTACGCCCTAGCTGCTGACCGCCATCACGCGTTAACGGTGTCCAGCCTATCGCCGCGCGACTGCGGGTTGGGCCTGACGAGAACAGATCCAGCGGCACGGAAACGTACACCCCTTTAGTAAAATCACCCTCGCCGTACTCATCCGGCGAGGCATTAGTGATAGTCGCATAACCGCCAACAACCACGCCGCTATCGAAGCGTTTCGCAATTTCCAGCGTGCCGCCCTTATCCCCCGCCAGATATTGCCCCACGCTGGCTTTCACCAGAACATCCTGAGCAAACGAAGGATTCCAGTAAGCCGTCAAATGCCCGGTCTTCACGCTGTAGTCGGTGAATTTCATCATGTCCTGTGCGCTACGCCAGTCACGCTGTTTCACGTAGTTGGCGTCAATGCCAAACGCCCAGTTGCTGTCCAATGGACGGTACAATACTTCCGCGCCCGCCCCGCCATACATGGTCTCCAGATAGCCGCCGTAAACCTGTCCGTAAAACCCGTTCCCGAGTGACTGGAAGTAATTGGCCTGCAGGTTATTCACGTAGACGTCGTTCTGTACATACTCACGCACATGGGTACGCACGCGCGGTAAATGCGAATCCTGCGGCGGGTTGGTGTAGTTAAACTTGTCATAGTTATTGGCGAGGTTGGCGAACAAACTCCCGGTGGTCAGCAGATGATCGGTCACCCACCAATCTGCCGTGCCCATCACGCCCAACTGATACATATAGAAATTTTCCGGGCCGCCTACCGACTGGTTAAGCACCGGATCGATGTGGAAATCGAAGCGCGACTTATCGATATACCAGCCCTGCTCGGTCGTTTTCGGCACTACGGGCTCAACGCGTTTTTGCGCCAGTTGAGTCTCATGGCCCAACGGCTCGCCTTCCAGATGGCGCTTGAGGCTGGAAACCTCTGTTTCGGTCGTCACCTGCGGCAAGTTAAGGCGATTTTCCGTAATACGGATCGTGCGGATCCCGTCGGGAAGATCGTTCATCACGATCCGGTTCGCGCGTTCGATCCCTTCGCGCGAGTCACGGTATTTCACCTGTTCGCCTGTTACATACAGCGTATCGCCCTGCACCTGGATTTTAGGATCCGCCAGCCCGGCATTGTATTTCAGCAGCGTTAGCTGATTCGCCACCACCGAATGCTGCAGGATGGCATCCTGCGGCTGTGGCTGATATTTCGGGCGGGCGTTGTCGTTATAGTGTGGTCGCAGATCGTTAAAGTTAGTCCGCAGCGTGACCCCAAACATAAAGGTATTGCCGCGCTCATAGCTGAGGTTAACGTCGGCCCAATCGGTGACGCGATAAATAGCGCCGACGTTAAACCTGCTCTTCTGATCCAGCTTACCCGCAAAATCCTGCTGATAATTATTTCCCTCGTACTCCAGCTTCAGGCGCAGCGGCTGCCAGGGAGTCTGATACTCTACGCCGCCAAACAGCGATGCCGGGCCGTGGAACATCTGGCTGCCGTCAATGGAACCCGCCTGCTTGTAGCTGTTATCGCGATGACAGAATTTATCGCTGTATGAGCAAAACGGATTGCTGACGTTGCCGCTGGTCCCGAGGTATCCCCAGCCGAGACCGAGTGAGAAATCAAACGGTCCCCAGGCTTTGTTCGCCACAATATACTCCGCATCGAACAGGCCCGTTCCGCCTATATCGCGTGCCCCCACCGCCACCTGCGGCATCCAGTAGCTCTCTTCCCACAACCGCAGCTTCAGGTCGAACGCCTTATCCTTGTATGTCTGATCGCCTGAAAACGACTCCACGCTGCTGTATTTTTTGGTGCGCACATCGGTATAGCGCAGGGTCGTTTCCAGCCACGGGAACATTTGCACCGACGCGGAGTAGTAGCGGTACTGATCGTTATCGCGGTAGTTAAGGCTCATTTCGCCCTCACGCGCCATGCGTGCGGTTGGGGTTTGCAGCAGCCCCACGCCGCCAAAATCAGACTGGGAAGGACCAATCGGCGCAGGATACGTTTCACCGTGACAGGCCGCGCTGATACCCAGCGCCAACAGGCTGAGCAGATAAGTTTTTCTCATTATTCGGGTATCCGCTGGGTCAGGGTGCGAAGAATGTCGGCATTGATTTCATCCGGGGTGCTGCTCCAGACAGAGTCCCACAGCCCGACAAAAATGATGCTGCCGGGCATCGGCTCAATGTGACGTTTGTTCCAGTAGGCGACCGGCACTTTTTGTGTGCGTCCGTTGGGATAGACAACCCAGGCGTAGCTACGATCCGCGCCGCTGAGCCGATGCTGCCCATCGAGATAGCTGGCAACATCACGTCCGGGTATAAACGGCTGTTTACCCGGGTGGCTTAGCAAACCCAACAGCGTGATATCCGTGGGCTGCGGCCCAACCCACAGCGTGTAATTGCCCTGCAGCGGCGGGTTGCCTCGCTCGCTGACGCGTACAACATCCGGGTCGAGATTAATCGTCTGTCTGCCGGTCACCTTCAGCGCCTGAATTTGCTGGCGTAACGCGTTGATAGCCGCGGCATCATCACCGCTTTCTCCAGCACTCAACGTCGCCAGACGATCCAGTAATGCCTGCTGCTGACGTTGCGCCTCAGCCGTTGCCCGCTCTTCGCCAATGACCGCACCTGGCCACCAGCTATTCGCCAGCTTCGGTTGACCCACCAGATCGACCAAATGCTCCGCGCCGGTCAGCGTTTTTGCTTCGGTGCTGCCTGTCGTGATCACTTTTACACTGCCCGCAGCAAAAACAGATGCCGCGCACAGGCTGAAGGAAAGCGCGGTAATCATTCGTTTCATCATGATTTTGCCGCCTTAATCAGCGTAGTTTTCACCGGGAAGAAACTTGCGCCAAGATACTGTTCTGACTGGCGAATCATGCCGTCACTGTCTACCCAGTAGCGGTTATGCCAGCGCGTTTGATCGGTGGTGACGTCTTCATCGAGGATGCGTACCGGCGTTTCATCGCTACCGACCTTGATGGTGTCAGCGCCATCCCATGTGAAAACCGAGCGGGCGGTGGCATAGCGTACCTTCTGATGCTCGGTCCAGCCCATCGTACGGGACCACGTTGCGCCATCGACTATCTGATTGGGCTTACTGAGCGGGTCGGCAGCCAGATTATTCACCTCGATGAGGTTGTCTCCGTCGAGCTGTGTTTTCACCAGTCGCCCATGTTGCGTCACGAGAATGGCCCGATCCTGAGTCACCCATTTCTGCTGTCCGTTTTCCGCAAACGCGAGTACCACAAACAGCTGGGGACCGCCGTTGAGCTGCATATACTGGCTGGCGTAAGGCATATTTTGGATTTCATCATCCGTCATCTGTACGCCGGGAGTCCCAAATACGCTATCCCACAGCGAATGCCCCAAACCTTCGGTGGTGGCTGAGCACGCCTGTAGTAACAGACAAACCATTATGAGCGCGGGTCGCTTCACGACGTTTCTCCAGAGAGGCAAAATAACCACACCGAAGTGTGGTTAGAATTAAACGTACCGGTATTACTGGGTACTGGTGGTTGTCGTGGTGGTGGTTCCGGTATTAGAACCATCGCCGCCACCGGTTGCCGCCAGGGCAACCCCCACCGCGGAACTTACGGTGCTCACGCTGGTCGCGGAGGAACTTCCCGCCGAAACCGACGCGGCAGCCGACCCTGCAGCCTCACCCACCTGAACGGGGGCGGCATAGACAGACGTCGCCGCAAGCGCAGATATAGCCCAAAGGCCATACACAACTTTTTTCATCACAAATTCCCTTCATTGCATGAATGGAGATTTACCCAAAAGAATTTCGGGCGAGATCGAGTATACACAAGCCAAAGTGTTCAAATTACGCCACAGGGGAATTTAGGATAATTAGATAGCGAGAGAGAAAACGATTAACAATAAATAATAAAAACAATTAAATTCAAAGAGTTAAAATATAATAGTGAAAACACAATATCCGGTAAATCTTAAAACATCAGAAACAGGAGAACGTTGAACATATTATTTTAGGATTAAGCTCAATTAAATTTTTAGGTAATAAGGTGGAGAAGTGGAATTATCTTATAAAAAAAGCTGATAATAATATCAGCTTCTATCACAGGTAATCTGCAAATTCATTCGAATTGCAGCAAGGCGGCAAGATCGTTAATCCCCGGGAGCATAGATAGCTATGTGACCGGGGTTAACGAACGCAGCCAACACCGCTGCGGTTCGAAGGAAGAAGCAGATTAGCGCCAGGACTTATAACGGTTAATCAACCCATTAGTAGAAACATCATGGGAAGAAACAGTTTTATCATCGTTCAGCTCTGGCAGAATGCGGTTCGCCAGCTGTTTGCCCAGCTCAACGCCCCACTGGTCAAAGGTGAAGATGTTCAGGATCGCGCCCTGAGTGAAGATTTTGTGCTCGTACAGCGCAATCAACGCACCCAGGCTGAACGGCGTGATTTCGCGCAGCAGGATGGAGTTCGTTGGACGGTTACCTTCGAACACTTTGAACGGCACAACGTGCTCAAGCGTAGCCGGATCTTTACCCTGGTCGCGATATTCCTGCTCAACCACTTCACGAGATTTACCAAAAGCCAGCGCTTCGGTTTGCGCGAAGAAGTTAGACAGCAGTTTCGGATGGTGATCCGACAGCGGGTTGTGGGTGATTGCCGGCGCGATGAAATCGCACGGAACCATTTTGGTGCCCTGGTGAATCAGCTGGTAGAACGCATGCTGACCGTTAGTGCCCGGCTCACCCCAGATGATTGGGCCAGTCTGGTAATCCACTGCGTTGCCGTTACGGTCAACGTATTTACCGTTGGATTCCATGTTGCCCTGCTGGAAGTAGGCCGCGAAACGGTGCATATACTGGTCGTACGGCAGAATCGCTTCGGTTTCGGCACCGAAGAAGTTGTTGTACCAGATACCGATCAGCGCCAGCAGCACCGGCAGGTTTTTCTCAGCCGGGGTGGTGGAGAAGTGTTTGTCCATCGCATGCGCGCCGGAGAGCAGCTCAACAAAGTTGTCGAAGCCTACGGACAGGATGATGGACAGACCGATTGCAGACCACAGGGAGTAACGACCGCCAACCCAGTCCCAGAACTCGAACATATTGGCAGTATCAATACCGAACTCGCCAACCGCTTTACCGTTAGTGGAGAGCGCTGCGAAGTGTTTGGCTACGTGCTTGTTGTCGCCAGCGGTCGCCAGGAACCAGTCGCGCGCGCTGTGGGCGTTGGTCATGGTTTCCTGGGTGGTGAAGGTTTTGGAAGCGACCAGGAACAGCGTGGTTTCCGGGTTCACTTTTTTCAGCACTTCGGCGATGTGCGTACCATCGACGTTAGACACAAAGTGCATGTTCAGGTGATTTTTGTACGGACGCAGCGCTTCGGTCACCATGAACGGGCCGAGGTCAGAACCGCCGATACCGATGTTTACTACATCGGTGATGGCTTTGCCGGTATAGCCTTTCCAGCTTCCGGAGATGATCGCTTCAGAGAAAGATTTCATCTTCTCCAGTACCGCATTCACTTCCGGCATCACATCTTTGCCGTCAACGATGATCGGCGTATTGCTACGGTTACGCAGCGCCACGTGCAGCACGGCACGGTCTTCAGTACGGTTGATTTTCTCACCGGAGAACATGGACTTGATGGCACCCGCCAAATCGGTTTCTTTCGCCAGATCCTGCAATTTAGCCAGCGTCTCTTCAGTGATGCGGTTTTTGGAGAAATCCACCAGCATCAGATCGTCAAACGTCGCGGAAAACTTAGTGAAACGATCGCTATCTTTCGCGAAAAGATCCGCGATAGTAACGTCTTTCATTTCTTCAAAGTGTTTTTGTAGTGCCTGCCAGGCTGAGGTCTGCGTTGGATTGATGTTTTTCATTAGCAATACTCTTCTGATTTTGAGAATTGTGACTGAGATCGATTGTAACGCCAGTCACAGAAAAGTGTGATTGTTTTAATGCCATTGCCAGGGCATCCGCCAAACGTGGCTAAAAAGTATAGCGGTTATCAGCGTTGTTATTAGTACCGTTACTCAACGCAGTTGCAGCATGAAAAATCCGCATAATCCCAGCGTTGACAGTGCAAGCTACACATTTTATTTATAAATACGGTATTTGCATTTGCGCCTGCACCGGTTTCCTTTGTGCCATGGTCGCTCTATTCATTCCCTGACACGAGGTAGTTATGACTGATGTAGTTGTCTCCAAGTTTGGTGGTACCAGCGTGGCGGATTTTGATGCCATGAATCGCAGCGCTGATGTCGTGCTTTCTGATGCTAACGTCCGTGTGGTGGTACTTTCCGCTTCTGCGGGAATCACCAACCTGCTGGTCGCACTGGCTGAAGGGCTGGAGCCAACCGCGCGCTTCGAAAAACTCGATGCCATTCGTCAAATTCAGTTCAATATTCTGGAACGCCTGCGTTATCCAAACGTGATCCGTGAAGAGATCGAACGTCTGCTGGAAAACATCACCACACTGGCAGAAGCGGCGTCACTGGCGACCTCAACCGCGCTGACCGACGAACTGGTCAGCCACGGTGAACTGATGTCTACCCTGCTGTTCGTCGAGATCCTGCGTGAACGCAACGTGCAAGCGCAGTGGTTTGACGTGCGTAAAGTGATGCGCACTAACGATCGTTTTGGTCGTGCAGAACCCGACGTCACGGCGCTGGCTGAACTGGCGACGCTCCAGTTGGCCCCGCGTCTGAGCGAAGGTCTGGTGATTACTCAGGGCTTTATCGGCAGTGAAGGCAAGGGCCGCACCACCACGCTGGGACGCGGCGGCAGCGATTATACCGCCGCCTTACTGGCAGAAGCCCTACACGCAACGCGCGTTGATATCTGGACCGACGTTCCCGGCATCTACACTACCGATCCGCGCGTGGTTCCGGCTGCGCAGCGTATTGATGAAATCGCCTTTGAAGAGGCCGCGGAAATGGCGACCTTTGGCGCGAAAGTACTGCATCCGGCAACCCTGTTGCCAGCCGTACGTAGCGATATTCCGGTGTTTGTGGGCTCCAGTAAGGATCCAAAAGCAGGAGGTACGCTGGTATGTAATAAAACCGCGAATCCACCGCTGTTCCGGGCGCTGGCACTACGCCGTAAGCAGACGCTGCTGACACTGCATAGCCTGAATATGCTGCACTCTCGCGGCTTTTTGGCGGAAGTGTTCGGCATCCTGGCACGTCACAATATCTCGGTCGATTTAATTACCACATCCGAAGTCAGCGTGGCGCTGACGCTGGATACCACTGGTTCAACGTCCACCGGCGATACACTGTTAACACAGTCTCTGCTGATGGAACTGTCTGCCCTGTGTCGGGTTGAAGTGGAAGAAGGCCTGGCGCTGGTGGCATTGATTGGCAACGACCTGTCCAAAGCCTGCGGCGTGGGTAAAGAGGTGTTCGGCGTACTGGAGCCGTTCAATATTCGGATGATTTGCTACGGCGCGTCCAGCCACAACCTGTGCTTCCTGGTACCTGGTACTGAAGCCGAGCAGGTTGTACAGAAGCTGCACCATAATTTGTTTGAATAATATTCCATCACGCGATAAACAATAACTATAGTCGGGCTCGAACCCGGCTTTTTTATAACAACACAACATCTTTAAATCGCAAGGAATACAATATGCTCGCTACTCTCACGCGGCTGTTCCCGTTATGGGCGCTGCTGCTCTCTGTTATTGCGTATTACACGCCCTCCACCTTTACGCCTGTCGGGCCATTAGTGCCGTCGTTACTGATGCTGATTATGTTCGGCATGGGCGTGCACCTGAAGGTGGATGATTTTAAACGCGTACTCTCACGCCCAGCCCCGGTCGCGGCGGGTATTTTCCTGCACTATCTGGTGATGCCGCTCGCCGCATGGATTTTGGCGCTGGCTTTTAATATGCCGCCGGAATTGTCCGCAGGTATGGTGCTGGTCGGCAGCGTGGCCAGCGGCACGGCATCTAACGTGATGATCTATCTGGCGAAAGGTGACGTGGCGTTGTCCGTGACGATTTCATCGGTTTCAACACTGGTCGGTGTTGTCGCCACGCCGCTGCTGACGCGCCTGTACGTTGATGCGCATATTCAGGTCGACGTGATGGGAATGCTGTTGAGTATATTGCAGATTGTGGTCATTCCGATTGCGCTGGGCCTGGTCATTCATCATCTGTTCCCACGCGTCGTAAAAACCGTAGAACCGTATCTGCCTGCGTTTTCTATGGTGTGCATTCTGGCGATTATCAGCGCTGTTGTGGCAGGTTCTGCATCGCACATTGCGTCGGTCGGCTTTGTGGTGATTATCGCCGTTATTCTGCATAACACCATTGGCCTGCTTGGCGGCTACTGGGGCGGGAAACTGTTCGGCTTTGATGAATCCACCTGCCGCACGCTGGCGATTGAAGTCGGCATGCAGAACTCCGGCCTCGCCGCTGCGCTGGGCAAAATCTACTTCGGTCCGCTCGCCGCCCTGCCCGGCGCGCTGTTCTCCGTCTGGCATAACCTTTCTGGTTCGCTGCTTGCGGGGTACTGGTCCGGTAAGGCGATT
>NZ_CP080033.1:594672-608150 GCF_019382635.1 Citrobacter sp. Colony219 | reverse complement strand
CCTTTGAACTCCATCACAAAACAACAAACATCCACACAAAACAAAATCTTAATTTATTCTTTTTATTTCAAGCAATTAATAAACAAACCCCATACAAATGGCAATTTACCTCGCTAATTTAATGTTGATTTGTTTTGTTTTAGTTGGAATTATGATTCCACTACAACACAAATAACCCCTTTACCCTATCTTTGAGGCCGCTATGAAAAAAATTGCGATTATTGGAAGCAGTGGAGGCAACCTCTACAACCTGGGTGGCGCAGAGCCAGAGAAGCTACTCCAGGAAATTTATCAGCAGTGCGAAGCCGCAGGTGTGGAAGTTGCCGCCGTGCAGTTTATCGCGGCGGAAGCCTCGATGGATGTTGCCAAACCCCACACAGCGGCATCCGTGTTTGCATTAACCAAAGAAAACCAACAAAAACCACAACGGATATTTCAGGGAAAACTTTCAGAGGTGAACGCTTCGGTGATTGAAAGCGATCGCCAGATTGCCGGGATGATCCGTAGCGGCACGATCGACGGGATCGTCGTGATGAGCGCCGATCCGGGAAAAGCGAACCACGAGGTCTTCACCGCTGCCGTTGAAATGAAAACACCGATCGTTGGCACCGGCGGAACGTCAATGGCGCTGGTGGCCGCAAAAGGGGCAAATATTGTCGCGACCTCGGGTACGACCGGTACCACCAGCCGCACCCGCGCAGTCTCCTTCGTGGCGTCTCTGTGTAAACACTGGGGCATTAAGTACAAGCCGCAGCTGGGTAGCGCTTCACCCTCCCAGGGTGGCTCCGGAAAGAGCCTGCTCAAACGCTTTAACATTCGCAGCATTATGATCCCTGCGCTGCCTGGCTTTATCGCGATGGCAATTGTTCTCGCCCTGAGCCACATCCCGGGTCTGGAAAAACTTAACGATATTTTTGAAATCCTGCTGAAAGGCCTGCCGGTATTGGTTGCCGTGCTGGCGGCAAAACAGATTTCTGAGCTGGATGAAGTCTCAATCGTTGCCGGGGTCGTCGCCGGGGTGCTGTCCGTTGAAGGGGGGCTGATCGGCGGGATTATCGGCGGCTTGATGGCCGGGATTTTCGTTCGTTGGCTGTTTGAACTGTGCCTGAACTGGCGCTTTCCGATGACCACCGTCAACATCGTCGCCGGTGGGATTTCAGGTCTTGCCGCCGGGTTGATCATGCACTATCTGCTGAGTCCGCTGGCGCTGTCGGCAGGTAATTACATCAAACTGGCTATCGAAAGCACTCTGGCTTTCAGTCCTGTTCTTGCCGGACTGCTGGCGGGGTTGGTTATCTGGCCAGCCATCCTGGGCGGGGTCTACCACGCGGTCATTCTGCCGCTGGTTCTGCTGGAGATGGAAAAATCCGGCGTAAGCTTCCTCGGCGCAGTCGATATGGTGGGTCTGGTGATGGTTGCCGCAGGGATTAACCTTGCCAACGTTATCGCCCCTCGCGAAAAAAGTGAAGCCGCCGTCGCCACACCGGGGCTGCTTATTAACCTGGGTTTCGGAACCTTCGTGGAATCTGCCTATCCCTTCATGTTCGCCAACAAAATTGTCTTTGGCTCCGCCATTTTCTGGGCCGGAATGGGCGGCATGATGCTGGGCTTCTTTAACGTTAAAGGCGTGGCTTATGTTCCCGCTTTTGCCTCGCCGTTCTTGTCCAGCAATGCGCTTCAGATGGCTATCGTGATGATCACAACAATGGCGATGACCTGTATTACCACCATTATTGCTAACCGTTTTAAGGCTGTCGTACAGAGCGAACCTGCAGCGTCAGCCCGTTAATTAATGCACCAACACCAGAGGTACACCATGTTTAAAGGCGATATGAATAAAAAACGCGCCAAAGCGTTACAGAAAGTGAAAGATGCCATTGCGCTCCACGGCGGACAAACCATCCTCAGTACGGGGATCACTGGCGACGATGCGCGTCTGGCGAAAGCGGTGTGTGAGGCAGGCGTTAAGCTGCTGGAACCAAACCACCCGGCACTGGCGCTGGCGCGTGGACACAAAGGCGTGAGCAATATGCATGCAGCAGAGCAGATCCGCCATGAAATCACCAACGGGCAAATGGCTGAAGCGGTACACGGCGTGCGTAACGTGGTTCCTGACGATATTTTCATTACCGTGGGTATTGCGGGAGGTTTTACCGAAACCTTGCCCGTGCCGCTCAGTGACACTGAGATTCTGGAGATTGCCCGTGCCGGAGCCGATGGTTTGCACACGCATAAATCCGACTGGGACGATCTGCAGGATATCGTTAATCTCGCCCATCAATATGGTCTGACCGTTGACGCCTATATTGGTCACCCGGACGATCTGCATACTTTCGGTATTCCTGCGCGTACGCCGGAAGAGGTTTCCAGCGTGGCGAAGCGGATGCAGGAAATTGGCGTCGATATGATCGGCCTGATGACCGGTATGAGCTATGAAGGCGTAGCCGCAGGCGACATTCCACAGGCCATTAAAGAAAGGCTGCGAGCGCTGGTTGGCGCGGTTGATGTACCAACGCTGGCAGAAGGCGGTATTAACCTCGCCAACGCCAAAGCGTTTAAAGATACCGGGGTCAATATTCTGGTCGTCGGTACGGCAATCGACAATATGGTCTGCAACGCCGCCAAAGAGGCCGTCACACCGTTTATTGCTCAGTAAACTCAGAGGAAAGAGAAATGTTGCTGGTGACCGATCTGGATGGAACGTTACTGACATCGCAGAAAACAATCAGCCCGCGCACGCGTCAGGCGCTGATTGAGTTCCGCCAGCGTGGCGGTCTGCTGGCAGCCTGTTCCGCCAGGCCGGTCTCCTCTATGGTGCGCCTGTTACAACAGCAACAGGTAGATAAATTGTTTGCCTGGTGCGCCGGTTTTAATGGCGGGCAAATTCTGGAGATGACGTCGCAGCATATTATTCATACTGCGACACTCTCTTGCATGGATCTCCGGGAGATTGACCGATCTATTTCTCTTTCCTGCTACCCCCATCATTTTTTTAGCGCCGATGCTATTTATCATCGTGATGACCGACTCGTAGCACCATGGACGACTTATGAGGCCAACTTATTTGAGCTACCCTTTATTTCGGCAACGCCTGAATATATTTTTAATCAGCATGACATTTATAAGATCACATTAGTGGCAGAACAATCAAAAATAAATGCATTATGTACGGCAATGATTAATGAATTGCCCTGTGGTTATATGGCGACAATCACCGGGGGGAATTATATTGACATCCAACGAACTGAAATAAACAAAGGCTATGCTATAAACATGTTAAGGCAACAGCTAAATATAGCGACCGAACAGGTTACGGCGATTGGCGATCAGCAGAACGATATCAGTATGTTTACCGCTGCGAACATCGGTATCGCCATGGGCAATGCGCCTGATGCAGTAAAACAACACGCCAGCTATGTGACGGCCTCTAATGATGATGAAGGTATTGTCTGTGCGCTGGAGTGGTTGCGTTGCTTTGCGCATCCAGTTACCATGCGCCAAAGCACGACATTGGCGGAAAATAATGAACCCGATTAAAAGAAGAAAACATATTCTTGATGAATTAAATAAGTTCGGTGAAGTCACAGTCATCAAATTATCGGAAACGCTAAAAGTTACATCAGAGACCATTCGCCGTGACCTCTCGATACTGGAGTCCGAAGGACAAATTACCAAAATCCATGGCGGGGCTGTCAAAAAACAGGTCGTTCAGGAAGATGAGTTCGGCGCGCGGATTGATATACACCGTGATGAAAAAATGGCAATTGGTAAAATTGCCGCCACGATGGTTAGCGAACGCGATACGCTGTTTATTGACTCCTGTACGACTAACTTAATTCTTGCTGAACTATTACCCCCACTCGCTTATTCTGTTATTACCAACTCAGCGTTAATTGCGGATAAAATTAAAGAGCATAATCTTCAGGCCCGCGTTTACGTCTTAGGCGGTGAATATGACTACCATTTTCGCGCCAATCTCGGTGTCTCGGTTTGTCAGCAAATTAACGCCATTCACGCCGATATCTGCTTCATTGGCGCAGGTGGAATTTCGCCTCAGCATGGAGTGCTGGTAAAAAGTTTTGATGAGGCGTACGTGGCGAAGTCCATGATTGCCATGAGTAAAAAAGCGGTAATTCTCGCCGACCATACCAAATTTGGTCAGGATGGGGTGATGTGTATCGCCACGTTAAAAGAAATCGATAGCATCATCACGGATAAAGGATTCAAAACAACGGGTTATACCCAGCAGGACTTTAGCGGAAAATTGCGTATTGCCTATTGAGCGCTATCAGCCTGGCCAGGATTACCGTACACTGAGACTATCGGCTAACAGAGGGCACCCGTATGGCACTCCCCCGCATTACCCAAAAAGAGATGACCGAGCGCGAACAGCGTGAACTGAAAACGCTGCTTGACCGCGCGCGCATTGCGCATGGTCGACTGCTGACCAACGCTGAGACCAACAGCATCAAGAAAGAGTACATCGATAAACTGATGGCCTTGCGCGAAGCCGAAGCTAAAAAAGCCCGCCAGTTGAAGAAAAAGCAGGCTTATAAACCGGATTCAGAGGCGTCATTTTCCTGGTCGGCGAATACGCCAACGCGCGGCAGACGTTAACGTCCTTTCTTCTTACGCCCCGGCGAGGTAAAACGCTTCCCGTTTGCCGCCGGGCGCGATTTCTCTTTCTCCGCCGATTTTTCGATTTTCACTACCGGGCGCTTGATGCCTGCGGTGGCGGCTTTTGGCTTCGCTTTCGCCTTCGGTTTAGCTTCTGATGATGAATTCTCAATCAGCTTGAACAGATCGATCAGTTCGTCATCCGTCAGGTCACGCCATTCTCCCAGCGGCAGGCCGGACAAACTCACGTTCATGATGCGTGTGCGCTCAAGCTTCGTCACTTCATAACCAAAGTGCTCACACATACGGCGGATCTGGCGGTTCAGCCCCTGAATCAGCGTGATGCGAAACACAAACGGCGCTTCTTTCTTGACCTTACATTTCTTGGTAACGGTGCCGAGGATTGGCACACCGGCTCCCATCCCACGAATAAAGTCGTCGGTTACGGGCTTATCGACCGTCACCAGATACTCTTTTTCGTGATCGTTACCAGCGCGCAGGATTTTATTCACCAGGTCGCCGTGGTTAGTCAGAAAGATCAGTCCCTGGGAATCTTTGTCCAGACGACCGATGGGGAACACGCGCTTGCTGTGATTCACGAAATCAACAATGTTGTCGCGTTCGCTGTCTTCGGTGGTGCTGACAATTCCTACCGGCTTGTTCAGCGCGATAAAAACCAGATCCTCCGCTTCACGCGGCTCAATCAACCGACCATTCACTTTTACGACGTCGCCAGGCATCACCTGATCGCCAATGGTGGCGCGTTTACCATTCAGGAAGACATTCCCTTGTTCGATAAAGCGATCCGCCTCGCGACGCGAGCAGATTCCGCTTTCACTGATGTATTTATTTAATCGGATAGATGAGTCGGGCAGCATAATTTCTCCTGTATACACTTCATCCTTCAAGCCGTCTCTGCGTTGGCTGCCCTCACTCACCCTGGTCACATAGTTATCTATACTCCCAGGAATTCGTTCCCTTGCCGCCTTGATACAACTTGAATGCTTTTGTGTATTAAAAGCGAAATATACCCTACCTTGCGGACGATAAAAAATAATCGTGTTCGACTGCCCACGCGCTATTTGTGATCCGTCACACCTTTTGACACAAAAGTGTCAGCGATCCATCCCTGCAATTTTGTTGGGTGAAAACAAGCAGAATCAATACATTAGAGAGATAAGCACATCTGTGCCAACAACACGCCATCACCACATCAAATGTGCAACACAATCGGTCATTACAGGGCGCTGAAATAAGTGAAAATAGCTTTGAGATGGAGAACAGTTGGGGTTATATCAGATCAAGAAGACAATTTCGTGATTTGCACAAATGTGCAGGAGTCCAAAAATGGCGACGGAAAACAGCGATGATATCCGCCTGATCGTAAAGATAGCGCAGCTGTATTACGAACAGGATATGACACAAGCGCAAATCGCCCGCGAGCTGGGTATTTACCGCACCACGATCAGCCGTTTGCTAAAACGTGGACGCGAGCAGGGTATCGTCACCATCGCCATTAATTACGACTACAACGAAAATCTGTGGCTGGAACAGCAGCTAAAACAGAAATTTGGCCTGAAAGAGGCGGTGGTGGTCTCATGCGACAGCGAACAGGAAGACGAACAACTCGCGATGATGGGTGTGCACGGCGCACAGTTGCTGGAACGCTTACTGGAACCCGGCGACATTATTGGGTTCTCATGGGGCCGCGCGGTGCGGGGACTTGTTGAAGGATTATCCCCTGCCAGTCAGTCACGTCAGCTGATCTGCGTGCCGATTATTGGCGGGCCATCCGGCAAGCTTGAAAGCCGCTACCACGTTAATACGCTGACCTACGGCGCAGCGGCAAAGCTCAAGGGGGAATCGCATCTGGCCGATTTCCCGGCGCTGCTGGAGAACCCGCTCATTCGCAATGGCATTATGCAGTCCCAACATTTCAAATCGATTTCCGCTTATTGGGATAATCTGGACATCGCGCTGGTCGGGATTGGATCTCCGGCAATACGTGATGGCGCCAACTGGCACGCCTTTTACGGCAGCGAAGAGAGCGATGACCTGCATGCCCGTCAGGTAGCCGGAGACATTTGCTCGCGCTTTTACAATATCAACGGCGTGACGGTAGAAACCAATATGAGTGAAAAAACACTTTCCATTGAAACCAATAAATTAAAGCAGGCGCGCTACTCAATTGGCATTGCAATGGGTGAAGAGAAATACAGTGGAATTTTGGGCGCATTGCGTGGCAATTATATTAACGGTTTAGTGACTAACAGCCATACCGCTGAATTATTGTTGAAGTAAATATATTCGAATGGGTCCTGACATAATTAATTTTATGTGGACTCCCCTTATCTGAAATTGGGAGTTAATTATGCAAACGTGGTTAAATCTGCAGGGTAAAGTCATTATTGTTACCGGCGGCGCATCCGGAATTGGGCTGGCGATTGTTGAAGAGTTATTGGCACAGGGCGCGAATGTGCAAATGGCGGATATTCACGGTGGTGACGGTAAATATGAAGGCCATAGTGGATATCATTTCTGGCCAACGGATATTTCCAGCGCCAAAGAGGTTAATCATACTGTTGCTGAAATTATCCACCGCCATGGGCGTATTGATGGTTTGGTGAATAACGCAGGCGTTAATTTCCCGCGATTGTTGGTCGATGAAAAAGCACCCGCCGGGCAATATGAACTCAACGAAGCCGCTTTTGAAAAAATGGTGAATATCAACCAGAAAGGTGTGTTCTTAATGTCACAAGCCGTAGCACGCCAAATGGTAAAACAGCGTAACGGCGTGATTGTGAATGTCTCTTCAGAAAGCGGACTGGAAGGCTCAGAAGGCCAAAGTTGCTATGCCGCCACCAAGGCCGCACTGAATAGCTTTACCCGTTCCTGGTCGAAAGAGCTGGGAAAACACGGCATTCGTGTGGTGGGCATTGCACCTGGCATTCTGGAAAAAACCGGTCTGCGCACTCCCGAGTATGAAGAAGCGCTGGCCTGGACTCGCAACATCACCGTCGAACAGCTGCGCGAGGGCTACACCAGGAACGCAATCCCAATTGGTCGCTCAGGGCGCTTAAGCGAAGTCGCTGATTTTGTTTGTTATCTTTTGTCTGATCGTGCCAGTTACATAACCGGAGTAACCACTAACATTGCGGGCGGTAAAACGCGCGGCTAAGGAGGTTTTATGGTCAATGCAATCTTCTGCGCCCACGGCAATCTGGCCTGCGCCATGCTGGAATCGGTACAGATGGTCTACGGCGAGGCCAACGTTGAAGCCGTGGCATTTGTCCCCGGAGAGAACGCCAGCGACATCGTGGAAAAGCTGAAAAAGTTAGTAAGTATTCACACCGGAGATGAATGGCTGATTGCCGTCGATTTGCAGTGTGGCAGTCCCTGGAATGCCGCCGCGACGCTGGCGATGCACAATCCGGCGATACGGGTCATCAGCGGGTTATCACTGCCGTTGGCGCTGGAGCTGGTAGACAACCAAAGCAGTATGAATGTGGATGAACTGTGTGAACACCTGACGACCATTGCTCAACAAACCTGTGTCGTCTGGAAACATCTGGAAACGGCCGAAGAGGATTTCTGATGAACATTACCCTTGCTCGTATTGATGACCGCCTGATCCACGGTCAGGTCACCACCGTCTGGTCGAAGGTGGCGAATGCACAACGGATTATTATCTGTAATGACGACGTTTATAACGATGAAGTACGTCGCACATTATTGCGTCAGGCCGCCCCGCCGGGAATGAAAGTGAACGTCGTTAATATCGAAAAAGCAGTCGCGGTTTACCATAATCCGCAATATCAGAACGAAACCGTTTTTTATCTTTTTACTCGTCCGCAAGATGCATTAGCAATGGTAAAACAAGGGGTAAAAATCGCCACGTTAAATATTGGCGGCATGGCCTGGCGACCCGGTAAAAAACAATTAACCAAAGCGGTCTCATTAGATGATGACGATATTCATGCTTTTCATGAGTTAGCTAAATTAGGCGTTACGCTGGATTTGCGCGTCGTCGCATCAGACCCATCAGTTAATATCCTTGAGAAAATAAAAGAACAATCGCTCGCTGAATAAATAAAAACGCCTGTGTATTTATGCTGTAACAGGCAGGGATGATCACATTCACAAGGTGACATATTATGGAAATAAGTACCCTACAGATTATAGCCATATTTCTATTCTCCTGTATTGCCGGAATGGGCAGCGTGCTGGATGAGTTCCAGACCCACCGCCCGCTCATCGCCTGTACCGTCATCGGCCTGATCCTCGGTGATTTAAAAACCGGGATTATGCTCGGCGGCACGCTGGAGTTAATCGCTCTGGGTTGGATGAACGTTGGCGCTGCACAGTCTCCCGATTCGGCACTCGCCAGTATTATCTCCGCCATTCTGGTGATTGTCGGGCAACAGAGTATCGCCACCGGGATCGCCATCGCTCTGCCAGTCGCGGCAGCAGGCCAGGTACTGACGGTATTCGCCCGTACCATCACCGTTGTGTTCCAGCACGCGGCGGATAAAGCCGCCGAAGACGCCCGCTTTCGTACCATCGACATGCTGCACGTTTCCGCCCTCGGCGTGCAGGCGCTGCGCGTTGCCATTCCTGCATTAATCGTCTCGCTGTTTGTCAGCGCCGATATGGTCAGCAATATGCTCAACGCCATTCCGGAATTCGTCACCCGCGGATTGCAGATTGCCGGTGGCTTTATCGTAGTCGTCGGTTACGCCATGGTACTGCGCATGATGGGCGTGAAGTACCTGATGCCCTTCTTCTTCCTCGGGTTTATCGCTGGGGGTTATCTCGATTTGAGCCTGCTGGCTTTCGGTGGGGTTGGCGTGATTATCGCGCTGGTCTACATCCAGTTGAACCCACAGTGGCGTAAGACTGAACCGCAGGCGCAAGCCCCCTCTTCTCAAGCTCTTGATCAGCTTGAAGACTAACGGAGCCCATCATGGAACAGAAAAAACTGACCAAATCCGACCTGTTTAGCATGTTTGTTCGCTCCAACCTGCAACAGGCGTCATTCAACTTCGAACGCATTCATGGGCTGGGCTTTTGCTACGACATGATCCCCGCCATCAAGCGCTTGTATCCACTGAAAGAGGATCAGGTTGCCGCACTCAAACGCCACCTGGTGTTCTTCAATACCACCCCTGCCGTTTGCGGCCCAGTGATTGGCGTCACCGCCGCAATGGAGGAAGCACGCGCCAACGGTGCGGAAATTGACGATGGCGCAATCAACGGCATCAAAGTCGGCCTGATGGGTCCGCTGGCAGGCGTCGGCGATCCGCTGGTATGGGGAACGCTGCGCCCGATTACCGCCGCGCTCGGCGCATCGCTGGCGCTGTCCGGTAACATTCTCGGCCCGCTATTGTTCTTCTTTATTTTCAATGCAGTACGTCTGGCAATGAAGTGGTACGGCTTACAGCTTGGCTTTCGTAAAGGGGTCAACATCGTCAGCGACATGGGCGGCAACCTGCTGCAGAAACTGACCGAAGGCGCATCGATTCTCGGCCTGTTTGTGATGGGAGTATTGGTCACCAAATGGACCAGCATCAACGTGCCGCTGGTGGTATCGCAAACGCCTGGCGCAGACGGCACCACCGTCACCATGACCGTGCAGAACATTCTCGACCAACTCTGCCCCGGCCTGCTGGCGTTGGGTCTGACGCTGCTGATGGTGCGTCTGCTCAACAAGAAAATTAATCCGGTATGGCTAATCTTCGCCCTGTTTGCGCTGGGAATTATCGGTAACGCACTGGGCTTCCTGTCCTGATTTTTTCGCCCCGGCAATGCCGGGGCAACTTCAACAAATAGTCCTCGAAAGAGGAAGAGGTGGTAACAATGCAAACAACAACAGCTTTACGTCTTTATGGTAAACGCGATCTGCGCCTGGAAACCTTCGACCTTCCTGAAATGCAGGACGATGAAATTCTGGCCTCAGTCGTAACCGACAGCCTGTGCCTTTCTTCCTGGAAAGAGGCTAGCCAGGGCGAGAACCACAAAAAGGTGCCGGACGATGTGGCCACCAACCCGATCATCATCGGTCATGAGTTTTGCGGCGACATTATTGCCGTAGGCAAAAAATGGCAGCATAAGTTTCAACCCGGCCAGCGCTATGTCATTCAGGCTAACCTGCAACTGCCGGATCGCCCGGACTGCCCGGGATACTCCTTCCCGTGGGTGGGCGGTGAAGCCACCCACGTCGTTATTCCCAATGAGGTGATGGAGCAGGACTGCCTGCTGGCCTACGAAGGCGAAACCTATTTTGAAGGTTCGCTGGTTGAGCCGCTGTCCTGCGTGATTGGCGCATTCAACGCCAACTATCACCTGCAGGAAGGCTCTTATAACCATAAGATGGGCATTCGTCCGCAGGGACGTACACTGATACTCGGCGGCACCGGGCCGATGGGACTACTGGCGATCGACTATGCACTGCATGGCCCGGTTAACCCGGCGCTGCTGGTGGTAACCGACACCAATAACGACAAGTTGAGCTACGCCCGCAAGCACTATCCATCAGAACCACAAACGTTGATCCATTATCTCCACGCCCAGGATGCGAGTTATGACACCTTAATGGCGCTGAGCGGCGGGCACGGGTTTGATGACATCTTTGTGTTTGTGCCCAACGAACAGCTGGTTACGCTGGCCTCTTCCCTGCTGGCTGCCGATGGTTGCATGAACTTCTTTGCTGGTCCGCAGGATAAGCAATTTAGCGCGCCGATTAACTTCTACGACGTACACTACGCCTTCACCCATTATGTTGGGACGTCTGGCGGCAATACCGACGACATGCGCGCGGCGGTTAAACTTATCGAAGAGAAGAAAGTTCAGGCGGCAAAAGTGGTGACGCACATTCTGGGGCTGAATGCGGCAGGTGAAACCACGCTGGAACTGCCAACAGTCGGCGGCGGGAAAAAACTGGTTTACACCGGCAAAGCCTTACCATTAACCGCGCTCACCCAGATTGATGATCCAGCCTTGCGCGATATTCTGGAGCGTCATCAGGGGGTCTGGTCGCAGGAAGCCGAACAGTACATATTGTCTCACGCCGAGGAAATTTAACATGATTAACCGCGACACCCAGTTGTGCATGTCGCTTGCCGGTCGCCCTGGCAACTTTGGCACTCGCTTTCACAACTATCTGTATGAAAAGTTAGGGTTGAATTTTATCTACAAAGCCTTTACCACGCAGGATATTGAGGCCGCAGTGAAAGGCGTTCGCGCACTCGGAATTCGCGGCTGTGCGGTCTCTATGCCGTTCAAAGAGAGCTGCATGTCGTTTCTGGATGCCATCGATCCTTCCGCAAGCGTCATTGATTCCGTCAATACCATCGTCAATGACAACGGTACGCTGACAGGATTTAACACCGACTATATTGCGGTAAAAAGTCTGATTGCCAGCCACCAGCTCAATAGCAGCGCACGCGTGATGATTCGCGGCAGCGGTGGAATGGGTAAAGCGGTTATCGCCGCGTTTCGCGATGCGGGGTTTACGGATGTAATCATTGCCGCGCGCAATCGCGAGAGCGGCCCGACGCTGGCGAAGCAGTATGGGTTTCAGTGGCAGCCCCAGTCGGAAGGGATTGCCTGCGATATTCTGGTCAACGTGACGCCCGTCGGCATGGCTGGCGGTAAAGAGAGCGATGAACTGGCCTACAGCGAAGCGATGGTCGCTGCCGCCAGCGTAGTGTTTGACGTCGTCGCCCTACCGCCGGAAACACCGGTGATTAAGCTGGCACAGCAGTTGGGTAAAAAGACCATCAGCGGTGCAGAGGTGATTGCCTTACAGGCTGTAGAGCAGTTCGCCATGTATACCGGCGTACGCCCGGATGACGCATTGATTGCCGAAGCGGCAGAATTTGCGCGGGCGGGGTAAAGAAGCAGGAACAGAGCGCCAGGGATGGGCGCTCTAATAGCCATTAATCAGAAAATCAATCGCATCCCGAAGTTCTGCCCTGTTTGCGGTCAGATCTCCCACAAAGTTACCCACATTCTTCACAGGTATGCCTGTCATCATGTACGTCATCACCACATAGGCTTGCCCACCAATGCTAACAACCGGGCAAATTTTAGCTGGCGGAACTTCGTTGGGAAACTGGCTTAGCGCAATAACGGGTGCGACCAGTACATGCTGCAAAACAGCGGCCACCGGATGCTGTAAGCTAATTAAAAACGGAAAAACGCTTTTTCCACTTCCTGTATTCTCATAAGCGCAATACTGCTCCATCAGAATGTCCTTTGAAAATCACTGAACGAACCGTTTTCTTCCACCCATTGATTTAATGCTTCTATCGATTTTTTATTATCCCGCAACCATTCTTCGCGTTTGTTCTCGCGAAATTTTTCGATCAGGGCTTCGGTTAAAACCGCTGACAGATTGATTTTAAGCTTGCGCGCCTCTTCCAGTATCTCTGGAGCCAGAGAGACATTGACTGATTTTTTTACCTTAGACACAGTGCGCATGATAACCCCCATAGCAGTGCGCATGACATGCCTAAGATTAGCGTAATAAGCGAGCATTTCCTATTCCCCGACCAGCAAATCATCATGTCACACTAAGGTGGTTGCACAGGCCTGTCACGCCCCGAAGAAGATGTCTGCGAGGCGCTTTCCTGTTTACGCCCACCAGCATTTCCTCTTACCTCCCAGTTTTTTATTCTCTACTTTCAACTTGTCAATTCACAATGTAGTTTATAAAATACATGGAACGTAATCATGGAAATTCTTCAGACCACGGTTTTCCAACGCTGGGAACAGAATCTGCGAGATCGCAGGGCCAAAACGCTCATTGCCGCACGACTTTTTCGACTGGCGAATGGTTTAGCTGGCGATGTTAAACCTAT
>NZ_CP080033.1:578854-594667 GCF_019382635.1 Citrobacter sp. Colony219 | reverse complement strand
AATGCTCGCCCGTTCACTGGACTATCAGGAGACATTCCGCCATGAATAAGCTTACTCAGTACGATCCCGCTGCTGCGCTAGTTGATGATGAAGAAATTGCTGTATTTATGGCGGATGCCCTCGAAACAGGCGATGCAACGTACATTGCAAAAGCACTGGGCGTGGTGGCTCGCGCTAAGGGAATGGCGAGCATCGCGGCAGAAACGGGATTATCCCGCGAGCAGCTTTATCGCTCTTTTAGTGAGAAAGGTAATCCGACGCTGAAAACCACGCTTGCAGTGATGAAGGTACTCGGCATTGAATTGACACTAAAAAAATAGCCCCTGCGTCTATCTCCCCTTCCAACATCGTGAGCCATATCAGGAAGGCGTTAGATTGATAGTGGTAGCATTAGCGCGGTTTGTAATTTTCTGATTACATGGAGAAATGATGGAACTGCTTTTATTGAGTAACTCGACGCTGCCGGGCAAAGGCTGGATGGAACATGCGCTGCCGCTGATCGCAGAGCAACTGAATGGTCGCCGCACGGCGGTGTTTATTCCGTTCGCTGGCGTGACGCAAACCTGGGATGAGTACACGGCGAAAACGGCAGCCATCTTTGCGCCAATGGGCGTTAACGTTACCGGTATTCATACCGTTGCCGATCCAATTGCAGCCATTGAAAACGCCGAGCTGGTGATTGTCGGCGGCGGGAATACCTTCCAGTTGCTGAAAGAGAGTCGTGAGCGCGGGTTGCTGGCGCCGATTGTGGATGTCGTCAAACGCGGTGCGTTGTACATCGGCTGGAGCGCGGGTTCCAACCTTGCCTGCCAGACCATCCGCACTACCAACGACATGCCGATTGTCGATCCCAAAGGTTTTGATGCGCTGGGTCTGTTCCCGCTGCAGATTAACCCACATTTCACCAACGCGCTGCCGGAAGGCCATAAAGGCGAAACGCGTGAACAGCGTATTCGCGAGCTGCTGGTTGTGGCGCCAGAGCTGACGGTAATTGGCTTGCCGGAAGGTAACTGGATTAAGGTGAGTAACGGTAAGTCCGTGCTCGGCGGCCCGAACACCACGTATATCTTTAAAGCGGGTGAAGAGGCGGTTGCCGTTGAAGCAGGCCACTGCTTTTAGTTGATTTATTGTCTGATGCCGGATGGCGGCTTCGCCTTATCCGGCCGACAAGGTAAATGACAACATTGACGGTTATCCGTAGGCCCGGTAAGCATCAGCGTCACCGGGCAACATTTCATCTGTCCTCGTTAGTACTCACGCTCATCGTCTTCATCCGGCTGTTCCAGCACGCTGTAGGCTACAGAGCAAAACAGTGAGTTCAGACGCTGCATATCGCCCAACAGTGCCAGGTGCAAGGAGCTGGTTTCGATGCTCTGCACGTTCTGCTGATGCAGACGGTCAACGTGCGCATGCGAATAGCGACGGTTGAGAATACGGAAACGGTGCTTGCTACGACGCAGACGGCGGGCGCTGGTCACATCGCCTGAGAAGAATACCGACATCGCCAGCTGCAGATTGCTGAGCAGCTGATCGTAAAGCGCATCCAGCTCTTTCAGCCCTTCTACCGAGAATGCCCGACGGGCGGCCAGCGACTTATCAGCAATCTCACTCCCCATACGTTCGACGATATCGGAAGCCTGCTCAAGGTTGAGCGACATTTCGATAATCTCCGCCCAACGGCGTGACTCCTCTTCCGCCAGTTCATCCTTTGGCATCCGCGCCAGATAGAGCTTAATCGCCGTGTACAGCACGTTGATGTCATCTGCCATCCTGCGCAACTCTTTCTCTTCGCGCGGCTCGCCGTGCATCACCTTCTTCAACCCGTCCATCATCTGCTCCATCGCATCACCGATACGCAGCGCTTCGCGGGCGGCATTGGCGAGAGCGAGCGTTGGCGTATCCAGCGCGCTGACGTCCAGATGTTTGGGCTTCAGATGCGCGTCCAGCTCCGGTTCATCGCGGATGATGCGCTTACAAAAACGCGCCATCGGTTCAGCGAACGGTACCATCGCCACGCAGCGTACCAGGTTGTAGAAGACGTGGAAGTAGATAACCAGTTCGGATTTCGGCAGCGGTAGCTCATCCATCAAATTCGCCAGCGGATGAACAAACGGCAGGATAATCAGGCTACCCACCAGCTTAAACAGCAGGCTACCTAGCGCCACTCGGCGGGCGGCGGCATTAGCGGCGCTGTTGTTAAGCATCGCCAACAGGCCGGATCCGAGGTTGGCGCCAATCACCAGACACAGCGCCACCGGGAACGAGATAATGCCCGCCGCGGTCAGCGTGGCCGTCAACAGCACCGCCGCCAGGCTGGAGTAACTGATAATCGCAAACATGGCGCCAATCAACGCATCCAGCATGATATCGCCGGTGAGCGAGGCGAAAATAACCTGTACGCCATTAGCCTGAGTGATCGGCGTTACTGCCTGCACAATCAGCTCCAGCGCCAGTAAAATCAACCCCAGACCAATACCTACCCGGCCCAGCTGTCCGGCACGAGACTGCTTGCGCCCAAGAAAGAAAATGACGCCGATAAAAATCAGCAGTGGCGACAGCCAGGAGAGATCGAAGGTCAGGATACGCGCCATCAGCGCGGTCCCCACGTCGGCGCCCAGGACAATCACCAGCGCAGGGGTGAGCGCCACGAGATCTTGTGCAACAAACGAGGTCACCAGCATGGTGGTGGCGTTGCTGCTTTGCACCAGCGCCGTCACGCCGATACCCGCACAAAAGGCGAGCGGCTTCTTTTCAACGCTACGGCTGAGCACGGTACGCAAGCGGGCGCCGAAGACGCGCATCACACCGGTACGCACAATATGCGTCCCCCAAACCAGCATCGCGACGGCAGAAAGCAGGTGTAACAGAGTTAACACGGAATCAGGTACTCCTTATCGTTATATGTTCCTGAGGCCGAAGCCTTCTTTCAGTATAAGGGTTTAAACGTAATAAAGAGACAGGGCACTCATTGAGTGCCCTGTTTGTTGTAAATAAAGATGACAGTTTTGTGAATCAGTCGGCGTCGTAGCCGAGGTTCGGCGCTAACCAGCGCTCCACTTCTGCCACGCTCATCCCTTTACGGAAGGCATAATCTTCAACCTGATCGCGCTGGATTTGCGCCACAGCGTAGTACTTGCTGTCCGGATGACTGAAATACCAGCCGGAAACCGAGGCACCTGGCCACATGGCGAAGGATTCGGTGAGCTTCATCCCGGTATGCGCCTCCACGTCCAGCAGTTCCCAAATGGTGGCTTTTTCGGTGTGTTCCGGACACGCCGGATAGCCCGGTGCCGGGCGAATCCCCTGGTAGTTTTCGCGGATCAGCTCCTCGTTACTGAGATTCTCATTCGCCGCATAGCCCCAGTAGACTTTACGCACGCGCTCATGCAGATATTCTGCGAACGCTTCCGCCAGACGGTCAGCAATCGCTTTCACCATGATCTTGTTGTAGTCGTCATGTTGCGCTTCGAAAGCATCTGCCAGCGCGTCTTCTTCCAGACCACCAGTGACCGCAAAAGCACCGATGTAATCCGCTTTACCGCTCAGTTTCGGTGCAACAAAGTCAGACAAGCAGTAGTTGGCGAAACCGACTTTTTCCGTCTGCTGGCGCAGGTGATGACTCACATTGATGACGTGCGTACGCGTCTCGTCACGGTAAATCTCGATGTCGTCACCCACGCGGTTGGCCGGGAATAAACCCACCACGCCACGCGGATTCAGCGTCTTCTCAGCGCTGAGTTTATCCAGCATGTCGTTGGCATCTTTGAACAAGCGCTTCGCCTCTTCGCCCACTACTTCATCTTCAAGGATTCGCGGATATTTCCCGGCCAACGACCAGGTCATAAAGAACGGCGTCCAGTCGATGTAGTTGCGCAGGGTTTCGATGCTGGCTTCCACTTCCTGTACGCCCAGACGGTGCGCCACCGGCGGGGTGTAGTTTTCCCAGTCAAAGGCCAGATCGTTGTCGCGGGCAGCCTGTAACGTTACCGGCGGGGTACGCGGTTTCTTACGCGCATGCTGAATACGCACGGTTTCGTACTCTTTACGCGTACGGGCGACAAAGTCATCACGCTGGGTGTCAGAGAGCAGCGCAGCCACGACACCAACGGTACGCGAGGCGTTCTGCACGTACACCGTCGGGCCGCTGTAGTTCTGCTCAATTTTCACCGCCGTGTGCGCTTTCGAGGTGGTCGCGCCGCCAATCAGCAGCGGAATAGTGAAGCCCTGACGCTCCATCTCTTTCGCCACGTTAACCATTTCATCCAGCGAAGGGGTAATCAGCCCGGAAAGGCCAATCAGATCGGCATTCACTTCACGCGCCGTTCTGAGGATTTTCTCCGCGGGCACCATCACGCCAAGATCGACGATTTCGTAGTTGTTACATTGCAGCACCACGCCGACGATATTTTTGCCGATATCGTGCACATCGCCCTTCACGGTAGCGATGACCATTTTGCCGTTGCTGGAGCCTTTCTCTTTGCTGGCCTCAATGTACGGTTCGAGGTACGCCACCGCCTGCTTCATCACGCGGGCGGATTTCACCACCTGCGGCAGGAACATTTTACCCTCGCCGAACAGGTCGCCAACCACGTTCATGCCGTCCATCAACGGTCCTTCAATAACCTCGATCGGGCGCGCAGCCTGCTGGCGCGCTTCTTCGGTATCCAGCTCAATAAACTCGGTAATGCCTTTCACCAGCGAGTATTCGAGGCGCTTTTTCACGTCCCAACTGCGCCACTCCGCCTGTTGAGCGTTGGCGGTCTCGTCGGTTTTGCTGCCGCGATATTTCTCGGCCAGCTCCAGCAAACGCTCGGTGCCGTCGTCGCGACGGTTGAGGATCACATCCTCTACCGCATCGCGCAGCTCGGCGGGCAGGTCGTCATAGATTGCCAGTTGTCCGGCGTTGACGATCCCCATGTCCATGCCGTTGCGAATGGCGTAGTAGAGGAATACCGCGTGAATGGCTTCACGTACCGGGTCGTTGCCACGGAATGAGAATGACACGTTAGAAACGCCGCCGGAGATCAGCGCGTGCGGCAGTTCGCGTTTGATGTCTTCACAGGCCCCGATAAAGTCCTGCGCATAGTTGTTGTGTTCCTCAATGCCGGTCGCGACGGCAAAGATGTTCGGGTCAAAGATAATATCTTCCGGCGGGAAGCCCACCTCTTCGGTAAGAATCTTGTACGCCCGACGGCAGATCTCAATTTTGCGCGCGCGGGTGTCGGCCTGGCCCTGCTCGTCAAAGGCCATCACCACCACTGCAGCACCGTAGCGACGCAGCAGCTTCGCGTGATGAATAAAGGTCTCAACCCCCTCTTTCATCGAGATGGAGTTAACGATGCCTTTACCCTGAATGCACTTCAGCCCTTTTTCGATTACTTCCCATTTCGAGGAGTCGATCATAATCGGCACGCGGGCGATATCCGGTTCACCGGCAATCAGGTTGAGGAAACGAACCATCGCCGCTTCGGCGTCGAGCATCCCCTCATCCATGTTGATATCGATGATCTGCGCACCGCTTTCTACCTGCTGGCGGGCGACGTCCAGCGCTTCGCTGTATTTCTCTTCTTTGATCAGGCGCTTAAACTTCGCTGAACCGGTAACGTTGGTACGCTCGCCGACGTTCACAAACAGGCTGTCGTCGCCGATGTTCAGCGGCTCAAGGCCGGAAAGGCGGCAGGCAACCGGGATTTCCGGCAAGCGGCGTGGCGGCAAGCCATCCACCGCGCGGCTCATGGCAGCGATGTGTTCCGGCGTGGTGCCGCAGCAGCCGCCAACAATATTCAGGAAGCCCGCCTCGGCCCATTCGCGGATTTGCGCCGCCATGGTGTCGGCATCGAGATCGTACTCACCAAATGCGTTCGGCAGCCCGGCGTTCGGGTGCGCGGTCACGTAGCATTCGGCAATGCGCGACAGCTCCTGCACGTACTGGCGCAGTTCGTCCGGACCTAAGGCACAGTTCAGACCAAAAGTCAGCGCATCGGCGTGGCGCAGGGAGTTGTAGAATGCTTCGGTGGTCTGGCCGGAGAGCGTACGCCCGGAAGCGTCGGTGATGGTGCCGGAGAGCATAATCGGCAGCTCAACGCCCAACGCTTCGAATTCAGTTTTAACCGCGAAAATAGCGGCTTTGGCGTTGAGGGTATCGAAAACGGTTTCAATCAGGATCAGGTCACTGCCGCCTTCCACCAGCGCTTTGGTGGATTCCCGGTAGGCGGCCACCAGCTGATCAAAGGTAATATTACGGTAAGCCGGGTCGTTGACGTCGGGCGAGATAGATGCCGTACGGTTAGTTGGGCCAAGCACGCCCGCGACATAGCGCGGTTTGTTCGGCGTGCGCGCCGTCCATTCGTCTGCCGCCGCGCGCGCCAGTTTGGCTGCCGCAAAGTTGATTTCCGCCGACAGGGATTCCATCTGGTAATCCGCCATGGCGATAGTCGTGGAGTTAAAGGTGTTGGTTTCGATGATGTCCGCGCCCGCCTCGAAGTAGGCGTTGTGAATCGCGGCAATCACCTCCGGTTTGCTGAGCACCAACAGGTCGTTGTTGCCTTTCAGATCGCACGGCCATTCGGCAAAGCGTTCGCCGCGGAAATCCTCTTCGCTCAGACGATATCCCTGGATCATGGTGCCCATACCGCCGTCCAGCACCAGAATACGTTCATTTAACTGCTGACGTAATTGTTCTACTTTGCTGCTCACACTCGCTCCCGACAACGCTCAACCAGACCGAAAAAAACTCAACAGGCCATACTGGCACAAACCTGAGAGGCGGAAAAGAGAACAACGGCCAACATGAGACATGTTCAGCTTCACTCATCCGATCAGTACAGGAATTCTTGCATTATATTTGAATAAAACGAAAATGATTTCCACGATACAGAAAAGGAGTCTGCCATGGTTGCCCCCGTTCCCGCGAAACGCGGTAGAAAACCCGCCGCTACTACTGCGCCCGCAACCGGGCAGGTTCAGTCCCTGACGCGCGGCCTGAAGCTGCTCGAGTGGATTGCGGAATCCAACGGCAGCGTGGCGCTGACCGAGCTGGCGCAGCAGGCTGGCCTGCCAAACTCCACGACTCACCGATTGTTGACCACCATGCAGCAGCAGGGATTTGTTCGTCAGGTCGGTGAATTAGGCCACTGGGCCGTGGGCGCGCATGCGTTTATCGTCGGCAGCAGCTTTCTGCAAAGCCGTAATCTGCTGGCGATTGTGCATCCGATCCTGCGCAAACTGATGGAAGATTCCGGTGAAACGGTCAACCTCGCCGTGCTGGATCAAAGCGATCATCAGGCCATTATTATCGACCAGGTGCAGTGTACCCAACTGATGCGCATGTCTGCGCCCATCGGCGGTAAACTGCCGATGCACGCCTCCGGGGCGGGCAAAGCGTTTTTATCCCAGCTGAGCGAAGAACAGGTGACTGGGCTGCTGCACCGTAAAGGTCTGCACGCATACACCCACGCCACGCTGGTGTCACCAGTGCATCTGAAAGAGGATTTGGCCCAGACGCGTAAGCGCGGCTATTCCTTTGATGATGAGGAACATGCGCTGGGTCTGCGCTGCGTGGCGTCGTGCATTTATGACGAGCACCGCCAGCCGTTTGCCGCCATTTCCATCTCCGGCCCCATTTCGCGCATTACCGATGATCGCGTGACCGAGTTCGGCGCCATGGCGATCAAAGCGGCAAAAGAAGTGACGCTGGCGTACGGCGGATTTCGCTAAGATGGGATTGCCGGGTGGCGGCTACGCCTTACCCGGCTTACGATCGGTTTCATAACGCACGCTGAAACGCTGTTTGCGTCGGTAGGCGTAAACATCTTCCACATGCCCGTTTTTAATCCGCGTTTGCAACCCCCGCCAGTAGTCGGCGTTGAACAAGTCAGCGTGCATCTCTTCAAATAGCGGACCGATACGCGGGTCGGCACATAGCCAGTGGCGAAACTCTTCCGGGAAGACATCTCCAGGCGATACGCTGTACCACGGCTCGGCGCTCATCTCATCTTCCGGGTAACGCGGTGGCGGGATATGGCGGAAATTCACCTCCGTCATATAGCAAATTTCGTCGTAGTCATAGAACACCACGCGCCCGTGACGGGTCACGCCGAAGTTCTTAAACAGCATATCGCCGGGGAAAATATTGGCGGCGGCCAGTTGACGAATCGCGTTACCGTACTCTTCAATGGCATCGCGCAGTTGTTGACCTTCGACCTGCTCCAGCCAGATATTCAGCGGCACCATCCGTCGTTCGATATACAGATGGCGAATGACAATCTGATCGCCAAGATCGGTAATTTTTTCCGGTGCTTCCTGTAACAACAGCGCCATCAGCGCCGGATCGATTTGCCGTTTATCCAGCACAAAATTCTCGAACTCCTGGGTGTCAGCCATCCGCCCCACACGATCGTGCTCTTTGACCAGTTGATAACAGGCGCGGACGTGGGCGGCAGACATCTCTTTTTGCGGCGCAAATTTGTCTTTGATGATTTTAAACACCCGGTCAAAGCCCGGCAGGGTAAACACCAGCATCACCATACCGCGGATCCCCGGCGCTTCAATAAACTGCTCATCACAGTTGGCCAGGTAGAGCAGATACTCCCGATAACTTTCCGTTTTTGCATGCTTCTGGCAGCCAATCGCCATATACAATTCAGCGGTGGTTTTACCGGGCAGGATCTCGCGCAACCACTCCACCAGTGCGGCGGGCAGCGGGGCATACACCATAAAGTAGGAGCGGGCAAAGCCAAACACAATGCTCGCCTCCGCCGTCGTGGTCAGGCAGGTATCGACAAACAGCTCACCTTCGTCAGTCCGGTGAATTGGCAGTAAAAACGGCAGCGTTCCAGAAGGGGTAATCAGCTTACCGACCAGCCAGGCGGCCTTGTTACGATAAAACAGTTCATTCGCCACCTGTAAATGGCAGCCCTGCAACACATCCGCTCCCAGGGTTTCGGTCAGGTGTTCGATGATGTAGTGGATATCACGATGTTTATTCTGCCATGGAAGACGCAGGGGCAGATCGCTAAGGACGCGAGTGAGCAGCCACTCCCAGCCGGTATCAGGAAAAAAGTCTTTCGCCAACGGGCGTGGGATCGTGCGGAAACGACGCTCTGGCTGAGAACTGAAAATAAACAGCCGCTCGGGAGTCAGCGAGCGGTGATCAAATAACCGACAGTAAACGGAGTTAAAAAAGCTCTCCGCAATCTCGAAGCGCGGGTAATCCGGCAGTAGCCGGGTGTAATGCTCTTTCACGCGAAGTAAAAAATCCGCGTCGGTACTTTTGCCGTCTGTAATGCAGCGCAACTGCTCCACCACCAGACCCACGTGATGATCGTAAAGGTGAATACGGCTTTTCATCGCCTGCTGAACCGCATGCCAGTCGGCATGTTCAAAACGCTGCTGCGCGCCGGAGGTGACTTCCAGAAAACGCCCGTACTGGGCGTCGAAACCTTGCAAAATCGTCTGAGCAATCAGTAATTCCAGGCCACGCGTCATCGACTTCTCCCATCCGGCACAACGTCATGCCGGATGGCGCGTTCGCTTATCCGGCCTACATCCCTTCGTAGGCCCGGTAAGCGCAGCGCCACCGGGCATTAATCAAAACTGCGATTCTTCGGTCGAGCCGGTCAGCGCGGTCACCGAGGAAGCGCCGCCCTGAATGATAGTAGTGACTTTGTCGAAGTAGCCTGTACCCACTTCCTGCTGATGGGACACGAAGGTGTAACCGTCTTTAGCCGCCGCAAATTCTGGCTGCTGAACCTTCTCAACATAGTGGCGCATGCCTTCACCCTGCGCATAGGAGTGCGCGAGGTCGAACATGTTGAACCACATGCTGTGGATGCCCGCCAGGGTAATGAACTGGTATTTGTAACCCATATCCGACAGTTGCTGCTGGAAGCTGGCGATGGTTTTGTCGTCCAGGTTTTTCTGCCAGTTAAATGACGGCGAACAGTTGTAGGCCAGCAGTTTGCCAGGGAATTTCGCGTGAATCGCATCGGCAAAGCGCTTCGCCAGTTCGAGATCCGGCGTGGAGGTTTCACACCACACCAGATCCGCATAAGGTGCATAGGCCAGACCACGGCTGATCGCCTGCTCAATACCCGCATGCGTACGGTAGAACCCTTCACTGGTACGTTCGCCGGTGATGAACTCGCTGTCGTATGGGTCGCAGTCAGACGTTATCAGATCGGCTGCGTCAGCATCAGTACGCGCAATAACCAGCGTCGGAACACCCATGACGTCGGCTGCCAGACGAGCGGCCACCAGTTTCTGGATAGCTTCCTGAGTCGGCACCAGAACTTTGCCGCCCATGTGACCACATTTTTTTACCGATGCGAGCTGATCTTCGAAGTGAACGGCCGCTGCACCAGCCTCAATCATCGATTTCATCAGTTCAAACGCGTTCAGGACGCCGCCAAAACCCGCTTCCGCATCGGCGACGATCGGCAGGAAGTAATCCACATAGCGCGGATCGTTCGGTTCAATACCGGTTGACCATTGGATCTGATCGGCGCGACGGAATGTGTTGTTGATCCGATCCACCACCGCCGGGACGGAGTTCGCCGGATACAGTGATTGGTCCGGGTACATGCTGGAGGCCAGGTTGGCATCTGCCGCCACCTGCCATCCTGAAAGGTAGACCGCTTCAATACCTGCTTTCGCCTGCTGCAGCGCCTGACCGCCAGTCAGCGCGCCGAGGCTGTTGATATAACCTTTCTTCGATTCGCCGTGCAGCAGACGCCACATTTTCGCCGCGCCAAGCTGAGCCAGCGTGCATTCCGGGTTGACCGAGCCACGTAATTTCACCACTTCCTCCGCGCTATATGGACGGGTGATGCCTTCCCAGCGCGGTTGAGTCCATTCTTTCTGTAATTCTTCGATTTGTTGAGTACGGGTTTTCATGTGCAGATGCTCCATATTGTTATGTGGTGGATTACGCCAGCAGGCGGTAGCCTGGCAGGGTCAAGAAATCGATCAATTCATCAGAGGTAGTGATTTGCTCCATCAGGCGCGCGGCATCGTCAAAACGCCCGCTGCTGTAGCGGTGTTCGCCCAGCTCGTCCTGAATCACCAGCATCTCTTCGGCCAGCATCTGACGGAACAGCGGTTTGGTAACCGGCTTGCCGTTGCTGAGCGTCTTCTGGTGGTGGATCCACTGCCAGATGGAGGTACGGGAGATTTCTGCGGTAGCCGCATCTTCCATCAGACCGTAAATCGGTACGCAGCCGTTACCGGAGATCCACGCTTCGATGTACTGCACCGCAACACGGATGTTGGCGCGCATGCCTTCTTCGGTGCGTTCCCCCTCACACGGAGCCAACAGCTGTTCGGCGGTAATCGGCGCATCTTCATTGCGGGTCACAAACAGCTGGTTTTTGTTTTCACCGAGTACGTCGTTGAACACCGCCATCGCGGTATCAGCCAGCCCAGGGTGTGCAACCCAGGTCCCGTCATGACCGTTATTGGCTTCCAGCGCTTTGTCCGCTTTGACTTTGGTCAGCACCTGGTTGTTACGTTCCGCATCTTTGCTGGGAATGAACGCCGCCATGCCGCCCATCGCGAATGCACCACGTTTATGACAGGTTTTAATCAGCAGACGCGAATAGGCGCTGAGGAATGGCTTATCCATCGTCACCACCTGACGGTCCGGCAACACGCGATCCGGGTGGTTCTTCAGGGTTTTGATATAGCTGAAAATGTAGTCCCAGCGACCACAGTTCAGGCCGACAATGTGATCACGCAGCGCGTGCAGAATTTCGTCCATCTGGAAGACGGCCGGCAGCGTTTCAATCAGCAGAGTCGCTTTGATGGTGCCGCGCGGCAGATTAAAGCGATCTTCTGCATAGCTGAACACTTCGCTCCACCATGCTGCTTCTTGCCAGGCCTGCGTTTTTGGCAGGTAGAAGTAAGGGCCGCTGCCTTTTGCCAGCAACGTTTTGTAGTTGTGGAAGAAATAGAGGGCAAAATCGAACAGGCTGCCCGGGATGGATTCGCCACGCCAGGTAACGTGTTTTTCCGGCAGATGCAGACCACGAACGCGGCATACCAACAGAGCCGGATTCGGTTTGAGCTGATAAATTTTACCCGCTTTGTTGGTATAGCTAATGGTGCCATTGACCGCATCACGCAGGTTTATCTGCCCGTCGATAACTTTGCTCCACTCAGGAGCCAGCGAATCTTCAAAATCAGCCATAAAGACTTTGACGTTCGCGTTGAGCGCGTTGATGACCATCTTGCGCTCAACGGGTCCGGTGATCTCTACGCGGCGATCCAGTAAATCATCAGGAATTCCGCGAATTTTCCAGTTTCCTTCTCGAATGGAAGCCGTTTCCGAAATAAAATCAGGCAACTTACCGTCATCAATATCCTGCTGCTGCTGGACACGTGCAGCCAGAAGTTTATTCCGCTTTGGCGTAAATCTTGTCACCAGTTCAGTCAGAAACTCTACTGCTTCAGCGGTCAGAATTTGATGCTCCTGTTCGCCGCGCGGCCTGGTGAAGACCAGTTCATCGGTTGTCGTTGCCTGTTGATTCATTGCGTAGTTCCTCGTCATTGATCCAAACACATCCCCAATGCGAACGAAGGATCGTTGTGCGCTTTTCGTTCAGCACAACTAAGACTACTCATTTAAATTTCAAAATCAAAAACAATTTCCATTTTTAATTTAATTATCAATTAACCTATTGATAACAATATAAATAAAATTTAATTACACGGTGAGGTGCATTTCGGAAATAAAAAAGGCACCCGAAGGTGCCTGATTCAATATGCTGAAACGCTTAAGGATCGTCTGCTACAGAAGATTAATCCAGCGTTGGATTCATGTGACGCAGATCATATGGCGTGATCTGGTAGACGTAATAGTTGAGCCAGTTGGTAAACAACAGATTGCCGTGGCTGCGCCAGGTTGCCCGCGGTTTGTTTTGCGGGTCATCTTTCGGGAAATAGTTATAGGGTACTTCCGGTGATAAGCCCGCTTCGACGTCACGAAAATACTCACTGCCGAGCGTATGGGCATCATATTCCGGATGGCCCGTCACAAAGGCAATTCGTTTATCTTTGCTGGCAAACAGGTAGGCATCTCCCTCTCCTGTCTCAGCAAAAATCTCGAGATCGGTGTAGTCCCGGATAAGCGCAGCAGGAAAATCGGCATAGCGCGAATGCGGAGCCAGGAACGCATCATCAAATCCACGCGTCAGTAGCGCATGAGGGTGAAGAATATGGTGCTCATAAACACCTGAGAGTTTGTCCGTGCGGGTTTGTTTGGGAATTCCGTACAGGATATTCAGCGCGGCCTGCACCGCCCAACAAACAAATAGCGTTGAGGTAACGTGATCTTTCGCCCATTCAAGCACTTGTTGAATCTGCGGCCAGTAAGCCACGTCATTAAATTCAACCAGACCTAACGGTGCGCCGGTCACGATCAGTCCGTCAAAGTTCTGATCGCAGATATCCTCGAAATTACAGTAAAAGTTATTCAGATGCTCCGTAGGGGTGTTACGTGACTCGCGGGCATCGATGCGCAATAGCTGAACATCTACCTGTAGCGGTGAGTTAGACAGTAAGCGCAGGAACTGGTTTTCCGTTTCAATCTTCTTGGGCATCAGGTTGAGAATGAGCACCTTCAGTGGTCGAATTTCCTGACCGGAAGCGCGGGATGTCGTCATCACAAAGACGTTTTCCTCACGCAAGAAATTGACGGCGGGTAGCTCGTCCTGCACGCGAATTGGCATAACCTGATAACCTCACTACATACGTTTAAACGTTTAGACATCCAGATAGCTGAAGATACCCAGGAATCATGTGAATGTCGAGCCTGCATCCTCAAGTTGAGAAAGTTTCACGGCCCTTGCTGTAGAATAGTGCAGTAAAGAAAAAAGGAGAATGCTATGCCCCTTACCATTCGTCGTTCGCGTAAGGACGAAGGCGAAAAGCTCGTATCTATCTGGTGTCGTTCAGTCGATGCGACGCACCATTTCCTCTCTGCGGATTATCGGATTGAGCTGGAGGAGCTGGTACGTTCATTTTTACCAGAAGCTCCGCTATGGGTTGCAGTGACAGAACGAGATGAGCCTGTCGCCTTTATGCTTCTGACCGATCAGCATATGGATGCGTTGTTTGTCGATCCGGATGTGCGTGGTAGTGGCGTTGGTAAGCTGCTGATTGAACATGCTTTATCAATGAGTTCAACGCTAACAACCAACGTTAACGAACAGAATGAGCAGGCAGTTGGATTCTATAAGAAGATGGGATTTACTGTGACGGGACGGACGGAAGTGGACGATCTCGGACGACCGTACCCGTTACTCAATCTCGTACACGGGTAGCCGTACTTATTGCCTGATGCGCTGCGCTTATCAGGCCTACAACAGCCTGGTTATCCGGGAATACAGACGCAAAAAAGCCCATCCGTCAGGATGGGCTTCTTCACTTTAATTAATGCCTGGCAGTTCCCTACTCTCGCATGGGGAGACCCCACACTACCATCGGCGCTACGGCGTTTCACTTCTGAGTTCGGCATGGGGTCAGGTGGGACCACCGCGCTACAGCCGCCAGGCAAATTCTGTTTATCAGACCGCTTCTGCGTTCTGATGTAATCTGTATCAAGCTGAATCTGATGTCTCTTCGCCAAAACATCTTCGGCGTTGTAAGGTTAAGCCTCACGGTTCATTAGTATCGGTTAGCTCAATGTATCGCTACACTTACACACCCGACCTATCAACGTCATCGTCTTTAACGTTCCTTCAGGAGACTTATAGTCTCAGGGAGAACTCATCTCGGGGCAAGTTTCGTGCTTAGATGCTTTCAGCACTTATCTCTTCCGCATTTAGCTACCGGGCAATGCCATTGGCATGACAACCCGAACACCAGTGATGCGTCCACTCCGGTCCTCTCGTACTAGGAGCAGCCCCCCTCAATTCTCCAGCGCCCACGGCAGATAGGGACCGAACTGTCTCACGACGTTCTAAACCCAGCTCGCGTACCACTTTAAATGGCGAACAGCCATACCCTTGGGACCTACTTCAGCCCCAGGATGTGATGAGCCGACATCGAGGTGCCAAACACCGCCGTCGATATGAACTCTTGGGCGGTATCAGCCTGTTATCCCCGGAGTACCTTTTATCCGTTGAGCGATGGCCCTTCCATTCAGAACCACCGGATCACTAAGACCTGCTTTCGCACCTGCTCGAGCCGTCACTCTCGCAGTCAAGCTAGCTTATGCCTTTGCACTAACCTCCTGATGTCCGACCAGGATTAGCTAACCTTCGTGCTCCTCCGTTACTCTTTAGGAGGAGACCGCCCCAGTCAAACTACCCACCAGACACTGTCCGCAACCCGGATTACGGGTCCACGTTAGAACACCAGCCATTAAAGGGTGGTATTTCAAGGTTGGCTCCATGCAGACTGGCGTCCACACTTCAAAGCCTCCCACCTATCCTACACATCAAGGACCAGTGTTCAGTGTCAAGCTATAGTAAAGGTTCACGGGGTCTTTCCGTCTTGCCGCGGGTACACTGCATCTTCACAGCGAGTTCAATTTCACTGAGTCTCGGGTGGAGACAGCCTGGCCATCATTACGCCATTCGTGCAGGTCGGAACTTACCCGACAAGGAATTTCGCTACCTTAGGACCGTTATAGTTACGGCCGCCGTTTACCGGGGCTTCGATCAAGAGCTTCTCCTTACGGATAACCCCATCAATTAACCTTCCGGCACCGGGCAGGCGTCACACCGTATACGTCCACTTTCGTGTTTGCACAGTGCTGTGTTTTTAATAAACAGTTGCAGCCAGCTGGTATCTTCGACTGATTTCAGCTCCATG
>NZ_CP080033.1:578636-578847 GCF_019382635.1 Citrobacter sp. Colony219 | reverse complement strand
CACTTCACCTACATATCAGCGTGCCTTCTCCCGAAGTTACGGCACCATTTTGCCTAGTTCCTTCACCCGAGTTCTCTCAAGCGCCTTGGTATTCTCTACCTGACCACCTGTGTCGGTTTGGGGTACGATTTCGTGTTACCTGATGCTTAGAGGCTTTTCCTGGAAGCAGGGCATTTGTTACTTCAGCACCGTAGTGCCTCGTCATCACACC
>NZ_CP080033.1:577693-578600 GCF_019382635.1 Citrobacter sp. Colony219 | reverse complement strand
CCGCCTACATGCTTAAACCGGGACAACCGTCGCCCGGCTAACATAGCCTTCTCCGTCCCCCCTTCGCAGTAACACCAAGTACAGGAATATTAACCTGTTTCCCATCGACTACGCCTTTCGGCCTCGCCTTAGGGGTCGACTCACCCTGCCCCGATTAACGTTGGACAGGAACCCTTGGTCTTCCGGCGTGCGGGTTTTTCACCCGCATTATCGTTACTTATGTCAGCATTCGCACTTCTGATACCTCCAGCATGCCTCACGACACACCTTCAACGGCTTACAGAACGCTCCCCTACCCAACAACACATAGTGTCGCTGCCGCAGCTTCGGTGCACAGTTTAGCCCCGTTACATCTTCCGCGCAGGCCGACTCGACCAGTGAGCTATTACGCTTTCTTTAAATGATGGCTGCTTCTAAGCCAACATCCTGGCTGTCTGTGCCTTCCCACATCGTTTCCCACTTAACTGTGACTTTGGGACCTTAGCTGGCGGTCTGGGTTGTTTCCCTCTTCACGACGGACGTTAGCACCCGCCGTGTGTCTCCCGTGATAACATTCTTCGGTATTCGCAGTTTGCATCGGGTTGGTAAGTCGGGATGACCCCCTAGCCGAAACAGTGCTCTACCCCCGAAGATGAATTCACGAGGCGCTACCTAAATAGCTTTCGGGGAGAACCAGCTATCTCCCGGTTTGATTGGCCTTTCACCCCCAGCCACAAGTCATCCGCTAATTTTTCAACATTAGTCGGTTCGGTCCTCCAGTTAGTGTTACCCAACCTTCAACCTGCCCATGGCTAGATCACCGGGTTTCGGGTCTATACCCTGCAACTTAACGCCCAGTTAAGACTCGGTTTCCCTTCGGCTCCCCTATTCGGTTAACCTTGCTACAGAATATAAGTCGCTGACCCAT
>NZ_CP080033.1:577103-577665 GCF_019382635.1 Citrobacter sp. Colony219 | reverse complement strand
AAGAGGCTCCCACTGCTTGTACGTACACGGTTTCAGGTTCTTTTTCACTCCCCTCGCCGGGGTTCTTTTCGCCTTTCCCTCACGGTACTGGTTCACTATCGGTCAGTCAGGAGTATTTAGCCTTGGAGGATGGTCCCCCCATATTCAGACAGGATACCACGTGTCCCGCCCTACTCTTCGAGTTCACAACCTGTGCATTTTGGTGTACGGGACTATCACCCTGTACCGTCGGACTTTCCAGACCGTTCCACTAACACACAAGCTGATTCAGACTCTGGGCTGCTCCCCGTTCGCTCGCCGCTACTGGGGGAATCTCGGTTGATTTCTTTTCCTCGGGGTACTTAGATGTTTCAGTTCCCCCGGTTCGCTTCATTACGCTATGGATTCACGTAATGATAGTGTGTCGAAACACACTGGGTTTCCCCATTCGGAAATCGCCGGTTATAACGGTTCATATCACCTCACCGACGCTTATCGCAGATTAGCACGTCCTTCATCGCCTCTGACTGCCAGGGCATCCACCGTGTACGCTTAGTCGCTTAACCTCACAACCCGAAGATGT
>NZ_CP080033.1:574969-577052 GCF_019382635.1 Citrobacter sp. Colony219 | reverse complement strand
TTTTCATTTCTTATTACGGAGAAATGAAACAGTGTGTCGTTTCAATTTTCAGCTTGATCCAGATTTTTAAAGAGCAAATATCTCAAACGTCACCCGAAGGTAAGTTTTGAGATATTAAGGCCGGCGACTTTCACTCACACAAACCAGCAAGTGGCGTCCCCTAGGGGATTCGAACCCCTGTTACCGCCGTGAAAGGGCGGTGTCCTGGGCCTCTAGACGAAGGGGACGTGTCAGTCTCAATCGCAAGACGCCTTGCTATTTACTTTTCATCAGACAATCTGTGTGAGCACTACAAAGAACGTTTCTTTAAGGTAAGGAGGTGATCCAACCGCAGGTTCCCCTACGGTTACCTTGTTACGACTTCACCCCAGTCATGAATCACAAAGTGGTAAGCGCCCTCCCGAAGGTTAAGCTACCTACTTCTTTTGCAACCCACTCCCATGGTGTGACGGGCGGTGTGTACAAGGCCCGGGAACGTATTCACCGTGGCATTCTGATCCACGATTACTAGCGATTCCGACTTCATGGAGTCGAGTTGCAGACTCCAATCCGGACTACGACGCACTTTATGAGGTCCGCTTGCTCTCGCGAGGTCGCTTCTCTTTGTATGCGCCATTGTAGCACGTGTGTAGCCCTACTCGTAAGGGCCATGATGACTTGACGTCATCCCCACCTTCCTCCAGTTTATCACTGGCAGTCTCCTTTGAGTTCCCGGCCGGACCGCTGGCAACAAAGGATAAGGGTTGCGCTCGTTGCGGGACTTAACCCAACATTTCACAACACGAGCTGACGACAGCCATGCAGCACCTGTCTCACGGTTCCCGAAGGCACCAAGCCATCTCTGGCAAGTTCCGTGGATGTCAAGAGTAGGTAAGGTTCTTCGCGTTGCATCGAATTAAACCACATGCTCCACCGCTTGTGCGGGCCCCCGTCAATTCATTTGAGTTTTAACCTTGCGGCCGTACTCCCCAGGCGGTCGACTTAACGCGTTAGCTCCGGAAGCCACGCCTCAAGGGCACAACCTCCAAGTCGACATCGTTTACGGCGTGGACTACCAGGGTATCTAATCCTGTTTGCTCCCCACGCTTTCGCACCTGAGCGTCAGTCTTTGTCCAGGGGGCCGCCTTCGCCACCGGTATTCCTCCAGATCTCTACGCATTTCACCGCTACACCTGGAATTCTACCCCCCTCTACAAGACTCTAGCCTGCCAGTTTCGGATGCAGTTCCCAGGTTGAGCCCGGGGATTTCACATCCGACTTGACAGACCGCCTGCGTGCGCTTTACGCCCAGTAATTCCGATTAACGCTTGCACCCTCCGTATTACCGCGGCTGCTGGCACGGAGTTAGCCGGTGCTTCTTCTGCGAGTAACGTCAATCGCTGCGGTTATTAACCACAACGCCTTCCTCCTCGCTGAAAGTACTTTACAACCCGAAGGCCTTCTTCATACACGCGGCATGGCTGCATCAGGCTTGCGCCCATTGTGCAATATTCCCCACTGCTGCCTCCCGTAGGAGTCTGGACCGTGTCTCAGTTCCAGTGTGGCTGGTCATCCTCTCAGACCAGCTAGGGATCGTCGCCTAGGTGAGCCGTTACCCCACCTACTAGCTAATCCCATCTGGGCACATCCGATGGCAAGAGGCCCGAAGGTCCCCCTCTTTGGTCTTGCGACATTATGCGGTATTAGCTACCGTTTCCAGTAGTTATCCCCCTCCATCGGGCAGTTTCCCAGACATTACTCACCCGTCCGCCACTCGTCACCCAAGGAGCAAGCTCCTCTGTGCTACCGTTCGACTTGCATGTGTTAGGCCTGCCGCCAGCGTTCAATCTGAGCCATGATCAAACTCTTCAATTTAAGTTTGATGCTCGTGAATTAAACTTCGTAATGAATTACGTATGTTCACTCAGAGACTTGGTATTCATTTTTCGTCTTGCGACGTTAAGAATCCGTATCTTCGAGTGCCCACACAGATTGTCTGATAAATTGTTAAAGAGCAGTTGCGACGCGCTTTAGCGCTCTGTCGCGAGGTGGCGTATATTACGCTTTCCTCTTTCAGAGTCAACCCTCATTTTCAGGTTTTTCC
>NZ_CP080033.1:574792-574959 GCF_019382635.1 Citrobacter sp. Colony219 | reverse complement strand
CCCGGCTAGTTTGTGTGAAGTGATTCACATCCGCCGTGTCGATGGAGGCGCATTATAGGGAGTTTCCCTCAGCCCGCAACCCTTAAATGACAGAAAAATGACTGACTGCTGCAATCCCCAGCAGACCCCCGCCTTATACCCATTTACACACAGAGTTATCCACAAAA
>NZ_CP080033.1:568672-574717 GCF_019382635.1 Citrobacter sp. Colony219 | reverse complement strand
GAAAAATTCGCGAGCGTTGCGCAAACGTTTTCGTTACAATGCCACCGCACAACAAGGATGCCCCGTAAGGGGCGTTAGCTGAGTTTTTAGCCAAGAATTCACCTAACGCTCTCTGTAATAGTCAAATCCAGGGGATTTACCATGCAACAACGTCGTCCAGTCCGCCGCGCTCTGCTCAGTGTTTCTGACAAGGCCGGTATCATCGAATTCGCTCAGGCACTTTCCGCACGTGGTGTGGAGCTGCTGTCTACAGGTGGCACTGCGCGCCTGTTAGCGGAGAAAGGTCTGCCAGTGACCGAAGTTTCCGATTACACCGGCTTCCCGGAAATGATGGATGGACGCGTGAAGACCCTGCATCCGAAGGTCCACGGCGGCATCCTCGGTCGTCGCGGCCAGGATGATGCCATTATGGAACAACACCACATTGCTCCTATCGATATGGTTGTCGTTAACCTGTATCCGTTCGCCGAGACCGTCGCCCGCGAAGGATGTTCTCTGGAAGATGCCGTAGAGAACATTGATATCGGCGGCCCGACCATGGTGCGCTCCGCTGCCAAGAACCATAAAGATGTAGCTATCGTTGTGAAGAGCAGCGACTACGACGCCATTATTAAAGAGATGGATGCCAACGACGGTTCTCTGACCCTCGACACCCGTTTCGATCTCGCGATTAAAGCCTTCGAACACACTGCCGCTTACGACAGCATGATCGCCAACTACTTCGGCAGCATGGTTCCGGCCTACCACGGTGAAAGCAAAGAAGCCGCCGGTCGCTTCCCGCGTACGCTGAACCTGAACTTCATTAAGAAGCAGGATATGCGCTACGGCGAGAACAGCCATCAGCAGGCTGCCTTCTATATAGAAGAGAATGTTAAAGAAGCGTCCGTTGCCACCGCGCAGCAGGTTCAGGGTAAAGCGCTTTCCTACAACAACATCGCTGATACCGATGCGGCACTGGAGTGCGTGAAAGAATTCAACGAGCCAGCCTGTGTGATCGTCAAACACGCGAACCCGTGTGGTGTAGCAGTAAGTACCTCTATTCTTGACGCTTACGACCGCGCCTATAAAACCGACCCGACCTCCGCGTTCGGCGGCATCATCGCCTTTAACCGCGAGCTGGATGCTGAAACCGCACAGGCGATCATCTCCCGTCAGTTCGTGGAAGTGATTATCGCCCCATCCGCGACCGAAGAAGCGCTTAAGATCACCGCCGCTAAGCAGAACGTTCGCGTTCTGACCTGTGGCCAGTGGGCACAGCGCGTGCCGGGCCTCGACTTCAAACGCGTTAACGGCGGCCTGCTGGTTCAGGATCGTGACCTCGGTATGGTGAGCGAAGGTGAACTGCGCGTGGTGACCAAGCGCCAGCCGACCGAGCAAGAGCTGCGTGATGCGCTGTTCTGCTGGAAGGTCGCCAAGTTCGTTAAATCCAACGCCATCGTTTATGCCAAAGGCAATATGACCATCGGTATTGGCGCAGGCCAGATGAGCCGCGTTTACTCCGCCAAAATCGCCGGGATTAAAGCCGCCGACGAAGGTCTGGAAGTGAAAGGTTCCTCTATGGCTTCCGACGCCTTCTTCCCGTTCCGCGATGGGATTGATGCCGCTGCTGCCGCGGGCGTAACCTGCGTGATCCAACCGGGCGGTTCAATCCGCGATGACGAAGTGATTGCCGCCGCAGACGAGCACGGTATCGCGATGGTATTCACCGACATGCGCCACTTCCGCCATTAATCCACGGAGCAGACGATGAAAATATTAGTGATTGGCAATGGCGGGCGCGAGCACGCCCTCGCCTGGAAAGCGGCACAGTCGCCAAAAGTCGAAACGGTATTTGTCGCCCCGGGCAACGCGGGCACCGCGCTGGAACCCACGCTACAAAACGTGGCCATCGGCGTAACCGATATCCCGGCGCTGCTGAGCTTTGCCCAGAACGAGAAGATCGATCTGACCATTGTTGGCCCGGAAGCGCCGCTGGTGATTGGCGTGGTTGATGCCTTCCGCGCCGCCGGTCTGAAAATCTTCGGCCCAACCGAAGGTGCCGCGCAGCTGGAAGGCTCCAAAGCCTTCACCAAAGATTTCCTCGCGCGCCACCAGATCCCAACGGCGGAGTACCAGAACTTCACCGAAATCGAACCTGCGCTGGCTTACCTGCGCGAGAAAGGCGCGCCGATCGTTATCAAAGCCGATGGCCTGGCTGCCGGGAAAGGCGTTATCGTGGCGATGACGCTGGAGGAAGCGGAAGCCGCCGTGCATGACATGCTGGCCGGTAACGCGTTTGGCGACGCGGGCCACCGCATCGTTATCGAAGAGTTCCTCGACGGCGAAGAAGCGAGCTTTATCGTGATGGTCGACGGCGAGCACGTGCTGCCGATGGCCACCAGCCAGGACCACAAACGCGTGGGTAACGGCGATACCGGCCCGAACACCGGCGGGATGGGCGCTTACTCCCCGGCGCCGGTGGTAACCGATGAAGTCCACCAGCGCACCATGGAACGCATCATCTGGCCAACCGTAAAAGGCATGGCGGCGGAAGGTAACACCTACACCGGTTTCCTGTATGCGGGTCTGATGATCGATAAGCAGGGCAACCCGAAGGTTATCGAGTTTAACTGCCGCTTCGGCGATCCGGAAACCCAGCCGATAATGCTGCGCATGAAATCGGATCTGGTGGATCTTTGCCTCGCCGCCTGTGACGGCAAGCTGGATGAGAAAACCTCCGAGTGGGACGAGCGCGCTTCGCTGGGTGTGGTCATTGCCGCCGGAGGTTATCCGGGCAATTACAATACCGGCGATGAGATCCACGGTCTGCCGCTGGAAGACGTCTCTGACGGTAAAGTGTTCCACGCGGGCACCAAACTGTCTGCTGACGATCGCGTGCTGACCAACGGCGGTCGCGTGCTGTGCGCCACCGCGCTGGGCAATACCGTGGCAGACGCGCAGAAACGCGCTTACGCCCTGATGACCGACATCCGCTGGGATGGCAGCTTCAGCCGTAACGACATCGGCTGGCGCGCCATTGAACGCGAGCAACGCTAACGCGAAATTTTCGCCAACAGCGTTTTACGCGTAATGCCTAACTGACGGGCGGCTTCCGTTTTATTGCCGCCCGTTTTTTCAAGCGCCGCCAGAATCACCTCCTTTTCGACATCCACCAGCGGTTGGATCTCGCCACTGAATTCCGTTTTTATCGGCGTCGCGGCAATCGCCATCGGCAGCTCACGTTCGGAAATATATTCCCCCGTCAGCAGCACCACCGAGCGCTCAATCGCATTTTCCAGCTCACGAATATTGCCCGGCCAGTCGTAGTGGATCAGCAGATCCATCGCCTGCGGAGTAAAGCCTTTCACCGCTTTACGGTTACGCGCGGCAAAACGCTGGAGAAAATGTTCGGCTAACAGCGGAATATCTTCCCGGCGCTGGCACAGCGCTGGCATTTCAATGGTGACGACGTTCAGGCGATAGTAGAGATCCTGACGAAAGCGCCCGGCGCTGACTTCCTCTGCCAGATCACGATGCGTAGCGGCTATCAGCCGGACATCAACCGCAATAGTCTGGTTGCTGCCAACCCGCTGTACTTCTCGCTCCTGGATAGCCCGCAGCAGACGCACCTGCATCAGCGGTGAGATATCGCCAATTTCATCAAGAAATAACGTGCCACCATCGGCTTCCACAAAGCGCCCTTCCCGTCGTTTATCCGCCCCGGTAAACGCCCCTTTCTCGTGACCAAAAAGTTCGGACTCCAGCAGCGATTCATTAAGCGCCGCGCAGTTGAGCGTCACCAACGGCTTATCGCGACGGGCGCTGCAGGCATGCAGCGCCCGGGCCACCAACTCTTTCCCCGTGCCGGAGTCTCCGTGAATGAGCACCGTAGCGTCCGAGGGCGCAACCATCGCGATTTCATTAAGCAACTTCTGCATCGCCGGACTGCTGCCAATCATGCCAAACTGTACCGCCGACGCCGATGGCAGTTCGGCGCCCATTTCCCGCGTATGCGCCAGCGCCTTTTCCAGCGTCTCCTGCAGACGGTCAAAATCCAGCGGCTTGATTAAATAGTCCAGCGCCCCGGTTTTAAGCGCCTCAACGGCGGTCTCTACGCTGGAGAACGCCGTCATGATCAAGACCGGAATCGCCGGATTCAGCGCTTTAATCTCTTTCAGCGTTGCGATGCCGTCCATCTCCGCCATGCGTACATCACACAGCACTAAATCAAATACGCGTTCGCGCACCTGTTCCAGCGCCGCTCGCCCGCTATAGGCCAGCGCGACCTCATAACCCCAGCCGCGCAGCAGCGCCTGTAAAATAGTGCAGTGGCTGATATCGTCATCTACTACCAGAATATTGATTTTTCCGCGCGTCATCCTTGTTAATCCTGTTGTTTCGCTTTGGTCGGCAGCCAAAGAGTAAAGGTCGCACCTTTGCCCTCAACGCTTGCCACCTGAATGGTGCCACCATGCTGTTCGATAATATTCTGCACTACCGCCAGCCCGAGGCCGGTTCCGTCAGCTTTGGTTGTAAAGTAAGGCGTAAAAATGGCCTCCAGCTGTTCCGCTGCAATTCCCTTCCCGCTATCGGTAACCACAATTTTAACGCGCTCAGCGCTGCATTCACTCGCTTCAACCGTAATCGTGCCCTGGTGGCCAATCGCATGAATGGCGTTCAGATACAGATTCAGCAGGACCTGCGTTAGCCGGTCAGGATCGGCCTGAATGGTTGGTAGTGCAGGATTTATCGTAAACCGTAATTGAATCTCCCGACTTTGAGCATCCTGGCTTACCAGATGCAATGAGTGGGTGATGACCTCGTTGAGATCCACCTGTTGCAGCGTCAGATGCGCTGGCTTCACCAGCTCCAGCAACTCGCTCACCACCCGATTTAAACGGTCCGCTTCTTTCGCCATCACCTGTGCCAGCTCATGCGACTCGCCACCCGGCGGGGTTCGTTCGGCAAAATACTTTGCCAGACCTTTGATGGAAGACAGCGGATTGCGAATTTCATGTGCGACGCCGGCCGCCAGGTGTCCGAGCGCCAGCAGTTTTTCTTTCCGCTTCATCGCATCCTGCAATTCCTTGTACGAACGCTGATAGCGCTGATACCAGAAAAACGTAAGTACAGTTGCCAGTAGTACAGCCGCAAGCGCAGAGAGGACAATCAACGTGTTACGCCACTCTCTTGCCTGAGTCGCGGTGAGATCGCTGGCATCAAAGGCGATAAATATGGTTTGTGCTGGGGTGATAAGCTGCCCGTCATTACTGGCATAGCGCGCCATGCCGTGGCGTCCTGGACCATACATCGGCTGAAACTGGCGATAAATTTCCAGGGCCGGCGTTTTTTCACCATCCCTTGCTGGAATTTCAATATTCCGCCAGCTTTCTTGTTCTCCGGGATTAAGCTGCCGCAAGACATCCGGAGAATAGAGCGTTTTACCGACCATCGCCGAATTGCTGTGAGTCATAATGACGCCATGCTCATCCACAACGGCAAACCATAATACGCCCGGCTGTACGGCCATTTGTTCCAGCAGCGTCTGCTGTTGAGCATGATGCATGCGCATCCCCATGCCTACACGCGTACCAGACTCCAGAGCGCGAATGAGCACGCTGCCTTTTTCCAGTAGCGTTTGCCTCGCGGCGCCGCTTTCCCGCCCATAGTCCCTAATAGTCATAATCGAAAACCAGCCGACCAAAATCAGGATTGCAGCCAGCAAGAGTCGGCTCAACCACTTTGCCACCGTATCCTTATAAAGACGCATACGCTCTCCCTTCACCCCGCTTGTTCCTTTCATCGTTGCAGGTATACAGCAGAAATCATGCCATTTTTTCCCCCTGATAACCCTGCCCTCAGACACAAACAGCTGAAAGTACCGGGTAAAAATGACTCGCTGGCGCGTTCTGGCGAGTCATTTTTACCCGTTTTCCTGCAAAGACGACGCGCACAACGCCCGCAGGGCAGGGATCAACGCTTTGGCACGGAAGATGCAATAAGGAATGTAAGATAACCAACAGGAGAACGAATGATGAAACGGAATAATAAACTGGCGCTGATTGC
>NZ_CP080033.1:560254-568627 GCF_019382635.1 Citrobacter sp. Colony219 | reverse complement strand
TCACTGGGGGTATGGTGATGGTATGCAGCAACGTGGCGGTGCGCCTATGACCACCGAACAACAGGCGGCGGCTCAGAAAATCTATGATGATTACTATTCCCAGACCAGCGCGTTGCGCCAACAGCTGACATCCAAACGTTATGAATACAATGCACTATTGACGGCCAGCTCGCCGGACACGGCAAAAATTAATGCCGTGGCAAAAGAGATGGAAGCGTTGAATCAGTCTCTGGACGAGCAGCGTGTTAAACGCGATGTCGCCATGGCGCAGGCTGGCGTGCCGCGTGGCGCGGGAATGGGCTACGGCGGATGCGGCGGTGGCGGTAACCATCGCGGCGGCGGCCATATGGGAATGGGGCACTGGTAAAAGACTTAATGCCTGATGACGCCATACGGATCAGGCCTGCTGACTACCTGTCTTCAGGTTTTCAGAACGTTTTGGCTGTAGGCTGCCAGTGACAAAAATCTTCATTGGCGACTAGCAGTAGCTGCGACCCTTCGGGCGCTTCCAGCCATGCCACACTCACCTCTACGGATGAATGTTTCTGGCGGCGCTCGATATGGTTTATCGCCCACGACTCCAGGTCTGGCTTCAGCGTTTCACCTTCACAGGTTGTGACCGTGTTATCCGCATGCCAACGTCCCTGACGCAATATCACCCGTCCCTGACGCAGCGCATCGCTGGTCTTGCGGATTTGATCGGCACGATAGCGGTACAACGCAATTTGATCGCTGGAAAGCTGCTGCTTTTGCCCGGCGACTTCACGTTGCATGAAACTCAGTTCGCCGCGGTCATCGAAGCGGATACGAATATGTTCCGGCGGTTTACTGTAAACATTGAGTTCTATCAGAGAGAGCGTATCTCCCTGCCAGCGGTATTCACTGGTGGTGGTATCGCCGTTACGCCACGGACTCAATACCGAGAGCAAGTGAACATCGTCACTGGAATCTTTACGCCAGACGCGTACCGCCCCCTGCTCGCCAACATAACCGCTGGCCGTGAACGGAGGAAGCTCGGAATGACGACTACAGGCCGACAGCAACAGCACACCTGAAAGCCAGAGCGTATGACGCCAGATGGACAAAAGGGGCGAAACCGCCCCTTCGTTAAAACTGTTCACTGCCACGCGAATTACTTAACCGCGTCTTTCAGTGCTTTACCAGAAACAAATGCCGGTACGTTAGCTGCGGCGATTTTGATTTCTTTACCGGTCTGCGGGTTGCGGCCAGTGCGCTCAGCACGGTGGTTCACTTTGAAGGTACCGAAACCAACCAGTTGTACAGCATCGCCTTCTTTCAGAGACTCAGTAATAGCAGCCAGAGTGGATTCCAGAGCAGCTTTAGCCTGTGTTTTAGACAGTTCTGCTTTGTCTGCAATTACATCAATCAGTTGAGTCTTGTTCATAAGTTATCCTTACAATGTGTTTATCGCTTGCTAAGCATCGAGTGCGACGGAAATGCCAGAAAAGCACTCTCCTGCATACACGCACCGATAGCCACTTTTTTTCGCCCCCCAAATGTAGACCAGACCGGGGGCGGATGGGAAGCCTTCAGGCACGACAAATCAGGCGTTAAATCACGTTTTGTGGTGTCATTGCTGAAAATTTATACCAATATTGCTCTCGCCAGCCTCGCGCAGGTCTGCACGCAGCCCTTTTATCAGCTCAATATCGCGTTCTTCACAATCGGCTAAAAGTCGGAAAATTTCCCACTGAATATCCCATTCTTGCTCAACGGCAGGGTTCTCTTTGAGCTCCTCATCGGTCATTTCGCGACCAGCCTGGGTCATTTCCAGCATCGCTACTGTGGTAATTGAAGCCTTACTGACTTCAATAGCGTGTTCCAGCGTTTCACCGCTAAGACGTGAATGCATCAGTTCGCTTAATGCCACACAGGCATCAATCGCCGGATAAACGCCGTACAGATCGTAATCGTCTGCAGAAGGAATGGCCTCTTCAAACTTTTCCAGCTGGCTGTCGAAATTGATTTTCGCGTCTTTAACCGTCAGCGCTTCCCAAATCAGATCCAGAATTCGGCGGTAAATCTGTCCATCGCCAAATTCAGTTTGCTTGCAGAACATGGCGTAATTCGGGTACATGCGTTCGCACAGACAGGCCATAAACGTGACGTGCTGCCAGCTTTCCAGCTTCTCCAGACGCAGGTGAATCGGATTTTGTAACATGATGAGTTCTCAAATACGGAAATTAGCCGCAGTTTACCCGATATGGGGCGCTTTTTCTGCAAGCCGCGTAAAAGCCGGGCGTTCGGATGCCACCGCATCTGCCCAGCGCGTTGGTTCCGGCAGACGATAGCCGTTCATACAGCGTTGTACCCACGCCAGTGCGCTGTCCATACTCACGCGGTGACCCGTAGAGATAAACAGCGGGTTACAGCGCGCTTTGCTGCGCCAGACCCATGCCAGCTGTTCGCCTTTATCCAGCAATGGTGCTAACGCGCCGGGTTCGGCAGCGAGCGGCTCAAACTTGCCGCACAGCCGTTTTTTCGCCACACCAATCGTCGGGACATCCACCAGCAGGCCAAAATGGCTGGCCACGCCCAGACGGCGCGGGTGCGAAATGCCGTGCCCGTCAACGAACAGCAGATCTGGCTTGTGCGAGAGCAATTGCCAGGCGGCCATCAGCGCGGGGGTTTCACGAAAGGAGAGAAAACCGGGAATGTAGGGCATGGTGGTGGCGATACGCGCCACCTTGTATTCAACCAGTTCAAGCGTGGGATACTTCAGTAAGACCATCGCGGCTCGCGTCACTTCGCCACCCTGCTCAAACCCAACGTCCGCCCCGCCGATCAGATCAGGCGGATCGTTCTTCAGACGATCCTCGCGGATCACTGAAGAGGCCAGTTCAAGCTGCTGCGCGCGTAATGACGCGAGATCCATAATGACTCCTTAGCGGTGGTACTGTTCGGACAACCGATGTACCGCCTCCACAAAGACACCCGCATGTTCTGGCGGGACGTCCTGATGAATGCCGTGGCCCAGGTTAAAGACATGCCCTTCGCCCTGACCGAATCCGGCCAGAATTGTCGCCACCTCTTCTTCGATGCGGGCTGGCGGTGCATACAGCATGGACGGATCCATATTGCCCTGTAGCGCCACTTTATGACCTACACGACGACGCGCATCGGCAATGTCAGTGGTCCAGTCGAGACCTAACGCATCACAGCCGGTTTCCGCCATCGCTTCCAGCCACTGACCGCCGCCTTTGGTAAACAGGGTCACCGGTACACGACGACCGTCGTTCTCGCGCAGCAGGCCATCGACTATTTTGTGCATGTAGTACAGGGAGAACTGCTGATAGTCGCGACCGGTCAGCACACCGCCCCAGGTATCGAAAATCATCACCGACTGCGCGCCCGCTTTGATCTGCGCGTTCAGGTACAGCGTGACGCTCTTCGCCAGCTTATCCAGCAGCAGATGCAGCGCTTTAGGGTCGGCATACATCATCTTTTTAATCACGGTGAAGGCTTTGCTGCTGCCGCCTTCAACCATGTAGGTTGCCAGCGTCCACGGGCTACCGGAGAAGCCGATCAGCGGCACTTCGCCTTTCAGTTCACGGCGAATTGTGCGCACCGCATTCATCACGTAACCCAGCCCATCTTCCGGGTCCGGGATCGGCAGTTTGTCGACGTCAGCCTTGCTGGTAATCGGGGAGGTGAAGCGTGGACCTTCTCCTGCTTCAAAATACAGCCCAAGCCCCATCGCATCGGGAATCGTCAGGATATCCGAGAAGAGGATCGCGGCATCAAGCTTATAACGACGCAGCGGCTGCAGCGTAACTTCGCAGGCCAGCTCGGCATTTTTGCACAGCGCCATAAAATCGCCCGCCTCGGCGCGCGTGGCTTTATATTCCGGTAGATAGCGGCCCGCCTGGCGCATCATCCATACCGGAGTGACATCAACGGGCTGGCGCAGCAGCGCACGCAGATAACGATCGTTCTTCAGTTCGGTCATTTTTGCAGTTCCTTATTGCGTCAGTCCATCAGTGTATCATCACTCGTTCTTTACTCGTACTCAGCCCGACACATCGCCACAGTGTCTTCAATCAATCGCCGCGCGACGGTGCCTGGCGGGGGAAGCAGCGGTAAATCATCGTAGCGATACCAGTTCGCTTCCAGCAGTTCTTTCGGGTCGATAACAATCTCGCCGCTATCATACTCTGCCATAAATGCGGTCATCAAAGACTGCGGGAACGGCCACGGCTGAGAAGTGACATAGCGCAGGTTTTTCACCTTGATGCCACTCTCTTCCATGACTTCACGCGCCACCGCCTGCTCGAGGGTTTCGCCCACTTCGACAAAACCCGCCAGCACGGTATGTACGCCGTTACGATGGCGAACATGTTGGGCAAGCAGGATGGAATCATCTCGGCGAATGGCGACGATAATGCAGGGGGCAATTTGCGGGTAGTAGCGTTCCCGGCAGTGGCTGCACAGCATCGCCCATTCCGTTTTACTCGGGTACATCGTGTGCCCACAGTAGCCGCAGAATTTATGCGAGCGGTAAAACTCGGCCAGCTGTACGCCGCGTCCGGCCAGTTGAAACAGGCCAACATCCTGGTCAATGACCTGGCGTACCGACCCCATATCGTGGCGACGTTGCTGCTGCACCAGCCAGACCGTCTCCCCTTCCCATTCGCCGATAGAAAGTGCGCGCTGCCCGATCAAATCAAAACGTGCCGCGTCGCCGTGAGGCAGTTCGCCATGAGGCAACCATAACTTTTGCTCATGACTGACAATCCACCAGCCGCTATCTAATTTTTCAATTATACGATCCATATCTCTTGCGCAACCTTTGCTTCACAGGCATGTTGTTTACATTATTTTTACATTTACGGGTGAGCAGTTCCTAAACACCATCTTGCGGAGTCAATCATGCTAAACCAGCTGGAAAGCCTGACGGAGCACGTCGGAGGAAGTAATAAACTGGTTGATCGCTGGCTACATGTACGTAAGCACCTGCTCGTGGCTTACTACAATCTGGTTGGCATTAAGCCTGGCAAAGAATCGTACATGCGGCTCAATGAAAAAGCGCTGGATGATTTTTGTCAGAGCCTGGTCGATTACCTCTCCACCGGACACTTCAGTATTTATGAACGTATTCTCCATAAATTGGAAGGGAACGGGCAGCTTTTAAAAGCCACAAAAATTTGGCCACTGCTGGAAGCCAACACACAACTGATCATGGACTACTATGACACCAGTCTGGAGACCGCCATTGATCATGATAACTTCCTTGAATTTCAACAGGCTTTATCAGATATCGGCGAGGCGCTGGAAGCCCGGTTCGTGCTCGAAGATAAGCTGATCATGCTGGTATTTGATGCGATGCACGAGAGTGGCACTCTCAAACGTCATGCTTGAGATTTACGGCATTAACGCGTAGTTTACATTCATTACCTCTAAGATAGAGGTTACTTCTTGTCGGAGTGCTTATTTTCCACAGCAGCATGAGTGGAAAAGGCTGAGACCGTTAATTCGGGATCCGCGGAACCTGATCAGGTTAAAACCTGCGAAGGGAACAAGAGTCAATCTGCAACCGTTCGCCCCCGGGCGATCGTCTCTCTCTTGCTTCATCCGTCGTCTGACAAGCCATATCCTTACTTTTTTGGAATGAGCTATGTCTGCCACTACTAAACCATCACGCCGCGAACAGCGCGCTCAAGCCCAACACTTTATCGATACCCTGGAAGGGACCGCCTTCCCTAACTCAAAACGCATTTATATTACCGGTTCGCAGCCGGATATCCGCATTCCGATGCGCGAAATTCAGCTCAGCCCGACGCTGACTGGCGGTAGCAAAGACAACCCGCAGTTCGAAGAGAACGAAGCCGTTCCGGTATACGACACCTCCGGGCCGTATGGCGATCCTGACGTGGCGATTAACGTCCAGCAGGGTCTGGCGAAACTGCGCCAGCCGTGGATTGCGGCGCGTAACGACAGCGAAGAATTAGACGACCGCAGCTCCGCTTATACCAAAGAACGCCTGGCCGACGATGGCCTGGACGAGCTGCGTTTCAGCGGCCTGCTGACACCAAAGCGCGCCAAAGCCGGTAAGCGCGTGACCCAGCTGCACTACGCCCGTCAGGGGATCGTCACGCCGGAGATGGAGTTTATCGCCATCCGTGAAAATATGGGCCGCGAGCGTATTCGTAGTGAAGTACTGCGCCACCAGCATCCGGGGATGAACTTTGGCGCGCGTCTGCCGGAAAATATCACCCCGGAATTCGTGCGTGATGAAGTCGCTGCGGGCCGGGCGATTATTCCTGCCAATATCAACCACCCGGAATCCGAGCCGATGATCATCGGTCGCAACTTCCTGGTGAAGGTGAATGCCAACATCGGTAACTCGGCGGTCACTTCTTCTATCGAAGAAGAGGTCGAAAAACTGGTGTGGTCGACCCGCTGGGGCGCAGATACGGTGATGGACCTCTCCACCGGTCGCTATATTCACGAAACCCGCGAGTGGATCCTGCGTAACAGCCCGGTGCCGATCGGCACCGTACCGATCTACCAGGCGCTGGAGAAGGTCAATGGGATCGCTGAAGATCTCACCTGGGAAGCGTTCCGCGATACGTTGCTGGAACAGGCCGAACAGGGCGTCGACTACTTCACCATTCACGCGGGCGTGCTGCTACGCTACGTGCCGATGACTGCCAAACGCCTGACCGGTATTGTCTCACGCGGCGGTTCAATTATGGCGAAATGGTGCCTCTCGCATCACAAAGAGAACTTCCTGTTCGAACATTTCCGCGAGATTTGCGAAATCTGCGCCGCCTACGACGTCTCGCTCTCTCTCGGCGACGGCCTGCGTCCGGGTTCGATTCAGGATGCCAACGACGAAGCTCAGTTCTCCGAACTGCATACGCTGGGCGAGCTGACCAAAATCGCCTGGGAATACGACGTGCAGGTGATGATTGAAGGCCCAGGGCATGTGCCGATGCATATGATCCAACGCAACATGACCGAAGAGCTGGAGAGCTGCCACGAAGCGCCGTTCTACACCTTAGGGCCGTTGACGACAGATATCGCGCCGGGCTATGACCACTTCACCTCCGGCATTGGCGCGGCGATGATCGGCTGGTTTGGCTGCGCGATGCTGTGCTACGTCACGCCGAAAGAGCACCTCGGCCTGCCGAACAAAGAAGACGTGAAGCAAGGGCTGATCACCTACAAGATTGCCGCTCACGCCGCGGATTTAGCCAAAGGCCACCCGGGTGCGCAGATCCGCGATAACGCGATGTCAAAAGCGCGCTTTGAATTCCGCTGGGAAGACCAGTTTAACCTCGCGCTCGACCCGTTCACCGCCCGCTCCTATCACGATGAAACCCTGCCGCAGGAGTCCGGCAAGGTCGCCCACTTCTGCTCGATGTGCGGGCCGAAGTTCTGCTCAATGAAAATCAGCCAGGAAGTACGCGACTACGCCGCCGCGCAGACTATTGAAGTGGGAATGGCAGATATGTCGGAGAACTTCCGCGCCAAAGGCGGTGAAATCTACCTCAAAAAAGAGGAGGCATAATGTACCAGCCTGATTTCCCGACCGTGCCGTTCCGCCTCGGGCTTTACCCGGTGGTGGACAGCGTTGCATGGATTGAACGTCTGCTGGAGGCGGGCGTACGCACGATCCAGCTGCGTATCAAAGACAAACGCGATGATGAGGTCGAAGCGGACGTGATTGCCGCCATCGCGCTGGGGCGTCGCTATGACGCCCGCCTGTTTATTAACGACTATTGGCGGCTGGCGATTAAGCACAACGCCTACGGCGTGCATCTGGGCCAGGAAGATCTCGAAACCACCGACCTGAAGGCCATTCAGGCGGCGGGCTTACGCCTGGGGGTTTCCACCCACGATGATATGGAGATCGACGTCGCGCTCGCCGCTAAGCCTTCTTATATCGCACTCGGCCACGTCTTCCCCACGCAAACCAAGCAGATGCCTTCCGCCCCGCAGGGGCTGACTCAGCTGGCAGGTCATATTGAACGACTGGCAGATTACCCGACCGTGGCGATTGGCGGCATCAGCCTTGAGCGCGCCCCGTCGGTGCTGGCGACCGGCGTCGGCAGCATTGCCGTGGTCAGCGCCATTACCCAGGCGGCCGACTGGCAGGCAGCCACGGCGCAGCTGCTCGACATAGCGGGAGTCGGCGATGAATGACCGCGACTTTATGCGCTACAGCCGGCAGATCCTGCTCGGCGATATCGCGATTGAGGGCCAACAAAAGCTACTCGACAGCCATGTGCTGATTGTCGGTCTGGGCGGATTAGGCTCGCCTGCCGCGCTGTATCTGGCGGGAGCAGGTATCGGCAAACTGACGCTGGTAGACGATGACGACATTCATTTGAGCAATCTGCAGCGCCA
>NZ_CP080033.1:535130-560148 GCF_019382635.1 Citrobacter sp. Colony219 | reverse complement strand
CTGAAAGGCGATGCGCTCCGGCATGCGGTAGCGCGTGCCGACGTGGTGCTCGACTGTACCGACAACATGGCCACGCGTCAGGAAATTAACGCCGCCTGCGTGTCGCTGAATACGCCTTTGGTTACCGCCAGCGCCGTCGGTTTCGGCGGCCAGTTGATGGTGCTCACGCCACCGTGGGAGCAAGGTTGTTACCGCTGCCTGTGGCCGGATGATGTCGAACCTGAACGCAACTGCCGTACCGCCGGTATCGTCGGCCCGGTTGTCGGCGTGATGGGCACCTTGCAGGCGCTGGAAGCCATCAAACTGCTAAGCGGCATTGCGACGCCCAGCGGCGAGTTACGCCTTTTTGACGGTAAAACCAGCCAGTGGCGCAGCCTTGCGCTGCGTCGGGCCAATGGCTGCCCGGTATGCGGAGGGCAACATGCAGATTCAGTTCAATGATGAGCCGATGCAGTGCGCCGAGGGGCAAACCGTCAGCGGTCTGCTCACCGAGCTTAATCAGCTAAAACCGGGCGCGGCGCTGGCGCTTAATCAGCAGATCCTGCCGCGTGAGCAGTGGCAGCAGCACATCGTGCAGGAAGGCGACCAGATCCTGCTTTTTCAGGTTATTGCAGGGGGTTGATATGTTACGTATTGCCGACAAAACGTTTGATTCACATCTGTTCACCGGTACCGGAAAATTTGCCTCATCGCAGCTGATGGTCGAGGCGCTTCGCGCCTCCGGCAGCCAGCTGGTGACGCTGGCGATGAAGCGCGTGGATTTGCGCCAGCATAACGATGCCATTCTGGCCCCGCTTATCGACGCGGGCGTGATGCTGCTGCCTAACACCTCCGGAGCGAAAACCGCTGAAGAGGCGATTTTCGCCGCCCAACTGGCGCGTGAAGCGTTGGGCACAAACTGGCTGAAATTAGAAATCCACCCGGATGCCCGCTGGCTATTGCCCGATCCCATCGAAACGCTAAAAGCCGCCGAAGCGCTGGTGAAACAGGGCTTTGTGGTGCTGCCCTACTGCGGCGCGGATCCGGTACTGTGCAAGCGGCTGGAAGAAGCGGGCTGCGCGGCGGTGATGCCGCTCGGCGCGCCTATCGGCTCCAACCAGGGGCTGGAAACCAAAGCGATGCTGGAGATTATTATCCAGCAGGCGACCGTGCCGGTGGTGGTCGATGCCGGCATCGGCGTGCCCAGCCACGCCACGCAGGCGCTGGAAATGGGCGCCGACGCAGTTTTGGTCAACACGGCAATCGCGGTAGCCGACAGCCCAGTGATGATGGCCACCGCTTTCCGTCTGGCAGTTGAAGCAGGCCTTTTGGCGCGCCAGGCGGTACCTGGAAGCAAAAGTTCGCAGGCTAATCCCACCAGCCCGTTAACCGGATTTCTGGAGGCACTGGCATGAAAACGTTCAGCGACCGCTGGCGACAACTGGACTGGGACGACATCCGCCTGCGCATCAACGGTAAAACCGCCGCTGACGTGGAGCGGGCGCTTAGCGCTTCACAGCTTAGCCGGGACGATCTGATGGCGCTGCTCTCCCCCGCCGCCGCCGATTATCTGGAGCCGATTGCGCAACGGGCGCAAAGGCTGACTCGCCAGCGCTTCGGTAACACCGTGAGCTTTTACGTGCCGCTTTATCTCTCAAACCTTTGTGCCAACGACTGCACCTACTGCGGTTTTTCGATGAGCAACCGTATCAAACGCAAAACGCTGGACGAAGATGAGATACAACGTGAGTGTGCGGCTATCCGCAAGCTGGGCTTTGAGCATCTGCTACTGGTCACCGGTGAACATCAGGCCAAAGTGGGGATGGATTACTTTCGTCGCCATTTGCCTGCCATTCGCCGCCAGTTTGCCTCTTTACAGATGGAAGTACAGCCGCTGTTAGAGGCTGAATATGCGGAGCTGAAGACGCTGGGGCTGGATGGCGTGATGGTATATCAGGAGAGCTATCATGAGGCGATTTACGCCCGCCACCATCTGAAGGGGAAAAAGCAGGATTTCTTCTGGCGACTGGAAACGCCGGACCGGCTGGGCCGCGCAGGGATCGACAAAATCGGTCTTGGCGCGTTGATTGGTTTGTCCGACAGTTGGCGGGTCGATTGCTATATGGTAGCTGAACATCTGCTGTGGATGCAGCAGCATTACTGGCAGAGTCGCTACTCCATCTCCTTCCCGCGCCTGCGTCCATGTACCGGAGGCGTTGAGCCCGCATCAATCATGGATGAACGCCAGCTGGTGCAAACCATTTGTGCATTTCGCTTGCTGTCGCCGGACATTGAGCTGTCGCTCTCCACCCGCGAGTCGCCATGGTTTCGTGACCATGTGATCCCGTTGGCGATCAACAACATCAGCGCCTTCTCTAAAACCCAGCCCGGCGGTTATGCCGATAACCACCCCGAACTGGAACAGTTCTCCCCGCACGACGATCGTCGTCCGGAAGCCGTTGCTGAAGCACTCATGGCGCAGGGATTACAGCCCGTGTGGAAAGACTGGGACAGCTATCTGGGACGCGCCGCCCAGATGCCCTAAGTCCAACGCTATCGCATAAACAAAAAAACCCGCTTTCGCGGGTTTTTTCTTCACTGGCACTTAACTGCTCAGGCTCTGGCCTTCATCGCTATCGTAAGCGTTCGTGAAATTATCGGCGATTACAGCGCGATAACGTTAACAGCAGACGGACCTTTAGCGCCGTTCTCAACAGAGAACTCCACTTTTTGACCTTCGTCTAAGGTTTTAAAATCGTTACTCTGGATAGCRGAGAARTGYACAAACACATCYTTRCTRCCGTCCTKAGGRGTGATAAASCCRAARCCTTTCTCAGRRTTRAACCATTTTACTAAACCAGTCATTTTRTTAGACATAGATACTTCCTTTCATGTTTTTGAGCCGCTTATGCAGCGAAGATGGCCTGTTTTGCAGAAATTAACTTATGGGGCACTTAGGGAGGAGGCTCATGAAGAAGAGTATCTGAGGATAACGCTTGAACTGAGAACTGCTTTACTAAAACTGCTTGCATAAGGTCTGTGTTCCAAACCGATGCCGTTATAGTAGACCTACTTCTAATCATTAAGCAAGCATTAATTTTTTTAATACCCACTGAGTGATGCAATGTTGAACCAACGCGGCTAAGCATCCTGGATAACAGCTTGATCTACAATGAACAAAAGCCCCGACTATTGCAGTCAGGGCTTTACGTTACTACACACTTCAAATTTAACATTAATAAACTTAACGATTTAATACTGCTGATGGTACTACTTTAAAATGTACACGTTTACTACAGATAATATTGGATATTGATACTAACTAAAGCTTTCCTCTATTTACCGTTAAACACATTCCACCCGCTTGATAATAGAACTCAAGGCTGGTGACCTAAACAAGTACACTTCCCCTCGCGACATATACTCTTTGATGCGTTGCCTTATTTCCCTCGTGATAACCCAAAAAGCAGAAATCACGAACAATTACTATTAAATCATGGCGTTACATCGTCGCGTTCTACTGATTTTTTGCGATTAGATATATCAACTACGTGGCCTGAAAGCATTGTCGAGGTGAAAAAATAGCGTTTTCAGCATCGACTATCCCATACAAAAAATACTTCGTGGCCTTTATCGCAAACCCCAATCAAGCTCTACTAACACTTACTAAGTTAACAGCAAATGACAATTTCTCCGCTGTTAAGTATTAACATACGGGTTTAAAAAACGCTGTCAATACTGTTTTTTATAACATGTCTTTATTGACAGTAATTATATATTCCAGCATGTGATAAGCGAGTCAAAAAGCCGCCGGCCCTGGTGCAGATCATCGGGTTTTGCCTCTTTTTGTAACCGGTTTCAGAAAAAGTGATTTTCTTTGTGATGCCTTGCACACAATCGTTGCAAAGCAGTTGTTGCTACAGCTGGCTCGCGATAATTATCAACCCACACATGTTGATCGAGACTGCTTATGAAAAACATCGTTTTATGCTGTGCCGCCGGAATGTCCACCAGCATGCTGGTGCAAAGGATGAAAGATGCCGCCCAGAAAAAAGGGGTCGACGTCACTATCAAAGCCGTCCCGGTGGCCGAGTTTGAAGAGAATATCGCTACAGCGGATATCGTTTTGCTCGGTCCACAGGTTAAGTATGAACAGGCCAAGCTACAGGCGATCGCCGACCCACTAGGCAAAAAGGTCGCCGTTATAGACATGATGGATTACGGCATGATGAAAGGCGATGCGGTACTGGACAAGGCGCTGAAACTACTGGAGTGATGGTATGGAAGAGTTAGAAACGATCATCATGGAGTTATTGGTAAACGCTGGTGCTGCACGCAGCCAGGCCCTGACGGCATTGCAACTGGCGCGTAAAGGTGATTTCTCCGGTGCAGAACAAGCGATGACGGAATCACGCGAGTACGTTAAACAAGCACATAAAATCCAGACCCAACTGATCGGAATTGACGAAGGTACCGGCAAGCTTCCGGTTAATCTCATCACCGTCCATTCGCAGGATCACCTGATGAACGCGATGGTGATTCAGGATTTGGCGGGAGATATGATTGAGCTTTATCGGCGGTTACCGCCGGTAAATTAATGACATTGCCGGATAGCTTCGTAGCCTCGTAGACCTGATAAGCACAGCGCCATCAGAAATAAACATAGACATAAAAAAACCCGCCGAAGCGGGTTTTTTATTATGGTCGGCAACGATTAATCGTTGTCAGAACCGCCCAGGCCTGCGTTCAGCAGTTCTGCCAGGCTGGCAGACGCATCTTCAGCGGTCACCTGCGGTGCAGCTGGCAGTTCGCCCGCTGCGCGACGGCGCATACGATCCTGGTGGTACGCGTAACCGGTACCTGCCGGGATCAGACGACCCACGATTACGTTCTCTTTCAGACCGCGCAGTTCATCACGTTTACCTGCAACAGCGGCTTCGGTCAGGACACGTGTGGTTTCCTGGAACGATGCTGCAGAGATGAAGGACTCGGTTGCCAGAGACGCTTTGGTGATACCCAGCAGATCGCGGGAGAACGTTGCACCCACTTTGCCGTTCGCTTCCAGCTCGCGGTTAGCGATCTTGACGCGGGAGTATTCAACCTGCTCGCCTTCCAGGAAGTCGGAGCTACCAGCGCTTTCGATGGTGGCTTTACGCAGCATCTGACGAACGATAACTTCGATGTGTTTATCGTTAATCTTAACACCCTGCAGACGGTATACGTCCTGAACTTCGTTAACGATATAACGAGTTACAGCATGCACACCACGCAGACGCAGGATATCGTGCGGCGCTTCCGGACCGTCGGAAACAACGTCACCACGTTCTACACGTTCACCTTCGAACACGTTGAGCTGACGCCATTTCGGAATCATCTCTTCGTACGGTTCGCTACCGTCTACCGGGGTGATAACCAGACGACGTTTACCTTTGGTTTCTTTACCGAAGGAAATGATGCCGCTGATTTCAGCCAGGATTGCCGGCTCTTTCGGACGACGTGCTTCGAACAGGTCCGCAACGCGCGGCAGACCACCGGTGATATCCTTGGTACCGCCGGATTCCTGCGGAACACGCGCCAGGGTGTCACCAGAACTGATCTGTACGCCATCTTCCAGCTGAACAATCGCTTTACCCGGCAGGAAGTACTGAGCAGGCATATCGGTGCCTGGGATCAGAACGTCGTTGCCCTGAGCATCAACAATTTTCAGTGCCGGACGCAGGTCTTTACCACCCGCAGTACGCTCTGCAGAATCCAGAACCACCAGAGAAGACAGACCGGTCAGCTCGTCGGTCTGACGAGTAATGGTCTGGCCGTCGATCATGTCAGTGAAGCGGACGAAACCACTCACTTCGGTGATAACCGGCATGGTGTGCGGATCCCAGTTTGCTACGGTTTCGCCGCCAGCAACCTGTTCGCCATCACCTTTCGCCATAACGGAGCCGTAAGGCACTTTATAGCTTTCTTTGGTACGGCCGAATTCGTCGATCAGTTTCAGTTCGGTGTTACGTGAGGTGATAACCAGTTTACCGCTGGAGTTAACAACCGACTTCGCGTTGCTCAGACGGATGCTACCTTTGTTTTTCACCTGGATGCTGGATTCAGCAGCCGCACGAGATGCCGCACCACCGATGTGGAACGTACGCATCGTCAGCTGTGTACCCGGTTCACCGATGGACTGTGCCGCGATAACGCCGATTGCTTCACCTTTGTTGATGATGTGGCCACGCGCCAGGTCACGACCGTAGCAGTGCGCACATACACCAAAGTCGGTGTCACAAGATACAACGGAACGGACTTTAACGGAGTCAACGGAGTTCTCTTCCAGCAGGTCACACCACTGTTCGTGCAGCAGCGTATTGCGTGGAACCAGAATGTCCGCCGTACCCGGCTTCAGAACGTCTTCAGCAGTCACACGACCCAGAACGCGATCGCGCAGCGGCTCTTTAACGTCACCACCCTCGATAACCGGGGTCATGGTGATGCCTTCCAGAGTGCCGCAATCGTCTTCAGTAACCACCAGGTCCTGCGCAACGTCGACCAGACGACGAGTCAGATAACCGGAGTTCGCTGTTTTCAGTGCGGTATCCGCCAGACCTTTACGCGCACCGTGAGTAGAGATGAAGTACTGGAGTACGTTCAGACCTTCACGGAAGTTCGCGGTGATTGGCGTTTCGATGATGGAGCCATCTGGCTTCGCCATCAGACCACGCATACCGGCCAGCTGACGAATCTGTGCTGCAGAACCACGCGCACCGGAGTCGGCCATCATGTAGATGCTGTTGAAGGAAACCTGCTGCTCTTCTACGCCGTCACGGTTAATAACGGTTTCGGTTTGCAGGTTATCCATCATCGCTTTGGATACACGATCGTTCGCCGCAGCCCAGATATCGATAACTTTGTTATAGCGTTCGCCCGCGGTGACCAGACCAGACTGGAACTGCTCCTGGATCTCAGCAACTTCAGCTTCCGCTTCAGAGATGATCTCGTGTTTCTTCTCTGGGATGACCATGTCATCAATACCAACAGATGCACCTGAACGCGCTGCATAAGCAAAGCCGGTGTACATTGTCTGGTCAGCGAAGATAACGGTCGGCTTCAGGCCCAGAATGCGGTAACAGGTGTTCAGCATTTTGGAGATAGCTTTCTTGCCCAGCGCCTGGTTGACGATGGAGAAAGGCAGACCTTTCGGTACGATCATCCACAGAATGGCGCGACCAACGGTCGTGTCTTTCAGGCTGGTGTGCGCAACGAATTCGCCGTTTTCATCTTTTTCATATTCAGTGATACGCACTTTAACGCGCGCATGCAGAGAGGCCAGACCTGCGCGATAGATACGCTCAGCTTCTTTCGGGCCAGTCAGCACCATGCCTTCGCCTTTGGCGTTAACACAGTCACGGGTCATGTAGTACAGACCCAATACAACGTCCTGAGACGGAACGATGATTGGCTCACCGTTCGCCGGAGACAGGATATTGTTGGTAGACATCATCAGCGCACGCGCTTCGAGCTGGGCTTCCAGCGTCAGCGGTACGTGAACAGCCATCTGGTCACCATCGAAGTCGGCGTTATATGCCGCACAAACCAGCGGGTGAAGCTGGATAGCTTTACCTTCGATCAGTACCGGTTCAAATGCCTGAATACCCAGACGGTGCAGTGTTGGTGCACGGTTCAGCAGTACCGGGTGTTCGCGGATAACTTCGTCCAGGATATCCCAAACGACAGCTTCTTCACGCTCAACCATTTTCTTAGCGGCTTTGATGGTGGTGGCCAGGCCACGCAGTTCCAGCTTGCCGTAGATGAACGGTTTGAACAGTTCCAGTGCCATTTTCTTCGGCAGACCGCACTGATGCAGACGCAGGTATGGACCTACGGTGATTACAGAACGACCGGAGTAGTCAACACGTTTACCGAGCAGGTTCTGACGGAAACGACCCTGTTTACCTTTGATCATATCAGCCAAAGATTTCAGAGGACGTTTGTTAGAACCGGTGATCGCACGACCGCGACGACCGTTATCCAGCAGGGCGTCAACCGCTTCCTGCAGCATACGTTTTTCGTTGCGTACGATGATGTCCGGCGCAGCCAGATCCAGCAGACGCTTCAGACGGTTGTTACGGTTAATGACGCGACGATACAGATCGTTCAGATCCGACGTTGCGAAACGACCACCATCCAGCGGAACCAGCGGACGCAGATCTGGCGGCAGAACCGGCAGAACGGTCAGGATCATCCACTCTGGCTTGTTGCCAGACTGTACGAAGGCTTCCAGCAGTTTGATACGCTTGGTCAGCTTCTTACGCTTGGTTTCGGAGTTGGTTTCGTTCAGCTCTTCGCGCAGAGTTTCACACTCTTGCTCCAGATCCATGCTCTTCAGCAGGGCCTGGATTGCTTCCGCACCCATCTTCGCGTCGAATTCGTCACCGAACTCTTCCAGCGCGTCCAGATACTGCTCTTCCGTCAGGATCTGTTGACGTTCCAGATTAGTCATACCGCCTTCGATAACCACATAAGATTCGAAGTACAGTACGCGTTCGATATCACGCAGCGGCATATCAAGCAGCAAACCGATACGGGACGGCAGAGATTTCAGGAACCAGATGTGAGCAGTCGGAGACGCCAGCTCGATGTGGCCCATACGCTCACGGCGTACTTTGGTCTGGGTCACTTCAACGCCGCACTTCTCACAGATCACACCACGGTGTTTCAGGCGCTTGTACTTACCGCACAGGCACTCGTAGTCTTTTACCGGCCCAAAGATACGGGCGCAGAAAAGGCCGTCACGTTCAGGTTTGAACGTACGGTAGTTGATGGTTTCCGGCTTCTTAACTTCACCGAAAGACCATGAACGGATCATGTCTGGCGAGGCCAGAGCAATTTTGATCGCATCAAACTCTTCGGTTTTAGTCTGCGCTTTCAGAAACTTTAATAAATCTTTCACGGATTTGCTCCCGTCGGAGTTAGCACAATCTGGCGCTGGCTGTTACGCCAGCACCAGTGACCTGTTTGATCGAGAGTTACTCGTCTTCCAGCTCGATGTTGATACCCAGCGAACGAATCTCTTTCAACAGTACGTTGAAGGATTCCGGCATGCCTGGTTCCATCTGATGGTTGCCGTCCACGATGTTTTTATACATCTTAGTACGACCGTTCACGTCATCAGACTTAACGGTGAGCATTTCCTGCAGGGTGTATGCTGCGCCATATGCTTCCAGCGCCCACACTTCCATCTCCCCGAAGCGCTGACCACCGAACTGCGCCTTACCACCCAGCGGCTGCTGAGTAACCAGGCTGTAAGAACCGGTAGAACGCGCATGCATCTTGTCATCAACCAGGTGGTTCAGTTTCAGCATGTACATGTAGCCAACGGTAACCTGGCGCTCGAACTGCTCACCGGTACGACCGTCGAACAGTGTGATCTGACCGGAAGTCGGCAGGCCACCCAGCTGTAACAGTTCCTTGATTTCAGACTCTTTCGCACCGTCGAATACCGGCGTTGCGATCGGCATACCTTTTTTCAGGTTTTCAGCCAGACGCAGAACTTCTTCATCACTGAAGGTATTCAGGTCAACTTTCTGACGAACATCTGAACCCAGATCGTAAGCACGCTGGATGAATTCGCGCAGTTTCGCGACTTCCTGCTGCTGTTTCAGCATGGCGTTGATCTTATCGCCGATACCTTTTGCAGCCATACCCAGGTGGGTTTCAAGGATCTGACCGATGTTCATACGCGATGGTACGCCCAGCGGGTTCAGTACGATATCTACCGGCGTACCGTTAGCATCGTGTGGCATATCTTCGATCGGGTTGATCTTAGAGATAACACCCTTGTTACCGTGACGACCTGCCATCTTATCACCAGGCTGGATCCGACGTTTAACCGCCAGATAAACCTTAACAATCTTCAGCACGCCCGGTGCCAGATCGTCGCCCTGAGTGATTTTACGGCGTTTCGCTTCGAGTTTTTTCTCAAACTCGTGCTTCAGTTCGTCGTACTGTTCAGCCAGTTGTTCCAGCTGATTTTGTTTCTCTTCGTCGGTCAGGCCGAGTTCTAACCAGCGGTCGCGCGGCAGTTTGTCGAGCTTCTCAGCTTCAACACCACCGGAAACCAGCACAGCGTAGATACGGCTGAACAGGCCAGCTTCGAGGATCTGCAGTTCTTCAGACAGGTCTTTTTTCGCCTGCTTCAGCTGCATCTCTTCGATTTCCAGCGCACGTTTGTCTTTTTCTACGCCATCGCGAGTAAAGACCTGAACGTCGATAATCGTACCGGAAACACCGTTTGGCACGCGCAGAGAAGAGTCTTTAACGTCAGACGCTTTCTCACCGAAGATCGCACGCAGCAGCTTCTCTTCTGGCGTCAGCTGGGTTTCACCTTTCGGCGTTACCTTACCAACCAGAATGTCGCCACCGGTCACTTCTGCACCAATGTAAACGATACCGGATTCATCCAGTTTGGAGAGCGCAGCTTCACCCACGTTCGGGATGTCAGCAGTGATCTCTTCTGGCCCCAGCTTGGTGTCACGAGACACACATGCCAGTTCCTGAATGTGGATGGTGGTGAAACGGTCTTCCTGGACAACACGCTCGGATACGAGGATGGAGTCTTCGAAGTTGTAACCGTTCCATGGCATGAATGCCACGCGCATGTTCTGACCCAGCGCCAGTTCACCGAGGTCGGTGGACGGACCGTCTGCCAGCACATCACCACGTTCAACCGGCTCGCCCAGAGATACGCAAGGCATCTGGTTGATACAGGTGTTCTGGTTAGAACGGGTGTATTTGGTCAGGTTATAAATGTCGATACCTGCTTCGCCCGGGTACATCTCGTCTTCGTTAACTTTGATAACGATACGGGAAGCATCCACGTACTGAACAGTACCGCCACGTTTAGCAACTGCAGTAACACCGGAGTCAACGGCAACAGCACGTTCCATACCGGTACCAACCAGCGGCTTATCAGCGCGCAGAGTCGGAACCGCCTGACGTTGCATGTTCGCACCCATCAATGCACGGTTGGCGTCATCGTGTTCCAGGAACGGGATCAGGGACGCACCGACGGATACCACCTGCTGGGTGGATACGTCCATGTAGTCAACCTGGTCGCGGCTGAACAAGCTGGATTCGCCTTTGCTACGGCAGGTAACCAGATCTTCTACAAAGTGGCCTTCGTCATCCAGGTTGGAGTTCGCCTGAGCGATAACGTAGTTGCCTTCTTCAATAGCAGACAGGTAGTGGATTTCGTCAGTTACAACACCGTCGGTCACTTTACGGTACGGCGTCTCAAGGAAACCGTATTCGTTAGTCTGTGCATACACGGACAGGGAGTTGATCAGACCGATGTTCGGACCTTCAGGCGTTTCGATTGGACATACGCGACCATAGTGAGTCGGGTGTACGTCTCGAACTTCGAAGCCTGCGCGTTCACGGGTCAGACCGCCTGGGCCGAGCGCAGAGATACGACGTTTGTGCGTAATCTCAGACAGCGGGTTGTTCTGGTCCATAAACTGAGACAGCTGGCTGGAACCAAAGAACTCTTTCACTGCTGCAGAAATCGGCTTGGCGTTGATCATATCCTGAGGCATCAGGGTATCCAGATCGCCCAGAGACAGACGCTCTTTCACCGCACGCTCAACACGCACCAGGCCAACGCGGAACTGGTTTTCCGCCATTTCGCCTACGGAACGGATACGACGGTTGCCGAGGTGGTCGATATCATCGACTTCGCCTTTACCGTTACGGATATCGATGAGCTTCTTCATCACTTCGATGATGTCGTCTTTGCTCAGGATACCGGAACCTTCGATTTCGTCGCGCAGCAGAGAACGGTTGAACTTCATACGACCAACCGCAGACAGGTCATAGCGGTCTTCGGAGAAGAACAGGTTCTCAAACAGGCTTTCAGCAGCTTCACGAGTCGGCGGCTCACCAGGGCGCATCATGCGGTAGATTTCTACCAGCGCGCTCAGACGATCGTTGGTTGGGTCGACGCGTACAGTTTCAGAAATGTACGGACCGTGGTCCAGATCGTTAGTGAACAGCGTTTCGATACGTTTGTGGCCAGACTGGCTCAGCTTAGCCAGCAGATCCAGGCTCAGCTCCATGTTAGCTGCGCAGATCAGCTCGCCAGTAGATTCGTCAACGTAGTCTTTAGCCGCAACTTTACCAGCAATGTATTCAACCGGAACTTCGATATGTTTGATATCGTCTTTTTCCAGTTGGCGAATGTGGCGCGCAGTGATGCGACGGCCTTTTTCGACGTACACTTTGCCGTTAGCTTCGATGTCAAAGGAGGCGGTTTCACCACGCAGGCGTTCCGGCACCAGTTCCATCTGCAGCTTGTTGTCACGAATTTCGAAAACAACTTTCTCAAAGAACAGGTCAAGGATCTGCTCAGTGGTGTAGTTCAGCGCACGCAGAATAATGGTCGCAGGCAGTTTACGGCGACGGTCAATACGTACGAACAGGTTGTCCTTCGGATCGAATTCGAAGTCCAGCCAGGAACCACGGTAAGGAATGATGCGCGCGTTATACAGCACTTTACCCGAAGAGTGGGTTTTACCTTTGTCGGAGTCAAAGAAGACGCCAGGACTACGGTGCAGCTGAGAAACGATAACACGCTCAGTACCGTTGATAACAAAGGTACCGTTGTCAGTCATGAGCGGAATTTCGCCCATGTAGACTTCTTGTTCTTTAATGTCTTTTACGGTGCCTTCCGGCGCTTCGCGCTCGTAGATCACCAGACGCAGTTTTACGCGCAGCGGTGCGGAATAGGTCACGCCACGGATCTGACATTCCTGAACGTCAAACACCGGTTCGCCAAGGCGGTAGCTGACGTATTGCAGCTCGGAATTACCGCTGTAGCTCTGAATCGGGAAAACGGAACGGAAAGCTGCTTCCAGACCATACTGCCCTTCAGGATCTTGCTCGATGAACTTCTGAAACGAGTCAAGCTGGATAGAAAGGAGATAAGGTATGTCCAGTACTTGTGGACGTTTACCAAAATCCTTACGAATACGTTTTTTCTCGGTATAGGAGTAAACCATTAGGGTTCCTCAGCTCGCTGACAAGTCGACCCATCTGTCCGACGAAGGGACAGTTTGTGCAACACTATTTTGTTGACCGGAAAATCGAATACTTTCCGCAATGCCTGTTGCTATCACGCTTAAACCATTTCATTGCGATTTACACAGAACTGACGCTCTGTCGCAGTATATTAAGGCGTCGATAGAAACAAGCATTGAAAGGCACAGCAGTAGTCAAACAGTGTGAAATGCTACTGGCGCCTTACAGCGCAAAAAGGCTGGTGACTAAAAAGTCACCAGCCATCAGCCTAATTTCTTAGGCTGCAACCAGAAAAGTTGGCTTATTTAACTTCAACTTCAGCGCCAGCTTCTTCCAGAGATTTTTTCAGTGCTTCTGCGTCGTCTTTGCTCACGCCTTCTTTCAGCGCAGCCGGTGCAGATTCTACCAGGTCTTTAGCTTCTTTCAGACCCAGGCCAGTTGCGCCACGTACTGCTTTGATAACAGCAACTTTGTTAGCGCCAGCAGCTTTCAGAATTACGTCGAATTCAGTTTTTTCTTCAGCAGCTTCAGCCGGGCCCGCAGCTACAGCTACAGCAGCAGCAGCAGAAACACCGAATTTTTCTTCCATTGCAGAAATCAGTTCTACAACGTCCATTACGGACATAGCGGATACTGCTTCAATGATTTGATCTTTAGTGATAGACATTTAAATTGTTCCTGAAAATCAGAATAAGTTTATACGTAAGCAGATGCTTGAGAAAGATAACTGCGATTAAGCAGCTTCTTTCGCATCGCGTACAGCAGCCAGAGTACGAACCAGTTTGCCAGCCGAAGCTTCTTTCATGGTTGCCATCAGGCGTGCAATTGCTTCTTCGTAGGTCGGCAGGGTTGCCAGGCGATCGATGTTCGATGCCGTGATCAACTCACCTTCAAAGGCTGCGGCTTTGACCTCAAATTTTGCATTCGCTTTCGCGAACTCTTTGAACAGACGAGCAGCAGCGCCCGGGTGTTCCATAGAGTATGCAATCAGGGTCGGACCAACAAACGTGTCTTTCAGGCACTCGAACTGAGTACCTTCAACGACGCGGCGCAGCAGGGTGTTACGAACAACACGCATGTATACGCCAGCTTCACGACCTGCTTTACGCAGTTCAGTCATTTTATCTACAGTTACGCCACGGGAATCCGCAACTACTGCAGACAGCGCGCCTTTGGCTACTTCGCTGACTTCAGCAACAATCGCTTGTTTGTCTTGAAGATTTAAAGCCATTAGCTTTGCTCCTGGATGTTTGCCGGAACTCATGTTCCGGAACTCACTTCACTCTCCCCAACGGAGAGAGCGTCTAAATACGGTGAGCAGAAACAAGCCAGAGTATCAGAAATAATCTTAGCGTTCTGTCACCGTCTACGCAGGGCATTAAGTTTCTGACGAAACACCTGCGGTCTTCGACGGAGGCCTGGATAGGCCAGGCTCCAACGAACAAATCTTGTCTATGACTTCGCCCTTTGAACCGTAGCTGCGTTAGCTGCTCTCGTTCACACCGGTCATGTAGTTAACTACACTCCCAGCGATTCACTCAATTGCTGCCTTGCTACAATTCAAATGACTCGCATAGAGTTCTGTTTATTTCAACAGAAACGTGGGGGTAAGATTGTAGACAAAATCACCGCCCACGTAAAGGCGAATATTAGTTCGCCACAGTCGCAGTCAGACCGGACTGATCAACGGCAACACCAGCACCCATGGTGGTGGAGATGCTAACTTTCTTGATGTACACGCCTTTTGCCTGAGTCGGTTTTGCTTTTTTCAGCGCAACCAGCAGAGCTTCCAGGTTTTCTTTCAGTTTGTCAGCGTCAAAATCCACTTTACCGATGGTGGTGTGGATGATGCCGTTTTTGTCGTTACGGTAACGAACCTGACCCGCTTTAGCGTTCTTAACAGCTTCAGCAACGTTAGGGGTTACAGTACCAACTTTCGGGTTTGGCATCAGGCCGCGCGGACCCAGAACCTGACCCAGCTGGCCAACAACGCGCATTGCATCCGGGGAAGCAATAACAACGTCAAAGTTCATTTCGCCTTTCTTGATCTGGTCAGCCAGATCTTCCATACCTACCAGCTCAGCGCCTGCAGCTTTAGCAGCTTCAGCGTTTGCGCCCTGGGTAAATACGGCTACGCGAACGGAACGGCCAGTACCGTGCGGCAGTACAGTTGCACCACGTACGTTCTGGTCAGATTTACGAGCATCGATGCCGAGGTTAACGGCAACGTCTACGCTTTCTACGAATTTAGCAGTGGCCAGCTCTTTCAGCAGAGCGATAGCTTCGTTGATGTCGTACTGCTTAGTAGCATCAACTTTGTCACGGATCACGGACATGCGCTTGGTCAGTTTAGCCATTTCTTAGTCCTCCACTACCAGGCCCATGGAACGTGCAGTACCTTCAATGGAGCGAGTCATCGCTTCAATGTCGGAACCAGTCATGTCGGCAGCTTTGGTCTGCGCGATTTCCTGCAGCTGAGCGCGGGAAATTTTACCCACTTTGTCTTTGTTCGGCTTGCCGGAACCAGACTTGATACCAGCCGCTTTCTTCAGCAGAACTGCTGCCGGAGGCGTTTTGGTAACGAAAGTGAAAGAACGGTCAGCGTAAACGGTGATAACAACCGGGATCGGCAGACCTTTTTCCATGGAATCAGTCTTAGCGTTGAACGCTTTGCAGAATTCCATGATGTTCACGCCTTGTTGACCCAGTGCTGGACCTACCGGCGGACTCGGGTTAGCCATACCAGCTGCAACCTGCAGCTTGACATAGGCTTGGACTTTCTTAGCCATTCTAAATTCCTCTGATTGGGTTATAGCGCCTCAAGGAGGCTCCCCGTGATTAAATTCGTTTTACGGATAGGATCCATAAAAACAAAAGGCGCGAAATTGTATTCCAATCTCGCGCCTTGTGCAACGATTAAATCGTCGCTTTTTTGATCGGCGTATTAGGCTTTTTCAACCTGAGCGAAGTCCAGTTCAACCGGAGTCGCACGACCGAAGATAGATACGGAAACTTTCAGACGAGACTTCTCGTAGTCCACTTCTTCAACGACGCCGTTAAAGTCAGCAAACGGACCGTCGCTAACGCGAACCATTTCACCTGGTTCAAACATCGTTTTCGGACGCGGCTTATCGCCAACCTGCTGCAGACGGTTCATGATCGCATCAACTTCTTTGTCGCTGATCGGCGCCGGACGGTCAGATGTACCGCCGATAAAGCCCATCACACGCGGCACACTGCGCACCAGGTGCCAGCTTGCATCATTCATCACCATCTGGACCAGTACATAGCCCGGGAAGAATTTACGTTCGCTCTTGCGACGCTGGCCGCCACGGATTTCGACCACTTCTTCGGTCGGCACCATGACTTCGCCAAACAGCTCTTCCATATTTTGTAACTTGATATATTCGCGCAGCGATGTGGCTACGCGGCCTTCAAAACCGGAAAACGCCTGAACGACGTACCAGCGCTTTTTAGGGGCTTCAGACATCTTAGAACCTCAGGCCAGTGATAAAGGATACCAGGCGAACCAGAATACCATCCAGTCCCCACAGGATCAGTGACATTACCGCAGTGACCGCAGCAACGATCAGCGTGGTGTGCAGCGTTTCCTGGCGAGTTGGCCAAATGACCTTACGGACTTCGGTTCTCGCTTCACGGGCAAAAGCAACGGTCGCTTTACCTTTTGTTGTCAACAGCGCGACACCACCCGCTGCGGCAATCAGAATCACTACGGCCAGCGCACGCAGCGGCAGCATCATGTCACGATAGAGGTAGTTGCCAACGATAGCTACAAGCAGCAATACAGCGACAACAACCCACTTCATCGCTTCCAGGCCGCGCCCGCTTCCTTGAGCTTCGGTATTCGCACTCATAAACCAACCTGTCAGAAGTATTCTACAAACATTTTCACCCCGCGTAAGCGAGGCGATCCAAACCGAAATGCTCTGGTGCGTTTCGGACTAAACGCCCTCTTCAGAGCCTGTCTCAGCAATGATTATGACAAAAAAAATCACTGATGAGCCAGGTTCTGGTGTGAAAGCGTGCAAAAAGGGCATCAAATGATGCCCTTTTATTGCGCATTGCGTCAAATGTTATTCGGCAATTAGCTCATTACTTTGGCAACAACGCCCGCACCTACAGTACGGCCGCCTTCACGGATTGCGAAACGCAGACCGTCATCCATCGCGATTGGGTGGATCAGGGTAACAACCATTTTGATGTTGTCGCCCGGCATTACCATCTCTACGCCTTCCGGCAGTTCGATGGTACCCGTCACGTCAGTAGTACGGAAGTAGAACTGCGGACGGTAGCCTTTGAAGAACGGAGTATGACGGCCGCCTTCGTCTTTGGACAGAATGTACACTTCAGATTCGAACTTGGTGTGCGGCTTGATAGAGCCCGGCTTAGCCAGTACCTGACCACGTTCGATTTCTTCACGTTTGATACCACGCAGCAGAACACCAACGTTCTCACCAGCACGGCCTTCGTCCAGCAGTTTGCGGAACATTTCAACGCCAGTACAGGTAGACTTGGCAGTCTCTTTGATACCAACGATTTCAACTTCTTCACCAACTTTGATGATACCGCGTTCTACACGACCGGTAACAACGGTACCACGACCGGAGATGGAGAATACGTCTTCGATTGGCAGCAGGAACGGCTTATCGATAGCACGTTCTGGTTCCGGGATGTAAGAATCCAGGAAGCCAGCCAGTTCGATGATTTTCGCTTCCCACTCTGCTTCGCCTTCCAGCGCTTTCAGAGCAGAACCACGAACGATCGGCGTATCGTCGCCCGGGAAATCGTACTGAGACAGAAGTTCACGAACTTCCATTTCTACCAGTTCCAGCAGCTCTTCGTCATCAACCATGTCGCATTTGTTCAGGAACACGATGATGTACGGAACGCCTACCTGACGACCCAGCAGGATGTGCTCACGAGTCTGCGGCATCGGGCCGTCAGTCGCAGCAACAACCAGGATCGCGCCATCCATCTGAGCAGCACCGGTGATCATGTTTTTAACATAGTCGGCGTGGCCCGGGCAGTCTACGTGCGCGTAGTGGCGAGTCGGGGTGTCATATTCAACGTGAGAAGTGTTGATGGTGATACCACGTGCTTTTTCTTCCGGCGCGTTATCGATCTGATCGAATGCGCGAGCAGCACCGCCGTAGGTTTTAGCCAGAACGGTAGTGATTGCAGCGGTCAGCGTTGTTTTACCATGGTCAACGTGGCCGATAGTACCGACGTTAACGTGCGGTTTAGTACGTTCAAATTTTTCTTTAGACATCGATTGTCCCTCTAAGACACGGATAAATCGGTGATATCACCACATCAACCAGGCAATATACCTGAGCTGTTGAATGCTTTTAAAAGTAAACAGAGAGAAACGGGAGGGAGAAGTGAAGTGGTGCTGATACCCAGAGTCGAACTGGGGACCTCACCCTTACCAAGGGTGCGCTCTACCAACTGAGCCATATCAGCACGTCTGGAGCGGGCAGCGGGAATCGAACCCGCATCATCAGCTTGGAAGGCTGAGGTAATAGCCATTATACGATGCCCGCATCCTGAAACTCGGCTACCCAGTTCTTTCTGTAACAAAAAAGAGATTTCTCTCTTTTTTGTTTGAGCTGATTAAATTTTTTAACCAACTCAGGCGGCGATAACGCTGCCAGAAAGTGGTGGTGGGGGAAGGATTCGAACCTTCGAAGTCTGTGACGGCAGATTTACAGTCTGCTCCCTTTGGCCGCTCGGGAACCCCACCGGACTTGATGGTGCCGACTACCGGAATCGAACTGGTGACCTACTGATTACAAGTCAGTTGCTCTACCTACTGAGCTAAGTCGGCATCAAGTAGCGCGCATTTTATGGATACCTGCGTACTCATGCAACTAAAAAATTGCATAAAATGTTCTTCCGCTCACATTTTGCACTATACGCCCGATAAATAATCTATTTCCTATCTGAATTGCACAAATTTCCAACGTTGAGCGTTATAACCGGAGAGGGTTTTGCTCCGTTATTCACGTCCAGACAGAGAGAAAGCACATCTTTATACATCTGGAATACTCGTCACAATGCTTTTCAGGGGACGATTTTTTCTTATTATTCCCCCTCATCTGGTGTTACCCTCCTGCCCATTGTCCAAATTAACTGAAATGTGCGTGCCATTGCGTGCCGGGGATGATTTCGTTTTTTATCACTGACCTGATATAGCAATGACAGCCAGACCATGCGTATGAGTATAAAAGAGCAAGCGTTAACGTCGCCTTACCTACAGTTTGATCGCAACCAGTGGGCTGCGCTTCGTGATTCAGTGCCGATGACCCTGACCGAGGAAGAGATTGCTCGTCTTAAAGGCATTAACGAAGACTTATCGCTGGAAGAAGTTGCCGAGATTTATTTGCCTCTATCGCGTTTGCTAAATTTTTACATCAGTTCGAACCTGCGACGTCAGGCAGTGCTGGAGCAATTTTTAGGCACGAATGGCGAGCGTATTCCTTATATCATTAGTATTGCTGGCAGCGTCGCCGTCGGTAAAAGTACGACAGCGCGCGTTTTGCAGGCACTGCTTAGCCGCTGGCCAGAGCACCGCAAAGTTGAGCTGATTACGACCGATGGGTTTCTTCACCCAAACCAGGTGTTGAAAGAACGCGGGCTCATGAAGAAGAAAGGTTTCCCTCAGTCTTATGATATGCACCGTCTGGTAAAATTTGTTTCCGACCTGAAGTCAGGCGTCCCTAACGTCACAGCACCGGTCTATTCTCATCTAATCTATGATGTGATCCCTGATGGTGACAAAACCGTTGCCCAGCCGGATATATTGATTCTCGAGGGGTTAAATGTATTACAAAGCGGAATGGACTATCCCCACGACCCGCATCATGTATTTGTTTCTGACTTCGTCGATTTTTCTATTTACGTTGATGCGCCAGAAGAATTACTCCAGACATGGTATATCAACCGCTTCCTGAAATTCCGTGAAGGGGCATTTACCAACCCGGACTCTTATTTCCATAACTATGCAAAATTATCAGAAGATGAGGCTATCAACACTGCCACATCGCTATGGAAAGAAATCAACTGGCTGAATTTAAAGCAAAATATTTTACCAACGCGTGAAAGAGCCAGCTTGATAATGACTAAAAGTGCCAATCATGCCGTTGAGCAAGTCAGGTTAAGAAAATAAATAAAAAAGGGGAGCCGATGCTCCCCTTCTTCTTATTATTCAGCGCTTCTGAGCGATATTTCCCCACCCATCCATGGCTTTATCTCACCATTCTGCTCAAGCAATAGTGCACCTTGAGCATCTATTCCCCGCGAGATACCAAATATTTCTTTATCGCCAATAATGAGTTTAACCGGGCGGTTGATAAAGTTATCAAGTGCCTTCCAGCGTGATAAATAAGGCACTAACCCCTCTTGCTCAAACAGTATCAGTGCAGCACGAAGCTCGCGGATCAGTCGAGCCGCAAGAGTATTACGGTCAATGTTTATGCCTGCTTCCTGTAGGTTAATCCACCCCTGATTAACCACATTCTCTTCGACCCGGCGCATAGACATGTTAATTCCGGCACCAATAACGATCTGCGCCGCATCGCCCGTCTTACCAGTGAGTTCAACCAGGATCCCTGCCAGTTTACGGTCGAGTAAATAGAGGTCGTTGGGCCATTTTACACGGACTTTATCCGCACCCAGATCGCGCAAAACCTCAGCCATGACGATACCAATCACCAGACTCAGACCAATTGCAGCGGCCGGCCCTTGTTCCAGCCGCCAGAACATCGAGAGGTATAGGTTAGCGCCAAAGGGAGAGAACCATTTACGTCCACGGCGGCCGCGCCCGGCCTGCTGATATTCAGCGACGCAGGCATCCCCTGACTCCAGCTGACCTATTCGGTCCATCAGGTACTGATTGGTTGAGTCGATAACCGGCAGGACAGTGATATTTCCACCATCCAGTTGAGAATGAATAAGTGAGGCATCTAATAGTTGGATAGGCTCCGGTAAGCTGTATCCTTTACCAGGGACAGTAAATACATCAACACCCCAGTCACGTAGCGTCTGGACATGCTTATTGATTGCCGCACGGCTCATTCCCAGCGTTTCACCGAGTTGCTCACCGGAGTGAAATTCGCCATCGGCTAATAATGAAATAAGCGTCAGGGGGACGGTATTATCCTTCATGCAACGATCTCCACGGCATTCACCTCACCCTGCGGGCCGATAAACCGGACTTCCGGTTCGAGCCAGACATTAAATTTCTCACCGACTTTTTGGCGTACGTGATGCGCAAGTTGCACTACATCCTGACTCGTCGCATTATCTGCATTGATCAGCACCAGTGCCTGCTGCTGATGTACCGCTGCGCCACCAATGCGCATACCTTTTAGCTGGCAATGATCGATAAGCCAGCCAGCAGCCAGTTTCACAGAACCATCAGCCTGCGGGTAATGAGGCGCAATCGGAAATTTCGCCAGTAGTTCCTGTGCGATATCCGAACTGACAACCGGATTTTTGAAGAAACTCCCCGCATTACCGTTTACTTTTGGATCGGGCAGCTTTGTGGTGCGCATATGACAAACAGAATCAAAAACCTGCTGAGGCGTTACCGTTGCAGGATCCAGGCGCGTCAGGTCACCGTAAGTGAGGACGGGCTGCCACTGTTTAGGTAAACGCAGCCCAACGGCTACAATCGCGAAACGATCCTGGTACTCATGCTTGAAGATACTGTCGCGGTATCCAAATCGGCATTCTGTGGCACTTACACGCAGATGCTTACCGGTAGCCAGTTCAATGCAGTCCACATATTCGCAAACACGCTGAAGTTCCACACCATAAGCACCAATATTCTGGATTGGCGATGAGCCAACACAGCCGGGAATAAGCGCCAGGTTTTCCAGTCCAGGCATGCCAAGCTGCAATGTATGCTGTACCAGATGATGCCAGTTCTCACCAGCCCCAACATGTAGGTACCACGCGTCAGGCTTCTCTGTAACCTCTATACCTTTAATACGATTGACGATCACTGTTCCCTGGAAGGTATCAAGAAACAGGACGTTACTCCCTTCGCCCAGGATCAGTACTGGATGATGTGATGCATTGGCTAATTGCCAGGCATTCAGTAGTTGTTGCTCATTTTCGGCGCGGACAAGTTCATTAGCTTGTTGATCGATACCGAAGGTGTTCCAGGCTTTAAGGGAGTGATTCATAGACGCTTTCCTGATGCAAAATCGCGCTTAGTTTACCGCATATGCTGCAGGATGGCTTGTGTTATGGAGGCTCAGGATGTTGCTTTGCCCCCGATGGTGCTGCGATCTGCCTGATGCGCTRCGCTTATCAGGCCTACAACAGCCTGGTTATCCGGAAATACAGACGTAAAAAAGCCCATCCGTCAGGATGGGCTTCTTCACTTTATTTGATGCCTGGCAGTTCCCTACTCTCGCATGGGGAGACCCCACACTACCATCGGCGCTACGGCGTTTCACTTCTGAGTTCGGCATGGGGTCAGGTGGGACCACCGCGCTACAGCCGCCAGGCAAATTCTGTTTATCAGACCGCTTCTGCGTTCTGATGTCATCTGTAATCAAGCTGAATCTGATGTCTCTTCGCCAAAACATCTTCGGCGTTGTAAGGTTAAGCCTCACGGTTCATTAGTATCGGTTAGCTCAATGTATCGCTACACTTACACACCCGACCTATCAACGTCATCGTCTTTAACGTTCCTTCAGGAGACTTATAGTCTCAGGGAGAACTCATCTCGGGGCAAGTTTCGTGCTTAGATGCTTTCAGCACTTATCTCTTCCGCATTTAGCTACCGGGCAATGCCATTGGCATGACAACCCGAACACCAGTGATGCGTCCACTCCGGTCCTCTCGTACTAGGAGCAGCCCCCCTCAATTCTCCAGCGCCCACGGCAGATAGGGACCGAACTGTCTCACGACGTTCTAAACCCAGCTCGCGTACCACTTTAAATGGCGAACAGCCATACCCTTGGGACCTACTTCAGCCCCAGGATGTGATGAGCCGACATCGAGGTGCCAAACACCGCCGTCGATATGAACTCTTGGGCGGTATCAGCCTGTTATCCCCGGAGTACCTTTTATCCGTTGAGCGATGGCCCTTCCATTCAGAACCACCGGATCACTAAGACCTGCTTTCGCACCTGCTCGAGCCGTCACTCTCGCAGTCAAGCTAGCTTATGCCTTTGCACTAACCTCCTGATGTCCGACCAGGATTAGCTAACCTTCGTGCTCCTCCGTTACTCTTTAGGAGGAGACCGCCCCAGTCAAACTACCCACCAGACACTGTCCGCAACCCGGATTACGGGTCCACGTTAGAACACCAGCCATTAAAGGGTGGTATTTCAAGGTTGGCTCCATGCAGACTGGCGTCCACACTTCAAAGCCTCCCACCTATCCTACACATCAAGGACCAGTGTTCAGTGTCAAGCTATAGTAAAGGTTCACGGGGTCTTTCCGTCTTGCCGCGGGTACACTGCATCTTCACAGCGAGTTCAATTTCACTGAGTCTCGGGTGGAGACAGCCTGGCCATCATTACGCCATTCGTGCAGGTCGGAACTTACCCGACAAGGAATTTCGCTACCTTAGGACCGTTATAGTTACGGCCGCCGTTTACCGGGGCTTCGATCAAGAGCTTCTCCTTACGGATAACCCCATCAATTAACCTTCCGGCACCGGGCAGGCGTCACACCGTATACGTCCACTTTCGTGTTTGCACAGTGCTGTGTTTTTAATAAACAGTTGCAGCCAGCTGGTATCTTCGACTGATTTCAGCTCCATGAGTAAATCACTTCACCTACATATCAGCGTGCCTTCTCCCGAAGTTACGGCACCATTTTGCCTAGTTCCTTCACCCGAGTTCTCTCAAGCGCCTTGGTATTCTCTACCTGACCACCTGTGTCGGTTTGGGGTACGATTTCGTGTTACCTGATGCTTAGAGGCTTTTCCTGGAAGCAGGGCATTTGTTACTTCAGCACCGTAGTGCCTCGTCATCACACCTCAGCGTTAAAAAGGTACCGGATTTACCTGGAACCTCCGCCTACATGCTTAAACCGGGACAACCGTCGCCCGGCTAACATAGCCTTCTCCGTCCCCCCTTCGCAGTAACACCAAGTACAGGAATATTAACCTGTTTCCCATCGACTACGCCTTTCGGCCTCGCCTTAGGGGTCGACTCACCCTGCCCCGATTAACGTTGGACAGGAACCCTTGGTCTTCCGGCGTGCGGGTTTTTCACCCGCATTATCGTTACTTATGTCAGCATTCGCACTTCTGATACCTCCAGCATGCCTCACGACACACCTTCAACGGCTTACAGAACGCTCCCCTACCCAACAACACATAGTGTCGCTGCCGCAGCTTCGGTGCACAGTTTAGCCCCGTTACATCTTCCGCGCAGGCCGACTCGACCAGTGAGCTATTACGCTTTCTTTAAATGATGGCTGCTTCTAAGCCAACATCCTGGCTGTCTGTGCCTTCCCACATCGTTTCCCACTTAACTGTGACTTTGGGACCTTAGCTGGCGGTCTGGGTTGTTTCCCTCTTCACGACGGACGTTAGCACCCGCCGTGTGTCTCCCGTGATAACATTCTTCGGTATTCGCAGTTTGCATCGGGTTGGTAAGTCGGGATGACCCCCTAGCCGAAACAGTGCTCTACCCCCGAAGATGAATTCACGAGGCGCTACCTAAATAGCTTTCGGGGAGAACCAGCTATCTCCCGGTTTGATTGGCCTTTCACCCCCAGCCACAAGTCATCCGCTAATTTTTCAACATTAGTCGGTTCGGTCCTCCAGTTAGTGTTACCCAACCTTCAACCTGCCCATGGCTAGATCACCGGGTTTCGGGTCTATACCCTGCAACTTAACGCCCAGTTAAGACTCGGTTTCCCTTCGGCTCCCCTATTCGGTTAACCTTGCTACAGAATATAAGTCGCTGACCCATTATACAAAAGG
>NZ_CP080033.1:534541-535111 GCF_019382635.1 Citrobacter sp. Colony219 | reverse complement strand
GAGGCTCCCACTGCTTGTACGTACACGGTTTCAGGTTCTTTTTCACTCCCCTCGCCGGGGTTCTTTTCGCCTTTCCCTCACGGTACTGGTTCACTATCGGTCAGTCAGGAGTATTTAGCCTTGGAGGATGGTCCCCCCATATTCAGACAGGATACCACGTGTCCCGCCCTACTCTTCGAGTTCACAACCTGTGCATTTTGGTGTACGGGACTATCACCCTGTACCGTCGGACTTTCCAGACCGTTCCACTAACACACAAGCTGATTCAGACTCTGGGCTGCTCCCCGTTCGCTCGCCGCTACTGGGGGAATCTCGGTTGATTTCTTTTCCTCGGGGTACTTAGATGTTTCAGTTCCCCCGGTTCGCTTCATTACGCTATGGATTCACGTAATGATAGTGTGTCGAAACACACTGGGTTTCCCCATTCGGAAATCGCCGGTTATAACGGTTCATATCACCTCACCGACGCTTATCGCAGATTAGCACGTCCTTCATCGCCTCTGACTGCCAGGGCATCCACCGTGTACGCTTAGTCGCTTAACCTCACAACCCGAAGATGTTTCGTAAAAC
>NZ_CP080033.1:504710-534501 GCF_019382635.1 Citrobacter sp. Colony219 | reverse complement strand
CTTTTCATTTCTTATTACGGAGAAATGAAACAGTGTGTCGTTTCAATTTTCAGCTTGATCCAGATTTTTAAAGAGCAAAACTTCGCAGTGAACCTTTTCAGGTACACTCTGAAGTTTTCTTGTGTTTTTGCAGTAAAGATGGTGGAGCTATGCGGGATCGAACCGCAGACCTCCTGCGTGCAAAGCAGGCGCTCTCCCAGCTGAGCTATAACCCCATCGTAAATGCTAGTCTCTGTACCCTAATTCGGTGTCGGGCAAGGCGTGGTGACACGAAGCATACTGAAGTATGCGAGCGTCGCCGCAACGCAGCACGGCAGCGAATTTGGTAGGCCTGAGTGGACTTGAACCACCGACCTCACCCTTATCAGGGGTGCGCTCTAACCACCTGAGCTACAAGCCTGCAGAGATTTTCTTACTGCTAATTTTCATCAGACAATCTGTGTGAGCACTACAAAGAACGTTTCTTTAAGGTAAGGAGGTGATCCAACCGCAGGTTCCCCTACGGTTACCTTGTTACGACTTCACCCCAGTCATGAATCACAAAGTGGTAAGCGCCCTCCCGAAGGTTAAGCTACCTACTTCTTTTGCAACCCACTCCCATGGTGTGACGGGCGGTGTGTACAAGGCCCGGGAACGTATTCACCGTGGCATTCTGATCCACGATTACTAGCGATTCCGACTTCATGGAGTCGAGTTGCAGACTCCAATCCGGACTACGACGCACTTTATGAGGTCCGCTTGCTCTCGCGAGGTCGCTTCTCTTTGTATGCGCCATTGTAGCACGTGTGTAGCCCTACTCGTAAGGGCCATGATGACTTGACGTCATCCCCACCTTCCTCCAGTTTATCACTGGCAGTCTCCTTTGAGTTCCCGACCGAATCGCTGGCAACAAAGGATAAGGGTTGCGCTCGTTGCGGGACTTAACCCAACATTTCACAACACGAGCTGACGACAGCCATGCAGCACCTGTCTCACGGTTCCCGAAGGCACCAAGCCATCTCTGGCAAGTTCCGTGGATGTCAAGAGTAGGTAAGGTTCTTCGCGTTGCATCGAATTAAACCACATGCTCCACCGCTTGTGCGGGCCCCCGTCAATTCATTTGAGTTTTAACCTTGCGGCCGTACTCCCCAGGCGGTCGACTTAACGCGTTAGCTCCGGAAGCCACGCCTCAAGGGCACAACCTCCAAGTCGACATCGTTTACGGCGTGGACTACCAGGGTATCTAATCCTGTTTGCTCCCCACGCTTTCGCACCTGAGCGTCAGTCTTTGTCCAGGGGGCCGCCTTCGCCACCGGTATTCCTCCAGATCTCTACGCATTTCACCGCTACACCTGGAATTCTACCCCCCTCTACAAGACTCTAGCCTGCCAGTTTCGGATGCAGTTCCCAGGTTGAGCCCGGGGATTTCACATCCGACTTGACAGACCGCCTGCGTGCGCTTTACGCCCAGTAATTCCGATTAACGCTTGCACCCTCCGTATTACCGCGGCTGCTGGCACGGAGTTAGCCGGTGCTTCTTCTGCGAGTAACGTCAATCACTAAGGTTATTAACCTTAATGCCTTCCTCCTCGCTGAAAGTACTTTACAACCCGAAGGCCTTCTTCATACACGCGGCATGGCTGCATCAGGCTTGCGCCCATTGTGCAATATTCCCCACTGCTGCCTCCCGTAGGAGTCTGGACCGTGTCTCAGTTCCAGTGTGGCTGGTCATCCTCTCAGACCAGCTAGGGATCGTCGCCTAGGTGAGCCGTTACCCCACCTACTAGCTAATCCCATCTGGGCACATCCGATGGCAAGAGGCCCGAAGGTCCCCCTCTTTGGTCTTGCGACATTATGCGGTATTAGCTACCGTTTCCAGTAGTTATCCCCCTCCATCGGGCAGTTTCCCAGACATTACTCACCCGTCCGCCACTCGTCACCCAAGGAGCAAGCTCCTCTGTGCTACCGTTCGACTTGCATGTGTTAGGCCTGCCGCCAGCGTTCAATCTGAGCCATGATCAAACTCTTCAATTTAAGTTTGATGCTCGTGAATTAAACTTCGTAATGAATTACGTATGTTCACTCAGAGACTTGGTATTCATTTTTCGTCTTGCGACGTTAAGAATCCGTATCTTCGAGTGCCCACACAGATTGTCTGATAAATTGTTAAAGAGCAGTTGCGACGCGCTTTAGCGCTCTGTCGCGAGGTCCCGTATATTACGTTTTCCTCATTCAGAGTCAAGCATTTATTTTTGCTTTTCTCCGCTGACCCGGCGGCGTGTAATCCGTTGTTCCGTGTCAGTGGAGGCGCATTATAGGGAGTTATTTCAGGCTGACAAGGGGAAATTTAAAATAATTCTCCGAGTGCGTATTTTTTCACCAAAACAGACTAAATTGCCAGTTTTTCGAGCGTTTTGAAGCCATAGCGCTGCAACACTGGCAATAATTGTTCAGCCTCTGTTGTCATTGCCATGCAAAATGCCACATTCTCATCGGCCGATTTTGCATCTGGCGCTTCGTGTTCTAATAACCAGGCCGTTCGACGCGCAATCGCAGCACCAGAATCCACCAGCCTCGTCCCCTCGGGCAGGACCTGTAAAAGCTCTTCCTGTAATAGAGGGAAATGGGTGCATCCAAGGACCACCGTATCAGGAGGTTCCGACATCCGCAGCCACGGTCTCAGAATACGGCGCAGCTCTTCCAGAGAAACTGTTTCGCCGTGCAGCTTCGCTTCTGCCAGCTCCACCAACTCAGCGGATCCCAACATCGCTATCTGACACTCGTTAGCAAAGCGCGTAATCAATTCGTGTGTGTACGAGCGTTTCACCGTCGCGCGCGTCGCCAGTAGCCCCACAATACCATTCGCCGTGAGCCGCGCCGCGGGTTTAATCGCAGGCACCACACCGACAACCGGAAAAGCGAACTTTTCACGTAATGCCGGGAGTGACACCGTGCTGGCGGTATTGCATGCGATAACCGCGAGTGCGAGGGGATATCGTTGCTGAACTGCAGTCACAATCTCAACAACACGCTCAACGATAAACTCTTCGCTTTTCTCACCATAAGGAAAGGCGACGTTATCGAAAGCATATATATAGTGGAGATCCGGCAGGAGATTCCGGATCTCATTGTAGACCGACAACCCACCGACGCCGGAATCAAACACCAGCACGGTGGGACGTGAATCAGAAGGTGTAGCTGCCAGACAAGGTGTATTCCCGTCCTGCAGTTGGGTAGCCATAAACTGTCTCGTAATCTTTATCGAACAGGTTGGCGATTTTACCACGAACTGTCAGCTGTGAGGTGATCGGATATGACACTGCCAAATCCCACAAACTCACACCGCCCATTTTTACCGGTTGATAAGTAACGTAGTCCGTATCGTATCGCGTCCCCAGATATTGATATGTCAGGCCCCAATCAAAATCATAGACCTGCCAGTCGAGCTGGTATTTCACCTGCTGTTTAGAACGACGAGCCAGTGGCTCGTTGGTAATCGCATTACGCGAATCTACGTAGTCGTAGCTAAGCGTATGCGCCAACGGCCCGGTGTCGAAGTTTGCAGTCGCTTCGATACCTTTAATACGCGCTTTGCCTTCGTTGTAGTACTTTTGAGTGTGGGTGTTGTAGTCGATCATGTCATCGATATCGTTGCGATACCCTGACACGCGCCAGTTAACCCCTGATGTTATCCCTTCAAACGCCCCTTCCCACTGCTTACTCTCTTCGGGATCAAGGTTTGCATTGCCGTAATAGCCATGCAACTGACCCAAATTTGGCGCTTTGTAAGATGTGCCATAGGAGGCAATGAAACGATAGCCTTCGATAAACTCCCATCCGGCACTGGTTTGCCATGTACCATGACGACCAAACTCAGAGTTATCATCACTACGTGCCGCACCTTCGAAGGTGAAGTCACCAAGCTGCTGCAATCCCGTCAAATAGAGGCCAGTATTACGTTGGTCGTAACCGTCCGTAACATACCCAGTGCCTGGTTCCGTAGTTTGCTTTTGCCAGTCCACGCCTGCACCAATGTTACCGTGGCCAACAACTATGCTGTTTGACCACTGAACATTGTATTGCTTCATATCATCTAACGTGGCCGAGGAATCATAGCGGCCATAGTTCGGATCATAGTTGTAGTCTTTACTGTGGCTGTAGCTCGAAACCAGTTGTGACTGAATCAGCTCGCCATTAAAACGTAACCCAGCGTCCCAGCTCTGGCTATACAGCTGTCGGGTATCAAGTAGCGCCGAGCCAGGAGAATAATACGAGTCATAATCTGTGCGGTTATCATAACCATAACCACGAACAAACCCGCTCCATGTCTCGGAGAAGTTGTGCTCCAGTGCGCCATACAGCGTCTTGCTTAAGAAACCGTCTTTATCCGGTTGAGCCTGTGCGCCAGTGCTACCGTAGGCCACGACATCGAAGCCTTTGGTGTAGGCATAATCGCCCATCAACGTGACACGCGTATTTTCGCCAAGCTGTTGTTGGGTTGCGATATCGTAATTTTGATACCCATTGCTTCCCACGCCGGCAGTCAGTTCCGTCCCTGGTTTTTCGCGCGTAGTAATGATATTCACCACGCCGCCAATCGCATCCGAACCATATATAGCGGAACGCGGCCCGCGGATATACTCAATACGTTGCACCAGCGATACCGGGAACTGGCTAAGATCGGCCGAGCCGCTAACTCCCGCTAAATTAAGACGCACACCATCTATCAACACCAGAACATGGCTGGAGTTAGTACCGCGAATAAAAATAGACGAGTTTTGCCCCATACCGCCGCTTTGTGCGATATCAACACCAGGCAAACGACGCAGTACATCGTTTACCGAGGTAGATTGCCAGTGATCGATGTCCTGACGTGTAACGACGGTGATGGGTGCAAGTACTGCACTTAGGGGCTGCTGAAAACGGTTGGCAGTAACGACGAGAGTATCTGGGCTAGCATCCTGCGCCCAACCAGAAGATGCCGCGACGGAAAGCGCCGTCAACAGCAACGATTTTTTAATCATTGTAAAGCATCCACAATATAAGAAGGATGCCGCAGGTCCACCGATAGTACGCGATAGTGAAAACCAGATGCGACGTTAGCCGGCAGGTCTTCGGGCTTGGAAGGTTATTCAGGATACCGAATAAAAAGAAATGAGGACTTCCCACCCACAGGCAGTGTCTGCTTTACGCTCTCATTTCACCTTTCCTTACCGCTGCGCGTCAGCTCCAGATTTACACTGGATTCCCTTTTAACTCACAGGACCGGAAAACGGATGCTACAGTTTGTTACAACCTGGTGTCCAGACCGGATATCACAATATCGGAAATCATCAATAACTGGACATCTGATGAGCAATCCCTACAATCCCCGCGTACTTTTATTTTTCAGGACGCATCATGACCCCCGAACACCTTCCGACAGAACAGTACGACGCCCAGTTAGCTGAGAAAGTGGTGCGTCTGCAGAGCTTAATGACGCCATTTTATGCACAGGCTCCGGAAGTGTTCCGCTCACCGGTTAGCCATTACCGTATGCGTGCCGAGTTCCGTCTGTGGCATGACGGGGACGACCTGTACCACATCATGTTCGACAGCCAAACGAAAAACCGTATTCGCGTCGACAGCTTTCCGGCGGCCAGCGAGCTTATCAATACGCTGATGACGGCAATGATTGCAGGTGTACGCAACAACCACGTCCTGCGCCACAAACTGTTTCAGATTGATTACCTCACCACCCTGAGCGATCAGGCGGTGGTATCGATGCTGTACCATAAAAAGCTGGATGATGAATGGCGTAAGGAAGCCGAAGCGCTGCGGGATGCGCTGCGGGCGCAAAACCTGAACGTGCATTTGATTGGCCGGGCCACCAAAACCAAAATTGAGCTGGACCAGGACTACATTGACGAGCGCTTGCCGGTTGCAGGTAAAGAGATTATCTACCGCCAGGTTGAGAACAGTTTTACCCAGCCGAATGCCGCCATGAATATCCAGATGCTGGAATGGGCAATTGATGTCACCAGAGGATCAAAAGGCGACCTGCTTGAGCTGTACTGCGGTAATGGCAACTTCTCGTTAGCTCTGGCGCAAAACTTCAACCGCGTACTGGCCACCGAAATCGCCAAACCGTCCGTTGCTGCAGCCCAGTACAACATTGCGGCTAACCATATTGATAACGTGCAAATTATTCGTATGGCGGCCGAAGAGTTTACTCAGGCGATGAACGGTGTTCGCGAGTTCAACCGTTTGCAGGGAATCGATCTGAAGAGTTACCAGTGTGAAACCATTTTCGTTGACCCACCGCGCAGCGGTCTGGACAGCGAAACAGAAAAAATGGTGCAGGCGTATCCGCGGATTCTGTACATCTCCTGCAACCCGGAGACGCTGTGTAAGAACCTGGAAACGTTAAGCCAGACGCACAATGTTTCACGTCTGGCGCTGTTCGATCAATTCCCGTATACGCACCATATGGAGTGCGTAGTACTGTTAACGAAGAAGTAAGACTGAACGGAGGCCGGATAAGCACTACCGGTTCAGATTGCCGGATGGCGGCTTTGCCTTATCCGGCCTACAGCGACAACTGTTACTCCGCAATTTCCTGTTTACGGTTACGCACTTTAAAGCCGATCCAGAACACCAGAATCACCGACAGTACCGCCGGGAAGAAGTTAGAGCCAATATCCGGATATTCAGCACGTACCACGGTGCTGTACAACAGAACGCCGAGAATAAAACAGGCGGCAGCCAGGCCCGGTAGCCCCACAGGCATAGTGCGGTTCTGATAGCGTTGATGCAGACAATAAACCGTCAGCACCAGCGAAATAATCGGAAATACTGAGAATGGCACAATGGAGCTAAACAGCGCCGCAAATGTGCCATTGATCGATAAGCCAGCAACCAGCGCCAGCAGCAGCGTACCTTTATCTTGACCTGACTGTTTCATTGCTTGTCCTTCTCGTTACTCGGAGTGGTGCGTCATCTTCTCTTGTTCACGGCGGTACCAATAAAATGCGCCTTTCGCGATCATGCGCAGTTGCAATACCAGCCGCTCTTCCAGCTGCCGACGCTGTTCAGCGCCAACATCCAGTGCTTCTGCCCCGGCGCTGAAAACAATGGTTACCATGGCTTCGGCTTGCGCTTCAGTAAACGCACGAGGCATATGGTTTTCGAGTTCCAGATAGTCCGCAAGTTCCGCAATGAAGTGCTGAATTTCACGTGCGACCGCTGCACGAAACGCTGCGGAAGTCCCCGAACGCTCGCGCAATAATAAACGGAAGGCGTTGGGATTGTTGCCGATGAACTCCATAAATGTTGAGACCGAGGTGCGGATCACACTCCCGCCTTTAGCGATGCGCTGACGCGCCTGGCGCATCAACTGGCGCAGCATCAGACCACTCTCGTCCACCATCGTCAGACCGAGTTCATCCACATCGCGGAAATGGCGATAAAACGAGGTTGGCGCAATGCCCGCTTCACGAGCGACTTCGCGTAAACTGAGGCTGGCAAAACTACGCTCAGCGCTGAGTTGACTAAATGCGGCTTCTACCAGCGAACGCCGGGTTTTCTCTTTTTGTTGCGCTCTAACGCCCATCACGATGTCTGAATCCTTCCACATACCTTGCTGGCACTATACCAGAGATTAGGCGGTTGGCATGGCTTTGTGAATGATTGTTTACGCGCAGTTTGTGCTTCGACTTCGCAAAAAAGCACAACGATAATTGGGTTATCCTGACAACGATGTTACTATTCTGTTGCTTTTATGTATAAGAACAGGTAAGCCTGACCATGTCACATTCCTACGATTACGATGCAATAGTAATAGGTTCCGGTCCCGGCGGCGAAGGCGCTGCAATGGGTCTGGTTAAGCAAGGAGCGCGCGTCGCGGTAATTGAGCGCTATCATAACGTCGGCGGAGGCTGTACCCATTGGGGCACAATCCCGTCGAAAGCGCTCCGCCACGCAGTCAGCCGTATTATCGAATTCAATCAGAACCCACTTTATAGCGACCATTCCCGACTTCTTCGTTCTTCTTTCGCCGATATTCTCAACCACGCTGATAACGTCATTAATCAGCAAACGCGTATGCGGCAAGGATTTTACGAGCGTAACCACTGCGAAATTTTGCAGGGCAATGCCCGTTTTGTTGATGAACACACGATCGCCCTGGAATGCCACGACGGTACAGTGGAAACACTCACCGCAGATAAGTTTGTTATTGCCTGTGGCTCACGCCCTTATCACCCAACTGACGTCGATTTTTCGCACCCACGCGTTTACGACAGTGATTCTATCCTCAGCCTGCATCACGAACCTCGCCATGTTCTGATTTATGGCGCAGGCGTGATTGGCTGTGAATATGCGTCGATCTTCCGTGGAATGGACGTAAAAGTTGATTTAATTAACACCCGCGATCGCCTGCTGGCATTCCTCGATCAAGAGATGTCCGATTCGCTCTCATACCACTTCTGGAACAGCGGCGTGGTCATTCGCCACAATGAAGAGTATGAGCGAATTGAAGGCTGTGATGACGGCGTCATCATGCACCTGAAATCCGGTAAAAAGCTGAAAGCAGACTGTCTGCTGTACGCCAATGGTCGCACCGGTAATACCGATTCGCTGGCACTGGAAAATATTGGTCTGAAAACCGACAGTCGCGGGCAGCTCAAAGTAAATAGCATGTATCAGACCGCGCTGCCGCACGTCTATGCCGTTGGCGATGTGATCGGTTATCCGAGCCTGGCATCGGCGGCCTACGACCAGGGACGCATTGCCGCCCAGGCACTGGTCAAAGGCGAAGCCACCGCGCATCTGATTGAAGATATCCCGACCGGGATTTATACCATTCCGGAAATCAGCTCCGTCGGTAAAACCGAACAGCAGCTAACGGCAATGAAAGTCCCATACGAAGTCGGTCGCGCCCAGTTTAAACATCTGGCGCGGGCGCAAATCGTCGGTATGAGTGTCGGAACGCTGAAGATCCTGTTCCATCGCGAGACCAAAGAGATTTTGGGGATCCACTGCTTTGGGGAACGCGCAGCCGAAATTATTCATATCGGTCAGGCGATCATGGAGCAAAAAGGTGGTGGTAACACCATCGAGTACTTCGTTAACACCACCTTTAACTACCCAACCATGGCAGAAGCCTATCGGGTAGCGGCGCTAAATGGCTTAAACCGCCTGTTTTAACGCACTGTCGAAATGGCCATCCATTGATCCCCGGATGGCCTCTGCCAGCTGTTCATAACGGCTGCGCAGCGGCGAACCAGGACGGTACACCAGACCAATCGTACGACGCGGTTCGGGTTTAATGCATGGCAGATAAACGACACCATCACGCTTACGCTCCGGCGGAACAGCCAGCGCAGGCAGTAAGGTAATCCCGCTTCCTGCCGCCACCATGTTACGCAGCGTTTCCAGACTGGTTGCCCGAAAATGGGTATCTTCATCAGCACCCGCTTCAAAGCAGAAGCCCATTGCCTGATCGCGCAGGCAGTGGCCATCTTCCAGCATCAGCAGTTTTTCACCTGCTAAATCTGACATCGGCACACAGTCACGGTTTGCCCATGGGTGATCTTCATAGATCGCCAGCAGCATAGGCTCATCAAATAGCGGTACTTCGATGAACGCCTCACTCTCTTTCACCAGCGCCAGAATGACGCAGTCGAGCTTACCGCTATCCAGTTGTGCCAGCAGCTGATGTGTCTGCGCTTCATGCAGGTACATTTCCAGTTTCGGGAAGGTCTGGTGCAACATAGGGATAATATGCGGCAACAGGTATGGCCCCACCGTTGGGATCAAACCAATGTGCAGCGGGCCTGACATTGTCTCGCCTTGTTGGCTTGCCATTTCCTTGAGCACTTTGACCTCGCGCAGCACGGTACGCGCCTGATCCACCAGCAGTAAACCTGCCTGAGTGAACAGCACTTTACGACTCGTACGCTCCAGCAGCATAACGCCAAGCTCATCTTCCAGTTTGCGGATTTGCCCGCTAAGCGTTGGCTGGCTGACGTGGCAGGAGTCCGCCGCTCGCCGGAAGTGACGATGCTCGGCTAGCGCCACCAGGTATTCAAGATCACGAATATTCATTATTCATCCTCCATCGCCACGATAGTTAATGGCGATAGGTAGCATAGCAACGAACGATTATCCCTATCAAGCTTTCTGTTTAATAATGCACCACAGAAACGGAACGGTACCCTTTAACCCTTGAAGCGCCTGTCCGTTCTCATACTCGAAATAACTAAAGCCAACGTGAACTTTTGCGGACCTCTGGTCCGCATTTTTTTGCATAAAAAAGCCCGGCTTAATGCCAGGCTCTGATAACTTTTTGCCTGATGACGCTACGCTTGTCAGGCCTACAACAACAAAGGTTATGCGAGACGCGCCTTTGCATCGTCGATCGCCTGCGCAACCTGCTGGGGTGACACGCCGCCTTTCGCCGCACGTTTATCCAGACAGGATTGCAGTGAGAGTATCGGATAGACATCATCGCCAATGACGCTGCTGAACTTTTGCAAGTCAGCAAGCGACAGCGCTTCCAGCGGTTTGCCCTGACGAATCGCCTCAACCACCGTCTCACCTACGATATGGTGTGCTTCTCTGAACGGAAAACCTTTGGCAACCAGATAATCCGCCAATTCAGTGGCGTTGGCATAACCCTGCTGCGCCGCTTCCTGACAACGCGGACGTTTCACCTGGATGCCATCCAGCACCAGCGCGGCCATATGCAGACAGTCCAGCCAGGTGTCGAGCGCGTCGAACAGCCCTTCTTTGTCTTCCTGCATATCTTTGTTGTACGCCAGCGGCAGACCTTTCAGTGTCATCATCATGCCGGTCAACGCACCCTGCACGCGACCGCATTTGCCACGGATCAGCTCTAATGCATCCGGGTTTTTCTTCTGCGGCATCAGAGATGAACCTGAGGTCACACGATCGGACAGCTCGACAAAGCCCGCTTCACCGGTGTTAAAGAAAATCAGATCTTCAGCAAAACGCGACAGATGCACCATGCCGATAGAGGCATCAGAGAGCAACTCCAGTACATGGTCACGATCAGAAACGCTGTCCAGGCTGTTGCGGGTCGCCGAGGCAAAGCCCAACCAGCCCGCCAGCTGCTCGCGATCGATTTCATACGCCGTACCCGCCAGCGCGCCGCAGCCTAACGGACTAACGTCCAGACGCTTAAGCGCGTCCTGCAGACGGCTCTCGTCACGTGCCAGCATTTCGACATAAGCCAGACACCAGTGAGCAAACGTCACCGGCTGTGCACGTTGCAAGTGCGTGTAACCCGGCATAACCGCGTCCTGATTATCTTGCGCGGTGTCGACCAACGCGCTTTGCAACTGACGATTAGCAGACAGCAGTTCCATGACCGTGTCTTTGCACCACAGTTTAAGATCAGTTGCCACCTGGTCATTACGGCTACGCCCGGTGTGCAGTTTTTTACCTAACTGCCCGACTTTATCAATCAGCTTGCCTTCCACCCAGCTGTGAATATCTTCAGCATCGCTTTGCAGGATCTGCTGCGGATTCGCGCGAACCTCTTCCAGCAGATTATTCAACGCTTCTTCCAGTTGCAGTTGTTCATCAGCAGTCAGTACGCCGACGGTTACCAGCGCTTTGGACCAGGCCACAGAGCCGACAATATCCTGCTCTGCCAGGCGGTAGTCAAAACGCAACGAGTCGTTGAACTGTTTGAACCGCTGATCTGCTGCCTGTGTAAAACGCCCACCCCAAAGTGCCATAACGAATTTCCTTAATATGATATTTTTGCCCGGTGGCGCTACGCTTACCGGGCCTACAAAACCCATCCAGGCCGGATAAGGCGAAGCCGCCATCCGGCACATTAATAGTTAAGCCAGAATACGCGTACCAATCGGCGTGCCGTTAAACAACGCCGGGAGTTGCTCAGCATGACGCCAGGAAGCGATATCTACCGGGCGGCCCAGCGTACGCGCAGCATCCAGCGCCGCATTGACCTTCACGATCATGCCATCGGTAATAATACCCTGCTCAATCAGCTGTTCCGCTTTCGTCGCGGTCATTTCGGCAATACGCTGGCCTTTGCCATCCAGAATACCGCTCACATCAGAAAGCAGGATCAGATCCGCACCCAGCGTTGCCGCCAGCGCCGTCGCCGCCTGATCGGCATTAACGTTCATCAACAGCCCATCCTCAGTAACGCCAATGGAACTCACTACTGGCAGAAAACCCCCTTCCAGCAGCGTGTTAATCAGCTTAGGCGAACCCGGCTGCGCCAGTCCAACGTGACCCAACTCTTTATCTAGTGGCGTCACTTTTACACTGTCGCCATCGCCAAGATACAGACCCACAGAGGCAATTTGATGTTTCTTCGCCCAGGCCAGCAAGGTTTTATTCGCCGTTCCCGCCAGTGCCCCTGTGATGATGTCGATTTGATCGGCTGGCGTAACACGCAGACCATTTTTCTTTTTCACCGGCAGATTGAGTTGTTTCATCAGCTCGTCGACGACACAGCCACCACCGTGCACAATGACCAGCGGACGCTGGTGCGACTCGCGATAATTTACCAACGCGGTAAACAGACGCTCCAGCGCCTCTTCGCTATCCAGTAAAACGCCGCCCAGCTTGATAATTAATGGATTCATCATTGCACCCTTAAATAAGAGACTGCGTCTCAGCAAAGCCGAAACGGATATTTGCGCACTGCATCGCCTGTGCCGCCGCGCCCTTCAATAAGTTATCTTCAGTCGCTACCACAATCAGATGTTCGCCCTGCACTGCAAATCCGATATCACAGAACGGTAAGCCAACCACGTTTTTCAGTGCCGGAACGCCTTTTTCATACAGACGCACCAGTGGTTTATCGCTATATGCCTGTTGCAACGTCTGCGCTACCTGAGCCTGAGTTACACCCGCATTCAGACGGCAGGTAATGGTTTCCAGGATCCCACGTGGGAAATTGCCCAGATGTGGAGTGAAGATCACCTCCGTACCCAGATGAGTCGCGATTTCCGGCTGATGGCGGTGAGTAAACACGCCATACGGTTGCAGGCTCACTTCACAAAAGCTGTTCGAAATAGCGGCCTTACGGCCCGCACCGCTCACCCCACTGGTGGCGTTAATCACCGGCCACTGACGGAGATCCAACAGCCCGGCATCAATCAGTGGTTTCAGCGACAATTGTGCTGCCGTCGGGTAACAACCCGGCACAGCAATCAAATTCGCGTCTTTCAGTCTGTCTGCGCTCCACTCAGCCAGACCGTATACCGCCTGTTCCAGCAGTTCAGGATGCTGATGGGTAAAGCCATAGTATTTCTCATAAAATGCGCCGTCGTTTACGCGGAACGCGCCTGAGAGGTCAAACACCACACACCCGGCACGCAGAAACTGCGGTGCCAGATCATGACTGACCTCATGAGCCGTCGCGAGAAACACAACGTCCACCCCTGCGCTAAACTCGCTGATATCGGACATTGGCTGTAACGGCAAATCGACAATGCCTTTTAGCTGCGGATGTAAATCGGAGATTAATTTTCCTGCATCATTGCTTTGCGCTGAGACGGTCAAAGCGGTTATGGTCATATCAGGATGGCGATTTACATAGGTCACAAGCTCTGCGCCAGCGTAGCCACTCGCGCCCACAATCAGCGTATTCAACATCGGAGCTGTTCACCTTCTTAGATTCGGTTGCCAGGTATAAGCCTTTATCACCTCACCTTACACTTGGTGGGTTTTATTACGCTCAACATTATTGTATTTTTATTCACAAATACTGCATGAATATTGATACTATCATGACCCGAGGTGTGTCAACAATGAAAAACAATTTACCGCCATTTATCGAGATTTACCGCGCTCTGATTGCCACGCCATCGATTAGCGCAACCGAAGAAGCGCTCGATCAAAGCAATGCAGGTTTAATCACTCTGCTGGCGAACTGGTTTAAAGATTTAGGCTTCAATGTTGAAGTTCAGCCTGTTCCTGGTACGCGCAATAAATTCAACATGCTGGCGAGTGTCGGGCACGGTGCTGGCGGCCTGTTGTTGGCAGGCCATACCGATACCGTACCTTTTGACGATGGCCGTTGGACACGCGATCCCTTCACCCTCACCGAACACGACAATAAGCTTTACGGTCTGGGTACGGCGGATATGAAAGGCTTTTTCGCCTTTATTCTCGATGCACTGCGCGGTGTGGATGTAACGAAACTGAAAAAACCACTCTACATTCTGGCTACCGCTGATGAAGAAACCAGTATGGCCGGCGCACGTTACTTTTCTGAAACGACCTCGCTCCGCCCGGACTGTGCAATCATTGGCGAACCGACATCTCTGCAGCCCGTTCGCGCGCACAAAGGCCATATCTCCAACGCAATTCGAATTTTGGGTCAGTCGGGTCACTCAAGCGATCCGGCACGCGGCGTGAATGCGATTGAACTGATGCATGATGCCATCGGCCATATCATGAAGCTGCGCGATGACCTGAAAGAACGCTATCACCATGACGCCTTTACCGTGCCGTACCCCACGTTAAATCTGGGCCATATTCATGGCGGCGATGCTGCTAACCGTATCTGCGCCTGCTGCGAACTGCATATGGATATTCGCCCGCTACCGGGTATGACGCTTAACGATCTGAATGGGCTACTCAACGATGCGCTGGCCCCGGTCAGTGAACGTTGGCCGGGTCGCCTGACCGTATCGGAACTGCATCCGCCGATTCCTGGCTATGAGTGTCCGCCGGATCATCAGCTGGTCGAGGTGGTTGAGAAACTGCTGGGCGCACAGACTGAAGTAGTGAACTACTGCACCGAAGCGCCCTTTATCCAGACGCTGTGTCCGACACTGGTATTGGGTCCCGGTTCTATTAATCAGGCACATCAGCCGGATGAATATCTGGAAACACGCTTTATTAAGCCAACCCGCGAATTAATCACCCAGGTTGTGCACCATTTCTGCTGGCATTAGCGGCTTGTTGCCCTGACAACCCTTTAGGGGTAATTGGGGCGATTTCTTAACATTTCCATAAGCAACGCTTATTTGGTTCGATGTGAATTAAATAACGTAAATTGCCGCCATTTTTTCGTTTGCTGAACCGATTTCGCAGCAATTGACGCCACGAGTTTTACGTGGCTTTATAAAAGACGGCTAAAAAGTTAAGCCCGAAAAATACAGGGCTAATAATTTCAAGATGGGGTGTCTGGGTAAATATGAACGAACAATATTCCGCGTTGCGTAGTAATGTCAGTATGCTCGGCAAAGTGCTGGGAGAGACCATCAAGGACGCGCTGGGAGAGAACATTCTCGACCGCGTAGAAACAATCCGTAAGTTGTCCAAGTCATCCCGCGCTGGCAATGAAGTTAATCGCCAGGAACTGCTCACCACACTGCAAAATCTGTCTAACGACGAGCTGCTGCCCGTTGCCCGCGCATTTAGCCAGTTCCTGAATCTGGCCAATACCGCCGAGCAGTACCATAGTATTTCGCCAAAAGGCGAAGCTGCCAGCAACCCGGAAGTGATTGCTCGCACCCTGCGTAAATTGAAAGACCAGCCCAACCTCGATGAAACCACCATCAAGAAAGCCGTGGAATCGCTGTCTCTGGAGCTGGTGTTGACCGCGCACCCAACCGAAATCACCCGCCGCACCTTGATTCATAAAATGGGTGAAGTAAACGCATGCCTCAAACAGCTTGATAATAAAGACATCGTCGATTACGAGCGCCACCAGCTGATGCGTCGTTTGCGTCAGTTGATTGCTCAGTCCTGGCATACGGATGAAATCCGTAAACTACGACCAAGCCCGGTTGATGAAGCCAAATGGGGCTTCGCAGTGGTTGAAAACAGCCTGTGGGAAGGCGTACCCAACTACCTGCGCGAGCTAAATGAACAGCTGGAAGAACATCTGGGCTATAAGCTACCTGTCGATTTTGTTCCGGTACGTTTTACCTCCTGGATGGGCGGCGACCGTGATGGTAACCCGAATGTCACCGCAGATATCACCCGCCATGTGCTGCTGCTTAGCCGTTGGAAAGCCACTGACCTGTTCCTGAAAGACATCCAGTTTTTGATTTCTGAACTGTCGATGGTTGAAGCCACACCGGAACTGATGGCGCTGGTCGGTGAAGAAGGTGCGGCAGAACCTTATCGCTATCTGATGAAAATGCTGCGTTCACGTCTGATGGCAACTCAGGCCTGGCTGGAAGCGCGTCTGAAAGGCGAAAAACTGCCAAAACCTGTTGGCCTGCTAACCCAAAACGAACAGCTTTGGGAGCCGCTGTACGCGTGTTACCAGTCTCTGCAGGCCTGTGGTATGGGCATCATCGCCAATGGCGAGTTGCTCGACACCCTTAGGCGCGTGAAATGTTTTGGCGTACCGCTGGTACGCATTGATATTCGTCAGGAAAGCACTCGTCATACCGAAGCACTGGGCGAACTGACCCGCTATCTGGGAATTGGCGACTACGAAAACTGGTCAGAAGCGGATAAACAAGCGTTCCTGATCCGCGAGCTGAATTCCAAGCGTCCGCTGTTGCCGCGTCACTGGGAGCCGAGCAACGATACCCGTGAAGTGCTCGATACCTGCCGGGTGATTGCCGAAGCGCCTTATGGCTCCATTGCTGCCTATGTTATCTCAATGGCGAAAACACCGTCTGACGTACTGGCCGTGCATTTACTGCTGAAAGAATCCGGCATTGGTTTTGCTATGCCTGTTGCCCCGCTGTTTGAGACGCTGGACGACCTGAACAACGCCGATGATGTCATGAGCCAGCTACTGAATATCGACTGGTATCGCGGCTTTATTCAGGGCAAACAGATGGTCATGATTGGCTACTCTGACTCCGCAAAAGATGCGGGCGTGATGGCGGCCTCCTGGGCGCAATACCAGGCACAGGACGCGCTGATCAAAACCTGCGAAAAAGCCGGTATCGAACTGACGCTGTTCCACGGTCGCGGCGGCTCCATTGGTCGCGGCGGCGCGCCTGCCCATGCGGCACTGCTCTCTCAACCGCCAGGCAGCCTGAAAGGCGGCCTGCGCGTGACAGAACAAGGTGAGATGATCCGCTTTAAGTACGGCCTGCCGGAAGTCACCATCAGCAGCCTGTCGCTGTACACTGCCGCAATTCTGGAGGCTAACCTGTTACCGCCGCCGGAGCCAAAAGATAACTGGCGTCATATCATGGATGAGCTTTCAGATATCTCCTGCGATCTCTATCGTGGATATGTTCGTGAAAACAAAGACTTCGTTCCTTACTTCCGTTCCGCAACACCAGAGCAGGAACTGGGCAAGTTACCACTCGGCTCACGTCCGGCAAAACGTCGCCCGACCGGTGGCGTAGAGTCTCTGCGTGCTATTCCGTGGATCTTCGCCTGGACGCAGAACCGCCTGATGCTTCCGGCCTGGCTGGGTGCGGGTACGGCACTGCAAAAAGTGGTTGAAGACGGTAAGCAAAGCGAGCTTGAAGCAATGTGCCGTGACTGGCCATTCTTCTCCACGCGTCTTGGCATGCTGGAGATGGTGTTCTCAAAAGCTGACCTGTGGCTGGCGGAGTACTACGATCAGCGCCTGGTCAAAAAAGAGCTTTGGCCATTGGGTGAAGAACTGCGTCAGCGTCTGGAAGCCGATATCAATGTGGTGTTGGCAATCGCCAATGACTCACATTTGATGGCCGATCTACCATGGATTGCCGAGTCTATTCAGTTAAGGAATATTTATACTGACCCACTGAACGTCTTACAGGCCGAATTATTATATCGTTCGCGCCAGGCAGAAGAGCAAGGTCATGCACCAGACCCACGCGTCGAACAAGCGCTGATGGTGACAATTGCTGGCGTTGCTGCCGGCATGCGTAACACCGGCTAATTTTTATGCCTGTCACCCTCGTGCTATTGCGCGAGGGTGATATAAAATACTGCTGTCATAACCATCTCATTTTTAATATATTCCTGTCTGCATTTTATACATCCAATGGATATTTGTTAGCAGAACGCGATTTTCGACTCGCATTGCTTCAGATCCTCTTAATGTTTAGCCGCTAACGTTGGCGCTACGATTAAAGACAGGCTCACACTATGCAATCCTTACAACTCCAGTCTAAACCCAAATTTAGCTGGAAAGCCCTGGGTTGGGCACTCCTCTATTTTTGGTTCTTCTCTACCTTACTCCAGGCCATTATTTATTTTACTGGCTATAGCGGAACTAACGGATTACGCGACTCAATACTGTTCAGCTCATTGTGGTTGATTCCGGTATTCTTATTCCCGAACCGTATTCGCATTATCGCTGCCGTTATTGGTGTGGCACTCTGGGCTGCTTCATTGGCCGCGCTGAGTTATTATGTTATTTACGGACAAGAATTCTCACAAAGCGTTCTGTTCGTCATGTTTGAAACCAACGCCAACGAAGCCCGCGAATATCTGAGCCAATATTTCAGTCTCAAGATCGTACTTATCGCACTGGCCTACACAGCAACCGCAATCCTACTGTGGACGCGTTTACGCCCGGTTCATATTCCTTCGCCATGGCGTTATCTGGTGTCATTTGCGCTGTTGTACGGTTTAATTCTGCACCCAATGACCGTCAATACGTTTATCAAGCATAAGCCTTTTGAGAAAACGCTGGGCGGCCTTGCATCGCGCATGGAGCCTGCCGCGCCATGGCAGTTCATCTCTGGTTATTATCAATACCGTCAACAATTGACCGCATTAAATAGCCTGCTGAATGAGAACAACGCACTGCCACCACTGGCTAACTTTAAAGACAATTCTGGTGATGCTCCGCGTACGCTGGTGCTGGTGATTGGCGAGTCAACTCAACGTGGCCGCATGAGCCTGTACGGCTACCCACGTGAAACCACGCCGGAACTGGATGCGCTGCATAAATCCGATCCAAACTTCACCGTTTTCAATAATGTCGTGACCTCACGTCCGTACACGATTGAAATCCTGCAACAGGCGCTGACCTTCGCGAACGAGAAGAACCCGGATTTATATCTGACGCAGCCGTCGTTGATGAATATGATGAAACAGGCGGGTTATAAAACCTTCTGGATCACCAACCAGCAAACAATGACCGCCCGTAACACCATGCTGACCGTATTTTCCCGGCAGACAGACAAGCAGTTCTATATGAACCAGCAGCGTACCCAAAGTGCGCGTGAATATGACAGCAACGTACTGGCGCCGTTTAAAGAAGTCATGGCCGACCCGGCTCCGAAAAAGTTCATCATCGTTCACTTGCTGGGTACGCACATTAAATACAAATTCCGCTATCCGGAAGGACAGGGCAAGTTTGACGGTAATACCGAGAACGTACCTGCAGGTCTGAGCAGTGATGAACTGGAGTCATATAACGATTATGACAATGCCAACGTCTATAACGACCATATCATTGCCAGCCTGATCAAAGACTACAAAGCAACTGATCCAAACGGCTTCCTGCTCTACTTCTCTGACCATGGTGAAGAAGTGTATGACACGCCGCCACATAAAACGCAGGGCCGTAACGAAGATAGCCCAACGCGCCATATGTATACGGTACCGTTCCTGCTGTGGACGTCTGAAAAATGGCAGGCTGCGCACCCACGCGACTTCTCACAGGACGTTAATCGCAAGTACAGCAGCTCTGAACTTATCCATACCTGGTCAGATTTGGCCGGCTTTACGTACGACGGTTTCGATCCGACCCGTTCTATTACCAGCCCGGAGTTCAAAGAGACGACCCGCTGGATTGGTAATCCGTACAAGAAAAACGCCCTGATTGATTACGACTCCCTGCCTTACGGCGATCAAATCGGGAATCAGTAATGCCCTCTCAGGCCACTCTTTAAGAGTGGCCTTTTTTTATGATGACGGTTACTGTTTCCCTGTCCACGAGCTGTCAGGGATTCACATGTATCACAACATCAGCCACCTACTTTCCCGCCTGATTAACGGCCCCACGCCGCTGCGGCAGATTTATTTTGCCAGCACCACTAGCACAACGCCGGAACTGGCGTATCAGGTCGATTTTCCCAGGCTGGAAATTGTGCTGGAAGGTGAATTTGCGGATTCTGGTATCGATAAGGTGCTTACCCCCGGCGATGTCTTGTTTGTTCCGGCTGGCGGCTGGAATATTCCGCAGTGGGTCACACCGGTCACGACACTCAGCATTCTGTTCGGCAAACAGCAACTGGGTTTCAGCATCGTCCAATGGGACGGCAAGCAATATCAAAACCTTACCCACCAGCACGTCGCTCGGCGTGGGCCGCGTATTGGCTCTTTTCTGCTGCAAACGCTCCATGAGATGCAAATGCAGCCACAGGAGCAGCAAACGGCCAGGCTAATCGTTGCGAGCTTGCTGAGCCACTGTCGCGATCTGCTCGGCAGCCAGATCCAAACCGCATCACGTAGTCAGGCGCTTTTCGACGCCATTCGCAGCTATATTGACGAACGCTACGCTTCGCCGCTCACCCGTGAATCCGTCGCACAGGCGTTTTACATTTCACCCAACTACCTCTCCCACCTGTTTCAAAAAACGGGCGCTATCGGGTTTAACGAATACCTGAACCACACGCGACTGGAACACGCAAAAACGTTGCTCAAGGGTTACGAGCTGAAGATCAAAGACGTGGCGCACACCTGTGGGTTTATTGACAGCAACTACTTCTGCCGCCTGTTTCGCAAGAATACTGAACGTTCGCCGTCAGAGTATCGTCGGCAATATCACAGCCAGTTGACGGAGAAAAAAACTGACCAGTAATAGTCGCATACTGGGACAGAAAACGGAGACAAAGGTAACATTTACTGGATTTTTGTATTATCAAAAAACATATACCAGCACATATCACTTACATGTGAAGTATCTCTCACTTTTTTAGACATATTACATTTATCCAGCTTTTGGCAGATTTGTCAGATAGCGCCGCGTGACGAAACACTCTTATCCTGTGCATAGCAAAGCAACCCGGCAACGGGCAGCTAACGGAAAACGTAGAGGGTGTTTTTGTATGGAACTTTATCTTGATACCGCCAACGTCGCAGAAGTCGAACGTCTGGCACGCATCTTCCCTATCGCGGGCGTCACCACCAACCCAAGCATTGTGGCAGCAAGCAAAGAATCTATCTGGGATGTACTGCCACGCCTGCAGAACGCCATTGGCAAAGAGGGTATTCTGTTTGCCCAGACCATGAGCCGGGATGCGCAGGGCATGGTGGAAGAAGCTAAACGCCTGAGCAACGCCGTGCCCGGTCTGGTGGTGAAGATTCCCGTCACGGCTGAAGGTCTGGCCGCGATCAAAATGCTGAAAAAAGAGGGTATCACCACACTGGGAACCGCCGTTTACAGTGCTTCTCAGGGGCTACTGGCTGCGCTGGCTGGGGCAAAATATATCGCACCTTACGTTAACCGTATTGACGCTCAGGGCGGCGACGGAATTCGCACAGTACAAGAACTGCAAACATTGCTGGAACTGCATGCGCCAGACAGCATGGTGTTGGCGGCCAGCTTTAAAACTCCGCGTCAGGCGCTGGATTGCTTGCTGGCAGGATGTGAAGCAATCACCCTGCCATTAGACGTAGCGCAACAAATGCTCAATACCCCTGCGGTAGAGTCAGCGATAGAGAAGTTTGAGCAGGACTGGAACAACGCATTTGGTCACATCAACCTGTGAGGGAAATAAAGTATGGATCGCATTATTCAATCACCTGGTAAGTACATCCAGGGTGCTGATGTTATTACCCGTCTTGGCAGCTACCTCAAACCACTGGCAGAGCGCTGGCTGGTCGTTGGGGACAAGTTTGTCTTAGGCTTTGCCCAACCTGCGCTGGAAAAAAGCTTCCATGACGCCGGATTGGCGCTGGAAATTGCACCATTTGGCGGCGAATGTTCGCAAAACGAAATCGACCGCCTGCGTGGCGTAGCGGAAAAAGCGCAATGCGGGGCCGTGCTCGGTATCGGCGGCGGTAAAACGCTGGATACCGCCAAAGCCCTGGCGCACTTTATGGGTGTACCGGTCGCCATTGCGCCAACCATCGCCTCCACCGATGCACCGTGTAGCGCACTGTCCGTCATTTACACTGATGCCGGTGAATTTGACCGCTATCTGCTGCTGCCGAACAACCCGGACAGGGTCATTGTTGATACCAAAATTGTCGCGGGCGCACCGGCGCGTCTGCTGGCAGCAGGTATCGGCGATGCGCTGGCAACCTGGTTTGAAGCACGCGCCTGCTCACGCAGCGGCGCAACAACCATGGCGGGTGGTCAGTGTACTCAGGCGGCGCTGGCGCTAGCAGAGCTGTGCTTCAATACACTGATAGAAGAAGGTGAAAAAGCGATGCTGGCCGCCGAGCAGCACGTGGTCACGCCTGCACTGGAGCGCGTAATTGAAGCCAATACCTATCTGAGCGGCGTCGGTTTTGAAAGCGGTGGCCTGGCTGCGGCACACGCCATTCATAACGGTCTGACGGCAATCCCGGATGCGCATCACTACTACCACGGTGAGAAGGTGGCTTTCGGTACATTGACGCAACTGGTGCTGGAAAACGCGCCGGTAGACGAAATCGAAACCGTGGCAGCGCTGTGCCATTCCGTTGGCTTGCCGATTACCCTGGCGCAACTGGACATCAAACAGGATATCCCGGCGAAAATGCGTATTGTGGCAGAAGCGGCTTGTGCCGAAGGCGAAACTATCCACAACATGCCGGGCGGCGCCACGCCGGATCAGGTTTACGCTGCGCTGCTGGTGGCCGATCAGTATGGCCAGCGGTATCTGCAAGAGTGGGAATAACCTGCCAATAAAAATCCCCGCAAATGCGGGGATTTTTTTATTCCTACGATGCCGGACCCGCACAAGCGGCATCCGGCATCGTCTGTTACAGCAGATCGAAACGATCCAGGTTCATCACTTTCACCCATGCGGCCACGAAATCTCTCACGAACTTCTCGTGGGCATCGCTGCAGGCATAAACTTCAGCCACTGCGCGCAGTACAGAGTTAGAACCAAATACCAGATCGGCGCGGGTTGCGGTGTATTTTACTTCGCCGCTCAGACGATCACGGCCTTCAAACAGCTCTTTTGACTCATCAACCGCCTTCCACTCATGACGCATATCCAGCAGATTGACGAAGAAGTCAGTGCTGAGTACGCCAGGACGATCGGTAAAGACGCCATGCTGGCTACCATCAAAGTTGGCACCCAGTACGCGCATCCCGCCCACCAGTACGGTCATTTCCGGTGCTGTCAGGGTCAGCTGCTGCGCTTTATCGATCAGCAGCGACTCGGTGGTCGACACGTCAGGACGGGCACGATAGTTACGGAAACCATCTGCAATAGGCTCCAGCAGCTCAAACATCTCGATATCGGTTTGGTCCTGACGCGCATCTACGCGGCCCGGAACAAAAGGTACAGTGATGTTAACACCCGCCGCGCTTGCCGCTTTCTCGACACCGACCACACCGGCCAGCACGATAATATCAGCCAACGAGGCGGTATGAGCAGATTTATAAATACCTTCCAGCACAGGCAGAACGCGTGCTGCGGTGGCATTCACATCCCAGCCGCGCTGTGGATCCAGCGCCAGACGCGCACCGTTAGCGCCACCACGTTTGTCACCACCACGGAAAGTCGATGCGGAAGCCCACGCCACCGATACCAGCTCACTGACAGAAAGTCCGGAAGCTGCAATGGTCGCCTTCAGGTTAAGAATGTCTTCTTCGCTTGGGTTGAAGAACGCATGCGGCAGTGGATCCTGCCAAATCAGATCTTCTTGCGGTACTTCCGGTCCGATGTAACGCGCTTTCGGCCCCATATCACGGTGCGTCAGTTTAAACCACGCACGGGCAAAGGCTTCGTTGAACGCCTGCGGATCGTTAAGGAAACGACGAGAGATCTTCTCGAACTCAGGATCAAAGCGCAAGGTCAGGTCGGTGACCAGCATTGTTGGCTTGCGTTTTTTCGACGGATCAAACGGATCGGGGATAATCTCCGGTGCGTCAACCGCTTCAAACTGAATAGCGCCTGCCGGGCTGCGAGTTTGCACCCACTCATATTTGAACAGGTTCTCGAAGAAATAGTTGCTCCACTGGGTCGGAGTCTGCGTCCAGACAACTTCCAGACCAGAAGTGATGGCATCTGCACCCGAGCCGCTGCCGTAGCTGCTGGCCCAGCCCAGGCCCTGCGCTTCAATTGGTGCGGATTCCGGATCAGGACCAACATGGGATGCTGGTGCTGCACCGTGGGTTTTGCCCAACGTATGACCACCACCAATCAGCGCGACAGTTTCTTCGTCGTTCATTCCCATGTTACCGAAGGTCGCGCGAATAGCCGCTGCCGCAGAAAGCGGTTCGCCGCTATGGTCCGGCCCTTCCGGGTTCACATAGATAAGGCCCATTTCGGTTGCGCCCAGCGGCGCTTTTGCCAACTCTTCAGGATGGCGGTGAGTCAGCCAGGCTTTCTCATCACCCCAGTTTACGTCCAGATCCGGTTCCCAGACGTCTTCACGCCCTGCGCCAAAACCGAAGGTACGGAAACCTGAGTTTTCCAGCGCCACGTTACCCGCGAGGATAAACAGGTCGGCCCAGGAAATTTTCTGACCATATTTCTGCTTGATTGGCCACAGCAGACGACGCGCCTTATCAAGGCTAACGTTGTCCGGCCAGGAATTCAGTGGTGCAAAACGCTGCTGTCCGCGACCCGCGCCACCGCGTCCATCGATGGAGCGATAAGTCCCTGCACCGTGCCATGCCATACGGATGAATAAACCGGCATAGGTACCCCAGTCGGCAGGCCACCACGGTTGAGATTCGGACAGAAGGGCTCTGAGATCCCCTTTCAGGGCAGAATAGTCGAGTTTGCTAAATTCTTTGCGGTAGTTGAAGTCCTCGCCCAGCGGGTTCGAACGGTTGGAATGTTGGTTCAGCAAATCTACACGGAGTTGATTAGGCCACCAGTCGCGGTTGTTCGTTCCTGCTCCCGCGCTCTGGTCGTGACCGCCCTGATGAAAAGGACACTTACCGGCAGTTGATGCGTTTTGGCTATCGTCGGACATGCTCATCTATATGCTCCCTTTACAGTGTTCTGACTACGATATACACCACCAGAGATAAGATATAGTCGAAATAACCCACAGATTCGATAGCTAATTCCTTTTATATTTTACGTTACAGAGATGTAGATCAAAATGATCAATAAAAAGCCCTCCGTAGAGGGCTGGGGCATCTGTTTAATTCGGTCTTACACCCAGTGTGTGACAAATAGCGTAGCTCATCTCAGCGCGGTTGAGCGTATAGAAGTGAAAATCTTTCACCCCTTCGCGACTGAGGATTTTCACCATGTCCATGGCGATATTCGCCCCTACCAGCTTGCGGGTTTCGGCATCATCATCCAGACCATCAAACATTGTCGACATCCAGGAAGGGATACGAACATTGGTCATGTCGGCAAATTTTTTCGCCTGCTTAAAGTTGGAGACTGGCAGGATACCCGGAATAATTTCCACATCGATACCCGCAGACACGCAGCGATCGCGAAAACGCAGATAGCTTTCTACATCGAAGAAGAACTGGGTAATCGCACGGTTCGCACCGGCGTCAACCTTACGCTTCAGGTTCAGCAAATCAGCCTGAGCACTCTTTGCTTCCGGGTGCACTTCCGGGTAAGCCGCAACGGAGATATCAAAGTCAGCAACGTCTTTCAGCAGCGTCACCAGGTCAGAAGCATACATATCCGGTTTACCACTTCCCGGCGGCAGGTCACCACGCAGGGCCACAATATGCCGAATACCGTTGTTCCAGTAGTCCTGAGCAATGGTACGCAGCTCATCACGGGTCGCATCAATGCAGGTCAGGTGCGGCGCCGCTTCAAGACCCGTGCGATCCTTAATGCCTTTAATAATGCTGTGCGTACGGTCGCGCTCACCAGAGTTTGCACCGTAAGTGACTGAAACAAACTTCGGCTTCAGGCTGCTCAGGCGATCGATGGAGTTCCACAGGGTTTGCTCCATTTCACTGGTGCGCGGCGGGAAAAACTCAAATGAAACGTTAATCTGACCGGCAACTTCTGCCAGGCTCTGATTCAGGGCTTCCCGCTGGTTGGCGTGAAAAAAGCTCATACCTTACCTCATCAATCTTTTGTCGTTATATGTTGTGTTGTGAACTGCTATACGTTTAGACGTCTAGATGTAAAAATGACGGAAAAGCATGCTGGCGTCAACACAAAAATCATCGCTAAAGGTGAGGAATACTCAGCCAACGTGAAAAAAATTCACATCAGTCTGAATTGATGAGGGATTGCGTCATGAGTTCTTGCACCCACTGCAACCGGCTCTCATTTTCAGGCAACATCACTAACCCGGCACGGATACACAGCTCAGCATCGCTCAGTGGATGGAATACCACGCCCTGGCGCTGGATAGCAGCAAATGAAGCCGGGAGCAAACTTAAACCATCGCCCTGGGCAATCCGCGCAAGCAGCACATCATGCTCCAGTGGTTCTTCAAGACAGGAAGGAGAGTAACCAGCGCGGTGGAAAATCTGCCGGGTATAGTCAAAGAAAGCCGGGTTACGTTCCCGCTGGAACCAGAACAACGGTCGGTGGTTGAGTGCCGATAAGGAAAGAGAAGCCGTACAAGCCTCTGACCAAAAGGAGGGTAATGCAGCAATTATCGGCTCTTGCCAGGCTAAAGGGGTGACGGTAAGCCCAGATGCCTCAATAGGCAAAGCCACCAGCGCCGCATCCAGTTTGCCTCGCCTTACCTGACGAACAAGTTCAGGTGAGCCGTGACGCATGACACGCAGCATTTTTACACGAGCATTTAGCGTTGATTCAAGCGCCACAAAAACGCCCTGTTCAAACGCCGTGCTTAATCCTAAACGCAGAGGTTGCACCTCCATCTGCGCCAACTGGCTCAATGCAATATAGGTCTTGTCCTGTAGCGCCAGCAGCGGACGCACCATTTCAAGTACGCGCTGGCCGTCCTCCGTCAGCGTAAGCCCACGGGTATGACGGACAAAAAGCGTCACCCCCAGGCGTTCTTCAAGCTGGCGAATATGACGGCTTAGCGGCGGCTGCGACATAAAAAGACGTTGCGCCGCACGGCTCATGTTGTTCTCTTCGGCCACTACGGTGAAGTAGCGCAGCAGACGGATATCCAGAGAGTGCAGGGGCGATATTGTCATACCAAAAAAGTATCACGGAAACGGTATTATCCCAATCATTCTGCGCGCTCTATCCTCACGCCACAGACCACACGATAGAGGAAGAAATGATGCTTTCAGAACGCTTTATTACCGGCCAGGAGATGTTGCAAAAAGTAGATGGCAAAGGGGGCGATGCAGTCATCGAAAGTCTGCAGGACATTGCGCCAGACTTCGCCCAATACCTGATTGAATTTCCTTTTGGCGACATCTATTCAAGACCGGGGCTGGATTTACGCAGTAGAGAAATAGCTACCGTCGCGGCATTAACTGCGCTGGGTAACGCCACACCGCAACTGAAAGTACATATTGGCGCGGCATTACACGTGGGTTTAACGCAGGATGAGATCGTTGAAGTGATTATGCAGATGGCCGTATATGCTGGCTTCCCCGCGGCACTCAATGGTTTGTTTGCCGCGAAAGAGGTGTTTGCCTCTCACAGAGGCTAAAACAACAGGCCAGCGGATTGTCTGCTGGCCTGAGCTCGCTACGGTTTCACATCTGCCACACGCATGCCTTTGAGTTGCTCATCCGTCAGCGGATTTCCCGCTTTGAAATAATCAACAACCGCATTAGAGATGTAGTAGCCTCCGGATGTATTTCGCGCTTTACCTTCGGTAAATGCGGCAAAACCATCACCACCGTCCGCCAGGAAGCTATTGGTGGCAATGTGATAGATGGTGGCGTCTTCAATGGGTTGGCCGTTTAACGTCAATACGGTGACTCGCTGACCGACCGGTTTACTGCTGTCATACTTCATCTCCAGGCCTTTAGATACCTGCAAAACACCGTTACTTAAACTCGCACCGTGCTCCATCAAACTACGCAACTGCTTACCGGTGAGATCCATTGTGGCCAGCTCGTTCGGGAACGGGAAGGTGCTAATGACCGCCCCCATGGTGATGGCTCCTGCGGGGACTTCATTACGGATGCCGCCTGAGTTAGTAAGCGCTAACTGGGTATCTTTACCTGCCGCTACCAGCAACGCATCCGCCGCCAGATTGCCCAACGAAGAAGATTCACCGTAAGCACGCGTCAGCTCAACCGGAGAGTTTGCAACCGTTTGTTGTACCACCTTATCAAGCTTTTTATTCCAGCCATCGATGACCTGTTTCGTCTGCGGGTCTGGCTGCCACTCATCCGCAAAAATGGTCTTTAGCTCGAAGTTCTTCACGGTAAATTGATGCGGTTTCTGCTGATAATCCAGCACCAGTTTACCCACATCAATGCCCCCGCTGTCGGTGGAAAGAATCAGGGTGTTACCGACTTTAATCGGCTCCGGCGTGCCCACATGCGCATGACCGGTGATCAGGATATCCAGCCCCTGCACCTGGCCTGCGGTCTGGATGTCTTTATCCAGCGCACGGCGCACATCGGTGCCGCCCAGACTGGACTGACGCGCTGGCGTGCCTTCATGGATCAGCGCCACGGTGAGATCGACTTTGCCTTTAAGCTCATCGATATAGCGTTGCAACCACTTCACTTCATCGCGCGCTTCAATACCGACACGTGTCGCAGCGGAAACCGTATCATCAAAAGCAAACACGCCGTGCAGGCCAATCACACCAATCTTCACGCCATCTTTTTCAATAATGGTGTAAGGCTTATCCCAGAACATTTTGCTGCTGTTCTGATAAAAGATATTGCCCTGCACGATGGGAAATTTCGCCTGACTCAGTTGCAGTAGCGTATTGTCCCAACCGTGATCGAATTCATGATTACCCATGGTGACAGCATCAAAATTCATGGTGTTCATGATATCGATAATCGCCTTACCCTTGGTCAGACTGCTGATATACGGCCCGGTAAAATAATCACCGGCATCAAAAAACCAGGTGGCGCTGTTTTTCGCTTTCTCCTGCTTCACCATCGTCGTGATATTGGCCCAACCGCCAATGTCACGCGTGCCATTAGCAATCCATGGGACTTTATAAGGTTCAACGTGGGCGTGAAGATCGTTGGTATAAATAATTGTGACATCTTTGGCACTCGCCCAGAGCGGCAACGATACCAGAACACCAACAGCAAGCATTTTTAACTTCATAATCAATCCCTTTCAGTCATATAAAGAATCGCTACGTTACGTTCTGAAAGGGTTTTTTATGTGAGAAAACTCACATCCACCGGTGATAGTCGCGGGTCAAAATCAACGACCATTAAAAATCGTTGGTAATACGATGACATCTCCGTTCACTATCAATTGCTGTAAATCCTTTGGCTGCCAAAATCTGGGACTGGCGAGCTCAGCAGATTACAGCTGGCCAGAGTATCGGCTGGGTTATGCCGCACTGCATTGCCGGGCATGCGGCAGCTATCCCCCGCTGTTTAATGAGGAACAGTTTGGTAGGTGGTTGTCAGCATATTTAACGGATTTTGCCGCCCAAAGCAGTCATTTTTGCCCACGTTGTTATCAGCGGGAAACCATCCTCTATGGACATAACCCTCAGGGCAGCCAACGCGTTCAGTGCCGGAGCTGCAAAAAGGTCTGGACACCAAAGCAGCAACCGCTTGTCGCCATCCAACCGCCCGAACAAATCGCAACAGTCTCTCTGATCGTACCTTTTCAGGGCGCCAGTGCAGATCAGCAACTCTATGTGTTGCTCAGTTTTGACGCTATTCGCGGTAATATTCTGCATATTTCCAGTAATTTCACGCCCCATC
>NZ_CP080033.1:504362-504654 GCF_019382635.1 Citrobacter sp. Colony219 | reverse complement strand
CATGACGATATCGTTGAACGAGTAAGACAGAGGGAAACTCTGTTTTTACGCCGCAGCCAGTTTGATGAAATCCAGTACGGCGGTGCCATGCTCAAACGAAATGCCAACGGCGCAGTTTTACGCCCGGTCATTACCGCGCACGGACATTTCCGCATACTGAGCCATCTCTGGCCTGAGGTAAAAACGCACATTATTGCCCACGAATGTTTTCTGCGCGGCGCGGCGATTACCGCATGGGCGCAGCAATATCGCGATCATCACGCTTCGCTTTGGTTTATTGATGAAGAGATCA
>NZ_CP080033.1:482676-504316 GCF_019382635.1 Citrobacter sp. Colony219 | reverse complement strand
TCAGGGGTGGTGGCGAAACCAGTGGCAAATTTGGCAACAAGGCGACACACGCAAAATGGTGTGTCTGTTAACGGAGGGGCAGGTTGAAAAAGGGGCGTCAATCACACTGGCGGCAGGCCACCATTTTCTCGTCTGGTTACAGCAGCAGGCGGAGTTTCGGGATAGCGCCCGTTACTCGGCTCATTCGGTGTTTCAGACGATAAGGACGCTGGCAGATAAATACAACGCCTTGAATTTGCCCGGTGGCGCTGCCGCTTACCGGGCCTACGGTTCATGCCATATGTAGGCCGGATAAGCGTAAGCACCATCCGGCAACGCAAACTACAGCAACTTCGCCAAACGGTTGATGTCAGACTGAATCGCCCCAGCGGTAACGTCACGGCCCGCGCCCGGTCCACGGATCACCAGCGGGTTATCGCGATACCAGCGGCTCTCTATGGCGAATACGTTATCGCACGGCAACAGCGCCGCCAGCGGGTGTTCAGGGCGAACCGCTTCAACACCAACGCGAGCTTTGCCGTTAGCATCAAAACGCGCCACATAGCGCAGCACCAGCCCCATTTCACGCGCTGCTTCCAGACGCTGCACCATCTGCTCGTTCAGCTCATCGCCATTCTCAAAGAAATGGTCAATAGAGCCTTCTTCACAATGCACAGGCACCAGCGACTCCACGCGAACCTGGTCTGGCTCGATGTCGTAACCCGCTTCGCGCGCCAGAATCACCAGCTTACGCATCACATCTTTGCCGGAAAGATCTACGCGCGGATCGGGTTCAGTCAGACCCTGTTGCCATGCCTGATCCACCAGATCGGTGAATGGGACCGTGCCATCAAATTGCAGGAACAACCACGACAACGTGCCGGAGAAGATCCCACTGATCGACAAAATGGTATCGCCACTATCAATCAGATCGCGCACGGTATGGTTGATCGGCAAACCGGCACCCACGGTGGCGTTATATAACCAGTGGCGACCCGTTTTTTCAAAAGCGTCATGAATTTGGCGATAATTATTACTGCTGCTCGCCCCCGCCAGTTTGTTGGCGCTGATAACGTGGAAACCATGGCTGGCAAAATCCAGATACTGATCCGCCAGTTGCTCGCTCGCTGTCACATCCAGCACCACTAAATCATCATACGGGTGAGCACGCATCCACAGGAATAGAGACTCTTCATCCTGCTCTACCGCCTCGTCATCAAAGAAAGCTAACGCGCGGCTGGCATCCAGCCCTTCGTAATTCAGCAGGCTACGACGGCTATCAACCACACCCGCCAGCACAAACTCTAATCCGGTACGCGCCGAGAGCGTGCTCTGCTCGCGAGCAAACAGTTCCAGCCAGCGTGAACCAATATTCCCCTTGCCGAACAGCACCAGACCAATACGTTTTTCTGCGCGGAAAATAGACTGATGCAAACCCTGAATCAGGCTTTCGGTCGGGCCGGTACGCAGTACCGCAACCAGACTGATCCCCTCTTCCGACTGCCAGGTAAACTCGACTGGCTGGCCTTTTAACTGTTGCCAGAAACGGTGGCAATGCAGCGGATTGCGCGTTACGCCTGCCCCAACCATCGCCACCAGCGCCAGCCCCTGGCGCAGACGCAGCTCGCCTGGCAGGCCAGCTTCATCCAGAATTTTCAGTGCGCCGTCAGCGACTTCAGAGGTATAGCAAAATTGCAGCAACTGACGGTCAGGATGCACGCCCACTGCCAGCGGACGCACCTGGCTACGTTTTAGAACCTGGTCAATCTCTTTATAAGCCAGCTTAAAATCCTGGCCAGTCGGAACCAGAAACTCAATCAGGCAGACGTCATCATGACTGGTCACAATACGCGCCCCGGTACCGGAGGCCAGTACTCGCTCAATACGCGTTGAACCCTGCTCTGGGGTATAGCTACAACGCAACTGGAGATCGATATCGCTACCGGAAACCGGCTGTAAGGTACGGGCATGGAGAACCGGTGCCGCCAGACGCGCCAGCTCGCTGGCTTCATCCAGACGCAGCAGCGGCAGCAAACAGGCGTCTTTTACTTTACGCGGATCCGCGCTGTAAACCCCGGCGACATCGCTCCAGATGGTTACTCGGGAAACGCCCGCCAGCGCACCAACCTGCGTCGCCGAGTAGTCAGAACCGTTACGCCCCAGTAGCACTGTTTCACCGGCATTGCTGCGGCTAATAAAGCCGGTAACCACCAGGCGTTTACCCGGATGCTGCGCCAGCAGTTGCTGCAGTAATGGGTAAGAAAGACCTTCATCTACCTGCGGCTGGGCACCGCGTTCAGCACGTAAAAAATCGCGCGCATCCAGCCAGGCCGACTCCAGCCCCTGTTGATTAAGGACGGCAGACATCAAACGCGCGGACCATACCTCGCCATGCCCAACAACCTCAGCATAGACGGCATCGTTCACGCCGCTGTCGAGTAACCCAGCCAGGCGTTCCAGATCGTGAATAAACGCGCCAATCAGTCCATCCGCCACCTCGGGAGGTAACAAACCGCTGATAAGCTCACTTTGATAGCGACGTAACGCCTGTTGAACCTGATGCGCAGAAAGGCGATCGGTCTGGCTTAATTTCAGCCAGCTAATCAACTGGTTAGTGGTACTGCCTGCGGCTGAAACAACCATCATGTCATCAGGCTGCGAGTAATCCGCCATAATGCCTGCGACACGCAGATAACATTTCACGTCTGCCAGACTACTACCACCAAATTTGTGCAGTTGACGACCCTTCGCCCCTGCCTGCGCAATCACACTCATGTTTACCCCTTGTTTGCAGCCCGGAAGCCATTTTCCAGGTCGGCAATTAAATCTTCGCCATCTTCAATACCGGTGGAGATACGCAGCAGCGTTTCGGAAATTCCGGCAGCAGCACGCGCTTCTGGTGCCATGCCCGCGTGTGTCATGGTTGCGGCGTGGGAGATCAGACTTTCAACGCCCCCTAACGATTCCGCCAGCGTAAACAATGACAACCCGCCGAGGAAACGGCGCAGCGTTTGCTCATCGCCATCCAGTTCAAAACTTAACATCGCGCCAAAGCCTTTTTGCTGACGCGCAGCAATCTCATGGCCCTGATTATCCGGCAATGACGGGTGATACAATTTTTTCACCAGCGGCTGAGTTTGCAGATAATCGACTATCGCCTGAGCATTACGTTGCGCCACCTCCATACGAGGAGATAAAGTACGCAGGCCGCGCAACAGCAGATAACTATCAAACGCGCCGCCGGTCACACCAATATTATTCGCCCACCATGCCAGTTCAGTGACCGTTTCCGGATCTTTCGCTATCACAACACCAGCCACCACGTCTGAGTGACCGTTTAAATATTTCGTGCATGAATGCAACACCAGATCGGCGCCCAATGCCAGTGGATTTTGCAGTGCCGGGCTTAAAAAAGTGTTGTCGACCACGCTGACCGCGCCAGCTTCACGCGCCAGCTGGCAGATTTTCGCAATATCCACCACGCGCAGCAGCGGGTTGCTTGGACTTTCTACCAGCACCAGCTTCGGTTTTTCTGCCAGCGCCGCTTTCAGCGCCTGATCATCACCCTGATCGACAAACAGCACACGATAACAGCCACGTTTTGCCAGACTGTCAAACAGGCGGTAGCTACCACCATAACAGTCGTGCGGTGCGACCAGCAGATCGCCAGGCTTCAGAAACACCGTGGTGACCAGATGAATCGCCGACATGCCGGTATTGGTCAGCACTGCACCAGCGCCCCCCTCCAACTCCGCCAGCGCACGCTGAACCACATCACGCGTCGGGTTGCCACGGCGTGAATAGTCATGAGCACGAGGCTCATTAAAACCGGTGAAATTATAGGTACTGGAGAGGTGAATCGGCGGGACAACGCAACCGTACTGCTCGTCGTCATTTAATCCGCTACGCACTGCAATGGTGGCCTGTTTACGCGTCATATTGAGGAGATCCTGGCTGAGTCGGTGAAAAGTCAGACACCAGAGTAATCATTGTTACAATAGCCGTCAATACATCTGGACATCTAAACTTCTTTGCGTATAGATTGAGCAAACAGGAAATAGCCGTTAAAATTATATGCATTAGCGTACATTTGCGTCGGCTAACTTCGTGTCAGGGCCGCGCCACTACGATAAACTACGCGCAATTATGGTCCGGGCTCAGGTTCTGGCCTCAATATTAATGACAAAGAGGATTAGGTATCTCATGGCTGAATGGAGCGGCGAATATATCAGCCCATACGCTGAGCACGGTAAGAAGAGTGAGCAAGTCAAAAAAATTACGGTTTCCATTCCTCTGAAGGTGTTAAAAATCCTTACCGATGAACGCACGCGTCGTCAGGTGAATAACCTGCGCCACGCCACCAACAGCGAACTGCTGTGTGAAGCGTTTCTGCACGCCTTTACCGGACAACCGTTGCCAAACGACGAGGATCTGCGCAAAGAACGCAGTGATGAGATCCCGGAAGAGGCGAAGATCATCATGCGTGAACTGGGGATCGACCCGGAGACGTGGGAGTACTGATCGGCTGACGGTTAGAAAAAAAGAGAAAAGGCGGGATAACCCCGCCGTTTCTCACAACGTTATTTTCTAATACCATTGATTTTATTCAATGTTTCTTCCATTTTGAGCGTTTCTCTGCGGTTCAATGGATAGCAATAAATCAGAATAACCGCCGCCAAAAACAGGCACAAAGCCGGCAAGAGATTTGCCATCGTATAAATATTTTCCTGCACAATGCTGGTTTGCACTGCACCGCCCGTTGACGAAGATTGATAACCAATGATGGCCAGCATAAAGCCACCAATCGCCCCTGCACACGCCTGACCCACCTTGCGGGCAAAGAAGTTCACACCGTAAACCGTACCATCCTCACGATCGCCGGTGACATACTGATGATAATCACAAACATCGGTCATAAACGCCCAAATCATCAGGTTGAATAGCCCTGCCCCTAGCGTCGCCAGGAACAGGAAAACCAAATAGACTTTCGCGTCCGTAATATGGATGAAGTACATAATCAGATACATCGCCACCGCAAAGAGCAATGCGCCGACGCTGGCCTCTTTTTTGCCAAACCGCTTTGTGAGCCAGGATGCCGAGGGTGCCAGCAAAACCAGAGAGCCAAAGGTAAATAGCAACGCCACGGACATGGCCTCTTTGTTGTGGAAGTAGTCATTAAACAGGTAAGTCATGTTGGTACCTGACAACCCCTGGTTAATCACAATCAGCAGATCCACCACAACTAAAACGATCAGTGCTTTATTGCGTAACAATCCTTTCAGCAGCACCGATACGGGCATACTCTCTTTTCGCTCCACGCGCACACGTTCTGTTGTTAACTGACAGGTCAACGTTAAAAAGATAAAGCCCAGTACGGCACAACCAATAGCAATCCAGAAGAAATGTTGCCCGGAAATCACCTGACTTCCGTCCACCAGGGTGGTGTACATCAGAATCGGGATAAAAAAGCCGGTTGCTCCACCGCCGATGGCGGAACCCACGCTGCGCCAGGTTGACAGTGACACCCGATCTTCCGGGTTCGAGCTAATCGCCGCAGACATGGCGCCATATGGAATGCTGACTGTCGATAACAGTGAACCGTAAACAAAATAGGAACAGCAGATATAGATAATTTTCGCCGTATAAGAAAAATCATTCACAAACGGCAGGAACAGGACCACCGCAATGATGCAGAACGGGTACTTCATACGGCGCACCCACGGATTAAATCGTCCATGTACCGTCAATTTAGAGGTATCGCATAAGCGCCCTACACCAACATCGACAAACGCATCAAAGAGCTTAGTCACAAAATAGAGCGAGCCGACAATAACTCCTGAAATGCCGAGGACGTTAGTGTAATAAATCATTAAAAAACTATTTACTAACCCAAGAATAAAACAGGTTCCCAGGTCACCACACAAATAACCAATTTTATCCCTGAATCCGAAAGGTCTGACGACAATATCTTGATTGCTTCCACTCACTGTTCCATCATTAGACATGATGTCAACTCCTTAGACATATTATTCACGCAAACTATGCGTATATCCTGGTGTTTAACGTAATAAACCAATACGCAGAGTATTAACAATCAGAAGTTATAACCGAGGCCGACACGATAGCGGGTCTGGCGATCGTCAGTCGTGGTGGTGTCATAACCCGAAGAAACATTACCAATTTCAATAAATGGAACCCAGGAATCTATTTTATAAGCGACACGGAAGTTATATTCATAATCATCTTTCCGGTTGTTATATAAATCTTCGCTATCGGCAATTTTATAAATGCCGTTTAGCTCAAACATCCAGTTATTGACGTTATAACCAAGCCAGGCTTCCGGACGATAGACCATGCGGTCATCTTTGCCGTCAGTGTTTCTGCGCATGTACTCCTGACGATAGCGGAACGCGGTCCACCAGCTGTCGTTGATGTTGTACTGCACGCGGATATAAGGTTTATAAATCGTGATGTTATCGCCCGTTTCGATCGCAATACCTGGCTGCCAGATGAGATCCCGCCAGGTAAACTGGTAACTTGCCGTATACTCGTTACCGTTACTTTCCATATTATTCCACGCATCGTTCGATTGCGTATCTTCAGAACGTGAAATGGCCTCTACCGCTACACCAAAACCTGTAGAAAAACGATGAGACATATAAACACGATCGTAATTTCGCCCGTCATCATAATATTCATGGCGGTAATCAACATAACCCGCCTGCGCGGCCGCAGATAATAATGGAATAAGTAACAAGGTAGATTTAAATTTCATGACAATCCCTTTTCACACTAAATAAAGAAATTCACCATCACATTCCGGGCTATAAACAGGAAAGCAATAGAGTCGTAAGAATAATTTTATATTTCCGCGAAAGTGTATTTTAGAAAGAGGGGATAAACCTTTGAGATTTTGCCAGGAATTGGCATGAGTGGCAAAGAACAGAAGATAAAAATGACGAAGATCACTAGTGCGAATATTTTATCTTAAAAAATAAAAACACTGTTTCATTTATTAAAAGTGAAACATCATTCAATACATCAATGTAAGTTTTATTATCAAGTACAGATACAAAAAAAGCGCCATAAGGCGCTTTTTTCTGACAGCAGGAACTTATTTGCTGCCCGGGATGCTGAAACGCTTGTTGAAGCGATCAACACGGCCACCGGTAGCAACATCACGCTGCTTGCCAGTATAGAACGGGTGGCACTTGCTGCACACGTCGAGGTTCAGATCGTGACCGACAGTAGAGCGGATTTTAATGACGTTACCGCAAGAGCAGTTTGCAGTAATTTCTTCGTATTTCGGGTGAATATCTTTTTTCATGGGAAAACCTCGGTTTAAGGCCGCGTCGCTCTTCCAGCCCTAACGCCAGACACCACGCGATGTTAATAGTATAGGTCAGTGATACAAATTTGTATCAAAGGCGGCGAATCATACAGAAATTAACCTGCTCATGCAAACTGATCCGCATTCTACCCTCCACTAATGTGTATACTAACCCGCCAGATTTCAAGTCAGGATGATTCAATGCCCGTTGCGCACGTTGCCTTACCCGTTCCGCTACCTCGTACTTTTGACTACCTCCTGCCGGAAGGCATGAGCGCCAAAGCCGGGTGTCGTGTACGCGTGCCTTTTGGCAAGCAGCAAGAGCGCGTGGGTATCGTCCTTTCCGTCAGCGAGCACAGTGAACTACCGCGGAGCGAATTGAAAGCCGTTCTCGAAGTGCTGGACAGCGAACCGGTCTACTCGACCTCTGTCTGGCGTCTGCTGTTGTGGGCGGCGGATTATTATCATCATCCTATCGGTGACGTACTGTTTCACGCTCTGCCAATTTTACTGCGCCAGGGACGTCCGGCGACTAACGCGCCCATGTGGTACTGGTTTGCCACTGAAGAAGGCCAGGTTATTGATCTGAACAGCCTGAAGCGCTCTCCCAAACAGCAGCAGGCGCTGGCTGCGCTACGCCAGGGAAAAATATGGCGCGACCAGGTCGCTGAACTGGAATTTAATGACGCCGCATTACAGGCACTGCGGAAAAAAGGTCTGTGCTCCCTGGCGAGTGAAACGCCAGGCTTTAGCGACTGGCGTACGCACTACGCCGTTTCCGGTGAGCGTCTGCGGCTGAATACCGAGCAAGCCACCGCTGTTGGCGCGATTCATAGCGCGTCGGACAGCTTTAGCGCCTGGCTATTAGCGGGCGTGACGGGGTCGGGCAAAACAGAGGTCTATCTAAGCGTACTGGAAAATGTCCTTGCCCAGGGCAAGCAGGCGTTGGTGATGGTGCCGGAGATTGGTTTGACGCCGCAAACTATTGCCCGTTTTCGCGAACGCTTCAATGCGCCGGTCGAAGTCCTGCACTCGGGTTTAAATGACAGTGAACGTCTTTCGGCATGGCTGAAGGCGAAAAATGGCGAAGCGGCGATTGTTATCGGCACGCGCTCCTCGCTGTTTACGCCGTTTAAAAATCTGGGCGTGATTGTCATCGACGAAGAGCACGACAGCTCTTATAAACAGCAGGAAGGCTGGCGCTATCACGCGCGCGACCTCGCGGTTTATCGCGCCCACAGCGAGCAGATCCCGATTATTCTCGGCTCAGCCACCCCGGCGCTGGAAACGCTGTGCAACGTGCGGCAGAAAAAATACCGCATGCTGCGCCTGACGCGCCGCGCCGGGAATGCACGCCCAGCCACTCAGCACGTGCTTGATCTGAAAGGTCAGCAGGTGCAGGCCGGACTCGCCCCTGCGCTTATCACCCGCATGCGTCAGCATCTGCAAGCAGATAACCAGGTAATTCTGTTTTTGAACCGCCGGGGTTTTGCCCCTGCGCTGCTGTGCCACGACTGCGGCTGGATTGCCGAATGCCCGCGCTGCGATCACTACTATACCCTGCATCAGGCACAGCACCATTTACGCTGCCACCACTGCGACAGCCAGCGCCCAATACCGCGTCAGTGTCCTTCCTGCGGCTCGACGCATATGGTTCCGGTTGGACTTGGCACCGAACAGCTTGAGCAGGCTCTGGCACCGTTTTTCCCCGGTGTGCCGATTTCACGCATCGATCGCGACACAACCAGCCGTAAAGGCTCGCTGGAGCAGCATCTGGCGGAAGTGCATCGCGGCGGCGCTCGCATTCTTATCGGCACACAAATGCTGGCCAAAGGCCACCACTTTCCGGATGTCACGCTGGTTGCACTGCTGGATGTTGACGGGGCGCTATTCTCTGCCGATTTCCGTTCGGCTGAACGTTTCGCCCAACTTTATACCCAGGTTTCCGGACGAGCTGGGCGCGCCGGGAAACAAGGCGAAGTAGTGCTGCAAACGCACCATCCTGAACATCCGTTGCTACAAACCTTGCTGTATAAAGGTTACGACGCGTTTGCCGAACAGGCGCTGGCCGAGCGACAAACGCTCCAGCTTCCACCGTGGACCAGCCATGTGATCGTGCGGGCAGAAGATCATAATAACCAGCATGCGCCAATGTTCTTACAGCAGTTACGAAATCTGATTCAGGCCAGTCCGCTGTCTGATGACAAGCTGTGGGTGCTCGGCCCGGTTCCCGCCCTGGCGCCCAAACGCGGCGGTCGCTATCGCTGGCAAATTTTGTTGCAGCACCCGTCGAGAATTCGCCTGCAACATATCATCAGCGGCACGCTGGCGCTGATCAATACGTTACCCGATGCACGTAAGGTTAAATGGGTGCTGGATGTCGATCCCATCGAGGGATAATGCCTCATGATGCGAGGCGGATCGTAAAATTAAACATCCATCACACTTTTTATGAAAATTCTGTAACCGCTTCCATTAACTATCTGATAAAAATGTTTCAGATGAAGGTTACCCAGGGACGAGTCTGTGCCAGCAGCCCTCTGGCGAGGAGAAAGAGTGAAACCGAATAAGCAGGTTGCCGCCGCTACGATGAAAGATGTTGCTCTGAAGGCGAAAGTCTCAACGGCAACCGTATCCCGCGCATTAATGAACCCGGACAAAGTCTCACAGTCAACCCGTAACAAGGTTGAGCAGGCCGCGCTGGAAGTGGGATATTTACCCCAATCAATGGGACGCAATGTTAAGCGTAATGAGTCACGTACCATTCTGGTGATTGTGCCGGATATCTGCGATCCCTTTTTTAGCGAAGTGATTCGCGGCATAGAAGTGACCGCCGCAGAACAGGGATATCTGGTGCTGATCGGCGATTGCGCGCACCAGAACCAGCAGGAAAAGACCTTCCTCAATCTCATAATCACCAAGCAGATCGATGGCATGGTGCTGCTCAGCTCGCGCCTGCCGTTTGATGCCAGCGTGGAAGAGCAACGCAACTTGCCGCCAATGGTCATGTCCAACGAGTTCGCGCCAGAGCTGGAACTGCCCACCGTGCACATTGATAACCTCACTGCCGCCTTTAACGCGATGAATTATCTGCTGGAACTGGGGCATAAGCGCATTGGTTGTATTGCCGGGCCAGAGGATATGCCGCTGTGCCACTACCGCCTGCAAGGCTATGTTCAGGCACTACGTCGCAGTGGAATTACCGTCGATCCACACTTCATCGCGCGCGGTGATTTCACCTATGAAGCGGGCGCCAACGCGTTAAAACAGCTGCTTGAGCTACCGCAACCTCCGACCGCGGTCTTTTGTCACAGCGATGTGATGGCGCTTGGCGCACTCTCTTACGCCAAACGTCAGGGCTTAAAAGTACCGGATGATTTATCTATCATTGGCTTCGATAATATTTCACTGACGGAATTTTGTGATCCACCCCTGACAACCGTCGCACAACCGCGTTTCGATATCGGACGTGAAGCTATGCTGTTACTGCTCGATCAATTACAAGGGCAGAGCGTCAGCAGTGGCTCACGTTTACTGGACTGCGAGCTAATTATTCGGGGTACTACCCGGGCACTGACGTAAAGTAAAGTGCTTTCGGACTCCCCTGTCTGGTCAAAGGCCCGTCGCTTAAGTAACATGGCGGGCTGACGAACGAATAAATACAGCGAAACGATAGTGGCACAACGAGATTATGTACGTCGCGGCCAACCGGCACCTTCGCGGCGCAAAAAGAGCACATCACGGAAAAAGCAACGCAGTACGCCAGCGGTATCCCCCGCGATGGTCGCTATTGCTGCAGCCGTACTCGTGACCTTTATCGGTGGTCTGTACTTCATTACGCATCACAAGAAAGAAGAGTCCGAGACGCTGCAAAGCCAGAAAGTCACCGGTAATGGCATCCCGCCTAAACCGGAAGAACGCTGGCGCTATATAAAAGAGCTGGAAAGCCGTCAGCCTGGCGTGCGTGCGCCTACCGAACCCTCTGCGGGTGGCGAAGTGCTTAACGCCGATCAGTTGACCAATGAGCAGCGCCAGTTGCTGGCGCAAATGCAGGCTGATATGCGTCAACAGCCGACACAGCTCAACGAAGTACCGTGGAACGAACAAACGCCTGAACAGCGCCAGCAAACGCTGCAGCGCCAACGCCAGGTGCAGCAACAGCAATGGGCCAACACGCAGCAGCAGGCTCAGCAGCCGCGCCCACGGGCGACGGAACAGCCTTACCAGCAGCCACAAACGCGTACGGCACAAGCCGCACCGGTACAACAGCCGAAAGCGCAGCCAAAACCAGTGGCCCAGCAGCCGTATCAGGATCTGTTGCAGACGCCTGCGCACACCACCGCCGCGCAGCCGAAAACGCAGCCGGCCGCGCCAATAACGAATGAAACGCAGCCGCCAAAACAGACGGCGGAGAAAAAAGACGAACGCCGCTGGATGGTGCAGTGCGGGTCATTTAAAGGCGCAGAGCAAGCAGAAACCGTGCGGGCGCAGCTGGCTTTTGAAGGCTTCAACTCCCGCATTACCACCAACAACGGCTGGAATCGCGTGGTGATTGGCCCGGTGAAAGGCAAGGAAAATGCCGACAATACCATCAGCCGCCTGAAAGTTGCCGGCCACACAAACTGCATTCGACTCGCCACTGGGGGTTGAAACCCCCAAAATCTCCCCCATCTATACTTGCATTACGCCCCGTACAACTGTGCGGGGCCTGTATTCTGCATTTGTAACCAAGGGGTCTGCTCGTGACAACAATAGTAAGCGTACGCCGTAACGGCCATGTGGTAATCGCCGGTGATGGTCAGGCCACACTGGGTAACACCGTAATGAAAGGCAACGTGAAAAAAGTCCGCCGTCTGTACAACGACAAAGTCATTGCGGGCTTTGCGGGCGGGACTGCGGATGCATTCACGCTGTTTGAACTGTTTGAACGTAAACTGGAAATGCACCAGGGTCACCTGGTTAAGGCCGCCGTTGAGCTGGCTAAAGACTGGCGTACCGACCGTATGCTGCGCAAACTCGAAGCGTTGCTGGCCGTTGCAGATGAAACAGCATCGCTCATCATCACCGGTAACGGTGACGTCATTCAGCCAGAAAACGATCTGATTGCCATCGGCTCCGGCGGTCCCTACGCCCAGGCTGCAGCACGCGCTCTGCTGGAAAACACCGAGCTTGGCGCACGCGAAATTGCTGAGAAAGCGTTGGATATTGCAGGGGATATCTGCATTTATACCAACCACTTCCATACCATCGAAGAATTGAACTCCAAAGCGTAAGGATCCCCCATGTCTGAAATGACCCCACGCGAAATTGTCAGCGAACTGAACAAACACATCATCGGCCAGGATAACGCTAAGCGTTCCGTGGCGATTGCCCTGCGTAACCGCTGGCGCCGCATGCAGCTCAACGAAGAACTGCGCCATGAAGTCACACCGAAAAACATTCTGATGATTGGCCCGACCGGCGTCGGTAAAACCGAAATAGCCCGTCGCCTGGCAAAACTGGCCAACGCGCCGTTCATCAAAGTTGAAGCAACGAAATTCACCGAAGTCGGCTATGTAGGTAAAGAAGTTGACTCGATCATCCGCGATCTGACCGATGCCGCCATCAAAATGGTTCGCGTTCAGGCGATCGAGAAAAACCGCTTCCGCGCTGAAGAGATGGCGGAAGAGCGCATTCTCGACGTGCTGATCCCACCGGCTAAAAATAACTGGGGACAGTCAGAGCAGCCGCAGGAGCCTTCTGCAGCGCGTCAGGCGTTCCGTAAAAAACTGCGTGAAGGCCAGCTGGATGATAAAGAGATCGAAATCGATCTCGCGGCCGCACCGATGGGCGTTGAAATTATGGCGCCTCCGGGAATGGAAGAGATGACCAGCCAGCTGCAGTCCATGTTCCAGAACCTGGGCGGTCAGAAGCAAAAACCGCGTAAGCTGAAAATCAAAGACGCAATGAAGCTGCTGATTGAAGAAGAAGCGGCCAAACTGGTCAATCCGGAAGAGCTGAAACAGGAAGCTATCGACGCCGTTGAACAGCACGGGATCGTGTTTATCGACGAAATCGACAAAATCTGTAAGCGCGGCGAATCCTCCGGTCCGGATGTTTCCCGTGAAGGCGTACAGCGCGACCTGCTGCCGCTGGTTGAAGGCTGCACCGTCTCTACCAAACACGGTATGGTGAAAACCGATCACATCCTGTTTATCGCCTCTGGCGCATTCCAGGTGGCGAAACCGTCCGACCTGATCCCGGAACTGCAGGGTCGTCTGCCGATTCGTGTTGAACTTCAGGCGCTGACCACCAGCGATTTTGAGCGTATCCTTACCGAACCGAATGCCTCCATCACCGTCCAGTACAAAGCGCTGATGGCGACTGAAGGTGTGGACATCAACTTCACCGAATCGGGTATTAAACGCATTGCCGAAGCGGCCTGGCAGGTTAACGAAACCACCGAAAATATCGGTGCGCGTCGCCTGCATACCGTTCTTGAACGTCTGATGGAAGATATTTCCTATGATGCGAGCGATTTGAACGGTCAAAGCATCACAATTGATGCCGAATATGTGAGCAAACATCTGGATGCGCTGGTCGCAGATGAAGATCTGAGCCGTTTTATCCTATAATCGCGTTCAATGCATTTTCATCACTGTTGATGGGGCTGATAAAGCCCCATTTTTATTGGCGCTAAATATGACTGAACAACAACAAATTAGCCGCTCACAAGCCTGGCTGGAAAGTTTACGACCTAAGACCTTACCGCTCGCCTTCGCGGCGATCATCGTCGGTACGGCATTAGCATGGTGGCAAGGGTTCTTTGATCCGCTGGTCGCTCTGCTGGCATTGATTACTGCAGGACTGCTGCAAATCCTGTCCAATCTCGCGAACGACTATGGCGATGCCGTCAAAGGCAGCGACAAGCCCGACCGCATCGGACCGCTGCGTGGCATGCAAAAAGGGGTCATCACCCAACAGGAGATGAAGCGTGCGCTGATTGTCACCGTGGTCTTAATCTGCCTGTCCGGTCTGGCGCTGGTGGCGGTGGCCTGTCACACACTGGCGGATTTTGTCGGCTTCCTGATTCTCGGCGGCCTGTCGATTATCGCCGCGATCACTTACACCGTAGGTAATCGCCCTTACGGCTACATCGGCCTCGGTGATATTTCCGTGCTGGTGTTCTTCGGCTGGCTGAGCGTGATGGGGAGCTGGTACCTGCAGGCGCATACGTTGATTCCGGCGCTCATTCTGCCTGCTACCGCCTGCGGCCTGCTGGCAACTGCCGTGCTCAACGTCAACAATTTGCGCGATATCAACAGCGACAGAGAGAACGGCAAGAACACGCTGGTCGTGCGTTTAGGTGCCGTCAATGCCCGCCGCTACCATGCCTGCCTGCTGATGGGGACGCTGGTCTGCCTGGCGCTGTTTAACCTGTTTTCGCTGCAAAGCCTGTGGGGATGGCTGTTTATCCTCGCCGCTCCGCTGCTGATTAAACAGGCGCGATACGTGATGCGTGAGATGGATCCTGCGGCAATGCGCCCGATGCTGGAACGCACCGTAAAAGCGGCATTGTTAACTAACCTGCTGTTTGTCGTTGGAATTTTCTTAAGTCAGTGGTCTTTTTAACTGACAAATATCAATTAACAATTGATGATTTTGCCAACAGTACACATAGCGCGATATACTAAAAATTCTCGCAGCAACTGAACGTTGAGCCTATGAAATACGATACATCCGAGCTTTGTGACATCTATCAGGAAGATGTCAACGTCGTGGAACCACTGTTCTCTAACTTTGGAGGACGGTCGTCGTTTGGCGGACAAATCATCACGGTAAAATGTTTCGAGGACAACGGGTTGCTGTACGATCTGCTCGAACAAAATGGCCGTGGTCGCATTCTGCTGGTCGATGGCGGCGGTTCTGTCCGTCGTGCGCTGGTCGATGCCGAACTGGCTCGACTGGCCGTACAGAATGAATGGGAAGGTCTGGTCATCTACGGCTCAGTCCGTCAGGTAGACGATCTGGGAGAAATGGATATCGGCATTCAGGCAATTGCCGCCATTCCGGTCGGTGCCGCAGGGGAAGGTATTGGGGAAAGCGATGTGCGCGTCAACTTTGGCGGCGTAACGTTCTTCTCTGGCGACCACCTGTACGCCGACAACACCGGGATAATCCTCTCCGAAGACCCGCTCGATATCGAGTAAAGAAAACACCGCAATTTGGTGTGATGCCAGTCGGTTAAACAACTGACTGGCTTTTTTTTGCCACACCACCCTTTCGATTCCCCTATCCTGCGCATTGACGAAGAAAAAACTCTCTCTATACCTAATGATGAATCTCATCACTCTCATCACGAGGTCATCATGCATATCGATCTGACAGGTAAAAAAGCGCTGGTCACCGGAGCCAGTCGTGGATTAGGGCGCGCCATTGCACTGTCGCTGGCGAAAGCCGGTGCTGATGTTGTTATAACCTATGAAAAATCTGCGGAGAAAGCCCAGGCCGTTGCCGATGAAATTACAGCGCTTGGCCGCCATGGTGAGGCCATTCAGGCAAACAGTGCAGACGCTCAGGCGATTCAGAACGCCGTACACCGCACGGTACAGTCACTCGGAGGACTGGATATTCTGGTCAACAACGCAGGGATCGCACGCGGCGGCCCGCTGGAGTCGCTGTCACTGGAGGACATCGACGCATTGATTAACGTGAACATCCGTGGCGTGGTAGTTGCCATACAGGCCGCGCTGCCGCATCTCCCTGAAGGTGGGCGAATCATCAATATTGGCAGTTGTCTTGCCAACCGCGTCGCCCAGCCGGGGATTGCCGTCTACGCGATGACTAAATCAGCGCTCAACTCGCTAACCCGTGGCCTGGCTCGTGATCTCGGCCCACGGGGTATTACCGTTAATCTTGTCCATCCCGGCCCAACTGACAGTGATATGAACCCGGCAGATGGCGAGCAGGCAGAATCCCAACGGCAGCTTATTGCTACAGGGCATTATGGAACACCGGAGGATGTTGCAGCGGCGGTGACGTTTCTGGCAAGCCCAGCGGCTGGGCAGATTTCCGGCACCGGTCTGGACGTAGATGGGGGTTTGAATGCCTGAAATTAACGTTGTGTTGCGGTAAAACGATTGTATTGCCGGATGACGGCTTACGCCTTATCCGGCCTACACAGGAACGATTACGCAATAGATTTCGTGTTGTAGCAAGGCGGCAAACGAAGGTATCCCCAGGAGCGTAGTAAACTACGTGACTGGGGTAACTGAGCGCAGCCAACGCAGCTACGGCACGAAAGATGAAGCGTAATTAGACTTCTTCCATACGACCTAAAAGGGCATGCAGACGATCCTGCCAGCCATTCTGCTGTTCTTTCAGGTTGTTGTTCTCACGCTCCAGCTCTTCACGCTGCTGCTGTGCAGTCTGAACTTCCTGCGACAGTGAGTTGTTCTTTTCTTTCAGCTCTTCGATTTCCATCTGCAACAGCGTGATGGTATCAATCGCCTGCTGTACTTTTGCTTCCAGTTTCTCAAACACTTCTAATGACATCGTCATACCTCTCCTGAATTGCAAGGCGTTGATGGATAAAAATCCTCGTCCCGATAACCGGCGACGCCTTAATAAAAACGAGCGCACACTACTTAACACCGATTGTATGAAGCCGCGCCATCCCTGTCCAGCGGCATCCCGCGCAGATTGCGGTTTGCAACACTTTTAATCTTTGTCCTGGTGACACAACTGTCATAACTCTTAAGTGTTAACAGGATGATCGGTGAAATGATTCAGCTCACACTATTTTTGTATAACAAATACCGCGCAATGGCGCGAAAACGCTCATTTTTTTGATGGAGTACACACATTTTAATTTCGATATTTCTCGTTTTTGAGCGTTAACGATAAATTAACAGTGTGCCTACCGGCTCCGGGGATGTCAGTGACCTTCTCGCATACAATAAACATTAAACTCTTCAGGATCCGATTATGAGTCAAACATCAACCTTGAAAGGCCAGTGCATTGCTGAATTCCTCGGTACCGGGTTGTTGATTTTCTTCGGTGTGGGTTGTGTCGCTGCACTCAAAGTGGCCGGGGCTACTTTTGGTCAGTGGGAAATCAGTATCATCTGGGGTCTGGGGGTAGCCATGGCTATCTATCTGACCGCAGGCGTTTCTGGCGCACACCTGAATCCAGCAGTCACAATCGCACTATGGCTGTTTGCGTGTTTTGACAAACGCAAAGTCGTTCCTTTTATTATTTCGCAAATTGCCGGCGCCTTTTGCGCAGCGGCACTGGTTTACGGGCTTTATTACAATCTTTTCATCGATTTCGAACAAACGAACCATATCGTGCGCGGTAGTGTAGAAAGCCTCAATCTGGCAGGTACTTTCTCCACCTATCCAAACCCGCATATCAATTTTGTGCAGGCCTTCGCGGTTGAAATGGTCATTACCGCTATTCTAATGGGGCTGATTCTGGCACTGACCGATGATGGTAATGGTGTACCGCGTGGTCCACTGGCACCGCTGCTGATCGGCTTACTGATTGCCGTTATTGGTGCATCCATGGGCCCACTGACCGGTTTTGCGATGAACCCGGCACGTGACTTCGGACCGAAACTCTTCGCCTGGATGGCCGGATGGGGTGAGATTGCCTTCACGGGTGGTCGTGATATCCCTTACTTCCTGGTTCCGGTGTTTGGCCCAATTACCGGCGCGATTTTGGGCGCATGGGCATATCGCAAACTGATTGGTCGCCATTTACCGTGCGATGTCTGCGCGATTGAAGAAAAAGACGCGGCGGCTAACACTCAACAAAAAGCTTCGCTGTAATGTGACTACGGGACAAAAATTATGACTGAAAAAAAATATATCGTTGCGCTCGACCAGGGCACCACCAGCTCCCGCGCGGTCGTAATGGACCACGATGCGAATATCGTTGCCGTTTCACAGCGCGAATTCGAGCAAATCTACCCGAAAGCAGGTTGGGTAGAACACGACCCAATGGAAATTTGGGCAACCCAAAGCTCTACGCTGGTTGAAGTTCTGGCGAAAGCCGATATCAGTTCCGATGAAATCGCAGCGATCGGTATTACCAACCAGCGTGAGACCACCATCGTCTGGGAGCGTGAGACCGGTAAACCAATCTATAACGCCATTGTGTGGCAGTGTCGTCGTACCGCAGATATCTGCGAAAAGCTCAAGCGCGATGGCATGGAAGAGTACATCCGTAACAACACCGGCCTGGTGATTGACCCGTACTTCTCCGGTACCAAGGTGAAGTGGATCCTCGACCACGTAGAAGGCTCGCGTGAGCGCGCTCGTCGCGGCGAACTGCTGTTCGGTACCGTTGACACCTGGCTTATCTGGAAAATGACGCAGGGACGCGTACACGTCACGGATTACACCAACGCCTCGCGTACCATGCTGTTCAACATCCACTCCCTGGACTGGGATGACACGATGCTGGATGCGCTGGACATTCCGCGTGCCATGCTGCCAGAAGTGCGTCGTTCTTCTGAAGTCTATGGCCAGACCAACATCGGTGGTAAAGGCGGCACACGTATTCCTATCTCCGGTATCGCGGGTGACCAGCAGGCTGCACTATTCGGCCAGCTGTGCGTGAAAGAAGGGATGGCGAAGAACACCTACGGTACTGGCTGCTTCATGCTGATGAATACTGGCGAGAAAGCCGTTAAGTCAGAAAATGGACTTCTGACCACTATCGCCTGCGGACCGACCGGGGAAGTGAACTACGCGCTGGAAGGTGCGGTATTTATGGCTGGCGCATCCATTCAGTGGCTGCGCGATGAAATGAAACTCATCAGCGATGCATTCGACTCTGAGTACTTCGCCACCAAAGTGAAAGACACCAACGGCGTATATGTTGTTCCGGCGTTCACCGGTTTGGGTGCACCGTACTGGGACCCGTATGCACGCGGCGCCATCTTCGGCCTGACCCGTGGCGTAAACTCTAACCACATCATCCGCGCAACGCTTGAGTCTATCGCTTATCAGACGCGTGACGTGCTGGAAGCGATGCAGGCGGACTCAGGTATTCGTTTACACGCCCTGCGCGTCGATGGCGGTGCGGTCGCCAACAACTTCCTGATGCAGTTCCAGTCTGACATTCTGGGTACCCGCGTAGAGCGTCCGGAAGTCCGCGAAGTCACCGCATTAGGCGCAGCATATCTGGCCGGTCTGGCTGTCGGCTTCTGGCAGAATCTGGATGAGCTGCAGGAAAAAGCGGTCATTGAGCGTGAGTTCCGCCCTGGCATCGAAACCACCGAACGTAACTTCCGTTACAGCGGCTGGAAAAAAGCGGTCAAACGCGCTCTGGCGTGGGAAGATCACGACGAGTAATACGTCATTGCCGGATGGCAACTTTGGCTTATCCGGCAATCTCTTCGTGCGGGGGCAACCCCGCACACACATCAATAATCTCGTCCCCTCCCCTGTGCTACACTTCGCGCCATTCCTTTCAGCTACGAGTTTGCAATGAGACGAGAACTTGCCATTGAATTTTCACGCGTGACCGAAGCGGCCGCGCTGGCTGGCTATAAATGGCTGGGCCGCGGCGATAAAAATACCGCCGACGGCGCGGCGGTGAACGCCATGCGTATTATGCTCAACCAGGTCAACATCGACGGCACCATCGTGATTGGCGAGGGTGAGATTGATGAGGCGCCGATGCTGTTTATCGGTGAAAAAGTCGGGACCGGTCTTGGTGATGCGGTCGACATCGCCGTCGATCCTATCGAAGGCACACGCATGACGGCCATGGGTCAGGCCAACGCGCTGGCCGTACTGGCCGTTGGCGATAAAGGCTGCTTCCTGAACGCGCCGGATATGTACATGGAAAAGCTGATTGTCGGCCCAGGCGCAAAAGGGTCCATCGACCTGAACCTGTCGCTGGAAGCCAACTTGCGTAACATTGCTACCGCGCTCAACAAACCGCTCAGCGAACTGACCGTTACCATCCTGGCAAAACCACGCCATGACGAGGTTATTGCCGGGATGACAAAACTGGGCGTACGCGTCTTCGCCATTCCTGACGGCGACGTGGCGGCCTCGATTCTGACCTGCATGCCAGACAGCGAAGTTGACGTGCTGTACGGCATTGGTGGCGCGCCGGAAGGTGTCGTCTCTGCCGCCGTTATCCGCGCTCTGGATGGCGACATGCAAGGCCGCCTGCTGGCTCGCCATGACGTCAAAGGCGACAGCGAAGAGAACCGTCGCATTGGCGAACAAGAACTGGCTCGTTGCGCCGCCATGGGCATTGAAGCGGGCAAAGCGCTGCGCCTCGATGAAATGGCGCGTAGCGACAACGTCATTTTCTCCGCCACCGGCATCACCAAAGGCGATCTGCTGGAAGGGATTAGCCGCAAAGGTAATATTGCCACCACCGAAACACTGCTGATCCGCGGCAAATCACGTACGATCCGTCGCATTCAGTCGATTCACTACCTCGATCGCAAAGATCCGGATGTACAGACGCATATCCTGTAATTGATTTGATCAATAGAGCCTTCCAGCCCATCTGGGCTGGAAATCTTTCGTGCAACGAACGAAGATAAGGCAATCACAGCAGACAGGAGAAAACCATGGCAGATTGGGTAACAGGCAAAGTCACGAAGGTACAGAACTGGACCGATGCCTTATTTAGTTTGACCGTGCGAGCTCCGGTTCTTCCCTTCACCGCAGGTCAGTTTACCAAGCTCGGCCTCGAAATCGACGGCGAGCGCGTCCAGCGCGCCTATTCTTACGTGAATGCGCCTGATAACCCCGATTTAGAGTTCTATCTGGTGACGGTTCCTGACGGAAAACTCAGCCCCCGTCTGGCCGCACTGAAACCTGGCGACGAAGTCCAGGTGGTGAGTGAAGCCGCCGGTTTCTTCGTGCTGGATGAAGTCCCCGATTGTGACACGCTATGGATGCTGGCAACCGGTACCGCTATCGGCCCATATTTATCGATTCTGCAGTTGGGCAAAGATCTGGACCGTTTTAAGAATCTGGTGCTGGTCCATGCCGCCCGCTATGCCGCCGATTTAAGCTATCTGCCGTTAATGCAGGACCTGGAAAAACGCTACGAAGGTAAATTACGTATCCAGACGGTTGTGAGCCGTGAAACCGCCGCAGGTTCATTAACCGGGCGAGTTCCGGCGTTGATTGAGAGCGGTGAGCTAGAAAAAGCAGTCGGGTTGCCAATGGAAAAAGAAACCAGCCATGTGATGCTATGCGGAAACCCGCAAATGGTACGCGACACGCAGCAGTTGCTGAAAGAGACCCGGCAAATGACCAAACACCTGCGCCGTCGACCGGGCCATATGACCGCAGAGCACTACTGGTGAG
>NZ_CP080033.1:448656-482649 GCF_019382635.1 Citrobacter sp. Colony219 | reverse complement strand
CCGGCCTACGAGTCAGCTCTGTACTTTACGTCCTGCGTATCCTTACCATATTTATTTGCGTCCTGGGTGCCAATGAACGCCCCCAGATCGATAAGCATACCAACCAGAATCAACGTTGGAACAAAGCGGCCTACCGCCCATTGCCAGACGCCGGGTAATATCGCCCAATTTCCGGCCAGCAGCATCCACGCCAGAATCATCAACAGCGCCCACGCTCCGGAGCGCCCCCGGTCATGCAGACGTTTTACTGTGACTGCAGCCGTCGGCCACAGCAGACAAACCAGACAAAATGCCGCCGTCTGGATATCGAGCAATTGTTTACTCGCCAGCGAGAACAGAACCAGCATTCCGACTATCCACAAGCCTATCCAAATCCAGAAATCACGGCGTCCAAGACGCCCTTTAAATGAGAATAACCACTGCTGTATGGTCATGTAAGTTCCTTTATTATTACCTTCCAGAACAGTTTACCCTTTTGACAAGCCCGACGGTTACCGTTTTAATCGTGAGCAGTGAGAATGAAAGGTACGATTGATGAAGCAAGGATTTACACTGTTTTTATTATTGTTTTCAGCCATGTCCGTGAATACAGCGGCGCTGGCGGAAGAGCCATCGACGGCAACCACGGCCCCCTATTTACTGGCGGGTGCGCCGACCTTTGACCTGTCGATTAGCCAGTTTCGCGAAAACTTTAATACGCAGAATCCGAAGCTTATTCTGAATGAGTTCCGTGCCATCGACAGCAGCCGCGATCGGGCAAATCTCACCCGCGCGGCCAGTAAAATTAATGAAAACCTGTATGCGTCCTCCGCCCTTGAGCGCGGCACCTTAAAAATCAAAAGTATGCAGATAACCTGGCTGCCGATTCAGGGGCCAGAACAAAAGGCGGCCAAAGCGAAAGCGCTGGAATACATGACCGCCGTCATTCGCACCGTCGCGCCGCTGTTGACGAAAGAACAGAGTCAGAAAAAGCTGCAAAAACTGCTCGCTGCCGGCAAAGGTAAGCACTATTACGCCGAAACGGAAGGCGCAATCCGCTATGTTGTTGCAGATAACGGCGAAAAGGGGCTGACCTTCGCTGTTGAACCGATTAAGCTGGCACTATCAGAAAGTCTTGAGAAGGCGAATTGATGACAAAAAGCAAAGCCTTTCCGCAGATGAATCTCTATACTGTTTCACAGACCATGCTGCCCTGACGGGCGGCCATCTTCCTTAATTCGCTGACAAGCGTGGAGAAATGAAATGCGACATCCTTTAGTGATGGGTAACTGGAAACTGAACGGCAGCCGCCACATGGTAAACGAACTGGTTGCAAACCTGCGTAAAGAACTGGCTGGCGTTGCTGGCTGTGCAGTAGCAATCGCTCCGCCGGAAATGTATATCGACCTGGCGAAACACGCCGCTGCCGGTAGCCACATCATTCTGGGCGCGCAGAACGTTGACCTGAACCTGTCTGGCGCATTCACCGGTGAAACTTCTGCTGAAATGCTGAAAGATATCGGCGCGCAGTACATCATTATCGGTCACTCTGAGCGTCGTACTTACCACAAAGAATCTGACGAGCTGATCGCGAAGAAATTCGCCGTGCTGAAAGAGCAGGGTCTGACTCCAGTTCTGTGCATCGGTGAAACCGAAGCAGAAAACGAAGCGGGCAAAACTGAAGAAGTTTGTGCACGTCAGATCGACGCAGTGCTGAAAACTCAGGGCGCAGCAGCATTCGAAGGCGTGGTTATCGCTTACGAACCTGTATGGGCTATCGGTACCGGTAAATCTGCAACGCCTGCTCAGGCTCAGGCAGTCCACAAATTCATCCGTGACCACATTGCTAAAGCTGATGCGAAAATCGCTGAGCAAGTTATCATCCAGTACGGCGGTTCTGTAAACGCAGCAAACGCCGCAGAACTGTTCGCTCAGCCGGACATCGACGGTGCGCTGGTTGGCGGTGCTTCTCTGAAAGCAGACGCCTTCGCAGTCATCGTTAAAGCAGCAGAAGCCGCTAAACAGGCCTAAGTTGTTAAAAGGGGAGCATCGCTCCCCTTCTTATACCCGCTTTACCAGTATCCCAGCCAGTGCCACCAGAAGGCCCCCGTAACACCCCAGATGGTCAGGTTGACCACACTCATCACCAGCCCCGTTTTCCACCACTCCGCCAGCGTGACATAGCCCGAACCAAAGATAATAGGCGCAGTACCCGTGCCATAGTGCGTCAGTGACATCATCAAGGAGGAGGAGAAGCCCAGCATCAGACCGAGCAGCGCCGGTGGAGCACCGAGGCCTAATCCGGCAGCAAAGAAAGCCGCGAACATGGCCGTGATATGTGCAGTGGTACTGGCGAAAAAGTAGTGTGAATAGACATAAAGCAGGATCAGCAGCAGCGTGGCGATACTCCAGTGCACGCCGAGATGGTCAATTGCGCTACCAACACTCGTCGCCAGCCACCCCACCAGACCCAGTTTGCTCAGGAAATCCGCCATCATAACCAGTGCGGCAAACCAGACTATCGTATCCCATGCACCGCGGCATTTAAGGATATCGTCCCAACTCAATACCCCTGTCACTAACAGAACAGACAAGCCAATGAGCGCCGCGCTGGTGGGGTTAACGGCCCAGGTACTGCCCATCAGCATGGCAGGAACACCTGCCCACAGGCAGAGCAGCAAAGCGAAAACCGCGAGGGTGATTTTTTCAGCCAGCGACAACGGACCGAGTGCCCCCAGCTTTTCCCGGGCAAACTCTGGCGCATTCGGCGTGCGTGTAATAGCGGGCGGATAGAGCCACCAGATGACAATAGGCATCACGACCAGTGAGACAACGGCAGGAAGAAGCGCCGCAATCGCCCACATTCCCCAGGTCATATTCAGCACCCCATCCGTCCCTTTGGTCAAGAAACTCACAATAAGCGGGTTTGGGGCGGTAGCGGTAATAAACATTGCCGAACTGATCGGGTTAATGTTGTAGTTCACCAGAGCCAGATAACGACCTGTAGCACCGTTCTCTTTGTCACCGGGTTGAGAACCCAGACTTTCCGCAATCGCCCGCATCACTGGGTGAATAATACCGCCGCCGCGTGCGGTATTGCTTGGCGTAACGGGTGCGATCAGCGTTTCTGCCAGCGTTAGCGCCCACGCGATACCCAACGTTCTTTTGCCAAACAAAGCAATAAACCCATAGCCGATACGCGCGCCCAGCCCCGTTTTCAACAGGCTTTGCGACAACATAATCGAGATGCCGATCAGCCAGATAAGCTGGTTGGAGAAACCACTTAACGCATCGCTCAGCGCCGCGGTGGGTTTACCGGGATGCGTCACGCCGGTCATGGCTACCAGCATAATTGCCACAATCGCAATCGCGCCGATAGGCATCGCTTTACCAATAATTGCCGCGATAGTACCGATAAATAACGCCAGCAGATGCCACGCCTCGGGGGTGACATCTGCTGGACATGGGATAACAAACCAGATGGTCAGCGTAATAACAATCGAGATGATGGCAGGCCAACAGCGGATGGGGGTCAATCTGTCCATGAATCAATCCTTGAGTTTCCAGCACGCAATTATGCGCTCAGGTATTAACCAATATCGGCGCGCATAATACAATTCACCCACTCACAAAACAAAAAATTAACATTCTGATGCAACTATAATTTCCCCAACACGCTAAACCACAGATAATCCAGCGGCAGCAGTATCAGATACGTTGCCGCCGCCAGCGCGATACACAGCAGCATTCCCGCCCTTGCAGGTACTTTCCCAAGCGCCATCGCCACCACGATCGGTGAAGCCTGATACGGCAATAGCGGTGTGGAATAGCCCAGTACCTGAATCATAATCACCGAGAGTAGCGGGAAACCGGTCGCATCTGAAAAGCTTTGTGCCAGTGTGGTATACAGTGCCGGAACGCCGTTCGCCGTCATGATGAAATTGAGCGCGGTGGTAATGCCGGTCAATGCAAGGAAGCTGGTAAACGGTTTGTCCGCATCCAGCGGCATCACCTGTAACAGCGCCTCGCCTACCGCGCTACCGATACCGGTCTGTGTCACGGTGATGGCCAGCCCCAGAATACCCGCCACGTAAATGCAGGTACGGATATTCACCCCACTGGAAAATTCTTCGCCATTAATAAATCCTACGCGCGGCAACAGCGTAATCACCGCCGCCACCAGCCCGGTCCATGCCGGCCCCACACCATGCCAGCTTTCGCTGACCCACAGAAACAGCACCACCGCTAACATCCAGGCCAGACGTTTTTCATCACGACTCATTGGCTCAGGTGGCGTCAGATCGCGCGGAGCATGAGGTTGGCCGGGAAACAGCCAGCAGATAAGACCAATAAGTACCGCGCCTTTTAGCCAACCCAACACGGGCGTATGCAGCAGCAAATAGGGAAGATAATTGAGGTGGATGCCGTAAGAGCCTTCCGCAGCGCCACTCATCACCAGGTTTGGTACGTTAGCAGGTAAGATCGTGGCGGAAAGCTGGAAGGTACCAAAACCCACGGCAAGCGCCAGACCATACCAGGCGCGCGTGCCGTCGTTAATTCCAGCCCGTTTCGCCATCGCCGCGACAATCGGCATCAGCAGCGCAATACGTCCCATGTTGGACGGCATGACGAACGCCAGCGCGTAACTCAATAGCACTACGCTTGCGACCATTAATGGCCAGGAGTCTGTCAGCCTTGACGACAATGCCCTCGCCGCCCGGTCCGCCAGCCCCGTTTTACGAATCGCGATACCCAGCACAAAACCACTGAAAACCAGCCAGAACGCCGATGAGGCAAAGCCACCAAAGATGACATCCGGTGGCGCGATTTTGGCCACCATCGCCACGGCAAAGAACAGCAGCGCCGTGATAAATTCCGGCAACAGCGACGTAGCCCAAAGCAAAATGGTGACGCCGACCACCAGAGAGGGAATAAACAGAGGGTGCGTAAGCCAGAGCGACATGCCTGTCTCCTGTTGTTTTTTTCAACAAGAATACGGGGACAGGCATGCGGAGTAAACGCCAGATTAGGTGGGGTTAACGCAGAATATCACATTGATGATCCTGAATTTCCTCAGCGGAGGCGAGATTGAGCGCCAGCAGATTGCGCTGGGTCGCCAGCAGAACAAAGGATTCGTCGCTTTGACGCACCATTGCCAGGGCGTAGCGGCCCATATGCTCGCGCGCATCCGGCACCTCCTCTGCCAGCATCATAAACGGGCTGCGTTGCGCCAGTTCATTTTCCATGACGCGGCGCGCCAGATATTCATGCCCGCGCAATCCGCCGGGCAATGGCAACCAGCGAGTGCTGATTTCCGCTATATTATCATCCAGCTGCGTTCTGACGTCGGTTCGCAGACAGGAGATATGAATATGCAAATGATTTTGCGTACGTCCGCTACGCGAGTTAATGGTCAGCGAGACCGCTTTGTCAGGGATTTCGTGGCCGTATTTTTGGCTCATAAAGCTGCGCGCCTGCCAGGCCAACCAGAAAAAGTTCGGCGTGCCTGATTTCAACAGCAGTGGGCTTTCCGTACCATTGATACGGTAAGTGGGCATCAACAGATATTGCAGCGGACCGTTTCGGTCTTTGAATACTACATATCCGGCATCGGGTTTAACTTCAGTACACGGCGCGGGATCGTGCTGCTGCAATTGATGTGGCAGGCATTGTTCAAGGACTATCTGGCGTAACGCGTCCGGGTTACCGCTAAATTTCCAGTACCCAACGCCCGCAGCGGCGGCAACCACAATCACCACCAGTAAAAGATAACCTGCTTTTTTCATTACGCGTTCCCTGTATCCCATTGAGGCGCAAGAGTAACGCAAAACCATGACAAATAAAAAACCCGGTCGCGCTAAGCCACCGGGTCGGTAAATCACAGACTTATTTAGCGTTTGCTGATCTGGTCGAACGTACCGCCGTTAGAAAAGTGCTCTTTCTGCGCTTTCGTCCAGCCGCCAAACTCTTCGTCGATGGTGAACAGCTTCAGCTTCGGAAATGCATTTTCGTATTTCTTCGCGACGTCTGCATCACGTGGACGATAGTAGTTTTTCGCTGCAATTTCCTGACCTTCCGGAGAGTAGAGATACTTCAGATAAGCCTCTGCCACCGCTTTGGTGTCTTTCTTTTCCACCACTTTATCGACGACGGAAACGGTCGGCTCCGCGAGAATAGATTCACTCGGCGTCACTATCTCGAATTTATCTTTACCCAGTTCGTTCGTTGCCAGCAGCGCTTCGTTTTCCCAGGCGATCAGCACATCACCGATACCGCGTTCTACGAAGGTATTGGTTGAACCACGCGCACCGGAATCCAGCACTTCAACGTTTTTAAACAGTGCTTTGACGAAGTCCTGCGCTTTGGCCTGATCGTTGTTGTTGTGGTGCAGGGCATAGCCCCATGCCGCCAGATAGTTCCAGCGTGCGCCGCCTGAGCTTTTCGGGTTTGGTGTAATCACTGACACGCCCGGTTTGATCAAATCGTTCCAGTCATGAATTTGTTTGGGGTTGCCTTTGCGGACCAGGAACACGATGGTGGAGGTGTAAGGCGCGGAGTTGTCCGGCAGGCGCGTAATCCAGTTTTTATCGATACGGCCACGTTCAGCAATGGCATCCACGTCGTATGCCAGTGCCAGCGTCACGACATCGGCTTCAATGCCGTTGATGACGGAAGTCGCCTGTTTACCCGAACCACCATGCGACTGGCGGATCACGACGTTGTCGCCCGTTTCCTGCTTCCAGTGCGCGCTGAAGGCTTTATTGTACTGCTCGTACAGTTCACGCGTTGGATCGTACGATACGTTAAGTAACTGAATATCCTTTGCCAGAACGCTGGTCGATGCCAGCAATAATGTTAAACCTACGCCCCATTTGTTCATCGCCCAGCTCTCTTATGTGATGTTGTGATGAGCAAAGCGTGCCAGAAAGGCATCCAAACATTAAAGAATAAAAAAAGATTTGCTATAACTCTGGGGAATAAATGAGGAAGGTTGTACCGGATGACGGCTTACGCCTTATCGGGCCTACAAGAGTACACGCTGTAGGCCCGGTAAGCGAAGCGCCACCGGGCAACCAAAAACAATCAGTACAGTTTTTTCGCGCAGTCCAGCCAGTCACCTTTGAACGGACGCTTCATGTTTTCGATAGCGTCGATGATGTCGTGGTGAACCAGCTGCTCGTTCTGAATACCGACACAGCGACCGCCATGACCTGCCAGCAGCAGTTCAATAGCATATGCGCCCATACGGGACGCCAGAATACGATCGTAAGGAACCGGAGAACCACCACGCTGGATATGACCCAGTACGGTAGAACGCGTTTCACGGCCCGTTTCTTTCTCAATGTAATGTGCCAGTTCATCAACATCACACATGTGCTCAGTGATCGCTACGATGGCGTGTTTTTTACCTTTTGCGATACCGGCTTTGATTTCAGCAACCAGATCATCACGGCTAAATTCAACTTCCGGAACCACGACAAATTCACAGCCACCGGCAATTGCTGCGGCCAGGGTCAGGTCGCCGCAGTAACGCCCCATCACTTCAACGATGGAGATACGCTGGTGAGAAGAAGAAGTATCACGCAGACGGTCAATCGCTTCGACGACGGTACCCAATGCGGTGAAGTAACCGATGGTGTAATCAGTGCCTTTAATATCGTTGTCGATAGTGCCCGGCAAGCCGATGCACGGGAAGCCCATTTCAGTCAGGCGTTTTGCACCCATGTAAGAACCGTCACCACCAATAACAACTAATGCATCGATGCCACGTTTCTTCAGATTTTCGATAGCCACTGCACGCACATTTTCGTCGCGGAATTCCGGGAAGCGAGCAGAACCGAGGAAAGTACCACCACGGTTGATCATGTCGGACACGCTGTAGCGGTCAAGCTGGACCATACGGTCTTCATACAAACCCAGGTAGCCATCATGGATCCCCATGACTTCCAGTCCTTCCGTTAACGCTGCACGTACAACACCACGGATTGCTGCGTTCATGCCCGGCGCATCACCGCCGCTTGTCAACACACCGATTTTCTTAATCATGACTACCTCTGAACTTTGGAATGCAAAATGAAATCTGCTGCCGGAAGTCGATTCCGCATATCGAAACGATCCAACGAATATGCAGATAGTATAACAATCACTTCCTGCTGAATTGATTCAGGTCAGGCCAAATGGTGGTAATTTATACACAAAATGCTGGCCCGGCTCACTTTTTTACAACGAATTATGAAAGCTCAAACATCTTGCCTTCCTTGGGTACGACTGAACAGGGATCCTGGTGAATAATCACATCCGATCCCGGGAAACGCCGTAAAATTGCCTGCTCCACCTGCTCAGCCACTAAATGCGCCTGAACGAGCGGCAGATTATCTTCCATTTCCAAATGAATCTGAATAAAGCGGGTCGGCCCTGACTGCCGCGTGCGAAGATCGTGAGCGCCGCTGACACCGGGCCATGACGTCACTATATCAATAATTTCCTGACGTTCCTCATCGGGTAAGGCGCGATCCAACAAGGATTGCACTGCCTCATACCCCATGCGTAATGCACTATATAAAATATAGATGCCAATCCCGAGCGCAAACAAGGCATCCGCACGATGCCAACCGTACCAGGCCAGTCCAAGCGCCACGAGAATCGCACCGTTCATCATAACATCAGACTGATAATGAAGCATATCTGCCCGTACAGCCTGACTTTGCGTACGTTTCACCACCCAGCGCTGAAACGTGACCAGAATGATTGTACACACTAACGCAATGATGGTGACCACCACCCCAACGCCAGGATCTTTCATCGGCGTCGGTTGGATGAGATGCTGAATCCCGGTCAGGAATAAAAACAGCGCCGAACCGGAAATAAACATGCTTTGCGCCAACGCCGCCAGCGATTCCGCTTTTCCGTGTCCGAACGTATGTTCATCATCGGCCGGTTGCAACGAATAGCGCACCACCAACAGGTTGGTTAACGACGCCGCGATGTCCACCAGAGAATCCACCAGTGCAGCCAGAATACTGACCGATCCGGTGTACCACCACGCAAAAATTTTGATCAAAAGTAACAGCGATGCCATCACGGTAGCCGCGATTGCCGCCCGGCTAACCAGCCGCCCATAGGTTTGATTCATAAACACTCCTGCCAGGATATGCCGCTAGTATAACGGATGAAGTAAAACAGTCAGGCAATTACCGAGTGACAAATTTTGGGCAAAAAAAACCCCCACATCATGTGGGGGAAGACAGGGATGGTGTCTATGGCAAGGAAAACAGGGTTACTACTGGGAACGTGAGTTGCTACTACTCAATAAATTTAACGATGAGCTTTGTTTCCAGTGCGCTACGTCGCGCAGTTGCTCCATTCGTTGTTCATGTTTCTCATTTAAAACCGCTTGCTGCTCGGGCGTTAACAGGCGATACATCTGGTTGCGGACCCTGGCTATTTCAACCTGGCGGGCAACCTGTTCTTGTGCCATTTTTTCTGCCTGAGCGCGCACAGCGCTTTCATCAAATTTCTCTGCGGTGACAAGACGATGCATTGTCTCCATTTCGCTAACATTAACAGGAGGCTGTTCGTGTCTTGCCTGCTGCATTAAATCTCGCATCTGTTGACGTTGATGTTCGGTTAAACTGATACCGTCAAACATGTGGCTCTGTACGCTGCGCTGCGAGGAGCCTTCACCCAGGTGCCAGTGATCGCCTGTGACGACTTCAGCTGCATGGCTCAAAGTACTGAGTGCCAGCGTTGAGGCCATGACGGCAGCGGTAACTTTGCCCATCACTTGCTCCCAAAATCTTTTCTGTCGCGATTCAACGAGAGACAGTTTACGATTCGGGCTGCAAACATGCGTCAGGGGGTGTAAAACAACGTAAAGTCATAGATTAGCGACGCCTGATGACGTAATTTCTGCCTCGGAGGTACGTAAACAATGAATAAAATCCTGTTAGTTGATGATGACCGAGAGCTGACTTCCCTGTTAAAGGAGTTGCTTGAAATGGAAGGTTTCGATGTGCTGGTTGCCCATGATGGGGAGCAGGCACTTGAGCTTCTGGATGACAGCATCGATTTACTTTTGCTCGACGTCATGATGCCGAAGAAAAACGGCATCGATACACTGAAAGCGCTTCGCCAGACACACCAGACGCCCGTAATCATGCTGACCGCTCGCGGCAGCGAATTGGATCGCGTACTCGGCCTTGAGCTGGGCGCGGACGACTATTTACCCAAACCGTTTAATGACCGCGAACTGGTCGCGCGTATCCGCGCTATTCTGCGCCGCTCTCACTGGAGCGAACAACAGCAGACCAGCGATAATGGCTCGCCGACGCTGGAAGTGGATGCGTTAAGTCTGAATCCGGGTCGCCAGGAAGCCAGTTTTGATGGGCAAACCCTGGAGTTAACCGGCACCGAATTCACCCTGCTTTATTTACTGGCACAGCATCTCGGCCAGGTAGTTTCTCGTGAACACCTGAGTCAGGAAGTGCTGGGCAAACGCCTGACGCCGTTTGACCGCGCGATCGACATGCACATCTCGAACCTGCGCCGTAAGCTGCCAGAGCGGAAAGACGGGCACCCCTGGTTTAAAACCCTGCGTGGTCGCGGCTACCTGATGGTCTCCGCTTCATGATAGGAAGCTTAACCGCACGCATCTTTGCCATCTTCTGGTTAACGCTGGCGCTGGTGTTGATGTTGGTACTGATGCTGCCCAAGCTCGACTCACGCCAGATGACCGAGCTACTGGACAGCGAGCAGCGCCAGGGGTTGATGATCGAGCAACACGTTGAAGCTGAGCTGGCGAACGACCCACCCAACGATCTTATGTGGTGGCGTCGCCTGTTCCGTGCTATCGACAAGTGGGCGCCGCCAGGACAGCGGTTATTGCTTGTCACTACAGAAGGACGTGTGATCGGCGCAGAACGCAACGAAATGCAGATCATTCGTAACTTTATTGGTCAGGCTGATAACGCTGACCATCCGCAGAAGAAAAAATACGGTCGCGTTGAGATGGTCGGGCCTTTCTCCGTCAGAGACGGGGAAGATAACTACCAGCTGTATCTCATTCGACCAGCCAGCAGTTCACAGTCTGATTTCATCAACCTGTTGTTTGACCGGCCACTGTTGCTGCTGATCGTCACCATGCTCGTCAGCTCGCCGCTGCTGCTTTGGCTGGCATGGAGCCTGGCGAAACCGGCGCGTAAGTTGAAAAACGCGGCGGATGAGGTGGCACAGGGCAACCTGCGTCAACATCCGGAGCTGGAAGCCGGTCCGCAGGAGTTTCTGGCGGCAGGCGCCAGTTTTAACCAGATGGTGACCGCGCTGGAACGCATGATGACCACGCAGCAACGCCTGCTGTCGGACATCTCTCACGAGTTGAGAACGCCACTAACACGTTTGCAATTGGGGACTGCGCTGCTGCGCCGTCGTAGCGGTGAGAGCAAAGAGCTGGAGCGCATTGAAACAGAAGCGCACCGGCTGGACAGCATGATCAACGACCTGCTGGTGATGTCACGTAATCAGCAGAAAAACGCGCTGGTCAGTGAAACCGTGAAGGCTAATCAGCTATGGGGCGAAGTACTGGATAACGCCGCCTTTGAAGCGGAGCAGATGGGTAAATCGCTGACAGTGAATTTCCCGCCGGGACCATGGCCGCTGTATGGCAACCCGAACGCACTGGAAAGTGCGCTGGAAAACATTGTGCGCAATGCCCTACGCTATTCACATACGAAGATCGAAGTGGGCTTTGCGGTGGATATCGACGGGATTACCATCACCGTGGACGACGATGGCCCAGGCGTAAGCCCTGAAGACAGAGAACAGATTTTCCGTCCGTTCTATCGTACCGATGAGGCGCGCGATCGCGAGTCTGGCGGAACAGGTCTGGGTCTGGCGATTGTTGAAACCGCAATCCAGCAGCATCGTGGCTGGGTGAAGGCCGAAGACAGCCCGCTGGGTGGTTTACGGCTGGTAATTTGGTTACCGTTGTATAAGCGTTCCTGAGTCTCTCTGTGTTGCCGGATGGCGGCGTAATGCCTCATCCGGCCTCCACGGACAGGGGGAATTATTTCCCCCACAAACGGCGGGAATTGTCCTCGATCTTGCCGCTTAAACGGCGTTTTTGCATCGTTCTGGTCCAGCTTTTCGATAGCCCTGCAGCCGACAGTAAACGGTGATATTGCGAATCATCAAACGGCATATGCCAGGCAATAGCAATCGCCTCCCGCAGACTGACATCGCTCACGCGCGATGCCAGTACCAGCGGCGCATCCGCCGACACCATGCCCGGCGCGATAACACTGTACAGCCAGCCTATCTTCCCCGAGGCCTGCATCTGACTTGCCATATCGCTAATGCCAAAATGGAAATTCAGCTTAAAACACGGTGAACGTGGCTGCGTGACCTGAATCAACGCCTCGCCCCACTGGAAAATATCGCCGATATAGACATTCTCTTCTGTCAGCCCAAGCGTTGAGAGGTTCTCCCCAAAGGCGGGGGCGACAAATAACTCCGCCTGTTCAGGGAATTCTTGTATCCAGTGCTGATAGTGTTCACGCGGATAGTGGCACAACGCGCGATCCGGCCCGCCGTGAATTTTAGTCTCCGCCTGTTCATCGCCCGTGAGCCCCAGATCGGTCAGCATCAACTCGCCATCAACCTGAACTTTAGCAATCGCGCTGGGACGGCTTCCCGTGTAGTCCCGAATCTTGCCTGTAAAAACATCGACCGGATATCGCATCTGTTCCCTCTCCCGATAAATTTCTCCCATTACACCACATTTATTTTACCCCAGTCGCTCAAAATGAGAGCACGGTTCACATGAAAGTTAGGGACACATGCTATCAATGTAAGCTGGTTTTGAAACATCATTTCAAATAAGGAGTCGACAACGTGACTGGTCAATCGCAATTTGCTGGCGTCTGGTGTCCTTCCATTACGCCAATGGACAATGACGGCAAGATCGATCTTAACGGTCTGAGCCAGCATCTTAAACGCCTTACCGAGGCCAACATCGACGTGATTTTGTTGATGGGCAGCATCGGGGAATTTGCCTCCTTTACGCTCGAGGAAAGGCTGTTGCTGATCCGTGAAGCCCGTGCCATGAGCTCGCTGAAGATGGTCGCCAACGTCTCATCCACTTGCCAGAACGATGTGCTGTTGATGGCACAGGAAGCGTATCGCGCCGGTTACGATGCCGTGATGATCCTACCACCTTACTATTACGGGCAAACGGCGAAACAGCTCCTGAGCTACTTCCGTCAATTGGGGCAGAAACTCAGCGGCAAATGGTTTGCCTATAACTTCCCGGCGCGAACCGGTTGCGACTTAACGCCTGAACTGGTTGCCACCCTTGCCTCTGAGTTCCCCAACTTCGCAGGCATCAAAGATACCGTCGACTGCCAGTCCCACACCCGCAGCATGATCCAGACCACCCGCGCCGTACGCGAAGATTTTGCCGTGCTATCCGGCTATGACGAATACTATATTCCTAACCTGCTGGCAGGCGGCGCAGGGATTATTTCAGGATTAAACAACGTCATGCCGGAGCTGTTTGTCAGCGCACGAGAAGCCTTCAAGCAGGGGGATCTGGCTGCACTTCGCGATATTCAGGACCAGATTGGCACCTACATGTCCATCTACGCCATCGGTGAGGATTTCGTCACCACCATCAAAACCGTGGTATCGCGTAAGTTTGGCTATTGCACCGGGGTTTCACGTAATGCAGGCGGGGAGCTGAATGAAAGTGAGTGTCGAACAATTGATGAGGTGTTTGTAATCAAGGGTTAAAACGGTTAAGCCGGATGGTGCAAACCATCCGGCTTAATCACGTTACTTCACCGCGTTGCGTATATCGATTGCCGCCGCTCTGGCTTTGGCTCTTTTCGACCAGATGGAGGTGATAATCGGCACGAGGATGGAGGTTACAATCACTGACGTCGCCACCAGAGAGGTTGCCGCCGGCGCCATGGGTTTGAACGCCGGAACCATTTCCGCAATCAGCACCGGCGTGGCAACGGCCGCGCCAGCAGAACTGGACGCCGCAATTCCCGCCGTACCATCGCCGCCGCCAATCAGTTTATCGGCAATAATCAGCGGGATACCGGTGATTATAATCACCGCCACGCCCAGCAGAATACCCAGTACGCCGGTCTGTGCAATCACGCTCAAATCAATGGTGTTACCTAATGCGAAGGCGAAGAAAGGAATCAGCGTCTGCACGGCCTTACTGAAGAATTCCCGCAGCTCAGGATCCAGATTACCCAGCGCAAAACCAATCAGGAACGGCAATACCGCCCCTACAAATACATGCGGTTCAAACGAAGCAATCCCGGCGGTTCCCAGAATCACCATGGTCATCAACGGGCCAGACTCCAGCGACATCAGGACAAACGCCCCAGCCTCTTCTTTGGTGCCGTACTGCTGCATAATCGAGGCATACAGCCCGCCGTTAGTCATATCCATTGCGGCCACCAGCGCCAGCGTAGACAACCCGGCAAAGAACCCCACTTCCACGCCATGTTCAGGAAGAATGCGCGATGCAATCGCCGCTACCACCCATGCGACCAGGATCTTGGTTATCACTAACGTGCCGGATTTACGCAGTACGGTTCCGGTAGCGCTCAGCTTAATCGATGCCCCCATGCAAAAGAACCAGACTGCCAGAATCGGCACCGTACCGGTGATCATACCGTTGGTAAATGAGCCGAAGTATTTCCCGGCGCCGGGGGAAAAGGTATGACACAACGCGCCCAGAAACAGCGGCACCAACATCATACCGCCTGGGATTTTCTCTATCGTACGTTTGATCTGCATTTCCATCACCTGTAGACATAAAAATGGGGCAATTTTTATGGGCGACTGCATCTTGCTTTTGAGATGCGCCCGTCTTGATGAAAAGAAGATAGACATTCGCAGAAACTATAAAAGTGATCCCACTCGCATAATAAAACCTTGTTTCAATTTAAATGGATCATTGTTTTTATATTGATTTTGATCACAAAAAAGCCCCCGCAGGCATCGCTTGCAGGGGCTTAATTAACGCGTCGAACTTATTTTTTCGCGGCGAAACGTGCAGCAGCTTCGTCCCAGTTCACCACGTCCCAGAACGCTTTGATGTAGTCCGGGCGACGGTTCTGGAATTTCAGGTAGTAAGCGTGTTCCCAAACGTCCAGGCCCACGATCGGGAAGCCGGAAGCGCCAGAGATAGCTTCACCCATCAGCGGGGAATCCTGGTTAGCGGTGGAAACAACAGCCAGTTTGTCACCTTTCAGAACCAGCCACGCCCAGCCGGAACCGAAACGAGTGGCTGCTGCTTTTTCAAATTCAGCTTTGAAGTTGTCAACAGAACCGAAGTCACGTTCGATAGCCGCTTTCAGGTCGCCCTGCAGCGTGGTACCGGTTTTCAGGCCTTTCCAGAACAGGCTGTGGTTAGCGTGACCGCCAGCGTTGTTACGCAGAACGGTTTTCTTATCCGCAGGCAGCTGATCCAGTTTGGTGATCAACTCTTCAGCAGACAGGCTCGCGAATTCAGGCAGGCTTTCCAGCGCAGCATTAGCGTTGTTTACGTAAGCCTGGTGGTGTTTGGTATGGTGGATTTCCATCGTCTGCTTATCGAAGTGCGGTTCAAGGGCATCATAAGCGTACGGCAGGGATGGCAGTGTATAACTCATAATCATCTCCAGTATTGTCGGGCGGCCAGTGTTAACGCCGCGTAAGCAGTTGGGTCATTATAGTTAATTAAATGATATTGAAAATGATTATCAATGCCGTACTTTTTACAGGGTCTTAATTATTCATCACCATTACTGAAGATGTGAGCCAAATCACCCAGTTAACGTGATGATTGCCAACAAGAGGACAAAGGCGGCAATCGTCAAAAGGTTAATCATCTGCGTAATTTTTAAACTCGTTGTGTCGGAGGGGTTATGACCGACGATAAAAAATAACGAGGATTCAGTCATGAGTAACGCGATTACGATGGGTATTCTTTGGCATTTGATAGGTGCAGCCAGCGCAGCCTGTTTCTATGCCCCGTTCAAACAAGTTAAACATTGGTCATGGGAAACAATGTGGTCGGTTGGCGGGGTCGTCTCCTGGCTTATCCTGCCATGGACCATCAGCGCCATGTTGCTTCCCAACTTCTGGGCCTACTTCAGTTCTTTTAGCCTCTCCACGCTGGCACCGGTATTTCTGTTTGGCGCGATGTGGGGGATCGGTAATATCAACTATGGCCTGACCATGCGCTATCTCGGCATGTCGATGGGGATTGGTATTGCGATTGGTATTACCCTGATTGTCGGCACGCTGATGACCCCTATCATCAACGGTAACTTTGATGTGCTGATCAGCACCGATGGCGGGCGCATGACGCTACTGGGCGTATTGGTCGCGCTGATTGGCGTGGGCATTGTGACCCGCGCAGGACAGTTGAAAGAACGTAAAATGGGCATCAAAGCAGAAGAGTTCAACCTGAAGAAGGGGCTGGTGCTGGCGGTAATGTGCGGCATTTTCTCTGCCGGGATGTCCTTTGCGATGAACGCGGCGAAACCCATGCACGATGCAGCTGCCGCGCTGGGCGTTGATCCGCTGTATGTCGCGCTACCAAGCTATGTCGTCATCATGGGCGGCGGTGCTTTAGTCAACCTGGGCTTCTGTTTTATTCGTTTGGCAAAAGTGAAAGATCTTTCGATAAAAGCCGACTTCTCGTTAGCCAAACCGCTGATCATCACCAACGTGCTACTGTCCGCGCTCGGTGGCCTGATGTGGTATCTGCAATTCTTCTTCTACGCCTGGGGCCACGCTCGCATTCCGGCGCAGTATGATTATGTCAGTTGGATGCTGCACATGAGCTTCTATGTCCTGTGCGGCGGTATTGTTGGTCTGGTGCTGAAAGAGTGGAAAAACGCGGGCCGCCGTCCGGTCAGCGTACTGAGCCTCGGCTGCGTGGTCATTATTCTCGCGGCAAATATTGTCGGTCTGGGGATGGCCAGTTAATCATTCGGGCTGCTGAGATGACGCCACTGGCTCGGCGTCATCCCGGTTTCCCGCGTAAATACCACCGAAAAGTAGTTACTGTCCTCAAAGCCGCAGCGCATAGAAATTTCACTGATCATCAGTCTACTGTGCTTAAGCAGATACTGAGCATGGCAAACCCGTACCTGGCGGAGATACTGGTTGATGGTCATCCCTGTCTGGCTGCGAAACTGCTGACGCAAAACTCGCTCACTGCACTGTTCCTGCTCACAGAATTTATCCAGCGCAAAGGCATGTTCATGACTCCCGGCCAACGCGGTAATCAGCTTATCCAACAACGTTTCACTTGATGTCGCTGGCAGCGTATCCGTGGCGTAGCGGTGCCGCTTGAAATGAGTCACCAGTTGCCCAAACAGCAACTCGGCCATTTCAAAAGCCAGCGGGTCACGCTGATTACTCTCATGTTCAAGCTGACTAATTATCTGCCGGGCCTGGGACATACCCGCGCTGCCAAGCCGCCAGTGGGGCTGTCGCGGCGAGCCGTTAAATCCTGGGATCGCGCTTTCCCAGCCGACATTCAGCGTCAGCCGTTCCGGGCAGTAAATGATATTTTGCAGGACGAGATCGTTAACTGAGGTGTAGGAGTGTTTGTCTTCGGCACGGATATAAAACAGATCGCCGCGGGTTATCCGGTACGGGCGATCGTTGAGAACATGCAGGCCATTGCCGCGCCATACCATCACCAGCTCGCAAAACTCATGAGTATGTTCGGCAAACACATCCTGTGGGTAACGATCGGCCACCGCGACGGCCTGGTGGTCATTCGCAAAAAAGTCTGATTTCAGAAGGACCAGATGATTCACCATCACATCACCTCAACCTGAACGCTTGCCGGATGCGCTACGTTTATCCGGTCTACAAGGCATCCACGTAGGCCGGATAAGGCACAGCCGCCATCCGGCATAAAAGGGTATGATTATCAGCAAACGGACGGCAAAAAACGTTGATAGCTTTCGCGTTACTGGAGGCTGCTTCCAGTAATGACATCGCGTCCCTGTCGGATATCGCGCGGCGACCAGTTAAACTCCCGGCGAAACAGCGTCGAAAAATGGTTACTGTCACCGAACCCACAACGATAAGCGATGTCCGTCACGCTGTCATCACTGTGACGTAGCAAATGGCGGGCTTTGATAAGCCGTAGGCGGTTGAGATAGCGCTGTGGCGTCAGCCCGGTCTGTTGTTTAAGCTGGCGGTGCAAAGTCCGTAAAGAGAGCGAAAACTGCTCGGCTACAGCTTCCCAGCACACTTCGTCGGCAAAGTTATCCTCCAGCCATGCCAGTAGTTGGTTCAGTCGCGCATCATTATCTGTTGCCGCTTCCATCAGGCTGCTTTTACGCAACAGCACCAACAGCTGCATGAACAAGATCTCACGATTTGCCGCCGTTGGCGTATCCATTGCCTCTCCAAGATTTTCCATTTGCCCCACCAGATGCCGAACCTGCTGCAACACGCTCTGATTCACCCGCCAGTGTGACGGATATTGCCCATTCAGCTCCTGGGGTAACAACTGATTCAACCCGGCCAAAAACTGAAACGCATCCGGGGAACGATACAGAATATTGGTCAGACACAGGTTGTCAGTATGTTCATATAAGTGTCTGTCATGATCGCGGACAAAACACACCGTTCCCCCGCTAATGGTATAAGGCTGTCCATTGAACACATGAATTCCCGTACCATGTTCAACCACTACAATTTCATGAAAATCATGATGATGTTCTGGAAAGGCAGGCTGAGGAAGCCGGGGCTCAATCGCCACGGGCGCTTTACCTGTCGGAAAAAAATCCACGCAATGCAATACGGTCATAATGACATCCCCCCCGATCAAATGAACATGGCTGAATAGTAATTAAGGGTTATCACCCTCACCTTAAATTTTTGACGCCAAAGTGCGTAAACACGGTCAATTCTTCAAGAAATAGCGGGAAAGATCGGGAATTGCGGAAGGGGTCACATCAGGTGAAACCGTCCCCATTAGTAGAAACTGTGAACGCTATCACGTTCACCTTTGCCATGCTGCCAGCCGCGTATTGTCGCTGTCACTAACAAGAAGGTACGCCATTTCACGGGTTCTTAGACTGAGTGCAATGAAACTCAGAAGGACCTCGCTATGACTCTTCGCCATTGTGTCGCTGTTGATCTCGGTGCATCCAGTGGACGCGTAATGCTGGCGCGTTACGACAGTAAACACCGTACCCTGACACTGCGTGAAATCCACCGCTTTGTTAACTGTCTGCAAAAAACAGACGGTTTTGACACCTGGGACATCGATAGCCTGGAAAACGACATTCGTCTGGGGCTGAAGAAAGTCTGCGATCAAGGCATTCGGATCGACAGCATCGGCATTGATACCTGGGGCGTGGATTATGTCCTGATCGATAAAAACGGTCAGCGCGTTGGGTTGCCAGTCTCTTATCGCGATAGCCGCACGAACGGCATTATGTCGCGGGCCATGACGCAGCCAGGTAAAAGTGACATCTATCACCGTAGCGGCATTCAGTTTCTGCCCTTTAATACCCTGTATCAGCTCCGCGCGCTGGTCGAGCAGCAACCGGAACTAATCCCCCAGGTGGCGCATGCCCTGCTGATCCCCGATTACTTCAGCTATCGCCTGACCGGCGAACTGAACTGGGAATACACCAACGCCACCACCACCCAGTTAGTCAATATCAACACCGACGACTGGGACGAAACCCTGCTGGCCTGGAGCGGTGCCGACACAACGTGGTTTGGCCGCCCCACGCATCCGGGGAACGTAATTGGTTACTGGATTTGTCCACAGAAAAATCAAATCCCGGTGGTTGCCGTCGCCAGCCACGACACCGCCAGCGCGGTGATCGCATCACCGCTGGCCGATAAAAATAGTGCCTATCTCTCTTCCGGTACCTGGTCGCTGATGGGCTTCGAGAGCAGAACACCGTATACCAACGATGCGGCACTGGCGGCGAACATCACCAACGAAGGGGGCGCGGAAGGGCGCTACCGCGTGCTGAAAAACATCATGGGGCTGTGGCTACTTCAGCGCGTGTTAAAAGAGCGGCAGATAACCGACCTGCCTGCCCTTATCGCTCAAACCCAGGCGCTGCCGGCCTGCCAGTTTCTGATTAACCCCAACGACGAGCGCTTTATCAATCCTGACGATATGAGTGCGGAAATTCAGGCGGCCTGTCGTGAATCAGGCCAGCCCGTTCCTCAGCAAAACGCCGAACTGGCGCGCTGTATTTTCGACAGTCTGGCGTTGCTGTACGCCGATATCCTGCAGGAACTGGCTGAGCTTCGCGGCGAAGCATTTCACCAACTGCACATCGTCGGCGGTGGGTGCCAGAACGCATTACTCAACCAGCTTTGCGCGGATGCCTGCGGTATTCGCGTCATATCCGGGCCTATTGAGGCCTCCACGCTCGGCAATATTGGCGTCCAGTTGATGACGCTGGACGAGCTTAACAACGTCGATGATTTCCGTCAGGTGGTGCGTGCCAACTACGACCTGACCACCTTCATCCCCAATCCTGAAAGTGAAATTGCCCGCCACAAAGCGCAGTTTCAACCATTACGACAGACAAAGGAGCTTTGCGCATGACCACTCAACTTGAACAAGCCTGGGAACTGGCAAAACTGCGTTTCGCAGCGGTAGGTATTGATGTCGAGGAAGCATTACGCCAGCTCGATCGTCTGCCGGTCTCCATGCACTGCTGGCAGGGCGACGACGTAGCCGGATTCGAAAACCCGGAAGGTTCGCTCACGGGTGGAATTCAGGCAACCGGTAACTATCCGGGCAAAGCGCGTAACGCCAGCGAACTGCGTGCCGATCTGGAGCAGGCGCTGAGCCTGATCCCGGGTCCAAAACGTCTGAATTTGCATGCGATCTATCTGGAGTCTGATACGCCAGTTGCCCGCGACCAAATCAAACCTGAACACTTCAAAAACTGGGTTGAGTGGGCGAAAGCGAACCAGCTAGGGCTGGATTTCAACCCGTCCTGCTTCTCACATCCGCTGAGTGCCGACGGTTTCACGCTGGCCCACGCCGATGACACCATTCGCCAGTTCTGGATTGACCACTGCAAAGCCAGCCGTCGCGTCTCGGCGTATTTTGGCGAGCAGTTGGGTACGCCGTCGGTGATGAACATCTGGATCCCGGATGGCATGAAAGACATCACCGTTGATCGTTTAGCGCCGCGCCAGCGTCTGCTGGACGCGCTGGACGAAGTGATCAGCGAGAAACTCGACCCGGCGCACCACATCGATGCCGTCGAGAGCAAACTGTTTGGTATTGGCGCAGAAAGCTACACCGTCGGCTCTAACGAGTTCTATATGGGTTATGCCACCAGCCGCCAGACCGCATTGTGCCTGGATGCAGGTCACTTCCATCCGACGGAAGTCATTTCCGACAAGATCTCCGCCGCCATGCTGTACGTGCCACGCCTGCTGCTGCATGTCAGCCGTCCGGTGCGTTGGGACAGCGATCACGTGGTGCTGCTGGATGATGAAACGCAGGCGATTGCCAGCGAGATCGTGCGCCACAACCTGTTTGACCGCGTACACATCGGCCTCGACTTCTTCGACGCCTCCATCAACCGCATCGCCGCGTGGGTGATCGGTACCCGCAATATGAAAAAAGCCCTGCTGCGCGCGCTGTTAGAACCGACCGGGCAACTGCGCCAGCTCGAAGCCAGCGGCGACTACACCGCACGCCTGGCTCTGCTGGAAGAGCAAAAATCGCTGCCGTGGCAGGCCGTCTGGGAGATGTATTGCCAGCGTCACGACACGCCAGCGGGCAGCCAGTGGCTGGAAAGTGTGCGCGCTTATGAAAAAGAGATTTTGAGCAAACGTGGCTAACTGTGACGCCAGGCTTGTAGGCCGGATAAGACGCCCCGCGTCGCCATCCGGCAATAAATGAAACACGATTGCCGGATGGCGCTTCGCTTATCCGGCCTACGTAAGACCCGATAACGTTCGGGCAATAAATGGGAACACCGAACATGCAAAACATTACCACTTCCTGGTTCGTCCAGGGGATGATTAAAGCCACTTCCGATGCCTGGCTGAAAGGTTGGGACGAACGCAACGGCGGCAACCTGACACTGCGCCTGGATGAGGCAGATATTGCGCCATTTAGCGCCGATTTCCACGAAAAACCACGCTATATCGCGCTGAGCCAGCCGATGCCGCTGCTGGCGAATACGCCGTTTATCGTCACCGGTTCGGGAAAATTTTTCCGCAACGTCCAGCTCGACCCGGCCGCAAATCTGGGCGTGGTGAAAATCGACAGCGATGGCGCGGGTTACCACATTCTGTGGGGTCTGACCCACGAAGCCGTACCGACTTCCGAACTGCCCGCCCACTTCCTATCCCACTGCGAGCGCATTAAAGCCACCAATGGCAAAGACCGCGTGATCATGCACTGCCATGCCACCAACCTGATCGCTCTGACCTACGTGCTGGAAAACAACACCGCGCTGATTACCCGCAAGCTGTGGGAAGGCAGCACCGAGTGCCTGGTGGTGTTCCCGGATGGCGTTGGCATTCTGCCGTGGATGGTGCCAGGTACCGATGAAATCGGTCAGGCCACCGCCGAAGAAATGCAGAAACATTCGCTGGTGCTGTGGCCGTTCCACGGCGTGTTCGGCAGCGGACCTACCCTCGACGAAGCGTTCGGTTTGATCGATACCGCAGAGAAGTCCGCTGAGGTTCTGGTCAAGATTTACTCGATGGGCGGTATGAAGCAGACCATTACGCGTGAAGAGCTGATCGCACTTGGCAAACGCTTCGGCGTGACGCCGCTGGCCAGCGCACTGGCATTGTAAGGAGAATAATGATGAGCTTTATGTTGGCACTGCCAAAAATTAGCCTGCATGGCGCCGGCGCGATTGCCGATATGGTGAACCTCGTGGCGAATAAGCAATGGGGTAAAGCGCTGATCGTCACCGATGGTCAACTGGTAAAACTGGGCCTGTTGGATAGCCTGTTTGCGGCGCTGGATGAACATCAGATGTCTTACCACCTGTTTGATGAGGTGTTTCCAAACCCGACGGAAGAGCTGGTGCAGAAAGGTTTCGCGGCGTATCAGGACGCAGAATGTCACTACATTATCGCCTTCGGGGGCGGCAGCCCGATCGATACCGCTAAAGCGGTGAAGATCCTGACCGCCAACCCCGGCCCTTCTACCGCTTACTCCGGCGTAGGCAAAGTGAAAAATGCGGGTGTACCGCTGGTCGCCATCAATACCACCGCCGGAACGGCAGCAGAGATGACCAGTAATGCGGTCATTATCGACTCAGCTCGCAAGGTTAAAGAGGTGATCATCGACCCGAATATCATCCCGGATATCGCCGTGGATGATGCCAGCGTCATGCTGGAAATTCCGGCATCCGTCACCGCCGCAACCGGCATGGACGCCCTGACCCATGCGGTAGAAGCCTATGTTTCCGTTGGCGCGCATCCGCTCACCGACGCTAACGCGCTGGAAGCGATTCGCCTGATCAACCTGTGGCTACCGAAAGCGGTCGATGAGGGTCATAACCTCGACGCCCGTGAACAAATGGCGTTTGGTCAGTATCTGGCGGGGATGGCATTTAACAGCGCTGGTCTCGGTCTGGTGCATGCGCTGGCGCACCAGCCGGGCGCAACCCATAATCTGCCACACGGAGTCTGCAACGCCATCCTGCTGCCGGTAATCGAAAACTTTAACCGCCCGAACGCCGTGGCGCGCTTTGCCCGCGTGGCACAGGCGATGGGCGTCGATACGCGCGGTATGAGCGATGAAGCGGCAAGCATGGAGGCCATCAACGCGATTCGTGCCCTGAGCAAACGTGTCGGTATTCCTGCTGGCTTTAGTTCGCTTGGCGTGACGAAAGAAGATATTGAAGGCTGGCTGGATAAAGCGTTGGCCGATCCGTGTGCGCCGTGCAACCCGCGCACCGCCAGCCGCGACGAGGTCCGCGAGCTGTATCTGGAGGCGTTATGATCCGCAAGGCCTTTGTGATGCAGGTGAATGCCGACGCACATGTTGAATATCAACGTCGGCACAATCCCATCTGGCCAGAACTGGAAGCGGTGCTGAAAGCGCACGGCGCCCATCACTACGCGATTTTTCTCGACGAGGAGCGCAATCTGCTGTTCGCCACCGTTGAGATTGAGTCCGAGGAGCGCTGGAATGCCGTTGCCAGCACCGACGTTTGCCAGCGTTGGTGGAAACATATGCGTGACGTAATGCCAGCCAACCCGGACAACAGCCCGCTCAGCGCAGAGCTAAAAGAGGTGTTTTATCTGCAGTAAGTCGTGTGCCCGGTGGTGCAAGCTTACCGGGCACACGGTTTTATTTTTTCCAGGTCGGATAAGCGATAGCGCCCTCCGGCAATTTCAATTCTGCTCAGAAACCAGAATCGCCTGGGTGTCAGGCTCCAGTGCTTTAAAGATATGCGCCTGGTCAGCGGGGTAGCAAATATAGTCGCCCTCGCCTAACTCCTCCGGCGCTTCCGTCAACCCCACCATCGCCTTACCCTGCGTCACGATAATATGTTCAACCGATCCCGGTGGATGCGGTTGTGAAATACGATCTGCGCCCGGTTGCGTCAGCAGCAGATAGATATCCCGCCGCGCGCCCGGTGGGCAGGCTGCCAGTAAAATAGCCTGATAGTGGGCCTGCTCAGCCACGACTTTTGTCCCTTCGCCACGGCGAATCACCTGCGTTTTTTGCTCCTGCGGTTCCAGTAATCGGGCAAAGGGGATATCCAGCGCCACACACAGCGACCACAGCGTTTCCAGGCTAGGATTACCATTTCCCGCTTCCAGCTGCGAGAGTGTCGATTTTGCAATTCCCGCGCGACGGGCAATTTCTGCCAGCGATAAACCGGTGCGCTGACGTTCACGCACCAGACTTTTCGCGATCATACTGATGGGTTGGGTCATTCTCGACTCCATGTTCTTTATATCGAACGAATCGTTCGACTTGTAAATCAAACTGATTGTGTTCATTATAATGGAAACTCGTTCGATATGGCTAAAACGGTATGAAACATTATTTTTCCAGCCTCAAAGGCGACACGATTAAAGCGATATTTTTAGTGTGCCTGGCCGTCGGCGTGGTAGGCATGTCCTACGGTTCGCTGGCAATGGCTTACGGCTTCCCGATTTGGGTGCCCTTTGTACTCTCGATTACAGTACTGGCCGGGGCTTCTGAATTTATGTTTATCGGTATTATCGCCAGCGGCGGAAATCCGTTGGCGGCAGCGGCGGCCGGGTTACTGGTGAATGCCCGACATGTACCGTTTGGCGTGACGGTACGCGATCTGGTCGGCACTCGCGCCGCCAGCTTTCTAGGCTGTCATATCATGAACGATGAAAGCGTGGTGTTCGGCCTGTCGCAGAAAACGCCGGAACAACGTAAAGCCGCCTACTGGTTATGCGGTCTGGGCGTCGCCATTTTCTGGCCGATTGGCACACTGATCGGCGCCGGTGTCGGCAAGCTGCTCCCGGCACCTGAAACCATTGGGCTGGATGCCGTTTTCCCTGCCATTTTGTTGGCCTTAGTGGTTCCGGCCTTTAAAAACCGCACCACTCTCATCCGTGCCTGTAGCGGGGCCGCATTGTCACTCGCTTCCGTACCTTTCGCACCGGTAGGCTTGCCGGTACTGCTTTCACTGTTTGGCTTACTGACGAGGAAAAAATAATGGGCAACATGACGCTGTTTATCGTCGGTATCGCCGTGTTATCTCTGGGAACCTATTTAATGCGTTTAGGGGGAGCAAAACTGGGAGGCCGTTTAGCCTTTTCTGAACGTTCACAGGCGTTGCTTTCTGATGCTGCAACGGTGTTACTGTTCTCCGTTGCGCTGGCAACCACCTTTTACGAAGGCGAACACTTTGCCGGCATGGCGCGCGTGCTGGGCGTGGCTTTTGCGGTGTTTCTCGCCTGGCGTAAGACGCCATTGATTGTGGTGATTATCGCTGCAGCAGTGGTAACCGCACTGCTGAGAATGGCGGGTATAAACTAAAAAAGCGCCCCAAGGGCGCTCTTTCGACAATACTAAGGTCTCTTATTTCAGCAGTTCAGCAGTCATGTGCACGCGGTTACCGGTGTATGCCTGAGTGATTTTGTAATCGCTGGCACCTGCGCGTTCAGCCTGAGCGGCAATTTTTGCTTCAGCGCTTTCCAGCGTAGAACCGGTTGCGGTAACTGTCTGAGCAGCGAAAGAACCGAAAGACGTAGCCAGAGCGATAACTGCGACAAAAGTTTTGATGCTTTTCATGATATAAACCCTTTCACTTAGTTGTTTGAGTAAGGCACCGTGCCTTGATGTGATAAATAGTAGCCTTCATATCACGCAACTAAAAGCGGAAGGATTTGCCTATCTTATTCAAATTAACTGAACACTTATTACTCAGCGATCAACCGCTGCGGATGGGTGTAGATCGTCGCCCTGCCCGGTTTGCAAAAACCCACCAGCGTCAGGTTACAACGTTCGGCAACTTCTACGGCAAGCGTTGTCGCGGCTGAGACAGCAAACAGGATCTCCACGCCACACATCGCCGACTTTTGCACCATCTCGTAGCTGGCGCGGCTGGAGACTAATACTGCGCCCGCCCGCCAGGCTTCTCCTTCGATAGCACGTCGTCCCAGCAGTTTATCCAGCGCCACATGACGCCCGACATCTTCATGTCCACCCGCCAGATGGCCTGACGGCTGTACCCAGGCAGCCGCGTGCGTGCAGCCTGTCAGTTGCCCCACGGGCTGGAAATCAGGGAGATGCCTTAAGGCGTTATCGAGATGTGCCAGATCGAATGTCTGGGTAAACGGCAGAGGCTGGACCGGCTTGCCAATGTCATTGAGTTGTTCAACGCCGCAAACGCCACAACCGGTACGACCGGCCAGTGCACGACGTCGCTCCTTCAGCCCCATAAATCGACGACTGGACAGCTCAACCTGCACTTCTAATCCGTTACAGGAAGGAACCACTTCCATGGCGTAGATATCCTGCGGGCGCTCAATAATGCCTTCAGAAAGTGAAAAGCCCAGCGCAAAGTGCTCAAGATCTTTCGGTGACGCCATCATCACCACGTGCGAAATCCCGTTGTAAACCAGCGCAACCGGCACTTCTTCAGCGACCTCATCTGGCTGAGGATGTTGCAAATCCTCGCGTTTCCAGAGAGTCAACTGACGCGATCCTGCACAATTCATCACATTTTTGACTTCTTCTTGATGGATTTTATTCACTTTCTTTTAACCATATTGGAACACACATACCAACATTGTGGTATTCTTTACAAACCCCTCCTGGACGGAGGGAAATTCACCCAATTCTGGACCTTTGCGGTCCCGTCCGCAAAGAAAAATAACAACCACTTCCCTCGCGCTCGAGTAACGGAAAAGTGAAGGGAACGTGACAATGTCGAAACAAGGAGCGAACCATGCAGGTCAGCAGAAGGCAGTTCTTTAAGATCTGCGCTGGCGGTATGGCAGGCACCACGGCAGCGGCACTGGGTTTTGCACCCGGCGTAGCGCTCGCGGAAACACGGCAATATAAACTGCTGCGCACCCGCGAAACCCGTAACACCTGCACTTACTGTTCCGTTGGCTGTGGACTGTTAATGTACAGTCTCGGTGACGGAGCAAAAAACGCCAAAGCATCCATCTTCCATATCGAAGGGGACCCGGATCACCCGGTGAACCGTGGCGCGCTGTGCCCGAAAGGGGCAGGACTTGTGGACTTCATCCACTCCGAAAGCCGCCTGAAATTCCCGGAATACCGCGCACCAGGCTCTGATAAGTGGCAACAGATTAGCTGGGATGAGGCATTTGACCGCATCGCTAAGCTGATGAAAGAAGACCGCGACGCAAACTACGTTGCACAAAACGCCGAAGGCGTAACCGTTAACCGCTGGCTTTCCACCGGGATGCTGTGTGCTTCCGCTTCCAGTAACGAAACCGGCTATTTAACGCAAAAATTCTCCCGCGCGCTCGGTATGCTCGCGGTCGACAACCAGGCACGCGTCTGACACGGACCAACGGTAGCAAGTCTTGCTCCAACATTTGGTCGCGGTGCGATGACCAACCACTGGGTCGACATTAAAAACGCCAACCTCGTTGTGGTGATGGGCGGTAACGCCGCTGAAGCTCACCCGGTCGGGTTCCGCTGGGCGATGGAAGCCAAAATACACAACGGCGCGAAGCTGATTGTTATCGATCCTCGCTTTACGCGAACCGCAGCGGTAGCTGATTTCTATGCGCCGATTCGTTCCGGTACTGACATTGCCTTCTTGTCAGGCGTCTTGTTGTACCTGCTGAACAACGAAAAATTCAACCGCGAATACACTGAGGCCTATACCAACGCCAGCCTGATCGTGCGTGAGGATTACGGTTTCGAAGATGGCCTGTTCACTGGCTACGACGCGGACAAACGCAAGTATGACAAAACCAGTTGGAACTACGAGCTGGATGAAAAAGGCTTCGCCAAACGCGATGTCACCCTGCAACACCCGCGCTGCGTGTGGAACCTGCTGAAACAGCACGTTTCCCGCTACACGCCGGATGTCGTAGAAAACATCTGCGGTACGCCAAAGGCTGATTTCCTGAAAGTGTGCGAATACATCGCAGAAACCAGCGTCAAAGACAAAACCGCGTCGTTCCTGTATGCACTCGGCTGGACGCAGCACTCAGTTGGTGCGCAAAACATCCGTACCATGGCGATGATCCAGTTGCTGCTTGGCAACATGGGGATGGCCGGCGGCGGTGTTAACGCCCTGCGCGGTCACTCCAACATTCAGGGTCTGACCGACTTAGGCCTGCTGTCACAAAGCCTGCCGGGCTATATGACGCTGCCCAGCGAGAAACAAACTGACCTGCAAACCTACCTTGCCGCCAACACGCCAAAACCGTTGCTGGAAGGTCAGGTGAACTACTGGGGCAACTACCCGAAATTCTTCGTTTCGATGATGAAAGCCTTCTTTGGCGATAAAGCGACAGCGGAAAACAGCTGGGGCTTCGACTTGCTGCCGAAGTGGGATAAAGGGTACGACGTTCTGCAATACTTCGAGATGATGAACCAGGGCAAAGTGAATGGCTATATCTGCCAGGGCTTTAACCCGGTCGCGTCATTCCCGAATAAAAACAAGGTCGTGGCTTCACTGTCCAAACTGAAATTCCTGGTCACCATCGACCCGCTCAACACCGAAACGTCTACCTTCTGGCAGAACCATGGTGAGTCGAACGATGTGGACCCGTCGAAAATCCAGACCGAAGTATTCCGTCTGCCGTCCACCTGCTTCGCCGAAGAGAACGGTTCTATCGTTAACTCCGGTCGTTGGTTGCAGTGGCACTGGAAAGGCGCAGATGCCCCGGGGATTGCCGTTACCGATGGTGAAATCCTCGCCGGTATCTTCCTGCGCATGCGCAAGATGTATGCCGAGCAGGGTGGCGCGAACCCGGAACAGGTGCTGAGCATGACCTGGAACTACTCCACACCACACGAACCGGCTTCGGAAGAAGTGGCGATGGAGAGCAACGGTAAAGCGCTGGCCGATATTACCGACCCGGCAACCGGCGCGGTTATCGTCAAGAAAGGCCAACAGCTTAGCTCGTTCGCCCAACTGCGTGACGACGGCACCACGTCCAGCGGCTGCTGGATTTTTGCCGGGAGCTGGACGCCGGAAGGCAACCAGATGGCACGTCGCGATAACGCCGACCCATCAGGCCTTGGCAACACGCTGGGCTGGGCATGGGCGTGGCCGCTCAACCGACGCATTCTGTATAACCGCGCTTCCGCTGATCCGCAGGGGAATCCGTGGGATCCAAAACGTCAGATCCTGAAATGGGATGGAGCGAAATGGAGCGGGATGGATATTCCGGACTACAGCGCCGCCGCACCTGGCAGCAACGTTGGGCCTTTCATCATGCAGCCTGAAGGGATGGGACGCCTGTTTGCTATCGATAAGATGGCGGAAGGTCCGTTCCCGGAACACTATGAGCCGTTTGAAACGCCGCTGGGGACTAACCCGCTGCACCCGAACGTCATCTCTAACCCTGCCGCGCGCATCTTTAAAGGTGACGCGGAAGCACTGGGTAAAGCAGATAAATTCCCGTACGTCGGTACGACCTATCGTCTGACCGAGCACTTCCACTACTGGACCAAGCATGCGCTGCTCAATGCCATCGCACAGCCGGAACAGTTTGTGGAAATTGGCGAGAAGCTGGCGAATAAGCTCGGTATCTCTCATGGCGATACCGTCAAAGTCTCCTCTAACCGCGGCTACATTAAAGCCAAAGCAGTGGTGACTAAACGTATTCGCACGCTGAAGGCCAACGGTCAGGATATCGACACCATCGGTATTCCGATTCACTGGGGCTACGAAGGTGTGGCGAAAAAAGGCTTTATCGCTAACACGTTAACGCCATTCGTCGGTGATGCGAACACGCAGACGCCGGAATTTAAGTCCTTCCTCGTGAACGTGGAAAAGGTGTAACGGAGACGACCTATGGCTTATCAATCGCAAGACATCATTCGTCGTTCCGCCACTAACGGTTTCACCCCCGCGCCTCAGGCGCGGGACCATCAGGAAGAAGTGGCGAAGCTTATCGACGTCACCACCTGTATCGGCTGTAAAGCGTGTCAGGTGGCGTGTTCTGAATGGAACGACATCCGTGATGAAGTGGGCAACAACGTTGGGGTGTACGACAACCCGGCTGATTTGACCGCCAAATCCTGGACGGTAATGCGCTTCTCGGAAGTGGAACAAGACGACAAACTGGAGTGGCTTATCCGCAAGGATGGCTGTATGCACTGTGCCGATCCGGGCTGCCTGAAGGCGTGTCCGGCTGAAGGCGCAATCATTCAGTATGCCAACGGKATYGTCGACTTYCAGTCCGAGCASTGYATYGGCTGTGGCTACTGCATYGCKGGCTGCCCGTTCGACGTACCGCGCCTCAATCCGGAAGACAACCGCGTCTACAAATGTACGCTGTGCGTTGACCGTGTTGTGGTCGGGCAAGAACCGGCCTGCGTGAAGACCTGCCCAACAGGCGCCATTCATTTCGGCACCAAAGAGTCGATGAAAACGCTGGCAGGCGAGCGTGTGGCGGAGCTGAAAACGCGTGGTTACGAAAACGCGGGTCTGTACGATCCAGCAGGCGTTGGCGGTACTCACGTCATGTACGTATTGCACCATGCTGACAAGCCGAATCTGTATCACGGCCTGCCGGAGAACCCGGAAATCAGCGCCACCGTGAAATTCTGGAAAGGCATCTGGAAACCTCTCGCAGCCGTCGGCTTTGCAGCGACATTTGCGGCCAGTATCTTCCATTACGTCGGTGTAGGCCCGAACCGCGCGGAAGAGGAAGAAGACAACCTGCATGAAGAAAAAGACGAGGTGCGCAAATGAAACGACGTGACACCATCGTGCGCTACACGGCGCCGGAACGCATCAACCACTGGGTAACCGCCTTCTGCTTCATTCTGGCGGCAGTGAGCGGGATGGGCTTTCTCTTCCCGTCTTTTAACTGGCTGATGCACATCATGGGCACGCCGCAACTGGCGCGAATTGTGCACCCGTTTGTCGGCGTTGTCATGTTTGCCTCGTTTATCATCATGTTTTTCCGTTACTGGCACCACAATCTAATCAATCGGGATGATATCTTTTGGGCGAAGAATATTCGTAAGATTGTCGTCAACGAGGAAGTAGGTGACACGGGACGTTATAACTTCGGCCAGAAATGCGTATTCTGGGCGGCGATTATCTTCCTGGTCCTGTTGCTGGTGAGCGGAGTGGTCATCTGGCGTCCGTATTTTGCACCTGCTTTCTCAATCCCGGTGATCCGATTCGCGTTAATGCTGCATTCATTTGCCGCAGTAGCGTTAATTGTGGTTATCATGGTGCACATTTACGCCGCCCTTTGGGTGAAAGGCACCATTACCGCGATGGTGGAAGGATGGGTTACCAGTTCATGGGCGAAGAAACATCACCCGCGCTGGTACCGTGAAGTCCGCCAGAAACAGGAAAAGTCATCTGAATGAGTATTCGCATAATCCCGCAAGATGAGCTGGAGAAGAGCGAGAAACGCACGGCGGATATGATTCCGCCGTTATTATTCCCCAGACTCAAAAATTTGTATAACCGCCGCGCTGAGCGCCTGCGCGAGCTGGCCGAGAACAACCCGCTGGGCGACTACCTGCGCTTTGCCGCGCTGATCGCCCACGCGCAGGAAGTGGTGCTGTACGACCATCCGCTGCAGATGGATCTGACCGCGCGCATCAAAGAAGCGAACGATCAGGGCAAACCGCCGCTGGATATCCACGTCCTGCCACGCGACAAGCACTGGCAAAAGCTGCTGCAGTCGTTGATTGCTGAGCTGAAGCCAGAGATGAGCGGTCCGGCGCTCGCCGTGATCGAGAACCTGGAAAAAGCCTCAGAGCAGGAGCTGGAGCTGATGGCCAGCGCGCTGTTTGCCTCTGATTTTGCCTCCGTCAGCAGCGACAAAGCACCGTTCATTTGGGCTGCCCTGTCGCTCTACTGGGCGCAGATGGCAAGCCTGATCCCCGGAAAAGCCCGTGCGGAATACGGTGAACAGCGTCAGTACTGCCCGGTGTGTGGTTCAATGCCGGTCTCCAGCATGGTGCAAATCGGTACCACCCAGGGTCTGCGTTATCTGCACTGCAACCTGTGCGAAACCGAGTGGCACGTGGTGCGCGTGAAGTGCAGCAACTGCGAGCAGAGCCGTGATTTGAACTACTGGTCACTGGATAACGAACAGGCGGCAATCAAAGCTGAAAGCTGCGGCGACTGCGGGACTTACCTGAAGATTCTCTATCAGGAAAAAGACCCGAAAGTCGAAGCCGTGGCCGACGATCTCGCTTCACTGATGCTGGACGCGCACATGGAGCAGGAGGGCTTTGCCCGCAGTTCCATCAACCCGTTCCTGTTCCCGGGTGAAGGGGAGTAAGGTCTTCACACTACCGGGCGGCGTAGGTCGCCCGGGTTATAATGTATACGGTGTGACCACACCGGATAGGCCTGCAAAATCCTTAGTATTTCGCGTAACCAGCGTAAGACGATGAATCTGTGCTGTTGCCAGAATAATGGCATCCGGCAATTTCATCCCATATTCCTGCCTGATACTCACGCTTCGTTCAGCAATATCCTGTGAAACACCGATCACGTTAAAAGCGCTCAACGCAACGCGTGTGCAGGATTCCTGATGGTATTTCTTTGCCCCAACCATCACTTCCATCCAGGTGATAAGGCTGATCGCATTCTGCGGCGGCCATGTTTCTATCGCTTGCTTTGCTTCACTCCGTCCACTAAACAGGTCGATGAGGATGTTGGTATCAAAAAGCGCGGATCCTTTGACCATTACCATTCCTCACGAAGTTTGCGTTGGTACTCAACGCCATCTTCTTCACAACCTTTCCAGAGTCCGAGAGCGCTGGAAATAGTCGTTTCAGCCTGTTCCTGCCTTTCCAGATACTGCTCAACGGCCTCCCGCAAGAGTTCAGCTCGCGGCAGGTTACGCTGCACCTTGAGGTCATCAAGACGTTTAATCACTTCGTCTGATAAATCGAGTAAAATTCTGCCCATATCCATCCCAGCCATCATACTCACATATACCTCCAGTATATCATCAGCGATTAATTTCCATACAACATACACCTGGAAAAAGCGGGAAAATAGCTTTTACGTGAACGATTTTTACTTTTGCGAGCCGCTTTCCAGAATCATAACGCCCCTTTTTTTCCCATTTTCATTCTTAGTAATCCAGGTTATAAACCTGTATATCCATACAGATAAGAGTATTTAAAAATGGCACTGGAAAGCGGGATTGCGCAGTTAGTTGAGGCATTTATCGCGGCGGGACGCCCTTCTTCCCGCGAACAGAATATTGATGACCGGAGAGCGGGCTATATTGCCAGTACGGCGTTGGCCGGAGAAACAGAAACCCGCGTACAGGTTGAAGATATTGAACTCGATACCATGACGTTTCGCGTTGTTTCGCCGC
>NZ_CP080033.1:414663-448627 GCF_019382635.1 Citrobacter sp. Colony219 | reverse complement strand
ATCTATTATCATGGCGGATGTTTTGTCAGCGGTGGGTTTGCTACGCATGATAACCAACTAAGGCAGCTCGCCTGGTTCAGCGGCTGTAGGGTCATTGCAGTACAGTACCGCCTTGCGCCAGAGCATACTTTCCCGGCAGCACATAACGACGCTGAAACCGGGGCCAATATCATCTGGAAATATGCCCAGAAACTGGGAGTCGATCGCGAGCGCATAACCCTTGCTGGCGACAGCGCGGGCGGGCACCTGGCGCTGGTCACCGCACTACGCCTGAAAGCGGCCAGGCAATGGCAACCTGCACAGCTTATGCTGATCTACCCGATGCTGGACGCAACCGCCAGGTTTGCGAGCTATGACCATAATGGACAGGATTACATTATCACTCGCGACACGCTGCTTTCGGGCTACGAAATGTATATGCCGAAAACCGATCCATTGCATCCCGAAGTCAGCCCACTCTGGCGTGAAGACTTCAACGGCTTGCCGCCCACGCACATCATTACCGCTGAATTTGACCCACTGTGCGATGAAGGAGAGGCCCTGTTTCACCAGCTCCAGAAGCAAGGTGTGGACTGCACCTGTCAGCGCTATCCCGGCGTTATCCACGGATTTTTTCAGTTAGGAGGCGTAAGCCAGACAGCGCGAAACGCAATGCGCGAGGTGGCCTGGCGTGTTAGAAGCCCATCAGCGGAGATAATTTCTTAATATTCAATGTTGTTTTCAACTTGAAAACATGATGGCATTGCGTTAGATTGTTTTCAGGTTGAAAACTATGTAATGGAACTACATCGTGCATGTTATCAGCCGAAAACCATTCAATGAGGGTATGCTCATGTATCCAAACCATGGGCTTGCTCTCTCTGAGTTGCTGAATGTTTTGGAGAAAAAAACATTCAATCACCCTGAAGAGATGAAACAGTATATTCCTTCTCTTGATAATTTTAAGTACAGGAATAAATGGTGGGTAATTGATGTTTCTGGTAACAACCTGAGACTCATTGCCTACATAGATTTCAGGTTACATAAGGTATTTGTGAAGCATATCGTTCTCCACGCCGAATATGACAAACTGACAGAATATTATCGGGGCCATAAAGAATGAGATCTCATCGTCATATGGACGCAGCCAGCGCAAAAAAGATCGTTGATACCTTCAGTTGTGCTGTAAAAACGATCCCTCTTTTGGGGGAAGAACGCAATGAAACGGAGTATCGAAGGGCACTAGCGCTAGTAGAGTTTCTGGTTGACCACGACGATCTTGAAAACCCACTATTTGAATTACTTAGTGCCCGAATCAGTGAATACGAAAAACATGCACCAGAATTCAGAGCGCTCAATCAACACCTGAAACAAATTCCCCCTGGCGTTTCCGTATTGCGTACGCTCATGGATCAGTACGGATTAAAAGCCACCGACCTCGCCAACGAGCTTGGTTCTAAATCGAACGTCAGCAACATCCTAAATGGCCGTAGAGCACTGACTGTAAGCCATATTAAAGCGCTTGCAGAACGCTTTAAACTTCCGGCAGATGCATTTATCGAGTAGAGGGTATCCCCCTACTCTTCCTCGTTACCGCCCTCTTCATATGCGCCAAACGGTTTTGCGGGTAGCACAATGTAAGTACCTTCAAACACGACGCCCGCCGTGTCATCGCCAAATACCCCGACCTGCATCTGCACGCGCGCCTTGCGGCCTCTTGCCAGACGATCAAGATCACCGCTCAGCGAGCCCAGATCGGCAATAGCAGTTGGTTTCCCGGTGATTGGCCTGCTGTATCGGATATGCGCGTCGGCGAGGATAATCGTTCCCCCCAGATGACGCTCACGCAGCATCAGCCAGATAAGTCCCCAGCCCGTTAGCGTCGCCAGTGAAAACAGGCTTCCGGCAAACAGCGTGTGGTGCGGATTCTGATTGCCCGTCTCGGGCATCGTGGTAATAAATTTCTGCCCGGTGTACTGCTGAATACGCACGCCCATTTTCTCACTCAATGGAATATGTTCGTACCAGGCTTGCTGTAGCTGTCCGCACCAGTCACCGCGATGGAGAATATCGTCCAGCGTCGCAATGGGCTTAATCATCAAAAAGTGGCGCACCGGCGTGGTTTGCGGTGTGGTGATTTCCCCCTGGCTCACAAAACCGAGCTTGGCGAAAAATTCGACCGCATCTTCACGGGCGCTACAGGTTACACGCTTTACCCCTTCCTGACGTGCCACAGACTCCAGAGTCATCGCCATCAGCGTGCCCAACCCTTTCTCTTGCACGGAGGGGTCTACGGCCATAAAACGTATGGAGGCTTCGTTATCCGCATTGATATACAAACGCCCTACCGCAACCAGATTCCCCTCTTCGTCCACCACCATCTGGTGATGCGCCATCGCGTCCCAGGCATCCCGTTCGGAGCCTTTTGGCTGGTGCAATGGTTTACGCAGCATCTCCCAGCGAAACTGGTAGTAGCGCTCCAATTCTTCTTCTGTTTGCGGTACTCGAAGGTGATACATAGTTGTATTCTCTCTTGTTACCCGCGGCCATACCGGTAGCTGGTTCATACTTGTAACCAGAACGTCACGGGGCCATCATTAACCAGCGAAACCTGCATATCAGCAGCGAATCGCCCGGTTTGCGTATTCATTTCCTGTTGGCGGCAACGCTCAACAAAGTACTCATACAGCGCTTCTGCCCGCTCGGGTGCTGCGCCTTTCGAAAACCCCGGGCGCATGCCGCGTTCGGTATCTGCCGCCAGCGTAAACTGTGAAACCACCAGCACGCTGCCGCCTGACTGCTGCACGTTGAGGTTCATTTTGCCTTCGGCATCGCTAAAGATTCGATAGCCGAGTACGCGCTCGCACAGGCGGTTCGCTTTCTGTTCGTCATCATCCCTTTCGACACCTAACAGGACCAAAAGTCCTGGGCCAATTTCACCCGTCACCTCGCCCTCCACGGTGACGCTGGCACGGGTTACGCGCTGAATTAATGCAATCATGGTTGCTCTGCTTCTTCTTGTTCTGCGGCTTGTTTAAGTTTGCGGTATTCCCCGAGAGTGACAGTTATTTCCGCGCCTAGCAAGACGATACACCACGTCCAGTAAACCCAGACGAATAAAATGGGGATCACCGCCAGGACGCCGTAAATGAGCTGATACGACGGGAACATCGTGATGTAGAGCGCAAATCCTTTCTTCCCGGCTTCGAACAACACGGCGGCCACAAAAGCGCCAATCACCGCATCACGATTAGGGACGCGCGTAGTCGGTACAATGCTGTAAAGCAGCCAGAACGAGAGCCAGGAAAGCACCAGCGGGAAAATACGCAGGACGTTATCAATCACCGTGTTGAGATCGCTGGCCCAGCGCAATGACAACAGATAAGAGCTGATCGCCAGACTGGCTCCCGCCAGCAGCGGCCCCAGCGTTAAAATCATCCAGTAGACGGCGAAAGAGTAAACTTTGGGACGCGTGCGCCTGCTGCGCCAGATAGTATTCAGCGCGTTATCAATGGCATACATCAGCAATAATGCTGTGACAATCAGCCCGCATGCCCCGACTGCCGTCATTTTGTTCGAATTGGCGACAAACTGTTCGATATAACGTTGAATGACGTCTCCCGTCGCCGGGATAAAGTTTGCGAAAATAAAATGACGTAGCTGGACACTGACGTCGGAAAACATCGGAAATGCGGCGAAAAGCGCAAATACGACGGCAATAAGCGGCACTAATGAGAGCAATGAAACGTAGGCAAGATTCCCTGCCAGCGTCGTCATGTTGTCCTCATCAATCCGCTGCCATAGTAGCTTCAACCAGTCTTGTACAGGACGCGTATGATGCCTGGCCTGTTGCCGAACATTTTTTAGCATAACAACGTCGCGAAATAGTCAGGAATCGTCTTTTTATCGACGACCTGGATACTGGTGATCCCTAACCGGTTAGCCCCTTCAATATTATCGGCGTTATCGTCAAAAAAGACCGTATCCTGCGCAGAAAAACCTTCAGACTGCAGGACGTGCTGGTAAATTCGCGCTTCCGGTTTACGCATGCCCAGGTCCTGGGAAAGATAAATATGGTCAGCAGCCTGACGGATCTCGGGGTATTCATCCGGCCAAAACGTGGTGTGCAGGCGGTTAGTATTTGATAACACAACGACACGATGCCCCTGCTCACGCAGCTTATGCATGATGTCGATAACCTCAGGGCGCAAGGCGACAAACACCGCCTGCCAGCCGTGAGAGAACTGCTCGTAACTTAGCGGCAGCGCCATCTCGTGACATAGCGCCTCGGCAAAGGCTTCATCCGTTATTTCGCCTCGCTCGTGCTGGTGAAAAGCCTCCCCCATGGTGAAACTTTGCTTTAGCGAAGCCAACGGTACACGACTTAGATCGCTCCATGTGCCCAACACGCGGTTGAAGTCGATATCGACAATCACATTACCCAAATCAAAGATATAGAGCATGCCCTTCTCCTTATTCGCCGTGGATGAATAACTGTAGCGGGAAAGGAGAAGTTTGACTATGCGAGAGTGATGGCTGCGAAGTTATCGGGCCATCATTGGGAAGAATTACACGGCCAGAGCATCATCCTGTGAAGGACTCACCTGCACAATTTCCACCTGCTGTGACTGGAGTAAATTGTGCAATGCCGGACCTGGGTATTCATCAGTAAACAGCGCAGTTACCTGCGACACATTACCAATTTCTACCGCGGCAGAAGCCGTATATTTCGTATGATCCGCTGCCAGCAGAATGTGTCTTGAATGGGACATCATCGTTTTCACTACGCTGGCCTCGTTAACATCAAACTCCAGCAGTGCGCCGTCACTTTCAATCGCGCCAACGCTGGTAACCAGGTAGTCGGCCCGAAAATCAGCCACAAATGCCGAAGCAGAAGGACCAATGATGCCGCTGTTGTGCGGGCGTAACGTTCCCCCCGGCACCATGACTTCAAAACGCGGATTGTTATACAGAATATGCGCCACGCGCAGGCTGTTGGTGATGATGCGCAAATGGTTATGGTTTAACAGCGCGCGGGCCACCTGCTCCACGGTGGTGCCTATGGTAATAAACACCGTCGAACCGTCAGGAATATAGTCAGCCACCGCCTCCGCGATGGCTTTCTTCTCTTCCGTCCACGAGACTTCACGCTGCTCAAACGCCGTATTCACCACGCTGGAGGCTCTGCCCGCCCCACCATGATGACGCGTAATTAATCCCTGCTCGCTGAGTTTACGAATATCACGACGCACGGTCTGCGTGGACACGTCCAGCAGGCTGGCCAGCTCGTCGATATTCATATAACCGCGCTCGCTAATCAGCATCAACAGCTGATCGTGCCGCGGGTTACCGGTCAGTTCGGTAAGACTCATGAAATTTCCTCGAAAAACCATTGCCCTGGCATTTTATACAAAAAGTGACAGAAAAGATCGGGTTTGATCACAGTCAGGGATTCCAGCCCTTCCTCCCGGACGCGTGCATTTTAGCGCAGCAACCCCACTGGCGAACCTGACCGCGTCTTCCGGGGCATCACCACCCGCCAGGCTGAATGCAAGCGCACCGTGGAAAACGTCTCCGGCCCCCGTAGTATCCACTACGTCGACTTTAAATCCAGATTGATGCTGCAACATATTATTTTTTATCCAGTCACAGCCCTCACTGCCACGCGTCACATAAACATGACCATTTGTGAGCGTTTGTGATTTTTTTAGTCCAACGACAGGATCGGTTATCCCGGTTAAACGCGCCAGACCCGGTTCAGAGAACGCCGCATGATCGCTCAACGCCACCAGCTCACTGATATCTTGTGGCGTGACGTCACCATCCAGTACCGTCATCACTCCCGCCCGACGCGCCAGCGTGAACGCCTGCCTGGCGCCTTCGTGCCAGCGAACATCCGCCAGAACCACATCCCACTGCGAAAAATCGATCTCGTTAAGCCAGTCAGCGTCATGCAGTAAGTCCGGGCTGGGGTAGTTAACGATAATACGCTCCCCTTGCGCATCCACCATAATCGCCGATTGTGAAGACTTTGCCCCCGCATAGCGCCGGGTGTAGCGGGTGTTTACCCCCAGGGATTCCAGCTCCGCCAGCAGGCTGTTTCCGGTGTCGTCATCGCCCACACGGCCAATAAAGTCCACCTGCGCGCCCAGCTTCGCTGCAGCCACTGCGGCCGTTGCAGCAGGCCCGCCGCCCACTTCGGTATAGCGCTTCGCCACATATTTACCTCCTTCAGTCGGTAAACCTTCTACGTAATAGATGCGATCCATCACGGTAATACCCACACAAGCAACACGAATCATGGTCATTCCTTAGGCGTTTCAAGATGGGATCATTTTAATTTCACAAAATGTTTAAAAAGTGACGGCTGTCAATTTTTTGACCATAAATTACAAATACGATCAAAAACAGACAAAAGCAAACGACCTTAAATGACAAAAAATGACATCCACGTCTCAGGAGAACGTTATGGCAGTTATAGCATTTATCGGATTAGGTCAGATGGGTTCACCCATGGCGAGCAACTTGCTGAAGCAGGGTCATCAACTCAGCGTCTTTGACGTTAACCCGGATGCCGTTCAGCGCCTGGTGGAAAAAGGAGCCCAACCTGCCAACAGCCCGGCTCAGGCAGCAAAAGGGGCAGAATTTGTTATCACAATGCTGCCAAACGGCGATCTGGTGCGCAGCGTACTGTTCGGTGAGCAGGGTATCTGCGAAAACCTCTCCCCGCAGGCATTAGTGATTGATATGTCGACTATTCACCCACTGCAAACCGACAAACTGATCGCCGATATGCGTGACAAAGGCTTCGACATGATGGATTGCCCGGTTGGACGTACCTCCGATCACGCTATCGCAGGAACGCTGTTGCTGCTGGCAGGTGGAACGGCACAGCAGGTAGAACGCGCCACACCGGTTCTGATGGCGATGGGTAATGAATTGATCAACGCAGGCGGTCCCGGTATGGGCATTCGCGTCAAGCTCATCAATAACTACATGAGCATCGCGTTAAACGCCCTGTCTGCCGAAGCCGCCGTGTTGTGCGAAGCGCTCGGCCTCTCCTTCGATGTGGCCTTGCAAGTCATGAGCGGCACTCCCGCCGGGAAAGGTCACTTCACTACATCATGGCCGAACAAAGTGCTGAAAGGCGATCTTTCCCCGGCCTTCATGATCGATTTAGCTCACAAGGATCTTGGCATCGCGCTGGACGTTGCCAACCAACTACATGTGCCGATGCCGCTCGGCGCCGCATCCCGCGAAGTCTATAACCAGGCACGCGCCGCTGGCCGTGGCCGGGAAGACTGGACGGCCATTCTTGAACAGGTTCGCGCATCCGCCGGGCTAAATAAACACACAGATAAGTAAGGACTGAACAATGACGAAGTACACCCTGAAAGATATCACCCGAGCTTCCGGCGGTTTTGCCATGCTGGCAGTCGATCAGCGCGAAGCCATGCGCTTAATGTTTGCCGCAGCAGGCGCAAAATCCCCGGTCAATGACAGCGTGCTGACCGATTTCAAAGTCAATGCGGCAAAAATCCTGTCCCCCTATGCCTCCGCCATTCTGGTCGATCAGCAGTTCTGCTACCGCCAGGTTGTAGAGCAAAACGCGGTAGCCAAAAGCTGCGCCATGATTGTGGCCGCTGATGAGTTTATTCCGGGTAACGGAATTCCGGTCGATAGCGTAGTGATTGATAAAAAAATCAACCCGCAGGCTGTGAAGCAAGATGGTGCCAAGGCTCTCAAACTGCTGGTGCTGTGGCGTAGCGATGAAGATGCCCAACAGCGTCTGGACATGGTGAAAGAATTCAATGAGCTATGCCATTCCAATGGGCTGCTGAGCATCATCGAGCCGGTTGTTCGCCCACCGCGTCGTGGCGATAAGTTCGATCGCGAACAGGCCATCATCGATGCCGCAAAAGAGCTGGGCGATAGCGGTGCCGATCTCTACAAGGTCGAAATGCCGCTGTACGGCAAAGGAACCCAACAGGAATTGCTTAGCGCCTCTCAGCGCCTGAATGAAAACATCAACATACCGTGGGTCATTCTCTCCTCTGGTGTGGATGAAAAACTGTTCCCACGCGCGGTCAGCGTAGCAATGACCGCAGGCGCATCCGGCTTCCTGGCCGGGCGTGCGGTCTGGTCATCCGTTGTGGGCCTGCCGGATACCGAACTGATGTTGCGTGATGTTTCCGCACCGAAGTTGCAGCGTCTGGGCGATATCGTCGACGAAATGATGGCCCGCCGCTAATAGAGGATCAAAGCATGAAATGGTTTAACACCCTAAGCCACAACCGCTGGCTGGAACAAGAAACCGATCGCATCTTTAACTTTGGTAAGAACGCGGCGGTGCCCACCGGGTTTGGTTGGTTAGGAAACAGTGGTCAGGTCAGAGCGGATATGGGAACACATCTGTGGATCACCGCCCGCATGCTGCACGTCTATTCCGTTGCCGCCTCCATGGGTCGCCCAGGTGCATATCAACTCGTCGACCACGGCATTAAGGCGCTGAACGGCGCGCTACGCGACACACGCTACGGCGGTTGGTACGCCTGCGTCAATGACGAAGGCGTGATGGATGCCTCCAAGCAGGGCTATCAGCATTTCTTCGTTTTACTTGGCGCGGCAAGCGCGGTCACTACCGGTCATCCACAGGCCAGAAAATTGCTGGATGACGCCATCGAGGTGATTGAGAAGTACTTCTGGAGCGAAGACGAACAAATGTGCCTGGAGTCCTGGGACGAAGCCTTCAGCCAGACAGAAGATTATCGCGGCGGCAACGCTAACATGCACGCGGTCGAAGCTTTCCTGATCGTGTATGACGTGACTCATGACCGTAAATGGCTCGATCGCGCACTGCGTATCGCTTCGGTGATTATTCACGATGTGGCCCGTAGCGGGGAGTACCGCGTCAATGAACACTTCGATTCACAGTGGAATCCAATCCGCGATTACAACAAGGACAACCCAGCTCACCGTTTTCGCGCCTACGGTGGCACGCCGGGTCACTGGATCGAGTGGGGCCGCCTGATGCTGCATCTACATGCCGCGCTGGAAGCTCGCTTCGAAACGCCGCCTGCCTGGCTGCTGGAAGATGCAAAAGGACTTTTCCACGCCACTATCCGCGACGCCTGGGCACCGGACGGCGCAGACGGTTTTGTCTATTCGGTGGATTGGGACGGCAAACCGATCGTTCGCGAAAGAGTGCGTTGGCCGATAGTCGAAGCGATGGGCACCGCCTACGCCCTGTACACCCTCACAGGCGACAGCCAGTACGAAGCCTGGTACCAGAAATGGTGGGATTACTGCATCACCTACCTGATGGATTACGAGACCGGTTCATGGTGGCAGGAGCTGGACACCGATAACAAGGTGACCACCAAAGTCTGGGACGGCAAGCAGGACATTTATCACCTGCTGCACTGCCTGGTGATCCCGCGTCTGCCGCTGGCTCCGGGCCTTGCTCCGGCTGTTGCCGCCGGTCTGCTGGATATCAACGCTAAATAAGTAACAAGGTGGGCTGCCATGCATAGCGGTGGAAAAACCATTCATCTTCAGGCCGGACACTATCAGGCGAAAATCGTCACGGTTGGCGCTGGGCTAGCGGAATTGACGCACCGTGGGCGTCATATCGTTATTCCCCACAAACCGGAAGAAATGCCGCTGGCACACTTGGGGAAAGTGTTAATCCCCTGGCCAAACCGCGTTGTAGACGGCAGCTATCACTATAACGGCAAGGATTACCAGCTTGCCGTTAACGACTCAGTTTCACATACCGCCATTCATGGGTTACTGGCCTGGCGGGACTGGCAGATTACCCAGCAGTCGGCATCGGAAGTGTCGCTGACGATTTTTCTGCCGCCTTCTTATGGTTATCCCTTTGCGCTGGTTTCAGAGGTGATTTACCGACTGGAGGCAACCCGTGGACTGCACGTTTTTATCCGCACACAGAATGTGGGTGACGAAATCGCGCCGTATGGCGCGGGAGCACATCCCTACTTGACCTGCAATCTGCAACCCATTGATGACTGTGAATTAACACTCCCGGTGAGTGAAGAAACATGTGATGAACGATATTTCACCACGCCGCAACGCATTGCGCAGACCGCTATCGATCATACGTTCAGGACTCTGCCACCTGACGCTGAGTGGGAAGTCAGGATGACCAGCCCATCGCAAAACATGTCCACTTTTTTACGCAGCCACCAGCCCTGGTTGCAAGTGTATACCGGCGAAAAATTAGCACGGCGTGGCCTGGCGGTTGAACCGATGACCTGCCCGCCAGACGCCTTTAACTCCGGAATTAGCCTGATTCATCTCGCGCCCGGAGAACAACATCAGATGCATTTTTTAATCGGCAGTGAATAACAGATTTCCGACAAATTACCGAATTACCCTATTTTTACGGAGACAATAATGAATTCGCTACAACAACGGTCAACCGCCTTAGAACTCACATCATTACCTGATGGATTTGCTTTAACGTACCACCAGCGCCTGATTTTACGCCACAGCACAGAAAACCCCTGCCTGTGGATCGGCGCTGGTGTTGCCGACATTGACATGTTTCGCGGCAACTTCAGCATTAAAGACAAGCTCAATGAGAAAATTGCCCTGACCGACGCCACGGTCAGCGAGTCGCCTGACGGCTGGCGGGTGCATTTCAGCCGCGGTGAGACCATCAACGCCACGCTGCATATTTCTACCGATGAACAAGGTCGCCTGAAGCTGGATCTGCACAACGGCGATCTCAACCATAACCGCATTTGGCTGCGACTGGCCGCTAATCCAGACGATCATATCTACGGCTGCGGCGAACAGTTCTCTTACTTCGACTTACGCGGTAAACCTTTCCCGCTGTGGACCAGCGAACAGGGCGTGGGCCGAAACAAAAACAGCTATGTCACCTGGCAAGCCGACTGTAAAGAGAACGCCGGCGGCGACTACTACTGGACCTTCTTCCCGCAACCGACCTTCGTCAGCACGCAGAAGTACTACTGCCACGTTGATAACAGTTGCTATATGAATTTCGACTTCAGCGCGCCGGAGTATCACGAACTGGCGCTGTGGGAGGACAAAACCACCCTGCGTTTTGAATGCGCTGATACCTACATCTCTCTGCTGGAAAAATTGACTGCACTGTTAGGACGCCAGCCGGAGCTGCCGGACTGGATCTACGATGGCGTCACGCTCGGTATTCAGGGCGGTACTGAGGTTTGCCAGAGCAAACTGGACACCATGCGTAACGCAGGCGTGAAAGTAAACGGCATCTGGGCGCAGGACTGGTCTGGCATCCGTATGACCTCCTTTGGCAAGCGCGTGATGTGGAACTGGAAATGGAACAGCGACAATTATCCGCAGTTGGATAGCCGTATTAAGCAGTGGAAAGAAGAAGGCGTGCAGTTCCTCTCCTACATCAACCCGTATGTTGCCAGCGATAAAGATCTCTGTGCCGAAGCGGCCAAACACGGTTATCTGGCGAAAGATGCATCCGGCGGCGATTACCTCGTAGAGTTTGGCGAGTTTTACGGCGGCGTGGTCGATCTGACCAACCCGGAAGCCTACGACTGGTTCAAAGAGGTCATCAAGAAAAACATGATCGAACTGGGCTGCGGCGGCTGGATGGCGGATTTTGGCGAATACCTGCCGACAGATACGTATCTGCACAACGGCGTCAGCGCCGAGATCATGCACAACGCCTGGCCCGCACTGTGGGCGAAATGTAACTACGAAGCGCTACAGGAGACCGGCAAACTCGGCGAGATCCTGTTCTTTATGCGTGCGGGTTACACCGGTAGCCAGAAATACTCCACCATGATGTGGGCGGGCGATCAGAACGTGGACTGGAGCCTTGACGACGGTCTGGCTTCCGTCGTTCCCGCGGCGCTGTCGCTGGCGATGACCGGTCACGGTCTGCACCACAGCGATATCGGCGGCTACACCACCCTGTTTGACATGAAACGCAGCAAAGAACTGCTGCTGCGCTGGTGTGACTTCAGCGCCTTCACGCCGATGATGCGCACCCACGAAGGTAACCGCCCAGGCGATAACTGGCAGTTTGATGGTGATGCTGAAACCATCGCCCACTTTGCACGAATGACCACCGTGTTTACCACCCTGAAACCGTATCTCAAACAGGCCGTCGCGCAAAACAGCGCTACCGGTCTGCCGGTGATGCGCCCGCTGTTCCTGCATTACGAAGACGATGCGCGGACCTATACCCTGAAATATCAGTATCTGCTGGGACAAGATCTGCTGGTTGCGCCGGTTCACGAACAAGGCAAGTCCGACTGGACCCTGTATCTGCCGGAAGATAGCTGGATAAATGTCTGGACCGGGGAAACTTACCAGGGCGGTGAAATTACCGTGGATGCGCCTATTGGCAAGCCTCCGGTGTTTTATCGCGCGAAGAGTGAATGGGCGTCACTGTTTGCCACTTTACGCAACATCTAATACGGCTCGCCCGCGGGGAAACTCGCGGGCACATGGAGAATAATAATGAGTCAGACCTCTTCTAATCCGGCAACCCTACGCTTGCCGTTCAAAGAAAAACTCGCCTATGGGATGGGTGATTTAGGTTCCAATATCCTGCTGGACATAGGTACGCTCTATTTACTCAAGTTTTATACCGATGTTCTTGGTTTACCTGGAACTTATGGCGGTATCATTTTCCTTATCGCCAAGTTTTTTACCGCGTTTACCGATATGGGGACTGGGATTATGCTCGACTCGCGCCGCAAAATCGGCCCGAAAGGCAAATTCCGCCCATTCGTTCTGTATGCCGCATTTCCAGTGACGCTGCTGGCGATTGCGAACTTTGTCGGTACACCATTTGAAGTCACCGGTAAAACGGTGATGGCAACGGTACTGTTTATGCTGTACGGACTGTTCTTCAGTATGATGAACTGCTCTTACGGTGCGATGGTCCCCGCAATCACCAAAAACCCGGACGAACGCGCCTCGCTGGCAGCCTGGCGACAGGGCGGAGCCACTCTTGGCTTGCTGCTGTGCACCGTCGGCTTTGTTCCAGTAATGAACCTGATCGAAGGCAACTCTCAGTTGGGCTATATCTTCGCCGCCACCTTGTTCTCTCTGTTCGGCCTGCTGTTCATGTGGCTGTGCTATGCCGGGGTAAAAGAACGCTACGTAGAAGTGAAACCCGTTGATGCCGCGCAAAAACCGGGATTGCTGCAATCCTTCCGCGCCATCGCAGGTAACCGCCCGCTGTTTATTCTGTGCGTTGCCAACCTTTGCACACTTGGCGCGTTTAACGTCAAGCTGGCGATTCAGGTCTATTACACCCAGTACGTACTGAACGACCCGATCCTCCTTTCGTGGATGGGCTTTTTCAGCATGGGCTGTATCTTCATCGGTGTCTTCTTGATGCCGGGAATGGTCAGACGTTTCGGCAAGAAAAAGGTCTACATCGGCGGTTTGTTGATTTGGGTCGCGGGCGATCTGCTGAACTACTTCTTTGGCGGCGGCTCAGTCAGCTTTGTCGCCTTCTCCTGTCTGGCATTCTTCGGCTCAGCATTCGTCAACAGCCTGAACTGGGCGCTGGTCTCCGACACGGTGGAATATGGCGAATGGCGTACCGGCGTTCGTTCGGAAGGAACGGTATACACCGGCTTCACTTTCTTTCGTAAAGTGTCACAAGCGCTGGCGGGATTCTTCCCCGGCTGGATGCTAACGCAAATCGGCTATGTCCCCAACGTGGTGCAATCTGCCAGTACGGTCGAAGGATTGCGTCAGCTGATCTTTATTTATCCCTGCGCGTTAGCGGTGATCACCATTGTAGCTATGGGCTGTTTCTACAACCTTAACGAGAAGATGTATGTCCGTATCGTTGAAGAGATAGAAGCGCGTAAACAAACCGTTTGATAATAATAATGAATAGCGCTCTACGGGGCGCTATTGAGGAGCGATTATGTCTTTTCATGATCCGCTAACGCTAAAACTGAGCCTGCGTGAAAAATTCGCCTACGGAGTGGGTGACTTCGGCTCAAATTTGATGCTGTGTATCGGCACGCTGTATCTGCTTAAATTTTATACCGATGAACTAGGGATGCCGGCCTGGTACGGTGGGATTATCTTTTTAGTAGCGAAGTTCTTCACCGCCTTCACCGATATTCTGACCGGCGTGTTGCTGGACTCAAGGCGTAATATTGGCGCAAAGGGGAAATTCAGACCCTTTATTTTGTATGCGTCATTTCCTGTCGCCGTCGTCGCCAGCGCGCAGTTTTTAGCGACAGGCTTTACGCTGACGGTGAAAACGGGGCTGGCAACGGTGTTGTTCATGCTGTTCGGCCTGTTCTATAGCCTGATGAACTGTTCCTACGGCGCGATGGTGCCCGCAATTACTAAAAATCCACATGAACGCGCTCAGCTCGCCGCCTGGCGTCAGGGCGGCGCTACCGTAGGTCTGTTACTGTGTACCGTTGGCTTTATGCCAATTCAGGCTCTATTTGTCAGTTCGCCTTCGCTGGGTTATCTGATTGCCGCACTGCTCTTCTCTGTCTGCGGACTGTTCAGTATGTGGTGGTGCTTTAGCGGTGTGAAGGAACGCTATATCGAAATCGTGCCGGATCACCATAAACCCAGTATTCTCAAATCGTTCTGCGCCATTTTCCGTAACCCTCCGCTGCTGGTGCTGTGTGTCGCCAACCTGTGCACGCTGGCAGCATTCAACATTAAGCTGGCGATTCAGGTGTATTACACCCAGTACGTGCTCAACGATATACATCTGCTGTCGTGGATGGGTTTCTTCAGCATGGGGTGCATTCTGCTTGGGGTACTGCTGGTGCCCGCAGCCGTAAAACGTTTTGGTAAAAAGCAGGTTTACCTCGGCGGTCTGGCGCTATGGGCAATCGGCGATGTGCTGAACTTTTTCTGGGGCAGCACGTCATTTTTATTCGTGATGTTTTCTTGCATGGCCTTCTTCGGAACCGCTTTTGTTAACAGCCTGAACTGGGCGCTGGTTCCGGATACGGTCGATTATGGCGAATGGAAGACGGGGATCCGTGCGGAAGGCTCGGTATATACGGGTTATACCTTTTCTCGCAAAATTTCCGCGGCGCTCGCAGGCTTCCTGCCGGGTATTATGCTGACGCAAATCGGTTATATCCCCAACATAGCCCAGAGCGATGCTACCCTGCTCGGTTTGCGTCAACTCATCTTTCTCTGGCCTTGCGGGCTTGCAATTATTGCAGCACTCACAATGGGCTTCTTTTATAAGCTCAACGAAACACGTTTTGCTTTTATTATTGAGGAAATCAGCCAACGGAAGAAAAATAATATCCAACCAGACCCGGTTACCAATAAAAAGAATACCTCTGCTGTAAACGTATAAAAATAATAGCCGCCTATTCCATCTCAAGGGATGGCGGCCTCCCTACGCTTAAAAAATGGATTTATCATGAAAAAATTAACGACAATAATTCTCTTATCCTCTGTGGTATCAACCTCTGCTTTCGCTGGAGCCTATGTAGAAAACCGCGAAGCATATAACCTGGCGTCAGATCAAATAGAGGTCATGATGCGCGTCGGCTATAACTCTGATATGGGTGCGGGCATCATGCTCACCAACACCTACACGATGCAACGCAAGGATGAGCTAAAACACGGCTATAACGAAATAGAGGGCTGGTATCCGTTATTTAAACCGACAGATAAATTAACAATCCAACCTGGCGGGCTAATAAACGATAAGAGTATTGGTTCTGGCGGTGCTGTTTATCTTGATGTTAACTATAAATTTACACCATGGTTTAATCTTACCGTGCGTAATCGATATAACCATAATAACTACAGTTCAACCGACCTGAACGGCGACCTGGATAATAATGATACCTATGAAATAGGTAACTACTGGAACTTTGCCATTACCGATAAATTTTCCTATACCTTTGAACCGCACTATTTTATGCGAGTCAATGACTTCAATAGCAGCAACGGAAAAGATCATCACTGGGAAATTACCAATACCTTTAAGTATCGGATCAATGAACACTGGTTGCCCTACCTGGAATTACGCTGGTTAGATCGCAATGTTGAACCCTATCATCGCGAACAAAACCAGATTCGTGTTGGGGCAAAGTATTTCTTCTGATGCTGCTGATGATAAAAAAAGCCGCTGATAATCAGCGGCTTTTTTATACTTACCTGAGAAAGAGCGTTAATTACTCTTCTTTCGCGCCACGCATTGCACGGCGACGATCGTTTTCAGTCAGGTGACGCTTACGAATACGGATAGAGGTTGGAGTAACTTCTACCAGTTCGTCGTCATCGATGAATTCCAGAGCCTGCTCCAGAGTCATCTTAACCGGCGGAACCAGAACCGTCGCTTCGTCAGTACCGGACGCACGCATGTTGGTCAGTTTCTTACCGGTCAGGCAGTTTACAGTCAGGTCGTTAGAGCGGCTGTGAATACCGATGATCTGGCCTTCGTAAACTTCAGCACCGTGACCCAGGAACAGCTTACCGCGGTCCTGCAGGCTGAACAGTGCGAACGCAACTGCTTTACCCTGGCCGTTGGAGATCAGTACGCCGTTCTGACGCTGACCCACATCACCCGCACGAACATCGTCGTAGTGGCTGAAGGTGGAGTACAGCAGACCGGTACCGGAAGTCATGGTCATGAATTCTGAACGGAAGCCGATCAGACCACGGCTTGGGATCACGTAGTCAAGACGTACGCGGCCTTTGCCATCTGGATTCATGTTTTTCAGGTCGCCTTTACGCTCACCCAGAGCCTGCATGACAGAACCCTGATGCTGCTCTTCGACGTCCAGCGTTACGTTTTCGAACGGCTCTTGTTTACGGCCATCGATTTCGCGGAAGATAACTTTCGGACGGGAAACCGCCATTTCGAAACCTTCACGACGCATGTTTTCAATCAGAACAGACAGGTGCAGCTCACCACGGCCGGATACACGGAACGCATCCGCATCTTCGGTTTCTTCAACGCGCAGCGCAACGTTGTGCACCAGCTCTTTGTTCAGGCGGTCAAGGATCTGACGAGAGGTAACATATTTACCTTCTTTACCACAGAACGGAGAGGTGTTTACGCAGAAGAACATGGTTACGGTCGGTTCATCAACGGACAGAGCCGGCAGCGCTTCGACGTTCTGCGGATCGCAGATGGTGTCGGAGATGTTCAGTTCGCCCAGACCGGTGATCGCGATGATATCGCCGGCTTCGGCAATATCGCTCTCGATACGTTCCAGACCCAGATGAGTCAGAACTTTACCGACTTTACCGTTACGGGTTTTGCCTTCGCTATCAATGATAGTGATCTGCTGGTTCGGTTTAACTTTACCGCGTTTAATGCGGCCAATGCCGATTACGCCAACGTAGTTGTTGTAGTCCAGCTGAGAGATTTGCATCTGCAGCGGGCCATCAAGGTCTACGTTCGGGGCCGGTACACGATCAACGATAGTCTGATACAGCGGAGTCATGTCTTCAGCCATATCTTCGTGATCCAGACCTGCGATACCGTTCAGCGCGGAAGCGTAAACGATCGGGAAGTCCAGCTGTTCGTCGGTAGCGTCGAGGTTAACGAACAGGTCGAATACCTGATCAACAACCCAGTCAGGACGCGCGCCAGGACGGTCAACTTTGTTGATAACAACAATTGGCTTCAGGCCATGGGCAAAGGCTTTTTTGGTCACGAAGCGCGTCTGCGGCATCGGACCATCCATTGCATCCACCACCAGCAGCACGGAGTCGACCATGGACATTACACGTTCAACTTCACCACCGAAGTCGGCGTGCCCCGGGGTATCAACGATGTTGATACGGTAGTCATTCCATTTGATAGCGGTGTTTTTAGCGAGGATGGTAATCCCACGCTCTTTCTCCAAATCGTTGGAGTCCATCACGCGCTCTTGGGTTTCAGCACGTGCATCGAACGTACCGGATTGTTGGAGCAGCTTGTCTACCAGGGTCGTTTTACCATGGTCTACGTGCGCGATGATGGCGATGTTACGCAAATTTTCGATCACAACTTTGCCTCAGGCATTTTAGAAATAGCGCGTTATTGTACACGGATTAATCGCAGTACAAAACAGGATCACAAACATCCTCCGCAAACAAGTATTGCAGAGTTTCTTTGTGATCACATTCACGGAGCGTTAAAAGGGGTAATCTGACATGCTTTGCACCAATATGGTGCTTAATGTTCACATTAAAGCACTATAATGGTGCAATACAACCTTCATGGTGCAGCCCCTTTGCACGATAGTGCGCATGATAACGCCTTTTAGGGGCAATTTAAAAGTTGGCACAGATTTCGCTTTATATTTTTTACGGCGACACGGCCAATTTTTGCAGAATTGAAGACTTCGTTACCACGACGACCATGACCAATCCGGGAGAGTAAGTATGTCCGCTGAACACGTTTTGACGATGCTGAACGAACACGAAGTGAAGTTTGTTGATTTGCGCTTCACTGATACCAAAGGTAAAGAACAGCACGTCACTATTCCTGCTCATCAGGTAAATGCCGAATTCTTTGAAGAAGGCAAAATGTTTGACGGCTCCTCAATCGGTGGCTGGAAAGGCATTAACGAATCAGACATGGTTCTGATGCCAGATGCGTCTACTGCACTCATCGACCCGTTCTATGAAGAGTCTACCCTGATCATCCGTTGCGATATCCTGGAACCCGGTACGCTGCAGGGCTATGACCGCGACCCGCGCTCCATCGCAAAACGCGCTGAAGAGTATCTGCGTTCTACCGGCATAGCAGACACCGTTCTGTTCGGGCCAGAGCCAGAGTTCTTCCTGTTTGACGACATCCGCTTCGGCGCATCTATCTCCGGTTCTCACGTGGCTATCGATGACATCGAAGGCGCATGGAACTCCTCCACCAAATACGAAGGTGGTAACAAAGGTCACCGTCCTGGCGTGAAAGGCGGTTACTTCCCGGTTCCTCCGGTAGATTCTTCTCAGGACATCCGTTCTACCATGTGTCTGATCATGGAAGAAATGGGTCTGGTTGTTGAAGCGCATCACCACGAAGTGGCGACCGCTGGCCAGAACGAAATCGCGACCCGCTTTAACACCATGACCAAAAAAGCGGACGAAATTCAGATCTACAAATACGTTGTGCACAACGTTGCACACCGTTTCGGTAAAACCGCGACCTTTATGCCAAAACCGATGTTCGGTGATAACGGTTCCGGTATGCACTGCCACATGTCCCTGTCCAAGAACGGCGTAAACCTGTTCTCTGGCGACAAATATGCGGGTCTGTCTGAGCAGGCGCTGTTCTACATCGGCGGCGTAATCAAACACGCTAAAGCGATCAATGCCCTGGCTAACCCGACCACCAACTCCTACAAGCGTCTGGTCCCAGGCTACGAAGCGCCGGTAATGCTGGCTTACTCTGCCCGTAACCGTTCTGCTTCTATCCGTATTCCGGTAGTTGCTTCCCCGAAAGCGCGTCGTATTGAAGTGCGTTTCCCGGACCCGGCTGCTAACCCGTACCTGTGCTTCGCAGCGCTGCTGATGGCTGGTCTTGACGGTATCAAGAACAAGATCCACCCGGGCGAAGCCATGGACAAAAACCTGTATGACCTGCCGCCGGAAGAAGCGAAAGAGATCCCACAGGTTGCAGGTTCTCTGGAAGAAGCACTGAAAGAACTGGATCTGGACCGTGAGTTCCTGACTGCAGGCGGCGTGTTCACCAATGAAGCGATCGATGCGTACATTACGCTGCGTCGCGAAGAAGATGACCGTGTGCGTATGACTCCGCACCCGGTAGAGTTTGAGCTGTACTACAGCGTTTAATTTAACTTTTACACTCTCACATAAAAACGTGCAGAGAATGTAATAACCAATGGATTTCTTGCTACAGCAAGGCAGCAATTGAGTGAATCCCCGGGAGCTTACATAAGTAAGTGACTGGGGTGAGCGAAAGCAGCCAACACAGCTGTCGGGAGAAAGACGAAGGTTTTAGTTGCCGTGGAACTTTTAGCCCATCCCAGGATGGGCTTTTTTCTCCACTAACAACCTGCTTTCTCGCGCTTTTTTGATGTAAAAAGCTATAATGCACTAAATTGGTGCAACACTTTTCAGGAGACTGCTGAATGGCAACCGGCACGCTGCCCGATGCTGGGCAGATCCTCAATTCTTTAATCAACAGCATCTTACTCGTCGACGATGAGCTGGCGGTACATTACGCCAACCCGGCGGCACAGCAGCTGCTCGCCCAAAGCTCCCGCAAACTGTTTGGTACACCGCTTCCCGATCTGTTGAGTTATTTCTCCTTAAACATCGGACTGATGCGAGAGAGCCTGGAAGCAGGCCAGGGCTTTACGGATAACGAAGTGACGCTGGTGATAGACAGCCACTCACATATCCTCTCAGTGACCGCTCAGAGGCTGCCTGATGGCCTTATCCTGCTGGAGATGGCGCCAATGGATAACCAGCGCCGTCTGAGTCAGGAGCAGCTCCAGCACGCCCAGCAGATTGCCGCCCGCGATCTGGTGCGCGGTCTGGCGCACGAAATCAAGAACCCTTTAGGTGGATTACGCGGCGCAGCGCAGCTACTCAGCAAAGCGCTTCCGGACCCGGCGCTGACCGAATATACCAAAGTCATTATTGAACAGGCCGACCGCCTGCGTAATCTGGTCGACCGTCTGCTGGGACCACAACAGCCTGGTATGCACGTCACAGAGAGTATTCACAAAGTGGCGGAGCGCGTGGTGGCGCTGGTCTCAATGGAGCTCCCGGAAAACGTCACGCTGATTCGTGATTACGACCCGAGTCTGCCCGAATTACTGCACGATCCGGACCAGATCGAGCAGGTTCTGTTAAACATCGTGCGCAATGCTTTACAGGCGTTGGGACCGGAAGGCGGTGAGATCATTCTGCGTACCCGCACCGCGTTTCAGCTCACGCTGCACGGCGTACGTTATCGCCTGGCGGCACGGATTGATGTTGAGGATAACGGTCCGGGTATTCCCTCGCATTTGCAGGACACGCTGTTCTACCCAATGGTCAGCGGTCGCGAAGGCGGTACCGGCCTTGGATTATCCATCGCCCGTAATTTAATTGATCAACATTCCGGCAAAATTGAATTTACCAGTTGGCCGGGTCATACCGAGTTCTCGGTTTACCTGCCTATCAGGAAATAAGGTGACGTTTATGCAACGAGGAATAGTCTGGGTCGTTGATGACGATAGTTCCATCCGTTGGGTGCTTGAACGTGCGCTCGCAGGGGCAGGGCTAAGCTGTACCACATTTGAAAGTGGTAAAGAGGTGCTGGACGCGCTGGCCAGCAAAACGCCTGACGTACTGTTGTCGGATATTCGCATGCCGGGCATGGACGGTCTGACGCTGTTAAAACAGATTAAACAGCGGCATCCGATGCTTCCGGTCATCATAATGACCGCACACTCCGATCTGGATGCTGCCGTCAGCGCCTACCAGCAAGGGGCGTTTGATTATCTGCCCAAACCTTTTGATATCGATGAAGCCGTGGCGCTGGTCGAACGTGCCATCAGCCATTATCAGGAACAGCAGCAACCGCGCAATATTCAGATCAACGGCCCAACAACTGACATCATCGGCGAAGCGCCGGCAATGCAGGATGTCTTTCGCATAATTGGCCGACTGTCCCGGTCGTCAATCAGCGTATTGATTAACGGAGAGTCCGGGACCGGTAAAGAGCTGGTCGCCCATGCGTTGCATCGTCATAGCCCGCGCGTCAAAGCGCCCTTTATCGCGCTGAACATGGCGGCTATTCCGAAAGATTTGATCGAGTCTGAGCTGTTTGGCCATGAAAAAGGGGCGTTTACCGGGGCAAATACGATTCGCCAGGGGCGCTTTGAACAGGCTGACGGCGGTACGCTATTTCTCGATGAAATAGGTGATATGCCGCTGGACGTGCAAACGCGTTTACTGCGCGTATTAGCCGACGGGCAATTTTATCGCGTTGGCGGCTATGCGCCCGTGAAGGTGGACGTACGTATCATCGCCGCCACGCACCAGAATCTGGAACTGCGCGTACAGGAAGGCAAATTCCGCGAAGACTTATTCCATCGTCTGAACGTCATCCGCGTGCATCTGCCGCCGCTGCGTGAACGTCGGGAAGATATCCCCCGTCTGGCACGTCATTTCCTGCAGGAGGCCGCGCGCGAACTGGGCGTTGAAGCCAAACAATTACACCCGGAAACCGAGGCGGCGCTGACCCGTCTGGCCTGGCCGGGTAACGTGCGTCAGCTTGAGAACACCTGCCGCTGGTTAACCGTCATGGCCGCCGGGCAGGAAGTGCTGATTCAGGACTTACCGGCCGAACTGTTTGAAGCCAGCGTGCCCAATGCGCCTTCACACATGCAGCCGGACAGCTGGGCAACCCTGTTGGCACAGTGGGCAGACCGGGCCTTGCGTTCCGGTCATCAAAACCTGCTTTCTGAGGCTCAACCGGAGATGGAGCGCACGCTGTTGACCACCGCGCTACGTCATACCCAGGGGCACAAACAGGAAGCCGCACGCCTGCTTGGCTGGGGCCGTAATACCTTGACGCGTAAGTTAAAAGAACTCGGAATGGAGTGACGATTCGTCACTGTGTAAAGATTGATCATTGAGCGCAAACTGCTGCTATTTTGCGCTTTACTGTTCCGATGAGTTAAGTATGATCGTGCCCGGCAAACGGGGGGAAGTCATCATGCTGGAATCAATCATTAATCTGCTATCGAGCGGCTCAGTCGACAGCCACACGCCACAAACTGCGGTTGCCGCAGTGCTGTGTGCGGCGCTGGTTGGGCTGTTTAGCTGAAGGCGCGCCGGATGGCGCTAACGCTTATCCGGCCTACAGATTATCGCGACGTGTGGGCCCGGTAAGCGTTAGCGCCACCGGGCAACCCGGTTAAATGACGCGGGAGAACTGCTGCATGCGCGCTTTCTGGCGCAGATATGCATCAAAGCACATGCAAATATTACGGATCAGCAGGCGCCCCTTCGGCGTAACCTGAATCCCCTTCTCATCCACATCCACCAGCCCATCTTTCGCCAGTGGTGCCAGCAGTTTCAGGTCTTCGGCAAAATAATCAGCGAAGTTGAGATCCCATTGCTGTTCCACGGCGGCATAGTCGAGACGGAAGTTGCAGATCAAAAGCTTAATAACATCCCGACGAATGCAGTCGTCGCGGTTCAGCGTAATTCCGCGCCACAGTGCGTTCCCTTGCTCGTCGACCTGCTGGTAATAGTGCTTCAGCTCTTTCTGGTTCTGCGCGTAGCTGTCGCCAATCATGCTGATAGCCGATACGCCCATCCCCAGTAAATCAGTATCGCCCTGGGTGGTATAACCCTGGAAATTACGGTGCAGCACACCTTTGCGTTGAGCAATGGCCAGTTCATCATCCGGGCGGGCAAAGTGATCCATCCCAATGAACTGATAACCCGTTTCGGTCAGTGAAGAGATGGTCTCCTGCAGAATATCCAGCTTCTGCTGCGCGCTGGGCAGGTCAGCATCTTTAATCTTGCGTTGGGCAGCAAACAGCGTTGGCAGGTGCGCGTAGTTAAAGACGCTCAGACGGTCTGGATTCAGCTCAGACACGCGTTTCAGGGTGAAGGCGAAGCTTTCCGGTGTCTGTTTTGGCAGGCCATAAATCAGATCAATATTTGTTGAGGTAAAGCCAATCTCCCGCGCATGATTCAGCAGCGCAAAGATAAACTCCTCATCCTGCTCACGGTTCACCAGGCGCTGAACTTCTTTGTTGAAGTCCTGTACCCCCATGCTCAGGCGGTTAAAACCTTCAGCACGTAAATGATCAAGTACATCCAGCTCAATTTCGCGCGGATCAACTTCGATCGAGATTTCGGCGTCATCGTTAAAGTTGAAATTACCACGCAGCAGCGACATCAAACGGCTGATTTGCGCTTTATTTAAGTAAGTTGGCGTACCGCCGCCCCAATGCAGTTGGCTGACATGGCGTCCGACGAACAGCGGAGCGCGGTGAATAATTTCTTGTTCCAGGGCATCGAGGTATTGATCGGCTTTATGCTGCTGGCGAGTCACAATCTTGTTGCAGCCACAGAAGTAGCACAGTTTGTGGCAGAACGGGATGTGAACGTATAGCGAGAGCGGACGCTCAGGATAACGCGCCACGGCCTTTAGAAATGCTTCTGTGCCGTAGTCTTCAGAAAACTCCAGCGCGGTCGGGTACGAGGTATATCGTGGCCCGGAATAGTTATATTTCTGGATCAGGGCCAGGTCCCAGTCTATTAGCTGCTCTGACATGCTCACTCCTTCCGATGGCGTCTCTGGCGGGTACGGCGTACCGGCTTAACCCCAGTGCGGGTGATGAGCCGGTTGCGCAGCCACTTCTGTCGCCGCGACAACCGCTGTAGTTTAACGAATAACCACACCAGATAACATATAACCGGAAGGGTTATAAGCAGGACGGGAAGACCCACGGTGTAAAATCGTTAGTTGCCGCCTTTCAGCAGGCGCATCATGTCTTCCTGCTTTTCTTCCTCTTCCTCTTCTTCCTCGTCATCGTAAGAAAGACCCAGCTTTTGCATCAGCTCATCGATGCGGTCCAGCTTGGCATCAACCCAGGCCTGATCTTCCGCGCTCAGGGTTTCTCCTGCTTCAAGACGCTCCAGCAGCGCATCCAGGCGCTCATCCGTTTCCAGTAAATCCAACTCAGCCTGTGGTGAAAGCATAGGTTTCTCACTCTTCGGTTTGTGCTGTTTGGTGACTTTTTCGGTCACGCCCAATGGAATGGGGTTTTTGCTGCCAATACGAGGATCTTTTTGCTTGTTTTGGTTTCCGCCACCAGAACCGCCTTCGCTACCGGACGCACGGCTACCCGCCGCATGACCACGGTGTTTTTTCTGGCGCTTACGGTCGCGAGCTTCCTGGTTAATTTCTTCGCGTGTTTTACGACGCGCTTTTGCAGGACCTTTACCGCGTGGTGTAGAAGTTGGTTTCATCATGATTCGTCTTTGGCTGTATTTATTCAGTATATAATTGCGCCGGAATCTAGCAGAAATAAAGAAAAAAGGCGACAGAGTAATCTGTCGCCTTTTTTCCTGACTCTCAACCCTTACGGGCTCTACTATCCCTGTTGGCTATCAACACACCCTGTTTTTCCCTTAGCCTGCAACATTCCGTGTTGTTTCCATTTCCTTTTATTAACGTCTCCGGACGTTTGTCTTCCTGACAATCCTGTGTCTTCGCCTCCTGGCGCTCCTGACCCTCATCCTGAGTCGTTTATCCTGTCAGCTTCCTCGCTATGGACGCTACTTTACCGTTTTGGTTTAAACGTACAAGTAACCTGGGTAACAATTTCTGATTTTAAGAATAGCGCCCAAATGTAACTCTATGATTTATTTTAGTTCTGTCATTTTTTACTCTGTCATCTCGTATAGAAACTGTCGGCAATGTCTCACAAAGCGCGGGGTTTTTACTCACACAGCCCACTCGTCGAAAAACCAGCCTTTTGCTGGGGTTCAGGTATAATCGCTGCAAAGCCCTGATTGATGGAGAGGACTGCTTTGACTAACTTGAATTATCAACAGACGCACTTTGTGATGAGTGCGCCTGATATTCGCCACTTACCTTCCGACACCGGTATAGAAGTGGCTTTTGCTGGCCGTTCCAACGCAGGCAAATCCAGTGCGCTAAATACCCTGACGAATCAAAAGGGTCTGGCGCGTACATCTAAAACGCCGGGCCGTACTCAGCTCATCAACCTGTTTGAAGTTGTGGACGGTAAACGCCTGGTCGACCTGCCTGGTTATGGTTATGCCGAAGTCCCGGAAGAGATGAAACGTAAATGGCAGCGCGCACTGGCCGAATACCTGGAAAAACGCCAGAGCCTGCAAGGTCTGGTGGTACTGATGGATATTCGCCACCCGCTAAAAGATCTCGACCAGCAGATGATCCTGTGGGCTGTGGAGAGCAACGTTCAGGTTCTGGTGCTGCTGACTAAAGCAGACAAGCTGGCCAGCGGCGCGCGCAAAGCGCAGCTGAATATGGTACGTGAAGCCGTACTGGCATTTAACGGTGATGTGCAGGTAGAAGCATTTTCATCACTGAAAAAGCTGGGTGTGGACAAACTGCGGCAGAAGCTGGATAGCTGGTTTAGTGAGCTGGCGCCGATTGAAGAGATGCAGGACGGGGAATAACCCACCGTATTGCCGGATGGCGCCGCTGCGCGTCTTATCCGGCCTACAGCGTGTACAAAACTTTTCTTTCGCACAATAAAAAACGCCCCAGTCATTACTGACTGGGGCGGCTAAAATATTCAGCCAAATCCGATTACGTGAAGTAAAAGGTCTGAAAGATAGAACATCTTACCTCTGTACCCTACGTGAATAACTTTACTCTTTTTTGAGCAGCTCAGAAAGCACTTTTTGTAATTTTTTTTCATTCCTTACATAGGGAATTCTAATGGACATCACAAAAAGTTCTATCTTATGTTGCTTAGTTACGAAAAAGAGCCGTTATTCAGTAAACCCTTAGTGCGCCTGATCCCAGTTTTCACCACTACCAACTTCCACCAGCAATGGCACATCAATTTGCGTCTCGTTTTCCATCAGCTGATGGATCTTTTTCGAGACGCTTTCGAGGTCATCTTTATGCACTTCAAACACCAGTTCATCGTGCACCTGCATGATCATACGCACACGCGGTTGCTCGGTTTGCAGCCATCTGTCCACCGCAATCATCGCTCGTTTGATAATGTCTGCGGCAGTACCCTGCATCGGGGCGTTAATTGCCGCGCGTTCTGCACCGGCGCGGCGAGCGCCATTACTGGATTTAATATCCGGTAAATAGAGACGGCGACCTTCCAGCGTTTCTACATAGCCCTGCTCTTTTGCCTGTGCACGCGTTCGTTCCATATATTCCAGCACGCCAGGGTAGCGCTCGAAGTAGAGATCCATGTACTTCTGTGCTTCTTTACGCGGAATATTCAGCTGACGCGCCAGACCGAAGGCGCTCATGCCATAGATCAGACCAAAGTTAATGGCTTTTGCGCTGCGGCGCTGTTCGCTGGTCACTGAATCGAGCGGTAAACCAAAAACTTCTGCCGCCGTTGCACGGTGAATATCTTTCCCTTCGGCAAACGCGGTAAGCAGGCCTTTATCGCGCGAGAGATGCGCCATAATACGCAGCTCGATCTGCGAGTAGTCCGCAGAGACAATCACGTAGTCTTCTGGCGCGATAAATGCCTGGCGAATACGACGACCTTCATCGTTACGTACCGGGATGTTTTGCAGGTTAGGATCGGTTGAAGACAAACGTCCGGTCGCCGTAACCGCCTGATGATAGGAGGTATGTACGCGTCCGGTTTTTGGGTTGATCATCAACGGAAGCTTATCCGTGTAGGTCGACTTCAGTTTTGCTAACCCACGATATTCCAGGATAACTTTCGGCAACGGATAATCCAGCGCGAGCTCTTCCAGCACCTCTTCCGACGTTGATGGTGCGCCGCCCGGCGTTTTCTTCAGCGGCTTAATACCTTGCTTTTCAAACAAGATAGTTTGCAGCTGCTTGGTGGAAGAAAGGTTAAACGCTTCTCCGGCAATCTCGTGCGCTTTTTGCTCCAGCTCGTTCAAACGCAGCGTCAGCTCTTCTGAATGCTTGTGCAGAACAGCCGGATCGATTTTCACACCATTGCGCTCAACGCGGGACAGAACCGGAACCAGCGGCATATCAATATTTTCGAAAACATTTAGCGGCCCTTTGTGCTTCTGCAGTTCTGGCCACATCTTCAGATGCAACTGAAGCGTAACATCGGCATCCTCTGCGGCATAGCGCCCGGCCTCTTCCAGTGCTACCTGGTTAAAGGTCAGCTGGTTTTTACCTTTCCCGGCAATCTCTTCAAAGGTGATGGTTTTATGTTTCAGCCAGCGATCTGACAGGCTGTCCATATCGTGTCGGCCTGCAACACTGTTAAGAATGTAGGATTCGAGCATGGTGTCAAAGGTGATGCCGCGAAGCTCGATGCCATAGTTCGCCAGGATACCGCGATCGTACTTCAGGTTTTGCCCAACTTTATGCGCGTTCTCATCTTCCAGCAGCGGCTTCAGGAGCGCCAGCGCGCGGTCGCGAGAGATCTGATCGGGGGCATCCAGGTAATCATGAGCGACAGGAACATACGCAGCCACACCTGGCTCAATGGCAAAAGACAGGCCAACCAGATTCGCGGAGATGTTGTCCAGGCTGTCAGTTTCAGTATCAAAGGCAAAGACGGGCGCTTTCTTCAGCTTTGCAATCCACTCTTCCAGCGTTGCTTCGTCCAGAATCGTCACATAATTGTCGTAGGAAAGCACCGTGGCAGGTTCCTCAGGCGTTTCATCGACAACGATGGTCTCCTGCGGTTTAGCTGCCGGTTTCGTCCCTTTCGCCTGTAGCCATTTACCGGCTTCAACGTCAGTAACCCAACGCTTGAATTCATACTGTTTAAACAAGCCCAGCAGTTCTTCTGCTGCTGGTTGGCGCACTTCCAGCTGCTCGCAGGTTAATTCCAGCTCAACATCCGTTTTGATGGTAGCCAGCTTATACGAGAGATACGCCACTTCTTTATTCTGCTCGAGTTTGCCTGCCATGGTTTTGGCACCACGGAAGCTCAGTCCTGCTATTTTGTCGGATTCCGCATAGAGAGTATCCAACCCACCCAGCCCCTGCAGCAACGCCTGAGCCGTTTTTTCACCCACGCCTGGTACACCTGGAATGTTATCTGAGGAGTCCCCCATCAGCGCCAGGAAATCGATGATCAATTCAGGCGGAACACCGTACTTATTTACGACCTCATCCGGACCAAGGATCGTATTAGTCATAGTGTTGATGAGGGTGATATTCGGCGTCACCAGCTGAGCCATATCTTTATCGCCGGTGCTAATCAGCACCGGACGCCCCACCTTCTCTGCCTCACGTGCCAGCGTACCGATGACATCGTCCGCTTCCACGCCTGAAACCGCCAGCAATGGCAGCCCCATCGCTTTTACCATCGCATGCAGAGGTTCAATCTGCGCACGTAAATCGTCCGGCATTGGCGGGCGGTGCGACTTGTAGTGTTCGAATAATTCATCACGGAAGGTTTTACCCTTAGCGTCGAATACCACCGCTGCATGCGTAGGTTGATATTGCAGAATCAAGCTACGCAACATGTTGAGGACGCCGTACATCGCACCAGTAGGCTCTCCTGCGCTGTTCGTCAGCGGCGGGAACGCGTGGTATGCGCGATACAGGTAAGATGAACCGTCTACAAGGATAAGTGGGTTTTCTGGGATCTGAACCATAATGTCCGTGCCTGTTTATCAGATTATGGGTAAAGGATGCCACAGACAGGATGAAAACATGAGTTTTTCGCCGCATTTGTCGAAAATCTTTTGCAGATCTTCTGCGTTGCTCGCAAAGCGTGCTGTGGATAACTTTGTGAATAAATAATTTTCAGCTCTTTAAATGTAGCAACAAAATTATCACTTCATAATTTTTTTATATAAATTTCAAAGCATTAAATAAAGACGCAGCATTTTATTCCATTTTTACAGCTTATATCCTGATGTGGATAGATATTCCTGTTTTTTCTATTCAGCGAAGATCCATCATTTGGTTCGTTTTCTGATAAAATCAGCCCCTTGCGCCTCATTTAGCGCACTATCTATGGCTAACCTTTTGAATAATTTAATTATGACGAGAATACTCGCTGCGATAACGCTGTTGCTGAGTATCGTATTGACCATATTGGTCACGATTTTTTGTTCTGTGCCGATCATCCTTGCAGGGGTTGTAAAACTCCTTTTGCCCATTCCTGTCGTCTGGCGCAAGGTTTCTGTCTTCTGTAATTTCATGATGTATTGCTGGTGTGAAGGTCTGGCGCTACTGCTGCACCTTAATCCACGATTAAAGTGGGATATCGAGGGGCTGGAAGGTCTTAGCAAGAAAAATTGGTATCTGCTCATTTGTAACCATTACAGCTGGGCTGATATCGTTGTGCTTTGCGTTCTATTCCGTAAGCACATCCCGATGAATAAATACTTCCTCAAGCAGCAGTTAGCCTGGGTACCCTTTATTGGCCTGGCCTGCTGGGCGCTGGATATGCCGTTTATGAAACGCTATTCGCGTGGTTATCTGCTTCGCCACCCGGAACGGCGCGGTAAAGATGTCGAAACAACGCGTCGTTCCTGCGAGAAATTTCGTGCGCATCCAACAACCATTGTGAATTTTGTTGAGGGTTCACGGTTTACCAAAGAAAAACGCGAGCAAACCCGTTCACCCTATCAAAACCTGCTTCCTCCCAAGGCGGCCGGTATTGCGATGGCCTTGAACGTCCTGGGGTCACAGTTCGATAAAATGTTGAACGTCACGTTGTGCTATCCGGAAAACAGCAGCCGACCGTTCTACGATATGCTGAGCGGTAAGTTAACGCGGATTGTCGTGCGGGTGAATCTGGAGCCAATCCATGAAGAGTTGCACGGTGATTACGTAAACGATAAGGGATTCAAGCGTCGGTTTCAGCTATGGCTAAATACGCTGTGGAGTGAGAAAGACGCGCAGCTCGATGCAATTAAAGCCTCAAATAAAAAAGCCGGTCAGTGACCGGCTTTTGCTTTTACTTCTGACCGACCAGATACTTCACGGTATCCGCATACTGTTGTACAAAGATATCCATGCTGCTGGTGTCCATACCCTGCGGGTTGACCTGATATTTGCCATTAACAAACATCGCCGGCACGCCCTGCAGCTGCAAGTCAGCCGCCGCTTTTTCCTGCTGCGCCACGAGTGATTTCACCACGAAGCTGTTCCATGCCGCATCATAGTCTTCGCCTTTAATACCTGCGTCGACAAACACTTTGCGGATATCTGCAACAGATTGAACGGTCTGAGTTTTCTGAACCCCTTCAAACAGCGGAACAGTGACCTGATCTTCAACGCCCAGCGCCATAGCAACCGCCCATGCCTGCGTCAGATCTTTACCCAAAGGCCCCAGAAATTCGACGTGGTATTTGGTCATCTTGGTGCCTTCCGGCAGCTTTTTCTTCACGTTATCAGACACGTGAAGCACTTCTTCAAACTGGTAGCAATGTGGGCAGTAGAAGGAGAAAAACTCCAACACCTGCGGTTCACCCGCAACAGGCTTTTCCAGTGTGATGTACTGCTTACCATCCTGGAACTGCGCTGCCGATGCGCTAAAAGCTAAAACCATACCAGCCAGCGCCAGCCATATTTTTTTCATGTTCAAGTTTCTCCGATTAATACATTGGCGTTAATTGTAAGGGGGGCTCTTGCAGAATTTTTGCCTGCTCAATAAAGGTCGCAGTCTGACGATGCCAGTAATCTTCCCCGGTTAACCACGGGAAGTTTTTTGGAAACGCAGGGTCAGCCCAACGTCGAATTAGCCAGGCAAGATAATAAACTAAACGCATAGCGCGTAAAGGTTCTATCAGTCCGATTTCAGAAGTATCGAACTCACTAAACTCTTCATAAGCTTCGATAATGGTTTCAAGCTGCATACGTTGTTCAGCTTTATCGCCATTGAGAAGCATCCATAAATCCTGAACAGCCGGACCATTACGAGCATCATCTAAATCGACAAACATCGGGCCATCGCGCCACAAAATATTACCGGCATGGCAATCACCGTGCAGGCGTAATGTGTTAAAACGCGTATGCCAGCGATCGGTAACGAGTGCGATCAGCGCATCCGTTGCCTTAAGGAAGGCCGCTTTTTGCCCTGATGGGATCAGCGGTGCGTGTTCAAAAACGTTACGCGGCTCAGTCAGATACTCTTCAAGGCCAATCGTTGGGCGAAAGGCAAAAGTACGCTTGCAGCCGGTCTGATGCATACGCCCCAGATAGCGACCCACCGCCTCCATCTGATCGATGTTGTCGGCCTCAAACTGTCGCCCGCCGACGCTGGGGAAGATCGCATAATGAAAACCCTGATGACTTAACAGCGTTTGGCCGTTTAGTACTAGCGGCGCAGCGACCGGGACTTCATCGCTCACCAGTTCCAGAGCAAACTGGTGTTCTTCCTGGATCTGATCGACAGACCAACGTTCAGGGCGATAAAACTTAACGACAAAACGTCGACGGTCTTCGTCCTGGAATTGATAGACACGGTTTTCATAGCTGTTAAGCGGGGTAAGCCCGGAATCCACCCGGATCCCCTGCTCAAACAGTGCATCCATGATGGTATCCGGGTGTAGCGTCTGGAAATTAAAAGCGTTGTCGTTCATCCCATCATCCGGAAAATACTACGAATGATTCAGGATATCATTTCGCAGCGCTTTCGGTGGTGGCGATTACAAGCTTTTACTCTTTAATTACGCCACGTGCGCGGAGTAGTGCAGTTTTAAAATCTTCTTCATAATCTTTCTGAATACCTGGGATGACCGCGTCTTTCGCCGAGTCACGCATTTTCAGGTGATAGATCAGAATGTCATCAGTTAAATCCGCCAGTTCGCCGTCAAAACCTGACTCTTGCGCCAGTTTCTGCAAAAATTGCATCAGGTTTAGATCGGGTTCTTTCTGCCAGGCTGGCTGGAGGAGTTCAATAACTTCATTCAGACGTTTACATTTCATGGTTGTGCTCCTTAGGCTCAATACGGATACGTTAGCAGGGTCAATCCCACATTAAAAGAGGCGATATCAGTGATTCTGGATAGTGCAATAACAGGGGTTGTGCTGGCAGGTGGTAAGGCCAGACGGATGGGCGGAACCGATAAAGGTTTGCTTGAGCTGGACGGAAAACCTCTTTGGCGACATGTGGCCGACATTCTCGCTTTGCAGGTCGAAACCGTGGTGGTCAATGCTAATCGCCACCGGGAGATTTACCAGCAAAGCGGCCTGAAAGTGATCCCCGATTCATTGGCCGATTATCCTGGTCCACTGGCCGGAATGCTGTCGGTATTCCTGCAACAAACAGGAGACTGGTTTCTATTCTGCCCGTGCGATATGCCCTATATTCCTCACGATCTGGTCACACGTTTGAAGGAACAGCGCAAAGCTGCACCGGTTGTCTGGGTGCATGATGGTGAAAGAGATCACCCAACCATTGCGCTGATGCACCGCTCTATGCAGCCTTTGCTGCAGGATTATCTTCAGTCCGGTGAACGACGCGTTATGGTCTTTATGCGTCTGGCTGGCGGTCATGCTGTCGATTTCAGCGATCATAAAGATGCGTTCGTAAACGTGAACACCCCCGAAGAGCTCGCAAAATGGCAGGAAAAATCATGATCCCATTACTCGCCATTGCGGCATGGAGCGGCACGGGAAAAACCACGCTGCTCAAAAAATTGATCCCGGAACTACGTGCCAGAGGTATACGTCCCGGATTGATTAAGCATACTCATCACAAGATGGATGTCGACAAGCCCGGTAAAGATAGCTATGAGTTACGCAAAGCCGGAGCGGCGCAAACGCTGGTTGCCAGTAAGCAACGTTGGGCGTTAATGGTTGAAACACCTGAAGAGCCCGAACTGGACCTGGCCTATCTGGTTAGCCGGATGGATGCTTCGACGTTAGATATGGTGCTTGTTGAAGGCTTTAAGCATGAACCTGTCGCGAAGATATTGCTGTTTCGTGAAGCGGCAGGGCACAGCATTGCTGAGTTGTCTATTGATGAGCACACTATTGCGGTGGCCAGCGACGTTGCGCTGGATGTAGGTGTGCCGATTCTGGACCTCAATGATCTAAACAGCATCGTCGAGTTTATTGTTAGTTGGCTGCGTACCCACCCGTAGGCCGGATAAGGCGAAACCGCCATCCGGCAATGTGCGCCGGGAGTGCCTGACGGCGCTACGCTTATCAGGCCTACAACAGCCTGGTTATCCGGAAATACAGACGTAAAAAAGCCCATCCGTCAGGATGGGCTTCTTCACTTATTTGATGCCTGGCAGTTCCCTACTCTCGCATGGGGAGACCCCACACTACCATCGGCGCTACGGCGTTTCACTTCTGAGTTCGGCATGGGGTCAGGTGGGACCACCGCGCTACAGCCGCCAGGCAAATTCTGTTATC
>NZ_CP080033.1:413184-414519 GCF_019382635.1 Citrobacter sp. Colony219 | reverse complement strand
CCTATCAACGTCGTCGTCTTCAACGTTCCTTCAGGAGACTTATAGTCTCAGGGAGAACTCATCTCGGGGCAAGTTTCGTGCTTAGATGCTTTCAGCACTTATCTCTTCCGCATTTAGCTACCGGGCAATGCCATTGGCATGACAACCCGAACACCAGTGATGCGTCCACTCCGGTCCTCTCGTACTAGGAGCAGCCCCCCTCAATTCTCCAGCGCCCACGGCAGATAGGGACCGAACTGTCTCACGACGTTCTAAACCCAGCTCGCGTACCACTTTAAATGGCGAACAGCCATACCCTTGGGACCTACTTCAGCCCCAGGATGTGATGAGCCGACATCGAGGTGCCAAACACCGCCGTCGATATGAACTCTTGGGCGGTATCAGCCTGTTATCCCCGGAGTACCTTTTATCCGTTGAGCGATGGCCCTTCCATTCAGAACCACCGGATCACTAAGACCTGCTTTCGCACCTGCTCGAGCCGTCACTCTCGCAGTCAAGCTAGCTTATGCCTTTGCACTAACCTCCTGATGTCCGACCAGGATTAGCTAACCTTCGTGCTCCTCCGTTACTCTTTAGGAGGAGACCGCCCCAGTCAAACTACCCACCAGACACTGTCCGCAACCCGGATTACGGGTCCACGTTAGAACACCAGCCATTAAAGGGTGGTATTTCAAGGTTGGCTCCATGCAGACTGGCGTCCACACTTCAAAGCCTCCCACCTATCCTACACATCAAGGACCAGTGTTCAGTGTCAAGCTATAGTAAAGGTTCACGGGGTCTTTCCGTCTTGCCGCGGGTACACTGCATCTTCACAGCGAGTTCAATTTCACTGAGTCTCGGGTGGAGACAGCCTGGCCATCATTACGCCATTCGTGCAGGTCGGAACTTACCCGACAAGGAATTTCGCTACCTTAGGACCGTTATAGTTACGGCCGCCGTTTACCGGGGCTTCGATCAAGAGCTTCTCCTTACGGATAACCCCATCAATTAACCTTCCGGCACCGGGCAGGCGTCACACCGTATACGTCCACTTTCGTGTTTGCACAGTGCTGTGTTTTTAATAAACAGTTGCAGCCAGCTGGTATCTTCGACTGATTTCAGCTCCATGAGTAAATCACTTCACCTACATATCAGCGTGCCTTCTCCCGAAGTTACGGCACCATTTTGCCTAGTTCCTTCACCCGAGTTCTCTCAAGCGCCTTGGTATTCTCTACCTGACCACCTGTGTCGGTTTGGGGTACGATTTCGTGTTACCTGATGCTTAGAGGCTTTTCCTGGAAGCAGGGCATTTGTTACTTCAGCACCGTAGTGCCTCGTCATCACACCTCAGCGTTA
>NZ_CP080033.1:392682-413157 GCF_019382635.1 Citrobacter sp. Colony219 | reverse complement strand
CCGCCTACATGCTTAAACCGGGACAACCGTCGCCCGGCTAACATAGCCTTCTCCGTCCCCCCTTCGCAGTAACACCAAGTACAGGAATATTAACCTGTTTCCCATCGACTACGCCTTTCGGCCTCGCCTTAGGGGTCGACTCACCCTGCCCCGATTAACGTTGGACAGGAACCCTTGGTCTTCCGGCGTGCGGGTTTTTCACCCGCATTATCGTTACTTATGTCAGCATTCGCACTTCTGATACCTCCAGCATGCCTCACGACACACCTTCAACGGCTTACAGAACGCTCCCCTACCCAACAACACATAGTGTCGCTGCCGCAGCTTCGGTGCACAGTTTAGCCCCGTTACATCTTCCGCGCAGGCCGACTCGACCAGTGAGCTATTACGCTTTCTTTAAATGATGGCTGCTTCTAAGCCAACATCCTGGCTGTCTGTGCCTTCCCACATCGTTTCCCACTTAACTGTGACTTTGGGACCTTAGCTGGCGGTCTGGGTTGTTTCCCTCTTCACGACGGACGTTAGCACCCGCCGTGTGTCTCCCGTGATAACATTCTTCGGTATTCGCAGTTTGCATCGGGTTGGTAAGTCGGGATGACCCCCTAGCCGAAACAGTGCTCTACCCCCGAAGATGAGTTCACGAGGCGCTACCTAAATAGCTTTCGGGGAGAACCAGCTATCTCCCGGTTTGATTGGCCTTTCACCCCCAGCCACAAGTCATCCGCTAATTTTTCAACATTAGTCGGTTCGGTCCTCCAGTTAGTGTTACCCAACCTTCAACCTGCCCATGGCTAGATCACCGGGTTTCGGGTCTATACCCTGCAACTTAACGCCCAGTTAAGACTCGGTTTCCCTTCGGCTCCCCTATACGGTTAACCTTGCTACAGAATATAAGTCGCTGACCCATTATACAAAAGGTACGCAGTCACCTAACAAGTAGGCTCCCACTGCTTGTACGTACACGGTTTCAGGTTCTTTTTCACTCCCCTCGCCGGGGTTCTTTTCGCCTTTCCCTCACGGTACTGGTTCACTATCGGTCAGTCAGGAGTATTTAGCCTTGGAGGATGGTCCCCCCATATTCAGACAGGATACCACGTGTCCCGCCCTACTCTTCGAGTTCACAACCTGTGCATTTTGGTGTACGGGACTATCACCCTGTACCGTCGGACTTTCCAGACCGTTCCACTAACACACAAGCTGATTCAGACTCTGGGCTGCTCCCCGTTCGCTCGCCGCTACTGGGGGAATCTCGGTTGATTTCTTTTCCTCGGGGTACTTAGATGTTTCAGTTCCCCCGGTTCGCTTCATTACGCTATGTATTCACGTAATGATAGTGTGACGAATCACACTGGGTTTCCCCATTCGGAAATCGCCGGTTATAACGGTTCATATCACCTTACCGACGCTTATCGCAGATTAGCACGTCCTTCATCGCCTCTGACTGCCAGGGCATCCACCGTGTACGCTTAGTCGCTTAACCTCACAACCCGAAGATGTTTCGTAAAACACCACCGTGTTGCGAAAATTTGAGAGACTCGAACACACCATTTTTCATTTCTTATTACGGAGAAATGAAACAGTGTGTCGTTTCAATTTTCAGCTTGATCCAGATTTTTAAAGAGCAAAACTTCGCAGTGAACCTTTTCAGGTACACTCTGAAGTTTTCTTGTGTTTTTGCAGTAAAGATGGTGGAGCTATGCGGGATCGAACCGCAGACCTCCTGCGTGCAAAGCAGGCGCTCTCCCAGCTGAGCTATAGCCCCATCGTAGTTATCTCATTCACCTTAATTCTTGCTGAGACAAGGCGTGGAGCGGCGAAGCATACTGAAGTATGCGAGTCGTTTCACAACGCGGTATCAGAAAGAATTTGGTAGGCCTGAGTGGACTTGAACCACCGACCTCACCCTTATCAGGGGTGCGCTCTAACCACCTGAGCTACAAGCCTGCAGAGATTTTCTTACTGCTAATTTTCATCAGACAATCTGTGTGAGCACTTCAAAGAACGCTTCTTTAAGGTAAGGAGGTGATCCAACCGCAGGTTCCCCTACGGTTACCTTGTTACGACTTCACCCCAGTCATGAATCACAAAGTGGTAAGCGCCCTCCCGAAGGTTAAGCTACCTACTTCTTTTGCAACCCACTCCCATGGTGTGACGGGCGGTGTGTACAAGGCCCGGGAACGTATTCACCGTGGCATTCTGATCCACGATTACTAGCGATTCCGACTTCATGGAGTCGAGTTGCAGACTCCAATCCGGACTACGACGCACTTTATGAGGTCCGCTTGCTCTCGCGAGGTCGCTTCTCTTTGTATGCGCCATTGTAGCACGTGTGTAGCCCTACTCGTAAGGGCCATGATGACTTGACGTCATCCCCACCTTCCTCCAGTTTATCACTGGCAGTCTCCTTTGAGTTCCCGGCCGGACCGCTGGCAACAAAGGATAAGGGTTGCGCTCGTTGCGGGACTTAACCCAACATTTCACAACACGAGCTGACGACAGCCATGCAGCACCTGTCTCAGAGTTCCCGAAGGCACCAAAGCATCTCTGCCAAGTTCTCTGGATGTCAAGAGTAGGTAAGGTTCTTCGCGTTGCATCGAATTAAACCACATGCTCCACCGCTTGTGCGGGCCCCCGTCAATTCATTTGAGTTTTAACCTTGCGGCCGTACTCCCCAGGCGGTCGACTTAACGCGTTAGCTCCGGAAGCCACGCCTCAAGGGCACAACCTCCAAGTCGACATCGTTTACGGCGTGGACTACCAGGGTATCTAATCCTGTTTGCTCCCCACGCTTTCGCACCTGAGCGTCAGTCTTTGTCCAGGGGGCCGCCTTCGCCACCGGTATTCCTCCAGATCTCTACGCATTTCACCGCTACACCTGGAATTCTACCCCCCTCTACAAGACTCTAGCCTGCCAGTTTCGGATGCAGTTCCCAGGTTGAGCCCGGGGATTTCACATCCGACTTGACAGACCGCCTGCGTGCGCTTTACGCCCAGTAATTCCGATTAACGCTTGCACCCTCCGTATTACCGCGGCTGCTGGCACGGAGTTAGCCGGTGCTTCTTCTGCGAGTAACGTCAATCGCTGCGGTTATTAACCACAACGCCTTCCTCCTCGCTGAAAGTACTTTACAACCCGAAGGCCTTCTTCATACACGCGGCATGGCTGCATCAGGCTTGCGCCCATTGTGCAATATTCCCCACTGCTGCCTCCCGTAGGAGTCTGGACCGTGTCTCAGTTCCAGTGTGGCTGGTCATCCTCTCAGACCAGCTAGGGATCGTCGCCTAGGTGAGCCGTTACCCCACCTACTAGCTAATCCCATCTGGGCACATCCGATGGCAAGAGGCCCGAAGGTCCCCCTCTTTGGTCTTGCGACATTATGCGGTATTAGCTACCGTTTCCAGTAGTTATCCCCCTCCATCGGGCAGTTTCCCAGACATTACTCACCCGTCCGCCACTCGTCACCCAAGGAGCAAGCTCCTCTGTGCTACCGTTCGACTTGCATGTGTTAGGCCTGCCGCCAGCGTTCAATCTGAGCCATGATCAAACTCTTCAATTTAAGTTTGATGCTCGTGAATTAAACTTCGTAATGAATTACGTATGTTCACTCAGAGACTTGGTATTCATTTTTCGTCTTGCGACGTTAAGAATCCGTATCTTCGAGTGCCCACACAGATTGTCTGATAAATTGTTAAAGAGCAGTGCCGCTTCGCTTTTTCTCAGCGGCGCGGGGTGTGCATATTACGCCATCCCGCTACGAAGTCAAGCATTTAATTTCGCTTTCTTCGCCGGAGTTCTCAGTGGAACCCCGCTGACCCGGCGGCTTGCGTGCCGTTGTTCCGTGTCAGTGGAGGCGCATTATAGGGAGTTATTTCAGGCTGACAAGGGGAAATTTAAAATAATTTTCCAAGTGCGTGTTTTTTATTCTTTGCGTTTATTTTAACAACGTTTTGTTGGTTAATTGGGCAATTTCCCGGGCAAATCCCGCCACCTGTTCCCAGTCGGTATAGATCACTTCTTTCTTCGTATCCGTTTCACCACCTGACATCTTCATAATCAGTTGGATCATGACGCGGTCATACCAGCGATAGCGGGGATACAACAAAGCACCCGCAATGACTGCACTGTGGTCTGGTCGCCACGGTGAACTCATCAGAAACTTACGCGCATAGCTATTAGTTTGCGGTGTGCGTTTCTCCGGTTTACGGGCAACCAGGTTTACAGAGTAAAACGCACTCGGCATCGTATTCAGCTGCGTGGCATGCTTTTTCACAAATTCCTGAAATGCAGAATGGTAATGGCCATAGCGAATTGATGCACCAATCACCACACTGTCATAATTTTTCCACTCAGGCTCTTCGGTACGATGCAAATTCATGACATCTGCCCAGACACCCAGCTCTTTAAGTTCAGAAGCCAGATACTCAGCGATTTCGCGCGTTTGTCCGTCCCGGGAAGAAAAAAGAATCAGTGTTTTCACGTGTTACTCCATTATTCACGCCAGAAAGTAGGGGTAAAGAGCACCAGCAGAGTAAAGACCTCCAGACGACCAAACAGCATGTTGGCAATCAGGATCCATTTCGCCACCGGGTTCATGCTGGCAAAATTGTCGGCAACAACCCCCAGCCCAGGCCCGAGGTTATTCAGCGTCGCCACAACTGAGGCAAACGCAGAGAAGTCATCCACACCGGTCGCAATAATTGCCAGCATACTGATAATAAAGACCAGCGCATAGGCAGAAAAGAAGCCCCATACCGCTTCAAGGATTCGTTCCGGCAACGCTCGGTTGCCCAACTTAATGCTATAGACCGCATTGGGGTGAACCAGTCGCTTCAGTTCGCGGTTACCCTGTTTGAACAGTAACAAGATACGAATCACCTTCAAGCCACCGCCCGTTGACCCGGCACAGCCACCAATAAACGCAGAACACAGTAGTAGCACCGGCAGGAACAACGGCCAGCGAGCAATACTGTCCGTAGTAAATCCGGCGGTCGTCGCCATCGATACCACCTGGAAAAATGCCTGGTTGATCGTCGTGAGCGCCGACCCATAGGTATTATGTATCCACAACACCAGCGTACAGACGGCCACCAGCGTTAGCTGCACCCCGATAAACATGCGGAATTCCGGATCGCGCCAGTAGACCTTCAGACTACGCCCGCTTAATAAAGAGAAGTGCAGGCCATAGTTACAACCGGAGATCAGCAGGAAGATAGCAATAATCGTGTTAATCGTGGGGCTGTCGAAATACCCCACACTGGCATCGTGTGTGGAAAAGCCGCCGATAGCAATGGTGGCGAAGCTGTGCCCAATGGCGTCAAAGGCAGGCATGCCGGCAAACCACAGCGCCAGCGCACACGCAACCGTCAATAGCACATAGATGAGCCACAAGGTTTTTGCCGTTTCGGCAATACGCGGGCGCATTTTATTATCTTTCAGCGGCCCAGGCATTTCTGCCCGATAGAGCTGCATGCCACCCACGCCAAGAATAGGCAGGATAGCCACCGCCAGCACGATGATCCCCATCCCGCCGAACCATTGCAGCATCTGGCGATAAAAGAGAATGGCATGCGGCAGTGAATCCAGCCCCACCAGCGTCGTCGCACCTGTGGTTGTTAACCCGGAAAAGGATTCAAAAAAAGCATCGGTGATCGTGAGGTTAGGACTTTCCGCAAAAATGAACGGCAACGCACCCACGCTCCCCAGCACGGTCCAGAATAAGACGACGATCAAAAACCCTTCACGGGATTTCAGTTCGCCCTTCTCTTTACGGTTTGGCCACCACAGCATGGAGCCGATAGCCAGAGCCACGAAGAAAGTTTGGGTAAATGCACGACCCGCACCATCACGGTAGATAAGTGCTACCAGTCCGGGGATGATCATCGTTCCCGAAAATAAGATGACCAGCAGTCCAACGATTCGGGTGATGGCGCGAAAATGCATCTCTGCCGCTTCCTTAGTTCTTTAAAATGAGGTGGGGATTATTCTGCAATCGATAACAATTGCAATGAACCACGACTAAAATCCGCCAGCTTTGCTGAAAATTCATCCACTTTCGCATAAGGAAGTGCTACCCGAAGCAGAACGAATGCCTGGTAATCACTGAAAACGATTTTACCGTCAAACTGCCCCAACAGTGTTTCAATGCCTGCCAGTTGGCCGTACTCACACTGCAAAGTATATTCGGTTAATGGCGTCTTGCGCTGTGTCGTTAACTGGCGCAGCGCCTGATTCACACCACCACCGTAGGCTTTTACCAACCCCCCCGTACCGAGAAGGATACCGCCGTAGTAGCGCACCACCACCGCAGTAATCTCACCAACGCCGCTCCCCATCAGTTGAGCGAGCATCGGTTTGCCTGCGGTACCCGCCGGTTCGCCATCGTCTGAAAATCCCAGCTGTTGCGAGTCATTGGGCGCACCCGCCACCCACGCCACACAATGATGACGTGCATCCGGGTGTTCCGCTCTGACTGACTCAACAAACGCTTTCGCCGCTTCTACACCGTCCGTATGGGCGAGCAACGTAATGAAGCGGCTTTTTTTGATCTCTTCAACGACGCTAACCGGCGCCGCAGGGATTAACCAACTGTCCATTACGCCAGTTTCAAATCCCGGGTCATGTTTTCAATATTGCTCTCGTGGACAACCACGTTGTCTTCAATACGAATCCCGCCGAACGGCTTCAGGGCTTCGATTTTCTGCCAGTTGAAGTGTTTGCTGAATTGCCCTTCACGCCACGGTGCCAACAGCGATTCAATAAAGTAGATGCCCGGTTCGATGGTCAGAACCATGCCCGGTTGCAAAACGCGGGTGCAACGCAGATAAGGATACTTCGACGGCGCGGCAAGGTGTGTGCCCGTATCATCCTGCATAAAGCCAGCAACATCATGCACCTGCAGACCCAGCGGGTGACCAATGCCGTGCGGCATAAACGGCCCGGTAAGATCGTTTTCTACCATCGCCTCTTCACTCATATCGGTGATGATTTGATGCTTACGCAGCAGTTTCGCGATGCGCTGATGGAACTGAATGTGGTAATCCACATAGCTGGTGCCTGCTTTCATCGTGGCAATAAGCGCCAGTTGCTCGTCATTCACATCTTTCACCAGATGCGCATAGTCGTTGTCGCTTTTCGCCGACCAGGTACGCGTCAGGTCTGCCGCATAGCCGTTATATTCCGCACCCGCGTCCAGCAGGAAGCTGCGGATTTCAGACGGAGCCTGATGATCCAGCTTGGTGTAATGCAGAACCGAAGCATGCTCGTTAAGTGCAACGATATTGCTGTACGGCACGTCGGTGTCACGATGACCGGTAGCCGTCAGGTAAGCGAGGTTGATGTCAAACTCGCTCATTCCGGAACGGAACGCTTCTTCCGCGGCACGGTGTCCATTCACCGCCATTTTCTGCGCTTCGCGCATACAGGCCAGTTCGTAATCTGTTTTATAGGCGCGGTAATAGTGCAGGTAGTCGATCCCCCCTTTCGGGTTGATGTTGCTGGCCGCGATATCCAGCTGCAGTGCGCGTTCCGGAACCGGACCAATGTAACCGATATTGCCGCGAGCCGCAGGCAGTTGACTACCAATACCATCCGCTTTTGGCAGCGCGATGATCTCAATTTCTTCCGTCCAGAAGGAGGTCGGCAGCGGCTCAACGTTGTGCCAGTAATCGACCGGCAGGTAGAACCACAGTTTCGGCTTGTTCACGCCATCCACCAGCAACCAGCAGTTAGGAACCTGCGTTACAGGCACCCAGGCTTTGAATTGCGGATTAACCTTAAACGGATATGGATGATCGTCGAGAAAGACGTTAATCAGCTCACCTGAGTGAATAAGTAACGCATCCAGCTTAAAGCGTTCCAGCGCGTCGCGCGTCCGTTCCTGTAGGGTAACGATATGATTTTTATAGAGAGCGGCCAGTGATTCCATTTTCTATCCTTCTGTTTTTTTGACCTCAAGTCTCCGCATCTTAGCACATCGCCTTGTGAGTGCGTGATTTCTGCCGAGCGTGATCAAATCGTCATTTCTTTAATCATTCATTTGCATTTTATTAACACAAAATACACACTTCGATTCATCTGGTATGACCAGATCACCTTGCGGATTCAGGAGACTGACATGCTTTACAAAGGCGACACCCTGTACCTCGACTGGCTGGAAGATGGCATCGCCGAACTGGTGTTCGATGCCCCTGGTTCGGTCAATAAACTCGACACGGCCACCGTTGCCAGCCTGGGCCATGCGCTTGATGTGCTGGAAAAACAACCGAATTTAAAAGGGCTGCTGCTGCGTTCTAACAAAGCAGCCTTTATTGTTGGTGCCGATATCACCGAATTCCTTTCACTGTTCCTCGTGCCTGAAGAACAGTTAAGCCAGTGGCTGCATTTTGCCAACAGCGTCTTTAACCGCCTCGAAGATCTGCCTGTTCCGACCCTCTCTGCGGTAAACGGTTACGCGCTGGGCGGTGGCTGCGAGTGTGTCCTGGCAACCGATTATCGTCTGGCAACACCAGACCTGCGCATCGGTCTGCCGGAAACCAAGCTGGGCATTATGCCGGGCTTTGGCGGTTCCGTGCGTATGCCACGTATGCTGGGCGCGGACAGCGCGCTGGAAATCATTGCTGCAGGTAAAGATGTTGGCGCTGACCAGGCGCTAAAAATCGGCCTGGTCGATGGTGTGGTGAAGCAAGACAAACTGCTTGATGGCGCGATTGCCGTATTACGTCAGGCAATTAATGGCGATCTCGACTGGAAAGCCAAACGTCAGCCGAAGCTGGAGCCGTTGAAACTCAGCAAAATTGAAGCGGCTATGAGCTTTACCATCGCCAAAGGCATGGTGGCGAAGACGGCAGGTAAGCATTATCCCGCACCGATTACCGCGGTAAAAACCATTGAAGCAGCGGCTCGTTTTGGCCGTGAAGAAGCGCTGAATCTGGAAAATAAAAGCTTTGTGCCACTGGCGCACACCAGTGAAGCTCGCGCGCTGGTTGGGATCTTCCTGAACGATCAGTTCGTGAAAGCCAAAGCCAAAAAGCTCACCAAAAATATTGAAGCACCAAAGCAAGCGGCAGTGCTGGGTGCAGGCATTATGGGCGGCGGCATCGCGTATCAGTCAGCCTGGAAAGGCGTGCCGGTTGTGATGAAAGATATCAACGACAAATCATTAACGCTCGGCATGACCGAAGCGGCCAAGCTACTGAACAAACAGCTTGAGCGCGGCAAAATTGACGGTCTGAAAATGGCGGGCGTGATTTCCACTATTCATCCAACCCTCGACTATAGCGGTTTTGAGCGTGTGGATGTGGTGGTTGAAGCGGTCGTAGAAAACCCGAAAGTGAAAAAAGCGGTGCTGGCGGAGACTGAAGACAAAGTTCGCCCGGATACGGTACTGGCGTCGAATACCTCCACCATCCCAATCAACGAACTGGCCAGCGCGCTCAAGCGCCCGGAAAACTTCTGTGGGATGCACTTCTTTAACCCGGTGCACCGTATGCCGCTGGTTGAGATCATTCGCGGCGAGAAAAGCTCGGATGAAACCATCGCCAAAGTTGTCGCGTGGGCAAGCCAGATGGGCAAAACGCCAATTGTGGTCAACGATTGCCCCGGTTTCTTCGTGAACCGCGTGCTGTTCCCGTATTTTGCCGGTTTCAGCCAGCTGCTGCGCGATGGGGCGGATTTCCGCAAAGTCGACAAAGTCATGGAAAAACAGTTTGGCTGGCCAATGGGCCCGGCTTATCTGCTGGACGTGGTGGGTATTGATACCGCACATCACGCACAGGCGGTAATGTCCGCGGGCTTCCCACAGCGTATGCAGAAAGATTATCGCGATGCGATTGATGCGCTGTTTGATGCCAGCCGTTTCGGGCAGAAAAACGGCCTCGGATTCTGGCGTTATAAAGAAGACAACAAGGGCAAGCCGAAAAAAGAAGAGGATGCCACCGTTGATGATCTGCTGGCAGAAGTCAGCCAGCCGAAACGCGAATTCAGTGATGAAGAGATTATCGCTCGCATGATGATCCCAATGGTCAACGAAGTGGTACGGTGCCTGGAAGAAGGCATTATCGCCAGCCCGGCAGAAGCCGATATGGCGCTGGTGTATGGCCTGGGCTTCCCTCCGTTCCACGGCGGCGCGTTCCGCTGGCTGGATACGCTCGGCAGCGCGAAGTATCTCGATATGGCTCAGCAGTATCAGCACCTCGGAGCGCTGTATGAAGTTCCGGCTGGTCTGCGTGATAAGGCGCGCCATAACGAACCGTATTATCCCCAGGTTGAGCCTGCCCGCCCGGTTGGCAGCCTGAAAACGGCTTAAGGAGTCACAATGGAACAGGTTGTAATTGTTGATGCGATCCGTACCCCGATGGGCCGTTCAAAAGGGGGCGCGTTTCGTAACGTACGGGCAGAAGATCTCTCCGCACACTTAATGCGTAGCCTGCTGGCGCGTAATCCGGCACTGGAGCCAACCGCGCTGGATGACATTTACTGGGGCTGTGTGCAGCAAACGCTGGAGCAGGGTTTCAACATCGCCCGTAACGCCGCGCTGCTGGCGGAAATCCCGCACTCCGTTCCGGCGGTCACCGTGAACCGCCTGTGCGGTTCCTCGATGCAGGCGCTGCACGACGCGGCACGTATGATCATGACCGGCGATGCTCAGGCGTGCCTGATTGGTGGCGTGGAGCATATGGGCCATGTACCAATGAGCCACGGCGTTGATTTCCATCCAGGCATGAGCCGCAACGTAGCAAAAGCTGCGGGGATGATGGGGCTGACGGCAGAAATGCTCTCGCGTATGCACGGTATCAGTCGTGAAATGCAGGATGCTTTCGCCGCACGTTCACATGCTCGCGCCTGGGCTGCAACACAGTCTGGCGCATTTAAAAACGAAATCATCCCGACCGGCGGTCATGATGCCGACGGCGTGCTGAAGCAGTTTAACTACGATGAGGTTATCCGCCCGGAGACAACCGTTGAAGCGCTCTCCACCCTGCGCCCGGCGTTCGATCCGGTTAGTGGAACGGTCACTGCCGGTACTTCCTCCGCGCTCTCCGACGGCGCAGCGGCGATGCTGGTCATGAGTGAAAGTCGCGCCCGTGAGCTGGGTCTGACGCCGCGTGCCCGTATTCGTTCGATGGCTGTTGTTGGCTGCGACCCGTCAATCATGGGTTACGGTCCGGTTCCGGCCTCAAAACTGGCGCTGAAAAAAGCGGGACTCTCCTCCAGCGACATCGGCTTGTTTGAGATGAACGAAGCCTTTGCCGCCCAGATCCTGCCGTGCATTAAAGATCTGGGGCTGATGGAGCAGATAGACGAGAAGATCAACCTCAACGGCGGCGCGATCGCCCTGGGCCACCCACTAGGATGTTCCGGCGCGCGGATTAGCACCACCCTGCTCAACCTGATGGAACGCAAAGACGTGCAGTTTGGTCTGGCAACGATGTGTATCGGGTTAGGTCAGGGCATCGCGACGGTATTTGAGCGAGTTTAATCAAAGATAAATTCCCCTAAATAATTCGCGCTGCATCGCGGCGGCAACTGARCRAATCCCCRGGAGCATAGWTWACTATGTGACYGGGGTGMGYRAAGGCAGCCAACAAWGAGGCAGAGTGAATTATGACGGGGAAAGGTTTAGTTGCCGTTCTTCCCGCCTGTCAGGGGCGGGTTTTTTATTTACCTGAACTACCACGCACCACTAATTGCACCGGCAACAGCAGATTCTCTTCCAGTTTCTCTTCCAGCAATAAACGCAGCGCTTCACGCCCCAGTTGCTTTTTATCAACCGCAATAGTGGTCAGCGGCGGATGTGACCAGGCCGCAGCATCGATATCATCAAACCCCACCAGCGCGAGATCTTCCGGGATACGTATATCCTGCTGCGCACACACCCGCTGAACAACCATCGCCGCCGCGTCGTTATAGGCAAAAATGGCATCAGGCGGCTCCGGCAGCCTGAAAAGCTCATTAACCGCTTCCACCAGGGATTGCTCGGTATCCAGCAGCGGTGGCGCAACGGCGTCGTATTCTGGCGGCATCAGCAAACGGGCCTCATACAATGCCTGACGGTAGCCCTTCTCGCGCTGACGGATGCTGTAGTGCGCAAGCGAACTGGCAAGAAAAGCGATACGGCTGCGCCCCTGTTCGATCAAGTGTTTTGTCGCCAGATAGCCGCCCTGGGTATTGTCCGGATTGACGCATGGCAAACCTGGAGCCCACAGATCCACCAGCACCAACGGCAATTTCATCTGTTGCAGCAAGCCAAGTAATTCAGGCTCAAAAAAACCGGCGCAGATCAGCGCATCCGGCTGGTGCAGCATCACCTGCTCACTCACTGCATCACCTGGGCCTATAGAGAGAAAACTCAGCGCAATACCCTGATCCCGGCAGGCATCATCGATACCCAGCAGCAGCTGCGAGTAAAACGGCAATGCCCGGCTGATATTGTGCTGGCGGTGAAGCAAAAACAGGACTCGCTTGAGCTTGTCACTGCGCAGACGGGAAAAATCATAGCCCTGCTGCTGCGCGACAGAAATAATGCGCAGCCGGGTATCTTCACGTAGCCCTGGCTGCCCTTTTAGTGCACGGGATACAGCGCCAACTGAAACGCCGCAGGCTTCGGCAATATCTCTGATTCGTACAGGTTTCGTCATTTCACTCTCATTAATTCTACACGGTGGCCTGTTGTGCTCCCAGCCAGGCCGCGCCGCGTACGCCGCTACTGTCGCCGTGTCGGGCCTGAACGATCGGCGTACGGCACTGTTTACCAAACACGTATTGTGCCACTCGCGCCTGCAAGCCTGTGTACAGTAAAGCGATATTAGATACCCCGCCCCCCAGCACGATAACATCGGGATCGAGCGTATTCACAACCCCCGCCAACGCACGCGCCAGCTGATCGCAATAGCGTTCCCATAACAAACAGGCTACCGTATCACCCGATTCTACCCGTTGCATAATTTGTGGCACACCCGCATGTTGCGCGGTGTGATTCATATACTGACGCTCCAGGCCGCTGCCGGAAATAAAGCTCTCAATACAGTTCACCTGTCCGCAATAGCATGTCACTTCAGCCCCGTCCCGAGATTCGTGGTAGCGCGGCAATGCATTATGTCCCCACTCTCCTGCACAGGCGTTAGGTCCAGAGATCAAACGGTTATCGATGCATAGTCCACCACCGCATCCGGTACCGAGGATAACGCCAAATACGACACGATAGCCCCGTCCGCTACCGTCCATCGCTTCCGACAGTGTGAAGCAGTTGGCGTCATTAGTTACGGGCACTGGCATTCCTAATGCACGCTCAAGATCTTGCGAAAAAGCCTGCTGATTCAGCACCAGGATATTGGAATTCTTAATCAAACCTTCGCTATCCACCGCGCCGGGCACCCCGATACCCACCGATAAAGGCTGATTAACGGCCTGTCTCGCCTTAGCAATCATCTCGGTCACAGCCTGGAAAAAATCACCGTAACTCTGCTTTGGTGTCGCACTTCGCTCGCAGAAAACAATTTCACCTGCGTTATCAATCACCACCGCTTCAATTTTAGTCCCGCCGATATCCAGTCCGAGCCTCATGGTTTTCCCTCGCTGACGTCCCGCAATGTGATGCGATACAGCTTGCCCATTTTGTTTACTAAACAAAATGAAACCCGTCACAAAAACTCAGTTTTATGATTAATAGATAGAAAAAACATGTTTACTAAAAAATATGCTGAAAAAGAGAAACAACAAGACCGGGTTTGCACCCAGTTAGAAGAAGTAAGGTTGGTAATGGATGCGCCGGAAGGGATCCGGCGCACAGCGCTTAAATGAACGCGAAAGCGTCGCCAAACAGGCGATCTTCACGCGCACTACGTTCATTGCAGAACAGGTCGCGCGCGATTTTAGCCATCTCGAAACGCCCGGCGATATAAATATCATGTTCCGCCAGAGTGCCGTAATCCTGTAATACTGCCGTTAATACGGTTCCCGTACGACCACGCCAGCCGTCTTCAGGCTGCTCTACCACCGGCTCAACGCGCAGGTTCGGGTGATTCACCGACAATGCTTCCAGCTCTGAGAGATCGTAGAGATGCTTCTCTTCGCGCCCGCCCCAGTAAATAGTGATATCGCGGTTTGGATTGCGCGCCAGCGCGGTAAGCAGAATAGAACGCACGTAAGAGAACCCTGTACCTCCGGCAATCAGGATCAGCGGACGATTCTCATCATCCCGCAGCCAGGCTTCACCGTGCGGGATATCGACCTTAATTTCCCGATCTTTCAGAATTCGGTCCATAACAGCCATGGCATAAAGATTTAGCTCAGAAGCACCCACGTGCAGCTCAATGAACCCATGCTCATCCGGCGTAGATGCCATGGAGAACGGACGTTTATCACGTTCGTCCATCACGACCATTAAATACTGACCTGCACGAAAGGAAAACGCCGCGTCCGGCACTAAACGTACGCGATATACGGTGTCAGTGATAGCTTCTACCGAGGTCACTTTACAGCTTAAGGTTGTCATGCGCTCTCTCTGTCGGATCAATAGGCAAAACGATCGCGCCTCAGGCGCTTTTGCCGTCATTAAAGATGGCTAATTCATCCCAAATTGCGTCAATACGCGCAGTCACTTCAGGATCTTTTTTAATCGGGCGTCCCCACTCTCGTTGGGTTTCACCCGGCCATTTATTTGTGGCATCCAGCCCCATTTTTGAACCAAGGCCGGAAACCGGCGAGGCAAAATCCAGGTAATCAATCGGCGTATTCTCTACCAGTACCGTATCCCGGGCCGGGTCCATACGGGTAGTAATTGCCCAAATCACATCGTTCCAGTCACGTGCGTTGACATCATCATCGCAGACAATAACAAATTTGGTGTACATAAACTGACGCAAAAATGACCAAACGCCCATCATGACGCGTTTGGCATGACCCGCGTACTGTTTTTTCATCGTCACCACGGCCAGTCGATAAGAACAACCTTCCGGCGGCAGATAAAAGTCGACGATTTCCGGGAACTGCTTTTGCAGAATAGGAACAAAGACCTCATTCAGCGCCACACCGAGAACCGCTGGCTCATCTGGTGGGCGTCCGGTGTAGGTGGAGTGATAAATCGCATCTTCACGTTGGGTAATGTGGGTGACGGTGAAAACCGGGAAGCTATCCACTTCATTGTAATAACCCGTATGATCGCCATACGGTCCTTCCGGTGCCAGTTCACCCGGCTCGATATAACCTTCCAGTACGATTTCAGCGCTGGCGGGTACTTCGAGATCGTTGGAGATGCATTTGACGACTTCGGTCTTGGTGCCACGCAGCAGCCCGGCGAAGGCGTACTCTGATAATGTATCAGGTACAGGGGTCACAGCGCCCAGAATGGTCGCCGGGTCTGCCCCTAACGCAACGGAGACTGGGAAACGCTCACCAGGGTGTGCAGCGCACCACTCCTGATAATCCAGCGCGCCGCCACGATGTGAAAGCCAACGCATAATGAGCTTATTTTTGCCAATCAACTGTTGGCGATAAATACCCAGATTCTGTCGCTCTTTATGCGGACCACGCGTGACGGTGAGTCCCCATGTAATCAGTGGCGCAGCATCTTCCGGCCAGCAGGTCATAATCGGAATGCGGTTTAAATCAACGTCATCGCCTGAAGAAATTTTTTGCTGACAAGGCGCACCGCGTAGCCGTTTGGTCGGCATGTTCAGCACCTGCTTGAACTGTGGCAGCTTATCAAACAGATCGCGGAATCCTTTCGGCGGCTCCGGCTCTTTCAAAAACGCCAACAGCTTACCAACTTCCCGTAGTGCTGAGACATCTTCTTGCCCCATCCCCATGGCGACACGCTTCGGCGTGCCAAACAGATTGCACAGCACCGGCATTGAATAGCCTTTTGGATTCTCAAACAACAGCGCAGGCCCACCGGCACGCAAGGTGCGATCGGCAATTTCAGTGATCTCCAGATGGGGATCCACTGGAAGCGTAATGCGTTTGAGCTCGCCCTGCTGTTCAAGCTGCGTCAGGAAGTCGCGTAAATCGTGATATTTCATGGCGTCCATTATGGCCTCTGTGTAAGCGCCTCATTATACGGCGTTCATCATTGTGATGCTGTATTTTTGTTAAATTAGCGTGAACTCTGGCAACCAACACCGATGAGGCTTGAAAGATGAAGTGTATAATGACTTTTGCTATGCTTGCGCTCAGAACAAGCGGATAAGAGTTATTATGCAAGCCTGGTATTTACTGTACTGCAAACGCGGGCAACTTCAACGTGCCCAGGAACACCTGGAAAGACAAGCAGTAAACTGTTTGACGCCAATGATCACCCTGGAAAAAATGGTGCGTGGTAAACGTACCACAGTCAGTGAGCCACTTTTCCCTAATTACATGTTTGTCGAGTTCGATCCGGAAGTGATCCACACCACGACCATCAATGCGACACGTGGCGTTAGCCATTTTGTACGTTTTGGAGCGACACCAGCCACCGTCCCCTCTCCCGTCATTCACCAGCTTTCTATCTACAAGCCCGAAGGAATTGTTGACCCGGAAACGCCGCATCCTGGAGACTGCGTCATTATCACTGAAGGGGCATTTGAAGGGTTGAAGGCGATTTTCACCGAACCCGACGGCGAAGCACGTTCCATGCTCCTGCTTAACCTGTTGAATAAAGAGGTTAAGCAGAGCGTGAAAAACACCGGCTTTCGAAAAATATAAACAGACTGACTCAGAAGGTCACTTCGAATAACGTTCTGACGTTGGCATCAATCGCCGTTGATAGCCACTGAGGATCTTCCCCGCGCCAGTGCGCAATACGCTCAAGAATATGCGGCAGGTGTGCAGGTTCATTGCGTCGGGAAGTCGGCTTCGGGGCCAGATCGCGTGGGAGTAAATAGGGCGCGTCTGTTTCTATCAGCAGCCTTTCCACCGGGATAAACGGCAGTAGCTCCCGTAGTTCCATACCCCGACGCTCATCGCAGACCCATCCGGTAATCCCGATATAAAGCCCTCTGTCCACGCAGTCCTGCATCTCCCGGCGCGAGCCAGTGAAACAGTGCAGCACTGCGCCGGGGAGGCTGTCCAGCCAGGGTTCCAGCAGCGTCAAAAAACGTTCGTGGGCATCCCGACAATGCATGAAAACAGGCATCTGCAATTCGGCGGCAACACGCAATTGCGCCTCAAAAGCCCGTTCCTGTTCCTGCGCAGTGGAGTAATTACGATTGAAATCCAGGCCACACTCACCAATGGCGACCACTTCGGACTGGTTCGCCAGTGCAATAATTTCCGCCTCTGTTGAGGATTGCCATTGGCTACTGTCATGCGGGTGGACGCCAGCTGTGGACCAGCAATGTGGATAATGCTGTGCCAACTTTAGCGCCTGCTGGCTTTCATGCAGGTTTGTTCCGGTCAGAAGCATGCCGTTTACACCCGCAGCAAAGGCGCGCGCCACAACCTCATCCCTGTCTTTCGCAAATTGTGAACTGGTTAGATTAACGCCAATATCAAACATGCTTCCTCCCATATGACAACCGCCCTTACGGGCGGCTGAATTTACTCTTCGGTTTTCTCGGTGGCTTCGGCTTCTTTCGCATTCTCAGCCTCGTTGTCTTCGTCTCGCGTACGTCGCTTGCCGACATAAAAACGAGAGAAGAAAACACCCACCTCAAACAGGCAGTACATCGGTATCGCCAACAGCGTTTGCGAGAAGACATCTGGTGGAGTCAGTAACATCCCCACGACAAATGCCCCGACAACTACGTAAGGACGTTTCTTACGTAAGTCCTCAGGTGTCGTAATGCCCATCCAGCACAACAATACAATGGCGACAGGAACCTCAAAAGAGACACCAAACGCCATAAACAGCGCCATGACAAAGCTGAGATAACTGGCAATGTCTGTCGAAACCTGCACGCCTTGCGGAGCTGTGTTGGCAAGGAAGCCAAACGCCAACGGGAAGACGACAAAATAGGCGAATGCCATCCCGATATAGAACAACAGCGAACTTGAGACCAGCAGCGGCACGACAAGGCGACGTTCATGCTTATACAAAGCAGGCGCAATAAATGCCCATACCTGGTACAGGATCACTGGTGCCGACAGGATCAGCGACACCATAAAGGTTAGCTTTATCGGGGTAAAGAACGGTGAAGCCACATCGGTGGCGATCATCGTTGCACCCTGAGGCATCTGCTTAATCAGCGGTGCCGCAACCATATGGTAAATGTCGTTGGCAAAATAAACCAACGCCAGAAAGATCACCATAACCGCAATAATGCAGTTCAGGAGTCGCTTACGCAGCTCAATAAGATGCGTGATGAGCGGTTGAGTATCTTCTACAGACATGTTTACGGTTTATCACTCGACGAGGGTGAGGATTCGACAGCAGGTGCGGCAGGTTTCTTTTCCGCGTCCATCGACGTAACGGAAGCAGTGTCTTTCAACTCCGGCGTGTCAGCACCCGTGGATTCCGGTTTTTGCTCCGGCGAACTGGCCTGTGCTTCAGCAGTAGCAGGGGTAACCCCCTCGTGCTGCGCTTCACTTCCTTTCACTACAGGGTTATGGATAGTGTGCGCTTCATCGCTCGCTTTCTCAGGATCGTGCACGCTGTAAGAACGCTTCATCGACTCAGCCGCTTCACGCAGCTCATCCATCGATGCTTTTAGCTCCGGCGTCAAATTTGTCAGGCTCGCTTTCTCTACTTTCTTCAGGCTGTCCTGAAACTCCTGAAGCTTAAGCTCCTGGGTCAGTTCATTCTGCACAGTAGTTGCAAGAGAGCGCAGCGCACGGACCCAGCCCGCGACCGTTTTTACTGCCACTGGCAATCGTTGTGGCCCCAGTACGATGAGGCCGATAACGAACACCAATAACAGTTCGCTAAAACCGATATCAAACACGGATTATACCTGCTCTTTATCTTGGCTTTTGGCGTCTTCTTTCTTCACTTCACCCTGCTTATCGGTGATGGATTTAGCGGTAAAATCAGCGTCCTGGCTGGTTTTATCCTGCTTAGGTTCATCATCACCCATCGCTTTCTTGAAGCCTTTAATAGACGCGCCAAGGTCGGAACCGATGGAGCCGAGTTTCTTGGTGCCAAATAGCAGTACAACGATGACGGCAATGATCAACAACTGCCAAATACTGATACCACCCATACATGTTCCTCTGTCATAGATGATGAATTAATAAGGCCGTAGTATACGTTACACGACCTGCCTTGGGCGATGAAAAAATCAGCGCATTTTGCGCCAGCCGATCAGCCAGGCGATAACACCACCCGCGATTAACCAGCCCGGCATAAGCCCCCACTCAGGGCGGCTTACCAGCAGGAATGTCCCACTTAACAGCAACGTTGCGCCAATACCCAATAAATAACGGGATTGTCCCTGACGTACGTGATTCGCATGAAGCTCGCGCGCAATCTTATCAACACTGTGCTGTAAATATTTGCCCTGGCGCAAACTGTCATACACCAGTTCAGGTATTTCTGGCATTTTTTCGACCCAGAACGGTGCTTTTTCTTTAAATGCCCTGACAAGCGCCGGAATACCGACCTGATCTTTAATCCAGGATTCAAGGAAAGGTTTGGCCGTTTTCCACAGATCCAACTGAGGATAGAGCTGTCGGCCAACACCCTCAACGTACAACAGCGTCTTCTGTAACAGCACCAGTTGAGGCTGGACTTCCATATTAAATCGACGTGCCGTATTGAACAGATTCAACAGCACGTGACCAAAGGAGATCTCTGCTAGCGGCTTTTCGAAGATCGGCTCACACACGGTACGAATGGCGAATTCGAACTCTTCAACGTTGGTATCCGGTGGAACCCATCCAGAATCCACGTGCAGTTCAGCAACTTTGCGGTAATCGCGGTTAAAGAACGCAATGAAGTTTTCAGCCAGGTAACGCTTATCTTCTTTGTTTAAAGAGCCCACAATCCCACAATCAATACCAATGTATTTCGGGTTTTCAGGGTGCTCATAACTGACAAAAATGTTCCCAGGGTGCATATCTGCATGGAAAAAGCTGTCGCGGAATACCTGAGTAAAGAAGACCTGAACACCACGCTCGGCCAACAGTTTCATATTGGTGCCGTTCTTCTCAAGCGTGGTGACATCTGAAACCGGGATACCGTAAATGCGCTCCATCACCATCATGTTCTGACTGCAATAGTCGGAATACACTTCCGGGATGTACAGCATCGGGCTATCTTCAAAATTACGTCGTAGCTGAATGGCGTTCGCCGATTCGCGCAGCAGATTTAGCTCATCAATCAACGTTTTTTCATATTCACGGACGACTTCTGTTGGTCGCAGGCGACGCCCATCTGGCAGCAGACGAGGAACCCAACGAGCCAGGCGGTAGATCAGTTTTAAATCCGCTTTGATGACCGGCAGTATGTCCGGGCGAATAACTTTGATCACCACCTCTTTGCCATTCGACTTCAGTCGCGCGGTATGAACCTGAGCAATAGACGCAGATGCCAGTGGTGTTATCTCAAAATCATCAAACCA
>NZ_CP080033.1:370703-392629 GCF_019382635.1 Citrobacter sp. Colony219 | reverse complement strand
GCCCATCGAATGGAGCAACCCGATCCTGCAACAGGGCCAACTGATCGGCGATGTGCGGCGGAAACAGATCTCGACGGGTGGAGAGCATTTGACCAAATTTGATCCATACCGGCCCCAATTCCTGCAAAGCCAGTCTCAGCCTTTCACCCAGCGGCTTATCTTTATGTCGGTTTGGCATCCAAAACAATGTGTAACGCCACAGACGGAGCGGCAGCGTAATACGCATTTTAGGGATGAGTTCATCAAGACCGTAGCTTAAAAAAGTGCGAATGATGAAATAAAGGCGCCGTACTTCTCCTGGCGTCATTTGGCCTCCAGTTTTTCCAGCCGTCTGGCCAGAGATTCGACCGCTCGCTCAACCGCTGCCGTTTCTTCCGCAAACCATGCAACTTCAAGCAGGCCAGGGGCCATACGCCACTCTTCGGTGATCGCTTCAGCAACATAACGTTGCTGACGTTGAATGCCATGACGCAGGAACTTCGCGCCACCGCGCAGGACTTTGCTAACACCTTCCGCGACGATATCACCGGTATAAGGAGCTAATAGCTCTGCAGGGTCGAATTCCGCTAGGTCAGCCAGAGCCACAAAGTTCTGCACCACCTGAATATCGCCCTGCACTTCCAGTTCGCCGCTGCGAATAAGCGTGGTGAGTTGCTGCCGATCGCGTAGTTTCGGTAACACGCTGGCATGTGTAATCACGGTGCAATCGGCTTCGCCTTCCCATGCCCCCAGCACATCGACCTGGCGCTCACTGAATACCAGGACTAGCGACGTCGAAAATCCTTTCAGGTCAAAACGCAGCACCTTACTCTGCAAACGCGTTCGGGCCGATTTCAGCGCAGGAGAACGGTACAGAAAGGTGTTGAGCAGATTTTCAACGCCTGCGGTCACTAAGGGTTTTAAAGGCATCCCCAATCTCCTGTCAGAACTTGTAGCCACGATGCAGCGCAACGACACCTGCCGTCAGGTTGTAGTAATCAACGCTTTCGAACCCGGCATCTTGCATCATTGCTTTTAAGGTGTCCTGATCGGGATGCATGCGGATGGATTCCGCCAGATAGCGATAACTGTCTGCATCGCTTGCTACCATGGAGCCAATGCGCGGCAGAACGTGGAAAGAGTATGCGTCGTAGGCTTTGCTCAGAGGTTCGATAATCGGCTTGGAGAATTCCAGCACCAGTAGACGTCCGCCCGGCTTCAACACGCGATACATAGAGCGTAATGCTTTGTCTTTATCCGTAACGTTGCGCAGACCGAAAGAGATGGTGATGCAGTCAAACGTGTTGTCAGGGAAAGGTAGTGCTTCCGCATTCGCCTGAACGTACTCAACGTTACCCACCACACCAATATTGCGCAGCTTTTCGCGACCCATTTTGAGCATTGAGTCATTGATATCCGCCAGCACAACTTTGCCGGTTTCGCCTACCATGCGAGAGAATTTCGCCGTCAGATCGCCGGTACCGCCAGCCAAATCGAGAACGGTTTGTCCGCGACGCACGCCACTGCAGTCAATGGTGAAGCGCTTCCACAAACGATGAATGCCGAATGACATTAAGTCATTCATAACGTCATATTTAGAGGCCACAGAATGAAAAACGTGGGCCACCATGTCAGCTTTCTGCTCTTTAGCGACGGTCTGAAAGCCAAAGTGCGTCGTTTCTTGTGAATTATCCACCATCTCAGTGCCTGCTCATTCAAAAAATGTTCGAGAAGTGTAACAGATTGGGCCAATTTGCCCTACCCTTCTGCCGGGTTCAACTACCCCAAATGGACTAGCTTGATTGCTGATTTACCGTTTCATCATCGGGGTAAGGCTCATCTTGTTGCGTCTCAGGGACCGAGCGCAAACGGTACTCTTCATCCTGGGTAGTGGCTTGTTCAGCCAGCTCAGGATTAATCTCACGCTTAATTTCCACCCCTAAGCCACGGAAGGCTTCTGCCTGCGACAGGACGTTTCCACGACCGGAAGAGAGTTTTTTCATCGCCTGTCGGTAATTATCCTGGGCTTTATCCAGGCTTTGGCCGATTGCCGACATATCATCCACAAACAATCGCATCTTGTCATAAAGTTTACTGGCCCGATCGGCAATTTGTTGCGCATTACGACTCTGATGCTCGTAGCGCCACAGGTTGGCGATCGTGCGCAATGCCACCAACAGCGTAGTGGGACTGACCAGCATAATGTTATTTCTAAGCGCTTCGGTAATCAGTTCGGGCTGCCTGTCGAGCGCCAGTAAAAAAGCAGGCTCAACGGGGATAAACATCAGCACATAGTCAAGCGTACGCAGCCCCGGAAGCTGTTGATAATCTTTGCGCCCCAGCAGACGAATATGGTTTCGCACGGAGGCGATATGCTCCTGCAACGCACTCTCACGGGTGAATTCATCTTCAGCGTTAAAATAGCGTTCATAGGCAACCAGCGTCATTTTCGCGTCGATCACCACATCTTTGCCCTGTGGTAATCGGACAATAACGTCCGGTTGCATCCGCGAGCGCACATCATTCTCGATGCTAACCTGGGTTTCGTATTCATAGCCTTCGCGCAGACCGGAAGCCTCAAGCACCCGCGTGAGTACGACCTCTCCCCAGTTTCCCTGTGTTTTGTTATCGCCTTTTAATGCCCGCGTCAGGTTTACCGCTTCCTGTGCCATCTGCGCGTTCAGTTGCTGGAGATTACGAATTTCGTGCGCCAGGGTATGGCGCTCCTGAGCCTCTTTACCAAAGCTATCCTGAACCTGGCGGCGAAAACCGTCCAGTTGTTCGCGAAGCGGTGCCAGCAGGCTGTTCAGGCTTTGGCGATTTTGCTCATCTACGCGGCGATTGCTGTGCTCGAAAATACGGTTCGCCAGATTCTCAAACTGTTCGCTCAGGCGCTGTTCGCTGTTGATCATCTGGCGAATTTTATCTTCCGCATGCTGTTGCGTTGCTTCCAGCCGGGTAGTGACTTCACGGAGATCGGCCTCCAGTGAGGTATTGATACTGTGCAGGCTGCGGAGTTCGTTATTCAGCAGTTCGCACTCATCACGCCAGTGGGCTTCCTGTGAGAGTTGTTGCCGGGCGGCGCTTAGCGCGATATCCAATTCTCGTCGTTCTTCGATGAGATCGGCACGGATCCTGTCGGCGTGCGCTTTTGTCGCCAGCCAACCCACCAGCAGCCCTGCAGCTAATGCCAGCACGGCACTCATCAAAATTGGAATATCCACAACACCCCCTTACAGCAACGACTTACCCGCACAAAATAGAATTGTGCTGTATAAACGTCCAGTTTAAAAGGTATTTCCTGCGAGGTACTACGCAAAATAAAAAGGCCGAACGAGTCGGCCTTTTTGAATAGACGGGAGAATTACAGTAAACGACGTGCGGCTTCTACCACGATTTTCACCGCGTGGCTTTCCGTTTGTTTCATCGTTTCCGCATTAGGGATCTCTTGCTGAGTACGGTTCACGATAACACCCGCGACCATACCAGCACGCAGACCCTGGCTTGCACACATGGTCAGCAGCGTGGCAGATTCCATTTCGTAGTTCATAACGCCCATAGACTGCCACTCTTCCATTGAGCCTTTGAAACGGCTCACGACGCGACCAGAGAAGGTGTCGTAACGCTCCTGGCCCGGGTAGAAGGTATCAGAAGACGCGGTAACGCCAACGTGGGTAGTAGCGCCGATAGATTTCGCCGCTTCCACCAGCGCGGTGGTGCACTCGAAGTCTGCAACAGCCGGGAACTCCATTGGCGCGAAGTGCAGGCTTGCGCCGTCCAGACGGACAGACGCCGTGGTGACCAGTACGTCACCCACGTTGATATGCGGCTGGATAGCGCCAGTCGTACCGATACGCAGGAAGGTACGAATGCCCAGCTGTGCCAGTTCTTCAACGGCAATAGAGGTTGACGGGCCGCCGATACCGGTAGAGCAAACGATCACGGCTTTACCATCCAGCTCAGCACGCCAGGTAGTGAACTCGCGATGAGATGCCAGCTTAACCGGCTTATCCATCAGCGCGGCGATCTTTTCCACACGCTCCGGGTCGCCAGGGACGATAGCAAGCGTAGCCCCTTGTAAATCGCTCTTAGTGAGGCCGAGATGAAAAACATCAGACTTAGACATAAAAACTCCTCTGTGAATCGGTTTTGTCAGAAGAAGCAAAAACACACTTTACCGAAGGCATGAACATATTTTCGTGACAGTCATCACTATGATGTAAATCAATTGCATTCAATTACCATGAAATAGTGATACGCATCACATAAATGATGCGATGTAAGGAAGCCCTGCACAAAAGATAGCCCGTTTAAGGCAATGTGGTTCGTTGCATGTGTCTATAGTTAACAATGCGCTTTTTGGCTGAATATTTAAGGGTACGGAGAATACCATGACAACACGACAATCTGGTTTTGCACCTGCTGTATCCCCACCGGCGTCCACGACGGTTCACACTCCGGATAACGCGATTATCGCTGGAGTGACATCAATACCATCACAAGGCGATGATATGCCTGCGTATTACGCACGGCCGCAACAGACTGATGGTCCGCTGCCCGTCATCATTGTCGTGCAGGAGATTTTTGGTATTCATGAGCACATTCGTGATGTTTGCCGTCGACTGGCGCTGGAAGGATATCTGGCTATCGCACCCGAACTCTATTTTCGCGAAGGCGATCCCAATGACTTTGCCGATATCCCGACGCTTCTAAGCGGCCTCGTCGCCAAAGTGCCTGACTCTCAGGTACTGGCCGATTTGGATCACGTCGCCAGTTGGGCCTCCCGCAACGGGGGAAATGCGCACCAACTGATGATCACCGGATTTTGCTGGGGCGGGCGCATTACCTGGCTGTATGCCGCACACAATCCACAGTTAAAAGCGGCCGTGGCGTGGTATGGCAAACTGGTGGGTGATAAAACCCTCAACTCGCCGAAACATCCCGTTGATATCGCAACCGATCTGAACGCTCCCGTTTTGGGACTTTATGGCGGCCAGGATACCAGCATTCCACAAGATACCGTTGAAACAATGCGTCAGGCGCTACGCGCCGCCAATGCGAAAGCGGAAATCGTGGTCTATCCCGATGCCGGGCATGCGTTCAACGCCGATTATCGCCCAAGTTACCACGAAGAGTCCGCTAAGGATGGATGGCAGAGAATGCTGGAGTGGTTCGCGCAATACGGTGGGAAGAAATAATTCCCGCCAGGCAAACCAATAAACAAAACGGAGGCATCAGCCTCCGTTTTGTTTTTACGCCTGACGCAGATTCTGCGCCGCTTTAACCATGTTTGCCAGCGCGGCGCGGGTTTCCGGCCAACCGCGCGTTTTCAGACCGCAGTCCGGGTTCACCCACAGACGTTCAGCCGGAATACGCTGCTCGGCTTTCTTCAGCAGAGCTTCAATCCACTCCACGCTCGGGACGTTCGGCGAGTGAATGTCGTAGACGCCCGGCCCGATTTCGTTCGGATAGTCGAACTCTTCGAATGACTCCAGTAACTCCATATCAGAACGTGAAGTCTCAATAGTGATCACGTCCGCGTCCAGCGCCGCAATGGAGTCCATGATGTCGTTGAACTCGCAGTAACACATGTGGGTGTGGATCTGGGTTTCATCCTTCGCCACCGCCGCGTTAATGCGGAAGGCTTCCACGCCCCATTCCAGATACGCCGCCCAGTCGCTGCGGCGCAGCGGCAGACCTTCGCGCAGTGCCGGTTCGTCAATCTGAATGATGCCGATCCCCGCCGCCTCCAGATCAGCTACCTCGTCACGCAGCGCCAGCGCAATCTGCTTCGCGATGGTTTCACGCGTCACGTCTTCACGCGGGAATGACCAGCAGAGAATGGTCACCGGTCCGGTCAGCATGCCTTTTACCGGTTTGTCGGTCAGCGACTGGGCATACTTCGCCCACTCAACGGTAATCGCTTCCGGACGGCTGACGTCGCCAATAACAACCGGTGGCTTCACGCAGCGAGAACCGTAGCTCTGCACCCAACCGTTCTGGGTAAAGACGAAGCCGTCCAGATGCTCACCAAAGTATTCCACCATGTCGTTACGCTCGGCTTCACCGTGTACCAGCACGTCGAGACCCAGACGTTCCTGTTCAATGATCGCCTGTTTGATATGTTCCGCGATACCGGTGCGGTAGTTACCGGCATCCAGGTTGCCCTTTTTGAAGTCCAGACGCAGACCGCGAATTTCGGTGGTTTGCGGGAATGAGCCGATAGTCGTGGTCGGCCATGCCGGCAGATTAAAGCGGGCACGCTGCGCCTCGGCGCGAACCGGATAGGCGTTGGCGCGCTGGCTGTCCTGAGCGGTGATCGCCGCCAGGCGTTTTTCCACTGCGGCGTTATGGACACGGGTAGAGTGACGACGAGCCTGAATCGGTGCGCTCCATTCGACAATTGCCGCCGTATCACCGCTGTTCAACGCATCACGCAGCAGCGCCAGCTCGCCGCATTTTTGCAGGGCGAAGGCAAACCAGCTCTTCACTTCTGCATCAAGGCGGGTTTCCACGCTGAGATCGATGGGGCTGTGCAGCAGGGAGCAGGAAGAAGCCACCCACAGGTCACGCTTCCCGACGATATCTTTAATTTGCGCGTATTTTTCGCTGAGATCGGCGCGCCAGACGTTGCGGCCGTTCACCAGACCCGCTGACAGCAGCCAGTCGGCAGGCAGACGTTTGTGCAACTCGGCGACATCATCTTTGCCATGCACGAAGTCAACGTGCAGCCCCTGCACCGGCAGCGCGGTAATGATATCCAGGTTTGGCGTTACGCCTTCGAAGTAGGTGGTCAGCAGCAGTTTCACCTGGCCCTGCAGGGCGTCATAAGCCGGTTTAAAGGCATCCAGCCATGCTTGCGGCAGTTCCAGCACCAGAGCAGGTTCATCAATCTGCACCCACTCAATACCCCGTTTTGCCAGCTCAGCCAGCACCTGCTGGTAAACCGGCAGAATGTCGTTCAACAGACTCAGGCGGTCAAACTGTTCGCCTTTCATTTTCCCCAGCCACAGGTAAGTTACCGGCCCCAGCAGCACAGGTTTCACCTTGTGCCCGAGTGCCAGCGCTTCGTCTACTTCGTCCAGCAGTTGCGTCCAGGTCAGTTTGAACTGCTGACCTTTGGTGAACTCTGGCACCATGTAGTGATAGTTGGTGTTAAACCATTTGGTCATTTCTGCTGCCGCCGCTGGCTCACCGGTCGGTGCGCGGCCACGGCCAATGCGGAATAAGGTATCGATATCGACCGAGCCGTCTTTATTCTGATGACGGGCCGGAACGTTGCCGAGCAGCAGGCTGGTGGTCAGCACGTGATCGTACCAGGCAAAATCGCCCACCGGCAGCAGGTCAACGCCCGCCTGCTTCTGCTGCTCCCAATGGCGGGCACGCAGCTCGCGGCCAACGGCCAGCAATTCTTCACGGGAGGAATTTCCCGCCCAGTAGGTTTCTTGCGCTTTCTTCAACTCGCGACGCAGGCCAACGCGAGGGAAACCGAGGGTGTGATTCAATATTGTCATTTTTCTTCCTCTAATTATATGTAAATCCTATGGATTTTGAATTTAGGGAAGGCGGCAAGTTTACTCATCCCCAGGAGCTTACTGAAGTAAGTGACTGGGGTGGGGAAACGAAGCCAACGCACCATAAATTTAAAAGACGAAGGATTTTAGCCGTCCAGATGTTTACACATCCATAATTGGCGGTTACTGTATATTCCTCAAGCGCAATTTGTTCATGCCGAAGTGAAGGACTTTCATGATCGAGATTAAACACCTGAAAACGCTCCAGGCGTTGCGGAATAGTGGTTCGCTGGCAGCCGCCGCGGCGACGTTGCATCAGACCCAATCCGCTCTTTCTCACCAGTTCAGCGATCTGGAGCAGCGCCTTGGCTTTCGACTCTTTGTCCGTAAAAGCCAGCCTCTGCGCTTTACGCCGCAGGGAGAAATCCTGCTGCAGTTAGCCAATCAGGTGTTGCCGCAAATTGGTCGTGCGCTGCAGGCCTGCAACGAACCACAGCAAACCCGGCTGCGAATCGCGATTGAATGCCACAGCTGTATCCAGTGGCTGACGCCCGCGCTGGAGAATTTTCGTGCCAACTGGCCGCAGGTGGAGATGGACTTTAAATCCGGCGTGACGTTCGATCCGCAACCGGCGCTACAGCAGGATGAGCTGGATCTGGTGTTAACCTCCGACATTCTGCCGCGCAGCGGACTGCACTATTCGCCGATGTTCGATTTTGAAGTCCGCCTGGTACTGGCGCCGGATCACCCGTTAGCCAGCAAAACGCAAATCACGCCGGAAGATTTAGCCAGCGAGACGCTGCTTATTTACCCGGTGCAACGGAGTCGACTGGATGTCTGGCGACATTTCCTGCAGCCCGCAGGCGTTAGCCCGTCGCTGAAGAGCGTGGATAATACCCTGCTGCTGATTCAGATGGTTGCAGCCAGAATGGGCATCGCGGCGTTACCGCATTGGGTGGTGGAGAGTTTTGAACGCCAGGGCCTGGTAGTGACCAAAACCCTGGGCGATGGATTGTGGAGCCGACTGTACGCCGCCGTGCGTGATGGCGAGCAGCGCCAGCCGGTAACAGAAGCGTTTATTCGCTCAGCGCGGAATCACGCCTGCGATCATCTGCCGTTTGTGCGGAGTGCGGAACGACCCACTTTCGATGTACCCACAGTGAGGCCACTATCACAGCCGCGCCAATGATGAAGCTTGGCCAGTGAGGCTGTTGATGCCAGATGGCCAGGTTGACCAACAGCCCGGCCGGCACATGCATATTGTTCATGATGCCCAACGTACCGGCATCCACCTGGGTCGCACCGTAGTTCCACATAAAGTAACCAATGCCGGATGCCGCCACGCCAAGAAAGACCAGAATTCCCCACTGTAGCGTGGTTGCAGGCATTTTCTGCGCATTGCCCAGCATGAACCAGGCGACGACCGCCACCATAAAGGCGCCCATGTAAAACCAGGCAAAAGCGTTGTGCTGTGGCATTGGGCGGGTTTCCATCAGACGCTTGTAGCCCACCATACCGATGGCAAAACTAATGTTGGAAAGCTGCACCAACAGCAGGCCGGTCCAGAAGTGGCTGGTTACCTGATCGTAACGAATAATCCCCGCGCCAATCACCGCCAGTAACGCACTAAAGGCATAACTCCAGCGCAGACGACGTCCGCTCATCAGATCATAAATCAGCGTAATATAGAGCGGCGTCAGCACGGTAAAGAGCAGCAGTTCTGAAACCGTCAGGTACAGATAGGCGTGAAAACTCAGCATATACATAATGCCAAGCTGCATGGCCCCCACCAGCATATACAGCGCGATCGTTTTTACGCTGTGCCCGCGGGTGCGTAAAAAAGGCAGGAACACCAGCGCCGCGAGTCCAACGCGCACCAGCACTGCAAAATAGCTATCGACATGACCGGCAAGGTATTCGCCAAACAGGCTGAAGGAAAAGGCCCACAAAATAGTGGTAATGATGAGTAGCGCCACAATGGATGCCTCTTAGAACAGGGAACATCCATTGTAGCGGAGAGTTTAGTTGACAACTGGTCAACTAAAGAACAATCACTTTAAAAAGAGATCGCGCAGGTAGTGCGGCACGGCATCGTCGGCGTTGAGTCCGATGACTTCCAGCTCCGGATGCAGATCCTTCAGGCGCTGGTGGGCATTACCCATGATGCAGCCTTTGCCCGCCATGGAGAGCATTTCCGCGTCGTTCATCCCGTCGCCAAAAGCGATACAGTCTTTCAGGCTATAGCCCATCGCTTTCGCTACCGCTTCCAGCGCATGACCTTTCGACACGCCGCCCGCCATGACTTCCAGACAGGTAAGCGTAGAGAAGCTGACATTGACGCGATCGCCCCAGCGAGCGTTAATCGCCTGTTCCAGCGGCAGCAACCTTTCGTGAGAATCAGTGGTGAAAAACACTTTGCTGACGCCATCCGGCTCCAGCAGCGCAGGTTCAAACAGTGAATAATTGAATACCGCCTCTTTAAAGAAACGCATTTCTTCCGGGCGGTGGCGGTTCATGAACCACTCATCATCGCGATAAACGTTGGTCACGATATCCGGGTTGGCATTCACTACACCAAACAGGTCGCTGGCAATGTCGCGATCCAGGTTATGGGAAAACACCAGATTCCCGTCAGAATCATGCACCCGCGCGCCGTTGGAGGTGATCATGTAGGTTTTAATGCCGAGGTTATCGCGAATTTGCCCCACATCAACATGATGACGACCGGTGGCAAACACGAAGTGAACACCGCGAGCCGTCAGTAGTTTTAGCGTCTCTTTGGCATAAGGGGACAAAGTATGGTCGGGAGAAAGCAGCGTACCGTCTAAATCAGACGCAACAACCTGATACATAAGAAAATTAAACCTCTAGGAAAAGCGAGTTCCGCTGGATGAGTTATGCCTGTTGAAAAAATCAACAATAGCGTTAAGCGCGACTGAGCGCATTGCGTCCTTTTCGAAAAGGATCTCATGGTACGCGCCTTTTATGACAAGCGGCTGACCTCCTTCTACCGGATGGCCTGCTACAGCGCGGAGTTCACAAAAACGATCGTGCATGCGGTTATCCACTACACGCTCTTCTTCGGCCTGAATCAGCAGCGTCGGCGTCGCGTCGTCTCCCGCGCCAGCCAGAACCTGTTCGCCCGCCTGAATGCCTTCACGCACCCAGTGATAGGTAGGACCGCCAACGCGCAACCGCGGATCATCTGCGTAGAAGCGTAGGTTACGCCGATAGCGCTGTCGACTATGGGTGAGCGCATTCATACCGAATGGCAGCGCCCGCCAGCGACCGGTTCCCATCGCATAGCCTTCACGGATGCGCGGATGCCCTTCAGCCCAGTCCAGAATATGGCGCACCATCCAGTCGGGAAAGCGCATCACAATACCAAACATCGGCGCGCAAAGCGCGATGGCATCACACTGATTCGGGTGGCGCTGCAGGAACAATGTGGCAATCGCTCCGCCCATAGAATGCGCCAGTATATAGCGTTTTCTCCACGGACCGGGTAGCACTTCCTGCTGCCAGAAGGCGGTTAAATCGTCAACATAGTCATTAAAGTTATCGACATGCCCGCGATGCGGATCTGACAGCATACGCCCGGAACGCCCCTGGCCACGGTGATCGATAATGAGCACGTCAAAACCAGAATGAAACAGGTCATACGCCAGTTCAGCGTATTTCACGTAGCTTTCAATGCGTCCAGGACAGACGACGATGACGCGATCGTTTTTTTCTGCATGAAAACGCACAAAATGTACGGGGATATCATCCACGCCCGTAAATTCCGCTTCTTCCCGCTGACGCCAGAAATCTGTCAGTGGCCCCATGGAAAAAGCAGCAAACGCGTTTTCTCTTGTTTCCCAGTCTTTTTGCTGCTGAAACATCGGGTATCCAGCCTCGCTGACCAAGTAAAATCGTTTTTTTCGCCGTCGCTGACACAACCTAACGGCAGTAGCGTATTGTGGCATAAAAATAGACAATCCGGGAGTTTCTCATGACCTTTGAATGGTGGTTCGCCTACCTGCTGACCTCTATTATTTTGAGCTTGTCTCCGGGCTCAGGCGCAATCAACACCATGACCACCGCCATCAGTCACGGCTATCGTGGCGCCAGCGCCTCTATTGCCGGTTTGCAGACCGGGCTTGGCATTCATATCATTTTGGTAGGTGTGGGGCTGGGAACGCTATTTTCACGTTCGGTGATCGCATTTGAGGTGCTGAAGTGGGCGGGAGCGGCCTATCTGATTTGGCTGGGTATTCAACAATGGCGCGCGGCGGGTGCTATCGATCTGAACACCATGGCGAATACACAATCGCGTAGCCGCCTGTTCAAACGTGCGGTCTTTGTGAATCTGACCAACCCCAAAAGCATTGTTTTTCTTGCCGCTCTGTTCCCGCAGTTTATCCTGCCGCAGGAACCGCAACTGATGCAGTACGTGGTGCTTGGCGTCACGACCATTGTGGTCGATATCATTGTGATGATCGGTTACGCGACGCTGGCCACGCGCATTGCTGGCTGGATTAAAGGGCCAAAGCAAATGAAGGCGCTGAACAAAGTGTTTGGTTCACTGTTTATGCTGATAGGCGCCCTGCTGGCATCGGCAAGGCATGCCTAGCAAATGGAACGGCACTCGCAAAGAAATGCTAACAGTATGAGCGTCTGAATATGACTTTCCATACTTAGCCGCAAAGGAGGAAAAGTCTTTTATTCTGCGCTGTTAGGTGTTGAATACCAGAGTCAGAATGCCGCCACTCTCACTTCTCACGGATGATGGACGATGGCGGAAGCAACGACACCCCATGACGCAGTATTTAAGACCTTCCTCTCCCGCGTGGAAACCGCGCGGGACTTTATCGAACTTCATCTTCCTCCCTCGTTAATCAAAATCTGCAAACTGGAAACGCTCCGTCTGGAATCAGGCAGTTTTGTGGAGAACGATCTGCGCCCCTATTTCAGCGATATTCTCTACTCACTGGAAACCACCAGCGGGCATGGCTATGTACATGTGCTTATCGAGCATCAAAGCTCACCTGACAAGCATATGTCATTTCGCCTGATGCGCTACGCTATCGCAGCGATGCAGCGTCATCTTGAGGCTGGAAACGACACTCTACCGCTGGTGATTCCAGTGCTCTTTTACCATGGCAAGCAAAGCCCATGGCAAGGCTCAATGAACTGGCTGGATCACTTTGAGGATTCGGGAACCGCCCTTCAACTTTACAGCACACCGTTTCCGTTGGTGGATGTGACGGTTATTCCAGATGATGAAATCATGCAGCATCGCAGTATGGCGGCGCTGACATTAGTGCAAAAGCATATTCGCCAGCGCGACATGGCACAGCTGCTGGATAAACTTACCCGCCTGTTTATGCTGGAGAAGATGAGCGGACAACAAATAACCGTGCTGGTAAACTACATGGTGCAAGCAGGGAATACACAAGATGTTCAGACATTACTGTATAAGCTGGCACAGCGTGTGCCGCAGCATGGAGACAAACTGATGACAATGGCGGATCAACTACGTGAAGAGGGCAAACGCATTGCCCTCACTGATGTAGCAAAAGCAATGCTCAAGCGAGGTCTGGATACCGATGCGATTATGGAAATGACCGGCCTTTCGAAGGATGAATTACAGAAGCTTGCGCAATAAACCGTACTCCGCCTGGGGCTCCCAGGCGGGTAACAAACTTAGCGCGAAATAATCAGGTGGATGCCGAAACCCGCGAACAGCGCGCCAGCAAAACCATCAATCCACTTCGCCAGACGCTGATAGCCGCGGCGCATTTTCGGCAGCGCAAACAGGCTGGCGACCACGGTAAACCACGCCAGCGTTTCCACGATAATCAGAGCAAAAATCCCCCAACGCGCGCCCGTTCCCACGTTATCGCCAACGAACAATGAGAAGACGGAGCCAAAATAGATAATGGCTTTAGGGTTCGCCAGGTTGGTCAGCAGACCTTTCAAGAAGCTGCGTCCGCTCTGCGCCAGCTCCACCTGCGGAGTGGGAGCTGCAACATCCTGTTTTTTAAACGCGCCGCGCAGCATCTGGTAACCCATCCAGCACAGATACAGCCCCCCACCGACCATAATAATGGTGTGCAGCCAGGCCATTTTTTCGATAATCAGATGCAGGCCGAGCAGTGCCACGCCTGCCCAGACCATGACGCCACAGGTAATACCCAGCACGCCCATCATCGCTTCTTTGCGCGAACGGCTAACGGCAGTTTGAGAAACAAAAAAGAAATCGGGACCGGGACTCATCAGCGCAACGATGTGCACCAACGCAACGGTGAAAAATAGCGTTAACATAAAAATGACTCGCGGGGGAATAGTTCAGTGAGTCACCATCCTGGCACTTTTTTGCCCGGCTGACTACTCTTCGTCGTCACCATCAACGTGTGCGCGAATAAGCGCCATAAACTCTTTACCGAAACGCTCAAGTTTACGCATTCCCACGCCGTTGACGCTCAGCATTTCACTCGGTGAAACTGGCATTTGTTCGGCCATTTCAATCAGCGTGGCGTCGTTGAACACCACGTACGGCGGGATGTTCTCTTCATCGGCAATGGCTTTACGCAGCTTACGCAATTTGGCGAACAGTTTGCGGTCATAGTTGCCGCCGAAGGATTTCTGCATCGCACGCGGTTTCAGCGCCACAATACGCGGTACCGCAAGCTGTAGTGGAACTTCACCGCGCAGCACCGGACGCGCGGCTTCAGTTAACTGTAACGCGGAGTGATGAGCAATATTCTGCGTCACCAGGCCCAGGTGAATAAGCTGGCGAATAACGCTCACCCAGTGTTCGTGGCTTTGCTCGCGACCAATGCCATAGACAGGCAGTTTGTCATGAGCCAGTTCGCGAATACGCTGGTTATTCGCTCCGCGCAGCACTTCCACGACGTACCCCATGCCGAAGCGTTGGTTAACACGGTAAATCGTCGACAGCGCTTTGCGCGCATCCATGAGTCCGTCGTACTGTTTTGGCGGGTCAAGACAGATATCGCAGTTACCACACGGCTCCTGACGCCCTTCGCCAAAATAGTTCAGCAGCACCAGGCGACGACAGGTTTGCGCCTCGGCAAACGCCCCCATCGCATTGAGCTTATGCCGTTCGATATCCAGCAGTTGCCCAGCGGGTTTCTCTTCGAGGCAACGGCGTAGCCATGCCATATCAGCCGGATCGTAAAACAGCATCGCTTCCGCCGGTAGGCCATCACGCCCCGCGCGGCCGGTTTCCTGGTAATAGGATTCGATATTGCGCGGAATGTCGAAATGCACCACGAAGCGTACGTTAGGTTTGTTGATCCCCATACCGAACGCCACGGTCGCCACCACGATTTGCAGGTCATCACGCTGGAATTTCTCCTGCACCTCGGCGCGTACGGCATTTTCCAGCCCCGCATGATAAGCCCCGGCGCTGATGCCACGGCTTTGCAGGCGCGCGGCGGTGTCTTCTACTTTAGCGCGACTGTTACAGTAGATAATGCCGGACTTACCGCGCTGCTCTTGCACATAGCGCATCAGTTGATCGAGCGGCTTAAACTTCTCCATCAACATGTAGCGAATGTTCGGGCGGTCAAAGCTGCTGATCTGAATTAACGGGTCGTTGAGTCCCAGCAGACGCACAATGTCCAGCCGGGTTGTCTCATCCGCGGTCGCGGTCAGCGCCACAAACGGTAGGGTTGGGAAACGCTGACGTAACTGGCCCAGCGCAGCGTATTCGGGGCGGAAATCATGCCCCCACTGCGAAATACAGTGCGCTTCATCAACCGCCAGCAGCACCGGATTCCAGTGCGCCAGATGCTCAAGGAAGTTATCCAGCATCAGGCGTTCGGGCGCAATGTACAGTAAGCGAATCTGTCCTGTACGACAGCCTGCCATCACCTCAAGCTGCTGCTCACGACTTTGAGTAGAGTTAAGGCACGCCGCCGCCACGCCGTTGGCCAGCAGTTGATCGACCTGATCCTTCATCAAGGAAATCAGCGGAGAAACAACAACGGTGAGCCCGTTGAGCAATAATGCGGGAATTTGATAGCACAGGGATTTACCGCCACCGGTCGGCATAACGACCAGGCAGTCGCGACCGGAGAGCACGGTATCAATGATTTCTTCCTGACCAGGGCGAAACTGTTGGTAGCCAAAGGTTTCTTGCAAAACCTGCTTAGCGCCCATTTCCAGATTCAACACTTCCGCCTGCGCCACATTAACCCCATTAGCCTGAAATAAAAACAGGCGCTATTTTCAGCGCCTGAGAGAGAAACTGCAATGATTAAAATACTCTCAATACTTATCAGAAGATATCGTTGAGCATCACGCCCACACCAACACGGGTCTGATTGAAGTTATAGTCAATCAGCGATTCGCCGTAACCGCTGTAAACCTGGGTGTAAAGACGCACATGCTTCGTAATGGGGTAACTGACACCCAACTCAGCGCCGCCGTAACCGGTATTCCAGTTGTACTGACCTTTCGCACTTAAGACGGCGTCACCGAGGTGATAACCCAGTTTAAGCTGATAGTAGCCCATATATTTTGTGATATCCGGGTTATCGTCAGTGCTGCCGATGACGTACCACGGCTTAACTTCCACCAGCCAGTTACCATTTTCAGCCATCAGACGAGTATAAAGACGGTTCCAGCTACGTGAAGTCGGATCGGAGCGGCCGTTGGAGTCATGGTTATAACCCATTTCGACATCACGAAGCGTCCAACCGGCAAAGCGATAGTCGGTGGCGAAACCGAGGAACAATTGCGGTTCGTAGTTGGTTTCGCGAAACGGGGAAGACTCTTCACTGTTCGAAAGCTGCCACCAGGACTTCTGGGTATAGGAACCACCGAGTACCGAATTCGGGCCTAATATCCCGCGCCAGAGCGGAAACGCCAGGCTTAGCTGAAACTTAACCTCATCTTTGCGCGCATTTTCGGACCAGCTATAGCTGCTGATCGCCTCTTTGTTCATGTCGCTGGTATTGGTGTAGATAAGATAGTTGGTGTCATAGGGATAAAGCGTGAAAGGGTTGTCATGCTCCTGCAGCATGTTGGCGATAATACTGCCTCTCACTGCTGGTGCATCATGGATCTCTTTCACTGTCGCTTCCTGCGCATACGCGGTCAACGGCAGCATGACTGCTGGTAGTAACCATCCCAGAATCGCCCGCATCAGTACTGTTCTCCTGAACCAAAATATTGATGAATTGTATAATTTTCTGACAAGTATTCTATACCCTAAATAATTCAAATTGCAGGAAGGCGGCAAGTCTGCTCACCCCAGGAGCTTACTAAAGTAAGTGACTGGGGTGAGCAGACGCTGCCAACGCACATGCAACTTGAAGTATGACGGGTATACATACTTAGCGAGTTCCTCGTTAATCATCCCGTCCTAAAGTAGAAAACAACAAATAATAATCATAATATCAACACTTCATTAACCATTGAGATGTAGGGATCGTATGTCTGCCGTACTTACTGCTGAGGAAGCGCTGAAGTTAGTGGGTGAAATGTTTGTCTATCATATGCCGTTTAACCGGGCGCTGGGACTGGAGCTTGAACGCTATGAGAAAGAATTTGCTCAATTAGCCTTTAATAACCAACCGATGATGGTCGGCAACTGGGCGCAAAGCATTTTGCATGGCGGCGTGATCGCCTCGGCGCTGGACGTCGCCGCCGGGCTGGTGTGCGTTGGGAGTACGCTGACTCGCCATGAAACGATCAGCGAAGACGAACTGCGTCAGCGGATGTCACGCATGGGAACCATCGATTTGCGCGTTGATTACCTGCGCCCAGGGAGAGGGAACCGCTTTACCGCCACCAGCAGCCTGCTGCGGGCGGGTAATAAAGTCGCCGTGGCTCGCGTGGAACTGCATAACGAAGATCAGCTTTATATTGCCAGCGCAACCGCCACTTATATGGTGGGGTAAGCGGCCAAAAAAAGGTAAACTGCTGTTACATTTCTGCAATGAGTTTTCCCGATGGATGCTAAACAAACGCGGCAGGGCGTGTTACTCGCTCTTGCTGCTTATTTTATTTGGGGTATCGCTCCTGCCTACTTCAAGCTGATTTACTATGTCCCGGCAGATGAGATCCTGACGCACCGCGTCATCTGGTCATTTTTCTTCATGGTGGTGCTGATGAGCATCAGCCGCCAGTGGTCGGGTGTCAAAACATTGCTCCAAACGCCAAAGAAGATCTTCCTGCTGGCGCTCTCGGCGGTGCTCATCGGCGGAAACTGGCTGCTGTTCATTTGGGCGGTCAATAATCACCATATGCTGGAAGCCAGCCTCGGCTATTTTATTAACCCACTGGTGAATATTGTGCTGGGAATGCTTTTCCTCGGCGAACGCTTTCGTCGCATGCAGTGGCTGGCGGTACTATTAGCCGCCTGCGGCGTGCTGGTACAGCTGTGGACCTTTGGATCGCTGCCAATCATCGCGCTGGGACTGGCGTTCAGCTTTGCTTTCTATGGTCTGGTGCGCAAGAAGATTGCGGTCGAAGCACAAACCGGCATGCTGATCGAAACCCTGTGGCTTTTACCCGTTGCAGCCATCTATCTGTTTGGCATTGCCGACAGCCCAACCAGCCATATGGGGCAAAATCCGATGTTGCTCAATCTGCTGCTGATTGCTGCGGGTGTCGTGACCACCATACCGCTGCTGTGCTTTACCGGCGCGGCAACCCGCCTGCGTTTGTCGACGCTGGGTTTCTTCCAGTACATTGGCCCTACGCTGATGTTCCTGCTGGCCGTCACCTTCTACGGTGAAGTCCCAGGAACGGATAAAATGGTCACATTTGCGTTTATCTGGGTCGCGCTGGCGATTTTCGTGATGGATGCGATTTATACGCAACGACGGGTACGTCGGAGCTAGGGCATTGCCGGATGGCGCTTCGCTTATCCGGCCTACAAAAGCACATCACCGTAGGCCGGATAAGTCACCGCCATTACAGCCAGTTCTTGCGCTTAAAGTACAGATACGGCGCCAGACCGGCGAGCATCATAAAGACAATCGCCCCAGGATAACCAAAGCTCCAGTGCAGTTCCGGCATGAACTCAAAGTTCATCCCATAGCTGGACGCCACCAGCGTCGGCGGCAGGAACACCACGGAGACCACCGAGAAGATCTTGATGATGCGGTTCTGCTCAATGTTAATAAAGCCCATCGCCGCCTGCATCAGGAAGTTAACCTTCTGGAACAGCGATTCATTGTGCGGCAGCAGAGATTCGATATCGCGCAGGATCTCACGCGCCTGCTCCAGCTGACTGCCCGGCAACCGCGCTTTACGCACCAGGAAATTCAGTGCGCGCTGGGTATCCATCAGACACAGACGTACCTTCCAGCCGATATCTTCCAGTTCCGCCAGCGTCGACAGCGCTTCGTCATATTCATCGCCCTGACGCCCTTCCATGATCACACGGCTGAGTTTTTCCAGGTCGCTGTAGATGTTTTCGATCTCATCCGCCAGCTGTTCAATTTTGGTTTCGAACAGGTCGAGCAACAGCTCGTAGGCATTGCCATCCACCATCGCCTGGTTACGCGCACGCATGCGGTACAGGCGAAAGGCCGGCAATTCGCGCTCGCGCAGGGTAAACAGACGGCCTTCGCGAATAGTAAATGCGACGGTTGAGTTACCCGCGTGATCGTCGGCGTCTTCATAAAAGAAGAAGGAGTGAATGTGCAGACCGTCTTCGTCTTCAAAAAAACGCGCGGATGCTTCGATGTCTTCCAGTTCAGGGCGCGTAGCCAGATTCTGGCCCAAGTCCTTTTGCACACGGTTTCGTTCTTCGTCATCCGGCTCGACTAAATCGACCCAAACCGAACTGGCCAGGTGCTCGATCTCGTCTGCCTCAAGGCGAGTTAAACGATTGTTTTCCAGTTGAAATGCGCTCAGCATGACCGGGACTCCCAATGCAAAAAATTATCGGACAGTTCGGAGGGCACACAGAAACAAATTGGGTTTCAGACCATTAAACAGCCTGACTCAGCGCGACGGGAAAAAACAGAAGGTCGCTGACAACCGCGAAGGCTATCAGCAAAAAGGGATAGCCTTAGGAGTTGATCCTGGATGACAGGATAATGAGCCAGTATCTACTGGGTGTGTCCAAGGCGAATGTCCTCTTAGCGTAATCGTGCGCGCATGTTACGCCAGCAAAATTTTGACGTCAACACGCAACGAAACGCTAGCCTGGATAAATTACCTGCTCATCAGTAAGGCTAGCAGATCGTTACAAAATAATGATATTTTTCTGAAAGTTATACCGTTTCCAGTCGGGCATAGGCCGCCACCAGCCATTTAATTCCCTGCCCCTGGAACGCGACCTGCAAACGACTGTGCTCGCCGCTGCCTTCCAGATTGACAATGGTGCCCTCGCCAAACTTGGCATGGCGCACGCGCTGGCCAAGTTTGTAGCCGGTATCGTTTTCCGCCATTGGCGTGCCCATTCGCTGATGGCTTACCGGGCGGCTGACCGTGGCGCGCAGACGTACCTCTTCAACACACGCTTCCGGCAGTTCACCAATAAAGCGCGACGGGCGATGGTAAACCTCTTTGCCGTACAGACGACGTGTTTCGGCGTAGGTCAGCGTCAGCTTTTGCATCGCGCGGGTCACGCCGACGTAGGCCAGGCGGCGTTCCTCTTCGAGACGTCCGCCTTCGTCCAGCGACATCTGGCTGGGGAACATGCCTTCTTCCATGCCGACGATAAACACCTGCGGGAACTCCAGACCTTTCGCCGAGTGCAGGGTCATCAGCTGAACCGCATCCTGCCAGGTATCCGCCTGCCCTTCGCCCGCCTCCAGCGCGGCGTGAGACAGGAACGCCTGCAGTGGCATTAAGTCTTCATCTTCCTCGTTGTAGCTGAACTGGCGCGTTGCCGTCACCAGTTCGTCTAAGTTTTCGATACGCGTCTGGCCCTTCTCGCCTTTTTCCTGCTCGTACATCATGCGCAGCCCGGAGTCTTTAATCACCCGGTCAGTTTGCACGTGCAGCGGCATATCGGCGGTCTCCTGCGCCAGGGCATCAATCAGTTCCATAAAACGCTGTAAGGCGCTGGCAGCGCGACCCGCGAGGGCTTTTTCCTGCAACAGCTCACGACAAGCCTGCCACAACGTTAGCTGGCGGTCACGGGAGGTCTGGCGCACCACATCTAAAGTACGATCGCCAATCCCGCGCGTCGGCGTATTTACTACGCGCTCAAACGCCGCGTCATCATTACGGTTAGCGATCAGGCGCAGGTAGGAGAGAGCATCTTTGATTTCCTGGCGTTCGAAGAAGCGCATCCCGCCATAAATCCGATACGGCATGCTGGCCTGTAACAATGCCTCTTCCAGCACGCGCGACTGGGCGTTGCTGCGATAAAGAATAGCGCATTGCTCCAGCGCACCGCCGTTGTCCTGCCAGGTCTTGATGCGGTTAACGACAAAGCGCGCTTCATCGAGCTCGTTGAACGCGCAGTACAGCGAGATCGGTTCACCGTCGACGCCGTCGGTCCACAGCTTTTTACCCAGACGCCCGTTGTTGTTCTCAATCAGGGCGTTAGCTGCGCTGAGGATATTGTTGGTCGAGCGGTAATTCTGCTCCAGGCGAATAGTTTCTGCGCCCGGGAAATCGGTGAGGAAGCGCTGGATGTTTTCCACCTGCGCCCCGCGCCAGCCGTAGATCGACTGGTCGTCATCACCCACGATCATCACTTTACCGGTATCGCCCGCCAGCAGGCGGATCCAGGCGTATTGAATGTTGTTGGTATCCTGGAATTCGTCCACCAGGATATTAGTAAAGCGTTCGCGATAGTGCTGCAGGATATGCGGCTTGTTGAGCCACAGTTCATGGGCGCGCAGCAGCAGCTCGGCGAAATCCACCAACCCGGCGCGGTCACACGCTTCCTGATAGGCTTGATAAACCTTCTGCCAGGTTTGCTCAACCGGGTTGCCATAGCTCTGCAGATGGTGCGGGCGCAGCCCTTCGTCTTTCTGGCTATTGATAAACCACATCGCCTGACGCGGCGGCCACTGCTTCTCATCCAGGTTCATCGCCTTGATCAGGCGCTTGAGCAGACGCAACTGGTCTTCGCTGTCGAGGATCTGGAAATCCTGCGGCAGGTTGGCATCCATATGGTGCGCGCGCAGCAGACGGTGCGCCAGACCGTGGAACGTACCCACCCACATACCGCCCTGGCTGGTTCCCATGATCTGACCAATACGGTGGCGCATTTCCGCCGCCGCTTTGTTGGTAAAGGTTACCGCCATAATCGAGTACGGCGAGTTGTTCTCTACCGTCAGTAACCAGGCGATACGGTGCACAAGCACGCGCGTTTTACCACTCCCCGCGCCTGCCAGAACCAACATGTTGCTGCGTGGCGCGGCCACAGCCTGGCGCTGTTCGTCATTGAGGCTATCGAGCAGGTAAGAAACGTCCATTGGCACCGCCGGAATCAACAGAGCC
>NZ_CP080033.1:323789-370698 GCF_019382635.1 Citrobacter sp. Colony219 | reverse complement strand
GGGCCCCTGGGAATTTATACAGAGTTGTTGGTGATTATATCAGCGAGGTCAGAGATGCCAACTGTGAAATTTCGATATGCGGCAGCAAACGACTGTCTGCGGTGTGCATCAGGTCGGCATTTTCCGGTTTGATCCAGCAGGCCTGCATACCACAACGGATGGCGCCCGCGACGTCTGTCGTCAGGTCATCGCCCACGTGCAGAATCTCACCCACGGGCATGTTCAGTTTTTCCGCCGCCAGCGCGTACATGTCGCTGAATGGTTTTGATCGTCCGTCGGGACCGGCGCGCAGCACAAACTCAAAGTAATCACCCAGGCCAAACAGTTCCGGCTGCGCGTTACCGTTGGTGATCACCACCAGCGGCCATTTGCGAGCCAGCGCCTTCAGCGTGTCATGCGTCGTCTGCGGGACTTCAATGCGGCTACGCCATTTGGCAAAATTCATCATCGCCGCATTCGCCCCCATTCTGGCTTCTGCCGCTGACAAACCCACTTCCAGCATAGCGCGCTCTACGGCACGGTGACGCCATTGGGTAACATCGTGGTAGATTTCCGGCTCGGCGTCGCGAACGGCCTGACGTAAGCGCTGGAGGTCGCTATTTTGCAGCGAACTCAGCGCCGGATGGTAATTCTGTACAAACGCGAGCGCTTCCTGCTCGGTGCGTGTGATAACGGGACGGTTATCGTAAAGAGTGTCATCAAGGTCAAAGGTGAGCGCAGAAATGCGCCCCAAAGGCCGGTAAAAACGCATTATTTCCCCCGTTTGGCGCGCGGATGCGCCGCATCGTACACTGAAGCCAGGTGTTGAAAATCAAGATGGGTATAGATTTGGGTTGTGGAGAGATTGGCATGACCCAATAACTCCTGCACTCCGCGCAGATCGCCGCTCGACTCCAGCATATGCGTCGCAAAGGAGTGGCGTAATTTGTGGGGATGTACGTGGCTGTTCAACCCCTGCTTGATACCCCATTCAGCAAAGCGTTTCTGCACGTTCCGCGCAGAGATGCGTTTGCCCAGTTTTGACAGAAATAGCGCATCGTCATCGCAACCAAAGAGTCCGCGCAGATCCAGCCAGTGCTCAATCCACGCCACCGCATTGCGGCCAATCGGCAGGCGGCGCTCTTTACTGCCCTTGCCCATCACCCACACTTCGCCGGTGTCGAGATCGAGATGTTTAATATCCAGCCCAACCAGTTCAGATAAACGCAGCCCGGCACCGTACATCACTTCCAGCATCGCACGGTCGCGCACGGCGAGGGGATCGTTGAGATCGATATCCAGCAGGCGATTAACGTCGTCGACGTCGATATTTTTGGGTAAATGGCGCGGCGCTTTGGGTGCGGAAACGCTTTTTGCCGGATTGGCGTTCAGCTCGCCCTGACTGACCATCCAGTCGAAGAAACTGCGTAACGCGGAAAGTCGCAACGCCAGGCTCGCCGGCCCCAGCCCTTTACGACGGCTGCGAACGGCAAAACTGCGCACCATGGCGGCATCACATTGTTGCCAGCTTTGCAGACCGGTTTCTCCGGCTAACGCGATGATGGCATCAAGCTGACGCTGATAATTAAGCAATGTGATCGGGCTAAGCTGGCGCTCAACGCCCAGATAGCGCAAAAAGCGCGCCACATCCTGAGAAAGGGGTGAATCGGTCATACGCGTTCAATCCAGCGCTCCAGCAGCTCCGGCAACATCAGCGAGATTTCCTGCAGCAATTGCGTGCCTTGCCCCTGCTGGTAATGATTAACATCACGACTGCTGAACAGCATCACGCCAAGGGATCCATCCTGCCCGAGCATCGACATCGCGACTGAGCCTATGGCTTTCGCCTCCGGCATCATCACCAGCAATTCCGGGCCATTAAGCGGCCCAAGATAGTGCTGCGACTGACCCAGACGCTGGATACGCAACGGTTCAAAAGCCTGACGGCTTAATGCCAGATGGGTGAATTTTGATGGCGCGCCAAGTCGCCAGCGATCCGGGAACAGACGAACCGTCGCTCCCGCCAGCCCTAACTCACGCGCCCAGCGATGAAGTCGCATCAGCATGTCGTCGAGACTGTTCGCGGACACCAGTCGTCCTTGCAGATTTAACAGTCGATAGAACAGGCTTTCGTTGGCATTCGCTTGTTCCATCAACAGCGCCATGTTCTCTTCCAGCACGTTGATATGATTGCGTGCCCGAGCCATATGCCATTCAACTAAAGAGACCGTGCCCCGCACCGGGTGCGGGACGCGCATCGCTTCAACCGCTTGAGCATTACGGATAAAAAACTCAGGATTACGTTGCAGATAATCGACGACCGCCCGGTCGTCCAGTTCCATGAGCGTTTCCTGTAGTTCTTCCCCTGGTTGCTTCATAAGTGAATAAATCCGTCGTAGACATGTGCCGCCGGGCCAGTCATATATAACGGATGACCCGGACCTTTCCAGGCGATATCAAGTCGACCGCCCGGTAATTCCACCCTCACTTCATCTGCCAGCAGACCCTGCTGAATACCAACCGCAACAGCGGCGCACGCCCCGCTGCCGCAGGCCTGCGTTTCACCCGCCCCGCGCTCATAAACACGCAGTCGAATATGCTCACGCTTGACCACTTGCATGAAGCCGATATTGGCGCGTTCAGGGAAGCGCTCGTGACTTTCCAGAACCGGTCCCAGTGTTTCTACCGTGGCCGTATCAACATCATCAACCTGAATCACGCAGTGCGGATTCCCCATTGAAACTACGCCGCACAATACTGTCTGCTCGGCCACTCGCATAATATAGGTCTTCTCTGCTTTATTGGCACGAAAAGGGACCTGCGAGGGTTCAAAGTTGGGTTCACCCATGTTGACCCGCACCAGCTCATCATCCGTTACGCTTAATACCATCCGGCCATTCGCGGTACTGACGCGAATATCGCGCTTATTGGTCAGCCCTTTCAGGCGAACAAAGCGGGCAAAACAGCGGGCGCCATTGCCACACTGTGACACTTCACTGCCGTCGGCATTAAAAATACGGTAGTGGAAATCCAGCTCCGGATCGTATGGAGGCTCAACCACCAGCAGTTGATCAAATCCAACGCCGAGATGTCTGTCGGCCAGGCGACGGATCAGCTCGGGTGAGAAAAAGACATTCTGCGTTACCGCGTCGACGACCATAAAATCGTTGCCAAGGCCATGCATTTTAGAGAATTGCATTGTTTACTCCGTTCACGCGGGTACAGAAACTTACCGTCAGTAATTCACCTGAGAAGGTCCATCACTGATTCCACGATCGTTTTTATCTGGCGTCGTAGATTGTGCTGGTGACTGAATGCTCTTCGTCGGAGGCGGCGCGTTTTTGTCTGCTGGCGGGAAATAGAGAGGTCCCTTCAGACCACAGCCCGTCAGGCTGAACAGTGTAAAAAGTACAGCGAGTGCCTGAAACACGTTTTTCATTATGGATTGCCTGTAAGTTCATGCTTTCTGTTTTCTATCATCGCAGGAGAAGGCGTAAAAGCAAGAGTTTGGCTAAAAACTGCAACGTGATTTATTCCGCGTTATACTGCGACCATCACGAAAAACAGGATAAAAAAATGAACGACAGTGAATTTCATCGCCTTGCCGACACCCTGTGGATGACCATTGAAGAACGCCTGGACGACTGGGACGGCGACAGCGATATCGATTGTGAAATCAACGGCGGCGTGCTGACCATCAGCTTCGAAAACGGCAGCAAAATTATCATTAACCGTCAGGAGCCGCTGCACCAGGTGTGGCTGGCGACCAAACAGGGCGGCTACCACTTTGATCTGAAAGGCGACGAGTGGATCTGCGATCGCAGCGGCGAAACGTTCTGGGATCTGCTGGAACAGGCGGCAACGCAGCAGGCAGGCGAAGAGGTGAGCTTCCGCTAAGTGTGATTGCCGGATAAGGTGTTTACACCGGCATCCGGCATCATGTTCACGAAAAATACTGCTGCAACAGCGGCGTGTCGTTATCCTGACTGGTTTGCGGGACTGGACTAATCGGCTGGGTGCGGAACGGGATCACCTGCGCGCGCCCGTCAGTTTTCACAATCTGATAAAACTGCGGCAGGTTAAAGTTGATAAAACTGGAGCCGTAAGTGAAGCGATCGTGCGACGATGAATAGAAGCGGCTGACATCTCGCACCAGCTCTTCTTTACTGCCTTCACAGTGGTGATACACCTCGACACGGTTACTCTCGTCCAGAATGTAGATGTTAAAGCCCTGCTCATCACCCGTTTCTTCGAAAAAGAACTGAATGATCCCTTCACTGGCAAATCCGTCCACCACCGACGGGAGTTTCACATGGTTGGTTTCAACCTGAACGGAAAGCCCGTGCAGTTTGTTATGTGAAATCGCGCCATAGAATTCAATCGCGTTTTCCAGCTTCTGTACCGAGACGTTCAGACGTTCGAAGAACAGTCCCCATGTCTGGCCGGAAACACGCAGTGCTTTAAAGCGTCCGGTTTCCTGGCGCGTACTGGACAGGCGTAATTCGATGCACTCAGACACCAGTTGCTGTACGCGAGTACGAATTAAACCGCGCAGATGCTGGCTATAGCAGAAGACCTCGACGCTATCCGGCGGCGCGGCATCCTGATGCATTTTGCCCAGAATCGTTTTTAACGCTTCAATCATCGCCTGCTCGCCGTTGAAGTGCAGGGTTCGCACTTCATTCCACGAGTTGCGATACAGCAGGTCTACGCTACCCACCAGACAATTTTGCTCTTCGCCAAAGCTGAAGACATCCAGCTTACGGAAATCAAAATGCACCACCTGATTGCGAAACGCCGCCGTCGGGTCATATTCGAGGTTAACGATAATCGCCAGATGACGAATTTCGCACGGGCTGTATAGCGCTTTTGGCGTCGGTGCCGGCAGACGCAGCGGGAAGTGGTGCGACACATCAGCGACCATCTCCTGCAGCTTCGGCAAGTCGACAATACCGTTACCCTTAATAAACAAATGCGTACGCGAGGTCAGCAGACCGTTAAACCACGCCCACGCCACCAGCTTATTGAGGTAGCGGTTATATTCCAGCGGCTGATGGCTGATGATCGAATCCATGTTAGGCGCACGGTTGTAAAGATACCAACCCGAACGGTTGGCACGACCCGGCGGTACATGGATAAAGGTCAGATTCGGTTCCGAGAGATCCGGAGATATCTGCGGGTTCACCAGCGTGACCTTACCCGGCAACGCTTCAAACGCAGCATACAGCTTACGGGTCAGCACGCCGATATCCTGCGGGCTGGCGCTGACGCTGAGGTTATTACGCCGCGCAAAACGGATCAAATTACGATAGCTCTGCATCATTGCGTCGAGCAGTTCGTTGTGCGCTTCGCGTACCTGGTCAATTTTCCAGTTAGCGCGATTATCCAGCATGGTCAGACGGGCTTCATCCCAACCCCACTCTGTCACTAACTGACTTAATACTTCACGACGCCAGCCCACGCAGGCGCGTTCACGGCTCAGTTTCTCACAGACTTTTAAGTAGAAACATCGACGCACTAAATCCAGACGCGTCGGGTCTTCGATCGCCGTGAGGTATTCGGTCACGCGCTCCAGCATCATGCAGTATGGGTCGAGACCAAAAGAGACAATCTCGCCGTCGTGCAGGCGCTGTTTAATGTCTTTCGCCAACAGGCGTGGATTGGGGTATTCCCAGGAATAGGCTTCCAGCAGCAGCGTTTTCAGCACCGCTTTGTACGGGGAGTCGATACTCTTGTACAGCTGCCAGAGGCTGGCGCCAAAATACTCTTCGGCAGAGAGCGAACTGAGCCCGCCGAGATCCAACCATTCGTTTGGCGTTAGCACCCCTTGTGCGTAGAGCGTCATGACGTAATCGTCGTAATGCTCTTCTTCGTCGCCCGGCACCATATTCCACAGAATACGTTTACCCGCGAGGCGCACAGCGGTGCGATAGAATTCATCAAGCAGCAGAATATGCTGCGTCGAGCCACAGTCCTCACCACCCAGACTGCCGCTTTCATTGTGACGGAAACGGTTTTCGTCAATCAGGAAGAAACTGACTTCCACGCCCAGCGACGCGGCCCAACTTTCCAGCAGGCTACATTTACGCTGCAGCAACTGGCGCTCTTCGCTATCCAGCCAGGATTGATGGCAGACCCAGATATCAAGGTCAGACGAACAGCTTTGCCCTACCGAAGAGGTACTGCCCATCGAGTAAACGCCAGTGATCGGCAGTTCGCCCTTTGGGGGATCCTGCGGTGACATACCGCGGTACAGTTCCAGCTCATTCAGGTAGTGGCGTTGGGTTTCATCAGGCGTGTAAAAGCATATGCCTTTGGGAACGTTACCATCGAGGTAACCCGGCATCAGTGGGTGGTGGTAGTGCAATAATGTCGGCAGCAGACTGTATACCTGCTGGAAGGCAGGTCCCATGGCAGCAAGCGCGCGATCCACACGCAGTTGATTTATGGCATCCAGTCTCTGTTTCAGAGTCTCAATATAGAGGTACAAGACGTATCGCCTGATGTTGCATCCGTCATGGTGTCGATAGCGGCGGCGCAAACGCTCACCACCCTCGTTATCAATCCGGATAAACCGTATGTCAAAAATAACCGTTACCTTTTTCACCTGCACTTTTATTAGTTACAGATGAAAAAATGGTCTAAAACGTGATCAATTTAACACCTTGCTCATTGACCGTAAAGAAAGATGCGCTACTTACAAGTGTAGCACCGTTCGTTACGTGTAAATTCCTTCATACGGTCGGGAGGTTTCTCGTCATTAATCACTGCCAGTGATGATGCAGCGCCTTTTCCTCTCACTTACGTTTGAGCGTAACGCTGACATCCCTTTGATAAGGATGTTAGGATGGTCAATGATTGATAATGACGGTAACAAGCATGTTAGACAATGTTTTGAGAATTGCCACACGCCAAAGCCCCCTTGCGCTCTGGCAGGCACATTATGTCAAAGACGCCTTAATGGCAAACCACCCCGGTCTGATCGTGGAACTGGTTCCCATGGTGACCCGTGGCGACGTGATTCTGGATACCCCACTGGCAAAAGTCGGGGGTAAAGGTTTGTTTGTTAAAGAGCTGGAAGTCGCACTACTGGAAAAACGCGCCGATATCGCCGTGCACTCCATGAAGGATGTGCCGGTTGAATTCCCTGACGGTCTTGGACTGGTCACCATTTGCGAGCGTGAAGATCCGCGTGATGCTTTTGTCTCCAATAAGTACAACACGCTGGATGAACTCCCGGCAGGTAGCATCGTTGGAACGTCCAGCTTACGTCGCCAGTGCCAGTTGGCGAAGCGTCGTCCGGACCTCATCATCCGTTCGCTGCGCGGCAACGTAGGCACGCGTCTCGGCAAACTGGATAACGGCGATTACGACGCGATTATTCTGGCCGTCGCCGGATTAAAACGCTTAGGACTGGAGTCGCGAATCCGTACTGCTCTGCCGCCAGAAGTCTCCCTGCCTGCGGTCGGACAAGGCGCAGTTGGCATAGAATGTCGACTGGATGACATGCGCACTCAGGCGCTGTTAGCGCCGCTCAACCATGAAGAAACTGCGCTACGCGTCAAAGCCGAACGTGCCATGAACACCCGCCTGGAAGGGGGATGTCAGGTGCCCATCGGCAGTTATGCCGAACTCATCAACGGTGAGATTTGGCTACGAGCGCTGGTTGGCGCGCCTGACGGTTCGCAGATGGTATGCGGAGAACGTCGCGGCGCCGCGCAGGATGCGGAAAAAATGGGTATATCTCTGGCAGAAGAACTGCTGGAGAACGGTGCGCGCGCCATTCTGGCTGAAGTTTATAACGGAGATGCCCCCGCATGAGTATTCTGGTCACCCGCCCGTCTCCCGCTGGGGAAGAGTTAGTGAGCCGTCTGCGCACACTGGGGCAGGTGGCCTGGAGCTTTCCGCTTATTGAGTTCGCGCCGGGCCGGGAACTGCCAACGCTTGCCCCCCGTCTTTCGGCGCTCACCGAAAACGATCTGGTCTTCGCACTCTCGCAGCACGCCGTCACCTTTGCCGATGCCGAGCTTCAGCGGCAAGGGGTAAGTTGGTCCACTCTCCCGCACTATTTTGCCATCGGCCGTACAACGGCGCTGGCGTTACACACCGTGAGCGGATGCAATATTCACTACCCTCTGGATCGGGAAATCAGCGAAGTCTTGCTACAATTACCTGAATTACAAAATATTGCGGGAAAACGCGCACTGATATTACGCGGCAACGGTGGCCGCGAGCTAATAGGTGAAACCCTGACAGCACGCGGAGCTGATGTCGATTTTTGTGAATGTTATCAACGCAGTGCAAAACATTACGATGGCGCAGAGGAAGCGATGCGCTGGCAATCTCGCGGCGTGACCACGCTGGTTGTCACCAGCGGAGAGATGCTACAACAGCTCTGGTCGCTCATTCCGCAATGGTATCGTGAGCACTGGTTACTACGCTGTCGGCTGCTGGTCGTCAGTGAGCGTCTGGCGCACCTCGCCCGGGAACTGGGCTGGCAAGATATTAAGGTCGCTGATAACGCTGACAACGATGCGCTGCTACGCGCATTACAATAACTCTCATAATGGGATGCCATAATGACGGAACAAGAAAAAACCTCCGCCGTGGTTGAAGAGACCAGGGAGGCCGTGGAAACCACATCACAGCCAGTCAATACTGAAAAAAAGAGTAAGAACAGCACGGCGCTGATTCTGAGCGCGGTGGCGATTGCTATTGCGCTGGCGGCAGGTGTGGGGCTGTATGGCTGGGGAAAACAGCAGGCCACTACGCAGACAGCAACCAGTGATGCGCTGGCAAACCAGCTCATGGCGCTGCAAAAAGCGCAAGAAACCCAAAAGACCGAGCTGGAAGGCATTATTAAGCAGCAGGCAACACAGCTGGATGAAGCCAATCGCCAGCAGACTGCGCTGGCCAAACAGCTTGATGAGGTTCAGCAAAAAATCGCCACTATCTCCGGAAGCGATGCCAAAACATGGCTACTGGCGCAGGCCGATTTTCTGGTGAAACTGGCGGGGCGTAAATTATGGAGCGATCAGGACGTTACCACCGCCGCAGCGTTGCTGAAAAGCGCCGACGCCAGCCTGGCTGACATGAATGACCCCAGTTTAATTGCCGCTCGTCGCGCGATTACCGACGATATCGCCAGCCTCTCTGCGGTAACTCAGGTCGACTATGATGGCATTATCCTCAAGGTAAACCAGCTCGCTAACCAAATTGATAACCTGCGTCTGGCTGATAACGATACCGATGATTCACCGATGGATTCTGACAGCAGCGAGCTTTCCAGTTCCATTAGCGAATGGCGCGTCAATCTGCAAAAAAGCTGGCAGAACTTTATGGACAGTTTTATCACCATTCGCCGTCGTGATGAAACCGCCGTCCCGCTACTGGCGCCAAACCAGGATGTTTACTTACGTGAGAACATCCGTTCACGCCTGCTAGTGGCGGCGCAAGCCGTACCTCGCCATCAGGAAGAAACATACCGCCAGGCGCTGGAAAATGTCTCCACGTGGGTTCGCGCCTATTACGACACTGACGATGCGGCGACAAAAGCGTTCCTTGAAGAGGTCGATCAACTGAGCCAGCAAAGCATCAGCATGGACGTACCGGAAACACTTCAGAGCCAGGTTATTCTTGAGAAGCTAATGCAGACTCGCGTGCGTAATTTGCTGGCCCAGCCATCCACATCACCGGCTGAAGCCGCACCTGCACCAGTACCTCAGGCAGATGCTCCGGCAGCCGCGCCGCAAGGAGAATAATGATGCTAAAAGTATTGTTGCTCTTTGTGCTGTTGATCGCCGGGATCGTCGTCGGTCCGATGATAGCCGGTCATCAGGGCTACGTGCTGATCCAGACGGATAACTACAACATCGAAACCAGCGTGACGGGTCTGGTGATCATTCTGATCGTCGCGATGGTCATTCTTTTTGCGATTGAGTGGCTGCTGCGCCGTATATTCCGTACTGGTGCGCATACCCGCGGCTGGTTCGTGGGGCGTAAACGCCGTCGTGCGCGTAAGCAGACCGAGCAGGCGCTGCTTAAACTGGCAGAAGGCGACTATCAGCAGGTTGAAAAGCTGATGTCAAAAAATGCCGATCACGCAGAACAGCCGGTGGTGAATTACCTGTTGGCGGCAGAAGCGGCTCAGCAGCGTGGTGATGAAGCTCGCGCTAATCAACACCTTGAACGCGCAGCCGAACTCGCCGGAAATGATACGATCCCAGTCGAAATCGCCCGTGTTCGTTTGCAGCTGGCGCGTAATGAAAACCATGCCGCACGCCACAGCGTAGACAAACTGCTGGAAGTGACGCCACGTCATCCGGAAGTCTTGCGCCTGGCTGAACAGGCTTATATTCGCACCGGCGCATGGAGTTCTTTGCTGGATATCATTCCATCAATGGCGAAAGCGCATGTGGGTGATGAAGAACACCGTGCGATGCTGGAACAGCAGGCATGGGTGGGTCTGATGGATCAGGTTCGCGCCGATCAGGGCAGCGAGGGATTACGCGCATGGTGGAAAAACCAGAGCCGTAAGACTCGTCATCAGGTTGCCCTGCAGGTGGCGATGGCAGAACATCTGATTGAGTGTGACGATCACGATACGGCACAGCAAATCATCATCGATGGTCTGAAACGTCAGTATGACGACCGCCTGGTGCTGCCGATCCCACGTCTGAAAACCAACAACCCGGAACAGATAGAAAAAGTACTGCGCCAGCAAATTAAAGTGGTGGGCGACCGCCCACTGCTGTGGAGTACGCTTGGTCAGTCATTGATGAAGCACGGTGAATGGCAGGAAGCTACGCTCGCCTTCCGTGCCGCGCTTAAACAACGCCCGGATGCATACGACTACGCCTGGCTTGCCGACGCACTGGACAGGCTGCATCAGCCGGAAGAAGCCGCCACCCTGCGCCGTGATGGCCTGATGTTGACACTGCAGAACAACAATCCCCCGCAGTAACTCCTGAATGCCCGGTGACGCTTTCGCTTACCGGGCCTACATATTTTTCATCTCGTATACGCAAAATCATTCGAGAAGCAGCTCGAAGGATTTTGTTTATGCATAAAAAAACGCCCGCTCGGTAAGGAGCAGGCGTTAAACAGGTCTGTATGACAACATAAATGGGTGCTTCACTCAACGTTATGTCCATGGTGTTTGATGAAGCTAAAGCGACATCTGTCAGTGGACGATAAGCACCGTAAACGGCTCTGCATCATTCCTGAGTTTATGAGGCCTGATGGCGAACATAAGAGATGGAATGAGCATCTACACGCATATTATTACACAGCGTATGCGGTGATTGCACTGTAAAAACCAGGGATTGCGGCTTTTTAGGACTTCATGACATTTGGGGGAGAAGAGGTACAAAAGCGAAGAACAGAAAACAAAAAACCCCGCCGAAGCGGGGTTCAAAATTGGTCGGCGAGAGAGGATTCGAACCTCCGACCCACTGGTCCCAAACCAGTTGCGCTACCAAGCTGCGCTACTCGCCGTTTTACTGCTTTTTGAATTTTTAGTTCAATTCTTTAAGTCGTGGTGCGAGGGGGGGGACTCGAACCCCCACATCCTAAGGACACTAACACCTGAAGCTAGCGCGTCTACCAATTCCGCCACCTTCGCATTTCACAACTTTAAATTAATGGGGTGGCTAATGGGATTCGAACCCACGACAACTGGAATCACAATCCAGGGCTCTACCAACTGAGCTATAGCCACCACTGCAAATCTTTTACGCGGTATTAAAACCACCGCAGCTCCGGCACCTTACTAAATGGTGCGCCCGACAGGATTCGAACCTGAGACCTCTGCCTCCGGAGGGCAGCGCTCTATCCAGCTGAGCTACGGGCGCTTAGCGCCGTTGCGGGGCTGGATATTACGGAGGTCTCGGTCTGCTGTCTAGTGCTTTTTTAAAATAAATTATCGTTTGGTCACGCTTTGTGCGTTTTGTCGCTTATTCCTGCAATTTTTGGGCTGTGCCATGACGATTCAGGCCAAAAACCTTATAAATGAGCGTCACCGCCAGTAAGAAGCCGATGCCAACAAACAGCGACATTCGGGTATCTTCATTAAAGTACATGCCGATTAATACGCAAATCAGGAACGCCATCGTCAAATAATTCGCCCACGGGAACAAAATCGAGCGGAAAGGATGACTGGCGATCGCCGCCTTATGGGCCTGACGGAAACGCAGTTGGCTTATCAGGATCACAAACCATGGCACCATCCCCGGCAGTACGCTGGCGCTATAAACATAAACGAATACACGCTGCGGGTTGGGAATGATGTAGTTCAGGCACGAACCAATCAGCAGGATGGCGATAGAAATGGCCACGCCGGCAACCGGTACGCCATGACGCGAAACTTTTCCAACAGCGGCGGGTAGTTGGCGATTCTTTGCCAGCGCATAGAGCATACGGCCACAGCTGTACATCCCGCTGTTACAGCCAGATAGCGCCGCCGTCAGGACCACAAAGTTGATAATCCCAGCGGCCGCTGTAATACCAATCCTGGCAAAAGTGAGAACGAACGGGCTGCCGTTACTGCCAATCTCATTCCACGGGAAGATAGTGACGATAACAAAAATCGCCCCCACGTAGAAAATCAGGATACGCCACAGCACTTTACCTACCGCGCTACGCAGTGTGACCTGTGGATTTTTCGCTTCACCAGCCGTGATGCCGATCAGCTCCACGCCCTGATAGGAAGCAACAACGATACACAATGCTGTCAGGAACCCTTTCCAGCCCCCCGCGAAGAAACCGCCATGCTCGGTCAAATTGCCAAAGCCGATCGCCTGACCACCGTTACCAAAGCCGAAGAAAATAACCCCTACGCCAATGACAATCATCACAATGATGGTGGTCACTTTGATCATGGCAAACCAGAATTCGATTTCACCATACAAGCGAACTGCTGCCAGGTTTGCTAACGCAACCAGTCCAACAGCAATCAGTGCGGGTATCCATTGCGCCATTTCCGGGAACCAGAACTGCACGTAGACCCCAATGGCGGTAATCTCCGAGATCCCCACCGCCATCCACATAAACCAGTATGACCATGCGGTAAGATAGCCAAAGAAGGGGCTCATGTAGCGGTGAGCGTAAACGGCGAATGAGCCGGTGACCGGCTCCAGGAACAACATCTCCCCCATGGAACGCATGATGAAGAAGACGAACAACCCAGCGACGATATACGCCAGAAGAACCGACGGTCCCGCCCATTTCAGGGTACTGGCAGCCCCCATAAACAGTCCGACGCCAATGGTGCCCCCAAGGGCAATTAATTCGATGTGACGAGCCTCCAGCCCACGCTGTAGCTCAGGTTTGTTCTCGGCCATAGATCCTCTTGTTGTGTTTGCATTGTTTCCGGTATTACCGGTTATCGTTATGGGTACATCGTTTTTTGCCATAACAGGCCATTCAGCACCGACCACTTTACGGTTGGCGCCAAAAACACCACGGCACTGCAATGATTGTTGCGAATGGTTTCTTAAAATCGCCTAAATGGCAATTAAAGCATTCAAAAAATGAATAGATTGTGCGAGAAAGCAGCGATTATGTTGTGAATAAGTAGCGCGTTTAGCATAACGCGCTACTGAACAACGCAGAGGTGATGTCAGAGATTGCCGGTATAGTGCCAGCGGAGATAACGTAATAAACGAAGTTGGCGGGTGATACGACTCGGTTGCAGCAGCAAGCGATACAGCCACTCCAATCCCAGGCTCTGCCAGAATTTGGGCGCGCGCTTTACGTGCCCGGTAAACACATCGTAGGTGCCGCCCACGCCCATATACAGCGCATGCGGATGGACCTGGCGACAGTCGCGCATAAAAATTTCTTGTTTCGGCGAACCCATCGCCACGGTAACAAGTTGTGCGCCGCTGGCATGAATACGCTCAAACAGCGCCTGACGCTGATCGGCGGTAAAATAGCCGTCCTGACTGCCAACAATATTGACGTGCCATTGTGCGCGCAGTTTTCCCTCTGTTTGCGTCAGGACATCAGGCTTACCGCCCACCAGGAATACGGGCGTTCCTTCCTTCCCGGCGCGAGCCATCAGCGCTTCCCAGAGATCGGCCCCCGCCACACGTGATACCTGCGCCTGCGGGAATTTTTTACACACGGAACGCACCACGCTGATCCCATCCGCATATTTAAACTCAGCGGCCTCGATCAACGTCCGAACCTCTGGGTTATCCTCCGCTGTCAGCATTTTTTCAGCGTTAATTGCTACCAGCGTCCCCTGCCTGAGACGTCCCTCGGCAAACAGGTAATTCAGCGCATGTTGCATATCGCGCCAGCCAATCAGTTCTAATCCGCGCAGTGAATACAGCGGCGCAGTTGTGTTATCTGTCATTACGATCCTTCAACCTGTGTCCGGGGCACCGACTTTATTCGTTTATGGATGAGTCCCGCACTATCAAACAGCCAGTACAACAATTTTGCCACCAACAGACAGACGCCGAAAATCACGAGGAAAAAAACCACTCGCGAGACAAACGAATCTAACCCTTCACGTGCCAAAACGATCATATTAAAAATGGCACCGAAACAGAAACTGTGCAAAATCGCCGACTTATAGCGATTAGTTTCCCGGTTGCCTAATTCATACAACCAGTCGAACCATTTAATAATTAGGCCGACGACAATCGCGCCTAACGGTATAAACAGCGCCCCGCCCATCACCACCAGCGAACCAATTAACGTCGGCGAAATCGCCAGCCCCGAGTGGTTATTCAACACTTCCCAGGTAAAGTAGTTCGCTGAGTTGAGAACAATGCCAGGTCGTCCCGGCCACAGCCAGGAAGGGATAAAGACGTAGAAGTCACGAACAATCGGCGCCAGTCCCTGAAACTCAATATTGTGGTAATTTTGCAGCAATAGCGCCAGATTCTCCCACGGCGAGAAGGTATCGCGCGTGAGGTACAGGAAAGTATAGAACGCCTCATCACCGCTGACGTTCATCCCGTAGCGCTTCAGCGCCAGCCAGAACATCCCGACAATACCCAGGACGCCCGCCGCGGCCAGCATCCACAGCGAAATCCAGCCGCGAATAATGCCGATAAACAGGAAAATGGCAAACGCGATAATAATATTGGCGCGGGTTCCGCCAACAATCATGTACGTCAGCAACCCAAATGCAACGGTACTCACCAGGAAGAACAACCACGCTTTGCTGTCCTGACGCAGGAAGTAGACCACCAGCATCGCCGGAATGAAGAAGTAGAAGAAGCGTTTCAGAGCCACCCCGGAGACTTCACTGGAGAAAATCTGGCTATAGGATTGCAACCTGAACAGCAGGAAACCGTTGTGCATAAAGAAAATGCCCACGCTCACCAGCGCAATCGCCATCAGGATAATCCAGGTCAAATGTGCTTCAACGCGATTGATGGTAAACAGCGGTTTGCGCGTTCTCTCCGGGCTCCGTTTCCGCAGGCGTGTTTTATAGGTCACATAGTACACTGCGTAGAAGCAGGCAGCGGACAGCAACGCCTGCAGCAAAATTTCCGGCGGGGCCACCGCCACATCAAAGCGAAATACCAGCACGCTGGTCAACGGAAAACCAAAGAAAAACGTCAATAAAAACAGCAATGAGAAGAAGACATTGAAGTTAAACCGCACGCGTCGGAATTCAAACCAGGTCAGCGTGGCGATAAACAAAGTCGAGAGCAGCCACACCACCAGCAGACCGCTGAATTGCATCAGACTCATACGGTTTCTCCTGAGGCAATGCGCAGCGCGTTATGCCACGGTTGCAGATAATTCGGGCTAAAGAAAGTAATTGCACTTTTATCAACCGATGCCAGTTGGCGCTGCGCCTCGCGTACGATACCTTCATTGAGTACATCTGTCGTAAACAGAACCGGGATGTTTTGCTCTGCCATATCCTGCCAGAATGGGTTTTCACGATTGAGCACGCACGGGATCCCCGCCTGAATCAGCAGACACAATGTACCAATCCCCTGCTGACGGGCAAAAATAAAGTAACCCAGATCGCACTGACGCAGTAGCGCCAGATAGGCATCAAACTCCAGCTTTTCACTGAGAATTTGCAGGTTATCGGCGCTAAATAACGCCAGACCCGCCTGGCGCACTTCTTCAATATAGCCTGCATTATTTGCCGGGTAACCCATTGGCACAATCACGTTAACCGTGTCGCCGAACTGCTGATGGACAGCACGCAGCGCGGCAATATGCTCATTACTGCGATCGCCAGAGTTTCCGACCAGGATCGTCATTTTCCCGCGTCGCTGGCGCTCATTGCTCATATTGTTCAGCGACGGATCCATACGGGTTGGGAAATAGAGCAATTCCCCGCGAACACGCGGATGCAGCTCAGCGAAATAGCTCAGATCGCCTCGCGTGGCAAAGACACAACCCACGCGGTTTTGTGCCATTCGGCGAATCGGGTAAAACAGACGGAATTTCAGCCCACTGGAGACTTCATACAGATCGGCACCCCAAATATGCCAGTAAAACTGCTCAGGCTTAATCCCCCCGCTCAGCAATGCCAGCCACAGACTAGTATTGAACTGCCCATGAAAGAAGAAACGCTGCTGGCGATACGTCTTAGCTTTGGCGATAACGGCCTCTGCCAGCGCCTTTTTTCCACCGTAGAAACTCAGTGATAACGCCGGGTAGCTCTCGCTAAATCCCGTATCCTGACCGGCAACCATAAACACGCGCGCGTGCTCACTTGTTGCAGCCAACGCGTCGTTAAAGAACCGCAGCACGGTTTGGTTATGGTGAGGGATATCCGATCCCAGAACGTGAATCAGTACAGTCATACCCGCCTACGCCAGAGTAAAAACACGCCACAACAAAGAGAAAAATAGACGATGTACGTTGCCATATAGGCCTGTGCCGCGCCCAGAGCACCGTGCGCGGGGATCAACCAGTGGGCAAATGCCGTCAACAAAATGAACTGGCTAATTTCGGCCAGAATATAAAACCGCAGCGAGGCCTTCGCGATCACCAGATAGCCAAATACGTAGGCACCCACTTTCAGTACATCCCCCACCAGTTGCCAGGCAAACAAATCACGCATGGCGGTGAATTTAGCGGAGAAAAGCAGCCAGATAGCAAAATCACGTAACAGCCAGACGGTAAAACTCGCGGCGGCAACTGCCGGTAATACAAATTTCAGCGATTTGATAACTTCACGCGTGATGTCGCGCTTTTCAGTCAGGCGAGACAGTGTTGGCAGCAGATACACACTGAATGAAGCGGTAATAAATTGCAGGTACGCATCAGAGATACTGCTCACCCCCTGCCAAATCCCCACGTCATCCCAGCTGTATTGCACCGCCAATAGGTTTCGCATCATCACATACGCCACGGGCAGCGTCACAGAGGTAATGAGCGCCATCAACGTAAACTTGCTTAGCTGCCCTGCCAGACCGTTATCCCACGAGGGCTTCAGGTAATGCAGAGGAATAGTGCCACGCTTAATCAGCATAAGCATGGCGGGCATAACCACCAGCGCTGGCACCAGCGCCAGCCCCAGCAAAGCACCTTCGTATCCGCCCAACCGATAGCAGCCGTAGTAGGCCACGACGCCGACCAGGCTGCCAATAATCAGCGATAGCGCATTACCTGCGGCATCGCGGAATCCTTTCATCAACGCCAGCAACAGGTTTGCCCAGGCAATCCCCATCTGTACCAGCGCAACCAGGCGTACCAGCCCCTGAAAATGCGTATGACCAAACAATCCCTGACTGATAGGCGCTGCTGCCAGCAAAAAAATCGCCGCCATCAGCGTAGAGAATCCCAACACCATTGCGGACGATGTCCCCACCACCTTACGCAACCGCGCCGGGTCATCATGGTGCTGCGCAACGTATTTCGTGACGCCGTTGAAAATCCCGGCGCCCGCCAACACGCCAAGCACGGTGACCATCTGACGGAAGTTTCCCGCCTGGCCCACACCCGCAGGGCCGAAAGAGACCGCCAGCAGTTTTACCACCAACAAACCCGCACCAATTTTTACCAGCGTACTGGTAGCCGTCCACAAGGACGCTTTAGCCAGCGACATATCAGGAGAAGTAGTTGAGTAAGGTCGTAATCACTGTGCGCTGGTTCACCAGCGACAGGTTATAAAACAGCGGCAGACGCAGCAGACGTTCACTCTCTTTGGTGGTGTAACGATCGACTCCGGAAAACACGCCGAATTTATCGCCAGCCGGACAATCATGCAGCGGAATATAATGGAATACCGCCATAATTTCGGCTTCTTTCAGGAAGTTAATCAACGCCGTGCGATCGTCAATATCGCGCAGCTTGATATAAAACATATGGGCGTTCTGCGCACAACCTTCCGGGATGGCGGGTAAATCAATACGCCCGGCACGCGCCAGCGGTTCGAGGGCATCATAATAATTCTGCCACAGCACCAGGCGCTGATGATTTATACGCTCTGCCGCTTCCAGTTGCGCCCACAGATAGGCAGCCTGGAGATCGGACATCAAATAGCTGGAGCCAATATCACGCCAGGTATATTTATCAACCTGACCGCGGAAAAATTGACTGCGATTCGTCCCCTTTTCACGGATGATTTCTGCACGTTCAACTAATTTACGGTCGTTGATCAGCGTCGCCCCGCCTTCACCGCCTGCGGTATAGTTTTTGGTTTCATGGAAGCTAAAGCAGCCAATATGCCCAATGGTCCCCAGCGCACGGCCTTTGTAGGTCGACATTACGCCCTGAGCAGCATCTTCTACCACGAACAGGTTGTATTGTGACGCCAACGCCATAATGGTATCCATTTCACAGGCAACCCCGGCGTAGTGCACCGGCACAATAGCGCGGGTTTTCTCGGTGATCGCCGCTTCAATCAGCGTTTCATCAATGTTCATGGTATCCGGGCGGATATCGACAAAGACGATTTTTGCGCCACGCAGCACGAATGCGTTCGCGGTAGATACAAATGTGTAGCTGGGCATGATGACTTCATCGCCGGGCTGGATGTCCAGCAATAATGCCGCCATCTCCAGTGATGCGGTACAGGAAGGCGTCAGGAGCACTTTCTCACTGCCAAAATGCTGCTCCAGCCATTGCTGGCAACGGCGGGTAAAACCACCATCGCCACACAGCTTGCCGCTGCTCATCGCTGACTGCATGTATTCAAGCTCGGTTCCCACCACCGGCGGTGCGTTAAATGGAATCATTTTGTCACCTGTATAACCAGTACGCGGTGCTTTCCACATTTGCACCGCTCTGTATATAACGTTTAAGCGCGGCGGTGTTGCCCATCTGGGTCGCCACCCGCAATGTTGTTTTACCGCGAGCCTGTGCCCAGCAAAGCGCAGCCTGCATGAGTTCGGCACCCGCACCACGACCAGCCAGTAAGCCAATACGTGCATCAGTATCATTGACGTCACGTAGTGAGACATAACCGCGAATCCCACCTGTCTGTGTACGAAAAATGAGGCACTGATGATCGAACGTGCCCAGCACAGCGTTTTCTATCCACTGTGCATAAAAACGCGCACTGGCCTCCACGGGATACCACGGTACGCGGAAACGACTTTGGGCGAACGCCTCTCCTGCCAGTCGACGCAGCAGCGGAATATCCGCAGCTTGCGCCACCTGTGCACCGGGATTTTCACGGGCGCACGTTACCGGCAGAACAAAGTCCATCTCACCTTCGACCAGTGAAAAGCCCAACTGCTGTAAAGCATCTAATTCATACGTATTTGCAGCAGGAATTTTTGCCTGCACCCGTTCCCAGCGCTGTAAAACTTCTGCTGTCAGGATCGGTGCGTGCGGGTCAAACCGTACGATGGCGCTATTCACGCCAAAGAACGTATTTTCCCAATCCAGAGACTCAATACTGGCGCGGACGGGCACGGAGAAGCTCCAGCAAATATTGGCCGTAGCCTGTTTTAGCCAGAGAGCTGGCGGCACGTCTAACACCTTCATCATCCAGCCAGCCATTACGCCATGCTATCTCTTCCAGGCAGGCGATTTTAAAGCCCTGACGTTTCTCCACCGTCTGCACAAACGTGCTCGCTTCAATCAGACTGTCGTGCGTACCGGTATCCAGCCAGGCAAAGCCACGGCCAAGCAATTCAACGGTCAGATTGCCATCGTCAAGGTACATCTGGTTAATGGAGGTAATTTCCAGTTCCCCACGCTCAGAAGGTTTCACGCGCTTTGCGTATTCCACTACCTTACTGTCGTAGAAATAGAGTCCTGTCACCGCCCAGTTTGATTTTGGTTCTTTCGGCTTCTCTTCCAGCGAGACTGCGCGAAAATTGTCATCAAACTCAACCACACCGAAACGCTCAGGATCCATCACCTGATAGCCAAATACCGTCGCACCTTGTGTTCTGGCAGCGACGTGGCGTAGTTTTGGACTAAATCCCTGACCAAAGAAGATATTGTCCCCAAGCACCAGACATGATGGTTCGCCGTTAAGGAACGTTTCACCAATAATGAATGCCTGTGCTAAACCATCCGGGCTGGGCTGCTCTGCATAATGCAATTCAATACCGAACTCAGAGCCATCTCCCAGCAAACGCTGGAAATACCCTTTATCTTCCGGTGTGGTAATAATGAGGATCTCGCGAATTCCCGCCAGCATCAGTACCGATAGCGGGTAATAGATCATGGGCTTATCGTAAATAGGCAATAGCTGCTTCGATACGCCGCGCGTAATGGGGTACAGGCGAGTGCCTGAGCCACCTGCCAGAATGATACCTTTCATATGATCCCTCCTCCGGGCGCCAAAACCAGGTTGTTAGCCCTTCAGGCCCAAACGCTCACCCTGGTAGCTGCCATCCTGCACGGGTTTCCACCAAGCCTCATTTGCCAGATACCATTGCACGGTTTTACGCATGCCACTTTCAAACGTTTCCTGCGGCACCCAGCCAAGTTCACGCGCAATTTTCGACGCATCAATGGCATAGCGCAGATCATGGCCTGGGCGATCTTCAACATAAGTGATCAATTCACGATACCGCATAACACCTTTTGGTTTTTGCGGTGCCAGTTCTTCCAACAAGCTGCAAATCGTTTCGACCACGTCCAGGTTTTTACGCTCGTTATGACCACCAATATTATAGGTCTCGCCAACCGCGCCTGTAGTCGCGACGCAATAGAGCGCCCGGGCATGATCTTCCACATACAGCCAGTCACGAATCTGCTGTCCGTTGCCGTACACCGGCAGAGGTTTTCCCGCCAGTGCATTGAGAATCATCAGCGGGATCAGTTTTTCCGGGAAATGGTAGGGCCCATAATTGTTGGAGCAGTTAGTTATTAACGTTGGCAGCCCGTACGTACGTAGCCAGGCACGTACCAGATGATCGCTGCTGGCCTTTGACGCGGAATAAGGACTACTCGGTGCATACGGCGTTGTTTCGGTAAAGAAATCATCCGTAGAATGCAGGTCGCCGTACACCTCGTCGGTTGATATATGGTGGAAACGAAACGCCTGCTTTTTATCATCGGCTAACACATTCCAGTATGCGCGAGCGGCTTCCAGCAACGTGTAGGTTCCGACAATATTGGTTTCAATAAATGCGGCGGGGCCATCGATAGAACGATCAACATGACTTTCTGCCGCCAGGTGCATCACGCAATCCGGCTGATACTGTTGAAACACGTTGTCGAGCGCCAGGCGATCGCAGATATCAACTTGTTCAAAGGCAAAACGGGCATTCTGTGCAACCGGCGCCAGCGACATCAGGTTTCCGGCATAGGTTAACTTATCAACCACTACCACGGCATCCCGAGTCTCATTAATGATGTGACGCACAACCGCTGAGCCAATAAATCCTGCACCACCGGTAACCAGAATTCGTTTCATTAGCGCCAGACTCCTTTGGTATCAACCACGTATTGCTGGTGAACCGCATCGCCTTTAATCGCTTTAAATTCATTATGGTCAACCAGCATCACCAGCACATCGGCGCTTGCCAGCGCATCGTCCAGTTTCGCCAGTTGGCACAGGCCATCCAGTTTTTTCGGCAACTGATGGATATTCGGTTCAACCACCAGCGTCTCGCCGCTGTGCCAGCGTGCGATACTTTGCGCCACCCCCATTGCCGGGCTTTCACGTAAATCATCAATATTCGGTTTGAACGCCAGACCAAAACAGGCAATTTTTACGTCGCTGGCACGTTTATTGGTCTCCGTCAGACAATCCGCTACAGCGGCTTTTACCCGATCGACAACCCAATGAGGCTTACTATCATTTACCTCGCGCGCGGTGCGGATCAATCTCGCCTGCTGCGGGTTCTGCGCCACAATAAACCACGGGTCGACCGCGATACAGTGCCCGCCAACACCAGGTCCAGGCTGCAAAATGTTAACCCGCGGGTGACGGTTCGCCAGACGGATCAGTTCCCAGACGTTAATCCCCTGATCGGCGCAAATCAGCGACAGTTCATTAGCAAAGGCGATATTGACATCGCGGAAGCTGTTTTCGGTCAACTTGCACATTTCTGCAGTGCGGGCGTTAGTCACCACACATTCACCTTCGAGGAAGATGTTGTACAGTTCGCTGGCGCGCATAGAACAAACGGGGGTCATTCCGCCAATCACACGGTCATTTTTAATCAGTTCAACCATTACCTGGCCTGGCAGCACGCGCTCCGGACAATAAGCAATGTTCACGTCAGCCTGTTCCCCCGCCTGCTGCGGGAAAGTCAGATCAGGGCGCATTTCTGCAAGCCATGCTGCCATCTGCTCCGTTGCCCCGACGGGTGACGTCGATTCAAGGATCACCAACGCCCCTTTTTTCAGCACCGGCGCAAGCGACTTCGCTGCGGCTTCAACATAGACCATATCGGGTTCATGCTCCCCCTTGAAGGGGGTCGGCACAGCAATCAGATAAGCGTCTGCTTCAACAGGTGTCGTAACCGCACGCAGAAAGCCATTTTCGACTGCTGTTTTCACCACAGCACCCAAATCAGGTTCAACGATGTGGATTTCACCGCGGTTAATGGTATCCACCGCATGTTGATTTACATCTACGCCAATAACATGTTTTTGACGGGAAGCAAAAGCGGCCGCCGTCGGCAGTCCGATATAACCCAGCCCAATGACAGAAATGGTCGTAAAACTCATAGCGATATCCGATTATTTTTTAACGCGTGTAAAATGCGGCCACACGCCTGCCCATCACCATACGGATTATGGGCGCGGCTCATGGTCTGATATTCATTTTCGTCATGCAGCAAGCGCGTGACTTCTGCCACAATACGCTGAGGGTCAGTCCCAACCAGACGTACTGTGCCTGCGGTAATGGCTTCTGGCCGCTCCGTTGTTTCTCGCATCACCAACACAGGTTTGCCCAGAGAAGGGGCTTCCTCCTGAATCCCGCCGGAATCGGTAAGGATAAGCCAGGCATGATTCATCAGCCAGACGAATGGCAGATAGTCCTGTGGCTCAATCAGAATCACGTTCTCAACATGACCCAAAATACGATTTACCGGCTCGCTAACGTTGGGGTTCAGGTGTACGGGATAGACAATCTGTACATTCTGATTAGCCGCGGCAATTTCCGCCAGTGCATGGCAGATTTGCTCAAAGCCGCGACCAAAGCTTTCCCGACGATGACCGGTTACCAGGATCATCTTCTTATCCGCATCCAGGAAAGGATAGCGCTCAGCCAGTTCAGCGCGCAGTGCTTCATTTCCGAGTACACGATCGCGAACCCAGATCAACGCATCAATAACCGTGTTCCCCGTGACAAAAATACGGTCATCCGGAATGGTTTCACGCAACAGGTTTTGGCGTGAATTTTCAGTTGGGGAAAAGTGATACATTGCCAGGCGCCCGGTCAGTGTACGGTTTGCCTCTTCCGGCCAGGGAGAATAGAGATCGCCAGTTCGCAACCCAGCCTCAACATGCCCCACCGGAATACGCTGATAAAACGCGGCCAGGCTGGTCGCAAGGGTTGTTGTTGTATCACCGTGGACTAGCACCACATCAGGTTTGAATTCAGCGAGGATTGGCTTTAATCCTTCCAGAATTCGACAGGTAATTTCTGTCAGTCCCTGACCTGGCTGCATAATATTGAGATCGTAGTCAGGTACGATGGAAAAGAGGTGCAATACCTGATCGAGCATCTCCCGATGCTGTGCAGTGACGCAAACTTTCGCGTCGAAATCAGGATCTTTAGCCAGCGCATGAACCAGAGGAGCCATCTTAATGGCCTCCGGTCGCGTACCAAATACAGTCAGTACTTTCACATCGATTCTCTTCGGATTGGCAGTGAGAGCCCAGCCCCTCACTGCAACGGTATTGCTAAATCGAACGGCGACGGGTTAACGCGACACCAGCACCGATCAGGGCCCCAACGATGCCCCACATAATCATCAGGAAGGCACGACGTGGGCTATCACGTTTTACCGGTTCTTCCGGTGTCCGCAAATAACGATAGGTCTGAAAACGCGGATCCAGGGTCGGTCCTACGTTCAGCGTGTTCAGCATGGCTCTGTTTTGAAAATAGTCCATATCAAAATCTGGGCCAACAGATTGCAGGTTTTCGAGTCGCGCCTGCAGCATAGGGCGTCCGAGTAAAAACAACTCAGAATCAGGCAACTCTTCAGCAGGGACATCAGTAGAAGTACGCGAAATATTATGCTGCTCAGCAATTTTGAGCGCTTGTTCAATGTTATGAACACGGCGAGAGAAAATCGATTTTGCTACCTCTTCCTGCCGTTTGACCTGCGCTTTCATTTGCACCGTCCGCGCAGCCCATGCGCCTTTCAGCTCATCGTTCAGATGACGTGCTGCACGCTGGCTGGCAAAGGCCACGTACTGGCGCAGAAGATTGTTGGCATCAGGTGCCGTTTCCGCAATAAGCTTCACGCTGTCATTGGTGTTCCGCAACGCATCACCAGGCATAAACTGAATGTTGTTGATCAGTTCATCCAGCAGCGCGGCATCGGCTTTACTGTTTCCGACCATACGCTGCTTGTAATAATCAGTCTGCTGCCAGAATTCACGGCGCGTATCCCAGGAGGCAAGCTGCATGATAAATTCTTTATAGGCTTCATCCATCACCGACGGCTGGTCCGTTGATGCGAGGCTGGCCTTAATATCCAGGTTGCGCAGGAACTGTTGTTGAGAGTAATAGCCCCCCAACATATTCACCGTAGGCTTGTCTGAAATAGCCGTTGCGCTCCACTCCTGACGGGCGAAAAAAGTATAGGCGAGAGCAACAAGTGCAAATGCGAGCGCCATACCGACAATCCACACCTTCCCTGCCCATAAGGTACGAAACAACCCACGGATATCCAGTTCATTTTCAGCGCTCATGGCGTCTTCCCCCGGTAATGGTTGTGTCATCGCATCCTCAATTCACTTGGTTAAGTTTGGTTTGCCTTCACGAATTCTTCGCAGTCTGCGCTTCACTCGCTTGATAAATCTCGCCACTTTCCAGGCACGCTTGATACAGTATCCGTAGAGGCCAAATGCCATTAAAAACAGCACCAGCATGGCCCATTCCGGAACTAAACGGAAATATTCAGCCAGCACACCGATCGATGCCAGCACGGCCGCCGCCAGCGTAATCAGAACAAATGCCTGGCGGGAAGTAAACCCTGCCCGCATCACCAAATGATGAATGTGCTGGCGATCGGCTGAGAACGGGCTCATGCCCTTACGCAAACGGCGGTACATGATCGCCACCATATCCATTAACGGGATGGCGATAATCCACAGTGCGGTAACTGGGCTTATAGGATGTGTTTTGCCCTGCGTGGTTTCCAGCAGGATCCAGATGATGGTAAAACCAATCAGCGTACTGCCAGCATCACCCATGAAGACTTTATAACGGCGCCCAAGAACGCCCAGGTTCAGCAGAATATAAGGCAGAATGGCGGCGATCATCGCAAAACACCATACGGCCAGACTCGTCTGCCCATCGAACCACAGGATAAACCCCATCGCCGCGAATGAAACGCTGGACAGCCCACCTAACAGGCCGTCAATACCGTCCACCATATTGAAAGCATTAATTGCCGCCCAGACGGCAAACAGCGTCAGTAAATAGCCAAACGGGCCAAGAATCATCTCCCAGGGGCCAAAAATATACCCAAGGCTAAGAAGATAGAGTTTGCCAACCGACATCATGATAATGCCGATCGCGGCCTGGATAGTTGCGCGGATTTTTACACTGATATCAAAACGATCGTCCAGCGCGCCAACCAAAACCAGCACGCCGGCACAGGCCAGATAGAGAGAAGCATGCGGGATGTAATAATCAGCAATCACAAACGTAAAGCAAATACCTGCGTAAGCCGAAATCCCCCCAACCAGCGGGATCAATCCTTGATGCCGTTTGCGAAAGTTGGGTTTATCCACTAAACCAATCTTTTTTGCGACCTTACGCGCAAAGAAAAGAAACAGTGTTGTGAATAAAAAAATACTGATGAGATCAGTGCTTACTGTCAGTAAATTCACAATGCATGCTCTCAGAGAAAATTAATAGCAGAAGTATAACCACGAAGACCTTTATTCAGAAGGGAAACCCGTCTCCATATCCGATGGTTCTGTATAATTATCAACCACAAGATACAAATTACGAATCTTTTTCAACCTGGCGGTATGTCATACCGTATTATTGTTATTGTGTCGTTAAGATTACAGGCATAAAAGCAAAACGCCACGTAAAAACGTGGCGTTTTCGGATGATGCCTGAATTATGAGCGCTTCATCATATCGAAGAAGTCATCATTGGTCTTCGTCATCGCCAGCTTGTTAATGAGGAACTCCATTGCATCAATTTCACCCATCGGATGGATGATTTTGCGCAGAATCCACATTTTCTGCAGCTCTTCCTGGGTGGTAAGCAGCTCTTCTTTACGGGTACCGGAACGATTGTAGTCGATAGCCGGGAAGACGCGTTTTTCAGCGATCTTACGAGAGAGATGCAGTTCCATGTTGCCGGTACCTTTAAACTCTTCGTAGATAACTTCATCCATTTTAGAGCCGGTATCGATAAGCGCAGTCGCGATGATGGTCAGGCTGCCGCCCTCTTCCACGTTACGTGCCGCACCGAAGAAACGCTTCGGACGGTGCAGGGCGTTGGCATCAACACCACCGGTCAGGACTTTACCGGAAGCCGGGACCACGGTGTTGTACGCACGCGCCAGACGCGTGATGGAGTCGAGCAGGATGATAACGTCTTTCTTATGTTCAACCAGACGTTTCGCCTTCTCGATTACCATTTCCGCAACCTGAACGTGGCGAGATGCGGGTTCATCAAAGGTAGAAGCCACAACTTCACCTTTAACCAGACGCTGCATCTCGGTCACTTCTTCCGGACGTTCGTCAATCAGCAGCACCATCAGCACACAGTCCGGGTGGTTGTAGGCAATGCTCTGCGCAATGTTCTGCAGCAGCATGGTTTTACCCGCTTTTGGCGGTGCCACAATCAGACCACGTTGGCCACGACCGATCGGCGATGCCAGATCCAGTACGCGCGCCGTTAAGTCCTCGGTAGAACCATTACCACGCTCCATACGCAGACGGGAGTTTGCGTGCAGCGGCGTTAAGTTTTCGAAGAGGATCTTGTTACGGGCGTTTTCCGGTTTGTCGTAGTTAACTTCGTTAACTTTCAACAGCGCAAAATAGCGTTCACCTTCTTTTGGCGGGCGAATCTTACCAGAAATGGTATCACCAGTGCGGAGGTTGAAACGGCGGATTTGGCTTGGAGAAACGTAGATGTCATCAGGACCGGCGAGGTAGGAGCTGTCTGCAGAGCGGAGGAAACCAAATCCATCCTGCAATATCTCCAGCACACCGTCACCAAAGATATCTTCGCCACTCTTTGCGTGCTGCTTCAGGATGGCAAAAATAATGTCCTGCTTGCGCATACGAGCCAGGTTTTCAAGGCCCATATTTTCGCCGAGAGTGATCAGCTCAGAAACCGGCGTATTCTTTAATTCGGTAAGATTCATAATGGTGTGAGTTCTTAAACTTGGGGTAAATCTCGAACTTAATGTTGTGAATGGTATGGCAGGGTCATCCATGCCTGTTTACGGCCATCGACTCATGTCTGTTCGCTGTCTGGTCACAGGAAAGTACGCAGAACTGAAACGACAAGACGGATTGAGTGACAAGGCCCTGAATCTGTCTACTTCTCGCACGAGAAACAACGGGAAGTATTGGATAAAGCTAGATTCAAACTTAATAAGGTATGTTTAATACGAAGTCAACACTAACTTAGCACGACTCAAGTCGGGCGTCCAGTCATCCGAATCATTTCGAAGTATGGCCGCCCGATCATGATACTTCCTTACGCTAAGTTAGCGTCGAGGAACTCTTTCAACTGACCTTTGGACAGCGCGCCGACTTTAGTCGCCGCAACTTCGCCGTTTTTAAACAGCAGAAGGGTCGGGATGCCACGAATACCATACTTCGGCGCGGTGCCTGGGTTTTGGTCAATGTTCAGTTTAGCAACCGTCAATTTGCCCTGATATTCGTCAGCGATTTCATCCAGAATCGGAGCGATCATTTTGCACGGACCGCACCACTCTGCCCAGAAATCAACGAGGATAGCTCCGTCCGCTTTGAGTACATCCGTGTCAAAACTGTCGTCAGTCAGGTGAATAATTTTATCGCTCATAATAACTCCACAGGAATAAGCCTGGTGTGTTGGTGTTTACACATCATCCTTCAAGCCGCCTTTTTGTTGGCTGTGCGCTGCGTCCTGGTCACGTACTCAATACGCTTCTTTGGACCCATTCACTTGCCATCTCGACGCATCATGAATGAATTGTGTACAGTATTAACCAACTAAAGGTTGACTTTATTTCACCGGATACGCTTTCGTAAAGCAATAGTAAGCTGATATTCTACCACACTATGAGCAAAACACATTTAACAGAACAGAAGTTTTCCGACTTCGCCCTGCACCCGAAGGTGATAGAAGCCCTTGAAAATAAAGGGTTTCATAACTGCACGCCCATTCAGGCTCTCGCGCTGCCGCTTACGCTGGCAGGCCGTGATGTTGCAGGGCAGGCGCAAACCGGTACCGGAAAAACGATGGCGTTCCTGACGTCAACGTTTCATTATCTTCTCTCTCATCCCGCGATTGACGATCGCAAGGTGAACCAACCGCGTGCGTTAATTATGGCGCCAACGCGTGAGTTAGCCGTGCAGATCCACGCCGACGCCGAGCCGCTGGCACAGACCACCGGTCTGAAATTAGGCCTGGCTTATGGCGGCGACGGTTACGACAAACAGCTGAAAGTGCTGGAAAGCGGCGTCGATATTCTTATCGGCACGACCGGTCGTCTTATCGACTACGCAAAACAGAACCATATCAACCTGGGCGCGATTCAGGTCGTGGTGCTGGATGAAGCCGATCGTATGTACGATCTGGGCTTTATTAAAGATATCCGTTGGCTGTTCCGTCGTATGCCGCCAACCACCCAACGTCTGAACATGCTGTTTTCTGCAACCCTCTCTTATCGCGTTCGCGAACTGGCGTTTGAACAAATGAATAACGCCGAGTACGTTGAAGTCGAACCGGAACAGAAGACGGGCCACCGTATTAAAGAAGAACTCTTCTATCCTTCCAACGAAGAGAAAATGCGTTTGCTGCAAACGCTGATTGAAGAAGAGTGGCCAGATCGCGCCATTGTTTTTGCTAACACCAAACATCGCTGTGAAGAGATCTGGGGCAGTCTTGCTGCTGACGGACATCGCGTAGGCTTGCTTACCGGTGACGTGGCGCAGAAAAAACGCCTGCGTATCCTTGATGAGTTCACCCGTGGCGATCTCGATATTCTCGTCGCAACCGATGTCGCGGCGCGTGGCCTGCACATCCCAGCCGTAACGCACGTGTTTAACTATGACCTGCCGGATGACTGTGAAGATTACGTCCACCGTATTGGTCGTACAGGTCGTGCAGGCGCAAGTGGTCATTCTATTAGCCTAGCTTGTGAAGAGTACGCGCTGAATTTACCTGCAATCGAGACCTACATTGGCCACTCGATTCCGGTCAGCAAGTACAACCCGGACGCGCTAATGACTGACCTGCCAAAGCCGCTGCGCATGACGCGCCCACGCCCAGGCAATGGCCCGCGTCGTACCGGTGGTGCTCCGCGTAATCGTCGTCGTTCAGGTTAACGTAAGATATGCTCACAACCACTTCGCTGTACGCCGCAATCGATTTAGGCTCGAATAGTTTTCATATGCTGGTTGTACGCGAAGTGGCGGGAAGCATCCAGACGCTCACGCGTATTAAACGCAAGGTGCGTCTGGCCGCTGGACTCAACAGCGACAACATTCTCTCCGCTGAAGCCATGGAACGCGGCTGGCAATGCCTGCGCTTGTTTGCTGAACGTCTGCAGGATATCCCGCAACCGCAAATCCGCGTGGTCGCCACGGCAACATTGCGCATCGCGGTAAACGCCGATGTCTTTATCGCCAAAGCGCAAGAGATCCTCGGCTGCCCTGTCCAGGTCATCAGTGGTGAAGAAGAAGCACGACTGATTTATCAGGGTGTTGCCCACACCACTGGCGGTGCCGATCAGCGTCTGGTCGTTGATATTGGCGGAGCCAGTACGGAACTGGTTACCGGCTCCGGCGCCCAAACAACCTCTCTGTTCAGCCTGTCAATGGGCTGCGTTACCTGGCTCGAACGGTACTTCACCGATCGTAATCTGGCGCAGGAAAATTTTGACGAAGCCGAGAAAGCGGCGCGTGAGGTTCTGCGCCCGGTCGCCGACAAACTGCGTTTTCATGGCTGGAAAGTTTGCGTTGGTGCCTCCGGTACCGTCCAGGCGTTGCAGGAAATCATGATGGCGCAGGGTATGGATGAGCGCATTACGCTGGCCAAACTTCAGCAGCTTAAGCAGCGCGCTATCCACTGCGGTCGTCTGGAAGAGTTGGAAATCGAAGGGTTAACGCTGGAACGCGCACTGGTGTTCCCCAGCGGGCTGGCAATCCTGATCGCGATTTTCACTGAGTTGAATATTCAATGCATGACCCTGGCCGGCGGCGCACTGCGTGAAGGTCTGGTTTACGGTATGCTGCACCTGCCTGTCGATCAGGATATTCGCAGCCGTACGCTGCGTAATATTCAGCGTCGCTTTATGGTTGACACCGATCAGGCGAACCGCGTCGCACAGTTGGCTGTACATTTATTCGATCAGGTGAAAGATGAGTGGCATCTTGAGGCCATTAGCCGTGAACTGCTGCAAAGTGCCTGTCAGCTGCATGAAATAGGGCTGAGCGTGGAATATAAGCAGGCACCGCTGCATGCCGCCTGGCTGGTGCGTAATCTCGATCTTCCGGGCTTCACTCCCGCGCAGAAAAAGCTGTTAGCCACGCTGTTATTAAATCAGACCAACCCAGTCGATCTCTCTTCACTCCACCAGCAAAACGCCGTGCCGCCGCGCATCGCGGAGCACCTTTGCCGTTTGCTACGCCTAGCGATCATCTTCGCAAGCCGCCGCCGTGACGATTTAGTGCCACATATCACCCTGCAAGCTCAGGATGAAGATCTGACGCTAACGTTGCCGGAAAGCTGGCTGGAACATCATCCATTAGGTAAAGAGTTGATCGATCAGGAAATCCAGTGGCAAAGCTATGTCCACTGGCCGCTGGAAGTGCGTTAGATGCTGGCTGCCGGATGGCGCTCACGCTTATCCGGTCTACCAAATAAATATTACTTCTCTTTGGCTTTCGCCATCATTGCCCGGATATTCGCAATGCTGGCCTGCCCCTTTTGCATCCGCTCCTCAGCGCTCACCACTTTACGCTCCTGTTCCCAGATAACGTCATCCTGTGGCAGTTCCAGCAGGAAGCGGCTTGGCTCCGGACGCACCAGTTCACCGTACTGACGGCGTTCTTTGCACAACGTGAAGATAAGCTCTTTCTGTGCACGGGTAATGCCAACGTAGGCCAGACGACGCTCTTCATCAATGTTGTCTTCATCGATGCTGCTCTGATGAGGTAAAAAGCCCTCTTCCATTCCCACCATAAACACATAGGGGAACTCCAGCCCTTTTGAGGCATGTAACGTCATCAACTGCACCTGGTCCAGCTCTTCTTCACTCTCTCCACGCTCCATCATGTCGCGCAGGGTAAAGCGGGTAACGACCTGGGTCAGGGTCATTGGCTCTTCCAGCTCACTGCCTTCCAGCATCTCCGTCATCCAGCTGAACAGCGTGTTGACGTTCTTCATACGCATTTCTGCCGCTTTCGGGCTCGGCGAGGTTTCATACAGCCAGGATTCGTAATCAATGCCATGGATCAGGTCACGCACGGCAGCAATCGGTTCACGCTCCGCGAGGCGCTGGATTTCCCCCAGCCAGTGCGTAAAGCGGGTTAGAGAATCATAACCGCGGCCGGTCAGCGTCTGGCTTAGACCCATATCAAAGCTGGCAGTAAACAAGCTTTTATTACGCGTCATCGCCCACTCACCCAACTTTTGCAGTGTGGCCGGGCCGATTTCACGTTTTGGCGTGTTGACGATCCGCAAAAACGCGCTATCGTCATCCGGGTTGCTCAGCACACGCAGGTAGGCCAGCAGATCTTTGATTTCCGGACGCGAGAAAAATGATGTCCCCCCGGAAATTTTGTACGGGATGCGGTTTTGCATCAGGAATTTTTCGAACACCCGTGACTGGTGGTTGCCGCGATACAGGATCGCATAGTCCTTATACTGCGTCTTATTCACAAAGTGATGAGCAATCAACTCCCCGGTCACGCGTTCCGCTTCATGCTCTTCGTTGTTGGCACTCAGTACTTTCAGCTCAGGTCCGTAGCCCAGCTCAGAGAACAACCGCTTTTCAAAGACGTGCGGGTTGTTAGCAATGAGGATGTTCGCCGCCTTCAGGATACGCCCGGAGGAACGGTAGTTTTGCTCCAGCTTCACCACCTGCAGCGCCGGAAAATCTTTGCTCAGCAGTACCAGGTTTTGCGGACGCGCACCACGCCACGAGTAAATCGACTGATCGTCATCACCCACCACGGTAAAGCGCGCACGTTGCCCCACCAGCAGCTTCACCAGCTCGTACTGGCTGGTGTTGGTATCCTGGTATTCATCCACCAGCAGGTAGCGGATTTTGTTCTGCCAGCGCTCGCGCACCTCTTCATTACGCTGAAGCAGCAATGTCGGCAGTAGGATCAGATCGTCAAAGTCCAGCACGTTACACGCCTTCATATGCGCGTCGTACAGGCCATAGCAGTGCGCGAAAATACGATCGCGTTCGCCTTTAGCGCTGGCTGCTGCCTGCACCGGGGTCATCAGATCGTTTTTCCAGTTGGAGATCGTTGAGATCAGCTGTTGAAGGATAAGTTTATCGTCTTCAATTAGCCCTTCGGTCAGTTCCTTAAGCAGAGCCACCTGGTCGGTATCGTCAAACAGCGAGAAGTTCGACTTCATCCCCAACGCCGCAAATTCACGCTTGATGATATCCAACCCCAACGTGTGGAACGTGGAGATCATCAATCCACGCGCCTCTTTACGACCCAGCGTCTGCGCCACACGCTCTTTCATTTCACGCGCGGCCTTATTGGTAAAAGTCACCGCCGCGATATGCCGCGCCTGATAGCCACAAACGCGGATCAGGTGCGCAATTTTATTGGTGATAACGCGCGTCTTTCCGGAACCCGCCCCCGCCAGCACCAGGCAAGGTCCTGTGACAAATTCGACGGCTTGTTGTTGTCCGGGATTCAAACGCATAAAGATCACTCAATGAAAGTCAGGAGGGGAAATTTAGAGCATGGTAGTATAGCCAGCCTCAACCACCCCACTCAAGGCACGATCATGGCAAAAACAGCAGCAGCAGTGCATATCCTTGTTAAAGAAGAGAAACTGGCTTTGGATCTTCTGGAACAAATTAAAAACGGTGCCGACTTTGGCAAGCTGGCGAAGAAACACTCAATCTGCCCATCAGGCAAACGCGGCGGTGATTTAGGCGAATTCCGCCAGGGCCAGATGGTTCCGGCGTTCGACAAAGTGGTCTTCTCTTGCCCGGTGCTGGAGCCAACTGGCCCGCTGCACACGCAGTTCGGTTACCACATCATTAAAGTGCTGTACCGTAACTAATAAAAAAGCCGGGTGGCGGCTGTCGCCTTACCCGGCCTACATTCTTGGCTAAATTGTAGGTCGGGTAAGCGCTAGCACCACCCGACAATCTATTTAACCCGCTACCGCAATACGCTTCATATCCGTCATATAACCACGCAGTTTCTTACCAACCTGCTCGATAGCGTGGCCGCGAATCGCTTCGTTCACATCACGCAGCTGCGCGTTATCTACCGCACCCTCAGCAATCGCTTTGCCCAGATCGCCGGTCTGCAGAGTGGTCATGAACTCTTTCAGCAGCGGTACGCAAGCGTAAGAGAACAGGTAGTTACCGTATTCTGCGGTATCGGAGATAACCACGTTCATTTCGTACAGACGCTTACGCGCGATGGTGTTCGCGATCAGCGGCAGTTCGTGCAGTGATTCGTAGTAAGCAGACTCTTCGATGATGCCAGAATCAACCATGGTTTCGAACGCCAGCTCAACGCCCGCTTTCACCATCGCAATCATCAGAACGCCTTTATCGAAGTACTCCTGCTCGCCGATTTTGCCTTCATACTGCGGGGCGGTTTCGAACGCGGTTTTGCCGGTCTCTTCACGCCAGGTCAGCAGTTTCTTATCGTCGTTGGCCCAGTCAGCCATCATGCCGGAGGAGAATTCACCGGAGATGATGTCGTCCATGTGTTTCTGGAACAGCGGCGCCATGATCTCTTTCAGCTGTTCGGACAGCGCATAAGCGCGCAGTTTCGCCGGGTTAGACAGACGGTCCATCATCAGCGTGATACCGCCCTGCTTCAGCGCTTCGGTGATGGTTTCCCAGCCGAACTGAATCAGTTTTTCCGCATAAGCCGGGTCAGTACCTTCTTCCACCAGCTTGTCGAAGCACAGCAGAGAACCGGCCTGCAGCATACCGCACAGGATAGTCTGCTCGCCCATCAGGTCAGATTTCACTTCTGCCACGAAGGAGGATTCCAGTACGCCAGCACGGTGACCGCCGGTTGCCGCAGCCCAGGCTTTAGCGATCGCCATGCCTTCGCCTTTCGGGTCGTTTTCCGGGTGGACGGCGATCAGCGTCGGTACGCCGAAACCACGTTTGTACTCTTCACGCACTTCGGTACCCGGGCACTTCGGTGCCACCATCACAACGGTGATGTCTTTACGGATCTGCTCGCCCACTTCGACGATATTGAAACCGTGGGAGTAACCCAGCGCCGCGCCGTCTTTCATCAGCGGCTGTACGGAACGCACAACGTCGGAGTGCTGTTTGTCTGGCGTCAGGTTAACCACCAGGTCAGCCTGCGGGATCAGTTCTTCGTAGGTACCTACTTTGAAGCCGTTTTCGGTCGCTTTACGCCACGAAGCACGTTTCTCAGCGATCGCTTCTTTGCGCAGTGCGTAGGAAATATCCAGACCGGAGTCACGCATGTTCAGGCCCTGGTTCAGACCCTGAGCGCCACAGCCGACGATGACCACTTTTTTACCCTGAAGGTAGCTTGCGCCGTCGGCGAATTCTTCGCGGCCCATGAAGCGACATTTGCCCAGCTGAGCCAGCTGCTGACGCAGATTCAGTGTATTAAAGTAGTTAGCCATGATGGTGTACTCCGTGATGTTGTGTTGTGGTGCTTATTATTCGGTTCGCTTTTGCGAGAATGAACCCACTATATGACAGGAAATTTATTGCGGAAATTGATATATTCACAACGTCACATTGCAATATCTGCAACGTCAAAATAAAGAGGTTCGCCGGTGGATTTACGCGATCTGAAAATGTTCCTGCATCTGGCGGAAAGCCGCCATTTTGGCCGCAGCGCGCGGGCGATGCACGTCAGCCCCTCCACGCTCTCCCGGCAAATTCAGCGTCTTGAAGAAGACCTCGGCCAGCCGCTGTTTGTCCGCGATAACCGCACGGTGACGCTCACCGAAGCCGGTGAGGAGCTGCGCGTGTTTGCCCAGCAGACGCTGCTGCAGTATCAGCAATTACGCCATACCATTGATCAACAAGGACCGTCGTTGTCCGGTGAACTGCATATCTTCTGCTCAGTGACTGCCGCCTACAGCCATTTACCACCGATCCTCGACCGCTTCCGCGCCGAGCATCCGTCGGTGGAAATCAAGCTCACCACCGGTGACGCGGCCGATGCAATGGAAAAAGTCGTCACCGGCGAGGCCGATCTGGCAATTGCCGGTAAGCCCGAGACACTGCCCGGCGCGGTGGCATTTTCCATGCTGGAGAATCTGGCTGTGGTATTGATAGCGCCAGCACTGCCCTGCCCAGTGCGCAACCAGATTTCGGTGGATGAGCCAGACTGGTCAACGGTGCCGTTTATCATGGCCGACCAGGGGCCGGTGCGCCGCCGCATTGAGCTGTGGTTCCGTCGCCATAAAATCAGCAATCCGTCGATTTACGCCACCGTGGGCGGCCACGAGGCGATGGTGTCGATGGTGGCGCTGGGCTGCGGCGTAGCATTGTTGCCAGAAGTGGTGCTGGAGAATAGCCCGGAGCCGGTACGTAACCGCGTGATGATTCTGGAACGTAGCGACGAAAAAACACCGTTCGAGCTGGGCGTATGCGCACAAAAAAAGCGGCTGCATGAGCCGCTTATTGATGCTTTCTGGAAGATATTGCCAAATCACTAGCCGCCGAACGGCGGCGCAAGCACCTTAACCGGCAGAGAGTCAGGCTCCCCAAACATTACCCCGCGAGAAAAAAACGAAACGCGGGGTTATGTGTTTCATCATGACAGTCATAGCCCAGTTCATTTAGTCGCGTTTCGAAATCAGGTTCATGTTCACCCAGTTCAAATGCTGCCAGAACACGGCCGTAGTCAGTTCCATGACTGCGATAGTGGAACAATGAAATATTCCAGTGCGTCCCCAGTGTATGCAGAAACTTCAGCAGCGCCCCCGGCGATTCCGGGAATTCGAAGCTGAACAGTCGCTCCTGCAAGGGTTTTGACGGACGTCCACCGACCATATAGCGCACGTGCAGCTTCGCCATTTCGTCGTCGGACAAATCCACTACGCTGTAGCCGCCGTCACTAAGCAACTGGAGGATTTCTTTACGTTCTTCCAGACCACGGCTCAGGCGTACGCCGACAAAAATGCAGGCATCTTTGGCATCGGCAAAACGGTAGTTAAACTCAGTAACCGAGCGCCCACCCAGCAGTTGGCAGAATTTCAGGAAGCTGCCCTTCTCTTCCGGGATGGTCACCGCCAGCAATGCTTCACGTTGCTCCCCCAACTCGCAGCGTTCAGACACGTAGCGCAGGCCGTGGAAGTTAACGTTCGCACCGGACAGCACATGTGCCAGTCGTTCACCGCGAATATTGTGCTGGGCGATGTATTTTTTCATTCCCGCCAGCGCCAGCGCGCCCGATGGCTCAGCCACGGCTCGCACATCTTCAAACAGGTCTTTCATCGCTGCGCAAATAGCATCGCTATCAACGGTGATAATGTCGTCGAGGTATTCCTGGCACAGACGGAAGGTTTCATCACCAATGCGTTTGACCGCCACGCCTTCAGCAAAAAGACCGACGCGCGGGAGATCAACCGGATGACCGGCATCCAGCGCCGCTTTCAGGCAGGCGGAATCTTCAGCTTCAACGGCGATCACTTTGATCTGCGGCATCAGCTGTTTGATCAACACCGCCACGCCCGCCGCCAGACCGCCGCCGCCCACCGGGACAAAAACACGGTCAAGGTGAGCATCCTGCTGCAGTAACTCCAGCGCCAGCGTACCCTGCCCGGCAATCACCATCGGATGATCGAACGGCGGAACCCAGGTAAAACCCTGCTGCTGCGATAGCTCAATCGCTTTGGCTTTGGCTTCATCAAAATTCGCGCCATGCAGCAGCACTTCTCCGCCGAAGCCGCGAACGGCATCGACTTTGATATCGGCAGTAGCCGTTGGCATGACAATCAGCGCCTTCACGCCTAGTCGCGCAGAAGAGAACGCGACACCCTGAGCATGATTACCCGCCGATGCGGTGATGACCCCATGCGCTTTTTGCTCTTCGGTCAGGCCCGCCATCATGGCATAGGCACCGCGTAGCTTGAAGCTGTGAACGGGTTGACGGTCTTCGCGCTTGACCAGAATAACGTTATCGAGGCGCGAAGAGAGCTTTTCCATTTTCTGTAGCGGCGTTACCTGTGCCGCTTCGTATACCGGCGCACGCAGTACCGCTCTGAGATACTCGGCGCCCTCAGGAGCACCAGATAGAGGTTGTGAATCCGCCATGGTCATTATCCCCCGAGTTTCGACTTATCGCGCACCGCGCCTTTGTCGGCGCTGGTTGCCAGACTGGCGTAGGCGCGCAGCGCAAAGGAGACCTGACGCTGACGATCTTTAGGCGTCCAGGCTTTGTCACCGCGTGCTTCCTGTGCTTCGCGGCGTGCCGCGATTTCCGCATCGCTCAACTGCAGTTGAATACCACGATTCGGGATATCGATAGCAATCATATCGCCGTCTTCGATAATCGCGATATTACCGCCGCTGGCCGCTTCCGGGGAAACGTGGCCGATAGACAGGCCGGATGTGCCGCCGGAGAAACGGCCATCTGTTATCAGCGCACAGGCCTTGCCGAGCCCCATCGATTTCAGGAAGGTGGTTGGGTAGAGCATTTCCTGCATGCCTGGCCCGCCTTTCGGCCCTTCGTAGCGAATGACAACCACGTCGCCAGCCACCACTTTACCGCCGAGGATTGCTTCAACCGCATCGTCCTGGCTTTCATACACTTTCGCCGGGCCGGTAAATTTCAGGATGCTGTCATCCACACCTGCGGTTTTCACGATACAGCCGTTTTCCGCGAAGTTACCGTACAGGACTGCCAGACCGCCATCTTTGCTGTAAGCATGTTCCAGCGAACGGATACAGCCTTCGGCGCGATCGTCATCCAGCGTATCCCAACGGCAGTCCTGCGAGAACGCCTGAGTGGTACGGATGCCCGCCGGGCCAGCGCGGAACATCTTTTTCACCGCGTCATTCTGGGTAACGGTGATATCGTACTGTTCCAGCGTCTGCGGCAGGGTCAGACCGAGCACGTTTTTCACGTCACGGTTCAACAGGCCGGCGCGGTCCAGTTCGCCGAGGATCCCCAGCACACCACCAGCGCGGTGCACATCTTCCATATGGTATTTCTGGGTGCTTGGCGCCACTTTACACAGCTGCGGAACCTTGCGGGACAGCTTGTCGATATCACTCATGGTGAAGTCGATTTCCGCTTCCTGCGCCGCCGCCAGCAGGTGCAGAACGGTGTTGGTGGAGCCGCCCATGGCGATATCCAGCGTCATGGCATTCTCAAACGCCGCCTTGCTGGCAATGTTGCGCGGCAGCGCAGAAGCATCATCCTGCTCATAGTAGCGTTTAGTCAGCTCAACGATGCGTTTACCCGCGTTAAGGAACAGCGTTTTACGGTCGGCGTGAGTCGCCAGCAGCGAACCGTTACCCGGCTGCGATAAACCCAGCGCTTCGGTCAGACAGTTCATCGAGTTTGCGGTGAACATCCCGGAGCATGAGCCGCAGGTCGGGCAGGCGGAACGCTCAACCTGTTCGCTTTGTGAGTCAGAGACTTTCGGGTCCGCGCCCTGAATCATTGCATCAACCAGATCGAGCTTGATGATTTGGTCAGAGAGCTTGGTTTTCCCGGCTTCCATCGGGCCACCAGAAACAAAGATCACCGGAATGTTCAGACGCAGGGAGGCCATTAACATCCCCGGGGTGATTTTGTCGCAGTTGGAGATGCAGACCATCGCATCGGCGCAGTGGGCATTAACCATGTACTCAACGGAGTCAGCGATCAGCTCGCGTGACGGCAGTGAATACAGCATGCCCCCGTGGCCCATGGCGATACCATCATCCACAGCAATGGTGTTGAACTCTTTCGCTACGCCGCCAGAGGCTTCGATTTGTTCGGCAACCAGCTTACCGAGATCGCGCAGATGGACATGGCCCGGCACAAACTGGGTAAAAGAGTTCACCACAGCGATAATAGGTTTACCGAAGTCATCATCGGTCATCCCGGTGGCGCGCCACAGTGCGCGGGCACCCGCCATATTACGGCCGTGGGTGGTGGTAGCAGAACGATACTTAGGCATGCTTGATTAACTCCCGTCTGTCTAATAATTGGGACGGTGCGTGCCGTCCCAAATTTATGTTTATTGATTAACCTGATCCAACCAGCCGTATTTATCTTCCGTTTCACCGGTGAAGAGACCAAAGAAGGCCTGCTGGATGCGTTTGGTGACAGGGCCGCAGCGGCCTTCGCCCACCTGAATACCATCGACGCTGCGTACGGGCGTGATTTCGGCCGCAGTACCGGACATAAACACTTCGTCGGCCAGGTACAGCGATTCACGGGACAGCACCTGCTCACGCACTTCGATATCGAGATCTTTCGCCAGCTTAATGATTGCGTCACGGGTGATACCTGGCAGCGCGGAGGAGGTAAACGGCGGGGTAAACAGAATGCCGTCTTTTACTTCAAACAGGTTTTCACCCGCGCCTTCAGAGATGTAACCATTCACATCCAGCGCAATACCTTCCTGGTAACCATGACGACGCGCTTCGCTACCCACCAGCAGCGAAGACAGATAGTTACCACCAGCCTTAGCAGCGGTAGGGATAGTGTTCGGCGCAACGCGGTTCCAGGAAGAAACCATCGCGTCGATCCCCTGCTCCAGCGCTTCAGCACCGAGGTAAGCCCCCCACGGGAACGCGGCGATAATCACGTCGGTGGTGTAACCCGCTGGCGGGTTAACGCCCATCCCCACGTCGCCAACAAACACCAGCGGACGGATATAGGCGCTGGTCAGATTGTTTTTACGAATCACCTCACGGCAAGCTTCCATCAGCTCATCAACGCTCTGAGAAACGGGAAAACGATAGATCTTGGCTGAATCACGCAGACGCTGCATATGTTCGCGATGACGGAACACCACCGGCCCTTTGTGAGAATCGTAGCAACGGATGCCTTCAAATACAGAAGTACCGTAGTGCAGCGCGTGGGACATCACGTGAACCTTCGCGTCTTCCCAACGAATCATCTCGCCATTAGACCAAATGTAATCAGCTTTTTTCGTCGTCATTTTTCTTCCTTTTGCGCTCAGGCGCGGATTTGTTGTGATGTGGTTGTGCTCTGGCAGATGGCAACATGTGCAACGTCCACCAGTTTACTTAACTGACTAAACAGTAAGTCGACCGACCGGGGGCTGGCAACGGTCAATTCGATATTTATATTCTGCGCATCGCTGGCGGCTTCCATATTCATGGAGCACACCTGAAAACCACGATGGCGTACCACGCGTAAAACACGTTCTAACGTTTCCGGATTGAAACGAGCCTCAACGGCGACCTGATGTTGCATCATGATAATTTCTCCAGCATTTCTGAGTTGCTGGCACCTGGTGGTACCAGAGGCCAGACATTCTCAAGTTCGTCGATTGAGACATGAAGCAGGTATGGCCCCTCGCTGTTCAGCATGGTGTCGAGTGCCGCTTCAACCTGGTCTTTACGGGTGATGTGCTGACCAGGTATGCCGAAGGCGCTGGCCAACATGAGGAAATCGGGGTTATCGGTAAGGGTGGTTTCGCTATAACGTTCCTGGAAAAACAGCTGCTGCCATTGTCGCACCATGCCTAACCGCTGGTTGTCGAGTAAAACTATCTTCAGCGGCAACTGCTTGCGTTTTACGGTGCCGAGTTCCTGTACATTCATCATGAAGGAACCGTCACCGGAGATACAGATTACCGTATCGTTCGGGCGAGCAACCTGTGCGCCAACCGCGGCAGGTAAACCAAAGCCCATCGTACCCAAGCCGCTCGAGGTGATGAAATTTTCCGGGCGGGTATAGGTCATATGCTGTGCAGACCACATCTGATGCTGGCCAACATCCGTCGTAACAACGCTATCCGCTGGTTTACGGTCCGACAGTTGTTTTAACAACAACGGTGCATAGATGGCCTCACCCGGATGGTCGTAGCGCCAGGTATGCTCTGCTCGCAGTTCTGCACTGTGCTGACGCCATTCGTCAATCTTCAACGTCTGCTGTAATGCCGGCAGCAGCGAATTTAAATCGCCCTGCAGGGGCACATGCGCCTGGCGCAGTTTGTTCATTTCTGCCGGGTCGATATCCATGTGGATCACGCTGGCGTTCGGTGCGAAAGTATTCAGCTTACCAGTCACCCGGTCATCAAAACGCGCGCCAACTGCAATCAGTAAATCACACTCTTGCACCGCGAAATTTGCCGCTTTAGTCCCGTGCATTCCCAACATGCCCAAATAGTAGGGGTAGTCGGCTTCTACTGCGCCCAAGCCTTTCAGCGTGCAGGCAACCGGCATTTGAGTAAGTGCAATAAACTCACGCAGGGCCGGAACCGCCTGCGCCATACCTACGCCGCCACCGACGTACAGGATCGGTTTTTGCGCCTGCGCCAGCATGTTACGCGCCTGCTCAACGTCAGCATGCGGGAAAGCCTCAACGTTTTCGACGGTGGTAAAATACGGCTCCAGCGTACCGCTGGCTAATTGGATGTCTTTCGGGATATCCACCAGAACCGGACCCGGGCGACCGGAATTCGCCACGGCGAAGGCCTCAGCCATGATGCGCGGCAGCTCTTCCAGTGACTGCACCAGGAAGCTGTGTTTGGTGCAGGACAGCGACATACCAAGCACGTCCACTTCCTGGAACGCATCCGTTCCGATGAAAGGTGATGCCACCTGGCCGGTGATCGCGACCACTGGAACAGAATCTAACAACGCATCGGCAAGTCCGGTGATCAGGTTGGTAGCACCAGGGCCGGAAGTGGCGATACAAACACCGGTTTTACCCGTTGCACGGGCATAACCAATCGCCGCCATCGCCGCACCCTGCTCGTGTCGGCACAACAGGTGCTCTACGCCGCCGTCATACAATGCATCGTAAACCGGCATAATTGCGCCACCGGGATAACCAAAGACGGTTTGAACCCCTTGTGCACGCAACGCATGTACCACCCACTGTGCCCCATTCATAGTTACATCCCCGCCGTAAATCTTGAGAAACAGAATTTTATGCTGTCGTTCACTTTCTGCTCCTCGTTTAAGTTTTTAAGGTCAAAAAAAACCCCCGGACCTTTCGGTGCGGGGGTCTTAGTTCGTTAAGGCTTGTTTTCTAAGCCTTTCCTCGTCCAAGTGCAGCCCCGCACGGTGGGATAATAATCACCACCACGCTAATCACGACCAGGCTAATCACTCGTAGAAGGGCTGTCATTTTTGTATTTTCTTGCATCTTGTTCGAAGGAATACCTAAAGAGTTACCATAGAATTTGCGAATAGCACAAGATATTTTTGTTTTCATTTTTCTGACGCCGTTAACGGTTTAGATAAATATCGTTGTTTTTTATAAAAAAAATATAAAATGAAAATATTTCACGTTTCAGCGCATCAGCACCACCTGCGATCTCTTTCCTCGGCACACTTATACGCATTTGCGAGCGAGATTCCAGACATGGGGCAAGCAATTCCTGATTACACAAAAACACAGGAATAAGCATCTAAAAACATCAATTATGCAGAATCTTGCTGATATCTATTGCGACATAATATTCCCATCAGGAGGGGTTATGTCACTATCGATTGTTCACACACGCGCCGCCCTCGGCGTGAATGCACCAGCCATTACCATCGAGGTACATATTAGTAATGGCCTGCCTGGTTTAACCATGGTGGGGTTACCTGAAACGACAGTGAAAGAGGCTCGCGATCGGGTACGCAGTGCAATTATTAATAGCGGGTATGAATTCCCGACCAGGAAGATAACCATCAACCTGGCTCCGGCTGACCTCCCCAAAGAAGGGGGGCGATATGATTTACCTATCGCTGTTGCGCTTCTGGTCGCTTCTGAGCAGCTTACACCCCATAATCTCGATACCTATGAGCTGGTAGGCGAATTAGCGCTTACAGGCGCTTTACGCGGCGTTCCAGGCGCTATATCAAGCGCAACCGAAGCGATTCGTGCAGGCCGGCGAATCATTGTCGCTAAAGAGAATGCCGCAGAGGTTGGTCTAATACACGGCGAAGGGTGCCTGATTGCCGATCACCTGCAGGCGGTATGCGCATTCCTGGAAGGAAAGCATGATTTAGACAAACCGCAATCTGCAGACTTTACCGCCGAACCTTCACCAGAGGATCTCAGCGATGTTATCGGTCAGGAACAGGGTAAACGAGGGCTGGAGATCACCGCCGCTGGTGGTCACAACCTCCTGTTTATCGGCCCGCCTGGTACGGGCAAGACCATGCTGGCCAGCCGTCTCAGAGGGCTGCTTCCTCCACTTAGCAACGATGAGGCGCTGGAAAGTGCAGCGATCCTCAGTCTGGTTAATTCCGATACGATACAAAAACAGTGGAAGCAACGCCCTTTTCGTTCTCCCCATCATAGTGCTTCATTAACCGCAATGGTCGGTGGAGGCTCTATTCCTGCGCCAGGCGAGATCTCCCTGGCACATAACGGTATATTATTTCTGGATGAATTACCTGAGTTTGAGCGACGCACGCTGGATGCACTGCGCGAACCCATTGAGTCCGGGCAGATCCATCTATCCCGCACCAGAGCAAAAATAACCTATCCCGCGCGCTTTCAACTCATTGCTGCAATGAATCCAAGCCCGACAGGCCATTATCAGGGGAATCATAACCGCTGTACCCCAGAACAGACGCTGCGCTACCTCAATCGGCTGTCAGGGCCTTTTCTTGACCGCTTTGACCTCTCCCTCGAAATTCCCTTACCGCCACCCGGCATACTCAGCCAGAGCGTAGTGAAAGGTGAAGATAGCGCAACGGTGAAGCAACGCGTCATCGCCGCACGAGAGCGTCAGTATCGGCGGCAAAATAAGTTAAATGCGTATCTGGACAGCCAGGATATCCATAAATACTGTGTACTGCGCAGTGATGATGCGCACTGGCTTGAGGACTCGTTAGCTCGTCTTGGATTGTCCATCCGCGCCTGGCTACGCCTGATAAAAGTCGCACGTACCATTGCGGATATTGAACAGTGCGACCATATCACCCGCCAGCACTTGCAGGAGGCCGTTGCTTATCGGGCGATAGACAGGTTATTAATTCACCTGCAGAAATTACTGGCATAAAAAAAGGGCTTACGCCCTTTTTTATTAATCATCAGATTCGGTGTAGTCTTCTGCACCTTCCACCTGAGGTTTCCCACCAGACAGCGTGTGGAAGCGTTTTGGACGCTTAATGCGCGTCATGTATTTAGACCACACGCGTTCAGCTTCGGTAACTGGCTCACGTTCACCACGGCATACCGCAACAAACAATTTTTCTTCTTCAGTTACTGGCTCACGTTTACCCAGATCCAGCTCGTTGAAGGCATAGCCATGACGCTCAAGCAGCTGTGCCTCTTTAATGGTGAAATCACCATGACGGGAGAATCCACGGGGGTAATATTTATTGTCGAAATATCGATTAGTCGTCGTAAAGCTTTCCGCCATCCTGCACGCTCCTAATTCTTTGGCCGAGCTATTTATGGCGCGGAGTATTAGTTACGCTTGACAGAGCGTCAAACAAAAGATTTAAATCATCACGACAAATAATTTTATGGAGCGCGTTGTGGATACGGAATTGTTAAAAACTTTCCTGGAAGTTAGCCGGACACGCCACTTTGGTCGGGCAGCTGAAGCGCTCTACCTGACCCAGTCGGCGGTGAGTTTTCGGATCAGACAACTGGAAAATCAACTGGGTGTGAACCTGTTCACCCGACACAGAAACAATATTCGTTTGACCGCTGCAGGTGAAAAATTATTGCCTTACGCTGAAACGCTGATGAATACATGGCAAGCAGCACGTAAGGAGGTCGCGAATACCTCACGGCACAACGAGTTTTCGATCGGTGCCAGTGCATCCCTTTGGGAATGCATGCTCAATGACTGGTTGCGGCGTTTATACCAATCTCAGGAGCCACAATCCAGCCTGCAGTTTGAAGCGAGGATCGCTCAGCGCCAGTCGCTAGTAAAGCAGCTCCATGAACGACAGCTGGATCTGTTAATTACGACCGAAACCCCAAAAATGGACGAATTTAGCAGCCAACTGTTGGGATATTTCACGCTGGCGCTCTATTGTAGCTCTCCATCGCAAACCAAAGATGAACTGAATTACCTACGCCTGGAATGGGGACCGGATTTTCAGCAGCACGAAGCGGGATTGATTGCTGGAGATGAAGTGCCGGTACTTACCACCAGTTCTGCAGAACTGGCAAGACAGCAACTTTCTGTAATTAAAGGGTTTAGTTGGCTTCCCGTCAGTTGGGCCAGAACCAAAAGCGATCTTCATACAGTTACTGACAGTGCGACTCTTTCACGTCCGTTATATGCGGTTTGGCTGCAAAATAGCGACAAACATGCACTTATTCGCGATCTGCTGAAAACAAATATTTTGGAAGATTAATGAAAACGCTGGCAAGGATGCCGGGAAAAAATGAACTGGAAGATCCAGAATATGATGTTCAGGTAAAAAAAAATCCTTAGCAAGGATGCTAAGGATTGTTTCTGGCAGGGGCGGAGAGACTCGAACTCGCGACACCCGGTTTTGGAGACCGGTGCTCTACCAACTGAGCTACGCCCCTAAATTTTCTTATCATTAAGCCTGCTACTAAGCAGGCTTAATTTTCTAATAAGTGGCGGAACGGACGGGACTCGAACCCGCGACCCCCTGCGTGACAGGCAGGTATTCTAACCAACTGAACTACCGCTCCACCGAATTTCTTTGTCACTACCCGGATTATTCATCCCGGTTTACTGCAATTTGATGCCTGGCAGTTCCCTACTCTCGCATGGGGAGACCCCACACTACCATCGGCGCTACGGCGTTTCACTTCTGAGTTCGGCATGGGGTCAGGTGGGACCACCGCGCTACAGCCGCCAGGCAAATTCTGTTATCAA
>NZ_CP080033.1:322320-323647 GCF_019382635.1 Citrobacter sp. Colony219 | reverse complement strand
CCTATCAACGTCGTCGTCTTCAACGTTCCTTCAGGAGACTTATAGTCTCAGGGAGAACTCATCTCGGGGCAAGTTTCGTGCTTAGATGCTTTCAGCACTTATCTCTTCCGCATTTAGCTACCGGGCAATGCCATTGGCATGACAACCCGAACACCAGTGATGCGTCCACTCCGGTCCTCTCGTACTAGGAGCAGCCCCCCTCAATTCTCCAGCGCCCACGGCAGATAGGGACCGAACTGTCTCACGACGTTCTAAACCCAGCTCGCGTACCACTTTAAATGGCGAACAGCCATACCCTTGGGACCTACTTCAGCCCCAGGATGTGATGAGCCGACATCGAGGTGCCAAACACCGCCGTCGATATGAACTCTTGGGCGGTATCAGCCTGTTATCCCCGGAGTACCTTTTATCCGTTGAGCGATGGCCCTTCCATTCAGAACCACCGGATCACTAAGACCTGCTTTCGCACCTGCTCGAGCCGTCACTCTCGCAGTCAAGCTAGCTTATGCCTTTGCACTAACCTCCTGATGTCCGACCAGGATTAGCTAACCTTCGTGCTCCTCCGTTACTCTTTAGGAGGAGACCGCCCCAGTCAAACTACCCACCAGACACTGTCCGCAACCCGGATTACGGGTCCACGTTAGAACACCAGCCATTAAAGGGTGGTATTTCAAGGTTGGCTCCATGCAGACTGGCGTCCACACTTCAAAGCCTCCCACCTATCCTACACATCAAGGACCAGTGTTCAGTGTCAAGCTATAGTAAAGGTTCACGGGGTCTTTCCGTCTTGCCGCGGGTACACTGCATCTTCACAGCGAGTTCAATTTCACTGAGTCTCGGGTGGAGACAGCCTGGCCATCATTACGCCATTCGTGCAGGTCGGAACTTACCCGACAAGGAATTTCGCTACCTTAGGACCGTTATAGTTACGGCCGCCGTTTACCGGGGCTTCGATCAAGAGCTTCTCCTTACGGATAACCCCATCAATTAACCTTCCGGCACCGGGCAGGCGTCACACCGTATACGTCCACTTTCGTGTTTGCACAGTGCTGTGTTTTTAATAAACAGTTGCAGCCAGCTGGTATCTTCGACTGATTTCAGCTCCACGGGTAAACCGCTTCACCTACATATCAGCGTGCCTTCTCCCGAAGTTACGGCACCATTTTGCCTAGTTCCTTCACCCGAGTTCTCTCAAGCGCCTTGGTATTCTCTACCTGACCACCTGTGTCGGTTTGGGGTACGATTTCGTGTTACCTGATGCTTAGAGGCTTTTCCTGGAAGCAGGGCATTTGTTACTTCAGCACCGTAGTGCCTCGTCATCACACCT
>NZ_CP080033.1:284892-322285 GCF_019382635.1 Citrobacter sp. Colony219 | reverse complement strand
CCGCCTACATGCTTAAACCGGGACAACCGTCGCCCGGCTAACATAGCCTTCTCCGTCCCCCCTTCGCAGTAACACCAAGTACAGGAATATTAACCTGTTTCCCATCGACTACGCCTTTCGGCCTCGCCTTAGGGGTCGACTCACCCTGCCCCGATTAACGTTGGACAGGAACCCTTGGTCTTCCGGCGTGCGGGTTTTTCACCCGCATTATCGTTACTTATGTCAGCATTCGCACTTCTGATACCTCCAGCATGCCTCACGACACACCTTCAACGGCTTACAGAACGCTCCCCTACCCAACAACACATAGTGTCGCTGCCGCAGCTTCGGTGCACAGTTTAGCCCCGTTACATCTTCCGCGCAGGCCGACTCGACCAGTGAGCTATTACGCTTTCTTTAAATGATGGCTGCTTCTAAGCCAACATCCTGGCTGTCTGTGCCTTCCCACATCGTTTCCCACTTAACTGTGACTTTGGGACCTTAGCTGGCGGTCTGGGTTGTTTCCCTCTTCACGACGGACGTTAGCACCCGCCGTGTGTCTCCCGTGATAACATTCTTCGGTATTCGCAGTTTGCATCGGGTTGGTAAGTCGGGATGACCCCCTAGCCGAAACAGTGCTCTACCCCCGAAGATGAGTTCACGAGGCGCTACCTAAATAGCTTTCGGGGAGAACCAGCTATCTCCCGGTTTGATTGGCCTTTCACCCCCAGCCACAAGTCATCCGCTAATTTTTCAACATTAGTCGGTTCGGTCCTCCAGTTAGTGTTACCCAACCTTCAACCTGCCCATGGCTAGATCACCGGGTTTCGGGTCTATACCCTGCAACTTAACGCCCAGTTAAGACTCGGTTTCCCTTCGGCTCCCCTATACGGTTAACCTTGCTACAGAATATAAGTCGCTGACCCATTATACAAAAGGTACGCAGTCACCTAACAAGTAGGCTCCCACTGCTTGTACGTACACGGTTTCAGGTTCTTTTTCACTCCCCTCGCCGGGGTTCTTTTCGCCTTTCCCTCACGGTACTGGTTCACTATCGGTCAGTCAGGAGTATTTAGCCTTGGAGGATGGTCCCCCCATATTCAGACAGGATACCACGTGTCCCGCCCTACTCTTCGAGTTCACAACCTGTGCATTTTGGTGTACGGGACTATCACCCTGTACCGTCGGACTTTCCAGACCGTTCCACTAACACACAAGCTGATTCAGACTCTGGGCTGCTCCCCGTTCGCTCGCCGCTACTGGGGGAATCTCGGTTGATTTCTTTTCCTCGGGGTACTTAGATGTTTCAGTTCCCCCGGTTCGCTTCATTACGCTATGGATTCACGTAATGATAGTGTGTCGAAACACACTGGGTTTCCCCATTCGGAAATCGCCGGTTATAACGGTTCATATCACCTTACCGACGCTTATCGCAGATTAGCACGTCCTTCATCGCCTCTGACTGCCAGGGCATCCACCGTGTACGCTTAGTCGCTTAACCTCACAACCCGAAGATGTTTCGTAAAACACCACCGTGTTGCGAAAATTTGAGAGACTCGAACACACCATTTTTCATTTCTTATTACGGAGAAATGAAACAGTGTGTCGTTTCAATTTTCAGCTTGATCCAGATTTTTAAAGAGCAAATATCTCAAACGTCACCCGAAGGTAAGTTTTGAGATATTAAGGCCGGCGACTTTCACTCACACAAACCAGCAAGTGGCGTCCCCTAGGGGATTCGAACCCCTGTTACCGCCGTGAAAGGGCGGTGTCCTGGGCCTCTAGACGAAGGGGACGTGTCAGTCTCAATCGCAAGACGCCTTGCTATTTACTTTTCATCAGACAATCTGTGTGAGCACTACAAAGAACGTTTCTTTAAGGTAAGGAGGTGATCCAACCGCAGGTTCCCCTACGGTTACCTTGTTACGACTTCACCCCAGTCATGAATCACAAAGTGGTAAGCGCCCTCCCGAAGGTTAAGCTACCTACTTCTTTTGCAACCCACTCCCATGGTGTGACGGGCGGTGTGTACAAGGCCCGGGAACGTATTCACCGTGGCATTCTGATCCACGATTACTAGCGATTCCGACTTCATGGAGTCGAGTTGCAGACTCCAATCCGGACTACGACGCACTTTATGAGGTCCGCTTGCTCTCGCGAGGTCGCTTCTCTTTGTATGCGCCATTGTAGCACGTGTGTAGCCCTACTCGTAAGGGCCATGATGACTTGACGTCATCCCCACCTTCCTCCAGTTTATCACTGGCAGTCTCCTTTGAGTTCCCGGCCGGACCGCTGGCAACAAAGGATAAGGGTTGCGCTCGTTGCGGGACTTAACCCAACATTTCACAACACGAGCTGACGACAGCCATGCAGCACCTGTCTCACGGTTCCCGAAGGCACCAAGCCATCTCTGGCAAGTTCCGTGGATGTCAAGAGTAGGTAAGGTTCTTCGCGTTGCATCGAATTAAACCACATGCTCCACCGCTTGTGCGGGCCCCCGTCAATTCATTTGAGTTTTAACCTTGCGGCCGTACTCCCCAGGCGGTCGACTTAACGCGTTAGCTCCGGAAGCCACGCCTCAAGGGCACAACCTCCAAGTCGACATCGTTTACGGCGTGGACTACCAGGGTATCTAATCCTGTTTGCTCCCCACGCTTTCGCACCTGAGCGTCAGTCTTTGTCCAGGGGGCCGCCTTCGCCACCGGTATTCCTCCAGATCTCTACGCATTTCACCGCTACACCTGGAATTCTACCCCCCTCTACAAGACTCTAGCCTGCCAGTTTCGGATGCAGTTCCCAGGTTGAGCCCGGGGATTTCACATCCGACTTGACAGACCGCCTGCGTGCGCTTTACGCCCAGTAATTCCGATTAACGCTTGCACCCTCCGTATTACCGCGGCTGCTGGCACGGAGTTAGCCGGTGCTTCTTCTGCGAGTAACGTCAATCGCTGCGGTTATTAACCACAACGCCTTCCTCCTCGCTGAAAGTACTTTACAACCCGAAGGCCTTCTTCATACACGCGGCATGGCTGCATCAGGCTTGCGCCCATTGTGCAATATTCCCCACTGCTGCCTCCCGTAGGAGTCTGGACCGTGTCTCAGTTCCAGTGTGGCTGGTCATCCTCTCAGACCAGCTAGGGATCGTCGCCTAGGTGAGCCGTTACCCCACCTACTAGCTAATCCCATCTGGGCACATCCGATGGCAAGAGGCCCGAAGGTCCCCCTCTTTGGTCTTGCGACGTTATGCGGTATTAGCTACCGTTTCCAGTAGTTATCCCCCTCCATCGGGCAGTTTCCCAGACATTACTCACCCGTCCGCCACTCGTCACCCAAGGAGCAAGCTCCTCTGTGCTACCGTTCGACTTGCATGTGTTAGGCCTGCCGCCAGCGTTCAATCTGAGCCATGATCAAACTCTTCAATTTAAGTTTGATGCTCGTGAATTAAACTTCGTAATGAATTACGTGTTCACTCAGAGACTTGGTATTCATTTTTCGTCTTGCGACGTTAAGAATCCGTATCTTCGAGTGCCCACACAGATTGTCTGATAAATTGTTAAAGAGCAGTGCCGCTTCGCTTTTTCTCAGCGGCGCGGGGTGTGCATATTACGCCATCCCGCTACGAAGTCAAGCATTTAATTTCGCTTTCTTCGCCGGAGTTCTCAGTGGAACCCCGCTGACCCGGCGGCTTGCGTGCCGTTGTTCCGTGTCAGTGGAGGCGCATTATAGGGAGTTATTTCAGGCTGACAAGGGGAAATTTAAAATAACTTTCCGAATGCGTGTTTTTTCACCAAAACCACCATTAACATGCCATAAAATAAGCAATTTGCCGTTTTTGCAGCCGCAATCACACTCCCTGATGGCATACTAATGAATAAGAAAAAGCGTAAGGAAGAACATTCATGCCTTTAAATGCCCAACAGATAGCTGCCCAAAAGAATCTTTCCTATGTTCTGGCAGAAAAGCTGGCTCAGAGAATATTAAAAGGTGAATACGCACCCGGCGCTATCCTGCCAGGTGAAATTGAGCTGGGCGATCAGTTTGGCGTAAGCCGAACTGCGGTAAGAGAGGCAGTTAAGACATTAACGGCTAAAGGTATGGTATTACCGCGCCCACGTATTGGTACACGCGTTATGCCGCAGGCAAACTGGAACTTCCTCGATCAGGAGCTGCTCACCTGGTGGATGACGGAAGATAATTTCCCACAGGTCATTAAACACTTTCTGGTGATGCGTATTAGCCTGGAGCCTCAAGCCTGTTCACTGGCGGCGACGATTGGTACGGCAGAGCAGAAAGCCCATCTCAATACATTAATGGAAGAGATGGTCGAGCTGAAAAAGAACTTCAGACGCGAACGTTGGATTGAAGTTGATATTGCCTGGCATGAGCACATTTATGAAATGAGCGCGAATCCATTCCTGATATCCTTCGCATCATTGTTCCATTCCGTTTATCAGACCTACTTTACGTCGATTACCTATAACGATGTGGTCAAGCTGGATTTGCACCAGGCCATTGTCGATGCAATAGAAGATAGCGATGGCGAACGCGCTTTTGCCGCCTGTCAGGCATTACTGATAGCACCGAACGAGCTCCCGGATAAATAATCTATGTCAGAAAAGAAATCGCGCAGTATGGCTGGATTGCCATGGATAGCCGCCATGGCCTTTTTTATGCAGGCATTAGATGCCACTATCCTCAACACGGCCTTACCCGCAATAGCACATAGTCTTAACCGCTCCCCGCTTGCTATGCAATCAGCCATTATCAGCTATACCCTGACAGTCGCTATGCTGATCCCGGTGAGTGGATGGTTGGCTGACAGATTCGGGACCCGGCGTGTATTTATGATTGCCGTTAGCCTGTTTACGTTGGGATCGCTGGCTTGTGCACTTTCCAGCTCATTAAGTGAACTGGTGGTTTTCCGCGTGATACAGGGTATCGGTGGCGCAATGATGATGCCTGTTGCCCGTCTGGCATTATTGCGTGCTTACCCGCGTAGCGAACTGCTCCCCGTACTTAATTTCGTGACCATGCCCGGTCTTGTTGGACCGATTTTAGGTCCGGTACTGGGTGGCGTGCTGGTAACGTGGGCCAGTTGGCACTGGATCTTCCTGATTAATATTCCCATCGGCATAGCCGGTATCTTCTATGCCCGCAAATATATGCCGAACTTCACCACACCACGCCGCGGCTTCGATATGACCGGTTTCTTTCTCTTTGGTCTAAGCCTGGTACTGTTTTCCAGCGGTGTTGAGTTGTTTGGCGAGAAACTTGTTGCCAGTTGGGTCGCACTTGGCATTATTCTCGCCAGCATTGTGCTACTGCTCGCCTACATTCGTCATGCGCGTCGCCATCCGACACCGTTGATTGCGCTTCCTATTTTTAAAACGCGAACCTTTTCTGTTGGCATCGCCGGAAACCTTGCTACTCGCCTGGGAACGGGATGCGTACCTTTCTTAATGCCACTGATGCTGCAGGTAGGCTTTGGATACCCGGCACTCATTGCCGGTTGCATGATGGCTCCGACAGCGCTGGGCTCAATTCTGGCGAAATCGATGGTGACGCAGGTACTGCGCCGGCTCGGCTACCGGACCACGCTGGTCGGTATTACAGTGTTTATCGGCCTGATGATTGCACAGTTTTCTTTGCAGTCTCCCGCCATGCCGGTCTGGATGCTAATTCTGCCACTGTTCATTTTAGGTATGGCGATGTCCACCCAGTTTACCTCAATGAATACCATTACTCTGGCCGATTTAACTGATGAGAATGCCAGCAGCGGCAACAGTGTTTTAGCCGTTACGCAGCAGCTGTCTATTAGTTTAGGGGTTGCCATTAGTGCCGCGGTTCTGCGTATCTACGAAGGTATGGAAGGAACCAATACGGTTGAACAGTTCCACTATACTTTTATTACAATGGGCGCGATCACCGTCGTATCGGCGCTGATGTTTATGCTGTTAAGAGCCAAAGATGGGCGCAATCTGATCAAAGATCGACATAAGCCTAAACCGACCCCCGCTCCATCAGAACAGGAGTAAGCTGCAAGCGCTGTTGCTGCAATGCGGGCTGTGCCATACGGTGGATTAACACATCAATGGCCAGTTCACCCAACTCATCTTTCGGTTGGTGAATAGTTGTCAGCGGCGGCGTCATATAACGCGCCAGTTCTATATCATCATAACCGACTACCGCCATATCCTGCGGGATACGCAATCCAGACTGATATAAAGCCTGATATGCTCCAACCGCCATCGCGTCATTGCCGGTAAAAACAGCCTGTGGGCGGTCTTTATGCGACAACAGCGTTTGCATAGCTTCAAACCCACCGCCAAACTCGAAGTCACCGGTGATCTCGTAACCGTTCGGGATAGCCAGCCCTGCACGCTTCATTGCCGCGCGATACCCTTCCAGACGCAGACGCGCCGGTGTTTTATCCAGAGGGCCCGTGATGCAGGCAATGCGCGTAAACCCTTTTTCGATCAGATGTTGAGTGGCTAAATCCCCACCTAACAGGGAGTTATCCTGAATCAGATCGCTTTCACCATCAAAAGGCGACCAGTCCATCATCACGGTCGGTATAGAAGGGTAACGCTGCATGATTTCTCTGGAAGGCTGATGTGTTTCCGTGCAGAGCAGCAGCAAGCCGTCTACCCGCTTTTGCATCAACGTTTCCAGATTACGGTTCATACGCTGCTCGTCACCTTCGGTGTTGCACAGCACCAGGCTGTAACCGCGCTCAAAGCAGCTACGTTCAACACCACGAACCAGCTCAGAGTAAAAGGGATTAGTACTGGCTGTAATTAACATGCCAATAGTGCGGGTCTGATTCAGTTTGAGACTACGCGCCAACGCGGAAGGCGCATAGTTAAGCTCTTTGATTGCCGCATCAACTTTGTCAGTGATCGCCTCACTGACAAAGCGATCTTTATTAATGACGTGAGAAACCGTCGACGTGGAAACACCCGCCAGGCGGGCAACGTCCTTCATTGTAGCCAAGCGTTACCTCTGTTGACTTAAAAACGCTTCGATTTCTTCACGCCATGGAACGGAAGGCTGTGCACCTTTACGTGTGACCGCAATCGCGGCGGCAGCATGTGCAAAACGGATGGCTTCCGATAGCGGAGTCTCTTCCAGTAACGCTGTGATTAACGCACCGTTAAAGGTATCTCCGGCAGCGATAGTATCAACCGCGTCAACTTTAAAACCCGGTACTCGCTGACCTTCACCGTTTACACTGGCCCACACACCGCGACTCCCTAAGGTAATCAGTACAGTATGGATCCCTTTCGCGTGCAATGCCTGCGCCGCTTTAGCTGCATCTTCATCGTTTTCTACCCGGATCCCCGTCAGCTTTTCAGCCTCGGTTTCATTCGGGGTAATAATATCCACCAGCGCCAGCAGCTCGTCGGATAGTTCACGTGCCGGAGCTGGGTTAAGGGCGACCAGAGTCTTATTCTGATGCGCAATCTTTGCCGCAGCCTGTACGCTTTCGATCGGTGATTCTAATTGCATCAGTAACGCAGACGCCTGAGCAATACGGTCACGCTGTGCTTCTACCAACGCCGGAGAAAGAGCAGCATTCGCGCCGGCATGAATACCGATAACGTTCTCACCTTCGGCATTCACAAAAATCAGCGCCACACCGGTCGATTCACCCGAAATAACGCTAATCGGGGCAATATCAATATTATCGCGAGCTAACTGTTTACGAACACTTTCGCCAATATCGTCATCACCCGTACAGGCAATGAACGCGATATTCGCGCCACTACGCCCTGCAGCAACCGCCTGATTCGCGCCTTTACCGCCAAACGCCACCTGATATTGACTACCGGTTACGGTTTCACCCGGTGTCGGGAAAGAGTTAAGGTTGAGGATGTGATCGGCATTAATGCTGCCAAGAACAACGAGGTTGCCTGCGGTTTTCATGTTAGGTATTCCAAGTCAAAGTGCGCCACCGGGTTAGGGTGGCGCGTGCCCTGCTTTTCTTTTTACGCTTTCATCCTCAGAACAAGATCCAGGGATGGCGTATTTATGTCTCCATCAGGTCGCGAGCGGCCTGAATCGGTATTACTGCTTGATAACCAGCTTCAGGTCAACCGGATATTTAGCCTGAACCTTCTCGCCTTTCAGGACTTTATCCGCAGTCTCAACGCCTTTCGCGCCGATCTGATCCGGCAGCTGAGCAATGGTCGCAGCCAGTTTGCCATCATTTACTGCTTTTTCGCCATCTGGAGTGCCGTCAAATCCAACCACCATCACATCAGATTTACCCGCCGTTTGCAGCGCACGCAGCGCACCCAGCGCCATTTCATCGTTCTGGGCAAATACGGCCTGCACGTCAGGATGCGCGGTCAGCAGGTTCTGCATAACGTTCAGACCTTTAGTGCGGTCGAAGTCTGCCGGCTGGCTGGCCAGTACGTTAAATTTGTGTGCCGCAACGGCCTGCTGGAAACCTTCGCCACGCTCACGCGCCGCAGACGTTCCGGCAATGCCCTGCAGTTCGATAACTTTCGCGCCTTCACCGGCTTTTTTCGCGATGTAATCACCCGCAATTTTTCCGCCCAGCACGTTATCAGACGCAATATGGCTTACCACTTCACCTTTAGACGCTACGCGGTCAAGGGTGATAACCGGAATCTTCGCCTGGTTAGCCATCTTCACGGCGTTACCCACGGCATCGGAGTCAGTTGGGTTGATCAGCAGGATTTTAGTCCCGCGAACCGTTAAGTCCTGAACGTTAGCCAGCTCTTTCGCCGGGTTGTTCTGCGAGTCCAGAATCACCAGGTTGTAGCCCAGCTTATCTGCCTCTTTTTGCGCCCCATCCTTCAGGGAGACAAAGAACGGGTTATTAAGCGTGGAGACCACCAGCGCAATGGTATCTTTCGCCATCGCATTCGCGCTCACGGTGGCGCTCAGCGCAACAGCAGAAACCAGGGTAGCCAGTTTTTTCATGTTCATATTTAAGATGTCCTGTAATCGTTGTTACTGCTTTTTGTTGTCTACCAGTACCGCCAGCAAAATCACCACCGCTTTGACGATCATCTGGTAATAGGAGGATACACCTAACAAATTCAAACCATTATTGAGGAAACCAAGAATCAATGCGCCGATCAGCGTCCCAACAATGCGTCCTTTACCACCCGCCAGGCTGGTACCACCTAATACCACCGCGGCGATAGCATCCAGCTCATAGCCTGTACCTGCCGTCGGTTGTGCAGAGGAAAGACGCGCCACTTCAATGATGCCCGCCAGCGAAGCCAGCAGCCCACAGAGTGAATAGACGATAATTTTGATTTTACTGACGCTGATTCCGGACAGACGCGTTGCCGCTTCGTTACCGCCCAGCGCATAGATATAACGACCCAGACGCGTGTGGTGCAGCATGTACCACGCCGCGAGGAAAACAATCCCCATAATCCACACCGGCGTAGGGATGCCTAATGGACGACCAATCCCGAACCAGCCAAACAGATCGGCATTATCAGTAAAACCGGTGTTTACCGGACTGCCGTTGGTGTAGACCATGGTCACACCGCGCAGCAGCAGCATCATCACCAGGGTCGCGATAAACGCCTGCACGCGACCTTTCGCGACAATCACCCCGGTTACCGCGCCAATGGCAGCGCCGAGCGCCAGAGCAGCAGCAACAGCCACCAGCGCATTGACTTCAATCCCTACAATGGAAGCCGCAACCGCGCCGGTCAGCGCCAGTAAGGAACCGACGGACAGGTCGATACCCGACGTCAGGATGACCAGAGTCATGCCGACCGCCATGATGGCGTTCACCGACGTTTGCTGGAGAATGTTGAACAGGTTATTAACGGTAAAAAAGTTGGGGCTCATGGTGGAAACAATCGCGATCAGCACTAACAGAGCGATGAGCGACTTTTGCTCCAGAAGCCATGCTTTAGTGAAATAACGGCGACCAGAAACAGCCTGGGTAGTCATCTTTTTACTCCTGATTCACGCGATTAAGCTTGCCCACAGCGGCAGCCATTAATACTTCCTGAGTGGCCTGCTCGCGAGTGAATTCACCGCCGAGATGCCCTTCATGCATAACGATAATTCGATCGCTCATGCCCAATACTTCTGGCATCTCAGAAGAGACCAGAATGATGCTCAGCCCATCGGCCTTAAACTGGTTGATAAGCTGATAGATTTCTTTTTTCGCCCCAACGTCAACGCCGCGCGTTGGTTCATCAAGGATCAGCACTTTTGGTCGGGTCATCAGACCGCGCGCAATCGCTACTTTCTGCTGGTTACCGCCGGAGAGCAGGCCGATAGCCTGTTCCATCGATGGCGTTTTAACATTGAACAAGCGAATAAAATCTCCCACCGCCTGCTGCTCATCTTTATGTTTTAGGCTTCCGCCTGCACGGCTGAAATAGCGCAGCGCGGTCAGTGACATGTTCTCTTTCACCGACATACCGAGCACTAAACCATCGCGTTTACGGTCTTCAGAAATATAGACGATGCCGTTAGCCAGTCCATCCTGCGGCGAACGGGTAACCACTTCATGGCCATCAAGCGTGACGTAGCCGCTGGTGCGTGGCAATGCGCCGTACAACACTTTCATCAGCTCGGTACGTCCTGCACCCATCAACCCCGACACGCCAAGGATCTCGCCTTTACGCAGCGTGAATGACACATCGTTTACGCCAGGGCCGCACAAATTATCGACTTTCAGGCGAATATCACCCGGCGCTTTTTCCAGACGCGGGTACTGATCTTCCAGTTTACGTCCCACCATCATTTCAATCAGCGAGTCTTCGGTAAGCGATGCGACTTCACGCTCGGCAATAAACTGCCCGTCGCGAAAGACGGTTACGTCATCGCAAATCTCGAAAATCTCTTTCATGCGGTGAGAAATATAGACAATGCCGCGTCCCTGGGATTTCAGTTCGCGAATGACGCGGAACAGGGATTCGGTTTCAGTATCGGTGAGGGCATCCGTCGGTTCATCCATAATGATGACCTTCGATTCAAAGCTCAGCACTTTGGCGATTTCAACCATCTGCTGATCGCCAATCGACAGCTCACCGACCAGCCTGTCGCTTTTAAAGCGCAGATTGAGTTTGGCGAGCAGCAGATCGGCTTCGGCGTACATCTTCTTCCAGTCTATTTTGCCAAAGCGATTCACAAACTCGCGACCGAGAAAAATGTTCTCGGCAATAGTGAGTTGCGGGATCAGGTTCAGCTCCTGGTGGATGATACCGATTCCGGCTTCCTGGGAGGATTTCGGGCCGTTAAAGGTGGTCTCTTTACCCAGCCACAATAAGGAACCGGCATCACGGGTGTAGATTCCGGTCAGCACCTTCATCATGGTGGATTTGCCCGCGCCGTTTTCGCCTACCAGCGCCATTACGCGGCCTGGGTAGACATTCAGCGCGGCGCCGGATAGCGCTTTTACGCCTGGGAACGCTTTATCGATCCCTTTGAGTTGCAGTAATGCGTTCATGATGGCCTCAGAACGTGACGCCAGCACAGAGAATGATATTCGCATACGGAGAACATTCTCCGCTGCGAATTACCGCCTGACTGTCTGCGGTTTGTTTTTTGAATTGTTCATGCGTGGTGTAACGAATTTCTATGGTGTTTCCCTGGTGTTGTTGCAGTTGCTCAATGTGACTGAGCAACGTTTCGTGGAGTTGCGGATTATGTTGTTTAATTTCCGACGCGAGAATGGCCGCCTCGACCTGCATTTCACGTGTAACCACATCCAATACCTGCATAAAAGAAGGTACGCCCTGGGTTAATGCCATATCGATACGCGTTGTGCTGTTCGGGATGGGTAAACCTGCATCACACACCACCAGCGTATCGGTATGCCCCAGACGGGAGATCACCGATGAAATTTCAGAGTTGAGTACCGTGCCTTTCTTCATTTTCTTTCCCCACTAGCGAAACGTTTCGCTTAAGATAAGTGTAGTTCGAAGAGTGGACAGAAAACCACCGTGACGTTACGAAAATGTGATCACCATCGAAACGTTTCGCAAGGATTATCATGAGATGAAAAGAAAACTGAGAGGGGTCAAACAAAACGCCCCCTTTCACGATGAAAGAGGGCGTTAACAATATTAAATCTCGACCTGCGTACCGAGTTCAATAACCCGGTTCGGTGGGATTTCAAACTGGTCCGGCGCGCGCAGCGCATTGCGCTGTAGCAGCAGATACAGCTTGCCACGCAGGCGCAGATACCATGGTCGTTTGCCGACAATCAACGACTCGTGCGACATGAAGAAGGAGGTTTCCATCATCCGACAGCTTAAGCCTTCCAGACCGCAGCGGTGGAACACTTCTTCAACGTTTGGCGTTTCACGCCAACCGTAGCTGGCCACCACGCGCCAGAAGGTAGGCGACAATTGCTCAATCTGCACTCTACGTACATTGTGTACATAGGGCGCGTCTTCCGTACGCAGCGTCAGCAGAATAACGCGTTCATGCAGCACCTTGTTATGTTTCAGGTTATGCAGCAGCGCAAACGGGATGACGTTCAACGCACGGGACATATACACCGCCGTTCCTGGCACGCGCACCGGTGGGGATTTCTCCAGCGACGCAATCATCGCCTCCAGAGAGTTACCGTGCTCATGCATGCGACGCAACAGACGGAAGCGTTCGCTTTTCCAGGTCGTCATAATAGTGAACATCACCAGACCCAGCGAGAGCGGCAACCAGCCGCCTGAAACGAGCTTATCGAGGTTTGCAGAGAACAACGGAACATCGATGCACAGGAACGCAACCAGGATCAGGAAGACGAAGTATTTATTCCAGTGCCAGTTTTGCCGCGCCACGGTCGTCGACAGAATGGACGTCAGTACCATCGTTCCCGTTACCGCAATACCGTACGCAGCAGCCAGATTACTGGAGTGCTCAAAGCTCACGATCACAATAACCACGGCGAAATAAAGCATCCAGTTTACGAAAGGAATATAGATCTGACCCGATTCCATTTCTGAAGTATGGATAATCCGCATCGGCGATAAATACCCCAGACGCACAGCCTGGCGCGTCAGTGAGAATACGCCGGAAATAACCGCCTGCGAAGCGATTACCGTCGCCAGCGCGGCAAGGATCAGCAGCGGAATCAGCGCCCAGTCCGGTGCCAGCAGGAAGAACGGGTTTTTGATCGCTTCAGGATGCTTTAACAGCAATGCCCCCTGACCAAAATAGTTCAGTACCAGTGAAGGCAACACCACGGAGAACCATGCAAGGCGAATCGGTAACTTACCGAAGTGGCCCATATCCGCATACAGCGCTTCAACACCGGTAATCGACAGCACCACCGCGCCCAGCGCAATAAAGGACAGCGTTTTGAATTCCAGGAAGAAATGAACAGCCCAATACGGATTTAGGGCATGCAACACTTCCGGATTTGCAATAATGCTGCGTACACCCAGCACGGCAAGTACCAGGAACCATATCAGCATAATCGGCGCAAACAGCTTACCGACCATGCCGGTACCGTGTTTTTGAATCAAAAACAGCAGGGTAAGTACGATAATAGAGAGAGGAACAATCCAGGTGTCCAGTTGTGGAGCAATAATCTCCAGACCTTCAATCGCCGACATCACCGAAATGGCTGGCGTAATCACCACCTCGCCATAGAAAAAGCTGCCGCCAATCAATCCCATAATCACCAGCATCGAGGTCGTTCGCGCCGACGTATTACGCCCGGCCAACGACATCAACGTCAGGATCCCACCTTCCCCGGCGTTATCAGCACGCATAACAAATGACAGATACTTAACGGAAACAACCAGAATCAGCAGCCAGAAAATCAGCGAGAGAAAACCAAACACGGCATCACGTTCAACGCCAAAACCAAACTGCCCGGACAAACATTCACGAAGCGTATAAAGTGGGCTGGTACCAATATCACCGTAGACAACCCCAATGGCCGCGAGGGTATTCGCAGACAATGATTGCTTATTATCAGTGCTCATAGACTCGTCTTTCGTTTATACACATCATCGTTCAAGCTACCTCCGCGTTGGCTGCATTCGTTATTCCGCCCATCCCAGGGAATAACTCCATTGCCGCCTTGGTGCAGCTTGATTGATATGGTGTATATATAAGAAATGTGTGCGTCGTCCCTTGGCCCACAAAAAGGCGCACAGTATGCACGATTAATCGCAAAATCGTACCCCTAAATGAGACCAGATTAATCTGGCTCAAAGAAAAATAAACGCGCCTTCAGTCTATTACAGCCCAGGGGCTAAACATCTATACTCGCTGTTTAACGCGGTACATTTGGCGAAAGGACGCCACTTCATTATGGCTCACCCACATTTATTAGCGGAAAGAATTTCCCGTCTGAGCAATGCGCTGGAAAAGGGACTTTATGAACGTAGTCACGCCATTCGCCTTTGTCTGCTGGCCGCGCTCAGCGGCGAGAGCGTCTTCTTATTAGGCCCTCCAGGGATAGCGAAAAGCTTAATCGCTCGCCGACTGAAGTTTGCCTTTAAAAATGCCCGTGCTTTCGAATATCTGATGACGCGCTTCTCGACACCTGAAGAGGTCTTTGGCCCGCTATCCATTCAAGCGCTTAAAGACGAAGGTCGCTATGAGCGCTTAACAGCAGGCTATCTTCCTGAAGCCGAAATTGTTTTTCTCGATGAAATCTGGAAAGCAGGCCCGGCCATTCTCAACACCCTGCTAACCGCCATTAACGAACGCCACTTCCGCAACGGCGCACACGAGGAGAAAATCCCGATGCGCCTGCTGGTCGCGGCCTCCAACGAACTACCTGAAGCAGACAGCAGCCTGGAAGCATTGTACGACCGTATGCTGATTCGCCTGTGGCTGGATAAAGTACAGGACAAGGCCAACTTCCGGTCCATGCTGTTAAGCCAGCAGGATGAAAGTGACAACCCCGTTCCAACAACGTTACAAGTGACCGATGAAGAGTACTACCAGTGGCAAAAAGACATTGGCAAAATCACGCTTCCCGATCGTGTATTTGAATTGATTTTCACCCTGCGCCAGCAACTGGATGCGCTACCGAACGCCCCCTACGTATCTGACCGTCGCTGGAAAAAAGCAATCCGCTTACTCCAGGCCAGCGCCTTCTTTAGCGGGCGCGATGCCGTTGCGCCTATCGACCTTATTCTGCTGAAAGATTGCCTGTGGTATGACGCGCAAAGCCTGAATCTGATGCAGCAACAAATCGAAATATTGATGACCGGGCACGCCTGGCAGCAGCAGGCAATGTTGACTCGCCTTGGGGCAATAATGCAGCGCCGCATCCAGCTACAGCAGCAGCAAAGTGATAAAACGGCCTTCACGGTAATTCGTCAGGGTGGAATGTTCAGCCGCCGTCCTCATTATGATTTACCGCCGGAAGCCAACACTTCCGTACTGACGCTGCTACTGCAAAAACCCCTAAAACTGCACGATATGGAGGTTATCCATATTGCCTTTGAACGCGGCGCTCTGGAGCAGTGGCTGACTAAAGGCGGTGAGATCCGCGGAAAATTAAACGGTATCGGATTTGCCCAGACGCTGAATATGGAAGTCGACAGCGCTCAGCACCTGGTCGTGCGCGACGTCAGTTTGCAAGGTTCTCGCCTGGCACTACCCGGCGCATCAGAAGAAAGCATGCCCAGTGAGATAAAGCAGCAACTTGAAGCGCTCGACAACGAATGGCACCAGCAGCACAGCGAATTTAGTGAACAGCAAAAATGTCTGTTTATTCATAGTGACTGGTTAGGCCGCATTGAAGCCAGCCTGCAGGACGTCGGTACACAGATCCGACAGGCACAACAATGCTGACCCTTGATACGCTAAATATCATGCTGGCGGTCGGCGAAGAGGGGATGATTGAAGAGATGATCATCGCACTGCTGGCTTCCCCGCAGATGGCGGTCTTTTTCAAAAAATTTCCCCGGCTAAAAAAAGCGATTACTGACGATGTTCCCCGCTGGCGCGAAGCGTTACGTAACCGCCTCAAAGATACCCACGTACCGCCGGAGTTGGCGGAAGAGGTCATGTGCTATCAGCAAAGTCAGCTCCTCTCCACTCCGCAGTTTATCGTCCAGCTACCGCAAATATTAGCGCTCCTGCACCGACTCCACTCGCCATGGGCTGGGCAAGCGCAGCAACTGGTTGATGACAACAGTACTTTTACGCCCGCACTGCATACTCTCTTTCTCCAGCGCTGGCGCCTGAGCCTGGTGGTGCAAACCACCACGCTTAATCAGCAGCTACTGGAAGAAGAACGCGAACAGTTGCTCAGTGAAGTGCAGGAACGGATGACGCTCAGTGGTCAACTGGAACCTGTGCTGGCGGAAAATGACAACGCAGCGGGTCGTTTGTGGGACATGAGCGCGGGCCAAATCAAGCGCAGTGATTATCAGTTGATGGTGAAATACGGTGAATTTCTGACGCAACAACCCGAACTCCAGCGCCTGGCCGAACAGTTAGGTCGTTCCAGAGAGGCGAAATCCGTGCCGCGTAAAGATGCGCCAATGGAAACCTTCCGTACCCTGGTGCGCGAACCGGCAACCGTCCCGGAGCAGGTGGATGGCATCCAGCAAAGTGACGATATCCTGCGCCTGCTACCGCCAGAACTGGCCACGTTGGGCATTACCGAACTGGAATACGAGTTCTACCGACGGCTGGTGGAAAAGCAGCTCCTGACATACCGCCTGCATGGAGAAGCCTGGCGCGAGAAAGTCACGGAGCGGCCGGTTATCCACCAGGATTTTGACGAGCAGCCTCGTGGGCCCTTTATTGTCTGTGTCGATACCTCGGGTTCGATGGGCGGATTTAACGAACAGTGTGCGAAAGCCTTTTGCCTGGCGCTAATGCGCGTCGCCCTTGCCGATAACCGGCGCTGTTTCATTATGCTGTTTTCAACAGAAGTCGTGCGCTATGAGCTATCCGGTCCGGAGGGTATCGAACAGGCGATCCGTTTTTTAAGTCAGCGCTTTCGCGGCGGTACAGATATCGCCAGCTGTTTTCGCGCCATTATTGAACGCATGCAGGGTCGGGAATGGTTTGATGCCGATGCGGTGGTGATCTCAGATTTTATCGCTCAGCGATTACCTGATGAAGTTGTCAATAAAGTGGGGGAATTGCAGCGAGTGCACCAGCATCGTTTTCATGCTGTGGCGATGTCTGCACATGGCAAACCCGGCATCATGCGCATTTTCGATCATATCTGGCGCTTTGATACCGGGATGCGAAGCCGCCTGCTCAGACGCTGGCGGCGTTAATTTTTACAGCAGAGATGCGACGCTTTCACGGACCTGTGCAGGCCACACACCGCACTGAACCTGGCCAATGTGCGGCAACTGCAGCAGCAGCATCGTCAGGCGTGACTGCCCAATACCGCCACCAATGGTCTGCGGCATTTCACCGCGCAGCAGTGCCTGGTGCCACTCCAGACTCAGGCGATCTTCATCTCCGGTCAGAGCAAGTTGGTGTTTCAGCGCATCGGCATCCACGCGGATCCCCATAGAAGACAGTTCAAACGCATCTTCCAGTACCGGGTTCCAGACCAAAATATCACCGTTCAAACCGGCATGACCCAGTTCGGACGCTGAACTCCAGTCATCATAATCCGGAGCACGAACGTCATGACGGTGGCCGTCACTAAGTTTGCCGCCGATCCCGACCAGGAACACCGCGCCCAGCTCTTTTGCAATCGCACGTTCACGACCTTTTGCGTCAAGATCCGGATAACGAGATAACAGCTCCTGGCTATGCACAAAGTGGATCTGCTCTGGCAGGAACGGTGCCAGACCAAATTCTTTGCTTACCGCAGCTTCGGTGGCCTTAATTCCCGCCCAGATAGCCTCTACCGTGCTTTTCAGAGTGGAAAATTGACGCTCACCGTCGCCCATCACGCGCTCCCAGTCCCACTGATCAACATACACTGAGTGCAGCGGGGAGAGGCGATCTTCATCGGGACGCAGGGCCTTCATGTGCGTGTACAGCCCTTCGCCTGCGCTAAAGTCGTGTTGTCCTAACGTTTGACGCTTCCACTTCGCCAGGGAATGAACCACTTCGAATTGAGCGTCCGGCAATGCTTTAACCTTCACCTGCACCGCTTTTTCACAGCCCGACAAGTTATCCTGCGTGCCATCTCCTACGCGGCTGAGGATCGGTGCCTGAACTTCGATCAGACCTAAACGCTCTTCCAGCTGGCGAGAAAAATGAGATTTTACGAAGCTAATTTGACGTTGTTTGGCAATGTAAGCGGTTTTCATTATGTGTACTCCTGTGTCCTGTTGCCTATGATTAAGCAACAGAATGGAGGTAATATTCAATAATCCACAAACAAAAAGCCGACTTCAATTTTGATTCGTTAAAAATAACGTCTAAAATAGAGTGAATCATTAATCTACATAAGAAAAACCTATGGAAAATTATCAGATCGACAATCTGGACCGCGGCATTCTTGACGCCCTGATGGAAAATGCCCGTACCGCCTACGCTGAATTAGCTAAACAGTTCGGCGTCAGCCCGGGGACAATTCACGTTCGTGTAGAAAAGATGAAGCAGGCTGGGATTATTACCGGTGCGCGAATTGATGTCAGTCCAAAACAACTGGGTTATGACGTCGGCTGCTTTATCGGCATTATCCTGAAAAGTGCAAAAGACTATCCGTCAGCGCTGGCCAGACTGGAAAGTCTCGATGAAGTGACCGAGGCGTATTACACCACCGGGCACTACAGCATCTTTATTAAGGTAATGTGTAAATCTATTGATGCCCTGCAACAGGTACTTATCAACAAGATCCAAACAATTGATGAAATTCAGTCCACTGAAACCTTGATCGTCTTGCAGAACCCGATCATGCGTACCATCAAGCCCTGATCGCTTTTTTTAATCCCCTATTTTTCCACAGGTAGATCCCAACTCGCTCACAGCGTACAATGCTGCCTCTTCATCGAGGTAGCGATCAATGGCAGATATCACTCTTATCAGCGGCAGCACGCTTGGCAGTGCGGAATATGTAGCAGAACATCTGGCAGAAAAGCTGGATGACGCCGGTTTTTCCAGCGAAATACTGCATGGACCGATGCTCGACGAGGTTCCTACTCAAGGGGTTTGGCTGGTTATCAGCTCAACGCACGGTGCGGGAGACATTCCGGATAACCTGCAACCTTTATATGACGCATTGCGTGAGCAGAAACCGGATCTTTCGCAGGTACGCTTTGGTGCCATCGGCATTGGTAGCCGCGAATATGACACGTTCTGCGGTGCGATTGACAAGCTGGAAGCTGAACTGAAGGCCTGCGGGGCGAAACAGATCGGTGAAACGCTCAGGATCAACGTACTGGAACATGAGATTCCGGAAGATCCGGCAGAGATTTGGCTGGGATCCTGGCATCCATTGCTCAGAGATTTGTAAAGATCGTACTTTTTTATGTGGATAACTCTGGTTAAAAGCTTGGATCAACCGGTAGTTATCCAAAGAATAACTGTTGTTCAGTTTTTGAGTTGTGTATAACCCTTCATTCTGATCCCAGCTTATACGGACCAGGATCACCGATCATTCACAGCTAATGATCCTCAGCAACCTGTTGATCTTACTTAAAGGATCGCCCTTATCCACAGAAAGGTGCGATCCTAATAAGAGATCACAATAAAACAGATCTCTAAATAAAAAGATCTTCTTTTTAATACCCAGGATCCGAGGTCTTTCTCCATCGACTAAAGTTGAGTAGAATCCACGGCCCGGGCTTCAATCCATTTTCACACCGCATTATGCGAGGCAATTACCATGTTTTATCAGGATCCTTTTGACGTCATCATCATTGGCGGGGGTCATGCAGGCACCGAGGCTGCAATGGCCGCGGCGCGAATGGGTCAACAGACCCTGCTGTTGACACACAATATCGACACTCTGGGACAGATGAGCTGTAACCCGGCGATTGGCGGCATTGGGAAGGGACACCTGGTAAAAGAAGTGGATGCACTTGGCGGCCTGATGGCAACCGCAATTGACCATGCTGGTATCCAGTTTAGAATACTAAACGCCAGCAAAGGCCCGGCAGTTCGCGCCACCCGTGCTCAGGCGGATCGCGTGCTCTATCGTCAGGCTGTACGTACTGCGTTGGAGAACCAGCCGAATCTGATGATCTTCCAGCAAGCGGTTGAAGATCTGATTGTTGAAAACGATCGTGTTGTCGGTGCAGTGACTCAGATGGGTCTGAAGTTCCGTGCCAAAGCGGTTGTATTAACCGTAGGGACTTTCCTCGACGGGAAAATTCACATTGGTCTGGACAACTACAGCGGTGGCCGTGCTGGCGATCCGCCGTCTATCCCACTGTCACGTCGCCTGCGTGAGCTACCGCTGCGCGTTAGCCGTCTGAAAACCGGCACACCGCCGCGTATAGATGCGCGTACCATCGATTTCAGCGTACTTGGCCAGCAAAACAGCGATAACCCAATGCCGGTCTTTTCGTTCCTTGGCGATGTTTCTCAACATCCGCGCCAGATGCCGTGCTACATCACGCATACTAACGAGAAAACCCATGATGTGATCCGTAATAACCTCGATCGTAGCCCGATGTACGCTGGCGTGATCGAAGGTATCGGCCCACGTTACTGCCCGTCGATCGAAGACAAAGTGATGCGCTTTGCCGATCGTAACCAGCACCAGATCTTCCTTGAACCGGAAGGACTGACGTCTAACGAAATTTACCCGAACGGTATTTCCACCAGCCTGCCGTTTGACGTGCAGATGCAAATTGTCCGCTCCATGCAGGGGATGGAAAATGCCAAAATTGTCCGTCCTGGCTATGCTATTGAATATGATTTCTTCGATCCACGCGATCTGAAGCCAACCCTGGAAAGTAAGTTCATTCAAGGTCTGTTCTTTGCTGGTCAGATTAACGGTACAACCGGTTACGAAGAAGCCGCTGCGCAAGGTTTGCTGGCGGGTCTGAACGCCGCACGCTTGTCCGCTGACAAAGAGGGGTGGGCACCTGCGCGTTCTCAGGCCTATCTTGGTGTGCTGGTGGATGACCTGTGTACGCTGGGCACCAAAGAACCGTACCGCATGTTTACTTCGCGTGCAGAATACCGTTTGATGCTGCGCGAAGATAACGCCGATCTCCGTCTGACCGAAATTGGTCGTGAACTGGGTCTGGTGGGGGATGAACGCTGGGCGCGCTTCAATGAAAAACTGGAACGCATCGAACAAGAACGCCAGCGTCTGAAATCTACCTGGGTGAACCCGCTTGCCGAATCTGCAGCAGAAGTGAATGCTCACCTGGCGACACCTCTGTCACGCGAGGCCAGTGGTGAAGATCTGCTGCGTCGTCCGGACATGACCTATGCACAGCTGACGTCATTGTCTGTATTTGCACCCGCGCTTGATGATCCTCAGGCGGCTGAACAGGTTGAAATTCAGGTTAAGTACGAAGGTTATATTGCCCGTCAGCAGGATGAAATCGAAAGACAACAGCGTAACGAGAATACGTTGCTGCCTGCGACTCTGGATTATCGTCAGGTTTCCGGTTTGTCGAATGAAGTTATTGCCAAGCTGAACGATCACAAACCGGTATCAATCGGCCAGGCATCGCGCATTTCAGGTGTCACGCCTGCCGCCATCTCCATTCTGCTGGTTTGGCTGAAAAAACAAGGTATGCTGCGCCGTAGCGCTTAATCACACTATTTGGGCGGGGGCGTTTCGCTTGCCCGCCCTGCAAATTTGTCGACCCGATAAGCTATAGCGTATCGGGTCATTGATTATTAACAGGTAACGACCGTGCTCAACAAACTCTCTCGTCTGCTGGCTGATGCTGGTATTTCTCTTACCGATCACCAGAAAAATCAGCTGATTGCGTATGTCGATATGCTGCACAAATGGAATAAAGCGTACAACCTGACATCGGTGCGGGATCCCAACGAAATGCTGGTGCGCCATATTCTGGACAGCATTGTTGTCGCCCCCCATCTGCAAGGCGAGCGTTTTATTGATGTCGGCACGGGACCGGGCTTACCAGGAATTCCTCTTTCTATCGTGCGTCCTGAGGCGCATTTTACTCTGCTGGATAGTCTGGGAAAACGCGTACGTTTTCTGCGTCAGGTACAACATGAACTTAAACTGGATAACATCACTCCAGTGCAAAGCAGGGTAGAAGAATTCCCTTCCGAGCCACCTTTTGATGGCGTGATAAGTCGTGCTTTTGCATCTCTTAACGACATGCTGAGCTGGTGCCACCATTTACCTGGTCAAAACGGGCGTTTTTATGCTTTAAAAGGGCAATTACCGGAAGATGAGATCGCCACATTGCCTGCGGCGTTCAGCGTCGAATCAGTTGTAAAATTACGGGTTCCACAACTGGATGGTGAGCGTCATTTGGTGGTTATTAAGCCAAACAAAATTTAATTTTTATCAAAAAAAATAGAAAAAAAACGGCTCTTCAGGTGTTAAAAGTCATAGGGAATAGTGTGGTTAAATGTCGTTACATTTCACTAATGTCTTACGGTTTTGCATCATAACTATAACGTACCGTTTTTTGTTAAAAGTGAAACAAGTCAACTGTGAAAATATCAGCCTGCTAAAAATAGAATCAAAGAATCACCGCTTGTGTTAATTTTTTATTATAAATGTCAATGGGTGGTTTTTTTGTTGTTATTCGCTATTTTTAAAACAGTAACGGATTTTAGGCTTAAATATCAAAAAGTTGAAATGGCATCATTTGCCAAGTAAATAAATAGTGCAGGGGCGAATATGCTTAATATGTGATCTGGTGCACGCTTTGCAGCCAGTGTTTACGCGGCTTTTGCAGTTTTGCATGATCGTTCACAGTTTGCCGAAAAGTAATAAATGTGGCCTGGAGAAAAATATTTAAACATTTATTCACTTTTTAGCTACTTATTGTTTGAAATCACGAAGCCGCACCGTATAATTTGACCGCTTTTTGATGCTTGACTCTAAGCCATAAAGAACGTTTTATACGACACGCGGCATACCTCGAAGGGAGCAGGAGTAAAAACGTGATGTCTATGTCGCTCTTGAGTCGAAACGTTGCTCGTAAGCTTTTGCTCACACAGCTTCTGGCGGTAATAGCAAGTGGATTGCTGTTTAGCCTCAAAGACCCTTTCTGGGGCATCTCCGCATTGTGCGGGGGATTGGCAGTGTTACTGCCTAATATGTTGTTTATGATATTTGCCTGGCGTCACCAGGCACATACACCAGCAAAGGGCCGAGTGGCCTGGACGTTCGCTTTCGGCGAAGCCTTCAAGGTGTTAGCTATGCTGGTTTTGCTTGTGGTGGCGTTGGCGGTTTTGAAGGCGGTGTTCTTACCGCTGATCGTTACGTGGGTTTTGGTGCTGGTGGTTCAGATACTGGCACCGGCTGTAATTAACAACAAAGGGTAAAAGGCATCATGGCTTCTGAAAATATGACGCCGCAGGAATACATAGGGCACCATCTGAATAACCTTCAGTTGGACCTGCGTACTTTCTCGCTGGTAGATCCGCATAACCCCCCAGCCACCTTCTGGACGCTCAATATTGACTCCATGTTCTTCTCGGTGGTGCTGGGTCTGTTGTTCCTGCTTATGTTCCGTAGCGTTGCTAAAAAGGCAACCAGCGGCGTACCAGGGAAATTTCAGACCGCGATTGAGCTGGTAATCGGCTTTGTTCATGGCAGTGTCAAAGACATGTACCATGGCAAAAGCAAGGTTATCGCACCGCTTGCCCTGACGATCTTCGTTTGGGTCTTCCTGATGAACCTGATGGATTTACTGCCAATCGACCTGCTGCCGTATATTGCTGAGCATATACTGGGCCTGCCGGCGCTGCGCGTGGTTCCGTCTGCGGACGTAAACATCACCCTGTCGATGGCGCTGGGCGTGTTTATCCTGATTCTGTTCTACAGCATCAAAATGAAAGGCATCGGCGGCTTCGCGAAAGAGTTGACGCTGCAGCCGTTCAATCACTGGGCGTTCATTCCTGTCAACTTAATCCTTGAAGGGGTAAGCCTGCTGTCCAAACCAGTTTCTCTTGGTCTGCGACTGTTCGGCAACATGTACGCTGGTGAGCTGATTTTCATTCTGATTGCTGGTCTGTTGCCGTGGTGGTCACAGTGGATTCTGAATGTGCCGTGGGCCATTTTCCACATACTGATTATCACGCTGCAAGCCTTCATCTTCATGGTTCTGACGATTGTCTATCTGTCGATGGCGTCTGAAGAGCATTAATTTACCAACACTACTACGTTTTAACTGAAACAAACTGGAGACTGTCATGGAAAACCTGAATATGGATCTGCTGTACATGGCTGCCGCTGTGATGATGGGTCTGGCGGCAATCGGTGCTGCGATCGGTATCGGCATCCTCGGGGGTAAATTCCTGGAAGGCGCAGCGCGTCAACCTGATCTGATTCCTCTGCTGCGTACTCAGTTCTTTATCGTTATGGGTCTGGTGGATGCTATCCCGATGATCGCTGTAGGTCTGGGTCTGTACGTGATGTTCGCTGTCGCGTAGTAAGCGTTGCTTGAATTAAGAGCAATATCAGAACGTTAACTAGATAGAGGCATTGTGCTGTGAATCTTAACGCAACAATCCTCGGCCAGGCCATCGCGTTTGTCCTGTTCGTTCTGTTCTGCATGAAGTACGTATGGCCGCCATTAATGGCAGCCATCGAAAAACGTCAAAAAGAAATTGCTGACGGTCTTGCTTCTGCTGAACGAGCACATAAGGATCTTGACCTTGCAAAGGCCAGCGCGACTGACCAGCTGAAAAAAGCGAAGGCGGAAGCTCAGGTAATTATCGAGCAGGCAAACAAACGCCGCGCTCAGATCCTGGACGAAGCTAAAACTGAAGCAGAGCAGGAACGTACTAAAATCGTGGCACAAGCGCAGGCGGAAATTGACGCCGAGCGTAAACGTGCTCGCGAAGAGCTGCGTAAGCAAGTTGCTGTCCTGGCTGTTGCTGGCGCCGAGAAGATCATCGAACGTTCCGTGGATGAAGCTGCTAACAGCGACATCGTGGACAAACTTGTCGCTGAACTGTAAGGAGGGAGGGGCTGATGTCTGAATTTATTACGGTAGCTCGCCCCTACGCCAAAGCAGCTTTTGACTTTGCCGTTGAGCACCAAAGCGTTGACCGTTGGCAGGATATGCTGACGTTTGCCGCTGAGGTGACGAAGAACGAACAAATGGCAGAGCTTCTCTCTGGCGCGCTGGCGCCGGAAACGCTCGCTGAGTCGTTTATCGCAATCTGCGGTGAGCAGTTGGACGAAAATGGCCAGAACCTGATTAAGGTAATGGCTGAAAATAACCGTCTTAATGCGCTCCCGGATGTTCTTGAGCAGTTTATTCACCTGCGTGCAGCCAGTGAGGCTATCTCTGAGGTAGAAGTCACTTCTGCCAATGCACTGAGTGATGAACAGCTTACGAAGATTAGTGCAGCGATGGAAAAACGTCTGTCACGCAAAGTTAAGCTGAATTGCAAAATCGATAAGTCTGTAATGGCAGGCGTAATCATCCGTGCGGGTGATATGGTCATTGATGGCAGCGTACGCGGCCGTCTTGAGCGCCTTGCAGACGTCTTGCAGTCTTAAGGGGACTGGAGCATGCAACTGAATTCCACCGAAATCAGCGAACTGATCAAGCAGCGCATTGCTCAGTTCAGTGTTGTGAGTGAAGCTCACAACGAAGGTACTATTGTTTCTGTAAGTGACGGTGTTATCCGCATCCACGGTCTTGCTGACTGTATGCAGGGGGAAATGATCTCTCTGCCGGGTAACCGTTATGCTATCGCACTGAACCTGGAGCGCGACTCCGTAGGTGCAGTTGTGATGGGTCCATACGCTGACCTCGCCGAAGGCATGAAGGTTAAGTGTACGGGTCGTATTCTGGAAGTTCCGGTTGGCCGTGGCCTGCTGGGTCGTGTGGTGAACACTCTGGGTTCCCCAATTGACGGTAAAGGTCCGGTTGATAACGATGGCTTCTCGCCAATCGAAGTTATCGCACCAGGCGTAATCGAACGTCAGTCCGTAGATCAGCCGGTACAGACCGGTTATAAATCCGTTGATGCCATGATCCCAATCGGTCGTGGTCAGCGTGAGTTGATCATCGGTGACCGTCAGACCGGTAAAACCGCGATGGCAATCGATGCCATCATCAACCAGCGTGACTCCGGCATCAAATGTGTGTACGTGGCTATCGGCCAGAAAGCGTCCACCATTTCTAACGTGGTTCGTAAACTGGAAGAACACGGCGCACTGTCCAACACCATCGTTGTTGTGGCGACCGCGTCTGAATCTGCTGCACTGCAATATCTGGCACCTTATGCTGGTTGCGCAATGGGCGAATACTTCCGTGACCGCGGTGAAGATGCACTGATCGTTTATGATGACCTGTCCAAACAGGCTGTTGCTTACCGTCAGGTTTCCCTGCTGCTCCGTCGTCCGCCAGGACGTGAAGCATTCCCGGGCGACGTATTTTACCTCCACTCCCGTCTGCTTGAACGTGCTTCCCGCGTTAACGCAGAATACGTTGAGAAATTCACCAATGGTGAAGTTAAAGGTAAAACTGGCTCCCTGACCGCTCTGCCGATTATCGAAACCCAGGCGGGTGACGTTTCCGCGTTCGTTCCGACCAACGTAATTTCCATTACCGATGGTCAGATCTTCCTGGAAACCAACCTGTTCAACTCCGGTATTCGTCCGGCTGTTAACCCGGGTATCTCCGTATCCCGTGTAGGTGGCGCAGCGCAGACCAAGATCATCAAGAAACTGTCCGGTGGTATCCGTACCGCGCTGGCACAGTATCGTGAACTGGCAGCGTTTTCTCAGTTCGCTTCCGACCTTGACGAAGCTACGCGTAAGCAGCTGAGCCACGGTCAGAAAGTAACTGAACTGCTGAAGCAGAAACAGTATGCCCCAATGTCTGTTGCACAGCAGGGCGTGGTGCTGTTTGCGGCTGAACGCGGTTACCTCGAAGATGTGGAACTGGCGAAAATCGGTAGCTTCGAAGCCGCTCTGCTGGCTTACGTTGACCGTGATCACGCTCCGCTGATGCAAGAGATTAACCAGTCCGGTGGCTATAACGATGAAATCGAAGGCAAGCTGAAAGCTATCCTCGATTCCTTCAAAGCAACCCAGTCCTGGTAACGTCTGGCGGTCTGTCTTAGGGCGGACCGCAAGGCATTGAGGAGAAGCTCATGGCCGGCGCAAAAGAGATACGTAGTAAGATCGCAAGCGTCCAGAACACGCAGAAGATCACTAAAGCGATGGAGATGGTCGCCGCTTCCAAAATGCGTAAATCGCAGGATCGCATGGCGGCCAGCCGTCCTTATGCAGAGACCATGCGCAAAGTGATTGGTCACCTTGCGAATGGTAATCTGGAATATAAGCACCCTTACCTGGAAGAACGCGACGTTAAGCGCGTGGGCTACCTGGTGGTGTCGACCGACCGTGGTCTGTGCGGTGGCTTGAACATTAACCTGTTCAAAAAGCTGCTGGCGGATATGAAAACATGGTCCGATAAAGGCGTTCAGTGCGACATCGCAATGATCGGCTCTAAGGGCGTGTCTTTCTTTAATTCCGTAGGCGGTAACGTGGTTGCTCAGGTAACCGGTATGGGGGATAACCCTTCCCTGTCCGAACTGATCGGCCCGGTTAAAGTGATGCTGCAGGCCTACGATGAAGGTCGTCTGGACAGACTGTACGTTGTCAGCAACAAATTTATTAACACCATGTCTCAGGTTCCTACTCTCACTCAACTGCTGCCTTTACCGGCTTCAGAAGATGAAGAGTTAAAACAAAAAGCCTGGGATTACCTGTATGAACCAGACCCGAAACCGCTGCTGGATACCCTGCTGCGTCGTTACGTTGAATCTCAGGTTTATCAGGGCGTGGTAGAAAACCTGGCCAGCGAGCAGGCCGCACGTATGGTGGCGATGAAAGCCGCGACCGACAATGGCGGCAGCCTGATTAAAGAGCTGCAGTTGGTATACAACAAAGCTCGTCAGGCCAGCATTACTCAGGAACTCACCGAAATCGTCGGTGGTGCATCCGCGGTATAACCAGGTTAATTCGTAGAGGATTCAAGATGGCTACTGGAAAAATTGTCCAGGTAATCGGCGCCGTGGTTGACGTCGAATTCCCTCAGGATGCCGTACCGCGCGTGTACGATGCTCTTGAGGTTATGAATGGTAAAGAGAGCCTGGTGCTGGAAGTTCAGCAGCAGCTCGGCGGCGGTATCGTACGTACCATCGCCATGGGTTCTTCCGACGGTCTGCGTCGTGGTCTGGAAGTTAAAGACCTCGAGCACCCGATCGAAGTCCCGGTAGGTAAAGCAACGCTGGGTCGTATCATGAACGTTCTGGGTCACCCGATCGACATGAAAGGCGATATCGGAGAAGAAGAGCGTTGGGCTATTCACCGCGCAGCACCTTCCTATGAAGAGCTGTCCAGCTCTCAGGAACTGCTGGAAACCGGCATCAAAGTTATCGACCTGATGTGTCCGTTCGCTAAGGGCGGTAAAGTTGGTCTGTTCGGTGGTGCGGGTGTAGGTAAAACCGTAAACATGATGGAGCTTATTCGTAACATTGCGATTGAGCACTCCGGTTACTCTGTGTTTGCGGGTGTAGGTGAACGTACTCGTGAGGGTAACGACTTCTACCACGAAATGACCGACTCCAACGTTCTGGATAAAGTATCCCTGGTTTATGGCCAGATGAACGAGCCGCCGGGAAACCGTCTGCGCGTTGCGCTGACCGGTCTGACCATGGCTGAGAAATTCCGTGACGAAGGTCGTGACGTACTGCTGTTCGTCGATAACATCTATCGTTATACCCTGGCCGGTACGGAAGTATCCGCACTGCTGGGTCGTATGCCATCAGCGGTAGGTTACCAGCCGACCCTGGCGGAAGAGATGGGTGTTCTGCAGGAACGTATCACTTCTACCAAAACCGGTTCTATCACCTCCGTTCAGGCGGTATACGTACCTGCGGATGACTTGACTGACCCATCCCCAGCAACCACCTTTGCTCACTTAGATGCAACCGTGGTACTGAGCCGTCAGATCGCATCTCTGGGTATCTACCCGGCAGTTGACCCGCTGGACTCCACCAGCCGTCAGCTGGATCCGCTGGTTGTTGGTCAGGAACACTACGACACCGCGCGTGGCGTACAGTCCCTGCTGCAGCGTTATCAGGAACTGAAAGACATCATCGCCATCCTGGGTATGGATGAACTGTCTGAAGAAGATAAACTGGTGGTAGCACGTGCGCGTAAAATTCAGCGCTTCCTGTCCCAGCCGTTCTTCGTTGCGGAAGTATTCACCGGTTCTCCGGGTAAATACGTTTCCCTGAAAGACACCATCCGTGGCTTTAAAGGCATCATGGAAGGCGAATACGACCACCTGCCAGAGCAGGCGTTCTACATGGTTGGTTCTATCGACGAAGCCGTAGAAAAAGCCAAAAAACTTTAACGCCTTAATCGGAGGGTGATATGGCAATGACTTACCACCTGGACGTCGTCAGCGCAGAGCAACAAATGTTCTCTGGTCTGGTCGAAAAAATCCAGGTAACGGGTAGTGAAGGTGAACTGGGTATTTTCCCGGGTCACGCACCGCTACTCACCGCCATTAAGCCTGGTATGATCCGCATCGTTAAACAGTTCGGTCATGAAGAGTTTATCTATCTGTCCGGCGGCATTCTTGAAGTGCAGCCTGGCAACGTGACCGTACTGGCTGATACCGCGATTCGCGGGCAGGATCTCGATGAAGCGAGAGCCCTGGAAGCGAAACGTAAGGCTGAAGAGCATATTAAGAGCTCTCATGGTGACGTGGATTACGCTCAGGCATCTGCGGAACTGGCCAAAGCGATCGCGAAACTGCGCGTTATCGAGTTGACCAAAAAAGCGATGTAACACCGGCTTGAAAAGCACAAAAGCCAGTCTGGTTTCCAGGCTGGCTTTTTTTGTTTTGTTGCATAAACATTTAAAGTGAAATCTGTTTTGTGATTTAGATCAAAAAAGTTGATTGGTTAAAAAATGCGGCGTAGACTCTTTTTATGTGATGAATATCACATAATTAACTCAAATAAAAAGAGATGCCAACATGAAATTACTCAATAAAATCATCGCCATGTTCAGCAATATGAGCTTTTAGCTTTTACCTGCCCGTCCTGTGGCGCGATGCTTGATACGGTTTATCAGTCAGCGCCACTTGTTGTTATAGATCCTCTCTTCCTCCTCTTCTCCCTCAACTTTTTATTTTCGCGTACGCATTTTCAGTTTCTTACTGAATCACATAAATAAAATCGGACTTTGCATGTGTAACTCTTTATTCATGCGGTAAAAAAATAGCAAAAACATTAACCTAAGGCTTTAATAAGAGCATGCTCCTGGTTTTTGGGAGACAAAAGGCGCCGATATAGTCGAAAATAGTGAGTTAATAGTTAGGGATTTTCCCCTATTGAACGTTTTATCTTCGGCCCATTTCATGATGAAAAAAATGTAGTATTTTCAATATGAAAGGGTATAAATTCGTTCTCAAATGACAGTCAGGATGTGTATGTTGAATAATGCTATGAGCGTCGTGATCCTTGCCGCAGGCAAAGGTACACGTATGTATTCCGATCTTCCTAAAGTGCTGCACACTCTCGCAGGAAAAGCGATGGTGCAGCATGTTATTGATGCCGCTAATGAATTAGGCGCAACTCATGTACACCTGGTCTACGGGCACGGTGGTGATTTGCTTCAGCAGACGTTGAAAGATGGCAATCTGAACTGGGTTCTGCAGGCAGAGCAGTTGGGAACCGGTCATGCTATGCAGCAGGCTGCACCGTTCTTTGGTGATGACGAAGACATTTTAATGCTCTATGGCGATGTGCCGTTAATCTCCACTGAAACGTTACGCCGCCTGCGCGATGCTAAACCTCAGGGGGGTATTGGCTTATTAACCGTAAAACTGGACGACCCAACCGGCTATGGGCGCATTACGCGTGATAACGGCAGCGTTACTGGCATCGTTGAGCATAAAGATGCGACCGACGAGCAACGCAAGATCCAGGAAATTAACACCGGCATCCTGATTGCCAATGGCGCTGATATGAAGCGCTGGTTATCTAAACTGACCAACAACAACGTGCAGGGTGAATATTACATCACCGATATCATTGCGATGGCGTACCAGGAAGGTCGTGAAATTGCTGCTGTACATCCGGCACGTATTAGCGAAACCGAAGGGGTGAACAACCGCCTTCAGTTATCCCGTCTTGAACGTGTCTATCAGTCCGAACAAGCAGAGAAACTGCTGTTAGCTGGCGTTATGTTACGCGATCCCGCACGTTTTGATCTTCGCGGTTCGCTTATTCACGGGCGCGATGTTGAAATTGATACTAACGTTATCATTGAAGGTAACGTAACCCTTGGCGATCGCGTCAAGATTGGTACTGGCTGCATTATCAAAAATAGCGTAATTGGCGATGGCTGTGAGCTTAGCCCGTACAGCGTGGTGGAAGATGCCCATCTGGAAGCGGCATGTACTATCGGGCCTTTTGCGCGTCTGCGTCCGGGCGCTGAGCTGCAGGAAGGCGCACACGTGGGTAACTTCGTCGAAATGAAAAAAGCGCGTCTGGGTAAAGGTTCTAAAGCCGGTCATCTGACCTATCTGGGCGATGCTGAAATTGGCGATAACGTGAACATCGGCGCGGGGACGATCACCTGCAATTACGATGGTGCTAATAAATTTAAAACCATTATTGGTGATGATGTGTTTGTGGGTTCGGATACTCAACTGGTGGCGCCTGTCACCGTGGGTAAAGGCGCGACGATCGCCGCTGGAACCACAGTGACGCGTAATATCGCTGATAACGAACTGGTATTAAGCCGTGTACCGCAGGTCCATAAACAAGGTTGGCAGCGCCCGGTGAAGAAAAAGTAAGTGATTTTTGCCGGATGGCGGCCTACGTGCGATGACGTTCTGTAGGCCTGATAAGCGTGAGTGCCATCAGGCAGACAAGAGATGAGGGGATAATATAATCCTCCGCTCAACAAGCAGTACCTATAAAAATAACCCCACTCTCTACAAGGCTCGGGGCGCCCGGAAAGGGCANATACAGGTCAGCGACAACGACAGGCACAATGCCTAAATTCGGAATCAAAAAATATGTGTGGAATTGTTGGCGCTATCGCGCAGCGTGATGTAGCTGAAATCCTTCTCGAAGGTTTACGTCGTCTGGAATATCGTGGTTATGACTCAGCCGGTCTGGCTGTTGTTGATGCTGAAGGTAACATGACCCGTCTGCGTCGTCTGGGTAAAGTGCAGATGCTGACTGCTGCTGCGGAAGAACATCCGTTACACGGTGGTACGGGTATCGCTCACACCCGCTGGGCAACACACGGCGAACCTTCAGAAGCAAACGCGCATCCGCATGTTTCTGAGCACATTGTGGTGGTGCATAACGGCATCATCGAAAACCATGAACCGCTGCGTGAAATGTTGAAAGCGCGTGGTTACATCTTTGTGTCTGAAACGGACACCGAAGTGATTGCTCACCTGGTGCATTGGGAGCTGGAACAGGGCGGTACACTGCGTGAAGCGGTATTGCGTACTATTCCGCAGCTGCGCGGTGCCTACGGCACAGTGATCATGGATACCCGTAATCCAGAAACTCTGCTGGCGGCCCGTTCTGGTAGCCCGCTGGTGATTGGTCTGGGTATGGGTGAAAACTTCATCGCTTCCGATCAGCTGGCGCTGCTGCCGGTAACCCGTCGCTTCATCTTCCTGGAAGAGGGTGACATCGCGGAAGTGACTCGTCGCTCTGTCTCTATCTTCGACAAGTCTGGTGCGGAAGTTAAACGTCAGGATATCGAATCGAATCTGCAATACGACGCGGGCGAAAAAGGTATTTATCGCCACTACATGCAGAAAGAGATCTATGAGCAACCGAACGCGATTAAAAATACGCTGACTGGGCGTATCAGTCATGGCGAAGTGGATTTAAGTGAGCTTGGCCCTAATGCCAATGCGTTGCTGTCTCAGGTCGAGCATATCCAGATTATTGCCTGCGGCACGTCATACAACTCAGGCATGGTATCCCGCTACTGGTTTGAGTCGCTGGCCGGCATTCCTTGTGATGTGGAAATTGCTTCTGAGTTCCGTTATCGCAAATCCGCTGTGCGTCGTAACAGTTTGATGATTACCCTGTCTCAGTCCGGTGAAACGGCGGATACCCTGGCGGGTCTGCGCTTATCTAAAGAGCTGGGCTATCTGGGGTCGCTGGCAATCTGTAACGTTCCAGGCTCTTCTCTGGTACGTGAATCTGACCTGGCGATGATGACCAATGCCGGGACCGAAATCGGCGTGGCCTCCACGAAAGCATTTACCACCCAACTGACTGTTCTGCTAATGCTGGTGGCGAAGCTGGCTCGTCTGAAAGGTCTGGATGCGACTATTGAACAAGAGATTGTTCACGGGTTACAGGCGCTGCCGAGCCGTATTGAGCAGATGCTGTCACAGGACAAGCGTATTGCCGCACTGGCGGAAGACTTCTCTGACAAACACCATGCACTGTTCCTTGGTCGTGGCGATCAGTACCCCATTGCGCTGGAAGGCGCCCTGAAGCTGAAAGAGATTTCTTATATTCACGCAGAAGCGTATGCCGCTGGTGAGCTGAAGCACGGTCCGCTGGCGCTGATTGACGCGGATATGCCGGTTATCGTGGTTGCACCGAACAACGAGTTGCTGGAAAAACTGAAATCCAACATTGAAGAAGTGCGTGCCCGTGGCGGCCAGTTGTACGTCTTCGCCGATCAGGATGCAGGATTTATCAGTAATGAAAATATGCATATCATCGAGATGCCGCATGTGGAAGAGGTGATTGCACCGATCTTCTATACCGTTCCGCTGCAACTGCTGGCGTATCATGTGGCGCTGATTAAAGGTACTGACGTGGACCAGCCGCGTAACCTGGCGAAGTCGGTTACCGTGGAATAAGCGATACCTCGCTGAACTGAAAATGCCCTGCTCAAAGCGGGGCATTTTTTTAAACGCGTTCTGTTTTTAATCAATTATCCCGCCTGTTTTATGTGACAAACCGTCATCTTCAGCTACTGTTTTCAGTGTCATAAAAAGAAAATTTTGCCGAAATATGATTGTCATATAATCTATTAACTTGCTGTTTTTATACAATTTTTAATTGTTCTTGGCGCATTATTTTTCATTGTCATAAAACTGTCATATTTCGTACATTTAACTGTCACCTGTTTGTCCTATTTTGCTCACAGTAGCAACTCAAACAACAATTTACGAAAACCGTGCAGGAGACATTATGAAAGTTATGCGTACCACTGTCGCAACTGTTGTCGCCGCGACCTTATCTATGAGCGCGTTCTCTGCCTTTGCTGCAGCGAGCCTGACAGGTGCTGGTGCAACTTTTCCTGCGCCAGTGTATGCCAAATGGGCTGATACTTATCAGAAAGAGACTGGTAGCAAAGTAAACTACCAGGGTATCGGCTCCTCCGGTGGTGTAAAACAAATTACCGCAAATACCGTTGATTTCGGTGCATCTGATGCGCCGTTATCTGACGAGAAGCTGGCTCAGGAAGGTCTGTTCCAGTTCCCGACAGTGATCGGCGGTGTGGTGCTGGCGGTGAATATCCCTGGCCTGAAGTCCGGAGAGCTGGTGCTTGACGGTAAAACCCTGGGCGATATCTACCTCGGCAAAATTAAGAAGTGGGATGATGAAGCCATCACCAAACTGAACCCGGGTCTGAAGCTGCCTTCTCAGAACATTGCCGTTGTGCGTCGTGCAGATGGTTCCGGTACCTCCTTCGTCTTCACCAGCTACCTGGCGAAAGTGAACGAAGAGTGGAAATCTAAAATTGGCGCAGGCTCTACTGTGAACTGGCCGACCGGTCTGGGCGGTAAAGGTAACGACGGTATCGCTGCGTTCGTCCAGCGTCTGCCAGGCTCTATCGGCTACGTTGAGTACGCTTATGCTAAGCAGAACAACCTGGCATACACCAAACTGGTTACTGCTGATGGTAAGCCGGTAAGCCCGACAGAAGAAAACTTTGCTAATGCAGCTAAAGGCGCTGACTGGAGCAAAACCTTCGCTCAGGATCTGACTAACCAGAAAGGTGACAATGCGTGGCCAATCACTTCCACCACCTTCATCCTGGTTCACAAAGAGCAGAAGAAGCCTGAGCAGGGCGTTGAAGTGCTGAAGTTCTTTGACTGGGCGTACAAAAATGGCGGCAAACAGGCCAACGACCTGGATTACGCCAGCCTGCCGGACAGCGTGGTTGAGCAGATTCGTGCTGCATGGAAGACCAATGTGAAAGACAGCAGCGGTAAAGCGCTGTACTAAATACCCGTCATACTTCGAGCCGCAGCTGTGTTGGCTGCGCTTGTTCACTCCAGTTACATAGTAAATCTATGCTCCTGGGGATGAATGAGGGACATCCTTGTCCCTCACCGAAGGCAGCCTCCGGCTGTTCAAATTCGTTCCTGACGAATTTGTCACAAGCTTGCCGCCTTGCTGCAACTCGAATTATTTAGGGTATGGCATTACGTTAGCTGGGAAGCACGATAAAATGCGCGCTTCCTGGCCCAAACTTAAAGAGTGATTTATGGCTGCAACCAAGCCTGCTTTTAACCCACCGGGTAAAAAGGGTGACATGATCTTCAGCGCGCTGGTAAAACTGGCTGCGCTGATTGTGCTATTGATGTTGGGTGGCATTATTGTCTCTCTGATCATCTCCTCCTGGCCAAGCATCCAGAAATTTGGTTTCTCATTCCTTTGGACCAAAGACTGGGATGCGCCAAATGATATCTACGGCGCACTGGTACCGATTTACGGTACGCTGGTCACCTCACTTATCGCACTGCTGATCGCCGTTCCGGTGAGTTTCGGCATTGCTTTGTTCCTGACGGAACTTGCACCTGGCTGGCTGAGACGTCCGCTGGGTATCGCTATTGAACTGCTGGCGGCGATCCCGAGTATCGTTTACGGCATGTGGGGCCTGTTTATCTTTGCCCCGCTGTTTGCGACGTATTTCCAGGAGCCGGTCGGTAATATTCTTTCCAACATTCCGTTTGTTGGCGCACTGTTTGCTGGCCCGGCATTTGGTATCGGTATTCTGGCGGCTGGCGTGATCCTCGCCATCATGATCATCCCGTACATTGCGGCAGTTATGCGTGATGTGTTCGAACAAACGCCGGTACTGATGAAAGAGTCAGCCTACGGTATTGGCTGTACTACCTGGGAAGTTATCTGGCGTATCGTTCTGCCGTTCACTAAAAATGGTGTCATTGGCGGCGTAATGCTGGGTCTGGGTCGCGCGCTGGGTGAAACCATGGCGGTGACCTTTATCATCGGTAACACCTACCAGCTCGACAGTGCCTCGCTGTACATGCCGGGCAACAGTATTACCTCTGCGCTGGCGAATGAATTTGCCGAAGCGGAATCTGGGCTGCACGTTGCCGCGTTGATGGAGCTGGGTCTGATTCTGTTTGTGATCACCTTCATCGTACTGGCTGCGTCTAAGTTCATGATCATGCGCCTTGCGAAAAATGAGGGGGCACGCTAATGGCTACGCTGGAAATGCAAAACACCACCGCACTGGCAGAATCACGCCGTAAAATGCAGGCGCGTCGCCGTCTGAAGAACCGCATCGCGCTGACGCTCTCAATGGCGACGATGGCATTTGGTCTGTTCTGGCTTATCTGGATCCTGATGTCCACGATTACCCGCGGTATTGACGGTATGTCGCTGGCGCTGTTCACCGAAATGACGCCGCCGCCGAATACGGCAGGTGGTGGTCTGGCGAACGCCCTGGCCGGTAGCGGTCTGTTGATTCTGTGGGCGACCGTGTTTGGTACCCCGCTCGGCATTATGGCGGGTATCTACCTGGCTGAGTATGGGCGTAAGTCCTGGCTGGCTGAGGTCATCCGTTTTATCAACGACATTCTGCTTTCTGCACCATCCATCGTGGTCGGTCTGTTCGTTTACACCATCGTGGTAGCAAAAATGGAACACTTCTCCGGCTGGGCGGGCGTGATTGCGCTGGCGTTGCTGCAGGTACCTATCGTTATTCGTACCACTGAGAACATGCTCAAACTGGTTCCGGATAGCCTGCGTGAAGCCGCCTATGCGCTGGGTACGCCGAAGTGGAAGATGATTTCTGCAATCACCCTGAAGGCGTCTGTATCGGGCATTATTACCGGTATTCTGCTGGCAATTGCCCGTATTGCAGGTGAAACGGCTCCGCTGCTGTTTACGTCGCTCTCCAACCAGTTCTGGAGCACTGACATGATGCAGCCTATAGCCAACCTGCCGGTCACGATCTTTAAGTTTGCGATGAGCCCATTTGCTGAATGGCAACAACTGGCCTGGGCTGGGGTACTGATTATTACCCTGTGCGTACTGCTGCTGAACATTCTGGCGCGCGTCATTTTCGCGAAGAAGAAATACGGTTAATTTT
>NZ_CP080033.1:283341-284869 GCF_019382635.1 Citrobacter sp. Colony219 | reverse complement strand
GGATGAGGAAGAGATTGAAATGAGTATGGTTGATACTGCCCCGGGTAAAATTCAGGTTCGTGATTTGAACTTCTACTATGGCAAATTCCATGCCCTGAAGAACATCAACCTGGATATCGCGAAAAACCAGGTCACGGCGTTTATCGGGCCGTCAGGCTGTGGTAAATCGACGCTGCTGCGTACCTTCAACAAAATGTTTGAACTGTACCCGGAGCAGCGTGCGGAAGGTGAAATCCTGCTGGATGGTGACAATATTCTCACCAACACCCAGGACATCGCGCTGCTGCGTGCCAAAGTCGGCATGGTGTTCCAGAAGCCAACGCCGTTCCCAATGTCTATCTACGACAACATCGCGTTTGGCGTACGTTTGTTTGAGAAACTCTCGCGTGCGGATATGGACGAACGTGTGCAGTGGGCATTGACCAAGGCCGCACTGTGGAATGAAACCAAAGATAAATTACACCAGAGCGGGTACTCTCTCTCCGGTGGTCAGCAGCAGCGTCTGTGTATTGCGCGTGGTATCGCCATTCGCCCGGAAGTGCTACTGCTTGATGAGCCATGTTCAGCGCTCGACCCGATTTCTACCGGGCGTATTGAAGAGCTGATCACTGAGCTGAAAGAAGATTACACCGTTGTTATCGTTACCCACAACATGCAACAGGCAGCGCGTTGTTCCGATCACACGGCATTTATGTACCTGGGCGAGTTGATTGAGTTCAGCAACACGGACGATCTGTTCACCAAGCCCGCGAAGAAACAAACTGAAGACTACATCACCGGTCGTTACGGCTGATTCAGGAGCTTGTTGTGGATAACCTTAACCTTAATAAACATATTTCCGGCCAGTTCAATGCAGAGCTGGAAAGCATCCGTACCCAGGTGATGACCATGGGTGGCATGGTAGAGCAGCAGCTTTCTGATGCGATTACCGCCATGCACAATCAGGACAGCGAACTGGCGAAGCGCGTCATTGAAGGCGATAAAAACGTCAACATGATGGAAGTGGCGATCGATGAAGCCTGCGTGCGTATCATCGCCAAGCGTCAACCTACCGCCAGCGACCTGCGTCTGGTGATGGCGATTATCAAAACTATCGCTGAGCTGGAGCGTATTGGTGATGTGGCGGACAAAATTTGCCGCACCGCGCTGGAGAAGTTTTCGCAACAGCATCAGCCGCTGCTGGTAAGTCTGGAATCGCTGGGCCGTCACACCGTACAAATGCTGCATGACGTGCTGGATGCGTTTGCGCGTATGGATCTCGACGAAGCGGTACGTATTTATCGCGAAGATAAGAAAGTCGACCAGGAGTATGAAGGCATCGTGCGCCAGCTGATGACCTACATGATGGAAGACCCGCGTACCATTCCAAGTGTGCTGACTGCGCTGTTCTGCGCACGTTCCATCGAACGTATCGGTGACCGCTGCCAGAATATCTGCGAATACATCTTCTATTTCGTGAAGGGACAAGACTTCCGTCACGTGGGCGGCGATGAGCTGGATAAGCTGCTGGCGGGCAAAGATCCTAAAG
>NZ_CP080033.1:222415-283238 GCF_019382635.1 Citrobacter sp. Colony219 | reverse complement strand
CCAACCSCGCGCCTTCCACAATTCCGGCAACTGTGCCAGATCGGTAAAGGTCGTGACTTTTGGGTTTTCGATCGGTTTGTTATGCGGATCGGCACAGAAGTAGAACACTTCCATCCCGGCGGCAATTCCCGCCTGCGCGCCTGCGCTGGAATCATCAACCAGAATGCAGTTCTCAACGTTAACGTCCATTGCTTTTGCCGCATGGAACATCAGGGCCGGATCGGGCTTCCAGCGTTGGATATCGTAGCCGCTGAATAGTAAATCAGGAAAATGGTGCAGCATGCCCAGCTTACCCAGCGAATGCTGCATTTTGCTGACCGGACCGTTTGAGACCACGCACATTGGCACTGTCATGCTGTCCAGCAGAGCATTTGCCCCAGCGATAACCTCCAGTTCCGAGTCGAACAGGCGTGCGACCTCTGCGCGGTAAACGGGCTCTAAATCGGCTTTCGCCAGCGTAACGCCGTGCTCTTCGTTGATGATATCGATGATTTCGTAGAGTTTTACGCCTTTAAAGCGTTTAAACACCTCTTCGAGATCGAGTTTGATACCAAACTCCTGGAACATGGCGACATACGCCCGGGAACAGATCACTTCACTATCGACCAGCGTACCGTCGCAGTCAAAAAATACCGCTTCTATCTGGGACATGCCTTCCTCTTATCGCTAGTTTAACGTTTACGTCATGCTTATTTACGCCACGCAATCGTTGCCGTATAAGCAAAATCAATGAAAAAAGTTGCTCATAACCCAACCCTATTGTCGCATTTTGGTATAGGATAGCGACGAATTTTCCCTCCTTGTTCGGAAATTGATAATGAGTCAACAACACACAACCCAGGCTTCTGGCCAGGGGATGCTGGAACGCGTGTTCAAACTGCGCGAGCATGGCACAACGGCACGGACCGAAGTGATCGCCGGTTTAACCACCTTCCTGACGATGGTGTATATCGTTTTTGTTAACCCGCAAATTCTTGGCGTGGCTGGCATGGATACCAGCGCTGTCTTTGTTACCACCTGCCTTATTGCTGCCTTTGGTAGCATCCTGATGGGGCTATTTGCTAACCTGCCGGTCGCACTTGCGCCTGCTATGGGCCTGAACGCATTCTTCGCTTTCGTGGTCGTTGGCGCGATGGGCCTGTCATGGCAGATAGGTATGGGTGCAATCTTCTGGGGCGCGGTAGGTCTGCTGCTGCTGACGATTTTCCGCGTACGTTACTGGATGATTGCCAATATCCCGGTGAGCCTGCGCGTGGGGATCACCAGCGGTATCGGTCTGTTCATCGGTATGATGGGGCTGAAAAACGCCGGCGTTATCGTCGCCAACAAAGACACGCTGGTATCTATCGGCAACCTGACGTCCCACAGCGTACTGCTCGGCATTCTGGGCTTCTTTATCATCGCGATTCTGGCGTCACGTAATATTCATGCGGCGGTGCTGATCTCTATCATCGTGACCACGCTGCTGGGTTGGATGCTGGGTGATGTCCATTACAGCGGGATCGTCTCCGCGCCGCCGAGCGTGATGTCGGTTATCGGGCATGTTGACCTGGCCGGTTCGTTTAACATTGGCCTTGCGGGCGTGATTTTCTCGTTCATGCTGGTGAACCTGTTTGACTCCTCCGGTACCCTGATTGGCGTGACGGATAAAGCCGGTCTGGCAGACGCGAAGGGCAAGTTCCCACGCATGAAGCAGGCGCTGTTTGTCGATAGCGTGTCGTCTGTTACCGGCGCGTTTATCGGTACCTCTTCCGTTACCGCCTATATTGAGTCTTCTTCCGGGGTTTCTGTTGGTGGGCGTACCGGCCTGACCGCGGTCGTTGTCGGTCTGTTGTTCCTGCTGGTTATCTTCCTGTCGCCGTTGGCCGGAATGGTGCCGGGATATGCCGCCGCAGGTGCGCTGATTTACGTTGGCGTCCTGATGACATCAAGCCTGTCGCGCGTGAAGTGGGATGACCTGACTGAAGCGGTTCCAGCGTTTATTACCGCCGTGATGATGCCGTTTAGCTTCTCGATCACCGAAGGTATTGCGCTGGGCTTTATCTCTTACTGCTTGATGAAAATCGGTACCGGACGTTTCCGCGATCTCAGCCCGTGCGTCATCGTTGTCGCGCTGCTGTTTGTACTGAAGATTGTGTTTATCGACGCGCACTAAAATATCGGTCTGGACAACGGCCCGCCAGGCATCGTTGCTGGCGGGCTTTTTCTTTAGGCTTTTACACGTTGAATATAGTCGCCAAATGCGGTCAACTGGCCGGTCAGATGGTCCAGCGTGCTTTGGTCGATCACTTCACCCGCTTGCGGGTCCACTTTGTTCTGAATCACGCCGCCCATAAATTCCGGCTTGTTCATTACCATCGCGTCGAGGAACACCAGGATTTGACGCAGATGATACTGGCAGCGCGCGCCGCCGATGGCGCCCATGGAGCTGGTCTGGATCAGCACCGGTTTGCCGGATAATGGTTGATCGGGCAGGCGAGACAGCCAGTCGATGGCATTTTTCAGCCCGCCAGGAACAGAATAGTTGTATTCCGGTGTGACGATAACGACGCCGTCAGCCTTCCTGATTTGTTCCGCCAGCGCTTCTACACTTGCCGGAAAACCCTCTTCCTGCTGGAGGTCGGCATCGTACAGAGGAATATCCCCAATCGACGGTAATGCATTCACTTCCATCCCCGCGGGGGCAATTTTTGGCAGCGTACGGGCAACCATTCCATTAAACGAACCCTTGCGCAGGCTCCCCAGTAACGTAACAACATTCAATGTTTCAGACATGGTTACTCCTGTTTCATCATGAAGGTTAAATCAAAGCGTATGGCTCTTCGCTGCGCATAATTGCGAGAACCGGATCAGGCGACCCGTTGGCTCATTGGCGCGTGTCTGGATATCAGGCAAGCTTTTCCAGTCCTGTTTACCATCAAACTCCCAAACGTTGAGTTTTTCAATGGTTGGCGTGACCGCGACCGACCACACCAGCACATCTTCGGCATCGCAAATGGCTTCTATCTGCGTAACGTGAGCACATCTCAGACGGCCCGCACCCGGTAACAGCTGGAGTTCACGTGGATCGTCATTGCACACGTCGCCAGTGAGCTTGAGAACGCTCTGGCGTAACGTTATGAGCTGCGCACGCGCTTCATTGGGGTCGTTTTGATTATTGATCCACAGGTTTTCGTTACTGGAAAAGCGGTAGGAATCTGTGGCATTCGGGGTATGGAACCCGCGAGTCGCTCGCTGAAGCTCCATATCCAGACCGCATGAACCTTCTGTGGTAAGCGCGACGCCGACAATATTCCCGGCATAGGAAATTGAAAAGCCAGGCAGGTTTTTATCGCGAAAAACGGGCTTACCTTTCGCCTCGGTAACAATCTCGGGCAATGTGCTGGTGCCGTAAAGCATAAACATCAGTTCAGCGAGAAGACTTCGGGAGGCCAGAAAGCGTGTTCGGCGGTGAGTGGGTAGATTTCTTACTTCAAAATGACATGGAGTAGGGAGACGAACTGAAACCAGGTGTCCCTCCGTAAGAATCCCTCTGGCAAAATGTGTCGCCATTTTTCGCTCCGTGATTAATGGTCCGTGATTATTATCAGAGTAACATTTACGCGGCTTCCAGGCAGGCTTTACTGCCCAAAAAGTAAACGGAATCGGGATACATTACGCGACATTTACATTTCCAGCGCCAGGGAGGTTAATAAAACAACAATATAGCAAAGGATCTTCATGACATCTCGCGATAGAGTGCCTTGATCGTCTCTTTCAGCCATACGATCTTAGGATTGTGGCTGTTGCGTTTATGCCAAAGTAGGGTGAACGGGACGCGCATTTTTTCCAGTTGCGCTGCATCAAAAGGCATTGGACGTGCCACGAGCGGAAGCTGGTGGAGTTGATTGTAACGCTGACAATAGACCGGGGCGGTGGCTATCAATGCGTGATCGGGCTGCGCGGCCATAAACAGCGACTGCTCAAAGCCTGGCAGACACAATGCGATGTTACGCGCACGCCCCATCTCCTGAAGCACATCGTCCAGCGCCCAGGTGTCGCTCTGCTCCCAGCTAATGCTGATATGGGGATAGCGTAGGAATGTTTCCAGATTCCACTCTTCCTGCAATGCCGGGTGGTCTTCACGCAACCAGACGCAGGGGAGATCGGAAAACAGGACCTCGTGGTCGATCGATAACGGTAGCAGACTCAGCAATTCACGCGAGCGCGGGTGACTTTCACGTCCGGTAAAGCCGATATCCACCTCGCCACGGATAATGGCATCCAGCGAATCGTAATCCCAGTTGCGCACTTTGATCGTTGCCTGTGGATAACGTTGGTAGATCTGTTGGGAGAGCGCGTTAAACATGATCATCACCAGCGGCGTCTCAGCCACTAAATCAAACTTCAGCCCACGTGGTGCTTCATGGTGTGGCTTATCGAGCAATTGATTGCCCATCTGCATCCACTCCGCCAGGCTCTGTTCCATGTTGAGCATCAGCGGCGTTGGCGTTAGCCCCAGCGGGGTGTTAACAAACAAGGGATCGTCAAACCAGGCTCTCAGCTTCGACAGCGATTTGCTGACCGCCGACGGCGTGACGTTCATCCGTTTGGCGGTTTTAGTGACGCTGCGTTCCTGCATCAGGAGTTGCAGGCAGAGCAGTAAATTAAGATCGAGACTGCTGAGGGATTTCTTCATGAGTTGGTGTGGGCCGGTTTGGTGCAACAGTGATAATCAGCATGATACTCACTATGCTACAGCCAATCAGAATCCCGATCAGCATATTCAGTGCGTCGAGACCGAGGATGGCAGCCAACCAAATCCATAGAGATGAACCGCAAACCTGGGCAATGCCTAATGCCGAGCTGGCGACGCCTGCGCGCAGCGAGAACGGCCCCAGCGCCTGGCTCATGGCAACGCCGAAACCGACCGAGAATCCGGCGCAGATTAAGGTTAACCCGAACAACGTTACCGCGTGCGTACTGGCAAGGATTAACACGATGCCCGCAGCCAGGAACAAGACCTGTGAAGTCAGCATCAGGATGCGGGGTTTAAAAATACTCAGTGCGAATGGCGTAGAGAAAGAGACCGCCATACTGATGCCTGCGGTCATGGCCATGGTAGTGGCGTACTCGCCGCGGTCGAAGCCCATCACTTCCATCAGCAGCACCGGAGACGTATTCACGAAGGTCAGGATCACCGACACGCTGAGGGTGGTAATGGCCAGACGGCTTAAGAAAAAACGGTTTACCAGCGACTCTGCGCGATGATCGCTCTGCGTAGAGGTCGAGAGCGTCGCTGGGCGCGATTCTCGCAGGATAAACACCGACAGCAGGCAAACGACCACGCCCATGCCCATCATCGTGTAGAACAGGCTCTGCCACGGGTATTTGAGCATGATCAGATGCCCCATCACCGGAGCCAGCACCGGCACGATACAGGTAATACCGTTCAACAACGACAGTACCTTCGCCCGGCGACGATCGTCGAGCGTATCGCGCAGAATAGCGAAAGCCACCACATAACAGCAGCCGGCGCCCACACCCTGAATAAAGCGGCCTGCGAGAAACGGGGTACCGCTCTCGGCAAATGAACACAGCGAGGAGGCGACAATAAAAATGAGGGCACCGACAATGGCGACCGGTTTACGACCCGACTGGTCAGCAATTTTTCCGGCGAACAACATCGCCGTCGCCATTCCCGCCAGATAAACCGAAAACGCGATATGCAACTGCGCCTCGCTGGCCTGTAAATCGGCAGCAATACGGGGCAATCCCACCAGATACATATCAATACCGGCGGGATAGAGGAGAACCAGGGCAAAACTGCAGATTAGAAAGCGTGTCATAGCGACCTCATGAGGAAAGTGGCGCTAAGAATACGGGGAGAGGGTTGCCTGTGCGAGTTGCCATTTGGACAACAGTGATTTCCGCATGGGAAATTGTTGTTGCCGGATGGCGGTGTAAACGCCTTATCCGGCCTACGGGGCCTGTGGGCCCGGTAAGCATCGCGCCACCGGGCAATACAACATTACTTACCAATACAGAAGCTGGAGAAAATCCGTCCCAGCAGATCGTCGGAGGTAAATTCCCCGGTGATCTCACTGAGGTTTTGCTGCGCCAGACGCAACTCCTCTGCCAGCAATTCTCCGGCCCATGCGCCAAGCAGTTGAGCTTTACCCTGCTCGAGATGCTCCGCCGCTTCTGCCAGCGCCTGCAGGTGACGACGACGCGCCAGGAAGCCACCTTCCATATTGGTTTCAAAGCCCATGCTCTGTTTGAGATGGTTACGCAGTACGTCAACACCTTCACCGGTACGTGCGGAGAGACGAACCAGTGAGTGGCCATTTACTTCGCTAAGGCCCAGCGTCTCACCGGTAATATCCGCTTTGTTACGTACCACGGTAATTGGCAGTTTGGCTGGCAGACGGGCAATAAAGTCTGGCCAGATGTCAGCCGGGTCCACGGCGTCGGTGGTGGTGCCATCCACCATAAACAGCACACGGTCGGCTTGTTCGATTTCCTGCCAGGCACGTTCGATACCAATGCGTTCAACTTCATCGCTGGCATCGCGCAGACCAGCAGTGTCGATGATGTGCAGCGGCATACCGTCGATATGAATATGCTCACGCAGCACGTCGCGAGTCGTCCCCGCAATATCGGTCACAATAGCCGCCTCACGGCCAGCCAGCGCGTTCAGCAGGCTCGATTTCCCGGCGTTAGGGCGACCGGCAATGACTACCTTCATCCCTTCGCGCAGCAGGCTGCCCTGACGCGCTTCGGCACGAACGGCATCAAGATCGCTGATAACGCTATTGAGCTGGGCTTCAATCTTGCCGTCAGACAGGAAGTCGATTTCTTCATCCGGGAAGTCGATCGCCGCTTCGACATAGATGCGCAGGTGAGTGAGTGCTTCCACAAGATGATTTACCCGTGCGGAAAATGCACCCTGCAACGAATTCAGCGCCGAGCGAGCGGCTTGCTCCGAGCTGGCATCGATCAGGTCAGCAATTGCCTCGGCCTGGGCTAAATCGAGCTTATCATTGAGAAAAGCTCGCTCGGAGAATTCACCCGGTCTGGCAATGCGCAGCCCGGGAATGGTCAGAATACGTTTGAGCAGCAGGTCAAGAATCACCGGACCTCCGTGGCCCTGAAGCTCTAAAACGTCTTCGCCGGTAAAGGAGTTCGGGCCGGGGAACCACAGGGCAATCCCCTGATCCAGCGTGCTGCCATCCGCGTCTTTAAACGGCAGATAATCGGCGTAACGCGGTTTGGGTAGTTTCCCCAGTACGGTTTCTGCGACCTCACGCGCCTTCAGGCCGGAGATACGCAGGATACCCACGCCACCACGTCCCGGTGGGGTGGCCTGAGCGACGATGGTGTCGTTATGGCTCATGGTTTGTCTCTTCTTAATGCAATAAAAAAGGCGGTCTAATGACCGCCCTTTACTTTATGTTCCGTTTGCCGGATGGCGGCTTCGCCTAATCCGGCCTACACCGAATCAGGAGTTTTTCTTCTCGCGGCTATGCAGGCCACGCTTCTCCAGACCACGGTAAATCAGCTGTTGCTGAATAATGGTTACCAGGTTGCTGACGATATAGTACAGCACCAGACCTGACGGGAACCACAGGAAGAACACGGTGAAGATGACCGGCATAAAGGTCATGATCTTCTGCTGCATCGGGTCGGTCACGGTGGTCGGAGACATCTTCTGAATGAAGAACATCGTCACGCCCATCAGGATCGGCAGAATGTAGTACGGGTCCTGTGCGGACAGGTCATGGATCCACAGCGCGAACGGCGCATGACGCAGCTCAATGGAGCCCATCAGCATGTAGTACAACGCCAGGAAGATTGGCATCTGGATGATCAGCGGGAAGCAGCCGCCCAGCGGGTTAACCTTCTCAGCTTTGTACAGGGCCATCATTTCCTGGCTCTGACGCTGTTTGTCATCGCCCAGACGCTCACGCATTGCCTGAATCTTCGGCTGCAGCATACGCATCTTCGCCATGGAGGTGTACTGCGCTTTGGTCAGCGGGTACATGATGCCACGAACGATAAAGGTGATAACGATGATGGAGAAGCCCCAGTTACCCAGGAAGCTATGGATCCACTTCAGCAGTTTAAACAGCGGCTGAGAAATGAACCACAACCAGCCGTAATCCACGGTCAGATCCAGGTGCGGTGCAACGGCCGCCATTTTATCCTGAATTTCCGGGCCGACCCACAGGGTGCTGGTCATCGCGCCAGTCTGACCAGGCTGTACCAATACCGGCTGTGATTTATAGCCGATAGCGGCAATGCCGTTACCCAGGTTAGCGGTATAGAAGTTGTTGGTGCCGTCGTTACGCGGAACCCATGCCGTGGCGAAATACTGTTGCAGCATTGCAACCCAACCGTCTTTAGCATTGACGTTCAGGTTTTCGTTTTCAGCAATGGTGTCGAATTTGTATTTCTCATACTTCTCATCCGGCGTGGAGTACGCCGCGCCGCGGAAGGTGTGCAGCGCAAAGTTGCTGCTTCCGGTGTCACGATGAGATGGCAGATTGATGGATTGCTTCAGCTGACCAAAGGTGGAGACTTCCAGCGGTTTTTCGCCGGCGTTCTGCACACTGTAGTTAACGTTGACAGCATATTCACCACGCTTGAGTACAAACGTTTTAGTGAATGTGTTACCCGCTGCGTCAGTATAGGTCATCGGGATCTGCAGTTCGTTCTGACCGTCAGCCAGTACAAATGCGTCTTTTTCGACGTTGTACAGCGGACGCGGGCCGTTAGCCGGGTTATCCGGGCCGTCACGACCTGTCAGGCCACTCTGTGCCTGGTAGATGAACTGTGGCGTGGTTTCCAGTAACTGGAACGGTTCGGTAGAACCCAGTTCTTTCGGGTAAGCTGGCAGTGAAGCCTGTTCCACATCACCACCACGGGTGTTGATGGTCAGATCAAGCACGTCAGTTTTAACCGTAATCAGTTTCCCCTGGCCACTGGCCGGTACGCCCTGGTCGGCGGCGCTACCCGCTGCGGTGGTCGTTGTCTGCGTGGTCTGTTGGGCCTGAGGTTGCGGATTTTTATCCTGCTCCCAGGCTTGCCAGATCATGAAAGACACGAACAGCAAAGCGATGACTAAAAGATTGCGTTGCGAATCCATCGTTAGTGTTCTCTGGTATCAAATGGTCCGGGCGGGACGGGATCGTCACCACCAGGGTGTAAAGGGTGGCATTTTAATACGCGTTTCACCGTCAACCAACTGCCTTTTATCACTCCAAACCTGCGCAATGCCTCAATTCCGTAGCTCGAACAGGTTGGAGTGAAACGGCAATGCGGCCCAAGCAGCGGACTGATCAGGCGTTGATAGACCCGAATGAGGGCTATCAGGACCCGCGAGCCAGGCGACAATGGCGACGCCATAATTTTTCCAACGCTTCCGAGAGAGCACGGTTATCGAGGTCAGCAACCCCTTTTTTCGCCACCACCACGAAATCCATTGCTGGAAGCTCGTGCTGACGTAAACGGAAGCTTTCACGCGTCAGACGTTTAATCCGATTACGTTCATGCGCACGTTTAACATTTTTCTTGGCGACGGTAAGACCGATACGGGGATGCCCCAGCGAATTCAGGCGGCCGAGGATGGTGATTTGCGGCGTGCCAGCCCGTTGTGGCTGCTGGAAGACGAATGTGAAATGAGTGGGAGTTAACAAACGTAACTCCCTGGGAAATGCGAGCTTAACCACTCAGGGGCTAGCTTTTATTACTTAGAAACGGTCAGACGAGAACGGCCTTTAGCACGACGACGTGCCAGAACCTGACGACCATTTTTATTTGCCATACGAGCACGGAAGCCGTGAGAACGGTTGCGCTTCAGTACAGACGGTTGAAAAGTGCGTTTCATGGCGATTTCTACCTAAACTTGAATAAATTCACTGACTTTTGCGTATACCCGAACGAATTTCGAACGACTTACGCCACAGTGTGGGTGATTAAAGAGGCCGGATTGTAATAATTGTACACTCCGGAGTCAATTCTCTTTCCTTATATCCCGTTTTTTTTCACGTGGTTTTGTGTAAAAAACAGGCAGCGTTGACGCCGTAAGGCGACCGTTACTCGCTGGGGGTAAGAATTATACGGGCTGGTGGATAAAGCGCAAGGATCGCACGGGATCTTTATTAGATCGTTTAAGCAGTAAAGCATCTTTACTCATTAATTTTTTCAATATGCGCGCGAAAACCTGCAGCACTTCTCCAGGATCGTTTACACTTAGCCGATTCTGGATCATCCTGTGGATAAATCGGGAAGAATCTGTGAGAAACAGAAGATCTCTTTCTCAGTTTACGCTATGATCCGCGGTCCCGATCGTTTCAATGGATCCTGATCGGGTAAAAATTGCAGATAGCAATTCGCACGTCACCCTTTGCATAGGGTCTTGTCGATGTGCGTCAACAATCATGAATGTTTCAGCCTTTGTCATTTATCGACTTTTGTTCGAGTGGAGTCCGCCGTGTCACTTTCGCTTTGGCAGCAGTGTCTTGCCCGATTGCAGGATGAGTTACCAGCCACAGAATTCAGTATGTGGATACGCCCGTTGCAGGCGGAACTGAGCGATAACACGCTGGCTTTGTATGCGCCAAACCGTTTCGTGCTCGATTGGGTAAGGGATAAATACCTTAATAATATTAATGGATTACTCAATAATTTTTGCGGAGCGGATGCCCCACAGCTGCGTTTTGAGGTTGGCACTAAACCCGTTACGCAAACGCTGAAAACGCCGGTCAACAACGTTGTGGCGCCCGCCCACGTGGCTCAGCAAGTGCAACCGCAACGTACCGTACCGGCAGCGCGCCCTGGCTGGGATAACGTCCCGGCTCCGGCTGAACCTACCTATCGCTCTAACGTCAACGTCAAACATACGTTTGATAACTTCGTTGAAGGTAAATCTAACCAACTGGCGCGCGCGGCGGCACGTCAGGTGGCGGACAATCCAGGCGGCGCCTACAATCCGTTATTCCTTTATGGCGGTACGGGTCTGGGTAAAACCCACCTGCTGCACGCTGTCGGTAACGGCATTATGGCGCGTAAGCCGAACGCAAAAGTGGTGTATATGCACTCCGAGCGTTTTGTGCAGGACATGGTTAAAGCCCTGCAAAACAATGCGATCGAAGAGTTTAAACGCTATTACCGTTCCGTTGATGCGCTGCTGATTGACGATATTCAATTCTTTGCTAATAAAGAACGTTCACAGGAAGAATTTTTCCACACCTTTAATGCCCTGCTGGAAGGTAATCAGCAGATCATCCTGACCTCGGATCGCTATCCGAAGGAGATCAACGGCGTTGAAGATCGTCTGAAATCTCGCTTCGGCTGGGGACTGACTGTCGCGATCGAGCCGCCTGAGCTGGAAACACGCGTCGCGATCCTGATGAAAAAGGCTGACGAAAACGACATTCGTCTGCCGGGTGAAGTGGCGTTCTTTATCGCCAAGCGTCTACGCTCTAACGTGCGTGAACTGGAAGGCGCACTGAACCGCGTGATCGCTAACGCCAATTTTACCGGCCGGGCAATTACTATCGATTTCGTGCGTGAAGCGCTGCGCGATTTGCTGGCTTTGCAGGAAAAGCTGGTCACCATCGACAATATTCAAAAGACGGTGGCAGAGTATTACAAAATCAAAATTGCGGATCTGCTTTCTAAGCGTCGATCTCGTTCGGTAGCACGTCCGCGTCAGATGGCGATGGCGCTGGCAAAAGAGCTCACTAACCACAGTCTGCCGGAAATTGGCGATGCGTTTGGTGGGCGCGACCATACTACCGTGCTTCATGCCTGCCGTAAGATTGAGCAGTTGCGTGAAGAAAGCCATGATATTAAAGAAGATTTCTCCAATTTAATCAGAACATTATCTTCGTGACGCTATGAAATTTACCGTTGAACGTGAACATTTATTAAAACCGCTTCAGCAGGTCAGCGGCCCGCTGGGTGGACGTCCTACACTGCCGATCCTCGGAAACTTGCTGCTGCAGGTTGCTGACGGTGCGCTTTCTCTGACCGGTACCGATCTCGAAATGGAGATGGTGGCGCGCGTGGCGCTGATCCAGCCGCATGAACCTGGTGCGACCACCGTTCCGGCGCGTAAATTCTTCGATATTTGCCGCGGGTTGCCGGAAGGCGCAGAAATTGCCGTTCAACTGGAAGGCGACCGTATGCTGGTGCGTTCTGGCCGCAGCCGTTTCTCGCTGTCCACGCTGCCTGCCGCCGACTTCCCGAATCTGGACGACTGGCAGAGCGAAGTCGAATTCACGCTACCGCAGGCGACGATGAAGCGTCTGATTGAAGCCACGCAGTTTTCAATGGCGCATCAGGACGTGCGTTACTATTTAAACGGCATGCTGTTTGAAACCGAAGGGGAAGAGCTGCGTACCGTGGCGACCGACGGTCACCGCCTGGCGGTCTGTTCAATGCCTGTCGGTCAGCCGTTGCCCAGCCATTCGGTGATCGTACCGCGTAAAGGCGTGATTGAACTGATGCGTATGCTCGACGGCGGCGATAACCCGCTGCGCGTGCAGATTGGCAGCAACAACATTCGTGCGCACGTGGGTGATTTCATCTTTACCTCCAAGCTGGTTGACGGTCGTTTCCCGGATTATCGCCGCGTACTGCCGAAGAATCCGGACAAACATCTTGAAGCAGGTTGCGATATCCTCAAACAGGCGTTTGCTCGTGCGGCGATCCTCTCTAACGAGAAATTCCGCGGCGTGCGTCTGTATGTCAGTGAAAACCAGCTGAAAATCACCGCTAATAACCCGGAGCAGGAAGAAGCCGAAGAAATTCTGGATGTCTCCTACCCTGGTACAGAACTGGAAATCGGCTTTAACGTTAGCTACGTACTGGACGTTCTGAACGCGCTGAAGTGCGAAAACGTGCGTATTCTGCTGACCGATTCCGTCTCCAGCGTACAAATTGAAGATGCAGCCAGCCAGAGCGCGGCTTACGTTGTTATGCCAATGAGACTGTAATGTCGCTGACCCGCCTGTTGATCCGCGATTTTCGTAATATCGAAAACGCGGATCTCGCTTTATCTCCCGGCTTTAACTTCCTGGTAGGCGCTAACGGCAGCGGCAAAACCAGCGTGCTGGAAGCTATCTATACGCTCGGCCACGGCCGGGCGTTTCGCAGTTTGCAAATTGGCCGCGTGATTCGCCACGAGCAGGAGTCGTTTGTTTTACACGGGCGTTTGCAGGGTGAAGAACGTGAGACGTCGATTGGCCTGACGAAAGACAAACTGGGTGACAGCAAAGTGCGCATTGACGGCACTGACGGGCACAAGGTCGCGGAACTGGCTCACCTGATGCCGATGCAGCTGATCACGCCCGAGGGGTTTACTTTACTCAATGGCGGCCCCAAATACAGAAGAGCATTCCTTGACTGGGGATGCTTTCACAATGAAGCCGGATTTTTCACCGCCTGGAGCAACCTGAAGCGCCTGCTCAAGCAGCGCAATGCAGCACTGCGCCAGGTAAGTCGTTATGAGCAACTCCGCCCGTGGGATAAAGAACTGATCCCGTTGGCGGAACAAATCAGCACCTGGCGCGCGGAGTACAGCGCCGGTATCGCGCAGGATATGGCGGATACCTGCCAGCAGTTTCTTCCCGAGTTTTCTCTCTCCTTCTCTTTCCAGCGTGGCTGGGAGAAAGAGACAGATTACGCCGAAGTGCTGGAACGCAGTTTTGAACGCGATCGCATGTTGACCTACACCGCGCACGGCCCGCATAAGGCGGATTTCCGCATTCGCGCCGACGGTGCGCCGGTGGAAGATACGTTGTCGCGTGGGCAGCTCAAGCTGCTGATGTGCGCCTTACGTCTGGCGCAAGGGGAGTTCCTGACCCGTGAAAGCGGGCGGCGCTGCCTGTACCTGATAGATGATTTTGCCTCTGAACTGGATGACGCGCGTCGCGGACTGCTGGCCAGCCGCTTAAAAGCCACGCAATCTCAGGTCTTTGTCAGCGCAATCAGCGCTGAACACGTTATAGACATGTCCGATGAAAATTCGAAGATGTTTACCGTGGAAAAGGGTAAAATAACGGATTAACCCAAGATAAAATGAGCGAGAAACGTTGATGTCGAATTCTTATGACTCCTCCAGTATCAAAGTCCTGAAAGGACTGGATGCGGTGCGTAAGCGCCCGGGTATGTATATCGGCGACACGGATGACGGCACCGGTCTGCACCACATGGTATTCGAGGTGGTAGATAACGCTATCGACGAAGCGCTCGCGGGTCACTGTAAAGATATCGTGGTAACGATTCACGCTGACAACTCCGTGTCCGTTACCGATGATGGCCGTGGTATCCCAACCGGTATTCACCCGGAAGAGGGCGTTTCGGCAGCGGAAGTTATCATGACCGTTTTGCACGCGGGCGGTAAATTCGATGATAACTCCTATAAAGTTTCCGGCGGTCTGCACGGCGTAGGTGTTTCCGTCGTTAACGCCCTGTCACAGAAGCTGGAACTGGTGATTCGTCGTGAAGGCAAAGTGCATCAGCAAACTTACGTGCACGGTGTGCCGCAGGCGCCGCTGGCAGTAACTGGCGAAACAGAAATGACGGGGACTCAGGTCCGTTTCTGGCCAAGCCACGAAACCTTTACCAACGTCGTTGAGTTCGAATACGACATTCTGGCGAAGCGTCTGCGCGAGCTGTCATTCCTGAACTCCGGCGTGTCTATTCGTCTGCGCGATAAGCGCGATGGCAAAGAAGATCATTTCCACTACGAAGGCGGCATCAAGGCGTTTGTTGAATATCTCAACAAAAACAAAACGCCGATCCACCCGAATATCTTCTACTTCTCCACTGAAAAAGACGGTATCGGCGTTGAAGTTGCGCTGCAGTGGAACGATGGTTTCCAGGAAAACATCTACTGCTTCACCAACAACATTCCGCAGCGTGACGGCGGTACTCACCTTGCAGGCTTCCGTGCGGCGATGACCCGTACCCTGAACGCCTACATGGACAAAGAAGGCTACAGCAAAAAAGCGAAAGTCAGCGCCACCGGTGACGATGCCCGTGAAGGCCTGATTGCCGTTGTTTCCGTGAAGGTACCGGATCCGAAATTCTCCTCCCAGACCAAAGACAAGCTGGTCTCTTCTGAGGTGAAATCGGCGGTAGAACAGCAGATGAACGAACTGCTGAGCGAATACCTGCTGGAAAACCCGTCTGACGCGAAAATCGTCGTCGGCAAAATTATTGATGCGGCGCGTGCTCGTGAAGCGGCACGTCGTGCGCGTGAAATGACCCGCCGTAAAGGTGCGCTGGACTTAGCGGGTCTGCCGGGCAAACTGGCGGACTGTCAGGAACGCGACCCGGCTCACTCTGAACTGTACCTGGTGGAAGGGGACTCAGCGGGCGGCTCTGCGAAGCAGGGACGTAACCGTAAAAACCAGGCGATTCTGCCGCTGAAGGGTAAAATTCTTAACGTTGAGAAGGCGCGCTTCGACAAGATGCTCTCTTCTCAGGAAGTGGCGACGCTGATCACCGCGCTGGGCTGCGGCATCGGTCGCGACGAGTACAACCCGGACAAACTGCGTTATCACAGCATCATCATCATGACCGATGCGGACGTCGATGGCTCGCACATCCGTACGTTGCTGTTGACCTTCTTCTATCGTCAGATGCCGGAAATCGTTGAGCGCGGCCACGTCTACATTGCGCAGCCGCCGCTGTACAAAGTGAAGAAAGGCAAGCAGGAACAGTACATCAAAGACGATGAAGCGATGGATCAGTACCAGATCTCTATCGCCCTTGATGGTGCCACGCTGCACACCAATGCCCACGCGCCGGCGCTGGCGGGTGATGCGCTGGAAAAACTGGTTTCTGAATACAACGCCACGCAGAAAATGATTGGCCGTATGGAACGCCGTTTCCCGAAAGCGCTGTTGAAAGAACTGGTTTATCAACCGACGCTGGCTGAAGCCGATCTCTCTGATGAAGCGAAAGTCACTGCCTGGGTTTCCCAGCTGGTTAACGTGCTGAATGAAAACGAAATGCACGGCAGCACCTGGAACAGCTTTGTGCGTAAAGACGCTGAACTGAGCCTGTTCGAGCCGGTGATCCGCGTGCGTACCCACGGTGTTGATACCGACTATCCGCTGGATCACGAGTTTGTGACCGGCGGCGAATACCGTCGTATCTGCACGCTGGGTGAGAAACTACGTGGCCTGATCGAAGACGATGCGTTTATCGAACGTGGCGAGCGTCGTCAGCCGGTTGCCAGCTTCGAGCAGGCGCTGGACTGGCTGGTGAAAGAGTCCCGTCGTGGCCTCGCGATTCAGCGCTATAAAGGTCTGGGCGAGATGAACCCGGAACAGCTGTGGGAAACTACCATGGATCCGGAAAGCCGCCGTATGCTGCGCGTTACCGTGAAGGATGCGATTGCTGCTGACCAGTTGTTCACCACGCTGATGGGGGATGCTGTTGAACCGCGTCGTGCATTTATCGAAGAAAACGCCCTGAAAGCGGCGAATATCGATATCTAACATGTACCTCAGGCCTGCTCCTGTAGGCCTGATAAGCGAAGCGCCATCAGGCAGTTCGTCTGCGTTTGCCGGATGGCGGCTCAGGCCCTATCCGCCCTACCATCGATTGTCAAAAGGGGAATCCCGATTCCCCTTTCCATCCCCCTTTTCGTAGCTGTTTTTTGAGCGGAATCGCGTTAGCATGAGGATGGACTCATTTAATCCGGGGAACTCATGGCTATCAAACTTATTGCTATCGACATGGATGGCACACTTCTGCTGCCCGATCACACCATTTCACCAGCGGTCAAAACGGCGATTGCCGCGGCACGCGCGCGAGGTGTGAATGTGGTGCTGACCACGGGGCGCCCGTATGCTGGCGTCCACAGCTATCTGAAAGAACTGCATATGGAACAACCCGGTGACTACTGTATTACCTACAACGGCGCGCTGGTGCAGAAAGCCGGAGATGGAAGCACCGTCGCGCAAACCGCGCTGAGCTATGATGATTACCGCTTCCTGGAACAACTCTCCAGGACGGTCGGCTCGCATTTCCACGCACTCGATCGCAATACTCTGTATACCGCCAACCGTGATATCAGTTACTACACGGTGCATGAGTCTTTTGTCGCGACCATCCCGCTGGTGTTCTGTGAAGCAGAGAAAATGGACCCGGCGACCCAGTTCCTGAAAGTGATGATGATTGATGAACCAGAAATCCTCGATCAAGCCATCTTGCGTATTCCAGCAGAGGTAAAAGAGAAGTACACCGTGCTGAAAAGTGCGCCGTATTTCCTCGAAATTCTGGATAAACGCGTTAATAAAGGCACTGGCGTGAAATCGCTGGCCGATGCGTTAGGAATTAAAGCCGAAGAGGTGATGGCGATTGGCGATCAGGAAAATGATATCGCGATGATCGAATACGCAGGCGTAGGCGTTGCAATGGATAATGCTATTTCGTCGGTGAAAGAAGTGGCTAACTTCGTGACGAAATCCAATCTTGAAGACGGCGTAGCCTGGGCGATTGAGAAATACGTTCTCTCCTGATACACGTATGCCTGGCTTCGGCCAGGCATAAAACATTAAGAATGTTATAAAAATCATGTTTGTATTATCAGATGTGAAATCGCACATTAATCCCCCCACTTAGCACGTAACTTCTATACTCTCCCCCCTTCTTTTATATTCGGGCGATTCCTGCCTGCAACTATGTTTCCTTATGACTAACACACGCATCCGCCTGGTGTTGATGACGTCTTCCTGTTTGGCTTTTCAGGCCTGGGCTGCGACGGATTCTGGCTCAACATTGACACCGCTGTATGACTATCAGGACGATGGTCAGGCTACTTCTTTGCCGACAAAACCCGCGGCTAAACCAACCACAAGCCACTCTGTTTTGCCGTTTTTAGGAGAGGAGGCACGTAAACGAGGCTACGACCTGCCTGAGCCTTTTGGCGTGAATATTAACTACATGAATATCAGGCAAAACATTAATGTAGACAGCATCAATTTCAACGGTCTTTCCCTGCGCGGTCACTCGTTGGATAACGCGTTTAAAATCAACGTCGGCAACACCCGGGAGAGAAGTAAAACCGAAACCTTAAAACTGGATGCCTGGCTGCTGCCCTTTATGAACGTCTATGGTCTGATTGGCTATACCGACGGACACTCTGTTTCGCAGATAGGTGTAGGAATCAAAGGACCACGTAAATACCGTACACCAGCCAATTTGCAGAATCTGGCATTTCAGCTCGACTTTAAAGGCACAACCTACGGTGTAGGAACGACTCTGGTTGGTGGAGTGGGCAACTGGTTTACGGCTTTTGATGCCAACTATACGCAAACACAGTTCGATATCCTTGATGGCAGTATTAATGCCTTTACCATCTCTCCGCGTGTAGGTTATCGCTTTACCACTCCCGGCATGGAGACCCTGCACATGCCATCCGGTAAGTTAAATCTGTGGGTGGGCAGCATGTATCAGGATGTGCAGCAAGAATTTAGCGGCAGCCTGAACGATCTCACGATGCCTTCTGCGGCGCTGCAAAAAATGGTGGATATTGCGAACAAGGATAGCAATGGTCGCTTCGATGTTAAACAACACCTGCAATCCCCCTGGAACGTGCTGGTAGGCGCGCAATATGAGTTGACCCGCAACGTTAATATCACCACCGAAATTGGCTTCGCCGACCGTAATAGCTTCTTTGCTGCGGGAGAGTATCGTTTTTGACGCGCATCGGCCTGCTTCTGTTTTTCTGCCTGTTTGCCGGATACGTTCAGTCGGCGCTGCCGACCCGCAATGAGATTGACGGCTGGCTGAATAAACTGGGCGCCAGCGATAACTTTAACGCCACTAAAGGTATCGACTGGGGAGTGATGCCTGGGCCGTTTTATACCCCAGAACTGGGGCTGGGGATCGGGACGGCGGTAGTGGGGATGTATCGACCCGATCCGAACGATACGGTGAGTCAAAACTCGACGCTGACGTTGAGCGGCTACTTTAGCTCAACGGGGGCCTTTGGCATCACGATGCAAAATTATGCTTTTTTCGCCGACGATCGCTGGCGTTTCTTTCTTAATGGCGCATTAACAGATACCCCAACCTACTACTGGGGGCAGGGTTTTAGCGCCGGAGATAAAGATAGCCAAAAACAGCAATATACCGCTCAGGTCCTGGATTTGCGTCCAACGCTATACCGGCGGTTAGCGCCTAACATCTATCTGGGGGTCGGCTGGTCGCTGAATACCCAGCATGCTGCGCAAATGGACGACAACGATCCGCCGAAAATTGAAACTACGCCGCAGGGGGCATCGGTTCTCAGTTCCGGGAGTAGCGTGGAACTGAGCTGGGACGATCGTGATTTCGTACCCAATCCGCGTAAAGGGCAGTATGCCGATGTGCGCTACACCCGCTTTACTCCTGAGGTGGGGAGCGATACCCGGTTTGATGAATACCAGTTGCATTACAGTCGTTACCACTCGCTGGACGATAAAAACGTGCTGGCATGGGAGGCGGATGGCACGTTTACCCAGGGAGCTGTGCCGTGGAGCATGATGCCGCTGCTCGGTAGCAATCAACGCATGCGCGGTTATTACGAAGGGCGCTATCGGGACAAGAATGTCGTCAGCGGGCAACTTGAGTATCGCCGCAAGCTCGATTGGCGGCACGGCGTGGTCGGTTGGCTGGGTGCAGGGACTATGGGGTCATCATTTAGTGCGCTGGACGACGGACGACTCCTGCCCTCGGCAGGAGTCGGTTATCGCTTTGAATTCAAGCCGCGCGTCAACGTACGCCTGGATTACGGCATCGGCAAAGGCAGCAGCGGTTTCTATTTTCAGGTCGGAGAGGCATTTTGAGCAGGTTGCTGAAAACTATGTCATTACTGGCATCACTTCTCGCAGGCAGCGCTGGGGCGGCACTACCAGTGGCATTAGATCTGGCCCCGCAGGTAACAACGAGAGCGACCACCGCGTGGCCTGCTATGCCGCCACAGCCACTGCCTAAAGGGTTACGTCCTTGCTGTGCATTTGGCTACAACTTGCATGCGGAATTGCTGGGCATGCCGGTACCGTTTTATCAACTGGATAACGTGGTCCCGGCGGGCCACCTTGGATTGCATCAGTACAACGATAGCATGCTGGCCGGGCTGGAAAACCTGACCGGCTTAAGCCGTGAAAATAACGGCATTCTCTACACCGCGCACGGTGGCTTTATTGATACCGCCCACGTGCGTGATACCGCTGATATGACGGTCTATATCTTTAGTCAGCTCCTGCCGAAACTGGGGCAGGCTTTTACGCTCGATCTGGATAGCGAACTGGCCCTGCGTCGGTTAGTGTTTAATGCCTTTACACCACCAACCGATCCTGTCGCGCGTTACACGCTGGCAGCCTGGCTGGCCGCTCATCTGGCGTTTCAGGTCGCGGAGTGGCATGAAATTGCGCAATGGTACGGTTTTGAGTCTGTTCCCGGATTTTCTGAAGGTGTTTCTGCATTTTCGCCAGAGGATCTTTACTCCAATCTGCTTGGTGCCCGCCTGGCGGTGTCGCTGATTCTGGAGGGGCAAACAGTTTCTCAGGGGGTTTACGAGGTGGCGATGGGGACGGCACTTCGCCAGGCACTTGTCCATCTTGGCGCTCAGTCGCCGGAACTCACCCGTTTCCATTTCGATATGCTGGACGGCCGCTGGTGGAACAGTCGGCGTCGGGTGCCGGAAAAGTATCTGGTGCTGCGGCGTAACTATCAGATGGGGGATAATCGTTTGCCGACACGCGTGCCTGGCGAGCGGGCTGTTCTGCAGCGACTGGCGCTGCCGCACCGCTGGCAGGGCGTTGATCTCAATGCTGTCGGAGAGTTGCAACTGTGGCCGGGTACAGCAATGGAGCAGTTACCGCCACCCATTCGTTACTATACGTTCGAGGACTTCCCCGCTTTGGCTGTGAACGCTCAGCAAGCTGATGCGCTTGCGGCCCGCTAAAGGCTTATGGGATACGCGCTGTGCGTGGTAAAAAGGAGCGGTATTTTTCGTCCGGGACACCACCATGAAACAAATCACCTTTGCAGCGCGTAATCATCAGCTTACCAATATCAACACCTGGACACCGGACAGCCAGTGGCTGGTCTTTGATGTGCGTCCTTCCGGTGCATCGTTTACCGGAGAGACGATTGAACGCGTCAATATTCACACCGGTGAGGTGGCGGTGATTTACCGTGCTACGCAAGGCGCACACGTCGGCGTGGTGACCGTTAATCCAAAAGCTGAAAAATATGTGTTCATTCATGGACCAGAAAACCCTGATGAAACATGGTATTACGATTTTCATCATCGACGTGGTGTGATTGCTACGCAGGCAGAGGTGGGGAATCTGGATGCGATGGATATTACTGCGCCGTATACCCCAGGCGCGCTGCGCGGTGGTAGTCATGTGCATGTTTTTAGCCCAAACGGCGAGTTTGTCAGTTTCACCTATAACGATCACGTGCTACATGAGCGCTCACCGGCGCTGGATTTACGCAATGTCGGCGTTGCTGCGCCGTATGGGCCGGTGAATGTATCTGCGCAGCATCCCCGTGAATACAGCGGGAACTCTTGGTGCGTGCTGGTGAGCCAGACGACACCAACGCCAAAACCGGGGAGCGATGAGATTAACCGCGCTTATGAAGAAGGCTGGGTGGGGGATCATACGCTGGCCTTTATCGGCGACACGTTGTCTGTCAGTGGCGAAAAAGTACCGGAACTGTTTATCGTTGATTTGCCACGCCATGAAAGTGGCTGGAAACAGCCTGGCGAGGCACCTCTGGAAGGAACGGAAGCAACAATGCCTGCGCCACCAGCCGGCATCGTTCAGCGCCGTCTGACGTTTACTCATGATCACGCCTTCCCGGGGCTGGTGAATCAACCGCGGCATTGGGTGCGCAGTAATCCAACGGCAGCCGAAATTGCGTTTCTGATGCGTGATGACAACGGTATCGTGCAGTTATGGTTGATTTCCCCACAGGGAGGAGAACCGCGTCAGCTTACCCGCTGTGACACGGATATTCAGTCAGCATTCAACTGGCATCCGTCGGGAAAATGGTTGGGATTTGTACTGCAGAACAGAATCGCTTGTTGTGATGCGCAGACGGGAGAGATTGAATTTTTAACGACCAGCCATGGCAACCCACCTTCAGCAGATGCGATCGTCTTCTCTCCTGATGGCCGACAGGTTGCATGGATGGAAGACGTCGACGGTTTCCGCCAGCTATGGGTGACAGAAACCAGACGTTAACTTAAGGCGCAGGCATTTGAGCTGGGGGGATAACGGCGTTGGTGGCTTGCGTTCTCTCCTCGCTCTTTTCTACGCGAGATCGAACCGAGTTATCTTTGCGAAAGAGATCCCACGGAAGCAGTACCGTATCCAGAACCGCGGTAAAAGGCATATCCAGAATCGCCAGCGACTTTGTTCCCCAGTTTGTATCACTTTCGCTAATCATTGTGGCGCTGGCGCGCGTGCCAGGATATATCCCTTCTTTCCCTCCGGTATGTGACATCACGCTGGAACAGCCGCTGATAAAAACCATCCCGCTGCACATCATCAGTGTTAACACTATTTTTTTTATCATCATTATTTCATCTGCTAATCATCGTGTTTGCAGGGTGAGTTAAAGCGATCCGTTGCGAAAATAACATCACCATCTTGTCGCACTGTGGCGGCAATCGCGATTTAACGATAACGACTGCTCCCCCCAGTGTATGCAATAGACAACAAACTGCAAAAAAAGTCAGAGGAGTACGCTTGAAAAGTTTGTATTAAGACCCATTTTTAGGGTGTAGACAAATGAAGGGCATGCCTGATGGGTGTCCTGGCTACCTGACCTGTCCAAGATGGAAGGTCCAACATTCTCGCTGATTTCAGGAGCTATTGATTATGCGTAACTTTGATTTATCCCCGCTATACCGTTCTGCTATTGGATTTGATCGTCTGTTTAACCTGCTGGAAAACAACCAGGGCCAAAGCAATGGTGGCTACCCTCCGTACAACGTTGAGCTGGTAGACGAAAACCACTACCGCATTGCAATTGCCGTTGCGGGCTTTGCTGAAAGCGAGCTGGAAATTACCGCCCAGGATAATTTGCTGGTAGTGAAAGGCGCGCATGCGGACGAGCAAAAAGAACGTACTTACCTGTACCAGGGTATTGCCGAACGCAACTTCGAACGCAAGTTCCAGTTAGCGGAGAACATCCACGTTCGCGGCGCAAACCTGGTAAACGGTCTGCTGTATATCGAGCTTGAGCGCGTGATTCCTGAAGCGAACAAACCGCGCCGCATCGAAATCAACTAATTTATCTGTCGGGCCGCTTGCGCGGCCCTGCTAAGCACAGGCTTGCCGTCAGGGAGCCGAAAGGTACTTACTCGCTTCTTAGAAGGAGAATATTATGCGTAACTACGATTTATCCCCACTGCTGCGTCAATGGATCGGTTTTGACAAACTGGCCAATGCATTACAAAACGCTGGTGAAAGCCAAAGCTTCCCACCCTATAACATCGAAAAGAGCGATGATAACCACTACCGCATTACCCTTGCGTTAGCCGGTTTCCGTCAGGAAGATTTGGATATTCAACTGGAAGGCACGCGTCTGACCGTAAAAGGTACGCCGCAGCAGCCGGAAAAAGAGACCAAATGGTTGCATCAGGGGCTGGTCACTCAATCATTCAGTCTGAGCTTTACGTTGGCTGAAAATATGGAAGTCTCCGGCGCAAGCTTCACCAATGGCTTACTGCATATTGATTTGACCCGTAATGAACCTGAAACCATTGCTCCACAACGTATCGCCATCAGCGAACGTCCCGCATTAAATAGCTAAATAGCTCCAGGCCTTTGCCCCGCCAGAAATGACGGGGCTTTTTTGTGCTTTACCCCCCATACATTGCGCTTGTACTCTGCGAGAATCCATTTACTTAATGATGTTATTCACAGGGAACAGAAGAATGAGTGATATAGCATTGACGGTCAGCGTTCTGGCATTGGTGGCGGTTGTCGGGTTATGGATCGGCAACATTAAAGTACGGGGCGTTGGTTTTGGCATCGGAGGCGTACTGTTCGGCGGTATCATCGTCGGACACTTTGTCGATCAGGCAGGGATGACCCTGAGCGGCGATATGTTGCATTTTATTCAGGAATTTGGCCTGATACTCTTCGTCTATACCATCGGCATCCAGGTAGGGCCGGGTTTCTTTGCCTCACTGCGTGTTTCGGGACTGCGTCTGAACCTGTTTGCAGTGCTGATCGTGATTATCGGGGGGCTGGTTACCGCGCTTCTGCATAAGATCTTCGCTATTCCGCTGCCTGTGGTGCTGGGGATCTTCTCCGGCGCGGTCACCAATACGCCCGCACTGGGTGCCGGGCAGCAAATTCTGCGCGATCTGGGTACGCCGGGGGATGTGGTCGATCAGATGGGGATGAGCTATGCCATGGCTTATCCTTTCGGTATTTGCGGCATTTTGCTCACAATGTGGCTGATGCGCCTCATTTTCCGCGTGAACGTTGAGTCCGAAGCTCAGCAGCATGAATCAACGCTGACCAACGGTCATACGCTGATTCAGACGATGAACATTCGTGTTGAAAACCCGAACCTCAATAATATGGCGATTCAGGATGTCCCCATTCTGAACAGCGACAAAATCATCTGTTCACGCCTGAAGCGAGATGAAACGTTAATGGTGCCGTCGCCGGGTACGATTATCCAGATGGGCGATCTGCTTCACCTGGTCGGACAGCCTGGCGATCTGCATAATGCGAAGGTGGTGATTGGGCAGGAAGTGGACACTTCGCTGTCAACGCGGGGTACGGATTTGCGTGTTGAACGTGTCGTTGTGACCAACGAACAGGTGCTTGGCAAGCGGATCCGTGACCTGCACTTTAAAGAACGTTACGACGTGGTGATTTCCCGTCTGAACCGCGCGGGCGTTGAGCTGGTCGCCAGCAGCGATGCCAGCCTGCAATTTGGCGATATCCTCAATCTGGTGGGGCGTCCTTCGTCGATTGATGCCGTTGCCAATGTTGTGGGTAACGCACAGCAAAAACTGCAGCAGGTGCAGATGTTGCCGGTGTTTATTGGGATCGGGCTGGGGGTGTTGTTGGGTTCAATCCCGCTGTTTATCCCCGGTTTCCCGGTGGCATTAAAACTGGGGCTGGCCGGTGGACCACTGATTATGGCGCTGATTTTGGGGCGTATTGGCAGTATCGGTAAGCTGTACTGGTTTATGCCTCCCAGCGCGAACCTGGCGTTGCGAGAGTTGGGTATCGTACTGTTTCTCGCGGTGGTTGGTCTGAAGTCAGGCGGTGATTTTGTTCATACCCTGACGCAGGGCGACGGTCTGAGCTGGGTGGGCTACGGTATTTTTATCACCGCAATCCCGCTGATTACCGTCGGTCTGCTGGCGCGCCTTCTCACCAAAATGAACTACCTGACGCTGTGTGGCATGTTGGCCGGCTCAATGACCGATCCTCCTGCGCTGGCGTTTGCGAACAACCTGCATGCCACCAGCGGGGCGGCAGCGCTCTCCTACGCCACCGTTTATCCGCTGGTCATGTTCCTGAGGATTATCACCCCACAACTGCTGGCGGTGCTCTTCTGGGGATTAGGTTAAAACTGACCTATCCAGTCAGCATATCCAGGAATGCCTGATGCGCTGCGCTTATCCGACCTACATCGTTCACTGTAGGCCGGATAAGGCGCCAGTCGCCATCCGGCATTTCAAAGCACATCTCTCTTTTCCATTGTCTCATCACATTACACTCCCTTTCGTTTGCGAATCAGGTTCATACTCTTTCACTGTTCCGGTATAACGACCAGACTACAATATTGAAGGAGTCGCCATGAAGATTTCCCGCCTTGGAGAAGCGCCGGATTACCGCTTCTCACTGGCAAATGAGCGTACGTTTCTGGCGTGGATCCGCACTGCGCTGGGTTTTCTGGCGGCGGGCGTTGGTCTTGATCAACTGGCCCCGGACTTTGCTACGCCAGTCATCCGTGAGGCACTTGCCTTGCTGCTGTGTCTGTTTGCGGGTGGTCTGGCGATCTACGGTTATCTGCGCTGGTTGCGAAATGAAAAGGCGATGCGTCTGAAAGAGGACATGCCGTACACCAACAGCCTGCTGATTATCAGCGTCATGCTGACGCTTGTGGCGGTGATTGTTATGGCGCTGGTGCTGTATGCCGGGTAGTCGTAAGGCCCGTCGCCAGTCCGATCCTGGTCTACAACCGGAACGGACATCGCTGGCCTGGTTTCGCACGTTGCTAGGCTATGGCGCACTGATGGCGCTGGCGATTAAGCATAACTGGCATCAGGCGGGAGCGTTATTCTGGGTTTCAATAGCGGTGCTGGCAATTGTGGCGATTATTCTCTGGCGCTACACCCGCAGCCGTAACCTGATGGATGTTACGCATAGCGATTTTTCTGAATCTCGTGCGGTGCGTGACAAATTTATGATCTCCCTCGCGGTGTTATCCCTTGCAATACTGTTTGCTGTAACACACGTTCGCCAACTTATCGTATATATCGGGAATTTTGCATGACAGTATGTGAGGACATGGATGTTAGTGAGGGTATTTTAAAGGTGGTGATTGATCACCAGAAGAGTTTGCAACCTATTGAACTGTACCGTGATTTACGACAAGGCGATGTTCGTCTCGTACAGTTTATCCCTCTGATTAAGCGCGATGAAGCAGGCAACCTGACGGCTGAATCTGTCACACCAGAAGGGTGGGGGCAGTTTTTAAATACGATATTTGATATCTGGGTTCGTGAAGATATTAATCGGGTATCTATTCAGCTTTTTGATAAAACTCTGCGTCGATGGTGTGGTCTGGCGGTTCAAATTGAACGGCAATCGACCTCACAGCAGAGCGTGCGTTGTCGGTCATGTTCCTTATCGCAATTTTACCGTGGTGATTGCCCGGTGCATGGGGATACTCACGGGGAAAATGTGCTGTGTGCGGGATATCAGGCCTTCTTTGAACACTCATCACCCCATATGCGCGTCATGCGCGATCTGATTAAACAGCATCGCTCACCGATGGAGCTGATGGCGATGCTGCGTTGAGATCAGAGGGGGTTAGCGCCCTTTCGCCAGGTATTGCGCCATCTCGGTTTCCGGCACCATGCCGCCGCCGGTCGCCCACACCAGGTGCGTGGCGTTATTGAGCTGATCCGCGCTCAATCCTTGCATCTGCTGGTAATCCGTGGAGGCGCAAACGTGCTGAGGACCAGCCATGCCCGCCAGCGCCGATGGCTCAAGGCGAATACCTTCTTCCTGCGCCAACCAGCCCAGCATGTCGTACATCGTTTGATCGTCCAGCGTATACAGTCCGTCGAGCAGGCGTTCCATCGCCCGGCCAACAAAGCCCGAGGCGCGACCGACTGCCAGCCCATCTGCCGCTGTCAGATTATCGATGCCGATATCCTGCACGGAAATGGTATCGTGCAGCCCGGTGTAAATCCCCAGCAGCATGCACGGGGAGTGGGTTGGTTCTGCGAAAAAGCAGTGTACGTTATCGCCAAACGCCAGCTTCAGACCAAATGCCACCCCGCCAGGGCCGCCGCCGACGCCGCACGGCAGGTAGACAAACAGCGGATGATCGGCATCCACCACGCGCCCCTGCTGCGCAAACTGCGCCTTCAGACGCTGTCCGGCCACCGCATAGCCTAGGAACAGCGTGCGGGAATTTTCATCATCGATAAAGAAACAGTTTGGATCGGACTGCGCCGCCTTACGACCTTGTTCAACCGCCACGCCGTAATCTTCTTCGTACTCCACCACCGTCACGCCGTGGCTGCGCAGCCTGGATTTTTTCCACGCGCGGGCATCGGCAGACATATGGACCGTAACGTTAAAGCCGATCCGGGCGCTCATGATGCCAATCGACATGCCCAGGTTGCCGGTGGAACCGACTGCGATGCTGTACTGGCTGAAAAATTGTTTAAATTCAGGCGAAAGCAGAATGCTGTAATCATCTTCTGTCGTCAGCAGACCGGCTTCCAGCGCCAGTTTTTCAGCGTGGGTCAGGACTTCATAAATGCCGCCACGCGCTTTGATTGAGCCAGAAATTGGCAGGTGGCTGTCTTTTTTCAGCAGCAGTTCGCCGTGGATAGGCTGCCCGAACTCTTTTTCCAGCCGTTTTTGCATGGCCGGGATGGTGGCCAGCTCAGATTCGATAATGCCCCCGGTGGCGGCAGTTTCCGGGAAGGCCTGCGCCAGATACGGTGCGAAGCGCGTCAGACGCGCGTGGGCATCCTCAACGTCGTGTGCTGTCAGGCCAACATAGGGTAAACCTTCTGCAAGAGAGGTGGTGCCAGGGTTAAACCAGGTTGTCTCTTTCAGAGCCACCAGATCTTCCACTAAAGGATGCTGGGCGATAAGTGTTTGAATGTTTTCCATAGTCAGTCTCTTCGCGCTTAGATAATAAAGGAAAGCAGGAATGTGCAAGCCAGTGCAATAACGGACGCGATAAATGTCGCGGTCGTATAGTATTTGAACGTTTCATTCAGGGTGGCGCCGCAATACTGCTTCACCAGCCAGAACAGGGAATCAGTGACGATCGTGCAGCCAATAGCGCCGGAACCGATGGCAATGGCGATGATCTCCGGGCTAACGTTGGGGTACAGCGGTAGCATCGGGGCAACGATTGCCGTCGCGCCCATCATCGCAACGGTAGCTGAGCCTACCGCCGCATGCAGAATCAGTGCGACCAGCCATGCCAGCAGAATCGGGTGCATGTGCATATTCGAGAGGATCAGCGCGAGGGTATCCGCCAGCCCACTGCTCTTGAGGATAGCGTTGAATGCGCCGCCTGCACCGATAATCAGCAGAATGTTAGCAATCGAGCCAAAACCGTTTTCGGTGTGGGTCAGCAATGCCCCCATACCAATGTGCTGACGCAGACCGAGAATGTAATAGGCCACGAAAACGGCAATAAACATCGCGGTGATCGGGTTACCGATAAACTCCAGCAGCGTATACAGCGTACCGCCTTTCGCCATGTTCAGTTCCGCGACGGTTTTGACCAGCATCAGGCCAATTGGCAGCAGCACGGTAAACAGCGTGGCGCTCAGCGACGGCAACGTACTTTCATCGCGTACCTTGAGATCGGAAAACTCAGCCGGTACCGGTTTAAATGGCAGACGGTTGCCGAGGAATTTCAGATACAACGGCCCGCCGATTAGCGATGCCATCAAGCCCACCAGTAAGCCGTAGACAATCACGGTGCCAATATCCGCGCCCAGCTTGTTCGACACGAACAGGGCGGCCGGATGCGGAGGTACGACGCAGTGTACCGCCATCAGCGCCGTACACAGCGGAATCGCCAGCTTCAGTAATGAGGTATTGGTTTTTTTAGCAATCGAAAAGGCCAGTGGAATCAACAGCACCACGCCCACTTCAACGAACAGTGTGATCCCGCAAATCAGCCCGACCAGCACCATAATGACGTCGGCGGAAAGCCAGCGGCAGCGCTGCAGCGTCAGACCGATGCGTTCGGCTGCGCCGGACACTTCCATCATTTTGCCCAAAATGGTCCCAAGGCCAATAACCGCCGCGAGGAAGCCCAGCGTACCGCCGATGCCGCTCTCAATGGCATTGACCATATCCAGCGGCCCCATCCCCATCATCGTACCCACGAAGAAACTGGCTAACAGCAGCGCCAGAAACGGGTGGAATTTGAACTTCACGATGGTCAAAACGATTAACACGATGCTTATCAGCAGCGTGCTCACAACCCAGATTTGAGAGTGCATAGCTCACCTTGCCCTGTGATTAATATAGGGTTATTGGACAAAAATAAGGCACCGTCTGACAAACGATATAAATCTCCTTTCACATGAGCCAGATTGCATCAAATGAGTGATTTACGTCTAATTACGCTGCATTTATGCGATATGATTCACCTTGATTCATCTTTGTGCTGATTTTTACAGCGAACTTTTTTACACTCCGGCGCATGAATCAGGAGGACTGGAGGTGAGTTTGGATCCCTTACGCGAGGGCAGAAACCGGCTGCTCAATGGCTGGCAGCTGTCAAAGCTGTATACCTTTGAAGTGGCGGCCCGGCATCAGTCGTTTGCGCTGGCGGCAGATGAGCTGTCGTTAAGCCCCAGCGCCGTCAGCCATCGCATTAATCAGCTGGAAGATGAGCTGGGCATTCAGCTGTTTGTCCGTTCACACCGTAAAGTGGAACTCACCCACGAGGGTAAGCGGGTGTTCTGGGCGCTGAAATCGTCGCTGGATACGCTGAATCAGGAAATCCTCGATATTAAAAACCAGGAGCTGTCCGGGACGCTTACCGTCTACTCACGGCCTTCTATCGCCCAGTGCTGGCTGGTTCCGGCGCTCGGTGACTTTACCCGTCGCTACCCGTCAATTTCACTGACCATCCTGACCGGCAACGACAACGTCAATTTACAGCGTGCCGGGGTCGATTTGGCTATCTATTTTGACGATGCGCCCTCCGCGCAGCTTACGCACCACTTCCTGATGGATGAAGAGATCCTGCCGGTATGCAGCCCGGACTACGCTCGCCGCCATGACCTTACCGGTTCGCTGGTGAATTTGCCGCACTGCACCTTGCTGCATGACAGACAGGCATGGAGTAACGACTCAGGAACCGATGAATGGCACAGTTGGGCGCAGCATTTTGCCGTGAATTTGCCGACATCATCGGGTATCGGCTTTGATCGTTCTGATTTAGCGGTAATTGCCGCCATGAACCATATCGGCGTGGCGATGGGCCGAAAGCGGCTGGTGCAGAAACGTCTCGACAGCGGGGAACTGGTCGCGCCTTTCGGTGATATGGCGCTGAAATGCCATCAACACTATTACATCACCACGCTGCCCGGCAGGCAGTGGCCAAAAATCGAGGCATTTATTGGCTGGCTGCAGGAGCAGGTTAAATAAGCGGGCCGCGAATATTTTTTACGCTTTCTCTCTACACGGAAAGTGAAAAAGCATGCTAAATACGTGATATCACTCCTGATGATTTGCGTAAGGACGACCGTGTTAAAGCCGATAGTTTCCCTTTTACTGTTAGCCAGCGCCACCGTGTATGCCGCGCCCCCTGTGCTGACGGCGGCGCTGTATGCGCAGCAGCTTGGCGTTGGGATGGACGTAGACTGGGCTCGCACCGATCGCGGTATCCGCGAGTTCGATCCGCTGGTGGTACGGGATTTCAAGGCGAAGGGGATCTCTCATGTGCGTATTCGTGTGGCTGGTGAGCCAACAGAAGCCAGGCTCATCCATTTGCGCAAGCTGGTAGAGGCTTGCGAGCAATACGGCGTGATCCCGATCATTGCCTATCAGGCTGACGAATATAAAAAAGACCCCAGCGCCGGTAACGAAAAAGAGGTGGTTAACTGGTGGGTGGCAGTGGCGCATTACTTTGGTCAAGGCTCGCCGTTGCTGGGTTTCGACCTGATATATGAGCCTGCCGATAAGCTTAATCACAATCAGACTTCGCTCAATCGGGTGTACGACAAAACGATTCGCACAATCCACGCCATTTCGCCGCAGCGGATGATTTTCATTGCTCCGCGACTGCGCGCGGCACCGGAAGATTTGCCTAATCTGAAATTACCGCCGCAAAGTCAGAATACCGTTCTGGCTGAATGGCATATCTTCCCGTGGGGGCCGCTAAAAAATAACGGTAAGTATCCCTGGACGTCGGGGACTGCGGCAGAAAAAGCCGCCATTCGCGCCCGTATTAATACGGCCATTCACTGGCAACAGAAAACGGGTCATCTCAGTTGGGTGGGGGGCTGGTCGCCGGGAGAGACCATCAAAAACGCGCCTTCTGCCGCGCAAACTGCATTTGCACGGTTTATGGCATGTGAACTGCGCAAGGCGAAAATCCCCTATGCTATCAATGCGGATATGCAGTTCTATGATGGCGAAGAAGGGGCCTGGCGTCCGGCGCTGGAGCCGTTGCTGACGACGATGATCGCGCCAGAATGCGAAAAGCCCGGCGATAAGCCGGGCCATCATACGCTTAAACCGCCTGTCCCTGATGCGACACGCGTGATGCCAGCGGAAGCCAGCAAACAAAAATCAACAGCCCCATAAGGGTCATCAGCAGGCCCAGACTGGCTTGCCCGGTCTGCGGCAGCATGGCAGAAAACCATGCCAGCACGCCGGAACCAATGTTCTGTAATCCCCCAACCAGCGCGCCAGCCGTGCCTGCCAGGAACGGGAAAGGCTCCATTGCACCGCTGGTTGCCAGCGGAAACAACATTCCGGCACCGAAGAAAAACAGCGCGGCAGGAACCAGCAGTGTCCAGACGTTCATCACGTCAAACAGCCCCGGGATCCACATCATTAAACCCGCTACCAGACAGCAGGTCACCGACTGCCACATTAGCGTCGAGAAACGCTTATTCGGGCGACCGGCGAACCATGCGCCGAAAAACGCCGCCGGAATAGGCAGGATAAACAGGATACTGACCACCATGCTGCTTAGACCGAGCCGTGCGCCCAATAATACTCCGGAGCAGGCCTCAAAGACCGCAACGCCCGCCAGACCGCCGATCAACATCAGCACGTAACAGGTGAAAGCGCTATTACCAAACAGGGTTTTGTAGCTGGCAATAAGTCGTGAACGCGGCGCACCCGCAGGCCGTGTTTCCGGCATCCAGCGCGCCATGCTAAACGTCACACCCGCACACAGAATCAGCAGGAAAATATAGCAGGCGCGCCAGTTCCACACTGTATCCAGCATGCCGCCAATCAGCGGAGCTAACAGCGGACTGACCAGAATCCCCATGTTTAACAGGCTATTGGCGTGGCGCAGTTGTGTGCCTTCGTACAAATCGCGCGGTAAGGTTCGCGCCATCACACCGCCGACGCCCGTTCCCATCCCCTGGATTGCGCTGGCGATAATCAGTACCGTCAGGCTATGGGTGGTAATGGCGACCAGCGTGGCCAGCATAAAAATAGACATCCCGGCGAGGATCACCGGGCGGCGCCCTACGCGGTCTGAAAGGGGACCGTAAACCAGTTGCGACACGCCGTAGGTCAGCAGGTAGGCAGCCATTACGCTTTGCACCGCGCCTTCGCGAACGTTCAGTTCACGCGCCATATCAGCAATCGCGGGGATATAAATGGTTTGCGCCATCTGACCTACCGCCACCAGTAATACCAACATCAACAACAAATTGACGCTTCTATGCCTTTTCATTTCGCTGATTACTTTTAAAAAAGAGAAAAAAGAAGAATAAGGTGCTGCACTTTCCCGTAAATGCGCGTGGAATCTACCACAACAGAAAAAGAAGGCCAGATAGTGGGCTGGAATGTTTATGTGCTGGACGGCAGGAAATGTAAACAAAATCCGGCAACAAATGTTGCCGGATTGCATCGGGTTTACAACGACATCATGATAAGCGGAGTAAAACTGCGCCGGCGGCAATACCTCCGGCTGCGATAAGACGTATTCCGGCAACCTTTTCTTTCAGCAGCAGCCACGCGAGCAGTGCGCCAAACAGAATGGATGTTTCACGCAGCGCCGCGACCACCGCCAGCGGGGCCTGAGTCATCGCCCACAGTGCCAGGCCGTAAGACCCCATCGTACCAATCCCGCCAAGAATACCTTTTTTCCACTGCTGTACCAGATAACGTGACGCTTCCCGGCGTCGGGCGATCATCGCCCAACCCAGAAGGCAGGAGCCGTTCAGAAAGAAGGTCCACAGCGTGTAGCCCAGCGCGGTTTCTGAAAGCCGAACACCGGTGCCATCAACCAGCGTATAACTGGCGATAAAACAGGCATTAATGAGTGCCAGGATAATCCCACGTTGCGAGCCGCAGCGTCCGTTAAATGCCATCCCGAGAATAGCCAGACAGATGGTGGCAATCCCCACCCAGGCGAGTAGCGAGAGGCTATCGCCAAGAAACAGGACGCTGATAATCGCGACCAGCAGCGGCGCTGTGCCGCGCATCAGAGGATAGGTCTGGCTCATATCCGAAACCTGATAGGTTTTAGCGACCAGGACGGTATAGACCACCTGTAATGCGGTTGAGACAGCTAAAAACGGCAGGCTGGCGGCAGAGGGTTGCGGCGCAAAGGGTAAACAAATCAGCGCCATAATCGCAGCGGTTCCGCTGACGCTTATAGCCGAGTACAACTTGTCGTTTCCCGCTTTTACGATGGCATTCCAGCTGGCATGCAGCAGTGCGGCGAACAGCAAAATGCAGAAAACAGAAAGCGTCATGGCGGAATTCTTCCCTGAGGATGTCATAAAAACGTAACACATTGGCACGACACAAGCACCAGGGAGAAGGTGAAAGGGGAGCGGAGTGTTACCCGCCCCCCTTAGGTGCGACTTGAATCTGAATTACTTAACGTATTTCAGAACGGCATCAAGGAGTTGCAGTGCTGCAACAATGAGTTTGAGGATAAGAATAGCGATATCCACGAGGCTCATACGCTCTCCTTTTGGTACAAGGAGCACGGTGCTGGCGTACCTCGCCGCTGCCTGTTGCCAGCACCTTTGTTGACGTAACACAGTGTGCTCACTTAGGGGGTTAAGGCGCTGACGGCACCACCCGTTTCAGCCAGGACTTTGATGCGCCGGTAAAACAGCGGCCCCCTCGCGCACTGCGAACATTTACAGTATAGATAAATACTGTATGTATGAACAGTATTTTATGGACAAAATCCGCAAAGCGATCCATACTCAGAAACGTCAAAATCCGTGCCTTAAATTGCGCGTTCGTTCCCGATCGCGTATACTTCTTGCGTTGACGTAACACAGTGTGTTCTGCGGTTACCAGCCGCAAACCCTGAAAAAAACCTCGCCCCGGCGGGGTTTTTTGTTTTTACATTGCGTACAGATAAACGTGATCTTTGGCGCATTTTTGCGCAGATGAAAAATTTTCCATTGTCACGCTGAAAAACCTGTGTTTGTATAAATCCTGTTAACCAACAAACAGACAAGGCCCCTAATGAACCCTTCCATGCTGACTGCGACCCTACTAAAAACTGCGCCATCTCGCGCAGCGGTCGTCGTGCGTGTGGTGGTGGTCGTCGGCAATGCGCCGTAGGGTCCGGAACAACACACGATTCCAAAACCCCGCCGGCGCAAACCGGGCGGGGTTTTTCGTTTCAGAGACCTGCCCGGAGCAAAGGCCCAGAATAAAAGGACTGGAGCATGGCAAGTTCGGGCATAACATCCAAGCGTACGCGTTTTACGGGCGCAGAATTCATCGTTCATTTCCTGGAACGTCAGGGAATTAAAGTGGTCACCGGTATTCCTGGCGGCTCAATTCTCCCCGTCTACGACGCCTTGAGCCAAAGCACGAAAATCCGTCATATCCTGGCGCGCCACGAGCAGGGTGCGGGGTTTATCGCCCAGGGGATGGCACGAACCGAGGGTAAACCCGCCGTCTGTATGGCCTGTAGCGGACCGGGCGCAACCAACCTGGTGACCGCTATTGCCGATGCGCGCCTGGATTCCATCCCGTTGGTGTGTATCACTGGTCAGGTTCCGGCCTCGATGATCGGCACCGACGCTTTCCAGGAAGTTGACACCTACGGCATCTCTATCCCCATCACCAAACACAATTATCTGGTTCGCCATATCAATGAATTACCGCAGGTCATGAGCGATGCCTTCCGCATTGCGCAGTCAGGACGCCCAGGCCCGGTGTGGATAGACATACCTAAGGACATTCAAACAGCCGTATTTGAAATTGAAGAGATGCCGGAGCCTGCAGAAAAAGCCCCTGCGCCAACCTTTAGCGCGGACAGCGTTCGCGATGCTGCCGCCATGATTAATGCGGCACAACGCCCGGTGTTGTACCTCGGCGGCGGCGTGATTAACGCGCCGGAGCGCGTTCGTGAGCTGGCCGAAAAAGCAAAACTGCCTACCACCATGACGTTGATGGCGCTGGGCATGCTGCCAAAAGCGCATCCGCTGTCGTTAGGCATGTTGGGTATGCATGGCGCGCGCAGCACCAACTTTATTCTGCAAGAGGCTGATTTACTGATTGTTCTTGGCGCACGTTTTGATGACCGGGCGATTGGTAAAACCGAACAGTTCTGCCCGAATGCCAAAATCATCCACGTGGATATTGACCGCGCGGAGCTGGGTAAAATCAAACAGCCGCACGTGGCCATTCAGGCAGATGTCGATGAGGTGCTGGAACAGCTGATCCCATTGATTGAGGCACAACCGCGGGACGCGTGGCATCAGATGGTGGCCGATTTACAACGCGAATTCCCTTGTACTATTCCACAGGAAAGCGATCCGCTCAGCCATTATGGGCTGATTAACGCCGTTGCCGCCTGCGTGGACGACAGCGCCATTATCACCACCGACGTCGGCCAGCACCAGATGTGGGCGGCACAGGCTTACCCGCTGAACCGTCCGCGCCAGTGGCTGACCTCCGGCGGTCTGGGAACCATGGGCTTTGGCCTGCCTGCGGCGATTGGTGCGGCGCTGGCGAACCCGGACAAGAAAGTGTTGTGCTTCTCCGGCGACGGCAGCCTGATGATGAATATTCAGGAAATGGCGACTGCCAGCGAAAATCAGCTGGATATTAAAATTATCCTGATGAATAACGAAGCACTGGGTCTGGTGTATCAGCAGCAGAGCCTGTTCTATAAGCAAGGCGTGTTTGCTGCGACCTATCCGGGGATGATTAACTTTATGCAGATTGCCGCTGGTTTTGGTCTCGAAACCTGTGATCTGAATAACGAAGCGGACCCACAGGCGGCGCTGCAGGAGATAATCAATCGTCCAGGACCCGCGCTGATCCACGTACGTATTGATGCAGAAGAAAAAGTGTATCCGATGGTACCGCCGGGTGCGGCAAACACTGAAATGGTGGGGGAATAAGCCATGCAACAGCAGACTCATGACAACGTAATCCTGGAACTCACCGTACGCAACCACCCGGGTGTAATGACCCACGTTTGTGGGCTGTTTGCCCGCCGTGCGTTCAACGTGGAAGGTATCCTCTGTCTACCGATTCAGGACAGTGATAAGAGCCGTATCTGGCTATTGGTGAATGATGACCAGCGTCTGGAGCAGATGATAAGCCAGATCGACAAACTGGAAGATGTGGTGAAAGTGGCCCGCAATCAGTCCGATCCGTCGATGTTTAACAAAATCACCGTGTTCTTTGAGTGATTCGCTCAAGGCTTGAACACCAAAGCACTTATCGTTAAGGTAAGCGCTTTTGCAGGATGGCGGTATTAATGCCTTATCCGGCCTACAACGGCACCTGCCCGTAGGCCTGATAAGCGCAGCGCCATCAGGCATGTCTTAGCGCCAGGATGAACCCATGATTACCGTTGCCCTTATTGACGACCACCTTATCGTCCGCTCCGGCTTTGCCCAACTGCTGGGGCTGGAACCTGATTTGCAGGTGGTGGCTGAGTTTGGCTCAGGCAGTGAGGCGCTGGCGGGATTACCGGGGCGCGGCGTGCAGGTCTGTATCTGTGATATCTCGATGCCAGATATCTCCGGTCTTGAACTGTTAAGCCAGTTGCCAAAAGGAATGGCGATTATCATGCTCTCCGTCCACGACAGCCCGGCGCTGGTGGAGCAGGCGCTCAACGCGGGCGCGCGTGGTTTCCTTTCTAAACGCTGTAGCCCGGATGAGCTGATCGCAGCGGTGCATACCGTGGCGACCGGCGGCTGTTACCTGACGCCGGACATCGCCGTCAAACTGGCGGCCGGGCGTCAGGACCCGCTCACCAAACGTGAACGTCAGGTGGCAGAAAAACTGGCGCAAGGGATGGCAGTCAAAGAGATTGCGGCTGAACTGGGCTTGTCACCAAAAACGGTACACGTGCACCGCGCCAACCTGATGGAAAAGTTGGGCGTAAGCAACGATGTTGAACTGGCTCGGCGGATGTTTGACGGCTGGCAATGAACACGTTCTTTTCCCGGTTAGTCACCATTGTTGCCTGCTTTTTTATCTTCTCTGCCGCATGGTTTTGCCTGTGGAGCATCAGCCTGCATCTGGTTGAACGCCCGGAGCTGGCAGTGCTGCTGTTTCCATTCGGCCTGCGCCTGGGCTTAATGCTGCAATGTCCGCGCGGCTACTGGCCGGTACTGTTGGGTGCGGAATGGCTGCTTCTGTTCTGGCTGGCGCAGGAAGTGGCGCTGTCCCATCTGCCGCTTTTGGTGATCGGTAGCTTTCTCACCTTACTTCCCGTCGCACTGACCTCACGTTTCCGCCATCAGCGTGACTGGCGCACATTGTTATTACAGGGGGCAGCGCTGACCGCAGCGGCACTGTTGCAATCGCTACCATGGCTTGGGCAAGGTGAAGAGGCGTGGACCGTGCTGCTGCTGACGCTCACCGGTGGGCTGACGCTGGCGCCGATCTGCCTGGTATTCTGGCACTATCTGACCAGCACCACCTGGCTGCCGCTGGGACCGGCGGTGGTTTCTCAACCTGTGAACTGGCGCGGACGACATCTGGTCTGGTACCTGCTGTTGTTCAGTGTCAGCCTGTGGTTGCAGTTGGGTCTGCCGAATGAATTGTCGCGCTTTACGCCGTTTTGCCTCGCGCTACCGATTATTGCACTTGCCTGGCACTATGGCTGGCAGGGGGCGCTGATCGCAACGCTAATGAATGCCATCGCGCTGATTGCCAGCCAGACCTGGCACGACCATCCCGTCGACTTGCTGCTCTCCTTGCTGGCGCAGAGCCTGACCGGGTTGCTGCTCGGCGCGGGTATTCAGCGCCTGCGTGAACTCAACCAGTCGCTGCAAAACGAGCTGGCACGTAATCATCGGCTGGCCGAGCGTTTGTTGGAAACCGAAGAAAGCGTGCGCCGCGACGTGGCGCGTGAACTGCACGATGATATCGGCCAGACCATCACCGCCATTCGTACCCAGGCGGGTATTGTCCAGCGCCTGGCGCCGGAAAACGCAGGGGTGAAGCGTAGCGGGGCACACATCGAACAACTTTCTCTCGGCGTGTACGATTCGGTGCGTCGCCTGTTAGGCCGCCTGCGACCGCGCCAGTTAGATGATTTAACGCTGGAGCAGGCTATCCGTTCGTTGATGCGGGAAATGGAGCTGGAAAGTCGCGGTATCGTCAGCCATCTCGACTGGCGAATTGACGAATCTGCACTCAGTGAAAGCCAGCGGGTGACGCTGTTTCGCGTCTGCCAGGAGGGACTGAACAATATTGTTAAGCATGCTAATGCCAGCGCGGTGACGCTCCAGGGCTGGTTACAGGATGAGCGGTTGATGCTGGTGATTGAGGACGATGGCAGCGGCCTGCCGCCGGGTTCGAATAAGCAGGGATTTGGCCTCACCGGGATGCGTGAGCGCATTACGGCCCTCGGCGGTAAGCTTTCGATATCCTGTACGCACGGTACGCGGGTCAGCGTCTCTTTGCCTCAGCGTTATGTGTAAGGAATGGCAATGTTTCAGTTTCTAAAAGCCCCGGCTAATGCGCCACTCATTACCAATAAAAGTGAGGTAGATGCCCGTTATCGCTACTGGCGGCGGCATATTCTGACCACCATCTGGCTTGGCTACGCGCTGTTCTATTTCACGCGCAAAAGCTTCAACGCTGCGGTGCCGGATATCCTCACCAGCGGTGTGCTGACCCGCAGCGACATTGGCCTGTTGGCAACGCTGTTTTACATCACTTACGGCCTGTCGAAGTTTGTCTCTGGTATCGTCAGCGATCGTTCCAACGCCCGCTATTTTATGGGCATTGGTTTGATTGCCACCGGCGTGGTAAACATCCTGTTCGGTTTCTCGACCTCGCTTTGGGCCTTTGCGCTACTGTGGGCACTGAATGCGTTTTTCCAGGGCTGGGGTTCGCCGGTCTGCGCGCGTTTATTGACCGCGTGGTATTCGCGTACCGAGCGCGGCGGCTGGTGGGCGCTGTGGAATACCGCGCACAACGTCGGCGGGGCGCTGATACCTATCGTGATGGCGGCGACGGCGCTGCATTATGGCTGGCGTGCAGGAATGATGATTGCCGGAATACTGGCGATTGTGGTCGGATTTTTCCTGTGCTGGCGGTTGCGCGACAGGCCGCAGGCGATTGGCTTACCTCCGGTTGGCGACTGGCGACATGATGAGTTAGAAATTGCCCAGCAGCAGGAGGGCGCAGGCTTAACCCGCAAAGAAATTCTCACTCGCTATGTGTTGCTGAATCCCTACATCTGGCTGCTGTCGTTGTGTTATGTGCTGGTGTACGTGGTACGTGCGGCGATCAATGACTGGGGTAATCTGTACATGTCAGAAACGCTGGGGGTCGATCTGGTGACCGCCAACACCGCGGTGACCATGTTTGAACTGGGCGGGTTTATTGGGGCTCTGGTGGCGGGTTGGGGGTCAGATAAGCTGTTCAACGGCAATCGTGGGCCAATGAACCTGATTTTTGCCGCCGGGATTTTGCTTTCCGTCGGTTCGCTGTGGCTGATGCCGTTCGCCAGCTACGTGATGCAGGCAGCGTGCTTCTTCACCACCGGATTTTTCGTCTTTGGCCCGCAAATGCTGATTGGTATGGCGGCGGCGGAGTGCTCGCACAAAGAGGCGGCTGGGGCGGCGACCGGGTTTGTCGGGCTGTTCGCTTACCTGGGCGCTTCGCTCTCCGGTTGGCCGCTGGCGAAGGTAATGGAAGTCTGGCACTGGACCGGATTCTTTGTGGTTATCGCCATCGCGGCGGGGATCTCCGCGCTGTTGCTGTTGCCGTTTTTGAATGCCCAGGCGCCGCGTGAGCCTGGTGAAGCGTGATGTACCTCACCTTTTTGCCCCGAGTGGGGTAAAACTAAGAAATTTTCCCGGTTTCACCTGGACGCTGTCTCAGGCGTGATCCCCGGCTGATTTTTACAATGCCTGCTATTCGCAGGTATAAAAATTAGCTCGGAGAGTCCTATGCTGGCCTTCTTAAACCAGGTGCGCAAGCCAACCCTGGATCTGCCGCTCGATGTGCGGCGCAAAATGTGGTTCAAACCGTTCATGCAGTCTTATCTGGTAGTTTTCATCGGCTACCTGACCATGTACCTGATCCGCAAAAACTTCAACATCGCGCAGAATGACATGATCTCCACCTACGGGCTGAGCATGACGCAGCTGGGGATGATTGGCCTGGGCTTTTCCATCACCTACGGCGTGGGTAAAACGCTGGTTTCTTATTACGCGGATGGCAAAAACACCAAGCAGTTCCTGCCGTTTATGTTGATCCTCTCTGCTATCTGTATGCTCGGTTTTAGCGCCAGCATGGGGGCGGGTTCGACCAGCCTGTTTCTGATGATCGCCTTTTACGCGCTGAGCGGCTTCTTCCAGAGTACCGGCGGCTCGTGTAGTTATTCCACCATCACCAAATGGACGCCGCGTCGTAAGCGTGGATCGTATCTCGGTATGTGGAACATCTCCCACAACCTCGGCGGTGCCGGTGCGGCGGGTGTGGCGTTGTTTGGCGCCAACTACCTGTTCGACGGTCACGTCATCGGTATGTTTATCTTCCCGTCGATTATCGCCCTGATTGTTGGCTTTATCGGCCTGCGCTATGGCAGCGACTCCCCGGAATCGTATGGCCTCGGTAAAGCCGAAGAGTTGTTCGGTGAGGAGATCAGCGAAGAAGACAAAGAGACCGAAGAAAACGAGATGACCAAATGGCAGATCTTTGTTGAGTACGTGCTGAAAAACAAAGTGATCTGGCTGCTGTGTTTCTCCAACATCTTCCTGTACGTGGTGCGTATCGGTATTGACCAGTGGTCCACCGTCTACGCTTTCCAGGAGCTGAAGCTCTCCAAAGAAGTGGCGATTCAGGGCTTTACTCTCTTTGAAGTGGGCGCGCTGGTCGGCACGCTGCTGTGGGGCTGGCTCTCTGACCTGGCGAATGGTCGCCGGGCGCTGGTGGCCTGCGTGGCGCTGGCATTAATCATTGCGACACTGGGCGTTTATCAGCACGCCAGCAACCAGTATGTTTATCTGGCGTCGCTGTTTGCGCTGGGCTTCCTGGTGTTTGGTCCGCAGCTGTTGATTGGTGTGGCGGCAGTCGGATTTGTGCCGAAAAAAGCGATCGGCGCAGCCGATGGGATTAAAGGGACATTCGCCTATCTGATTGGTGACAGTTTCGCCAAGCTTGGCCTGGGGATGATTGCCGATGGTACGCCGGTCTTCGGCCTCACCGGCTGGGCAGGAACCTTCGCCGCGCTGGACACCGCCGCCATCGGTTGTATCTGCCTGATGGCCATCGTGGCCGTGTTTGAAGAACGTAAAATTCGTCGCGAGAAAAAGATTCAACAATTGAAAGTCGCTTAAGTTAAGTGTGCATTGGTAACTTTTGCCCGCCTTAATGGCGGGCTTTTTTATGCCTCATTATGCTGACAGTAGCTGTTATAAGCCTCAACAAATAGCTTCGCATTTGTTGCAGTTTGGTGGACGGATTGCCCAATGCGATAAAGATCGCTGCCTAATCCGGCACTGTAACAACCTGCATTCAGGTAATGAGACAGCTTGTCAGGGCGAATTCCGCCTACGGCATATAAAGGTGTTTGAGGAGGTAAAACCGCTTTTAATGCCCGGATGTAATTCGGTCCCAGTTCTCCCGCAGGGAAAATTTTCAGTCCATCTGCGCCGTGCCTGAGTGCAAGAAATGCTTCGCTGGCTGTGTGGCAACCGATGCAGGTTTTCATTTGGGCCGCTTTGGCGGCATCAATTAATTCCGGATCGGTGTTGGGTGTAAGGATAAATGCGCATCCAAGTGAAGAGAGAGTGCTGATATCCGCGACATTAGTAACCGTCCCTGCACCGATTTTTATCGTCTGGCCATAATGCTCCACGGCCAAAGCAATACTGCTTTTCCAGTCTGGAGAATTCAGCGGTATTTCTATTGTGCTGAAGCCAGCTGTGATCAGCGCGTCAATATGAGCCAGCACCTCATCAGGCTTCACTCCGCGCAGAATGGCGACCAAAGGGTTACGGCTATTCATGTAAAAGTCTCCTGATACCATTAATAAATGCTTTTTCACCATTGCACAGACGACAGCGATAACCGAAATGATGAAACAAACTTTGATAGCGGCTGAGCAAATCTTCATTGCCTACCAAAACGACTTCTTCCCCGGTGTTAATGGCGTAATGCTGTAGCATTTGCGCGATTTCGTGGCCAATCAGTAATCCTGAGAGAGATTCGTATAGCGTGTCGGGTGGCAAGGAATGGCTGAGTATTCGAGCTCTGAGGTCAAATACGCTGCGGGATAAACACGTTTCATTCCAGCCACGTTCGGCTCCGTCTAAAAAAGCCTGAATGTTCGTGTTTTGTTCCCCGGCATTTTTTCCCACTATGGAATAGTGGGAGAGCAAATGAAAAAACTCGCCGGTCATGATAGTTTGAAAATCGCAGACGATACCCTCTTGCACCTGAACCCATTTGCTGTGTGTCCCAGGGAAGACGTACCAGAGGTCATCAGTCAGGGCGCCAAAAAGTTGCGTTTCCTCTCCACGCATGACGTTGTAGGTTTTTGGTCCGGCAATTTGCAGACCCGGTACGATGAAAGTGGGAAAAGGACCCGCATCCTCAACCGCTGTCAGATGCTGCGATAATGCGCTTAACGGGGTTGGGCAACGCAAATAGTGGCTATCTACCCAACCGATATTACTGCCCACCATACCGCTCATTATGACGGTTGTATCTTTGCTTAATGGCTGCGGACACAAACTTAGCAGTGTTAGCCAGGTATCTTTGAATGCGTCAGGATTATGCTTGAGTACACCATTCTGATCGGCGTGTTGCCAGACACATTGATTCTGTTGATAGACCCAAATGCGCAGGTTGCTGGAGCCCCAATCCACGGCAATAAAATTCTCTGAATTGAACATACATCATTCCTGATACGAAAAGATGGCCCTAAGCGGGCCATATTCAGGGGATTACTCGTCGGCAATAACCATTTTTTTATCAAAATTGATCAGCAGCGAGCAGATGAGATAACCCACAGCAGCCAGTGCAAAGAACATCATGGCGGCGTAATAATTTCCGGTGGATTGCACCAGGAAACCGATAAAAATTGGCAGGATAGCGGCGAATAAGTTACTGGTGAAGTTCATGGTCCCACAGATGGTACCCGCAACAGATTGCGCGCCTAGCAGCCCTGGTATTGACCAGTAAACACTGGCCCACCGCAATGGGAAAAGGGCAATGGTGAGCAGGGTTATCGCAACGGCTGGTGTAGAACTTTGTGCGCAAAGGAAAATACCAACGCCAGCGGTAGTGGCAGAAATAGCCAACATTGTATGCATCACACGGCTTGTTTTTGCCCCTTTGCTGCGCCATTTATCCATAATGTAGCCGCCGGTCAGTTGGCCGACAAAACACAGCAAGAAGATCAGCGCCATTGCTCCACCCATCGATTTGATATCGAAACCGTAGGTGGCCTGAAAGTAGAGCGGCAGCCAGGTCATCAGGCCGTAGAACACAAAGCTGTAGCAAACCCAACCACCGATGAGCGCAATCACATTCCGTTGTTTTAGATAAGGTTTGATGTCGGCCAGACGGTATTTCTTGCTGCTGGTTTCAGCACCGTTTGCAGCGGTAATATGGTCCAGTTCTGCTTTATTAATGCTGGGATGTTCTGATGGATAAGTGCGGATGTACCACCAGGCCAGTAAGCCGACCACCATTGTTCCCACACCTGCCACCACAAATGCCATACGCCAGGAGTCGAAAAAAGCAATAAGTCCTGCGATGATCACCGCCCCTAATGCCGTCCCCAACGGCGCGCCGCCATCAAGTAGCATCGAACCACGCCCGCGTTCTGTTGGTGTTAACCATGTCCCCATTAACTTTGCGCCAGCGGGCATAATTGGAGATTCAGTAACGCCTAACCCCAGTCGAGAAAGTGAGAGAGTAAAAATGGAGTGGCACAGCGCCGCGACTGCCTGAAATGCTCCCCATAAGATAGTGGCAAGCGCTATGATATTTCTCGCTTTAAATTTATCAGCAATAACTCCACTGGGAATTTGCATCAAAGCATAAGCCCAGAAAAAGGCACTATGAATAACCCCAACAACGCGTGTGTCAGTAATGCCAAATTCATCCGTAATATATGGCATGGCAATGGAAAGAGATGTGCGGTCAATATAATTAATGGCGCCTAATAAAAGCATGATGATAAATATCCGCCATCTTACAGTTGTTGCCTTTAATTTTTCTTCTTCAGTATTTGCATTAACAAGAGACATAAGGGCTCCTTGCCATACTCATAATAATATGAGTATGGCGGTACGAGGTATTATTATATTGTGAAGTGTTACATTATGGAGCCAATAGTCCATGGGACGAATTCTTGACTGCCATAGCCAAATTCCTCACTCTTTGTTTTTTTACCGGATGCCATCTCAAGAATCATCTGGTAAATACGTTCACCGACTTCTGCAATTGTTTCTTCCCCCTCTACAATAGTTCCGCAATTTATATCCATATCCTCCTGCTGACGTTCCCAAAGTGCGTTATTGGTAGCCAGCTTCAGACTTGGGGTTGGTTTGGATCCAAACGCCGAACCGCGGCCTGTTGTGAAGCAGAGAAGATTTGCCCCACCGGCGATTTGCCCCGTGACGGCAATAGGGTCATACCCTGGTGTATCCATAAAGACAAAACCTTTCGCGGTAACTGGTTCCGCGTACTCATACACTTCTGTCAGATTTGTTGTGCCTGCTTTAGCAATACCACCGAGTGATTTTTCCAGTATTGTCGTCAGCCCTCCGACTTTGTTACCCGCAGAGGGATTATTGTTCATTTCACTTCCAGTGCGGCGACAGTATTCTTCCCACCAGTGAATACGGGCGATAAGTTTTTCCCCGACTTCACGGGAAACGGCGCGGCGAGTAAGAAGATGCTCAGCGCCATAAATTTCGGAGGTTTCAGATAATATCGCTGTTCCACCTTGTTGGATCAACTTATCTGCCGCATAACCCAGCGCTGGATTGGCTGAAATCCCGGAATAACTGTCGGAACCGCCACATTCCAATGCGAGAATGATTTCTGATACAGGGATTGGTTGACGTGTTACCCGGTTAGCAACAGGCAGCATTTGGTTAACCAGGTTAATTCCTTTTTCAATGGCATGACGTGTGCCGCCCACCTCCTGAATGGTATAGCTGTGCATCATTGGGCCATCAGCTAACCCATGGGCGTTCATCATATCTTTAATTTGGCTGGATTCGCATCCCAGCCCAACGATGATTACTCCGGCAAAGTTTGCATGGGTGGCATAACCAGCCATCGTACGTCTCATGACATCCATTGATTCACTTTTAGATCCGATGGCACAGCCAAAACTTTGTGGCAACGACACTACGCCATCAACATTTGGGTAGTCTGCAAGACCATGCAGACGAAAGTGATCCTCAATCGCTCTGACGACCGTAGCACTACAGTTTACGGAGCTTAAAATGCCGATGTAGTTGCGTGTAGCAGCGCGGCCGTCAGCCCGGCGGATACCCAAAAAAGTATCCTGTTGAGGAACCGAGGAGGGAGAATGGCAGTCTTCACCCCAGGCATAATCTCGTTCAAAATCGCCCATGCCTAAATTATGCATGTGGACGTGTTCGCCGGGCTTAATTGGCTGAGTTGCGAAGCCAATAATCTGCCCATAACGTTTGACCGCATCACCTACGTTACACGCATGCAGGGCGATTTTATGCCCTGCTGGAATTTCACTTAGCACCGTAATTTGTTCTTCTTCAAGCCAGGTGCCCACGGGGACCGTCTGTCTTGCGATAACCACATCATCTTTGGGATTCAATTTTAGTACAGGGTTGATGTTCATTATCATTGCTCTCATGCTGGTTTACACCGAAATACGGGATAAAATATTTTTAACCTGCGCTATTTTTTCTTCATTCAACGGTAATGCTGGAGGGACAACTGCGGTTGATATGTCCACACCACTTAATTTTATGGCTGTCTTTATAACGCCAAAGAACGGTTGTTCTAATGCATATAAAGGTGATAATCCTGACAGTTGTTGTTGAAGTGCTTTAGCCGTGGCGAGATCGTTCTGCTGAACAGCCTGATAAATTCCGCGCGTAATATTAGGTGCAAAGTTAAATGTTGCCGGAATTCCACCATGCCCCCCCAACATTAATGTATCAAGTAAATATTCGTCATAGCCGCTGAAAATGATAAAATCTGGGCGGAAACAGTGAACCTGATTGATGATTTCCCTGGTGTGGCTAATATTATCAATAGTGTCTTTAATTCCGACGATATTGGGTACTTCGCGGGCAAGGCGAGTGATGACGTTTAAACCAATATCCTGGCCGGTTAGTTCTGGAAAGTTATATAGGAAGACTGGAACGTTTAACGCTTCAGCAATTCGTTTGTAATGCGTAAAGCGGGCTTCTTCGCTGAGTTTTGCATAATAAGGATTGACTACCAGTACTCCTTGCGCGCCCGCTTTTTCGGCATGCTTTCCAAGCTGGATAGTTTCTGCTGTGCTAGCGCAGGCGATACCGATAAGTACGGGGGCCCTGCCGGCAACATGCTGCAGACTAAATTCTGCAATCTGTTTTCTTTGTTCAGACGAGAAATGTGAAAATTCGCCGCCGCTGCCCAGAATTAGCATTCCGTCGGCACCATTGCTAATCACATGATCAATCATTACCGCCATTCCTGCGCGATCCAATTCACCGTTATCGTCAACGATGGTCGGTACTGGCGGGAAGATGCCCTTAAAAACGTTCAACATGCTCACTCCTTGTTGTTCTGTATATGGAACTTATGTTCTGTATGCTGAAGTTAGTACAGCAAATATCCAAATCGTTCGTCAATGCTTTTTGCAGAACAAATGAACAACTGTGAGGTGGATCGGGTTTGCGGATGTAAGATTTAGGCAACAGAGCGCAGTTTGCATATGTGCAAAAAAGCCGCATACCTGGGAAAAGTGATTGCGGTATACTGTGCAGAGTCTATGAATAAAAAAGATTAATTGCGCATGAACCAAGACATCACGACTTCTGTTCCCGCTCTGGATAAGACGGTAAAAATCTGTAATTACCTTTTTAATTCTCCTGGAGCAACATTCAGTCAGATCCAGCAGGATCTGGCATTGCCAAAAAGCAGCACGTCTTCTCTGCTAAATGCGCTGGTTGAGCATCATCTTTTGCGTCTGGAAAAGGGGCGTTTCTTTTTAGGATTGAAGCTGTACGAATGGGGAAATCGTTCATTGGAGCAGTTTGATATCCGTAATGCAGCGCTTCCTGTTTTGGAAAAACTGCGTCAACAAACGGACCTGACCTGTCACTTGGGCATATTGGATGAAGTCGCGCCAATTTATCTTATGAAGCTGGAAAACACCCAGCCGATTGGCATTCGTACCTGGGTCGGTAAAAAATTGCCGATGCACAGTTCCGGTGTAGGGAAAGCGCTGTGTGCCTGGCTGCCGCAGGATAAAATCGACGAACTGTTGCCGGATGAAGACCTGCCGAAATATACCGATACCACCATTACCAGCAAAAAAGCGTTGATGAAGGAATTTGCCAGAATCCGCGCGCAAGGCTGGGTATTTGATAATGCGGAAGACTCTCCTGGTATCTATTGCATTGCCGCACCGGTATTTAACCGTAATAAAGATGTGATTGCAGCAATCAGCATCAGTGGCGTTGAACTACAAATGCCAAAAGATTGTATTCCACAATATTCTCAGTGGGTGCGCGAAGCCTGCCAGTCACTCTCGGCAAAATTAGTTTAAGTATGCAGGTGTCGTAGTTAATGATCTGGATAATGCTGGCCACCCTGGTGGTTGTTTTTGTGGTGGGATTTCGGGTGCTGACGTCCGGTTCACGACGCGCAATTCGCCGTTTGAGCGAGCGACTGAATATCGATGTCGTGCCGGTAGAGTCGATGATCGATCAGATGGGAAAAGTACAGGGTGAGGCGTTTTTACAGTACCTACACCGCCCGGATGAATCGCATCTGCAAAATGCTGCCCAGGTGTTGTTGATCTGGCAAATCGTGATTGTCGACGGCAGTGAGCAGAACCTGTTGCAATGGCACCGTTGGCTGCAAAAAGCCCGGCTGGCTGCACCTATTACCGATGCGCAGGTACGTTTGGCGCTCGGTTTTCTGCGTGAGATGGAGCCGGATATGCAGGAACTTAATGCGTTCCAGATGCGCTATAACGCCTTTTTCCAACCCGAGGATGGCGTGCATTGGTTGCATTGATAGTCATGCCTGATGGCGTTACGGTTCTCAGGTCGACAAAAGGGCCCTGCCGTAGATGGAATAAGCCACATCGCCATTCAGCGGTGAAAGTTGTTGAAACGTTAAATAGGTCACAAATTTAATGTTACACTGCGTAACTTTTCTACAATAACCCCACGCAGGTAACAAAATGAGTGAAGCTGTTGAACAAAAATCCCGCGCTGAGGCAAATTCCCGACCTAACTGGTCGGCGGTATTTGCCGTGGCGTTCTGCGTTGCCTGCCTGATAACTGTTGAGTTTCTGCCCGTTAGCCTGTTAACGCCGATGGCGCAGGATCTGGGTATTTCGGAAGGTGTTGCCGGGCAATCGGTGACCGTGACGGCATTTGTCGCCATGTTCGCCAGCCTCTTTGTGACGCAAATTATTCAGGCGACCGATCGTCGCTACGTGGTGATCCTGTTTTCGGTGCTGCTGACGCTTTCCTGTCTGCTGGTTTCCTTTGCCAACTCTTTTTCGCTGCTGCTCATTGGCCGTGCCTGCCTCGGTCTGGCGCTCGGTGGATTCTGGGCAATGTCGGCGTCGCTGACCATGCGTCTGGTTCCTGCACGTACGGTGCCGAAGGCGCTGTCGGTTATTTTTGGCGCAGTCTCCATCGCGCTGGTGATTGCCGCGCCGCTGGGGAGCTTTTTGGGCGGTATTATCGGCTGGCGTAATGTGTTTAATGCGGCGGCGGTGATGGGCGTGCTGTGCACAATTTGGGTGGTGAGAGCGTTGCCTTCGCTGCCTGGCGAGCCTTCGCATCAGAAACAAAACATGTTCAGCCTGTTGCAGCGACCGGGGGTGATGGCCGGGATGATCGCCATCTTTATGTCCTTTGCCGGACAGTTCGCCTTCTTTACCTATATTCGCCCGATCTATATGAATCTGGCGGGCTTTGACGTTGATGGCCTGACGCTGGTGCTGCTGAGCTTCGGTATTGCCAGCTTTGTTGGTACGTCGCTTTCGTCGATGATTTTGAAGCGTTCGGTCAAACTGGCGTTAGCCGGTGCGCCACTGGTGCTGGCGCTCAGTGCACTGGTCCTGATTCTGTGGGGCAGTGACAAAGTGGTGGCGGCGGGTATTGCGATTATCTGGGGACTGTTGTTTGCGCTGGTACCGGTCGGCTGGTCGACGTGGATCACGCGCTCGCTTGCCGATCAGGCAGAAAAAGCCGGATCGGTGCAGGTCGCCGTGATCCAGCTTGCCAATACCTGTGGGGCTGCGGTGGGAGGCTATGCGCTCGATACTCTCGGACTGCTGTCGCCCCTGATGCTTTCCGGCAGCCTGATGCTGCTGACGGCGCTTCTGGTGGCAGCAAAAGTTCGCATAAAGGGTATGCAATAAACTAAAGCTCGGTATGCCGGATCGCTATCCGGCATCCTGGTTATTTTTAATCAAAACCATTATTTTCAGCAGCATGGGCAAACCATTCGCCGCTCTTTTTCACCGTACGTTTTTGCGTTGCTAAATCTAACTGAACAAAACCGTAGCGGTTTTTATATCCGTTGAGCCAGGACCAGTTATCAATAAAAGTCCACATATGGTAGCCAAGACAATTACAACCTTCGCTGATGCCTTTATGTAGCCATTTAAGATGCTCAGAAACAAATTCAATGCGGTAGCTGTCGTTGATCTGGTCATGCTCAACGAAACGCTGCTCATTTTCCACACCCATACCGTTTTCAGAAATAAAGCAGCGCGGGTTGCCGTAATTATCACGAAGATTAGTAATAATATCGTAAATACCTGGCTCATAAATTTCCCAGCCACGGTACGGGTTCATTTTCCGCCCCGGCATTTCGTAATAATCAAACAGCCACTCCGGCATAAACGGCGCGTTTGGATTGACGGCAGTATCACGACATTTCACGCGGCGCGGCTGATAATAATTGATACCGAGCAGGTCGATTTTCCCCTCGGCGATGAGCTGACTGTCGCCCGGCTGGCATACCGGTAACTGATCGTACTCTTTCAGCAGTTTGACCAGATCCGCCGGATATTCCCCTTTTAGTACCGGATCAAGAAAGCTGCGGTTAAACAGCAGATCCGCATGGTGCGCGGCTTTTACATCCGCCGGGTGCTGCGAGCGTGGATAAGAGGGCGTCAGATTCAGGATCACACCGATTTCACCGCCGTAGTTTCCGGCGCGATACGCCCGCACCGCCGTGGAATGCGCCAGTACAGTGTGATACGCCACGGTGGCCGCACGTTTGAAATCCACCACGTTTGGGTAATGGAAGTCATACAGATAGCCGCCTTCTACCGGGACAATCGGCTCGTTAAAGGTGAACCAGTGCTTCACCCGGTTGCCGAACAATGTAAAACACGTCTGTGCGTAGCGGCCAAACGCCTCAACCACGTCACGGTTTTCCCAGCCGCCTTTCTCCTGCATCACCATTGGCATGTCAAAGTGGAACAGGGTGATAAATGGCGTAATGCCTTGCGCCAGCAGCTCGTCGATGACGTTGTTATAGAAATCGACGGCCTCAGGATTCACCTCGCCAGTACCGTCCGGAATCAGTCGTGACCAACTGATTGAGGTGCGGAAGCTGTTGTGTTTCAGCTGCTTGAGCAGTGCGATGTCCTGTTTCCAGTGCTGATAAAACGTGGATGTGTTCGCCGGACCAACCCCCTGGTGGAAACGCCCTGGCTGGCGGTCGAACCACACGTCCCATGTTGTCTGGCTTTTGCCGCCATTCAGGCTATCCCCTTCGGTTTGCAGCGCCGAGCAGGCACTGCCCCACCAGAAGTTTTCTGGAAAACGGTATCGCATTATCTTGCTCCTTGATGTATTTCACTTCCCTACACAATAGGCGATTTTGCTAAACAGAAACCGGTTACAGCGCTCGTTTTTCAATACGATAGTTACAAATCCGGGCATTCAACTTTGCCCAACGCTTCCCAGTAGTTGTTCTGGTTATTTCTTTGTATTGCCAGAATAGCCTCGCGGATATGCTGCTGATTACGTGTATCAGACATAATCGTTTTTTCCCACACGTCATCGGAGGGGGATCCCTGTGGGGTGCAAATCTTGCGTAAATCCTTTAATACGGTGTTTTTTTCATGAACAGACTGTAGAGAGCCGTAAGCCGAATCGGCCTGCGCTAAACCCGGCAGCGTGAAAAGAATGGCAATAAGCGGTAAAGCGGCTCGTTTCATGATAATAATCCTTGTTGTCGATGCGCATCATCTCAAGAGTAAGTGTAGACGGCATGCGCCTCACTCATCAGCCTGTGTTAATTTCTAAACAAATAATCAGCCAGAAGTTGTAGTTTTTCAGGAGGATAGGATGCAAATACAGATTACAGATACCATTACCGAAGACGATCAAAATGCCCTGCTTGCCGGATTGCGCGCCTACAACCGTCAGTTCCTGAGAACCACCAACTTTGGCGACCTGGCGGTGTACTGGCGCGATGAACGCAATGAAATTCTGGGCGGGTTGATTGGCAAAATCAAAGGCGAATGGCTGTGCATTGATTTCCTGTGGATGCATGATTCGCTGCGCAAAGGCGGTTATGGCACAAAATTGATGCAGGCTGCCGAGCAGACAGCGCGTGAGAGAGGATGCCTGCATGCGCTGGTGGACACGATGAGTTTCCAGGCGCTGCCGTTTTATCAGAAAAACGGCTATCAGCTGCAAATGACCCTCGATAACTTTCCGGAAACCGGCTCAGCGCGGCATTATTTGTCGAAAACGTTTTGATGACCGGAAGGTCTGGACGCCTCCTCACTGTCTTGCGTAGCAGAATAGTGTATGTTCTGAACAATCATTTATTTCTTAAGCGGTAAAGAGATGAGACGGATTGAGATAATACTGGGGGAGCTGGAACGGCTGACGCGAGGACTGAATCTTGCCCATCTGGCGCAGGAAACGGCGTTCACAGCGGAAGCTATCGGCTTTAACCTCGGACTGGCGCGCAACTCGGTCAGTAAAGATCTCAATCAGCTCTGGAACGACGGCCTGGCGATTAAAAGCCGCGGACGCCCTGTCTTCTTTCTGCATCGTCAGGCGATTGAAACGCTGCTGGGGCGCAAACTGGATGAGTCCGAGCGCGAAGTGCAAACCGTTGCCGACCTGTTACCTGTTCAGGAAAACCAGGCGACAGAGGATCCCTTTTCTGGCCTGATTGGTTACGATCGCAGCCTGCGCGACGCGGTGGAAAAAGGCCGCGCGGCGGTGCTGTATCCCCACGGGCTGCACGTTCTGCTGACTGGTCCCTCCGGCGTCGGCAAAACCTTTTTTGCCGAACTGATGCACCGTTTCGCCTGCGAACGCGCAGTGGGAACGTCGCCGCCGCTGGTTTACTTTAACTGCGCGGAATACGCCCATAACCCGGAACTGCTTTCTTCGCACCTGTTTGGTCATCGACAGGGGGCATTTACCGGCGCAAACGAAAATAAACCCGGCCTGGTCGAGCAGGCCGACGGCGGTTATCTGCTGCTCGATGAAGTGCATCGCCTGCCGTATGAAGGTCAGGAAAAGCTATTTTCTATTCTCGACAAAGGTGAGTATCGCCCGCTGGGCTCAAGCGCCGTGGCGCGGTCAATCTCGGTTCGCCTGATATGTGCGACCACCGAACCGGTAAGTTCGGCGTTGCTGCGCACTTTCCAGCGACGTATTCAGGTATGTATCGATTTGCCCGGCATCCGCCAGCGTTCGGTGGAAGAGCAGGTTGAACTGATCGTTGGCTTCTTACAGCGTGAGAGCCGCAAAATCGAGCGTACGATAAGCATCGACCGTACCTTGCTGCTCTGGCTGTTGAACAAGCCGCTGGAAGGCAATATTGGTCAGCTCAAGAGCGATATTCAGTTTCTCTGCGCCCAGGCCTGGGCTTCGGGAATGACGGAGCACAGCGATACGCTACAGTTGGATAAACGTCTGACAGAGATCCCCTTTAACGCCACGCCGGAACAACGTCTGCTGGTTGGCGCACTGTTCGAAGGCAAAGAGCATTTAAGCATCGATGCCCGCACGCTGCCGGCGCTGAAAAATTCGCTGGCCACCGGAGCCGAAATTGAAGAGAGCGATCTTTTCTACAGCTTCCTGACCCGCGAATATATCAACCTGCGTAACAGCAACGTGCCGCCAGCCGAAACGCTGGCAATCCTCAAAAACAAGCTCAGTTCGATATTTGAATATGGTCTCTATAGCCGCGACAGCGTGGCGCATCCTCCGCGCTATGGCGATCAGATTGAAGAGCGAGTCACGCTGTTGATCGGCTGTGTTGAGCAGGTGCTTGGTTTTACGCTGCCGGAAAATCTGGTTAACCCGCTGCGCAAACACTTCCTGGCGCTGATTGGCTATGTGCAGCGCGGCCTTATTCCGCAACTTTATTCTTCCAGCCTGATCCTCGATCGCTGCAAAGATGAATATGATAACGCCACGCTGCTATGCCGGAAAATCAATGAACTACTGCATATTCAATGTCCGGCGACGGAAGTGGTCTGGCTGTGCCTGTTCCTCAAAGAGTGTCGCCATTACCGCCAACGGATTGACGCCAGTCCGGACTGCGGGGTGATTTTGATTGCCCACGGTGCGACGACCGCCACAAGTCAGGCGCAGTACGTGAATCGCGTGCTGGAGCGCGAGGTGTTCAGCGCTATCGATATGCCTTTCGAGCAGTCGGTGCATGACACGCTGGAAGCTTTGACACAGATGATCCAGACCCGGCAATATCGCCGGTTGATCCTGATGGTGGATATTGGCTCGCTGGTCCATTTTGGCAGTACGATCAGCAAATTATTTCAGATAGACGTTCTGCTGATGCCCAATATTACGCTCACCAGCCTGCTGGAAATCGGGCTGGATTTAAGCTACGAAACCAGCGACTTGCCGCAGCTGGCGGCGTTGATGCAGAGCAAAAATATTCCCTGTCAGCTCTGTACGCCGCAGCAGGAAAACAGCGGTAAAGTGCTGGTTATCTCCTGCATCACCGGGATGGGAACGGCAGAAAAAATCAAAAAGGTGCTGGAAGAGAGCTTCGGTGAGTTGATGTCGCAGGATACGCGGATGGTGATCCTCGATTACAACGAAGTTCGCAGCCTGGAGCGCGTGCAGCAGGCGATTAACGCCAGTGAACGCCTGGCGGGAATAGTGGGCACTTTCCAGCCAGGACTGCCGGATATTCCGTTTATCTCGCTCGAGGAGCTGTTCTCTGAACAAGGCCCCGAGCTGGTGCTCAGCCTGCTGACGCCAGATCTCTCCAGCAGCGAACGCCGTCTGGAGATGGAGCGCAGCGCGATGCGCTTTATCAGCGCGTTGACTATGGAGAGCATCATTAACCATATTTCGGTGCTCAACCCGCAGCGTATTCTCAAAGAGATGGAAGGCGTGCTGAACCATCTGACCACCGCGCTTTCGCTCAAACCGAGCCGTCAGGTGACACTGCGCTTCCTGATCCACTGCTGTTGTATGGTCGAGCGTATCGTGATTAACCGCAAACCGTTACAGATGGCGCTGGAGAACAAGCCGGATCTGGATAATCGCGCGTTTAGTGTCATTAAATCCGCTTTCCTGCCGATCGAAGAGGCCTATGCCATTCGGTTATCGGACGCGGAATATTTTTATATCTACGAACTGCTGTATAGCTAATCCCTTTACTGGCGCGGCTTTCTGCCCCGCCAGCACTCCTCTCTTCCCTGCGTGACACAAATTCTGGCACAGCCTTTGCTCTGTTTACCTATGTCTATGTAATCGAGCCAGGAGGCCATTTTGACTACCACTGAATCCTTGCCCCAGATCCTGCTGCTGACCCATGGCGGCTGGGGGCAACAGCTTTGCAACAGCCTGCGCATGGTGATGGGTGAAATCAAAGGCGTGACGGAAATTGCGCTGATGCCCGTTGATACGCTCGGCGAGTTTTACCAGCGCGTTGAAGCCGTGGTGAAAACCATGCCGGAAGGTTCACTGATCCTGACTGATTTTATTGGCGGCACCACCTCTAACGTGGCGGCGCGGCTGAGTGCCGATTACCCGGTGGCAGTGATTTCCGGGCTCAATGCCTCTTTGCTGCTGGAGGCGCTCGACAAACGCGAGCATGGCCAGTTGACCACCTGCGTGGCTGAACTGGTCGACGCCGGGCGTAGCAGTTGCCTGGACGTTGTCGCCCACGTGCGTCAATTACAACAATCACAATAAGGAATAAACATCATGGCAAACATCGTCTTATGTCGTATCGATAGCCGTCTGATTCATGGACAAGTGGTGACTAAATGGGTTGGGCAATCTCAGGCAAACCGGATTGCGGTGGTTAGCGATGAGCTGGATGCCGATCCGTTTATGAAAAACATCTACCTGATGGCCGCGCCGCCAAACATCAAAGTGGATTGTTTCGGTAACCAAAGTTTTGCTGCCGCCTGGAAAGAAAACCAGCTTGGTGACGGCAAAGTGCTGGTGCTGTTCCCTTCTCTGGCGGCGGTTCAGGAAGCGGTCCAGTTGGGGTTTGACGTCACTACCATTCAGGTCGGTGGACTGGGCGGCGGGCCAAACCGCAAAGCGGTATTCCAGAACATTACGCTGGATGAAAAAGACGTCGGCATTCTGAGCGACCTGAAAAATCGTGGGATTCAGGTGTTCTTCCAGACTATCCCGGAAGATAAGCCTCAGTCGCTGGACGATATCCTGAAAAAATTCTAATTCTTTGATAACAGGGTACTTAACTATGGATACTTTAGTCTTTGCAAGCCTGATGGGGTTGTATTACTGGTTTGCCCGATTACGCCTTGGCTACACCTTCTCCGCCATGCTGCTACAGCCCGTCGTGATTGCCGTATTCGTTGGCCTGCTGTTAGGCAACATGGAAACGGCGATGATCATCGGTGCAGGCATGCAGCTGGTTTATCTCGGCGTGACCTCTACGCCAGGCGGTAACGTCCCGTCGGATCCTGCGCTGGCTGCCTGTATTTCAATTCCTATCGCCGTGAAGGCCGGAATGGACCCGAACCTGGCTATCGCGCTGGCGATCCCGTTTGGCGTCATCGGCGTGTTCCTCGACCAGTTGCGCCGCACGTTAAACGCAGCGTGGGTGCATATGGCCGACAAACATGCGGAAACGGCCAACATGGCGGGCATTATGCGCTGTGCATTCCTCTACCCGGCGTTGCTTGGCCTTGTACTGCGTTTCCCGGTGGTTTTCGCCGCCAACTATTTTGGTCAGGACGTGGTGGAAAGCTTCCTCAAGCTGATGCCGCACTGGCTGACGCACTCCTTTGAAATTATGGGCGGCATTCTGCCAGCGCTGGGCTTTGCCATCACCATTATGGTGATCGGTAAAAAGAGCCTGCTGCCGTGGTTTATCGGCGGTTTCTTTGCGGTGCTGTACCTGAAGGTAGACATCATGGCGATGGCAATCTTTGGTACCTGCGTGGCCTTCCTGATTAAAGGTCTGGCGAAAAATGAAGGAGCAGCATGATGAGCAGCGACGTAATGCAACATGAACTGGTGGAGCGTGCGCGTGAAAGCGGTACGCTGACCAAAGCCGATATCACCAAGGCCTGGTTTATCTACTGGCTGGGCGCGGAAGTTTCCAGCTCCTATGAGCGTTTGCAAAGCCTGATTTTCTGCGCCTCGATGACGCCGATCATCAAAAAGCTCTACCCGCAAAAAGAGGAACAGGTAGAAGCGCTGAAACGCCATCTGAACTTCTTCAACTCAGAGCAGACGTTCGGGGCGGTAATTCAGGGGATCTCCATTGCGATGGAGGAGCAAAAAACGCGCGGTGAGCCGATCAGCGACGCCTCCATCACCGGGATAAAAACGGGCTTGATGGGGCCGCTGGCGGGGATGGGGGACTCGATCATCTGGGCCGCAGTGATGCCGCTGTTAATTGCTATTTTCATCCCATTCGCCGCCAATGGCAGCGCGATGGGCGGAATTGTACCGTTAATCCTCTACCCGGCCATTACGCTGGCAATCAGCTATGGCATGGTGCACAAAGGCTATACGCTGGGACGTGACTCGATAATTGGTCTGCTGCAGGGAGGGCGAATTAAGGAACTGATCTACGGCGCGAACGTGTTGGGCCTGATCATGATGGGCGCGCTGTCGGCAAGCTACGTCAAGATCACCACGCCGTTAAAACTCAGCGCCCTGAAAGGCTCTGAAGTGGTGGTCCAGCAAATCCTCGACTCTATTGCCCCCGGCCTGCTGCCGCTGGCGGCGGTGTTCGCCATCTACTTCTATCTGGTGAAGAAAGGACCGCGTTACACCACGATTTTGCTGTCGATTGTCGCGCTCAGCGTGGTCTGTTCGCTGCTGGGAGTGTTGTAAGCCATGACACAGAATATCTATCAACAACTGGGGCTAAAACAGGTGATTAACGCCTGCGGCAAAATGACGATTCTGGGCGTTTCCAGCGTCGCGCCGGAAGTGATGCAGGCCACCGCGCGGGCAGCTTCGGCCTTTGTTGAAATTGACCGGCTGGTGGACCGTACCGGTGAATTGGTTTCCCGCTACACCGGCGCGGAGGACAGCTATGTTACTTCGTGCGCCTCGGCGGGTATTGCGATTGCCGTTGCCGCGGCCATTACCCGCGGTGACCAGGCGCGAGTCACGTTGATGCCGGATAGCGCGGGTATGGCTAATGAAGTGGTCATGCTGCGCGGGCATAACGTTGACTACGGTGCGCCCATCACCAGCGCGATCCGCTTAGGGGGTGGACGCGTGGTGGAGGTTGGCTCAAGTAATCTGGCGGCCTGCTGGCAGCTGGAGAGCGCGATTACCGATAACACCGCCGCGCTGCTGTATGTGAAATCGCACCACTGTGTGCAGAAAGGCATGTTGAGTATTGCGGATTTTGTACAGGTTGCGCAGGTTCACAACCTGCCGCTGATTGTCGATGCCGCCGCCGAGGAAGACTTACACGCCTGGGTGGCGAGCGGGGCGGATATGGTGGTCTACAGCGGGGCAAAAGCCTTTAACGCGCCGACCTCCGGGTTTATCACCGGAAAGAAAAAGTGGATTGCCGCGTGTAAAGCGCAGCACCACGGAATTGCCCGGGCGATGAAGATCGGCAAAGAGAATATGGTCGGGCTGGTGTATGCCCTGGAAAACTATCATCAGGGGCAAACCGTGGTCACCGCCGAAGAGCTTCGCCCCGTGGCGCAGGCGATTTCAGCGATTCGCGGACTGAAGGCGGATATTGAGCAGGACGAAGCCGGGCGCGCCATCTGGCGGATTCGTATTCGGGTGAATGCACAAGAGCTGGGGATGGATGCTTACGCCGTAGAAGCGCAGCTGCGAGAGGGTGATATCGCGATTTACGCGCGTCGTTATAACCTTCATCAGGGCGTCTTTAGTCTCGATCCGCGTACGGTCGCAGAAGGGGAAATGGCGCTGATCGTGGCGCGACTAAAGGAGATTGCAGAGCATGCAGCGCATTAATTTTTATCGCAATAAAGTGGCTATTAACGTGCTGGCGAAGGATATCGCCAACGCCCGGGAAATCTATGACGCTGCCGAAGGTCACGCGGTGATCGGCATCCTTTCCGCACAGTTTGCCTCGGTTGAGGAAGGGGTTAAGGAAGTAAAACGCTGGATGGCCGACGTGCCGTCGATTTCCGTGGGGTTGGGGGCCGGTGACCCGGCGCAGTATTATAAAGCGGCGATGATTGCCTCACGGGTCCATCCGGCACACGTCAACCAGACCTTTACCGGTTGTGGTTTTGCGGCAGGCGCGCTGGCCGCAACGGGCGGTGAGCAGACCCATATCAACGCGTTAGTCAGTCCGACTGGAATGCCTGGAGAGGTGTTGATCTCCACCGGCGTCAGCAGCAGCCAGGGCACGCCAGCCCGCGTTTCCTGCGATGCCGCAGTGCGCATGATGCTGGACTCTGGCGCGCATGCCGCGAAGTTCTTCCCGATGGGCGGTGAGAAATCGTTGCCTGAGCTGTACGCGCTGGCGACGACCGCGGCGCGCAACGGCATGACGTTGATTGAGCCGACTGGCGGTATAGATCTCGATAACTTCGGCATTATCCTACAATCCTGTCTGGAAGCAGGAGTACCGCGCGTCATGCCGCATGTTTATAGCTCGATTATCGACTCGCAAACCGGCAATACCCGACCAGAAGATGTCGCCAGGTTGATGGAGATAGTCAAAACCCTGGTGTGATGCCGCCATCGTTGGAGAGCGAAAAGAGAATGCCCGGAGGTGCTCACGCCTACCGGGCATTTTTGCGAACATCATTCATGGAAAATGAATGCATTGCAGCAGCATCTATTTATCCTCGAAAACGCCTCGCAAAGGGGTCATTTCCCTGATGTCGTCTGTAGCACTGGCGAGTAATGTCCCGTCATCTTGTTCTTCTGGTGACGGATCGCCATGCAAAAACCAACAACCTCTACGCCGCATGATGCGGTATTTAAAAAGTTCCTGGGCCATCCAGATACGGCACGGGATTTTCTTGATACCTATCTTCCGGCGTCATTACATGAGCTTTGCGATCTGGACACACTGAAGCTGGAACCCGGGAGTTTTATTGAAGAAGATTTGCGAGCGTGTTATTCCGATGTGCTGTGGTCGCTGAAAACGACATCGGGTAAAGGCTATATCTATGCGTTGATTGAGCACCAAAGCTCGCCAGATGCTCATATGGCATTCAGGATGATGCGTTATGCCATTGCTGCGATGCAGAAGCATCTTGATGC
>NZ_CP080033.1:209606-222214 GCF_019382635.1 Citrobacter sp. Colony219 | reverse complement strand
GGAGCTTGTCCAGAAGCATATACGTGAACGTGACCTGATGGTGCTGGTGGATAACCTGGTTGCTCTGCTGGTTAAGGGATACGCTAATGACAGCCAGGTAGAAACGCTATTTAATTATCTGATGCAGTCTGGCAGCGCACCACGTTTCGAGGCGTTTATTCGCGAGGTGGCTTTACGCGTTCCCCAACACAAGGAGAGATTAATGACGATTGCAGAATGTTTACGTGAATCAGGGCGAAGAACGGGTTTGCTAGAGGGCAAACTTGAAGGCAAACAAGACGAAGCGTTGCGGATAGCCCATGCCATGCTGGAGAAGGGGATCGATCGTGAACTGGTGCTAATTATCACCGGGCTTTCAAGTGATGAACTAACGGCATCTTCCGACTAATGTATCTTTTTCCCGTTATGCTTTTTTCTTCTTGCTGATGCTTTTTCGTTTTTTAAACCGCAGCGGCCTTGCCGCTATAGTCATTTCATTACTCATCAGGCGGTTATTACAAAAGGATAAAACGTGAAACTGAAGATACCTCATTTCGGGGCCGGGGCGGCGGTATTACTGGCGGGATTATTGCTGGCAGGATGCGATCAGCAGAGCAGCGATGCAAAGCATATCAAAGTCGGCGTGATTAACGGCGCAGAGCAGGATGTGGCGGAAGTCGCGAAGAAAGTGGCTAAAGAAAAATATGGGCTGGATGTCGAACTGGTAGGGTTTAGCGGTTCCCTGTTGCCTAACGATGCCACCAATCACGGTGAACTGGATGCCAACGTCTTCCAGCATCGCCCATTTCTTGAACAAGATAATAAAGCGCACGGCTATAAGCTGGTAGCCGTGGGTAATACCTTTGTGTTCCCGATGGCCGGTTATTCGAAGAAAATCAAAACCGTTGCGGAGCTTAAAGACGGTGCGACGATTGCGATACCTAACGATCCAACCAACCTCGGGCGGGCGCTACTGCTGCTGCAAAAAGAAAAGTTAATCACGCTGAAAGCAAATACAGGCCTGCTGCCCACGGCGCTGGATATTACTGATAATCCGCGACACCTGAATATTATGGAACTGGAAGGCGCGCAGCTGCCGCGCGTGCTGGACGATCAGAAAGTGGATGTGGCGATTATCAGTACCACCTACATCCAGCAAACCGGGCTTTCTCCGGTACATGACAGCGTATTTATTGAAGACAAAAACTCACCCTACGTGAACATCCTGGTGGCGCGAGAAGACAACAAAGATGCCGGGAATGTGAAAGAATTCCTGCAATCTTATCAGTCACCGGAAGTGGCAAAGGCGGCAGAAACTATCTTTAACGGCGGCGCGGTTCCGGGCTGGTAATCGTGACCCGTTGCCGCGCCGGTTGGGGTTAAACCGCTCTGGCGCGGCGACGTGAGTCCATTGAGATCAGCACTACCGATGAGAGGATCAAAAGCGTGCCCAGCCAGTCAGGCAGGGTAAATGTAATGCCTAATAACAGCAGGGACAGCAACGCGCTGCTCAACGGTTCTGCGCAGCTTAAAATGCTCGCCTTCGGCCCACCAATCATCTGCGCGCCTTTCAGGTACAGGCTAAACGTGAGCGACGTACCGATGACCACCAGATAGAAAAACGCCAGAATCAAACTGCCATTAACCACGAAGTTTGTTCCCTCTCCGGCATAGAACGGGAGCAGGATCAGGCCGCCTATCAACATGCTCCAGCCGACAATCGGCAGCGTGCCGTAACGCGCGATAAGCGTTGAGGGGTAGGTGGTATAAAACGCGGCGGCAAACGCCGAAGCAATTCCCCAGAACAGCGCGGCAGGTGAAATAGACAGCGACGTCGGATTACCGTGGGTGACCAGTAAGAAGGTGCCAATGAGCGAGGTGAAAATCGCGGTCAGCACTAATATTCCCGGTCGTGCTTTGCGAACCACGGAAAACCACGCCACGATAATGGTCGGTGACAAAAATTGCAGTACCGTCGCGGTGGCGGCGTTGGATTTTTCGATGGTCAGCAGGAAGGTGAGCTGTACGGTGAGCGCCCCGACCACGGAAAAAATGAGTAGGCTGATGGCGTCTTTGCGGTTTTTGATAATAGAGAATATTTTGTCGCCGTGAACGAAAGAGAGCATCAGCAGAATCAGCCCGGCGAAAATCAGGCGCGTCATGGTCAGAAACTGCGACGACATCTGACTTTGCTCCATGATGTACTGCGCACACACGCCCGAACTTCCCCACAATACGGCGGCGATCAGGACGTTCATCATCCCTCTTCTGGTGGAACTCATCTTTTCCTCTGCATGTTGTTTTGTTTTATTTGTGTGCAGGCATCATAGCAGAGATAGCGAAGCGAGTGAGACATGACTGGTGCAGCCCCCCGCGCGGCAGGGGGCTTCGGCAGTCATTTTATGGCGCAATCGGCGTCAGATAATCCAGCCGTAGCGGTTCGGCGAGTAGATCGTTCATTTGCAGAATAAACGCCTGGAAATGTGGCAGAGTGATATGTTCATCCAGACTGGCCTGACCGTGCCAGGATTCGCGTACGTAGAATACATCCGGCGTGTCGCGTAACTGGTACAGCTCATACTCAATATTGCCCGGCTCCCGGCGAGTGGGTAACAGCAGAGCCTGCAGCGCCTGTTTCAGTGCGTCGATCTTCCCGGGTTGGGCTTTCAATACCGCAATAATTGAAATCACTTCTGAATCAGACATGTTAAAACCCCTCCAGCACAATCTTGCCGACCGAACGACCGGTTTCAATTTGCGCGTGGGCTTTTTGCAGATTCGCCGCAGTGATAGCACCAAAATGCTCGCCCAGCGTGGTGCGGAGGGTGTTGTCGTCGATCAGCTGTGCCACGCGGGTCAGTAACTGATGCTGCGCAATGATGTCGTGGGTTGTAAACATCGAACGGGTAAACATAAACTCCCAGTGCAGCGAAATGCTTTTGGCCTTCAGCGGACGCGCATCGAGAGTGTGCGGATCGTCAATCAGCGCCAGTTTTCCCTGCGGCGCCAGGGCGGCAATGATTTGCGAATAGTGCTGCTCGGTATTGTTCAGGCTGGCAACGTGCGTCACCTCTTTAATGCCTATCCGTGCCAGCTCTTCCGTCAACGGCTTGTTGTGGTCAATCACATGATGAGCGCCCGCTTCACGAACCGGCTCTGCGGACGTGATGCCGTACCGATGACGGTCATTTTGGTCAGCTTACTGGCCAGTTGCGTCAGAATAGAACCGACGCCGCCAGCCGCGCCAACAATCAATAACACATCATCTTCATTGCCGTTTTCCTCAACGCCCAGACGGTCAAACAGCATTTCCCACGCGGTGATCGCGGTCAGCGGCAGCGCCGCCGCAGAGGCGTTATCGAGTGATTGTGGCTTCAGCGCGGTAATACGTTCATCAACCAGCTGAAATTCACTGTTACTGCCAGCGCGACCCAGCGCACCGGCGTACCAGACTTCATCGCCCGGTGAGTACAGGGTGACGGCTTCGCCCACGGATTTCACCACGCCCACGGCATCCCAGCCCAGCACGCGCGGCACATCAGCGTTAAAACCTTCGCGAACCTTGGTATCAACGGGGTTGACGGAAATGGCCTTCACTTCAACCAGCAGATCGTGCCCGGCGGCAACCGGCACAGGCAGGTCAATCTCTTGTAAATATTCAATGTTATTGCCGTCGGTCGCGGCGCGGGTAATAGCGATGGCTTTCATAATCTCTCCGGTTCAGAAACCTTATCTCTGTTGAATAATTCGATGGTAAACCGGCAGCAGAACGGGAAAAATAGCCCTACGGCGACAGGACTTATACTCGGGGAGTGAAAATGTTCCGGCTTGAAGATCTCACGTTGTTTGTCCGCGCCGCGGCGCTGAACAGTTTTAGCGATGCCGCGCGCGAAGTCGGCGTGCAGCCTGCTCAGGTCAGCTCCGCCATCAAGCGTCTGGAGTCGACGTTGGCTATCCGCTTGTTCGCCCGCTCCACGCGCAGCCTGCGCCTGACGCCGGAGGGCGAGGTCTGGCTACCCTATGCCCGCCAGATGCTGGGCGTGATGCATGCCGGGCTGCAAAAAATACAGACCCCGGAAGATGAAGTGTCTGGCACGCTGCAAATCGCTGTGCCTTCCGATCTTGGTCGCAACCTGCTGCTGCCGGTCTTTCAGTCGTTTCGACGCCGCTATCCCGCGCTGCGCCTGCGGATTTTTTTCTCTGATCAGGTGACGGATGTCTTTAAAGACCCCGTCGATGTTGCGTTTCGCTATGGCAATACCGAAGACGCGTCTTACATTGCGCTGCCCGTTGCACCGAGTAATCGACGTGTGCTGGTGGCATCACCGGAATGGGTTGCACAAAACGGCGCGCCGCAAACTCCGGATGATTTAACACAGCTCAACGCCATGACCTTCGTATTACGCGGCCGTCTGCACGATCGCTGGACGTTTACGCGCAACGGCGAGGTCAGCAGCGTGCAGGTTAACGGCACCATTATGAGCGACGATGCGGAAGTGATCCGACGGCTGGCGATTGCCGGCGAGGGCGTGGCGTACAAGTCGTGGCTGGATGTCAGTGAGGATGTGCGTGACGGTCGATTACAACTGCTGATGCCGGATTATCAGGGGGAGAAAGTCCCGCTGAATATGATTTGCCCGCATCGGAAGCAGCTTTCAACGGCGGTCCGTCTGCTGCACGACGCAGTGAAGGCGCGGTGTGAAATGCTGGCGCAAAACTAATATGCGCTTTACGCCAGAATTTTATCACGTCGTTACTCAGTCTTTTTTCGCAGCGTTGGCAAAGAAAATATCAGACTGAATGTCTTTAGTGCGGATGGTAAACAGCTGATTAGTCAGATCTTCCGTCAGCTTCTCGGCGTCGGCCATGATGCGCAGATTAAAGTCATTAAGCATCTTATCGGCGGCAGGTTTATCGGTTTTCGCCATCTTCAGATACTCTGCTTCAACCTCTTTTTGCTCCTTGGCCACTTTGTCTTCCCATGCTTTGTAGGCTTTTTTGACGATTGGCGCGAGCTTCGGATAATCGGTCATCGTCAGCGTTTGTAATTTACGGTATTTCCAGTAAATGGATTGATCGTCCGCTTTATCGCTACCCATCGTGTAATTAGCCGGATACGCTTTCAGGCCGCTGTAGTACGGAACAAAGGCGGTAAGGTCGGCCATACCCAGACCAATGTAGGTCGTTTCGCCAATCTCTTTTGGTAACCACGGACGGACCTGCATAACATGCGCTTCATAGGTGCGGAAGACGCTGACCGGACGCCATGGCTCTTTACCGTTCAGACCGTTGGTGTAGGGGTCATGGCTGGTGCCTTCGTAATGGTTACGCAGTACGGCCTTCACATCGTCCAGCGTCATTTTCTTCTCTGGCGTCATGAAGACCGGGAATTCACGTCCTTTGGCCATATCCTGGTTGACGGAAGGATTGAACTCTTTCTGGATGGTCCATACGCGAGGGTCGTTATACGTGCGGTCGCGTTCGTCATCACGGGTATAGGCTTTGGAGAAGTTGAATTTACCGTCTTTCGCGGGTTCGTACAGACCTTTTTCGGTCGCAAATTGAATCAGGTTTTTTGACGCCATCATGTCAGGGTTTTTCGGATCGTAATCCTGTAAACGGCCCTGATTGCCGGTGGCAAAATACTGGTTATTCGGCAGGCGCTGCGCCATCCACTGATGACCGCTGCCGGTTTCCAGGTACCAGATCTCGTTATCGTCGACGACGGCAACGCCAAAGCCTTCACCTGCCCCGACGGTCTCAACGATATGGCCCAGCAGCGCCACGGCTTCACGCGCGGTCTTGCTTTGAGACAGCAGAATATCCGGGATATCGTCTTCGGTGATCCCTTTATCTTCAACGTACGGGTCGGCGGCCAGCGCTTTTGGTGAGGCAAAAATAGATTCTGTCCCGCTCACGCCGACTCCCAGCTCGTTAAACCCGGTTGCGCCGTGCAACTGGGTTTTCCAGTTAGGAACCGTGGTATAACGCAGCGAGTTTTTGGGGAGCGGCCAGGTAAAGTCATTCGCGCCGTTATGTGCTTTGGTGCTGTATACCCCGGTCTGATTCTGTTTTGCCGGGTGAATGACAAAATGCTGCGCTTTCAGGGCATCGCTGTCAGCGCTACGCGCTACCAGCATGGAGCCGTCCGCTGATGCTTCGTTACCGACCAGCAGGGTCGTACAAGCAAAACCTGATGAAACAACGGCCAAATTTATAGAAAGTGCAATCAGGCACTTTTTAAAAGTAAACATTACGTATCCCTCATATGTACGCCAAAAATACACCGGAAACACACCGTTTCCTGAAATGCGATAACGCCTGAACCTTCAGACATTGCTCGCGAGAGAGATAAACGCCCCTGCCCACGTCTTCTCCAAATATCCATCCATAGGTTGAAGTCTTCTGGGCAAAATAAAACGCCCATTTCGCTTAATTGTTACGCAATGGATATTGTGGTATTCAGGATGTTTCCTGATTCGGGGAAAAGAATAGCAATGGGATATGAATGGATTCAGTGACCCATGTCGCGTAAGTCGATGATGACAAATATGAATTCCTGCGTGGGGGCACTCTTTTTGTATCCGGATATGACGTTACCTTTTACGGCAGTACAGCGAAGGAACAGTGGAACTCGCCACTATCCACGCCCCTTTATACTCCTCCATGACCAGACTCAGGCGCTGCCCGGTTTCGCGATAAAAACTGGGCAACGTCCCATTGATATCGTCTTTATCGGCGGAGTCTGAGAAGGTTTTTACCAGTTGCGTCGACTGCAGCACGCGCGCGTCGTGGTGCTGGGTATAGGTAAAATAGATGTTTCTACTGATACCTGTGACGTGACGTCCGTACAGTTTGCCGGTTAAGGTTGCCAGCCCCTGATGGTCGTACAGCCGATATGACACCGTGCCGGTAAAGCGGTTGCTGCCAATATTCCACTCCACGTTACCGACGCAGTTCAACGGTCTGTCGGCGTAGCGTGAATACCATAGCCAGGCGCCCGAACCCAGCATCAATACCACGCCAATCGCCAGCAGGATAAGATTGTGTATTTTGTTCATTTCCCGCGCATCCAGTAGTAATGAGTAGAACAAAACGCGTGAACATCTATCCGCGCATCCTTATCGCATACAAAGGCCACCATCCTCTGTGCCTTACGGTAACCTGAAAGAAACACATGTTTGTTATATTCACAAAGATCGGGATGCGATTGCATCAGGCTGAAATAGCTTTCCAGATTGTGTTCATTCGGTGAGTAATAAATTTTACAGTTTTCCTGTGAGGGAATTTGCATAGAAACCGACACGAATTTACTAAACGGCATGACAGGGCGAGTCTGATACCAAACCAGCCAGATAATCAGAGTAGTGATAATCACTCCGGTGGTTAAGAAAATGTTCCACCAGGGAATCGACGTTGCTACTTGTGGTGGAGAGGGCATTACCTCGGGATCGTTGTTTTCCTTAATAAATGGTGCTAAAGGGGGCTCAGTTTGGGAATGTGTGATCGTCTCCACATGCGTACTCTCATTTAATCTGAGTCCTCGCCGGGAAATAGTTTTGACTGTATCACGGGGCAACCCGACATCCGCCAGTGCATTGCGCAACGTCAAAATTGCCTGGTAAAAAGTATTGGTCGTGGTCACATTGTTTCTTTCTCCCCAACCGACTTTGAGCAGCGTGTTCTGAGAAACAATGTCACTTGCGTGAGTAATTAAATAGAGAAAACAGAGCGAGGCTGGGATCTGCAGTTGAATTGCTCGCCCTGTCTGTCGATTGACCAGGCTTTTGTTATCAGGATTAAATTCGACCAACTGGTTGATAAGGTACAATGCCTGGCCCTCAGTAACGAAACGTCTCATATGTTGCATCAACATACCCATTTAATATTACATCGAAATGGATAAGACGCCTCTACCTTTGTACTTGATCAAAGATAAGAGTTTTACTCTTAACAATTAAATCCTTTTAATACAATGAGTTATAGTGCCTATATCTTAGGTGATAATTAACTAAGGTTAAATAATGAGAATTAATTACAGGTTTATCTGATTAGCTATTATATTTATCCCACAACATCACAAAGGTTTCTGGTTTTTAGGAATTTTGTGATTTACTAAAATCATTTCGCAAGGTTTTGTTTTAGCAAATAGTGCTGTATTTACGTTTACCGTGATGTCTGGATTTGTGTATAAAACTCCTAATATATGGGCTTTTAATCTGAGATAAAGCTCCGTAATACTTATCAACATAACGACATTTACAGTTGGAGATTATTTTTCTATAGGATTTTATAACATTTTTACCACTCGACTGTTATTAGCGAAAACGGATTTCACCACCTGTCGGATTGACACATTTATTTACCGATGAAATATTTATGGAAAATAACAGGGGCATAGTAGATGAAGAGAAAGCCGCTACAGAGTGTTCGTTGCATAAGCTGTGAATTATCCTGTGAATTATTTCCGGATGCTGCCGTACGCGCACAATACTGCCACCGTGCCGCTTTTGCTGTCTGGCCAGAGGGTAATGATTATTTGAAAAAAGGCATTATTGAAAAGCTTTTACTTAATAATCACAATCATTTATCCCATGGATTTATTTTTATCGATTTTTCATTCCCGAATTTGCGTCTGTTCACCGATCCGCAATGGGTGGATCGCCTGACGCAGAGTGGTATGCATATTGTATTGATAGCGGATCGGATCCTGACGCCGTTAGCCAATTACTGGTTATCGAAAAGCAATAAAATTCAAGGGATTATTTATTCCAGTGATAGTGATGAAGTTCAGCATCAGAAAATACGTCGCTTATTCCGGGGGCATCTCGCCAACAGCAAACGTGGGCGTTCATTGAATTATACGGAAATGATATTACTCAAGCGATTTATTTCAGGGATAAGTATTCAGCAAATTACCCGAATAGATAATATTGATGTTAAGAGAATATATGTCTACAAACTTCGACTTGAAGATAAGTTAGGCCTAAGTATTCATAAAATACTCTCTAACATTTTATAGCTGATTATCATTTTTATTATTTCCACATCATCGCGATGTGGTGGACGCCCTACGCCCGAAAGCAGGAGGCTATTATGAAAAAACCTAAGCATTACTCACGCATTGCTATAGCGGTATCAACCGCGCTAACGTCAATGGTATTTTCAACCCACGCGGCCTGGATTGATATTGACAGTTTGCCTTCCAGTGGACTGGTGAACAGTCTTTCGCCAGAGTTGCAGGCTTTATTTCCTGCACAGGCGAATGCCAGTTTCGCTAAAACCAGCGCTACGCCAAATTATGTTTATCAGTGGAGTGCCGGCACCATTCCTGTTTTTGGCCATGGATTAACGCTGAATGGGCCAGGAGCAGAAGCCTTCGAACACACCATTACCGTTATTCAGAACAGCGCGACGGGTAGCCCGGGCGTTATTTTCGGTGACGACCTGACGATCCGCACACAGTCGAAGAATGCCGCTAATAATGGTAAGGATGTTGATGGTATCCGCACACACGGGGTCAATTCACCGGATAACCCGGTCTTTATCATCACCGGAGATCGCACCAGCATTTATGTGGACGGTCAGGATGGCGACGGTATAAACGCCGGTTACAGCGCCTATAATCAGGGGCAGGGTTGGAAAGGTTCGGCCAACATTTACGTTGGCGACGATCTATATATTCAAACCACCGGTTATCAGGGGCGCGGTATCACTGCAAACGCGATGAGAGACGAAACGCAGGCCAAAAATACGATTGTCGTCGGCGACCGGGCACACATTGTGACGATAGGTGACAGTTCAGAAGGTCTTCGCACCGGGCAGAGCGGCTCCACGATCCGCCTTGGTGATGGTGCCACTATCGAGACGTCGGGTGCTTCCTCAACAGGGATCTATGCCGCCTCATCTTCCAAAACGGAACTGGGCAACAATGCGACGATTACGGTCAACGGCGTCAGCGCACATGCGGTTTATTCCACCAATGCGACGGTGAATCTCGGCGAAAACGCGACGATCAACGTAAACAATTCGGCCAAAGCGGCGTCATACAGCAAAGCGCCACGCGGCCTGTATGCGGCTTCACGCGGTGCGATAAACCTGGCGGGCGGCGCTGCCATTACCATGGCAGGCAATCACAGCAATGAAAGCTACGCCATCAGCACAGAAACGGGCGGTATCGTCGATGGCTCCGCTGGCGGGCGTTTTCTCATCGACGGCGATCTTCACGCCGCCGGCGCGACTGCCGCGAACAGCAGCCTGCCGCAGCAAAACAGTGCGATTAAACTCAACATGACCGACAACTCGTTGTGGAGTGGGGCGTCATACATCACCAGCGTCACGGCCGGAACGGGCGTTATCTCGCTGCAAATGAGCGATGCGACCTGGAATATGACCAACAGCTCAACGCTCACTGATCTGACGCTGAACGGCGGGTCCGTCGTGAACTTTGGCCATGCTGACGGCGAACCGTGGCAGACGCTTACCATTAATGAAGATTTCACCGGCAACGGCGGCAAACTGGTTTTCAATACCGTCCTGAATGACGATGCCTCCGAAACCGACAAGCTGAAAGTGCTCGGCAATACCGCCGGTAACGCGTTTGTGGCGGTGAATAATATTGGCGGAACCGGGGCACAAACTGTTGAAGGTATTGAGATTATCGAAGTGGCCGGTAATTCTGACGGCACTTTTGAGAAAGCGGGCCGTATTGTTGCCGGTGCGTACGACTATAACGTGGTGCAAAAGGGCAGCAACTGGTATCTGACCAGCTTTATTCCTGCTCCGCCGGATCCGGAAGACCCGGACCCGGTCGATCCCATCGACCCTGATCCTGTTGACCCAGACCCGGTCGATCCTGTTGACCCAGACCCGGTCGATCCAGACCCGGTAGATCCGATAATCCCTGAGCCGGAAATACCTGTCGCACCTCCGGTCACCGAGCAGCAATACCGCCCGGAAGCAGGTAGTTATCTGGCGAACAACTACGCCGCTAACACGCTGTTTATGACCCGACTGCACGATCGTCTGGGCGAAACGCAGTACATCGACATGCTGACGGGTGAGAAAAAAGTCACCAGTATGTGGATGCGTAACGTCGGGGCGCATACCCGCTTCAAAGACGGTAGCGGGCAGTTGAAAACCCAAAGCAACAGCTATGTGATGCAGCTAGGCGGCGATCTGGCGCAGTGGAGTAGCGACGGCCTCGACCGTTGGCATCTCGGCGCAATGGCAGGTTATGCCAACAGCCAGAACCGCACGCAGTCCAGCCTGACCGGCTACCATTCACGTGGTCAGGTTACCGGTTACAGCGTGGGGCTGTATGGCACATGGTATGCCAATGACGCCGACAAGACCGGCACTTACGTAGACACCTGGATGCTGTATAACTGGTTTGATAACAAAGTGATGGGCCAGGAGCAGGCGACAGAGAAATATAAATCCAGCGGGATAACCGCTTCGGTCGAAGCGGGTTACAGCTTCAAACTGGGTGAAAACGAGCGCAACAGCTACTGGCTGCAACCGAAAGCGCAGGTGGTATGGATGGACGTGCAGGCCGACAGCCACCGCGAAGCGAACGGTACCCGCGTGAAAGACAACACCGATGGTAACCTGATGACTCGCCTGGGGGTGAAAGCCTTTATCAACGGTCACAACGCCATCGACGACGGTAAATCTCGTGAGTTCCAGCCGTTTGTCGAAGCCAACTGGATCCACAATACGCAGACGACCCGCGTGAAGATGGATGATGTGAGCAACGACATGCGCGGCACCAAAAATATCGGCGAGCTGAAAGTCGGCGTAGAAGGGCAAATCACTCCGCGCCTCAACGTGTGGAGCAACGTTGCCCAACAGATCGGCGACAAAGGCTACAGCGATACCCGCGGTATGCTCGGCGTGAAATACAATTTCTGATGTAATGCAGTAACAGAAAAGCCGCTGATTAATAGGTCAGCGGCTTTATTTTTTGGGGAAGCGGTAGGYCGGATAAGCGTTAGCGCCATCCGGCATCTGGAAAACCTGTAATTAACGCTTACAGGCTCAGCCGTACTTCACTGGAGAGTTGCCAGCGTGCTCTCAATTCTTTTTAACTTCTGATTTGCCTCTTTCAGCTCATCCTGCAACCGTTGCTCCTGCTCGCCATAGACCATCAGGACGATACAGCCATTCATCACTTTTACGGTAATCTGTTGCCCGGTATCAAACCCCGCTGCGCGTAGCCACTTGCCGGAAAGGATAATTTTGGGTGTGGATTTGTCGAAAACATTCGGGCGATATCCCACAATTACCGAACGCTCGGTTCCAGATTGGTCGGTGTCTGGGGTAGAATGCGAATCAGCCATAATCAACTCCTTGATAGTTGTTGAGGTTAGACGCTCCGGTTGTGTTCCCGCACATCGGGGCGTTGCTAGTGTAGAAGGTCTTTAGGTGGCCTCCTATATGATAAGAATAGTTGGATAGGTGGCCCTATGTCAATCATATCGCGCGAAAAAAAACCAAAAGGCGGTGGGCAGTCCCCGCAGTTTAAAATGCGTATTGATCCGGCATTGAAAGAGCAGTTGGATGCTGTGGTGGCAGAAGAAGGGGTAAGTCTCGCCAGTTGGTTGAAAGAACTGGCGAGGGAGGCTTTG
>NZ_CP080033.1:183970-208001 GCF_019382635.1 Citrobacter sp. Colony219 | reverse complement strand
AGGCATTTTGGCGGAAGATCACAGGAGTCGAACCTGCCCGGGAACGCTGGCGTCCCCAACTGGATTTGAAGTCCAGCCACCTCACCGGAGATGACGATCTTCCGCGCCTCGATTGCTACATGGAGGCGGGGCGCATTATAGCTACTTCCTGGGGTTTCCACACCCCCTCACTCACTTTTTTAACTTCCCTTTTATCTTGCCATGATCGGTTTCATATAAATCCTCAATAAATCCGGTAGTTACATTTCATCACATTTTTCGACGCTACCCCGATCACAGAAAACAAGAATCGTAATTTGATAACGAGATATCGGAATACCCGCGCTCACAGGGATGGTTTACAAGAACTGTAACCGGTATCAGGGCGTGTGAAAGTGCTAACAAGGATGCGTAATGAAAAGTGAGATTCTGTCTGTTAAAGAGAAGATTGGCTACGGGATGGGGGATGCGGCGAGCCACATCATCTTCGATAACGTCATGTTATATATGATGTTCTTCTATACCGATATTTTTGGTATTCCGGCCGGATTTGTCGGCACCATGTTTTTACTGGCGCGCGCGCTGGATGCCATCTCAGACCCTTGCATGGGGCTGCTGGCCGACCGTACCCGGTCGCGCTGGGGGAAATTCCGCCCGTGGGTGCTGTTTGGCGCGCTGCCGTTTGGCCTGGTTTGCGTGCTGGCCTACAGCACGCCGGACCTCAGTCTGAACGGTAAAATGATTTATGCTGCCATCACTTACACCCTGCTGACCCTGCTCTACACCGTGGTGAATATTCCCTACTGCGCGCTGGGCGGTGTGATCACCAATGACCCCACGCAGCGTATCTCCCTGCAATCATGGCGCTTCGTGCTGGCGACGGCGGGCGGCATGCTCTCCACCGTGCTGATGATGCCGCTGGTGGATCTGATTGGCGGCGAGGATAAAACGTTCGGCTTTCAGGGCGGGATTGCCGTGCTCTCGGTGGTGGCCTTCCTGATGCTGGCATTTTGCTTTTTCACCACCAAAGAACGCGTGGAAGCGCCGCCGAGCACCACCTCGATGCGTGAAGACCTGCGCGATATCTGGCAGAACGATCAATGGCGCATCGTCGGCCTGCTGACCATTCTCAACATCCTGGCCGTCTGCGTACGCGGCGGGGCGATGATGTATTACGTCACCTGGATTCTGGGCACGCCAGAAGTGTTTGTTGCCTTCCTTACCACCTATTGCGTCGGCAATCTTATCGGCTCTGCGCTGGCGAAGCCGCTCACCGACTGGAAATGCAAAGTCAGCGTCTTCTGGTGGACCAACGCCGCGCTGGCGGTTGTCAGTCTGGCGATGTTCTTCGTACCGATGCACGCCAACATCACCATGTTCGGCTTTATCTTTGTGATTGGCGTACTGCATCAGCTCGTGACGCCAATTCAGTGGGTCATGATGTCCGACACCGTTGATTACGGCGAGTGGTGCAACGGAAAGCGTCTGACGGGGATCAGCTTTGCGGGCACGCTGTTCGTACTCAAGCTGGGTCTGGCGCTTGGCGGGGCGATGATCGGCTGGATGCTGGCGGGCGGGGGATACGACGCCGCAGCGAAAACCCAGAACAGCGCCACTATTAGCATCATCATCGGGCTGTTCACCATTGTTCCGGCTATTTGCTACCTGCTAAGTGCCGTGATTGCCAAACGCTTCTATACCCTTAAAACCCCGTATCTGACTGAAATCATGAGCCAACTGGCTCAGGGGGCGCGCCGCAATCAGCAGGATTTTACGACGAAAGAATTACAGAACTAAGGAACCGACAATGAAAATTAGCGATGGAAACTGGCTGATTCAGCCCGGTCTGAACGTGATTAACCCGATTCAGGTGTTCGAGGTTGCACAGCAGGGCAATGAGATGATTGTCTACGTTGCGCCACGCGACGTGCGCGAACGTACCTGGCAACTGGATACCCCATTGTTTACCCTGCGCTTCTTCTCGCCGCAGGAAGGCGTGGTCGGTGTGCGTATGGAGCACTTCCAGGGGGCGCTGGATACCGGTCCGCATTACCCGCTAAATGTGCTGCAGGATGTGAAGGTCGAGATGCGCAACACCGCTGAATTTGCCGAACTGAAGAGCGGTAACCTGAGCGTGCGCGTAACCAAAGGGGAATTCTGGTCGCTGGATTTCCTGCGTAACGGCGAACGTATTACCGGCAGTCAGCTGAAAAATAACGGCTACGTGCAGGATACTCACAGCGGGCGTAACTATATGTTTGAGCGCCTGGATCTCGGTGTCGGGGAAACGGTATATGGTCTGGGCGAACGCTTTACCGCGCTGGTGCGTAACGGGCAAACGGTAGAAACCTGGAACCGCGACGGCGGCACCAGTACCGAGCAATCTTACAAGAACATCCCGTTCTATATCACTAACCGCGGCTACGGCGTACTGGTGAACCATCCGCAGTGCGTGTCGTTTGAAATCGGCTCTGAGAAAGTGTCGAAAGTGCAGTTCAGCGTGGAAAGCGAGTATCTGGAATATTTCGTCATCGACGGCCCAACGCCGAAGGACGTGTTGAACCGTTATACCCAATTCACTGGCCGTCCCGCGCTGCCGCCAGCCTGGTCGTTCGGCCTGTGGCTGACCACGTCGTTCACCACCAATTATGACGAAGCGACGGTCAACAGCTTTATCGACGGCATGGCCGAGCGCAATCTGCCGCTACACGTTTTTCACTTTGACTGCTTCTGGATGAAAGCCTTCCAGTGGTGCGACTTTGAGTGGGATCCGGTGACCTTCCCGGATCCGGAAGGCATGATCCGCCGTCTGAAAGAAAAAGGGCTGAAGGTCTGCGTGTGGATCAACCCGTATATCGGGCAAAAATCACCAATTTTCAAAGAGCTGAAAGAGAAAGGGTATCTGCTCAAACGTCCGGACGGCTCCCTGTGGCAATGGGATAAATGGCAGCCGGGCCTGGCGATTTATGACTTTACCAATCCCGAAGCCTGCGAGTGGTATGCCAACAAGCTGAAAGGCCTGGTGGACATCGGCGTTGATTGCTTCAAAACCGACTTTGGCGAACGCATTCCTACTGACGTTCAGTGGTTTGACGGTGCCGATCCGCAGAAAATGCATAACCATTATGCGTACATCTACAACGAACTGGTGTGGAACGTGCTGAAAGAGGCTGTCGGTGAAGAAGAGGCGGTGCTGTTTGCCCGTTCAGCCTCGGTCGGCGCGCAGCAGTTTCCGGTGCATTGGGGCGGCGATTGCTATGCCAACTATGAATCGATGGCCGAAAGCCTGCGCGGCGGGTTGTCCATTGGTCTGTCCGGCTTTGGCTTCTGGAGTCACGATATTGGCGGCTTTGAGAATACCGCCCCGGCGCACGTCTACAAGCGCTGGTGTGCGTTCGGGCTGCTCTCCAGCCACAGCCGTCTGCACGGTAGCAAATCCTACCGTGTGCCGTGGGCGTATGATGACGAATCCTGCGACGTGGTGCGCTATTTCACCGAGCAGAAATGCCGCATGATGCCGTACCTGTATCGCGAAGCGGCGCGCGCCAATGAGCTCGGAACGCCGATGATGCGCGCAATGATGCTGGAGTTCCCGGACGATCCGGCATGTGATTACCTCGACCGCCAGTACATGCTGGGCGATAGCGTGATGGTTGCGCCGGTGTTTAGCGAGGCGGGTGATGTGCAATTCTACCTGCCGGAAGGACGCTGGACGCATCTGTGGCGTAACGACGAGGTGGCGGGCAGCCGCTGGCATAAGCAGCAGCATGACTTCCTGAGCCTGCCAGTCTACGTGCGTGAGAACACCCTGCTGGCGTTGGGCAGCAATAACCAGAAGCCGGACTACGCCTGGCATGAAGGAACCGCGTTCCAGCTGTTCCATCTGCAGGAGGGCCGGGAAGCGGTGTGTGAAGTGCCTGCGATGGACGGCTCGGTTATCTTCACGCTGAAGGCGACGCGTGTAGGTAATACCATCACTGTGAAAGGGAATGGTGAGGCACGTAACTGGACGCTGTGCCTGCGTAATATTCAGAAAATTGGCGGCATTAAATGCGGGTCGCATATGGGCAGCGAGCTGGGTGTAGTTATTACTCCACAGGGCAGTGAGCTGACGATTACCTTGTAAGCATGTGTCGACGTGGTGCCGGATGCGTTTTATCCGGCCCACGCTGCGAGCAGCATTCCAGATCTGAAAATCCAAAACATCCTGAATTAAATTTTTATCTCTACATATTTGCGAGCGGTATCACTCTGATTCCCGCGAAAAATGTGATCTGCGCCGTAAATATCTCACTATTTCCTCTTTTTGTCTTATTTCTGTCCGGATTACTGGACACGATTTAGTATTGTTGGCGCATCGTAGTCCTCTTATATTTATCATCACGGATTACACGTGGAGCATAAATGCTTCTTTATAACCTAAATAATTCGAGTTGCAGGAAGGCGGCGACGCAGCGAATCCCCTGAGCGTACATAAGTACGTGACTGGGGTGAGCGAGGAAAGTCAACGCACATGCAGCTTGAAGTATGACGGGTATAGATATTTAATCTGGTATGTAATAAGGGTAAATAATGCAAATGATTACCTCGCGACAAAACAGATTATTAAAGTTTCTTCTGTCTAAGAAGGAATATGTCACGCTGCTGAAAATTGCCGAGTATTTATCTGTTTCAGAGAAAACTGTGCAGCGCGATCTGCGCTTACTGGAACCATGGTTATCAGAATGGAAAATAACCATCGATAAACGTGCTGGTGCTGGGGTGATATTAAGTTCCGATAATATTACCGACCTTTTATATATGGACCAGTTATTAGGATCGGAGGGTGATGATACTGACGGCATGATGAATAATTCACGGCGAGTCAAGATAGCCTCACAATTATTAAGCGAAACGCCGCATGAAACGTCGATCAGTAAATTATCCGAACGTTATTTCATTAGCAGCGCATCGATTGTTAACGATCTGAAAGTAATTGAATCCTGGATTACCCCACTGGGCCTGTCGTTGATTCGCAGTCAGAGCGGCACGCATATCGAAGGCAGCGAGAGCGGTGTACGCCAGGCGATGGCGTCGCTGATTAACGGCGTGATTAACCATAATGAACCTGGTAACGTGGTTTATTCACGCCTTGACCCGGGCAGTTATAAAGCCTTAGTGCATTACTTTGGCGAAGAAGATGTTTTATTTGTCCAGACGTTATTGCAGGAAATGGAGAACGACCTGTGCTGGTCTTTGGGCGAGCCTTATTACGTCAATATCTTTACCCATATTTTGATCATGATGTACCGCATCACGCGGGGCAATGCGCTGCCGAGAAAAGATGAAAATATCACCTCATGTGACGAGAATATTTTTTCCATTGCCAGCCGGATGATTCAACATATTGAAAAACGCATTGCCCACCCGCTACCGGAAGACGAAGTCTGGTTTATATATCAATACATTATCTCCTCCGGCGTGGTAATTGAAGAGCATAACGACGTGAGCGTGATTGGCCATATGCACTCCAGCGACGAAGCGCGTTTGATTACCCATCGGTTGATTGCCTCCTTTGCCGAGATGGTCGACAGCGATCTTAGCCAGGACACGGCGCTGTATGACGGATTGCTGATCCACATTAAGCCGCTGATTAACCGCCTGAACTACCAGATCCGCATTCGTAATCCGCTGCTGGAGGATATTAAAGGCGAGTTGCAGGACGTGTGGCGTCTGACCCAGTGCGCGGTGAATCGGGTGTTTAGCGGTTGGGGCGAGCGGCCCGTGTCGGAAGATGAGGTGGGATATTTAACCGTGCATTTTCAAGCCGCAATGGAGCGGCAGATAGCGCGTAAGCGCGTGCTGCTGGTCTGCTCAACCGGTATTGGCACCTCTCACTTACTCAAAAGCCGTATTCTGCGCGCCTTTCCGGACTGGACTATCGTCGGCGTAGTATCGGCAGGCAGCCTGCCCTCCGTACTGACGGACGATATTGAACTGGTGGTATCGACGATAAATTTACCTGCCGTTGCTATGCCGGTCGTGTATGTCACCGCCTTTTTCAATGATGCAGATATTAAGCGGGTAACAGAAACGGTTATTACGGAAAAATTACATCGGGCGACGTCGCTGGTCGTCGAAAATTAATGTCTGAACTCCATGAGGTATGATTGATGGACATCACGAAAATACTCAATACAAATCGCGTTATTTTGGACATGAAGGCCACAAACAAAACGGAGGCTATTGAGGAACTGACGGATATTCTGCAAAAAGATGGGGCAATTAGCTGTCGGGAAACGTTTATTCAGGATGTCTGGCAGCGTGAATCAGAAGGCTCGACCGGCTTCGAAAATCATATTGCGATCCCGCACGGGAAATCCTCGGCGGTGGTCAATACCACGCTGGCAATTGGGCGTACCCGCCAGGATATTCCCTGGGAAACCCTGGATGGTAGCAACGTGCGCTGCATCATTCTGTTTGCCGTACGCCTTGAGGATCAAAACACTACACATATTCGTCTGCTTTCGCAGGTTGCCGGCGCGTTGGCGGATGACGACATTATTGAACAACTGTTAGTCGAAAGCAGTCCACAGAAAATTATTGAGCTTTTTAGCCAATATGCTGAATCCAATGTCTGCTAATTAAAATGTGGAGCATGTTATGAATATTGTTTGTGTTGCCGCCTGTACGGCGGGTATTGCGCACACCTATATTGCTCGTGAGAAGCTAATTAAAGGTGCTAAAGCGCTTGGTCATAATATAAGAGTTGAAACCCAGGGAACTATCGGCACGGAAAACGAACTGCTGACAGAGGATATTTCTGCAGCTGATGTCGTGATTCTCGCTGTCGATGTTAAAATAAAAGGGGAGGAGCGATTTTCAAATAAACGTATTGTGCGAGTAAAAACCGAAATCGTCATAAAGTCGCCCATTCAGTTTCTTGAAAAGGTCGAAAAATCATTAGTTAACACCAACCAGTAGCGATCCTCATTCTGGAGGGATTTCACATGAGTGAAAATAAAATTCCGCTATCTCAGGAAATAAAGAGACATTTATTAACGGGAATTTCGTGGATGATCCCGTTAATTGTCGCCGCCGGGATCTGTATTGCTCTCGGGCAAATACTTGGCGGCACTAACGTGGGTGAAAAAACAGGAACCATACCCTGGATGCTCAACCAGATTGGCGGCTGGGGGATGGGGTTAATCGTACCGCTGATTAGTGCGGCGATTGCGTACTCCATTGCCGATCGTCCCGGATTTGCGCCGGGCCTGATTGTCGGCTTTGTTTGCGGCGAAATTCATACCGGTTTTATCGGCGGGATGCTGGGCGGGTTTCTGGTCGGATATACCGTCCTGCTACTTAAGCGCTATATCCGTTTGCCACAGTCGATGCAAGGGCTGATGCCCATCATGGTGTTGCCGGTACTGAGTACCGTCATTGGCGGCCTGTTGATGATGACGCTGATTGGCAAGCCGATAGCCTGGCTGCAGGACGCGTTGATTCATCTGCTGGAGTCCATGCAGGGCGGATCCCGCTTCCTGATGGGCGCTATCCTCGGTGCGATGGCGACATTCGACTTCGGCGGACCGGTGAATAAAACCATGTCGCTGTTTGCTGACGGCATGCTGGTCAGCGGTGTGTACGGTCCGGAAGCAGTGAAGTTTGTTGGCTCGATGATCCCTCCGTTCGGCATTACGCTCTCTTTCCTGCTGACGCGTCACAAATACACCCGTGCGGAGCGCGAGGCGCTGAAAGCGGCATTCCCGATGGGGATCTGCATGATTACCGAAGGGGTCATTCCGATTGCAGCGCGCGACCTGTTGCGCGTGGTGGGCTCCTGCGTGGTGGCCTCGGCGATTGCGGGCGGCCTGATTATGGTGTGGGGTGTCGAAAGCCCGGTACCGCACGGCGGCATGTTTGTGGTCCCGCTCTTTACGCATCCGCTGCTGTTTTGCCTGGCGCTGGGGATCGGCGCAGTGATTTGCGGTGTCATGTTGTCGCTGTGGAAGAAACCGGTGACCGAGCGTGACGAAGAGTTTGATGAACTCAGCGATCAAAAACTGAAAGACGAAGAGATCACCTTCACCCTGGAATAACCGGAGGCCGTATGTTTGCCGATATGAAAAGCATGGTGACGAAAGCCTGGCGCGAGCAGTACGCGCTGCTGGCCATCAACTGTATGAACCTGGAAAGCGCCCGCGCGGCGGTTCGGGTGGCAGAGAAACACCGTGCGCCCATCATTCTGAATCTGTATCAGGGGCATCTGGAGCATTTTCCGGCCCCGATAGCCGCTGCGGTCGTCAAAACGCTGGCAGAGGAAGCCTCGGTACCGGTCGCGCTGGCGCTGGATCATGGAAAGGATCCTGTACGCATTCGTCAGGCTTTTCGCGCCGGATTCAGCGGGCTAATGATCGATGCCTCCGCCTTTGCGCTGGAGGAGAATATTCGCCAGACCCGTGCAGTGGTTGAGCTCGCAGCCAGCGTTTCTCTGTGCGTGGAAGGTGAGCTGGGCCATCTGGCAGATGCTCCGCGCTATGACCATGCCGCTAACGCTGATTTGATGACTCAGGCCGCCGACGTGGAACCCTTTATCCAACAGACCGGGATCGATTTGCTGGCGGTGTCGGTGGGTACAGCGCACGGCATGTACGCGCCGGGCGTTACGCCAGCCATTGATTTCCAGCGGCTGGAGGAAATTGCCCGGTTATCTACGGTACCTCTGGCGCTGCATGGTGGCAGCGGGACGCCGTTTGATCAGCTACAGCGCTGTCCGATGTTTGGCGTCGCCAAGATAAACGTTGGCGCAGCGGTTTTCGAAGCCGGAAAGGCTGCGCTGCTGCATACCCTGTGTCGTGACACATCCGGTGAACTTGTTGATGCCCTGACCCTGATGGAGCAGGCCTGCGAGGAAGCCATTATTCCGTATCTACAGGCCAGCGGCGCTATCGGCAAAGCCTGATTCATTTTCTGTAACGCCTTCTATGCCTCTGCGATGACGCACTGGCAGGGCTTTCTACACCCTGAAACTGGAGAATTAACATGTTAGTTTCGATGAAAGAATTACTGCAACCTACCCGTCAGCACGGCTTTGCCATCGGCGCATTCAACGTGGCGGACAGCTGCTTTGTACGTGCAGTTGTGGAAGAAGCGGAAGCGACCAACACCCCGGCGATTATCTCCATTCACCCCAGCGAACATGATTTTGTCGGCGATGCGTTTTTTAGCTACGTCCGTGATATCACGATGCGTAGCCCAGTGCCGTTTACTCTGCATCTGGACCACGGTGCTTCGGTTGAGCATGTTCTGCGGGCGATTCAGTGTGGGTTTACCTCGGTGATGATTGATGGCTCGCTGCTGCCGTATGAAGAGAACGTGGCGCTGACCCGCGAAGTGGTCAAGCTGGCGCATGCGGTAGGTGTTTCTGTGGAAGGGGAGTTGGGTACGATTGGTCAGACCGGGACGTCAGTGGAAGGCGGCGTGTCGAAGGTTACTTATACCGATCCTGCTCAGGCAGAGGATTTTATCGCCCGAACCGGTGCAGACACGCTGGCGGTGGCGATTGGAACCGCGCACGGGATCTACCCGAAAGGGATGCAGCCAGAGCTGCAAATGAACATCCTGCGCGACATCGCCGGGCGTGTGGATATTCCGCTGGTGCTGCACGGTGGTTCCGCGAACCCGGATGCGGAAATTGCCGAATCCGTGACGCTGGGTGTTGGCAAAATCAACATTTCCAGCGATATGAAATACGCCTACTTCCAGAAAGTCCGCGAAATCCTGGCGAAAGAAACCTGGTGGGACCCGAACGTAATCTACCCAGAAGCCATTAGCGCCGCGCGGGACGTGATCCGCCACAAAATGAAATTGTTCGGTTCAACCGGCAAAGCATCACTTTACTAACGGCATGCAGGCGGGGCGACCCGCCTCTTTCGCAACAAGGAAAAGTGGAATGAAGCGTTCACATATTAATTATGCCGTCGATAAAGCGCATGCCATTGCCGAGACTTTTCGGGTCTGTCTGCCTGATTTTGCATATTTTACGATCGATGCCTGGCGACAACAGGATCAATCTCTGTGGCGTGAAGTGTGCGATCTCCAGCTGGGCTGGGATATTACCGACTTTGGGCGTGGAGATTTTGCGCAAACGGGACTGACGTTACTGACGTTGCGCAATGGTCTGCCTGGCTCAGCTAATTACCCCAAACCGTACGCCGAAAAGATGCTGCAAATTCAGCAGGATCAGCAAACACCATGGCATTTTCATCGCCATAAAATGGAAGATATCGTGAATCGCGGCGGCGGTGATTTATGTATGCAGCTGGCATGGGCCACGCCTGATGACGGGTATGACGCACGGCGTATTGTTGAAGTTAGCGTCGATGGTCAGCGGCGTACCGTTGACGCTGGCGAGACGCTGGTATTGAAACCGGGACAGGGGGTGTGCCTGCCGCCGCGCTTGTATCATCGCTTTTGGGCGGAGAAGGCGTTCGTGCTGGGCTGGGAAATCTCGATGGTCAATGACGACCTGCATGACAACCACTTTCTGGAACCTGGCGGTCGCTTCCCGGCGATTGAAGAGGATGAGCCGGTGAAGTGGCTGTTGTGCAGTGAATATATTCGTTTATGAGCGTGAGTAGGCCCGGTAAGCGAAGCGCCACCGGGCAATAAATTATTGCGCAGGTGGTGGTGCTGTGACTTCACTCCCTGAAACCACGCCCGCCTGCATGGTCTGCGTGACCTGCTGTTTCTCCACGTTCACCGCATGCAGTTGGCCGCTGACCGTTGGCTTGAGCGGCGCATCGGCCTGAATATTGCCGCTGGCGGTAAGCTGAATATTACCATCGCCGGAAAGCGGCAGTGCGGGCCAGCCCCACTGCTGCAGGATCGTCATTGGCACGCCACGCCCGTTCAGGCTGATCTGAGCCTGGCGCTGAGGCAACTGCGAAATGCTGGCGGTGGCCTCCAGCAGCCCTTTTTCCGTATAGGCGCTCAGTTCGCTGATATTGATGGTGCTGTTGTTCGCCGTCAGCGCCAGCGAAGGACGACGTACATCCGTGCGGTTAAAGGTAGCAGCAGCGGCGTTGAGGGTGGCGCTCCCGCTCCAGATCCCCCACTGATTATTCTGTACCAGCCCGAGGTTAGCGCCGTAACCGTCAAGCGCGGTGAGCTGCCACGGGAAACTCGGGTCGATATCAATTACCAGATTGCGGCTGGCGCTGAATTTCTTCAGCGTCAGGCTGTTTAGCCAGACAGGTAGGGGGTTCATCCACAGCTGTTTCCAGTTTTCCGGCAGCGTGTATTCCAGACCGGCGATGGCGGCATCATCGAGGACCAGCGCTTTGTTGTTGCGCAGCCAATTACCCGACGTTCTGACCATACCGTCTTCCCAGCGGGTGGTGAACTGGCGCAGCGCAATACCTTGCGGCGAGAATTCAGCGTTCAGAATCGGATCGAAGAAGTGCAACGAGCCGTAGATAAACTCGCTGGCGTTCATCGACAATTTTCCTTCCTGAGTTTGCCAGTCGTCCTTGCTGAAGGTCATGTTGCGCAAGCTCAGATCGAGATCCGTCACCGCCCAGTCGGGGCCTTGCAGACGGGCATCCGTTACTTCCAGACGACCAATTTGCAGGGAAGGAATGGTGCTTAACGGGGCAAAAAAGTCGGCCAGTGATTTGTCGCTTTGCAGCCGGATATCGTTCAGGCGCAGATTCTCCACTACCCAGCTCCCGTCGGCATTGCGTTGCGCTACGCCGGTTAATGCTCCACGCGCCACGTCTGCGCCAATATTGCTAAGCGTCACCCGGTCATGGTCAATGCTGCCTTCAATCAAGACGTTGGTGGTCGGGACATCGTTGAGCGTCAACGAACTGGCGCTGAGCTGAATTTGCGCTTTGCTGCCGAGAATTTTACCTGCCTCAGGGCTCCAGGGAATGATGCCACCGTTAACGCGCTGGGCGCTGAGGTTCCACTCGCTGCCGGGGCTGTTAAGCGCCATATCCTGCAACTGCAGGCGATCGGCCTGGAATGGCAATGGCGCGGTTTGCTGGGAAAGATTCAGCGTGCCGTTTTGCAACAAAATGGTGTCTACGTGCAGCGGGTCTGTGATTTGGCGGCTACTGAGTCCAATATCGACCGTTTTGGCGACCAGCGTGGCGGGCTGACCATCCCGGCCAAAGGTGACGTTTTCCAGCAGAATATGGGAAGGGGAAGAAAACCGGTGATCGATGGCATCAAAGGCCAGATGGTAGCTGCTGTTCTGTGAAACCCAGGCGCTGACGTGCTCTGCGCCCCAACGGGTTTGCAGTAGAAAATAAAGGCCGAGGATCGCCACTGCAAGGGCGATCAGCACGTAAAGAAGCAGCTTTCCAATAAATTTCATGGTCTTCCATCCCGCGAAGTGCACATAGTCAAGTTATGCACGATTTAGGCGCAATGCTCAAGGCGGGAATGGTGAAAGAGCGTTACAGCGGCGTTGATTCAGAACCAACGCCGCATTTTGCTTATTGCTTCTCCGGCGGGAAAATCAGGTTCAGAACGATAGCGGTAATACCGCCTGCGGCAATGCCGGAAGAGAGCAGGTTTTTCACCCAGTCCGGGGCGAACTGCAGGATCAGCGGTTGCTGGGAGACGCCGAGACCAACAGCCAGCGACAGCGCGATAATCAAAATCGCGCGACGGTTCAGCGGCTCGCGGGACACGATACGCACGCCGGATGCGGCGATAGTACCGAACATTACCAGCGTTGCCCCGCCGAGTACTGGCTCAGGAATATGCTGTACAAAACCGCTGACCGCCGGGAACAGGCCCAGCGCGATCAACATCAACGCCACCATAAAACCGACGTAGCGGCTGGCAACACCCGTTAACTGAATAACCCCGTTGTTCTGTCCAAAACAGGAGTTCGGGAAGGTGTTGAACACAGCGGAAACAAACGAGTTCAGACCGTTCGCCAGCACGCCGCCTTTCAGGCGTTTCATATACAGCGGACCAGAAACCGGCTGCTCGGAGACATCAGAGGTGGCCGTAATATCGCCGATGGTTTCCAGCGAGGTGATCATAAAGACCAGCATCAGCGGCAGCAGTAAACTCCAGTCGATACCCAGGCCATAATAGAGCGGCGTCGGCACCATCAGCAGATCCTGACTAACCGGCGCGGTATTTTGCGGCAGCATGTCCATAAACCAGGCCAGCAGATAACCCGCCGCCATTGCAATCACCAGTGACGCAACGCGCAGGTACGGGTTGCGCTGGCGGTTAAGCAGGATAATCAGCGCCAGCACGACACCAGCCAGCATCAAATTCTTCGGCGCGCCAAAGGTGTTGTCGCTCATTGCCGCGTAACCGCCGCCAATCGACGTCAGGCCCACCTGAATCAGTGACAGGCCGATGATCATCACCACCACGCCTGAAACCAGTGGGGTGATAATACGGCGCGCCAGATGCAGTACGCGTGAGATAACCATCTCGGTGCAGCTTGCCAGCATCAACGTACCGAACAGCGCCGCCATCATGGTTGGGACATCTGCGCCACCGGTTTTTAGCGCCGTACCGCCCATAATCAGTGGCGCAACAAAGTTAAAGCTGGTGCCCTGAATGGATAGCAGCCCTGAGCCTACCGGCCCCCAGGCTTTGATCTGGATGATAGAAGCTACGCCGGAGGCGAACAGCGACATACTGATAATGTGTTGAGTATCCTGAGCCGGTAAACCGAGCGCCTGGCAAATTAACAGAGCGGGAGTAATTACCGCGACGAACATGGCCAGCAGATGCTGACAGGCGGCAAACAAGGTCTGGGCTAGCGGGGGGCGATCTTCAAGACGGTAAATCAGTTCACTGTTGTGAGTCTGCGCAACCGGTTGCGCATTTGTTGACTCTACGGCGTTAACGGACATCAGAGGCAATCCCATGGTGGAAAAGCGGTGATTTTATCTGACCAGGGCAGAAAAGCAAACGTTTGCTAGCAGGTATTCTTAATATTTAAAACGGATAAACAAACATTTTTATATAACTTTTCATCATTTTCTGCTTAAAATCCACCCCGAAAACTCAATAAGAGCTAAAAATCGGTCTGGAATGCATCGTGCGTGATTGTGCTAAACGCACTAATGGAGCTGTAAATGTTTTATCTCGATACGTTATCAACGCTGGTTGCGGCAACCCTTGTGTTGCTGCTGGGACGTAAGCTCGTCCAGTCTGTTTCCTTCCTGAAAAAATACACCATTCCCGAACCCGTAGCGGGCGGCCTGCTGGTGGCGATTGCGCTGCTGGTGCTGAAAAAAAGCATGGGTTGGGAAGTTAACTTCGATATGACCCTGCGTGATCCGTTGATGCTGGCCTTCTTCGCCACTATCGGTCTGAACGCCAATATCGCAAGTTTGCGTGCTGGCGGCCGCGTGGTGGGTATTTTTCTGATTGTGGTTGTTGGCCTGCTGCTTATGCAAAACGCCATCGGTATTGGTATGGCGACCCTGCTGGGTCTGGACCCGCTGATGGGCCTGATTGCTGGCTCGATCACCCTCTCTGGTGGACACGGAACCGGGGCCGCATGGAGCAAGCTGTTTATTGAACGTTACGGCTTCACCAATGCGACTGAAGTGGCGATGGCTTGCGCAACGTTTGGTCTGGTATTGGGCGGCTTGATTGGTGGTCCTGTTGCGCGCTATCTGGTCAAACACTCCACCACGCCAGATGGCATGCCGGACGATCAGGCCGTGCCGACCGCATTTGAAAAGCCGGACGTCGGGCGCATGATCACCTCGCTGGTGCTGATTGAAACCATCGCGTTGATCGCTATCTGCCTGACGGTGGGGAAAATCGTTGCGCAAATGTTGGTCGGAACGGTGCTGGAGCTGCCGACCTTCGTCTGCGTGCTGTTTGTTGGGGTGATCCTCAGTAACGGTCTGGCATTACTGGGCTTTTATCGGGTGTTCGAGCGTGCGGTTTCGGTGCTGGGTAACGTGAGTTTATCGTTGTTCCTGGCGATGGCGCTGATGAGCCTGAAGCTGTGGGAGCTGGCTTCACTGGCCCTGCCGATGCTGGCAATTCTGGTTGTGCAGACCATTTTCATGGCGCTGTACGCGATATTCGTCACCTGGCGCATGATGGGTAAGAACTACGATGCCGCCGTGCTGGCAGCCGGGCATTGTGGTTTTGGCCTCGGCGCGACGCCAACGGCGATTGCCAACATGCAGGCAATTACCGAACGTTTTGGACCATCCCATATGGCGTTTCTGGTGGTGCCGATGGTGGGCGCGTTCTTTATCGATATCGTCAACGCGCTGGTGATTAAGCTGTATCTGCTGTTACCGATTTTTGCGCAATAACGGCTGTGCGGCGGGGTAACATCCGCCGCCGCTATGAATCGACTATGCGTTGGAGTAGCGTTCGGTTTCCGGCATCCAGCGCTCAATCAGCGCCACCGCCTGCTGCGGGTAACGTTCATGAATATGGCGGGCAATGCGCTGAACTTCCGGGATAATCGCCTGATCACGCAGTAAATCTGCGACCTTGAATTCTGCCGTTCCGGTCTGCCGAGTACCTAACAGCTCGCCGGGGCCGCGGATCTCTAAATCTTTTTGCGCAATAACGAATCCGTCGTTGCTGTCGCGCAGAACCTGCAGGCGTTTTTGCGCAGTTTTTGACAGCGGTGATTTGTAGAGCAGGACGCAGTGGGAGGCCACCGCGCCACGACCTACGCGGCCACGTAGCTGATGCAGCTGGGCCAGGCCCAGGCGCTCCGGGTTTTCAATAATCATCAGGCTGGCGTTTGGCACGTCCACGCCCACTTCAATCACCGTGGTGGCAACCAGCAGATGCAGTTCACCCTGCTTAAAGGCCGCCATTATTGACTGCTTCTCGGCGGGCTTCATACGGCCGTGTACCAGGCCAATATTGAGTTCTGGCAGCGCAATTTTAAGCTCTTCCCACGTCGCTTCTGCTGCCTGAGCTTCTAACAGATCAGACTCTTCAATCAGCGTACAGACCCAGTATGCCTGGCGCGCTTCGTGGGTACAGGCGTTGCGCACGCGATCAATGATGTCGCTGCGGCGGGTATCCGGAATCGCCACCGTGGTGACCGGGGTGCGTCCCGGTGGGAGTTCATCAATTACTGAGGTGTCGAGATCGGCATAGGCGGTCATCGCCAGGGTGCGCGGAATCGGCGTGGCGGTCATGATGAGCTGGTGCGGGTGGAAACCCTGCTGCTGACCTTTTTCCCACAGCGCCAGACGTTGATGCACCCCGAAGCGGTGCTGTTCGTCGATGATAACCAGTGCCAGACCGTTGAACTGAACCTGTTCCTGGAAAATTGCATGAGTACCGACAATCATCTGCACCTGACCGCTGGCGATAGCTTCCTGCTGCGCCTGGCGCGCTTTGCCTTTCTGTTTACCTGCCAGCCAGCCTACTTCAACGCCCAGCGGCGCGAACCAGTTACGGAAGTTATTCGCATGCTGTTCAGCCAGCAGTTCGGTGGGAGCCATTAGCGCTACCTGCTTACCATGTGCGATAGCGCGCAGGGCGGCTAACGCCGCAACCAGCGTTTTACCGGAGCCGACATCGCCCTGTACCAGGCGCATCATTGGGACATCCAGTGCCATATCACGTTCGATCTCAGCGGTAACGCGGGTTTGTGCGCCGGTCGGTTTAAATGGTAGCGCCGCCAACAGCTTATCTTTCAGCGCATTGTTTGCGCTCAGCGGCTGGGCATGAAAACGCTGCGCCCCGGCGCGTAATGCCAGCATGCTGAGGTTATGTGCGAGCAGTTCTTCGAGAATCAGACGTCGCTGCGCCGGATGTTGTCCGGTTTCCAGATCGCTGAGTTGCAGCGACGGTGGGGGGCGGTGCAACGTGCGCAGTGCTTCGGGCAGGCTCATCATGCCCTGTAACAGCTCTGGTAGCAGCAGTTCGGCAATGGCGCAAGTATCGAGCAGATCCAGTGCCTGATCGGTCAGCTTGCGCAGCGTGGCCTGCTTCACGCCTTCGGTTGTCGGGTAAACCGGAGTGAGAGTTTCCTGCAATTCCGGCGTGCTGAGATCGCCCTGCACGCGGTATTCCGGGTGGATCATCTCTGCGCCGTATTTCCCGCGTTTGGCTTCGCCATAGGCCAGTACCCGACGCCCGGTGGCGAGACTGTTTTTCATTGCTGCGCTGAAATTGAAAAAGCGCATGGTGAGAATGCCGGAACCATCGCTGATCTGACAGGTCATCATCCGGCGACCGCCGAAGGTGATATTGCAGTTCAGCACTTCGCCTTCAACGGTGGCATAGACGCCCGGTAGCAGCTCGCCGATAGGGTAAAGATGAGTACGGTCTTCGTAACGCAGGGGGAGGTGTAGCAGGAGGTCCTGTACGGTGTGCAGGCCAATTTTCGCCAGTTTACTGCTTTGCGCTGCGCCAACGCCGGTCAGAGAGTTGAGTGGGATGGCATCCAGTAAACGGCCTTTCATCGCGTTTATCTCGCAGACTGCATAGTGGCCCACCACGTTGCATCGGCTTCAATTTCGCCCTGCGTGTTTACGTGAGGGTAGGGAAGGCCTTTGCGCTTAGCGACATTCGCCAGCACAGGATAACCGCCTTCAAACAGTAAGCGCTGTTGCTCGTCTTGTGGCAGCATGCTGTTTTCTCGTCGGTACATCCCAGCGTTTTGCCGCTGGCGTTGTGCTTCGTACAGAATCAGCGCGGAGGCGACCGAAACGTTCAACGACTGCACCATGCCAGTCATAGGAATGATGATATCCTGATCCGCCAGATCCAACGCTTCCTGAGTGATGCCGGTTTTCTCCTGGCCCATCAGGATGCAGGTGGGGCGTGTGTAATCAATCTCGCGAAAATCCACGGCTTTATCTGACAGATGAGTTGCCAGAACCTGCATGCCGCGGTTTTTTAAATGTGTGACCGCATCGCCAATAGTAAGGTGAGTTTTCACCTGCACCCAACTGTTGCTGCCTGCGGCAGAAGAGGCCATGGTGCGCATACGACTACCCGGCCAGACGGCGTGGACTTCATGCACGCCGACCGCATCTGCAGTACGAATGATAGCGGAAACGTTATGAGGCTTGTGGACCTCTTCCATGCAGACGGTCAGATCGGGCTGACGACGTGCGAGCATTTCGCGGATACGTGCATAGCGCTGTTCATTCATAAAACTAGTTACGGTTACGGGTGACTTTTATCACGTCCGGCATGACGCGGATTTTGCGCATGATATTTGCCAGGTGTACGCGATCGCGAGCGGTCAAGCGAATAAAGGCGCTATAGACGCGACCATCTTTCTCTTCCGTATTCAGACTTTGAATATTGGAGGTGGTCGTGTTAATTGCCGCCGTCAGGTTCGCCAGAGCACCCTGGTGGTTAAACATATCCACCTTAATCTCGGTGATGAATTCCTGCTCTGTTTCTTTATCCCATTCCACCGCCATAAATTTCTCTGGCTCTTTCTGGTAGCCACGAATATTACGGCAGGACTCATGGTGGATCACCAGACCTTTACCCGGACTGACGTGGGCAATGATGGGATCGCCTGGAATTGGACGGCAGCATTTCGCGAAGGTGATCAGCACGCCGTCTGCGCCTTTGATCGGCAGATGGCCATGGCCAGATTGCGCTGGCACGTTTGCCGTTGCTTCGCCCTGCTGGAGGTTTTTCGCAACCACCACGCTCATGGCGTTACCCAGACCGATTTCTGCGAGCAGATCGTCAAGCGTGGCGAGCTTCATGCGCTCAAGCTCACGCTGGATGCTCTCTGGCGGGATCTCAGCCAGTTTACGGCTACCGCCCAGTGCATGGTTGAGCAGTCGACGACCCAGACTCACGGAATCATCGCGCTTGAGGTTTTTCAGCAACTGGCGAATTTTGGCGCGCGCTTTCGAACTGACGACGAAGTTGAGCCATGCTGCATTCGGGCGCGCACCCGGGGCGGTAATAATCTCAACTGTCTGACCGCTAAAGAGCGGTTGTGAAAGCGGGTAAGGCTGTCTGTCGACGCGCGCGCCGACGCAGGCGTGACCGATATCGGTATGCACGGCGTAGGCGAAGTCGACAGGCGTTGCACCGGCAGGCAGTTCAACAATGCGCCCTTCCGGTGTGAAAACATAAATCTCATCCGGGAAGAGATCAGATTTGACGCTTTCAATAAATTCAAATGAGCTACCGGCGCTCTGCTGCAGTTCCAGCAGGCTTTGCATCCAGCGCTGAGCGCGGATTTGTGCGGTGGTGCTGCTTTCGCCGCCGTGTTCTTTGTAAGCCCAGTGCGCTGCGACACCCATCTCTGCCATCTGGTCCATGTCTTCAGTACGAATCTGTACTTCAACCGGAACGCCGTGAGGGCCGATCATTGAGGTGTGCAAAGACTGATATCCGTTCGCTTTTGGAATGGCGATATAGTCTTTCACGCGACCAGGACGTGGTTTGTACAGGCTATGCATCTGGCCGAGTACGCGATAGCAGGTATCGGAATCATGAACGATAACGCGAAAAGCGTAGATATCCATGATGGAGTGAAAACGCTGCTCTTTGAGCACCATTTTGCAGTAGATAGAGTACAGGTGCTTCTCACGCCCACTTACGCGACACGGAATGCCTGCCTCCTGCAAACGCCCTTCGATTTCCGAGAGGATTTTTTGGATCATCTCTTTACGGTTGCCGCGAGCGGCTTTAACCACTTCTTTAATCACGCGATAGCGGTTCGGGTACAGTGCTTCAAAACCCAGCTCTTCCAGCTCGGTTTTAATGTGATGAATACCTAAACGGTGTGCCAGCGGACTATAGATTTCGAGGGTTTCACGGGCGATGCGGCGACGCTTGTCCGGGCGTAATGAGCCCAGCGTGCGCATATTGTGGGTACGGTCAGCAAGTTTGATGAGAATGACGCGGATATCCTGCACCATCGCCATAATCATCTTGCGAAAGTTTTCAGCTTGCGCCTCTTTCTTATCGCGAAACTTAAGCTTATCAAGCTTCGATACCCCCTCTACCAGCTCTGCAACGCTTTTACCAAAAAGCTGTTCCATGTCCTGGTAGGTGGCTGGGGTATCTTCAATCACGTCATGCAGCAGCGCGGCCATCAGCGTTTCGTAGTCGAGTTTCATCTCGGCCAGAATGCAGGCTACCGCTACCGGGTGCGTGATATAGGGTTCACCGCTTGAACGTGTCTGGCCCTCGTGAGCGTCACGTGCAACGAGATACGCCTGCCGAAGACGCTTAATCTGGTCTTCCGGCAGGTAGTTTTGAATCAGTTGATTCAGGCTTTCAAACAGATACAAGGGCGACCCGCTTTGTGATTAACGACGACCTTCAGCAATAGCGGTAACGGCTTGTAATTCAGCGGCTTCCTGCTCTTGCTGTTCCTGGCGCTCACGCACGTCGAGGATCTGGTTGTTGATCAGACCTTCTTCGATTTCGCGCAGCGCGATAACGGTAGTTTTATCGTTTTCTTCCGGTACGAGCGGATCCTTTCCGCCTACCTGCATCTGACGAGCGCGACGCGCGGCGACCAGTACCAGGTCAAAACGGTTACCAATTTTCTCTACAGCGTCCTGAACAGTTACGCGTGCCATACTTAAAATGCTCCACAGGTGAAGAAATGACTGGGCATGATACTGAATGTGGGTTCAGTCTGCCAACAGTTTGCTGATTAAAGCGTCATGACGCTGCTTTTGGCGGCTCATGCGCAGACGTTCGGCGCGAATGATGGTTTTCAAATCGCCCAGGGCGGTATCGAAATCATCGTTCACAATAAGATAATCATATTCGGCGTAATGGCTCATTTCTGCAACAGCTTGCGCCATACGTTTTGCTATCACGTCTTCGCTATCCTGACCGCGGCCACGCAGACGGCGATCCAACTCAATCTTAGATGGCGGCAAAATAAAAATACTGCGCGCATGCGGCATTTTTTGACGAATTTGCTGCGCACCTTGCCAGTCGATATCTAAAAAGACGTCTACGCCGGATGCCAATACTTGCTCAATGGTTTCACGTGAGGTGCCGTAGTAATTACCGAAAACCTCCGCGTGTTCCAGGAACGCGTCTCTGCCAATCATGGTTCTGAATTCATCATGGTTCACAAAGAAATAGTGTTCACCGTGCACTTCCCCCGGGCGCGGTGCGCGCGTGGTGTGCGAAACAGAAACCTGGGTGTCATACAACGGTTGGGTCTTTAATAAAGCCTGAATCAGGCTGGATTTACCCGCGCCACTGGGGGCAGAAACAATATAAAGCGTGCCTTGAGCCATGAGTATCTTAATGTATGTGATTGTCGAAAGAGAGCCTACATACGGGCTTATTATACACGTAGCCGCTTTGCTACGTAGCCTTTGTCACACTTTTTGCGCATGTTTATTGCGTTTTGCGTACCAGTTTCCTGTTTTATCCGCGATTTGCAGCAATACGTGCAAATGTCAGGAATGCTGCCTGCAGAGTGAATATTTGCCGCTCTGCTTCCCTTTCACTTCGCGCTATATCTGCCGGGAAATGCAGTGTTCAGCGGAGGTAGCATGGGAGCATGGAAATGCATAGGGCTGGTTTTGCTGGTCTGGAATTTACCTGTATGGGCGGTTTGCCCCGTCTGGTCGCCTGCCCGGGCAAATGAGGAAATTTCACGACTACAGCAGCAGATAACACAGTGGAATGACAGTTACTGGAAACAGGGTGAAAGTGCCGTAGACGACGGCGTTTATGACCAGCTCAATGCGCAACTCATCCAATGGCAACGTTGTTTTGGCGATGAAGCCAAAACAGATCTGTCTGCGCCCCCAATAAGTGGCACCGTCTCGCACCCTGTTCCCCATACGGGAGTTCGAAAACTTGCCGATAAGCAAGCGCTACAGCAATGGATGAAAGCCCGCAGCGATCTCTGGGTACAGCCGAAGGTGGATGGCGTGGCGGTGACGCTGGTTTATCGCAATGGCAATTTGGTCCGGGCGATTAGCCGTGGTAACGGCCTGAAAGGTGAAGACTGGACGCAAAAGGTTCTTCAGATCCCTTCCGTACCCCATATCACCAAGGGACAGCTCGCTAACAGTACGCTGCAGGGTGAGATATTTTTGCAGCAGGAAGGGCATATCCAACAGCAGAGAGGGGGAATGAACGCCCGTTCAAAAGTTGCTGGAATGATGATGCGCCAGAGCAATCCGGAAATGTTACGCTCGCTGGCTATTTTTATCTGGGCGTGGCCCGATGGACCGGCTGCCATGTCGGAAAGACTGGAACAACTCACTGCTACCGGTTTCAGTTTTACGCAACATTTTACCAGGGCCGTGAAGAGTGCAGATGATGTCGAGCAAGCACGCGCCAGTTGGTGGAGTTCAGCATTACCTTTTGTGACGGATGGCGTAGTTGTGCGAACGGGAAAAGAGCCGCAGGCGCGATACTGGCTCCCTGGACAGGGAGACTGGCTGGCAGCGTGGAAATATCCTCCCGTGGCCATAGTGTCTGAGGTGACGGGTATTCAGTTCTCTGTTGGCAAAAGCGGGAAAATTGCCGTTGTTGCTATGTTGAAGCCCGTCATGCTGGATGATAAGCGGGTGCAGCGCGTCAATATTGGCTCTGTCCGACGCTGGAATGAATGGGATATTGCACCTGGCGATCAGATTCTGATAAGCCTTGCCGGGCAGGGGATCCCCCGTATAGACGAAGTCGTCTGGCGCAGTACTCAACGTACTAAGCCAACGCCACCTGAGGGTCGCTTCAATTCATTAACCTGTTTTTATGCTACCCCGGAGTGTTATGCGCAGTTTGTCGCAAGGCTGGTCTGGCTGGGGGCCAAAGAGGTGCTGGGGCTGGAGGGCATCGGCGAGGCGGGATGGCGGGAGCTCCACCAGGCGTATCGCTTTGAGCATATCTTTTCCTGGCTCGGGCTAACTCAGGAACAACTACAATCCACATTTGGTGTAAGCAAAGGGGAGAAGTTATGGCATCAATTCAACCTGTCACGCGATCTTCCGTTCACGCGCTGGGTGATTGCCATGGGAATACCGTTAACACAGGCAACGCTGAATGCCTGCAGGGATGGTTCGTGGCAGCAATTGCAAGAACGCGATGAACAAAGCTGGCGGCAGCTTCCTTTCATGGGGGAGCGGCGGGCTCGGCAGGTGATGCAGTGGCTGAAGAATCGGGAGATCACCGCGCTGAGCAACTGGTTAGCTGCTCAGCGGATCACGGGCTTTATGCCTTAATGCCCTTCATGACGATAGTAAAACACCGGCAGTCCTAACTTCAGGCGCAGCGCCAGTAGTCGGGCGGTAAAGCCGAAAAGCAGGGTGGAGATAACTACTACATCGTGGCTGGAGACATAATGCTGCAGCACGATGTACAGCACGGCAGCGGCAAATGATACGCCGGCATACAGTTCTTTCTGGAACACCAGCGGGATGCGTTTACAGAACATATCGCGTAATACGCCGCCGAAAACCCCGGTAGTGACCGCAGCGACCACGGCGATAATCGGACCATGGCCCATATCCAGCGCCACCTGAGCGCCAATAATAGAAAAGACCACCAGGCCCAGCGCATCCAGGACGAGGAAGATTTTACGCAGGTAGGGCATGACAGGAGCAATAATGGTGGTCAGTACCGCAGCGGTCGCCACGATAATGACGTATTCAGGGTGCTTTACCCAGCCGAGCGGATAATGCCCGAGAAGAATATCGCGTACTGAACCACCGCCAATGGCTGTCGCGGTGGCAATGATAATGACGCCAAATGTATCCATACGACGACGCCCAGCCGCAAGCGCACCGGTCATGGCTTCGGCAGTAATACCAATTAAGTATAAAACGTGTAACAGCATGTATTCCCCCTGATTTGCTGGGGGCTAAGGTTAACGATTAGTGCGCATTGTCACGATTGAGATTTTCTAAGGTGAAGTGATTTTAATAACTACAGCTAATGCGAAATTGTTGTAAACACGTTATGGCATGCGCTTTGTGATATGGGTGGTGATGATAAATGATGAGAAAATATAATTCTGGTCGCATAGATGAGAACTGAAGCGTCGGGAAAGGCACGTAGCGCCGCCGTTTATTGACGGGCTACGTGAGATGGTGACTTACTCGATATTGAATCTGTT
>NZ_CP080033.1:179394-179478 GCF_019382635.1 Citrobacter sp. Colony219 | reverse complement strand
CATCTATCTAGTGCCACTTTTTAAAGGAAAGTGACCCTATGCATTTTGACGCATAGTGCCACTTTTAAAAAAAGTGACCCTATG
>NZ_CP080033.1:158941-164178 GCF_019382635.1 Citrobacter sp. Colony219 | reverse complement strand
ATTTACTCGATATTCTGAATCTGTTCGCGCATTTGCTCGATCAATACCTTCAGTTCAATCGCGGAATTAGTCACTTCGGCATTGATAGACTTTGATGCCAGAGTGTTCGACTCACGGTTGAATTCCTGCATCATGAAGTCCAGACGACGGCCAACGGCCTCTTTTTTCTTCAGGATGTTGTAGGTTTCTTTGACGTGGGCTTCCAGGCGATCCAGTTCCTCAGCCACGTCGATACGCTGCGCCATCAGCACCAGCTCTTGCTCAAGACGATTATTTTCCAGTTGCACCTGAGCATCTTCCAGTTTGGCTACCAGACGCTCACGCTGCCATTGCAGGATTTCCGGCATATGCGCACGTACCTTCGTCACTTCAGCGCTGACGCCTTCCAGACGCTGCTCGATCAGCGCTTTCAGCGCCTGACCTTCAGTTTCACGTGCGACGATGAAGTCATCCAGCGTACCGTCAAGTGCGGCGAGGATTTCGGCGGCAATGGCGTCCAGATCCTGCTCCTGGGCAGCCATTACGCCTGGCCAGCGCAAGATATCAACCGGGTTGATTTCACCTTCATCGCTCTGCATTTTGACCCAGTTAGCAGCGCTAACGAGCTGTTTAGCGAGCTTTTCATTCAGAATCAGCTCGCCCTGAGCGCTGGCATCAGGCTCAAAACGCAGGGTACATTCGACCTTACCGCGCGTCAGACGCGTGCGAATACGCTCGCGAACAACGGGTTCAAGACTACGGAACTGCTCCGGCAGGCGAAAATAAGTTTCCAGATAACGCTGGTTTACCGAGCGCATTTCCCAGGTAGCGCTACCCCATTCACCCTTGATTTCACGCCGGGCGTAGGCGGTCATGCTGCGGATCATAGACGTTCCTGTTTTTAAAGATGAGATGGGAGGATTATAGCCATCCATGTCTTGTCAGGATAGGAATAACAGTCGGAAGTCCGTATAATGCGCAGCCACATTCGTTTCAAGCCGGAGATTTTATCATGCGTCCAGCAGGTCGTAGTGCCAATCAGGTGCGTCCCGTCACCCTGACCCGTAATTATACAAAACACGCTGAAGGCTCCGTGCTGGTCGAATTTGGTGATACCAAAGTGCTGTGTACCGCCTCGATTGATGAAGGCGTACCGCGTTTTCTGAAAGGTCAGGGCCAGGGTTGGATCACCGCAGAATATGGCATGCTGCCACGCGCCACGCACACCCGTAACGCCCGTGAAGCGGCAAAAGGTAAGCAGGGCGGTCGTACCATGGAAATCCAGCGTCTTATTGCGCGTGCGCTGCGTGCCGCAGTTGACCTGAAAACCCTTGGCGAGTTCACTATTACTCTGGACTGCGATGTTATCCAGGCAGATGGCGGTACGCGCACCGCATCAATTACCGGTGCATGTGTTGCGTTAGCTGATGCGCTGAACAAGCTGGTCGCGAGCGGTAAACTGAAAACTAACCCGATGAAAGGGATGGTTGCAGCGGTTTCCGTGGGGATTGTGAACGGCGAAGCACTCTGCGACCTGGAATACGTTGAAGATTCTGCCGCAGAAACCGACATGAACGTGGTGATGACTGAAGACGGCCGTATTATTGAAGTACAAGGCACGGCGGAAGGCGAGCCATTCAGCCATGAAGAACTTCTCACCCTACTGGCGTTGGCCCGAGGGGGAATCGAATCCATTGTAGCGACGCAGAAGGCGGCGTTAGAAAATTGATTTTAAAGGCGACTGATGAGTCGCCTTTTTTTTGTCTGTAATAAAGTGAGATGAGGAGCGAATCCATGAAACCGTATCAGCGCCAGTTTATTGAGTTTGCGCTTAGCAAGCAGGTACTAAAGTTTGGCGAGTTTACGCTGAAATCCGGGCGTAAAAGCCCCTATTTCTTCAACGCCGGACTGTTTAATACCGGGCGCGACCTGGCTCTGTTAGGCCGTTTTTACGCCGAAGCGCTGGTGGATTCCGGTATTGAGTTCGATTTGCTGTTTGGCCCAGCGTACAAAGGTATTCCTATTGCGACTACAACGGCCGTTGCGCTGGCTGAACACCACGATAAAGATTTGCCGTACTGCTTTAACCGTAAAGAGGCGAAGACCCACGGTGAAGGTGGCAATCTGGTCGGTAGCGCACTTGAGGGGCGTGTCATGCTGGTGGATGACGTGATCACTGCCGGTACTGCGATTCGTGAATCCATGGAGATAATCCAGGCAAATGGCGCGACGTTGGCAGGGGTACTCATTTCTCTCGATCGTCAGGAACGCGGTCGCGGCGAGATTTCAGCGATTCAGGAAGTGGAACGCGATTATGGTTGCAAGGTGATTTCTATCATTACCCTGAAAGATCTGATTGCTTATCTGGAAGAAAAACCTGAAATGGCAGAACACCTGGCCGCAGTACGGGCGTATCGCGAAGAGTTTGGGGTATAAGAACTGCCGGATGGCGCTGCGCTTATCCGGCCTACGCACTTACCGGGCCTACGGCTTACGTAGGCCGGATAAAACGAAGTCGTTACTGCAGCTGTGCGGCAACCAACGGCCAGCGGGTGTCAAAGTCATCCGTTGGACGGTATTTAAATTCGCTGCGCACGAAACGAGATAACATACCTTCACAGAAAGCCAGTAACTGACTGGCCAGCAGCGTTTCATCTACGGCGTAACCTTCGCCTTCACGCATTCTTTTTTCTCGCAGAACCTGGCGCAACTGTGCCTCAATACGTTCAAAAAGCTGGTTAATACGGCCTTGCAGACGATCCTGTTCAAACATGAGCGCATGCCCGGTCAGAATGCGCGTCAGACCGGGGTTACGTTCACCGAACCCTAAAATCAGCAGAACGATCAGACGCAGACGTGCGCCGGTGTCCTTTTCATCTTTTAAGATCAGATTGATACGGGTAATCAGACTATCTTCGATAAACTCAATCAGGCTATCGAACATGCGGGTCTTGCTGGGAAAATGGCGATACAATGCCGCTTCGGAAACGCCCACAGAGGCTGCCAGTTTTGCTGTCGTGATACGCTGGCTTCCATCACTGGATTCCAGCATCAGCGCCAGCGACTGAAGTATTTCTTCGCGACGATTCCTTTTCGCAGTTTGCTTTTCTACCATGTTACAAAATACCCCTGAAAATAAGCACTTGCCAGGCAGGCATCCACACAGCGACCGCAAACGACTGTTTGCGGTATGTTATTGCGTTATTACGCTACGGGATGCTTCTTTACGGGTTACTTGCGCCCGGAATGGCCGAAGCCGCCTTCGCCACGATCGGTGGCTTCAAACTCTTCCACCAGATTAAATTCAGCCTGCACAACCGGTACAAAGACCATCTGTGCAATACGTTCACCTGGTTCAATGGTGAAGCTATCCTGGCCACGGTTCCAGATGGATACCATCAGCTGACCCTGATAGTCGGAATCAATCAAACCGACCAGGTTACCCAGTACGATACCGTGCTTATGACCCAGACCAGAGCGTGGCAACATCACCGCGGCCAGTGAGGGATCGGCGATATGGATGGCTAACCCAGTTGGCACCAGCGTCGTTGCGCCAGGCGCCAGTTCTACGGCGTCATCAAGACAGGCACGCAGGTCAAGTCCGGCAGAACCAGAGGTGGCGTACGTCGGGAGCGGAAATTGTTTCCCTACGCGCGGGTCCAGAATTTTAACGTCGATTTTTTTCATCATAACGGGTCACGATCTCGTCGAGTAATAATTGGCCCAGGAGTTCTTTGCGCTCAAGCGGTAAGACTTTATCTCCATCCTGCCAAAAAAGGTGTAATGCGTTGCTATCGCTGTTAAATCCTTGAGTAGAAAGCGAAACATCGTTTGCACAGATCACATCAAGGTTTTTGCGGAGGCGTTTTTGCCGGGCATATTCTTCCACATTATTTGTTTCGGCGGCAAACCCAACGACAAAGGGACGGTTAGCATCCAGTGCGGCAACGCCGGCAATAATATCCGGGTTCTTGACCATTTTTACTGTTAATTCATCGCCCTGCGTCGCCTGTTTTTTGATTTTTTCGTGGGCGACAGTTTCAGCGCGATAATCAGCGACTGCAGCGCAGCCGATAAAAATATGCTGTTGTTGCACTGCAGACTGCACAGCGGCTTCCATTTCCAACGCGGTCATCACATCAACGCGCTGGACAAATGGCGGTGTGGGTAACGAAACCGGACCCGACACCAGCGTGACGTTTGCTCCGCGCTTTGCGGCCGCGGCCGCGATAGCAAATCCCATTTTTCCGGAGCTGTGGTTGGAAATATACCGCACGGGATCAAGCGGTTCACGCGTCGGGCCCGCCGTAATCATGATGTTGAGATGTTGCAGGGAGTTGACAGGTGAAAAATGTTCTGCCGCCATATCCACAATCGTTAACGGATCCAGCATACGTCCAGGACCGATATCACCACATGCCTGGCTACCGCTGTCAGGGCCCCAAATGAGCAAACCGCGCGAAGCAAGAATGCCCAGATTGTGCTGGGTCGCGGCAGCGCGATACATCTGCTGGTTCATGGCCGGCAGCACGGCAACAGGCGCGGGTGTTGCCAGACAAATCGTAGACACCAGATCGTTAGCCATACCGGCGGCAACGCGGGCAATCAGGTCTGCCGTCGCGGGAGCCAGAATAACCAAATCGGCCCATTTCCCCAGCTCAATATGGCCCATCGCGGCTTCGGCAGCGGGGTCGAGCAGGCTGTCAGATACCGGATAGCCCGAAACTGCCTGTAAGCTCAGGGGAGTAATAAAGGCTTTTGCCGCTTCGGTCATCGCCACGCGGACGTCTGCGCCGCGTTCCCGTAAACGACGCACCAGCTCAGGGGTTTTGTACGCAGCAATACCGCCACTGACGCCAAGTACGATTTTTTTACCGGCCAGGCTCATCATGATCTTTCCTGTTGGGTTACACCAGAAGGCGGATATTTTATCACACTCCATCATTTATCGTGCTTTTGACCGTGCTCCACTTTGCGAAGCGCCACGAGGAATGGATAACAGAGCGTCGATCTGCCGTTGGTGTTATGCCACCATGCGGATGCGAAAGGAGGGGAAAGCATGGAAAATACAGGACGTATAATGCCTCGGGAAAAGCTGTTGGCACAGGGGGCAAGCTCGCTGACCGACGTTGAGCTGCTGGCTCTTTTTTTACGCACCGGCATTCAGGGTAAAGATGTGCTTACGCTGGCGAAAGAGATGCTTCAGCATTTTGAGTCGTTGTATGGCTTGTTGTCTGCTGATTACATGGATTTTAGCC
>NZ_CP080033.1:131999-158843 GCF_019382635.1 Citrobacter sp. Colony219 | reverse complement strand
ATACTTAGCCCGGAAATGGCGCGTGAATTTCTGCAAAGCCAGCTCTCGCAAGAGGAACGAGAGATCTTTCTGGTGATCTTTATGGACTCTCAACATCAAGTGATTAAACACAGCAAACTTTTTTCCGGGACACTAAGCCACGTCGAGGTGCATCCGCGAGAAATTGTCCGCGCAGCGATAAAAATGAATGCTTCCGCGGTGATCCTTGCGCATAATCACCCTTCGGGGTGTGCAGAGCCGAGCAAAGCAGATAAACTCATCACCGAGCGTGTTGTGAAATGCTGTCAGTTCATGGATATCCGGGTGCTTGATCATCTGATAATTGGGCGCGGAGAGTACGTTTCTTTTGCGGAACGCGGTTGGATTTAACGCACTTTACGCGATCCATCGGGATCTTTGTCTGTTCGGGACTTGAGCATAACGCCGGGTCAGCGTATACTACGCCACCTTTGAGAATCTCGGGTTTGGCATTTGGGCCTGGCAATCGAGAGTTCACTTAGAACTATGCGATGACCGGGCTGTAAAGCCTGACGAGGCGCCGATACCCCATACGAAGCTCGAGCTAATTTGATTTTTGGAGAATAGACATGTCCCGAGTCTGCCAAGTTACTGGCAAGCGTCCGGTGACCGGTAACAACCGTTCCCACGCACTGAACGCGACTAAACGCCGTTTCCTGCCGAACCTGCACTCTCACCGTTTCTGGGTTGAGAGCGAGAAGCGTTTTGTCACCCTGCGCGTATCTGCTAAAGGTATGCGTGTAATCGATAAGAAAGGCATCGATACAGTTCTGTCTGAACTGCGTGCCCGTGGCGAAAAGTACTAAGTACTTAAAGAGGAAATAAATCATGGCTAAAGGTATTCGCGAGAAAATCAAGCTGGTTTCTTCTGCTGGTACAGGTCACTTCTACACCACCACGAAGAACAAACGTACTAAGCCGGAAAAACTGGAACTGAAAAAATTCGATCCAGTTGTACGCCAGCACGTACTGTACAAAGAAGCGAAAATCAAATAATTTTCGTTTTGATGTAAAGAAAAACCCTGCCTCGGCGGGGTTTTTTGTTTTCTGGCCGTCCCCATATTAATGAGACCTGATACAGCGCCGGAGATGCTATGCCTGAATTACCTGAAGTCGAAACCAGTCGCCGTGGTATTGAGCCGCATCTGGTAGGGGCGAAGATTTTACACGCCACTGTGCGTAATGGTCGTTTGCGCTGGCCGGTATCCGAGGAAATCTATCGCCTGAGCGATAAACCTGTCCTGAGCGTACAGCGCCGTGCGAAATACCTGCTGCTGGAGCTGACGGATGGCTGGATTATCATTCATCTGGGGATGTCGGGTAGTCTGCGTATTCTTCCTGAAGAACTTCCCGCAGAAAAGCATGATCACGTCGACTTAGTGATGAGTAATGGCAAAGTTCTGCGGTATACCGATCCTCGGCGTTTTGGCGCCTGGCTGTGGACAAAAGAACTGGAGGGACATAATGTGCTCGCTCATCTTGGCCCAGAGCCGCTGAGCGACGATTTCAACACTGCTTATCTCCAGCAGAAATGCGCAAAGAAGAAAACGGCGATAAAACCCTGGCTGATGGATAACAAGCTGGTGGTGGGGGTGGGAAATATCTACGCCAGTGAGTCTCTCTTTGCGGCTGGCATTCATCCTGACCGCCTGGCATCATCGCTGTCGAAAGATGAGTGTGAGCTGCTGGTACGCGTTATTAAGGCTGTATTGCTGCGCTCTATCGAGCAGGGTGGAACGACGCTGAAGGATTTTCTGCAAAGTGACGGTAAGCCAGGCTATTTTGCTCAGGAGCTGCAGGTCTATGGGAGAGAAGGCGAACCCTGTCGCGTATGCGGAGCGTCAGTCATTGCGACAAAACACGCTCAGCGTACAACGTTCTACTGCCGTCGCTGTCAGAAATAATATTCATTGCAGGCCGGATAAACCTTGTCGGCTTACCCGGCTAAATGCGCTACTTCAACTTATCCATTAGCGCCTGGTGAACATTTTTCGGCAGGAAGTGGGTCACGTCACCCTGGTGGCGGGCGACTTCTTTAACCAGCGATGATGAAATAAACGACCACTCTTTAGATGGCATCAAAAAGACGCTTTCCAGTTGAGGCATTAAGTGGCGGTTCATGTGCGCCAACTGCATTTCATACTCAAAATCAGCCACGGCACGCAGGCCACGAATCAGAATATTAGCCTGATTATCGCGGGCAAAGTTTGCCATTAAATCGCTAAATCCCATGACTTCTATATTACCCAGATGCGCCGTTGCCTGCTGTGCCAGCTGAACGCGTTCTTCCAGCGTGAACATCGGTTTTTTACTGGGGCTTGCGGCAATTGCCAGGATCACGTGATCAAACATGCTCGTCGCACGTGTCACGATATCAAGATGGCCGTTAGTTATGGGATCGAAGGTTCCTGGATAAATCGCCCGTTTTTGCATGACAGCCCTCAATGCGTTTTGGGTGGCAGGTAAGGTTCCAGCAGCTGCAGCAGACGCTGTAGCGCGCCCTGATTTTGGTACAGTACTTCAACAGCATGGCGACCATAAAAATTACGATAATCTTCATCGGTCAGAAGGGACGAAACCTCTTTCACCAGCGTGGTGACGTCAGTGACGGTGATCAACCCACTTGCCTGTTCCAGTCGGGCGCAAATGTCTTTGAAGTTAAAGGTATGCGGGCCCATCAATACGGGAATGGCATGTGCCGCTGCTTCCAGTGGGTTGTGTCCACCACGCTCAACCAGAGAGCCACCGACAAAAGCAAGATCGGCAATTCCGTACAGTAGCATCAGCTCACCCATCGTGTCGCCAATAACCACCTGGGTACTTGAGGACGGCACTTCGCCTGAAGAACGTGTGGTAAAGCTTAGACCAGCCTGGCGTACGAGGTTAATGGCATCCGGGAAGCGCTCAGGGTGTCTGGGAACCAGAATCAATAAAAGATTCGGGAACTGGTGTAACAGCGCCTGATGAGCAGCGATGATGATGCTTTCTTCCCCGTCATGCGTGCTGGTCGCAATCCATACCGGGCGATGCGGTGCCCACTGGCGTCGCAACGTAACTGCTTTAGCGGCCAGCTGTGGGGTGACAGAAATATCAAACTTCAGGCTACCGGTGACGGTGACCTGATTGCTTTTGGCACCCAATGTAATGAAGCGAGCGCCATCCTCTTCGTTTTGCGCAGCAATCAGTGTAATGCGGCGTAATAGCCTGCTAACAAATTTTCCTAATTTAGCGTAGCCAGCGGCTGAACGAGCGGAAAGGCGCGCGTTGGCGATGACCAGCGGGATATGGCGCTTATGCAGTGCAGCGATCAGATTTGGCCAGAGCTCGGTTTCCATAATTAACACCAGTTTGGGGTCAACTTTATTCAGGAAACGGTTCAACGCATCCGGTAAATCATAGGGAAGATAAATATGTTGAACGTCTGTGCCAAAAGCAGATTGCACGCGCTCTGAACCGGTTGGCGTCATGGTGGTTACCGTGATCGGCAAATCCGGGTAACGATGTCGCAGAGCGCGGACTAATGGGATTGCTGCCAGCGTTTCACCCACGGAAACTGAATGGAGCATGATACCGCCTGGTTTCAGTGGGCGGCGATAAAAACCGTAGCGTTCACCCCAGCGTTTACGGTACGCCGGAGCTTTACGTCCGCGCACCCAAAGCCGTATCCAGATCAAAGGCTGAATAAGGTAGAAAAGGGCGGTGTAAAGCAATTCTAGCATAATAGTAGCTGGCTTATGGATGTGCTGGGGATTCTATGTATTTAACTATGGCTTTACCATCATTTTTGCTGATTTTTTGAGGAAACTGTACGGATCACGAGAAAGGGGGCCTGAGTTGTGTTGTCCCGCTTGGTAATCTCAGCAGTGGAAGGCTAAAAACGGAATGGTTATGGTCATAAAAACCGATCTTTTTATGGAATATGCCAGAAACATAACCATTCCTAAAAGACAATAATATCAATGCATTAGCGTTTTTTCTGTGTTTGGTATTTCTTAACTAAATACTTTACATAGAAAATAATAGCACCGAAGAGTTGCCCATTGTGTTTTAAATGTGTGCTTTTTCGTGATAGCTGTTTATACGTAGTGGGTGCCAATAAAGGAATATCTTTCCACGGCGAATTCTCTCTGGCTATTTTGAAGTATTCGACTTCAGCATAATATTGTGCCCAGTCATGCCAGGGTTTAGTGACGCCGACATAGTGAATGAATACCGTTTGTGATGTGATTTTAAAGGCATCACCCCCTTTCCTGGCTAACGTATCGATGTTAAAGAATGAATTGAATTTATGGTCCAGGATTTTTACGTGATCATTGAAGAGGACGTTCAACGCATCCTGATCGGGATGTGAGAAACGGTTTTCATTAACCTTTGAAATGACTTGCAGAGTCAAATTAGTATCTTTTAATTCTGAAAGGTTAAAATACATGAAGCCTGAGTTGAAGTACCGGCCTGGATTTATGCCGACAACAGCAGATGTATCGACAAAGCTATCATGGACAGCCATTAATACATTGCCATTAAATTCTTCCGTGAGTAACGAGGCAAGGCTTCCTTTACATATAATATCAGAGTCAAGATATATAATGCTGCTGAGCTTATCGGCAAAGTAATCGATTGCAATAAGTCTGAAATAGATTGAATAATTCCATGCCTTAGATGCAGTAGGTAGATTTTTTAATTCATTATCATCCAGTACATAAAACGTAATGCGGGTATTATATTGGCTTGCCAGGACAGAAAAAAGATGAAGTTGATGTTCGTCAAGATAATTAGTGAAAATATGGAAATGGAAGTTCAGGTCCCGATTATTTAAAAGTACCGATGTAATTGAAACGCCCGTACCGTAAAGAAAGGGTCTGTCAGCGCCATAGGTAATATTGATACATGTGTTTTTTTTATCGTCATTTTCAATATGTGCATTCTTAATATATTTTATTATATTTTCTTTCACATCTTTTTCCTTTTGATTCTTTCAGAGTGCACGCGTGTTTATGTAAGACAAAATGGCGCTCCTGTCGGCATAGAATAGAACAAACTGTAAAGGAAGGAAAGAGATACTTGGTGATTAAATTTCTTTATTAATCATTATGTTATGTGAAAATATTTTTGTGATTAGAGTGGGGGTACACAGTGAGAGGAAGAGACTAAAATTAATGGGGGATTTTTACGATGTTATATAATAAGATATGCCCCATAAATCGTGCTAGCGAGTGTTTGTTGTTGATTAACAAGGCAATTTGAAGAAGTGAGATTTGAATTTTATGAATCAAGTAAGATACAGTCAAAATGGTAATATCTTGATTTTAAGCAAAGTTGTATTGGTTTTAATGATTTTTGGGTTATTTACGATAGATAATCAAGGGGTGCTAAATATGACCTCTTTGCTCGCTGTAGTTTTATCTATTTACTATATTAAAGCCAATAAAATAGATATTAAAAACATTGTGCTCGATCTCATGCAGAAGAGAAAACTATTGTTACTCTTCACGTTGTGGTGTGTTTTTTGTATTGTATTTTTCACCTATGAAGATAAATCTCTTGATGCCTTTATCATATTGATAAAAGACTGGCGTTACCCGTTAGTGATGATGTTATTTTTTGGAGCATTCAGTAAGCATATAACCTCACTGAGACAGGTCTTTGTCATTGGGGCGATACTTACTCTATCCTATATTGTCTTAGTAGTGCCGATTTTAAGAATTATAAAAAATAACCCGCAGGAACTGTATCTACAGCTTCGCTATGGTTTCGCATTCTATGTTGTTATGCTATTTCCTTTTGTATTAACAGGAGCGATTTTATTCAAGAATCACTTCCTGAAAACAGTATTATATATCATTTCTGCGCTTGCATTCGTCTTTTTATCATACACCGGGAGCCGCGCAGGGATCTTGGCAGTTGTTGTAGAGATTTTCCTGATTTCATTTCTGGTGAGTAAAACCATCAAGAGATTTATGGCTGCTACCTGTGGTTTGCTATTTATAATGGCTGCTTTGCTTATCGGGGCCTACAACACAGTGGGTCAGGTAAAAATGAAAGTCGATCAAACTCTGCAAATGAATAACGTCACATCCAGTCGTGATGAAATCATCTTAGACCGTTTCCCTTTAGTAATGGAGAATATCAACAATGCCATATTTGGTATTGGATATGGGAATTCTACATACAATCAGTATTTAGAGGACCATAATGCGCCGAAAAATGGCGGGGTATATTCTGAGCGAAATAACGGCTATAATATAGATGAACCGTTTTTTATGATAATTCTTTATAATGTTGGGGCTATTGGTCTCTTCTTATTTACTGCGGCTTTTTTCATTACATTTAAAGACATATATATCCGAGCCAGAAGCCAAAAAGATATTTTTAGCATTTCATTACTGTGCTCTCTTGTTGGCTATATTCTGGTATATTGTTTATTTGAAAAGATGTTCATAAATGTCTTTTTATTATACAGCATAGCCATCCTGATGTTGTATGGCAAAAATGAGCCAGGAAAAATAACAAATTAACATCAAAATGAGCCTATGTGATGTCGTTGAGAATATAGGCTCAATTTTCATAATATGATAAATAGTCTCATATATTGTAAATATTAATTTTCCTCTAATTCACATAGAAAATTTCCATAGATATCGAATTGTCAAGTGAATAGTGGTATAATATAAGCGATAAAATAAGATGGTGTGATCTGCAGTACACAGGTAGCTGTTGAGCCTGGGGCGGTAGCGTGATTTGAAAATTAACAATAACCTGAAAGGGTATAGTGTGAAAAAGATCCTGGTAATAAAAATGCGCTTTCACGGCGATATGTTGCTAACCACACCGGTCATCAGCACGCTTAAAAAAAATTATCCTGATGCTGATATTGATGTTCTACTCTACGAAGAGACCATTCCTATTTTATCTGAAAACCCCGATATCCATGCTTTGTATGGCATAAAAAATAAAAAGAGCTCTGCTTTTGAGAAAGCAAAAAATTTCTTAGCGCTGATCAAGGTACTACGTGGCAATCATTATGATTTAGTGGTCAATCTTACCGATCAGTGGATAGTTGCTTTATTGTGTCGTTGTTTGGATTGCCCAATAAAGTTGACACATGATTTCTCGCACAGAAATAAAAAATTCTGGCGCGACAGTTTTACTCATCACGTTCCTCTAAGTGGCGATCATTGGGTTGAGCGTAATTTGTCTGTGTTGATGCCATTAAATTTAAAAGAATCAGTCCCGGTACTGAAAATGGTTTATGGTGAGCAAGTCTGGCAATCTGTTCGGAAAAAACTTCCTCAGGTTGATACCCAGAAGTATGTCGTTATACAGCCTACAGCGAGACAAGAATTCAAGTCGTGGGAGAATGATAGATTCTCCCTGGTGATTGATGCGATACATCATTTGGGGTATCAGGTTGTACTGACTTCTGGACCCGGTGCCAGCGATATTGCCTGCGTCGATGAGATTGCCAGGGCATGTGAAACCAAACCTTTAACTGAAATTGCCGGGAAGACAACATTCCCTGAGCTTGCTGCATTAATTGATCATGCTGTACTTTTTATTGGTGTCGACTCTGCCCCGATGCATATTGCTGCAGCTGTTAAAACCCCCATCATTTGCCTTTTCGGCGCCACCGATCATATCGCCTGGCGACCATGGTCTGATGATGTGGTTCAATTTTGGGCTGGTGATTACCAACCAATGCCAGTGCGTGAAAAACTTGATCGAAGTAAGAAATATTTATCTGCTATACCTGCGGAAGACGTGATTGCAGCCATAGCGTCACGGTTACCTAAACTCGACTAATAAAGCATCCGGATATATAAAATGGTTATTGCTTTCTGTTTGTATAAATATTTCCCTTTTGGTGGGTTACAGCGTGATTTTTTGCGTATAGCGTCGACAGTCGCATCACGTGGACATCATGTTCGGGTTTACACACAATCATGGCAAGGAAATATTCCAGACAGCCTGGAGATCATCATTGTTCCTGTGAGGTCATGCTCCAACAACGGGAAAAATGCTGAGTATCATCGGTGGGTAAGTAAACATCTTGAGAGTAATCCAGCAGATCGGGTTGTTGGGTTCAATAAAATGCCTGGATTAGATGTTTATTATGCTGCTGATGTCTGCTACGCAGAAAAAGTCGCGCAAGAAAAAGGTTTGCTCTATCGTCTGACACCACGATACCGACATTATGCCGCCTTTGAGAAAGCAACATTTGCTGAGGGAAAATCAACACAGCTGTTGATGCTAACAGATAAGCAAATTGCGGATTTTCAGAAGCACTATCATACTGAGTCAACGCGTTTCCATATCCTTCCGCCGGGGATTTATCCTGACAGAAAATACAGCTCTCAGGCAGCAAATTGCAGAGCTAGCTTCAGGAAAGAAAATGATATCAGTGATTCCCAGTATTTAATTATACAAATCGGTTCTGATTTTACCCGTAAAGGTGTCGACAGAACTATCAAGGCGATTGCTTCCTTACCGGAAGCTGTCCGCAAACAAACGATTCTATTTGTTGTGGGTCAGGATAAGCCTGAACGCTATATAAAGCTGGCAACAGAGTATGGTGTTGCTGACAATATCAAGTTCTTCCCTGGCCGTAATGATGTCTCAGAGTTAATGGCAGCGGCCGATCTATTGATTCATCCGGCATACCAGGAAGCCGCAGGGATCGTGCTGGTTGAAGCAATTGCAGCAGGTTTACCTGTCATAACAACGGCAGTTTGCGGATATGCTCATTATGTTAAAGATGCTGAGTGCGGCATTGTTATTGATGAACCGTTTGAACAAAAATTATTAAATGAAGCTGTTTATTTTTCTTTAACTGACTCAGAGCAGAGAAATGCATGGAAAGAGAATGCACGACACTTTGCTGATACTCAAGACCTTTATAGTCTACCTGAGAAAGCAGCTGATATTATTATAGGTGGTGCCCATGGTTGAATTAAAAGAACCATTTTTATCCTTGTGGAAAGGGAAAGATGCTTTTTCTGAAGTGCAGAAGCTGCAGGGAGAAACATTTAGACAGCTCGAAACGCGTAGAACGATAAGGTTTGAGATTGCAGGTAAAAGCTATTTCCTGAAATGGCACCAGGGAACTAAACTGAAGGAAGTTATCAAAAACTTGTTCTCTTTACGTTTGCCGGTACTCGGAGCTGATAGAGAATGGAATGCTATACACCGTTTGCAGGAACTGGATGTTGATACAATGCACGGTGTTGGTTTCGGGCAACAAGGTATAAATCCGCTCAACCGTATCTCATTTATTATAACTGAAGATCTGAGCCCGGCGGTTAGCCTGGAAGACTATTGTGCAGATTGGTTGGTGAATCCACCTTCGCGGAAAATTAAAATGGCATTAATTGAGCGTCTTGCCATTATGGTCAGAAGAATGCATCAGGGAGGCGTTAATCACCGTGATTGCTATCTCTGCCACTTCTTATTGCATCAACCGGCCAATTTTGAGGATAATACGTTCAAACTGTCGGTTATTGATCTGCACCGAGCTCAGATAAGAAATGCGGTTCCTGTTCGTTGGCGCAATAAAGATCTGATTGGTTTGTACTTCTCCTCGTTGAACATCGGGTTAACGCAAAGAGACTACTTCAGATTTTTGAAGATATACTTTGAAAAAGATATTAATAAAATTATTCGTGATGAGTCTGCTCTCTTTGCAACCTATGCAAAAAAAACTGATAAAATTATTAATCATACATCAAAGAATAAACTATAAATATGAAATAATAGACTTTGTATAGCTACATAGAATAGTTAATTAAGTTTATTCAGCTGGCCAGCAATTGTTAACCTTTATTTCACAATGACTGTGCTGGCTTAATTATATTAGAGGGTTTGAACTCATGTACGTGCTGGTCATTTCGCTTCCTTTTGACGATGCCCGACGAAAACGCGTATCAGATATAATGAATGAATTAAATATCGAGTATTCGTTCGTTGATGCTATCTATGGGAAAAATTTGTCTGCCGAAGAAAAGCGCAAGATACCGTTAACTGACTTTCAGCACAGGGAAAACCATACGCCTACTAATGGTGAACTGGGTTGCTCACTAAGCCATATGAAGGCATTTAAACAGTTTGGGCAGAGTGGACAAGATTGGGTTTGTATTCTTGAGGATGACGCAATAATCGATCAGAATTTTAAGGAATTTATATCGACAATTGATGAAAGTGTTCTCAATAAAGATGCGTTATACCTACTTGGTGGGCAAGATGGTTTAAGGTATAAGAATAAAGTTGTCTTAAATTTGCTTAAACTCAAAAAAATTGGTGGCCAGACCTTCGGCAAAGTCATATTTGGTCATGGATATGTTTTGCGAGCCTGCGGTTATTTGATGAATTCGGTAACTGCTCAAAAACTTGTTTCCCGTTTTGAAAATAACTTTTTCATCATAGATGAATGGGCATATCTGATGCGTCAGGGATATTTTTCTGATATATACCTGGCAAACTTTGTCCATCATCCTGAAGAGTTGTCCGGGAGCTGGTTAGAGAAAGAACGTAAAGAGATAAAGAGTCACAAGAAAAAGCAGAAATCACTTTTCAGACGTAAAATTTCATCCTCATACTGGCATGCCCGACGAATTATTCTTGGGTTATGTTGGTGGAAGTAGATGAACGCAATAATGCTTAATCGTGGATGAAATACGATATAGGGCATAGTTTTAGTCAGCTGCAGATATGTTAAATAGCAAAGCGACTGTATAAGAACGAATTTAACATATCTGCGATACCTGAATAATTACAGCAGCGCTATGTGAGAATAAACTTGAGTGGGTTCAAGCAAAGCAAGCTTTCCTTCCGGGGCACGACATGTGACCTGATTCTTCCCGTATCCCCCAATCAACCCCGGGTCCGTAGGGCCATATAGCGTAACATTCGGCCGATCCAGTGCGGCGGTCAAGTGGCTTAATCCGGTATCAACGGATACCACAAATTTAGCGCCGGCTAATATCCGGGCTACATCCCCAAGACTCATTCGCGGTAAAACATCTACGTAATCAAATCCTTCTGCCAGTCGTCTGGCTCGCGCTTCTTCATGCGGAGCCCCCCAGGGGAGCTTAATACGTATTTCTGAGTGATTTAATAAGCCAATGAGCTCCCGCCACTTCGCTTCCGGCCAGTGCTTGTCATCACGAGTGGTGGCGTGCAGGAAGACGGCATACTGCCCTGCATCGGCATTGCGTTCATTCAGAAAATGCTGCGCAATAGCGTAATCCCCCTGCGACTGGGATTTGGTATATCCCAGACTTTTCGCGAACAGCTCACGAGTACGTTCAACAGCATGCTGTTGTTTGGCGATATGATGCTTACGGTTATAAAACAGACTCGCCAGCGGTTCGCGCGCGGTACTCCAGTCCATACCATGCTTAATGCCATGCGCCAGACGTGTGACCAGCGCGGCGCTTTTTACCAGCCCCTGCGCATCGATAACCACGTCATAGTTCTGTAAACGCACCGCCTCGCGAAAAGCTTTGCGCTCAGCTTTAATGGGGGCGGAAAACCAGGCTTTACGCCAGCGGCGAATCGCCACCGGGATCACTCGGTCAACGGTCGGATGCCAGGAGGGGATTTGAGCAAACCCTTCTTCCACTACCCAATCAAACTGAATATCCGCAATGGCCTGCTGCGCATCGGTTAATGCGGGCAACGTATGCAGTACATCGCCCATTGACGATGTTTTAACGATCAGAACCCGCATCCGTCAGACTTCCTCTTGTAACAACAGGTCATTCAGTTCTTCCAGTACGCGCTGAGGTGTGATGTCAATCAGGCTCTGGTGATACCCTTGTGCAGCATCCCCCTTACGCACTTTATGATAGCCCGTAATCAGGCGAATCACGCGAGCTTTGTGGGAGAGTGGTGGAGTGAAATCCGGGCTACTAGGGCCATACAGAGCGACCAGCGGACGATTTAGTGCGGCAGCCACGTGCATCAAACCGGAGTCATTGGTGACCACGGCTTTGCAGGCGGCGAGCAGAATAACGGCCTGCTCCAGCTGCGTTTCGCCCGCCAGATTACGACACCAGGCCTGCTGCTCAACGCTTAACGTTGCCAGGATTTCATTTCCGGCTTCATGATCTTTTGCCGAGCCAAACAGCACAATCTGATGACCTTCGTCGATCAGCTGTTTTGCCAGTTCAGCATAATGGTAGTGTGGCCAGCGTTTCGCCGGACCAAATTCCGCACCAGGGCAAAAACCGATGATGGGGCGTTCGGCAGAAAGGGAGAACTGACTACAGGTCAGAGACTTTTCACCTTCACTGACCTGCAATTGTGGCCACAGCAGAGGCTGCGGCAAATCTTTAGCCGACAGCATCACGCCTTTATCGTAGGCCAGGGCCACATAGCGTTCGACCATCAGCGGCCATGCATCTTTATTCAGCACGCGCGCATCGTTGAGCAGGCCGTAGCGCATTTCGCCACGCCAACCGGTACGATGAGGAATACCCGCGAAGAAGGGTACCAGTGCGGATTTAAACGAGTTCGGCAGGACATACGCGCGATCGTAGCGTTTATCACGCAAACTGTGGCCCAGTTTGCGGCGCTCGCCAATCTCCAGCGCGCCGTGTCCCAGCGGCATGGCGATGGCGTCGTTGACTTCAGGCATACGCGACAGCAGCGGACGGCACCATGCAGGTGCCATCACGTCGATTATGGCCTGGGGATAGCGCGCCTTGAGCGTGCGATAGAGACTTTGCGACATCATCATGTCGCCCACCCAGGACGGGCCAACCACCAGAATCCTCATAGATTGCCTGCCTTAAGCGTCGCGGTTCAGCCAGGCCATATATTCCGTTACGCCTTCAGCAACGGTCTTAAACGGCTTGTCATAGCCCGCAGCGCGCAGGTTAGTCAGATCCGCCTGAGTAAATGCCTGATAGCGGCCCTTCAGTTTTTCCGGGAACGGAATGTACTCAATGCTGCCTTTTTTGTGGTATGCCAGCGTGGCATCCGCGACGGCCTGGAAAGACTCTGCGCGACCAGTACCGAGGTTGAAGATGCCGGAAACCCCGTTTTCCAGGAACCACAGGTTTACTGCTGCAACATCGCCGACATAGACGAAATCACGTTTGAAGTTTTCACTTCCTTCGAACAGCTTGGGTGTTTCGCCGTTATTGAGCTGAGTATTGAGATGGAAAGCGACGCTCGCCATGCTGCCTTTGTGACCTTCGCGCGGTCCGTAGACGTTGAAATAACGGAAGCCAACGATCTGAGAATTTGCTTCTGGCAGGATCTGGCGTACATATTCGTCGAACAGGAATTTTGAGTAGCCATAGACGTTCAGCGGCTTCTCATATTCACGAGATTCGATGAAGTCAGAGGTACGACCGCCGTACGTTGCTGCAGAAGAGGCATACAGGAAAGGAATTTCACGCTCCAGACAGTAGTGCAGCAGCTCTTTGGAGTATTGATAGTTGTTGTCCATCATATACTTGCCATCCCACTCGGTAGTGGAAGAGCACGCGCCTTCGTGGAAAATCGCTTCGATATCGCCGAAATCTTCCCCGGCCATAATCTGGATCAGGAAGTCTTCCTTGTCCATATAGTCAGCAATATTCAGATCCACCAGATTCACAAACTTGGTGCCGTCTTTCAGGTTGTCCACCACCAGAATATCGGTGATGCCTTTGTCATTCAGGGACTTAACGATGTTGCTGCCGATAAAGCCCGCGCCGCCGGTAACGATGATCATAAATGTAACCTTCGAATTATGGAGTCAGAGACAATCTCAGACACGAATACCTCTAATCATATCACTACATGGCTTCGGCTTCAGCAGTACGTCGCGTCATGTGGCGTGCGGAATTTGTGTTGGTTATTGCTTTCATTGTTTACATTCTTGATTGAAATGGTTTAGGCAGAGTGGTGTATGATTCACGTCGTGAATGAGTGTTCAAGTGCGCGGTGTCGGCTTTTTCGGAGCCATCAACGAATCAATAAGCAAGGTAGAGCACTGTGTTGGGGCTGACAATAGTCGCTGGAATGAAAATTATATATGCAACTAAAAAAAATTATTATTACAGGTTACGAGATCAGTGGACTTGGAGGGACAGAGACCGTTTGCCTTAATTTGGTGAAGCTGCTGCGAATGCAAAGCCCCGATATCGATATCTCTTTTGTTTTTCTTAAGAAAAATAATGGCGGTCATGTCAATGATGAGTGGCTTGCAGGGCAGCGCTATTGTCGTCTTTCTTCTAATATAAAAATAACGAAATTAAGACGGTTGAGTTTTGCTTATTCCTTACGAAAAATCATCAATCGGGAATCTCCTGATATAATTATATCTCTGGATACACTTTCATGCTATATCTGCCACGTTGCAAGAAAATATGCTCACAAGCAGGTTAAGATATTTTCATGGTTTCATTTTTCAATATTTGATTTTTATAAAAATAATTACAAGAAGAAAATAAAATATATAAATAAAGCTGATTATTATCTTTCCATCAGCTCTGGAATAACCCGACAACTTGTTGAAATGGGCATAGACAGACAGCGTATCGCGACGATATTCAATCCTGTTACTCGGCATGATGTCAGTATTCCTACACCTAAGAATCATGCCCGCTTTGTCTATGTAGGTAGGGTTGTTGCCGATGGTCAAAAGAATGTTCGAGGACTTTTCAATGGATTGGCGGAGCTGCAAGGAGCATGGTCTCTGGACGTTATCGGCACCGGCCAGGATGTTGAGACACTAGTTGCACTGGCAAAAACACTGGGGATTAGCGATAACATTCACTGGCATGGTTGGCAGAAATCACCGTGGGAATATATTCAAAATACGCTAAAAAATATTACCTGTTTACTATTAACTTCCCACTTTGAAGGTTTTGGTATGGTTTTGGCTGAAGCCAGCGCTCACGGTGTTTATGCCATTAGCTCTGATTGCGAAACGGGGCCTGCAGACATTATCAAAGAAGGGATAAACGGTAATTTATACCCTACTGATGAACCGGAAAAATTTGTTTCCTTGCTACAAGGGATTGTTGATGGAAAAGCGTTGCCTGCCGGCGAACAGATTCAGCAGGCGATTGAGGAATTCTACGAAGATAACTATATCATTAAGGTTAATAAGGCCTTTGCTATGGCAGGATTTACTCTGGCACCGTCATCAGCGTCTCAGGCCATTGATGACGCGACAACGTAAGTCAGGTTGTGATGCCAGGTCTGTCATTCCTGAAAGGTTATGTGGGTACACGTGATTTATGCTGCATTTTAGACAAGTCATGATGAGTCATCTCGTACAAACCAATAGCATTGGGTAATATGTGCTGAAATTTGCCCAGTCTGGAGAATTGCAATGCGTGGGAATTTTTATAAGCAGTTAACGAACGATCTGGAAACCGCACGCGCGGAGGGGTTGTTTAAAGAAGAGCGCATTATTACGTCTGCTCAGCAGGCTGATATCACCGTGGCTGACGGAAGCCATGTTATTAACTTTTGTGCGAACAACTACTTAGGGCTGGCTAACCACCCGGAACTGATTGCAGCGGCAAAAGCGGGTATGGATTCTCACGGATTTGGTATGGCCTCGGTGCGCTTTATTTGTGGCACTCAGGACACCCATAAGCAACTGGAGCAAAAACTGGCGGCACTCCTGGGTATGGAAGATGCCATTCTTTACTCTTCCTGTTTTGACGCCAACGGCGGCCTGTTCGAAACGCTGCTGGGAGCAGAAGATGCCATTATCTCTGATGCTCTGAACCACGCTTCTATCATTGATGGCGTTCGTCTGTGTAAAGCGAAGCGTTTCCGCTACGCCAACAACGATATGCAGGAACTGGAAGCGCGTCTGAAAGAAGCGCGTGAAGCAGGCGCCCGCCACGTATTGATCGCCACCGATGGTGTGTTCTCTATGGATGGTGTGATCGCTAACCTGAAAGGCGTTTGCGATCTGGCGGATAAATACGACGCGCTGGTCATGGTTGATGATTCCCATGCCGTCGGTTTTGTCGGTGAAAATGGTCGTGGCTCCCATGAATACTGTGACGTGATGGGTCGTGTGGACATCATCACCGGCACGCTGGGCAAAGCACTCGGCGGCGCATCTGGTGGTTACACTGCGGCACGTAAAGAAGTTGTTGAGTGGCTGCGTCAACGTTCCCGTCCGTATTTGTTCTCTAACTCACTGGCTCCGGCAATTGTTGCTGCTTCCATTAAGGTGCTGGAGATGGTTGAGGCGGGTAGCGACCTGCGCGATCGTCTGTGGGCGAATGCGCGTCAATTCCGTGAGCAAATGTCCGCAGCAGGCTTCACGCTGGCAGGGGCCGATCACGCGATTATTCCGGTAATGCTGGGTGATGCGGTTGTTGCGCAGGCGTTTGCCCGCGAACTGCAAAAAGAGGGGATTTACGTTACCGGATTCTTCTATCCGGTGGTTCCAAAAGGCCAGGCGCGTATTCGTACCCAGATGTCTGCGGCACATACCCCTGAGCAGATTACGCGTGCAGTCGACGCGTTCACACGCATTGGTAAACAACTGGGCGTTATTGCCTGAGGATGTGAAATGAAAGCGTTATCCAAACTGAAAGCGGAAGAAGGCATTTGGATGACCGACGTTCCTGAACCGGAAGTCGGCCATAACGATTTGCTGATTAAAATCCGTAAAACAGCCATCTGCGGGACTGACGTTCACATTTATAACTGGGATGAATGGTCGCAAAAAACCATCCCGGTTCCAATGGTTGTAGGGCATGAATATGTCGGTGAAGTTGTTGGCATCGGCCAGGAAGTTAAAGGCTTCAAAATCGGCGATCGCGTTTCCGGTGAAGGCCACATTACCTGCGGACATTGCCGTAACTGCCGCGGTGGCCGTACTCACCTGTGCCGCAATACCACCGGTGTCGGCGTAAACCGTCCAGGCTGTTTTGCACAATATCTGGTGATCCCGGCGTTTAACGCCTTTAAAATCCCGGACAATATCTCCGATGATTTAGCTTCCATCTTCGATCCATTCGGTAACGCGGTACACACGGCGCTGTCGTTTGATTTGGTTGGCGAAGATGTGCTGGTTTCCGGTGCGGGTCCGATTGGCATTATGGCTGCAGCGGTAGCGAAGCACGTTGGTGCTCGCCACGTAGTGATTACAGATGTTAATGAGTACCGTCTGGAGCTGGCGCGTAAAATGGGCATTACCCGCGCAGTCAACGTCTCGAAAGAGAACCTGACCGACGTGATGGCCGAGCTGGGGATGACCGAAGGGTTCGATGTGGGTCTGGAAATGTCTGGGGCGCCGCCAGCGTTCCGCACCATGCTGGACACCATGAATCACGGTGGCCGTATTGCTATGCTGGGTATTCCGCCATCTGATATGTCCATCGACTGGACGAAAGTTATCTTTAAAGGACTGTTTATTAAAGGTATCTACGGTCGTGAGATGTTTGAGACATGGTACAAAATGGCTGCACTGATCCAGTCTGGTCTGGATTTGTCGCCGATCATCACCCATCGATTCTCCATCGATGAATTCCAGCAGGGCTTTGACGCGATGCGTTCAGGCCAGTCAGGGAAAGTGATCCTGAGCTGGGATTGAATGCGCAAGGTGCATTCAATGTTAATTACGGCCAGATATCGCTATCTGGCCGTATAAACCATAGATTTTATTTTCCGCGGATCTTTCTGGATAACGATCTTATATTTTCTTTAAGCAGGATGAGTTTATAAATTAACCCTCTGCCTTTAACGTTAATATTATATTTTCGTTGTAATGCCAGAATGTCATTTGCCTGGCAGACCTTCATATTTCCCTTACAGGACAGGTCAATAATCCTTAACTCACCCGTTGGTGTGCGAATGAAATTCCCTGGGTGAATGTCATTTGATGCCAGTCCTGCCTTGTGAAGACGCAGTACGCATTGCTTTACCTCGTCAGCATTCTGCTGGTTAATTTCCCTTAAAGGAACCCCTTCAATATATTCATGAATAGTATAAACATCATGGCACTGGCGAAAACGTGTTTTCTCAGCAGCATAGTAGAGATCGGCAGTACAGATGCGCATTTCCGGCGGGAGCCTGTCCAGCTTCCTGATCAGCCGGGAATAGAAAGGGCCGGAGGTAAAGTTCTGTAATTTTTTCTCAAATCGTGGATCAACTTCACGGTCGTTTTTGATGATAAATTTTTGTGAGTTGTACTCGACCAACTCCACGCTGCGCAATGCGTTACCACTGCTCAGCGGTTTGCCACTGATTTCTTTTTTGATGTATTTATTCATCAGTGACTTAAGGTCTTTTCTGGTCTCTTTGCAATAGACCGTAAAACCTTTTTCGTGTGTCTTACTGATGGCCATCTTTTCCCTCAATATCAGCCTATAGAGTACGTTAATTCATAGGAATAGAGTATACAGGTTGTGTACCTCAATATGTAGACGATCTGAGCTATCATCAACCTGCTGAACGCAGGTGTAGCAGGGCATCTTTCTCAAACCGGACGCTTTCGCTGCAGCGTTTCTGCCCATAAATACGTTCTAACCTTAATAATTCCTTAATGAAACTGTAGTAAAAGTCATCAGCGTAATGACAAACCTGGGTTAGTTAGCTGATGAGAAACTGCACAAATATGTTGAGTGTTATTATTCCGTTATATAACGTGGGTGATAGTTTTCGGGATTGCATGGAATCTTTGATCGCACAGACATGGACTGCGCTAGAGATCATCATTGTGAATGATGGTTCAACGGATAACTCTGTTGATATTGCACAACATTATGCGGATAACTATCCCCATGTACGGTTGTTGCATCAGGCTAACGCAGGGGCATCCGTAGCGCGTAACCGTGGCCTGGAAGCGGCCAAAGGGGATTATGTTGCATTTGTCGATGCCGATGACCTGGTTTATCCCAATATGTACGAAACCCTGATGACCATGGCAATTCAGGATGACCTGGATTTAGCTCAGTGTAATTCCGACTGGTGCATTCTTGAAACGGGGCACACCTGGCAATCAATACCGACGGATCGTCTTCGGTCTACGGGGGTGTTGACCGGCCCTGACTGGTTACGTATGGCGTTGGCTTCACGCCGCTGGACACATGTGGTCTGGATGGGAATTTATCGCCGGGATGTTATTGAGAAAAATAAAATAACATTTATTCCGGGGTTACATCACCAGGATATTGTCTGGACGACGGAGTTTATGTTTAACGCTGTACGAGTGCGATATACCGAGCAATCTTTATATAAATACTTCTTACATGATCAATCAATCAGCCGTCTTAAACGACAAGGTTTAAAAAATCTCAACTACCAGCGGCACTATATTAAAATTACGCGGTTATTGGATAGGTTGAATCGTGAATATGCCGATCGGATTACTATTTATCCGGAATTTCATCAGCAAGTTACCTATGAAGCATTGCGCGTATGCCATGCAGTCCGTAAAGAACAGGATGTGCATATTCGTCAGCGTATGATCGCAGAGATTTTTGTCTCTGGTATGTATAAGCGCATGATAACTAACGTCCGCAGTGCCAAAGTATTGTACCAGGCACTGCTATGGTCATTCCGTCTATGGAAATGGCGCGATAAAAAATCAACGCCTTCGCGTATTGCCCGAAAAGCGCTTAATCTACGTTAGCGTTCATGGTGCTGGGTGAAGATGTGTTCCCCCAGCCTTGCCACTGCAGTCTCATATACTGCACCAGCGTGCTTTGTGTGATGCTTTCTCCTAGCACGCTAAAGAATCGGCTGGCGTAAACCGGCTCCAGAGGTTGTTTCGGTTTGCACAGCTTCACCCCACGGAAAGGATTACGCGGCGCATCTGGCGTACCGTTTCTCGGTGGAGTGAGATTAGGTCTGGAAGTATCTACCTGCGGCTCATTAAGCAGGCTGCTCGGACGAACCAGCGTAATATCGGCTGGCAGGCTATACAGCATCTGCTGCAACACTCGTACCGTAGAAGGGTGGGGGTGCCCGATGGCAATCGCTGACCCGTTACGGCGAGCAAGATCGACTGCACGATTAAACTGACGGCGAATATCCGCTTCGTTTTGTGTATCGTCGAGGAAGACTTTGCGTTTGATGACCTTCACTCCGGTTCCTGCCGCCGCGCGCATGGCCTGGCTGTTGCCGATGGTCATACTGTCGAGGAAGTAGAGGTCGTAGCGTTCCAGAGCTTGCATCACCTTCTGCATGCCGAACAGGCTGGACGTCATCGCACTCCCCATGTGATTATTCAGTCCCACTGCATACGGCACTTTGCTTACCGCGTCGCGAATAATCCGTTCAATTTCTTCGCTGCTCATCTCCGGGCGTAACGTGTCTTTTTCCAGCGGTTGCTTGCTCAGTGGGGCCATCGGCAGATGGATCAACACTTCATGTCCACTGTTATGCGCTTTAGTCGCCATTTCACGCGCATGTGGCGCGTTTGGCAGAACGGCAACAGAGACAGTGGAAGGCATTGCCAGCACCTGATTTTCTGTGTGCGGACGGTAGCCGAAATCATCAATAACGATAGCAAGTTTGCCGGCGAAAACAGGTGTTGCGAATGCCAGCAGGCTGGCGAGTGAGAGCAAAGTACGACGAAACTGAGGCAAAACTTATCTTCCCAACCACGGCTGTGGATTGACCGCCTGACCCTGGCGACGAATTTCGAAATAGAGCGCCGGCCTGCCCTGACCGCCGCTGCTACCCACAAGTGCAATAGGCTGCCCGGCGCGAACCTGCGTACCGACGCTGACCAGCGCGCTCTGGTTATAACCGTAGAGGCTCATATCGCCTTTACCGTGCTCAACGACGACCACCAGGCCATAGCCCTGCAGCCAGTCCGCCAGAATGACGCGACCATCGGCGATGGCTTTGACTTCGGTACCTTCGGATGCGCCAATAACCATCCCTTTCCAACGTAGCTCACCTTGCAGCTGTTCGCCATAGCGATGCAGCGTTGGACCACGAACGGGCCAGAACGCCTGACCGCGTGGTGAACCTAACCCGCCGGTACGAGACATCAGTGATTTCTCGCTTTCGGTTGGCTTATAGGTCGAGCCTTTGCGTGATGCTTCCTGTTGCTTATCACGTACGGCCTGCGCCTCACGTGCTTCACGCTCTGCGCGGGCTTTCGCGGCGGCTTCGGCGCGAGCAATACTGTTGCGCAGGCGGGATTCGTTGGCGCGCATTTCGCCCAGCTGCTGCTGACCTTGTTGAATCGACGACTCCAGACCCGCGAGCGTTTTTTGGCGTTCATTTCGCGCCTGCTCCAGTTTCGCCTGCTGAGCACGCTGTTCGTACAGCAGCGTCTGCTGTTCGCTCTGCTTATCTTCCAGCTCGGCTTTCTGCGAATCGACCTCTTCACGGGTTTGCTTCAGCTGTGCGATAGTCTCCTGGCGCGCCTGGTTCAGATAGCCGAAATAGGCCTGCAGGCGTTGCCCGCGCTGAGTCTCTTCACCGCTGAGGATGAGCTGAATACCAGTATGTTCACCCTGGCGAAACGCAGCATCCAACTGGGCTGCCAGACTGCGCTCTTGCGCTGCCCGCTGCTTTTCCAGCTTCGCGAGTGCGGCATTCATCTCAGCGATTTGCGCATTCAGCTGTGCCAGGGAGTTTTGCGTTTCGCGTAGCTGCCTTGCGGCAACGGCGATAGCCTGTTCCTGAGCTTTAAGCTGAGCAAGGAGGGTGGCGCGTTGTTGTTGCTGTTGGCGTACCGCGCGTTCTTTTGCCGCGATATCGGCCTGAATGGATTTGAGCTGATCGCGCTCGTCCGCATGGGCGGAAAAGGCGCACAACAATACGCCAGCGCTAAGCGCGCTGGCGTAGAACAAGGGCCTGACTGAAAACTTACGCAGTTTCACGGCCCGAGTGATGGTATTAATCGCCTTTCCCCTCATGGGGAGGGATTATTCCACGATGAACAGCGGCTTACCAGTCATCTCTTGCGGGATTTCCATACCCATCAGCGTCAGCATGGTCGGGGCGATATCAGAAAGTTTGCCACCTTCAACTGCTTTGACGTTTTTACCACCGACATAAATCAGTGGAACCGGCAGGTTGGTGTGCGCGGTATGCGCCTGACCGGTGGACGGATCGCGCATTTGCTCTGCGTTCCCGTGGTCAGCGGTGATCAGCAGCTGACCGCCAACGGATTCAACCGCTTTAGCCACCTGCTCAACGCAGTGATCCAGCGCTTCAACCGCTTTAACCGCTGCTTCCATCACCCCGGTATGGCCGACCATGTCGCCGTTCGGGTAGTTACAAATGATGGTGTCGTATTTCCCGCCCTCAATCGCCGCAACCAGTTTTTCGGTCAGCTCTGCGGAGCTCATTTCCGGCTGCAGATCGTAGGTGGCGACTTTTGGCGAGTTGATCAGAATACGGTCTTCGCCTTTGAACGGCTCTTCTACGCCGCCGTTAAAGAAGAAGGTTACGTGCGCGTATTTTTCGGTTTCGGAAATACGCAACTGCGTTTTGTCATTCTTCGCCATCCACTCGCCAAGGGTGTTGGCCAGAGACGCAGGTGGGTAAGCCACCGCAGTTTTGATGTCTGCCGCGTATTCGGTCAGCATCACAAAGTTGAGGTTAACGACTTTCTTACGGGCGAATCCGTCGAAGTCAGCGTTAACAAACGCACGGGTAATTTCACGCGCACGGTCAGCACGGAAGTTCATGAAAATCAGCGTATCACCATCTTCCATAGCTGCATCTGCCTGACCTTCGGCACGGATCACGGTCGCTTTAACGAATTCGTCGTTCTCGTCGCGGGCATAAGCAGCCTGCAGACCTTCAACCGCCGTAGCGAACTGGAACTCGCCCTTCGCCAGCGTCATCAGATCGTAAGCCTGTTCTACGCGATCCCAACGGTTGTCGCGGTCCATAGCGTAGTAACGACCGATGATGGACGCTACGCGGCCTTTGCCCAGCGCGGCAAATTTCTCTTCGAATTTCTGCAGTGAATGTTCAGCGCTGCGCGGCGGGGTATCACGACCATCAAGGAAAGCGTGCAGATAGATTTTCTCAGCGCCACGTTCAGCGGCCATTTCTACCATCGCCATGATGTGATCTTCGTGGCTGTGTACGCCACCGGCAGACAGCAGACCCATGATGTGTACCGCTTTGCCGCTATTTTTTGCCTGATCAACTGCGGCGGTCAGCACTGGGTTAGCGAAGAAAGTACGTTCTTTAATTTCCACATCCAGACGGGTCAGATCCTGATACACGATACGGCCCGCGCCCAGGTTGACGTGACCCACTTCGGAGTTGCCCATCTGGCGATCGGGCAGGCCGACTTCCAGGCCAGACGCATCAATCAGGGTATGCGGACGTTTTGCCCACAGAGCATCCATTACCGGGGTTTTGGCATTAAAAATAGCGTTATCCTGGCTGTCTTCACGATAGCCGTAGCCATCCAGAATCACCAGTACCATAGGCTTTTTAGAAACCGACATTGCGACAACCTCACACTTAATAGATAAAAAATAATTGCGTAATTTTACTACAGCTGAATCGATAAAGTAGCCCCAGAAGATCAAATAATGAGGGATCGCGTGCCAGGGGGAACACTGATTTACATTTTTTTTTCCGTAGCGCCCCGCAAAAATGCAATCCAATGCACGCTCTGGCTGTATTTGCGCCAACGCGCAGGTATACTCCTTTCCTGGTTTTTTTAATCACTGAGTCGGGAGTTGTTACCCCCCATGCAAGAAATTATGCAATTTGTTAGCCGCCACCCTGTCTTGAGTATCGCCTGGATTGCGTTACTGGCGGCGGTATTGTTTACCACGTTTAAGAGCCTGACCTCAAAAGTGAAGGTAATTACACGCGGCGAAGCGACACGTCTCATCAATAAAGAAGATGCGGTGATTGTTGATTTACGTCAGCGCGACGACTTCCGCAAAGGTCATATCGCAGGCTCCACGAACCTGCTGCCGAGCGAAATCAAAGCCAACAATTTTGGCGAGCTGGAAAAACACAAAAACAAACCTGTTATTGTGGTTGATGGCTCTGGTATGCAGTGCCAGGATTCAGCAACTGCGCTGATTAAAGCCGGTTTTGAGCAGGTATCTGTACTGAAAGACGGCGTAGCGGGCTGGAGTGGCGAGAATCTGCCACTGGTTCGCGGCAAGTAATTTACCCGTCTTCTTTCGTACCGCTGGGTAAAAGAACACTGGAGATAAGTCATGGCCAATATTGAGATCTATACCAAAGCAACCTGCCCGTTTTGCCATCGCGCAAAGGCGCTGTTGAACAGTAAGGGTGTGAGTTTCCAGGAACTTCCGATTGACGGCGATGCCGTGAAGCGTGAAGAGATGATCAAGCGCAGTGGCCGTACAACGGTTCCGCAGATTTTTATTGATGCACAGCACATTGGTGGTTGTGACGACTTGTATGCGTTGGATGCGCGTGGTGGACTGGATCCCCTGCTGCGTTAAGGCGTACGGATAGTATTTAAAGGACAACACTAAAGGGTTTTCTCAACATGTCAGAACAAAATAACACTGAAATGGCTTTCCAGATCCAACGTATTTATACCAAGGATGTGTCTTTCGAAGCGCCAAATGCACCGCATGTTTTCCAGAAAGATTGGCAGCCAGAGGTTAAACTGGATCTAGATACTGCATCTACCCAACTGGCAGATGATGTGTATGAAGTAGTGCTGCGTGTCACCGTAACGGCTTCTTTGGGTGAAGAAACTGCGTTTCTGTGCGAAGTTCAGCAGGGCGGTATTTTCTCCATCAGTGGTATTGAAGGGACTCAGATGGCGCATTGCCTTGGCGCATACTGCCCGAACATTCTGTTCCCGTATGCCCGCGAATGCATCACCAGCCTGGTTTCACGCGGTACATTCCCGCAACTGAACCTTGCGCCGGTCAACTTTGATGCGCTGTTCATGAACTATTTACAGCAGCAGGCTGGCGAAGGTACTGAAGAACATCAGGATGCCTGATGAACCAAAGTAATGCTTCAATGACTGTGATTGGTGCCGGCTCGTACGGCACCGCTCTTGCTATCACCCTGGCAAGAAACGGCCACCAGGTTGTCCTGTGGGGCCATGATCCGAAACATATCGCGACCCTTGAGCGCGATCGCTGCAACGTCGCGTTCCTCCCTGATGTGCCTTTTCCCGAAACGCTGCGCCTGGAAAGTGATTTAGCCACTGCGCTGGCCGCCAGTCGTAATATTCTGGTGGTGGTGCCGAGCCATGTCTTTGGCGAAGTGCTGCGTAATATCAAACCGCTGATGCGTCCTGACGCGCGGCTGGTCTGGGCGACAAAAGGTCTGGAAGCGGAAACAGGGCGTCTGCTGCAGGACGTCGCGCGCGAAGCGCTGGGTGATTCTATCCCGCTGGCAGTCATCTCCGGTCCGACGTTCGCCAAAGAGCTGGCGGCGGGCATGCCGACGGCGATTTCTCTGGCCTCGACGGACGACGCCTTTGCTGACGATCTCCAGCAGTTGCTGCACTGCGGCAAAAGCTTCCGCGTCTACAGCAACCCGGATTTCATTGGCGTGCAGCTTGGCGGCGCGGTGAAAAACGTGATTGCGATTGGCGCGGGGATGTCTGACGGCATCGGATTTGGTGCAAACGCACGAACGGCATTGATCACCCGTGGGCTTACCGAAATGTCTCGCCTTGGCGCGGCGCTGGGTGCCGATCCTGCCACCTTTATGGGGATGGCGGGTTTAGGCGATCTGGTGCTGACCTGTACCGACAACCAGTCGCGTAACCGTCGTTTTGGCATGATGCTCGGCCAGGGTATGGACGTGCAGGGCGCGCAGGACAAGATTGGTCAGGTGGTTGAAGGCTACCGCAATACGAAAGAAGTTCGTGAATTGGCGCACCGTTTTGGTGTCGAGATGCCAATAACCGAGGAAATTTATCAAGTATTGTATTGCGGAAAAAATGCGCGCGAGGCAGCATTGACGTTATTAGGTCGTGCGCGCAAGGACGAGCGAAGCAGCCACTAGCCGTAAGGAACCGTTTCAATCTAACGACCCGACCCGCGAAGAACGGGTCGGTCGTTTTGCTACCTTCTGGAGTACGCAATGCCGTGTGAAGAACTGGATATCGTCTGGAAAAACATTAAAGCGGAAGCCCGGGCACTGGCGGAATGTGAGCCAATGCTGGCCAGTTTTTACCACGCAACGCTGCTCAAGCATGAAAACCTCGGCAGTGCGCTGAGCTATATGCTGGCGAATAAACTCGCCTCTCCGATCATGCCTGCTATTGCGATTCGCGAAGTCGTGGAAGAGGCCTACGCGGCCGATCCTGAAATGATTGCCTCGGCGGCTTGCGATATCCAGGCGGTACGTACGCGTGACCCGGCAGTCGATAAATATTCCACCCCACTTCTGTACCTGAAAGGCTTCCATGCGCTGCAGGCCTACCGCATCGGCCACTGGCTATGGCATCAGGGGCGTCAGGCACTGGCGATCTTCCTGCAAAATCAGGTCTCTGTTACCTTCCAGGTGGACATCCACCCGGCGGCAAAAATTGGTCGCGGTATTATGCTCGACCACGCTACAGGTATTGTAGTGGGCGAAACGGCGGTCATTGAAAACGACGTCTCTATTTTGCAATCCGTCACGCTTGGCGGGACCGGTAAAGCAGGCGGCGACCGTCATCCGAAAATTCGTGAAGGCGTGATGATTGGCGCGGGAGCAAAAATTCTCGGCAACATTGAAGTCGGGCGTGGCGCGAAGATTGGCGCAGGTTCCGTCGTTTTACAGCCGGTACCCCCGCATACAACCGCCGCAGGCGTTCCGGCGCGCATCGTCGGCAAGCCTGACAGCGATAAGCCATCTATGGATATGGATCAGCATTTCAACGGGATTCATCATACTTTCGAATACGGCGATGGCATCTGATTTCGAGCTATC
>NZ_CP080033.1:131319-131869 GCF_019382635.1 Citrobacter sp. Colony219 | reverse complement strand
CGTAGGTCGGATAAGGCGTCAGCCGCCATCCGACAAAAATCAACTACGCAATACCGCGCCGGGATAACCTAACTGGCGCCAGGCCTCATACACCACCACCGACACCGCATTTGACAGGTTCATGCTGCGACTGTCCGGCATCATCGGAATACGAATTTTTTGTTCGGCTGGCAGCGCGTCGAGGATGCTGGGTGGCAGACCGCGAGTTTCCGGGCCAAACATCAGATAATCCCCATCCTGATAGCTTACCGCGCTATGCGCTGGCGTACCTTTGGTGGTCAGGGCAAACAGACGTTGCGGATTTTCTGCGGCGACGAAGCTGGCGTAATCAGGGTGGCGCAGCACGGCGGTAAATTCATGGTAATCCAGCCCCGCGCGACGCAGGCGCTTGTCGTCCCAGGTAAAGCCCATTGGCTCAATAATATGCAGACGAAAGCCGGTGTTGGCGCAAAGACGGATAATATTGCCGGTATTTGGCGGGATTTCTGGTTCGAACAAAACGATGTTAAGCATACTGCCCCCTTGATAACGGGGGGCAGAATAGCAGATA
>NZ_CP080033.1:75196-131295 GCF_019382635.1 Citrobacter sp. Colony219 | reverse complement strand
ACCCTGGGCCAGGGGAGCCAATGCGGCAGGCAGGCTCTTGCCCAGTTCCTGTACCAGCGAATCGCGGCTGATTTCGCTAATGGTTTTTGCACCGGTCAGGGTCATTGCCACCTTCATCTCTTTCTCGATCAGGTTCAGCAGATTCGCCACACCAGCCTGTCCGTGTGTTGCCAGCGCGTACAGATAAGCACGGCCCAGCAGCACGCTATCGGCACCCAGCGCAATCATGCGCACCACGTCCAGGCCGTTACGGATCCCGCTGTCGGCCAGAATCGTGATATCGCCCTTCACCGCATCGGCAATGGCGGGCAGTGCGCGGGCGGAAGACAGCACGCCATCTAACTGGCGCCCACCGTGGTTAGAAACAACAATGCCATCTGCGCCAAAGCGTACGGCGTCGCGGGCATCTTCTGGATCGAGGATCCCTTTGATCACCATCGGACCCTCCCAGAATTCGCGGATCCACTCGAGGTCTTTCCAGGAGATGGACGGATCGAAGTTATTCGCCAGCCAACCGATGTAATCCTCAAGGCCGGTGGGTTTGCCAAGATACGTCGAAATATTGCCTAAATCATGCGGCCGACCGTTCAGGCCAACGTCCCATGCCCATTGTGGATGGGTGACTGCCTGCCAGTAGCGACGCAGTGCCGCATTTGGACCGCTCATACCGGAATGCGCGTCACGGTAACGTGCGCCGGGCGTGGGCATATCGACGGTAAAGACCAGCGTGGAGCAGCCCGCCGCTTTGGCTCGCTCCAGGGCGTTACGCATAAAGCCGCGATCGCGCAGGACATACAGCTGGAACCACATTGGACGCCTGATGGTCGGGGCGACTTCTTCAATTGGGCAGACGGATACCGTCGAAAGCGTAAACGGAATGCCTTTGGCATCAGCGGCGGCGGCGGCCTGAACTTCGCCCCGGCGTGCATACATGCCGCATAAACCGACAGGCGCGAGGGCCACCGGCATCGACAGTTTTTCGTTAAACAGGGTGGTTTCCAGACTGAGATCTGACATGTTCTTCAGCACGCGCTGGCGGAGTGCCACCTCTGATAAATCTTCCACGTTACGGCGCAGGGTATGCTCCGCGTACGCGCCACCGTCAATGTAGTGGAACAGGAAAGGGGGCAGAATGCGCTGGGCTGCGGCGCGATAATCGCTGGCTGCTGAAATAATCATGTGTTGTTCTCCCTGCTAATTTCATTATGGTCACCGGGCAGACGGGTGATACGCGCCTGGCGGGCCTGGTCTTCATCAAAGCGTTTAATGGTGGTATGGACAAAACTGAGGTGCGCCATCATCGCCTTACGCGCGCCATCGGCATCCCCGGCGACAATCGCGTCCAGCACAGCAAGGTGTTGTTCTGTGAGCTGTGAAAATACCGGTGGCACCAGGTACATACGCTGGCGACTCTGTTTTACCGAAGACTGCAATACGTCGAAGAAACCGCGCATGGTCTGTAACAGCACCACGTTGTGCGAGGCTTCAGCGATGGCAAGGTGAAAGCGAACGTCTGCTTGTGAAGCGAGATCCGGATCTTCACTTTGTGTGGCCTCGAAACAGAGCCTGATTTTCTCTTTGTCGGCGGCTGTGGCGCGCATGGCGGCGTGCCAGGCGGTGCTGGCCTCAATGGCGTGGCGGGCTTCGAGAATATCGAAGCTGTAATCAGGGTCGTCCGCCATCAGGCTTTTCAGTGGCTGAACGATGTTTTGTTCGGACCACGCTTCATGCTGCCAGCGGATAAACGTCCCACCACCACGACGGCTAATCAGCACGCCTTCACTTACCAGCTTTGCCAGCGCCTCGCGCAGCGAATTGCGCGACACGCCGAGCTGTACGGCCAGCTGGCGCTCGGCGGGCAACTTCATGCCCGCTTCCAGCTGTTGTTCTTCAATCAGCGCCCGCACACGAGATGCGACCTCGTCTGACAGGCGTCTGGGCATCACAATCATGGAATCATCCAGGTTAAGACATAGGCCTGCAGCGTGGTAATCACACCCACCATGCAGGTGAAAATCAGGCTGTGTTTGACGGTGAAGCGGAACAGATCAGACTCTTTGCCAACCAGTCCCACTGCCGCACAGGCGATGGCGATAGACTGCGGAGAGATCATCTTGCCGGTTACGCCGCCGGTGGTATTTGCCGCTACCATCAATACGTCAGAAACACCGATTTGCTGCGCTGCCGTTGCCTGTAGCGCTGCGAACAAGGCGTTTGACGAGGTATCAGAGCCCGTCAGGAATACCCCCAGCCAGCCGAGGAACGGCGAGAAGAAAGTGAACGCGCTGCCCGTGTGAGCCAGTGCTAACGCCAGCGTTGAAGACAGCCCGGAGTAGTTAGAGATAAATGCGAATGCCAGCACCATTCCGATGGAGTAAATAGGCAGCGCCAGATCTTTCAGCGTACTGCCAAAGGTCTGCAGAGCGGCGGAGGGTTTCATCTTCAGCCAGACGATAGACAGCAGCGCGGCAAACAGGATGGCGGTGCCGGTTGCCGAGAACCAGTCGAACTTGTACACCGCCGCGTAGGCTGTGGCTTCGTGTACCACCGGCGGCATGCGGGCTACCAGCTTATCGAGGAACGGAACCGGAATGTTGACGACCCAGTGGTACATCGCCCCGCCAGGGGCAAACAGCGCTTTAAACGGCGGGATGCTCCACAGTGTGACGGTGGCGGTCAGGAACAGGAACGGCGACCAGGCGCGGATGATTTGCCCGGCGGTGTAGCGGGTGCGCGACAGGTCCATATCGACCTGTGAAGCCCCCATATCGCCAAAACGGAAGATGCGTACCGGCTGCCAGCGCTTCAGGAACAGCGTCAGACACACCAGAGAAACCAGAGAAGAGATGATGTCCGGCAGTTCCGGCCCGATAAAGTTAGAGCTGAGGTACTGCGCGATAGCAAACGAGCCGCCCGCGACCATCACCGCAGGCCAGGTCTCTTTCACGCCGCGCCAGCCGTCCATAATCGCCATGATCCAGAACAGTACGATAATCGTCAGGAACGGTAGTTGGCGGCCAACCATCTGACCAATCTCAAAGCTGTCCAGCCCGGTGACCTGACCGGCAACCAGAATAGGAATTCCCATCGCGCCAAACGCTACTGGCGCGGTGTTTACGATCAGGCACAAGCCTGCTGCATACAGTGGGTTAAAACCAAGACCAACCAGCAGCGCGGCGGTTATCGCCACCGGCGCACCGAAGCCCGCGGCCCCTTCGAGGAATGCCCCAAAGGAGAAACCGACAATCAGCATTTGCAGACGCTGGTCAGGGGTAATTGAGAGAATGGATGAGCGGATGATGTCGAACTGCCCGGTTTTAACCGAGATTTTATAGACAAACACCGCTGCAATGATGATCCAGGCTATCGGCCACAGACCATAGAAGAAACCGTATACCACGGAGGCCAGCGCGTGATCGACCGGCATTTTGTAAAACAGCAGGGCGACCGACAAAGCGATCACCACCGTCCATGACGCCGCAACGTAGCCTTTCAGCTTGAGCTTAATCAGGGCGAAGAAAAAGAACAGGATGGGGAGCGATGCGATCAGACTGGAAAGCCAGATGTTACCGGCCGGGTCGTAGTTTTGTTGCCAGAGATTCATTGCAGGTCTCCTGGGGGCCGCTGACATAATGCAATGAGTCTGTGCTCATCTCTTCGTCACACTATGTGTAAAAGTGGCCCTGCCAATATTGTTGTGTAGGGGTAATGACAATGAATGGTTAATCAAATGTTATTTATTGGCAACGGTATTGTACGCACATTTTAATGAAATGTGAGGTATTGGTAGGATCTTACTGAAATTGGTAGGGCCAATTACGAAGGGAAGCTAAGGACCGGGCAAGCGAGTGTTGCCCGGTGACAGATTAGAACTCGCTTTTCGCGAAGCCCGTCATCTCTTTCAGGCCCATTTCACGGCCAAGCTCGGTCATCGGGTGAACGACGATCAGGCCGCGCACGCTCTTCTTCAGCTTGCCCATGTCGGCCTGTTCTTTTTTGGTGATGGCACGACGGAACGGGAGTTTGCTGAGCTTTTGCGCTTCTTTGCTCAGCTTCTGGCCGTGTACTTCACGCAGTCGTGCGATCTCAGTTTCCAGAGTTTCTTTCTCTTGCTCCAGCTCGGCATATTTGTCGGCGGCTTCAACCAGGGACAGGTCAGCCTGCTGGTGGCGGATAGCGTCAAGACGATCGCTCAGGCGTTTAATTTCGTTTTTTTCGACTTCTTTCATAGGATAGCTTCTGATAAAAATAGGATGAATATCCTATAGTATGCGCGCAGAGCGGGATTATTCACAACTAATCGAAGATAAATAATCAAATGCCGCAAGTATTATTAAGCTAATGGTAGTGCTACTTTTTTGATTAATAAGGAACTTTAAGCGATAAGATTGGCCATGGCGCTTTTTATTGGCGGGTTTATAGCGAAGCACGTTTTCCTCAATATAATCGCCCAACCGATCCTAAACTTAAATGAGCAACCGCACAGGCTGAGCGCGGTTAATACATGGAGGAGGGAAGATTATGGCGAAAATAGGTGAGAACGTTTCGGTTCTGATTGATAAGACGGTCGATTTTATGGCTTCCAGCCAGGCTTTTCGCGAATATCTGAATAAAACACCGCCGCGCGACGTAGTCCCTTCTGAAATACCACAGGAGAACGCGCAGCTGTATCTGCAACGTCTGGCGTACTATCGGCAACTGTATCGACCGCAGCAGGAAGAGAAGTAAGCCTGCAGGGTCTTATTTTTGAAAGGCTTTTTTTAAGCTGATTTTAGAAATCAGCTCGGTCAGGGAAAGTACCATCGTGGAGCGTACCATTTGCTGGTAGCGCTGGATTTGCATGGCGTGCAGACCTGAGTCTGAGGTATCAAACTGCGGTGGCGGCGGGAGTGCTGCTACGCAGTGAAGTTCGCCAAACGGACCAAGAATCTCATCGTCGGTGAACGCGTATTCATTGCCGTCATGGTTTAACTCTTCCCGCAGCGCCATCAGTAGTTCCGCATCTTCATACTCCGGGCGGCTGAGTACGCCCAGACCGTAGATGAGCTTGAGACGAACGGAAAGCTCGCCCAGCGGACCGTCGCCGTCGAGCAACGGTTCTACGGCATATTTTACCGCATAGTCATCTTTGCGAAATACCTGAAGCACAAGGATATTCACCGCCTCGGTGAGCAGTTCTACGGCGGTGATGAGGAAGCTGCGTACGGTTTTGCCAGCATTCAGACGCTCAAGCACACGATTTTCAAAGGCCTGCGTTTGTTCCATTATTGCCTGCATATCTGACAATCTGTCATTTGGGCGCAGGCAGACCTGCGCCACATTCTCAATCATTTGGTCGCGTTATATGCGTTAACCGCCTCCGCCACCACATCACTATTGGCATCCAGACCGGAAACCTGCGCCAGCGCGGCCTGCGGACCTTTTTCGTCAATCAGCGCGGCCAGTTCCTGTGCCTGCGGATCTTCTTCGCTGCGATAGTGCATTGCTGCCGCAATACCGATAACCAGATTCGTGTGCGGCAGGCCGTACTCCAGCGTGCCCAGCAGCGGTTTAATCAGACGGTCGCCCGCGCTCAGTTTACGCAGTGGCTGACGGCCAACGCGCTCAACGTCATCTTTCAGATACGGGTTTTCAAAGCGACCGAGGATTTTCTGAATATATGCTGCATGTTTTGCCGCATCAAAGCCATAGCGTTTGATCAGTACCGCGCCGCTCTCTTCCATCGCACCTTTTACCACTGCGCGGATTTTCTCGTCGAGAATCGCGTCACGGATGGTCTGATGACCGGTCAATTTTCCGAGGTACGCGGTTATAGCATGCCCGGTGTTCAGCGTGAAGAGTTTACGTTCGACAAATGCCATCAGGTTATCAGTTAATTCCATTCCCGGGATGCTTGGCAGTTCGCCTTTAAATTGCGTTTTGTCGACAATCCACTCGCTGAAGGTTTCGACGGTGACTTCCAGCGGATCGTTGGTCGCAGAAGCGGAAGGGGGAACGATGCGGTCTACGGCGGAATCGACAAAACCAACGTGTTCTTCAACCCAGGCTTTGTCTTCATCTGCCAGCGCGTTCATGACGTGGCCTTTCAGCTGGGTCGTGCCGCGCACCATGTTCTCACAGGCGATGATATTCAGCGGAGTCGCGATGCCCTGCGCCTTGCGTTTAACCAGCCCTTTAGCGATGGCAGGTGCGATGCGCTCAAGCACGACCGGACCAACGGCGGTGGTGACTAAATCTACGTGGGCAATCAGTTCAACGACATCATCGCCGATGCTGCTCACCGCGTTGACGCCGGAAACGGTATCAACCTGCTCGTTTTCACCGACCACATGAACCTGATAGCTATGACGGGCATTCAGGGCATCGAGCACGACCTGGTTTACATCCGCGAACGTCAGCTGTATCCCCGCGTCCGCCAGCAGTTTGCCGATAAAGCCACGACCGATATTACCTGCGCCAAAATGTAATGCTTTCATAGTATTAACCTTCATTAATGTTTTTACCCAAGAGGGCTGGGGTGAGGCTTTTCCCTCAACCTAACCCTCTCCACAAGGGAGAGGATATCGCCTTCATATTTCGAACTGCAGATGCGTTGGCTCTCCTCGCTCACCCCAGTCACGTACTTATGTACGCTCCTGGGGATTCACTGCGTTGCCGCCTTCCTGCAGCTCGAACTATTTTGGAGATACTTAACCGTTAAGCTTTTTTACCCGCCAGCAGCGCCAGAACTTCATCCACGCTGGTGGTATGGGCCAGACGTTCGATCACGGATTCGTCATCCAGCGCGTTGGTCAGGCTGGTAATCACCTGGATATGCTCGTTGTTACGTGCAGCAATACCAATGACCAGACGGGCGATATCGTCTTCTTCTTCGCCGAAGCGTACGCCTTCCGGATACTGGCAGAACACCACGCCGGTTTTCAGCACGCGGTCTTTGGCTTCAACCGTACCGTGCGGTACAGCGATGGACTCGCCGAGGTAAGTCGGGGTCAGTTTTTCGCGGTCCAGCATCGCCTCGACGTACTCTGGCTCAACATAGCCGCCTTTCACCAGTTGCTCACCGGCAAAGCGAATCGCTTCTTCTTTGTTGGTGGCTTTACGGCCCAGGAAGATATTCTCCGCACCCAGTTTAAACAGGTGGGTATCACCCTCTTCAAAGCTGTCTTTCAGGTGGTCGCGGACTTTCTCTTCGTTCACGTTGTGGCGCTGTGCAGCGACCAGACGTTCGGTCAGATTGGAGTACAGACCGCTGTCGAGGAAGTTGGTCAGCGAAATGTGCTGTGCCTGCGGAACCTGGCGCATAGCGCGTTCGGTCAGGTCACGGTGGGTAATGACCAGATCCACATCCGGCGGCAGATTGTTAATCGCGCTGTTGGTGACGGAAATCTGAGACAGACCGGCATCCTGCACTTTCTTACGCAGTACGCCCGCACCCATGGCACTGGAACCCATGCCGGCATCGCAGGCGACGATGATTTTACGCACATGGCTCAGGTCGTTGGTTACGTCGCCCGCTGCCAGCGGAGATGCGCCTTTGGATTCCGCTTTCATGTCGTTCATACGACGGGTTGCGGCTTCAATGTCATCTTCTTCTTTCACTTTGCTGGTTTTCAGCAGAATCGCCGAGACCACAAAGGAGACCGCCATTGCCGCACAAATTGCCGCGATGTTGGCGAAGTAAGCGCCCTTCGGCGTCATTGCCAGTACGGCCAGGATAGAACCCGGAGAGGCCGGAGACACCAGACCACCGTTCAGGATAGTCAGCGTAAATACGCCAGTCATACCGCCGAGGATAACGGCCAGGATCAGACGCGGGTTCATCAGCACGTACGGGAAGTAAATTTCGTGGATACCACCCAGGAAGTGGATGATAGCCGCGCCGCCTGCAGACTGCTTAGCGCTGCCGCGACCGAAGAACATGTATGCCAGCAGAACGCCCATACCCGGACCCGGGTTAGCTTCAATCAGGAAGAAGATGGATTTACCCATCTCATGGGACTGCTGAATGCCCAGCGGTGAGAAAATACCGTGGTTGATGGCGTTGTTGAGGAACAGGATTTTCGCCGGTTCAACGAAGATAGACGCCAGCGGCAGCATGTCATGGACAACCATGAAGTTAACGCCTGCCGCCAGGATTTTGGACAGTGCTTCAACCAATGGGCCAATGCCAAGGAATGCCAGAATGGCGAGGATCATCCCGATGATGCCAGCGGAGAAGTTATTCACCAGCATCTCAAAACCGGACTTGATCTTACCGTCTACCCAGCCGTCGAAATGCTTGATAGCCCAGCCGCCCAGCGGACCTGCGATCATCGCACCGAGGAACATCGGCATATCAGCACCGACGATCACGCCCATGGTGGTAATCGCGCCCACTACGCCGCCGCGTTCGCCGCCAACCAGCTTACCACCGGTATAACCGATCAACAGCGGCAGCAGATAGGTGATCATCGGGCCGACCAGCTTCGCCAGCGTTTCGTTCGGCAACCACCCTGTCGGAATGAATAATGCGGTGATAATACCCCACGCGATAAACGCGCCGATATTTGGCATCACCATGTTGCTGAGGAATCGACCAAAGCTTTGCACCTTGATCTTAATATCGGATGACATAAAAACACCCCTTCTTATGTTTGCTATCGCGCAGGCTGAAAGCCCGAGGTTTGTTAATGTAGCGGCAGGAGGTAGCCGGACCCTGTAGATACTGCGAAATCTGGCACTGAATCGTTCAACTGTCCAGTCGATGACTTTTAATGTGATCAATGTCACGTAAATATAGGGTTTACGGCATTACTTAATGTGATTTCGATCACAAAACACCGGTATAAAAAAACATCATTACGCGGAAATAGGCTGGAAAAGGCACTTAAATGTGAAGTTGTTCACGTTTTTGCTTTGGCTGTTTGTTGGGTATTTGTGATCTACTTCGCAATAAATATTTGCCAGGATTTCTCCTGATGTGATCTGACGCGGATTCTGTTTCATCTCCCATTTCTTGCTGCTACCCCGCGAGTCGTTCACCTGCAAATTTATACCCTGGTGGTATGGCGGAAATGACTAACTGCAATTATGTTCAAATTACCAGCCATGAATCCTTTCGGCTGCCTGCAATTGAAAGCTCTGATTAGCGTGAATACGAGGCGGGTATGTTTCTAAACTATTTCGCGTTAGGTGTGCTGATCTTCGTTTTTCTGGTTCTGTTTTACGGAATCATCGCCATCCATGATATTCCCTATAACATGGCTAAGAAGCGCAACCATCCCCATGCCGATGCCATCCATACGGCAGGTTGGGTGAGCTTATTTACGCTGCACGTTATCTGGCCGTTTCTGTGGATCTGGGCCACGCTCTATCAGCCAGAACGAGGCTGGGGGATGCAGTCACACATTACGCCGACCGGAAAGGAACAAGACCCTGAAATTGCCGCGCTGGCAGCGCGCATTACCCAGTTAGAAAAAAGGCTGGCTGGGGAGAAAAAAGACGATAACTCCACCTTTCCGGAGATTTGATCATGGATTTGTTGATTGTCCTGACTTACGTGGCATTTGCCTGGGCCATCTTTAAAATATTCCGTATTCCGGTAAACCAATGGACGCTTGCCACAGCCGCATTAGGTGGGGTGTTTATTGTGGCGGGACTCATCTTATTAATGAACTATAACCACCCGTATACCTTTACGGCGCAAAAGGCGGTTATTTCAATACCTGTTACCCCGCAGGTCACTGGAATTGTGAGTGAAGTGACAGATAAAAATAATCAACTGATTAAAAAAGGCGAGGTGTTATTTAAACTCGATCCCGTGCGTTATCAGGCGCGAGTGGACCGACTGCAAGCCGATCTGGTGACCGCCACGCACAATATCGACAATCTGAAAGCCCAACTTTCTGAAGCTGTCGCCAATACTACCCGCGTTTCCGCTGAACGCGACCGCCTGTATAAAGATTATCAACGCTATTTGAAGGGCAGCCAGGCGAAGGTTAATCCCTTCTCTGAAAGCGATATCGACAACGCCCGGCAGAACTATCTGGCCCAGGACGCGCTGGTAAAAGGCTCCGTCGCCGAACAGACGCAGATTCAGACTCAGTTAGACAGTATGGTCAACGGGGAGCAATCTCAGGTTGCGTCCCTGCGCGCTCAGCTCGCTGAAGCCAAATACAATCTTGAGCAGACTATCGTCCGAGCCCCCAGCAACGGCTATGTTACGCAGGTGCTTATTCGGCCCGGAACCTACGCCGCCGCGCTGCCTCTGCGCCCGGTGATGGTGTTTATTCCGGAACAAAAACGGCAAATCGTGGCGCAATTCCGCCAGAACTCGTTGCTGCGTCTTAAACCGGGTGATGAAGCGGAAGTGGTCTTCAACGCGCTGCCAGGCCAGGTATTCCCCGGCAAGCTCACCAGCATTCTGCCGGTTGTACCGGGCGGTTCTTATCAGGCCCAGGGAGCATTGCAGTCTCTGACGGTGGTGCCGGGTACCGATGGCGTGCTGGCCACGATTGAACTGGCTCCCAATGCAGATGTTGATGCACTACCGGACGGTATCTATGCCCAGGTGGCGGTCTATTCCGACCATTTCGCCCACGTTTCGGTGATGCGTAAAGTGCTGCTGCGCATGACCAGCTGGATGCATTATCTTTATTTGGATCATTGAGACCAGCATCACCTGCCATTTGTCGTGGCCTGAGCCATACTAAGCGGTGTCCAGATATTCGTTGGACATCGCTTTTTTGTTGGCAAAAAGGACACGGCATGAAACTCATTGGCAGCTATACCAGCCCTTTTGTGCGTAAAATTTCTATTCTGTTGCTGGAAAAGGGCATCACCTTCGAATTCGTTAATGAACTCCCCTATAACGCGGATAGCGGCGTGGCGCGATACAATCCATTGGGAAAAGTGCCCGCGCTGGTCACCGATAAGGGAGAGTACTGGTTTGATTCTCCGATCATTGCTGAATATATAGAGTTGTTGGATATTGCACCCGCAATGCTGCCGCGTGAGCCGCTGGCGGCACTCAAAGTTCGTCAACTGGAAGCGCTGGCCGACGGTATTATGGATGCGGGTTTAGTCTCGGTGCGCGAGCAGGCTCGCCCCGCTGCGCAGCAGTCAGAAACTGAATTGCTACGCCAGCGCGAAAAAATTACCCGCAGCCTGGATGTGCTGGAAGGTTATCTGGCGGACGGTACGCTGAAAACGGATACGGTTAATCTGGCAACGATTGCGATTGCCTGTGCCGTGGGCTATCTCAATTTTCGTCGGGTTGCGCCTGGCTGGTGTGTGGACCGTCCACGTCTGGTCAAACTGGTGGAAACACTCTTTCAACGCGAAAGTTTTGCCCGTACGGAACCGCCAAAGGCTTGATGCAGATAATACCCGCCTGAGCAAAGTCACGGTACAATCCTTCCTATATCGATATCCCTCTCCACGGTGGAGAGGGCCACCAACAGCCAGGCCCTTTCATGACAACCGACATGCGTTCACTCTACAGCCAGCTTCCTGCTATCGATCGTTTACTGCGCGATAGCGCTTTCCAGGTCTTACGTGAGTCCCACGGTCATACCCGCGTGGTGGATCTGCTGCGTCATATGCTCGATGAAGCCAGAGAGGCGATTCGCGACACGCAGGCGCTTCCAGCATGGGGGGAAGACTGGGCGCAAGAGGCCAGCGCCCGGCTGGAACGAGAATCGCAAAGCGCGCTACGTCCGGTGATTAACCTGACCGGAACGGTGCTGCATACCAATCTTGGGCGTGCATCACAAGCTGAGGAGGCGATTGCTGCGGTGGTGCAGGCGATGCGTACGCCGGTGACGCTGGAATACAGCCTGGATGATGCCGGACGTGGACATCGGGATCGGGCGCTGGCGGATCTACTCTGCCGCCTGACCGGCGCGGAAGATGCCTGTATTGTCAATAATAATGCCGCTGCGGTTCTGCTGATGCTGGCCGCCACGGCCAACGGCAAAGAGGTGGTCGTTTCGCGCGGCGAGCTGGTAGAAATTGGCGGCGCGTTTCGTATTCCCGACGTGATGTGCCAGGCCGGATGTATCCTGCGCGAGGTTGGCACCACCAACCGGACCCATGCGAAAGATTACCGTCAGGCGGTGAATGAAAACACCGGTCTGCTGATGAAAGTCCATACCAGTAATTACAGCATTGAAGGCTTTACCAGCTCGGTTGATGAAGCTGAGCTGGCCGCCATTGGTCAGGAACTGGATGTGCCGGTAGTGGCGGATCTGGGTAGCGGCTCGCTGGTCGATCTCAGTCAGTATGGTTTGCCGCAGGAACCGATGCCGCAGCAGCTCATTGCCGCAGGTGTGAGCCTGGTGAGTTTCTCTGGTGACAAACTGTTGGGCGGGCCGCAGGCCGGGATTATCGTCGGTAAAAAAGAGATGATCGCCCGCTTACAGAGCCATCCGCTGAAACGCGCGTTACGGGCTGATAAAATGACGCTGGCAGCGCTGGAAGCAACGCTGCGGCTCTATCTGCACCCGGAAGCGCTGGCGGAGAAGTTGCCGACGTTACGCCAGCTCACCCGCACGAAAGAGGCTGTCCACGCGCAGGCGCTACGATTACAAGCACAATTGACAGAACATTATGGTGCCGAGTTTGCGTTGACTGTCATGCCTTGCCTGTCGCAGATTGGCAGCGGCTCGCTACCAGTTGATAGGCTGCCGAGCGCGGCATTAACCTTTACCCCCCATGACGGGCGTGGAAGCCGCCTCGAAGCGCTGGCCGCCCGCTGGCGTTTGCTGCCCGTGCCGGTCATTGGGCGAATTTATGATGGCCGCTTGTGGCTGGATCTGCGCTGCCTTGAAGACGAGACCCGGTTTATGGAGATGATGCTGAAATGATTATTGCAACCGCCGGACACGTTGACCACGGAAAAACAACGTTATTACAGGCGATTACCGGCGTGAATGCCGACCGGCTGCCGGAAGAAAAAAAGCGCGGCATGACTATCGACCTCGGCTATGCCTACTGGCCGCAGCCGGACGGGCGGGTACTGGGATTTATCGATGTCCCTGGTCACGAAAAGTTTCTGTCCAACATGCTGGCGGGTGTCGGTGGTATCGACCACGCGCTGCTGGTGGTGGCGTGTGATGACGGCGTGATGGCGCAAACGCGTGAACACTTGCAAATCCTGCAACTGACGGGCAACCCACAGCTTACCGTGGCGCTCACAAAAGCCGATCGCGTCGATGAAGCACGCATTGACGAAGTACGTGCCGAGGTGCAAACCACGCTGGGTAACTATGGTTTTGCCGATGCGATACTGTTCGTAACTGCCGCCGGTGAAGGCCGTGGTATCGAAGCGCTGCGTGACCACTTGCTGCAGTTGACGCCGCGTGAACTGGCTCGCGATCACACCTTCCGCCTGGCGATTGACCGCGCTTTCACGGTAAAAGGCGCAGGTCTGGTCGTAACGGGAACGGCGCTCAGCGGAGAAGTGAACGTCGGGGATGCGTTGTGGCTTACGGGCGTCAACAAACCGATGCGCGTACGTAGCCTGCATGCGCAAAATCAGCCGACCGAATACGCTCACGCCGGACAGCGAATTGCGCTGAACATTGCCGGTGATGCGCAAAAAGAAGAGATTAACCGTGGTGACTGGCTGCTTGCAGATGCGCCGCCAGAGGCCTTCTCACGCGTCATTGTCTCTTTAGAACACGCCGCACCGCTGATGCAGTGGCAGCCGCTGCATATCCACCACGCGGCCAGCCACGTGACCGGACGTATCTCACTGCTCGAAGGGACGCTGGCGGAACTGGTATTTGATACGCCTCTGTGGCTGGCTGATAACGACAGGCTGGTGCTGCGTGATATTTCTGCCCGTACGACGCTGGCAGGCGCACGTGTCGTGACGCTGAATCCACCGCGTCGTGGGAAGCGTAAGCCGGAGTATTTACAGTGGCTGTCGGCGCTGGAAAATGCGCAGAATGACGGCGAAGCGCTGGCATTGCATCTGACGCGCGGGGCGGTGAATATTCCCGATTTCGCATGGGCACGCCAGCTCAATGGCGACGGCATGCGTCCGTTGATTGAGCAACATGGATTTATTCGCGCCGGGTATAGTCTGTTGAATGCGCCCGTTGCTGCACGCTGGCAGCGTAAGATTCTGGATACGCTGGCGACCTACCATGAACAGCACCGTGATGAGCCGGGACCTGGACGTGAACGCCTGCGTCGTATGGCCCTGCCGATGGAAGATGAAGCGCTGGTCCTGCTGCTGATTGAAAAGATGCGCGATAGCGGCGCTATTGATAGCCATCATGGCTGGCTACATTTGCCGGATCATAAGGCCGGTTTTAGCGATGAGCAGCGTGCTATCTGGCAAAAAGTAGAACCTCTGTTTGGTGATGAGCCGTGGTGGGTGCGGGATCTGGCGAAAACCACGGCTACGGACGAGCAGGCGATGCGTCTGGCGCTACGGCAGGCGGCGCAGCAGGGCATTATTACGGCGATCGTCAAAGATCGTTATTACCGTAACGATCGGATTGTGGCCTTTGCCAATCTGATCCGCGAACTGGATCAGGAGAGAGGATCGACCTGCGCTGCCGATTTCCGCGACAGGCTTAACGTCGGGCGTAAATTGGCTATTCAGATTCTGGAATATTTTGACCGTATTGGTTTTACGCGTCGTCGGGGAAATGATCATTTATTACGCGATGCATTACTGTTTCCCGAAAAGTAATGAAACAATTAATTCAAAAATTAAATGAATTAATACAAAATAGATATTGATTGAAATAAGCACATTAGATTATGAACCTAATGTGCTTTTTAATTTTCAATGTTATTAAAATAACAACCACGATCATATTTTGTTGGGATTATCACTCGTATGCTTCCTGCCTCTTTTGAGTAATTAAGGATCGTACAATGGCTGCTTCAACATTTTTTATTCCTTCCGTGAATGTAATTGGCGCTGGTTCATTAAAAGATGCAATGAATACAATGGCGGAATATGGTTTTCGTCGTACGTTAATTGTCACGGATGCCATGCTGGCGAAATTAGGTATGGCGAGTGAAATTCAAAAAGCGCTGCAGGAACGTGATATTTTCAGCGTAATTTATGATGGTACGCATCCTAATCCGACAACCAGCAACGTTGCCGCAGGTCTGCAAATGCTGAAAGAAAATGCCTGTGATAGCGTAATTTCCCTCGGTGGCGGTTCCCCACACGATTGTGCGAAGGGGATTGCGCTGGTGGCGGCTAACGGCGGCGATATTAGTGATTACGAAGGCGTCGACCGTTCTGCAAAACCGCAGTTGCCGATGATTGCCATTAACACGACGGCGGGAACGGCATCTGAAATGACCCGTTTTTGCATCATTACCGACGAAGTACGCCACATCAAAATGGCGATTGTCGATAAGCACGTTACACCGCTGCTGTCCGTCAATGATTCTTCGCTGATGGTCGGTATGCCGAAGTCCCTGACAGCGGCAACCGGTATGGATGCGCTGACTCACGCGATTGAAGCGTATGTCTCCATTGCGGCAACGCCGATCACCGATGCATGTGCGCTTAAAGCCGTGACGATGATTGCCGAGAACCTGACGATCGCCGTGGAAGATGGCGCCAATGCTCAGGCACGTGAAGCGATGGCTTACGCACAGTTCCTCGCAGGTATGGCATTCAACAACGCCTCTCTGGGTTACGTTCACGCAATGGCGCATCAGTTGGGTGGTTTCTACGACCTGCCGCACGGTGTCTGCAATGCGGTACTGCTGCCGCACGTTCAGGTCTTCAATAGCAAGGTGGCCGCAGCTCGTCTGCGTGATTGTGCTGCGGCAATGGGCGTCGACGTGGCTGGATTGAACGATGCGCAAGGAGCCGAAGCCTGTATCGCGGCAATCCGCGAACTGGCGCAGAAAGTGAATATTCCGGCAGGTTTGCGTGAGCTGAACGTTAAGGAAGAAGATTTTGCTGTTCTGGCGACCAACGCTCTGAAAGATGCCTGTGGTTTTACTAACCCGATCCAGGCGACACATGAAGAAATCATGGCGATTTATCGTGCTGCCATGTAATTCGTGATACCTGTCGTAAAGCAGTAAAAGGCTGGCGAATAATTCGCCAGCCCCGTCTACCCTTGTAGTACCCCTACAGCAAGGAGACGGTCATGACCAACAACCCCCCTTCAACGCGTATTTATCCCGGCGAGTATGGTTACCCTCTGAAGTTAAAGGCCCGATACGATAACTTTATCGGCGGCGACTGGGTTGCACCAGTGGACGGTGAGTATTACCAGAACCTGACGCCAGTTACCGGGCAATTACTGTGCGAAGTGGCCTCTTCCGGCAAAAAAGATATCGATCTGGCACTGGATGCCGCGCACAAAGTAAAAGACAAGTGGGCGCAGACATCCGTGCAGGACAGGGCGGCGATTCTGTTCAAAATTGCCGATCGTATGGAGCAAAATCTGGAGCTGCTGGCGACGGCTGAAACCTGGGATAACGGTAAACCTATCCGTGAAACCAGTGCGGCAGATGTGCCGCTGGCAATTGACCATTTCCGCTATTTTGCCTCCTGTATTCGTGCGCAGGAAGGGGGAATCAGCGAGGTTGATAGCGAAACCGTGGCTTATCACTTCCATGAACCTCTTGGTGTGGTAGGGCAAATTATTCCGTGGAACTTCCCGCTGCTGATGGCCAGCTGGAAGATGGCACCCGCGCTGGCGGCGGGTAACTGCGTGGTGCTGAAACCCGCGCGCCTGACGCCGCTGTCCGTGCTGTTGCTGATGGAAGTCATCGGCGATCTGCTCCCGCCTGGCGTGGTGAACGTGGTAAACGGCGCGGGTGGGGAAATTGGTGAGTATCTGGCGACGTCAAAACGTATTGCGAAAGTGGCGTTTACCGGCTCAACGGAAGTTGGGCAGCAGATCATGCAGTACGCCACGCAGAACATTATTCCTGTCACGCTGGAACTGGGCGGCAAGTCACCCAATATCTTCTTCGCGGACGTGATGGATGAAGAAGATGCGTTCTTTGACAAAGCGCTGGAAGGTTTTGCATTGTTTGCCTTCAACCAGGGCGAAGTGTGTACCTGTCCGAGTCGTGCGCTGGTTCAGGAATCCATTTATGAACGTTTTATGGAAAGGGCCATTCGCCGCGTGGAGAGTATTCGTAGCGGTAATCCGTTAGACAGCGTGACGCAGATGGGCGCGCAGGTGTCGCATGGTCAACTGGAAACTATTCTGAATTACATCGACATTGGTAAGAAAGAAGGTGCAGATGTTCTTACCGGCGGGCGGCGCAAGCACCTGGATGGTGAGTTAAAAGAGGGTTATTACCTCGAACCAACCATTCTGTTTGGTAAGAACAACATGCGGGTTTTCCAGGAGGAGATCTTTGGCCCGGTACTGGCGGTCACTACCTTTAAAACCATGGATGAGGCGCTGGAAATCGCCAATGACACGCAATATGGACTCGGCGCCGGCGTCTGGAGTCGTAACGGTAATCTGGCATACAAGATGGGACGCGGTATTCAGGCTGGCCGTGTCTGGACCAACTGTTACCACGCTTACCCGGCTCACGCCGCGTTCGGCGGCTATAAGCAGTCGGGCATCGGGCGCGAGACACACAAAATGATGCTCGAGCATTATCAGCAAACCAAGTGCCTGCTGGTGAGTTACTCAGATAAACCACTGGGACTGTTTTAATTTCTCGTCACTTATTGCCCGGTTTTGCGCCGGGCATATCTTTATTCTGCAGTTATATAAAAACCCATATGTCGTTATATAAACAAGATAATTGCACTCCATGTACATATTCATCTACTATCCTCCAATCTATTTTTAAATCCAAATAGAATTCTTACTTGTTATTCCAATCTCTGAGGCAAATATGTTTCTTGATTATTTTGCATTAGGAGTGCTTATTTTTGTATTCCTGGTCATTTTTTATGGGGTTATTATTCTGCATGATATTCCCTATCTGATTGCAAAAAAACGTAATCATCCTCATGCCGACGCAATACATGTTGCGGGTTGGGTGAGTTTGTTTACCTTACATGTTATTTGGCCCTTTTTATGGATCTGGGCAACGCTTTATCGCCCGGAGCGCGGATGGGGCATGCAGAGCGCGGATTCTTCCCTGATCCAGCTGCAGGCAAGGGTTGCCGATCTGGAAAAAAAATTGGGTGAGGTGAAGACCTCTGCGGCGGAGTAATATCGATGGATTTACTGATTGTTCTGACCTATGTAGCGTGTGCATGGTCAATATTTAAGATTTTTAAAATTCCTGTCAATAAATGGACAGTACCTACCGCAGCATTGGGCGGTATATTTATTGTGTGCGGACTGATATTACTGATGAATTATAATCATCCGTATACCTTTAAGGCGCAAAAGGCGGTAATTTCTATTCCCGTAGTGCCGCAGGTAACGGGTGTCGTGACGGAAGTGACAGATAAGAAGAATACACTGATCAAAAAAGGCGAGGTGCTATTCAAACTTAATCCGGGGCGTTATCAGGCGCGGGTCGATCGTCTGAAAGCCGATATTGTCACCGCACAGCATAAAGAGCAGGCTCTTGCTGCGCAACTGGATGAAATGCAAGCCAACACGCAACGGGCAAAGGCTACCCGTGACAAGCTGGCGAAAGATTATCAGCGCTATGCGCAGGGAAGCCAGGCGAAGGTGAATCCTTTTTCTGAACGCGATATCGACGCGGCGCGGCAAAACTATCTGGCGCAGGAAGCATCGGTGAAGTCCTCCATTGCGGAACAACAGCAAATCCAGAGTCAGTTAGACAGCCTGGTGCTGGGGGAAAATTCACAAATTGCCAGCCTGAAAGCACAGTTAGCAGAAGCGGAGTTCAATCTGGACCAGACCGTGGTTCGCGCGCCCAGCGATGGCTATGTGACGCAGGTGCTGATGCGTCCGGGAACCTATGCCGCCGCACTGCCTATGCGCCCGGTGATGGTGTTTATCCCGGATCAAAAACGGCAAATTATCGCCCAGTTCCGTCAAAACTCGCTGCTGCGACTGGAGCCAGGCGATGAAGCGGAAGTGGTGTTTAACGCCCTGCCGGGTAAAGTATTTAGCGGTAAACTGGCTGCTATCAGTCCGGCCGTACCGGGTGGTACATACCAGTCGAACGGGGCGCTGCAATCCTTAAACTCTACGCCCGGTTCTGAAGGGGTGATCGCCACGATTGAGCTGAATGATAATGCGGAGGTTAGCGCGTTACCTGACGGGATTTACGCGCAGGTCGCCGTATATTCTGACCACTTCGAACATGTGTCAGTCATGCGCAAAGTCTTGTTGCGAATGACCAGTTGGGTGCATTACCTGTATCTCGATCATTAAACCCAGGCTGTTTTGCTTGCTCAGTCTACTGCTCCAGCGACTGAGTAAGCTGCCGGCGAATCTCAGCCAACATCTCATCAAGAATATACTGCACCCGCCAGGGCTGATACTCACGCTTGCGGAAAATCGCTACCAGATCCAGCCACCATTCATGTTGTTCAGAAAAACACGGGACCAGCAACCCGACCTGAACATCCTTTTGCACGCTCGTATTCGGCGCAAAAACAATGCCCAGATGGTTTCGAGCCAGCGCCAGTGCAGACTGTGTGTTGTCGCAGACGTAATTTCCCGTCACGCGGTAGTCGTGCATCTCTTTGCCACCGGTGGAGGTAAATCGCCAAATATTGGCATCGTCGATCATCATGGAATCAATCAGAATACAAGAGTGCTGTTCAAGATCTTCAGGGCCGCTTATAGGATGAGTGCTAATATATTCCGGGCTGGCAAAGGCCGTTACTGCATATTTAGTAATAAAACTGGCGACCAATGATTCGTCTTTGGGATGCGCATAGGTGATTAAAACATCACAATCATCAGGAAAGTCGACGCCTTCATAAAATGCTTTCCGTTCAAGATTACATGTTTTCAGTGAGAGGCTAATGTCGCCGATATTCTGAATCTTTGCGATAACATGTTGCGACAGGTAAGCAATAATCCCGGTTGGCGCATATACCGTTACCCGGCCGCGTTTTTCGTGCTTATAATCAGCAATGAAATTATTCAACTGATCGTTTCGGTCTAACATGTCATTGATGTAAGGGAGCAGCGCAGTACCAAACGGCGTGAGGGTCAACTGTCGGGTGGTGCGGTCAAACACCTTTAATCCAACCTTTGATTCAAAATCAGCAAGATACTTACTGACGTTGGCTTGCGCAATGCCGAGGATGGTCGCTGCGTGGCTGATGTTTTCACTGGCAGCGATTACCGAAATAATCTTCAGTTCCCGGTGTTTAAGTTGTAATTTATTCATCGCCAAGCCCGATATATATAATTTTTTATATATTACTATATAAATATGGATGTTGCACCGATGAAATTGTAAGCATTATTATGCACGCGCTTTGTAGCTTATTTTAAAATGGAATGTTGGCATGTTAATTAAAAGCAATATTGTGGCACTATTTGCCTTTTCTTTTATGGCGAGTGCGACAGCCGCAGAATTTTCTATTGGCGGTGGCGCTGTATATAATGAATCTCCTTATCGTGGATATAATGATAATGTTCACGCAGTACCGCTTGTCAGTTATGAAAGTGAATCATTTTATTTTAGGCAAACAACGTTAGGTTATATTCTTTCAAAAAACGAAAGCAATGAATTTAGCATTACTGCCTCATATATGCCGCTTGAGTTTGATCCAGGTGATAACGACGACCAGGCGATGAAAAAGCTGGACAAGCGTGACGCTACCGCGATGGCGGGTGCAGCATGGTATCACCATGAAAAATGGGGCAGCGTGAAAGTCTCCGCGGCGGCAGATGTGCTGGATAACAGCAACGGTTGGGTAGGAGAAGCGTCTCTGTTCCGCCAAATGCCGATGGGCAAGCTGACGCTGACCCCGGCTGTTGGCGTGCTCTACTATGACGAAAACTTTAACCAATATTATTACGGCATCTCTGGCAATGAATCCCGTCGTAGCGGGTTATCAAGTTATTCCCCAGGCGATAGCTGGACACCGTATGTTGGCTTGTCCGCTAAATATGCATTGACCAGCAACCTGACGCTGTTGGCCAGCGCTAACTATAGCGTGTTGCCGGATGATATTAAAAATAGCCCGATGGTCGATCGCGACGACAGCTTCACTTTCCTGTCAGGGGTGAGCTGGCGCTTCTGATTCTCACCCGTTTGTCCTCATGGAGGAGGGCAATTTTTTCAGTGTTGCAGGCCGGATAAGACGTGAAGCGTCGCCATCCGGCACGTTTTCACTTACCGCTCATTTACCCAGATACGCATTTCGCCTTCACCACGGTTCGCCCAGCTAAACCACGGAATAAACGTCAGGGTATGCGCCTGACGCGAAGCCGGTGAAACATCATAGTGCCACAAGGATTGCTGCGTCGCGTCGGCGCGACTTTGCTTCACACCTTCAGCCTGAATTAACATCTTATGGCTGAACAGCCCCTTACCCTCGAATACTCTGAACTCACTCTCTTTTGGTAGCCACAAGTTATGCAACTCCTCGCCGTTGTCGGCCTGCTCCAGGCAATACACCAGCGGCCCACGTTGAATAGCGACCTTCCCTGCCACATGGCGCACCAGTGGATTTCCGTACACCCGGCGCACCGGCATCGGCAGGGTCAGACTGAGCGTATCGCCTTCCTGCCAGGTCCGGCTGATGTGCAAGTAGCCTTTGCGAATATCCTGCTCAACCGGCTGACCATTCAGCAAAACCTGTGGCGCGGAGCACCAGTCTGGCAGGCGCAGAGCGAGGGTGTGATACACCGACTGCGGTGATTCGATGGCGATTTTTACCTGTTCATGCCATGGGTAATCCCCGCTAATACGTAGCTTAAGCGAGCCATTTGCAACAGGGACCTCCATGCTATTGCCCACGTACATATTGATATACAGCGCGTCCTGACGTGGCGTGTAGAGGTAATGACCAATTGAGGTTAACACACGGGCGATATTCGGTGGACAGCAGGCGCAGCCGAACCAACGCTGACGAACGGGCTTCACGTGGTCATAAATATGATTAAATTTTAATGATTTAGGGTGCACTTCCAGCGGATTAACGTAGAAGAAATGCTTGCCGTCGAGTGCCATGCCGCCAAGTACCGTATTGTACAGCGCGCGCTCCATCACGTCGGCATACTGACTGTCGGCCTCCATTTCCAGCATTCTGCGGGCGAACATCATCAGGCCGATTGAGGCGCAGCTTTCCGCGTACACGGAGTCGTTGGGCAGATCGTAATCGCTGCTAAATGCCTCCCCACTGCTTTGCGAGCCGATCCCGCCGGTAATATACAACTGGCGCTGGGCCATGTTTTTCCACAGACGCAGACAATCCTGACGCTTGCCTTCGTCCTGGCTTAAGCGTGCCAGATGCGCCACGCCGGTCATCAGGTAGACAAAGCGTACCGCATGACCGATAGCAGTTTGCTGTTCTGAAATAGGCTGATGTGCCTGGCTGTAGGGCTTGTCCTTCACCATCCACGCCGGGCCGTAGGTGTGCCAGTAAGAGGTTTTTCCGCGTTTTTCGTACTCTTTGTCGTAGAAATGAGGCTGTACGCCGCGCTGCTCAACAAAGTAATTTACCAGCGCCATATAGCGAGGTTGCTGGGTCACTTCGTATAAGCGCATTAACGCCAGCTCGATTTCCGGGTGTCCTGGGTAGCCGCGCAGTTGATTCTCCCCGAGTCCAAACACGCTGTCGATGTGATCCGCCAGGCGACACACCACCTCTAACAAACGGCGTTTTCCCGTCGCCTGGAAGAACGCGACGCCCGCTTCAATTAAATGACCGGCGCAGTACAGCTCATGACACTCGGCGAGGTTGGTCCAGCGTTCATTCGGGGCTTTCACCGTGAAGTAAGTATTGAGATAGCCATCTTCACACTGGGCGGCCGCCACCAGTTCAATGACTTCATCGGCCGTTTTCTCAAGTTCCGCATCGGGTTTCTGGCACAGCGACCAGGCAACGGCCTCCAGCCATTTCGCCACGTCGCTATCCTGAAAAACCATGCCGTAAAACTCGCCATCCTGCAGACCTGCGGCGATACGGAAATTCTCTATCGCATGGCTGGGTTCCGCCTCTGCAATGCGGTCATTGAGCGCATCCCACTGATAGGGGATCACTACATCGCGCACCAACTGCTGATATTGTCCGAGGAACGGATCGCTGACGGTGAGCTTATGCAGGTCGACTTCCAGTACGTTCATTTCGTGCTCCTTAAGGCTGTACATGACGCTGACGCAGATCGGTGGAAATACGCGACATCATCGGGTTATTGAGTTTGCAGATGCGGACAGATAGCGCCAGCAGCAGGTGGAACAGCGCGGGCAGCAGCGTTTCCATCGCAGTAATCCCTTGCAGCGAACTGGCGGTTTGATTACCGGCGCCCGGCTGATAGGCGACAAAAATAAACAGCAGGCTGATGATCCCCGCACTTGAGGCCCAGGCCAGCTTGATGAAGAACAGATTGAAGGCGAAATTCATGCCGGAGGAACGCACGCCGGTTTTCCACTCGCCGTAATCGTCGGCGAAGGCCATCAGCGAGAAGTGCAACGGCAGCGTGAAGCCTAAAATAATGCCATTACCGAGGATCACCGCCAGCCACAGCGTCTGATAAGCCGGGCCGGTTGGCAGGAACCACATCATTACCGCCAGCGCGGCCAGTACCAGGTTGGTGTAGTAATAGAGTTTGACGGTATCGATGCGACGGGTCAGGGGGCTGACGATCACTGAACCGATGATGGACGCAAAGGTCACCATGGTGAAAAACAGCGACGTATAAGCGGTGCTACCTTCCAGCACGTAGGTAATAAAATACATGTACCCGCCGCCACGAATATTGAAGACGTTAATCAGCAGGAAAGACATCACCAGCATCAGCAGCAACTGGTCATTTTTGCGCAGCCCGCCAATGTGCTCACGCAGGGTAAATTTTCCCATCATTGCCAGTGGCACACGCTCGCGTACCCAGAAGAAGCAGCACAGGAACATCACCACCGCGATGGCACACAGGATGCCCACGCCAAACTGATAACCCTGCGCGGCATTACCCTGACCGAGAGCATCCACCATCCACGGCAGGCCAACAGAGACCAGGAATCCCGCCACGCCGCACAGCACAAAGCGCCAGGACTGACAGGCGATCACCTCGTTATGGCGGGTCGTCATGGTGTTGATCAGCGCACAATACGGTACGTTGATGGCGGTATAGCCGACGGAGAGCAGCAGATAGGTACCGAACGCCCAGGCGATTTTTATGCCCATGCTGGCGTCCGGGACGGTAAAAGTGAGTACGCCAATGATGCCAATGGGAACCGCGACCCACAGTTGCCACGGGCGAAAGCGCCCCCAACGGCTTTGTGTGCGGTCGGCCAGCACGCCCATAATGGGGTCGGAAATGGCGTCAAATACACGCAGGGCAATAAATAATGTGCCGACCAGCGCAGGCGTTAACCCGAAGACATCGGTGTAGAAAAATGTCAGGAAGTTCATGATCAGGCAGGTAATGACCGTCCCACCCGCATCGCCTAATCCATAACCAATCTTTTCACGCAGAGATAATTTATCGTCTTGCGCACGATGCGCTAAATCGCTTGTCGTAATCGGAGCCGAAGTCATAAATAACTCCCGGAGAGGATGTTCAGAAAGTGTCCCGCTACATTGCGGGTTTTTTAGTGGTAATTTGCAAAGTACGTTATTTATTCTGCACGAAATGTTTAGCGCAACAAGGGAAGGGAAAAGTATAAAAAGATGACAATTCCGACTTTATAATGAAAATGTGATTTCGATCCGGTGAAAAGTAATTTTATGATTAATAATCAATGATAAAGGTATTTTGAATAATACGAAAAGTGGGAATTTGAATATATATGCTCGAATTGTCCATGTCTCTTCCGATTAAAGTGCAAAATGGTGGGTTATTTATTTCCCGAGGCGTGGGTAGCCATCCGGCGCGGCAATTGCACTCCTGGGAGATTATCTTTGTTGAAAAAGGGACATTAACGATTCGCGAAGACCATACGGTTTTTTGCGTGAATGCTGGGGAAAGTTTGCTGCTGTGGCCGCAGCGCTTGCATATTGGCGTTGGGCAATTTCCGGCTGATTTGAAATTTTACTGGCTGCATTTTGAGGTGACGGCAGAAAGCGACGCATCAATAACGGAACCGTTACTTGCTATCCCTCAACATACCCGGGTGAGCGAGCCACAATATATTATTTCGCTGTTTCGCCAGTTCTTGCGCGAGCAGGAAAATATACATCGCAGCATGGCGCTGGAACTGATCCTGCTGCTGATTTTGCAGCAAATCTCTGCGGCTGCCAGCGAGCAACCCGCCGACAGCCCCGGGAATGCGCTGGCATGGAAGGCCCAACAAATTATACATACTCAGTTTCACCTGCCGATTTCCGCCTCAACGTTAGCGAAAGAACTGCATTGCAATGCGGACTATCTGGGGCGCGTTTTTCGTGGCGTTTTTCGTCTGACGTTAACCGAAGCGTTGCATCGCCAGCGGGTGAGAGCGGCAGAAAAACTGTTGATCAGTGACTCGCTGTCGCTTACCGAAGTGGCGATGAAATGTGGGTTTAATGAAGTGGGCTATTTTCGCAAAATCTTTCGCAAACACACCAGCCTGACACCCGCGGCGTGGAAACGGCGCTATTGCAAAGAACATATCAATAGCGCCTGACCCGTTATTGTCCGTAATACGCATTCGCCCCGTGTTTGCGCAGATAATGTTTATCCAGCAGCTCAGACTGCATATCCGGCAACTGCGGGGCTAACTGGCGAGAGAACAACCCCATGTAGGCGCACTCTTCGAGCACCACGGCGTTATGCACCGCGTCTGCCGCGTCTTTACCCCAGGCGAATGGTCCGTGGGAGTGCACCAATACCGCCGGAACCTGCAGCGGATTGAGATCGCGCTGCTCGAAGGTCTGAACGATCACCTCTCCGGTTTGATATTCATATTCGCCGTTGATCTCTTCAGCGGTCATCAGACGCGTACACGGAATAGAACCATAGAAATAATCGGCATGGGTGGTGCCCCATGCCGGGAGATCCAAACCCGCCTGCGACCAGATCGTCGCGTGGCGAGAATGGGTATGGACGATCCCGCCGATCTGGGGATAACGACGATACAGCGCCAGATGGGTTGGCGTATCGGACGACGGTTTTTTACTGCTTTCCACCACGTTGCCGCTGGCAATATCCACCACCACCATATCGTCGGCGGTCATCACCTCATATTCCACGCCGGATGGCTTAATCACCATCAGTTTACGCGTTTCATCCACTGCGCTGACGTTGCCCCAGGTAAAGGTGACTAAGCCATGAGCCGGAAGCGCCAGATTGGCCGCCAGCACCTCGGCTTTCAGTTGTTCTAACATGGAAATCCTCCTTCCTGCATGCGTGCTTCTATCCAGCGCCGTGCCTGGATAATTTCCAGTACCGGCTCTTTCGCTTTTTCAGTCCACATTTCAATCAGAAACGACCCGCGATAGTTCAGCTGATGCAGCGTTTTGAAGATGCCAACAAAGTCCACGCACCCTTCGCCAAACGGCACATCGCGAAACTGGCCCGGATGGGTTTCGGTTACCGGCAGCGTGTCTTTCAGGTGGATAGCAGCGATGCGGTCAATGCCCAGCGTCAATTCGGCAGTGACATCATTCCCCCAGGCGCTTAGATTGCCCACGTCCGGATAGACGGTGAACCACGGCGAGGAGAGCATCTCATCCCACTTTTTCCACTTGCTGATCGAGTTCATAAACGCGGTATCCATGATTTCTACCGCCAGCATCACCTGCGCGGCAGCCGCCTGTTCTACTGCCCAGGCTAGCCCCTCGGCAAAGCGCTGCTGCGTGCCTGCGTCGTGTTCTTCGTAATAGACGTCGTAACCTGCCAGTTGAATGGTGCGAATGCCTAAATCGCGCGCCAGGCGAATGGCTTTGCTCATTATTTCTCGCGCCCGCTCACGCACGGCTTCATCGCGGCTGCCAAAAGGAAACCGACGGTGGGCTGACAGGCACATTGAAGGGATCGCCACGCCGGTTTCCAGCATCGCACTCACCAGCGATGCACGCTGAGCAGGGCTCCAGTCGAGGCGCGACAAACGTTCATCGGTTTCATCCACCGACATCTCGACGAAATCAAAACCGCAGCTTTTTGCCAGCACCAGCCGTTCTGGCCAACTGAGGTCTTTCGCCAGCGCTTTTTCATAGATACCTAATGGATGATTACGCATGCTGTGTTCCCCAGATGGCGTCGATTTGCGCATGGAATTCAGCGGCAACCTGCGCTGGGTTTTGCGCTCCTGCCAGCGCGCGCCCGGCAATAAAAGCTTTGACGTTAATTTCGCGGAACAACGGCATATCGGCGGGCGTGATCCCACCGGTAATCGACAGTTCCAGACCAATATCAGAAAGCGCCTTCATGCGCGCCAGATCCGCTTCTCCCCACTGTTGTCCGCTGGCCTGCGCATCGCGGCCACGATGGTAAATCGCCTGGCGAACGCCAACGCGATACCAGTCGCGGGCATCATCCAGCGTCCAGTTACCAAACAGCTCCATCTGAATTTCGCCGCCGCAGGACTGCGCGACGCCATGGCCTTTCTCTACCGTCGCCAGCGGGGCGGCGCAGATGATGGTCATCCAGTTAGCGCCAGCGCCGAACGCTTGTTGAGCGAGGGTTTCGCCCGCATCGGCCACTTTCCAGTCGGCGACGATGATTTTATTCGGGCACTGGGCGCGCAGGGCTTTCACGGCGCTCAGCCCTTCGGTTAAGCAGAGAATCGTCCCCGCCTCAACGATATCAACGCTCTCTTGTAGCAGCGCGACGTCGCGTTGTGCGGCTTCAAGGCTGGTGTGGTCGAGCGCCAGTTGCAGTAATGGTCGACTCATCATTCGTGCTCCTTAATGCGGGCGTGGTAGCCCTGTAGTGCGGTAATTAAATCCAGGTATTGGCGGTATTTACGCTGGTAGCTCGCCTGCGCGGCGGCGTCCGGCAATAACGTGCGCACCGGGTGCTCCAGGCTGCGCTGGGCGTCGCTGAAGTTGGAATAAACGCCGGTGCCGACGCGGGCGGCGAGCGCAGCGCCAAAGCAACCGGTCTCTTCAATCTGCGGCAATTCGATACGTAAACCGCTGACGTCTGCCAGCATCTGCATCCAGATGTCGGAGTGCGCCGGGCCGCCGGTGACGCGCAGGGTATGCGCCTGCGTAAAACGTTCGCGCATGCGGTTGAGGTGGGTCATGTGGCTAAAAACCACGCCTTCGTAGATGGCCTGTAATAAGTGGGCGCGAGTGTGTATTGCCTGCATGCCATAAAAGCCGCTGGTCATCTCCAGCCCGGCGTTGCTGCCGTACAAAAAGGGCAGGAAGAAAAGATCGCAGCCGGCTTTCGGTAAGCTGGCAACAGCCTGATTGATCTCAGCAAAAGAGAGTTCGCCCCACTGGGCGGTAAACCATTCCAGATTGCCGGAAGAGGTCGGGCTGGCTTCGTGAACGATGTACTGCCCGTCGTTGACATAGCGGCCATAGACATAGGGATGGGCCTCGTGGTCGCGCAGGCCGTGAGCGATCCCGCTGGTGACGGCCCAGGTTCCCATCACCGCGTTGAGGGTGTATTCATCTTCGATACCGGCGCAGAGTGCGGTGGAAACCACATCAAACAGTCCGCCGACGACGGGCGTGCCCGCCGCCAGACCGGTTATGGCGGCTGTCTGAGCGGTGATTTCCCCGCATATTTCTGCTGAGCCGACAATCGGCGGTAGCGCATTGTCGATTTCACTGATGCCCAGCCACTGGGTCAGGCGTGAGTCGTACTGACCCGAAGTCATGTTGTAGAGGTTCGACTCGGAGATATTGCTTTCTTCGCAGCCTTTGACGCCGGTTAAGCACCAGCGCAGATAGTCATGGCCCATCATGACGCAGCCAATTTGCGCGTAACGGTGGGGTTGATTCTCTTTCACCCAGCGCAGCAATGATGCCGGGTGCCCGGTCCACAACGTCTGGCGGGTGACCGGGTAGAGCTGCTCAGGGATCCCATCCTGCTGCCAGCGCTGAACGATGTCCATCGCCCGGCGGTCGGAAGAGAGGATGGCATTGCCCAGCGGTTTATCCTGCTTATCGAGAAGGAACAGGCCTTTGCCCTGAGCGGAAATACCGACGCCTTTGATTTGATCGCCGCAGACGCCGGTGCGCGCTAACAGCCCGGCGATCGTGGCGACACACTGTTGCCACAACTGGTGCATATCGCGTTCGGCGTAACCGGGCAATGGCGATGCGGTCTGCAACGATTGCCGGTTAATGCCATGCTCATGACCTTTGGCGTCATACAACCCGGCTTTCAGATACGTACCGCCACAATCAATACCCAGCCAGAAGGTCTCTTTCTCACTCATCTTGTTATCTCATTTTTGCCGGATGGCGCTGCGCTTATCCGGCCTACGACGGTTGCTACCTGTAGGCCCGGTAAGCGAAGCGCCACCGGGCATTGTTTTACGCTGTGCGTTTATGTGGATTCAGTGTCTTTAGCGGCGCGGCACCGGCGTCGCATTTGGCTGGCAGCAGCAGCGCCATCAGCGCGGCCAGAGCCAGTGAGATAGCCAGGCAGTAAACTCCAGCATCTTTGCTATACAGAGTGATGAGTACGCCGACCGCATAAGGACCGCAGAAGCCGCCGAGGTTGCCCAGCGCGTTGATGACCCCACGTGCGCCCCCGGCCATTTCCGCACTGAACAAACGTGCCGGAATGGTCCAGAACACGCCCGCTGCCGATTGCAGGAAGAAGCCGCAGCCGACCAGCGCGGCATAAGCCAGCCAGACGTTATTTTTCAGCGCCACGGAAAGGAACATACACAGGGCAAAGCCGATCAGCGGCAGGCAGACGAACAGCTTGCGTTTGCCGGTGCGGTCAGAGAGAGACGAGAACAGGAACATCCCGGCAATGGCCCCGACGTACGGCAGAATGGCGAGCATACCGACCTGTCCCATGCTGCTGTGCGTCAACTCTTTGAGGATGGTCGGCAGCCACAGGGTGTAACCGTAAATCCCGGTCTGATAGAAGAAGTTCAGCGCGATGAGCTGCCACATGGTTTTATCGGAAAGCACCGCGCCCAGAGAGGCATTTTTGACTTCCGTTCCGGCAATGGCTTTTTGCTCGGCGGCCAGCGTTTCGACCAGGTAATTTTTCTCGGCCTCAGAGATCCAGCGCGCCTCCTGCGGACGGTCGTAAACGGTATAGGCCCACAACACCAGTACAACGACGGAAAGCAAACCTTCAATGATGAACAGCCAGCGCCAGTCGAGAACGGTGATAATCCAACCCGAGAGCGGAGCGGTAATGATCCCGGCAATCGGCACAAACATAATCACAATCGCATTGGCGCGACCACGCTCGGCGTCTGGGAACCAGTTACTGATCATCGTCAGCACCACCGGCAGCATGCCGCCTTCGGCAACGCCGAGTAAAAAGCGCAGAACCAGCAGTTGGTACTGATTAGTGATTAACCCCGTGAGGACGGAAATAACCGCCCAGGCAACCAGCGACCAGCCGATAAATTTCTTGCCGCTGCCGTGAACGGCAATTTTTCCGCCGGGAACTTGTAAAAACAGATAACCGATAAAGAAAATACCGCCAGCCAGTCCCGCCATGGTGGCGGAAATACCTAATTCGGCATCCATTCCGCCCGGCATCGCGAAGGCGATATTGACGCGGTCCATATAAGAAATAATACAGGCGATTAAAATAGGTGGAATAATCCGCAGCCAGCGCTGACGGGGTATATCTTTGAGTGTAGGGCGAGAGGTCATGTTCATATTAATATTCTCGTAGAGTAGTATTTTATTTTTATATTTCTGCTTTATTTAACGTCGCGATACCGTCGCGCAATATTGCTACGCGATGGTTCACATCTGCATTGGCGTTTATTTCCAGCAATTTAATACCGGCAAATTGCAATGGTTCGGCTTCTGCGCAGGCGAATAATTCGCGGGCATGGTCGGTGGTCATCAGGCTTTGTGGGCAGAATGGGGCAAACGGGGCGTGTAAGTCCTGCCACTCACCGTAGTCTCCGGTGATAGTGGTACCGGAGAACATCAGCGCGCCCAGTTTTCCAGCCCGTTTGGTCTGCTGCGTGTGGGTCAACGCCAGGGCGGGGTTCTGTCCTTCAATGGCCGATCGCGCCCAGTTAATGCACACGCTGATGTCATACCCGGCAATGACCTCCAGCACATTGTCTAACGGCAGAAAGCCTTTGCGCGGCGCAATGCCGGTCATGGCATCGCAATGTTCCAGCACCAGATCGCAGGACCAGTCCCAGGAGGTAATCTCTTTCAGCGAACGGGCAAACGCATCGGTGGCCTGCGCAACATTTGGATTGCTGGCATTGGGTGCGGCATGCAGCTCCAGCGCAATCACTTTTCCGGCGTGGGTCGCATTGATATGGTTGATTTTCTGCTGCAGATGACGGTAATACGCCACGCAGGCTTTACGCTGATCTTCGTCGCTGGAAGCCAGCCCAAAAGCGCTGTTTGCGCCGCGACGGCGCATGGTTTCCATAATGGCGGTGACCACGATTTGCCAGTCGCCCGGCGTATGACGTAATAACCATTCGTCGCCTAACGGGTGAAGATGTTCAAGGCAGGGCTGCTCCAGACCGCGAATATCCGGGGTATCGGCGAGCTGTCGCCAGAATTCCTTCTCTTCCTCTTCACTCTTTTGGTGAAATGAGGGTGTACAGGGGTACGCACCGATAATATAACCGGCATTATTAACGCTCATGTTGTGCTCCTTTTTATAAAACTGAAATAGCGACCTTCACGACTATTTTGCGGATCGCCGTGGCGACAGTCTTATGACATGCAGGGCGGTGAACATCCTGCGGGAAAAATATGGCGTAGCTTCCTGGAATCATTTCAATAAACGATTCATGTTCGCTGGCGTGATAAAAAATAATATCGCGCTGTTCTAATAACGATTCACTGATTGGGTTATTCCCGGTATCAATGGCGATACCGATTTTTTCTTCACCCCAGGCCAGAAATTGAATATCCAGATAGCGGCGATGCACTTCCGGGCGATTTTCGGCAGCATCACGCGTGGTTAAATCGATAACCTGCGCGAAGATATTTTTACCGTCGATTTCCACCACGCCCGGCTCCAGTTTGCGGAAGTCTGTGCTACGCAGAAAGTCGAGCGCCCTTTCAATCGCCGCGGGTAAACGACATGGGTTAGGCTGAGCGATATGTCCAAAAATCATACTCTGACTCCTTACAACGCCTGAATTTTGGCCCAGACGCTGTCATCAACGATGATACCGTTGCGGCGGTTTTCTTCCAGCAGCTTTGTAAACTCGTGGCCCGGCAGGCGGACAGGCGTGTTTTCATCAGCGCGTTCGGCGGTGGTGATGAAATCCATAATCCGCTGTAGCTTGGCATCACGGGTGGCGCCATCGATCAGCTTGTCTACTTCAATGGCGATGAAAATCTGCGAAACGCCATATTCATCGCTGTTGTCCTGGGTGACCTCGGCCACGGAAGAACCGTCAGAAAGCAGGGTGGCGATCATATCCAGCACAATCGACAGGCCAGAACCTTTCCAGTAACCCATTGGCAAAATACGGCGATTTTTCTCGATAACGCCAGGTTCTCTGGTGAGGTTACCTTCATCGTCGAACCCGCCATCTACCGGCAGTTCGCGACCGGCCAGGCGATTCACTTCCAGCATGCCGTAGGAGAACATCGACATCGACATATCAACCATGGTGATTGGCGATGAGGGGATCGCGACGATCAACGGGTTAGTACCAATGCAGCACTCTTTAGAACCCCATGCAGGCATCACGGCAATGGAGTTAGTCCAGCAGATACCGATGTAACCTTTCTCCGCCGCCTGCCAGCCATAGCTGCCGCCGCGCATCCAGTGGTTGGCGTTACGCAGTGCGACCAGGCCAATACCGTGATCGGAGGCCAGCTCAATGGCACGGTCCATCATCTTTTTCGCCGTCAGATTGCCGATCGAACGCTGGGCATCCCATTGTTCAATCGCCCCCAGGCTAGTAATGCGTTGCGGTTTGGCCTCAGGAATGATGTCGCCGTTATCCAGTTGCTGAATGAAACGGGGAAAACGGTTAACACCGTGCGAATACACTCCGGATTCGGTGGTACGGGCAAACATTTCGGCACAGGCATCGGCGGTTTCAACGGCGATACCGCGTGCCAGCAGTACCCGATTGAACGCATCTTTCAACTGCTCAAAAGTGACTTTCATTCCTGTTTCCTTGTTTAAATTTGATCGCTTTTTTATCTCTAAATTTCACTATGCGAAATCTGATTTCAAATATATCGATCAAATTTTGACAGATCAACGGGGCACCCTGTTTTTTAAAATCATGAAAATCAAATGGTTGTGTTTTTTCGGTTCAGATCGTGAACTGAAACACACTTTGCGCTACCATCAGAGCGCGACGAAAAGGGGAGCGGAAACGATGGGCACAAAAGAGAGTGAGATGACGCAAGACAAAGAGCGGCCAGCCGGAAGTCAGAGCCTGTTCCGTGGTTTGATGTTGATTGAGATTTTGAGCAACTATCCGAATGGTTGCCCGTTGGCGCATTTGTCTGAACTGGCAGGGCTGAACAAAAGTACCGTGCATCGACTGCTGCAAGGGCTGCAATCCTGCGGATATGTCACCCCCGCGCCCGCGGCAGGGAGTTATCGCCTGACCACCAAATTTATTGCCGTGGGTCAGAAGGCGTTGTCGTCACTGAACATCATCCATGTTGCTGCGCCGCACCTTGAAGCGCTGAATATCGCCACCGGTGAAACCATCAACTTCTCCAGTCGTGAAGACGACCATGCGATTTTGATTTATAAGCTGGAGCCGACGACGGGCATGCTGCGTACCCGCGCTTATATCGGTCAGCATATGCCGCTGTATTGCTCGGCGATGGGCAAAATTTATATGGCGTTTGGTCATCCGGACTATGTGGAATCTTACTGGCAGAGCCATCAGGATCTGATTCAGCCGCTGACCCGCAATACGATTACCGGTTTACCGGCCATGTACGATGAGTTGGCGCAGATCCGCGAAAGCAGTATGGCGATGGATCGGGAAGAGAACGAGCTGGGTGTTTCCTGCATCGCCGTGCCGGTGTTTGATATTCATGGGCGGGTGCCGTACTCGGTATCGATTTCACTCTCTACCTCGCGGCTGAAGCAGGTCGGAGAAAAGAATTTACTCAAGCCGCTGCGCGAAACCGCGCAGGCCATTTCCAATGAGCTGGGCTTTACCGTTCGCGATTAGGCGCATGCCTGACGTCGTTCAGGCACCTGACACTATTTAACCGTTTCCCCTGTCCGATCAAAGCGACGGGGGGAATCTCTCTGGCACTCTGTGGTTTTCACGCAGAGGGAGGGGGCAATGAACGCGTTTATTATGGCGGATGCGGCAAAATGTATTGGGTGTCGTACCTGCGAAGTGGCCTGTGTCGTCGCGCACCAGCAAAACCAGGACTGCGCGTCGGTCTCTTCTGCTGCGTTTACTCCGCGGATCCGCGTAATCAAAGATGACGCCTTTACGACGGCGGTCGCCTGTCATCAATGCGAAGATGCTCCCTGCGCGAATGTTTGCCCAACGCACGCCATTCGTCGTGAACATGGGCATATCTTCGTTGAACAGGCGCGTTGTATTGGCTGTAAAAGCTGTATGCTGGCTTGCCCGTTTGGGGCGATGAATGTCGTCGCCCGCTCGTCTAGAGTGCAGGCGATAAAATGCGATCTGTGCTGGCACCGTGAGGCGGGACCCGCGTGTGTCGAAGCCTGCCCGACCAGCGCGTTGCAGTGTATAGATGCGGTCAGCGTCCAGAAACAACGTCTACGCTCCCAGCCGCTGTGAAAATAGCCCGACCCGTGTCTGGGTCGGGTTTATCATCAGCCTTCCAGCCAGGCGCGTTCGATCTCTTCAGCCAGAATCTTCACGCCAGCCTCGATTTTTTCCGGTTCCGGTACGTAATTCATCCGCATGCACTGATGCGTATGCGGCCAGGGTTTATCCAGCCCTGGGAAGAAGTAATCACCGGGAACCATCAGCACGCCACGTGCTTTCAGGCGCTGATACAGCAGTTCAGTCGTGATGGGCAAATCTTTGAACCACAGCCACAGGAAAATCGCGCCCTCTGGTTTATGGATCAGGCAGCGATCTTCAGATAAATAGCGGCGAATGATCGCAATAGTTTGCTGAACACGCTGATAATAAAACGGTTTGATAACCGTCTCAGACAGACGCAGCAGGTCGTTGCGCTTAATCATTTCGCACATGATTGCCGGACCCATTCCGCCAGGTGCAAGGCTGATAATGCCGTTCATATTGGTGATGGCGGTGATGATTTTTTCATTCGCAATAATGATGCCGCAGCGGGAGCCCGGCAGCCCCAGCTTGGAAAGGCTCATGCACAGCACAATGTTAGGGTTCCACAACGGGCGTGCTTCGCTAAAGATGATGCCGGGGAACGGTACGCCATAGGCATTATCAATCACCAACGGGATCCCATGCTGGTTGGCCAGCCGATCCAGCTTCATCAGCTCTTCATCGGTGATCACGTTGCCTGTTGGGTTGGTCGGACGTGATACGCAGATCATGCCCGTCTCTTCACCGATGTGCAGGTGTTCAAAATCAACGTGATACTTAAACTGACCTTCCGGTAACAGTTCGATGTTTGGGCGTGCTGAGACAAAGAGATCTTCTTCCAGGCCGGAATCGGCATAGCCAATATATTCCGGGGCCAACGGGAACAACACTTTTCGGGTGGTTCCATCGGCGCGACGTCCGGCGAAGAGGTTGAATAAGTAGAAAAACGCGCTCTGACTGCCATTTGTCAGTGCAATATTTTGTGGTTCGATATCCCAGCCCAGCTTCTCACGTAGTAATTTCGCCAGCTCAGACAGTAGCTCGGTTTTACCTTGTGGACCGTCATAATTACAAAGCGCATCAGTGGCTTTGCCGTTTTCCAGCATTTCTGCCAGCAGAGACTGAAAGTAATTTTGCATCTCTGGTATTTGCGCCGGATTACCGCCACCGAGCATGATAGCGCCTGGGGTGCGTAAGCCGTCGTTGAGGTCCTCCATCAGGCGTGTGATGCCTGAATGGCGGGTAAATTTGTTGCCAAAAAGTGAGAATGTCATAGCAGGTGATCTGTCGAACTCAGTATTAAAGTGGCTAACCATAGCGCTACCTATGGCGGGGTGCAAATCAGGCCCACGGAGCAGAATTGATGTTTTGTGCTGCAGATTTTTTTCTGGATAGTTTTTTATATTGAATCTGGCTTCCCGTGCCGTTGAGCATGAGAAGCCTGTTGGGATCAGGGTTGACCGGCCCACACCACCATGGCTTTATCGTCGCCATGTTCGCGGATAAATCCGTATCCCTGTTTCAGAGTTAGCGTGGTTTGTTTACCGGCACCAATGGCGGGATGTCTGGCCCTGAACTGGCTGATGCGCTGCCAGTGAGCGACGCTGGCGGCAGATTTTCCGCTAACGTCCTGCCAGTTCATCTGCGAGCGTGTACCCTGTAACGGGTCTGAGCCGGTTGGGCCGAAAGGTCGTGCCGACTCGTCGCCATAAAAGAGTTGTACCGCGCCCGGCGCCAGCAGCAATAGCTCGGCGGCTTTATCTCCACCTTCGCGGAACAAACGCGTATCGTGCGAGGAGAGATAGCTCAGGACGTTGAAGTCCTGCAGTTTATCCGCCATCTGCTGCCAGGTGAGATCCATATTTGCCAGACAATCGACGGCCTTTGCCGCCTGCTCCTGATAGTCGAAATTGATCATCGCGTCGAAGCCGTGATGGTAATAATCGCTTTGCATGACGCCGTGACCCCAGGCTTCGCCGGTCATCCAGAAGGGTTTATCATCCAGCGCTTTATCCGGGTTGGCTTTCTTCCATTCGACTAACGCCGCGCTGGCCTGTGTTTTTAGCTGCTGCCAGGCGGGAAGCTCGACGTGTTTGGCGGTATCGACCCGAAAACCGTCAATCCCGTAATCACGTACCCACTGACTGAGCCAGTGCGTCAGATAATCCCGGGGCGTGTAACCAGCAATGGCTTTGGCGTGCGTATCCGGCTTGTGCTGATAAAAGTTTGGCAGTCCGGAAGGTGTGGTGGATTCGGTTTTCAGATCGGGCAGGAACGCCAGCGACATGGTTAGGTCATCAAAGCCAGGATTGTCGTAATCGCCAATATCGGTGCGGATCCAGTTTTTCCCCCACCATTTTTCCCAGCCGGCTTTATCACTGAAATTGATGTAATCATTAAAACTGTGCCAGCTCTGCCCGGCAGCGGGTTTCCAGTCCGTCCAGCGTTCACCGAGCGTTTTTTTCAGCTCATCGCCCGATAAGTACAGCGCCCCAAACTGATACTCCTGCATATCCGCCAACGTGGCGTAGCCGGTATGGTTCATCACCACATCAAACAGGACACGGATACCGCGCTGGTGTGCGCCATCTACCAGCGCACGCAGATCCACTTCGTTACCCATGTTGGCATCAATCGTTGTCCAGTCCTGGGTGTAGTAGCCGTGGTAAGCGTAGTGGGGAAAATCGCCTTTGGCGCCACCCCCAACCCAGCCGTGGATTTGCTCAAACGGTGCGCTGATCCACAAGGCGTTGACGCCCAGTTGTTGCAGGTAGTCGAGTTTACTGGTGAGCCCGCTCAAATCGCCACCGTGGAAAGTGCCAATTTCCTGCATGCCATCGTTGCGACGTCCGTAGCTGTGGTCGTTGCTCGGATCACCATTCACAAAGCGGTCCGTCAGGACGAAATATACCGTGGCGTTATGCCAGTCGAAGGCGGCGGGGGCATCGGTTTCTGCCCGTTCCAGCAGCAATAGCCCGTTACTGGTTGCGGCGGGCTGTAAGGTAATCGACCCGTTTTTCACCGTTGCCGTTTGCTGACTGTAGAAATCGCGCACCACGGCGCCTTCCGGGAAAGTCTGGCTCACGTCCAGTGTTAACGGCGAACCATCCCATTTCGGGCACTGGCGAATCTGGACGGTGGCGGGCTCTGCGGCGTTTTTGACTGAGAGCATCAGGGTCGGCGTGCCGGAGCGGGTGTCGACTTCCAGCGTGTAATCGCCGTCTTTGAATAAGCGCCACTGCGGTGGCGCGCCTTCACACGGTTTTAGCGACAGCATCTGGTTGAGTTTTATCGCATTAGCAGGCTGCCAGCACTGTTGGTCAAAATTCAGGATTAAAGGGCGAGTACCCTTCGTCAACGCTGCATGGCTGACGAATTTACCCGTACCTTCCGCTTCGAAGGTGGGAAGTTCTGGAGAAGTCCATGATGAGGCGATGGCAATGCCGGGTATCAGCGCCAGCGCAACGGCGGCAAGTTTCATAATGCTGTCCTTGATGCTGCGATTTACGCCAGTTTGCCAGTGAAATCAGAGCGGAAACTCATCCTTAGCGTCGATTCCGCCCGGATGAGAGATGAGGGTGAGCGATCACGCGCAAAAAACGACCTAATTTTGCGATAACCTCCACATTTTCTTCGAATTAACCGCACCCGGAACGGTTTGTACGTGACATAGTTTCAGAATTGGACTATTCCTTTGGGTGCTCTTGACGGCTATTTTTGATATGATTTGAGATTCATCTCTCATTTTTGTGAAAAATATAAGGTGTTGGAATGTTTAAATCCGACCAGGAGACCTAATGATATTGACTCCCATTCGACGATATGGGGCAATGATTCTTATGTTACTCACCATTGCATTTTCGGGTGAGGTGCTGGCAAAGACACACACGGCGACAACGAGTCATAAGCCCCAGGTAATCAAGGCAAGTAATACACAGGTAAGCAGTAAACAAGAGTATTCTCGCAATAGTGCAAAGAGTAGTTCACTTCCTGATTTGCGAAAATACCCTTCCGGAACACCAAGGAAAAAAGCGTTTCTCCGGACGGTTATGCCTTATATTACCAGTCAAAATGCTGCCATTACGGCGGACCGTAACTGGCTGATCTCAAAGCAGTACCAGAATCGCTGGTCACCGACTGAGCGTACGCGTATGAAAGACATCGCGAAACGCTACAAGGTGAGCTGGTCTGGCAACACGCGTAAAATTCCATGGAATACGCTGCTTGAACGCGTAGACATCATTCCTACCAGTATGGTGGCGACTATGGCTGCGGCTGAAAGCGGTTGGGGCACATCGAAACTGGCGCGTAGCAATAACAACCTGTTTGGCATGAAATGTGTCAAAGGCCGCTGCAACAATGCACCCGGTAAGGTGAAAGGCTACTCACAGTTTGAATCGGTAAAAGAGTCGGTGAATGCCTATGTCATTAACCTGAACACGCATCCGGCATACTCTTCCTTCCGTAAATCGCGCGCGCAGTTGCGTAAAGCCGATCAGGAAGTGACAGCGACCGCGATGATCCATAAGCTGAAGGGGTACTCCACCAAAGGACAGAGTTACAATAACTATCTGTTCGCGATGTACCAGGATAACCAGCGTTTAATCGCCGCGCATATGTAATTCCACAGGCCTGATTGCACGACGCTTATCAGGCCTGTGAGACGCTCTGCAGGCCGGATAAGGCGAAACCGTCATCCGACACAATTCCCCCTACAGCAACACCTCACTGTTCATGTCACGGTACTCTTTTGGCGTCGTGTCGTATTCTTTCTTGAAAACGGAATAGAAATACTGCAACGACGGGTAGCCGCACATTTGTGAAATTTCGTTTATCGCGAGCGTCGTGGAGATCAACAGGCTACGCGCTTTTTCCAGTTTTTCGGCATGAATCACGGCGTGGATGGTTTCCCCGACCTCGTCTTTAAAGCGCTTCTCGAGATTCGAACGTGAAATCCCTACTGCATCCAGCACTTGCTCGACTTTGATGCCTTTACAGGCATGGTTGCGGATAAAGTGCATTGCCTGAATGACAGCGGGATCGGTCAGTGAGCGATAGTCGGTTGAACGACGATTCACGACGCGTACCGGAGGCACCAGAATACGTTGCAGCGGCAGTTCTTCATTCGCCAGTAAGCGGTGCAGAAGTTTTGCTGCCTGATAGCCCATTTGTCGCGCGCCCTGAGCAACGGATGACAGTGCGACGCGGGACAGGTAACGGGTGAGTTCTTCGTTATCGATCCCAATAACACACAGTTTTTCCGGCACCGGGATATGCAAATGCTCGCAGGCCTGCAGAACATGCCGCGCACGCGCGTCGGTCACGGCGATAATACCGGTTTGCGGGGGTAAAGTTTGCAGCCAGTCCGCCAGTCGATTTTGGGCGTGTTGCCAGTTTTCTGGTGCGGTTTCCAGCCCCTGATAGACAACACCACGGTACTTCTCTTTGGCGACCAACTGGCAAAAGGCATATTCACGCTCGGCAGCCCAGCGCTTGCCGCTGGAAGAGGGCAGACCATAAAATGCGAATCGGTTGACCCCTTTTTCTTTCAGATGCAAAAAAGCGCTTTCCACCAGTGCATGGTTATCGGTCGCAATGTAATGGACGGGTGGATAATCGCTTTCAAGATGGTAGGAACCCCCAACGCCGATGATTGGAACATCGACATCGGCAAGTAATTGCGCAATGTCATCATCGTCATAATCAGCAATAACACCGTCGCCTAACCAGTCTTTGATATTATCAATACGGGCACGGAAATCTTCCTCAATGAATATATCCCACTCGGATTGCGATGCCTGTAAATATTCACCTACGCCCTCTACCACCTGGCGGTCATAGGCTTTATTAGCATTAAATAATAGGGTGATGCGGTGTCGTTTATCAAACATAAGAGCCTGTCCTGAAAGGTTAACGTGGCCTGTCAATACTACCAAAACCGCAGGTGCGACTACTTGATGAAGCGTGACAAATTTCTTATTTGCGTAACGCTACGCAAAATTCACACACCCCGACCAGGAAGACAATTGTCATTTCTTATCTGTGTATTACGGTTTTTTGTTTATTGATGAAGAGCCGATCGCGATCGCTTTTTTAATTGCTTATTCAGTGTGCATTTTTGGGAGCCAGCGCACATTTGGGTATTCTCTTAATGGCGGTGTGAAATAACGTAATTGAGCAATAAATCAGGAAATTCCAGTATGACTGTATCGCAGTTTACTTGCCGTATTACCTGATTATGGAGCTTATTATGCAGGCTTATTTTGACCAACTCGATCGCGTTCGTTTTGAAGGTACAAAATCCACTAACCCACTCGCATTTCGCCATTACAACCCTGATGAAATCGTGCTGGGCAAGCGCATGGAAGAGCATCTGCGCTTTGCCGCCTGCTACTGGCACACTTTCTGCTGGAACGGCGCGGATATGTTCGGTATGGGGGCATTCGACCGTCCGTGGCAACAGCCGGGTGAAGCATTGGCGCTGGCAAAACGTAAAGCGGATGTGGCATTTGAGTTTTTCCATAAGCTGAATGTGCCTTACTACTGCTTCCATGATGTTGACGTCTCGCCTGAAGGCGCGTCACTGAAAGAGTATAAAAATAACTTTGCCCAGATGGTGGATGTGCTGGCGGCAAAACAGGAACAGAGCGGCGTGAAACTGCTGTGGGGTACGGCAAACTGCTTTACTAACCCACGTTATGGCGCAGGTGCGGCGACTAACCCGGATCCGGAAGTCTTCAGCTGGGCGGCTACGCAGGTCGTGACTGCCATGGATGCTACACATAAGTTAGGCGGTGAAAACTACGTCCTGTGGGGCGGCCGTGAAGGTTATGAAACGCTGCTTAATACCGACCTGCGTCAGGAACGTGAGCAGATTGGCCGCTTTATGCAACTGGTGGTCGAGCATAAACACAAAACAGGTTTCCAGGGCACCTTACTGATCGAACCGAAGCCGCAAGAACCCACTAAACATCAGTATGACTACGATGCCGCGACTGTTTACGGATTCCTGAAGCAGTTCGGTCTGGAAAAAGAGATCAAACTGAATATTGAAGCAAACCATGCCACGCTGGCAGGCCATTCGTTCCACCACGAAATCGCTACGGCGATTGCTCTGGGGCTATTTGGTTCCGTCGATGCGAACCGTGGCGACGCGCAACTTGGCTGGGACACTGACCAGTTCCCGAACAGCGTAGAAGAGAATGCGCTGGTCATGTACGAAATCCTGAAAGCGGGCGGTTTTACCACTGGTGGCCTGAACTTTGATGCCAAAGTCCGTCGTCAGAGTACTGATAAATACGATCTGTTCTATGGTCATATTGGTGCGATGGATACCATGGCGCTGTCGCTGAAAATTGCGGCCCGTATGATTGAAGACGGTGGCCTGGATCAGCGCGTGGCAAAACGTTATGCCGGTTGGAATGGTGAGCTGGGCCAGCAAATTCTGAAAGGTCAGATGACGCTGACGGAAATTGCGCAGTACGCTGAACAACATAACCTGGCACCGGTGCACCAGAGCGGTCATCAGGAATTGCTGGAAAATCTGGTAAACCATTATTTGTTCGACAAATAACGGACTGCTGAGTACGTCCGTAAGCCCGGATAGCGATTCGCTACCGGGCCTTTCTTTAAGGAACGATACCCTATGTATATCGGGATAGATCTTGGTACATCAGGCGTAAAGGCCATTCTGCTCAACGAGCAGGGCGATGTGGTGGCCTCGCACACGGAGAAACTGACCGTCTCGCGCCCGCATCCGTTATGGTCGGAGCAGGATCCTGAACAGTGGTGGCTGGCGACGGATCGGGCTGTGAAAACGTTGGGTCAGCAACATTCGCTTCGCGAGGTGAAAGCGCTGGGGATTGCCGGACAGATGCACGGTGCGACGCTACTGGATGAGCAACAGAAGGTTCTGCGTCCGGCAATCCTGTGGAACGATGGTCGCTGTGCTGAAGAGTGCGTCATGCTTGAGGAGCGGGTTCCGCAATCGCGTGCCATCACCGGCAACCTGATGATGCCTGGCTTTACCGCCCCTAAATTGCTGTGGGTGCAGCGCCACGAACCGGACATTTTCAGCCGGGTTGATAAAGTTCTGCTGCCGAAAGATTACCTGCGTCTGCGTATGACCGGAGAGTTTGCCAGCGATATGTCGGATGCCGCAGGTACGATGTGGCTGGATGTCGCGAAACGTGACTGGAGTGACGTCATGTTGTCTGCGTGTCAACTGACTCGCGCACATATGCCGACCTTGTACGAGGGCAGTGCGATTACTGGAACGCTGTTGCCTGGTGTCGCGCAATCCTGGGGCATGTCAGAGATTCCCGTAGTGGCGGGTGGCGGTGATAACGCGGCGGGGGCGGTTGGCGTCGGCATGATGAATGCCGGTCAGGCTATGCTCTCGCTGGGGACTTCCGGGGTCTATTTTGCGGTCAGCGACGGTTTTCTCAGCAAACCGGAAAGCGCAGTCCATAGCTTTTGCCATGCTCTACCTGAACGGTGGCACCTGATGTCCGTGATGCTAAGTGCGGCATCCTGCCTGGACTGGGCGGCAAAACTAACCGGGATGGCAAGCGTACCTGCGCTGATTGATGCCGCACAGCAGGCAAATGAGCAGGCTGAACCGGTCTGGTTTTTACCCTATCTCTCAGGTGAACGTACGCCGCACAACAACCCGCAAGCGAAGGGTGTCTTTTTTGGTCTGACGCATCAGCATGGTCCGGCAGAACTGGCGCGAGCGGTACTGGAAGGTGTGGGATTTGCCTTAGCCGATGGTATGGATGTGGTACATGCCTGTGGCGTGCAGCCCGCCAGCATTACACTGATTGGCGGCGGGGCGCGCAGTGAATACTGGCGTCAAATGCTGTCTGACATCAGCGGATTGCAGCTGGATTACCGTACCGGCGGTGATGTTGGCCCTGCACTCGGTGCGGCGCGCCTGGCGCAAATTGCCATCAATCCGCAACGGCCATTATCTGACCTGTTGCCTCAGCTTACGCTGGAGCAGGCGCATTATCCTGACGCCGGGCGTCATGCTCTTTACCAACAGCGTCGAGAAACCTTCCGCCGAATCTATCAGCAATTACAACCACTGATGTCCTGACCCTAAATCCCCTCTGGTAAACAGAGGGGATTTATCAAATATATATTTCAATCTAATAAATAATTGGCGTGCATGAATTTATTCTGAAAGTCCGGCGTAGTGGCATTTTTCTGTGTTGTCTTTAGCGGGTTATTCATATTGTATCCATGATGGATAAGGAGATCCCAATGAAGACGACAAGGCTGTTGCCCTGGATATTATTCCTCTCTGGCGCGCTGATTTACGTTATTGGCTTTTGGCAGGCATGCCCGTTATTGAGTGGCAAAGGCTATTTTTTCGGCGTGCTGATGGCGGGAATGTTTGTGACATATGTTTATCAGCGTGGTGAAAATCTCAATCAGAGCGACGAACGCTTCGCCTCTGTGTGTCAGATGGTGGCACTCATCACGATAGGATTGCTACTGGTGGGGGTGTGGAACGCTCCATTAGCGCCCATTGAAAAGGCGCTGTACCCGGCGGCATTCTTTATTTGTTTATGGGGGCAAATTTTATTGTTGCGCTCATCAGAAAATACACCTAAAGGACAGGAACTCTGAATGGATAACAGAACTTCAACGTATTCTCCCGCATTTAGCATTGTGTCATGGATAGCGCTTTTCGGCGGCATTGGGACGTATCTGCTGGGGCTGTGGAATGCGGATATGCAGTTGAATGAAAAGGGGTATTACTTTGCTGTGTTGGTGCTTGGTTTGTTTTCTGCTGCGTCGTATCAAAAGACGGTACGGGATAAATATGAAGGTATCCCTACGACGCCGATTTACTATGTAACCTGCCTGGCCGCGTTTGTTATCTCGGTAGCATTACTGGTTGTTGGTTTGTGGAACGCCACCCTGTTACTCAGTGAGAAAGGGTTTTACGGTCTGGCTTTCTTTTTGAGTCTGTTTGGCGCAGTTGCCGTGCAGAAAAACATTCGCGATGGTGGTTTTGAACGTTCAAAAGAAACTGTGGCGATTGCAGAAGAGTTTACGGAATAATCGGTAGCCCCCCGTTCGGTAACGAGCGGGGGTTTTTCATTTTAACTTACCAGCCTGCGCGTATCGATGCGCTGCAACAATATGGACAACAGTAAACTTCCTGCCAGCGTGGCGCTAAAAATCCACAATATATCCAGCGGCGGCCAGTTCTTGAGTTCTATGCCGTTGGTGCGCAGCGCGTGAATGATCAGCGCATGAAAGCCATAGATGCCCAATGAGTGGCGGGAAATAAGGCCCAGTACCGGCAAAGTGCGCGTGCTGAGCGTATTTTTGACCAGCGTCAGAAGTGAGGCGGCACAGATAAATACCGCTGGTCCGCAGTAGAGATACCAGGTATCGGCAAAATTGCCTCGCCACTGGAGCTCATGCAGTGTCCCGCGGGAAATAACAAACACGGCGACAATACACAACGCTGCGCAGAGCCAGGTGAGTGAGCGCTTTTGTGTCTCCATCATACCAATTGCCCGGCCCAGCATGCCGTATAGAATGTAGTAGAACGTATCGCCGCTGATGTACAGGTTGATGGGAAGCCACTCAAAGCCGCCAATTTTTTGCGAGACGGTATTGGGATTGGCAATCACGCCTATCACCACCATCAATGCCAGCAGCATTTTTCCGCTGACATTTTTCACCTGAATAAGCGGGGATACCAGGTAGATAACGGCAATAGCGAAGAAAAACCATAGGTGGTAGAACACCGGCTTTTGCAGCAGGTTCTTCAGCGACAGCTCAGCGTTGATCGAGGTAAACAGCAGGATGTAGGCCAGCGCCACGCTACTGTAAAACAGAATGCAGAGCGCGATGTGCGTGAAATGGCGCGGTTTGGCGCTGCGTTCGCCGAAAAAGAGATAACCCGAGATCATAAAAAACAGCGGGACGCTGACGCGAGAGGCGGAATTGAGCACGTTGGCCAGATCCCAATTTACCGGGCTGACGCTTTGCGCATTGGTGATGTACCAGGTCGTGGTGTGAATCATCACAACCATTAAACAGGCGATCCCGCGCAGATTATCAATCCAGTAAATTTTGGGCTGCATCAGTTCCTCTGTTTTCATTAAAAAAAGTCTGACCAGTATTTGCGAACATCGCTCACTGGATTAATCCGAGTTATTACGCTAAAGCTTGTGATGGCCTGGGGAGATTCTCACAATAGGATCCGTTCCCAGACACTAATAATAAGACTGACCAGCAAACCAGGCGGTAATAAAATGATGATGAAGTATTTCTTTCCCGCAATCCTCACGCTGCTGCTGGTGGGATGCGCCGATCCACAATCGTCAACACCCGTGCAGAAAGCGCAAAAGGGCAAAATTACTGCCACGCGTTCGCTGGATATGGAGTCATTGTGCAAAAGTGAAGCATCGGAGCTTTATAATACGGGTGCCCAGAAAATTGCTATCACCGGCCTTGAGCAATTTCAGGGTAGCTATGAGATGCGCGGTTCTACCTTCCGCAAAGAGAGTTTTGTCTGCTCATTTGACGCAGACGGGCAGTTTTTGCACCTTTCCATGCGCTAAGTTCCCCCTTTTTCCCGTTTCGTACTGTATATCTTGCAGCCAGCGGGTATACTGATCGCTTCCTTTAAATCCACACGTATCCAGCACGAAATAATATGCAAAAGTTTGATACCAGGACCTTCCAGGGCTTGATCCTGACCTTACAGGATTACTGGGCTCGCCAGGGCTGCACCATCGTTCAACCATTGGACATGGAAGTCGGCGCGGGGACATCTCACCCAATGACCTGCCTGCGTGCACTGGGGCCGGAACCGATGGCGACTGCTTATGTGCAGCCTTCTCGTCGTCCGACCGACGGGCGCTATGGCGAAAACCCGAACCGCTTACAGCACTACTATCAGTTCCAGGTGGTGATTAAGCCGTCACCGGACAATATTCAGGAATTGTACCTGGGTTCTCTGAAAGAGCTGGGTATGGACCCGACCATTCACGATATCCGTTTCGTGGAAGATAACTGGGAAAACCCAACACTGGGCGCCTGGGGTCTGGGTTGGGAAGTGTGGCTGAACGGCATGGAAGTCACGCAGTTCACCTACTTCCAGCAGGTTGGTGGTCTGGAATGTAAGCCAGTTACCGGGGAAATCACCTACGGTCTGGAACGTCTGGCCATGTACATTCAGGGCGTAGACAGCGTTTACGACCTGGTCTGGAGCGACGGTCCGCTGGGCAAAACAACCTACGGCGACGTGTTCCATCAGAACGAAGTGGAGCAATCCACCTACAACTTCGAATACGCCGATGTGGACTTCCTGTTCACCTGCTTCGAGCAGTACGAGAAAGAAGCGCAGCAGCTGCTGGCGCTGGAAAACCCGCTGCCGCTGCCTGCGTATGAACGTATTCTGAAAGCCGCCCATAGCTTCAACCTGCTGGATGCGCGTAAAGCCATCTCCGTCACCGAGCGTCAGCGCTACATCCTGCGCATTCGCACCCTGACCAAAGCAGTGGCAGAAGCTTACTACGCTTCCCGTGAAGCCCTTGGCTTCCCGATGTGCAACAAAGACAAATAAGAGGCGGCCATGTCTGAGAAAACTTTTCTGGTGGAAATCGGCACTGAAGAGCTGCCACCAAAAGCACTGCGCAGCCTGGCTGAGTCCTTTGCTGCGAACGTTACCGCGGAGCTGGACAACGCTGGCCTCGCGCACGGCAATGTTGAGTGGTTTGCCGCTCCACGTCGTCTGGCGCTGAAAGTCGCTGCCCTGGCAGAATCTCAACCCGATCGTGAAGTTGAGAAACGCGGGCCGGCCATTGCCCAGGCGTTTGATGCTGAAGGTAAACCGAGTAAAGCGGCAGAAGGTTGGGCGCGCGGTTGCGGTATCACGGTTGATCAGGCTGAGCGTCTGACCACCGACAAAGGCGAGTGGCTGCTGTATCGCGCGCATGTGAAAGGCGAAAGCGCTGAAACGCTGCTGCCGAACATGATCGCCACTTCGCTGGCGAAGCTGCCGATCCCGAAACTGATGCGCTGGGGCGCGTCTGACGTTCACTTCGTGCGTCCGGTTCACACCGTGACCCTGCTGCTGGGCGACAAAGTCATTCCGGCAACGATTCTGGGAATTCAGTCCGATCGCGTGATCCGCGGTCATCGTTTTATGGGCGAGCCTGAATTTACTATTGATACTGCCGATCAGTACCCGGAAATCCTGCGTGAGCGCGGCAAGGTGATTGCCGATTACGCCGAGCGTAAAGCGAAAATCAAAGCCGATGCTGAAGAAGCGGCGCGTAAGATCGGCGGTAACGCTGACCTGAGCGAAAGCCTGCTGGAAGAGGTCACCTCGCTGGTAGAATGGCCGGTCGTGCTGACCGCGAAGTTCGAAGAGAAATTCCTCGCGGTTCCGTCTGAAGCGCTGGTACACACCATGAAAGGTGACCAGAAGTACTTCCCGGTTTATGCGAACGACGGCAAATTGCTGCCGAACTTTATCTTCGTGGCCAACATCGAATCGAAAGATCCGACCCAGATTATCTCCGGTAACGAGAAGGTGGTTCGTCCGCGTCTGGCGGATGCCGAATTCTTCTTCAATACCGACCGTAAAAAACGACTGGAAGATCATCTGCCGCGTCTGCAAACCGTGCTGTTCCAACAGCAACTGGGTACGCTGCGCGACAAGACTGACCGTATCCAGGCGCTGGCGGGCTGGATTGCTGGTCAAATTGGCGCTGACGTTAACCACGCAACGCGTGCTGGCCTGCTGTCCAAGTGCGACCTGATGACCAACATGGTCTTCGAGTTCACCGACACCCAGGGCGTGATGGGTATGCACTACGCGCGTCACGATGGCGAAGCGGAAGATGTTGCTGTGGCGCTGAACGAGCAGTATCAGCCGCGCTTTGCCGGTGATGACCTGCCGTCTAACCCGGTGGCTTGTGCCGTGGCGATTGCTGACAAGATGGACACCCTGGCGGGTATCTTCGGTATTGGTCAGCATCCGAAAGGCGACAAAGACCCGTTTGCGCTGCGTCGTGCTGCGCTGGGCGTGCTGCGTATCATCGTTGAGAAGAACCTGAATCTGGATCTGCAAACGCTGACGGAAGAGGCTGTTCGTCTGTATGGCGATAAGCTGACCAACGCGAAAGTGGTTGATGACGTTATCGACTTTATGCTTGGTCGCTTCCGCGCCTGGTATCAGGACGAAGGTTACACCGTCGATACCATTCAGGCCGTGCTGGCGCGTCGTCCGACTCGTCCGGCTGATTTCGACGCACGTATGAAGGCGGTTTCACACTTCCGTACGCTGGAAGCTGCTTCTGCACTGGCTGCCGCGAACAAGCGCGTATCAAATATTCTGGCGAAGTCTGAAGAAACGCTGAACGACCGTGTGAATGCGGCAACGCTGAAAGAGCCGGAAGAAATTGCGCTGGCGATGCAGGTTGTGGTGCTGCGCGATAAGCTGGAGCCTGTCTTCGCTGCCGGTCATTACCAGGAAGCGCTGGTTGAGCTATCTGCGCTACGTGAACCGGTCGATGCGTTCTTCGAGAAAGTGATGGTTAACGTGGAAGATAAAGATCTGCGTATTAACCGTCTGTCTATGCTCGAAAAACTGCGTGAACTGTTCCTGCGCGTGGCGGATATTTCGCTGCTGCAGTAACGGTCCTGAGCTGACTTAGAAAATGCCGGATGGCGACTTCGTCTTATCCGGCCTACGAGGTAAACACCAGTAGGCCGGATAAGCATTGTGCCATCCGGTATTTTTTTATGTTGTTAGCGCAGCTGTAATTTAGTCAGACAGGTCTGGCTGTCTTCCATGGTTTTAATGGGATATTCCGCCGTTTTGCCGTTGTAGCTTACTGCGATGGTGCCTGCCATATTGCGCGGTAGCCAAACCCCGACGAAGCCATTTCGACCGCTCTTCATCTCTTTTTGTAGCACTACATCACCCTTGTTATCCGTCACTTTGACATTGAATGTCTTCTCCGGCATTTCGCCCTGGCAGCCAGAAAGGCTGTGGTTGAAGCAAGGATGTGTTTGCCATTCATAAGGGGCAAATGACAGATAGAACTTGTCACCGAGCGGCAGGGTATAGATCTGATCGCCCGAAGAGAGCTTCAGTTCGGTACTGGTGACGGATGCCGAGTAGGGCAGTGGGCGGCTCTGGGGAGACTGGTCAATGGCCTCGACGATTTGCTCGACGGATTTTCCGCTGAGCCCGTGTTCCGCCAAAAAAGTGGCTTCAGGGGGGGCGGCGAACGCGCTACCGGTGGTGAGTAAACCTAAAACCAGCAGCAATGAGGATTTCGACATAGCTTCAATTCCTTGTGAACGTTGTGGGATACTGACTGGCTCACTATAAAGCTTGCCCTTAGGGAAAGGTCAAAGGGGCGACGGGTAAAGTAATGCAAAGACGCGTGTGGGCGAGGCGTTTTTCGAAGTACAGATAAAAAAAATCCCCGCCGTTGGGCAGGGATTCAGAATTTTGAGCTTTTTAAGCTTACAGGCTGGTTACGTTGCCAGCTGCCGGGCCTTTAGCGCCGCTTTCGATGGTGAAGGAAACTTTCTGACCTTCGTCCAGAGATTTGTAGCCATCGTTCTGGATAGCAGAGAAGTGTACGAACACGTCTTTAGAGCCATCGTCAGGAGTGATGAAGCCGAAGCCTTTGTCAGCGTTGAACCATTTTACGATACCAGTCATTTTACCGGACATAGTGTATTACCTTTTAAAAAATAAGTGTGCCTTTCGGCGATATGGCGTGCTTTACAGATTTTTTAACAGTAAAGGAAATGCTCACTACGAGGGTATCAACGATAACTCTTGAAGGGACTTGCCTTACTAACTGCTGTAATGGTCTGTACGTCAAACCGTTGAGGGCATTAACTCATTTTACGCAGGTGGATGCAACTACTATTTTCTTTTTTGCGGATATTGGCAGTGGAGGAACGGCCCTTCTGCAGGACCGCTCTTATGTCAAACTTGAAAATAACTTAATCCATCAACTGCTTACTTAATCGTGGGTCTGCCTGAATCAGGCGCATCAACTTCAATTCGGTACTGGATGGCTTCACTCGTTTAGACTCCCATTCATGAACCATCGCGACCGTTACGCCCATCACCCGGGCGAAATCATCTGTTTTTAAACCTGTCCCTCGTCGTAGTTGTTCAAATTCAGCGAAAGGGTTGGTTTTTTGCGTCTGGGTAACCGTCTGCGATACATCTTTAAAAACAATCTGCTCCAGACTGCTTAGCAGTTCAAACATAGGATCTTTGTATTCCATTGAGAACTCCTATAAATCACACAGCGGGATCGTGAATTTCATCGAAGCTCATTAAGCGTAGTCGGAAAAAATGAAGGCGAATTTAAGGTATGCGTTGTGGATTCGTTTCAGCGAATCGCGGGTGACAACCTTTAGTTGGCTAACGAACTGATAAAGGTCGGGATCTCCGATCGAACCATTCCAATTGTAAAGATGACTAAAATAGAGTGCCGCTATGTGAAGGGAGCATTGTTGAGCAAAACACAGGGCGGCGGAAACCGTTATTTTCCCCCACAAGATTACGCGGAAAGGGTATCTTGCGGGGCTGACCTGGACTATCCTTGTCAACGTCAGGCACGCGGGTGTCGTTGTGCGCATTTTTGGGTGAAAGGAGTATTAAAATGGCGACAGGTAAGTCCTGCTCTCGCTGGTTTGCGCCTGTTTTGGCGCTCTTAATGGTAGTTGGCCTGAGTGGGTGTTTTGATAAAGAAGGCGATCAACGCAAAGCGTTTATCGATTTTCTGCAGAATACTGCAATGCGTAGCGGAGAGCGTTTACCGACGCTGACTGCCGATCAGAAAAAACAGTTTGGCCCGTTTGTGTCCGATTACGCGATTCTTTATGGCTATTCACAGCAGGTTAATCAGGCAATGGACTCCGGTCTGCGCCCGGTTGTTGATAGCGTAAATGCAATCCGTGTTCCTCAGGATTATATGACTCAGCGTGAACCGCTGCGTCAGGCAAATGGCGCGCTGGGTGTGTTAGGACAACAGTTGCAGAATGCGAAGCTACAGGCAGATGCTGCCCATGGCGCGCTGAAGCAGGGTGATGACCTGAAACCTGTCTTTGATCAGGTTTACAGCAAAGTTGTGACCGCACCGGCAGAGGCGTTACAGCCGCTGATCCCAGCCGCGCAAGTTTTCACGCAGCAGTTGGTGCAGGTAGGCGATTTTATCGCGCAGCAGGATACGCAGGTGAGCTTTGTCGCCAACGGCATCCAGTTCCCAACCTCACAACAGGCCAGTCAGTACAATACGCTGATTGGTCCGCTGGCGGCGCAGCATCAGGCATTTAATCAGGCATGGACTGCTGCGGTGAATGCCGCGCAGTAATCGTCGTACGGTAAGACACATTAAAGGCCGGGTGAGCATCAATGCTACCCGGCCTTTTGTGTTATTTGGCCACTTGCGGATTCACGCAGTTCTTCTCAACTTTCCCCTGCAGTGCGTCAATTAAGTTATCCACAGCACAAGCCGCCATGTTATAGCGCGTTTCATGCGTGGCTGAACCAATATGCGGTACCGCCACCACATTCGGCAACGACAGCAGCGGTGAGTCTGACGGCAACGGCTCTTGTTCAAACACATCCAGGCCCGCGGCATGAATCTCCCCGCTTTGCAGTGCGGCGATCAGTGCGTTTTCATCCACCACCGGGCCACGCCCAGCGTTAATGAAAATGGCAGAAGACTTCATTTTGGCAAACTGTTCGGTACTGAACAGATGGTGGGTTTCGTCCGTTAACGGCAGAATCAGGCAAACAAAATCCGCTTCCTGCAGCAGCGTATCCAGGTCGCAGTAGCGCGCGTTGAAACGTTCTTCCGCTTCCTGATGGTGACGACGCGCGTTGTAGAGAATCGGCATGCTAAAGCCGAAATGCGCGCGTTGCGCCAGCGCCAGCCCAATGCGTCCCATGCCGACAATGCCCAGCGTCTTGTGGTGAACATCGGTACCAAACCAGTCGGCTCCGATGCTTTTTGTCCATTCGCCTGCCTTCACGCGCTCGGCGACTTCCACCACGCGGCGAGCGGTGCTTAACACCAGCGCCATTACCGTGTCTGCCACGGTTTCTGTCAGCACCGTTGGCGTGTGCATCAGCAGCACCTTACGTGCGTTAAGGGCATCGGCATCGAAGTTGTCATAGCCTACGGAAATGGTGGAGGTCGCGCGCAGTTTCGGCATTTTCTCCAGCAGGGCGGTATTGACGGCTTCACTGGAGCCCAGCAGGCCTTCCGCGCTGGCAAAGGCTTCGGCGTGCTGTGCTACGGTTTCTGAACGCAGGTTAGGCACCTGAGTGACAGTAAAATGCTCTTCCAGGCGATGCAGTAAATCGTCAGGTAACGCTTTATAGAGAATAATGGACGGCTTCATGCGAATCTCCGTAAGTTAAAATTTAAGCGTGGCGTGCGCCAATAGGTAGCTGTTGATTATTAGCAGGCTTAACGATCAGAGTTAGCCATACTGAGACAAAAAGCGCTACCCCCATAAAAATGTATGAGGCGGACGGGCTGCCGGTGGTGCCATTGAGGTAGCCGACAAACCAGGAACCAAAGAATGAGCCTAATGCGCCCATGCTGTTGATTAATGCCATTGCTCCCCCAGCGACGTTGCGCGGCAACATTTCAGGAATGATGGCGAAGAAGGGGCCATAAGGGGCGTACATGGCCGCACCGGCGATAACCAGCAGTGTGTAAGAAATCCAGAAATGGTCTGCGCCAACGGCCCAGGAGCCAATAAAGGCGAAAGCGGCAATCAGCAGCAGTGGCCAGACAAACAGCTTACGGTTTTGCAGTTTATCGGAAGCCCATGAAACCAGGATCATCGCCGCCGTTGCGGCCAGATACGGAACGGACGAAAGCCAGCCGACCTCTACCATACCCAGGTTGGCACCGCCGCTGCGGATAATTGACGGCAACCACAGAACAAAACCGTAGACGCCAATACTCCAGGCAAAGTACTGCATGCACAGCAGAATAACGTTACGTGAACGGAACGCTTCGCCGTAGTTACGCACGGCTTTGATACCCTGCTGTTCTTTTTCTAACTGGGCCTGCAGCGCGGCTTTTTCGGATTCTGACAACCAGCCTACCTGCGACGGTTTATCTTTTACCAGTACCCACCAACAGAACGCCCAGATGATGGCCGGAAAACCTTCAATGATGAACATTTCACGCCAGCCCAGCGCCTGAATCAGGTATCCGGACACGACGGACATCCATAGGACGGTGACGGGGTTACCGAGGATCAGGAAGGTATTAGCACGCGAACGCTCGGACTTCGTAAACCAGTTACTGATATAAATCAGCATTGCGGGCATGACCGCGGCTTCAACAACGCCAAGAATGAAGCGAATGGCGGCCAGCATTGGAATGTTGCTGACCATCCCGGTCAGTGACGCGCAGGCGCCCCACAGAATCAGGCAGATAAAAATCAGTTTACGTACGCTGCGGCGTTCGGCGTAAATTGCGCCTGGGATCTGGAAGAAGAAATAGCCAAGAAAAAACAGAGCCCCCAGCAGGGAAGAGATCCCTTTGGTAATACCGAGATCCTCGTTGATGCCGGCTGCGGAAGCGAAACTGAAGTTCGCGCGATCAAGGTACGCCAGGCTGTACGTGATAAACACGATTGGCATGATGTACCACCAGCGTTTTGCTGCATTGGTTGAGCTATTCATAGACTGCCCTCTGGTTATGCTGATACGCCGCCTCTGAATGTAGGGTACAGAGACAGAGTTGGCCGGGAATTTATTCCCCTAATTGTTCACGTGTGGGTAATCCTTCGCTGTCGCCCTGGACCTGAATGGCCAGAGCGCCAATTTTATTGCCCCGGGTCACCGCCTGATGCAGCGAGCGCCCTTCCAGCAGGGCGCTGATAACGCCGACGGCAAAGCCATCACCCGCACCGACGGTATCGACCACATTGTCGACTTTCACCGGTGCGACGCAGCCTTGCTCGCCGCTCGCTGCTTTGTACCAGGCCCCATCAGCCCCGGTTTTGATAATCACGGCCTTCACGCCATGGCGCAGATAAAAGTCGGCAATGGCTTCTGGTGTCTGCTGACCGGTTAAAATCATGCCCTCTTTTAACCCCGGCAGTACCCAGTCAGCCTGGAATGCCAGTCGGTTGAGTTTTTCCACCATCTCGCCTTCGCTTTTCCACAGCACTGGGCGTAAATTCGGATCGAACGAGATGGTCTTCCCTTGTGTTTTTAGCGTGCGGGCGGTGTGCGCCAGTAGTTCATAAGAGCTGGCAGAAAGCGCTGCCGCTACGCCGCTCAGGTGCAGGTGGCGCGCGTTGGCGAAGTAGGCTTCGTGATAATCCTCAACGCTGAGGTGGCTGGCAGCGGAACCTTTGCGGAAGTATTCCACAATGGGATCGGTTCCATTTTCGACCTTAGATTTAAGCTGAAAGCCGGTAGCGTAGCGCCCGTCCAGAGTAACTCCCTGCGCATTAATCCCTTCTTTCTCCAGCGACTTAATAATAAAACGGCCAAAACTGTCGTTACCCACGCGGCTTACCCAGCCTACGTTCAGACCCAGGCGAGCAAGTCCGGTTGCGACATTAAGTTCAGCGCCTGCAACGCGTTTAATAAACTGCTCCACGTCCGCCAAATCACCGGTTTGCGTGGCGACAAACATCGCCATCGCTTCACCAATAGTGACCACATCCAGTGAATTTTTCATGTGTTACTCCTTGCGTAACAGAGCGACGTAGTGACGGGTAACCGCCGCCAAATCCTGCCCTTCCAGGGGAAACTCAATGCCGCGTGGAACATCTGCGGGCAACGTGTCCAACAGCGCCAGCCAGCGTGGTTCCGCGTGATCAGGCGGCACGGCACGGTAACTGTCGTGATGTGATGTGGCGGCTTTCACATGGATGTATCCAACGCTTGAGCCCAACTGCTGTGCAGCCTCTTCCGGAACGTCGCCCACCCACAGCCAGTTGCCCATATCGAAGGTCAGAGATATCGGCAGATTGAATGCCTGGCAGGCTTCGTTAAAGCGCTGCATCGGCTTCAGGCGTCCGCAGGACGTTTGATCGTTTTCGACAACCAGCTCCATCCCGCTGTTGTCCAGCCATTCACGTAACACGTTGAACTGTTCGGTATGGGAGAAATGGCCGAGGGAGACTTTTAGCCACAGCGCCTGCAGGGCCTGTGCTTC
>NZ_CP080033.1:26551-75135 GCF_019382635.1 Citrobacter sp. Colony219 | reverse complement strand
GCGGAGTAACAGGCCAGCAGGCCGAAGATTTCGATAGCAGAGGCCATGGTTGGCAGTGTTTTTAGCTCGGCGTCGGTCAGCATCTCGCGACGGATTTCAACCCCGTCAGCACCGGCTTCGGCAATGATGGGCAGCAGGGCTGTTTGCCCACCTGCGGCGCGTACCTGGTCGTAGCCGTAAGCGGCAGTGACCACCATAATTTTTCTTTTCATGGAAACTCCAAAACTAGCGTTCTTGCTATAACGCTAGATGGAACCGGTTCCAAAGAAAAGGCTGTGATGTTGAATTTATGATCACCATCACGAAGGAAATTTAGCGGGCGGTAGAGCCGCGAACGATCAATTCGCCGGAGAAGACCTGTTCCTGAATGGCAGCAGAGCCGCCATCGATCCTGCGTACAACCTGCTCAACGGCGGTATAGCCAATCTGCCAGGTAGGTTGTTTCAACGTGGTAATACCAACGCCCGCCAGTTCGGCCCATTCCAGTTCGTCAAAACCGAGCAGGCCGATATCGCTGCCCCAGTTAAGGCCAATGCGTTTCAGGGCGCGGGCAACCTGCAGTGTGAGAGCGCCATTAGCTGAGATAACGGCTTTGCGCATTCCCCGGTGCTGCTGGTGGAACTGGCGCAGGGTGTCATCGAGTTGCGTATTGTCCGTGAGCGGGACTTCGGCATTTTGCGCGATAACGCCGGGGTACTGTGCGAGGGTGGCGCGAAAAGCGCTCAGGCGCTCGCGGCGGGTATTCACCATGCCGAGTGGTTCGCTGAGGAACAGGATGGCTTCAAAACCTTGTTCGACCAGATGTTCCGTGGCAACCGTTGCCGCCTGGGTGTTATCCAGCCCGACCATATCACAGGCGAAATCGGGAATTTTACGGTCAATCAGCACCATCGGCAGCGCAGACTGTTGCAGGCGGTTCAGCCCCTCTTCGCGCATCCCGACGGCGTTGACCACAATCCCTTCGACCTGGTAGCTGCGCAGCAGGTCGAGATAATGCAGTTCCTGATCCACTTCGTTGTTGGTGTTGCACACCAGTGGAGTAAAGCCTTTATCGCGACAGGCGGCTTCAATGCCGCTTAACACGTTGACGGAGTAGGGATTGGTAATATCGGCGATGATCAGGCCAATCAGGCGGGTACGACCGTGTTTCAGGCCTCTTGCCATCAGGCTGGGACGGTAGTCGAGATCGGCAATGGCTTGTTCAATGCGGGCCAGTAGCGCGTCGGAAAGCAGGTGCTTTTCACCGTTGAGGTAGCGTGAAATGCTGGTCTTGCCGGTTTTTGCGGCTTTCGCCACATCGCTGATGGTTGCCCGTGTTGATTTGCTCATCGCTGATTTCCCTGAATTTCGTGTGAATACCTTAGCGGGAAAATCTGACGAAGCAAGTAATTTGCCCGGTGGCGCTGCGCTTACCGGGCCTACATGTCGAACGTAGGCCGGGTAAGGCGAAGCTGCCACCCGGCTCAACGATTACTGCACAGGACTCAACGTAATCTCTACGCGACGGTTCTGCGCTTTACCTTCCGCCGTGCTATTGCTGGCGATCGGATTAGACGGACCCATGCCCTGAGTGCGGATACGATTAGCGGCAACCCCATGCGTGATCAAGGCGCTGGCCACGGAGTCCGCGCGTTGTTGAGACAGACGCATATTCAGATCCTGGCTGCCGGTGCTGTCGGTGAAGCCCAGCACGTTGACGGCGGTTTTATTGTACTCTTTCAGTACCATTGCCACGCCGGTCAGCGTGTTTGCGCCTGCCGGTTTCAGGTTGGCGCTGCTGCTGTCGAAGGTGACATTGTTTGGCATGTTCAGAATGATGTTATCGCCACTACGCGTCACGCTGACGCCCGTTCCCTGCATTTTGTCGCGCAGTTTGGCTTCCTGCACGTCCATGTAATAACCGACACCGCCGCCAACGGCCGCACCCGCCGCTGCGCCAATCAGTGCGCCTTTACCGCGATCTTTCTTCGAAGAAGAGAGTGCGCCAATGCCCGCGCCGACCAGAGAGCCAATACCCGCGCCAATGCCGGATTTACCTGCTTCGCGTTCGCCGGTGTAAGGGTTTGTTGTGCAGCCAGAAACCGCCAGGGCGCCGCTCACGATGGCAGCAATAACAAAAACACGTTTCTTCATCTTAATTCCTTAATGACTTTTTCTTCTTTGCCACAGCGACCGTGGCGGTTGATTATGACGTGTGAACATGAAGAAAATTCCAGGGAAGACTCTGAAATTTGTAAGTAACATTGAACGGCATAATAAATAAGCCGTCACATCGCATTCAGGAGCGCCATCTTGGCTAATTCACCCGCACATTACCCGGTGTTAACCGCTGCCCACTGGGGACCAATTCTCGTCGACACCGATGGTGAGACGGTTTTCTCCTCGCGTGGCGCGCTGCCCACTTCCCATCCCAACTCCTTGCAAACCGTGGTGCGCGACCAGGTTCACAGTAAAACGCGGGTACGTTTTCCCATGGTGCGTAAAGGATTCCTTGCCTCGCCGGAGAATCCGCAAGGCGTGCGTGGGCAGGATGAATTTGTTCGCGTTAGTTGGGACGACGCGCTGAATCTTATCCATACGCAGCATAAACGTATCCGTGACAGCTACGGTCCGGCCTCGATTTTTGCCGGTTCCTACGGCTGGCGATCTAATGGCGTGTTACACAAAGCGGCAACTCTGCTACAGCGTTATATGGCGCTGGCAGGGGGGTATACCGGACACCTGGGGGATTATTCTACGGGGGCTGCACAGGCCATCATGCCGTATGTGGTGGGGGGCAACGAAGTTTACCAGCAGCAGACCAGTTGGCCGATGGTGCTGGAGCATAGCGATGTGGTGGTGCTGTGGAGTGCTAACCCACTGAATACACTGAAAATTGCCTGGAATGCTTCTGACGAACAGGGTATTGCTTACTTTGAAGCGCTGCGCGATAGCGGTAAGCGATTGATCTGCATCGATCCAATGCGATCGGAAAGTGTGGCGTTCTTTGGCGACAAAATGGAATGGATCGCCCCGCATATGGGAACCGATGTAGCGTTGATGCTGGGTATCGCGCATACGCTGGTGGAAAACGACTGGCACGACGAGGATTTTCTCGCCCGTTGTACAACCGGATATGATTCGTTCGCCGACTACCTACTGGGTGAATCCGATGGGATAGCGAAAACGGCAGAATGGGCTGCTGAAATTTGTGGTATTCCGGCAGCGAAAATACGCGAACTTGCGGCAATATTTCACCAAAATACCACCATGCTGATGGCCGGCTGGGGGATGCAGCGTCAGCAGTATGGCGAGCAAAAACACTGGATGATCGTCACGCTGGCCGCCATGCTCGGTCAAATTGGCACGCCCGGCGGTGGCTTTGGGCTGTCGTACCATTTTGCCAACGGCGGGAACCCGACACGTCGTGCAGCGGTACTGGCTTCGATGCAAGGTAGCCTCAAAGGCGGCACCGACGCGGTGGATAAAATCCCGGTGGCGCGTATCGTTGAGGCGCTGGAAAACCCCGGCGGTTTCTATCAGCATAACGGTATGGATCGGCATTTCCCGGACATCCGCATGCTGTGGTGGGCGGGCGGCGCCAACTTCACCCATCACCAGGATACCAATCGTTTGATTCGCGCCTGGCAGAAGCCAGAGTTGGTGGTTATCTCTGAGTGTTTCTGGACCGCTGCGGCGAAGCATGCCGATATCGTGTTACCTGCGACAACCTCTTTTGAACGTAACGATTTGACCATGACCGGCGATTACAGCAATCAGCACCTGGTGCCGATGAAGCAGGTCGTGCTGCCACAGGCTGAAGCACGCAACGATTTTGATGTTTTTGCCGAGCTTAGCGAGCGCTGGGAACAGGGCGGTTACGAGCGATTCACCGAAGGTAAAAGCGAACTGGTGTGGCTGGAAACTTTTTACGACATTGCCGCGCAGCGTGGTGCCAGCCAGCAGGTTACACTGCCGCCATTCGCTGAGTTCTGGCAAAAGAATGCACTGATCGAAATGCCGGAAAACGCCGCCAATACGCAGTTCATCCGTTTTGCTGATTTTCGCCGTGATCCACAGGCGCATCCGCTGAAAACGGACAGTGGAAAAATTGAAATCTATTCTGCAAAAATTGCAGGTTACGGCTATGCGGATTGTGCAGGACACCCGATGTGGCTGGAGCCGGATGAGTGGTTCGGCAATGCCGAACCCGACCAACTGCAGGTGCTCTCCGCCCATCCGGCTCACCGTTTGCACAGCCAGCTCAACTACAGTGCGTTACGCGAACAGTATGCGGTGGCGGATCGGGAGCCGGTAACAATTCATCCGCAGGATGCGCAAGCGCGGGGGATTGCCGATGGCGATACGGTCAGAGTGTGGAACCACCGCGGGCATATCCTGGCGGGTGCTGTCGTGACGACAGGGATCAAACCTGGCGTGATTTGTATTCATGAGGGGGCCTGGCCTGATTTGGACCCGGCCGCCGACGGAATTTGTAAAAATGGTGCTGTCAACGTGCTGACCAAAGATCTCCCCAGCTCGAAGCTGGGGAACGGCTGTGCGGGCAATACTGCGCTGGCGTGGCTGGAGAAGTACAGTGGGCCCACGCTGACACTTACCGCGTTTGATCCGCCTGCCAGCCCATAATCCAGGTTGGATGGTGAGTCTCTTCCTGCCATGCGCTGTCTTCAATGCGAAAGCCCAGTGCGTGGTAGAAGTTTACCGCTGATTGGTTCTTCTGGTAGACCTCCAGGCTGAGCAACGAAAAGCGCTGCTGCACATGTTGCACCAGCGCTTTACCGATACCGCTTCTGATGGCGGCAGGCGCGACAAACAGCGCGCCTAAAAAGCGCTCTTCCATCACGCTGGCAAAACCTTTGAGCACACCGTTTTCTTCCCACACCCAGGTTTGCGCAGCGGGCAGGTAGACATCACGTACGATAGGTTCACTCTCGCGCCAGTAGCGTTCTTCGATAAAAGGATGGGCAAAAATGGTGCTTTCCATCCACAGTGCCAGAATTGGTGCCAGATCGTCAGCGTTGGATTCACGAATCATGTTGTTCTCCTGGGTAACAGATGCAGCCGGTGACATGGTCGTTGACCAGACCGCATGCCTGCATAAAGGAGTAACAGATAGTGGTGCCAACAAACTTAAATCCACGTTTTTTTAACGCTTTAGAAAGTGCGTCAGAGGCGGGCGTTGAAGTAGGGATATCGCTCAGACTGGCGGCACGGGTTAACTGCGGTTGGTTATCGACGAATGACCAGACGAACTCGCTAAACGGCTCACCGTTTTGCTCCATTGCCAGCCAGGCGCGGGCGTTGCCGATAATGGCCTGAATCTTTCCCCGATGGCGGATAATACCGGCATCCAGTACCAGCCTTTCTACATCCTCTTCGGTCATCGCCGCAACGGTGGCAGGATCGAAGTGGTGAAATGCCTGGCGATAGTTTTCCCGTTTTTTCAGCACGGTTATCCACGACAGCCCAGCCTGCTGGCCTTCAAGGCAGATCATTTCGAACAGCTTTTTACCATCGGTTTCCGGGACGCCCCATTCCTTGTCATGATAGGCAATGTATAGTGGATCCTGACTGACCCAGCCGCAACGTTGCATACTCTTCCTCGCTGTTTTTACTGGCGTAAAAATTTCATTCGGCCCGCCTTGACGCGCCCGCTAAAAAGACAATATTTAATACAGGGCCTCATGTGCCCGATATCCTTTAAACAATGACAATAATATCGCCGTATTCGGCTCTTTTCTGGAGTCGCGTTGATGATTATAAGAAACAGTAGTGGTCGTCAGAGGTTAACTCTGGCGAACGTCATCGTCTGTGCGCTGTTTGCCAATACGGCATATGGCTGGCAACAAGAATATATCGTTGATGCGCTGTCCGGTCATACGTCGGAACGCTATACATGGGACAGCGATCACCAACCACGTTATAACGACATTCTGGAAGAGCGCATTCGCTCCACCCAGAACGTGGCGGGGCCGGTGGTGAATCTGGCGGACCAAACGGCTCTGGATGCGACCAGCGGTATGAGCGTGGGCTGGAATTTTCCCCTTTCCCGTAAGGTGACGACGGGACCCGTCGCAGCCCTGCATTATGATGGTTCAGCCACCTCTACCTACAACGAATTTGGCGACAGTGTGACTTCGCTAACGCTGACCGATCCGATGTGGCATGCCAGCGTCAGTACCCTGGGCTGGCGGGTCGACTCGCAGTTTGGCGATGTACGGTCATGGGCGCAAATCAGCTATAACCAGCAGTTTGGCGAGAATATCTGGAAGGCGCAATCGGGTCTCAATCGTATGGCGGCGGCGAGTCAGGATGGTAACTGGGTCGATGTCACTGTCGGTGCAGATATGCTGCTGAATCAGCATATGGCTGCCTATGCGGCACTTTCTCAGGCAGAAAATAGTACGAATAACAGCGATTATCTGTACACCATGGGAGTGAGCGCTAAATTTTAACGAAAGAAAGCCGGGATAAAACATCTCTGTTACATATCGGGATCAATAATCACACGCATTCCAGCGATAGCGTGCACTAACTCCGGCAATAAAATTCAGTAACCCGACTTTTTGTCTCGTCATTCATTCCGCAATCCAGGCATTTCATTCCGTCCTGATGGCATTTCATGCCGTTTTCTCCTGGTCATAAAAGCACTTCGGTATGGTTGTCGGCAGAGAATTTCCCATTTTGTTTATGCAGGAAGACTGCCATGAAAACTTCTGATTATCAGCGTACCCGGTGGCTGACACTGATCGGCACCATCATTACCCAATTTGCATTAGGTTCTGTTTATACCTGGAGCCTGTTTAACGGTGCGCTCTCTTCTAAGCTTGATGCGCCGGTGAGTCAGGTTGCATTTTCCTTTGGTTTGCTGAGTCTGGGTCTGGCGATCTCTTCTTCCGTCGCCGGGAAGCTTCAGGAACGTTTCGGTGTGAAACGCGTCACCATGGCATCGGGTATCTTACTGGGTGTGGGCTTCTTCTTAACCGCGCATTCTGACAGCCTGATTATGCTGTGGCTGAGTGCCGGTGTGTTGGTTGGTCTGGCGGATGGCGCAGGCTACCTGTTAACCCTGTCCAACTGTGTAAAATGGTTCCCTGAGCGTAAAGGGCTGATTTCCGCCTTTGCGATCGGTTCTTACGGCCTGGGTAGCCTTGGTTTTAAATTTATCGACAGCCAACTGCTGAGCACTGTGGGTCTGGAAAAGACCTTTATGATTTGGGGCGCGATCGTACTGGTGATGATTGTCTTTGGCTCCACACTGATGAAAGATGCGCCAAACCAGGAAGTTAAAGCCGTAAATGGCGTGGTAGAGAATGACTACACGCTGGCACAATCCATGCGTAAACCACAGTACTGGATGCTGGCAGTGATGTTCCTGACGGCGTGCATGAGCGGGCTTTACGTGATTGGTGTCGCGAAAGATATCGCCCAAAGCCTGGCAAAAATGGATGTGGCAACAGCGGCGAATGCGGTAACCGTTATTTCTATCGCGAACCTGTCAGGTCGTCTGGTTCTGGGTATTCTGTCCGACAAAATTTCCCGTATTCGCGTTATCACCATTGGTCAGGTTGTTTCGCTGGTGGGCATGGCGGCGCTGCTTTTTGCCCCGCTGAATGAAGTGACATTCTTCGCAGCCATTGCCTGTGTTGCCTTCAACTTCGGTGGCACCATTACGGTCTTCCCGTCACTGGTGAGTGAGTTCTTCGGCCTGAATAACCTGGCGAAAAACTACGGTGTTATCTATCTTGGCTTTGGTATCGGCAGTATTTGTGGTTCGATTATCGCTTCGCTGTTTGGTGGGTTCTATGTCACCTTCTGCGTTATCTTTGCGCTGTTAATCATCTCGCTGGCGCTTTCTACCACCATTCGCCAGCCGCAACGTAGCGTATTTACTGAGGCTCACGCCTGAATCTATTAGCGGTCTGATTAATACCCGGCGCATATATTTACAAAAATATATGCGCCGTTTGCATTCACCATAAGCACTTTTCTCCCCTACTGTGGTCTACTTAGCCGCGCCCGTAGACATTTCATCTCTGCTGTTGTCGCATTTTCCCCTGTTTGGTCGATTGACCACTTCACAGGGTGTTTTTATCCCGATTCCCAGGGTTTTTTTGCATGAGATACATTAAATCGATGACGCAGCAAAAGCTTAGCTTCTTGCTTGCGATCTATATCGGTCTGTTTATGAACTGCGCAGTTTTTTATCGCCGCTTCGGCAGCTATGTGCAGGAATTTACCGCGTTGAAAGGAATCTCTGCGGTTGTTGAATTGGCCGGCACCGTGCTGGTTACCTTCTTTTTACTTCGTCTTCTGTCTCTGTTTGGTCGGCGGGCCTGGCGCGTACTGGCTACCTTGGTGGTGCTGTGTTCCGCTGGTGCCAGCTATTACATGACCTTCCTGAATGTGGTCATTGGCTACGGCATTATTGCCTCGGTCATGACAACCGATATTGATTTATCAAAGGAAGTTGTGGGCTGGCATTTTATCGTGTGGCTGGTGTCGGTCAGCATTTTGCCGCTGCTGCTTATCTGGAGTAACCGTTGCCGCTATACCCTGCTAAAACAAATACGTACGCCAGGTATGAGATGGCGTAGTGTGGCCGTTGTTCTGCTGGCTGGCTTGATGGTGTGGGCGCCGATTCGTTTACTTGGAATACAGCAAAAATCAGTTGAACGGGAAACGGGTATTGATTTGCCCAGCTACGGTGGCGTAGTGGCAAATTCATATTTGCCTTCAAACTGGCTGTCCGCGCTGGGTCTGTATGCCTGGGCGCAGGTGGATGAATCTTCAGATAACAATTCGTTGATGAATCCGGCGAAGAAATTTACCTACGTTGCCCCCAAGAATATTGATGATACCTACGTCGTGTTCATTATCGGCGAAACGACACGCTGGGATCATATGGGCATTTTTGGCTACGAGAGAAATACTACGCCAAGGCTGGCTCAGGAAAAAAACCTGGCCGCGTTCCGCGGATATTCGTGTGATACGGCAACCAAACTTTCGCTACGCTGTATGTTTGTTCGTGAAGGTGGGGCGAGCGATAACCCGCAGCGTACGCTGAAAGAACAAAACGTCTTTTCCGTACTCAGCCAGCTAGGTTTTAATACCGATCTATACGCGATGCAAAGTGAGATGTGGTTTTACAGCAACACGATGGCGGAGAACATCGCATATCGTGAGCAGATTGGCGCTGAGCCGCGTAACCGTGGCAAAACGGTTGACGATATGCTGCTGATCTCTGAGATGCAGCAATCAATCAAACCGGACGATAATGGTAAACACCTGATTATCCTGCATACCAAAGGCTCGCACTTTAACTACACGCAGCGCTATACCCGTGAGTACGCCCAGTGGAAGCCGGAGTGTGTCAATGTTGATAGCGGTTGTTCGAAAGCGCAGATGATTAACTCATTTGATAACTCGGTAACCTATGTTGACCACTTTATCACCAAAGTGTTTGACCAGCTGCGCGATAAGAAAGCGATTGTGTTCTATGCTGCCGATCACGGTGAGTCGATCAACGAGCGTGAGCATCTGCACGGTACGCCACGTAAAATGGCACCGCCAGAGCAGTTCCGCGTTCCTATGATGGTGTGGATGTCTGATAAGTATCTGGAAGACCCCGATCATGCGAAAGCCTTCGCCCACCTTAAGCAGGAGGCTGATATGAAGATTCCGCGTCGCCATGTTGAACTGTACGACACCATTCTCGGTTGCCTTGGATATACCTCGCCAAACGGCGGTATAAATGAGAATAACAACTGGTGTCATGTCCCGGACGACAAGAAGATTGTAACCCAGTAATGGGCTGCTGACTTTCTCGCCGATCGAATGGCATTTTGATACTAAGGGATTGACGGGCGCGCAGCTGAGCAGTAAGATGCGCCCCGCATTCGGTGATTGGCGCAGCCTGGTAGCGCACTTCGTTCGGGACGAAGGGGTCGGAGGTTCGAATCCTCTATCACCGACCAAATTAGAAAAGCCCGCTCTTTGAGCGGGCTTTTTGCTTTCCGGAATCCACGAGGATGAGAACCTCCGGGGGYAAGAGGTTCGACTCGAGCGGAGCGAGAGAACGTTGCGCCAGCAACGGCCCGTAGGGCGAGCCACGCAGTGGCGAGTAATCCTCTATCWCCGACCAAATTAGAAAAGCCCGCTCTTTGAGCGGGCTTTTTGCTTTCCGGAATCCACGAGGATGAGAACCTCCGGGGGYAAGAGGTTCGACTCGAGCGKAGCGAGAGAACGTTGCGYCAGCAACGGCCCGTAGGGCGAGCCACGYAGTGGCGAGTAATCCTCTATCACCGACCAAATTCAAAATCCTGCTCAGCGAGCAGGTTTTTTTTGCTTTGTAGGCCTGATAAGCGCAGGCCATCAGGCAAAACATTGCAGCATTTTGACATTGCCGGATGGCGGCGCAGACGCCTTATCCGGCCTACAGGCTCAGTTTCATCCCGGCGTGTATGGTGTTATTCCAACCCCACCTTTGACCTTCATTTTATCTGCAAAAATTGTGCACCACTTCCCACTGACTGTTAACGATTCTGTGACATATTCCATTGCCTTTTTTTATATTTGCTTGAATCTTTTTTTGCGTTACTTATGGCTGAACCCAGCATTTTCCGCTGTGCGTTTTAACGTTCATGGTATTAATCGCTCAGATATGCAGCATGTGTTGAGAAAATTTTCATAATTTGCATAAATGTTAATCACCAAATGTTTCTGAATATGAAGATATTTATTCTGGCATAGTGCGCGTAGCACAAATTTCCCTGCTGAAAATACCCGCCTGCACTTTTTTTAATCTTTGTTTGCCAATTCTCACCGTTGGTGTAAATCGCGGTTACCTGTATTGACGTTTTCACATTCTGTTGACAGATTGTAGGGCATGAGGGGCATTTCATGGAGAATCCGCGCTGCAACTCAGTCGCTTATGTGAACGGAATCCCCATCCTCTTAACGCCGACCCGGCCGGGTAAAAAACAAAAAAGGCCAGGCGGTGCAAACCCACTGCAAAGGGTAAAACAACAAACATCACATTTGGAGCAGAAGAATGAGTATTTCCTTGAAGAAGTCAGGGATGCTGAAGCTTGGTCTGAGCCTGGTGGCTATGACCGTCGCAGCAAGCGTACAGGCTAAAACTCTGGTTTATTGTTCAGAAGGATCTCCTGAAGGCTTTAACCCGCAGCTTTTCACCTCTGGTACCACCTATGATGCCAGCTCCGTGCCGATCTATAACCGCCTGGTCGAGTTCAAAACCGGCACAACTGAAGTGATCCCGGGACTTGCTGAGAAGTGGGAAATCAGCGAAGACGGTAAAACCTATACCTTCCACCTTCGCCCTGGCGTGAAGTGGCAGGACAACAAAGATTTCAAACCGACGCGCGATTTCAACGCCGATGACGTGGTGTTCTCTTTCGATCGTCAGAAAAATGCCCAGAACCCGTACCACAAAGTTTCTGGCGGCAGCTATGAATACTTCGAAGGGATGGGCCTGCCGGATCTGATCTCCGAAGTGAAAAAGGTGGATGATAAAACCGTTCAGTTCGTGCTGACTCGCCCGGAAGCACCATTCCTGGCTGACCTGGCGATGGACTTCGCTTCTATTCTTTCCAAAGAATATGCGGACAACATGCTGAAAGCCGGTTCCCCGGAGAAAGTGGATCTGAACCCAATCGGTACCGGTCCGTTCCAGCTGCAGCAGTACCAGAAAGACTCCCGTATTCTGTATAAAGCATTCGAAGGTTACTGGGGCACTAAGCCGCAGATCGACCGTCTGGTCTTCTCCATTACGCCTGACGCTTCCGTGCGTTATGCCAAGTTGCAGAAGAACGAGTGCCAGGTGATGCCGTACCCGAACCCGGCAGACATCGCGCGCATGAAGCAGGATAAAAACATCAATCTGATGGAGCAGGCCGGTCTGAACGTTGGCTACCTCTCTTTCAACACCGAGAAGAAACCGTTTGATGACGTGAAAGTCCGTCAGGCGCTGACCTACGCGGTAAACAAAGACGCGATCATTAAAGCGGTTTATCAGGGTGCTGGCGTTGCCGCGAAAAACCTGATCCCACCGACCATGTGGGGCTATAACGACGACATTAAAGATTACACCTACGATCCTGAGAAAGCCAAAGCACTGCTGAAGGAAGCCGGTCAGGACAAAGGCTTTACCGTTGAGCTGTGGGCTATGCCGGTACAGCGTCCATATAACCCGAACGCCCGTCGTATGGCGGAAATGGTTCAGGCTGACTGGGCGAAAATTGGCGTTCAGGCCAAGATTGTGACCTACGAGTGGGGCGAGTATCTGAAACGCGCCAAAGCGGGTGAGCATCAGGCGGTGATGATGGGTTGGACCGGTGACAACGGGGATCCGGACAACTTCTTCGCCACCCTGTTCAGCTGTGCGGCAGCGAAAGACGGCTCCAACTACTCTCGCTGGTGCTACAAACCGTTTGAAGACCTGATCCAACCGGCGCGTGCGACCGACGATCACAACAAACGTATTGAACTGTACAAGCAAGCTCAGGTTGTTATGCACGACCAGGCTCCGGCTCTGATTGTTGCTCACTCCACCGTGTATGAACCAGTGCGTAAAGAAGTAAAAGGCTATGTGGTTGATCCATTAGGCAAACACCACTTCGAAAACGTCTCTGTCGAATAATTAAAAGCAATCAAGGAAGCGCTGCGCCCCGGTATTGTGTAGGCCGGATAAGCGCAGCGCCCTCCGGCGTAATGCTTTACCCACGATGCAGTTTGCGTGGGATAAGATTTGTGAGCAATACAGACTCACGGTTCCAGGCCGTGCGTCATTAGAGAGAATCCGGGTTATGTTGCAGTTCATTCTCCGACGTTTGGGACTCGTCATCCCCACGTTTATCGGTATCACTCTTCTCACCTTTGCCTTCGTCCATATGATCCCCGGCGATCCGGTTATGATCATGGCGGGTGAACGTGGGATCTCCCCTGAGCGTCATGCTCAACTGCTGGCTGAACTCGGTCTGGATAAGCCGATGTGGCAGCAGTACCTCCACTATATCTGGGGGGTTATGCATGGTGATTTAGGTATCTCGCTGAAAAGCCGCTTACCGGTGTGGGAAGAGTTCGTGCCTCGCTTCAAAGCGACGCTGGAACTCGGCGTCTGCGCGATGATTTTCGCCGTCGCAATAGGTATCCCGGTGGGTGTTCTTGCTGCCGTTAAGCGCGGCTCCATTTTCGATCATACCGCCGTTGGCCTGGCGCTGACCGGTTACTCCATGCCGATCTTCTGGTGGGGCATGATGCTGATCATGCTGGTGTCCGTACAGTGGAACCTGACGCCGGTTTCTGGGCGGGTGAGCGACATGGTATTCCTTGATGATTCCAATCCGCTGACCGGTTTTATGTTGATAGACACCGCCATCTGGGGTGAAGAGGGCAACTTTATCGATGCGCTGGCGCATATGGTCTTGCCTGCGATGGTGCTGGGTACCATTCCTCTGGCGGTTATTGTGCGTATGACCCGTTCGTCGATGCTGGAAGTGCTGGGCGAGGATTACATTCGTACCGCGCGCGCTAAAGGTTTGACCCGCATGCGCGTCATCATCATTCATGCTCTGCGCAACGCCATGCTGCCCGTTGTAACCGTTATCGGCCTGCAGGTTGGTACGTTGCTGGCTGGGGCAATCCTGACCGAGACTATCTTCTCGTGGCCGGGGCTGGGACGCTGGCTGATCGATGCGCTGCAACGCCGTGATTATCCGGTAGTGCAGGGTGGGGTATTACTGGTCGCGACGATGATTATCCTCGTCAACCTGCTGGTAGACCTGCTGTACGGCGTGGTGAACCCGCGTATTCGGCATAAGAAGTAAGGGGCCATCATGTCACAGGTTACTGAAAATAAAGTTATTGCCGCACCGGTGCCGATGACGCCGCTGCAGGAGTTCTGGCACTATTTTAAACGCAACAAAGGTGCGGTTGTTGGGCTGGTGTACGTTGTGGTGATGATCCTGATTGCGGTCTTTGCCAACGTCCTTGCACCCTACAACCCGGCAGACCAGTTCCGCGATACGCTACTAGCTCCTCCTGCGTGGCAGGAAGGCGGTTCCATGGCGCACCTGTTTGGTACTGATGATGTGGGCCGCGATGTGCTGTCCCGCCTGATGTACGGGGCACGTCTGTCGCTGTTGGTTGGCTGTCTGGTGGTGGTGCTTTCCCTGCTGATGGGCGTGGTTCTCGGGCTTATCGCCGGTTACTTTGGCGGGATTGTCGATAACGTCATCATGCGTGTGGTCGATATCATGCTGGCGCTGCCGAGCCTGTTACTGGCGCTGGTGCTGGTGGCGGTATTTGGTCCCTCGATAGGCAACGCCGCTCTGGCGCTGACGTTCGTGGCATTGCCGCACTATGTGCGTCTGACGCGTGCCGCCGTACTGGTGGAGGTGAACCGCGACTATGTCACCGCATCCCGCGTGGCCGGTGCCGGTGCGATGCGCCAGATGTTCGTCAATATTCTGCCTAACTGTCTTGCGCCGCTGATTGTTCAGGCGTCGCTTGGTTTCTCGAACGCCATTCTCGATATGGCTGCCCTCGGCTTTCTGGGGATGGGCGCACAGCCGCCGACGCCAGAGTGGGGCACCATGCTCTCTGACGTGCTGCAGTTCGCTCAAAGCGCCTGGTGGGTCGTGACCTTCCCGGGTCTGGCGATCCTGCTGACGGTGCTGGCATTTAACCTGATGGGTGACGGTCTGCGTGACGCGCTCGATCCCAAACTGAAGCAGTAAGAGGTTCGAGATGGCGTTATTAAATGTAGATAAATTATCGGTGCACTTCGGCGACGTAGGTTCCGAATTCCGCGCCGTGGACCGCATTAGCTACAGTGTGAACCAGGGTGAAGTGGTTGGCATTGTTGGGGAATCTGGTTCTGGTAAGTCCGTCAGCTCGCTGGCGATTATGGGGTTGATTGACTACCCAGGCCGCGTTATGGCTGAAAATCTGGAGTTTAATGGTCGCGACCTGAAGCGCATCTCTGAGAAAGAGCGTCGCCAGTTAGTTGGCGCGGAAGTGGCGATGATCTTCCAGGACCCGATGACCAGTCTTAACCCCTGCTACACCGTCGGCTACCAGATTATGGAAGCCATCAAGGTGCACCAGGGCGGCAACAAAAAAACGCGTATTCAGCGGGCAATTGACCTGCTGACGCTGGTGGGGATCCCCGATCCGGCCTCGCGCCTGGATGTCTATCCGCACCAGTTGTCCGGTGGGATGAGTCAGCGCGTGATGATCGCGATGGCGATTGCCTGTCGTCCGAAGCTGCTGATTGCCGATGAACCGACAACGGCGCTGGATGTGACCATTCAGGCGCAGATCATCGAGCTACTGCTGGAATTGCAGCAAAAAGAGAACATGGCGCTGGTCTTAATTACGCACGATCTGGCGCTGGTGGCGGAAGCGGCGCACAAAATCATCGTGATGTACGCCGGGCAGGTAGTGGAAACCGGGGCCGCGCAGGATATCTTCCGCGCGCCGCGCCATCCCTATACCCAGGCGCTGCTGCGAGCGTTGCCGGAGTTTGCTCAGGACAAAGCGCGTCTGGCCTCGTTGCCGGGCGTGGTGCCAGGGAAATATGACCGCCCGAACGGTTGTCTGTTGAACCCGCGCTGCCCCTATGCGACCGACAAATGCCGCGCTGAAGAACCTGAACTGAACCTGCTGGAAGGCGGTCGTCAGTCGAAATGCCACTACCCACTTGATGATGCCGGGAGGCCTGGGCTATGAGTACGCAAAAGGCCGCCGCGCAACAGCCGCTGTTGCAGGCCATTGACCTGAAAAAACACTACCCGGTGAAAAAGGGCATGTTCGCCCCGGAACGCCTGGTGAAAGCGCTGGATGGTGTTTCCTTTACTCTGGAGCGCGGTAAAACGCTGGCGGTGGTAGGTGAGTCGGGCTGTGGAAAATCCACCCTTGGCCGTCTGCTGACGATGATTGAAATCCCGACCGGCGGTGAGCTGTATTACCAGGGACAGGATTTACTCAAGCACGACCCGCATGCGCAGAAGCTGCGTCGGCAGAAAATCCAGATAGTATTCCAGAACCCCTACGGTTCCCTGAACCCACGTAAGAAAGTTGGGCAGATTCTGGAAGAGCCGTTGCTGATCAACACGACGCTCAGCAAAGAGGAGCGTCGTGAAAAAGCGCTGGCGATGATGGCGAAAGTGGGACTGAAAACCGAGCACTACGACCGCTATCCGCATATGTTCTCCGGCGGTCAGCGTCAGCGTATCGCCATTGCCCGCGGTTTGATGCTTGACCCGGATGTGGTGATTGCCGACGAACCGGTCTCGGCGCTGGACGTTTCCGTACGTGCGCAGGTGCTGAACCTGATGATGGACTTGCAGCAGGAACTGGGGCTGTCCTACGTCTTTATCTCGCACGACCTGTCGGTGGTAGAGCACATTGCTGATGAAGTGATGGTGATGTATTTGGGCCGCTGCGTGGAAAAAGGAACCAAGGATCAGATCTTCAATAATCCACGTCATCCGTACACTCAGGCGCTGCTTTCCGCAACGCCGCGCCTGAACCCGGACGATCGCCGCGAGCGTATCAAGCTGACTGGTGAGCTGCCAAGCCCGCTGAATCCGCCACCGGGCTGTGCGTTCAACGCCCGTTGCCGTCGTCGCTTTGGTCCGTGTACTCAGCTTCAGCCACAGTTAAAAGACTATGGTGGTCAACTGGTAGCCTGTTTCGCCGTTGACCAGGACGAAAACCCACAGCAATAAACGTGGGTTATGACCCGATAACCGGAGCCTTGTGCTCCGGTTTTTTTATAATTCGTTTTTACTCCCACAATGTGAGTCCATTGGCAGAACATTATTCCATAGTGTCTAGAATATAGTCAGATTTTTGGACGGCACAGAAATATCTACTTCGCAGTTGCTAACTACCAGGAGCAAATGTGGTCACGATACGCTGGGATATTAAAACAATTGATCGTCTGTCGATGGTTGAGGATGTCCTGAAGGAATTTTCCTGTTGTGATATCAATATCATCTCCATGAAAGTCACACCTGGACGGATCCTGATTAAATCCTGGTGTCGCCAGTTACAGGATATTTCCTGCGTGCAATCCTGTTTAAGCCGACGCGCCGATATTATTAACGTCGCTTACCTGTGTGAAGAGATAAGCGAGTTGTCGATGTCTGAGCCGGAACGCCCGCGCTATTTCTCTGACATTATTTGCAGCAGCCAGAGCATGCACGCGCTTATCGAAAAGGCGATAAAAATTGCTGACAGCAAATATACCGTTCTGATCCGTGGTGATACGGGCACTGGCAAAGAATTGCTGGCCCGGGCTATCCATAATTCCGGTCAGCGGCGTTTTTATCCGTTTATTCCGGTTAACTGCTCTGCGCTACCTGAGTCGTTGATGGAGAGTGAATTCTTTGGCTATGAGAAAGGGGCTTTTAGCGGCGCAGACTGTAAAGGTAAAAAAGGGTTGTTTGAAATGGCCGAGAAAGGCACCCTTTTTCTCGATGAATTTGGTGAAATGTCGCTGGGCTTACAGGCTAAATTATTGCGCGTCCTGCAGGATGGCGGGGTCCGTCGCGTTGGCGGGGCGCAAATTATTCCGGTTAATGTACGCATTATTGTGGCAACCAACGCCAATCTGGAAGAGATGGTGGAGCAACGCCTGCTGCGCGCCGATCTCTATTACCGCATCAATGTACTTTCCCTGACTATTCCACCCTTGCGGGAACGCCCACAGGATATCAGTCTGTTGATTCGCCACTTTGTGCAGAAATACGCGAAGGAGTTCCAGCGGCGGATCATTCTGGATAAAGCTTGCTTTGATGCCCTGCATCATCACAGTTGGCCGGGAAATGTGCGCGAACTGGAAAATACCATTATTCGCCTGATGCTAATGGCGGAGTCCGATGTCATAACGCGGGAAGAATTAGGAATAGTGAATTTTCCCGCCGTTAAGCAAGGCCCGACAGAACGTCCTTTTAAAGAGCAGGTCCAGTGCGCCGAGCGTCAGTTAATTGAACAGATGGTGGAGGAGAATGTGTCGTCACGGCATATCGCCAAAGCGCTGGGGGTGTCACATACCACGGTACTGAATAAAATTCGCAGCTATCAACTGGAGAGTGTGAGCTAAGCGCCGCCAGGTGTTGACGGCGCAGTTTACGCGGGTTATTCAATCAGCTTCAGTAATGGTGACAGGCACAGCAGGATCCCGTACAGCAGAATTAGCCAGGTTTTCAGCCCGCGCAGTTTTTCCAGCTGTGTGACTTTATAGATCAGGAAAAACGGAATAATACACGACACAATCCCGTACAGCGGGCTGCCTAACTGGAAGAACACCAGTACCGATACGCGAAACGATACCCAAATAACCAGCGTAATAACGATAAATGTGCAAATACCCAGCGTAAGCACCAGAGGATTAATTTTCTCCACATCAATAACGCGGCTCAGAACGTTAAGAATAATTCCTTTAATCGCCTCGTGGAATCCCAAATAAATACCAAAGAATGCGGTTAATACAGCGAAGATATTTAACACCGTTGAGGTGATGTGAATAATCTGACCAGGAATAACCTGCGCCGCCAGAGCCAGTGCAGAAATATTCTGCTCGAAGGCTGAAACGGCCTCTTCGTGGCTAATCGAAAAGGTAAAAGAGAAGGAGAAAAACAGGATGACCGCAATCAGCGTAATGTAACTGATCCGATGCGTGCGTATAGCCATACGTGTGGCCAGTACCCGGTCCGCCACCCGTTTGCGGTAGGCAATGTTCATGGGGTTCAGCACCTGAATAAACACCGCCGAGAAGAAGCAGAATGGGATAGTCAGCAGCACATCGCGAAAGAACACCGATGCTTCAGGAAAGGCGCTGATATTGCTGAAGTTCCAGTGCGGAACCATCGCAAAGCCGAAGATGATGATAATGCCGACTTTTACCACCACCATCGGACCGGAGATTTTGAACAGTAGCTTTTCTCCCCCGGAAGCAATGGCTACCAGTACGGCAAAAATGGCCACTTTGTAGATGATTGACTGCGAAAGGTCGGTATCGGTTAGCCCAAAGGTTTTGATATACGAGGCGCTGTCAAAAACCACCGATAATGAATAGATGAATATTCCATGAATAATCATCAAAAAGTAAATCACACCGAGGAATACACCCCAGTTTTTCCCAAGGTAATGACTTATAATATCGGTGTAGTCATTGCAGGTTTCACTTTCGGATAATGTTTTTAAATAAATGTCCTGCACAATGTACGTTGCCGGGTAAGCGATAATAAAGGCGACAATAAAAACCCAAATGCCGGTTAAGCCAATTTGTACCGGCATCAGAACTGTACCCGCACCAATTGCCATGCCGATGCAGAGTAATACCCAGCCAAAATCGTATTTTGTAAACGGTATTTTCTTTGAGAATGGTACGGCGGTTGCTGTATTGTTGCTTAATTGTATTGTGTTGTCCTGCATAGAACCCCCTGCCCAAAATACCCGTTCTCCCCAAAAAAGGAGCGCGCGTATAGCCAGACTGTTGTGCCTTGATGCTCAACGACCTGAACCGAGCGTCGTCGGTTCAGGCCGTAATGGTCAGAATGTTGCCTTTCTGATGGCGTGTTCAAGGTCGTTAATAATATCTTCTGGATCTTCAAGACCCACAGAAAGACGGATCAGCCCGTCGGTAATACCTGCTTTAAGCCGTTCCTCTGGCGCAACGGGCGAATGTGTCATAGACGCTGGGTGCTGAATGAGGGTTTCGGTATCACCGAGACTGACCGCGAGGAGGCACAATTCTACAGAATTGATCATCCGTCTGCCAGCCTCGAGGCCGCCGGCGATTTCGAAGCTGATAATTCCTCCTGGCAGGCTCATCTGCCGCTGGCCCAGTTCATACTGCGGGTGCGAAGCCAGGCCAGGGTAATAAACGCGGGTAATGGACGGATGCCCTTCGAGGAAGCGGGCGATTTTTAGCGCGTTTTCACAGTGACGTTCCATACGAATGCCCAATGTTTTAACGCCGCGCAGCGTCAGCCAGGCGTTGAAAGGGCTCATACAGCCACCGGTAATATCCTTCAAACCGACAAACCGCGCCTGGTCGATAAATTCCTGTTTCCCGACAATGATGCCGCCAATCACGTCTCCGTGACCGTTGATATATTTAGTGACGCTATGCACCACGATGTCTGCGCCCAATTGCAGAGGCTGCTGACAGTACGGCGACATAAAGGTGTTATCCACGACCAGCAATGCGCCTTGCTGATGGGCGATACCGGCTACCGTTTCAATGTCGACCAGCGACAGCGTCGGGTTAGCGGGCGTTTCGATATACACAACTTTGGTTTCCGGGCGCATGGCGGCGCGGATTTCTTCCGGTTTCGCGGCGTCGACAAAACTGACGTTAATGCCGAACTTCGGCATGCTGTGCGACAGAAATGCGTGAGTACAACCATAAATCGCGCTGGCGGAAACGATATGGTCGCCCTGCTGGCACAGCGTCAGCAGCGTTGTGGTGATCGCAGAAATACCGGACGCGGTAGCCAGCCCGGCTTCACCTCTTTCCAGCACCGCCAGCTTTTTCTCCAGCGCATCGGTGGTAGGGTTGCCCAAACGGGTATAAATGTACCCGGACTCTTCGAGCGCAAAGCGGGCGGCACCTTGTTCGGCGCTGTCAAAAACAAACGTTGAAGTCTGGAAAATAGGCGTACTGAGCGCGCCAGTTGAAGGGTCGGGTTGTTGCCCCGCGTGAACGATCTGGGTGTTGAATCCGTAAGTACGACAGTCAGACATGATATCTCCTTTGATTCGGAACAGAACAGCTCACAGTCATATAGCAATCGCTGTGCCAGAAAATAATCTAATAGATATCAATACGTTAGTGGTTTTATCGTGCGGGTAGCCGTCAGGAAAGTTGCCAGTTGGCAAGAAACTTTCCAGCGCTTGGCGGATTTATTAAGCCGTAATTGCGAGGCTTTACGCAGACTGGATCACTCCGGGGTGATGAGACGGAAGTGTTACCGTAGAATCAGCAGCAAGCCGGGTTTACCCGGTGAGGCGCAATGTTGCGGGGGCTTGATCCCCGGCGGCATAGGTTGCTGGAAAGAGAAAACCCCCGCACGTTGTTCGGTATAAACCTGGCAACAAAACGGGGGCTAACTTGAACCTCAACAACTCAAGAATAGCCGCGAACAGTTGCCATTGCAACACAGGCGGCTATATGACGCTCATGCAACTGGGCACAGCCTTCTGGCACGATCTGGCAGCGCCGATCATCGCTGGCATTATCGCCAGCCTGATTGTGAACTGGCTACATAACCGGAAGTAATGTGCTCTATGGGTGTCTGCCTGCCGTAATGGCAACATGCGCCCGAACCAGGCCGCAGGGGTTAACCTTGCGGCCTTTTTCGGCTTAAATGCAGATAAATCTCGTCGCCAGGTGCCTATCCTGTCGCGATAATGCACGCTGGGAAGTTTTCAGATACCGCCTCTCTTAATACCGCTACGATCGGGTATACTCTGACGGCAGTTTCGTCTATCCGTGGAGAGTCAGTTTGCGTGTCAGTCGCTCGTTAACAATTAAGCAGATGGCGATGGTTGCGGCCGTTGTCATGGTGTTTGTTTTTATTTTTTGCACCGTTTTGTTGTTCCATTTGGTCCAGCAGAACCGCTATAACACGGCTACGCAACTGGAAAGCATCGCTCGCTCCGTCCGTGAACCTCTGTCGGCTGCCATCCTGAAGGGGGATATCCCCGAAGCAGAAATGATTTTAAGCCGTATCCAGCCCGCTGGCGTGGTCAGTCGCGCGGATGTGGTACTGCCCAACCAGTTTCAGGCATTGCGGATGAGCTTTATCCCTGAACGCCCCGTTCCGGTTACGGTGACCCGACTGTTTGAACTGCCGGTGCAGATTTCGCTCCCGGTCTATTCTCTTGAGCGCTCTGCCAACCCACAGCCGCTGGCGTATCTGGTGTTACAGGCGGATTCATACCGCATGTACAAATTCGTGACGAGCACGCTTTCAACGTTAGTGACCATTTACTTACTTTTGTCGTTAATCCTGTCGGTAGCCATCTCCTGGTGTATTAACCGCCTGATTGTGCACCCGTTACGCAAAATTGCTCGCGAACTGAACGATATTCCGCAGCAGGAGCTGATCGGCTATCAACTGGCATTACCGCCTATGCATCAGGATGATGAGATTGGGATGCTGGTGCGTAGCTACAACCTGAATCAGCAACTGGTCCTGCGTCACAGTGAAGAGCAGAACGACAATTCGATGCGCTTTCCGGTCTCTGAACTGCCAAATAAGACGTTCTTAATGGGGCTACTTGAGCAGATTGTTACTGGCCCGCAAACAACTGCGTTGATGATTGTCACCTGCGAAACCCTGCGTGATACCGCCGGTGTATTGACCGAGACCCAGCGGGAAATCCTGCTGTTGACGCTGGTTGAGAAACTGAGATCGGTGCTGGCGCCCAGAATGGTGCTTACTCAGGTGAGCGGCTATGACTTCGCGATTATCGCGCACGGTGTGAAGGAACCCTGGCATGCAATCACATTAGGTCAGCAAGTACTTACTATCATGAATGAACGGTTGCCCATTCAGGGTATTCAGCTTCGCCCGAGCTGCAACATTGGGGTGGCGATGTACTACGGCGATTTGACGGCGGAACAGCTATACAGTCGCGCGCTATCGGCAGTGCTAACCTCGCGTCGCAAGGGTAAAAATCAGATCCAATTCTTTGATCCGCAGCAAATGGAAGAAGCACAGCAGCGTTTGACCGAAGAGAACGACATTTTGACCGCGCTTGATCACCAGCAATTTGCGCTGTGGATGCAGCCGCAGGTAGAGATCGCCAGCGGCAAGATGTTGAGTGCTGAAGCTTTATTGCGGATGCAGCAGGCAGACGGAAGCTGGGAATTACCGGAAGGGTTAATCGACAGGATTGAATCCTGCGGTCTGATGGTGACGGTTGGATATTGGGTGCTGGAGGAGTCTTGTCGCCAGCTTGCGGCCTGGCAGGAACGTGGTCTGATGTTACCGCTGTCGGTGAATCTGTCTGCGCTACAGCTCATGCACCCCAGTATGGTGTCGGATCTGCTGGAGTTGTTAAACCGATATCGCATTAAGCCCGGTACCTTGATTCTGGAAGTTACCGAAAGCCGGCATATAGATGATCCAAACGCCGCTGTCGCTATCCTGCGCCCGCTGCGCAATGCGGGGGTACGCATTGCGTTGGATGACTTTGGTATGGGCTATGCGGGTCTGCGACAGTTGCAGCATATGAAGTCACTGCCAGTTGATGTGCTCAAAATCGATAAGATGTTTGTTGAAGGTCTGCCAGAAGATAGCAGTATGATTTCTGCCATTATTCAGCTGGCTCACAGTCTCAATTTGCAAATGATTGCGGAAGGCGTTGAAACCGAAGCGCAACGCGACTGGTTATCACAGGCAGGGGTGGATGTCGCGCAAGGATTCCTGTTTGCCCGTCCGGTTCCGGCAGATATCTTCGAAGAACGCTATTTAGCGAAGGAATCAGCTGATTACAAAAGTTAAAAAAGGTAGCGCTTGTGCGAGCCAGTTCAAAATTTTTAACAAATTTGTATCAATTATGATCCAGGTGCATTTCTGTCATGTTGTGTGGGTGTTACTTTAAGGCCGCAGGTTAAACAAAACCTTACAAGACCTGTGGTTTTTACTTTAAGGACACCCTATGAAAACCTCTATCTTCAAAAGCCTTTACTTTCAGGTCCTGACAGCAATTGCCATTGGTATCCTCCTTGGCCATTACTACCCTGAATTAGGCGCCCAAATGAAACCGCTTGGCGACGCGTTCGTTAAGCTCATTAAGATGGTCATCGCACCTGTTATCTTCTGTACTGTCGTTACCGGCATTGCAGGTATGGAAAGTATGAAAGCAGTAGGCCGCACCGGTGCGGTTGCACTGCTTTATTTTGAAGTGGTTAGTACGATTGCGCTGATCATTGGTCTTATCATTGTCAACGTGGTGCAACCCGGCGCCGGGATGAACGTCGATCCGGCAACGCTGGATGCCAAAGCGGTAGCGATCTACGCCGAGCAGGCAAAAGACCAGGGGATCGTGGGCTTCCTGATGGATATTATCCCGGGTAGCGTCATTGGCGCGTTCGCCAGCGGCAACATCCTGCAGGTATTGTTGTTCGCGGTGATGTTTGGTTTTGCTCTGCACCGTCTGGGCAGCAAAGGCCAGATGATTTTCAACGTAATTGAAAGTTTCTCGCAGGTTATTTTCGGCATTATCAACATGATCATGCGCCTTGCGCCGATAGGTGCTTTCGGTGCCATGGCCTTTACCATCGGTAAGTATGGCGTCGGAACGCTGGTGCAACTGGGTCAGTTGATTATCTGCTTCTACATTACCTGTATCCTGTTTGTGGTTGTGGTTCTGGGCTCCATTGCTCGCGCAACCGGCTTCAGCATTTTCAAATTCATCCGCTATATCCGTGAAGAACTGCTGATCGTTCTGGGGACCTCTTCTTCCGAGTCAGCGCTGCCGCGTATGCTTGATAAGATGGAAAAACTGGGCTGCCGGAAGTCGGTTGTCGGGTTGGTTATACCCACGGGCTACTCGTTTAACCTTGATGGGACATCGATATATCTGACTATGGCGGCGGTGTTTATCGCGCAGGCCACAAATAGTCATATGGATATCTTCCATCAGATAACCCTGTTGGTGGTGCTGCTGCTCTCCTCGAAAGGCGCAGCGGGCGTGACCGGAAGTGGCTTTATCGTGCTGGCAGCGACAATTTCCGCAGTAGGGCATCTGCCGGTAGCGGGTCTGGCGCTCATCCTGGGTATTGACCGCTTTATGTCTGAAGCGCGTGCGCTGACTAACCTGGTCGGTAACGGGGTGGCAACGGTCGTTGTGGCTAAGTGGGTGAAAGAACTGGACCACAAAAAGCTTGATGATGTGCTGAATAATCGTGCGCCGGATGGCAAAACGCACGATTTATCCTCTTAATCTCTCCACTTATGCCCGTAGTCCCTTCCAGGACTGCGGGCGTTTGCGCATAATTACCCCCTGTGCCTGAAACTGTCTGTTCGACGGTTTCGGGATTTTTTCACTTCTTCCGTGACATTTTTATGTTCTTGCGGTCTAACACGAAGTGTTTTTAACGTCATATTCAGAGGGTCCTTCTCAGGGCTGTCTTTTTATTTCCAGGATAGTTGATCAGGGGTTCACATGCAGGGCACAAAAATTCGACTTTTAGCGGGCGGCTTGCTGATGATGGCCACTGCCGGCTATGTGCAGGCAGATGCGCTCCAGCCTGACCCGGCGTGGCAACAGGGCACGCTGGCAAATGGTCTCCAGTGGCAAGTGTTAGCCACTCCCCAGCGCCCCAGCGACCGTATTGAGGTCCGCCTGCTGGTTAATACCGGTTCACTCACCGAAAGTACGCAACAGAGTGGTTTCAGCCATGCGATCCCACGTATCGCGCTGACGCAAAGCGGTGGCCTTGATGCCACGCAAGCCCGTTCATTGTGGCAGCAGGGGTTCGATCCTAAACGCCCCATGCCGCCCGTTATCGTTTCCTATGATTCCACGTTGTACAACCTCAGTCTGCCAAACAGCCGTAACGATCTACTGAAAGAGTCACTTTCTTACCTGGCGAATATTTCCGGCAAGCTGACCATTACCCCTGAAACGGTTAACCATGCGCTGAGCAGCGAAGATATGGTGGCAACCTGGCCGTCAGATACCAAAGAGGGATGGTGGCGTTATCGTCTGAAAGGCTCCACGCTGTTAGGGCACGATCCTGCCGATCCGCTGAAAAAGCCGATTGATGCAGCAAAAATTCAGTCGTTCTACCAGAAATGGTATACCCCGGATGCGATGACGCTGATTATCGTCGGTAACGTTGATGCGCGCAGCGTGGCTGAGCAAATCAATAAAACCTTCGGTGAGTTAAACGGAAAACGTGAAACGCCGGCTCCGGTGCCTACGCTCTCTCCACTGCGTGCGGAAGCGGTAAGCATTATGACCGATGCGGTACGCCAGGATCGTCTTTCCATCATGTGGGACGCGCCGTGGCAACCTATTCGTGAATCCGCCGCGTTGTTACGCTACTGGCGTGCCGATTTAGCCCGTGAAGCGCTGTTCTGGCATATCCAGCAGACGTTATCCAGGAACAACGCGAAAGACATCGGCCTCGGCTTTGACTGTCGGGTGCTGTTCCTGCGTGCACAGTGCGCTATTAACGTTGAATCGCCGAACGATAAGCTGAATGCGAACCTGGGCACGGTGGCTCGCGAACTGGCGAAAGTGCGGGACAAGGGCCTGCCGGAAGAAGAGTTCAATGCGCTGGTAGCGCAAAAAAATCTGGAATTGCAGAAACTGTTTGCCACCTACGGCCGCACCGATACCGATATTTTGATCAGCCAGCGTTTGCGCTCGTTGCAAAACCAGGTGGTGGATATCGCGCCAGAACAGTATCAGCGTTTACGGCAGAACTTCCTTAATGGCCTGACCGTTGAGATGCTGAATCAGGATTTGCGTCAGCAGCTATCGCAGGATATGGCTCTCATTCTTCTTCAGCCGAAAGGGGAACCTGAGTTCAACATGAAGGATCTGCAGGCGACATGGGATAGCATAATGGCGCCGGTTACCGCAGCGGCAACGTCGGCTGAAACGGATGAATCACATCCTGAAGTGACGGATATCCCGCCAGTACAGTAACCTGTAGGCCGGATAAGGGGGTTACGCCGCTATCCGGCATTGGAGATGCCGGGGGCGCTTTGCTTGTCCGGCCTACGGTATGCAGACCGGATAATCGACGTTACTGCGGCATGGCATCGCGTGGGATAATCGCCCCGCGATGCTGAATAACGGTGCTTGCTGTCAGGTGGCCGCGTTTTGCGGCTTCAGCGGCATCGCCACCGGTTAAACGCACTGCCAGATACCCGGCACTGAAGGAGTCTCCTGCCGCCGTGGTATCGATCACTTTTTCTTTCGGTAATTTTACAGCCGGTACATCGATAAGTTCTTCACCCTCGATGGACACCAGGCAAGAGTCTGCGCCGCGCTTCACAACCACTTCCTGTACGCCAGCTGCGTGAGTCCGGGCAATTACGTCCTCTACGGGTTTTTCACCCCACAGCGCGTCTTCATCGTCCAGCGTCAGGAACGCAATATTGGTGCACTCCAGCATCTGCTGATACACCTGCTGAGTTTCTTCTTTGCTGCTCCACAGACGCGGGCGGTAGTTGTTGTCAAAAATGACCTTGCCGCCGTTGGCGCGACACTCGCGCAGCAGCGACAGCAGTTTGTCACGGCTGGCCGGGCTTAAAATCGCCAGGCTGATTCCGCTCAGGTACAGGTAGTCGAATGTCGCCAGCGTTTTGCAAATGGCGCCGGATTGTTCGCTCTCCAGCCAGAATTTTGCCGCCGCTTCATTACGCCAGTAATAGAAGGTGCGCTCGCCAGTACTGTCAGTCTCAATGTAATAGAGACCCGGCAGACGGTTTTCCATACGCTGGGTTAATGACGTATCGACGTTTTCTCCCTGCCAGGATTCCAGCATTTGCTGGCTGAAACTGTCAGTGCCCAGCGCCGTGACGTAATGTACGGAAAGGGCCGCAGAATCGACCTGACGGGCAATATAAACGGATGTATTCAACGTGTCGCCACCGAATCCGCGCTGAACGTCGGCGCCTTTCTGTGACAGCTCAATCATGCATTCGCCAATCACGGCAATCTTCCTGGACATAGTCGTAACCTGCTCTGAAAAAAATTAGCGTTAGTGTGCGCTGTGGGTGTTAAGTGGTCAACTATATTAAAACAACGTTCCATTATTTTTTTGAGCCAGAACGTGTTCTGTGTCGTTTTTACCGCTGTTTTTATTTTGCGTACTGCTGAACGTAAAGTTCTGCGCCTGAGCGCCGATAACCTTTGACGAGTCCGGTCAGTCACACTCTTATTTACAGGACACCTCAGATGATAAAGCAGGTCACCCAGCAGCTAATTACGCCAGATGCGAGTATCGAATGCTTGCAGGAGCGACGCTATTGGCTGCAGTGCGAGCGTGCTTACACTTATCAGCCCATTTACCAGACCAATGGTCGGCTGATGGCCGTAGAGCTGCTAACCGTCGTGAGCCATCCTGATAACCCTGCTCAACGCATTGCGCCAGACCGTTATTTTGCTGAAGTTGCTGTTCGGCATCGCGTTGAGGTAGTGAAAGAGCAGCTTGAACAACTTGAACTGAAAAGTGATTTTTTCAGAGCCCACGATCTGCTGGCCTCCGTCAATGTCGATGGCCCGACGCTCATTGCGATGCGCCAGGACCCCGAGATCCTGAAAATCATTGAATGCCTGCCCTGGTTACGCTTTGAGTTGGTAGAGCATATCCGCTTACCGAAGGGATCGTCGTTTGCCTCGATGTGCGAGTTCGGCCCGCTCTGGCTGGATGATTTTGGTACCGGGATGGCCAATTTCTCGGCCCTTAGCGAAGTGAGTTACGACTACATCAAAGTGGCGCGGGATCTGTTTGTCATGCTGCGTCAGACGCCGGAAGGCCGTAACCTCTTCACTTTGCTGCTCCAGCTTATGAACCGCTATTGCCGTGGCGTGATTGTCGAAGGTGTTGAAACCCTGGAAGAGTGGCGTGATGTGCAAAACTCACCGGCTTTTGCTGCTCAGGGCTATTTCCTCTCTCGTCCGGTGCCGCTGAGTACCCTGGAAGAGGTGATTCTGTCGCTTTGATGCGGATGTAGCGTGCCTCCTTTTCGCCCTGCTGGACTATCTTTAGGACAGGCAAGGGAGGAAGTCAGGAGGAAAACGTGACGAAAACAGGCAAAATAGCCGCATCCGTAGTAGGGTTTTTCTTGTTGCTGATCGTCGTGCTCATCATTGTGATTGCGACATTTGACTGGAACCGGCTCAAACCGACCATCAACCAGAAAGTCTCTACTGAACTCAACCGTCCATTCGCCATACGCGGTGATCTGGGCGTCGTCTGGGAACGCCAGAAGCAGGAAACCGGCTGGCGCAGTTGGGTTCCGTGGCCGCATGTTCATGCTGAAGATATCATCCTCGGCAACCCGCCAGATATTCCCGACGTTACCATGGTGCATCTCCCGCGTGTTGAAGCTACGCTCGCCCCACTGGCATTGCTGACAAAAACCATCTGGTTACCGTGGGTCAAGATGGTGAAACCCGATGCGCGGCTCATTCGGCTGTCGGAGGAAAACAACAACTGGACCTTTAACTTCGCCGGGGATGAAAAACGCGACCCCAATGCGCCGCCACCCGCGTGGTCTTTCAGGCTGGATAACATTTTGTTCGATCAAGGGCGTATCGCTGTTAATGATAAGGTGACGAAGTCGGAGCTTGAGATCCTGGTCGATCCACTAGGCAAGCCGCTACCGTTTAGCGAAGTGACAGGCACCAACAGCAAAGAAGGGGGCGCCAGTGTTGAGGATTACATTTTTGGTCTGAAAGCCCAGGGCCGCTACAACGGTGAGCCGCTAACCGGAACGGGAAAAATTGGCGGGATGTTGGCGTTACGCGGCGAAGGTACCCCTTTTCCGATACAGGCAGACTTTCGCTCGGGCAACACGCGCGTGGTATTTAGCGGCACGATAAATGACCCGATGAATATGGGCGGTGTCGATCTACGGCTTAAATTCTCTGGGGATTCACTTGGGGATTTATACGATTTGACCGGTGTGCTGTTACCGGATACACCACCGTTTGAAACGGACGGGCGTCTGGTGGCGAAAATCGATCCGGAAAAGTCCTCTCTTTTTGAATACCGCCATTTTAATGGTCGCATTGGCGATAGCGATATTCACGGGACGCTGGCCTACACCACCGGCAAGCCGCGACCCATGCTGAAGGGCGATGTGGAATCACGCCAGCTGAGGCTGGCGGATTTGGGGCAGCTGATCGGTGTGGATTCAGGCAAAGGGGCAGAACGGGCAAAACAATCTGAACAGCGCAAAGGTGAGAAGAGCGTTCAGCCTGCTGACAAGGTGTTGCCGTATGACCGTTTTGAAACCGACAAATGGAACGTAATGGATGCTGATGTGCGTTTCAAAGGACGGCGTATCGAACACGGCAGTAGCCTGCCAATCAGCGATCTCTCCACCCATATCCTCCTGAAAAATGCTGACTTGCGCCTGCAGCCACTGAAATTTGGCCTCGCAGGGGGCAGTATTGTTTCCAGCATTCATCTGGAAGGGGATAAAAAGCCGATGCGGGGGCAGGCGGATATTCAGGCTCGCCGCCTGAAGCTAAAAGCACTGATGCCGGACGTGGAGTTGATGCAGAAAACGCTCGGTGAGATGAACGGTGACGCCAGGTTGAGCGGTAGCGGAAATTCAGTGGCTGCGCTGCTGGGTAACAGCAACGGTAACCTGAAGCTATTGATGAATGATGGATTGGTCAGTCGCAATCTGATGGAGATCGTTGGGCTGAATCTGGGTAACTATATCGTCGGACAAATATTCGGTGATGACGAAGTACGGGTGAACTGCGCAGCGGCAAATCTGGATATCGTCAATGGCATCGCGCGCCCACAAATTTTCGCGTTCGACACAGAAAACGCGGTGATCAACGTGACCGGGACTGCAAGCTTTGCATCTGAGCAACTGGATTTAACCATCGACCCGGAGAGCAAAGGCATTCGTATTATTACCCTGCGTTCGCCGCTGTATGTCCGTGGGACCTTTAAAAATCCACAGGCTGGCGTGAAGGCCGGGCCGCTGATTGCACGCGGTGCGGTGGCTGCCGCGCTGGCAACGCTGGTTACGCCAGCGGCGGCGCTGCTGGCGCTAATTTCTCCGTCTGAAAACGAAACGAATCAGTGCCGGACGATCCTGTCGCAGATGAAGAAGTGATGAGCGCGCCGGATGCGGTGTAAACACCTTATCCGGCTTACGGGGGATTGCAGTCTGTAGGCCTGATAAGCATAGCGCCATCAGGCAATCAAATTACAGCGATTGATGCCGTGTCTCATGGGTTAACAGCAGCGCAATCAGCGTTAAAGCCGCCATCGATGCCAGATACGTACCGACCGCCGCCAGACCGTAGTTCCCCTGCAGCCATGCGGCAATATAAGGGGCAACAGAGGCACCGAGAATTGACGAGACGTTGTATGAGAACGACGCTCCCGTATAGCGCACTTCAGTCGGGAACAACTCCGGCAGCAGTGCCCCCATCGGGCCGAATGTCAGACCCATCAGGCTCAGGCCAAGCAACAGGAAAGCGAACACCAACACCGGATTGCCAGAACCGAGCAGCGGTTTAAAGGCAAACAGCGCAAACAGAATGATAAGCGTGGTGATGATGAGCATGCTCTTGCGACGACCAAACGCATCGGCCAGCAGGCCAGCCACTGGTACCATAACGCCAAAGCCAATAACCGCCATCATCAGCATCCACAACACTTCATTACGCGGCAGGCCAAGCCCTACGGGGGCTGCGGCAGTGCTGAACGTCATCGAATAGACGGTCATGATATAAAACAGTGTATAGGTCGCCAGCATGATGAATGTGCCAAGGATCGTCACACGAACATGTTTTGTCAGCAGAGTACCCAGCGGGATTTTCACCTGTTTTTTCGCTGCGGCGACTTTGGCAAATACCGGCGATTCGTGGAGAGAAACACGGACGTAGAGACCGATAATGACCAGTACGGCAGAGAAGATAAACGGCACGCGCCAGCCCCAGCTCATAAACTGTTCGTCGGTCAACAGCCAGGAGAGCAACAGGAACGTGCCGTTAGCGAAGAAGAAACCGATAGGCGCACCCAACTGCGGGAATGAACCGTACAGCGCGCGTTTACGCGGTGGTGCGTTTTCCGTTGCCAGCAACGCCGCGCCGCCCCATTCACCGCCCAGACCTAAACCCTGACCAAAACGCGCCAGCGCCAGCAGCAAGGGGGCGAAAATGCCGATTGTTTCATAGCCCGGCAGCAGGCCAATCACAACCGTTGAAATCCCCATGGTGAGCAGTGAAGCAACCAGCGTGACTTTACGTCCAACACGATCGCCGAAATGGCCGAATACGGCGGAGCCGATCGGGCGGGCCACGAAGGCGATAGCAAAGGTAGCCAGCGACTGTAGTGTGGCCGCCGTGGGGTCACCCTGCGGGAAGAAGATGTGGGGGAACACGATCACCGCCGCGGTCGCGTAAATATAGAAGTCGAAGAACTCAATGGCAGTGCCGATGAGCGAAGCGACGACGACTTTATTGCGCGAATTGACCGGGGCGTGTTCTTGTTCGTTATCGAGTGTTGTGGCGGTTGCTTGCATAATATTTTCTTATTTTGGGTCGAACGAAAGGCCATATTACGCACAGCAAAAGAGACATTTCAATCTGTAACAAACTTTGAGATCGGTCAAAAATGGAGCAAAAAGGGGATAATTTTTAGGCTTGAGATTTCACTTCCATGAAATGCTTCACACAATTTAAAACTTAGTTGATAAAACTGGTTTTTGGTTAAATAAAAGTTACGTTCTGGATTTATTCACTAAATCGGTGAGAGCAGGCGGCATTATAATTGCCGGATGGCGCTGCGCTTATCCGGCAATTCACAACTAATCCGGCGGTGGCTATTGCGTTTTCCCCGGCATACGCGGGTCGTCTTTGTATTCCGCTGTGGCAATCCAGGCGGCGCAGAACAGGGTCAAACGCGCGAAGAAGTAAAAGAATGCCATCAGCCCAAGCACCGAACCAAACGCCGCGCCGGAGGGGGATTTTACCAACGATGGCAGCGTGTAGGTCATGACGATCTTAATCACCTCAAAGCCAATAGCCGCAATAAATGTTCCGCGAATCAGCGCCTTCTTACGCGGTCGGTGACGCGGTAGCCGCCAGAAAATCCAGAAGAACAGCAAATAGTTGGCGAAAATGGAGATCGCCAGACCAATCAATCGCCACGCGGGTTTCAGCCACTCAATACCGTCGAGATACAGTGCCGAGATGATCATTTGCTGGGCAGAACCGGCAATGGAGGTAATCGACAGCGTAACGATCAGCGCAATCAGCAATCCAATCAATGAGACAAAATCACGCAGGTATTTAACCCATATTTTTTCCTGATCCTGCGGTGTGCGTTCCCAGAGGTCCCGCGACTGTGCACGAATAGCTTCGCGCAGGTTTCCCATCCAGTTAATACCAGAGTAGAGGGCGATTCCAAGCCCCACCAGACCCACGGTGGTACGTTGCTGAACGGCAGTATTGATGGTGTTTTTCAGCGTCGAGGCCAGCGTCGGATCGCTAACGTTGAGCAATATTTTGCTGAAGATATCCTGTAATAACGTGGGGTGTGAGGCGAGAATAAAACCGGCCGCCGCAAACGACACCATCAGGATAGGGATCATCGACAGGAACGAGAAATACGTGATGGCTGCGCCAAACTGATTTCCCATTCGGTCATTAAAACGCTCTGCTGCGCGGATCAGGTGGGCGATAACAGGTTGACGTTGAATTTTATCTGCGAAGGTTATGACTGTTTTCAGCGCCTGGTTCGCTGTGGCGTTTTTCACCGGCGTTGTGGCGGTTTGCTGTTGTTCAGGCGTAGGGTGCTTTGCGTCGTGTTCCTGCGTCATCCGATCGGTAGTCCTTATTTTGTTTACTCATGACATTATAGCCGCTCAGACCCACTTCCCGAAAAATGGGCTAATCCACATAGTCTTTCATCACACCGGTCAACCATTCCATGAACAGATGTACCCGGCGGGAAAGGTTCCGGCGATGTGGATAGAGCAAAGAAACGGGCATGGGTTCGGCCCGATATTGCGGTAACACTTCAACCAGCGTACCGGCGCGAAGGGCTTCACGCACCCCGACGCGTGGTACCTGAATAATGCCCAGCCCGGCAAGACATGCCGCATGATAGGTTTCTGTGCTGTTCACGGTCAGCATGCCGCCCGTTTTTACCCATGCAGTCCCATTGTCTGTAGCCACCTCGAAGCCCTGTGCGCGTGTTCCCAAATTGACCGAATAATGCACCACGGCATGTGAGGCCAAATCCTCCAGGCTTTCCGGATAACCAAAGCGGGCCAGATACTGTGGACTGGCACAGTTAACCTGCGTGAGTTTCCCCAGCGGTCGGGCAATCAGCCCCGAATCTTTCAGTGTGCCAACGCGTACGACGCAGTCGAAACCCTCACGAATTAAGTCTACCAGGCGGTCACTGCTGCTGAGTTCAAGCTCCAGCCCTGGATACTGATGCAAAAAGACGGGCAGGCGGGGCATGACCAGATTTCTCGCCACGCCAACCGGCATATCGACGCGCAGCTTACCGCTAATACTGGCTGGATCGTGATGGAACAACCCATCCAGTTCATCCAGATTGCTCAACAGATCTTTTGCACGTTCGTAATAGATCATGCCGTCTTGTGTGAGCTGAACGCGGCGGGTAGTGCGGTGCAGAAGCTGCGTACCCAGATGATTTTCCAGGGCCTGGATTTGGCGCGATACGCTACCTTTAGGAAGTCCAAGGGTGTCTGCCGCACGCGAAAAACTCTCCAGTTCTGCGACGCGGATGAACAACTGCATTGCGTGAATTTTATCCATTCCCATGCCCTATTGTTGTTCTGAATGAAACAGTAATGCGCAATTAGCGATATTTATTGTTCTTCTACCACCTAATAAGCTTTGTCTCAATCATCACAACATCTGAAATGAGGTTTCTTATGACGCAACGTATCGCATTAGTGACCGGTGGCGGTCGTGGGCTCGGTAAAAACGCGGCACTTAAGCTGGCGAACAAAGGAATAGGTATCGTCCTGACGTGGAACAGCAATGAAAAAGAGGCGCAGCAGGTTGTGGATGAAATTCGGCAATCTGGTGGAAAAGCAGCGGCATTACCGTTAAATGTCGGGGATATTTCAACTTTCCCATCCTTCGTTGAACAGATGAAGCACAGCTTAAAGGCACAGTGGCAAAGCGAAGGGTTTGATTATTTATTGAACAACGCCGGAATCGGCATTACTGCGCCGTACTCTGCATTCACCGAAGCGCAATTTGACCAATTGCTGAGCATCCAGTTTAAGGGGCCATTTTTCCTGACGCAGAGTCTTCTTCCGCTGATGAACAAGGGGGGAAGGATCCTCAATGTCTCGACCGGCCTGGCGCGTTTTGCTCTACCGGGCTACAGCGCCTATGCCGCCATGAAAGGGGCGATGGAAGTGCTTACCCGGTATCAGGCTAAAGAGTTGGGGGAACGCGGTATTACGGCAAATATTATTGCGCCGGGCGCGATTGAAACTGATTTCGGCGGTGGGAACGTGCGTGATAACGCGCAACTGAATGCATATATTGCCTCGCAAACGGCGCTGGGACGCGTCGGGTTACCGGATGATATCGGTGATGCCATCGCCGCGTTGCTCAGCGATGAACTCGCCTGGATGACTGCACAGCGTATTGAGGTATCTGGCGGGATGTTCCTGTAACGTGCAACGTGCTTATTCAATAGGCTGCGGTAGCTGTTGAATGAGCACTTAATGCTATATTGTAATTTGTAACATATTTATTATTTTTTCAGGATATCTTATTTTCAGCTAAAAATGTATTCTCTGAAAATTAATATTAATAAGGAATTCTGACCCTCGATAAATGAGGAATGTCTCAGAAATCTATCCTGTTCTGCCCGCTTTGTGTAATCCTTTTTCTTGAGCTGTAACTATTCATAACTCTTGCTTTTTTATTCTTCGCTTATCGGTAGAATGACCCCTGCCAAATGGTGAGTTATTATTTTTCCTCGTGAAGAATACCCTTTCGCGTCTCAAGACTACTATTTTTTAGACGGAGAGTTAATAATGCAGGTAATAATGTTTGACAGGCAGTCAATATTTATTCATGGAATGAATATAAGTTTGCAGCAACGAATTCCAGGAGTGAATGTTCAGGGTGTCAGTCAGGCAGATGACCTTTGGCAAAAACTGGAAAATACCCCAGATGCGCTGCTCATGCTGGACGGTGATCTCGACGGTGAGTTTTGCTGCAGCTTGCTGCAACAGATTGCACACTCTTTTTCAACGGTGAAGGTGCTGATCTCTGCCACTGATTGCAGTAAGAAATGGCTGCAGGATGTGACGCAATTAAACGTGCTGGCCATTGTGCCGCGTGACTCTGATGCAGAAACCTTTACTCTGGCGCTTAACAGCGTTGCGATGGGCATGATGTTTCTTCCCAGGGATCACTTAGCGACAAACGATAGCAGTCGGCAAAATATAAAAACATTAAGCGCCCGCCAGCGGGAGATCCTGACCATGCTGGCGGCTGGTGAGTCAAATAAACAAATTGGTCGGCTGTTAAATATCAGTACCGGAACGGTAAAAGCCCACCTTGAGTCACTTTATCAGCGCCTGGAAGTTAAAAACCGTACTCAGGCAGCAATGATGTTAAATGAATTTCTATAATTGATATTTATTTCACGGTCAGACGCTATCTGGCTGTGAAATATTAACCGGCCACCTTTCTGCGTGACAAAAGCGCGTTATCCCAACACTTAGCATCCACGCAATAAAGACTTCTTGTTGAAACGGGTCGTTAAGCTGAGGTTTATTTGTGCGTATTAATGCTTGGCAGATATCCAGATCTGTGAGCAGCAGGGATTCTGCCTGCGCCATTGAAATGGGGGCAATAAAGGTTTCATCGGGTGTAATTTCATGCCCGTAGCCAATGACCCATACACCATTTTTATCCTGATACTTTTCCAGCGACAGGCCCTGCCATTGCTTGATAAATGCAATACCGGCGGAGGTAAAATGAGCGGCACAATGCGGCATAATGATTTCTCTTAAAAGAAAAACAGTATAAAGATAATTATCAGCAGACGTAGTTGCCATATGGCCATTTTTGACCATAAACGCCTTACGACTTAAGGGGCGGCATTCACGTTTTAACCGGCTAAACATCCTGTCATCTCAGGCACTTTTCCCGATATGCTATTGCGTATCACCAGGCATAACCAGTCACCCTCCGTCATTGAGGGGCAGTCGCGCTGTTTTCAACACCGACACGGAGGATTTATCTCCAGAATAAATTTCAATGATTTTGCCGTTGTCACTGCAAAACGCATTTATTTGTTATATGAATGTGTTCTAGTCTACAGCGGCACAATTCTGCGCTGTGCCACGTTTATAAAAAGATAACGAAATACATCGTGAGGCCGCACCTTTCTGGGCTCTTTTAGGGAAGATAATGACCAATAGCGCGTTACAGGCGACATGTGCGCCATTTGAACACTGTTTGGGGATCATCCGTCAGGCGTCGGTGGAAATTTTGCTGCTGTTAGGCGTACATGTGGCAGAGGGCAAAGATCCGCGTTGGTTTCTGGAGCAACTCGATCAGGCCCGACTGAATCTGGGCGGTTGGGGGGCTGTCGCCAGACGCTTGCAGATGAATGATGCGCAACTCAGCCAGTTCACGTTGCGTTTACGCCATCTTCAACAGAGTGTGCCTCAGTATGAAAGCGGTCAGGATGTCAGTGAAAACCAGCTGATTTCCGCGCTGCGTTTTGTAGCAGCACTGGAGCAATTACGCCAGCAACAGCCGCTCCTGAACTATCAAACCGATATCGACATCGGGGGGCAGGATGCGCAGATGCGGGCGCAGCGTCAGCTTCGCGCAATAGAGTTAACGCTCAAAGCCCTCGTCGCACGGGTATGGCCAGATCAGCATCCGCTAAACAGTTTTCTGAAGCAGCACTTTGGTGCCGAACGCTTGCGTCGCTGGTTAAAGCTGGGCGAAGGACGTGATGCGCTGGACGGCATGCTGTTTAGCGAACTGGCGTTGATGGTGGTCGATAAGAAACTATTTGTTCGCCACTTTACGCAGATTTTTAATGATACGTCAGTGTTGATGCTGTTTGTCGAACCGCGCTTAACGCTGCGAATGTTTCTGGATGATTGCCGACTGGCGCGAAACGCTGTCATTGCTCAGCAACCGCTGACGTCAGTACAGCTGATGCTGTTAAATTACCAGTACCAACAAATTACGCATTCTGTGCAGCGGGCGTTTGAAGAGCGCCGAACGCGTATCAATCCTGCATCGTATCTGGAATCTGATGAGTCGACGGTTCGTCAATTCTGGGAAACGGCAAGGCAAAAAGACGAGCAGGCTGGAGGCGATAAAAAGGAAATTGCCGACAGTATCGATCCTCCTGAGAAGCGAGCGCAGCGTACGGCCGAAGAGCGCGAACAGCTGATTTCCGGCATGTTGTGGGTGGCTGTCGGTGTTATGGTTCTGGCGATCTCGCTGGGCGCTTTCTGGCTATTCAATGCACCTGCACCGCAAGCATCTTCAGGGCAAACTGTTGAGATAGTGCAGGAAGAGCCGCGGCGTGATGCGCCTTCTGCGCGAGAATCGGTGACCCGGATGGGCATTACATGGGATACCTTTAATATGCGGGCGGCTATCGATCGCAACGATACCCGCGTCACGTCGCTGTTCCTGCAAGGAGGTATGGACTGGAAGCTGGCGTGGACGGAGCAGGCATTTTCCGCGGGGAACACCGCAGTTCTGAAGCTGCTGCTGCGGTATCCCTCACAGATGGATGAGGCTAAACCCTGCCAGCAGTTTATGACTACGCTCAGTCATGCCATGTCGAATGGCGCATCACTGACGTCACTGCATAAAAGCTACCTACAAAGTTTCTGCTCGACACCGGAGGTCGTTGCTCGTCAGCAGTATGATATGGAACAGGCCCAACTGCGTGTGCGCGCAGATCCAAATGCAGAGAACAAAAAATGGCAGAAAATCCACACCGCGCTGTACGATGCCATTAACTAACGGCCCGATGCATTTCGTGGCATCAGGCCGTCAGACATTTACGGTTCACCGTACAAACCGATTAATCGGCGCACCACGCCATTCGTCCAGCCAAATCCGTCCTGCAGCGGATATTCCCCGCCGCCGCCTTCGCGCGGCGTGCCGTCAGCGATATGGTACTTTTCAATTAGCTTGTGGTGTTCATGATAAAAAACATTAACTGTTTTCAGCCAGTTACGGGCAATTTCATCACCGAGATGGTCATCGCCATACAGTTTAAACCCCTGAATCGCCATCCACTGCAGCGGTGCCCAGCCGTTGGGTTTATCCCACTGCTCGCCGGTTTCATACTCGGTTGCTAAAATCCCGCCTGGCGTGAGTAAGCGGCTGCGTACCGTGTTGGCGAGTCGGTCGGCTTGTTCATGTGTTGCCATACCGACATACAGCGGCACAATACTGGCAGCAGAGAAAAGGGCCATTTGTTCGCGCCGCCAGTCGTAATCGCGATAGCAGCCGTTTTCATCGTCCCACAGATAGCGGTTCACCGCATCGCGGCGGTCACTGGCTTTCTGGCGAAACTGCGCTTCCGTTTCTTTGTCGCCTTTCAGCGCGGAAATATTGGCGATGGTGCTTTCCAGCTTGTAGAGGAAGGCGTTCAGATCAATCGGGATGAACTGAGTGGTGCGTATGCTGGCAAGGCGGCCTGCATCGCGTAGCCAGCGCGAGGAATAATCCCAGCCGGAGGCCGCGCCCGCGCGCAAATCCCGATACACCTCATTGGGCGGGCGACCTGAATGCTTGGCGGTCTCGACGTCTTCAAGCCATGATTCATCACGCGGCGTATCACGATCGTCCCAATAGCGGTTGAGCAGAGAGCCGTCCGACATTCTGATCACGTGACGGTAGGCCTGGTTGAGCACCAGGGAATCGGCGCCATCCATCCAGAATGCGTATTCCATTTTTAGATGTTCAAGGTAGCGACGCGCGCCGCGCACGCCATCTTCTTCAAACAGTTCCACCATCAGCGCAAAGACCGGCGGCTGCGAACGGCTCAGGTAGTAGGTACGGTTACCGTTGGGGATGTGACCATAGTTTTCAATCATCCAGGCAAAGTTATCCGCCATACACTTCAGCAGATCTTCGCGGCCGCTCTCTGCCAGACCCAGCATGGTAAAGTAGGAATCCCAGTAGTAGGTTTCGCTAAAACGTCCGCCGGGCACAATATATGACTGCGGTAACGCCAGCAGCGAGGACCAGGGAATGTGATCCTGCGGCTCGCGCGTCAGCACAGGCCACAGTTGATCGATATGTTCTTTCAGCGAGCTTGCCGGATCGGACACATATTCACTGGAGGGCGTTTCCGGTAGCCAGAAATGGTTCTCGACGAAACGTCGCAGATCAAAGTCGCGGTGGCGTTTAACTTTGCGATAGCGGATTAAAATGTCCAGTGGGTCCATTTTGGGCGCACAATCAGGGAAGGTTTTGCTATCAGCAAATAGTTTGGATGACTGGACGTGTTCAAACAGCTCGAGGTAACGATCGGCGGGGGTTAACGCATCTGACGCGGGTAACCCTGCAATCATCTCCGGCTCTGGCTCTGCCTCAATCATTTCATCCAGCTTTAACTCGCACGGATCCATTTCATAAAGCAGATCGATATCGATCGTCATTTCTTCTGAAGGGGCGTGGGGTAGTTTCTGGTTGAGCATAATGAGAAAGACCTCCGATGGACGTTGAAAGATTAAGGCTATTGCCCGGTCGTCAGTTAAGCGTAGACTTTCGCTTCGGTGTCTGGTGAGTAAAGCGTGCGGTTGATCACATTTTAGTGCTGCATATTATTTAGAAAATAAGACTATCCCAATGAATATAATGAAGAATTCATAATCCTGCGTGACCTGAAGATATTTCATTTTCAGGACATTCGATTGCAACGAGTTGTGAACGGAAAACCATAACAGCTTATCTCCGTAATAGGCACAGGCTATTCTATCGATAGTTATCCCCCATGTAATTGCTTGATACTTATCAAAATAATAAATTCCCTACTTTCTATGATGGTTAAGTCTGATAAAGACTATGCACTCATTATTCTAATTTTTCTGGGTCACAATAACTCACAACGGTGAGGGTAAAATAATGAAAATCATTACCCGTCTTACCGCGATAGCCATAGCTGGCGTCGTGATTTGTTATTTTGGATTATCCGGTTATGTGTGGTATCACGATAATCAACGGAGTAAACAGGCTGATGTTCAGGCCTCTACGCTGGAAGAAAATAATAAAGTATTAGGGTTTTTACGCGAAAAAGGATGCGATTATTGTCATACCCCTTCAGCGGAATTACCTTTCTATTCTTCTTTTCCTGTCGCTAAACAGTTGATGAATTACGATATTCAACTGGGATACAAATCATTCAATCTTGAAGCCGTGCGTGCGGCGCTGGTTGCGGATAAACCCGTTTCGCAAAGCGATCTGAATAAAATTGAATGGGTGATGCAGTACGACACCATGCCGCCAACGCGTTATACCGCGCTGCACTGGGCTGGCAAGGTAAGCGATACGGAGCGAGCAGAGATCCTGGGCTGGATTGCGAAACAGCGCGAGCAGTATTACGCCAGTAACGATACCGCCGCGCAGCATCGTAATGAGCCTGTGCAGCCGATACCGGAAAGCATTCCGACCGATGCCCGTAAAGTGGCGCTGGGCTTTACGCTTTACCACGACCCGCGTATTTCCGGTGACAGCACGATTTCTTGCGCGCACTGCCACGCCCTGAATGCGGGCGGCGTGGATGGTCGCAAAACGTCAATCGGCGTAGGCGGAGCGGTTGGGCCGATCAACGCGCCAACGGTGTTTAACTCCGTGTTTAACGTGGAACAGTTCTGGGATGGCCGCGCGCCAACATTGCAGGCGCAGGCAGGCGGCCCGCCGTTGAACCCTATCGAGATGGCGTCTAAATCCTGGGATGAAATTATTCAGAAACTGGATAAGGATCCGCAACTCAAACAAGAGTTTATCGCGGTTTATCCGCAGGGATTCAGCGGGGATAATATTACCGATGCGATTGCTGAGTTTGAGAAAACGCTAATTACGCCAAATTCGCCGTTTGATAAATGGCTACGCGGCGATGAAGCGGCGTTAACTGCCCAGCAGAAACATGGCTATCAGTTGTTTAAAGATAATAAGTGTGCGACCTGTCATGGCGGTATTATTTTAGGCGGACGCTCATTTGAGCCATTGGGTTTGAAAAAGGACTTTAATTTCGGCGAGGTCACTGCCGCAGATATTGGCCGCATGAACGTCACTAATGAATTACGTGACAAGCTGCGTCAAAAAGTCCCTGGCTTGCGTAATGTTGCGCTGACTGCACCTTATTTCCATCGCGGTGATGTGCCAACACTTGATGGTGCGGTAAAACTGATGCTGCGTTATCAGGTGGGTAAAGAACTGCCGCAGGAAGATATTGACGATATCGTGGCGTTCCTTGAGAGTCTGAACGGGGTGTATACGCCGTATATGCAGGGTAAATAGACTTTGCCCTGGTCCTGATTCGGACGTAAAAAAACCGACTTCACGTCGGTTTTTTTACGCTTCAGCCCGAGTTGGTGGCTCTGGCCGGAGTGAGATAGTTATCATCTAACAATGGAGCATGCCCCGTGACAGGCAATGGATGAGTAAGCGGGTGCATTCTCACTCCATCTGATGGAGAAAACGGGTGATTGATAAAGCAATCATCGTTCTGGGAGCGTTAATCGCGTTGCTGGAGCTGATCCGCTATCTGCTGCAACTTTTGAACTGATAGCGGAAACGTAACTAAGGGCAAAGAGCTAACCCCTCTTTGCCCTTTAACACTCATGAAGTGCGATTAACGCATGGTAACGAACTCTTCTGCCGCCGTTGGGTGAATGGCAACGGTGTTATCGAAATCTTTCTTGGTGGCGCCCATTTTCAGTGCGACCGCGAAGCCTTGCAGCATTTCGTCCATGCCAAAACCAATGCCGTGAATACCGACAATCTTCTCTTCCGGACCGACGCACACCAGCTTCATGCGGCACGGCTGACGGTGAGTGGTGACAGCGGTATACATCGCGGTAAACGATGATTTATACACTTTCACCTGGTCATCGCCGTGCTGTTCGCGAGCCTGCTGCTCGGTTAAGCCTACGGTGCCAATTGGCGGATGGCTGAAGACCACGGTCGGGATGTTGCTGTAATCCAGATGCTCGTCCGGTTTGTTGTTAAACAGACGTTCGGACAGGCGACGGCCCGCCGCGACGGCAACTGGCGTCAGCTCAACGGCGCCGGTGTTATCGCCGACGGCATAAATCCCCGGCACGCTGGTGTTCTGGAATTTATCCACGACGATGTAACCTTTTTCGTTGGTTTTCACGCCAGTCGCTGCCAGGTTGAAGTTATCGGTGGCTGGTTCACGACCAATTGCCCAAATCAGGCAATCTACCGTTTCGCTACGACCATCTTCCAGTTGCAAGGTCAGGCTGCCGTCAGCGTTTTTAACGACCGCTTTCGGAATCGCGTGCGTATGCAGGGTCGGACCTTCGGCGTTCATCACCTCGACCAGCGTGTCGACGATCATCGGGTCGAAGCTGCGCAGCGGTGCGTGTTTACGCACGAACAGATGCGTTTGGGCACCCAGGCCGTTAATCACGCCTGCCAGCTCAACGGCGATGTAGCCTGCGCCGACGACCGCAACGCGTTTCGGCAGCGCGGGCAGCTCAAAGAAACCGTCGGAGTCGATCCCGTATTCCACACCCGGAATGTTCGGATGGCTCGGGCGACCGCCGGTGGCGATCAAAATATGATCGGCAGTAATGGTTTCACCGTTCACTTCAATGGTTTTAGCGTCCACGAAGCGGGCAAAGCCTTTAATCACATCGACGTTATTTTTACCCAGCACGTTGTCGTACGAGGTATGAATGCGATCGATATAGGCGGTACGGCTGGCGATCAGTTTATCCCAGTCGAACTTATTGATGGTGGTGTCGAAACCGTAATCCGGGCCGTACATATGAATCGCTTCGCGGATTTGTGCGGCATGCCACATCACTTTCTTCGGTACGCAGCCAACGTTAACGCAGGTGCCGCCCAGCTCTTTGGCTTCAATCAGCGCGCATTTCTGGCCGTACATTGCCGCACGGTTAATGGAGGCAATACCGCCGCTGCCGCCGCCAATAGCGATGTAATCATAGTGCTTGGTCATGACCGCTCCTTCATGTTCATTGTAGGGCGGAGAAGCGTTACGCCATCCGCCAAAATATTCGCGATTGTATACCTGATATTAAAAGGTTCCACCGATGGCTGCGATTACTCCGGCACGATCCAGCTTACCGAGGTATGACCGGTTCCTGCCGGAACCAGTTTGCTGTGCAACCACGGCAGAACGTTGTTCATCTGCTGCTCAAGCTTCCACGGCGGGTTAATCACAATCATGCCAGACGCTGTCATACCGCGCTGATCGCTGTCCGGGCGCACCGCCAGTTCAATTTGCAGAATTTTGCGGATGCCGGTGTCTTCGAGATCGTGGATCATGCGCTTGATTTGTTGGCGCAGAACCACCGGATACCACAGCGCATAAGTGCCGGTCGCGAAACGCTTGTAGCCTTCGTTAATACCGGTGACCACCGCCTGGTAGTCGCTTTTGATTTCGTAGGGTGGATCGATAAGGATCAGCCCACGACGTGAAACCGGCGGCAATTTTGCTTTCAGTTGCTGATAACCATCGGCTTTGGCCACGCGTGCGCGCTCATCTTTCTGGAATTCGCCGCGCAGCAGGGGAAAGTCGCTCGGGTGCAGTTCAGTTAATTGCAGGCTATCCTGTTCGCGCAGCAGCTGGCGAGCAATTAACGGAGAGCCCGGGTAGTAGCGCAGCTGACCGCTACGGTTGAAGTGTTGCACCACGCCAATGTAGGGTTCCAGTTCGGCAGGCAAATCGTCCTGCTGCCAGATACGGGCGATCCCTTCCAGATATTCACCGGTACGTTCGGCATGCTCACTGCTCAGCTGATAACGGCCAGCGCCAGCATGGGTGTCCAGATAGAGAAACGGTTTTTCTTTCTCTTTGAGCGACTCGATGATCAGGCTCTGGACGGTGTGTTTCAGGACGTCGGCGTGGTTGCCTGCGTGATAACTGTGGCGATAACTGAGCATGGGTAATGAAATTCCGCTGAAATGACGATTTGCCACAGTTTACAGCAGATCGGCACAGATTACCCGTAGGCCCGGTAAGCGCAGCACCACCGGGCGTCTTTCCGTCACGGTTAGCATTGAAATCCTCTACACTTAACCCCATTGTACAAATTAATATGCACAGCGCCGGATACGCGCTTCATTCACTCTTTTCAACAGGACCGCGCTAATGACCAATCCATTGCTGACTCCCTTCGAACTGCCGCCGTTTTCTAAAATTCAGCCTGAGCACGTTGTGCCTGCCGTCACTAAGGCGCTGAACGATTGCCGCGAAAACGTTGAACGCGTGGTTGCGCAGGGCGCGCCGTACACCTGGGAAAATCTCTGCCAGCCTCTGGCGGAAGTTGACGACGTACTGGGGCGTATTTTCTCTCCGGTCAGCCATCTGAACTCGGTGAAAAACAGCCCGGAACTGCGCGAAGCCTACGAACAAACGCTGCCGCTGCTGTCTGAATACAGCACCTGGGTTGGACAACATGAAGGCCTGTACAAAGCGTACCGCGACCTGCGTGATGGCGATCATTACACCACCCTGAACACCGCGCAGAAAAAAGCGGTCGATAACGCGCTGCGCGATTTTGAGCTTTCTGGTATTGGTCTGCCGAAGGAAAAACAGCAGCGCTATGGTGAGATCGCCACCCGCCTGTCTGAGCTCGGCAACTTGTACAGCAATAACGTGCTGGATGCCACGATGGGCTGGACGAAGTTAGTCACCGATGAAGCCGAGCTGGCTGGTATGCCGGAAAGCGCGCTGGCTGCGGCGAAGGCTCAGGCGCAAGCCAAAGAGCAGGAAGGCTATCTGTTAACGCTGGATATCCCAAGCTACCTGCCGGTGATGACCTACTGTGACAACCAGGGGCTGCGTGAAGAGATGTATCGCGCTTACTCCACGCGCGCGTCTGACCAGGGGCCGAATGCGGGCAAATGGGACAACAGCCCGATAATGGAAGAGATCCTCGCGCTGCGCCACGAACTGGCACAGCTGCTGGGCTTTGAAAGCTACGCCTTTAAATCTCTGGCTACCAAAATGGCGGAAAACCCGCAGCAGGTCCTCGACTTCCTGACCGATCTGGCGAAACGTGCCCGTCCGCAGGGGGAGAAAGAGCTGGCTCAGTTGCGCGCCTTCGCGAAAGCGGAATTTGGTGTTGATGAGCTGCAGCCGTGGGATATCGCTTACTACAGCGAGAAACAAAAACAGCACCTCTACAGCATCAGCGACGAGCAGCTGCGCCCATATTTCCCGGAAAACAAAGCGGTTAACGGCCTGTTTGAAGTGGTTAAACGTATTTATGGCATCACTGCCAAAGAGCGCACCGATGTTGACGTCTGGCACCCGGAAGTTCGTTTCTTCGAGCTGTACGACGAAAACAACGAGCTGCGCGGCAGCTTCTACCTCGACCTGTATGCCCGTGAACATAAACGCGGCGGGGCGTGGATGGACGACTGCGTCGGCCAGATGCGTAAAAGTGACGGCTCGTTGCAAAAACCGGTCGCCTACCTGACCTGTAACTTTAACCGTCCGGTGAACGGCAAACCCGCGCTGTTTACCCACGATGAAGTGATTACCCTGTTCCACGAGTTCGGCCACGGTCTGCACCATATGCTGACCCGTATCGAAACCGCGGGCGTTTCCGGTATCAACGGTGTGCCATGGGATGCGGTCGAACTGCCGAGCCAGTTTATGGAGAACTGGTGTTGGGAGCCGGAAGCGTTGGCGTTTATCTCTGGTCACTTTGAGACCGGTGAACCGCTGCCGAAGGAACTGCTGGATAAAATGCTGGCGGCGAAAAACTACCAGGCGGCGCTGTTTATTCTGCGTCAACTGGAGTTCGGTCTGTTTGATTTCCGTCTGCACGCGGAATTTAACCCGCAGCAAGGGGCGAAAATCCTTGAAACCCTGGCAGAGATTAAAAAGCAGGTTGCTGTGGTGCCAGGGCCGACATGGGGCCGTTTCCCACACGCTTTCAGCCATATTTTTGCGGGCGGCTACGCAGCAGGCTACTACAGCTATCTGTGGGCTGATGTCCTGGCGGCGGACGCCTTCTCTCGCTTTGAAGATGAAGGGATTTTCAACCGCGAAACCGGACAATCGTTCCTCGATAACATCCTTACCCGTGGCGGTTCTGAAGAGCCTATGGCGCTGTTCAAACGCTTCCGTGGTCGTGAACCACAGCTTGATGCGATGCTTGAGCATTACGGGATTAAAGGCTGATTTACCCGTCATACTTCAAGCTGCCTCTTCGGCAACTGCGCTCACTCACCCTGGTCACGTACTATTTGTACGTTCCCAGGGATTCCTTCACTTGTTGTCTTGATGCAACTCGAATTATTTAGGGTAAAGCGGAATTGAAAATCTGCTTAATTGATGAAACAGGCGCCGGAGACGGCGCCTTATCTGTTCTGGCCGCCCGCTGGGGGCTGGAACACGATGAAGATAACCTGATGGCGCTGGTAATGACGCCGGAACACCTGGAGCTGCGCAAGCGTGATGAGCCGAAACTCGGCGGCATTTTCGTTGATTTTGTCGGCGGTGCGATGGCCCATCGGCGCAAATTTGGCGGTGGCCGCGGTGAAGCGGTGGCGAAGGCGGTCGGCATTAAAGGCGATTACCTGCCGGACGTGGTCGATGCGACCGCCGGGCTGGGACGCGATGCGTTTGTACTGGCCTCGGTGGGCTGCCATGTACGGATGCTGGAACGTAATCCGGTGGTTGCGGCACTGCTCGACGATGGCCTGGCGCGCGGGTATGCCGACCCGGAAATCGGTCCGTGGCTGCAGGAGCGTTTGCAGTTGATTCACGCCTCAAGCCTGACGGCGTTAACGGATATTACGCCGCGCCCGCAGGTGGTGTACCTCGACCCGATGTTTCCACATAAGCAGAAAAGCGCGCTGGTGAAAAAAGAGATGCGCGTGTTTCAGTCGCTGGTGGGGCCAGACTTAGATGCCGATGGTTTGTTGGCGCCAGCACGTCAGCTGGCGACTAAACGTGTCGTGGTGAAGCGCCCGGATTACGCGCCGCCGCTCGCTGATGTGGCGACACCCAATGCGGTAGTCACGAAAGGGCATCGGTTTGATATTTATGCGGGAACGGCATAGGCCAGATGGTGAGCTATAGTGCCCGATGGCGCTGCGCTTATCAGGCCTACAGTTCGGTGCCGTTAGTAGGCCGGATAAGGCGGTAGCCGCATCCGGCGATTAGACTACACGAATGGAGCCAACGGATCGGCAATCTCAAACGCCACGGCCTTGTCAGCCTTCGGTGGATATATCAACTCACTGACAATAGATACCTTCAGCTTTTTCGCTTCTGCGCGCGTCAGTTTCACCTGCTGATCCCATCCTTCGCTATACACCGCGCCCCATGCGCCAAGATCCAGACAGGTGACGTAGTTTTCCTGACGATATGGCAGTGGCGCAACGTTTAGCAAGCTGGCTGCCGCGTTGTTCCCGGCGAACTTGCCCAACAAAATCGCGTGCTGACAGGTCATCAGCGCATGGTTGCCTTTGTCGTCGGTGGCGGCGTAGGCTACATCGCCAGTGGCGTAGATATCATCGTGACCCACCACCTGCAGATTGGCATTTACATGCAGACGACCCAGGCGATCGCGCGGGGCGTCAATTTG
>NZ_CP080033.1:26316-26518 GCF_019382635.1 Citrobacter sp. Colony219 | reverse complement strand
CCAGATAACGGTCTGTGAGGCAATGGTCTGCCCATCTTTCAGCGTGACGCCAGAGGCATCCACGCACTCTACTTCCGCATTGACCAGCCACTCGACGCCCAGTTCAGCAGAGGCTTCGATAATCACGTCACGTAATTCCTGGCTCCAGCGTCCGCCCGGCTGAGCGCCGCGTTCAACTACGACAACTCTGGTCTTAGCATCT
>NZ_CP080033.1:25685-26191 GCF_019382635.1 Citrobacter sp. Colony219 | reverse complement strand
ATGCTGCTCCAGTACGGCGGCGCTCTCAAGTTGGTCGAGGTCAAACGCGTGCTCGGCGGCACCGGTGACGGCGTCGCGGTTTACGTGACTTCCGCTGGCGAGCACCAGGCGGTCGTAGCGGCGCAGATGAATGTCACCGTTGGCATCTTTCCAGCTCACCTCTTTAGAGTCCGGGAGGATCTGCTCGACGTGACCTTGCTGGAAGTTGACGCCGGTAACGTCAAACAGCGGTTGCAGTGGTGCGACCAGCGTATGAACGGCGCTTTCATAAAAACGTGGGCGGACACGCAGCTCTGGCTGTGGCGCAATTACTGTAATATCAATGGCCTGCTGATGTTTATCCGCCAGTCGTGCGGCGCTTAATGCTGCCCACATACCGGCAAAGCCGGCGCCGACGATCAGAATTTGTTTACGCATTGGGGTTTTCTCACTGGTGACTACGAATTATTGACTCGGATTTTATTTGTCGTAGTTAAGAATTGCAATGCGATCGAGATCCTTTTTTC
>NZ_CP080033.1:12988-25588 GCF_019382635.1 Citrobacter sp. Colony219 | reverse complement strand
GAAAAAGCTACAATAAACTCAGATTCATTTTGGCTGAGATAAAAAATGGCATTTTACAGTTCCGGGGTTGAGTACGGCATCCATAGCCTGATGTGTATGGTCGATAGCAAAGGCGACGCGCGGGATATGAGCGTGCGGGAAATTGCCGAACTACAAAGCGTGCCGTATGACTATCTGGCAAAAATCTTCACCCGTCTGTCGAAAGCAGGTCTGGTGCGCAGTATCGAGGGTAAGGGCGGCGGGTTCCAGTTGGCCAAACCCGCGGAAGACATCACCGTGCTGGATGTGGTCAATGCTATTGATGGCGATAAGCGTATTTTTGAATGTCGTGAAATTCGCCAGCGGTTGGCGGTATTTGAGGAGCATCCGCCCCAGTGGGCTTGTGAAGGCATTTGTGGTGTGCGTTCGGTAATGGACATGGCACAGCAGCGCATGGAAGAAGCGCTCGGCCAGCATACGATTCTGGACTTGGCGCGCAAAATGTATCGCAAAGCGCCAGATACCTTCGTGGTGGAAGTACAGGAGTGGATTGATGCTCGCAAAGGATAGCGAGTTAAAATGCCCGATAGCGCAAGGCGATCGGGCATATTGAATGTAGGCCGGATAAGGTAATAGCCGCCATCCGGCACTGAAGGTTATTGCTCGGTGCTCGGTGTATTAATCATGCGGTTCAGCCATGGCACCATAATCGCCATTACAACCGTTACCGCCAGGGTCACCAGGCCTATCTTACTGAACACGTTAGTATAAATAGGCAGCGTCTGGAGTGGGTCGGTAATGTTTTCCGGTACTGCGGTAAACGTTGCGACATAACCCCCCATCAGGAAGGCTGCTGCCTGCGTCAGGAACCACATCCCAAGAATAAAGCCCATCAGGTGTTGTGGCACCAGCGCGGCGACCATAGCCAGCCCCAGGGCGCTAATCAGCAGTTCACCCAGGCTCTGGAACAGATACACCAGCACGATAAACCACGGCGACGTCAGCCCCTGAGCATCGGCAAACCACATCCCGGCTGCGGCGGCAGTCAGGAAGCCTAGTGAGCACAGGAACATGCCAAGCGTAAACTTCATCGGCATGGTCAGGTCTTTGCCTTTGTTTCCCAGACGGGTATAGATAGCGGCCAGCACCGGACTCGCCAGTACCACCCAGAACGGGTTCAGCGCCTGGAAGCTTACCGGGTTGATGGCGAAACCAAGAATTTCATGGTGCACGTTATTGATAGCAAAGAAGTTCAGCGAAGTTGGCATCTGCGCGTACAGCACGTAGAACACCACCGCTTCCAGCATCAGGATAAAGGCCACGAACATCTTGTTGCGCCCGGTTTTATCCAGTTTGAATGCCTGGCGGAAGAAGATGATAGTTACGGCAATCGACAGGACGATCAGCACCAGGTTGGCAACCTGTACATTGTGCATCAGCCAGGCGCAGATAAAGACCATCACAACCGTACCGGCCAGCACATAGAGCAGGTTACGGAAATTCAGCGGCTTATGGTCCGGCTCTGAACCGATATTCTTCACCATGCCACGACAGGCAAAGTAGACCAGTAGTGCAACGATAAGCCCGGCTCCGCACAGGTTGTAGGTCACTGCGTAGCCAAACTTATCGGCAATCACCGGTGCCAGCGACAACGACAGCAGTGAACCGATGTTAATCGACATATAAAACAGGGTGAAAGCACCGTCCAGACGGGCGTCTTTCGGTGGATAGCATTTTGACAGCAGGCTTGCCGGGTTGGCTTTAAACAGCCCGTTACCGACGGCAATGGTACCCAAAGCAATAAAAATCAGGTCGGGCTTAAGCAGTGACATCCCGGTCATGAAGTAGCCGATCGCCAGCACAATGGCGCCGAGTACCAGCGTGCGTTTGGTCCCTAAGAGATGGTCGCCGACGTAGCCGCCGATGGATATCAGGCCGTAGACCAGCGCGGCAAATGCACCAAAGGTGACAAATGCCTGTTCCTGCGAAAAACCGAGCTGCTTAACAAAAAATACCGCCAGGATGCCCTGAACGCCGTAATAGCCAAATCGTTCCCATAATTCCACAAAGAAGATCATGAAGAACGGACGAGGTTGCTGCAGCAAGCCCGTAGGTGCAGTAGTATTCATATTCCTTCGCCTTTCAAAGCCATCCCGAAAAGTATGAACGCGTATGCTTAAACGCGCCGAAAAAGTCTTATTTTGTTATAGACTGCGGCGATTAGCCGTAAGGGTAGATTATTATAGAGATAGTTTTCGATCCAATTAGTTGATCACACTAATTATGATTTATTTGTTGGATTGATGTACTAATTGTGTCTGAATGATAAAAACAAAAACGCCCGCGCAGGCGGGCGTTTACAGGCTTAACGACTTGCAGCGCGCCGGGTTATCTCCCGACGGCCAGCGTTTTATGCTTCTTCGTCGTCACGCAGCGGAACAATCAACATGTCGACGTGAACAGTGTTGATCAGTTGACGCGCGGAGGACATCAGTTTGCTCCAGAAATCCTGGTGATGACCACAAACGACCAGATCCATGTCGTATTTTTTGATGGCATCAACCAGAACCTGACCCAGGTCGCCGCTACCGCTCAGGGTTTCGGTGATAGGGTAGCCTGCGTTGGTGGACAGCTCGGTTAACGCGTGGTGGGTTTCTTCAGAAATGCGTTTCTGCATGTCGCCCAGATTCACGTCGATTAGCCCGGTGTACAGGTCGGAATAGTTTACGTCAACGTGGATAAGGGAGACTTTCGCATTGTAAGGCCGTGCCATAGAGACCGCTTTTTCAACCAGAACTTTGCTTTCTGGAGAAAGATCAACCGCGATAAGAATGTGTTTATAAGCCATAGTGTTACTCCTTCCATAAGTTGTCGATGACTAGCCTGCTGGCGTTCATTTGCCGCCGCGTCATCCGCGTCCTGCGAACTTTATGCGCGGGGCTAGCCCAGTCGTAAAAACGTACCTTTTAAGGACTATCCTTACATTATAGCGACCGGGATAATCCGTCAATCCGCCTTGCTTGCCAAGTAGTTAAACAAATTTTTTAGTTAATTGCATTGATAGTGATTAACCTTCTGGCAAAAAAATTAACTAATCTCCTACACTATTTAGAGAGGCGCTCGGATGCGTGACACTAACACGAGCGGTTTCGGTTGTACTCTTCACTGAATGGTTTGGCAGGGTATCGGGGAGCGGTAGTCCCGGAAAGGCGTTCCGTGGGCGGGTCGCCGGGGAGGAGATATGATAAGCACCATTGCGTTATTCTGGGCTTTATGTGTCGTTTGCATTGTTAATATGGCGCGTTATTTTTCTTCGCTACGCGCACTGTTAGTGGTACTTCGTGGTTGCGATCCATTACTTTACCAGTATGTCGATGGGGGCGGCTTTTTTACCTCGCATGGGCAACCTAACAAGCAGATGCGTCTGGTGTGGTATATCTACGCTCAGCGTTACCGTGATCATCATGACGATGAGTTTATTCGCCGCTGTGAGCGGGTTCGCGGTCAGTTCATCCTTACCAGCGCGTTATGTGGGCTGGTGTTAATCAGTATGGTCGCGCTGATTATCTGGCACTGATTTCTACGACAGATATAAAAAAAGCGGGTCAGTTTCCTGACCCGCTTTTTTACTGTGTATGCATTTAGATTAGCTTCAGGGAGAGCCAGTACAGCACCCCGGAAAGGATAATCGCTGCTGGCAGGGTGAAGACCCAGGCCATCAGAATGCTGGTTACCGTTTTACGCTGCAAACCGCCACCGTCAACAACCATCGTCCCTGCAACAGAAGAGGAGAGAACGTGAGTGGTGGAAACAGGCATACCGGTGTAACTGGCGAGACCGATAGAGACTGCGGCAGTCATCTGTGCCGACATCCCCTGAGCATAGGTCATGCCTTTCTTACCGATTTTCTCACCAATAGTGGTCGCCACGCGACGCCAGCCAATCATCGTACCGCAGCCCAGAGCCAGAGCAACAGCCATGATAATCCAGACGGGTGCGTACTCAATGGTGCTCAGCATGTCGGTTTTCAGTTTCTTCAGCAGTCGCTGATCGTCGCTGCTTACGCCAGGCAGTTTCACGACTTTATCGGTGGTATCAGAGATGCACAGCATAATGCGACGCAGCTGGCTACGCTGCTCAACGCTTAACTTGTCGTAGGTTTCCAGGTTCGCCAGCATACCTTTTGCACGCTCAAGCGCGTTGATGGTATTTGCCGGGTGACAATGGAACTCTGCCGGTGTTGTTGTCGCCGTTTCCGTCGGAGACGGAACCAACTGATCAACGCCGGTCGCCTGTTTGAGCAGATCAGGACGCTGCTGGAAGTAGGTTTCGACGTTATTGATAGCATCACGGGTACGCGTAATTTCGTAACCAGAAGCATTCATATTCACCACGAAGCCTGCAGGCGCTACGCCAATCAGTACCAGCATTACCAGACCAATACCTTTCTGCCCATCGTTAGCGCCATGAGAAAACGCCACACCGATAGCGGAGAGGATCAGCGCGATACGCGTCCAGAACGGCGGCTTTTTCTTACCGTCTTTCTTTTCACGCTCTGCTGGTGTCAGGTGAATACGTGCCCGCTTCTTGGTGCCGTTCCAGTAACGACGCAGCAAGAAGATCAGACCGCCAGCGAACACCAGACCGACAATAGGGGAAATGATCAGCGAACCGAAAATATTGAGCACTTTCGGGATGTTAAGTGCATCCACCACTGAAGTCCCGTTCATCAACGCATTGGTTAAACCAATACCAATGATCGCGCCAATCAGCGTGTGGGAGCTGGATGCAGGCAGACCAAAGTACCAGGTACCGAGGTTCCAGATAATTGCCGCCAGTAGCATGGAGAACACCATGGCGAGGCCATGTGAAGAACCCATGTTGAGCAGCAGATCCGTTGGTAGCATATGCACGATGGCATAAGCTACGCTGAGACCACCCAGCAAAACACCAAAGAAGTTGAACAACGCAGCCATGACCACCGCCAATTGCGAACGCATTGCACGGGTATAGATCACGGTTGCGACAGCATTGGCTGTATCGTGGAAGCCGTTAATTGCTTCGTAGAACAGCACAAAAGCCAGAGCAAGCAATAATAAAAGCCCGGTATGTAAATCCAGGCCAGCAAACAAATGTAGCATAGGACGTTACGCCATTTTGAGGACATGAACGCGGCGCATTATCAGTGACTTTGGCGGCGCGGGCAAAGTGAAATATAGAGTTTTTTTGATTTGTCTCCTGCTTTGTTTTACACCACTAAAGAATTATCCTATAGAATTCAGGTAAATACCTATTATTGATAGTTTGGTGCTGGTGCGACCACTGAGGAATCTTTACAATTCACGCCCGCTTTTTAGAGAGGATCGCAACGTGGAAAGGTTTGATACCGTTATTATAGGCGCTGGCGCAGCGGGTATGTTCTGTGCCGCGCAGGCAGGGCAAGCAGGCAGTCAAGTACTGCTGATTGATAATGGTAAAAAGCCTGGACGTAAGATCCTCATGTCCGGCGGAGGGCGCTGTAACTTTACCAATCTTTATGTGGAACCGGCTGCATATTTGAGTCAAAACCCGCATTTTTGCAAATCGGCGCTGGCTCGCTATACGCAGTGGGACTTTATCGATTTGGTGGGTAAACACGGCATTGCCTGGCATGAAAAAACGCTCGGCCAGCTGTTCTGCGATGATTCGGCCCAACAAATCGTCGATATGCTGGTGGCTGAATGCGAAAAAGGTAACGTTACGATGCGTTTACGTAGCGAAGTCCTGAGCGTCGCACAGGATGATGATGGCTTCATTCTGGAACTGAACGGGATGACGGTCGGTGCGAAGAAATTGGTTATTGCCTCCGGTGGGCTTTCCATGCCGGGTCTGGGAGCAACGCCGTTTGGTTATAAAATTGCCGAACAGTTTGGTCTGAAGGTTCTGCCGACCCGTGCCGGTTTGGTGCCTTTCACGCTGCATAAGCCACTGTTGGAGCAGCTTCAGGTACTCTCAGGCGTGTCTGTTCCTTCCGTTATCACCGCTGAAGACGGCACCGTATTTCGTGAAAACCTGCTCTTTACGCACCGTGGGCTTTCAGGCCCGGCCGTTTTGCAAATTTCCAGTTTTTGGCAGCCCGGCGAATTTGTCAGCATTAATTTGTTGCCGGATGTTGACCTTGCGAGCTTCCTCGATGAACAACGAAGCGCACATCCAAATCAGAGCTTAAAGAACACGTTAGCGATGCAGTTGCCGAAACGTCTGGTGGAATGCCTGCAGCAATTAGGGCAAATCCCGGATGTGACGCTGAAACAACTTAACGTGCGCGATCAGCAATTGCTGGTCGAAACGCTGACCGAATGGCGGGTGCAGCCGAACGGTACCGAAGGGTATCGCACAGCGGAAGTCACGCTGGGAGGCGTGGATACCAACGAACTGTCTTCGCGCACGATGGAAGCCCGCAAAGTGCCAGGGCTGTACTTTATTGGTGAAGTGATGGATGTCACCGGCTGGTTGGGTGGGTATAACTTCCAGTGGGCGTGGTCGAGCGCCTGGGCATGTGCACAGGATTTGGTGTCTGAATAAGTGAAAGACTCTGTCTGCACATAATAAGAAAAAATATCATAGTGATGTGTGATACATGAACTGACTCTGACGTGCGTTTCTTAACTCCAGGAATGATATGATAAATCAGTTAAAAATCGCACAGATAAGAGAACGGGAGACACATGGTTATTCCTGAGGTAAAACAGGAGCGGCTCTATCAAAAGATAGCCAATCTCATCATTAAGCTCATCAATGATGGTATTTTTCCGCCGGGAAGCTTCTTACCACCCGAACGTGAGCTGGCGAAGCAACTCGGTGTAAGTCGCGCATCGCTCAGAGAAGCACTGATTGTGCTGGAGATTTCCGGATGGATCACCATCCAGTCAGGTAATGGTGTGATTGTTGCTGATAAAAAGCATTCCACCAGTGATTATACGATTGAAGAAATCCTCTATTCGCGTGAGTTGGTCGACAGCCATTGTGCGCGTCTTGCTGCTCAGGCCGGGAAAGAAGATCTAATTAGCCAGCTTGAAGCACTGCATCTCAGCATGGAAAAGGCCATTAGCGAAAACAATGTGCATGGTTTTTATTCCCTCGATAAGCAATTCCATCTAACAGTATCAGAAGCCAGCCAGAACCGCGTACTGCTTGATATGTCGCGAATGCTGTGGGAACAGCGCGTTAACATCCCGTATGCCGGACTGGACAAACGTTCCGGCAATCGGGATGTATTAACCAGCATGAATACACAGCATAAAGCGATTGTGGATGCGATCCGCCAGGCTGATGCTGACGGTGCTTACCAAAAATCGCTGGAACATCTGGCCTATGTCAGACAGATCGTGGGTCTTTAATAACACCACGCTATTGGCTCAGAGCGGCTACCGCTGCACGTGCGCCTACGCTGTGCAATTGCTGACAGGCAGCGGTTACGCGTTCGATAAAGTCTGTGTTCTCGCAAAGGTCTCGCCCAAAGATAGTGTCAATTGCTAACAGCGCCCGGACACGTTCTTCTATTGATGGATACTGTTGATAAATAGCCTGATACTGTGCTGACAGCGGATCTATCACCTCAATCGGATGACCTTGTTCATCCACACCGCTGATGTAGCGCATCCAACCGGCGACTCCCAACATCAGATGGCGGGCATCTTCGCCTTTTTTCAGATGGAGTCGAATGGGGTCCAGCAAGCGTTGTGGTAGTTTCTGGCTGCCATCCATCGCAATTTGCCAGGTTCGGTGCTTCAGTGATGGATTAGTAAAGCGCGCAATCAGCAGCTCTGCATAAGCCGCAAGGTCTGTTCCTTCCGGCATCGACAGTGTCGGCGCTTGTTCATTGAGCATCAAAGCACGCGCAGCGTTGCGATACGCCGGGTTGGTCATCGTATCGGCAATTGTTTCATAACCGCCCAGATAACCAAGGTAGGCCAGGAAAGAGTGGCTGCCGTTGAGCATGCGTAACTTCATCATCTCAAATGGCACCACATCTGCTACAAACTGTACGCCCACGCGATCCCAGTCCGGGCGTCCATTGACAAAGTTATCTTCAATCACCCACTGACGGAACGGCTCACAGGCAATGGCACAGGGATCATCTACCCCCAGCTGTTCTGCGATTTGCGCTAACGTCTCTTCTGTCGCTGCCGGAACGATGCGGTCTACCATCGTGCATGGGAACGTTGCCTGTTCGGCAATCCACTCAGCCAACTGCGGATCGCGCTCGGCGGCTAAACCCAGGACAGCGGTTTTTGCGACGTGGCCATTTTCTCGTACGTTATCGCAGGACAGCACAGTAAAAGCCTTCAATCCCTGCTGACGGCGTAGCGCGAGGGCTTCGACGATATAACCCATTGCTGATTTGGGGGACAGTGGGTGAGCAATGTCGTGCTGGATAAACGGATGATTCAGATCCAGCTCGCCGCTGGCGGCATCTGTGCAATATCCTTTTTCGGTGATGGTCAGCGAAACGATGGCCGTTTCGGGACGTGCCATTGCGTGGATAATGGCTTCACAGCCGTCAAATTCAGGATGCAGCGCTTCTTTCATCGCGCCAATGATTTTAAGCTCTGTCGTTTGTGCTCCGCGCTCGGCAACGGTGTACAGCAGATCCTGCGCCTTCAGGTTTTGAATCAGTGTGGCATCGTTTCCGGGCATCAGGTTGACCTCACAGATACCCCAGTCGCTGTCACTGCTTTCCAGCAAATGATGTGTATAGAGCGCCTGATGAGCGCGGTGAAAAGCGCCGCAACCAAGATGTACGATGCGCGAAACGAGGCGTGAACGATCCCAGCGTGGTCGTGGGGTGGAAATCTGGGCGGTGGCGAGATTCTTGTCCATGACAAACTCCTGTCATTGATGATCTTCTTTGATAATGCGCTATCAAAGACCGGTCCTGACTGAAAGTGAAAAACCGCATGGCAGGGATACCATGCGGCAATGTGGTTACTGATTGAAGAAGGCGCGTTGGATAGCCAGTTCAACGCCGCGTACTTCAGCCAGGCCCTTAAGGCGACCAATAGCGGAATACCCTGGGTTGGTTTTCTTTTTCAGATCATCAAGCATTTGATGACCATGGTCTGGTCGCATGGGGATAAGTGAGGCGTTGCCTTCAGCTTTACGTCGCTGTTCTTCTTCGACTATCGCTTTCACTACGCTGTACATATCGACATCCCCGGAGAGATGTGCCGCCTCATGGAAGGTTTTGGGATTCTCTTCACGTTGTGTGGAACGCAGGTGCGTAAAGTAAATCCGTGGGCCGAACTGTTTGATCATATCAACCAGATCGTTGTCTGCGCGTACGCCGTAAGAGCCTGTACACATCGTAAAACCGTTGGCTGTGCTGTTTACGGTATCCACCATCCACTGCATATCTTCTACAGTAGAAACGATGCGCGGCAGGCCAAGAATTGGGCGCGGTGGATCGTCCGGATGAACCGCCATACGTACACCCACTTCTTCCGCTACCGGAATAATGGCTTTCAGGAACCAGGCGAAATTTTCCCGTAAGGCCGCTTTGTCGATATCTTTATAGGTTGCAAGGTGGCTACGGAATTGGTCCAGCGTATAGCCTTCCTCAGCACCTGGCAGACCTGCAATGATATTTCGCGTCAGCCGAGCTTTGTCCTCTTCGCTCATATTCACAAAACGCTGGTGCGCCTGTGCAATTTCCTCTGCGCTGTAGTCCGCTTCCGCACCGGGACGCTTGAGGATATGCAGTTCAAAGGCGGCAAACTCAATCTGGTCAAAGCGCAGAGCCTTTGAACCGTCGGGTAGCACATATTCCAGGTCGGTACGGGTCCAGTCCAGAACCGGCATGAAGTTGTAGCACACGGTAAAGATGCCGCATTGGGCGAGATTACGCAGCGTCTGCTGGTAATTCTTGATCCACAGATCGTACTGGCCCGTGTGGGTCTTGATGTCTTCATGGATCGGCACGCTTTCCACGACCGACCAGACCAGACCGGCTTTTTCCACGATCGCTTTGCGTTTGAGAATTTCTTCTACGGACCAGACTTCACCGTTTGGAATATGGTGCAGCGCAGTTACCACACCCGTTGCACCGGCTTGACGAACATCGGACAACGACACGGGATCATTCGGGCCATACCAACGCCAGGTTTGTTCCATCGCTTTATCTCCTGGAAAAATTAATGAAAGGTCACATTGATCTTCAGATAGCGTTCCGGGTATTGATCGAGTTCCTTCACGGCGTCAGGCACATCATCAATATTCACCACCTTGCTGACGACATCCGCAGGATTAATGTTCAGCGTAGACAGCATCTGTAACGCTTCTTCGAATTCGCCAGCACTGGTACGTGATCCGCGCAGATCCAACTCTTTAAACGTGATCAGGTTAGTGGGTAACGATGTCTCCTGTTTTGGCCAGCCGGTGAAAGCAATACGACCCGCAAACGAAGCAAGATCCAGCGTTTCGCGAATTGCACTGTTGGCACCAGATGCTTCGACGACAACCTGTGCCATCGTCCCCTGTGTGATATCTTTTATCGCCTCAACAACCTGGGTGTTCGACGGATTGATGACGTAAGGCACGCCCAGCGATTTTGCGTACTGAAGTCGTTCGTCCACGATATCGATCAGAATTGGCGTCGCACCGTAGCGCAATGCGCTCAATGCTGCCATCAGACCAATCGCACCGGCTCCAATAATGGCGATATGCTCCCCGGCCGTCAGTTTGGCGCGATGTAGCGCATGCAGTGCGATAGTCAGTGGTTCAGCCAACGGAGCCATCTCAGTGGCGACGTCATCCGGGATTTTGTGAATCAAATGCGCGGGGTGAGCTACCACCTCCTGCATCGCACCATCAATATGTACGCCAATTACCTTCAGGTTTTCACAGCAATTTGTTCTCCCCACTGAACAGGGGTAGCAATGGCCACAATAAATATAAGGATCAACAATAACGCGGTCACCTTCCTTAATATTTGCTGGCATGCCATTGCCTTGTTTAATAACAATACCAGTGACTTCATGTCCAATAATACGTGGATAGGTCACCAGGGGATTAGTGCCGCGAAATGCACCTATATCAGAGCCACATATTCCAGCAGCATCAACTTTTATTAATACTTCATTATCTTTCTTTTCTGGGTAATCAACCCAACGGGTTTCAATTTCACCAGGTTTATTGATGTAGACAGCTTTGACTTTCATTTGTTTTTAATCCTTTATTTTTGACAAATACGAATACCAGACAGCTGGAAACAATCGCAATAGCACCAGCCAGATAGAATGCGTAATCATATTTACCGCTGAACTGAACAATAAATCCGGTGACCAGAGGGCCAATGATTCCGGAGATATTTGCCAGCCCATGCATGGCGCCACCGACGCTACCCACTTTATCTTTGTGTACGACATCCTGAATAACTGCCCAATAAATAGGTCCAGTTAAATACAACAGGAATAACGAGACTGACATCAATCCAACGGCACTGCCGATAGTGGTAACTGTTCCAGAAACCGCCACACAGATTGCCGCTCCAGCCAGGCAAACACCGAGAATGAGACGGCGAGAAAGCAGGGCATTGCCCGTTACCCGATAGATAAAGTCAGAGCATACGCCACCCAATACCATGCCGATTGCACCAATCACCCAGGGGATCACCGTTGCAATGCTGATTTCTTTAATATCAAGGTGTAGCGAGTGGTTCAGATAGCTTGGGAACCAGGTCAGGAAGAAAAAGAGTATGTAGTTATAGCTAAAGAAGGCCAGCGTCGTTGCCCACACCATCGGCTGCTTCATGTAGTAGCCGAGAGAAGGCATCGCTTTACCGTCATCCGCTAAAATGATGTCATCATGGTTTTCAAAATCGACACGTTCTTCCGGGGCGAGGTGTTTACTTTTTGAGGGTTTATCACTGGCAATGAAATACCAAAGTAATACCCAGGCTAAACCAAACAGGAAAATAATACCGAATGCCGGACGCCAGCCTAATGAAAGAGCCAGCAGGCCAACTACCGGACCGGAAATTGCGCCACCCAACGGCGAGCCAGCGCTGAAAATACCGATGGCAGTGGCAGATTCTTTACGCGAAATCCAGTTATTGATAATTTTATTACCTGCAGCACTGACGGCCCTTCAGCCATGCCGAATAATACGCGGACAGCCAGCATAGTCCATAAGCCAGTAACCAGACTGGTCATCCCACAAAATACTGACCAGAGTAACGCGGCGACCAGAAATACTGTTTTGGGACCAAATCGGTCACTGGCCCAGCCACCGATAAAGTTAAACAGTGCATAACCAACAAAGAATGCGCTGAATATCATACCCATCTCAGCAGCATTGAATCCTAATTCCTTTTCGATGAGTGGAGCGGTGATCGACAATGCTGAACGATCCATATAGTTAAGCATGTAAACTATAAAAAGAAGAAAAACGATAAGCCATCCCATTGTTTTTCTTTTCATGATATATCCTCTTATTGTGGTCTAGCGGCCTGACCACAATATTTAAAACCTATTTTAAGATCACCATTCTTTTGATGCGAATGTGATCAACATAACGAAAAATTAGTGCTTTAAATAATCACGATCAAATGTGTGTTGGCATATCTTTATGAATTTTAAGGTT
>NZ_CP080033.1:11775-12974 GCF_019382635.1 Citrobacter sp. Colony219 | reverse complement strand
AAATTTAGGATAAAAGCGAACTTGGTATTCAACACCTATTTTGGATGGATATTGCAATAGCGTCGTACAGGGAGAACGGCGAACGTTCAGCGCAAATCAGGCGGCTACGTACAGTCACAGTGGTATCCCACCCGCTGAGAACAGAAAAATGGCTCATAACGACCTCGTTTTGTAATGATTCATTAACATTTGGGCTACATGTCACAGAATCAACGATGAGACTAAAAGTCGCTTTGACACGCTTTGGGTTACCTTCTAGAGTGGAAAAATACAGATTTTAGATAAGAGACTATCTGTGAAATTAAGATGGTCTCTTATTGCATTTTTTTAGCTAATGGCGACCTTCTTCCGAATATTATGAAGGGGAAAGCCATGTCCGCATGTTCATTCTCAAATCCGATAAAAATCCGCGGTGTAGATGATGTCATTAATTGCATCGATGCCAGGGGAAAAATCAGTGGCAGAGCTGGTGTTATTTGGTGGTTGGCACTAGGCGGCCTTTTCTTGATGCTTTTTCAAATTCAGCTCTCAGTGCTGGATTAAACCCAATGACCCGCAATTTAAATCTTACTGCGACCGAAGTTGCACTACTTACCTCATTTTCATCCTGGGTCGCCATATTATTTAACCCGATTGGCGGCTGGATAGCCGATCGCTGGGGTCGTGTGCCGCCGCTGATCATTGCCAAAATAATGGCGGTGATTGGTGCTTTGTTGGTGATGTCATCCTCCAGTTTTAGCACGATAATAGTGGGTCGCTTCTTTGTTGGCGTCTCTTACGGGATGGACTTTGCTGTGGCAATGGCCATGCTGGCAGAGTTCACGCCTGTGAAACTCAAAAGCCGTCTAAATACCTGGCAGGGTGTCTGGTATGTTGCCGTTTGTTTAAATTTGGTATTAGCGCTGATGTTTTACTCATGGGACGTAGGTGATGCCATCTGGCGTTATTCCATTGCTGTAACGGCGTTATGTGGAATCATCGTTCTGTTTTTCCAGTTCCGTTATTTAGTGGAAAGCCCGGTTTGGCTGGCAAGGAAATCCCGATTACCTGAAGCTATCGTTTCCATGAATAAAATATATGGTGAACAGTTTATTCTGGCGCCGAAAGCAGAACAGAAACCCGTTATTGGTCAGGCTGAAAAAGGCGCAAGAAATGTGCTGTTAATATTCCGTGGCGTCTATTTACCACGTACGATTCTG
>NZ_CP080033.1:11546-11767 GCF_019382635.1 Citrobacter sp. Colony219 | reverse complement strand
GTTCAAATCTGTCAGTCAATCCAATATTTCGGTGTGGGCTGGTATTTACCGGTTATTAGTGCTGCGATGTTTGGTAAAAATTTTGTTTACGCAACCTTATGTTCNNNNTTTTTAACGTTTTCGGTATCGTCGGCGGTTTCTTATCTCCCGCGATTGGCCGCCGTCTGGGATTGCGCCGCTCCTCGGCGATCGGTTTTGCCGTGGCCTTCCTCGTGCTACTC
>NZ_CP080033.1:11475-11541 GCF_019382635.1 Citrobacter sp. Colony219 | reverse complement strand
GGTCTGTTCAGTGACACTATGCCACTTTGGGCCTCTTTGCTGGTCCCTGCACTGTTTATTCTTTGC
>NZ_CP080033.1:9829-11339 GCF_019382635.1 Citrobacter sp. Colony219 | reverse complement strand
TCCGTGATTTGTATGGCCTGCAAACGACCTTCCTGATCATGTCTGCCGTGCGCTGTTTGCGAGCATTATCTGTTTTGTTATTCCGTGGGACCCCACTCGCACCATTATTCAGCCGGATAACGAGCCAGGTGCGCCGCAGTTCGAATCACCCCATTCACCTTATCCAGAGTCGATGACCCCAGAATCAAACAGGAGTACGAAATGAGTGAATACGAAGATGTCATTCTGGCTATCGATGAAGGTACATCGGGGACCCGTGCGGCAGTTGTTGCACAAAATAGCCAGGTTCACTGCCTGGAATACCAGCCGCTTCAGGTCAGCAGTCTGCGTCATGGTGTGGTGGAACAAGATGCTGATGAGGTCTTGCAGGCCACTATTGAGGTTTGTCGCAAAGCGATAGCTAACGCGCAATGCAACAAGATGCGCATTGTGGCGCTGGCGATTGCGACCCAACGCTCAACGGCAGTGCTGTGGGATGCGCAAACGGGTAAGGCATTAACTCCGGCGATGGTATGGCAGGATGCGCGTTTCACGGATGAACTGGCCCAGTTAGCCCCTGAATGGGATGCAAAACTGCTGCCGCGGATTGGGCGACCGGTTGGGATACGCTCTCCTTATCTTTGGCGTCGCGCCATCTTGCCAATACGCCTGCGGTGGCGAAGGCGTATCAGGCTGGAACGCTGGTCTTTGGTACCGTTGATAGCTGGTTGCTTTGGCACTTGGCGCAGGAGAAAAAAAGTGTCACCACACCGACAAATGCCACCTCCGCTGGCGCGTATTGCCTCAAAGAGCATCACTATCATTTGCCATGGCTACAGACTCTGGGCTTCCCGGCGTCATTGCTGCCTGAATTACATGATGATGCCGATGACTTCGGCACCACTCATGAAGATATTCTGGGGATAAGCGTGCCGATCCTGGCCTGCGCAGGGGATCAGTTTGCAGGGGCTATTGGGCTGGGGTGTACCGAGCGAGGACAGGCTTTTTGTATGCATGGCACTGGCAGCTTTGTTGATTTAATGATGGGGCCAACGGTACCAACCTTGCAAAAGGGCTGTGAAAGTACGCTCACCATGACGGCGCGCCGCCAAAAAGGGCTTTCGCATTTCTCTGTCGAAACCTTTGTCCCCACTACCGGTTCGGCGCTCAACTGGGTGTGCGAAAAACTGCATTGGTTTGACTCACCCGAACAGATCAGCGAACTGGCCGCGCAGGCTAGCGACGCGGGTGGCGTGAGTTTTATTCCGGCGCTAACGGGGCTACGCGTACCCCATCTCCAGCCTCATGCCCGTGCGTCCCTGAACGGTATCTCAATCTCGACCACGCGCTCGCAGGTGGCCTACGCGATTCTGGAAGGGATTGCGCATTCGGTCGCGGCCTGTATTCGCGCAAATGAAGCGGCAACCGGGATCCCCACAAAAGAGTTGGTAGTCGGGGAGGGTTATCCAATAGCGATACGTTATTGCAAATCCAGGCCGATCTTAGCGGTATTCCCGTGCGGCGAATGGCC
>NZ_CP080033.1:9604-9819 GCF_019382635.1 Citrobacter sp. Colony219 | reverse complement strand
GGCAAGCTTACGTGGCGTTGCGTTTTTGGCTGGTGCCGATGGGCTGCTGTGGGACTCGCTGCCGGATGCCTGCGCCATGCTAAAAACCGCGCGGCTATTTGAGCCGAAAATCAGTCATGACCTTCGCGAACAAAAAATTAACCGCTGGGCGATGCGTATTGCACTCGAAATGGAAGCCGCCGACAGCCTCACCTCAGCTAATCAGGAGCACACTA
>NZ_CP080033.1:9083-9501 GCF_019382635.1 Citrobacter sp. Colony219 | reverse complement strand
AGCGACACCTACGACATTCTTATTGTCGGTGGTGGCGTAACCGGAGCCTACGCGGCGTTGGATGCCAGTCTGCGTGGCTACCGGGNGCGCTGATTGAGAAAAGTGACTTTGCCTCAGGCACGTCATCAAAGTCATCGAAAATGGTACACGGCGGTCTGCGCTATATCGAACAAGGGAATCTGGGGCTGGTTCGCCACTCTTTACTCGAACGCCAGCGTATGCGGAGGAATGCCCGTCATCTGGTGCAACGGTTACCTTTTTATTCCCGGTACTCGATAAAAATGGCGTATTCGACAAGCGGATGTCTGCTGCATTTGAAAGCCTGCTCTGGACCTACGACCTTGCGGGAGGATGGCGGGAAGGCATCCTTCACCAAAAACTTACCCCTGCGGAAGTGCTGTCGCATTGCCCGACGCTC
>NZ_CP080033.1:8927-9058 GCF_019382635.1 Citrobacter sp. Colony219 | reverse complement strand
ATGTATTTCGATGCCCGTGTCGACGATGCCCGACTTACGTTGGCATTGGTGCGCACGGCGGCGTTTCATGGCGCGGTGGTGACCAACCATGCGGAAGTCATCGAAACCACGCGCGACCAGCACGGCAAAGT
>NZ_CP080033.1:8831-8921 GCF_019382635.1 Citrobacter sp. Colony219 | reverse complement strand
GCCATCGTCTGTGCCGATGGCAGAGAAATTCAGGTCAACGCGCGGGTTGCCATCATGGCGACGGGCGTCTGGCTGCGTGACTGGAATGGC
>NZ_CP080033.1:8324-8796 GCF_019382635.1 Citrobacter sp. Colony219 | reverse complement strand
CTGCCAAGGGGGTACATGTTGCTATTCCGTGGATGATCCGCAATGATTGCACGGTGACGATCCCGGTTGCCGGGCGCAGCCGCCGCGCGACGATCACCCGTTGGGGCAACGTTTCCTATTTGGGGACCACGGATGAGGATTATCAGGGCGATCTCAATGATGTTCACTGCAATCGCGCTGAATTGGACTTTCTGCTGGAAGGTGCGAATTCGGCATTGAAAACCGATCTCCGCCCGGAAGACGTGGTGGGTAGTATCGCCGGTTGCCGCCCTCTGGTGGGACGGCGGGAGGCAAGACCGTTGAAATGAAACGTAATCATGAAATCACGGTTGCGGCAGATGGTCTGATTACGATTGTCGGCGGCAAGCTGACGACATCACGTCATATGGCAGAAGAGACCATCGATGCCGCCAGCAAAATACTCGGCCGTAAAAAGGCCTGCTCAACTAAAACCGCCTGGTTGCTGGGGGCG
>NZ_CP080033.1:7484-8313 GCF_019382635.1 Citrobacter sp. Colony219 | reverse complement strand
CGCAGGCGATTCTGGCATCGGGCGGTTTGTCTGCGCACCTGGGGGAGCGCTACGGGACTGAAGCGCATTTTGTCAGTGACCTTATCCAGTCCAATCCCTTACTGGCAAAGCCAATTGTGGAAGGGCTTCCCTATACCGAAGCTGAAGTGGTGTATGCCGTGCGCCATGAACTCGCCAGCACCATTGATGATGTGTTATCGCGCCGAATTCGTGCCCGTCTGATGGCTCGTGATGCGTCAGCGAATGCTGCGCAACGCGTGGGGGAAATTCTGCAACAAGAGCTCAAGCTTCAGCCTGAACAGGTGGCCCGGCAGGTAGCCAGCTATCAGGCGGCAATTAAACATGAAAAATCAATACTTATGGGGACATCCGAATGATCAGTAAAGAAGCGATTAAACGCGGTTACAACCGTGGAAATTATACTGTAGTGCACACACGCGCCCGGCATGGGCGACGGATATCAAAAGCAGCGGTGGCGCGAAAGGGATGCAGATTGATCCGGTGGCGATGAGCGAAGCGACGTTTGATCGACTGCGGGTCATTGCAGATGAGGTGCTGACATCGGAATCTGATGTGATTACCTGGACCCGCGACTGGTGGGCCGGTTCGATGATTGCGGAAACCCAGGGCGCACCGGCCACGTCAAAAGGGGCGATTGTACGTGTCTCTACGGTAGAACAAATTCAGGATGTGATGCGTCTGGCGAATGCGTTGGCAATCCCGGTCACGGTTTCCGCCGGGCGCAGTAACGTCACTGGTGCCGCATTGCCGTTGCGGGGAGGCATTGTGCTGGACGTTTGCGAACTCAACAAACTTATCGACTTCGATC
>NZ_CP080033.1:7297-7361 GCF_019382635.1 Citrobacter sp. Colony219 | reverse complement strand
GTTGGGTGGCCTGTCGTGGCGCGGGACAGCTGTCGACCCGCTACGGCAAAATTGAAGATATGGT
>NZ_CP080033.1:7084-7259 GCF_019382635.1 Citrobacter sp. Colony219 | reverse complement strand
GGGCCTGATCTACAGCAGATGTTTATTGGTTCTGAAGGCACATTGGGTGTGATTGTCCGTGTGCGTTTGAAGCTTCATCGCCTGCCGGATTATGGCCGCGCCATCGCCTGGGGTTTTTCCAGCTTCGCCAGTGGACTGGAGGCATGTCGCGAAATCTTACAGCATGGGGCGAATC
>NZ_CP080033.1:6637-6833 GCF_019382635.1 Citrobacter sp. Colony219 | reverse complement strand
CGCCGTACCCGGCACGCTGGCCGGTTCGGCGCATCAGTCTCACGCCTACATCGACGGCGCATGCCTCTATTTCTCATTGCGCGGTGATGTGGCGATTGAGCAACGTGCGGCCTGGTATGGGATGCAGCGAATGCGGTGCTAATTAAGCACAACACCTCCCTTAGCCACCATCATGGTGTTGGTCTCCTGCGTTCGC
>NZ_CP080033.1:6331-6542 GCF_019382635.1 Citrobacter sp. Colony219 | reverse complement strand
AAATCTTGGCGTGCTCCTGGCACGGCAGCCCGTCATTATGGCGATTTACGGTATTGAGCAATTGAAAACCGCGCTGTCCAGCAAGGCGGAAGTCTGCATTATTGCCAATATTGACCTGATTAAGCTCCATCCGGTGATAGAACTGCTGTCGCAGGCGGGGAAGTACGTCATCGTGAATATCGACAGCTGCAATGGGCTGTCCCAGGATAAG
>NZ_CP080033.1:4385-6326 GCF_019382635.1 Citrobacter sp. Colony219 | reverse complement strand
ATTATGTGGCCGAAACGGGAGCGATGGGGTTGCTCTCGACGCGTTTGCAAACCGTACAGCGAGCGAAAAAGTGTGGACTGGTGACGATGCAGAAAATCTTTGTCACCGACCGTTCTACCTGGCTACGCAGCCTGAAAGCCGTAGAACAAAGCGAACCCGATTACGTGCAACTGATGCCCGCGCAGATGTTGCCGCTACTCTCACAGGCTGACCGTAATGTGTTGCCGCCAATAGTGGCATCAGGCTTCGTCTGTAACGAGGAACATGCTCAAACGGCGCTGTTACACGGCGCGATAGCCGTTTCGAGCAGTGATAGCGCGTTATGGGATATAGACCTTCACCGTTAGAACACCGGGAGCCCGACCATGGAGAATTCACAACTTTTTGTTATTGCACATTATTTTTCTCGTAAGGGAATGGGAGACAAGGTCAATGATGCGCTCAGACTGCTTGCCCAGGCCTCGCGTCAGGAGCCTGAAAACATCACCTATGAGTTTTTCCGTTCTACGGAAGACGGCGATCGCTTTGTGATTATTGAAACCTATCGTTGTCCTGAGGGTCTCGAACTTCATCGACAAACGGAGCATTTTCAACGTATTGGCGTTGGGATTATCAACCCGTTGCTTGAGCGTAAAGAGGTGAAAAGCTTTCTCACTCATGCCGATACACCGCGTAGTTAAAAGCTGGCCATTTTTACTACCAGGAGTACATCAATGAACAATGTCATGAAGGATTTTACGTTTTCAACTGTACCGGAAATTATCGTCGAGTGGGCAGGAGCATCACGAGCAGGGAGATTATTCAGCCGCGATTTAGCGCGCGTCGCGTGTTGTTGGTGACCGACCCCGGACTGGTCAAAGCAGGGATTCTGCCGCCTGTTTTGCATAGCCTGCAAGAGGCAGGGTTTCAGGTGACGGTCTATGATCGGGTCCAACCCGATCGCAGGAACGTCTTGTCCGGGAAGCCTTACAGGTTGCTCGTGATGACCATTGCGACATGGTCATTGGTCTGGGCGGCGGCTCCTCGCTGGATGTCGCGAAGCTGGTGGCCGTGTTAATCAACTCTGAGCAAGATCTGCAGGCGCTTTACGGTATTGGCAAAGTTTCCGGGCAGCGTCTGCCGCTGATTAACATCCCNNNCGGCAGGGACGGGCTCAGAAGTCACTAATATTTCGATTTTGACGACCAATGATGACAGCAAAATGGGGATTGTCGCACCACAGCTATATGGCGATTTGGTGCTGCTGGATGCGCAATTGACGCTTGGACTTCCTCCGGTTCATACGGCGGCGGCTGGCATCGACGCGATGGTGCATGCCATTGAGGCTTATACCGGTAAATAAGAAGAACCCCATTTCGGATGCGCTGGCGCGGGAAGCATTACGCTTAATTAGCCGCCATCTGGTGACTGCCTGTCGTGATGGGAACAACCGTGAAGCGCGAGAAATGTTCTGCTGGGCGCGATGCTGGCAGGCCAGGCTTTTGCCAATTCCCCAGTGGCCGCAGTGCATGCGCTGGCTTATCCCCTTGGCGCACGACACCATATTCCACATGGGTTGTCGAATGCGTTGATGCTGATTCCGGTGCTGCAGTTTAATGCGCCAGTCGCTGCGCCGTACTATGCCGAGCTGGCTGCTGTTATTGGCGAGGAGGTGTCGGGGAATATGGAGAAAGATGCCGCGATATTTATTGCTGCGATGGTACGCATTATTGCTGAATCGGTGCACCGAAAAAGCTGCGCGATGTCGATATACCTGCTGAAACGCTGGCGATATTGGCTCAGGATGCCATGCAGCAGACTCGTCTTCTGGATAACAATCCTGTTCCGCTCACGGCAGATGATGCGTTGCGGCTATACCAACACGCGTTTTAAACAGAACACTCGCCAAAAGCTTGTCCGGCGAGTGGATTGCCGGACACTGTTTTGCCCGATGACATCGCG
>NZ_CP080033.1:4140-4376 GCF_019382635.1 Citrobacter sp. Colony219 | reverse complement strand
AGACATATCGAATCCAGGTGTTAGTATTCAATAGATAGCAGTTATGAGTATGCGTGTTTCATTTCCGGCCAGGAACGCTGATGATGACAACATTACTACCCGATTTCACAGCATTTTCGTCATTCACTTCCTTCGCGGTATGCGTTGCTATAACGCCTGTCCGCTCTTTGGCCATCGTTTATCATTCCTTCTCATCCCGGATGGAATCTCTCACTGAATAGCAGTTCAGTGGGTTT
>NZ_CP080033.1:3495-4048 GCF_019382635.1 Citrobacter sp. Colony219 | reverse complement strand
GTGGTTGCTGCAATAGCATGGTGGATGTTGCGTCCTGCGGGGATACCGGAAGGGTTTGCCGCCAGCAACGGCAGAATTGAAGCCACTGAAGTGGATATTGCCACCAAAATTGCCGGACGTATTGATACGATCCTCGTATCGGAAGGGCAGTTCGTTCGTCAGGGCGAGGTGCTGGCGAAAATGGATACCCGCGTGCTGCACGAGCAGCGGCTGGAAGCGGTCGCGCAAATCAAAGAAGCGGAAAGTGCAGTTGCGGCGGCACGGGCGTTGCTGGAACAACGGCAAAGTGAAATGCGCGCCGCGCAGTCGGTGGTAAAACAGCGCGAGGCGGAACTGCAGTCGGTCTCTAAACGTCACGTTCGCTCCCGTTCGCTATCCCAGCGTGGTGCGGTGTCTGAGCAACAGCTGGATGACGACAGGGCTGCGGCGGAAAGCGCTCGCGCGGCGCTGGAATCTGCAAGGGCGCAGGTCTCTGCGGCAAAAGCCGCGATTGAAGCCGCCCGTACCAGCATTATTCAGGCGCAAACCCGCGTTGAAGCCGCGCAGGCACCGA
>NZ_CP080033.1:3148-3396 GCF_019382635.1 Citrobacter sp. Colony219 | reverse complement strand
GGGCGCGTGCTGAATATGGTCGATCTCAGCGATGTCTACATGACATTCTTCTTACCGACCGAACAGGCTGGTTTATTGAAGATTGGCGGTGAAGCTCGCCTGGTGCTGGATGCCGCGCCGGATCTGCGTATTCCTGCGACCATCAGCTTTGTGGCAAGCGTCGCGCAGTTCACACCGAAAACGGTCGAAACCAGTGATGAACGGCTGAAGCTGATGTTTCGCGTCAAAGCGCGTATTCCGCCAGAGCT
>NZ_CP080033.1:3050-3135 GCF_019382635.1 Citrobacter sp. Colony219 | reverse complement strand
GGAGTACGTGAAAACCGGTCTGCCGGGCATGGCCTGGGTGCGTCTGGATGAAAATCGCCCCTGGCCTGACGAGCTGGTGGTGAGG
>NZ_CP080033.1:2979-3043 GCF_019382635.1 Citrobacter sp. Colony219 | reverse complement strand
ATGACGCATCTGGCGCTGGTTCCCGTTCCTCCCGTGGCGCACCTTGACGGCGTGAGTCAGCATT
>NZ_CP080033.1:2761-2939 GCF_019382635.1 Citrobacter sp. Colony219 | reverse complement strand
CCCGCCCGCTGCATGGTGGGGCTGATTGGCCCGGATGGCGTCGGAAAATCGAGCCTGCTGTCGCTTATTTCCGGTGCGCGGGTGATTGAACAGGGCAACGTGATGGTGCTGGGTGGCGATATGCGCGACCCGAAGCATCGTCGTGATGTCTGTCCGCGTATTGCCTGGATGCCGCAAG
>NZ_CP080033.1:727-2706 GCF_019382635.1 Citrobacter sp. Colony219 | reverse complement strand
CCGGCTGTTTGGTCATGACAAAGCGGAACGCGAAGCGCGGATTACCGAGCTACTGAACAGCACCGGACTGGCGCCGTTTCGCGATCGTCCTGCCGGGAAACTCTCGGGTGGGATGAAGCAAAAGCTGGGGCTGTGCTGCGCGTTAATCCACGACCCGGAATTGCTCATTCTTGATGAACCCACCACCGGGGTAGACCCGCTGTCCCGCGCCCAGTTCTGGGATCTGATTAACAGCATTCGCCAGCGGCAGACCAACATGAGCGTGCTGGTTGCGACCGCTTACATGGAAGAAGCCGAGCGCTTTGACTGGCTGGTGGCGATGAACGCCGGGGAGGTGTTAGCCACCGGGAGCGCCCAGCAGCTACGCGAACAAACCAACAGCAACACGCTGGAGCAGGCGTTTATTGCGTTGTTACCTGAAGCGCAGCGTCAGGCGCACAAACCGGTGGTGATCCGCCGTATCATGCTGAGCAGGAAGAGATTGCCATTGAGGCGAAAGATCTGACCATGCGCTTCGGCAAGTTTGTCGCCGTTGACCACGTTAACTTTCGTATTCCCCGCGGGGAGATCTTCGGCTTTCTCGGCTCCAACGGCTGCGGTAAATCCACCACCATGAAGATGCTCACCGGTCTGCTACCCGCAAGCGAAGGTGAGGCGTGGCTGTTTGGGCAAGCGGTTGACCCGAAGAATATCGATACCCGCCGCCGGGTAGGCTATATGTCGCAGGCGTTTTCGCTCTACAGCGAGCTGACCGTGCGGCAAAACCTTGAGCTACACGCGCGACTGTTCCATATCCCCGAAGCAGAAATCCCTGGGCGGGTGCAGGAGATGAGCGAGCGCTTTTCGCTGACCGATGTCGAAGACACGTTGCCGGTGCGCTGCCGTTGGGGATCCGTCAACGCCTGTCGCTGGCGGTGGCGGTGATCCATCGCCCGGAAATGCTCATTCTTGATGAACCGACCTCCGGGGTCGATCCGGTGGCGAGGGACATGTTCTGGCAACTGATGGTCGATCTGTCGCGTCAGGATAAAGTGACCATTTTTATCTCTACCCACTTTATGAATGAAGCGGAGCGCTGCGACCGTATGTCGCTGATGCACGCCGGAAAAGTACTCGCCAGCGGCACGCCGCAGGAGCTGGTGAAACAGCGTGGTGCCGCCAGCCTGGAAGAGGCGTTTATCTCCTGGCTACAGGAAGCAGCAGGCCGGCACCGGAAGCGACGCTTTCGCAAGCGACTGCTCCGCTGGTGCATGAAAACAGTCAGCCGCCGCGGCAGGGCTTTAGCCTGCGGCGCTTGTTCAGCTACAGCCGCCGTGAAGCGCTGGAGCTGCGGCGGGACCCGGTGCGTTCAACGCTGGCGCTGATGGGGACGGTGATCCTGATGCTGATCATGGCTACGGCATCAGCATGGACGTGGAAAATCTGCGTTTTTCGGTGCTCGATCGTGACCAGACCGTCAGCAGCCAGGCGTGGTCGCTGAACCTGGCGGGGTCGCGCTATTTTATTGAGCAGCCGCCGCTCACCAGTTATGACGAGCTGGACAAGCGAATGCGTTCGGGTGAAGTGGCGGTAGCAATAGAGATCCCGCCAAACTTTGGCCGCGATATCGCGCGTGGCACGCCGGTGAAGATTGGCGTCTGGGTCGATGGCGCAATGCCGAGCCGCGCTGAAACGGTCAGAGGTTACGTGCAGGCGATGCACCAGACCTGGCTGCAGGATGCGATGGCGCGTCAACCCAATGCCAGTGGGCAAAACGGGCTGATGACCATTGAACCCGTTATCGTTACAACCCGGATGTGAAGAGTCTGCCGGCGATTGTTCCGGCGGTGATCCCGCTGTTGTTGATGATGATCCCTTCCATGCTCAGCGCACTCAGCGTAGTGCGCGAGAAAGAGCTCGGATCGATTATCAACCTGTACGTCACGCCCACGACCCGCAGTGAGTTTTTGCTCGGCAAACAGTTGCCTTACATCGTGCTG
>NZ_CP080033.1:354-653 GCF_019382635.1 Citrobacter sp. Colony219 | reverse complement strand
TCTGACGCTGGCCGCGCTGCTGTACGTCACCATTGCCACCGGGCTGGGGCTGTTAATCTCCACGTTTATGAAAAGCCAGATCGCCGCCATTTTTGGTACGGCGATTATTACGCTTATCCCGGCGACGCAGTTTTCCGGGATGATCGATCCGGTCGCCTCGCTCGAAGGGCCGGGCCGCTGGATTGGCGAAATCTACCCGACCAGCCATTTTCTGACTATCGCACGCGGGACGTTCTCTAAAGCGCTGGATCTGACGGATCTCTGGCAGCTGTTTATGCCGCTGGCGGTAGCCATTCCGG
>NZ_CP080033.1:81-326 GCF_019382635.1 Citrobacter sp. Colony219 | reverse complement strand
AAAAACAGGAGGGGTGATGCGCCGATTACACAATATTTATAACCTCGGCATCAAAGAGTTACGCAGCCTGCTGGGCGACAAAGCGATGCTGACGCTGATCGTCTTTGCCTTCACGATTTCGGTTTATTCTTCCGCGACCGTCCTGCCGGGTTCGCTGCATCTGGCGCCGATTGCTATTGCCGATATGGACCAGTCGCAGTTGTCGAACCGGATTGTGAACAGCTTTTATCGCCCGTGGTTTTTAC
>NZ_CP080033.1:0-75 GCF_019382635.1 Citrobacter sp. Colony219 | reverse complement strand
GATGATCACCGCTGATGAGATGGATGCCGGGCTGGACGCCGGGCGCTACACCTTCGCCGTGAACATTCCGCCTGA